>NZ_NSBU01000007.1:1016582-1623386 GCF_002285415.1 Actibacterium pelagium | reverse complement strand
ATGGCTAAGGAAAAGTTTGAGCGTAATAAACCGCACGTGAACATTGGCACCATTGGCCACGTTGACCACGGTAAGACCACCCTGACCGCAGCGATCACCAAGTATTTTGGTGACTTCAAAGCCTACGACCAGATCGACGGCGCGCCCGAAGAAAAAGCCCGCGGCATCACCATCTCGACCGCACACGTTGAGTACGAGACCGAGAACCGCCACTACGCGCACGTCGACTGCCCCGGCCACGCTGACTATGTTAAGAACATGATCACCGGTGCGGCGCAGATGGACGGCGGCATCCTGGTTGTGAACGCAGCTGACGGCCCCATGCCGCAGACTCGTGAGCACATCCTGCTGGCGCGCCAGGTTGGCGTTCCTGCTCTGGTAGTCTTCCTGAACAAAGTTGACCAGGTTGACGACGAAGAGCTGCTGGAACTGGTTGAGATGGAAGTTCGTGAGCTTCTGTCCGAGTACGACTTCCCGGGCGACGATATTCCGATCATCGCAGGTTCGGCTCTGGCCGCAATGGAAGGCCGTGACCCTGAGATCGGCGAAAACAAGATCAAGGAACTGATGGAAGCTGTTGACAGCTACATCCCCGAGCCGCCGCGCGCGATCGACGAGCCGTTCCTGATGCCGATCGAAGACGTGTTCTCGATCTCTGGTCGTGGTACCGTTGTAACCGGCCGTGTTGAGCGTGGCGTGATCAACGTTGGCGACGAGATCGAAATCGTTGGTATCCGCGACACCTCGAAAACCACCTGTACCGGTGTTGAAATGTTCCGCAAGCTGCTGGACCGTGGTGAAGCAGGCGACAACATCGGCGCGCTGCTGCGTGGTGTGGACCGTGAAGGCGTTGAGCGTGGCCAGGTTCTGTGTAAGCCGGGTTCGGTTAACCCGCACACCAAGTTCGAGTGTGAGGTTTACATCCTGACCAAGGAAGAAGGCGGCCGTCACACTCCGTTCTTCGCGAACTACCGTCCGCAGTTCTACTTCCGTACCACCGACGTCACCGGCACCGTTGAACTGCCTGCCGGCACCGAGATGGTCATGCCCGGCGACAACCTGAAGTTCACCGCCGAGCTGATCGCGCCGATCGCGATGGAAGAAGGTCTGCGCTTCGCGATCCGCGAAGGTGGCCGCACCGTCGGTTCGGGCGTCGTCTCGAAAATCATCGAGTGATCTTTTTCGCTTGATTGTGGACCCGGTGCCCTGTAAACGGCGCCGGTTCCCAAAAAGAACAGACCTTTGGGCGGGCTTCAAACCCCGCCCTTCGGGTTCGATGAGGGCCGGTGGAATGAGCCGCTGGTCGTCCTATCAACTCCAATAAGCCTGAAAGGGCGAATGACATGCAAAGCCAAAACATTCGCATTCGGCTGAAGGCGTTTGACTATCGTGTGCTGGACGCGTCCACACAAGAGATCGTCAACACTGCCAAGCGCACCGGTGCCCAAGTTCGTGGCCCGATTCCGCTGCCGAACAAGATCGAAAAATTCACGGTTCTCCGTGGTCCGCACGTCGACAAGAAGTCGCGCGACCAGTGGGAAATCCGTACACACAAGCGTCTTCTGGACATTGTTGACCCGACCCCCCAGACCGTCGATGCTCTGATGAAGCTCGACCTGGCGGCCGGCGTTGACGTCCAGATTTCGGTTTAAGGAGGGCACGTCTGATGCGCTCTGGTGTAATCGCTAAAAAGGTGGGCATGACCCGCCTGTTCATGGAAGACGGCAAGCAGATCCCTGTAACCGTTCTTCAACTGGATAACCTGCAGGTGGTCGCTCAGCGTACCGCTGAAACCGACGGCTACACCGCGGTTCAGCTGGGTGCTGGCTCGGCCAAAGCAAAACGTACCTCTGCCCCGATGCGCGGCTACTTCGCAAAAGCGAACGTTGCCCCCAAGCGTAAGCTGGCAGAGTTCCGCGTTGCTCCTGAGAACCTGATTGCCGTTGGTGAAGAGATCTCGGCTGACCACTACCTTGAAGGTCAGTATGTCGACGTTTCGGGCACCTCGATCGGTAAAGGTTTTGCCGGTGCAATGAAACGCCACAACTTCGGCGGTCTGCGCGCGACACACGGTGTCTCGATCAGCCACCGTTCGCACGGTTCGACCGGTCAGTGTCAGGATCCGGGTCGCGTCTTCAAAGGTAAGAAGATGGCCGGTCACATGGGTGCTGCCCGTGTAACCACCCAGAACCTGCAAGTTGTTAAAACCGACGCCGAACGCGGCCTGGTCTTCATCAAAGGTGCCGTACCGGGCGCCAAAGGTGGCTGGGTTACCGTTAAGGACGCTGTCAAGAAAGCCGCACCTGAAGGTCTGGCCTATCCGGCAGCTCTGAAATCGGCTCAGGTTGAAGCACCTGCTGAAGCTCCGGCAGAAGGAGAAGCAGAATGAAACTTGACGTGATCAAACTGGACGGTGGCAACGCCGGTGCAATCGAGCTGAACGAAGATCTGTTCGGCCTGGAGCCCCGCGCTGACATCCTGCACCGCGTCGTTCGCTGGCAGCGTAACAAAGCGCAAGCTGGTACGCACAAGGTGAAAACACGGTCGGAAACTTCGTACTCCACCAAGAAGATCTATCGCCAAAAAGGCACCGGCGGCGCACGCCACGGTGACCGTAACGCGCCGATCTTCCGCAAAGGTGGTATCTACAAAGGCCCGACCCCGCGCAGCCACGCCCACGACCTGCCGAAGAAATTCCGCAAGCTGGGTCTGAAGCACGCTCTGTCCGCCAAAGCGAAAGCAGGCGAACTGGTCGTGATCGAAGCGGCTGAATCCGAAGGTAAGACCTCTGCTCTGGCCAAACAGGTTGCAAACCTGGGCTGGAAACGTGCTCTGATCATCGACGGTGCGGCTGTTAACGAAGACTTCGCCAAGGCGGCGGCAAACATCCAGGGTCTGGATATCCTGCCGACCATGGGCGCAAACGTCTATGACATCCTGAAGCGTGACACCCTGGTGATCACCAAAGCAGGTGTCGAAGCACTGGAGGCTCGACTGAAATGAGCGCGAAGGCAGAACTGTACGACGTAATCCGTAAGCCGATCATCACCGAGAAAGCAACCATGGCATCCGAGAATGGCGCCGTTGTTTTCGAAGTTTCGATCGACGCGAACAAACCGCAGATCAAGCAAGCTGTTGAAGAACTGTTTGGTGTCAAGGTGAAGGCGGTTAACACCACCATCACCAAAGGCAAAACCAAGCGCTTCCGCGGTCAGCTGGGTAAGCGTAAAGACGTCAAAAAAGCATATGTGACTCTCGAAGAGGGTAACACGATCGACGTATCGACCGGTCTTTGATCGAACGCCGATAGACATTGCAAAGCCCCTCGCGAAAGCGGGGGGCTTTCTTTTTTGCCCCAAGGCAAATGGGACAATTGGACCCGTTTCTTGTCTTTAGCATTGCTCGGTCAGTGGTTTCGTCTATCAAAGTGGGGAGCAAAAAATAAAAGAAGTCGACATGCAGCACTCCTCCGGGATTCCCAATCAAGACGCCACCGCCATCCGTGCCCGTGACTGGGTGTCGGTTCTTGCCAATTACCGTGATCCAAGCTCTGCCCGTAGTTGGTTTGAGATCGCTGTGACAGCTGGTCCGTTTCTGGGGCTGTGGGCTGTTGCATGGTGGATGATTCATATCCACCCGGCGTTGGCCGTTCTGGTGTCGGTTTTGAACGCGGGCTTCCTGCTGCGGCTTTTCGCGATTCAGCATGACTGCGGCCATGGCTCTTTCTTCAAAAACCGGACGACCAGCGATTGGGTGGGCCGCGTGATTGGTGTTCTGACGCTGACCTCGTATGACGTCTGGCGACACTCGCATTCGATCCATCACAGTGCGGCCGGTAATCTTGCCCGTCGCGGGATCGGCGATATCAATACGCTGACCGTTGCCGAATATCAGGGCCGTTCACTTTTCAAGCGCCTGACTTACCGTCTGTACCGTAACCCGGTCGTGCTGTTTGGCATCGGGCCAAGCTATACGTTCTTCCTAGAGAACCGTCTGCCGTTCGGGTTCATGAACAAGGCCAAGTTCTGGGTCAGCTCTATGTCGACGAATGCCGCGATCCTGGTGGCCTTGCTGACGATTTACTACTTCGGCGGGGCGATGCCTTTGCTGACGATCTTCATCCCCACAACGTTGGTCGCCGCGACCATCGGCGTCTGGTTGTTCTACGTCCAGCACCAGTTCGAGCAGACGCATTGGGAAGAGGGCGAAGACTGGGACCTGCACGAGGCCGCGCTGCACGGCAGCTCTCACTATGTGATGCCGAAGGTACTGCAGTGGTTCAGCGCCAATATCGGCATCCATCACGTACATCACCTGTACAGCCGCATCCCGTTCTATCGACTGCCGGAAGTCCTGCGCGACCACACCGCATTGGCCGAAGGCAACCGTATGACCATTGTCGAAAGCTTCGCCAACGCACGCCTGCACCTGTGGGACGAGAAGAGCAAACGGCTTCTTTCCTTTGCCCAAGCGCGCCAAAACACATCGGCTCAGCAGTAGTCTGCAGTGCAGCTTGAAAAACTGCGCCCCACTATAGACACCTCTCCCCCCCTCTGTTAGTACGCGCGGACGGTTTCGGCCTCAGATTCGTTCTGGGGCCGCTTATCGTTTGAAAAATCCATGGGACCTTCGGGGCCCTACAACAACGGAAGACAGAAAGCATGGCACTCAAGTCGTATAAGCCGACGACGCCGGGCCAGCGCGGGCTGGTGCTGATCGACCGTTCGGAACTGTTCAAAGGACGTCCGGTCAAATCCCTGACAGAGGGTTTGACCAAGAAGGGCGGCCGGAACAACACCGGACGTATCACTCAGCGTCGTCGCGGTGGTGGCGCAAAGCGTCTTTATCGCATCGTCGATTTCAAACGGAACAAGTTTGACGTCGCGGCAACCGTGGAACGGATCGAATATGACCCGAACCGCACCGCATTCATCGCTCTGATCAAATACGAAGACGGCGAGCAGGCGTATATCATCGCCCCGCAGCGTCTTGGTGTTGGCGATCAGGTGATCGCGTCCGCGAAAGCAGACATCAAGCCGGGTAACGCAATGCCGTTCTCGGGCATGCCGATCGGTACCATTGTTCACAACATCGAACTGAAACCGGGCAAGGGCGGCCAGATCGCTCGTGCAGCTGGTACTTACGCTCAGTTCGTTGGTCGTGACGGTGGCTACGCCCAGATCCGCCTGAGCTCGGGCGAACTGCGCATGGTCCGTCAGGAATGCATGGCCACCATCGGTGCCGTGTCGAACCCCGACAACTCGAACCAGAACTTCGGTAAAGCCGGTCGTAACCGCCACAAAGGTATCCGCCCGTCGGTCCGTGGTGTTGTTATGAACCCGATCGACCACCCGCACGGTGGTGGTGAAGGCCGGACCTCTGGTGGTCGTCACCCGGTTTCGCCGTGGGGCAAGCCGACCAAAGGTGCGCGTACCCGCAACAAGAACAAGGCGTCGCAGAAGCTTATCATTCGCTCGCGGCACGCCAAGAAGAAGGGCCGGTAACACATGGCACGTTCTGTTTGGAAAGGCCCTTTTGTTGATTCCTACGTTCTCAAGAAAGCTGAGAAAGCACGGGAATCCGGCCGCAATGACGTAATCAAAATCTGGTCGCGTCGCTCGACTATTCTGCCGCAATTCGTCGGTCTGACTTTTGGCGTTTACAACGGCCAGAAGCACATTCCGGTCAACGTGTCGGAAGACATGATCGGTCAGAAGTTCGGTGAATACGCTCCGACCCGTACCTACTATGGTCACGCGGCGGACAAGAAAGCGAAGAGGAAGTAAGCCATGGGTAAGGATAAAAACCCCCGCCGCGTGGCAGACAACGAAGCAATGGCAAAGTCCAAAATGCTTCGCACCTCGCCGCAGAAACTGAACCTGGTTGCCCAAATGATCCGCGGCAAGAAGGTTGATCAGGCTCTGGCCGATCTGACGTTCTCGAAGAAGCGTATCGCAGTTGACGTGAAGAAATGCCTTCAGTCGGCGATCGCCAACGCGGAAAACAACCACAACCTGGATGTGGACGAGCTGATCGTGGCGGAAGCCTATGTTGGCAAGAACCTGACCATGAAGCGCGGTCGCCCGCGTGCCCGTGGTCGTTTCGGCAAGATCATGAAGCCGTTCGCGGAACTCACCATCAAGGTGCGTCAAGTTGAGGAGCAAGCCTAATGGGTCATAAGGTAAATCCGATCGGCATGCGCCTGCAGGTGAACCGCACCTGGGACAGCCGCTGGTACGCAGATACCAAGGACTATGGTGATCTTCTGCTGGAAGACATCAAAATCCGTGAGTTCATTCACGAAGAGTGCAAACAGGCCGGCGTGGCCCGTGTGATCATCGAGCGTCCGCACAAGAAGTGCCGCGTGACCGTTCACACCGCACGCCCGGGCGTCATCATCGGCAAGAAAGGTGCAGACATCGAAACTCTGCGCAAGAAGCTGGCGAAGATGACCGACAGCGAGCTGCACCTGAACATCGTCGAAGTACGCAAGCCCGAGCTGGACGCTCAGCTTGTTGCAGAGTCGATCGCTCAGCAGCTAGAGCGTCGTGTTTCGTTCCGTCGCGCAATGAAGCGTGCGGTTCAGAACGCAATGCGCATGGGTGCCCAGGGTATCCGCGTAAACGTCGCTGGCCGTCTGGGTGGCGCCGAGATCGCGCGCACCGAATGGTACCGTGAAGGTCGCGTTCCGCTGCACACTCTGCGTGCTGACATCGACTATGCTCACGCTGAAGCTGAAACGCCTTACGGCATCATCGGCATCAAAACCTGGATCTTCAAAGGCGAGATCATGGAACACGATCCTCAGGCTCGTGACCGTCGCTCTGAAGAACTGCAATCGGGTGGTGCACCGGGCGGACGTCCGCAGCGCCGCGAGCGTTAAGGAGTAGATTAGATGCTGCAACCAAAGCGCACAAAATTCCGCAAGATGCACAAAGGCCGGATCAAGGGCGAAGCCAAAGGCGGCTCTGATCTGAACTTCGGTTCCTTTGGTCTGAAGGCGACCACGCCCGAGCGTGTAACCGCCCGCCAGATCGAGGCAGCTCGTCGTGCAATGACCCGTCAGATGAAACGTCAGGGCCGTGTCTGGATCCGTATCTTCCCCGATACCCCGGTCACCTCGAAGCCTGTCGAAGTTCGTATGGGTAAAGGTAAAGGTTCGGTTGATTACTGGGCGTGCAAGGTTAAGCCTGGCCGCGTCATGTTCGAGATCGACGGTGTTCCGGAAGATATCGCTCGCGAGGCTCTGCGCCTGGCCGCGATGAAGCTTCCGGTCAAGACCCGCGTCGTCGTTCGCGAAGACTGGTAAGAGATCCCCGGATCGAAGAAATTAAGACCCCCGCCGAGCGATCGGCGGGGGTTTTTCTTTGGAATGATAGGCGGCGTCGCCGATGGCGTTTCTTTTAAACCCTATTGAAAATGCAAATGTTCGTTATACTCGCCTTGGGAACTTGGGAGTATTTGTATGAAACGTTTAGCCTTAACAGCATTGTCCGCTGCCATCACCTTGTCAGTTGCAGCCCCCGCGCAAGCACTGGATCGCAAAGTTAAGATTATCAACGAAACAACCTATGACATGGTCCGATTTTATGGATCGAACATCGGGCGCGAGGATTGGGAAGAAGATATTCTTGGCAGTGATATCCTCGGGGCAGGGGACGCCATCATAATCAATTTCGACGATGGGTCTGGCTATTGCATGTTCGATTTCAAAGCCGTGTTCGAGGATGGCGACGAGTTGATCCGCAAGCGGGTGAATGTCTGCGAGACGGGTACCTATCGGTACACCGAATAAAACACTGTAGATGAGGTGCCAATGGGTGAGGGCCCCCGTGGTTTCTTCCCCAGAAAGTTAAGAACTCCTGCCCGTGAAACCTTGTGGGGGTTCCTTTACCGGTACTTTGCGGAGGTGATAAACTCTCCGAAAGCCTCGCACCATATCAGGACGGTGTTATAGGCGTCGATGTCGATTGAGGCCGGGACATCCAGAACAAGACCGTCAAAGGTCTTCACGTCGCCGACTTGGATCGAGGTCTCTTTGACAGCCAGAAAGCTTTCTTCGTCCTCGACGAAACTGGGCACCAGATACAGCTTATAGTCGGGGCCGGGGGCCAGTTTGCCCTGATGGACGATGGTGCTGGCTGACACGCTTATTGTGCCTTCCCCCCAGTGAAGGAAATCGCTGCCCTTCAGGTCGCGGGTGAATTCGGCTTCATAGGTTGCACCCTGTGCCATTTCTTCCAGAACGGCCTGATCCGGCCCGTCTGGGGCGGTTAGGATCGGCAGCAGGTAGATGCCCAAGGCGAACCCGATGGCCAAGGCCACGCCGTGGGTAAACAGCCAAGTGATGATGCGACGCATTGGTGACCTCCCGTGCTTTAGTCCCGGTATAACCCAACCCAAGTGTAACCGTGTTGACGTTTGGGTGAGGTAAGTAACGTGGCGGGGCAGGGGAGAAAACGTTCTTTGCGTGTTGCATTCGTATGTACAGGTTCTGCATAAGATCTGTACGCATTCTGTACACCGAATTCGGGCTGGTTTCAGGCCCGCCCACTGCACCCAAGGCACCCCTATGGCTGACATTGAATCGCTTTTCGTGACCCGTCTCTACCGCGCGGCCCTGTCCGAGCACGGCCCCAAGATTGACCCTGTTGAAATGGAAGCCTCGTGCTTTTCGATCGCCGAGGATGACGAGGCAGGGCAGGAATGGTGCGAAGAGAACGGATATCCCGGCTACACCAGCTATGCCTCGCTGACTGACTTGCCATGGCGCTTTCCGATCTTTGGCGATCTGGTGAAATCGCTGGACGCTCACGTCGCCGCCTTTGCCGAAGATCTAGAGTTCGATCTGGACGGCCGCAAACTGGTGCTGGAAGACCTGTGGATCAACATTCTGCCCGAGGGCGGAATGCACGCCAGCCACATCCACCCCCATTCAGTGATCAGCGGCACAACCTATGTCTCTATGCCTGATGGCGCCAGCGCGCTTAAGCTGGAAGATCCGAGATCCGCCCGAATGATGGCGGCCCCTGTGCGCAAGAAGGATGGACGCAGAGAACTTCAGCCCTTCATCTACATGAAACCCGCAGTGGGTGATGTGCTGCTCTGGGAAAGCTGGCTGCGCCACGAAGTGCCAATGAACATGGCCGAGGATGAGCGAGTTTCGGTAAGCTTTAATTATCGTTGGGAGTAGTGGGTAAACCTATCCGAATGCCCCGGGACCTAGCCGTAGCCGACCCTCCTTTAAATTGATGTCTCTGGTATCTTTTCCTCGAAAGACGGAGAGAAAGAATGGCCTTTGACGCGAAGAACGCGGCCCCCGATTTTTTTGTTGTCGGCGCAGCAAAAGCCGGAACGACGGCGGTCTGGTCCTGGTTGCGGCAGCATCCGGGTGTGTTTCTGCCTGACATAAAAGAGCCTAGCTTCTTTGCTTTCGAGGGAAGGTCGACGACTCCTCGGAATGGGCCCTATGACAAAGACTATGTTCGGCGTCTCTTTAACAGCCGCGAACAGTACGCAGCGCTTTTTGCCGAGGCAGACGGCAAGGTCAGCGGTGACGTTTCCCCCGTGTATCTAAGCGATGAGCGTGCGCCCAATCGGATCGCGCGGGCGCGACCGGATGCACGCATTTTGATCCTGTTGCGTGATCCAGTGGATCGGGCCTATTCCCAGTACATGCATCATCGCCGTGACGGTCTTGAACCCTGCGCCACTTTTGAAGCTGCTTTGAAGGCCGAAGCCAGCCGGATTGAGGACGGATGGAGTTGGGGACACGGCTATTTGAAGGGCGGCCAATACGCGAGTCAGGTCGCGACTTACCTAAAGTTGTTTGAACCTTCACAGATTTTGATCCTGGACTACGCTCAGCTACAGGAAGATCCAGTCTTATGCTGGCAGCAAATCTGCCGGCATTTCCGTGTCTCCCAGCTTCCGATGCCTCAGAATGATCGCGTTAATCAGACGGCTAACTTGCGAGGCGTCCCTCGCTTTCAACTGATTGAGCGGATTATCCGGCATCCGGGACGGGTGCAGCAACGTCTCAAGGCTTTGATCCCCGAAACGCTTCGCAGACGAACGCGTTCCTTGTTGTCCAGATGGACTGCGGCGGTAGAGCCGATGGCGCCTCAAACGCGGGACAAACTTGCGGTACAATTCGCTTCGGATCGGGATTGGTTGCGTAAGAATACGGACCTGCATCTAAGCGAGTGGTCTGACTAAGCCGGTTTGATTTACCAAGTTTTACGGCTTTTGGTCTCCGAATTACGGCAAAACTTGGCCTGACCCTATCCGAATGTCCCAAAACCTAGCCGTAGTCGAAGTTAAGGCCACCTCTTAGCTCCTGTATTGTTTCTTTATCGGAACGAGAGGTAATTATTATGGCCTTTGATTTTAAAAACGCGGCTCCAGACTTTTTTGTGATCGGTGCTGCCAAGGCAGGTTCAACAGCGGTATGGTCCTGGTTACGCCAACATCCAGACGTGTTCATGACGGATGTTAAGGAACCGGGCTTTTTTGCATGTGACGGTCCGAATGCCGTTCCAGTCAATGGTCCTTATGACAAGGACCACGTTCGAAGCCTCTCGACCAGCCCGTCAGAGTATAAAGCGTTGTTTCAAGAGGCGGGTGATAAGGTCACCGGGGATGTCTCTCCGATCTACCTGAATGATGTACGCGCGTCGTTCCGCATCGCTTGGCGTCGACCTGACGCACGCATCATCATTTTGCTGCGCGACCCGGTCGATCGGGCTTACTCGCAATACCTTCACCACCGACGCGACGGGCTAGAGCCTTGCGAAACTTTTGAGTGCGCTCTTTTGGCCGAAAGGGAGCGGATTCAAAGCGGGTGGAGTTGGGGTCACGCCTATACCACAGCGGGCCGGTATGCTTCCAAGGTAGAGCATTACCTTAATCTTTTTCATCCGTCGCAGATCTTGTTCCTTGACTACGCGCAGCTGCGATCCGAGGCCGAGGTCTGCTGGGAAAAGATTTGTCACCACATCAACGTTGCACCATTCCCGATGCCAGAGCTGGACATCGCCGATCCGGCGTCGAACCTGCCAAGCCTGAAGCGATACCAATGGATAGAGCGCGCCGTTCGGCATCCCGGGCAGATTCAGCGATGGGCCAAGTCGCACCTTCCAAGCAGGCTACGCAGCCAAATGAGCAGTTTCTTCGTTTGCGAGACGTCACCGATCCAACCGATGCATCCTCAAACACGTGCCAACCTTGCATCGTTATTTGCGAAGGATCGAGAATGGCTGCGGCGGAATACAGGATTGTCCCTATCGGGGTGGGCCGGCTGAAACTGACGCGGTATCTCGCGACTGGTGTGCGGGAAGTTGAGCGTAGTGAGCCGCCATCAAATGAGGTCAATGCTGCATACGCATTAACGTGCCGATGGGCATGGCCCAAGTTGAGCGAATGAGCGTGAGTTCCGACCAATGCCGGAAGTGAAGATAGCCCCACTGAAACTAGTGGGGTTTTCTATTGTCGCCGAACCATTCCTTTACCTCTGGATGTCGTCCACGGGACACCGGAAGGGCTTCGCCAGATTGTGTGTGAACAACCGCCCCTGCCAATTCCAGAGCCTCTTCCTTTGCGACCCAAAAAGACCGGTGGATTTGTATCCCATCTTCATGGGTAACCTGACCCAGAAAGTCCTTCATGCGAGCGCGATATTCTGAGGTGCGGGCATGGGTCGTGACAACAAGATAGTGTTCAGCGCTTTTTACACTGCGAATAATCTCCAACGGGATCGATTTCCCGTTCAAAATTATGAAGCGGTTTGTCTGAGTGTCTGCCTTTTCTTCGACCGTGGCTTCGAGCTCGCTACGCTGCAAGGGGAACAGCCAGACCAGGGCCGTCATTTCGATGGCGTGCGCGAAGATCACATTCTTCACGTAGGTTCCCCAAGTAACAGGATCCCCGCGGTCTGGCGCCCAATCTCCCAAAACATTCGGCAAATAAGCAGCGAAGCCGCTCAAAATACATATCAACGGAGCAGTTGATAAAAGAACGGGCAGGGGACGTGATGTGTATTTTTGCCAAACCGACGAAAAGGCGAAGCCCCAATAGGGAAGGATAAGAATATAGAGGACAAGACTAATGCCCCAGTAAAACGTGCGAGACGTATATACGGGCATAGTTGGAAAAAGCGTCGGGTTTCCCATGGCGATAAGCAACAGAGAAACGAAGAGCAGGACTCTGACGCGTGGACTGTGAATCAGTGTGAACAGTTCATGTGACGTGAACTGCAAAACACTACCATTGGTGAGTAAAACACGAAATTCGTGACATTCTAGTTTAGGCATTCAGGTACTTAAAATACTTGTAAGTTCGTTAACGAGTGGTCGTTGGACGAGCTTAGATTGCTGGTAGTTCAATCACAAGCTGGTCGGCGTATTGTTTCTGTTAAGCGCACGGGGCGGAAATGCTCTTCATTCCCAAGTGCGCCCCTCCGCCGCCCGTTTCGGCGGAGGGCCCTTCCCAGAGCGTTTGGGCTGACGGGGTGAAAGCACAAGAAATTTCCAAGTTTTCCTTGCCCTATCCCACCCCCTACCTTATAGAGCGGCATCTCGCGGCTCCGGACCTCCGGATTCGTGGGTTATCTATTGACCCACCAGACCTAAGGTGACCCGAAAAAGGGGGCCTTCTGGTGAATGGAAAAAGGAAAAGGCGCATGAACGCCCAAGAACTGCGTGATAAAACGCCGGATCAGCTTCGTGAAGAGCTGACCAACCTGAAAAAAGAAGCCTTCAACCTGCGTTTCCAGCAGGCCTCTGGCGCTCTGGAGAACACCGCCCGTGTGCGCACTGTCCGTCGTGACATCGCCCGCGTTGCAACCGTTCTGAACGAAAAAGCTGCAGAAGCAGCGGCTGAATAAGAGGAGCCTGAGACATGCCCAAACGTATCCTGCAAGGCACCGTGACCAGCGATCAAAACGAACAGACTGTAACCGTTTCGGTCGAGCGTCGCTTCAAGCACCCCGTGCTTCAAAAGACCATCCGTAAGTCCAAGAAGTACCGGGCTCACGATGCGAACAACCAATTCAAAGTCGGTGACAAAGTCCGTATCCAGGAATGCGCGCCGATTTCGAAGACCAAACGCTGGGAAGTTATCGCCTAATAAGCGTTAACTGACCGGTTAATCGAAACCCTGAGGCATTTAAGTCCTCAAAGGTCGGGAGAAACCACATGATCCAGATGCAGACCAATCTGGATGTTGCTGACAACTCCGGCGCACGCCGAGTTCAGTGCATCAAGGTCCTGGGTGGTTCCAAGCGTAAATACGCATCCGTAGGCGACATCATTGTTGTCTCGGTCAAGGAAGCCATCCCGCGCGGCCGCGTGAAGAAAGGTGACGTCCGTAAGGCCGTCGTCGTACGCACCGCCAAAGAAGTCCGTCGTGAAGATGGCACCGCGATCCGTTTCGATCGCAACGCAGCTGTAATCCTGAACAACGCCGGTGAGCCTGTTGGCACACGTATCTTCGGCCCGGTTGTTCGTGAGCTGCGCGCCAAGAACTTCATGAAGATCATCTCGCTCGCGCCGGAGGTGCTGTAAGATGGCTGCTAAGCTGAAAAAAGGCGACAAGGTCGTCGTTCTTGCAGGCAAGGACAAGGGTAAAGAGGGCGAAATCTCGTCCGTGAACCCGAAAGCCGGCAAGGCAATCGTAGATGGCGTAAACATCGCTGTCCGTCACACCCGCCAGACCCAGACTTCTCAGGGCGGCCGCGTACCTACCGCGATGCCGATCGACCTGTCGAACCTGGCCCTGCTGGACAGCAACGGTAAAGCAACCCGCGTTGGCTTCCGCGAGGAAGACGGCAAGAAGGTCCGCTATGCCAAAACCACCGGGGAGACTGTATAATGCTTGATACTGCAAACTACACCCCGCGCCTGAAGTCGCTGTACAAGGATTCCATCCGCGCAGCTCTGAAGGAAGAGTTCGGCTACAAGAACGACATGCAGATCCCGCGTCTGGACAAAATCGTCCTGAACATGGGTATCGGTGACGCTGTCAAGGACACCAAGAAGGTGAAGCACGCTCAAGAAGCGCTGACCCTAATTGCTGGTCAAAACGCTGTCATCACCAAGGCGAAAAAGTCCATCGCGACTTTCCGCGTTCGTGAAGAGATGCCGCTTGGTACCAAGGTGACCTTGCGTGGCGACCGGATGTACGAATTTCTGGATCGTCTGATCACCATCGCAATGCCCCGTATCCGCGACTTCCGCGGCGTATCGGGTAAATCGTTCGACGGTCGTGGCAACTATGCCATGGGCCTGAAAGAACACATCGTCTTCCCGGAAATCGACTTCGACAAAGTTGTCGACATGCTGGGTATGGACATCGTGATTGCCACCACCGCGGAAACTGACGCGGAAGCAAAGGCGCTGTTGAAAGCTTTCAACATGCCTTTCAACAGCTAATCGCGGGAGAGAGAGAACATGGCTAAGAAATCTATGGTCGCCCGCGAAGTGAAGCGCCAAAAGCTGGTTGAGAAATATGCCGCCAAGCGTGCCGCGCTGAAAGAAATCGCGAATGACGAAAGCAAGCCGATGGAAGAGCGTTTCAAAGCGCGTCTGAAACTGGCCAAATTGCCGCGCAACAGCTCGGCTACCCGTCTGCACAACCGTTGTCAGCTGACCGGTCGTCCCCACGCTTACTACCGTAAGCTGAAGGTCAGCCGTATTATGCTGCGGGAACTGGGCTCTAAAGGCCAGATCCCCGGTATGGTCAAATCTAGCTGGTAAGGAGGGTTTTAGATGTCTGTAAACGATCCTATCGGCGATATGCTGACCCGCATCCGTAACTCGCAAATGCGTGGCAAGTCCACCGTTCGCACCCCGGCCTCCAAGCTGCGCGCTTGGGTTCTGGACGTGCTGCAGGACGAAGGCTACATCCGCGGTTACGACAAAGTTGAAGGCGCCCGTGGGCTGCCTGAACTGGAAATCGGCCTCAAGTACTACGAAGGCGAGCCTGTGATCCGCGAACTGAAGCGCGTATCGAAGCCCGGCCGTCGTGTTTACATGAGCGTCAATGACATCCCGACTGTCCGTCAGGGCCTGGGTGTGTCGATTGTCTCCACGTCTCGCGGCGTGATGTCGGACGCAAACGCTCGCAGCCAGAATGTTGGCGGCGAAGTGCTTTGCACCGTCTTCTAAGGAGGTCTGAATGTCTCGTATTGGTAAAAAACCGGTCGAGCTGCCCTCGGGTGTCACCGCATCCGTGTCTGGCCAGACCGTCGAAGTGAAAGGCCCGAAAGGCGCCCAGACCTTCACCGCAACCGACGATGTCACCATTGCCGTTGAAGACAATGCTGTTACCGTTGCTCCGCGCGGCTCGTCCAAACGTGCCAAGCAGCAGTGGGGCATGTCCCGCACCATGGTTCAGAACATGGTTACCGGCGTAACCGATGGTTTCAAGAAAGAGCTTGAGATCAACGGTGTTGGTTACCGTGCACAGATGCAGGGCAACACCCTGAAGCTGTCTCTGGGCCTTTCGCACGAGGTGAATTTCGAAGTTCCGGCTGGTGTCACTGTCACCGCGCCGAAGCCCACCGAAATCATCATCGAAGGTGATGACGCACAACTCGTCGGCCAAGTCGCGGCCAACATCCGCGAATGGCGTAAGCCCGAGCCCTATAAAGGCAAAGGTATCAAGTACAAAGACGAGTACATCTTCCGCAAGGAAGGTAAGAAGAAGTAAGGACGCTAAAAATGGCAAACAGCAAACGAGACCTGTTCTTGAAGCGCCGCCTGCGCGTTCGGAACAAACAGCGGAAAGTAAACGTCGGCAAGCTTCGCCTGTCGGTTCACCGCTCGAACAAGAACATCAGCGCACAGCTGATCGACGATGTTGCAGGCACCACCCTGGCTTCGGCTTCTTCTCTCGAGAAGGATCTGGGCGTGGTTGGCAAAAACAACATCGAAGCAGCCACCAAAGTGGGTGCAGCGATCGCAGAACGCGCAAAGAAAGCCGGTGTGGAAGAGTGCTACTTCGACCGTGGCGGCTTCCTGTTCCACGGCAAAGTGAAGGCTCTGGCCGACGCTGCGCGTGAAGGTGGTCTGAAGTTCTAAAAAACTGAGGAGGGCGGCAACGCCCTCCCGATGATCAGGGGGCGCCTTCCGGGCGCTCACCAGGGTCGAGTTAAACTGGCGCCAAGCGCCAACGTGAAAGGATAGCCTGATGGCTGAACGTGAAAACCGTCGGGGTCGTGGTCGTAACCGCGAAGAAGAAACCCCGGAATTCGCGGATCGTCTAGTTGCGATTAACCGCGTATCAAAAACCACCAAAGGTGGTAAGAACTTTGGCTTCGCAGCGCTTGTCGTTGTAGGCGACCAGAAAGGCCGCGTTGGCTTTGGTAAAGGTAAAGCGAAAGAGGTCCCCGAGGCCATTCGCAAAGCCACCGAGCAAGCCAAGCGCCAAATGATCCGCGTACCTCTGAAAGAGGGCCGCACCCTGCACCACGACATCGAAGGTCGTCACGGTGCCGGCAAGATCATCATGCGCACCGCGCCTGTCGGTACCGGTATCATCGCCGGTGGTCCGATGCGTGCCGTGTTCGAAATGCTGGGTGTTCAGGACGTTGTCGCTAAGTCGACCGGTTCGCAGAACCCCTACAACATGATCCGCGCCACCATCGACGGGCTGAAGAAAGAAAGCTCGCCGCGCCAGGTCGCTCAGCGTCGTGGTAAGAAAGTGGCAGACATCCTCAGCAAGCCTGATGCAGCACCGGCCGCGGCCGAAGCTGAAGCAGCTGAAGCGTAAGGAGACCTGAAGCATGGCTAAAACCATCGTCGTAAAGCAGATCGGTTCCCCGATCCGCCGTCCGCAGGACCAGCGCGCAACTCTGATCGGTCTGGGTCTGAACAAGATGCACAAGACCCGCGAACTGGAAGACACCCCTTCGGTTCGTGGCATGATCGCCAAGATCCCGCACATGGTCGAGATCATCGAAGAGCGCGACTAAGCGATCTTTGAAACAGTTTGAAAACGCCCCGGTGGAAACGCCGGGGCGTTTTTCTTTTGCGGCGAGAAGCTTTTGCTGCGTTGCAGAAAATGCATGGCGGGAAGACCGTATTGTAAATTGTTAGCGCCGGACAATGGCCCTAGATAGCGGGCACGGGAGAAACACCCAAACCCGGAACTTCCCGGGACGTTGAAAGGAATAGACATGGCACATGCAGCCCAAACCGCCTACTCCGGCCTAAGCATTGCCGGTTACATCAGCCAAGCGATCGCGAACTTCCGCGAGAATTTGGCAACCCGCAAGCTTTACCTGGATACCATCAATGAGCTTCAAAGCCTTGATGACCGTGATCTTGCCGACATCGGCATCTCGCGCGGACAGATCGAAGACATCGCACGCGCGCACGCTTACGGCGCCTAAACGCCGAAGCAGATTATCAGTACGTTTGACGCCCTGGGGATCCCTCTGGGGCGTTTTGCGTTTCTGCCATCGGAGACGCGTTCTTTTTCCGCCTAAAATCTATGCAGTCAGCGCAACCCGCCTTTGCTTTCTTGTCTGTGGTCGCAGTGCTTGCGCGCGCGTAATAGGGCGGAAAATACCCCCTGTTTTTTCGCGCCATGCCAATGGCAATCTCAAAGGAAACCGATATGGCTACCTCGCAATTCTCTTCGGCCTCGCGCGGGCTGAACATCGTAGATCGTGTCTTCATTGCGATCGACGCTCTGGCGACCTCTGTCCGCCAGTACTATGACTATCACCGCACTGTTAAAGTCCTGAGCAAGCTGACCGCGCGCGAACTGGACGATCTGGGCCTGAACTCGCTGAACGTCGAAAGCGAAGCGCGCAAGCTGGTCTACGGCAACTGATCAGCAAACGGGCTTGATCAACGGGGGGCTTTGAGCGTATACGCCCCCGGTGGCCTTCCGCCACAGAATCAACATCAAGAAAAGCCGTGTTTGGCCCGCTTACGCTTCAGGGGTCAGTTCCGGCAAGGAGAAGCGACATGAAATTGCATGAACTGCGCGATAACGAAGGCGCAACCAAACCTCGCAAACGCATTGGCCGTGGTCCGGGTTCGGGCACTGGTAAAACCGGTGGCCGTGGTATCAAGGGTCAGAAGTCCCGCTCGGGTGTGGCGATCAAAGGCTACGAAGGTGGCCAGATGCCGCTGTACCAGCGCCTGCCGAAGCGTGGTTTCAACAAGCCGAACCGCAAGAAATTCGCCGTTATCAACCTGGGCCTGATCCAGAAGTTCATCGACGAAGGCAAGCTGGACAGCAAAGCAGCGATCACCGAAGACGCGCTGGTTGCGTCTGGTCTGGTCCGTCGCAAGCTGGACGGTGTGCGTGTTCTGGCCAAAGGCGAACTGACCGCAAAGGTCGAGCTGAACGTCACCGGCGCATCGAAATCGGCAGTTGAAGCCGTCGCGAAAGCCGGCGGATCGCTCACAACAGCGTCGGCGGCCGAATAAGAGGTTGTGGGCGGCGCTTTAGCCGCTTACATCCCAAGTATAGTTTTCCAAGCGCCGCCGGACCGGAAAACGGTTCAGGCGGCGCTGTCATGAAAGAGACAGGGCATGGCATCTGCAGCAGAGCAAATGGCCGCAAACATCAGCTGGAGCGCCTTTGGTAAGGCGACAGAGCTGCGTCAGCGGATTCTTTTCACCCTCGGGCTTCTGATCGTTTACCGGTTGGGCACGTTCATCCCCGTGCCGGGGATCGACGGAAACGCGCTTCGCGACTTCATGGAGCAAGTGTCCACAGGCGTTGGCGGTATTCTGTCGATGTTTACAGGTGGTGCGCTTGGCCGGATGGGTATCTTTGCTCTGGGCATCATGCCGTATATCTCGGCCTCGATCATCGTTCAGCTGATGACGGCGATGGTTCCTCAGCTGGAACAGCTGAAGAAAGAGGGCGAACAGGGCCGCAAGAAAATCAACCAGTTCACGCGCTACGGCACCGTGTTCCTGGCGACATTCCAGGCCTATGGTCTGGCCGTTTCGCTTGAAGCAGGTGATCTTGTCACCGAGCCTGGTTGGTATTTCCGTGCTGCGACCGTGATTACACTGGTTGGCGGCACCATGTTCCTAATGTGGCTGGGTGAGCAGATCACTGCACGCGGCGTTGGTAACGGTATCTCTCTGATCATCTTCGTCGGCATTATTGCCGAGGTTCCTGCCGCTTTGGCGCAGTTCTTTGCTTCGGGCCGTTCCGGCGCGATCAGCCCGCTCGTGATCATCAGCGTGATAGCAATGGTGGTGGGCGTGATTGCCTTCGTGGTCTTCATGGAGCGTGCATTGCGCAAGATCCACATCCAATACCCGCGCCGTCAGGTTGGTATGAAAGTCTACGACGGTGGGTCGTCGCACCTTCCGATCAAAGTGAACCCGGCAGGCGTGATCCCGGCGATCTTCGCAAGCTCGCTGTTGCTGCTGCCGACCACGGTCTCGACCTTCTCGGGCAGCCAAACCGGCCCCGTGATGTCGATCCTTCTGGCCTACTTTGGTCCGGGCCAGCCGCTGTACCTGCTGTTCTTTGCAGGCATGATTGTGTTCTTCACCTATTTCTATACCTACAACGTCTCGTTCAAGACCGACGATGTGGCGGACAACCTGAAGAACCAGAATGGCTTTGTACCGGGTATTCGCCCGGGTAAGCGGACCTCGGAATATCTGGAATACGTTGTGACGCGTATCTTGGTGCTGGGCTCTGGTTATCTGGCACTCGTCTGCCTGTTGCCTGAAATCCTGCGTGCTCAGTTGGCGATCCCGTTCTACTTCGGCGGCACCTCGGTTCTGATCGTTGTTTCGGTGACCATGGACACCATCCAGCAAGTGCAGTCGCACTTGATGGCTCACCAGTACGAAAGCGTTATCGAGAAGTCGCAACTGCGCGGCAAACGCAAAGGGCGCCGTAAGGGTCCGGCACGGCGCTAAGCGTCCGTATTAGAAAGTTCTTGACAAGGCCGGTTTCTGGCCTTGACGAGTTTATGGAAAAGGCCTAAAGCAGGCCCCTCAATAATGAATCGTTTCACCAACGTTCGCTGATTCCAGTAAACAGTGTGAGGCAAATAAGCAGAAGGCCCGAAGGCAGGAAGCTTTCGGGCTTATGTTGTGAAAAAAGGTTCTGGAGCTACGGAACCGCAACCGAAGGAAGACAAACGTGGCACGTATTGCTGGCGTAAACATCCCTACCGGGAAACGCGTCCCCATCGCACTGACTTATATCACTGGTATTGGTCATCACTCGGCAGCTAAGATCTGTGAAGCTGTTGGTATCGAATCCACCCGTCGTGTGAACGAACTGTCGGACGCCGAAGTACTGGCGATCCGCGAGCACATCGACGCGAACTTCACCGTTGAAGGTGACCTGCGTCGTGAAGTTCAGATGAACATCAAGCGCCTGATGGACCTTGGCTGCTACCGCGGTCTGCGCCATCGTCGCAACCTGCCCGTACGTGGTCAGCGCACGCACACCAACGCGCGCACCCGCAAAGGCCCGGCGAAACCGATCGCTGGCAAGAAGAAGTAAGGGGAGGTCTGACCAATGGCACGTGATAAGACACGCACCAAGCGTAAAGAGCGTAAGAACATCGCCGCAGGCGTTGCTCACGTAAACAGCTCGTTCAACAACACCAAGATCCTGATCTCGGACGTTCAAGGCAACGCGATCTCGTGGTCGTCGGCCGGCACCATGGGCTTCAAGGGTTCGCGCAAGTCGACCCCGTATGCTGCTCAGATGGCTGCAGAGGACGCGGGCAAGAAAGCCCAGGAGCACGGTGTTAAGACCCTTGAAGTTGAAGTTCAGGGTCCGGGCTCGGGTCGTGAATCGGCTCTGCGCGCACTGGCCGCTATCGGTTTCAACATCACCTCGATCCGTGATGTGACCCCGATCGCACACAACGGCTGCCGCCCTCCGAAGCGCCGCCGCGTCTAATCAAAAATTTAGTGCTCGGGCCTGCGGTGTCGCATGGCCCGAGTCCGTCATTTTAAACCTCGGGCGCTTTCGGCGCTGGACATGAGCCGCAAGCAGGAATTGAGGAGACATACATGATCCACAAGAACTGGCAGGAACTGATCAAGCCCACACAGCTGGAGATCAAGCCGGGTAACGACCCCGCACGTCAGGCTAGCGTTATCGCAGAGCCGCTGGAGCGTGGCTTTGGTCTGACCCTTGGCAACGCGCTGCGCCGCGTTCTGCTGAGCTCGCTGCAAGGTGCAGCGATCACCAGCGTTCAGATCGACAACGTTCTGCACGAATTCTCCAGTATCTCGGGTGTACGCGAAGACGTTACCGACGTTGTGCTGAACTTGAAGGGCGTAGCCCTGCGTATGGACGTCGAAGGCCCCAAGCGCCTGTCCATTTCGGCCAAAGGCCCGGGCGTTGTCACTGCTGGTGACATCTCGGAAACCGCTGGCATTGAAGTCCTGAACAAAGACCACGTCATCTGCCACCTGGATGATGGTGCCGACCTGTTCATGGAACTGACCGTCAACACCGGCAAAGGCTACGTTGCTGCTGACAAGAACCGCCCGGAAGATGCGCCGATCGGCCTGATCCCGGTTGATGCGATCTATTCGCCGGTCAAGAAAGTTGCTTACGACGTGCAGCCGACCCGTGAAGGTCAGGTTCTGGACTATGATAAGCTGACCCTGAAAATCGAAACCGACGGTTCGGTTTCGCCGGACGACGCCGTAGCTTTTGCTGCGCGTATCCTGCAGGACCAGCTGTCCACCTTCGTCAACTTCGACGAGCCCGAAGCGGCTGGTCGCCAGGAAGAAGACGACGGTCTGGAGTTCAACCCGCTGCTGCTGAAGAAGGTCGACGAGCTGGAGCTTTCGGTCCGTTCGGCAAACTGCCTGAAGAACGACAACATCGTTTACATCGGGGATCTGATCCAGAAGACCGAAGCAGAAATGCTGCGCACGCCGAACTTCGGCCGCAAGTCGCTGAACGAGATCAAAGAAGTTCTGTCTGGCATGGGTCTGCACCTTGGCATGGATGTCGAGGAATGGCCGCCGGAAAACATCGAAGACCTGGCGAAGAAATTCGAAGACCAGTTCTAAGATTGACAATTCGAGGGGGCGGTACTAAACGCCCCCTCATCAAATGCCCGGGAGTGCCGGGGAAAATATGGGCAAACGCCCCAAGGAGAGTGGCCTCAGGACCAGAGGCTGCCAGACAAAGTAAAACGCAAGAACGGAGATTAACATGCGTCACGCTAGAGGCTACCGCCGCCTGAACCGTACCCACGAGCACCGCAAAGCGCTGTTCGCAAACATGGCCGGTTCGCTGATCGAACACGAACAGATCAAAACCACCTTGCCCAAGGCAAAAGAACTGCGCCCGATCGTAGAGAAGCTGATCACCCTCGCAAAGCGCGGTGACCTGCACGCTCGTCGTCAGGCCGCGTCCAAGTTGAAGCAGGATGCCTATGTCGAGAAACTGTTCGAAGTACTGGGCCCGCGCTACAAAGACCGTCAGGGTGGCTACATCCGCGTCATGAAAGCTGGCTTCCGCTATGGTGACATGGCACCGATGGCGATCATCGAATTCGTTGACCGTGACATCGACGCAAAAGGCGCTGCCGACCGTGCCCGCCTTGAGGCCGAAGACGCCGCCGAAGAATAAGCGATATTTCGCAAGACATACAAAAGCCCCGCGAATCTCGCGGGGCTTTTTGTTTGTTTGGTCAAATATTAACGGGTAACATTCTGCTGTTCGGCTGGCAGCGGGGGTCGGCTTAACGGATGAGAGAGATTGCTGATAATCTCGCTCAGGTGGGCATCCTCGATGGAAGACCCGCCCAGAAGATCTAAAAGATCCTCGCGTAAATTTTTGGGAAGGGCCATGACCTTGGCAAATAAATCAGGTCTGATCGTTTTTGACATACTTCTCTCTAGGTTTACTACCCCGGCAATCGTCAATTTAAAGTTGACTATGGCTGGCGCAACTTGTCTAAAAAGACATGTTCAATAAGCTAGTCTTTGACCGCGAGCTACAGACGCTCGGTGAATTGGCGCCGGCCGGGTACTTCCTTGGCCTGCATATCCGATTCACCTCTCCGCTGATGTCGTTTACGACTTATGATCCCGCTTGGACTGAACACTATACAAATAATGGGTACGTTCTACGCGATCCTATGACCGCGTGGGGCTTTTGCACTACTGGCTCGACCCGGTGGAGTAATAAAAAAATCCCGGACCCGTTTGGCATCTTCAAAGAAGCCGCGAGTTACGGATTGAGGTATGGCGTAACGATCTCCTGTGGGCCCATAAGCTCTAGAACGATTGCGAGTTTGGCACGAGCAGATCGGGAATTCCTGGACGAAGAGATCGAGCAGATCGAGCATCTGGTATTTCGTCTCCATGATATTACCGAGCCTCCGCAAAAGTTGACCAAGGCACAGATCGAAGCGCTGAAGTGCATTGCGGAAGGCGACAGGTATGCAGCTGCGGCTGCAAAGCTGGGCATTTCGGAAAGTGCGCTCAAAGCGCGACTGACATCAGCACGTCAGCGCCTTATGTCGCGTACCACTGCCGAAGCGATCCAGCGGGCCAAAGACTATGGTCTGATATAATGAGTGGTTTGTTTATGTACCGCCTCCGCATGCGAGAAATCGTATCAACCTTTGCTGCTGGAGGCACAAATGCAAACTACCACTCTTTCCTTCGAAAACATGCACCACCACGGTGAACTGTTCGCTAACATGCTGCGCGCGCGCCGCGAACTGTTTATCGGTCACAACAAATGGGACCTCCCAGAGGCCATGGGGATGGAATACGACCAGTATGACACCCCGGCCAGCCGTTGGGTCGTTGTCCACGACGATCTTGGCCGTGTGTTGGCCGGCAACCGTCTGACCCCGACCACCGCGAAATGCGGCATCTATACCTACATGATCCGTGACGCTCAGAAGGGTCTTCTGGACACCATCCCGTCGCATCTTTTGTACGAAGAAGCGCCGGTTTGTGAAAACGTCTGGGAAAGCTCGCGCTTGTTCGTGTCGCATGATGTCCCTGCGAATCGCCGTCGTCGTGTGCATGCTCAACTGGTTCTGGCTTTGGCCAGCGCTGCGCGGAACCTTGGCGCCAGCCAGTGTCTGACCTTGCTGAATGCCAACTGGCCGCGCTGGGCGGGCCGTGTCGGTGTCGACATGACCGCCATGGGGCCGGTGATGGAAATCGAAGGTGTGAACAATCAGGTCGTGTCGATGAACTTCGCCTCGAACCTGCACTAAGTTCGCAGACGGCCTCCAATCATGTTGCCTTGGGTGCGAAGGTAGCTTGAACAAAGTCTCGGCTCTGCTCATATCACGGGCAGAGCCAGACCGGAGGTAAATATGAGACGAGTTCTTGCTGCGCTGATCCTAGCCCTAGTCCCGAGCGTGGGATTGACCGAGACGCGGGTTCCTGGAACGCAGCAGGAAATCACATTAAGCTTTGCGCCAGTGGTCCGGCAGGCAGCGCCTGCCGTGGTCAACATCTTCGTAAAGCGTGTGGTCGAGCAACGGCGTACCCCGTTTGCCAACGACCCTTTCTTCCGCGAATTCTTCCGAGGATTTCAGGACACACGACCGCGACTTCAGAACTCTCTGGGGTCCGGCGTGATCCTGACCGACGATGGATATGTCGTTTCCAACTATCACGTCGTGGGGCAGGCGGATGAGATCCGCGTGGTGCTTCAGGACCGGCGAGAGTTTGATGCGACCGTCGTTCTGGGCGACGAAGGCTCTGACCTTGCGATCCTGAAGCTGGACGGCGCGTCCGATCTGCCGTCATTGGACTTCCGCGATCTGGACAATCTTGAGGTGGGCGAATTGGTGCTGGCCATCGGCAACCCCTTTGGCGTGGGGCAGACCGTGTCGGCGGGTATCGTCTCGGCCCTGTCACGTTCGGGCATGCGTGTTGGAAGCGGGAAGGGTTTCTTTATCCAGACCGATGCAGCCATCAACCCGGGCAATTCCGGTGGGGCGCTGGTGGATATGCGTGGGCAGTTGGTGGGGATCAACACTGCGATCCTGTCGCGTGGCGGTGGCTCTGTCGGGATCGGTTTCGCGATCCCCGCGTCTCTTGTACGTAGCTTTTTGGACCAGGCGCAAAGTGGCAATGATGCCTTTGCGCGCCCTTGGGCGGGGGTGATCGGGCAGGCGCTGGACGCAGACATGGCGGAAGCGCTTGGCCTAGACGTGCCAACGGGCTTGCTTCTTAGCGAGTTGCACGAAGACAGCCCCTTCGCGGCAGCGGGTCTGCGCCAAGGTGATGTGATCCTAAGCTTTGGCGCCGAAGAGGTGGCAACACCGCAAGAGGTCTATTTCTACATGTCGATCACGCCGATGGGCGAAAAAGTAGAAGTGGAATACCTTCGGGACGGGAAAACACGGACCGCGAAGGTCGTGATGATGCTCGCCCCTGAAAAGCCGTCTCGTGACCCGGTTGTGCTAACAGACAAAAGCCCGTTCGAAGGGCTAAAGGCCGTGCGGATCAACCCGGCTGTCATTGGTGAATACAATCTTCCTTTCTCTGCGAACGGTGTCTTGGTCACAGATCCGGGGCGCCTTGGAAATCGTGCGGGTCTGCGCGCGGGGGATATCGTGCTTCAGGTTAATGGAAAACGGATCAACAGACCCGACGATCTGCGCAAAGCGATGCGGGAAAGAACGCGAAACTGGTCGATCGAATACCTTCGGGGTAACCGGCGTAGCGTCTTGCGCTTTCGCATCTGATCCGGCTGCCCTAGTCTGCGCCTATGGCTGACCTGTTTGATACCCCTTCGCGCGAAGACACGGCTCCGCGTCCTTTGGCTGACCGATTGCGGCCCAGACATCTGGACGAGGTGATCGGGCAGGAACAGGTTCTGGGCCCCGAGGCGCCATTGCGGGTGATGCTGGAAGCAGGCAGCCTTGGTTCGCTGATCCTTTGGGGACCGCCCGGCGTTGGGAAAACCACGATCGCACGGTTGCTGGCGGATGAGACTGATCTGGCCTTCGTCCAGATCAGCGCGATTTTTACCGGTGTTCCCGAGTTACGAAAGGTGTTCGAGGCCGCCAAGCTACGCCGCCGGAACGGCAAGGGCACCTTGTTGTTTGTGGATGAGATCCACCGCTTCAACAAAGCACAGCAAGACGGGTTCCTGCCGCATATGGAAGACGGCACGATCCTTTTGGTGGGTGCGACTACCGAGAACCCCTCGTTCGAACTGAACGCAGCGCTTCTAAGCCGCTCGCAAGTGCTGGTGCTGAACCGGCTGAACCCGGTGGCGCTAGAACTGATGTTGCAGCGGGCTGAGAAAGAACTGGGCAAAGCGCTGCCCCTGACCGGAGAAGCCCGTGAGGCGCTGATCGAGATGGCCGATGGTGACGGTCGCGCCGCGCTGAACCTTGTCGAACAGGTGGCCGCGTGGAAGACCGAAAAGTCACTGACCGTAGATGAACTCTCGACCCGCCTGATGAAGCGCGCGGCCAAGTACGACAAGTCGGGGGATGAGCATTACAACCTGATCTCGGCCCTGCATAAATCGGTGCGAGGGTCCGACCCCGATGCCGCGCTATACTGGTTCGCCCGGATGCTAGAGGGTGGAGAGGACCCGCGTTTCCTTGCCCGTCGCATCACGCGTATGGCGGTAGAGGACATCGGCCTTGCCGACCTGCAGGCCCAGACCATCTGCCTGCACGCGTGGGAAACCTATGAGCGCTTAGGCTCTCCGGAAGGGGAGCTTGCCCTGTCGCAGGCCGTGGCCTATCTGGCGCTCGCCCCAAAATCGAACGCGGGCTACGCCGCTTATAAGGCCGCGCGGAAGGCTGCGAAGAAAACCGGGTCAGAACCGCCGCCCAAACACATCCTGAATGCACCGACCAAACTGATGGAAGAGCAGGGCTATGGCGACGGCTATCAATATGACCATGACGCCGAAGACGGGTTCTCGGGTCAGAACTATTTTCCCGAAAGCATGAAGCGCGGCGTCTATTACCTGCCCGTCGAGCGCGGGTTCGAACGCGAGCTGAAGCGCCGCGTTGACTATTTCGCCAAGCTGCGCGCCAAGCGCGACAGCTAGGATCGCTTGACTTTTCCGCGTGGGCGGGGGAAGGGCTTGGCATGATCTGGACAGTATTACAGGTGGCCCTTGGCGGGGCCTTGGGGGCGTCTAGCCGCTATCTGACAGGCGTCGCCGCTGTGCGACTTCTGGGGCAGGGCTTTCCCTTTGGCACGTTGATCGTGAATGTGGTGGGCTCTTTCCTTATGGGGCTGTTGTTCGTTGTGCTGACCGAACGCGGCCAGCAGGGCGCGATGCCGTTTCTGCTGACCGGTGTTCTGGGGGGCTTTACGACCTTCTCGGCCTTTTCGCTGGATGCGATGACCCTGTTCCAGAAGGGGCAGGTGGGGCTGGCTTTGGTCTATGTTCTGGCCTCGGTAGTGGTGTCGATTCTGGCGCTGGCCCTAGGCCTAATGGTGGCGAAAGGAGCCGTCGCATGAGTGGTGTACAAACCCTGACCGTATCCGAGGATGACGAGGGCCAACGGCTGGATCGTTGGTTCCGCCGTATCTTCCCGCATATCGCCCAAGGGCGGATCGAGAAAATGTGCCGCAAAGGCGAAATTCGCGTCGATGGTGGTCGGGTGAAATCCTCTACCCGCGTCGAGGCTGGACAACAGGTCCGCATCCCGCCGCTGCCCGATCCGGGACAGGTGGTTTCGCGTCCGAAGCCAACGGTCAGCGACAAAGACGCCGAGATGTTACGGTCCTGTGTCTTGTACAAGGACGACTACATCATCGCGATCAACAAACCACCCGGTCTGCCGACGCAAGGGGGCAGTAAGCAGACCAAGCACGTGGATGGTTTGGCCGAGGCGCTGAAGTTTGGTTATGAAGAGAAGCCTCGTCTGGTGCATCGTCTCGACAAAGACACATCGGGCGTGTTGCTGCTGGCGCGGACGCGCAAGATCGCCTCGGATCTGACCGGCGCGATCCGCCATAAGGAAACACGCAAGATTTACTGGGCCGTCGTTGCGGGCGTCCCTACGCCATACTTGGGCGAAATTCGCTTTGGCCTGATGAAAGCACCGGGTCGCGGTCGCAAGGGTGAGGCGGAAAAGATGATCTGTGTTCATCCGCGCGAGATGGACAGCCACCCTGATGCCAAACGGGCCCATACGCTCTATGCCACGCTTTACCGTGTTGCCAGCCGTGCCGCTTGGGTTGCGATGGAGCCGATCACCGGCCGCACCCACCAGTTGCGCGCCCATATGGCCGAGATTGGCCACCCGATCGCTGGTGACGGCAAATACGGCGGGTCCAAGCAGGAAAACCTTGGTGATGGCTGGGGCGCGAAGATTGGCGGGATCATTTCGAACAAGCTGCATCTTCACGCGCGTTCGATGACATTTGAGCACCCGGTGACGGGCAAACTCACGACGATTACCGCCCCGCTACCAGAGCACATGGCCAACACCTTCGAGACCTTCGGTTGGACCGAAGACTTGGCTGCCGACGATCCGTTCGAGGGGATCTGAATGACCGATCTGCGTCTTGTGGTCTTCGATATGGACGGCACCCTGATCGACAGTCAGGACGTGATCGTCCAGTCGGTCGAAACGGCCTTCGCGCAGATGGGGCGGCCAGCGCCCTCGCGCCCGAAAATCCTGTCGATTGTCGGTTTGTCGTTGCCGCAAGCGCTGGCGCAATTAGCGCCCGATATGAATGGCGCCGATCTGGATGAGGCGGTTGCACGCTACAAGCATTCGTTCGTCGAAACGCGCAAGGTAAGCGGGGGTACACCTTCCCCGCTATATGCGGGCGCAATGGAGGCGCTGAACCTTCTTGCAGCGCAGGACGAGACATTGATGGGCGTTGCCACAGGCAAATCCCGCCGCGGGCTGGACCATGTCTTTGCGGGGCACAACCTGCGCCATTACTTTCAAACAGCGCAGACCGCAGATGACCATCCGTCCAAGCCGCACCCTGCGATGCTGCATCAAACATTGCGCGATACCGGGGTCGACGCGCATCAGGCCGTGATGGTCGGCGATACGACATACGACATTGAGATGGGCGTCGCCGCCGGGTTTCGGACTGTGGGTGTCAGTTGGGGCTATCACGCACCGGAAAAGCTGCGAAATGCGGGTGCGGATATTGTCATTGATGACTTTGCTGCGCTAAATCCGGCGCTGGAAAACTTCTGGGGATAGACGATGAGCGAATGGAAGTCGAAACGCTTCTGGAAAACAGCGGAGGCGGTCGAGGTTGATGGCGGATGGACCGTGCATCTGGACGGGCGCAGCGTGAAGACGCCTGCCAAGACGGCCTTCGTCCTGCCCTCGAAAGCCATGGCGCAGGCGGCCGCGGAAGAGTGGGACGCGCAAGAGAAAGAGATCCAGCCGCTGACGATGCCGGTGACTCGGTCGGCCAATGCCGCGCTCGACAAGGTCAGCGCCCAGCATCAGGAAGTGGCCGATCTGATCGGTGCCTACGGGGAAAGCGATCTGCTTTGCTATCGCGCAGACGGGCCAGACGGCCTTTGCGAGATGCAGGCCAAGGCATGGGACCCATATCTGACTTGGGCCGCGAATGAGTACGGCGCAAAACTAGTGACCACGGCCGGTATGATGCCGGTACCTCAGGACGCGGAAAGTGTCGCGGTTTTGAAGCGAAAGGTTCATAATACGACCCCCTTCGAACTTACCGCTTTGCACGATCTGGTCAGCCTGTCCGGGTCACTGATTCTCGGTCTGGCGGCAGCCAATGACGTAGCGGAAGCAGACGAAATCTGGTCGGTTTCGCGTGTTGATGAGGCTTGGCAGGAAAGCCAATGGGGCCCAGACGAAGAGGCCCAAGAGGTTGCTGAAAAGAAACGGCAGGCGTTCCTACATGCCAAGCGTTTCCTGACTCTTTGCAGCGACGACTAAAACGAGATCACTCTGCTTTTGGGCAGCCCAAAAGTTGTTCAGCGGGTGGAGTGAGCAATTTTTTTTACCAATCGAATGGCTTTTCCCTACGTCGCTCTTGACGATCTTGGATGTTTGCGCCCAAAGTTTAGTCGCTGCCGGGGCCTTCACTCAGAACAAAGGTCCCGGGTTTCAGATTGGTGCGAATAAAGTCACCGGCTGAAATTAATCAACAGGAAGAGGATAAAATGAAAAAATCTGTATTTCTCGGCACTCTGGCTGTAGCAGGCCTGGCCGCTGGTATTTCGGCAGCGGGTACGCTGGACGATGTTAAAGCGCGCGGCAAGGTAAACTGCGGCGTGACCGAAGGTACTTTGGGCTTTTCTTCGCGTAACTCCGAAGGCAAGCACGAAGGCTTCGATGTAGAATTCTGCCGCGCTCTGGCCGCAGCGATCTTTGACGACGCCGATGCTGTCGAATACATCGAGCTTTCGTCGAAGAACCGCTTCACCGCGCTGTCGGCTGGTCAAGCTGACCTGCTGTACCGTACCACCACCTGGACTTTCTCGCGTGACGTTGACCTGAAGACCTCGTTCGTAGGTATCAACTACTACGACGGTCAGGGCTTCATGGTTCCGAAAGACCTGGGTGTAACCTCGGCGACCGAGCTGGAAGGCGCGACTGTCTGCATCGAGACCGGCACCACGACCGAGCTGAACCTGGCCGACTACTTCCGCGTAAACGGCATGAGCTACGAGCCGCTGCCGGTTGGTGGTACCTCGGAAGCGAAAGCTCTGTACGAAGAAGGCGCCTGTGACGTTTACACCACCGACGCTTCGGCTCTGGCTGGCGTTCGTGCATCGCTGAAAGATCCTTCGGCATACATCATTCTGCCGGAAATCGTCTCGAAAGAGCCGCTGGGCCCGACCGTTCGCCACGGCGACAACGACTGGGAAGACGTCGTTCGCTGGACCCAGAACGCTCTGGTCGCAGCTGAAGAGCTGGGCGTGACCCAAGCCAACGTTGCAGAGCTGGCAAAAGGTACCGACAACCCGTCGATCAACCGTATGCTGGGTTCCGAAGGCAGCCTGTGCAGCATGCTGAACCTGGAGTCTGACTGCTTCGTTCAGGCGATTGCTGCAACCGGTAACTACGGAGAAATCTTCGAGCGTACGATCGGTGAAAGCACCCCGATCGGTCTGGCGCGCGGCCTGAACGCGCTGTGGACCGAAGGTGGTCTGCAATACTCGCCGCCGTTCCGGTAAGATCAAGTTTGAAGGGGCGTAGGAAACTGCGCCCCTTCTCATTTCTATACCTTCCACGAAATTAGACGCGGCCAACCGCGCCACCCTTATCGGGTAAACGGGGAAACTATATGTCCGACTCTGTCGCACCACCGAAAGAGACGTTCCGTCTCAGCATGCTGCTTTATGATTCTCGCTATCGCGGCATCACCATCCAATTCGTCGTTCTGGTTCTTGTGTTGCTGGCCCTCGGGTGGCTGGCTCGCAATGCAGCCGTGAACCTTGCAGCCCTTGGCAAGCCCCTGCGCTTTGACTTTCTGGGCGATACTGCAAGCTATGACATCAACCAACGCCTGATCGAGTACACCTCGACCGACAGCCATGGCCGCGCCGTTCTGGTGGGCCTGCTGAATACGCTGCTTGTAGCCTTCATGGGTTGCGCCGCGGCGACTATTCTGGGTGTCATCGGCGGCGTTCTGCGCCTGTCCTCCAACTGGCTCGTGTCGCGCCTTGTGGCTCTTTACGTTGAAATCTTCCGGAACGTGCCGGTCCTGCTGTGGATCTTCGTCTGCATGTTCACGCTGACTGCGATTGCCCCGGCACCTCGGGCCTTCCGCGGAGACACCCCCGAAGCTTCGATGCTGCTTTGGGATTCTATGGCGGTCACAAACCGTGGTATTTATATCCCCGAGCCGCTTTTCAGTCGCCCCTTGGGGGATCTGAACCTTGGTGTGTTTAATGTCAGCATCGAACTGATCGTTCTGCTGGCGGTGCTTGCAGGCAGCCTGTTTGCCATGAAGTGGAACAACGCGCGCGCCAATCGGATTCAGACCGAAACCGGTGATCGTCCAAACACTATGTGGATGAACATCGCCATCGTCATCATCCCGTTCCTGCTGGTGCTGATCGCACTTGGCTTCCACATCGGCAAACCAGAGCTGAAAGGCTTCAACTTCAAAGGCGGCATCAATATGAGCGCGCCCTTGATTGGTCTTTGGCTGGGTCTGACGCTGTATACGACCACCTATATCATCGAGGCGGTTCGTTCCGGTATTCAGGCGGTCAGCAAAGGTCAGTCTGAAGCGGCCTTTGCGCTTGGCCTTCGTCCCGGACGCACGATGAGCTTGGTAATCCTGCCGCAGGCCCTGCGCGTGATTATTCCTCAGCTGATCTCTCAGTACCTGAACCTGACCAAGAACTCGTCGCTGGCGGTGGCCATCGGCTACATGGACCTTGTGTCCACTCTTGGCGGCGTCACCCTGAACCAGACTGGCCGTGAGATGGAAGCGATCCTTATGTTGATGGCGATCTATCTGACGATCTCTCTGACCATTTCGGGCACGATGAACTGGTACAACAATCGCGTAAAATTGGTGGAGCGGTAATATGTCTGATCTGTCTTATGTCCGCACCGAAATGCTGCCGCAAAAGGCACCGCCGGCTACGTCCGTCGGTGTCGTTGGGTGGCTGCGTGAGAACCTGTTCTCGTCTGTAGGCAACTCTGCCCTGACCGTTGTGACCGGTGCACTGCTGTTGATGCTGCTGTCTGCCATCCTGCCTTGGGTGTTCCTGGGGATTTGGGACGCCGAGTCGTTGGCTGACTGCCGTGCGCAGTTTGCAGAAATGTACGCGGACGGTCGCACCTATGCCTGTTGGGCTGTTATCGCTGATCGTTGGGACCAGATCATGTTCGGTTATTCCTTCGGGAACCTGAACGAGGGTCTGTATTGGCGTCCGCTTCTGGGCTTGGCGCTGATCCTTGTTGCCTTGTCTCCGATCCTTTACCCCAATGTGCCGCGCATCATGTATGTCGCGACTGCTGCCACGCTGTTCCTGTATCCGTGGCTGATCTGGGGCGGCTCGATCTGGGGCCCGCTGACCCTTGCAATGTGCATCATCGGTGGCATCGTGGCGTTCCGCTTCGCATCGCAGGTGATGATCACTGCATTTGCCTTGCCAGTGGCCATTGTTGTCACAGCCGTCCTTATTATGGTTGTGATGGGACCGCTTTCGAACGGTCTGGCAAGCGTCGCGGCGCTGGAGCTGCAGCCGGTACCCTCGCGTGAGGTTTCAGGCTTCGTCCTGTCGATCACCATCGGGATTGTGGCCATTGTTGCCTCGCTGCCGATCGCGATCATGCTTGCGCTTGGCCGTCAATCGGACCTGTTCATCGTGAACAAGCTGTCGACCGGTTTCATCGAGATCATCCGGGGTGTTCCGCTGATTACCCTGATCTTTGTGGCGACTGTACTGATGAAGTACTTCCTGCCGTCGCATATCGATCTTGATCCGGTTGTTGCGGTTATGATCCTGGTGACGCTGTTTACCGCTGCCTATATCGCGGAAGTTATCCGTGGTGGTCTGGCAGCGCTGCCCAAAGGCCAGTACGAAGCCGCTGATGCGCTTGGTCTGACCTACTGGCAGGCGCAACGTCTGATCATTCTGCCGCAAGCGCTGAAGATCTCTATCCCTGGCATCGTGTCGAACTTTATCTCGGTCTTCAAAGACACCACACTGGTGTCGATTGTGGCCCTGAACGACCCGCTTGGGATTTCTGGCGCGATCCGCTCCAACTCTGACTGGAACGGCATCGTATGGGAGCTGTATGGATTTATCGCTCTCGTCTTCTGGATCTTCTGTTTCTCTATGTCCCGCTATTCCCTGTGGTTGGAGCGTCAGCTTCAAACCGGGCACCGTTAAAGGAGGCTATGATGTCTGACCTAGCCATTGAACGCAAAATCGACCGTTCCAAGATGGAAGTCTCGGATGAGGTCGCCATTCAAATCAACGATATGAACAAGTGGTACGGGACCTTCCACGTGCTGCGCGACATCAACCTGACCGTCAACAAAGGCGAGCGGATTGTTATCGCGGGCCCGTCGGGTTCGGGTAAATCGACCATGATCCGCTGTATCAACCGACTGGAAGAACACCAGGCGGGCGATATCATCGTGGACGGGATCGAGCTGACCAACGACTTGAAGAACATCGACAAGATCCGGTCCGAGGTTGGCATGTGCTTCCAGCACTTCAACCTGTTCCCGCATCTTACCATTCTGGAAAACTGCACGCTGGCGCCGATCTGGGTTCGTAAGACCCCGAAGAAAGAAGCCATCGAAACAGCGATGCACTTCCTTGAGAAGGTGAAGATCCCCGATCAGGCCAACAAGTACCCCGGCCAACTTTCGGGCGGTCAGCAGCAGCGTGTGGCGATTGCACGCTCGCTGTGCATGAAGCCGCGGATCATGTTGTTTGACGAACCGACCTCGGCGCTTGACCCAGAGATGATCAAAGAGGTGCTGGACACCATGATCGAGCTCGCGGAAGAGGGCATGACCATGCTCTGCGTGACCCACGAGATGGGCTTTGCCCGTCAGGTTGCGAACCGCGTGATCTTCATGGACCAAGGCCAGATTGTGGAACAGAACGAACCGGAAGAGTTCTTCAACAATCCGAAGTCCGAACGGACCAAGCTGTTCCTAAGCCAGATCCTTGGTCACTAAGACCACTGAAATCACGAAGAACCCCGGCCAAAGCGCCGGGGTTTTTTATTGGGCAGGGATCAATTCGCGCGGGACGGTGAAATCGATTGCTTTGGCTTGACCAAAGCGGATCTGCGACCAGTCATCACCGTCAAATTGTGCGATCAGAGTGGCCCCGGTGGGGTAGTCCCAGAAGCGGTCATGATCAGGGCGATCTACGACGATCTTCTCGGCAAATTCCGCGATGCCCGGATTGTGGCCCAGCATCAATACGACCTCTGACGCTGCGCCCTGAAGGCAGTCCAGCATCGTATGGGCATTGGCGTGATACAGGCGCGGTTCACGTCGGATCAGCACCCCGTCAGGCAATGACGTCGACATGCCTTCCCAAGTCTCAATCGTGCGACGGGCGGACGAGCTGATAACCTCTGTTGGAAGGTATCCCTGCTCCTTTAGCCAAGCACCTAGCGCCTCTGCCGATTTCCGGCCCCGTTTGTTTAAGGGGCGATCATGGTCGCTTAAGCCCAAATCCGACCAGCTGGACTTGGCATGTCGGGTCAGAATTAGCGTCAGGGCCATAGCGCGGGAATCCAATTGGGTAACAATGGGAATACCCTGCCACAGCCCTTAGTTGTTCGGCAAGAAAAGCGATGCCAAACCGGGTAGAAGCATTTTGAAGCAGGATCGCAGTGCGAAGTTGAGTGCCGCTTGGGTCGTTAGTTCGCGCGGATGATGCTGCCCGCACCATGCGCGGTAAAGAGCTCCAGCAGGCAGGCGTTAGGCGCACGACCATCAAGGATCACAGCAGCGCGGACACCGCCCTTGATCGCCTGAACCGCGGTTTCGGTCTTCGGGATCATGCCGCCCGCGATCACGCCCTCTTCGGTCAGCTGCTCAATATGATCAACGGTCAGTTCGGTAATTACCTCACCATCTGCATTCTTGACGCCGGCTACATCGGTCAGCAGAAGCAGGCGATCAGCTTTCAGCGCGGCTGCTACAGCACCTGCAGCGGTGTCGCCGTTGATATTGAAGGTCTCTCCGTTGCGGCCAGCACCAAGAGGGGCCACAACGGGGATCATCTCGGCTTCAAACAACTGGCGCAGGACGGCAGGGTTGACCTCGTCGGGCGTTCCCACAAAGCCAAGATCAGGGTTTGTCTGAGTGCAGGTGATCAGCTTGGCGTCCTTACCGGACAGACCTACAGCCTTGCCGCCCTGATCGTTGATCGCCTGAACGATCCGCTTGTTCACGGTACCTGAAAGCACCATTTCAACGACGCGGACGGTGGCCTCGTCGGTCACGCGTTTGCCGTTCACAAACTCGGATTTGATATTGAGCTGATCAAGCATCTCATTGATCATCGGGCCGCCGCCATGGACGATCACCGGGTTCAAGCCGACCTGCTGCATCAGGACGATATCGCGGGCAAAGCTTTCCATCGCCTCGTCGCTTCCCATGGCGTGTCCGCCTAGCTTGATGACGACGACGGCGCCGTCATAGCGTTGTAGGTAAGGAAGCGCCTCGGACAGGGTCCGGGCGGTGGCGATCCAATCGCGGTTCATGGCTTGCTTCTTCATTCTAACGTCCTCTGGACGCCCTTGGTAAACCGGTGCCGCTGTCGCGGCAAGAGATACCATGACCCCCATCCTGACCTTCCCCTTTGGGGAAGGGATCAATTGCCAGCGACGCTGGTTATTCCAGCGTGGCGATCGTGGCGCGCAGGGTCGGGATGCCATCACCCTTATCAGAGGAGGTGACGATCAGTTCCGGATAGGCCGCGGGGTGGGTCGACAGGGCCTTACGCACCTGCTGCAAAATCTTTTCTCGGTCCTTGGGTTTGACCTTGTCTTCCTTTGTCAGGACTACCTGAAAGGTCACAGCGGCTTGATCGAGAAGGGTCATAATCTCTTCGTCGACCTTTTTTACACCGTGACGGTGGTCGATCAGCACGAAGGCACGGCGCAGGGTTTGGCGGCCTTGCAGATAGGACTTCAACAGGCGCTGCCATTTTTCGACCACGGCGACAGGGGCTTCGGCAAAGCCATAGCCGGGCAAGTCGACGAGAAACAGCTCGGGTCCGCAGGTGAAATAGTTGATCTCTTGGGTGCGGCCGGGCGTGTTCGACGCACGGGCAAGGCCTTTGCGGCCGGTCAGCGCGTTAATCAGGCTGGATTTACCAACGTTTGAGCGTCCGGCAAAGCAGACCTCCAACCGATCAGCCGGTGGTAGGCCTGACATCGCGACAACCCCTTTGAGGAAGTCGGTATCGCCCGCGAAAAGCTTGCGACCTTTCTCGCGCGTGGCCTCATCGGGTTCTTCAGCTAGGGGGAAGGGTAGCATCATGACAGGACCTCGACCTTATCGCCTTTTTGGATTGTGCCGCCCTTAGTTACAACGGCTTTCACGCCAAAGTCCACGTGTCCCCAGCCCTGGCGCAAGGCTTGGAGCGTGTTGGCGTCACGGATGCCGGTATCGGGGTTAGCCTCTGTCGCGCGGCACCGCTCGATCCGTTCGCGAATTTCAAGTTCGGCAGTTCCGATGCGGACAGTCTCACCGACCATGTCCAGCTCCGCGAAGGGAGCAAGACCCGCAAGCCAAAGGTTGCCGCGGAAACGGCGCGGATCCATTTGGGCCTGCAGCCTCTCACCTAGCGCGTCCAAAGATGCCATGCCCAAGATCGACACCGAAGCGAAGCTTGCATCTGCCATGCCTTCGGCCGGGGCGTTGACCAGCGTGTGCGGGGCAGGGCGCTCTGGCGGGTAGATCGGGGTGATCCATTCCACCAGCTTGTCGCCTTCGGTCGCAGGAGCAATAGAGAGATCGGGCAGCTTAGGGTGCGAAAATGTCAGGCGATCTTGGTCCGTTGCAGAGGTCACAGCCATAAGTTCAGGACCATAACAGCCCCGCGCAAAGTTCACACAGCGCTGCCATGCACCCGTGTCTTCAGCTTCACCCGTAAGGATCGCCCATGCCCGGTCAAACGGAAGCGGCCGGTTCTCGGCCAATGTGACCTTTTCCAGCCGCTCTGCCCCCACCCCTTTGACGGGGTGGCGCCAGATTTGGGCCAGAGTTGTCATCCCTTGTCCTTGGAACCGCGCTTGAAGCCCGAGAAAATGTTGCCAAGCACGTCGGGTTTATACCCTTGGCTGCGCATGATCAGATACTGCTGCGTGAAGGTGATCACGTTGTTCGCGATCCAGTACACGACCAGACCCGAGGCAAAGCTGCCCAGCATGAACATGAATACCCATGGCATCCAGGCGAAGATCATTTTTTGCGTCGGGTCGGTGGGCGCCGGGTTCAGCTTTTGCTGAAGCCACATCGAGATACCAAGCAGGATCGGAAGGATGCCTAGCGAAACGATAAAGAAGATCGAGCTGGGTTCCGGTGTCGACCACGGCAGCAGGCCGAACAGGTTCAGGATCGAGCTGGGGTCAGGCGCGGAAAGGTCTTTGATCCAACCAATCCAAGGCGCGTGGCGAAGCTCGATGGTGACAAAGATCACCTTGTAGAGCGAGAAGAAGATCGGGATCTGCAAGAGGATCGGCAGGCAGCCCGAGGCCGGGTTTACCTTTTCCTTCTTGTACAACTCCATCATGGACTGCTGCAGTTTTTGACGGTCGTCGCCCGCTTTTTCCTTCAGCTTCTCCATCTGCGGCTGAAGCTCTTTCATCTTCGCCATCGAGACGTAGGACTTATAAGCCAGTGGGAACAGGATGCCCTTGATCAGAAGGGTCAGAGCAATGATCGACCAGCCCATGTTGCCGATCAGTTCGTTCAGTTTGTGCAGAACAGAGAAGATCGGCTTGGTCAGGAAGAAGAACCAGCCCCAGTCAATGCTGTCGACGAACCTGTAGATGCCGTCCTCTTTTTCATAGTTGCGAATGGTTTCCCATTCCTTCGCACCGGCGAAAAGTTGGGTCGAAACAGATTGCTGAGAACCCGAAGCAACGGAAACCGTGCCAAGACGTGCAATGGTCTTATAGCGGTCGCCGCCGGCTTCATACCGCAGGACGGACGAGAACGGCTGATCTTTCGCAGGGATCAGCGTTGTCATCCAATAGTGATCTGTGAAGCCGATCCAACCGTTTTGCTGAACCTCGACCACCTCTGTAGACGCGCCCCACAGGGGATCGCTGTCCAGATCGGTCAGGTCGTCGTAACTGAATTCATTCATCTCTTCGCCTGTCTGGCGAATGGGGCCTTCTTGAATGACGAAGAAGCCCTTCAGGTCAGTCGGCTCGCCAACCCGGACGATTTCGGAATAGGGCGCAAGACGGATATCAGCGCCTGAAGTGTTTTCGACGGTCTGCTCGACAGTGAACAGGAAGTCCTCGTCGACGCTGTAGGTGCGATTAAATGTCTGGCCTTTGGTGTTGCTCCATGCCAGCACAACAGGTGTTTCCGGGCTCAGGCTGCCTTCGCCGACCTGTTGCCAAACCGTGTTAGGACCGGGAACGTCCTCAAAGCCCAGATCGCCACCGGGGACCCATCCGAAGACCGAGTAATATGCGCCGACCTGGCCTTCGGGGCGCAGCAGTGTAACGTTCGGGCTGTCGTCGCTAAGGTCTTCCTTGTAGCCGCGCAGAACGAGGTCATCGATCCGGCCGCCTTGCAAAGAGATCGATCCGCCAAGACGCGGGGTGTCGATTTTCACTCGAGGCGCAGGGCCTTCAGATGGCGTAGAAGGGGCCGTTGGGGTTGCGGTTGCCAAAGGCGTGACGGGTGCCTCAGTTGCGACGGGGGGCAACAAGCTCTCACCGGACGCCTCTGTTGCATTGGGATCAACGACCTGCTCTTGTGGTGGAAAGAACACCATCCAAACCAAGATCACCAGGCCACTTAGAACCGTCGCGAGGATTAGGTTCTTGTTGTCTTCGTTGTTCATCGCGCTTGCCACCGGTCCATGAAAGAAGGTCACGGTGGTTCAACAGACTCAGCGCTAAGAGGTCAAGCGGTTTTCGCCTGTTTTACGCCAGATCAGACCGCCTGACGCCCGATGCAGGCTGTTTGTTCAAGATTTGCTTCATGTTCGCGAATCCATTTCGTGGCTTCGTCAAAGGGCATGGGGCGTGCGATCCCAAATCCCTGAACGTGAGCACAGCCCAATTGCGCCAGCATAGTGTGCTCTCCATGGGTTTCGACACCTTCTGCCAAAGTCTCCAGCCCAAGTCGTTCTGACATGGTCAAAATGGCCGCAATCATGTTCTGTTGCTCACGGTCCTGATCCAGCCTTGAAACGAAAGAACGGTCGATTTTAAGTCGATTGATGGCAAAGCGGCGAATCGAGGCGATAGAGGCATGGCCGGTTCCGAAGTCATCCAGATCAATCTTGCAGCCAAGGTCCGAAAGAGCCGAAATATTGCGGCTGATCATGTCAGAATTGTTGTCGGAGACCACTGTTTCAAGAACTTCGATCGTTAACCGTTCCGGGGCCAGATCAAACCGATCCAGCTCCCATTTGATGTGGTCGAGAAGTTTAGGGTTGTTCAGCTCCTCGCTGGAAAAATTGACGCCCACAGTGGGAACCGACAGGCCCGCATCGTCCCAGCCACGTAGTGCCCAGAAGGATTTGCGCAAAATTTCTTCGGTCAAACGCGTTGAGAGTCCAGCTTGTTCGATGGCTGGCAGAAAATCACTGGGAGGGATCATACCGTAGTCGATATGCGGCCAACGGGCCAAGGCCTCAAGTCCCGTGATCTTTCCAGTATCAGTCGAAATTTGCGGCTGAAACCATGGTCGAATCTCCCCTTGCTCTAGGGCCCGCGCGACCTCGTCTTCCAAATTGTGGCGTTTCCGAACAGCGGTTTGCATTTCGCTGGAAAAGGCGCGGATTGCGCCGGGGCCGTTGGCCTGAGCTTCTCGCATGGCGGTTTCGGCGGCGGCCAACATGGCGTCCCCGGTTTGCGCAGGACTGCGGTGAGGCAGGCAGAACCCTACCGAGCAACTGAGGTAGGCGGCGCTTGCGTCAACAGGAATGGGCTCTCTCACTGTGTCCTGAAGGCGCGCGCAGATTTGCAGAAGGGATTCGAGATCCGCCCGGTGAAGAGGGGCCAGTGCAACGGCAAACCCCGCACCGCCCAAGCGGACAAGCGTGTCATTATCCCGCAGCGCGGCCGACAGTCTTTCCCCGACAAGCTTGATAGCCTTGTCCGCCGCGGGAGAGCCATGGCGCCCAGACAAATCGCTGAGCCCTTCAAGGGTTAGAGCAATGCAAGACGTTGTTTTTCCGACATTTTCCTCGCCCGAGAGCGCGTCATCCAAAGCGTCTATGGCAGAGGTCCTAAGGGGCAGGCCCGTGATGCCATCAATACTGTGGCGCCGATATCGTCGGGCACCATTCGCCAGAAACTGGCCCATCCCGATCACCAACGGCACCAAGAGTGTTGTGGCGATCAGCGCACCTTCCCCCCCAAGCCAATAGGCAGAGAGAACAACGATGGGGATCAGGGCAAGGGCCTGAGGCAGGCCGAAAACGACGGAAAAAAACTTTAAAAACGGGGTCGCATCTGATGGCAAAGGCCGGGGCATGTAATCGTCCTTTAAGCAGGTAACGCTTTGGACGGTAGCGGCTGATTCTGGTCAGAGGGTTAACGGATCAGGGGAATATCCGGCTTTTTATCTAAAATTGTGTTCTCTTTCCGTTCTAGCCCCGCGAAGTCGAAGAGTTTCGGGTCCAGAAGGTGCGAGGGGCGCGCATTCATCAGCGCGCGGAACATCACCTGACGACGGCCCGGAGAGTTCTTTTCCCACCCGTCCAGAATCTGCTTCACCTGCTGGCGCTGCAACCCGTCCTGCGAGCCACAAAGATCGCAGGGAATGATCGGGTAATTCATCGACTTGGCGAACTTTTCGCAATCCTCTTCCGCGACATGGGCGAGGGGGCGATAGACGAACAGGTCGCCCTCTTCGTTGACCAGTTTCGGCGGCATCGTCGCCAGCCGCCCGCCGTGGAAGAGGTTCATGAAGAAGGTTTCCAGAATGTCGTCGCGATGGTGACCCAGCACCACGGCGGAACAGCCTTCTTCACGTGCAATTCTGTAAAGATTTCCACGTCTTAGGCGCGAACACAGCGCGCAATAGGTGCGCCCTTGGGGCACCTTGTCTTTGACGATGGAATAGGTGTCCTGATATTCGATCCGGTGCGGAACGCCCATCTCTTCAAGGAACTTCGGCAGAACCGTCGCCGGGAAATTCGGCTGGCCCTGATCAAGGTTGCACGCCAGCAGGTCGACCGGCAGAAGCCCGCGCCATTTCAGTTCGTACAACACTGCCAGCAGGGTATAGCTGTCTTTGCCGCCCGACAGGCAAACCAGCCAGCGGGCATCGCGTTCAATCATGCCGTATTGCTCGATCGCTTCGCGGGTATAGCGCACGATCCGTTTGCGCAGTTTCTTGAACTGCGTGGTCGAGGGCGCGCCTGCAAAGAGCGGATGGATATCGTCGTTTTCATCGAGCATGGGCGGGCTTTACCCCCGTTGCGCCTTTCAGGCAAGGGCCGTGCGGCGCGTTAAGCTCTGTTCGCCTCAACGTCCGAAACCAAGGATATGAGCTACATATGACCTGCATATGAGTTGCATATGACCTTTTGACCGACCTCAGAGTGATCCGGCAGCCCAACCGTTTCGTAACTCTTTCAAACCAGCGCGGGGAACGAGCTGGTTCAAACCAAATTTTAAATGGGAGTTATCATGAAACGTCGGACTGTTTTGAAATCCGTAATGGCCCTTGGTCTGGCCGCAACCGTGAGCGCCTGTGCCCAGATGGAAGATGGCGATGATATCGTCGATATCGCGGCCTCTAACCCTGATTTCTCGACCCTTGTTGCGGCCGTGTCGGCGGCTGGGCTGGTCGACACGCTGAAGGGCGATGGCCCGTTCACCGTCTTCGCACCCACCAATGCGGCCTTCGCGGCGCTGCCCGCTGGCACTGTTGACAGCCTGCTCTTGCCCGAAAACAAAGATCAGCTGGTTTCAATCCTGACGTACCATGTGGTGCCGGGCAACGTGACCTCGGATCAGGTTGTGGGGCAGCGTCTGGATGTGGCGACCGTACAGGGCGACACCGTCCGCGTTGATGGCACCGGCGGAAAGTACGGCGCAGCCGTGCGCGTCAATGACGCCAACGTCACGGCGGCCGATATCATTGCGACCAACGGCGTGATCCACGTCATCGACAAGGTCCTGTTGCCGTAAAGCCCAGCATGCCCAAAGGCCCCCTGCTTTTTGGGCATGTGTCATCCTGAAGCCGCGTTGTCCTTTGATATCCGGGTGCCTGTCGCCCTGGATAGGACATCCGGGTCATCAGCGGGCTTCAGGATGATTTAAACCTTCATATTAAGATGGGTATGCATATTGAAATGCTATTTGAAGGCTGTGATCGCCGCATTTGCATATACTGCGCAACCCCCGTTGGCGGCTATTTTTTCTGAGCCTGTTCAAGCCGCTTGTAGGCTTTCGTGTAGGCTTTCTCGTATTCAGGGCTATTTGGAAATGGGTCGTCTGCGCTCGGCGGGGGCATAAGTTCGAACGGTGTTTTTCCATCTTTCGTTCTGAGGCTTCCATCTGCCCCTAAGTCTAAAAATGTTTCGATTATCTGCGGGTCCGGGCTCGAAGCAGCAAGATGGAGCGGGGTCCAGCCATCACACATTGTCGCGTTGACGTCTGCACCCGTTGAGACAAGTTCTTCGATCGTTTCGGAGTCTAAACTAGAAGAGGCTAACACGTGTAGTGGCGTGACACCTTCGCATCCTTCGTAGACCATTCGTGCGTTTGGATCAGCACCCATTTCGACCAACTTGGTAATTCGCCCCGGGACATCTTCGAAGATTTCGGCTTCGTGCAATGGAGTCCTGCCTTGCTCGTTATTGCAGAACATCGGACCGCGAGAAAATTGTGCCTTAAGGTAAGGTAGAAAGTTTTCCTTCGGTCCGGAGATCCCGTACAGATTGCCTCCTTCTAACACGACTAAGGTAACCCCGTGGCTCGAGGCGAATGAGATCATCGCTTCTTGGAATTCTTCGTCATGTTTGGCAAGGCAATAACTCGGCCACCAAGGCTCTGGTAATTGCACCGAATAGTAGAGGAAACAGTGGTCTTCCACGCAATCGCTTTGTCGCTGTTCCCGTTGCTGAACCAGTAAGTTGTTTTCGCCAAGTGCCGTTACGCGTATGTACTTGAAATCTACGAAAGTTCCATCGTCGTCCACGAAAAATGTCCCCTCGGACGACAGGGTCCCGTCTGCTTCGCTATAGACAAGGTACCATGCGTCTAGGAAGGCTTTATATTCTGCTGAATCCTTTCCCGCCGTGCTGTTGGTTTCATCCAGAACGGGATCGACCGAATAAATGCAGGCGGAAAGCAGCATTGCTAAAGAGAATGCGGCGATCCGCTTTGGCAGCGTGATCCAATAGGGTTTCTGTTTCATGTCGGTTGCCTTCCCTTAAGGTTGACCAAAATGCCAGAATGGTCCGATTTTGACCGGTTTTAGTTCGCGTAGCAGGGCCGGTGGAGGCTTTGTGAGCTACGCAGGCGGCCCGTCCCATCAATGCAGTTGCTTACTTATCAAGAATGCTAGAACTCGCTTCTCGCCTCATAAACTCCTGCATGTGAGCACTGGTCTGGTTCCAGACCATTCCTGTCTTTGAGTGTTAGTCGTTCTGAGCCTGTTCAAGCCGCTTGTAGGCTTTCTTGTATTCAGTGCTACTTGAAGCTGGGTCGTCTGCGCTGGGCGGGGGCATAAGTTCGAACGGTGTTTTTCCGTCTTTCGTTTTTAGACCCCCGTCCGCTCCTAAATCCAAAAATGCTTCAATTATGTAGGGGCTTAGTCCAGACGCAGCGGCAAGATGGAGGGGGGACTGGCCATCGCACATTGTTGCGTTCAGGTCTGCACCTACCGAGACAAGCTCTGAAATGGTTTCGAAGCTTATCCCTGAATCGACGATCTCGTGGAGAGGTGTGCTACCCTCGCACCCTTCGCCACCCATTCGTGCGTTTGGGGCAGCACCCAATTCGACCAACTCTGTAATCCGCCCCGGAACATCGTCGAAGAGATAAGCTTCGTGCAGCGGGGTTTTGCCGTGGTCGTCGGTGCAGATCATCGGGCCGTCTGCGAACTGAGCCAGTAGGTAAGGCAGAAGGTTTTCCTTTGGCCCTGAAATCCCGTAGTCGCGGCTCGTTTTCTCACCGTCGTTTATTATGGTCAAGGTGACACCGTGTTGTGCTGCGATTGCAACGAGCGGTTCCGTGAACTCTTCATCCGAGTCACCAATACAATAACTTGGCCACCAAGGCTCGGTCAGTTTAACCGTGTAATAGATGAAACAGTGGTCGGCTATGCATTCACCTTTTTGAGGGGCAAGTTGGTTATCCAAAGGAGGTTCAAGTTGCTGTTGGACGAGTAGGCTGGTGTCGGAAAGTGGCGTTACACGAAAGGCTTCGGCCTCCACAAAGTCTCCGTTGGCCTCGAACACGAAGCCCTCCATCAACGATCCGTCTGCTTCGCTGTATACAAGGCGCCAGGCCTCTAGGAATGCTTGAAATTCAGTCGAGTCCTTTCCTGCCACGCTGTTGGTTTCATCCAGAACGGGTTCGACTGAAAAAATACAGGCGGAAAGCAGCATTGCTAAAGAGAATGCTGCGATCCGCTTTGGCAGCGTTACCCAATGGGGTTTCTGTTTCATAACCTTTGCCCTCCCTTTGGGCCGAGCCAGATGCCCTGATCGGGCAGGCTTGGCCGGTTTCAGTTCTGTGGGAGGCGCGGGTTGGAAGCCCGGTATTTTAAAGGCGGCTTTTGTTGCCTTTTGTACGTCTGTTTACTCTTTCAAAAAGGCAGTCACCTTGTCTTTCAGCGCGTCCCAATCCGTAAATTCCCGCACGCCATCGCTGGGGTCGACCTGTTGGTCGCGCAGAACGACGTGGCGGACAACTTCGGTTTCGAAATAGCCATAGGCCTCGGGGCGGACGGCCCCTGCGACCAGTAGGGTTTCGTCGGGTTCGAAGTCGGTACGCATCAGCATTTCGGTCAGGTAGTCTTGCGCCTCTTCCTGCCCATCTTCAAACGCGGCTTTCAGGCTGACCGACAGCACCAGCGTCTTGGGGGCGGCAAGGTCCTTGCGTTGCGCCTCGACAAACACCTCGAACGGTTTGGGGTGGCGACGCTCGTGCACGGGGGCGGCAAGGATGACGTGGCTCGCCTTGTCCAGTGGCGCGGCAACCATCGGGTCGGCCGTGTCGATTAGTTGGGTTTCGAACCCTGCGGCTTTGACAAGCTTGTCGACATAACGCGCAATTTTGCCGGTTTGGCCCTCGATCGAGCCATATGCAATCATCACAGTCATTCCGATCCTCCCTTAATTCGGTCTGACAAACTGTGAGCAGTATGGCGCTTGGCGGGCTGTTTGACGTTGATCTTGGTCAAGGCGTCCGGGAGGGCGGTTGCGGATCAGTCGTCGGGCGGCGCGCAGTAAAGGTCGACCAGTACGGCACCCAGAATCCAGACGCTGAACGTCAGGGCAATGGTGATCGGGACGCTGATCACTCCGCCGACAAATCCGAACAGGGCGACCACGACACCCAAGGCGCCGACGACTCCGTGGAGTTCTCGTTTCTTGTTTCGCAAAGACATGGGGGAAGTGTTGCAGGTCCGGCGGTGCCGCACTTTGATCTGCGTCAGAGGTCGCCGTCTTTTTCGTCGGCCGGGTCAGAGCCGGGCACTGGGTCATAGCCTGTGCCGCCCCAAGGGTGGCAGCGGCCGATCCGGAGTAGGGTCAGCCAGCCGCCCTTGATCGCGCCATGTTTTTCCAAGGCGTCCAGCGCATAGGCAGAGCAGGTGGGCTGATAGCGGCAGTTGTGGCCGACCCACGGGGAAAACACGATCCGATAGGCTTTGACGGGCAGGGCGAAGAGGCGCGCAAGAAATGTCATGCGTGCACCTTCTTCAGCGCGTATTTCAGATCGCCCTGCAGGGTTTCGAACGGGCGCTGGGCGGTTTCGGTCGCGCGGCCGATCAGGACATAGTCCCAGCCCGGGCGGCCCATTTCGGGCAGGATGGCGCGGGCGATTTCACGCAGGCGGCGTTTGGCACGGTTGCGGGCCACGGCGTTGCCGACCTTCTTGGAACAGGTAAAGCCGATGCGAATCTCGTCCGGGGCGTCGCCTTCGGGGCGTTTGCGGGCTTGCAGGATGAAGCCTTTGGTCGCCTGACGGCGGGCCTTGGCGGCCGCAAGGAATTGCGACCGTTTTGTCATTTGAACAAGCGAAACCGCCGGACGCGGTGCCGCGGTCCGGGATACCTTCCCTTCTGCGGTCGCCTCCGGCGGTGTCATGTCGCTAACCTGTAGCTGGCGCTTATGCGCTCAGCGACTTGCGGCCACGTGCGCGGCGTGCGTTCAGGATTTTGCGGCCGGCTTTGGTTGCCATGCGCGCACGGAAGCCGTGGCGGCGCTTGCGAACCAGGTTGCTCGGTTGATAAGTGCGTTTCATCGCGTTGGCTCCAGTCTTCTGGCCCAAACCCGCGGAACGGATTCGAAGGCCGATATGTTCGAAGCCCGTCCTTTAGGGGGTCCGCGCCGCCCTGTCAATTGATCCGCGGCGGTTTCTGCAACAATTTCGGGGGAAAAGTTTCGGTCAGGCCGCGCTTTCGTAACATACGGACCAAAAACGCACCTTTCGGATCACCCGAGATCAACGCAGCGTGAGGGGGCTGTTGCAAACCGCCCGAACACCGCATCTTAAGCGCAATGAGCCCAAGCGGGAAGATGAAAGCGACATGATGACGGACCAGCCCACCCAAGATCAGAAGAAAAGCACGCACCTATTGCCGCTGGCGCTGTTTGCTGCGGTGACGGTCATTGGAATCATCGCGTTGCGGGATCATCTGTCGTTTCAGGCGCTGGCCGCTAACCGCGAGGCGCTGATTGCCTTTCGGGACGCCAACTATGGGCTGTCGGTCGCGGCCTTTGTCCTGATCTATGCGTTGGCCGTGGCCTTTTCGCTGCCCGGGGCGACGATTCTGACCCTGACGGGCGGCTTTCTGTTCGCGACCTTCCCGGGGGCCCTTTTCAACGTGATTGGCGCCACCGTCGGGGCCACGGGCATCTTTCTGGCCGCGCGTTGGGGGCTGGGCGACTATCTGGGGGCCAAGCTTGAAAGCTCTGACGGGAAGATCAAAGCGATCAAGGATGGGATCGACGAGAACCAGTGGTCGATGCTGTTCCTGATGCGGTTGGTGCCGGTGGTGCCTTTCTTCGTGGCGAACCTGCTGCCTGCCTTTCTAGAGGTGCCGTTGCGCCGCTATGTAATCTCGACCTTTGTTGGCATTATCCCGGGGGCGGTGGTCTATACTTCTGTCGGGGCAGGGCTGGGCGAGGTTTTTGCCCAAGGAGAGACCCCGAATCTTGGGGTTATCTTCGAGCCCCACATCCTTTTGCCCATTCTTGGTCTATGTGCGCTTGCCGCGCTGCCGATGCTGATCAAGTCTGTGACCGGTAAGAAGGGAATCTGATCCATGACGAACCGGGTTAAAACGGACCTCTGTATTATTGGTGGAGGTTCTGGAGGGCTGTCCTTGGCGGCCGGGGCCGTGCAGATGGGCGCTGACGTGGTGCTGGTCGAAGGCCACAAGATGGGCGGGGACTGTCTGAACTATGGGTGTGTGCCCTCGAAGGCGCTGCTGGCGGCGGCGCATAAGGCCCATGCGATGGAAACCGGACGCGCCTTTGGCGTGACGCCGGTCACCCCGCAGGTGGATTATGCCGTGGCTAAGGATCACGTGGCGCACACAATAGCCACCATTGAACCCCACGACAGTGTCGAGCGGTTCGAGGGGCTGGGTGTGAAGGTCATTCAGGAGTACGGCAGCTTTGTCTCACCGACAGAATTGCAGGCAGGCGACACGATCATTCAGGCGCGCCGCTTCGTGGTTGCGACCGGGTCGTCGCCCTTTGTGCCGCCGATCCCCGGTCTAGATGTGGTTCCTTTTGAGACGAATGAAACGATTTTTGACCTGCGCGAGCGTCCCGACCATCTGATCGTTATCGGTGGCGGACCCATTGGGCTGGAGATGGCACAGGCGCACCGACGTCTGGGCAGCAAGGTCACCGTGCTGGAGGGTCTGAAGGCCCTTGGCAAGGACGACCCGGAACTGGCTGCTATCGCGCTGGAAAACCTGCGCGCCGAAGGGGTCGAGATTCTAGAGGACCATATGGTCGACAGTGTCTCTGGTACAGCTGGCGACATCAGGGTTCATTCCAAGGACGGATCTGTCACGCAGGGGAGCCACCTGTTGTTGGCGGTTGGTCGCAAGGTGAATATCAACAAGCTGAACCTTGATGCGGCCGGGGTCGATCATGACCGGACGGGCATCAAGGTGGGGCAGGACCTGCGGTCTTCGAACAAGAAAGTGTATGCTATTGGCGACGTGGCGGGTGGGCTGCAGTTCACCCATGTGGCGGGCTATCATGCAGGGGTTGTGATCCGCTCGATCCTGCTGGGGATGCCGTCGAAACAGCGCACCGATCATATTCCGTGGGTCACCTATACCGACCCCGAAATCACGCAGGTCGGCCTGACCGAGGCGCAGGCACGCGAGGCGCATGGCGACAGGCTGACCGTGGCCCGGTTTGACTATGCGGGCAACGACAGGGCGATTGCCACGGGTCAGACCAAGGGTCTGATCAAGGTGATGGTGGTCAAGGGGCGCCCTGTGGGGGCCTCTATCGTGGGGGCGCAGGCCGGAGAGCTGATTTCGATGTGGGCGATGGCGATTGCCAACGGTCTGAAGATGAGCGCGATATCGAACACCGTCGTGCCGTATCCGACCCTGATGGAAGTGAACAAGCGGGCCGCTGGGGCGTATTTCTCGCCCAAGCTATTTGATAGCAGTCTGGTGAAGCGTATTGTAGGCTTCGTGCAGAAAACCCTGCCGTAAGAGCAGTTTAGTTGGAGGGCAGAACGTGCTGAACACCCTGTCAGGTCGATTCCTGATGCTGACGGTCGCATTCGTGATGCTGGCCGAGGTGTTCATCTTTGTCCCGTCCATCGCGCGCTTCCGCGAGGATTTCCTGATGGCGCGTCTGGAACGGGCCCAGATCGCCTCGCTTGCGGTGCTGGCCTCGCCCGACATGATTGACGAAGCGGTCGAGGCAGAGCTGTTGCTGAACGCCGGCGTCTATAACGTCATCCTGCGTCGCGACGAGATGAGCCAGCTGGTGCTGTCCTCGCCCGTGCCGAAAGAGGTGAGGGCGGTGTACGACCTACGCGACGCGTCGGCCTTTACGTTGATCCGGGATGCGATGGAATGCCTGCTGACAAAAGAGGAATGGGTCATCCGTGTGATCGGCACGCCCTTGCGCGGTGCCGGTGAGCAGATCGAGGTGACGATGAACAGCGGCCCGCTGCGGACTGCCATGATCGAATACGGGCTGAACATTCTTGTCCTGTCCGCCGTGATCTCTGGTATCACGGCCAGCTTGTTGTTCTTTGCGGTGCAGCGGCTTCTGGTGGGGCCGATCCGTGGCGTTGTGGGCGCGATGCAAAACTATGCCTCGGCGCCGGAAGATGCGCGCCGGATCATCACGCCGACCTCGCGCGTTAAAGAGTTACGCGAAGCCGAAGAAGCCTTGTACGGGATGGAGACCGAGCTGACCTCGGCCCTGCGCCAGAAGGATCGACTGGCACAGGTTGGTGGCGCGGTCGCCAAGATCAGCCATGACCTGCGCAATATCCTGACCTCGGCGCAGTTGTTCGCCGACCGCATCGAAGGCAGCGACGACCCGCTGGTGGCGCGTGTGGCCCCGAAGATGGTGAACTCGATCGGGCGCGCGGTGAACCTGTGCGAATCCACACTGGCTTTCGGTAAGGCCGAAGAACCCGCGCCACGCCTCAGCCAGGTTGCCTTGTGCGAACTGGTGGATGACGTGCTGGACGGAGAGCGGCTGGCCGTGCGCGACGGCAAGGTCCAACTGCTGGCAGATGTTCCAAATGGTCTGACCCTGCGCGCGGATGTCGAGCAAATCCACCGCGTGCTGTCGAACCTGACCCGCAATGCCCGTCAGGCGATCGAGGCATCGGGCAAGGAAGGATCGGTGACGATCAGTGCAGGCGAGGATGCCGCGTCATGGATGATCACCGTCACCGATACCGGACCCGGCCTGCCGCCCAAAGCTCGAGAGAACCTGTTCACCCCGTTTCAGGGCGGTGTTCGCAAAGGTGGTTCAGGTCTGGGGCTGGCGATTGCCGCCGAACTGGTCCGTGGTCACGGCGGTCGTTTGGATCTTTTGCAAAGCGACGAGGCCGGAACCCGCTTCCAGATCACGCTGCCAAAAGGGCTGGACGCAATTTAATCGCTGCAAAGCAAAAAAACTTCAAATCCCCTCTTGCAACCCCCGAACCCCCCGGATACATGGAGGGCCTCGCGCGCTGGTAGCTCAGCTGGATAGAGTACTTGACTACGAATCAAGGGGTCGGGGGTTCGAATCCTCCCCAGCGCGCCATTTCTCTCAAAACCTTAGAAATATAGCTCGGGCGCCGAGAAAATTTGGCTTCCACCAGGCTTTCACAGCGAGTGTACCCGCTCAAAGCGTGTCACTCCTATTTTTCGAGAGCGGTATCAATGGGAACCCTTCCAACACCGCACTGACATACCTGCGGGCGGTAGGCTAAAAGGTCTCACGAGCTTCAAATCATCCCCAATGAGCCTTAGTATTGGCTTATATATTTTAGGTCTCGTTCGGAGAAGTAGTTGCTGCGACAGATCTTCACCGGGCTAGGTAATCAGCCCATCTAAGTGGTCCATTTCCATTTCGACGACTAGAACGAGCCATGCAAAGGTTCCGTCGACGCGAAGTTTGCAGAAATTCACCGCCGTCCACTCTTCCGTTTTCAACCACTTCAATCAGGAACGCCAATTCTACTCACGCGATAATTTCAAGCTGAACCGAACCGCGGCACTGGCCGAGAGGCGTAAACTCGACACAGCATAAGGGACAGCTTCACTATTCCAGTAGAGACGGGTTCGAATTTGTCCGACACCACCGATGCAGGCTCAATGATAGACGAGTGGATATAACGCTTTCTTATAGCGTTATTGAAATTCCGTTTTTGCGGTCATTCGGTGGCTTCATCTATGGTGAATGCGTTCGGTATCGGACCGGGTTCAAACGAGTACAGCCATGCCCTTATCGGGAACGCAGAAAACCAGCGCCTGCCTGACCAAAAACGGCAATAATCCCGCTTTTGAAGGCGCGCGCATCGGAGCTCGGCGGGTGGCATGGGCATATTCGAGCGCGTTGGACGACACGCTGAACGAAGCCAAGGCGCGCGGTATTCCCGTTGTGTCTTTCGTCAGTCGGTCGGAAAATGTCGTGCCGGATTACTTCGTGACCTCTGACAACCGGGATCGTGGAAACACGCGGCGGCGTCGGAGGGCGAATGTTGAATAACAATGCCGCATATCCGGCATCTTCGCACCCGCTGCCCGACACTGTCGACCTAGTGGTTATTGGTAGTGGTGCGGGCGGTCTGACTGCGGCGCTGACCGGAGCGCTGGAAGGGCTGTCCTGCGTGGTGCTGGAACATATGCTGGTTTTCGGCGGCACTTCGGCGCGGTCTTCGGGCACGGTTTGGGTGCCGGGCAACCGGATGATCGCGGATGCGGATGCCGACCGGATCCATGCCGAACGCTATCTCTCCGAGTTGATCGACGGGAAGGGGCCGGAAGAGATTTGGCGCAAGTTTTTGGACGCCGCGCCCTTGATGCAGTCCGACCTGGAAGACCGCGCTGGGATCGGGTTCCGTCCCTTTCCCACCGCCCCCGATTACCGGCAGGACAAGCCTGGCGCAGCACCCGGATGGCGGTCGCTGGAACCCGCGCCCTTCGACGGGCGCGAACTGGGCGATGATTTCGCCCGGCTGGCACCCCCATTGCCGGAACTGATGGTGTTCGGTGGCATGATGGTGACCCGGGCCGAGGCGGCGAAGTTGCTGCGCGCCGACCGGTCGCTTTCGGCCGCACTGCTGGGGCTGCGCCTGACCATGCGTTTCCTGCTGGACCGCCTTAAGGGGCGACGCGGGACGCGGCTAGTGCTGGGCAATGCCCTGGTCGCGCGGCTGATGAAGGCGGCGCGGGATGCTGGGGTCAGGCTGTTTTCCGGGGTCGAAACTAGTCGGCTGATTTCCGAGAATGGGCGAATTATAGGGGTCGAACTGTCTACCGGGCAGCGGATCATGGCCACCCGTGGCGTCGTGCTGGCAGGCGGCGGATATCCGGCCAGCCCGGACTGGCGCGCCCGCGAACTGCCCACGCCCGTAGCCGAACACACCCCCGCCGCGCCGGGCTGCATCGGGCGTAGTATCGAGTTGGGGCTCGATGCGGGCGCGACGCTTGGACCTTCAGGGTGCGATAATGCGCAGTGGTTTCCCAGCTCGATCATGCGGCGTGCCGACGGGTCTACCGCTGTTTATCCGCATATCGTTCTGGACCGTGCCAAACCCGGATCGCTGTGCGTCGATCAAAATGGGCGGCGCTTTACCAACGAAGCGGAGTCCTATCACCAATTCGTCCGCGCCATGTACGAGGCGGAACAGGCGGTGCCGTGCTGGATGATCTGCTCGCGGGGGTTCATCGCGCGTTACGGGCTGGGGCTGATCCGTCCGCGTACACCCAGCCTGCGCCGCTATATCCGCAACGGGTACTTGACCGAAGCCGCGACGCTGGCCGGGCTGGCCGGAAAGATCGGCCTGCCCGCCGAAGCGCTGGTGCAGACCGTCGCGCGGTTCAACGCCTTCGCCGCCACCGGCAGGGACGAAGATTTCGGGCGCGGTGAAACGATCTATGACCGTGCGGGCGGCGATGCCGGGCATGGGCCCAATCCCTGCCTTGGGACGTTGGAAGAGGGGCCATACTATGCGGTGCGTCTAGAACCCACCCCGCTGGGGACCAGCCGGGGGCTAGCCGCAGACACGCAGGCGCGGGTACTGAAGGAAGACGGAGAGGTTTTGCCTGGGCTTTATGTCTGCGGCAACGACATGCAGTCGGCATTCGCCGGCGAATATCCTGGTGCGGGCGGACAGCTTGCCCAAGCGATGACATTTGGCTGGATCGCGGCGCGACACGCCGCTGGCCGAAACATGACCTGATGAGGGGAGTAGCAGAAAATGGCCATGAAAAAGGGCGGTGAGATCATCACCGATACGCTTATCAAGGAAGGGATCGACCACGTGTTCGGCATTTGCGGGCATGGCAATGTTGGCCTGCTTGATTGCATGAATGAACGGCGCGATGAACTCAAGCTGGTGTCGCCCCGCCACGAACAGACCGCAGTGCATATGGCCGACGGGTTCTTCCGCGTGTCGCACAAACCGGCGGCGACGCTGACATCGACGGGACCGGGATCTGCGAACCAGATCATGGCGCTTGCGGTGGCTCAGACCGACAGTTCCGCGGTCTATTCGATCACCGCCAACGTGCCGACGCAGCAGTTCAACCGCGGTCCGTTCCAGGAACTGTACATGCATCACCACGCTGATTTTAACAACGTGATCAAGCCGGTGGTGAAACGCAGCTTCCAACCGACCCGGGTGGAAATGCTGCCACTGGCGATGCGCCAGGCGGCGCAGACCATGACCACCGGGCGGCCCGGTCCGGTCAACCTCGATATCCCCTACAACCTCTTCCAGGAAGAAGCGGAAGTCGCCGACGAACCCACCGGCAGCGCCTTTGGTCAGCGCCGCAGTGGCGCCAGCATGGATGACGTGCAACAGGTCGCCGATTGGCTGGTCGCATCGGAACGCCCTGTGCTGTTCATCGGCCACGGCGTGACCCTGTCGGAAGCGGGCGAAGAACTGACCGCGCTGGCGCATAAGATGAACGTGCCGGTGATTTCCTCGCCCAACGGCATGGGCTGCATCGACATGGAAGACCCGCTGAGCCTCGGTTTCATCGGTCGCAACGGCGCGTATCAGGCCAATCAGGCCGGGCGTCATGCCGACCTGGTGCTGGCCATCGGCGCACGGTTCGATGACCGCTCGGCCTCGTCGTGGAAGCCGGGCTATTCGTGGAATTTCCCACAGACAAAGCTGGTGCATGTCGATCTCGACCACGGAGAACTGGGCCGGAACTATCCGCCGGACCTGCCGATCCTGGCCGATGCCAAGGCGTTCCTGCGTCAATTGCTGGCGGAGCTGGACCGGCGCGGCGCCAGTGGTGCGTCCCGTCAGGGATGGCTCGGCGAAATCGCAGGCTGGCGTGCGGAATGGGAACGCTTCGTGGCCCCCGGTTTCGAGATGCACACCAAGCCGATCCGTCCCGAACGCGTGGTCGCAGATTGTCAGAAGGTCCTGCCCGAAAACGCGATCCTGTCGCTCGATTCCGGTGTGCATCACAACTGGTACATGCAGTTTTGGAAAGCGCGCCGGCCGCAATCGATGCTGAACACCTGGGGCTATTCAGGCATGGGCTTCGGCCCCTCCGCGATCATGGGGGCCCAGCTGGCCGCGCCTGACCGGGTCTGCGTGTCGGTCTGCGGCGATGGTGGTTTCACCATGGTGCCGCATGTGTTGTGCACCGCTGTGGAATATAACCTGCCGGTGGTCTGGGTCGTCTGGAACAACTTCGCTTGGGGCGCGATCCGCGACCTGCAATACGGGTACTTCCAAGGTCGCGAATACGGCACCGCCTTCTACCACGGTAAAAACAAGGAACCCTACAACCCCGATTTCGCCGCCTGGGCGCGCGCTTCGGGAGTTGATGGCTACACTGTCACCCGAAGCGAAGATTTCGGCCAGGCCTTGGAAACTGCGATCGCCAACAGGCGCCCCGCGCTGATCGACGTGCATGTCGATGCTGACGTGCGTCCGCCCGCGACCGGCAGCTGGGAACTGCCGCCGCTGCAGCCCAAGGAACCCGTTTACGGCAAGCCGTGGTGCCCCTGAGAAAAGGAGAATAAGTCATGACCGAACGCAAAAGCGTCATCCGCAACATCGCCGAAGAACCCTGGCAGCAATATCCCGGCCATTTCGGTTCGGCGCTATCCAAGGCGCTGGTCGCACCCGAAACGACCGGATCGCAGCTGATGGACTACCGGATTTCGACCTATCAGCCGATGGCCTACGTCGAACGCCACGTGCACGAGGTGCAGGAACAAGTTTACCACATCCTCGATGGCGAAGGATTGATGGAAATCGGCGATGAAACCCGTGTTGTACGCAAGAACGACGTGATCTTCATTGCGCCGGGCACCTGGCATTCGATCCAGAACAGCGGTCTGGGCGACCTGACTTTCATCGTGGTCACTACGCCGGTGACCGACGGCTGATTATTCGGCCGGTTCCGTCGCCGGGGCTGTTTGCTCGGCGGCGGCTTCTCCGGGGCGGGGGAAGAACCCTTCGACGCCAGCGCCCGCGACCAGTTCATCCACCACGGTGCGCAATTCACCAGCGACCACGGTCGCCGCTGAACTCAGAGATTCCGGTGGCAGTGAATACAGATAGTTCGACCGGCGCAGCTTTGCATCTTCGAACCGCAGACAGCGAAATTTGTGGCCTCGGTCGTTTTCCTGCAGGATCGCCCCCATCGGTTTAATCGTCGCACCGATATGGTCGTTGACGCTGCGCATCACCAACGACAGGGAATCGATCTCGGCTACTACTTTCGGGCTTAGCGCGCGGGCTTCGAATTCGACCTCAATCCGGCGACGCAACCCATGTGTCGATGTAGGTAGGATCAGCGGCAGTTCCGCCGCTTCGGCCATGGTGACCGTCTTGCGCCCAGGCAGGTGATCACTGTCATCGGCCAAGATCAGGAACAGCTCTTCGACCAGCAACGGTTCAATCGCCAGGTCCGACGCTAAGTCGCGTGAAAAAAGTACGGCAAGGTCCAACTGGTTTTGTCGAATGAGATGTTCAAGATGGCCGCTCATGGCTTCGACAACGTTGATCGAGACCTTGGGAAAACGCTCGCGCACGCGCCGGACAAGCTCCAGACCGATTGCCGCTACCGTTGTCGCGGGCAGCCCTATCGATACAACCCCGTTGATATTGCCGTCTTCTGACCGAGCGATGGTCATCGCTTGGTCGATTTGACGCAAAATCAACCGAGCGTGATGATACAGGGCCTGGCCCGCCTCATTTGGTGTCACCCCTTTGGAAGACCGTACTAGAAGTGGCTTTCCAACCTCTTCTTCAAGCTTGGCCAATTGCTGGCTCAGCGCCGGTTGGGCAACATGAAGCATATGGGACGCTTTTGATAAGCTTCCCTCTTCGACGATGCGAACGTAGTAGCGTAGTTGCCTGATATCCATGCGAAACCATAGCGCCCGAGCGTGCTATAAGTCCACCTTATGCCCCGTTTAATAATCGGTATTTTTCCAGATTTCAGCCGCTTGTTAATTTCTGCGTGCATGAGGCCGCTTGAAGGCCTCTGGCAAGGGAGGATGATATGAAATTCCAGAAAAATAAATACACTTCCGGCGTGAACGGCGGAATGTCGCGCCGTTCGGCACTGAAACTCAGCGCCGGGGCTGCAGCTGCGACGATGATCGGGGCACCCGCGCTCGTGCGTGCGCAGACCGGCCCGATCCGCATCGGCAACCTGACGCCAATGACCGGATTCCTGGGGACACTGGGTGTTTTCGCGTCTAAGGGCGCACAGCTTGCGGCGGCGGAAATCAATGCCGCTGGCGGTGTCAACGGCCGCATGATCGAAATGATGAGCGAGGATTCGATCAACCCCGAAAACGGCGCCACCAAGGCGCAACGGATGCTGGAACGCGACGGCGTGGATCTGATTCTGGGTGAAATCAGTTCTGCCACTGCGCTGGCGATTTCCGAAGTTGCCACCCGCAACGAGAAACTGTTTATGGCGGTGGGGCCGCGTTCGGACGTCCTGCGCGGTGGACGGTGTTCGCCCTACATGTTCTGCACCGATATTCCGAACACGGTTATGGTCAACGCGGTCGGCACCGCGATGAAGAACCAGGGCATGGTCGACGGCAAGAAATTCTTCACGCTGACCGCCGACTACGTGTTCGGTCACGACCTGCTGAAGGCCGCGAAGAACTTCTTCGACGCCAACAATGCCGAGCTGATCGGGGATGAACTGGTCGCCACCGATGTGACCGACTTTAGTTCGTTTATCCTGAAGATCCGTCAGGCCAAGCCGGACGTTCTTGCACTGAACCTGGCCGGGAATCAGGTCACCAACTTCGTCAAGCAATATGCCGAATTCGGTGCACCCTTCCCGATGATCGGGTTCAACCTGAACACTGCGGATGCATGGGCTGCAGGTGTCGGCAACCTGTCGGGCACCTGGCCGACCCCGTGGCTGGACACCGTCGATACCGACGCCACCCGCGGCTATGTCGAACGGTTCCGGGCGGCCTATGACGGCCAGACCCCGGAAAACCATTCGTGGATTTCCTACAACGCGGTCAAGATCGTCGCTCAGGCCATCGCCGAAACCGGCACTGCCGAAACCCCGGCGCTGATCGAATACCTCGAATCCGGGGCTGAATTCGACCTGATGAAGCACCGCAAGGGCTATTTCCGAGCCGACGATCATCAGCTGATCCAGGAAGCGTTCTCCTTCTCGATGAAGCCGGACGGGAGTTATGACGACGTGCTAAACATGTTGGACCTCGGTCCTGCCGTTCCTGGCGAAGGTCAGCCGCTCGAAGCGATCTTCCCGTCGGGCAGCGAATGCACGCTGTGAGGCAATAACAATAAAGCGCGGCCGGAATGTCCGGCCGCGACACTCATCTGACGGTATATCGACATGGAAATCGTATTTCTGTTTGAACAGGTCGTGAACGGCCTCGTTCTTGGCGGCTATTACCTGCTTATTGCGCTTGGACTGTCGCTGATCTTCAGCGTCGGCGGTATCGTGAACCTTTCACACGGCGCTTTCTACGCATTGGGTGCCTATTTCTTCGTACAAATGGTGGACACGCTGGGCTTTGGCGCCGCAGTGGTGATTTCGCCTATCATCGTCGCGTTCATCGGCATCGCCTTCGAACGTTTCGTGCTGCGCCAGTTCTATCGTGAAGACCCGATCCTCAGCCTGCTGGTGACCTTCGGCCTGGCTCTGGTGATGGAACAGGCGATCCGGATGATCTGGGGCGCGGCGCCGCTTCCCGCCTCACTGCCGCAGGCGATCCGCGGCCCGATCTTTGTCGGCGACATGATCTTTTCGAAATACCGCCTGTTGATGCTGGTTGTCATCGCGGTCGTGCTGGCCGGGATCTGGATACTGCTCAACAAGACCTCCTTCGGACGCGTCGTTCGCGCCGGTATTCAAAACCCCGACATGGTCGCGGCGCTTGGCATCCGGCTGCAGCCCTACATGACCGCCGTGGTGATGCTGGGCGTCGGTTTGGCCGCGCTAGGTGGCGCGATGTTCGCGCCGATCACCACGGTTCACCCGGCGATGGGGTCGGAAATCCTGACTATCGCCTTTGTCGTCGTCATCATTGGTGGATTGGGCAGCTTCTGGGGCGTTGTCGCTGCGGCATTGCTGGTGGGCGTCGTGCGCGGCGCGACCGTGCATTTCGTTCCCGCCGCCTCTGAGGCGTCGATGTACGTGCTGATGTTCCTTGTCCTACTGCTGCGCCCGCGCGGTCTGCTGGGCGAGTCGATTGAAAAATTCGAGAGCTGATCGATGAAAAACAAGCTTCAAATCCTGCTGACCTCGGGTCTTTTTTTGCTGGCGCTGCCCTTCATAATGCCGCTTTTCGGCCAGACCGCGTCGACCGCGACCCAGATCGTCGTCCTGATGCTGGCTGCTCTCGGTCTTAACTTGATGATCGGCTACACGGGCCTTGTGTCCTTCGGCCACGCGGCCTGGTTTGGCATTGCGGCCTATGCCGCAGCGCTGTCGCAGAAACATATCTTCCACGGGCAGATCATCCTGCCGATCCTGTTCGGCGTGATCCTCGTGGGCGTGCTGGCCTTCTGCATCGGTGCGCTGATGCTGCGCCGGCGGGGGGTCTATTTCGCGCTGATGACGCTGGCCTTGTCGGCGCTGACCTTCTCCATCGCTTTCCGCTGGACGGCCGTCACGGGCGGCGAAGACGGGCTGGGCGGGTTCGACCGGTCGACCTTGCTGCCGATCGATCTGTCCAACAACCTGACCTACTACTATTTCGTCGCGGCCATCGGAATGGGGGTTTTGTACTTCCTCGTCCGCGTTGTGCGGTCCCCCTTTGGCCACGTTTTGGTGGCGATCCGCGAAAACCAAGAACGCGCCGAATTCCAGGGCTATGACGTCAACCGCTACAAACTGGGCGTCTTCACCCTGTCGGCGATGGTCACCGGCCTAGGCGGTATCCTTGCCGGGTTCCAACACTACATCGTGACCGCAGAAAGCACGGCGATTGAATTTTCCGGTGAAATTCTGGCCATGGTGGTCATCGGCGGCATGCATGGGTCGATCCTCGGTCCGGCTGTGGGCGTTCTGTTCTTCGTGCTGTTCCGCGAAGTTCTGTCGGGGATGACGTCGGACTGGCTATTCTGGTTCGGGCTGATCTTTGTCGCCTTCGTTATGTACCTGCCCGGCGGCATCATCGGCATTGTTGACAAGATTCGCCGCAAGCTGAACCCGCCGCCCGAAGAAGGCGCGGCGATGTCCAACCGCAAGATCTATGAAGGTCTGGAACTGCCCGAACGTCTGCGCCCTGAAGCTCTGGATATCGGCACCGTGCTGGAAGCCACCAGCGTGTCGAAGAATTTCGGCGGCATCCAGGCGGTGCGCGACGCGGACCTGAAAGTGTCGCGTGGCGAAATCCACGCGCTGATCGGTCCGAACGGCGCAGGCAAAACCACCTTCTTCAACCTGATTTCGGGCAAGTACACCCCGAGCGGCGGGACAGTTAAACTGATGGGCGAAGAAATTCAGTCGCTGTCCCCCGCCCAGATCGCCCAGTCGGGACTGGCACGGTCATTCCAGATCACCAGCGTCTTCGACGGAATTTCGATCGAAGAAAACCTGCGCCTGTCAGTTCAGGCCAAGCACGGTTCTCGGTATAATTTCTGGCGGGATATCGACAGTTTTGACGATATCAATTCCGAAACCGCCGAGCTAATTCGGTTCCTCGGGCTGGAAGGGATCGAAGCGACGCTCGGCGCAGACCTGTCCTATGGTGGCCAACGTCTGGTCGATCTGGGCATCGCATTGGCCACGGGTCCCAAGATGCTGCTGTTGGACGAACCGCTGGCCGGTCTGGCGGCGGCGGAACGCGAACGGGTGTCGAACCTAATCAAGTCGGTGGCCGAACATGTCCCGGTGCTGATCGTCGAACACGACATCGACCGGATCCTCGGCTTCTCGGACACGGTCACCGTGATGAACGATGGCGCGGTCCTGCTGGAGGGCAAACCGGAAACAATCCGCAATGACCAGAAGGTTCAGGAAATCTATACGGGTACTGGCACCCCGGCGGTGGAAGGTCGCCGCGCCAAGGCGGAGGGTGATGGTAAAACCGTTCTTAAGGTCGAAAACCTGCACACCTATTACGGTAAGAGCCACATCCTGAACGGTGCGGCGCTGGAAATCCGAGAAGGTGAAATCGTGGCGCTTCTGGGCCGCAACGGGGCCGGAAAATCGACCTTTATGAAATCGATCTCGGGCCTTGTTACGCCGCGCGACGGGTCGGCGCAGTTCGACGGTGTCGAATTGGTCGGCATGTCAGCGCCCGATATTGCGCGGGCCGGGATCGGTTACGTGCCGCAGGGGCGCGGGCTTTTTTCCGGCATGACCGTGCGCGACAACCTCGAACTGGGCCGTCTGGCCCGTCCGACGGGGCAGGGTGGTACCTATTGGACCGAGGAACGGATTTTCGAGTTCTTCCCGCGTCTGAAGGAACGGATCACCAGCCATGCCGATTTCCTATCGGGCGGCGAACAGCAGATGCTGGCCATTGCCCGCGCGCTTTCGGCGGATGTGAAACTGCTGCTGCTGGACGAACCCTTCGAAGGGCTGGCACCCGCGGTGATCGAGGACCTATTTCGAGTTCTCGACAAGCTCAGGTCCGAAGTGCCGGTGCTGATAGTGGAACACAACCTCGATCTCGTGCTGGCGCTTTCCGACAGGATCTACGCGATGGAACACGGTGCCGTGTTCCATGAAGGAGAGGCGGCAGACCTGCTGCATGACCTTGACTACCGAAAAGAAATTCTGTGGCTCTGAAAAAGAGAAGGATTGTTTTGCGATGGATGTACAGGCGATGACTACGAAGGGGCTCTTGCAGAATGGTCTCACCTTGCTATCTGGGGGGAGATGGATCGAAGGCGAGGGGGGGAAATCCGTCGTTCTCGATAAATTCCGGCTGGAACCCATTGCCGAGGCGCGCGGCGCCACCCCGCAACAGGTCGCAGCGATGATCGACGCCGCGCATGCGGCGTTCAAAGCAGGCGCTCCGTCTCCCTATGAACGCGGCGCGATCCTCGACCGCGCGGCGCGGATCATCGAGGAAAAGGCCGAAGAGGTCGCAAGGGTTGTGCAGGCGGAATCTGGTTTCACAGCGAACGATGCGCACGGCGAAGTATCGCGCTGTATTCAGACGATGAAACTGTCGGCGGAAGAAGCCCGCCGTCTGCGCGGCGAGGTGGTGCCGCTTTCAGGTGCGCCGGGACAGGACGGGCGGGTGGCCTTTACCATGCGCGTTCCCCTGGGTGTGGTTCTGGCCATCACCCCGTTCAATTCACCGCTCAACACTGTGGCGCACAAGCTTGCCCCGGCTTTCGCCGCTGGAAACGCTGTGATTGCCAAGCCGTCCAGCGCCACGCCTATGACCACCGTCAAGCTGGCCGAGATCCTGATCGAGGCGGGTATGCCCGCGGGCTTCCTGTCGGTCCTTTTGGGAGGCGGCGCGATTGCACAGGCGGCAATCGAAGACGAACGGGTGCGGTTTATCGCTTTCACCGGGTCGACCGGCGTGGGGCGCAAGATCCAGCAGGCCGCAGGGTTGCGTCGCACCCAGATGGAGCTGGGATCGATCGCATTCACGGTGGTTTGCGACGATGCAGATTTTAATCTCGCGCTGCCCAAGATCGTCGGCGCGTCCTATCGCAAGGCGGGGCAGGTTTGCACCTCGGTGCAGATGGCGCTGATCCATGCGTCGCGCTTCGACGAAGCCGCGGAAAAGTTGGCCGAGCGGGTGCGTGCGGTGCCCTATGGTGATCCCGCCAATCCCGACACCTATACCGGCCCGCTGATCAACGAAGATGAAGCCAAGCGGGTTGCGGACTGGATCGATGAGGCCATCGCAATGGGCGCGGCCCGGCTGGTCGGCGGCCCGCGCGAAGGCGCGGTGGTGCCGCCGACGCTGCTGACCAACGTGACGCCCGAGATGAAGGTATGCAGCGAGGAAATCTTTGGCCCGGTGCTCTGCCTGCAGCCCTTTGAAACAGAGGAAGAAGCCATCGAACGGGTCAATTCTACTCCCTTCGGGCTGGCAACCGGCGTGTTCACCAACAGCCTGGACCGCGCCTTTGGTTTCGCGCGCAAACTGGAAGTGGGTGGCGTGCATATCAACGAAACCTCCAGTTCGCGCGTCGACCTGATGCCCTATGGTGGGTCCAAGGATAGCGGGTTCGGGCGCGAGGGACCGTATTACGCGGTGCATGAGATGACTGAGGACAGGATCATCACCTTCACCGCCTGAGCGGGACCTGTGATGCAACCAATGGAATAAGAAGGAAAATGACATGACCAGTAAATCAGCCATCGTCTTCGGCGGCTCGCGCGGGATCGGCGCCGCCATCGTGAAAGCACTTTCCGAAGACGGCTATGCCGTGACCCTGACCTATACCCGTAGTGCCCCGTCGGACCTGCCCGAGGGCGTCACCGCGGTGCAGGCAGATATCCGCGAACCCGCGCAGGTAGCGGCAGTGTTCGACAAAGCGGGAGAGGTGTCCTGTGTGGTGGCCAATGCCGGCATCAACGTGCCGCCGGCACCCATAGCGGATTTCCCTCTCGAGCGGTTCCGCGATCTGGTGGAGGTCAATATCGTCGGTGCCTTCAATGTGTTGCACGAAGCGGCAGCGCGGGTGGCTGATGGCGGCACGATCATCGGGTTGACCACTTCGATGGTGCGGGTAGCCATCCCCGGAGTTGGTCCTTATTCAGCGACCAAGGGGGCAGTGGAATGCCTTCTGCGCTCAATGTCGAAGGAACTTGCCCCGCGCGGCATCCGCGTCAATGGCGTGGCACCGGGTCCTGTAGACACCGATCTGTTCCGTTCTGGCAAGGACGAGGCGGCGATCCAGCGGTCTGCGGCGATCAGCCCGTTCAACCGGGTCGGCCAGCCGGAGGAAGTTGCCGAGGTGGTGCGCTTTTTGGTTTCCGATCGCGCCTCTTGGGTGCATGGCCAAATCGTTCAGCCGAATGGCGGCATGGTGTAACGGAAACATCATGGCAGGACTGAACAACCAACCACTGTGACCCGATGTGTAAACTTGATCGAACGACTTGGGACGTCACCGTCGTTGGCGGTGGCAATGCGGCGCTTTGCGCCGCAATCGAGGCTGCGGAAGCCGGGTGCAAGGCGCTATGCCCACCAAGCGGTTTTTTTGGGCTTCGTCCTGTGTTTCATGTCGACGGTATCGGGGACTGTCATGCACTATCAGTTCAACCTGCAGGCGCCTTACGATTTCGTCTCGTTGCCAAAGCTGCTCGGCGTCCCGGGAGGAATTCTGTTGACCTTCGGCGCGGGCGCCCTTGCCTATCTCAAGACCCGGGCCGAGAAATATCTGGGCAATGCCCGGGTCAGAGGGGGAGAAATGGCTTTCGTGCTGATCTTCGGCTTGGCAGGGTTAGCGGGGCTGGTTCTTTATGCCGCAACCGGAAAAGGCGCAGTTGGCCTGCTACTGGCGGTCCATCTTGGCACCGTGTTGGCTCTATTTTTAACTTTGCCCTATTCGAAACTCGTTCACGGCTTTTATCGTTTCGCTGCCCTTTTACGGGATGCCCAGACGAATCGAATTAGATACACGTTGACAATAGTTGTGACTCATGAACCGAAACAAAAAATTGCCCCTTGAAGCCCCATGTTCGGCCCCGTCGGCTACATTCCGGATTGAGACTTTCAGGAGCCCTGAATGAAGCTTTTTCACACGCCCGCTTCGCCCTATGGTCGGAAAGTCATGGTCGCCGCACTGGAGACCGGACAAACGATCGAAGTGCTGTCCTGCGCCCCAAGCCCTGTCAACCGAGATCAGTCGATTGTTTCCTTTAATCCGACCGGCAAGGTGCCCACAGCCATTCTGGAGGACGGGTCCGCGCTTTACGACAGCCGTGTAATTACCCGCTGGCTGGACACACAACATAAAGGGCCGAAACTTTATCCTAACGAACCGGACCTCTGGACTGTTCTACGCCGTGAGGCGCTTGCTGAGGGGCTAATAGACGCGGCGCTTCTTATTCGGTACGAAACAGCAAGTCGGCCGCCGAACCTCGTCTGGTCTGAATGGCTGCAAGGGCAGATGGACAAGATTGGCAGTTCGTTGGAGCAAATGGAGCGCGAAGCAACAGAGTTCGGCGGTGTCGACGCTGCGCTGATCGCCACTGCGTGTGCATTATCTTATCTTGAATTCCGCATACCCAAATATCAGTGGCGCGAAAGTCACCCCAAACTGCAGCGCTGGTTTGCAGAATTTTCCAAACGACCGTCGATGCAGCAAACCCACCCACGTAACTTATGAGAGTGGCCCGACTGAAATTGGCAATGGACTAGTCAGACGACGCTGGCTCAAGTGAGAACAGGGGCCCGAATCCGCATGACCAACCGTGTACCTCCCGACGTTAAGTAAAACTGCCGCTTCCCGGTGGCTTAGAAACATTTGGCCATTGTTCCCACCTTTATAGCGACGCTTGACTTCGACATAGAGCGCCGTCGGGCTATGTTCATCGTTACCCATTCTTCAGATGCTTGTGCCATTCGGGAAGCTGGACATGACGCTCAGCCCCCTTTTTCCATGCCGGTAGAGTTTACCCATTTCGCTTGGCTCCTTAGAAAAGCTCAGCAATCACGCGGGCGCTAGGCCCGGCAATTCCGCGCTTGGATTGCAGTCTGCGGGTTTGCAGGTCACGCGGGTTAGAGTGGTGGTAGCGCTTGCCCATCGCACACTTCATCGCTCGAGCGGGGTATGGGAATAGTTTGGAACTAATAATGGCACTTGTTGGGCGCGCCATTTCTCTCTTAAATCGTAAATAAGACTATTTCTTAGGTCGGACGATCTAGGTCGTTGGCCTTTACGTTCTCGTTTTCTGCCCAGTAAACAACATCAAAGCTGTCTGGCTGGCATCAAGCCAGAGCCGCAATTCCTGGCAGGGACACCTAGAATTCGTTTTGGCGACAGCTACTTGTCCACTGATGGATATTTCAGCGGCACCACATACCCCCAAGGTCATTCTGCTTTTGGCAGACCAACTGTCATTGGACATGAGCTCACTTCGGCAGGCGAACAAGACATCCGACCTGATCCTGATGGCAGAGGTCGCGGATGAGGCCAGCTATGTGCCCCATCACAAGAAGAAAATCGCCTTTCTGTTTTCCGCGATGCGCCACTTTGCGCAGCAGCTTGAAGCGGCGGGGTGGAAGGTTCGTTATGTCAGGCTGGATGATCCGCAGAACTCTGGCTCACTTGTTGGGGAGCTCGACCGCGCATGCAGGGATTGCTCGGCCGGGCGGGCCATCGTGACCGAGCCCGGGGAATACCGCCTGAAGGCAGCCTTCCAAAGCTTGGCGGTCGGCGCCGGTTATTCGCTGACGATGCTGGACGATGACCGCTTCCTTGCCAGTCATGAAGAGTTTCAAGCTTGGGCCAGTGACCGAAAGCAATTGCGGATGGAGTATTTTTACCGCGAGATGCGCCGGAAAACCGGGTTGTTGATGGCGGGGAACAAGCCGGAAGGCGGGAAATGGAATTTCGATGCTGAAAACCGGAAGCCTGCCAAAAGTGACTTGTTCATGCCGCGCCCGCAACGCACCGCACCTGATGAGATCACACAAGAGGTGCTGGACTTGGTGGAAACCCGCTTTGGCACCAATTTCGGCAAGTTGACCCCGTTCTGGTACGCGGTCACGCGGGCGGGCGCGCTGGAGGCTTTGGAGCATTTCGTCAGCACCGCCTTGCCCCAGTTCGGCGACTTTCAGGACGCGATGTTAGAGGGGGAGTGCTTCCTTTATCATTCGGTCCTTGCCCAATACATCAATTGTGGGCTGCTGCGCCCTCTTGAGGTCTGTCGCCGGGTCGAGCGGGCGTATTATGACGGCCATGCGCCGTTGAATGCTGTCGAAGGATACATTCGCCAGATCATCGGCTGGCGCGAGTTCGTGCGCGGGATCTATTGGCTGAAGATGCCCGGTTACACGTCAGAGAACTTCTTTGGCGCGGACCGTCCACTGCCAGAGTTCTACTGGACCGCCGACACGGATATGGCCTGCATGGCCGCCGCGATCGGGCAGACCCGGGATGAAGCATACGCCCATCATATCCAACGCCTGATGGTCACGGGCAACTTCGCGATGCTAGCTGGCGTCGATCCGCATGAGGTGCATGAATGGTATCTTGCGGTCTATGCGGATGCCTATGAGTGGGTCGAGGCGCCGAATGTGATCGGTATGAGCCAATTTGCGGATGGCGGGTTGCTTGGGTCTAAACCCTATGCGGCTAGCGGGAACTACATCAACAAGATGTCGGATCACTGTGGAGGCTGTCGTTATGACGTCAAGCAGAAGACAGGGCCAGACGCGTGCCCGTTCAACCCGCTTTATTGGGATTTTCTTGTCCGCAACGAGGACAAGCTGCGCGGGAACGCTCGGCTTGGTCAGGTCTATCGGACGTGGGACAAAATGGCGGAGGAGAAGAAGACCGCATATTTGCAAAGCGCAGCAGCGGTTCTGGCGGCGCTGGGCTTAGAAAACGATGTTCATCATGGTCAGTGAAACGACCAGGAACAGCACGGTCATGATGCCGCCGCTCTTGACGAAATCCGTCACCTTATAGCCCGCTGGGCCCATGATAAGGGCATTCACCTGATGCGTCGGTATCAGGAAGGAATTCGAGGTGGAGATTGCCACTGTCAGCGCAAAGACCGCCGGGTCGCCGCCTGCGGCCACGGCGATGGACACCGCCAAGGGCACCAGAAGAACCGTGGCACCAACATTCGACATCACAAGTGTGAAGGCCGTCGCCAGAACCGCCACGCCTGCTTGCAGTCCCCAAATCGGCCAGCCATCCAGCAAGTTGAGGATCTCTTGCGCGATCCATCCCGCCGTTCCGGTGTTCTGAACCGCCTGTCCAAGCGGGATCAGGCTGGCCAGGAGGAAAACCGTTGGCCAGCTGACCGCCTCATAGGCTTCGTCGATGCGCAGAACATTGGTCGCGATCATGCCGCCCGCGCCGACCAAAAGCGCAAGCGACAGGCGGAGATCGGTGAATAGGATCAGGGAAACGGACAGGGCGAAGAACAAAAGCGCCCAAAGCACTTTGTTCGGGCGCATTTCTTCCATCGGGAAGTCACTGGTCACCACCACAAAGTCGCGATCCCGGGTCAGCCGTGCCAAGCTGTCCCATGCGGTGAAGGCGACAAGCGTGTCGCCAGCGCGAAGGGGCTCGGCGCTGATGTTTGTGGCCTCGTGTTCTTCGGTCTCGACAAGGCTTAACGTCTCGCCGCCGCGGTGAATGGCCAGCAGTCCAAGGCCGTAGGTCTTGCGCATCAAGACATCGCGGGCAGATTTTCCGATCAGGTCGCTGTCGGGCGGAATAACCACTTCGGCAACACCGGCAACGGTTGGGGCATAGGCCTCGGCAAAGATGTCGAGCTCTGGCAGGACCTCAAGCCCATAGGCGAAGGCGATATCTTCGATCACCTTCCGTCGACCCATGATGGCCAGCCGACAGGGATCCTCGACCTTGGTGGACAAGAGGGGTGTGAACCAGCGTTGGCCACGATGGTAGGACCCAACAATGTAAAGGTTATGGGCCAACATGATATCGGCAAAAGTCTGGCCCCGCAGAAGCGAGCCTTCGGGGACCACGACCTCGACCAGATCGGATTTCAAGCCATAGATCTTCTTGAGGTATTCGCGAACGGACTGGCCGCTGCTGCCTTCATCCTTTGTGCCGCGATCAGGCAGGACCCAACGCCCCAGTAGCATGAAGTAGAGAATACCAGTGGCAACAAGGCTCAGCCCAACCGGGGTCACCGAGAACAGCGAAAACGGCTGCATCTTCTCGCTTGCGGGCAACATTTGGTTCGAAGTGATCAGCAGGTCGTTCAACAGGATCAGGGGCGAGGACCCCACCAAGGTTATGGTGCCCCCCAGAATTGCGCAGAAACCCATCGGCATCAGCAGGCGGCTGAGCGGCAATTCCGTGCGTGTCGAGATGCGGCTGACCACGGGCAAAAACAGGGCCGCGGCCCCGACATTCTGCATGAAGCTGGAGATCACGCCGACTGTACCTGAGATGATGGGTATGATCCGCGCTTCGGTTTTGCCACCGTATTTCAGGATGACCGCAGCGACCTGACTCATCAGACCGGTGCGATCCAACCCGGCGCCAATGATCATCACTGCGATGATGGAAATCACCGCATTAGAGCTGAAACCTTCGAAAAGACGCGTTGGGTCGGCCAGATTTTCCAGACCCGGCACCTGCGAAAGAACGCCAAGTGCGATCATGATCAGGAGGGCAGAGAAATCTATTCGGAAGATCTCGGTTATGAACATCAGAACCGTGACGCCCAGTATGGCTAGGACGACCATCATCTCGACTGTAAGAACGATTTCCACCCAGCGTGCACTCCTCTTCCTTACCTTCTTACTATATGAGCTTGATTTGTCGACAAAATCACGCGTTGCCTGTGGCGAAGGTACCGGTTTCGCCCTGGTCGGAATATCAAAAGAGGTTCGACAAAAACAAACGATGGCGCGAACGGGGCGCGCCATCGTGACAGATCTTAATGGGGTAAGATTGGCGGTCGCGCGTCAGGAGACGCTTTCTTCAGAGACCACGGTTGCGAAGGACTTGAAGAACTTCGCGGCCAGTTTCTTGGCCGTGCTTTGGATCAAGCGGCTGCCAAGCTGGGCAAGTTTCCCGCCGATTACGGCTTTCGCCTCGTAGCGCAAGATGGTTTCGTCACCATCAGCGGTCAGGGTAACGTCTGCGCCGCCTTTTGCGTGTCCAGCCGCACCGCCGTTGCCTTGGCCCGACAGCGAAAACGCGTCCGGGGCGCCTTCGGTGTTCAGTTCAACGTCGCCGCTGAACTTTGCTTTGACTGGGCCGACCTTCAGCACGACTTTTGCTTCCAGCTGGGTGTCGGAATGCTTGATCAACTCTTCGCATCCGGGGATGCACTGTTTCAGCACCTCTGGGTCGTTCAGGGCCGCATAGACAACGTCTTTGGGCGCGTTGATCCGGATTTCATCTGCCAATTCCATGGCTCTTCCTTTCGATATTCAGCAACAGGGAAACTTGATTGTGGCCAGAATTTCGGCCTGCTCGGACGACAGCCCGTAGCGCCGTTTCAGACGTGTGAGAAGCTTGCGCATCACGATGTCCTTTCTTCTGGGGGTGTGTCGGTACCGCGTTCGATCTTTTGACGGCGAAGCTGGATCAGCTCGCCCAGGATCGAAAGGGCAATTTCTTCGGGGGTCACGGCGCCGATGTTCAGGCCAGCGGGGGCCGAGACCTTAGCGATTTGTTCGTCAGAGGCCCCAGCCGCAGAGAGTTTTTGCGACAGGGCCGCGAATTTCTTCTGGCTGCCGACGAAGGCGATATAAGAGGTATCGGTCTTCATGGCCGACTGCAGCGCATCCAGATCGCCTGCGCCTTGGGTCGCGACGACGACGGCGCGCATCTTGGCTGTCAACGCGGCGGGATCGACGCTGCGGTCCACCGACCAATGGAACTGCGGGGCCAGTTGGGCCAGCGCCTCTGCCACCGGGGATTGGCCCAGAACGACAAGCTGCGGCATGGGCAGGCAGGGTTCGATAAAGATGTCGACCGTTCCGCGCGACGGGCATCCGTTTCGCGAATAGGTGACGCCATCGACCACTGTTCCCGGGCTGACGCCGAGTTCGCTCAGCAACTCTTCCGGCGCGACGGATATCAGCTGCGGCGCACCGCTTTCGATGGCCAGGAGGGCGGCCCGTTTGACGGCACCGCGGGTGCAGCCGCCGCCCAGAAATCCGCGAAGGAAGTTCCCATCGGCCCCGATGATCGCCTTGGCGCCGGGCTTGGCGGCAGTCGTTCCGGCGGTGCGCACGATGGTGGCAAAGGCGAAGGGCTCTTCCCTGTCGCGCAGGGTCTGCGCCGTTTCGGCCAGATCGGGGGGCATGAGTTCAGCAGGTGTCATAGTGTGACCAACTCTTTCTCCAGCGCGGCAAGGTCGTCCAGCGTATTTGCGGCTGCAAACCGGTCAAGATGGGGCAGGGCGGCGGCCATGCCTGCGGCAACCGGCGCATAGTCGCGCCAGCCCTTCAGCGGGTTCAGCCAGATGATCCGGCAGCCGCGTTTGCGCAGTTTGGCCATCGCCTTGTCCAGCGTTTCCGGCGACGAGGTGTCATAGCCATCCGACAGGATCATAACGACCGAGCGCCCATCGACGAAGCGTTTCGCATATGTATCGGCAAAGCGTTCAAGGCTTTCCCCGATTTTGGATCCGCCGCCAAACCCGTCGGCCATCAAAGACATCCGGCCTATCGCGCGCATCGCGTCCTTGTCGCGCAGCGCCTCGGTGATGCGGACAAGGCGGGTGTGAAACAGGTAGGCGTCTGCAGTCGGATCGCCGCGCATCAGTCCGGCCAGAAAGGCCAGAAAGACCTGCGCGTAGACGCTCATGGATCCGGACACGTCACACAGGGCGACGATCTTGCGACTGCGATCGGGGCGTTTCTTTTGCACAAGCCGGATCGGCTCTCCCCCGGTGGCCAGGCTTTTGCGAATGGTTTTGCGAAAGTGCAGCCGGTCCCCAGAGCGCGCCGCGATCCGGCGGCGAGAGCGCCGATCCCGAAGGGCCTGACCCAAGCGGCGTGCGACCTGTTCGGCTTCGGCAATCTCTTCGGGGCGGACCAGATCGCGCAGGTCGCGACGAGACAGATTGCGGACCTCGGTCGCGATCAGTTTACCTTCGCCGTCGCTTTCGGCCTCTCCCTGACCGCCATCTGGCGCAGTGGACTGACCAGCGCCGCTGCCATCCTGTCCCATCGCATCGCGGGAAGAGTGAACGCTGTCGTCCCCTATTTGAGGAGCCGAGAGTTTGGGGATCACTTTCTGCCGAACCCGTCCGGCATCCATCCAATAGCTGTCGAAAAGCGCATCAAACCGCAGCGCTTCGTCCTTGCAGCCGGTGCAAACGGCCTTGAGCGCGCGTCGCGCCTCTTCTGGTTTCGCGGCCTCGACAAAGGTCAGCGAGGTCAGGGCCGCGTCGGTCTCTTGCACCCCAAGGCGCCACCCGTTTTCGCGCAAGTGGGACAGAAAACCGGCCATGCGTGCGGTGGCTCCGGGGTCTCTGCCAGCGAAACGGGTGACGCGTGTCATGCAGCCTTCCCCGCGATGCGCTGGGCTACTTCGGTCGTGATATGAGCGCGGTCGCTTTGAGTTTTCAGAAGGGTGGTAAGCGTGGCTTGCAGGGCCGCGGGATCAGCGGTCAGATCGGCAATTCCCAGCCCCATGATGGCTGCTGCGAAATCAAGCGTTTCGGCAATACCGGGAACTTTTTCCAGCTCTTCTTTACGTAGGTTTTGGACAAATCCGATGATCTGCGCGGCCAATGTGCTTTCGATCCCGGCGCAACGCGCGTTCAGGATCGCCAGTTCGGTCTCGCGGTCGGGGTAGTCGACATAGGCAAACAGGCAGCGCCGGCGCAGGGCGTCTGACAAGTCGCGCGTTCCGTTCGAGGTCAGGATCACGATGGGTTTCGTGGTGGCAGAGATCGTGCCCAGTTCGGGAATGGTGATCTGATAGTCTGCAAGGATTTCCAGAAGGAAGGCCTCGAACTCTTCATCCGCCCGGTCGATCTCGTCGATCAGCAGGACAGGGGGCTTCGATTGTGTGATCGCGGCCAGTAGAGGGCGTTCCAGCAGGTAATCGCGAGAAAAGATACGGTCTTCGACCGCTTTGCCGGTCTCGCCAGCCTCGGACGCGGCGCGGATCGCCAGCAATTGCCGCTGGTAGTTCCATTCATAGATCGCCTGAGCGGCGTCCAGCCCTTCATAGCATTGAAGGCGGATCAGCTTGGTGTCGCGGGCCGCTGCCAGAACGCGCGCGACTTCGGTTTTACCGACGCCAGCAGCCCCTTCCAGCAGCAAAGGGCGCTCTAGCGACAATGCCAGATGCAGCGCAACGGCAAGGTCGTCCGGGGCGACATAGTTCTGGGCCGCCAGATCCGTTTGTAATTCGTTCCAGGTCATTGGTGCCTCGGGTTAGTCGTGGCGCGCGCAGGAAACCTCCTGCGCGCGCCGCGTGATCAGCCGTGCAGGCCCAGATCGTTGGCGGTCTTCCAGATCCGCCAGTGATCGTGGGGCATATGCGTGTGACGCAGGCCAAAGGCGCGGAACGCGTCGTTCACCGCATTCGAGAAGCACGGAACACCGCCAACATGGGGGCTTTCGCCGACACCCTTGGCCCCGATCGGATGATGCGGGCTTGGGGTGACCGTGTGGTCGGTCTCGTAATTTGGAACTTCCCACGCGGTTGGTAGGAAGAAGTCCATCAACGTCCCGGTCTTCACGTTGCCCATGTCATCATAGGCGATTTCCTGACCCAAGGCGACGGCAAGTGCCTCTGTCAGACCACCGTGAACCTGACCCTCGATGATCATCGGGTTGATCCGGGTTCCGCAGTCATCCAGCGCATAGAAGCGGCGGATGTCGGTTTCGCCCGTGTCAACGTCGATATCCATGACGCAGATATAGGCCCCGAACGGGTAGGTCATGTTGGGCGGATCATAGTAGCTGACCGCTTCCAGACCGGGCTCGATGCCGGGGATTGCCTGATTGTAGGCGGCGAAGGCGATTTCCTTCATCGTCTTGAACTTCTCAGGCGCGCCTTTGACCACAAAACGATCCACGTCGAATTCGACGTCGTCGTCGTGGACCTCTAGCAGGTAAGCCGCGATCATCTGCGCCTTGGCGCGGATTTTGCGACCTGCCATGGCGGTTGCCGCCCCGGCGACCGGGGTCGAGCGCGAGCCATAGGTGCCCAGACCGTAAGGGGCGGTGTCAGTGTCGCCTTCCTCGATCGTGATGCTGTCGGCTGGCAGGCCAATCTCGGTGGCAAGGATCTGTGCGAAGGTTGTCGCGTGACCCTGACCCTGAGAGATCGTACCAAGCCGCGCGATGGCAGAGCCGGTCGGGTGGATGCGGATTTCACAGCTGTCGAACATGCCAAGGCCAAGAATATCGCAGTTCTTGACCGGGCCCGCGCCGACGATTTCGGTGAAATGCGTCAGACCGATCCCCATCAGCTTGCGTGTCTTGCCAGCTTTGAAGTCCTCGACCCGCTGTGCCTGCTCGGCGCGCAGACCGTCATAGTCCACGGCCTTCAGGGCCTTGTCCCAAGCGGTATGGTAGTCGCCCGAGTCATATTCCCAGCCCAATGCAGACTGATACGGGAACTGGTCTTTGCGGATGAAGTTGATCCGGCGCAGCTCTGCCGCGTCCATGTTCAACTCGATCGCCAGAACCTCGATCATGCGCTCGATGAAATACGCGGCCTCGGTTACCCGGAACGAGCAACGGTAGGACACGCCACCCGGCGCCTTGTTGGTGTAGACACCATCCACCGCCAGATAGGCAGTCGGGATGTCATAAGAGCCGGTGCAGATGTTCATGAAGCCCGCCGGGAATTTGGTCGGGTCAGCACAGGCGTCAAAGCCACCGTGGTCCGCCGTGGTGTGGCACCACAGGCCGGTGATCTTGCCCTCTTTCGTGGCGCTGATCTTGCCCTTCATCCAATAGTCGCGGGCGAAGGCGGTGGTCATCAGGTTTTCCATCCGATCCTCGACCCATTTCACCGGAACCCCGGTGACAATCGAGGCGACGACCGAGCAGACATAACCCGGATAAGCGCCAACCTTGTTGCCGAAGCCACCACCGATATCGGGCGAGATCACACGGATGTTGTGCTCTTCAATCCCCGAGATCAGGCTGACAACGGTCCGGATTGCGTGCGGTGCCTGGAAGGTGCCGTGCAGGGTCAGCTTGCCGTTGACCTTGTCCATCGACGCCACACAGCCGCAGGTTTCCAGCGGGCAGGGATGGGTGCGGTGGTAATAGACCATCTCTTCGGCGACCACGTCGGCCTCATCCAGCACCTGTTCGGTAGCGTCTTTCTCGCCAACTTCCCAAGTGAAGATGTGGTTGTGGTGCTTGCGAGGGCCATGCGCGCCATCAGCGGTCGGGTCCAGATCTTCGCGCAGAACCACATCGGATTCCAGCGCGGCGAACGGATCGGTCAGAACCGGCAGTTCTTCGTACTCGACCTCGACCAGTTCCACCGCGTCGGCTGCGATGTAGCGGTCTTTGGCGACGACAAAGGCGACCTCTTGGCCTTGGAACAGCACTTTGCCGTCAGCCAAGACCATTTGCTTGTCGCCTGCCAGCGTGGGCATCCAGTGCAATCCAAGCGGGGCCAGATCAGCGGCGGTCAGAACGGCGATCACGCCATCCAGAGCCATGGCCGCGTCGGTGTTGATCGACACAACACGCGCGTGGGCATAGGGCGAGCGCACGAAATCGCCGTGCAGCATGCCCGGCAACTTGATGTCATCGACATAGTTGCCCTTGCCTTGGGTGAAACGGGCATCTTCTACGCGCTTGCGCTTACAGCCCATGCCGCCCAATGCGTCGGTGCGTTCCTCGCGGGAAAGTTCCTTGTTCATTCTGCGGCCTCCTTTGCAGCATTCATCTCGGCCGCAGCGGCGAGGATGGATTTCACGATGTTCTGGTAGCCGGTGCAGCGGCAGATGTTCCCAGCCATACCAAAGCGTACTTCCTGCTCTGTTGGGTTGGGGTTCTCTTCTAGCAGCTTAGAGGCACGGGTGATCATGCCCGGCGTACAAAAGCCGCACTGAAGACCGTGATGCTCTTTGAAGGACTCTTGCAGAACATGCAGGTTGTCCGGGTTTCCAAGGCCCTCGATCGTGGTGATCTCGGCGCCATCGGCCTGAGCCACGAACACGGTGCAGGACTTCACGGATTTGCCGTTCAGAGTGACCGTGCAGGCCCCGCAGTGCGAGGTTTCGCACCCGATGTGAGGGCCGGTCTTGCCAAGACGCTCGCGCAGGGTGTGGATCAGCAGTTCACGCGGTTCTGCGAGAAACTCCTGTTCTTCGCCGTTGACGGTAAGTTTGAAAACTTTCTTGTTAGACATTGTGTTCTCCCTCAGGTCCGCGACCAAGCATTGGTGATCGCGCGGCGCAGGATGGTCGAGGCCGCGTGGCGTTTGAATTCGATCGGACCCCGGTTGTCTTGCGTCGGGTCGATGTCGCCCAGCATGGCGTCGATCGCAGCCGAGACGGCCGCGTCATCCAGGGATGTGCCGACCAGCGCAGCACCGGCTGCTTCTGAATAGATCGGCGTATCGCTCAGGTTCGTCATGGCGATCGAAGCAGAGGTACAGGTGTCCCCGTCTTTCACCAAAAGCACAGCGGCAGCCGCGGTGGCATAGTCACCGATCTTCCGCTTCTGCTTTTCATAGGCGTAGCCGCCAACGGTCGACGAGAACGAGACCGCAGTCAGGACCTCATCGTCGTCGCGATCCGTCATATAGGCCGCTTCATAGAAGTCGCGTGCTGCGACCTCGCGTTCGCCATCGGGACCGACCAGATGGAACGTCGCATCAAGGCACTGCATCAGGCCAGGCATGTCGTTGCCCGGGTCCCCGTTGGCGACATTACCACCAACTGTGCCCATGTAACGGACCTGTGGGTCTGCAATCTGCAGGGCAGCTTCGCGCATGATTGGTGCCGCTGCGACCAGTTGGTCATCATTGATGATCTCGTTCTGCGTGGTCATCGCGCCGATACGGACGGTGTTGCCATCGACCGAAATGCCACGCAGTCCTTCGACGTCTTGCAGATCGATCAGGTGTGGCACCTCGGCCATACGCAGTTTCATCATCGGTATAAGGCTGTGTCCGCCCGCCAAAACGCGCGCATCATCACCATGTTCCACCAATACGGATAGAACCCCCGCCATGTCCTTTGGACGATAGTATTCAAAGGCCGCTGGAATCATTGCCTCTCCTCCCTTGTGCAATTTCTTCTCGCTGCAGAGAGGTTTAACGCCCGCACGAAGGAGGGCTTCAAGATTCCCTTGAATATCGACTGATTTGCACGAAATGCGCCTTAGGTCGCACGAATTGCGCGGGCGTCTAGCCGAAGGCGGCGCCCGCTTCCTTCAGGTGAGAGCGGCTGACCGGAACCGGTGGAAGGCCTTCGACGCCGAAATTGCACTGGCCCTTGTCCTTGCTGCGCTCAAACCGGGCAACCTTGTTCGGGTTCACGATATAGCTGCGATGAACTTTCAGGAATCCTGCTGGAATCAACCGCTGCACCGCCTGCGTGATCGGCCAGACGCAGAAGTAGCGATCTGTCATCGTGTAGACTTGGGTATAGTGCCCGTCGGCCCGCACGAAAGCCACGTCACTGGCCGCGACGAAGACTTTTCCGCCGTCCCGCTCGCACGGGATGCGCAGGTCGGACTGTGCGGGCTTGGCCGTGGGTTGAGGTTCGGAGGCCAGCGCGGTTTGGTCAAGGTCTTCGGCCGGAACCAGATAGGTGGTCCCCACCCAAAGGAATGCGCCGAAGATCACGAAGCTGGACAGGATGACGCCAATCGCCATGACCTCATTGCTGATCACGGGGCCGAATTCGCGGATATTGTCCAAGGCAATGAACTGAGTCCCCGCCATCGCCAGAAAGTGCACCGCGAAGACCGCGACGCCAAAGAAGACGGTGCCAGCCATAATCGTCCGGTTAGAGCGCACACCATAGGCGACCCAGAAGGCCACGATACAAAGTGCGATCGCCAGAATAGACGAGCCGACAATTCCCAAGGCAGAATAGACCGGACGGCACAGCTGCATGCCGGCCATACCGACATAGTGCATCGCCAGAATTCCCGCGCCGACAATCGTCCCCGCCAGAACAATCACGGACTTGGTGCGCACGGTGAAATGCAGAAGTACCAGAGCCAGCGCCACCATCAGAATCGCGATCAGCGCGGATACAAGCGTGATCGCGGCGTCGTAGTAAAACAGAATCGGCAGTTGCAGCCCAAGCATTGCAACAAAGTGCATAGACCAGATACCGCCCCCCAACGCGACCGATGCCAAAGCTACCGCCAGTCTGCGCTGGGGCAGTGTCTTGTTGGACAGGTCCTTTGTTAGCGACAAGCCTGTCGCGCCTGCGATCAATGCAACGATCAACGAGATCGCGACCAGCCAGGGGTTATGCCCAAACTCGAGAAATTCCATGGCCGGGACAATGCCGCAGGAGGGATTGCATTGCAAACCACAGTTTCTGCCAACCAGATTTTGTTTAAGGCTTATGTATTGTTTCGCCCTCAAGGGGCAGCAGGACTAAGGCCTGCCAAGCCCTTTTTAATTAAGGCTGGTTGGGTCAACTGACTGTTAAGAAAGTATATTTTGAAGGAGCTGCACTGGGTTTATTCCGACCGCAGGGCAACACCTTGGATCAGAATGTCCTTCACGGCGCGCTTGGTGTCTTGCCACTGCGCTTCGGACAATTCCTTGTCTTCGTTCAGCGTCTGAATCTGGTGTTTGAAGTCCGCGTAATGCTGTGTGGTCGCCCAAATGGCGTACAGAAGGTTACGCGGATTAATCGGTCGGATTCGCCCTTCGGCGATCCAATGGTTCATGACCCGAATGCGATCATCGGTCCAGCTGCGCAACTCTCCTTCGAGATAATCCTGCACAATCGGCGCGCGCTGGATGATCTCGTTCGCCCAGACCTTAGAGCCATAGGGGCGTTGCCGCGCCAGCTCTAGCTTGGTGTCGATATAGTCGCCCAAGGCCTGTTCCGGATCATTGTCCGGCTGGATCGCATCCGCAGCCTCGCGCCAGACATTAAAGATATTCTCGACCACAAGACGATAGAGTTTCTTCTTGGTCTCAAAGTAATAGACGATGTTGGATTTGGGCAGATTGGCCTCGGCCGCGATCCGGCTGAGAGAAGCCCCTTCGAATCCGTATTCCGCAAAGACCCGTTCCGCGGCAGCAAGGATACGCTCGCGTGTTTCCTCTCTGTTTCGGGCCTGAGGGCCGCGCTCCGGCTTGTTCATCAATACTCTGCCAAAAATTCGTGCAATCTTGTTTTGGCTTCATAAAATGGACGCTGAATAGTTCAATGCCAACAAAAATCCGCACGATCGGTCAAAAAAAATTATTGACCGAGCGGACAAAGTTTTTCAGGCTGACTTCAAATAAGAAATCAACAAGCGGGGAAATCGATGTCTTTTGGCAAGAATTTGCGGATTGATCCTGATCGTCTTTGGGACTCTTTGATGGAGATGGCCAAGATTGGCCCGGGCATCGCTGGCGGGAACAACCGCCAAACTCTGACGGATGAAGATGCCGAGGGCCGCGCCCTGTTTCAGCGGTGGTGCGAAGAGGCCGGGATGACCATGGGTCTGGATACCATGGGCAATATGTTTGCGACGCGTGCCGGCGAAGATCCGGACGCGCTGCCGGTCTATATGGGCTCTCACCTTGATACACAGCCGACCGGTGGGAAGTATGATGGTGTTTTGGGCGTTCTTGGCGGGCTGGAAGCGATCCGCACGCTGAACGACATGAACATCAAGACCAAGCACCCGATTGTCCTGACCAACTGGACCAACGAAGAGGGCACGCGTTTTGCCCCGGCGATGCTGGCATCGGGCGTTTTTGCGGGCAAACACACGCAGGAGTGGGCCGAAGATCGCGCTGACGCCGAAGGCAAACGCTTTGGGGACGAGCTGGACCGGATCGGTTGGCGCGGGGAGGAACCCGTTGGTTCGCGCAAAATGCACGCGATGTTCGAGCTTCACATTGAGCAAGGCCCGATCCTTGAGGCCGAGGGCAAGGACATTGGTGTCGTCACCCATGGTCAGGGGCTGAACTGGCTGGAAGTCACCATCACCGGCAAGGAAAGCCACACGGGGTCGACCCCGATGTCGATGCGGATCAACGCGGGCCGTGGGTTGGCCCTGATCACCGAGTTGGTGCACGAGATTGCGATGAAGCATCAACCCAATGCGGTTGGCGCGATTGGCCATATCGATGTCTACCCGAACAGCCGCAACATCATTCCCGGCAAGGTCGTTTGCACGGTCGACTTCCGTTCGCACCTGCAAGAGGTGATCGACGCCATGATCGCCGAGTTCGACGAGCGCGCGCCGAAGCTTTGCGCCGATATCGGCGTCGAGATGAGCTGGGAAATGGTGGGCACCTTCGATCCGCCCGCGTTTGACGAAAACTGCGTGAACGCGGTGCGCAACGCGGCCGAAACCATGGGCTACAGCCACATGAATATCGTTTCGGGCGCGGGCCATGATGCCTGTTGGATCAATGACGTCGCCCCAACCGCGATGATCATGTGCCCCTGCGTTGACGGGCTTAGCCACAACGAGGCGGAAGAGATCAGCAAGGAATGGGCGCAGGCAGGCACGGACGTGCTGCTACATGCGGTGCTTGAGACGGCAGAAGTGGTCGAATGACCTGACCGCGCCCCAAGCGGGTGCAGACAATTATAGTCCAAAGAGGCGGGTTCAAATCCGCTTCATTTGGCAGGGAGAGTGAAAATGAGCAAAGTCATCAAGAACGGGACTATTGTCACCGCCGACCTGAGCTATGAGGCAGATGTCCTTATCGAAAACGGGGTCATCACCGAGATTGGCAAGAACCTGAGCGGCGATGAAGAGTTGGACGCAACTGGCTGCTATGTGATGCCGGGCGGGATCGACCCGCATGTGCATTTGGAAATGCCGTTTATGGGGACCTACTCTAGCGACGATTTCGAAAGCGGCACGCGGGCGGGTCTGGCCGGGGGAACCACGATGGTGGTGGACTTCTGCCTGCCGAACCAAGGCGAAAGCCTGCTGGATGCGGTCAAGCGATGGGACAACAAATCAACCCGCGCGAACTGTGACTATTCCTTCCACATGGCCGTGACATGGTGGGGCGAACAGGTCTTCAACGACATGCAGCAGATCGTGCAGCAGAAAGGTATCAACACCTTCAAGCACTTCCTTGCCTACAAGGGCGCGCTGATGGTCAATGACGATGAGCTGTTCGCCAGCTTCCGCCGTTTGTCCGAGCTTGGCGCAACTGCGTTGGTCCACGCCGAAAACGGCGATGTGGTGGCCGAGATGACCGCCAAGCTACTGGCCGAAGGCAACACCGGTCCGGAAGCTCATGCCTATTCGCGCCCCAGCCAAGTCGAGGGCGAGGCCACGAACCGCGCGATCATGATCGCCGATATGGCGGGCGTGCCCCTGTATGTGGTGCACGTGTCTTGCGAAGAAGCGCACGAAGCCATTCGCCGCGCACGCCAGAACGGCAAGCGCGTCTGGGGTGAGCCGCTGATCCAGCACCTGACGCTGGACGAAAGCGAGTATTTCAACCCCGATTGGGACCATGCAGCGCGTCGCGTAATGTCGCCTCCGTTCCGGAACAAGCAGCATCAGGACAGCCTGTGGTCCGGCCTGATGTCGGGCAGCCTGTCTTGCGTTGCGACCGATCACTGTGCCTTCACAACCGAACAAAAGCGCACTGGGATCGGAGATTTCTCGCAGATCCCGAACGGAACAGGTGGCTTGGAAGACCGGATGCCAATGCTGTGGACCCACGGCGTGGGCACCGGGCGCCTGACCCCGAACGAGTTCGTCGCGGTCACCTCGACCAACATTGCCAAGATTTTGAACTGCTACCCGCGCAAAGGTGCCGTTCTGGTTGGCGCCGACGCCGACCTTGTGGTTTGGGACCCCGAGAAGGAAAAGACCATCGCGGCCTCCAGCCAGCAATCTGCTATCGACTACAACGTGTTTGAGGGGCACAAGGTCAAAGGCCTGCCGCGATTCACCCTGACCCGCGGGCATGTCGCTGTGCATGACGGCGAGATCCGCACGCAGGAAGGGCACGGTAAATTCGTTGAACGTGCGCCAAATGCGACTGTGAACAAGGCGCTGAGCCAGTGGAAAGAGCTGACCGCTCCGCAACCGGTTAAACGCAGTGGCATCCCCACGACCGGTGTGTGACCCGGGGCCGCCAGAAAGACCTATCGAGACCGAAATATGACCAATAACACTATCGTTTCTGCCAAGGATTTGTCTCTGACATTCCAGACCAATGACGGGCCTGTACATGCGTTGTCAGACGTAAATCTGGACATCGAGAAGGGTGACTTTGTCAGCTTTATCGGGCCTTCCGGCTGCGGCAAGACCACCTTTCTGCGGGTCATGGCAGACCTGGAACAGCCAACGGGCGGCGAGATTACCGTCAACGGCGTCAGTCCCCGCGAGGCACGCCTTGCTCGGGCCTATGGCTATGTGTTTCAGGCGGCGGGGCTTTACCCGTGGCGCACCATCGGCGGTAATATCCGACTGCCGCTGGAAATCATGGGCTACAGCAAGGCCGATCAGGCCGAGCGTGTCAGCCGCGTTTTGGAATTGGTCGATCTTGCCGGGTTTGAGAAGAAATACCCGTGGCAGCTTTCAGGGGGGATGCAGCAGCGTGCCTCTATCGCGCGGGCGCTGGCGTTCGACGCTGATATCCTGCTGATGGACGAACCCTTTGGCGCGCTGGACGAGATCGTGCGCGATCACCTGAACGAGCAGTTGCTGAAGCTTTGGGCGGACACGGGCAAAACCATCGGATTTGTCACCCACTCCATTCCCGAGGCGGTCTATCTGTCGACCAAGATCGTGGTCATGTCACCGCGCCCGGGCCGTGTGACCGATGTGATCGAAAGCCCGCTCCCCAAAGAGCGCCCTCTTGATATTCGCGACACGCCAGAATTTCTGGAAATCGCTCACCGGGTTCGTGAAGGTCTGCGCGCGGGGCACAGCTATGATTAAGGCGCGTTCCATCCGGGGAGGGTACGCAAATGCGTAACGCGATCCCCGTCCTGACCGTATTGGTGGTGCTTGTTGGCCTTTGGTGGGCCGCCGTCGCACCAATGAACATTCGTCCGGCGCTTGACCTTGCAGAACGTGGTGGCGCGGTCATCGTACCCGAAGGGTCAGTGCAGCGGAGAGAGGTCTCTGTCTGGACCTTGATGCTGAAGAACTCGTCGCATGTGTCGGCGGGCTATGATCTGAAGCGGCCGCGCCTTCCAACGCCTGCGCAGGTGGGGCAAGAGATCTGGAAGACCACGGGCGCGATGGTCCTGAAGGGGCGCACGTGGTCCAAGCGGTCTTTGATTTACCACAGCTGGATTACCTTGCAATCGACGCTTTGGGGCTTCTTGCTTGGTACCTCTCTTGGCATTCTGGGGGCGGTGGCGATCACCTATAGCCGCGTGACCAGCATGAGCCTGATGCCGTGGGCGATCATCTCGCAGACCATTCCGATTGTGGCGCTGGCGCCGATGATCATCGTGGTCGCAAACCAAGTCGGGGTCGAAGGGCGCGGAGTGCCCAAGGCCATTATCTCTGCCTATTTGTGCTACTTCCCGGTACTGGTCAGTATGGTGAAGGGTCTGAACTCTCCGAAGCCGGCAGAGTTGGACCTTCTGAAAACCTACAATGCCAGCGGGACACAAAGCTTCTGGAAGCTGCGTCTGCCGGCCAGCCTGCCGTATTTCTTCACCTCGCTGAAGGTCGGTGTCGCGGCGGCGCTTGTGGGGACGATTGTTGGCGAGCTGCCGACAGGAGCGATCAGCGGTCTGGGTGCGCGTATCCTGATTGGCGATCAGTTCGGAACGCCACTTGCCATTTGGTCGGCGCTGTTCCTTGCGGCCATTCTGGCCGGACTTCTCGTGACCTTTGTTGACACGATGCAGCGCGTCACGCTGCGCAAGATGGGGTTCCGCGCATGACCTGGTTGATCGGAGCACTCTTCTTCTGGCTTGCCGCATGGGCGCTGAACACGCGTCTGGCCAACAGCCGACTGTCTACGACCTTAGCGGTTCGGACCTTCATTCCGGTTCTGTTCGGTCTGACCCTGCTTGTTCTGTGGGAAGGTCTGGTACGCGGCCTAGGTGTGTCGCAGGTGATCCTGCCGGCCCCAAGCCTGATCGCGAAGACCTTTGTCGGTTCGACCGACATCCTTTGGGTCGACGTGGTTCAAACCGTGTTCAAAGGCGCTTTGCGCGGCTTTGCCATCGGTGCCTTGGCGGCCTTTGCCGTGGCGATCCTGATCGACCGGTCTGCCTTCCTGACACGGGGCTTGCTGCCCATCGGGAACTTTGTTGCGGCCCTGCCGATCGTGGGGATCGCCCCCATTCTGGTGAACTGGTTTGGTTTCGACTGGCAGTCCAAAGCCGCCGTGGTCGTCGTGATGGTGTTCTTCCCCATTCTGGTGAACACGGTTCAGGGCCTGCGCGAGACCGACGCGATGCAACGTGACCTGATGCGCACTTATGCTGCGGGCTATTTTCAGACGCTTCTGAAGCTGCGACTGCCCGCTGCGATGCCTTTTGTCTTTAATGGACTCAAAATTGCGACCACACTGGCGCTGATTGGTGCGATCGTGGCCGAGTATTTCGGTTCGCCAACGCGGGGCATGGGGTTCCGGATTTCGACCGGGGTCGGCAGTCTGGACATTGATCTGGTCTGGGCGGAAATCGCGGTCTCGGCCCTTGTGGGCTCTGCCTTTTACGGGCTGGTCGCATTGTTGGAATTAAGGGTGACCTTCTGGCACCCTTCAAGAAGAAGCTGAGTACAGCCTTACGCAAAAACTGAACCACAGAGAGGAAAAGTCATGAAGACATTTACAACTACGCTCGCCGCTTCGGCGATGGCGCTTTGCGCCGGGGGTGCTCTGGCAGCCGACGATGTGACGCTGCAGCTGAAATGGGTCACGCAGGCCCAGTTCGCAGGCTACTACGTCGCGCTGGAAAACGGCTATTACAACGATGCCGACCTGAACGTGACCATCAAGCCGGGTGGCCCGGATATCGCGCCGACGCAGGTTCTGGCCGGTGGCGGTGCAGATGTAACCGTCGAATGGATGCCTGCCGCTCTGGCCGCGCGTGAAAAAGGCCTGCCGATGGTCAACATCGCACAGCCGTTCAAATCGTCGGGCATGATGCTGACCTGCCGCAAGGACTCTGGCGTTTCGACCACCGATGACTTCGCCGGCAAGACTCTGGGCGTATGGTTCTTCGGCAACGAGTTCCCCTTCCTCAGCTGGATGTCGCAGCTTGGCCTGTCGACCGATGGCGGCGATGCAGGTGTTGAGGTTCTGAAGCAGGGCTTCAACGTTGACCCGATCCTGAACGGGCAGGCGGCATGTGTGTCGACCATGACCTACAACGAATACTGGCAGGTAATCGACGCGGGCCTGACCGCCGATGATCTGGTGACCTTCAAGTATGAAGATCAGGGCGTCGCGACGCTGGAAGATGGTCTGTACGTTCTGGAAGAGAATCTGTCTGACCCGGCGTTCGAAGACAAGATGGTCCGCTTCGTTAAGGCCTCTATGCAGGGCTGGAAATGGGCTGAAGAGAACCCCGAAGAAGCGGCGATGATCGTTCTGGAATACGACGAAACCGGCGCCCAGACCGAAGAGCACCAGATCCGCATGATGGGTGAGGTTGCCAAGCTGACCGCAGGCTCGAACGGCGCGCTGCTCGAGGCGGATTTCCAGCGTACGGTGGACTCGCTGCTGGCCGGTGGCTCCGATCCGGTGATCACCAAGCAGCCCGAAGGTGCTTGGACCCACGCGATCACCGACAAGGCTTTGAACTAAGCCATCCTCTGAAACACGCGGGCGGGGGCCTTTGGGCCTCCGCTTTGCACTTATAAAAGACCCAGACGGGAGCACTTCCATGAACGTCGTTCCGAACAATATTGACGACATCGTCCAAGCGGACAAAGCCCATGTTTGGCACCACCTGACCCAGCACAAACCGTTCGAGACATCCGACCCCCGGGTCATGATCGAGGGCAAAGGCTGCCGCGTCTGGGATGCCAATGGCAAAGAGCACCTTGATGCCGTGTCGGGTGGCGTGTGGACCGTAAACGTTGGTTACGGCCGCGAGCGCATCGCCAAGGCGATCTATGATCAGGTGATGAAGATCCCGTTCTTCGGCAATGTCGTTGGCAACATTCCCGGCGCTCAATTCGCTGAGCGTCTGCAAGAGAAGATGCCCGGCCTGAGCCGTATCTATTATTGCAGCACCGGAACCGAGGCGAACGAAAAAGCCTTTAAGATGGTGCGCCAGATTGCCCACAAGAAATACGGCGGCAAGAAACACAAGATCCTGTACCGCGATCGCGACTATCACGGCACCAGCATTACTTGCCTGTCGGCAGGTGGTCAGCCGGAACGCAACGCGCAATACGGCCCCTATACACCGGGCTTCGTCGAGGTTCCCCACTGTCTGGAATACCGCGCACAGGTCGAGACAGAGAATTATGGCGAATGGGCTGCGGACCAGATCGAACAGGTGATCCTGCGCGAAGGGCCGGACACGGTTGGCGCGCTGTGCCTTGAGCCGGTGACTGCCGGTGGCGGTGTGATTGTGCCGCCCGAAGGGTATTGGCCGCGCGTGGCTGAGATCTGCAAGAAATACGACGTATTGCTGCATATCGACGAGGTCGTCTGCGGCGTGGGTCGTACGGGCACATGGTTCGGCTATCAGCATTACGGCATCCAGCCGGATTTCGTAACGATGGCCAAAGGGGTGGCCTCTGGCTATGCCGCGATTGCCTGTATGGTCACGACCGAGGAAGTCTTTGAGATGTTCAAGGATGATGCCTCTGACCCGCTGAACTATTTCCGCGATATCTCTACCTTTGGGGGCTGTGCCGCTGGTCCCGCCGCTGCGTTGGAAAACATGGCGATCATCGAAGAGGAAGAGCTTCTGGACAACACCACGGCAATGGGCGCACGCCTGATTGCCAACCTGAACGAGTTGCAGAACAAGCATCGCGCCATCGGCGATGTGCGGGGCAAGGGCCTGTTCTGCGGTGCAGAGCTTGTGATGGACCGCACCAGCAAGGAACCAGCGCCCGAGAAGATGGTACAGGCCGTTGTGGCCGCCTGTGGGGCGCAGGGAGTGATCATCGGTGCAACCAACCGGTCATTGCCGGGGATGAACAACACGCTTTGCTTCAGCCCGCCGCTGATCTCGACTGCGGATGATATCGATCAGATCACCAATGCAGTGGACGTGGCGCTGACCGAGGTCTTCGGCTAATTCAGCTGCCAACTACTTAAGAAAAAAGCCCCGCTCTGAGCGATCAGAGCGGGGCTTTTCTGTCTATGGCTTAGGGCCTTAGACCCCTTCTATGAACTTGTAGTCCCGGATAGAGGCCGGAAGAGCGTGTGATAAAGCCTCTTGATATTCCGGACCGTTATAGAAGGTCTTTGCGGTTTCCATGTCCTTGAACCGGATAATGACGCAACGGGCGCGGGTCGTGCCCTCCATTACTTCGACCTCGCCACCGCGGGCCAGAAACTCCCCACCGTATTTTTCAACGGCGGGGCCGGCCAGCTTGGCATATTCGCCGTAGGCCTCGGGATCGGTCACATCGACCTGAACAATCGCGTATACAGCCATGGTCTGCTCCTTATTCGCCAGCAACAACGCTTGGGTTGTTGGGGTGGGTGGTCCAGTTGGCGTAGGTCTCGACCGGTTTTCCGGTGCGTTCGTCTACCTCTCCCAAGGGGATTTCCCGCATGGTGATACAGTCTTCGACCGGGCAAACGTTTACGCACAGGTTACAGGCGACGCATTCGTCGTCTTTGACGGTGAAGACACGATCTTCGGACATTGCGATCGCCTGGTGCGAGGTATCCTCACAGGACGCATAGCAGCGGCCACACTGGATACACAGGTCCTGATTGATCTCTGCCTTGGTGACAAAGTTCAGGTTCAGATCCTGCCAGTCCTTCGCTTTCGGAACAGCCCGGCCAACGATCTCGTCAACCGAGGTGATGCCCTTCTCGTCCATGTACTGGCTGAGGCCCGAGATCATCTCTTGCACGACTTTGAAGCCATAGGTCATTGCGGCGGTACAAACCTGAACGTTGCCCGCACCAAGCGCCATGAACTCGACCGCATCGCGCCAAGTGGTGACGCCGCCGATGCCGCTGATGGGCAGGTTGGCGGTCTCGGGGTTACGCGCGATCTCGGCCACCATGTTCAGCGCAATCGGCTTCACTGCCGGTCCGCAATAGCCACCATGGGCGCCCCAACCGTCAATCGTCGGCTCTGGCGCAAAGGTGTCGAGGTTGACCGAGGTGATCGAGTTGATTGTGTTGATCAGCGACACCGCATCCGCGCCGCCAGCCAAAGCTGCTTTGGCCGGATGAAGGATGTTGGTGATATTCGGCGTCAGTTTCACGATGCAGGGGTAGTCAGAGTGCTTCTTCACCCACTCTGTCACCATCTGGATGTATTCCGGCACCTGCCCAACGGCAGAGCCCATACCCCGTTCGGCCATCCCGTGCGGGCAGCCGAAGTTCAGCTCGACCCCGTCGGCCCCGGTGTCTTCGACACGACGCAGGATGTCGCGCCACGGGCCTTCTTCGCAAGGCACCATCAGGCTGACGACGACTGCGCGGTCCGGATAGTCCTTTTTGACGCGGGTGATCTCTTCCAGGTTCACTTCCAGCGGCCGGTCCGTGATCAACTCGATGTTGTTCAGGCCCAACAGGCGACGGTCAGCGCCGTGGATGGCGCCGTAGCGCGGTCCGTTGACGTTGACGACCGGCGGGCCATCTTCGCCCAGAGTTTTCCAGACGACACCGCCCCAACCGGCCTCGAAGGCGCGGCGGACGTTGTATTCCTTGTCCGTGGGAGGGGCCGAGGCCAGCCAAAACGGATTTGGGGATTTGATCCCGATGAAATTGCTCGTCAGATCAGCCATGGGTCATTCTCCCTTCATCAGTGTTGCGTGAATATCTTCGGCGGCATCGCGGCCTTCGGCGACGGCGGTCACGGTCAGGTCTTCCCCGCCGGTGGCACAGTCGCCGCCCGCCCAAACGCCAGTAACCGAGGTGCGGCCAACTTCGTCGATTTTGATTTTACCATGCTCCAGTGCAATCGCTTCTGGGGCCGCTTCCAGCGTTTGACCGATGGCCCGCATCACCTGATCGGCGGCCAAGGTGATCTCTTCATCTGTCCCGGTGCGGGTGAAGGTGATCGCGCCGTCAGACAGCGATTTCGGAGTCGCGTTGAACAGGATGTGCACCCCTTTCGAGGTCGCGAGGTCCTGTTCATACTCGGACGCAGACATGTTTTCCTTGCCCTTGCGATAGGCAATGGTGACCGTCTCAGCGCCCAACAGTTTCGACTGAACCGCGGCGTCCACGGCGGTCATGCCGCCGCCGATGACCACAACGTTGCGGCCCACTGCGATATCGGTCTTGTCCTTCGACTGACGCATCTCGGCAATCCAGTCGACCGCGTCGATGGCGCCGTCGTGATTGCCGTCCAGCGTCAAAGCGTTCACGCCAGCCAGACCGATGCTTAGGAACACAGCGTCATAGTCCTGCTGCAACTGGCCCAGAGACAGATCAGCGCCCAGGGCCTTGCCTGTTTCGACCGTGATGCCGCCGATCGACAGTAGCCAGTTCAGCTCGTTCTGAGCAAAATCATCGGTGGATTTGTATGCCGCAATGCCGAATTCGTTCAGCCCGCCCGCCTTGGCGCGGGCGTCTAGCAGGGTGACGGAGTGGCCATGCATCGCCAACCGGTGCGCACAGGCCAAACCGGCAGGTCCGGCCCCGACAACGGCGACGGTTTTGCCAGTCTCTGCGGCGCGGGAGTAGGGCTGTGGGCGGTCCATCACGCTGTCGGTTGCAAAGCGCTGCAAACGACCGATCTCAACCGGCTTGCCTTCCGCGACTTCGCGGACGCAGACCTGCTCGCACAGGGTCTCGGTCGGGCAAACGCGAGCGCACATGCCACCAAGGATGTTCTGATCAAAGATTGTCTTGGCCGCCGCCTCTTCGGTGCCTGTGGCGATCTGACGGATGAACAGCGGGATGTCGATCGAGGTCGGACAGGCTGTCATGCAGGGCGCGTCATGGCAGAAATAACAGCGGTCCGCAGCGACAAGTGCTTCGTGGGCGCTTAGGGGTGGGTGAAGGTCTGAAAAACTCTCGGCGATGGCGTCACGAGTTTTCCTGCCTGCGGCGATACCGGCCGCTTGGTGGGATTGCGACATGCGTTTGGGTCTCCTGTTGTCTGCCTTCAACTGTACCCCGGTTAAATTTTTTATCAACTGGTAAAAAATTTTTGAGAGCTGAGGGATTGATGACAGCCGAAAACGACCAAAAATTGCGCGGTTTGCGCGCATAATTGTTGCAGGATTAGACGGAACCACGGTCCGTGGGGCGGCATACGGACCCGTTAGCTATCTCTGGTCGGCCCAAGGCAGATGTCAGCTATGTGAAATAAGCCGCCAATCACATAACTAGAATAGGCGCTCTAATCAGCACATTACGAAAGAGTGCTCCGAGCTTTTATGGTGAATAAGCACCCAGGCTGAGATTGCGCTTTAGTTGGTTAGTACTCCAACACCTGCGCCGATAATGGCTCCCTCGACGCAACGCCCGTCGACAAGTACTTCACCGGCAGCGCAACCGATTGCGGCACCCACGACAGCACTCTCTAAATCCGAATCAGTCCCTACACATGCAGCAAGCCCAAACATGGAGCTAAGCGATGTGAATATGATGAATTTCTTCATGTTAAATCTCCTCAAACGTTTTGGTTCGAATAGCAATTGGGCGTTACGCATTATCGCCCGCGCTCGCCCAACAGGTCTTGGGCAACCGTAGCCTCCTTTAGGGAGGCGACCCTTGATCTGGATCATAACAGATTTGACTTCTCAGCCTGAGCGAAATCGAAGTGGAGGGTGACGCTGTGCGCTGTAAACGAGCACTAAAAGGCGGTGAGTAGTGACTGCAAATACCATGGTCTGCTTTGGGCTCGAAGCGGCCATCGCGCTTCGAGGCTTCGTGAAACTCATATGCACCATTGAGTTCAAATGACTGGCATCAAGCGGCACTATTTCGTTTTGTCGAATGTCTTTTCAGCAGGTCAGACAGAGACTTTCGACAGTAAAACGTCGCGCTCTACTTCACCTTTGCGGCCTTGCAGGATGACCTCTCCGCGCCGCAGGACGACGAATTGGTCGGCCAGATCGAAAGCAAAGTCGAAATATTGCTCGACCAGTACGATTGCCATTTCCCCTTTGTCCCGCAGCAGCTCGATCACGCGGCCGATTTGCTGGATGATGTTGGGCTGAATGCCCTCGGTGGGTTCATCCAGCAGCAACAGCTTCGGCTTGGTGATCAGCGCGCGGGCGATGGCAAGCTGTTGCTGCTGACCGCCCGACAGGTCGCCGCCGCGACGGTTCTGCATCTCTTTCAGCACAGGAAATAATTCGTAAATCTCGTCGGGAACCATGTGTTCGTCGGACGGGATACAGCCATAGCCGGTTTCCAAATTTTCGGTCACGGTCATCAATGGGAAGATCTCGCGGCCCTGTGGCACGTATCCGATCCCTTTGCGCGCCAACACATGGGCGGGCAGCTTGCCAAGGGCCTCGCCATCCAGCGACACACCACCGCCAGAGCGGGGATGCGTGCCCGAGATCGCCTTGATCAGGCTGGTCTTGCCCACACCATTGGTGCCCATGACACAGGTGACCTCGCCTTTGACGGCCTCCATCGAGATGCCGTTGAGGATTTGCGAATGCCCATAGTGCAGGGTCAGGTCGTCGATCTTCAGCATGTCTTAGCGTCCCAGGTAAACGTCGATGACTTCTTGGTTCGAAGTCACGTGATCCAAGCTGCCCTCTGCCAGGACAGAGCCCTCGTGCAGAACGGTCACCTTGCAGTTCAGGCGGCGGATGAATTCCATGTCGTGTTCCACCACAACCACGGCGCGGGTCTTGGCAGCCTCGACCAGAATGGTGGTGGTATGTTCGCGTTCGGCCGGGGTCATGCCTGCAGCGGGTTCGTCGACCAGCAGAAGGCGTGGCTCCTGTGCCAGAAGCATCCCGATCTCCAACCACTGTTTCTGGCCGTGCGAAAGCTCGCCAGATTTGCGGTAAAGCTGATCGGAAAGGCCAATTTCTTCGGCCAACTCGCCGATGCGTTCCTGATCTCGTGGATTGGTTTTGTAAAACAGAACCGAGAACGGACCGCGGTCGTTTTTCAGCGCCATTTGCAGGTTCTCGAAAACTGTCTGTTCCTCGAAAACGGTGGGTTTCTGGAATTTCCGACCGATGCCCGCTTGGGCGATCTTGGCCTCGTTCATGCCCAGAAGGGATTGGCTTTTCTCGCCCCACAGGATGCGACCCTCGTCGGGGCGGGTTTTGCCGGTAACGATGTCCATGAAGGTGGTCTTGCCTGCGCCATTGGGACCAATGATCGCCCGCAGCTCTGCATCGCCAATCCGGAACGAGAGGTTGTTGATCGCGCGGAACCCGTCGAAGGTGACCGAAACGCCCGAGACTTCTAATAGCGTGCTCATTCCAGCGCCTCCTTCTCTTGCAGGGCGCCTGCGTCCGGGCCCAGATCGGCGCCATGGCGGTCAGGGGATTTGCGGTTGGTGACCAGATCAACCAAGCCGCCGATGCCTGCGGGGGCGAACAGGGTAACGCCGACAAAGCTAAGGCCCAAGACGATCAGCCACCAGTCGACCCATTTGACGGTGTAGAAACCAAGGTTGATATCGGGCGCCTGTCCGCCGGTGAACCAAGAGGACACAAGGCTGACAAAGATCGCGCCGATCACCGCGCCGTACAGACGGCCACGCCCGCCGATGGCGACCCAGACCGCCAGATAGATCGAGGCGATGGGCGCAATTTCTGCCGGGTTCACGATGCCAGCCTGCGGGTAGTACAGCGCGCCTGCAATGCCTGCCAGCATCGCGGTGGCGGTGAAGATGAACAGCTTGTAGGTCTCGACCGAATAGCCAAGGAAGCGCACGCGCGCCTCGTTATCGCGGATACCACGGATGACCGACCCGAACTTGCCCGACACCACGAACGCCCCGAACAGGTAGGTCAGCGCCAAGGCTCCGGCAGAGGCCCAAAGGAACCAGACAGAGATCAGCGCTTGGGGCACGTCATCCATGCCGGGCAAGTTCTGCAAGCCGGACAACCCGTTGTTGCCGCGTAGGCCGCTGTCGTTCTGGAAGAGGTAGAAGGCCAGCGCCAGCGTCATAGCTTGGGTCAGGATCGACAGGTACACGCCGGTGACGCGCGAGCGGAAAGCCAGCCAGCCGAAGACACCTGCAATGATGCCCGGCACCAGAACGACCAAGGCCAGTTGGATGGTCAGGCTGTCGGCGAAGGTCCAGATCAGCGGGAACTCGGACGATCCGACGACACCGAAAATCTGGTTGCCAACGGCGTCGACCAGTTCCTGTTCGGTTGGCGGGATAGGGGCCTCTGCCAAGGACGCCACGACGATGTCATAGGTCCGCGCATACATCAGCCACATGCCGATCATATAGCCACCGATCCCGAAGAAGGCGAAGTGACCAAGCGACAGGATGCCGGTGTAGCCCCAGACCAGATCCATCGCGATAGCGATCATGGCTAGGCACAGGGTTTTACCAAGCGTCTTGACGAAAGAGGTCGAGATCGCGCCGTTGCCATAGGCCTCGGACATGACGGTCACGCCAAGGGTGAACAGGCCAAGGATCGCCAGAAAGATCAGGACCGAGGGGTTCTGGGCGAAGAATGATTTCCGCATGGCTTAGTCCCCCGCCGCGCGGCCTTTCAGGGCGATGATGCCCCGCGGCCGGAATTGAATGAAGATGATGATGAAGACGATCATATAGGTCTGTGCAGCAAGGGTGTTCGATGGGTTGAACCACTCGATCCCTTTCTGCAGGAAGCCAATCATCGTGGCGCCCGCAAGCGTGCCCCAGATGTTGCCGACACCGCCGACAACGACCGTCATGAAGCTTTGCACGATGTAGTCTGACCCAAGTTCCGAAGTCACTTTCGCGAAGAGGCCAATGGCCACCCCCGCAATGCCCGCGATGCCAGAGCCAAGGCCGAAGGTCAGCATATTCACCCGGTTCGGGTTGATCCCCATGCTGGACGCCATCCGCGGGTTTTGGGTCACGGCGCGGATCTCCAGACCCAGACGGGTGCGCTTCATGATGAACAGGAAGAGCGCAAGGAAGATCAGGGCCAGCACGAAGATCGCGATCCGGATGTAGCTGATCGAAACCACATCGTTCAGCTCCAGCGCCCCATCCAACCAACCCGGAGAGGTCAGCGGACGCGCCTGCGTGCCGAATATGTTCTTGGCCAACTGCTGCAGCGCGATCGAGATACCGAAGGTCGCCAGCAGGGTTTCCAGCGGGCGGTTATAGAGCCAACGGATCACCAACCGCTCCATCGCGACACCCGCGGCGAAGGTCACGGCAAAGGCCAGCGGGATCGCGACGATGATCGACAGGGTGTGATCGGGGATGAACTGCTGCACGACATAGCCCGTGTAGGCGCCCATCATGATGAACTCTCCATGCGCCATGTTGATGACGCCCATTACGCCAAAGGTGATGGCAAGGCCGATGGCCGCAAGGAAATAGATCGAGGCCAGCGACAGCGCGTCGAGCGTCAGGTCGATGGTTTGGTTGATGCCCACGCGGTAGGAAATGCTTTCCAGTGCGGCCGAGGCCGCGGTGGTCACAGCCGGCGAGGGGTCTGCGAAGACCTGTACGAACGTGTGCGCCGCCAAGGCCGCGTCGATGTCCGTCTCTGTCACCAGCGGTGGGACGGTGCCCGCGTTGGCAAGGTTTGCATATGCAATCTCACGGATAGCGGGGTCGCTGAAGCGGTGGATTGGCACCTCGGCCACCTGGCCGTCCTGGATGTTTTCAATCAGCGCATTGCGAATGTCATCGCCCGAGACGCGGGGCGGTGCCAGCTTTTCGGCGACCAAAAGGTCATATGCCTCTGCCCGGGGTAACTGGTCAGAGCCCGGGGTCAGCGAAGTTGCGATGTTCCAAGCGGCAGGGGCTTCGCCTGCGTAGACTTTCAGGCTGGTTGCCACCAGCGGGTTCAGCGTCGCGCGGACATCAACACCCAGATCGGTGGACATCTCTTGAATCGCGGCGATGCGGGCGGGTTCATCGGGGTCATAGCCGATAGTCAAAAGACGCTCTAGCCGGACCTTCTTGGCCCTCAGTTCATCATCTGGCTCGTCGTCGATCGAGGCCCGCAGGGGTTCCAGCGCATCTGCGCTTGGATCACGTTCCAAGGACAGCAGCGCATCTGCGCGTTTCGCAGGGTCGGGGTCCAGCAGTTGGAACCGTACTAGGGCAGAGCCCAGAAGCGCGCGGATTCCACTGTTGGGTTTGATCTGTTTCAGATCGGATTTGGCAAACGCACCCAGATCGGCATCTGTGTCGAAATCGAACAGGCGATAGGTTTTGCTGTCGATTTTCTCTGCGCGGAAGAACAGGCCATCCTCTTTGCGTAGCCACATGTCCTTGGCCTGCCAGCTTTGCAGAACGACCTGCGCTTGGGGCAGCCCGCTGCCAGCAACGGCGTCAATCGCTGGGCCGATGGTCTTACGAGAGCTTTTGACGATTGTCGCGCTGTGGTCTTGCAGAAGGGTCTGCATCGGCGCGTCTTGGGCGCGGGCAACAGCGGTGCCAAGGACCAGAACAAGGCTGGCCATAAGTAGTCGTAGCATAGGTGGAGTGCCCCGGGAGGAGGAGAGGGGCCAAAGCGGCCCCTCTCGGAGAGGTTCGAATTAGTAGTTCGACTTCAGCTGGACGCAGGTCGAGGTTTCGGTGTTGTACATACCGCAACCCAGATCTTTCCAATCCGACTTCAGAACCGCCGATTCCGGCAGGTAGTCGGTCCAGGCGTCGCCCGGTACCTCGGTGGTCTGGCTGATGATGTCGAATTGACCGTCTTCCAGGATCTCGCCGATCAGGACCGGTTTCGCCAAGTGGTGGTTCGGCAGCATAACTGCGGTGCCGCCGGTCAGGTTCGGGAACTCTTGGCCGTACATTGCAGTACGAACAGCGTCGACGTCCGCGGAACCGGCTGCTTCAACGGCGTTCACCCACATGTTGAAGCCGATGTAGTGCGCTTCCATCGGGTCGTTGGTGACGCGCTCTTCGCCCATCTTGGCTTTCCAGGTGGCGATGAATTCGTCGTTGGCTTCCGATTCAGCCGACTGGAAGTAGTTCCATGCCGCCAGATGACCAACCAGGTTCGAGGTGTCCAGACCGGACAGTTCTTCTTCGCCAACCGAGAAGGCGACAACCGGGATATCGTCTGCCGAGATACCGGCCGCGGCCAGTTCTTTGTAGAAGCCGATGTTTGCGTCGCCGTTGATGGTCGAGATCACCCCAACTTTTTTACCGTCTGCGCCAAGCGCAACAACGTCAGCAACGATTTTTGACCAGTCCGAGTGACCGAACGGGGTGTAGTTCACGAAGATGTCTTCTTCCGCGATGCCCTTACCCTTTAGGTAGCTTTCCAGAATGTTGTTGGTGGTACGCGGGTAAACATAGTCGGTGCCAAGCAGAGCGAACTTCTCTACGCCCAGTTCATCCAGGAAGTAGTCGGTCGCCGGGATGGCTTGCTGGTTCGGGGCCGCACCGGTGTAGAAGACGTTCTTGGACGACTCTTCACCTTCATACTGAACCGGGTAGAACAGCAGGCCGTTCAGCTCTTCGATGACTGGAAGAACCGACTTGCGCGAAACCGACGTCCAGTTGCCGAAGATCACGTCAACTTCGTGGACGGTCAGAAGTTCACGCGCTTTTTCCGCGAACAGCGGCCAGTCGGAGGCGGGGTCAACAACGACCGCTTCCAGTTCGCAGCCCAAGACGCCGCCTTTTTCGTTCTGACCATCCACCAGCATCAGCATGGTGTCTTTCAGAGTGGTTTCCGAGATTGCCATTGTGCCGGACAGCGAGTGCAGAACACCGACCTTGATTGTACAGTCTGCAGCAGCGGCAGCGCCTGCCATCGAAGCCAGCGCCGTGGTGGCGGCCAGTGTGGTTTTCACGAAGTTCATCATGTGTCTCCTCGCGGAGCTGCACTGGAAAACTTGCACCAAAGGGTACAAATATCCTAGATACGCCCCGCAACATTGTGTTGCATCCGTGTGGCGGCCGATCCGAGCTCCAATTCGAACGGTCGTCACACACCCCCTTCGCTTAGGGAGGTTTGTCCCCAGCGGGCAGATGCATGTGGGGGTTATCGGCGGGCTTGAGGCAATCCAATTGGTTCCGAAAACCTTTCGAACCAGAGCAATCGCACAAAAATTGATCACATGCCCAAAGCTTAGCCTAAAAAAACCGCGAAAGCTTCTTTTGCGGGTTAACGCTCCGCAGAATCGCTGACTTCTTTCAGTCCGTTGTGATGAAAACAGTGGCAACTTCAGGTTTTGCCATTGGGGGCGAGCATCACTTTACAGACTGTCATAACACCTCTGAAACCGGCCGTTTCGCAGCCTCGCGCTCGCGGCGATGCCCGCGTTTCGGTGAAGCGGGTGGACGGTCAGACGCGATTGGATGATCTGCGTCAGGCGGGCTCGATGAAGGTTGTTTTCCCGCGCGCATCTAAGGGGTCTATGACGGCCGTTCTTGTGAATACGGCGGGGGGCGTCACCGGTGGCGACCAATTTGCTTTTGAGGCGCGAGCGGGGCAGGGCACCCACCTGACGCTGACCACACAAGCGGCAGAGCGTACCTACCGCGCGCAGCCCGGTGAGATGGGTCAGATCACCAACCGCCTGACGTTGGACCCGGGCGCACAGGTTAATTGGTTGCCGCAAGAGACCATTCTGTTTCAAGGCAGCTCTGTCCGCCGCCGTTTGAACGTGGATATGGCCGCGGACGCTCGACTGTGTCTGGCGGAACCGCTGGTCTTTGGCCGTGCCGCGATGGGCGAGGTGTTGACCAACGCGACGTTCCAAGACCGGATCGAGATTCGCCGCGAGGGCAAGCCGCTTTATCTGGATGCGTTGTCTCTTACAGGCGATGTAGCCGCCCACCTTGCGCGTCCCAATATCGCGAATGGGGCCGGGGCGATGGTTACTGTCGTCTACGCTGCCCCGGATGCCGTGGCGCGTTTGGACGCTGTGCGTGCACATCTGCCTGACACCGCCGGGGCCAGCCTGATTCAGGATGGCCTGCTGGCGTTGCGCATTCTGGCTGCTGACAGCCATGACCTTCGCACCTCTCTGGTGCCGATCCTGACCTTTCTTTCCGACAATACCCTGCCCAGACCCTGGATGATCTGACATGCAATTGACCCCAAGAGAAAAAGACAAACTGCTGGTCGCCATGGCCGCCGAGGTCGCCCGCAAGCGCCTTGCCCGCGGTGTGAAGCTGAACCACCCCGAAGCGATCGCGCTGATTACCGACGCGGTGGTCGAAGGCGCGCGCGACGGGCGCTCTGTTGCTGACATGATGCAGGCCGGCGCGCAGGTCATCACCCGCGATCAATGCATGGAAGGCGTGGCCGAGATGATCCACGAGGTTCAGGTCGAAGCCACCTTCCCGGATGGCACCAAGCTTGTCACCGTTCACCACCCCATTCGCTAAGGAGCCCTCGATGAAACGTATCGTACTTGCCATTGCCACCTTTGCTGCCACCCCGGTTTTCGCCCACACAGATGGCGGTTTCCACGCGCACGCAACCGACTACACCGCGCTAGCGATCGGCCTGTCGCTGATCAGCCTTGCCGCAGTTGGCGCCGCTATCGCCGCGAAGGTGCGCAAATGATCCCCGGAGAGGTCTTTCCGGCCGAAGGCTCCCTGATATTGAACGAAGGAAGCAAGCCCATCTCTTTGATGGTCGCCAACACCGGGGACCGTCCGGTTCAGGTGGGGTCGCATTATCACTTCGCGGAATCCAACGCGGCGCTCGATTTTGACCGGGATGCCGCGATGGGCATGCGCCTTGATATCGCCGCGGGCACTGCCGTCCGGTTCGAGCCGGGCCAGCGCCGAGAGGTCACGCTGATCCCGATCTCGGGCGCGCGCACCATCTATGGGTTCAACCAGAAAGTCATGGGCGCCCTGTAAGGCGCGTTCCCCCGACCACAAAGCAGAGAGACACCATGCCTGCCACGATTTCCCGCTCTGACTATGCCGCCATGTTCGGTCCCACCACCGGGGACAAGATGCGCCTTGCTGACACCGACCTGATTATCGAGGTCGAAAAGGACCTGACCACCTATGGGGAAGAGGTCAAGTTCGGCGGCGGAAAGGTGATCCGCGATGGGATGGGGCAGGCTCAGACCACGCGGGCCGAGGGCGCAGTGGATACGGTGATCACCAATGCTTTGATCATCGACCACACCGGGATCTACAAGGCTGACGTTGGCCTTAAGGACGGGCGTATCCACAAGATCGGCAAGGCGGGTAACCCTGATACGCAGCCGGGTGTCGACATCATCGTTGGTCCAGGGACCGAGGCGATTGCGGGTGAGGGTCGTATCCTGACCGCGGGCGGGTTCGACAGCCACATCCACTTTATCTGCCCGCAACAGATCGAAGACGCACTGCACTCTGGCCTGACCACCATGCTGGGCGGCGGAACTGGCCCCGCACACGGCACGCTGGCCACCACCTGTACGCCGGGTCCGTGGCATATCGGACGGATGTTGCAAGCGGCGGATGCCTTTCCGATGAACCTAGCTTTTGCGGGGAAAGGCAACGCCTCGCTTCCTGCTGCTTTAGAGGAGCAGGTGCTGGCCGGGGCCTGTTCACTGAAGCTGCATGAAGACTGGGGCACGACGCCGGCGGCGATCGACTGCTGTCTGTCTGTGGCCGACGCAATGGATGTGCAGGTGATGATCCACACCGACACGCTGAATGAGTCCGGCTTTGTCGAGAACACCGTGAAGGCCATGAAGGGCCGCACCATCCATGCTTTCCATACCGAGGGCGCGGGCGGTGGCCACGCCCCGGATATCATCAAGATTTGCGGCGAAGAGCATGTTCTGCCGTCCTCGACCAACCCGACGCGACCTTTCACCGTGAACACGTTGGAAGAGCATCTGGACATGCTGATGGTCTGCCATCATCTGGACAAGTCCATCCCCGAGGACGTGGCCTTCGCCGAAAGCCGCATCCGCCGCGAAACCATTGCGGCCGAGGATATCCTGCACGACATGGGCGCGTTCTCTATCATCGCGTCCGACAGTCAGGCCATGGGTCGCGTGGGTGAGGTGCTGATCCGGACATGGCAGACCGCCGACAAGATGAAGAAACAACGCGGTCGTCTGGCCGAAGAGACCGGCGACAACGATAACTTCCGTGTCCGCCGCTATATTGCGAAATACACGATCAACCCAGCGGTGGCACATGGGCTGAGCCACGAAATAGGCTCGATCGAAGAAGGCAAACGCGCGGACCTTGTCCTGTGGAACCCTGCCTTCTTTGGTGTGAAGCCCGAGATGGTCCTGATGTCTGGTACCATTGTCTGCGCCCAGATGGGGGACCCCAACGCCTCTATCCCGACGCCGCAACCGGTCTATACCCGCCCAATGTTCGGCGCCTATGGTCGGTCGGTCGAGAACTCTGCCGTGACCTTCGTCTCTGCCGCCGCGCAGGACGCGGGGATCGGAGATCAGCTTGGTCTGGCCAAGAAAACCGTCCCCGTCACCAATACCCGCAACATCGGTAAGAAGGACCTACTGCTGAACAATGCAACGCCAAAGGTCGAGGTAAACCCCGAGACCTATGAAGTGCGTGCGGACGGAGAACTGCTGACCTGCCAGCCCGCAGAGGTTCTGCCGATGGCACAGCGTTATTTCCTGTTTTGATGTCACTGCATTGCAGAAACAGCAAAGCGGATATGTATGGAAACCATCTACAAATGCCCGGAAATTTGAAACAGACTGCAAACCAAGGGGGGCCCAACGATTTTAGAATTGAGGGTCGAAATGGCACTTGCACAAACCAACACAACTCATGGCTTCGGACTGACCCGCGCATTGGCGGCGTTCGGACGTGGATTTATCGCTTTCATGGACAACTGGTCCCAAGCCAGCTCGCGCATGGAGAAAGTGAAAGCACTTCAGGCACTCAGCGACGAACAGCTGGCAGAGCGTGGCCTGAAGCGCGACGATATCGTCCGCTACGTTTTCGCAGACCGCTACTGGGTCTGAACCAGAGCTTTCTTGCCCAAGAGGGGGGATGCCAATGAGCCTCCCTTCTCTTAAGGCAAGCAGATATCACGGCCACGCCCATCAGGCGCAGCCGACAGCCAAGGTTTCGCTGGACTATGACGGGCGTTTCCTGCGGCGCAAAGTTCTTCGGCTGGATGATGGGCAGTCACTGCTTGTCGACCTGCCCAATACCACCTCTCTAGATCATGGCGGTGTCCTGATCCTTGAGGGCGGTGGTGAAGTCGAAGTGGTCGCCGCGCCGGAACCTTTGCTAGAGGTGACCGGCGATGATCTGACCCGGATTGCCTGGCATATCGGCAACCGGCACACCCCCTGCCAAATCGAAGGCGGGCGACTGTTGATCCAGCGCGATCATGTCATCCGCGACATGCTGGGCAAGATCGGTGCTACGGTTCGAGAGGTCGAAGAACCCTTCACGCCCGAAGGTGGGGCCTATGGTCATGGACGGACACACAGCCATGCCCACTGACGCGCAAATCCTGACCCTGACTCAATGGTTCTCTCCGGGGTATCCGGTCGGGGCCTATGCGTATTCGCACGGGCTGGAATGGGGCATCGAGGCGGGTGATGTTCGCGATTTTTCAACTGCCAAGCAATGGGTCGCGGATGTTCTAAGTCACGGAACGGGTTGGAACGATGCCTTGTTTATGTCGGCCGCTTTCGAAGCTGATGGCGACGCATTGGCCGAGTTGGACGAAGAATGCCGCGCCTTTGCCCCCTCGCGCGAACGGTTGAAAGAGGCCGACCTGCAGGGGGCGGCTTTCTGCGAGATTACCGGAGAGCTTCTTGGCGCGCGTCTGAAGGGCCTTTCCTATCCAGTCGCCGTTGGGCGTGCCGCAAGGCTGGCGGATTTGCCCGTGCAACTGACCATGCAGATGTATCTGCAGGCTTTTCTGGCGAACCTTGCGGCGGTGGCCATGCGGCTGGTTCCATTAGGGCAAACGGACGGGCAGCGCCTGATCCGCGACCTGACCCCGATGTGCAGCGAAATCGCGAAGAAAGCGATGGGAGCAACACTGGATGATCTGAGCTCTACCGCCTTTCTGGCCGATATCGCCTCGATGAAACACGAACTGCAATACTCAAGGATATTCCGAACATGACGAGCACGAATGGCCCGCTTCGTATTGGCATCGGTGGCCCCGTTGGTGCGGGTAAAACCACCCTCACGGCCAGCCTGTGCGAGGCTTTGCGTGACAAGCTGTCCGTCGGTGTCATCACCAACGACATCTACACGCAAGAGGACGCCGAAGAACTGATGCGCCAGCAGGTCCTTCCGCTGGACCGGATCATTGGCGTCGAAACCGGTGGCTGCCCGCATACCGCCATTCGCGAGGATGCCTCTATCAATCTGGCCGCCGTCGCCGAGATGCGCCAGCGCCACCCCGATGTTGAGGTTGTCTTGATCGAAAGCGGTGGCGACAACCTGTCCGCTACCTTTAGCCCTGAATTGGCGGATTTGACGATCTATGTGATTGACACGGCAGCAGGTGAAGAGATCCCGCGCAAGGGTGGCCCTGCGATCACCAAGTCCGACATTCTTGTGATCAACAAAACTGACCTTGCGCCTTATGTCGGTGCCAGCCTAGAGGTGATGGAACGCGACGCCACCCGTATGCGCCAGCACCGCCCCTTTGTTTTCGCCAGCCTGCGCCACCGTAAGGGCGTCGATAAAGTGGTCGATCTGATTTCCGAGATTGGCGGTCTTTCGATTTCCGCTGCCTAAACCTGCCGTCCGTCAGCCTTGGCTGGCGGGCAGGCGGTTGCGCGACACGAACTGGCGCAGAGCAAACCGGGATCTGACGGAACGGATGCCCGGAACGCGTGTCAGTTTGTCCTGCAAAAACCGCTCATAGGCGTGCAGGTCTTCGACCACGACCCGCAGCAGGAAGTCCTGACTGCCGGTCATCAGGAACCCCTGCACGACCTCTTCGAAATCCATCACTTTGCGTTCGAATTCGGCCAGCCCTTCGGCCTGCTGCCGTTCGAGTTCGACCGACACGAAGGTTGTGATCGGATAACCAGCCTGTTCGGGATCGATGATCGCGCTGTAGCGAGAAATGACACCTGCGTCTTCCATCTGGGCGATGCGCTTGCGGCAGGGTGTGGGGGACAGGCCAACCTCTTCCGCCAGCTCTACGATCGGGATTCGCCCGTCTCGGATCAGAACGCTCAGAATGCGGCGGTCGATGTCGTCCATGGTCAATCTCGCTTCAAATGAAACCATCTGTAGTCAATTTAGAATGTATTGGGGGAATTCGGAAGAGTCTTTGGGAAATATCACTCCGGATATCGCGCTATTCTGAAGGGAATAGGTTTTCTTTGGGAGGAATAAGATGCCTAACCCCGCCAAGGCGCGAATAACAATTCCCGAGCCAGAATTTCGCCCCGGTGACGTTCCAGATTATTCAAACGTGAAAATACCCGAGGCCGGGGCCGTGTCCCTGCCGCCTTTGGATGTCGAGCCGCGCTTGCTGCGCAATCATGCCTTCTCGATCATCCGCATTCTTACCCGCGATGGCGAAGCTGTGGGCCCCTGGGCCAATCTTTTGACCGAGGACGAGATGATCGCCGGTCTGCGCCACATGATGACGCTGCGCGTGCTGGACAAACGGATGACCGCGGCGCAGCGGCAAGGCAAGACATCGTTCTATATCGCTCAAACCGGCGAAGAGGCGGTCACCACCGCGTTTCAGCGCGCCCTGTCGCCCGGTGACATGAACTTCCCGACCTATCGGAATGCAGGGCTGTTGGTCGCGCAGGACTACCCGCTGGAAACGATGATGAACCAGATCTTCTCGAACCAGAAAGACCCGCTGGCCGGACGGCAGCTTCCGGTTCTCTATTCGGCGAAAGACTATGGGTTCTTCACAGTCTCGGGCAACCTTGGCACGCAGTTTGTACAGGCGGTCGGCTGGGCTATGGCGGCGGCGATTGATGGCTCTGACAAGATCGCGGCGGGGTGGATTGGCGATGGTTCGACAGCCGAGTCCGATTTCCATTCGGCGATGGTTTTTGCCTCAACGTATAAGCCGCCGGTGGTTCTGAACATTGTCAACAACCAATGGGCCATTTCGACCTTCCAAGGCATAGCGAAGGGCGAGTCCGGGACCTTTGCGGCACGTGGATTGGGGTTTGGAATGGCCTCGCTTCGGGTGGACGGCAATGACTTTCTGGCAGTGCACGCGGTGTCGAAATGGGCGGTCGAGCGGGCGCGTCAGGGGCTTGGCCCAACATTGCTGGAACATGTGACCTATCGTGCCGGCGGGCATTCGACCTCGGACAATCCCGAGGCCTATCGCCCAAAGGCAGAATCCGATGCCTGGCCCTTGGGGGACCCGATTGAGCGTCTGAAGCTGCACCTGATCAAGCGCGGCATCTGGTCGGACGAGCGGCACAAGCAGACAGAAGCTGAAATCACCGACATGGTCGTGACAGCCCAGAAGGCGGCCGAGAAAAACGGCACTTTGAACAGTGGCCCGTTTGCTGAACGCAGCAGCATATTCGAGGGGCTCTATGCAGAGATGCCCTCGCACCTTAAGCGCCAGAAAGAAGCAGCGGAGCAGTCCCTATGACCAACATGTCGATGGTAGAGGCCATCCGCGACGCGCTGGATGTGGTGATGACCAAGGACGACCGCGTGATCGTTTTTGGCGAGGATGTTGGCTATTTCGGTGGCGTGTTTCGCTGTACGCAAGGCCTGCAGGAAAAGCACGGTAAACTACGGTGCTTCGATACGCCGATCAATGAAAGCGGGATCGTTGGTACGGCGATTGGGATGGCGGCCTATGGCCTGCGTCCCTGTATCGAAATTCAGTTCGCTGACTATATGTACCCCGCCTTTGACCAGATATCGCAAGAGGCGTCGCGCATCCGGTATCGTTCGAACGGGGATTTCACCTGTCCGATGGTGATCCGAATGCCAACGGGCGGTGGTATTTTCGGTGGTGAGACCCATAGCCAAAGCCCTGAGGCGCTGTTCACCCATGTGTCCGGGTTGAAGACGGTTTTGCCTTCGAACCCGTATGACGTGAAGGGCATGCTGATCGCCGCGATCGAAGATCCTGATCCGGTGATCTTCTTAGAGCCCAAGCGCCTGTATCACGGACCCTTTGACGGTCACCACGAGGCCGAGGCGAAGACCTGGAAGGGTCACCCCTTGGGTGAGGTGCCCGAGGGGTATTATACCGTGCCGCTTGGCAAGGCGGCCGTCCGGCGCGAAGGCGCAGACGTGACCGTTCTGACCTACGGCACGATGGTGCATGTGGCCTTGGCCGCCGCAGAAGAGCAGGGCGTTGATGCCGAGATCATCGACCTGCGGTCTTTGTTACCGCTGGATCTGGAAACCATCGAGGCCTCGGTGCGCAAGACAGGCCGTTGCGTGGTTGCACATGAAGCGACGCTGACCAGCGGCTTCGGTGCCGAACTCGCTGCGCGCATCCAGAAAGAGTGTTTTTACCATCTTGAGGCACCGGTGCGCCGCGTCGCGGGCTGGGACGTTCCCTATCCTCATGCGCAAGAGTGGTACTATTTCCCCGGCCCTGCTCGGCTGGGACAAGCATTGCTTGAAACGCTGGAGGCATAAGATGGCAGAAACAACGATCAAGCTGCCCGATATCGGTGAAGGCATTGCGGAATCCGAGATCTCGGAATGGATGGTCTCGGTTGGGGATATGATCCGCGAAGATGACCCGCTTGTAACCGTGCTGACCGACAAAGCCGCCGTCGAGATACCGTCCAGTGTGTCCGGCAAGGTGACCTGGTTGGCGGGCGAAGAGGGTGATGTTCTGGCTGTCGGTGCTCCGCTGGTGAAGATCGACGTGATGGATAATGCGCAGGAAGAGCCTGCACAGACGGCCTCGGCCCCCGAACCTGAAGAGATAGCTGAAGAAGACGCTGTTAATGAGGTGCCGCAACCAACTGCGGAGGTCGCCTTGCCCAAGGTCGATCAGGGCAAGGCGCTTGCCGCACCAGCGGTGCGCAAACGCGCCGCAGAGCTGGGGGTCGATCTGTCGACTGTTGCAGGCACCGGACCCGAAGGTCTGGTCAGCCACAATGACCTAGATCGGTTTCTGGCTGGTGGTACGTCCCGGCCAGCGCCTGTGCAGGATCGGGTGACCACAACCAAGATCATCGGTATGCGCCGCAAGATCGCAGAACAGATGGCGCGGTCCCATGCTTCGATCCCGGCGATCACCATTGTCGAAGAGGTCGACGTCACAGAGTTAGAGCGTCTGCGGGCCCAGATGAACGGTGACCGAAAGGATCGCCCCAAGCTGACGCTACTGCCGTTTTTAATCCGTGCCATGGATCGGGCGCGTGCGGTCGTGCCAGAGGTCAACTCGCGCTACGATGACGACGCCGGTGTTCTGGAACAGCACGCCGGAATGCACATCGGTATCGCCACCCAAACCGACAACGGACTTTTGGTGCCAGTGATGCGGAATGCGCAAGCGGCATCAGTCTGGACCATCGCTGCCGAGATCAAGCGGCTGGCAGATGGTGCAAGGGATGGGACGCTGTCGCGCGAAGACCTGTCGGGATCTACCATTACGATCACCTCGCTCGGTCCCTTGGGGGCGATTGCGACCACGCCGATCATCAACCACCCAGAGGTGGCCATTCTGGGGGTGAACCGCAAACAGATGCGACCGCTTTGGGATGGTCAGCAGTTCGTCCCGCGTGAGGTCATGAATGTCTCGGCCAGTTTCGATCACCGGATCATTGATGGCTGGGACGCGGCGCAATTCATTGCGCGACTGAAGCAGGTGCTGGAGACGCCCGCTTTGTTATTTACCCAATCGGAAGAGGCCTGAGGAGCGGAGGATCCCATGAAGATTGAGCAAATTTCGACGCCGACCCATGAAACTGTCATGTCCTGTAACGATCCGGAAAGTGGATTGCAGGCGTTTATTGCTGTCCATGACACGACGCTTGGTCCTTCGCTTGGCGGCTGTCGGATGTGGAAATACGACAGCGCCGCCGATGCCCTTGCAGATGTGTTGCGATTGTCGGCAGGAATGACCGCAAAAGCGGCCTTGGTCGGTGTGCCCTTTGGTGGCGGTAAAGCGGTGATCATGGGGGATCCGCATACAGAAAAGACACCAGAGAAGATGCGTGCCTTCGGGCGCTTCGTCGAGGCTTTGGGCGGGCGGTATATCTCTGCCGAAGACGTAGGGATGTCGCCTGCGGATATGATGATCGCGGCGCAGGAAACCTCTTATATGACTGGTTTGCCGGATGGTCCTTTGGCCAGTGGCGATCCGTCCCCCTACACGGCAGAGCTGGTGTTTCGCTGCATGAAATCTGCACTGCTTCAGGTGTTTGGGGCCTCGGATTTGATTGGACGGCGTGTCGCGGTTCAGGGGCTTGGTCATGTCGGACGCTCTTTGGCCGAAAGGCTGCATCAGGCCGGGGCCCAACTGATCGTGGCCGATATCAACGCCGAAGCCACAGGCTGGGCCGCGGGTACTTTGGGTGCAGAGATCGCAGACCCACAGGCAATCCATCGGGCCGAAGCCGAAATCTTTGCCCCGTGCGCGTTGGGGGGAACGCTGAACGCCGAAACGATCCCAGAGATTTCCGCAGCGATTGTCTGCGGCTCGGCCAACAACCAGCTGGCGGTTGATGCGGATGCCGACCGGCTGGCAGCGCGTGGGATGCTGTATTGCCCGGATTACGTTGTGAATTCCGGAGGGTTGTTAAGCGTGGCGCGCGAGGCGTTGAAGGTTACGGATCTGGATTGGACTTTGCGCAAGCTCGACACCGCGGCAGAGAAGTTCAGCTCTTTACTTGCCTTTGCGCAGCAGAAATCCATTTCTCCGGTCGATGCGGCGGACCAGATGGTAGAGGCGATTTTGCACGAGGCTCGGCAGGGCCCCAGTAAAGAGCGCAACGGCACCTAAGGCCGCCCGAGCAGATCGCTTTCTGATAAGAGCTTGTCACTGCCTCTGCTTTTGCGGCAAATGCCCTGTAAGCGAAAAGGACGGGGCCGATGTCGGGCAGGCTGGACCAGATCTATATCAACGGCGCGTGGCAACGCGTGACAGGGCCAGAGCTGACCCCGTTCGATCCTGCGACAGAGCGTCCAAGCGGCGTACTTGTCTCGGCCCAAGCCGCTCAGGTCACGGAAGCGGTTCAAGCCGCACGCGCAGCCTTTGACGGCGGATGGAACATGGTCTCGCGCGATGAGCGGCTGGCGCTTCTCACGCGATTGAAACAGGCGATGCAAAACCGGGCAGAGCAGTTCGCCCAGACCATCAGCGCCGAGATCGGCACACCGATCGACTTTGCCCGCAGCGGGCAGGTCGATGCGGCAATGGTTCATCTGGATGCGACCATTTCGGCCTTGAAGACGGCACCGTCTGATCAGCCTTTGACCAGCGACCCATATCACCGCGTAAGATATGACCCATTGGGTGTTGCCGCACTGATCACCCCCTGGAACTGGCCCTTAAGCCAAGTGGTGCTGAAACTCGCCGCGGCTTTGGCAGCGGGGTGCACTATGGTGCTGAAGCCTTCCGAATATTCCACCAAAACGGCTGTGTTGCTGACTGAAGCCGTGCATGAGGCGGGGGTGCCTGCCGGGGTATTCAATTTGCTGATCGGCGACCGTGATACCGGGCGTATGCTGGTGACAGAGCCGGGTGTCGACGTGGTGTCCTTTACCGGCTCTACCCGCGCGGGACGCCAGATCGCAGCTGAGGCTGCCGAAGGGCTGGTGCGGACGACGCTGGAACTTGGGGGTAAATCCCCGAATATTCTGTTTAAGGATTGTGATCTTCCCTTGGCCATTCGCCAGGGCATGGCTCATTGCTTCCGAAATGCAGGTCAGTCCTGCAACGCGGCCTCGCGCATGTTTGTTGCACGTGAGATTTATGACCAAGCTGTGGAGCTGGCTCGGGCCGAGGCTGAAGCCACGCAGGTTGGACTGCCTGACCAGCCCGGACCCCATATCGGACCACTTGTAAATGCATCACAGTTTGAACGGGTGCAGGGCCTGATCGAGACTGGTCAGACAGAAGGCGCACGGTTGATTACAGGTGGGCCGGGGCGCATGCCGGGGTTTGAGACAGGTTATTTTGCACGGCCTACGGTATTCGCTGACGTGCGCCCCGAGATGACGCTGTTCCGGGAAGAAGTCTTCGGCCCGGTGCTGACCATGACCCCTTTTGACACCGAAAGCGACGCCGTCGCTTTGGCCAATGCAACGCCATACGGGTTGGCTGCCTATATCCAGACAGCCGACGCAGCCCGCGCCGATCGCGTCGCGCAGGCGCTGCGCGTTGGTATGGTGCAGGTCAACGGAACCAGCCGCGAAAGCGGCGCGCCATTTGGGGGCAGGGGGCAGTCTGGCTGGGGGCGAGAGGCGGGCCTATGGGGTATCCGCGCGTTTCAGGACATCAAGTCGATCAGCGGCACGCGCCGCGTCTAAATCATGTTCCGGTCGCGCGCGATCATCGCCGCATGTGTCCGGTTGCGCGCATTCAGTTTACGGCTAAGCGTCTTGACGTGCAGCTTCACAGTAACTTCCTGAAGCTCTAGGTCCCGGGCGATTTCCTTGTTGGATTGGCCATTGCAGATGCCGCGCAGAACCTCTTTTTCGCGTTCGCTTAGTTCTGGCGCGTTGTGGTTCTCTGTCTGGTGGTACTCTAGCGGGATGAAGGTTTCCCCTTCGGCCATGAAACGCGCGGCGCTGACCAAAGATTTGGCTGACAAGGTTTTCGGGACAAAACCAGCCGCCCCAGCCTCGATCGCTTCGTTCATAACCTTGCGCGGAGCGATGCCAGACAGCAGCGCCACAGGACGCTTTTCATTGGCCTCGATCATCCGGTGCAGACCTTGAAGACCGTCCATGCCCGGCATGTTGTAGTCCAGAAGCACAAGGTCGAAAGAGCCGCTGTCTTCTACGACGCGCATAGCGTCGGTCAGACTGGCTGCGGCGCGCACATCGTCAAAGCCGCTGGATTGCAGGTATTCGACCAAGGCATCGCGGACAAGATCGTGATCATCCGCCACAAGAACGCGCATACTCTTCCCTTCAGGTAATTTACGGCGACAGTTTAACATCGGCTGCGAAGCTGTGAACAGGGGAAATCGTCGCTTCGTCGGGCATGTCATCGTCATACAGCATCGATGAGCGGAAATGAGCCAATCTGGCACTCGTGGCCATTTGGTTCAGGCTGTTTCGGTGTTGGCAATTGCTGGCTTGACCGAACCGAGGTCCAGCAGTGATCATGCGGCTCAACCAAGGAGGCCCCTGATGAACCTTCGGCCCAAACCTTTTGTGCGCATCCTGAGCTGGTTCCGACTGGTAACCGTGATGTTTGCGCTCGTGATCTGTGTTGGCACGATTGTCTTGTTGTACTTTGAGGTCTGGGCAAAATCGCGAGATATCAATTCCCGGATCACCGACAACAGTTATTGGATCCTTGCACAGGCGGATATCCAAATTCTGGAACTGGAACTTGCCATCCATCACGCGCTGGAAAACACGTCGCCAGATCTGGAAAATCTGCGACAGCGCTATAGCGATTTCTACGACCGGGTGGATGTGCTGAAGAAATCCAACGATTTCCAGATGCTGCATTTTTCGAACGGGTTTGAAAAAGACGCGGCACGGCTGACACGGTTTTTTGAAGACACAATGGCCTTCATCGAAGGGCCTGATGATCAATTGATCGCAAACCTGCCCGAGCTCTTGAGCCAAACACAAGACGCTCACGCCTATATGTTGGCGATTACCTCTACCGGGTTGGAGGCTTTTGCGGCAAAGGCGGATGCCAACCGAAACGAGATGTCAGACGCGTTGTCGCGGCTTGGTATGCTGACGACGGCTCAGGTCGCGATCCTTATGATGCTGATCCTTGCTTTGTTGCGGATGTTGCAGGTCGGAGACCGGCAAGCGCGCGAGCAAGCCCTATCCCGTGAGCGTCTGGAAGTGATGGTCAGTACCGCAATCGATGCGATCCTCGTGGTCGGCCATGACGGGAAGATTCAAAACTACAACGGCGCGGCCGAACGCGTATTTGGTTATAAGCGCGAGGATGTTCTGGGGCGTGAAATGTCTGACCTGATCGTTCCACCGCACCTGCGAGAAGCCCACCGGGAAGGTATGAAGCGGTTTCTGAAAACCGGTGTAAGCGAGTTCGTTGGGGGCGGGACCCGAAATCTTGAAGCGATGGACGCCAATGGGCGCATTTTCCCGATCGAGATTTCGGTCAACAAGGCCCAAAGCGAAGGTGGCCTGATCTTCATTGCCTATGCGCGCGATATCTCGGGACGCCTTTCTGCCGAAAAGGCCTTGGTTGAGGCGCGCGACCACGCGGTTGCAGGTGAAAAGGCCAAGGCTCGATTACTTGCGGTCATGAGCCACGAGATGCGAACGCCGCTAAATGGTCTTATCGGGACTTTGGAGCTTCTTGAAAACTCTGAGCTGGATGAAAAACAGTGCAAGCACATTGCAAATATGCATGTTTCCAGCGGCCTGCTTTTGCAACACGTGAACGACGTTCTGGATGTTTCGCGGTTGGATGCAGAAGGTGATGAAGTTCCAATCACCACCTTTGATGGTGTTGAGATTATGGAAGAGGTTTTAGATATCCAAAGTGGTTTTGCTGCTGCTCGCGGTACCGTACTGGAAAACAAGTGCATCAAGAAAGACCTTCGTGGCATGCGGGGCGACCCGCGCAGTCTGCGTCAAGTGCTGCTGAACCTTGTGGGCAACGCCGTGAAATTCACGCTTAATGGATCTGTCACGATCGAGTCAGAGCGGTTACCGGACAGCCGGTGGGTCGAGTTTCGGGTCATCGACACCGGGCGTGGGATTGCAGAAGAAGACCTGCCGCGGATTTTCGACGATTTCGTGACGCTTGATGCAAGCTACGGCCGCCAGACCGGTGGAACCGGACTTGGGCTGGGCATCACGCGCCGGCTTGTCGAAGCGATGGGCGGGCAAATTGGTGTCGAAAGTGAGCTTGGTGAGGGCAGCTTGTTCTGGTTCCGCCTACCTGTGGCCACCAAAGCGCAGCGTTCTGAAGAAGCGCCAGAAGAACCTTCTTCTGAAGAAACTCTGGCAGAGGTGCCCGAGGCGATGAAAGTGCTTCTTGTTGAAGACAACGAGATCAATCGTCTGGTTGCCCGCGAGTTCCTTCAACTTGAGGGCTGCATCGTAACTGAAGCACCTGATGGACAAACGGCCGTAGATCTGGCGAAGCAGCGAGGTTTCGATTTGATCCTCATGGACATCAGCATGCCCGGAATGGATGGGGTAGAGGCGACACGCGCCATTCGTGCACGCAAGGGACCCAACGAAAAGACGAGGATCGTCGCGCTAACCGCGCATGCGATGGAAGAAGAGGTCGCACGGTTCTTGAAGGCGGGCATGTCGCAGGTCGTCGTGAAACCAGCCACCCGCGCCGTTTTGCGGGGGGTTCTTGCAGGATCGCCATTGCCAAAACTGGGCGTCAGCAAGTCCGGGGACACTCTTGTCGAATGGACGACGTTGAAAGAAATGGAAGGCGATTTGGGCCGTGCTCGGGCAGAACAACTGACCCGCGCCTATGTTCGGGAAACGGACCAAGTGCTGGATGCGCTCTGTCGTGATGCAGAAAGCACCGGTACCGAAGAGGAATGCGCCGAGGTTCTGCATCGATTGGCCGGTTCCTCGGCCATGTTCGGGGCATTGGTGCTGCGAGAAGCGTTCCTCGATATGGAATCTCTTTTCCGGGCAGGCTGCGGTGACGAGGCGCTTTCTAGAAAAGATGACCTTAAGTCACTTTGGGCAAGTACCCGGAGTGAGTTGATAAATTTCTGTGAAACAGAGCTTGTAAACTCTTAATTTAACAGATTTTTCCCCTGTTTTCAGGTGAAACGCCAGTCTTTGCAAAATTGTGACAGGTTGGCTGTTTACAGCTTGGCTTGAAATATGTTCGGATGGGGCGCGCCCGATCCAGTGACACCACTCACGCAAGGTCCTGAGGTCGGGAAATCAGCCGGGAGGGCTGGTGACGGGGTGTGAAGCCGAAAGAACACGGCCCGTTGAGCCAATGATTTGGGGAGAGTATTCCATGAAAAAGTCGTTTTATCGCACCTTGGGTGTGGCCGGTCTAATTGCGTCTGCTGCAAGCATGGCGGCCGCGGATGAGTGCGGTGAGATTTCAATTGCGGAAATGAACTGGGCCTCGGCCGAGCTTATGGCCAATGTCGACGCCATCATTCTGGAAGAGGGTTTCGGCTGCGAGGTCGAGCTAATTCCGGGTGCAACGCAAACCACTTTTGCATCGATGAACGAAAAAGCGCAGCCTGATGTCGCGCCTGAACTTTGGATCAACGCGGTACGTGACCCGCTGACCAAAGCCATCGAAGAAGGTCGTATGCAGTCTGCCATCGAAGGTCCGATCACGGGTCTGGGTGAAGGCTGGTGGGTGACAGCTGCGTTTGCAGAGGCACATCCAGAGCTGAACACCGTCGAGAAGCTTCTAGAGCATCCAGAGCTCTTCCCCTATGTCGAAGACGAATCCAAAGGCGCCTTCATGGGCTGTCCGGCGGGCTGGGGTTGTCAGTTGTCGAATGCCAACCTGTTCCGCGCCTATGACATGGAAAACAAAGGCTGGGTTCTGGTTGATCCGGGTTCGGCTGCCGGTCTGGATGGCGCGATTGCCAAAGCGTCCGAGCGTGGTGAACCTTGGTTCGGTTACTATTGGGCACCCACCGCCGTCATCGGCAAATACAGCCTGAAATTGCTGGAATGGGAAACCCCGTGGGGTGGTTCGGAAAACTGGGATGCCTGCATTGTAAAACCAGAGCAGGATTGCCTGGATCCCCAGCCGACGTCTTACACTGAATCCGAAGTTCACACCGTCGTCACCGACAAGCTAAGCAAGTCGGGCAGCCCGGCACTTGGCTATTTCCAGAAGCGCGTCTTCCCCGGTGAAGCCATGAACGCGATGCTGGTCTACATGACCGACAATCAAGCGTCGGGTGAAGATGCCGCGTATGAGTTCCTTGCGACCATGGAAGATGTCTGGACCGCATGGGTCCCCGCAGACGTCGCTGAAAAGGTCAAAAAGGGTCTCTAAGAGATCAAACGTTAAAAAAGGGGCGGCATTGCAGTGCATTGCCGCCCCTATAATATGACAGGAGGGCAGTATGGAATTTCTGACAGAGTTCCCTGAAATGGGGCGTCGGGACTTGTCGCAACTGCGGCAGGGGATAGACGAGGGCTTCAAGACGTTTTCGCGTACATATGGCGAGCAATTGGAAGCGTTTTTCTCTCCACTGCTGAAATTCATGGTCTGGTTTGAAAAGCTTCTGCTGGCGGCACCTTGGCCGATCATCATCCTGATCATTGGGGCGCTGGCATGGGCCGGGTCTCGGTCTTGGAAAGTCACCACAGGTGGCGTTTTGGCCTTTCTTGCAATCGGCTATTTCGGGATGTGGGAAGACACGATGGCGACGTTGGCCATCATCTCTGTTGCCACGATTCTGTGTATCGCGCTGGGAATTCCCATTGGTATCATGATGGCGCGGTCTGATCGGATGCAGGCTTTGATTACGCCCATTCTGGACGTCATGCAGACGATCCCAAGCTTTGTATACCTGATCCCGGTTGTGATGCTTCTGGGGATCGGAAAGGTGCCGGGCCTTATCGCCGTCTGTATCTACGCGATCCCGCCGATTGTGCGCCTGACCAACCTTGGTATCCGCTTGGTCGACCGCGAGGTTCTGGAAGCGGCAGAGGCCTTTGGTGCCTCGCACCGGCAAAAGCTGTTCGGGGTGCAGATCCCGCTGGCCCTGCCCAACATTTTCGCTGGCGTGAACCAGACGATCATGATGGCGCTGTCGATGGTTGTGATTGCCTCGATGATCGGTGTGAAGGGACTTGGGGTGCCCGTTCTAAGGGCGATCTCGAACCAGTATCTCGCGCTTGGCCTGATGAACGGTTTGGCGATCGTGGCCTTGGCCATCATCTTTGACCGCGTCAGCCAGAGCTATGGTAAGCGCCTGCAAAGCTACCGGGAGAGTGGCCATGAGTGAGGCTGAAACCAAGATCAAAATCCGGAACCTGTACAAGGTTTTCGGATCGAACCCGAAGCGGGCCATGAAGCACGTGCACGGCGGTTTGACCAAGGCAGAGCTGTTGGAAAAGCACAAACATGTCTTGGGCTTGAAGGACATCACGCTTGATATCAAAGCGCGTGAGCTTCAGGTGATTATGGGCCTTTCGGGTTCCGGTAAATCGACCCTGATCCGCCATTTCAACCGGCTGATCGAGCCTACCGAAGGCAGTATCGAGATCGATGGCGACGACGTCATGGCCTATGGAGAAAAGCGTCTGCGAGATCTGCGGCGTTTCAAGATGTCCATGGTGTTCCAGCGGTTCGGACTGTTGCCGCACCGGACCGTGCAAGAGAACGTCTCTTACGGGTTGGAAATCCAAGGGGTAGATCAGGACGAAGCTTCGAAAAGGGCGGCTCACTGGATCGACCGGGTTGGCCTGTCAGGGTTCGAGGCGAACTATCCTGTGCAACTTTCCGGCGGCATGCAGCAGCGTGTGGGCCTAGCCCGAGCTTTGGCCACCGATGCAGAGATCCTGCTGATGGACGAGGCCTTCTCGGCCCTCGACCCGCTGATCAGAACCGACATGCAGTCGATCCTGCTGGAGCTTCAGGAAGAGTTGCACAAGACCATCGTCTTCATCACGCACGACCTTGATGAGGCCCTGCGCATCGGGGACAACATCGCGATCTTGCGCGATGGCGAACTGGTGCAAAGTGGTGACGGGCAGGACATCGTCCTGCATCCGGCAGACGACTACATCGCGGACTTCACCAAAGAGATCAACCGGGCCAAGGTTGTTCGCTTGCGTGCGATTGCGCAGCCGATCAGCGGCGAGGCCCCAACAGGCGAGCCGATGCCCGACAGCACCGTTCTGGAAGTAGCCCTGCAGAAACTTACCGAGGCCGAAGGGCATATCCTGCCTGTCAGCAACAAGGCAGGGCAGGTGACGGGTCAGGTACATCTGGCTGACGCGGTCGCGGCATTGCAGTCACCGCACGCCTGAGAATTTTTTCCAAATGAATTGAAGGCCCTGCTGTCACAACAGCGGGGCCTTTTCCGTTTGGCGTCCCCGCAAAAGAAAACGGCCCGCACAAGGCGGGCCGTTCACGAAGGTCGATCATAGCGGTCTTAGTTGGTGACCAGCTGCTGGTTGTACTCTGCCAGCGACGAAGAGATGATCTGGAACCACTCGCCGGTTTCACGCATCTCGTTCAGACCACGGTTCATCATCAGGATGTACTGACGGCCGAAGGGGTTCGACTTGTGTGCCAGGAAGGACATCGACAGAACTTTCGACAGGTTCGGGTTGTCGATGACTTCGTCTTCGATCTGCAGTTCGTTGATAACGGCAGCGGCCGACTGAACTTCGATGCCGACAACGTCCACGCCACCGCGCATCAGCTCTTCAAAGCAGTCTTCCGCGGTTTTCGGACGTACCAGAGTTACCAGCGGCGGCTGCAAGCCTTCTTCTTCCAGATCGAAGGTCAGCTGCGATTCAACGCGGCAGAAGCGGGCACCGGTGAAGTCACGGAATTCAACAGCTTCTTCATAGGCCGAGCCAACTTTGGTGTAGTAGCCCATAACGGTCTCGTAAACCGGAACCGATGCGTCGAACTCGTTACACTGGCGCTTACTGGTGGGCGACAGAACGTTCATCTTGTTGCAATCAGGCATGTACCAGCCAAGGCTGATGTCAAAGGCGCCCGAGGGCAGCAGAACGTCCAAGTGTGCACCCAGATCTTCGACATAGGCCAGCGAGAAGTCGCGATCATTACCGCCACGACGCAGCGCGGTGGTTGCCAGACGCGGCAGGAAGCCACCGCCGGTCAGCTTTTCTTCCGAGAAGGGCGCCCAGCCCGAACCGGTCAGAAGCTTGATCGGAGGGTTGTAGCCCGCAGCCGAAGAACCAGAGTTCTCGGGCACGACGTTGATTGCCAGCGAAGCACCATTCAGGTCGTCCGCACAGGGCATAGCCAGAACCATACCGGGGGCCAGGTTGTTGGGGTTGCCACCAAGGACATCGCGGTTGGCGTTGAAGATCGCCTGATAGTCGAACGAACCGTAGGCCGCCGCTGCGATGGAGCCAAGCGAGTCGCCGGCCTGAACAGTATAGTCGCCGCAGGCCTGTTGCGCTGCTGCAGCCACCGGCAGAGCGGCTGCAAGGCCGACACCTGCGAGGATGGATTTGGTCATAGTCTTGATGGTCATCTCTACGAAACTCCTCATTCTCGTTTCTTTGGCCGCTTGTCGGGTCCGTCTTGGGCCGCGCGACCGTGGTCTCTGTTAAAGATCCCTTCACCACGGTCGTTCGGGGATTTGGTTTTTCCTGGCAATCAATTGAGCGGTTGATTGTGGCAATTCTGGGAATAGCTCGCGGCAAATCCCGGGTTTGTTGATCTTTCTGTGCCTATTCCTAGTTCGAGTGTCGGGCCGCTTGCGCCTTCAGCCCGGTCGAGACGATGTGATACCACTCGCCGCTGTCACGCATGATCTGCAGACCCGCATTCAGCATCCGCATATAGTTGGTCACTTCGGGGTTGGATTTGTGGATCATCACGTTCAACGTGTCGATGTGAGCAAGGTTCGGGTTCTCGACAATCTCGCTGGTCAGTTCCAGCTTTTCGATGGCTTCCCATGCAGCCTTCGACCCCATCGAAACCACGTCGACATTGCCCGCAGCAAGCTCGCGGAAGCAATCCAGCGCCATTTCGGGGCGGCTTAGTGTGATGGTCGGTTCTGTCAGGCCGGCGGTGGTCAGTGGCGCCAGCGAGTAAGACGCCGGGCGGCAGATGCGAGCTCCGTCGAACTGGGTGTATTTGAACGCGTTGCTATAGCTGCTGTCGTTCAGCGTGTAATAGCCGTTCACGACCTCGTAGTAGGGATCAGAGAAGACGAAGTTCTCACAACGGAACTTGTCGGTCTCGGACAGGGTGACTTCGACCTCGCAATTCGGACGGGTCCACGGGAAGCCCGCGTCAAAGATATTCGCCGGCAGCAGGTCTTCGACATGCGAACCCCAGTCGTTGATCACGAACAGTCGATATTCCATGTCAGGCGCGGCGCGGGCGATGGCTGTTTCAACCAGTTGGGTAAACAGGCCGCCGCCGGGCAGGCTTTCGTCAGTGTAGGGGGCGAAATCATTGCCGGTGACAAGGGTCATCGGCGGCAGGTCCATGACATCTTCGCGGGTCTTTTGGGCGATCTCTTCCGAACGCGCAGCGGCGATGGCCGCGGATTCAAGCTCTGCGGCGCGACGTTCTGCCTGAGCAATCGCACGTGCGGCGTCGGCTTTAGCCTGTGCTGCTTCGGCCTGCGCAGCCTTGGCCATCTGCTCCATCCGGGCTTCGGCTTCAGCGGCGGTCTTGGCTTCTGCAAGTGCTGCCGCGGTTTCCGCCTGCGCAGCTTTCATGTCGGCTTCGGCACGGGCGCGGGCAGCAGTTTCTTCTTCCAACCGAGCCTGGGCTAGTTCAGCAGCACGGGCTTCGGATTCAGCCTTGGCGCGGGCGATCTCTGCTTCGGTGGTCGCAGCCTGCACGGCCTCTTCGGCGGCCTTGGCTTCGGCTTCGGCGGTCACACGGGCCTGTTCTGCTTTGGAACGTGCGGCTTCGGCGTCGGCACGGGCACGGGCGGCTTCAGCGGCAGCAGCTTTGGCGTCTGCTTCGGCATCGGCCCGAGCCTGCTCAGCTTGGGTCGTGGCACGGGCAGCTGCGTCAGCAGCGGCTTTGGCGTCAGCCTCGGCCTTTGCCAGCGCCTCTGCGGCTTCAGCTGCGGCCTTTGCGGCTTCGCTGCTTTGAGCCGATTTCAGCGAGGGCAGGGTGCCGTCTTCACAAGGCAGCTCGAGCTTTGCACCCAGCCTGATCAGGTTGGGGTCATTCCCGATGACGCTTCGGTTGGCGTCCCAGATCAGCTGGTAATTCGGCGAACCGTAGGCCGCGCGTGCAATCTTGCGAAGGCCGTCGTTTGGGCGAACTTCGTATATGGAGCAGGCCTCTTGCGCATAAACTGCGATCGGAGCGAATGACAGTGCCAAACAGGTCGAGGCAAGTTTTTTCATCTTTGTCGTTATCCTTGTGGGTCGACTTTTGAAGTTGAGGCCCTGCAGGGCGCGATACTTAGCTCACCTTGATGACGGCGAATGAGATGTTGTCTTGGTCAGGATCATCCAGCTGCTGAAGGCCATCCAGAAGAGCCGAGGCCAGGCGCTCGCTGCTTTCGGATTTGTGCTTGGCGACAATGGCCTTGATGGTGTCATGCTCAAGGAACTGCAGTCCGTCGCTGGAGACGATCAGGATATTGCCAGCCGCAAGGCTCATCGGAGATTTCCGGCAATCGATCTTGGGGATTTGCGCGCCCATCAGAACTGATGTCAGGCAGTTGCGGTCCGGGTGGGTGCGGGCGGTTTCCGCGTCGATCATCCCGGCCTTGGCCATAAGGTCGATCTGAGGGGCCATCGAATGGTCCTCGTTCAGCTGTTCCAGTTCTTCGCCATCAAACAGATAAAGCGGCGAATCTCCGACAGAGACCCAGTAAAGCGCGCCGTCCTGTACCACCGGTGCAACAAGCGTGGCGCCCATGCCCTGTGTGTCGCGGTTCTTGGACACATATTCTGCGATCGAGGCATTCGCTGCCTCTGCCGAGTCCTTCAGAAGCTGAGGGATCTCGCCAATTCCTCCGCTGGAAAGGTGCTTGCGCAGACTGTTGGCCATTTCGGTTACGACAATTTCGCTGGCAATGTCCCCTGCGGCATGCCCGCCCATGCCATCGGCAAGCACGACATACCCGACACCGGACTCTGCAGAGAAATCTACAGTGACTGCATCTTCCTGGTATTCTCGTCGACCGCGATCAATTGCTGCGGCCACATCAAAGGTCAAATTGCTCATTGGACTGCTCTTGTTTGTTTATTCGTCTTCTGCCCAGGTGAAGTCTTCGCCGCACAGGGCGACAAAGTGCAGCGTGGTTTCGCTGATACGGATTTCGTCGCCGTTTGAAAGCTCTTCGGTGCTTAGGACCGGCTTGCCATTAAGGCGTACGATGTTGGCTTTGCCGCCGTGGCCAAGGAAGAACTTGCGCTCTTCGTCGTCAAAGGCGATCGCCGCGTGGTTCGCGCGCGAGATACCGTTGTCGCCAAAATCCAGCTGTACCGACTGGTCATCGCCGCGCCCGATCTGGGACACGCCTGCTTGCAGGCTGACTTGGGCACCACGGCCGGGGCCTTTGGAGATCACCAGCCAACCAACGGGGAATTCCACGTCGTTTTTGGTCGAGGCTTCTTGGTCGGTCTGGCCACCCGCAAAAATGTCCTCAATCCGTCCGTCCGAACGTTCGAAGCCAAGGAAAGTGGTCTTGACGCGTGCGTTTCGACGACGCGGTGCCGGCGAAATCTCGGGCTCTGCCGCGACTGCCGGTGCTGCCGGAGCCTCTGGAACAGGGGCGGGGTCAGGCTGTGCCGCGATGGGTTCGGATAGGAACAGAGGGCTCTCGTCTTTCGGTTCCTCGGCGACAGGTTCGGAATGTACCTGCGGTTTGGGCCTTGGGACGGGCGCAAAAGCGCTTTCTGCGGCCGAGGCCTCCTGCGCATCTTCCGTTTTGATCATATCGGCGATGTCCTGAACCTCCGGGGTCTCCTTTGCAGGGGCCGTCTCAGCCAGCAACTCCAGAGGCGAACGGACTTTGGCCTCGCCTTCGTCTTGGGCTGCCTTGCGGCGCGAAACGAGGTCGAAGGAAAACCCTCGGGATGTCCCGGTGTCGGATGTGCTTTTACGTCTGATCACTAGCCTTACTCCTTAACAAACCTGGTGGTACTGCGCGGCAGCGCCACCGGGTCATAAATTACTTCAATGCCATGTTTGCGACCGCACGGCTGGTGCCGCGCTGGACGTCGAATTGTGCTGTGCTGGCACCATTGGTGACGAGATCACCCAGGGCCTGCTCAAGCGAACGAGCGCCAGTCAACGCTGTGCCCGTGGTGCGCTCGTTCAGAAGAACGTCGCCGAACTGCAGACCGGTAGAGCCCGGTCCGGTTCTGGTCACCTTGGTGGTCCACTTGCCCGAGACAAGGCTGGATTCCAGCTCGATCCCGTTGTCCAGAACCACGTTGCGTTTGGCCGACAGTGTCAAAGCGTCAATGGCCGTATTCTGCGCGCCGACTTTTTTGATCGTTACCGGCGTGCGCACGATGCCCGAGGGGTCGACACTGCGGTTCTCGAGCACCATCGATGCGATCGACGTTGCGGCGGTGACCGCTTCACCGTTCACTTTATGGATTTCGATCCCCTCTTCGACCCACGATCCGGCCGCACCTGCAGCGGAGCTGTCAGAGATCGAGGTGATCAGTGCAACAACGTTGCCCTGACGCCGGGTGACGGTCACATTGAACGGAAGATCGACAGCCCAGCTTGCCTCGGTCACCTGAACCGGCGTCGAACCTTGGTCCGAAGATCTGGTTGCAGGGCGTGCGAACCCGGTCGAACCATTTCCGACGATGTTCGCGAACAGCGCATTGCTGTCCTGCGTTTCGGCCCGGGGCGCAACAGACGGGGCGCGGGTGGTCAGGCTAAAGCTGGACGTAGAACTGGTCCGGGCCTGAACGTTCGAACGCGACGTTGTGGTGCTGGGTGTTTGGCTCCGCGATTGCGAGGCGAGGAAGTCGGTAAAGCTGTTAGCCCCACCCGAAGAGAAGGACGAAGTGCTTGAGGTGGTGCTCGACGCCTGTGAATTCGTGGTCGTAGGTGTGGGCGCCGGACGTGCGGGCGTCGTGGTCGCGCGGGCAGTTGTTGCCGGGCGCGACGCAGTTGTTGGACTCGACGCTGTTGTTGTCGGTGACGTGGTGACGCGCGCGGTTGGTTGCGAACGTGTCGTCGACGTGCCCGGGGTGGTCGCAATAATGTCAGCAAACGAAGTCGCGCTTGGTCGGCTGGCCGAGCTCGATGCTTGCGTGTTTGTGGCGGGCCGTGTCGTGCTTGGGCTTGACGCGCTTGTGGTTGGCGCGCGCTGCGTAACCGGAGTGGGTTTCGCAGCCGGAGCTGTTTCCGGTTTCGCGGCAGCGGTTGCCACTGGTTCCTGGGCCGGCGCCTCTTGAGAAGTTTCTGCCGGTTTCGGAGTGGTTGCAGTCGTCGCGGTTGCTGTCTCGACGGGTTTGGGTGCTGGCTTGGAAATTACTGTCGGCTCAGCAGTAACGGTCACCTCTTCCGAGCTGCTGGACATCAGGAAGAAACCGACACCTGCCGCAATTGCAACAGCCGCAGCCGTTCCCAAAAGAGCAACCTTGGAGCCGCCGCCAGAACTTTTGGCCGCTTTCGGGGCCGAGGCTGCTTGCGCACTTTGTTTGGTCGCTGTCGGTGTTGGGGCAGCTTCTTTTGCCGCGGATTTTGCTTTGGGCGCTGCGGCTTTTTCGGTTTTCAGCGGGACAACCTTTTCGGTCGACGCGCCTTGGAACATGTCCAGCCATTCCTGGGCATTCTGCAAGCGCTGTGCCGGAACGGTCTGCATCGCCTTATCGATCGCTTCCAGGAAACCATCGGGATAGCCGTTGATCGATCCTGCAAGCGGAACATAGGGGTCGCCACGACCTTCAGCGACAGCAGCCAAACGTACCTGGCTGTTGATCGGCGCTTCGTTCTTGATCACGTGATACAACGATGCGGCCAAAGCGTAGAGGTCGCTCCACGGACCTTGCTGGCTGCCTGCGACGTAAAATTCCTGTGGCGAGTACCCGTCCTTGACGACGCGCAGCGCCGACAGCGCGCGGCTGGCTTTGGTGGCCTGCTCGCGGGCGGCGCCAAAGTCGATCAGGATCGGCTCGCCATCTTTTTGCATCAGGATGTTGTCGGGCGAGATATCACGGTGAAGAACGTCGTTGTCATGAACGAATGCCACAGCCGACAGAAGCTTCTTGGTGATGTTTACAACCTCTTCAGGCTTGATGCTGAACGCGGGGTCTTCGATCAGATCAAGAAGGTCACGACCATCGACATAGTCGATCGCCATATAAGCGGTCTCGTTGTCTTCGAAGACTTGGTGCACGCCGACAATATTCGGATGAACCAGTTTCGCCAGACTGCGAGCCTCTTGCATGAACAGCTTTACGACCGAACGGAACTCGTTCTGGTGTGCGCGGGACCGCGCGGCAACGATCGCTTTGCTGCGACGGCAGAAAGACCCCGGGAAACACTCCTTGATCACGATTCTACGATCAAGGCTGTCCTTCGCCAGGTACGTGATGCCGAAACCGCCGCTGTTGAGGAAGCTGTCGATCGTATACTGACCCTGAAGCAGCTGAGTGCCAGGCTTCAGTTCATCAACATATTCCTTCTCGGTTTCTGCGCCGTCCATCTTCTGCTGTTGCATAGCCGTCACCCCTGACTGCGTTCCGATTTGTTCTTCGTGGGAAAATTTTTCTCAAATGCCGAATACCGGCACATGTCTCCCTGCTCACCTTCGATTTGCCGCAGTAAAAAAGGCGATAGTTGGGCGTGTGAATGGCCCAAGAAAGGATTCGCGGATTTTCCGGGGCAATTCCTGCAATTGTTTCGTTTTTCGCGCCGATGTGCTGCGCGCAGTTCAAATGGCCGGGCCTCGGAATGCAGCCGATGACAAGTAAATCAGCGTTTTTGCTGGCTTCCGTCGCCAGAATCATCGCGACTCTGCTGGGGGCGGTTTTTTGTGCCGATGTCCGTTGTTTATTACGTGTTCACGCAGGTGTGAGGTGCTTGCCGTCCCGATTCGATCCCCTGCTTTGTTGGGCGCTCAGCTATCCTTTTGAAGTAGGTGTCGGGAAAGAAGCGGCGCCTGCACATGCAAGTGCCTGAGAAAGACACCAGCCGTGGCACCCTTTCAACACCTTTTCGCCACAAAGCCGCGATAGCGAGAAGGGGTGAATACTTAGTTTTAACCCATATTTTCCTAGTGCTGCTAAGTGAAAATACAAGCATCTGCTGCGATGGGGGACGTCATGGCACTTGAAACAACAGAGCAACTTACCGGCCTTCTGTCGGCTGCCGCGCTGAAATCGCGTCTGGCAAAGCTGGAGGGATTGGTGCCGGGTGTTGGTCTAGCGCTGAACCTTGACCTTGAGGGTCAAGAACCTGTTCTTTTTGCCAACTTGTCGATGCCGATTGAAGAAGACGGCAGTGTTGCCAATGTGGAAACTCTGGCACATCTTAGAATTGACGAATTGAAGCTGCAGGTCTCGATCCTGATCCACAGCCCAATGTCCGAATTGCAGTCCAAACGCGGCGATTTGGTAATGGCGGCCTTGCAGGTTCTGGACTATCTTGATCAGGAGGTATCGGTTCCAGCTGCTGCCTGACTTTGTGAAATAGGTGAAAGACAAAAATGGTTCAGAATACTCATTTGCTGGCTGTTGAGAACGAGGCGATTAAAGAGCAGGCCGAGTCCATGTCCAAGCTGTCGGAAAAGCTGGGACAATTGGCCGGCATTGCGGATGCCCGAACCGCCGCACGGGCTGCAACATTGCGCAGCCGTCTTGAAGAATTTGCAGCGAAAGTGACGCTGGTCGGTCAGGTTAAAGCAGGTAAATCTGCGCTGACCAACATTCTCGCGGGCCACCCCGGTCTTTTGCCATCGGACGTGAACCCGTGGACTTCGGTGGTGACCACCATCGCGATCAATACCAAAGCTCCGTCCACCGGGGACGATGACACGACCCGCGCACGGTTCACCTTCTTTGATCAGGATGAATGGGACAACCTCGTGGTTGGCGGTGGCCGTCTGGGTGAGTTGGCGGATCGCGCCGGTGCTCAGGACGAGATGGAAGACATCCAGCGCCAGATCGAAGAGATGCGCAAGAATACGCAGCAACGTCTGGGTAAGCACTTTGAGCTTCTGCTGGGTCAGAACCACTCTTACGGCTATGTCGATACCGAATTGATGGAGCGTTATGTCTGTATGGGCGATGGCGTGGCCACGAACGACATCAGTACCAAGACCGGACGCTTCGCCGACATCACCAAATCGGCCGACCTGTATCTGGACATTCCCGAATACGGCACCGCGATCCAGCTGTGCGACACGCCGGGCGTCAACGATACATTCATGATGCGCGAGCAGATCACGATCCGCAGCCTGCGTGGTTCGGAAATCTGTGTGGTTGTACTGTCGGCCCACCAGGCGCTGACCACGGTCGACATGGCGCTGATGCGGATTATTGCGACGCTGGACAAACGTCAGGTGATCCTGTTCGTCAACCGAGTCGACGAACTGCAAGACCCGGAAAACCAGATCCCGGAAATTCGCGAAGGAATTCTGCATACGCTGAAGTCGCACAATATCGACGACTCGGCGGAAGTGATTTTTGGCTCGGCCAAATGGGCAGAGGCAGCGCTGCTTGGCGATTTGTCGACGCTGTCGGATGCGTCCGCTGAATCTCTGGCGAAGTATATCGAGTCTCATCCCGAGTTTGCCGGAAAACACGCCGTAGATGGTGTCTGGGCCGCATCTGGCTTGCCTGAGCTTCTGAATGCCATGTGGGACCGTGTGTCCGAGGGCAGCGGCAAGCGCCTTTTGGATCGGGTTCGTCGCAACGCGCGCAACCTGACCAACGAGGCGCGTGCGACCATGATTGCCAGCCGCAATAAGGTGGCGGCGGGTGTTAACGTCGATTTGGGGGGCAAAACCCCACTTGAAGCGATGGAAAAGCTGGCCAAGGAAAATCAGGTCAAGATTGACGAGCTTACTCGGAATCTGCGTAGCGATTTGATGAAGCGGATGGAGGCGGCGCAGACCAACTTTGTCAAACGGGCAACGGACTCGCTGATCGACCACCTCGAGCGCTATGGCGAACAGGGCAAGTGGCAATATGACCCTGCCGGGTTGCGTGTTTTGCAGCGGGCCGCCTATTTCAGCTTCTCGCGCGCAGTGCGGTCGAAAGTCGGCAAGCTGTATGCCGAGGCATCTGTGAACGTCGAAGCGGTCTATCGTGCCTCTGTTGGCGATCATCTGGGTGATTTCCAAATTGAGCCGCCGCAGACCCCGATTGTCCCGCCGCCGGTTGGCTTGGGTAAAACGATCGCGCTAGACCTGCAAAGCACGTGGTGGCGCCGCTGGTGGCAGAAACGCCGCGGCTATCAGGCCTATGCCAATGACTATGCACATCTGATCCGGACCGAAGCGGAATCCATCACGAAGGACCTTGAGGAAACGCAGGTTTCCGCCGTTCTTGAGAACATTCGCGCGACGCTCGACACTTTTATGTCCGAGCATCTGGAGACGATTACAAAGATCTGTGCCGAGCAAGAAGCAGGCGACGGGCAAATCTCGGACGCCAACCAGATCTCTAGCAACCTATTTGGGGAAATCCTTAAAGAACTAGGCGAAGAGGCCGCCTGAAGCAGAAAGTAACGGCATGACACTAGGTTTGAGCGATACGAACGACGCGCAGGAAAAGCAGCGGCCGACCATCGCCCTGATGGGTGAGTTCAGCGCTGGCAAGACCACGCTGATCAATTTTCTTCTGGGCGCTGACGTCCTGCCGACCCGTGTCACGGCAACCCAATTGCCCCCAGTCTGGATCAGCTATGGCGAGCGAGCGGCGTATTTCGTCGACGGCGAAGGCAATGAAACCCCGGTCGAGATTGAGGAATTGGCCACCGTTGGTGTCGAAGGCGTACGTTATATCCGCCTCTTCGCGGATTCCGGCGTTCTAGCAGAGCTTGATGTCATCGACACACCGGGTATCTCGGACCCCAATATTCCGCTTCATTTCCGGTCATTCGTCGCCGAAACAGCCGACGCCATTCTGTGGTGCACGCATGCGACACAGGCTTGGCGCGAAAGTGAACGTAGTGCGTTGGATTCCATGCCGAAAGAGCTGTTGAAACACAGTGTTCTATTGGCCACTCGCTCTGACAAGCTGGGCGTGCCTGAACGTATCCGCGTTCGCGACCGACTTATCCGCGAGACCGATGGCCGCTTTGCCAACATCATCATGTTCTCGGCCGTCGAAGCGATTTCGGCCTGCGAACAGGAATCTGAAGGTGAGCTGTGGGCCAAAAGCGGTGGGGAAGAGCTGCTTAAGACGCTTCATCACCTGTCCACGGCGATCGCTGACCCGTATTCAGAGCGAATGGAGTTGGGTATGTTTGCGCCCGCGGTCCCGCTGGAGCAAGTTGCGCAGCCGCCCGAAGCGGCCGGTTCGCTGGAGGATGTTCTAGTGCTTGGTACTCCGGCAGCCGCACCAACCCCTGCGCGAAAACCCGCAGCAGGTGGCGTGGTTCTGCCCCGTCGCGTGCGCCGGAAGGAAGTATCCCGCCCACTGCACAAGGGCGAAGTGACTGAGACTCCGGAAGTGCCTGCAGGGGCCCCGGTCGAAGAGCCCGTTGCAGAGGTCAATCCTGAACCTATCGAGAATGCCGTTGAGCCCGCGCGCAAAGACCCGGTCGAATTGACGCTAGTCTTGACCGACAATGATGCGGCAGACGCGGCCCCTGAAGAACTTGACGAGGCAGAGGTCCAAGAGAATTTGGACACTTTGGAGTTGGTCGAGGCGGATCTTGCCCCGCAAGAAGAAACCGTGGAAGAAGATGAACCTCCTGTTGCCGCAACGGAAGATCCCGTCGAAATTTCAGAGGCTCTGATTGCGTCGATTGCGGGTCGCGTTCTCGACGAGCCGACAGACGGTGCAGAGGAAGAGGTCGAGCCTCTGGAAGAGGCCGCACCAGTCGCAGAAGAAGAGGCCGAAACCACTGAAGAGGCGCCGCGAACCGTTGTTGAGGCCTGGGAGGCTTATCGCGACGAACACGCACCCGAGACGGTCGAAGACCTTGATGCTTTGGTCAAATCCTTCCTCGAACAGCATACTTCCGCCGCCGTCGATGACCAAAGCGACACAGACGAAGGTAGAGAAGCTGGTTGGCGATTGTACGTCTGACCTCGCCCGTCTAAACTTAGCCTGAATTTTATTGAAAAGACGCATCCCCGCGGGTGCGTCCTTTTTCAAATGAGCCATCAGGGGGGATCAGATGTCATTGCAGGATGCACTAGACGCGGCGCTGGAGTCTGTTCCGGACTGCAAAGTGGTTGGATACATCGACATTTCTTCCGGGTTGGTTCTGCGCAAGGCGGTGGAAACCCCGGTTGCACAGGAAATTCTGGATCGGATTGCCTCTGTTGCGTCGGCCCTTTGGCAAGGGACACAGTTGCCGGGTTTTGTCGCAGAGCAATTGAAGCTGTCCGAACCTTCGGACGGGCTTTTTCTTTTGGCGGCACCTCGCCAGACCTATTTGTTTGCGCAGTCGCCGAAGCATGAAGAGCATGCGATTTGTTTTCGTTGCGGAACGGACATTAAAGCCGCAGAACTTTTTAAGGCCGCAAAGCCGGCGATCAAGGCAATTAGCAATGCATTTTGACAGGGTTTCTATTGATCTGAACCGGATGGATGAGGTGGCGCCGTGACGATCGACACCCAGGCCATTTCTGTTCTGTCCTCCGCTCTTGAAGGGGCTGCGCGCCGGTCAGAGGCCGAACGCAACTTGCAGCCGGGTATAGACGCCGTTCTGTCAGAGATTGACGCAACCGTCCTGCCGCGCCGCCTGACCTTCACCAGTGGTGAAGCCAAGTTGGTGATATTAGCCGGCAGCGGCCGTCTGTTGCGGATGGTCAATCCATCGGTTCCGGCCGAGGATGATCGAAAGGCGCAGCTGGCTAAACTGGCGCAATTGCTGAGGCAGTTCCCTGCTGATACGGGCCAAACTGTTCTGTCAGAACACCTGTCTGAAGATGTTGCCGCTGAAGAGGTCGGGTTTTCGGCCTCTGAACTGCGTGAGGGGTTAGAGGCTGCTCCGGAAGAAGACGCCGCTGAAACAGCAAGTGCGATGCCAGAGACCGCAGACCTCGGCACAGGTCTGCGCGGTTTCTACGACGGGCTGGATGCGGTCGCTGTGGGTCAGGCTTTCCTGTTGCCCAACTGGGAAGAGATCGAAATCGCGGGCGGCGATATCCTGCCCGAGACCGACGAAGATATGGGCCAGCTTCTTTCTGAAATCAGTGTCCTGCGCGACGCCATCCAAGATCTTTGCGGCGAGCAGGCGATCCTGATGGGCCACGATGGCGCAGGAATTGTCAGCATTGTGACCTCGCCCGAAGGAGAGGTGATTTCGGTAATCAATAAGGCCGACCCGACGGCACTGGTGGAACGCTGGCAGCAAAGCTGCCAAAAGGACGAGGGCTGATCCATGGCGAAACTGCCTGACGTCTCGAACGATGTCTCTTTGCTGAAGCGGTTTATCCGCGCAGTGGAAGACCTGCCTACACAGCCCTCGGCGATGGTTGAGGTTGCTCAGAATCACGCCGAGATCTTGCTGCGCCGGTTGGAAACACCGGTCCGGATCGCCGTTGCAGGACCTAGTGGCGCGGGCAAATCCAGCTTGGTGAACCTTCTGCTTGGGGCCCCGTTGGCCCCGACTGGAGAGGGGCGGGTGCTGCCCACCTTGCTGTTTGAGCATTCCGAGAATGAGAAGACCACGGTCGGATGGTGGGACCGTCCCAGCAAAGAGACCGCAGGCCATGTGATCAAGGCCGCTCTGAAGGAACAGCCTGATCTGATCTCGATCGGTGTCGACAGCCCGATCCTGAAAACATTGCAACTGATCGATGTTTCGGGTCTGGATCGGCCAGGCCATGATAAGGACGCCGTTCTGGCGCTGACACAGCTTGCAGACGTTCTGATTTGGTGCAGCACGATTTCGGACAAGCTGGGCGACGATCAGGCGGCGCTGGTTAAGATGCTTCCCAAGCGTCTGACCAAGAATAGCCTTGTGGTTCTGACCCATGCCGACGAACTGTCGCGTGAACAGGCTGAAGCTGCCGCCGCCGAGGTTGAACGCGGTAATGGCAAGGATTTCTTGTACGTTTCTTACATCGCCACCCCGCAGGCCTGGGCAGGCTTTCACGGAGAGGGCAACGACCCGGCTGCCATGTGGGAGCAAAGTGGCGCGCCGGATGTTTTGGCCGACTTGCTGGAAGTTGCGGTGAAGACCCGCAAGAAAGAAGTTGAGAAGATTCAGCGCAGTATCGCGCGGCAGGTTGTACCCTTCTTGAACGACGTTCCGATGCCGCCCGAGGAAACCGCGCCGGAACCTGTGATCACTGAGCCGGTGGAAGCGGCCGCGGTAGAGCCCACACCCGAGCCAGTACCCGAACCGGTCGCGGTTCCGGCGCAGCCGACGCCCGAAGAACCGGTTGCTGCGCCTGTAGAAGAGGCGTCAGCCGCGACAAGTGGCGGCGCAGTGTTGTTTGAGGAATGGGTCGCGAAGCTTGCCGATTTACAAAATCAGGTTAGCACCGAAGAAATCGATAACGACTCCGATTTTGTTCAGGCCGCGCAGGAGCTTGTCAGCGATTTTCTTGACGAGTTGATGGACGTCGAAACGATCCCAGATGATCATGACTGGCTGGTCGCAGAATTCGAAAAGGCCAATGATCTTATGATCTTGCTGCAGTTCGAAAGCGGCGACCGCACTACGGTGGACGCCGCCTATATTGTCGCGCAGCTGACTGACAGCCTGTCTTACATTTAATCTGTGAAGGCCGCTTTCAGAGCGATTTCAACCATGTCGCCAAAGCTGCGCTCCCGTTGGTCTGAGGGCAGAGCCTCGCCGGTTTGCAGGTGGTCGCTCACCGTCAGAACCGCAAGGGCGCGGACACTATGGCGGTTGGCGAGCGTGTAAAGTTCGGCGGCTTCCATTTCGACGGCGAGAGTGCCGTGGCGGGTCAGTTGATCAACCAGATCGTCGCGTTCGTCATAGAAGGTGTCCGATGAATAGATGCCGCCGACGTGGACCGGTACGTCCATCCCTTTGGTGGCCTCGACTGCGGCTTGCAGCAGTTTGTAATCCGCGCAGGGGGCAAAATTCATATCGCGGAAGATACCGCGTGAGGGGGAGCCGAGCGTCGAAGACGTCATCGCAATAACCACGTCACGAACCCCCACATGTTTCTGCATGGCGCCGCAAGATCCTATGCGAATCAATGTCTTAGCGCCGTAGTCGCGGATCAGTTCGTTCGCGTAGATAGACAGCGAAGGCATCCCCATACCCGATCCGTGAATGGTCACCTTGTGCCCGTTCCACGTCCCGGTAAAGCCCAGCATACCGCGCACTTCGTTCACTAGAACCGGGTTGTCCAGAAAGTTTTCGGCAGCCCATTTGGCGCGATAGGGATCGCCGGGTAGCAGGACGGTTTCAGCGATATCGCCGGGTTTGGCGCCAATGTGGACGGTCATTGGAGGGCTCCGTTTTGTTGGTTTTGGGGCAGATTCCGTGATGTGGAATGCGTGCAGACCCCGTACATATTGCGTACACACACATTGAGCCACAACCATTGCCCGTTTTCGAGCGAAAAACGTGAGAAACTGACATTCAGATGACACGCAGCTTTGTCGCCCTGACCTTACCCGATCCCGCTTTGGATCAGCTGGAAGCCCTTCAGGGGCAGATTCCGCTTGGGCGCAGAATGACGCGCGAGACACTGCACCTGACGCTGGCATTTCTGGGCGAGCAGCCAGATGAAGCGCTGGTGGCTTTGCACGAAGAGCTCTCCCAAATCCGGCACTCCGCGTTTGATCTACATATGGCTGGGGTCGGGATGTATGGCAATCCGAACCGCCTCGCGATGGGGGTCGAGGCCGATGCCGACAGTGCCCTGACGGACCTGCAATCGGACGTGACCAAGGCCCTGCGCCGTGCGGGCTTGAAGTTCGAAAAGCGGCGTTTCCGCCCCCACGTGACCATCGCCCGTTTCAAAGGGGAAGAGCCTACCGATCCGCGACTGCATGGGTTCATCTCTGGCGCGATGTCCTACCGGGCAACTGCAGTCCGTATCACGCAATTTGCGCTATATGAATCGCACTTGTCACCCGGGGGGGCACGACACGATGTGCTGGCGGCTTATCCTCTGGGGTAGCCAAACGTAGGTCGATGGTTGGAATGCACGCAGCGCGTTCTGGCGTGATGAAACTTCTAGAACGGGGCTCGCTTTCCGTCCTTGTATAGCCTCTCGATCAGGTTGGCATCGACGAAGGACCGCAGGTTTGCGCCGCCGTACATGAAACCGAAAGCCTTACAGCCAGACGAAAACACCACGATTGTCGTGCTGCTGCCGCCCTCGAAGTTGACGCTTGCGACGATGTGATAAATGTTCTCGCCCTTTACAAGCGGGCGGTCGGCCAAGCGGGCGTCGAAGGAGGTCGTGTCGCCTTCATGTTCGCCGCGACGGCTCGCCATCAGCTGGAAGTACTCGTAGATCGCCAGGCGTTTGATTTCAGAGTTGTCCCCCCAATCCACCCAGGCGCGCTTGTAATTGTATCTGCCAAAGAGCTCTGCATCGATGTTGTTCAATAAGTGATTAAACAACGAGGCGCGGTCGCTGCGATTGATGCCGAACAATTCGGTGAGGCTGGTTGTCAGGCATGCCTCGATATTCTCTGGGATATCAGTTTTGACCTCGGCGCCTTCGGCTTTGACCTGTACTGGCCCTAGAAGGGACAAGCCGAGGGATGCCAAAAGGACAGCCAGTATGCGCGACATGTCTTAACCCTCCTGAAAGCAGTGCATGAACCGTGGCGGCCGACCAGTGGTGGTCCGAGATGTCGCCCGAATCCCGAGGCCGCAGCAGTTGTGGTTAGGATAGGCTTGGGGGGGCGTTTTCGCCAGTATGGATATTCAGCCCAATTGCAGCGAGCATGGCCGTATGGCCTGGGAAGTGCGTTGTTGGGTTTTGTCAGTCGGCAAGATGTGCCTCTTCAGTACCGAATTTCGAAGCTGTCGATCTGAAGGTCCACCTCGGTTTCAATTCTTTGGACATTGGCAACCGCAGCTGCGCCGGGGCCGGACCAGAGGTCCTTCAGCATGGTGCGCACGACCTCGCGTTCGCCTTGGAGGAGGGCGGAGACGGCATTGTCGTTTTCATTGCGCACCCAGCCCGTCAGCCCCAACGACCGTGCGCGGGCCCGCGTCCAAGCACGGAAGGCCACGCCTTGGACGCGGCCTGTGATGCGGGCTTTGACGGCATATTGGGGCATGGGCCCATCTTGCCCCTGATCCGCACTTTTGGGCAAGTCAGATCAGGCCAAGCTGGGCATCGGTTGCCGGAACCCACTTATCGCGAGGCGGCATGGGGCGGCCCGGCCAATCGGGCGTAAAGGTGAAGCTGGAGACCTGTCTGCCCTCGACCAGCGCGCCGTTCCCGGCGCCCATGGCATAGTCGTAGTAGAGTTTGATGATCTCTTCCTCGGTCACCTGTTGCGCGGCTGGATGCGCAAGGCAAGCCGCGCGCCATTCGCGGACGCGGGCAAAGTCAGCCGTGTCGGGCAGGGCGAAACCTTCGTAGTAGTCGAGGAACCAGAAGCGCATGAAGACCGGGGTGAAGACGGCCTCTGCCAGCCCGAAATCGTCAAACAGGAAGGGGCCGTCCGACGCATAGTGCTGCAGGAAGTCGTTGATATCCTTGTAGAGGGACAGCAGCTTGTCGCGGAACGTGTCACAGGCGTTGGGATCGCGGTTCATGACGTACAGGTAGCCCTGTGTCGTGAAGGGGCCTTCCTTTGCGATCAGCATGTTTTCGATGGCATGTTCCAGCGGATCGTCGCGACCGATCCGTGGGGCAAACCGCTGTTCCAGATAGCGCAGGATAACGAGGCTTTCGTTGATGATCGCGCCGTCCTCTGTCTCGATGATGGGCAGGGCAGAGATACCCCGGGTTTTCGCCAGAAGTTCTGCGCTGCGGGGAACAGTGATATCGACAACTTCGAAATCCACGGCGTCTGGGATGCCCTTGAGAGTCAGCAGGATCTTCAGCCGCTGAGAGAAGGGGCAGACGGGGATGTGATACACGATGGGTTTGGAACGCATAAGGGCCACCTGATTGTCAGATGGCCCTGAAGCTAGTGCGTTGATCTGGTTTCGGAAAGGTTATTCCGCAGCGATCGGGGCTGCGTCCACCAGACCGACGATGTCGAACATGATGCGGTTCAACTCAAAATCTTTCGGGGTGTAGACCTTGGCCACGCCCATTGCCAACAGGCGGGTGGCGTCCTCGTCCGGGATGATGCCGCCGACGACTACGGGGATGTGGCCCAGACCTGCCTCGCGCATACGGTTCATCAGCTCTTCGATCAGCGGGATGTGGCTGCCTGACAGGATCGACAGGCCAACGACATGGGCGTCTTCTTCCTGCGCGGCTTTGACGATTTCCTCGGGGGTCAGGCGGATACCTTCATAAGAGATGTCCATGCCGCAGTCGCGGGCACGGGCGGCGATTTGCTCGGCACCGTTCGAGTGGCCATCCAACCCCGGCTTGCCGACAAGGAATTTCAGGCGGCGGCCCAGCTTGTCGGAAACGGCGTCAACCTGACCGCGGATGTCTTCCAGACCCTCGGTGCGGTTCGACGGGTTTTTGGACACACCGGTCGGGCCGCGGTACAACCCGAAGGTCGAACGCACGACGTCACCCCATTCACCCGTGGTGGCACCGGCTTTGGCGGCCTCGATCGAGGGCGGCATGATATTGGCACCGCTGCGCGCGGCTTCGCGCACCTTGGCAAGCGCGGCTTGCACGGCGACCTCGTCACGTTCAGCTTTCCATGTGTTCAGGCGTGCGATCTGGTCGGCTTCGGCTGCTGGGTCGGCGACCATGATGGCCTCTTCCCCGGCGGTCAGCGGCGAGGGCTCACCCTCGGTCCATCTGTTCACGCCGACAACGATGGTATCGCCATCTTCAATCTTGCCGATACGTTCAGCGTTGGCCTCGACCAGACGGGACTTCATGTATTCGATGTTCTCAATGGCACCACCCATGGCGTCGATCTGGGCTAACTCGGAACGAGCGCCCTCTTTCAGCGCCTCGACCTTACCGGTCACAGCCGGGTTGCCGTCGAACAGGTCGCCATATTCCAGAAGGTCGGTTTCATAAGCAAGGATCTGCTGCATCCGCAGCGACCACTGCTGGTCCCACGGGCGGGGCAGGCCAAGGGCCTCGTTCCACGCGGGCAGCTGCACGGCGCGAGCGCGGGCGTTTTTCGACAGGGTCACGGCCAGCATCTCGATCAGGATGCGGTAGACGTTGTTTTCCGGCTGCGGCTCTGTCAGGCCAAGCGAGTTCACCTGAACGCCATAGCGGAAGCGGCGCATTTTCGGGTCGGTGATGCCGTAACGCTCTTGGCAGATTTCGTCCCACAATTCGACGAAGGCGCGCATCTTGCACATCTCGGTGACAAAGCGAATGCCCGCGTTCACGAAGAACGAGATACGGCCCACCATGCCGGGGAAGTCTTCTTCCGATACTTTGCCCTTCAGGTCGTCCAGAACCGCGATGGCGGTTGCAAGTGCAAAGGCCAGTTCCTGCTCGGGCGTCGCGCCGGCCTCTTGCAGGTGATAGGAACAGACGTTCATCGGGTTCCATTTGGGCAGGTTCGCGCGGGTATAGGCAGCAACGTCGGTGATCATGCGCAGCGACGGTTTCGGCGGGCAGATATAGGTGCCGCGCGACAGGTATTCCTTAATGATGTCGTTCTGAACGGTGCCTTGCAGCTTGGACACGTCAGCGCCCTGTTCCTCGGCCACGGCGATATAAAGCGACAAAAGCCAAGGCGCAGTCGCATTGATCGTCATCGAAGTGTTCATCTGCTCCAGCGGGATCTGGTCGAACAGCGCGCGCATGTCGCCCAGATGCGAAACCGGAACGCCCACCTTGCCGACCTCACCGCGCGACAGTTCGTGATCGCTGTCATAGCCGGTCTGGGTCGGCAGGTCGAAAGCCACCGACAGGCCGGTCTGACCCTTGGCAAGGTTGCCGCGATACAGCTCGTTCGAGGCCTTGGCGGTGGAGTGACCCGCATAGGTGCGGAACAGCCAGGGACGGTCTTTTTTGGTCTCGGTCATAGCGGGCCTCGTGAATCGTGGGTCAGCAATATTGTTACGTTAGGGGAGTGATACGTGGAATTTTATGCCAATGTCAATTCGCCGCGTTGCGGCGAGTGCATTTGCAGCAATTTTTCCAACGAAGGTGCCGAATTTGTGCCTCTCGGCAAGCCTATTGCCAGAAAACCACTCAAGGTGACAGGATAGGCGCATAATCAAAATCGGAGGGGACGATGGAAGATCTTATACTTGCCATCCACTTTGCAGGGCTTGCCATGGGCGGGGCCGCAGGGATGGGATTACCCGTGGTTGGGTTCGCAGCAGAGAAGGCGCCGCCTGAACACAGACCGTCGATTGGTGCAGCGGTCAAACCGTTGCAGATGATCGGCAAGGCGGGCATGGGCCTGCTAATCTTGACCGGCGCAATCATGGCGACTGCCGGTGGCGTTTGGGGCGAGGCATCTGTCTGGTACTGGATCAAGCTTGTGCTGGTAGCGTGCCTGATCGGTGGAATCATCACCGCAGACAAGGCCGGGGCCAAAGCGCGCGCCGGAGATGCGGCAGCCGGGGCCAAGGTCAAGATGGTAAGCAAGATCAACCTGACCTTGCTGGCAGCCATTCTTCTGTGCGCGGCACTGGCGTTTAACTAAGAAAATTCGCCACGAAGACGGATTTTGGCCCTTTCAGGCTGCCGAAACGCGCGAAAACTGGAAATGCTGCATTTGCGACATTCGGTGTCGCTACGTCACCTTGTGACCAACTTCCATGAAAATAAAGGGTTTCAGGTCATCTGCCCCACCCGGTGTCCATTCGCAAGGACATAAAATTACAAAAAACTCCATTTCGTGATTGCATTATTGCGCGCGGAAATTTATTCCATGTTCAAGCGCAGCATTGATTCTGCAATGCGGCACCAGATTAACGAACAGGAGGCAGATATGGCTCTCGACAGCAACGAAGGCGTTCTCACTTACGACGCTCCCGAGAAAGATCTTTATGAAATCGGCGAAATGCCCCCGATGGGTTATGTGCCGAAGAAAATGTACGCATGGGCGATCCGCCGTGAGCGTCATGGCGAGCCTGACAAGTCGTTCCAGCAAGAGGTTGTTGATGTCCCTGAGCTGGACGCCCACGAGGTTCTGGTTCTGGTTATGGCGGCTGGCGTGAACTACAACGGCGTTTGGGCCGGTCTGGGTGTTCCGATCTCTCCGTTCGACGGCCACGGGCAGCCCTATCACATCGCGGGTTCCGACGCCTCGGGCATCGTTTGGGCCATTGGATCCAAAGTGAAAAACTGGAAAGTGGGCGACGAGGTTGTCATCCACTGTAACCAGGACGACGGCGACGATGTCGAGTGTAACGGTGGCGATCCGATGTACTCTCCGACGCAGCGTATCTGGGGCTATGAGACCCCCGACGGGTCCTTCGCACAGTTCACCAACGTTCAGGCTCAGCAGCTGATGCCGCGTCCCAAGCACCTGACTTGGGAAGAGGCAGCTTGTTACACCCTGACACTGGCCACCGCTTACCGCATGCTGTTCGGCCACCCGCCGCACGAGCTGAAGCCGGGCATGAACGTTCTGGTTTGGGGCGCCTCGGGCGGTCTGGGCACCTATGCGATCCAGCTGTGTAAAGCGGCCGGCGCGAATGCGATCGGTGTGATCTCGGACGAATCGAAGCGTGACTTCGTTATGGGTCTGGGCGCCAAGGGCGTTATCAACCGTAAAGACTTTACCTGCTGGGGCCAGCTTCCGACCGTGAACACGCCGGAATACAACACCTGGTTCAAAGAGGCGCGTCGTTTCGGCAAGGCGATCTGGGACATCACCGGCAAAGGCAACAACCCTGATATCGTCTTTGAACACCCCGGCGAGACCACTTTCCCGGTTTCGAACCTGGTTTGTAAAAAGGGCGGCATGGTTGTGATCTGCGCGGGTACCACCGGCTACAACCTGACCTTTGACGTTCGCTACACCTGGATGCACCAGAAGCGTCTGCAGGGTTCGCACTTTGCGCACCTGAAACAGGCTTCGGCCGCAAACCAGATGATGATCGAAAAGCGCATCCACCCTTTCCTGTCGGAAACATTCTCTTGGGATGACATTCCGGCGGCACACATGAAGATGATGCGCAACGAGCACCTGCCGGGCAACATGTCGGTTCTGGTTCAGTCGCCCAAGCTGGGCCTGACCACGCTGGAAGAAGTTCTGGAGGCTGGCAAGTAAGCACTTGTGAATAAAGATGAAAACCCCGTCGCTTGCGGCGGGGTTTTTCTTTTGGGTCAGTCGTGGTCCTTGACCTGGCGAATGGCCCATAGCGTGCCGGCTGGCCCAAGGATTTCGAAGGCTACGGTCGTGCCCACGGTCAAGGCAAGGATGGTTTCCGACCAGTCTGGGAACTGTTTGCCAGCGACCAGAGCCATCCCGATTGCAACACCCGCCTGCGGCAGAAGGGCGACGCCGAACCACGGTCGTTGCGCCTTCGGGGCACCGCCAAGAACGGCCCCGAGCCACCCGCCGATGATCCTGGATACGGTGCGCAGCACCATATAGGCCGCGCCGATCCAACCGATCGCCAGAAGGGATTCAGTCTCTAGCGAAGCCCCCGCAAGGATGAAGAACAGGATCATGAAGGGCCACTGAATGTGTTCGATCTCGTGGAAAGCGCGGGTGTGGTGGCGGGCTTTGTTGACGATGATCAGCCCCACGGTCATGCCGCTGATTAGATAGGAAAGCTCTAGCCACAGGGACAGGCCCGAGGTCAGGAAGACCAGCGCCAGCGCCTCGATCTGAAGGGGTTCACCATCGGTCAAGCGACCGGTCAGGAAGGCCGCCGGGAAGCCGATCGCGCAACCCAAAAGCACGGAACCGCCAAGTTCCCGGGCGATCCCACTTACCAAGTCGGTATCCGTGTGACCGTTCATCTGCTGCACAAGTAACACCACCGCGCTGAAGGTGATTAGCCCCCAGACATCGTCGATAGCGACGATCCCTTTCAGTGTATCGGTAAAGGCGTTGTCCTTGCCCGATTGCTTGATGGCGTCCTGCGTGGCGGCAGGGGCCGTCGCGGTTGCGATGGCCCCGACAACAAGTGCCAGACCAAGGCCGAACCCCAGAAGCCAAAGCCCGAGGCTGACCAGAACCACTGTGCAAACCACGATCGCGACAGAGATCAGCAGGATGGATTTGCCATGGGCTGTCAGGTTGTCCTTTGTCAGGGAACCGCCCAAGAGGAAGGCCACCATTGTCAGTGCCGTGATCGCAAGGAAGTCGTACCAGCCCTCTACCTGTGGCGGGATCAGGTCTAGCCCCGCGCCCCCCGCGACGATCCCGCAGGCCAAAAGCAAGGTAACCCGGGGCAGGCGCGTTCGCTGCCCGATCTGGTCGGCCGCGAGCCCAACGATGAACAGGGCGCCGATGGTCAGAAGGATAGGGGCAAGGTCCATAGGGCAGTATCCTGAACGACTGGGCCGATTACTGAGCGTTCTGCGCGCGTTCCATCATCATCTGGTGGACTGCGCGCATGCCCTGATCGGCCATGGCAGAGACTTCTGCTGCGTGAATATGCATGGCTTCAACGAGCTCCGGGTCATCGGAGGTCTGGGTTACGATAACACCGTCCTCGGTGACCTCGACCTGCGTAGTCAGGGCTTCGTAGCGTTCAAAGAAGATATCCAAGGTCGGACTTTGGATGAAAACCTTGGGGTCATCACCGGCCTCTACCCTTGCGATCATGTCGATGACATGCCGCACGATCGCGTCTTTGACCTGCGGGTTGTCAGAGCGGGTGACAGCCCGAATACCGTTGGGCAGGTTGGTGACTTCGCGGTCGATTTGCGGAAAGGTCTGGAACATGGTCGCCAGATCGGCCGTTTCGCCTTTGGTGACGTTTTCGCCCTGAAGGCCGGGCATGTTCCGCATGTCATGTCCCGTTCCGTCCGCCCCGTGACCATGCATTCCGCCGCCGCCAAGTTGCTGCGCGAACGCCGTAGAGGCCGCTAGGATCAGCCACAGGGGTAGCAAGAGTTTTTGGGCTTTTTTGATGGTTTGTTTCATGGACCAAGGTCTCCGATCTTTGCCATGCTCGTTGGGTATCAGAATTGGCCGAAACGGCGGGTGAGGCAAGTGCTTGTCTTTTCGCAGTCCGGGCGATGCGCTCTGGTCCCCGGCGGGGCGGGGCGCTAGGGTCGGCGCATGACGAATGCCGTGCAGTTTTCCGACGATCAGGCCGAAGCCTTTGACCGCGTAACAGAGATGTTACGCTCGGTCGGTGTGGACCTTGAAGAAGCGCTTTTGACCCCACGTGTCGAAGGGCGCGGAAGCAAGGTTCTGGCTGTGATCGGCAAGGCGGGGTCGGGCAAGACGCTGCTCTTGGCAGAGCTTTACAAGGCATTGGAAGAGGCGGGGGTTGAAACCGTCTCGGGCGATTATGAGGGCCGCCGCCGCAAGGACCGGCGGACGCTGGCGATCTTGGCCCCGACCAACAAGGCGGCGAGCGTGTTGCGCAATCGCGGGGTTCCGGCCACGACGATCCACCGCATCCTGTACACGCCCGTCTATGATCCCGAATACGAGAAGATTGCCGATTGGCTTGCTGGCAACGCCGAGAAGCCAGAGATCGAAGGGCTGACCGAAGAGGCGCTGGACCGCGCCTTTGCCTTCTACCAGTCGAACAAGTCGATCCCCGGAGCTTTGGCCGCTGCGGGACTGCGCGGGTCAGATTTCATCACGGGCTGGAAGCGGCGCGAAGAGCCGCTGGATATCGGTTTCGTGGACGAGGCCTCGATGCTGGACGAGCGCCAGTTCGAGGACCTGCAGGAAATTTTCAGCACGCTGATCGTCTTTGGCGATCCGGCGCAGCTGGCGCCTGTGAACCAGTCGGGGAAGATGGTCTTTGACGACATGGCAGAGACGCGCAAGCTGATCCTGCATCGCGTCCACCGCCAGACGCAGGACAACCCCATTCTGGACCTTGCCCACGCCCTGTCCGACGACAGTCTGGGGTTCGAGGATTTCGAACAGATGATCGCGGATACTGCGCGTAAAGATGAGCGGGTGGTAATGGCGCAGCGGGTGGAAAGCGGCCTGATGGCGCGGTCGCCCGTGCTGGTCTGGCGCAATGCGACCCGCATTCGGTTGATCCATGCGTTTCGCGCGGCCTATGGCGCGCCTGCGGATGAATTGCTGCCCGGAGAGCCCCTGATTTGTGACGGGATCGAGCTGCCGCTGAAACACCGCAAGAAGCGGCTGGACCTAGAGGCGCGCGGGCTGATCAAGGGGGCTCAGGTGGTCTATCTGGGACCGGGGAAGCGGCCTGGGTTCTCGCGCCTGCATGTGATGGGGGCAGAGGACCCGCGGGTGTCGGCGGCCTCGATCATCAAGATCGAACTGCCGGACGAGGAAGAGCCCTTCATCCCCTATGCCGCCCGCATGGGGGCGGCGTTCCTGCATGGGGCCGCGGTGACAATCCACAAGGCGCAGGGCTCGCAATGGGACACGGTGCAAGTGTTCGCGCCGGACCTGTGGGCGGCGGCGCGGATGGGCCGGGTCGAGGCGGGCCAGCCCCTGTGGAAACGACTGGCCTATGTGGCGATTACGCGGGCTGAAAACCGGCTGTGCTGGGTGGTACGGAACCGGTTGGGAAAACCGACCGAGCCGCTAAGTGTGGCCGATCTGCGACCTGCGGCAGCGCCGTTGGAGTTGAAGGCAGAGGAAAGCAACGACTAGGGCGGTCATTGCGACCACGGTGCCCTATCCCGGGCGGGTCTAGTTTTTCAGCAGGCGGAAGAAGGCCGAAGCGCCCCAGCCAGCGGCAATCGCGATGATCAGCGACAAGAGCCCATAGATCAGGGAATGCTCGTGGGCGAGGTTGTAGATCCAGCGTTCCAGCCCCACCTTGCGCACGTCTAGTGTGGTCTCATAGGCGTCGATCACCTGATTATTGCGTAACAGGAAGATGCGGGTGCGATAGTCGCCCTCTGTCAGGTTCGACGGCAGTTCGACATTGGCACGGAACAACGTGTCCTCGGTCAGCTCGATGCTTTCTTCTTGAACCTGATAGGCCCCTTGATCGGTACGGATGCGGATCACGGCCTCGACAAACGGGTCCCGCGTGCCCCCCGAGGGCTGCGCGTCATGAGCGCGAATGGCGCGAGGGACCGAGATGGAATGTTGCAGGTCCGCAGCCGGGGACAGGATTTCGTTCAGCGGTGCGGTCGAACGGATCGCATAGAAGGTCGGCGCAAAGTCAATCTCGGCAGATTCAGCGTTCACCCAGATGCCAAGCTTCCGCTCTTTCTTGCGGACCAAGACCGGGGTCAGGTGGCTGGAGACGGTGATAATCACGTCCAGCTTGTCTTCGGGCGCGGGTTTGTCGCGTTTGACGGCGCCGAAGATCAGGATCTCGGACCCTTTGAAGGTGGTGGTGATCGCCACGTCGGTCTGGCTGAGGCCGGCGACAACCTCTTCCCCGCGGGCGGGCAGGGCGGCCAACAGGCACAAGATCAGCAGACTGATCAGGCGACGGATCATTAGTGACCACCCCCTGCGCCAAGCGAATACAGCTCGGACGGTTGAATCAGCAGGTCTAGCGCCAGTTTCAAACAGACTGCCAGAACCATGATCGCCAGCAGGACGCGCAGTTGTTCAGCCTTCAGATAGACGCCGATCCGGGTGCCAATCTGCGCACCGACAACGCCGCCGATCAGCAGCAGAAGTGCCAGTGCCATGTCGACGGTCTGGTTCGTGGTCGCGTGCATCAGCGTGGTAAACGCGGTTACGGCGATGATCTGCAGAAGCGAGGTGCCGACAACCACTTTGGTCGGCATCCCAAGGATATAGATCATGGCAGGTACCATGATGAATCCGCCGCCAACCCCCATGATCGCGGCCAGAACGCCAACAACACAGCCCACCAGAAGCGGCGGGAAGACTGAGATGTACAGCCCCGAGGTCCGGAATTTCATCTTCATCGGCAGGGCGTGGACCCAAGACCGTTGACGCCGCTTCGGCGGCATTGCCCCGGAAGAGCGGGACCGGCGGATCGCGCGCACGCTTTCGATGAACATCAGCGAGCCGACGACACCCAGAAAGACGACGTAGCAAAGGCTGATCAGAAGCTCGACCTGGCCAAGGCTTTTGAGGAAGTTGAATAGGACAATACCAAGCGCCGCACCAACGATGCCGCCCGCCATCAAGACCCCACCCATTTTGAAATCAACGGTGCGTCTTCGCAAATGGGCCAGCACGCCCGAAAAGGACGAGGCTACGATCTGGTTAGCTTCAGTTGCGACGGCGACGGCGGGTGGGATGCCTATGAAAAACAAAAGCGGCGTCATCAAGAAACCGCCGCCCACACCGAACATACCAGATAATATCCCAACCATGCCGCCCAGCCCTAAAAGCAGGAAAGCGTTCACCGAAACCTCGGCTATGGGGAGGTATATCTGCATGGAGTCTCCCTAGCCAGATGTAGGGAGACTTGCAAGGCGCAATGAGGGCGCTTGGGGTTACTGCTCTTTGACGTAGGGCTCGCCACCGGCGCGCGGCGGGATGGCTTTGCCGACAAAGCCCGCAAGGATCACGACGGTCAGGATATAGGGCAGAGCGTCCAGCAATTGCACTGGTACGTCGAAGCTGGTCATCGCTGTCACAACGTCAGGACGTAGGGACAGAGCCTGCAACAGGCCGAACAGCAAACAGGCGACCAGCGCGTGCCAGGGCCGCCACTTGGCGAAAATCAAGGCCGCAAGGGCGATAAATCCGCGTCCTGCGCTCATTTCTTTGACGAAGCCAGCTTGCAGGGCCGTGGCCAGATAAGCGCCCGCGATACCACAAAGGACGCCACAGATGCCGACCGCGGCAAAGCGCAGCCCGGTGACGTTAATTCCTGCGGTATCGACCGCTGCGGGGTTTTCACCTACGGCGCGCAGACGCAGGCCGAACCGTGTGCGGTACAGAAGCCACCAGCTGGCCGGAACCAGCAGTAAGGCCAGATAGACCAGAATTGTATGTCCAGAAATCAGGTCCGTATAAATCGGCCCGATCAGGGGGATGTCGATGCCGGACAGGGGCAGTTCGATGGGTTTGAACCGGGCGTCACCGACCAGCGACGGCGTACGACCGCCTTGCCTGAACCAATCCTCGGCTATGACCACCGTCATGCCCGAGGCAAGGAAGTTGATCGCAACACCTGAAATCAGCTGGTTCCCTCTGAAAGTGATCGAGGCCAACCCGTGGATGCCTGACAGGGTCAGCGAGGCCGCGATGCCCGCCAGAAGGCCAAGCCAGACCGTGCCGGTGGTGTAGGCGACAGCGCCCGAGAAGAAGGCCGCAGCCAGCATCTTACCCTCTAGGCCGATGTCGAAGATGCCCGCGCGTTCGGAAAAGAGCCCCGCCAGACAGGCCAGCAGAAGCGGCGTGGCAAGGCGGATGGTGCTGTCGAGCACCTGAAGCAGCGTTTCAAGATCCATCACGCGCCTCCTTTCCGGGTAAACAGTTTAGCCAGCGGGATACGCACCATGTTGTCCAGTGCGCCGGTGAACAGAATGACCAGCGCCTGAATGACTACGATCAGGTCACGCGGGATGCTGGTGGTGAATTGCAGCTCTGCCCCGCCTTGGACAAGAAAGCCAAACAGGAACCCGGCAAGGATCACACCGACGGGGTGGTTGCGGCCCATCAGGGCGACCGCGATGCCGATAAAGCCCGCGCCTTCGACTGCGTTCAGGACCAGCTTTTCGGCCTCTCCCATGACGTTGTTGATCGCCATCATGCCGGCCAGACCACCAGAGATCAGCATGGCGATCATGGTGATCCGCACCGGGCTGATCCCGGCATAGATCGCGGCGGGTTCGGACTGGCCGTAGGACCGGATCTGATACCCCAGTTTCGTGCGCCAGATCAGCAGCCAGACAAGAAGGCAGGCGATGAGCGCGATGAAGAAGGTGATATTGACCGGGGCACCCCGGAAAAGGGTGGTCTCTGCGGTCGAGAACATGTCCTGGAAGGTGGGCAGGTTGGTGCCAGACGGGAACCGCGCCGAGGACGGGTCTTGGGCCCGAGGCGGTTTCAGGTGGTTCACAAGCACATAGTTCAGCAGGGCGGCCGCGATGAAGTTGAACATGATCGTGGTGATAACGATATGGCTGCCGCGCTTGGCCTGCAGATAGGCTGGAACCGCAGCCCATGCCGCGCCAAACAGGGCGCCTGCAATCATGGCCACCGGCAGGGCGACCAGCCAATGCGGCCAGTCAACTGCCAGACAGACTAGGGCAACGCCAAGCCCGCCCAAAAGGGCCTGCCCCTCGCCGCCAATGTTGAACAGGCGCGCGTGGAAGGCGACCGAAACGGCCAGCCCGGTAAAGATGAAGTTGGTGGCGTAATATAGCGTGTAGCCCCAGCCATAGGTCGAGCCAAGCGCGCCCGAAATCATGGTCTGCACGGCAACAACCGGGTCTTCGCCGATCCCGACGATCACAAGGCCCGAAATTGCAAAGGCGATTAGGACGCTGATCAGGGGGATCAGGAACACGTCCGCCCATTGGGGAAGTCTGTCCATCTTACGCAGCCTCTCCGCTCATCCCGGCCATGAGCAGGCCAAGTTCGGTCTCATTGGTTTCGCTTGGCAGGCGTTCGCCCATGATCTTGCCATCGAACATCACCGCGATGCGGTCCGACAGCGACATGATCTCGTCCAGTTCGACCGAGACCAAAAGGATCGCTTTGCCGCTGTCACGCAGTTCGATGAGTTGCTGGTGGATAAACTCGATCGCACCAATGTCAACGCCCCGGGTGGGCTGGCCGACCAGAAGAAGATCAGGGTCGCGCTCGATCTCGCGTGCCAGAACCAGCTTTTGCTGGTTACCGCCGGAAAAGCTTTTGGCGGAAATCGTGGGGATCGGCGGGCGAACGTCGAAGAGTTCCATCTTTTTAACGGTGTCTTCGCGGATGGCCTTGTTGTTCATCAAAAGGCCCGACTGGTACGCCGGATCGTGATGGTAGCCAAAAGCCATGTTTTCCCAGGCCGAGAATTCAAGGATCAGCCCCTCGCGGTGGCGGTCTTCGGGCACATGAGAAATCCCGGCCTCGCGGCGGGTGCGTCCGTTGGCCTTGGGGCCGGTCAGGGGCAGGGGGGTGCCGTTGATCTTCACCTCACCGGTCGCTTGGGTCACGCCGCCCAGCACATGCAGAAGTGCGGACTGGCCATTCCCAGAGACCCCGGCGATGCCAAGGATCTCTCCTGCGCGGACATGCAGATCAATGCCCTTCAGGCGTTTGACGCCGTCTTCATCGGTGACCTGAAGGTTTGAAACCTCAAGGATTGGTTTGCCGGGTTTGGCAGGGGCTTTGTCGACCCGCAGCAGGACCTTGCGGCCGACCATCAGCTCGGCCAGCTCCTCGGGCGAGGTCTCGGCGGTTTTGACGGTGGCGGTCATCTCGCCGCGCCGCATCACGCTGACCGTGTCGGTGATATGCATGATCTCGCGCAGCTTGTGCGTGATCAGGATGATCGTCTTCCCCTCTGCCCGCAGGTTATCAAGGATGCGGAACAGGTGGTCGGCCTCGGCCGGGGTCAGCACCCCGGTAGGCTCATCAAGGATCAGGATTTCCGCCTTGCGATACAGGGCCTTGAGGATCTCGACACGCTGCTGGTGCCCGACGCTGAGCTCTTCGATCAGCTCGTCAGGGTCCACGTGGAGTTCGTACTCTTCGGAAAGGCGTTCCAGCTCGGTGCGTGCCTTGGACAAAGAGGTGCGCAACATCGCACCGTCTTCGGTCCCAAGGATCACGTTTTCCAGAACCGTGAAGTTCTGGACCAGCTTGAAGTGCTGGAAGACCATGCCAATGCCCGCGCTGATCGCTGCTTGGCTGTCTGGAATCTGGGTCAGGTTGCCGTTGATAAAAATCTCACCCGCATCGGCTTTGTAGAACCCGAACAGGATCGACATCAGGGTGGATTTCCCCGCCCCGTTTTCGCCGATGATCCCGTGAACCGTTCCCGGCATCACACGGATCGAAATGTCTTTATTGGCTTGAACCGGGCCGAAGGCTTTGGAAATGCCCTTCAACTCGATTGCGGGGGCAGCCGAAGACGGCTGCCCCTGATTTTCAACTGCGGTCATGATTAGAAGTCAAGAACCGGGCAGCTGTCGTTGGTGTAGTAGGCGGTCACTTCGATTTCGCCCGAAATGATTTTCGCCTTCGCGGCCTCGACGGCGGCTTTCATTTCATCCGAAACCAGCGAGGCGTTGTTTTCGTCCATCGCATAGCCCACGCCATCTTCGGCCAGACCCAGAACCTGCATCGAACCGCCGGTCAGGGCGTCGCCTGCTTTCAGCGAGTCATAGACGGCTACGTCCACGCGCTTCAGCATCGAGGTCAGAACGCTGCCAGGGTGCAGGTGGTTCTGGTTCTTGTCGACGCCGATCGAGTAAACGCCTTCGTCAGCCGCGGCCTGCAGAACACCAACGCCGGTGCCGCCTGCAGCAGCATAAACAACGTCAGCGCCTTGCGCGATTTGTGCTTTGGCCAGCTCGCCGCCCTTCACCGGGTCGTTCCATGCGGTCGGCGTGGTGCCGGTCATGTTGGCGATGATAGTGGCGTCGGGGTTCACGGCTTTTACGCCCTGGGCATAACCGCAACCGAAGTGACGGATCAGCGGAACATCCATACCGCCGATGAAGCCAACGGTGCCGGATTCCGATTTCATCGCGGCCATCATGCCGACCAGATAGGAACCGGTGTGCTCTTCGAAGGCGATCATCGCGACGTTCGACGGGATTTCAGGAATCCAGCCGTCGATGTTGACGAAGGTGGTGTCAGGATAGTCTGCCGACACTTCGTTGACCGGATCGGCCATTGCAAAGCCGGTGGTGATGATCGGGTTTGCACCACGCTCGGCGAAACGGCGCAGGGCCTGTTCGCGCTGCGCTTCCGAAGACAGCTCGATCTCCAGGTACTTGCCGCCAGTTTCGTTGGCCCAACGCTGCGCGCCGGTGTAGGCGGCTTCGTTGAAGGATTTGTCAAACTTGCCGCCCAGATCGTAAATGATCGCAGGTTCGGCCACAGCGGCGCCCGCGGTCAGGGCTACGACAGCTGTCGCGCTGGCGAAGAAGTGAGTAAGTTTCATGAAAACGCTCCCGTTGGTGTTTTGCTTAATCGGCCGGTGAACCGGCTCATTTTTGCCCATTAGGTCAAATCATAAACTATTTAAGGCCTTACAGAGGGCAGGTGGTCAACCGATTCTTGGGTTTTGGGCAGAGTTCAGGAGGGCATTCCCGTGTGACCTTACGGCACGAGCGGGGAAAGTGCCTTTATCATGATCACTGCGTCAACCGGTTGGTCGGTGCCGGATCGATAGTATCCAGAACGCAGGCCGGACCGGGAATACCCCTGCGCAGAATAAAGAGCGATGGCGGCGGTATTGTTCGCGGCAACTTCCAGAAAGGCAGACCTTGCACCACTGTCCCGCGCAGTGGTTTCGAACGCCTCAAGGCAGGCTTTTCCCAGCCCCTGTCTGCGTTGGTCGGGGTCGGTCGCGAGGGTCAAAAGTTCGACCTCATCCGCGATGACGCGGCCCATGGCGAAAGAGGTTTCATCGCCTGTCACGAACACTAGCGGACTGTCGAGAAGATCAGCGAACTCCTTGGTCGTCCAAGGGCGCGGCATGGTGAATGCGCGGGCGTGCAACTTGGCAAGGCTGTCGGGGGTCATGACAGGATGACTGGCGGCGGGTCCGAGGGGGGCTTGGCGTCTGCTGGACGAACATAAAGCGGCGCGGGACGCGGTGCATCGGCCGGGGCGTCTGCGGCGAGGCGCGCAATCATCTGGACATGCGCCTCTGGGGTGTGGTCCGTCGACAGGGCAACAGCGGTCAAAGAGCCCGCATCGCACAAAACCGGGCCGAGCATCTTATCGGGATCAAGGAAATAAGCCTGATCGCGCGGGGCAGGGACGGCGGTTTGCGCCCAGTTCGACAGGTTTCTTGTGGTCTCAAACAGCGAGATGCCAACCGCAGGGATCTTCAGCCCCAAGGCCAACCCGCGTGCAGTGCTGACAGAAATGCGGATACCGGTGAAATTGCCGGGGCCAATGCCGACGCCGATCTTGTCGAGGTCCGCCCACGTCTTTCCTGCCTCGGCCAGCACTTCTTCCAGAAGAGGCATCAGCCGTTCGGCTTGTCCGCGCCCCATCTCTTCGTGGCGGCTGGCCAGAATGTCGTCCCCGCATAGCAAAGCGGCGGCGCAATGCGCCGCCGATGTATCAAAGGCCAGAACGGTTGGCTTAGGCGGCAACGGGGCGAACCTCGGTCACTTCGGGGATGTAGTGGCGCAGCAGGTTCTCGATGCCCATCTTCAGGGTCAGGGTCGAGGACGGGCAGCCCGCGCAGGCTCCTTGCATGTGCAGGTACACGACGCCGCGTTCAAAGCCGTGGAAAGTGATGTCGCCACCGTCCTGTGCCACAGCCGGACGCACGCGCGTGTCCAGAAGCTCTTTGATCTGCTTGACGATCTCGGCATCCGGGCCGTCGTGATCGGCATGGCCTGCCGGAGCGGTCGCCTCGCCTTCCATCACCGGCTGGCCGGACTGGAAGTGTTCCATGATCGCGCCAAGAAGGGCGGGCTTCAGATGCTCCCACGCGCTGTCTTCGGCTTTGGTCACTGTGACGAAATCGCTGCCGAAGAAAACGCCGGTCACACCCGCCACGCCAAACAGGCGCGTCGCCAGCGGAGAGGCCTCGGCCGCCTCGGCAGTTGGGAAGTCGGCAGTGCCCGCCTCAAGCACGGTTTGGCCGGGCAGGAATTTCAATGTCGCCGGGTTCGGCGTGGATTCAGTCTGAATGAACATGGCGACCTCCAATAATTAGGTTTTTGATATGCGCCTTTGATGGCCAAGTGTCAATGATTGGAATGATTCTAAAAAGCTTTGGGCAGGTGAGATTACGCTTCGTCGGACGTGCCGGGATCAGGTAATCGCTTCCAGACGGTCCTTTGACATGTCGCCCGGCACAATCGTGATGGGCACCGGCAAAGAGCCTGAATTCTTGGACAATTGCGTGACCAGTGGACCCGGGCCGCGCTTATCTGTGCCAGCGCCAAGAACCAGTACGCCAATCTCTGGGTCTTCATTGACCTGTTTGATGATTTCTTGGACGGGCTCGCCTTCGCGGATCACCAACTCGGGTTCGATGTTCTGACGGTCGCGCATCCATTTTGCGAAGACTTCAAAGTGAACGATGATCCGTTCACGCGCCTCTTCACGCATGATGTCGCCAACGCCGATCCAGTGGTTGAATTCATCCGGGGGGATCACCGACAGGACTGTCACGCCGCCACCTGTGTGACTGGCACGCATTGCCGCGAACCGCATCGCGTTCAGGCATTCACGGCTTTCATCAAGAACCACTAGAAACTTGCGCATCAGTTTTCTCCCTTCGCGAGATCATGACGGAAGGGTTGGGGACAGGCAACCAAATTCGGGGGCCGAGCGAGCTTAGCGCGGGCCGGGGCAGAGCCGATTTAGCTGTCCGACTGCGCAGAAATGTGATTGCGCGAATTTGCACACAATCATGTCCATGACTGCCCAGTTGATCGCCAGCGATCAGAAGTTAAGTGTGCCGGGAAGATTTGCAAGGACGACTTTAATGACTGATCAACCATCGTACACTCCACCCCGCGTATGGGCTTGGGAAGCCGAGAACGGCGGTACATTCGCCTCGATCAATCGCCCCATTTCTGGCGCGCGTGAGGAGAAAGAATTGCCCGTGGGTGATCATCCCTATCAACTGTATTCGATGGCAACGCCAAATGGGGTGAAGGTCACCTTGATGTTCGAAGAACTGCTAGAGGCAGGGTTTGACGCGGAATACGACGCTTGGCTGATCAAGATCGGTGACGGGGACCAGTTTGGGTCGGGGTTTGTCGAAATCAATCCGAACTCGAAAATTCCGGCGCTTGTGGATCACACGGGCGATGCGCCGCTGAACGTCTTTGAAAGCGGCTCGATCCTGATGCATCTGGCCGAGAAGTTCGGGGCCTTCCTTCCGAAACAGGGGGCCGCGCGGACAGAGGTGATGAACTGGCTCTTCTGGCAGATGGGCAGTGCGCCGTTCCTTGGGGGTGGGTTTGGCCATTTCTATTCCTACGCGCCCGAAAAGATGGAATACCCGATCGACCGTTATGCGATGGAGACCAAGCGCCAGTTGGACGTGCTGGACAAGGTTTTAGCCGAACGAGAGTTCATTGCCGGTGACGACTATTCGATCGCGGATATGGCGATCTGGCCGTGGTATGGTGGTCTGGTGCTGGGGCGTCTTTACGATGCAGCAGAGTTCCTGGACGTCGAAAGCTACACGAATGTCGTGCGCTGGGCCAAAGCCATCGATGCGCGGCCAGCCGCGTACCGTGCTCGGATGGTCAACCGGTCTTGGGGCGCGCCAGAGGAACAGTTGCCCGAACGACATTCGGCTTCTGATTTCGACCGCCCCAAAGCGGCTTAAACCGAAAGACAAAGGGCCCCGACCGGGGCCCTTTTTACTGCTTCAGAATATTAAGACGTGACGGCGACGCCGCCAGTGGCAGCGGAGCCGAGAACACGCAGGAAGCGGGCAATATTGTCGCGAGCCGCTCCTTCATTGGCTTTCCGTAGGCGTTCGACACCAATCAGAGATTCAGAGAAAGCCGCTGTGTAGACAGACTCGATCGTGCGGTCCAAACGAATGCGGTCGTTTGAATCGATGACGTTGTAGCGTACCGTCATTTCCACTTTCAGGCTGGTCCCGAACATGGGTTGCTTAAGGCTAAGGATATCGGCGCGAACCGCGTATCGACCGGATGGATTCAGGATACCCGCAGCTTTGAGCGCATCAGTCAGCGCGACTTTGAAGTCGTCTGCTGAAATCTGCGACATCAACATCGGGTTGGTTTCCTGCCCCCCATAAGTGTCAACCTTTTTGACGTTCGCCCGGTAAGGGCTGGACGCTGAGACCAATGAGATCTCTGTCGGCACCATCGCGGTTTTTTCAGCAGGTGCAGCACAAGCGCTGACGACAAGGCAGATGGCAGCTCCGCGTAGGGCGTTCGTTCCAATAGTAGTCATTTAAATTTCCCCCCTTTTGCACCGTTTGGCTTACGGCATTCCAAAAGTATTCCATGCAACGCGAATAACGGCGTTGATACACATCAACAGCGTGTTTGCCCCTTTTCAGACGGAAAAGGGGTCCCAAATGGGACCCCTTTGACCTTGATCTTTTAAAACAGTTTACCCGCGGACAAAGCCCATGATGTCGAAGGTTTTCGACAGGATAGGCTCGGCGATTTCGCGGGCGCGGTCGGCGCCTGCCGCCAGCGTCCGGTCGATCTCGGCCGGGTCGGCCATCAGTCGGGCCATTTCCTCGGAAATCGGTGCCAGCTTGTCCACGGCAAGATCTGCGAGGGCGGGTTTGAACTGACCCCAGCCTGCGCCTGCGTATTCGGTGATGACCGCTTCAGCCGTGGTATCGGACAGGGCCGCGTAGATGTCGACAAGGTTGCGTGCCTCGGGGCGGTCCTTCAGACCCTCATAGTTATCGGGCAGGGCATCCGGGTCGGTGCGCGCCTTGCGGAACTTCTTGGCGATCTTGTCGGCGTCATCGGTCATGTTGATACGTTCCATGTCGCTTTCGCCGGACTTCGACATCTTCTTGGTGCCGTCGCGCAGGTTCATGACACGGGTGGCGGGGCCTTCAATCACCGGTTCCGGCAGGGGGAAGAAGCCTTCGGCCTTGAAGTCGTGGTTGAACTTCGATGCGATGTCGCGGGTCAGTTCAACGTGCTGCTTCTGGTCCTCGCCCACGGGGACGTGCGTCGCGTGATACAGCAGGATGTCGGCCGCCATCAGCGACGGATAGGCGTAAAGTCCAAGCGACTGCTTCTCGGCGTTCTTGCCGGCTTTTTCCTTGAACTGGGTCATGCGGTTCATCCAACCGACCCGCGCGACACAGTTGAAAAGCCAGCCAAGCTCTGCATGGCCAGAAACGCGCGACTGGTTGAACAGGATCGACTTGGCCGGATCCAGACCCGAGGCCAGATAGCCAGCCGCCACTTCGCGGGTCGCATGGGTCAGATCAGCCGGGTCTTGCCAGACGGTGACAGCGTGCAGGTCCACAACGCAATAGATGGTCTCCATCTCGCTGTCTTGGGTTTGGACAAACTTCTTGATCGCGCCAAGATAGTTGCCAAGGGTCAGCCCGCCCGACGGCTTGATGCCGGAAAAGACACGGGGGGTATGGGTGACATCGGCCATGTCGAATGCTCCGTCTGGAATTTTTCCTCTCGCTCGCTTACCCACGGGGGGAACGCCCGTCAACCAAAGGCCCGACATGTATCAGGATCCGAATGCCCCTCCGCTGAACCCTTTGCCGCCCGTGGTGTGGTTTCTGACGCTGCCGATCATCGCCGTCGAGGCGATGTTCCAGCTTGCTGATCGCGGCATCATTGGCGGGCCCGGCGGCATTGGCTGGCGGCTTGAAGCACTACAGGATTTCGCCTTCAGTGGCCGGATTTTCGACTGGATGCTGGCCAATGGGGTATTCCCACCTGAACATATGCTGCGCTTCGTCAGCTATGCGTTCCTGCATGTCAGCTTCACCCACATCCTGTTCGTGGTGGTCTTTATCCTAGCGCTTGGCAAGATGGTCGGAGAGATCTTCAGCTTTGCCGCAGTCCTTGCGGTCTTCTGGACAGGGATCGTGGCTGGAGCAGTGGCCTATGGGCTGGTTCTGGATGACAACGTGCCGTTGGTTGGCGCGTTTCCCGGCGCCTATGCGCTGATCGGCGCCTATACGTTCATCCTGTGGGTGGCGCTTGGCAACATGGGAGAGAACAAGATGAGCGCCTTTACCTTCATCGCCTTCCTGATGGGCATCCAGCTGTTCTTCAACATCTTCTTTGGTGGGGCGAATGATTGGATCGCCGACATAGCAGGGTTCGCCGCGGGGTTTCTGCTGTCGTTCGTGGTCAGCCCGGGGGGTTGGAACCGCGTGATGGGGAAGCTGCGGCAACGTTGACGATTACTGTGCGGCTGCTTTTCGGGCTTAGTTCGATCGACGCAGTTCGGCCTTCATATCTGACAGTCTGAACGCGCCAATCAGCTGACCGATTACGCCGTAGCTGATCAATCCCAACCCGACCAACGCAGCAAGTGCTGCGTATCGGATGGTATTCGCCTCTAGCCAGCCCGTCAGTGCGAGTGAGGCGGCGTAAAGCAACGCGCCCATCAAAACAGACGCCAGAACGATCCGCCCGATCCGCTGCCAGAAGCGGGCATCAAGCTCTGCCTCTTGGCCCATGTTACGCGATCCGCGCCACAGAAGAATGACCATGCCCCAGGCAGACAGCGTGGTGCCCCAAGCCGCAGCCAGATAGCCGATCATCGGGGCCAGCCCGATGGCCAGCACAGCATTCACCACCATGGCGACGAGGGCATAGCGGAACGGGCTGCGGGTGTCTTCGCGTGCGAAGTAAAGGGGTTGAAGCACTTTCTGGATCACAAAAGCGGGCAGGCCAAGCCCATAGATGCCAAGCGCAAGAGCCGTCGCGGCGGTGTCTTCCGGGCCGAACGCGCCGCGTTGGAACAACACGCCAACCAAGGCGCCGGGAATGGCAATCAAGGCGACAGAGGCGGGAATGGTCAGGGCAAGCGACAGCTCAGCCGCGCGGGATAGGGCAGCCTGACCGCCTGCGGTATCCCCGGCACGCAGCTTGCGCGACAGGTCGGGCAGCAAGACTACGCCAATGGCGATCCCGACCACGCCCAAGGGCAGCTGGTACAGGCGGTCTGCATAGTTCAGCCACGCGATCGCGCCGTCAAAGAAGCTGGCCACTTGCCGCCCGATCAGCAGGTTCACCTGCACGACACCTCCGGCAAGGGCAGCGGGGGCTGCGATGATGGCAAGGCGTTTCAACTCGGGCGTCATGCGCGGGCGCTGCAGAGTTATGCGGAACCCCGCGCGTTTGGCGGCGATCCAGACCAAAGCCATCTGCGCAATGCCGGCAATCGGAACGGTCCACGCCAGCGTCTGCCCCACTGGCCAGCCCAAGGCCCGCCCCAGAACCATCGCACTGATAAATAGAACGTTCAGCAACACGGGCGCCGCGGCGGCTGCCACGAACCGCCCCGTTGCGTTCAGAACGCCCGACAGCAGGGCAGCGAGAGAGATGAAAAGGATATAGGGAAACGCGATCCGGCCGAAATCGACTGCCAGATCATATCGGCTGTCGTTCAGGAACCCGCCGGCCATGGCCAGAACCAGCCAAGGCATTGCGAACATGGCCAACACGGTGAACGCAATCAGAACCGTCGCCAGTCCGGTAAAGGCCTCGCGCGCGAAGCCTTCGGCGTCTTCGCCGCCTTCCAGTTTCTTCGAGAACATCGGCACAAAGGCCATGTTGAAAGCCCCTTCGGCGAAGAACCGGCGGAACATGTTGGGTAACGAAAAGGCGATCAGGAAGGCCTCGGCCACCGGGCCAGAGCCCAGAAAGGCCGCGATCATGATATCGCGTACAAATCCCAAGATACGGCTTGCCAAAGTCCAGACCCCGACGGTCAGGAACCCCTGGATCAGCCGGATCGGGCGCATCAGGCTTCGGCCCTTTCAACGTTGCGTTCAATCGCTTCGCGCAGGCGCTTTTCCAACGCGTCGCGCTTGGCCTGCGAGTGGAGTTTCAATCCGAACATATCCTTCACATAGAAGCTGTCGACCGCCTGAGCACCATAGGTCGCGATCACCGCGCTGGCGATATAGATGTTGTTGTGTGCAAGGGTCTGGGCCACGTCGAACAACAGTCCGGGCCGATCGCGGGTGTCGACCTCGATGATGGTGTAGATCTCGGACCCTTCGTTGTCGAAAGAGATCGAAGTCGGGAATCTGAAGCCACGCTCGCGCTTCTTCATCTTGTCGCGATCCGCCAGCTTGTCGCGTGCCACGACCTCGCCCTTCAGGATCTTGCCGATCACCTGTCGCATACGCGGGATACGGCTGTCTTCGTAGGGGTGGCCATCGGCGTCCTGAACCCAGAACACGGCGGTCGCATAGCCGTCTTTCGAGGTATAGGTCCGCGCGTCCACGACATTGGCCCCGGCCAGTGCCAGCGCGCCCGACAGACGGGCAAAGATACCGGGGTGGTCGGCCAGAGCAAAGCAGATCCGGGTCGCATCGCGATCCTTGTCCTCTTGCAGGTCCAGTCGGATTTCGTCGTCCGAGATGCCTTGCAGCAGCCGGGCAAAGACCTGATGGGCTTCGGTGGGAAGACCTTGCCAATAGGGCCCGTAGTGACGGCCGGTTTCGATGCGCAGGTCTTTCTTGTCCCAATCGGACAGCGCTTCGCGCAGCGCCTTGCGGGCCTCGTTCTCGCGGGCTTCGGTGTTGATGGCCTCGAGCCCGTTTTCCAGCGCTTCGGTTGTTTGGCGATACAGGTTGCGGATCAGTTGCGCTTTCCAGTTGTTCCACGTGCCCGGACCCACGCCGCGAATGTCGCAGACGGTGAGAACGGTCAACAGGTCCAGCCGCTTGCGGTTCTTCACCAGCTTGGCAAAGTCGCGCGCGGTGCGCGGGTCAGAGATATCGCGTTTCTGGGCGATGTCGGACATCAGAAGGTGATAGCGGACCAGCCATTCGACAGTCTCACACTCACTTTTCTTCAACCCAAGCCGCGGTGCCACCCTCCGTGCAATTTGCGCCCCCAGAACCGAATGGTCCTCGGGCCGGCCCTTGCCGATGTCATGCAGCAAGAGAGCCACGTACAGAACCTTACGGTTCAAGCCCTTCTTCAGGATACTGCTGCTCAGCGGCAGTTCTTCGATCAGTTCTTCCCGCTCGATCTGGGCAAGGGTCGAGATGACCTGAATCGTGTGCTCGTCCACCGTGTACTGGTGGTAGACGTTGAACTGCATCATCGCCACGATGGGTTCAAACTCTGGGATGAACGCCGATAGAACCCCCAGTTCGTTCATACGGCGCAGGCCGCGTTCGGGGTTGCCGTGCTTCAGCAATAGGTCGATGAAGATCCGCTGCGCTTCGGGGTCGTCGCGCATGTTCTCGTCGATCTCGTCAAGGTGGGCCGAGATCATCCGCATCGCGTTCGGGTGGATCAGCGTTCCTGTGCGCAGGGCCTCTTCGAAGATGCGCAGGATGTTCAGGCGATCTTCGAAAAACTGATCTTCGTCTTCGATATCCAGACGGTTCTGGAAAATCCTATAGCCGGGCTTGGCCTTGCGTTTGCGCCGGAAGATGCGTGTCAACATCGGTTCCGACTTCACATGACTTTCTTCCAGCGCGGTGAGGAAGATGCGCGTCAGCTCGCCCACCTTGGTTGCGTGGCGGAAATAGTCCTGCATGAAGTGCTCGACGTCGCGCCGACCGTCACGGTCGGTATAGCCAAGGCGCGGGGCGACCTCGATCTGCATGTCGAAGGTCAGCTGGTCCATGGCGCGACCAGACACCAGATGAAGCTGGCAGCGCACCGCCCACAGAAAGTCCTCGGCCCGCTGGAACGAGTCGAGTTCTTCCTCGGTGAAAACACCCTTCTCCAGAAGCTCGGCGACCGTGTCGACGCCGTGGACATATTTCGCGATCCAATACAGCGATTGCAGGTCGCGCAGCCCGCCCTTGCCTTCTTTGACGTTGGGCTCCAGCATATAGCGCTGGCCACCCTGTTTGGTGTGGCGCTCGGCGCGTTCGGCCAGCTTGGCCTCGACAAACTCGCCAGCCGTGCCCTGAAACAGCTCAGACCGCAGCTTTTCGCGCAATTCCTCTGCCAAAGTTTCTTCGCCGAAGATGTGGCGCGTTTCCAGCAGGGTTGTGCGAATGGTGTAATCTTCGCGGCCAAGGTTGATACAGTCGCGGATCGTGCGGCTGGCGTGACCCACCTTCAGGCGCAGGTCCCACAGGATATACAGGGTGGATTCGATGACGCTTTCCGCCCAGGCCGTGATTTTCCACGGGGTCAGAAATAGCAGGTCCACATCTGATTGCGGGGCCATTTCGGCGCGACCATATCCGCCAACCGCAAGAACGGTCAGGCGCTCTGCCGCGGTCGGGGTGGGGGACGGGTGCAGATGTTGTTCGGCAACCGTCAGGGCAGAGGTCACCAACCCATCTGTCAAATAGGCATAGGCCCGTACCATGCCCCGCGTGTGAAACGGGTTATCTGCAATCGCCTCTGCGATCCGCGCGCGACCTGCCTTGTTGGCGGCCAGCAAGGTTTTTACGGTCCATTTGCGCAAGGGAGCTGCCTCGCGCCCGTTTTCCTGAACATATTCGTCCAACGCGGCGCGAAACGCCTCTGCATCAAAGATTTCCTGTGCAGGGCAAATCAGGTCTTCTGGTGTTTTCAAGGTCTTCTTCTGACGTTTGGCCGATCAGAGACCGGCATCAAGGAATGAGCGTGGGGCCGGGGAGACGATCAGAACCTCGTTGTTGACGATCTGTGCAACCGCAAGGCCCCGTTCGTTGGTGCCATCCGCCTTGAGGCGGAATACGCCCGACGCCCCGGCAAACCCGTTTGGCTGGGTCAGCGACGCAGCGGTCAGTGCACCTTTGTCACCTGCGGCGATCAGCGCGCCCACGGCTGCGATCCCGTCATAAGACAGATGGGCCAACGCATGCGGCGCCTCGCCAAAGGCGGCCTGATAGCGGGCCTCAAACTGGTTTTTCACACCCGGATCAGGCAGCGTGAACCACCCGCCCTGAACGCCGGGCAGTGCCAGTGTTCCGGGCAATGCGTCCCAACGGGTCAGGCCTGCATATTGGAATTTTTGCGGGTCCAGACCGTTTTCGGACATCAGCTGGGTCAACAGCGGCAGCGCCCCGTCAACCGTCGCGTTCATAATGATCGTGTCGGCACCGGACTCGCGCGCTGTCTTGGTGATATTGGGCGTCGCCTGAACAATGCTGTTCTGCGACAGGTCATAGACCTCGGACGCGACGAAATTGGCGCCATATTTCGCGGCAGCATTGGCGACCGATGCGCGCCCCAGCTCTCCGGCTACGCCGCTGTCATGAACGACCATCACATCCGTGCGGCCTGTTGCCATCGAATAGCTGACAAGGCGGTCTGCCGCATTCTGGAAGGTTGCCCCCAGAATAAAGACGTTGTTGCCCGCAATCGCCGGGTTGTTCGAAAAACTCAACACGTTCACGTTGCGGCCTGCCACGGCGACACCTGCCGCGCTGGAGCTATGCGAATACAGCGGGCCGAGAATCAGCTTTGCCCCATCGTTCACCGCTTCTCGGGCAACAACAGCGGCTTGGCTTGCATCACCGGCCGTATTGTAGATACGAAGGTCGATTTTTGCGCCGTTCAGGTCCGAGATCGCAAGGCGTGCGGCATTTTCTAGGCTGCGTGCCAATAGGGTGTCGCTGGGCTTTTCAGAGCCGCCGGGCACCAACAAAGCAACGGGTACAGCGCGTCCGGTGTTGATGGTCGGACCACCTCCGGTCTGACACGCGGCCAGCAAAGCGACGGCGGTCAGGGCGCCAACGGGGCGCATGATCTTGCGAAGCGATTTCAAAAGGGCGAACATGTGGTAATCCTCGGCATCCGTATGGGTCGGGTCTTGGCCCGGACACTACGCATTTCGCTTGAGCAAGTAAACGCAGGACAGGGCGTCACAGTTTGAAGATTTTGAATGAGCGGCCAGAGCCGGGGCTCTATTTTATCGCGACACCGATCGGGACGGCGCGGGATATCACCTTGCGCGCGCTGGATCTGCTGCAGGCCGGAGATGTGCTTGTGGCAGAGGACACAAGGACCCTGAAACACCTGATGCAGATCCACGGAATCTCGGTCGGGGATCGACCTTTGCTGGCCTATCATGAGCACAGCCAAGATAAGCAACGCGCCAAGGTTTTACAGCATTTGGCCGCCGGTCAGTCCGTTATCTATGCCAGCGAAGCCGGGACACCTTTGGTTGCAGATCCCGGCTACCAGTTGTCGCGCGCTGCGATTGAAGAGGGGCATAAGGTTTATGCCGCGCCGGGCCCTTCTGCAGTGCTGGCCGCGTTGACCGTTTCGGGCCTGCCAAGCGACCGGTTTCTCTTCGGCGGCTTCCTGCCGTCGGCCAAGGGCGCGCGGGTCAAAGCGCTGCAGGAACTAGCTGCAATCCCGGCAACGACGCTTTTATATGAATCACCCAAGCGACTGAAAAAGACGCTGGATGAAATGGTCGAGGTGCTTGGGCCGACACGGCAGGTCGTGGTTTGTCGAGAGCTGACCAAGAAGTTCGAAGAGGTGGTTCGAGGCACCGCCGAAGAGGTGCGCGCAGAATTTGCGGATCGAACAATCAAGGGTGAAATCGTGATCCTTCTGGATCGTGCCGAGGCTGCTGCCCCCGAAGAGCAGGACGTGGAAACAGCCCTTCGCGTCGCGTTAGAAACCCTGTCGGTCAAGGATGCCTCGGCCAAGGTCGCCGCCGATCTTGGGCTGAAGAAACGAGATGTTTACCAATTGGCCCTCAAGCTGGGGGAATGACAGGACAAGTTTCTTATCGGGCAGGACTTGCCGCCGAAGCCATCGTTGCAGAGCATTACCGTAGACGCGGCGCCGTGATCGCGGCGGACCGCTGGCGCGGCAAGGGCGGTGAAATTGACCTTGTGGCGCGCGAGGGCGGCAAGGTGATTTTCATCGAGGTCAAGAAAAGCAAAACCCATGCAGAGGCGGCGACGCACCTTTCCGCCAACCAGATCGCCCGAATTTTTGCAGCGGCCAGTGAGTTTCTGGCGGGCGAACCCAAGGGCCAATTGACCGAGACGCAATTCGACGTGGCATTGGTGGACGGACAGGGAAAAATCGACCTGTTGGAGAACGCACTAAGCGTCTAGCGCGAATGATGGATTGAAACCCGGACCGGTTCGGCCCAAGTATGGCCTCTAGAAGGAGGACCTTGCATGGGTTTGAAAGTCGCCATTCAGATGGATCCGATCGCGCCGATTGATATCGACGCAGACAGCACATTCCGCATCGCCGAAGAAGCGCAGGCGCGTGGGCACGAGTTGTTTTACTACACCCCCGACCACCTGTCGTGGCGCGAAGGCAAGGTCATGGCGCGCGGTTGGCCTCTGACGGTGCGCCGTGTGAAAGGCGACCATTTTGAACTTGGTGAGCAGGCCGACGTTGATCTGGCCGATTTCGACGTTGTCTGGCTACGGCAAGACCCGCCGTTCGACATGGGCTATATTACCACGACCCATCTTCTGGAACGTGTCCACCCAAACACCATGGTTGTGAACGATCCGTTCTGGGTTCGAAACTTCCCGGAAAAGCTGTTGGTGCTGCAGTTCCCCGACCTGATCCCGCCAACCATGATCGCCCGCGATCTGGACACGATTAAGGAATTCAAAGACGAACACGGGGACATCATCCTCAAGCCGCTTTATGGCAATGGCGGGGCTGGCGTGTTCCGTCTGGACCCGAATGACCGCAACCTGTCGTCGCTTCACGAGCTGTTCACCGGCATCAACCGAGAGCCGTTGATCGCACAGAAATTCCTGCCCGATGTCTCGAACGGGGACAAACGCGTGATCCTTGTCGATGGCGAACCCGTGGGCGCGATCAACCGCGTACCGCAAGCGGGTGAGACACGATCGAACATGCATGTGGGTGGACGACCCGAAAAGATCGGCCTGTCCGATCGTGACATGGAAATCTGCAAGGCCATCGGCCCAATTCTGCGTGACCACGGCCAGATCTTTGTCGGCATCGACGTCATCGGCGACTATCTGACCGAGATCAACGTCACCTCGCCAACCGGTATCCAAGAGTTGGAACGGTTCAACGGTGAGAATATCGCCGAGAAGATTTGGCAAGCGATCGAGGCCAAGCGGAGCTAACCCATGTCCTTCCGTCTGCGCCTTCTGAACTTCTGGTTTCGCCGGTCCATAAAGCCGCATCTGCGGCGGGTGGCGACGCCGGAAAAGGCGCGGGCAGAGTTCGAATGGATCGCTCCGCGACTGTTCTGGCTGCCATCGGGCACCTGCCATCTGCCCAGAAAACTGGGCAATCTGGACTCTCACTGGTTCCGGCGCGGCGCGGCCGCTGATGGCAAGATCGTCCTTTATCTTCACGGCGGTGCCTACATGGCCGGTAGCGGGCGCACCCATGCGCGGCTTACCGCAGCCTTGGCCGGGCAGGCCGGGATCGAGGTTTGCAGCCCGAACTATCGACTGCTGCAAGAAGCGCCATTCCCGGCGGCTTTTGACGACGCCTTGCACGCGTGGGACGCTTTGCTGGCCAAAGGATACGCGCCTTCGGACATTGTTCTGGCTGGTGACAGCGCCGGAGGAGGCCTTGCCTTTGCCCTGCTTGCAGACCTGCTAAAGGACGGCCAACGACCCGCAGGGCTGGTGGCGTTCAGCCCGTGGACAGACCTTGGACTGACGGGTGCATCGCTAAGCGCCAACAAATCCGCTGATACTCTGCTGCCTGTTGAGCGCGTCGAGGAAGCCCGCGATTTCTATCTGGACGGCGCCGATCCGCGCGACCCGCGGGCGTCCCCGCTTTATGCGTCCTTCCCTGATTGCCCGCCGGTCCTGATCCATGTCGGCAGCACGGAAATCCTGCAAGACGACAGCTATCGCATCGAAGCGCATCTGCGTGAGTCCGGGGTGGATGTCACCCTGCGTACCTTTGATCAATGCCCCCATGTCTGGCACTTTTTCGACGCGTGGTTGCCCGAAGCGCGCGAGGCGATTGCCGATGCCGGGCAGTTCATTCAGGCCTCTTTGGTGAAAGCCAGCCGATAGCTTAGGGCTTCGGCGACATGGGGGTGGCGGACGTCAACAGACCCATCCAAGTCGGCAATGGTGCGGGCGACGCGCAGGACACGATGATACCCACGGGCTGAAAGGCCGAACCGTTCCGCGGCTTGGGTCAACAGGGTGCGGCCCTCGGCGTCGGGTGTCGCAATTTCTTCCAAAACCTTGCCCTGCGCTTCGGCGTTGACGTGTGTCTCTGTGTCATCTGCGAACCGTTGGGACTGCACTGCGCGCGCCGCGGCGACACGTGATGCGACTGTGTCCGAGCCGTCACCGGTGGCGGGCAGTTCAAGGTCCTGAAACGTCACCGGAGGCACCTCAACCCGCAGATCGAACCGGTCCATCAGCGGGCCGGAAATTCGACCCATGTAGTCTTCGCCACACATCGGAACCCGCGCGCAGGCGCGTGAAGGATCGGCAAGATATCCGCATCTGCAAGGGTTGGCGGCGGCCACCAGAAGGAAGCGGCTTGGATAGCGAATATGAGCGTTGGCGCGGGCGACCATCACTTCGCCTGCCTCGATAGGCTGGCGTAGGGTTTCCAGAACCATTCGGGGGAACTCGGGGAACTCATCCATGAACAGGACCCCGTTGTGCGCCAAGGAAATCTCTCCCGGTTTCGCGCCACGCCCTCCACCGACGATGGCCGCCATCGACGCTGTATGGTGGGGCTCTCGGAACGGGCGTTCACGTGAGATCCCCCCGTCGTTCAAAAGACCCGCAACAGAGTGGATCATCGAGGTTTCCAGTGCCTCAACCGGCGACAAAGGTGGCAGAATACCGGGCAGGCGTGAGGCCATCATGGATTTGCCGGACCCGGGGCTGCCGACCATCAACAGGTGGTGCCGTCCCGCCGCGGCAATTTCGAGGGCGCGTTTGGCGCGTTCTTGCCCTTTGACGTCACGAAGGTCTTTGGACGCAACATTCGTTTCCACTTCTCCCGGTTCGGCGGGGTCCAGTGGCATCTGGCCGGTGAAATGGCGGATCACCTCTGCCAATGAGGCCGGGGCGATCACCTGCGTGGCCCCGACCCAAGCCGCTTCGGGTCCGCAGGCGGCGGGGCACAGAAGGTTGCGGTTCTCTTCGGCCGCGGCCATGGCGGCAGGCAGAGCACCCGAGACCGGGATCAGGGCTCCGTCCAAGGACATTTCCCCCAAGACAACAGTGGATTGGACGGCGTCGGGCGGCAAGATTTCCAATGCAGCCAACAGCGACAGGGCGATAGGCAGGTCGAAGTGTGATCCTTCCTTCGGCAGATCAGCCGGTGACAGGTTGATCGTCACCCGCTTCGACGGCAGGGCGATGGCCATGGCGCTTAGGGCGGCGCGCACCCGGTCGCGGGCTTCGCTGACAGCCTTGTCGGGCAGGCCAACGATGGAAAAAGCGGGCAGGCCCGCGGTGACAGCGCATTGCACCTCGACCATTCGGGCCTCGACCCCCTCAAAGGCAACAGTGTAGGTGCGGGTAACCATGGGGCCTCTCGTAGCGGTTCATGGTTAACCGCTACGAAAGAGGAGTTTACAGGGCGTTAATCCGCGACCGGCCAAGGGGCAGTTTCAAGCGGCATCTGGTAGGGCTTGGGCAGGATAATCTGCTTGGCGCCCTCGGCCCGCCATTCACGGAAGGCTGGGTCGTTCAAATGCGCCTGCACATAAGCCTGCGCGGCCTTGGACACCGGCAGCTCGTAACAGGCGATCCGAGCGGCCACCGGGGCATAAAACACATCTGCCAGAGAGTACTCGCCAAAGAGCCACGGGCCGTCGCCGCCAAATTTCTTGCGCGCTGCGGCCCAAAGCTCTTCGATCCACTTCAGGTCGTCCAGAACACCCACAGAGGGTTCAAATCCAACCCACCGATGCGCAAGGTTCATTGGGCAATCATTCCGCAAATTGCCAAAGCCGGAATGCATCTCAGCCACTAACCAGCGCGCCAACATGCGGGCAGAAGCGTCGGCTGGCCAAAGACCGGCCTTGGGGTGCCGTTCAGCCAGTGTTTCGGCGATGGCTAGGGTATCCTGTACCGCGTCGCCTTCGGGCGTGCGCAGGACCGGAACTAACCGCGCCGGGGCCAGGTGGGCCAGATCACGGGCCATATCGGACCCGTACAGGTCTACCATGTGCACTTTCGCAGGTAGGTTGAATTTCGCAATCATCAGCCAGCCGCGCAGCGACCAGGATGAATAGGTTCTTGCGCCAATATAAAGATCATAAGTCATGGCACGCAGCCTAGCCGTGCGATGCAAATTTCCCCAATCGCGATTTGTGGGCCTGACCATTACAAGAACTAATCGCGCAGATGTGATGCGCATTTATGCGTTTGAATGCACATTTAATGTGAGTCTTTGGCGATTGCTGCACAAAGGGCGATTTGGCTAGCATCAACTCGAAATCGAAAAGCTGACCAAATTTGTTTTCTATTGTTTTGATCCGGAACCGCGCCCCCCACGTATCCAGATTGAAGAAAAGCAAAAAACGCTGCTCCTTGGTACGGTTGGAGGTCCGATGCCCCTAGATAACAACGATTTTTCCTTGTCTCGCGTGGCAATGAAGGCAGAACTGCTGGATGCTGAAACGGAACGTCGCCTTGCCTATGCTTGGCGTGATGAACGTGACGAAGAGGCGCTGCATCGCCTGATCACCGCGTACATGCGTCTTGCAATCTCTATGGCGGCAAAGTTCCGGCGTTACGGGGCCCCGATGAATGACCTGATCCAAGAGGCCGGGTTGGGTTTGATGAAGGCTGCGGACAAGTTCGACCCGGACCGTGGGGTACGTTTTTCGACTTATTCGGTCTGGTGGATCAAGGCCTCGATCCAGGATTACGTCATGCGCAACTGGTCCATGGTGCGAACCGGTTCGACCTCTTCCCAGAAATCGCTTTTCTTCAACATGAAGCGCGTTCAGGCGCGTCTGGAGCGTGAAGCCGAGGCGCGTGGCGACACTCTGGACGGACATCAGCTGCGCCAGCTGATCGCGACCGAAGTTGGCGTGCCGCTTCACGATGTCGAAATGATGCAAGGGCGCCTTGCGGGCTCTGACTTTTCGCTGAATGCTACGCAATCAGTGGATGACGAGGGACGCGAATGGATCGACGCGCTGGAAGACGACTCGGCTCAGGCAGAAGAGGTGGTCGAACATGCTCACGACACAGAAGCCCTGCGGGGTTGGCTGTTGGATGCGATGTCGATTTTGAAACCCCGCGAGCAGTTCATTATTCGCGAACGCAAGCTGCGCGAACCGGCGCGGACATTGGAAAGCCTAGGCGAAGAGCTGGGTCTGTCGAAAGAGCGTGTGCGCCAACTGGAAGCCGCGTCCTTCGAGAAAATGCGCAAACGTCTGGTCAGCGAAAACCGCGAGGTAGAGGCATTCTTCGGCTGATCCTTGGGCTCTGCTTTGTCGCAACGCCGACGTTCGCAGAGCTGATATCCTCGGATGGCTTGGATGGCTTGCCGCAAAGCGATGTCGTTTTGCTGGGCGAGGTGCACGATAATGCCGCCCATCACACACATCAGGTTCGGGCTGTGAAGGCTATTCAACCGGCGGCAATCGTGTTTGAAATGCTGACCCCGGAACAGGCTGAAGTCGCGAATGACCTTGTCGGTGCTGCGGCTGGTGAATTGGCCGAGGCTTTGAATTGGGCCGATACGGGCTGGCCTGATTTTAACATGTACTATCCCATTTTCACGACGTCCTCTGCTCGTATTTACGGCGGAGCCTTGCCGCGCCAGAACGTACGCCGCGCAATTAGCGAGGGGGCAGCCGCCCTCTTTGGGGATGGGGCTGAACGATACGGGCTGACAACACCGTTGCCCGAAGACCAGCGTGAAACCCGAGAGGCGGCTCAGATGACGGCCCATTGTGACGCCTTACCACCGGAAATGCTGCCGGGCATGGTAGAGGCGCAGCGCCTTCGGGATGCGGCGATTGCCCAAGCGGTCGTCGAGGCGTTTCAGGCGACGGGCGGGCCGGTGGTCGTGATCACGGGCAATGGCCACGCGCGGTCAGATTGGGGCGTGCCGCACAACCTGCGTGTTGCGGCGCCAGACCTGACCCTGCTGTCCATCGGGCAGTTCGAGGAAACCCCTGATCCCGGTGAACCTTTTGACCTTTGGCTGGTGACCGACCCAACCGAACGTGAAGACCCCTGTGCCGCATTTCAGTGACATGCCGATGCTTGTCACTTCCGCGCCCAGCCCCTAGGGTCGGGCCAAGACCTAGGCGGAGGCCAAGATGCTGGCAGGAAAGCGTATCTTACTGATCATTGGCGGTGGAATTGCCGCGTTCAAGTCCTTGGACCTGATCCGGCGACTGCGGGAACGCGGCGCCACGGTGACGCCCGTTTTGACCAAGGCGGCAGAGGAATTCGTAACGCCCCTGTCAGCCTCGGCGCTGTCGGCGCAAAAGGTCTATCGCGACTTGTTTGACCTGACCGATGAGGCCGAAATGGGCCATATCGAGCTGTCTCGCGCCGCAGATCTGGTGGTTGTCGCGCCTGCGACGGCGGACCTGATGGGAAAGATGGCGGGTGGTCTGGCAAATGATCTGGCCTCGACCCTGTTGATGGCGACGGACAAGCGCGTGCTTCTGGCCCCTGCGATGAACGTTCGCATGTGGGAACACCCCGCCACGCAACGCAATCTGGAAACGCTGAAAGGCGACGGCATCCTGTTCGTCGGTCCGACCGAGGGCGACATGGCCTGTGGCGAATTTGGCCCCGGCCGCATGTCCGAGGTGCCGGATATCGTCGCAGCCGTCGAAGCCGCCCTTATGGATGGCCCGCTCAAAGGGAAGCATATCGTCGTGACCTCTGGCCCGACACACGAACCGATCGACCCGGTCCGCTATATCGCGAACCGGTCCAGCGGGGCGCAGGGAACCGCCATCGCGCGGGCCTTGGCCGCCTTGGGAGCGCAGGTAACCTTTGTCACTGGACCCGCCTCTGTCGCGCCACCCGAAGGTGTGAAAGTGGTCAAAGTCGAAACCGCGCAGCAGATGTTGCAGGCGGTGCAGCGGGGCTTGCCCGCCGACGCCGCGATTTTCGCGGCTGCGGTTGCCGATTGGCGCGTCGAGAATGCCTCGGACAGCAAGATGAAGAAAACCAAGGGCGGCACGCCGGACCTGTCCTTTGCCGAAAACCCCGACATTCTGGCCACGGTCAGCGGCATGACCAAGGGCCGGCCATCACTGGTCGTGGGGTTTGCCGCTGAGACAGACGACGTCATCGCCCATGCAACCGCCAAGCGACAGCGCAAGGGCTGCGACTGGATCGTCGCCAACGATGTCTCTCCTGAAACGGGGATCATGGGCGGGGCCGAGAATTCGGTCACCGTGATCCGCACCGACGGGACCGAGGAATGGCCCCGGATGAGCAAGGATCAGGTCGCCGCACGCCTTGCCAACGCTATCGCCGAGGCTTTGGCATGACCCCCACTATCCGCGTCCTGCGCGAAGACTGGGCCGATCCCGCCATCGCCTTGCCCTCTTATGAAACTGCCGGGGCCGCCGGGGCCGATATCCGCGCGAACCTGCCCGAGGATATCCGCGCTGAGGGGTTCACCCTTGCCCCGATGGAACGCCGCATCGTTCCCACCGGCCTGCGCGTTGAAATCCCCGAAGGGTTAGAGATGCAGATCCGTCCCCGCTCTGGCCTCGCGCTGAAGCATGGGATTTCGCTGCCAAATACGCCGGGCACGATCGACAGCGACTATCGTGGCCCGCTTGGGGTCCTTCTGATCAACCTCGGGGCCGACGCCTTTACGATCCACCACGGGGATCGGGTCGCGCAGGCCATCATCGCGCCGGTGGTGCAGGCGCAGTTTGCGGTTGCCGACGCTCTTGGCGATACGACCCGCGGCGAGGGCGGTTTTGGCTCTACGGGGCGCTGCTGATGGGGTTTGTACTGGTCATGGCGGCGGTGCTTTGGGGCATCGGGGCGGCAATGAAAGCACCGTACCGGATGCGCTGGGCGATGATCGGCATGCTTTATCTGGGCGTCCTGCTGGTGCATGTCCTGCCCGGAGATAACCCGCTGAAACAGGCAACAGGCGGCTCGCTGGGAGAGTGGCTGCTTTTGGGCGGGGCGATCGCACTGATCGCAGGCTACCGCGTGGTCCTGCGCCAACTCAAAGCCCGCGCCAAACCCAAACCCGCCAAGCAAGTGCCCGTCGGACCGTTCTCGGCCAGCGAGTTGGAGCGTTACGCCCGCCACATCACCTTACGCGAAATCGGCGGCCCCGGACAAAAACGCCTGAAAGACGCGAAGGTTCTGGTGATCGGGGCAGGGGGGCTGGGCTCGCCCGCGCTGATGTATCTGGCCGCGGCAGGTGTGGGGACCATTGGTGTGATTGACGATGACGAGGTCGATCTGTCCAACCTGCAACGCCAGGTGATCCACAGCGACGACCGGGTCGGCGTACCCAAGGTCTTTTCCGCCGAGATCACGATGCATGGCATCAACCCGCATGTAGAGGTCCGCCCCTATCACCGCCGCCTGACAGAAGACGACGCGCGAGAGCTGTTCGCAGATTATGACCTGATCCTCGACGGCACCGATAATTTCGACACCCGTTACATGGTCAACCGCATCGCGGTGGAAACCAAAACCCCATTGATCTCGGCGGCGATCACCCAGTGGGAAGGCCAGATCAGCCTGTATGATCCAGCAAAGGGCGCGCCCTGTTACCAATGCGTCTTCCCCAAAGCCCCCGCCCCGGAATTGGCCCCGTCCTGTGCCGCCGTGGGCGTCATAGGCGCCTTGCCGGGGGTGGTCGGGTCCATGATGGCGGTCGAGGCAATTAAGGAATTGGGCGGCGCGGGCGAAAGCCTGCGGGGCCGGATGCTGTTTTACGATGCGCTTTACGGCGAGAACCGCCAGATGAACCTCAAACCGCGCGCGGATTGCCCGGTTTGTAGCGGCGACGCGTAACAAAATCTTCAAGGGTTCTGGACCTTTCCCGGCCGCGCTCCTAGCTTCATCCGCAAAGGAGATCGCCATGACCAACCCGCTTTTGTCCGACTGGGACACGCCGTTCCAAATCGCCCCCTATGCGGACATCTCTGATGAGGATTTTGCCCCGGCGTTCGAGGCCGCATTGGATGAAGCGCGGGCCAATATCGCGGCGATCGCGGACAGTGGCGATGCGCCCACCTTTGCCAACACGATCGAGGCGCTGGAACGCGCAGACAAGCTGTTGGGTAAGGTCCTTGGCACCTTCTATTCCGTCGCTGGCGCCGACAGTAATTCTGCGCGCGAAGCGCTTCAGCGTGAATTTGCGCCAAAGCTGTCGGCTTACTCTTCGGAAATTACGATGAACGAGAAACTGTTCGCGCGGATCGACGCGTTGTGGGAGGGTCAGGACGCCCTAGACCTGACCGACGAACAGGAACGTGTGCTGTACCTGACTCACCGCTCTTTTGTACGTTCAGGCGCCAAGTTACAGGGGGCCGAGGCAGACCGGTTAAAAGAGGTCAAATCCCGCCTCGCAGTGCTGGGGACCGAGTTCACGCAGAACCTGCTGGCCGATGAACGCGAATGGTTCATGGAACTGACCGAGGCTGATCTGGAAGGTCTGCCTGATTTCGTGGTGACCGCCGCGCGTGCAGCTGGTGAAGAAAAGGGCGCAAAAGGCCCGGTCGTGACCCTGTCCCGCTCGATCATTACGCCATTCCTGCAGTTCTCTCCGCGCCGCGATCTGCGCGAGAAAGCCTATCGCGCCTGGGTCGCGCGGGGTGCCAATGGCGGTGACACCGACAACCGTGGCATCGCCGCCGAGACGCTGGCCTTGCGAGAAGAACGCGCCAAGTTGCTGGGCTACAAGGATTTCGCAAGCTTCAAGCTAGAAACCGAAATGGCCAAGAACCCAGACCGCGTGCGCGAGTTGCTGATGCAAGTTTGGGAACCGGCCAAGGCCGCCGCTGATCGCGATGCAGAGGTTCTGGAAGAGCGTATGCACGCTGATGGGATTAATGGGCGGTTAGAGCCGTGGGACTGGCATTATTACTCCGAGGCCCGCCGGAAGGCCGATCATGATCTGGATGAGGCAGAGCTGAAGCCTTACCTGCAACTCGATCGCATGATCGAGGCGCAGTTCGACTGTGCGAACCGCCTGTTCGGGCTAGAGTTCACACCGCTAGAGGCCAGCCTTTACCATCCCGACGTCCGCGCCTGGGAAGTAACCCGCGGCGGCGAACATATCGCGGTCTTCATGGGGGACTACTTTGCGCGCGGGTCGAAACGGTCCGGTGCGTGGTGTTCGGCCAGCCGGTCTCAAAACCGTCTGGATGGCGAAGAGCGCCCGATCGTCCACAACGTCTGCAACTTTGCCAAACCGGCCAAGGGCAAGCCCGCGCTTCTGTCCTATGACGACGCGCGGACGCTTTTCCATGAATTCGGCCATGCGCTGCACCAGATGCTGTCGAACGTGACCTATGAATCCATTTCGGGCACCTCGGTTGCCCGGGATTTCGTGGAATTGCCAAGCCAGCTTTACGAACATTGGCTAGAGGTCCCAGAGGTCCTTCAGAAATACGCCACCCACGCCGAGACCGGCGAGCCCATGCCAAAGGACATGCTGGATCGCCTGCTGAAAGCCGCCACCTACAATATGGGGTTCCAGACGGTGGAATACGTGGCCTCGGCACTGGTGGACCTGTCCTTCCACGAAGGCGCAGCGCCTGCCGACCCGATGGCCAAACAGGCCGAGGTTCTTTCAGGCATTGGCATGCCCCATGCCATTTCCATGCGCCACGCGACCCCTCATTTCGCGCATGTCTTTTCTGGTGACGGCTATTCCAGCGGCTACTACAGCTACATGTGGTCCGAGGTGATGGACGCCGACGCATTTGCCGCCTTTGAAGAGGCCGATGGCCCCTTCGATCCGAACATGGCCTCAAGGCTAGAGCAGTTCATCCTGTCCAAGGGCGGATCGGAAGACGCCGAGCAGCTGTATCTGCAGTTCCGCGGCAAGATGCCGGGGCCAGAGGCCTTGCTGAAGGGGCGGGGTCTGGCAGCTTAAGCTGCTTCGGACGCCCGGAGAACCAGTATGGACTTTTGGATCGTAGCCGGTCTGGCGGCTTTTTTGTTGGGGGTTTCTAAGGGCGGGGTGCCGATGATCGCCATGCTGGCGGTCCCGCTTTTGTCTTTGTACATGGACCCGGCGATTGCAGCAGGGTTGCTTTTGCCGCTGTATAACCTTGCCGACGTCTATGCTGTCTACCTCTTCCGCAAGGCGTTCTCTGTCCGGAACCTCAAAATCATGCTGCCCGGGGCGACAGTGGGCATCCTGACTGGGTTTGCTACGGTGACGGTGGTGCCCCCAGATGCGGTGAAACTGCTGCTGGCCGGCATCGGGCTAACCTATCTCTTCAACACGATGCGGCACCGGTTTGCGCGGCGCGAAGTCCCCATCAAGCCAGCCGATGTACCACGCGGCATTTTCTGGAGCACGCTTGCAGGGCTGACCAGCTACATCTCGCACGCAGGTGGTCCGCCGTTCCAAGCCTATGTGTTGCCGCAACGGCTGGACAAGATGGTCTACCTTGGGACGGTCACCATCTTCTTTGCCTTCGTCAATTTGATGAAAGTGCCGCCCTATATCATTGCGGGTCAATTGACGTGGGAAAGTGTTCAGCAAGTCGCATGGCTGTCGCCCATGGCGCTGTTGGGCGCATGGAGCGGCGCGTCCATTTCCCGTGTGATGCCGGAGAAAGCTTTCTTTCTGATGATCGAAATCGCTTTGGGCCTCGTATCGCTGAAGCTGCTGCACGAGGTTCTTTGGGGCTAGCCCTTATTCGCGGATCTCTTCAGGGTCGACGCCCCACAGGGCCTGTTTCGGCACCCAGCCTTTGACACGGTCGGCGCGGACCTCGCACCAGTCTCGGGTGCAGGCACCGAGACGGGCGATCGCGTTGATCTCGGCATGTGCCCGGACTTCCGCGTCAAGGGTCGGCGCGCGGCGCAAGGCCAGCATTTCTTCTTCGATGATCACGGTGCGCACGCCCGATAGCAGCGAATAATGGATCCAGCCGCCCAGCCCGTCACGGTCCACTACTCGGCGCCAATGACCGTATTCAGCGGTAATCTGCAGCGGCAGGTTGCGGTGTTTGTAAACCCAGTCGATCCGGTGGCTCAGGCTAGGGCCACGGCGCACATTGCCTTCGGCGGCTTTCATGCTGACATAGCGGGGCAGGGGAAGATTGGTAACCGGTCCGCGATCCTGCGCATGCGCCGCCGCGGTCAAAACCACGCAACACAAAAGACCCGCCAGAAACTGCCGCATTGAACTGCTACCCGCCTATTTTTGGCACGTCATTTTTTGCCCGTTTGGGCTTGTGCCTTCTGCTCTTCTCGGACAGTTTGCCATTAACGCTCCGCAATGGGAAGCACGAGGAACAATTCGCATGTCCAAACAGCGACTAAGTGTTGTTGTCACGCGACGGCTGCCCGAGCCGGTCGAAAAGCGATTGCAGGAATTGTTCGATGTAGAGCTGTCTGACCGCGATGAACCCGCCGACCGAGAGTGGCTGACCGAGGCGATGAAACGCGCCGATGTTCTGGTGCCCTCGATCACGGATAAAATCGGACCGCTAGAGCTGGTCGATGCGGGGCCAAGGCTGAAACTGATCGCCAACTACGGCGCAGGTGTCGACCATATCGACGTAGAGACCGCCCGGTCTCGTGGCATCATGGTCACCAACACCCCCGGCGTTGTGACCGAAGACACCGCCGATATGACCATGGCCCTGATCTTGGCTGTGACCCGCCGTATCCCGGAAGGTCTGGCGACGATGCAATCGGGAGAGTGGGACGGCTGGTCTCCGCTTGCGATGCTTGGTGGCCGGATCAGGGGGCGCAAGTTGGGCATCCTTGGCATGGGCCGCATCGGTCAGGCCGTCGCGCGTCGCGCGCAGGCCTTCGGGATGGAGATCCACTATCACAACCGCCACCGCCTGCATCCGCAGACCGAAGAGGGGTTGAACGCCACGTGGTGGGAAAGCTTTGACCAGATGGTGGCGCGGATGGACGTGATCTCGATCCACTGCCCCCACACACCGGCGACCTTCCATCTGATGAACGCGCGCCGCCTGAAGCTGATGAAACCCGAAGCGGTGATCATCAACACCTCGCGCGGGGAAGTGATCGACGAAAACGCCCTGACCAGGATGCTGCGCGCCGGAGAGATCGCCGGAGCAGGTCTTGATGTGTTCGAACACGGCACCCAGTTCAACCCGCGCCTGCGCGAGTTGCCGAATGTCGTTCTGCTACCCCACATGGGGTCGGCAACCGTCGAAGGCCGGATCGAGATGGGCGAAAAGGTGATCGTCAACATCAAGACATTCGAAGACGGACATCGTCCGCCGGATCAGGTCCTGCCAGAGATGGTCTAGATCCTCGGCATCGCCGAGCGAATCGATTCTTGCCGGTAATCCTTTGCAAGGGGGAAAAACCGGACAGTTTTACCCCTTCGTATAGTTCCGAATGCCTCTTGAGAGGCGAATGGTCATCTTTTTTAGTGAAATTGGTGAAAATCTGCCGAATTTCGGTCCGATTCCGAAAATAGCGTTGATGGGTAACAGCTCTGTGAGCATGCTCACGTCACACTTTTGGGGATCACATCATCATGAGCTTTCAGCAACCTGTCACGGTTGACGCACGACATGGTTCGGATTTTGCCGGCGGAATTGTCGAAGGTGCGTTGCTTCGCACTCCTTGCGGGCCGCGCCGGATCGAAACGATGCGCCCGGGCGACATGGTCGTAACGCGTTGTGAGGGGTTGCAGCCGGTTCGCATGATTCTAAGCCGCAAGGTCAGCCGTGAAGAGTTCCTGAAATCTCCGGACAAGGCGCCCGTGCGCATTCATGCCCGCGGAGTTGGCCCGATGATGCCGCAAAAGCCGCTGTTGCTGGCGGGCGATCATCAAATCGTGGTTCCGGGTTACCGGGTGGATGGTCAACCGGACGATACGCCCGTCTTCGTCCGCGCCAAAGACCTGTTGGAATCTGACGAGACGGCCAAGATCGACAAGTCTTTTTCCAGCGTGACCTTCTTTCACCTGGTGTTCGACTCGCATGTGGTCTTCATGGTGAACGGCCTACCGGTCGAAAGTTTCCATACGGAACGAAGCAAACTTGACCGCATCCACCCAGAGGTTCTGCGCAAGCTGGAAAGCGCAATCCCATCGCTGCGCGAGACCGGTCATGTGACACCCGCAGCGCGTTACGCGCTGCGTGACCAGATCACGCTGTTGCCAGCCACTTTCTGAACCTAGCGCAGGAACCGACCGATCAGGTCGTTCAGCGGTGATCCGTCACCGTCGTCGTCCAACAGTGCGCCCAGAGACCCAAGGTCGGGCTTGCCACCACGGCCGTTCAAAAGCCCACCGATCAAAGAGCTGACGTTGTTGCCTTCCATCGAGGCGATTTCCGTATCAGGAACGGTCTTTTGCATGCCGCCCTGCATCATCGCCGCCAGTGCGGGCAGGAATTGCATGATGATGCTGGGATCTATTCCGGTACGGCCTGCGGCCTCTTCCGCCATGGCCTGAGGGGCTGCATCACCGCCCATCAGGGTCTTCAGGAAGTCCATTCCCTGCATCTGACCCGCTGGTGCTGCGGCCTGTGCGGGGTCGTCGAACATTCCGCCCTGCGCCTCTCCGACAAGCGTGCCAAGCAGGTCTTCCAACCCACCTTGCGAGGCTTTCTTCTTGGCCGCTGTTCCAATGGCCGGAGCGAACATCTCAGCCAGTTGACCAGCTTGTCCCCCTTCCAGACCAAATTGTTTTGCAAGGGTATCAATACCCTGACCCCCTTGGGCATTCTGAAGAAGCTGAAGCAATGACATGGCGATAATCCCGAGTTCAATAAACGAATGATCCGGAAGATAGGGCGCAGTCCTTACCTTGTCTGGGGGAGAAGGGCGCGGATTTTCCCTCTAAAATTCTTGGTTTTTTGACAACCCGCCCGGTGTGGGGTGGCAAGGGCGATAGGGCGAAGAAAAGCGGGCGCAGCTGCCGTTCGGGCGAAAAAGAAAAGGTGCGCATTTTCGCCTGTGGAACCTGTCAATTTGCGAAAGCGTCAATTCCGCCGTTTCGCGCCCCCGACGGCTGGGCTAGTGTTGGCCCATGTCGACAGATCCCCGATTCATTCACCTGCGCGTTCACACCGAATACTCGCTGCTGGAAGGCGCGATGCGGGCGAAGAAATTGCCGGGCCTTGTCGCGGGCACGGGCATGCCCGCCGTCGCGATCACTGACACCAACAACATGTTCGCCGCGCTAGAGTTTTCGGTGGGTGCGTCGGGCGCTGGCGTTCAGCCGATCATCGGATGTCAGGTGGACGTCGGGTACGACACGCCCGCCCCGGGCGAGAAAACACTCCCCCCCGCGCCGATTGTCCTGCTGGCCCAGTCAGAGCTTGGCTACGAGCATCTGATGAAGCTGAACTCCTGCCTCTACCTGCGCGGTGACGGCTCGTTGCCGCATGTCACGGTCGAGGAGTTGGCGCAGTATTCCGACGGGTTGATCTGTCTTTCCGGTGGCCCCGATGGCCCCATTGGCCGCCTGTTGCGCAACGGGCAGCGCCCCAAGGCCGAGGCGCTGATGCAGCGCCTTGCCGGGATCTACCCCGACCGCCTGTACGTGGAACTGCAACGTCACCCCGGCGAAGACGGCCTGCCCGAAGCGGAACGCCTGTCCGAACGCGGTCACGTGGAAATGGCCTATGCCATGAACCTGCCGCTGGTCGCCACCAACGACGTCTATTTCCCGAAATCGGACATGTACGAGGCGCATGACGCGCTGATCTGTATTGCCGAGGGTGCCTATGTCGACCAACAGGAAGACCGCCGCAAGCTGACCCCGCAGCACTATTTCAAAACGCCCGAGGAAATGGCGACCCTGTTTGCGGACCTGCCCGAGGCGCTGGAAAACACGGTCGAGATCGCCAAACGCTGTGCCTTCATGGCCTATCGCCGTGACCCGATCCTGCCGAAATTTGCCGATGACGAGGTGGTCGAACTGCGCCGTCAGGCGAATGAGGGTCTACAAGCGCGTCTGGCGGTCATTCCCCACGCGGTGACCCCCGAGAAGTATCAGGAACGGCTGGATTTCGAGCTGGATATCATCGAATCCATGGGTTTCCCCGGCTACTTCCTGATCGTTGCGGACTTTATTAAATGGTCCAAGGATCACGACATCCCTGTTGGGCCGGGCCGTGGTTCGGGTGCGGGCTCTTTGGTGGCCTATGCGCTGACGATTACCGACCTTGACCCGCTGCGCTACAGTCTGCTGTTCGAACGCTTCTTGAACCCAGAACGGGTTTCGATGCCCGACTTCGACATCGACTTCTGCATGGATCGCCGGGAAGAGGTGATCCGCTACGTGCAAGAGAAATACGGCCGCGACAAGGTGGGGCAGATCATCACCTTCGGTGCGCTTTTGTCCAAGGCCGCCGTGCGTGACGTGGGGCGCGTCTTGCAGATGCCTTACGGGCAGGTGGACCGCCTGTCGAAGCTGATCCCGGTCGAAGGCGTCAAACCCGTCTCGATTGCCCAAGCTCTGACGGATGAGCCCCGCCTGCGCGAAGAGGCGCGGAACGAAGAGGTCGTCGACCGCCTGCTGACCTACGGCCAACAGGTCGAAGGCCTGCTGCGTAACGCCTCGACCCACGCGGCGGGTGTCGTGATCGGCGACCGACCGCTAGATGCGTTGGTGCCGTTGTACCAAGATCCGCGGTCCGACATGCCCGCCACCCAGTTCAACATGAAATGGGTCGAGCAGGCCGGTCTGGTGAAGTTCGACTTCCTTGGCCTGAAGACGCTGACCGTGATCCAAGGCGCAATCAACCTGATCCACGGGCAGGGCCGTGACCTGCATATCGCCGCCGACGGCAGGCAGCTTTACGAACCTGCCGAAGGGGCCGAGAACCAGATCAACGCCATCCCGCTGGATGACGGCCCGACCTACGACCTTTACGCCAGCGCGAAAACGGTCGCCGTGTTTCAGGTGGAAAGCTCGGGCATGATGGACGCTCTGCGCCAGATGAAGCCCACCTGTATCGAGGATATCGTCGCGCTTGTGGCCCTCTACCGTCCCGGCCCGATGGAGAATATTCCGACCTATTGTCAGGTGAAGAACGGCCAGAAGGATCTGGAATCCGTCCACCCGCTGATCGACCATATCCTTGAGGAAACCCAAGGCATCATCGTCTATCAGGAGCAGGTGATGCAGATCGCGCAGGTCATGGCTGGCTACAGCCTTGGCGGCGCGGACCTGTTGCGCCGGGCGATGGGTAAGAAGATCAAAGAGGCGATGGACGCCGAACGCCCCAAGTTCGAAAAGGGCGCGGGCGAGAACGGCGTGGACGCGAAGAAAGCGTCAGAAGTTTTTGACCTGCTTGAGAAATTCGCGAACTACGGTTTCAACAAATCCCACGCGGCCGCCTATGCGGTTGTCAGCTATCAGACCGGTTGGCTGAAGGCGAACCACCCGGTGGAATTCATGGCCTCGGTCATGAATTGCGATATCCACCTGACCGATAAGCTGAACACCTATGCCGAAGAGGTCCGCCGGGGGCTGGACATCGAGATCATCCCGCCCTGCGTGAACCGTTCCGAGGCCCGGTTCAGCGTGAACGAAGGCGCGTTGGTCTACGGTCTTGGCGCGCTGAAGAACGTCGGCATCGAGGCGATGAAGCTGGTCACCGAAGGTCGCGACGGCAAACCCTTTGCCACGCTCTATGACTTTGCCCGCCGGGTTGACTTGAAACGCGTCGGGAAGCGCCCGCTGGAAATGCTGGCCCGCGCCGGGGCTTTCGACCAACTGGATAAGAACCGCCGCAAGGTCTTTGACAGTCTGGACGCTCTGGTCAGCTATTCCGCCGCGATCCATGACCAGAAAGCCTCCAATCAGGTCTCGTTGTTTGGCGAGGCTGGCGACGATCTGCCTGAACCTCGCCTGTCCCCCGTGGGCGACTGGCTGCCGAATGAAAAATTGGCCGAGGAACACAAGGCCATCGGCTTCTACCTGTCCGGCCACCCGCTGGACGACTACATGGCCGCGCTGAAACGCAAGCAGGTCATGACGCTGGAAGAGGTCAGCCAAAAGGTTCAGGGCGGCCCGATGATTGCGAAACTCGCGGGCTCTGTCGCGGGTAAACAGGAACGCAAATCCGCCAAGGGCAACCGCTTCGCTTTTGCGCAGCTTTCGGACCCCACGGGCCTCTATGAGATCACCATCTTCTCGGACACGCTGGAAGCTTGCCGTGATCATCTGGAAACCGGCGCGAATGTCGTCGTGACGGCCGAGGCTACCTTTGAAGCCGAGCAGGTCAAACTGCTTGCCCGCGCGGTGCAACCCATCGACACGGTGGTCGCTGATGCTGGTGGCGCGGGTCTGAAGGTCTATCTAGACGAACCCACCGCGATCAATGCCGTCGCCAGCCTTTTGGACCGCGCCAAGAGCGAAACCAACCTGCGCGGCCGTGGCCCGGTTCAGTTTTGCCTGATGCATCCGGACCTGCCAGGAGAGGTTGATGTTGATCTGGACGATGATTTCCCGATAAATCCACAGATCAAAGGGGCGATCAAATCTCTGCCGGGCGTTTTGCAGGTAGAGGAGATTTGATCCCTGATTATCTTGCAAGGCCGTTTCGGGGGGTGCCCTGAATCGGACGCTTATATGGGGGCGCAACAGTGTCACATAAGCAATTACCCAAAGTCGTTCTTGTGGGATTTAACAAATGCGCAACTCGCTCATTCAGCCAGTTGTTTGAACGGGCTGGACATGCCTCGTTGCATCACAAGATCCGAAAACCGCTACAGCCATCCCGGACTGCGGCAAAGCGTATGAAAGAGAATATCGAAGGCAATCGCCCGGTCTTTGAAGGGTTTGATGACTATGTCTTTTATTGTGATCTTGTTCATGTGACGCCAGAGGAGTTTTTCGAAGGAAACTCTGCCTACAAAGAGATTTTGAAAGATTATTCGGATACGCTGATCATCCTTAACTTGCGCGACCAAGACGATTGGATCCGTTCCAGATTACGGCACGGGCATGGAGAATTCGCAAAACGGTACATGTCGGCGCTTGGGCTGGATAATCTCGACGATCTGGCTGCGCATTGGCGTCAGGATTGGGATGAGCAGTTGAAGGGCGTTCGTGAATTTATGGACGACAAGCCGGAACAGTATTTTGAATTCAATATCGATACGGACAATATTGAAGACCTTATCAGCGCATTGCCGGACTACCAGCTAGATGCCTGCCACTGGGGCGATTCCGGAAACTCCCGGTTCAGAAAGCTTGGTCCTGTTTCGAAAAGAGCCAAGAAAGTCTGGGCCAATATGCGCCCTCGGTCGACGAACTAGGCGCTCTCTACTGCAGCGAATGCTGACCCGCGCCCTACGTGGATCCGCCTTCCAAAGCTTGTTTCAGATCTGCGATCAGATCGTCTGCGGTTTCGATCCCGATCGACAGTCGCACGATGTCGGATCCGGCCCCGGCGGCCTCTTGCTGGTCTGCGGTAAGTTGCCGGTGCGTTGTGGAGGCCGGATGGATGATCAGTGACCGCGCATCACCCAGATTGGCGACATGGCTGAACAGTTCCAGCCGGTCTACCAGATCGACGCAGGCCTCATATCCGCCCGCCAGTCGCACCGTGAATAACGCTCCCGCCCCCTTGGGATACACCCGCTTCTGCCGCGCGTGATAGGGCGAGCTTTCCAGCCCGGTATAGGTGACCTCTGCCACCTCGGGGTGCCCTTCTAGCCACTTGGCGATGGTCATCGCGTTTTCGACATGTCGCTGCATCCGCAGGCTAAGGGTCTCTATCCCCATCAGCGTGTAATGCGCGGCCTGCGGGTTCAAAGTCGTGCCAAGGTCGCGCAGCCCGATCGCGATGCCATGCAGGGTAAAGGCATAGGGGCCGAAGGTCTCGTGAAACTTCAGCCCGTGATAGGCCGGTTCGGGGTCCGACAGGGACGGGAACTTGCCGCTGGCCGACCAGTCGAACTTGCCGCTGTCGACCACGGCGCCGCCCATGACCGTGCCATTGCCGGTCAGGTACTTGGTGGTCGAATGGACAACCAGTGTCGCGCCCTGTTCGATGGGACGACACAGAAACGGAGTCGCCGCCGTGTTATCCACGATCAAGGGCAGCCCGACGTCATCGGCGATCTTCGCAATCGCTGGAATGTCGGTTACGTACCCCCCAGGGTTCGAGATGCTTTCGCAGAAAATCGCCCGCGTGTTGTCGTCAATCGCGTCCCGCAGCGCTTGTTCATCATCGAAGTCCACGAACTTCGCCGACCAGCCAAGGCGTTTGATGGTCTGGCTGAACTGGGTGACCGTGCCACCGTACAGCCGGTTAGACGCCACCACGTTGCATCCCGGAGACATCAGCGGGAACAGCGCCATCAGCTGCGCCGCATGCCCCGAAGCACAGCAGATCGCCCCAATCCCGCCCTCCAGCGTCGCGATCCGCTCTTGCAGAACGGCAACCGTCGGGTTGGTCAGGCGGGAATAGATGAAGCCGATCTCTTTAAGGTCAAACAGGGCCGCCGCATGATCAGCCCCCTGAAACACATAGGCCGTCGACTGGTAGATCGGCGTCTGCCGCGCCCCGGTCGCGGGATCGGGCCGGGCGCCTGCGTGAACTTGCAGCGTTTCAAACCCATAAGTCTTCAAAGCATCGCTCATGGCCGCAACTCCGGTAGTTTCGCTGAAATGATACCGGTGTTGATCCCGGCCTTGCGCAGCTCGCCGAACAAGCGTTGGTATTCGATCTTGGGGCAGCGATCCTGCACGACACGCAGCCCGGCGGCGCTGGCCGTTTCGGCGGCATCCTCGTTATAAATGCCAAACTGCATCCACAGGGTCTTTAGCCCCGCCAGGTGTTCCAGTGCCTCGTCCAGAATGCCCGGTATGGCTTCGGACCGCCGGAAGACCTCGACCATATCCACGGTCTGGTCCTTGGGAATGTCGGCAAGGCTGGCCAGAACCTCTTTGCCAAAAACCTTCTGTCCCGCATAGGCCGGGTTGACCGGGATCATGTTGTACCCCCGGTAATGCAAATACCGGACGACGAAGTATGACGGGCGGACCGGGTTGGTCGATACCCCCACCGCGGCGATGGTTTTGGTCTCTTCCAGGATACCCCGCAGAGTCTCATTGGATGTGTTGTCCGGCATGGCTCCCCCCCCGAGCATTTGGAAGTCGATGCGAGGCTAGTCGGAGCGGCAGCCCGCAGCAAGTCTTGGGTTCTGCCTGCGGAACGCAGGTACGTCAGGCTTGCCTTTTACGGCGGCAATCTGGCGATAGGGTTGTTCAATGGGGTCTATCGTCATTCAGGGGGTGCATTGTTCAAGATTTTGATCCAATCGCACGCATCTCCCGTATCTCCAGCAATAACCAATCAAACCTTAGGGAGACGAAACATGAAACTCATCCTAGCTGCCGCCGCCGCATCTCTTGCACTCGGAACCGCTGCAATCGCGGGCGGTCACAAACAAGCAGAAGCTCAAGGAATGAAAGACTTTTTGAATAACGTTGGAAATCAGGATGCTGATACAAAAGCGTTCTTGGAGGGGGAATTTGGGCCGGCTCCGAATGAAAACGCAGCAATTCCGGCCATCGTGTCAGGTGGCGGAAACGGCGGCTGGGGGAATATCGGTTCTACCCTGACTGGCGAAATAGGAACAAGTATTGCTGGTCGCGAATCCGAGTAATAATCTTTAGAATTCCTCGGGAGGCCTGAACAGTTGTTCAGGCCTTTTCTTAAAATACAGACAGATTGCTTTGCTCGCTTGTTGGTAGGCTTACCAATGCGCCAGCCGCTAACCGGCAAGAGAGCCAAGCTTCCCTCAGTCACATCTTTCTCTAATGCTTGACTTATTCCTATAACTGCTTAGGTAGGCTCAAATCGCTGCGCTGCCGCGTGAGTAAGCCGTGCCAAAGAAATTCAGGGCACAAGCGAAAAACCCCAGTTCCCATCACGCAGGGCTCTATCGGCGGGTATGAAGACCAGCCGAACCCTCTGCCGCCCCAAGGGCGGCCCGTGACGTGCGCAGCGTATGGCTGGCGCGCTAGGAAAGGGCACATCCCGTGTCGAAATTTGAAACTTTGGGCCTGTCGCCGAAGCTGCTGCAGACCCTGTCCGATAGTGGCTTTACAGAGCCCACGCCGATTCAGGCGCAATCCATTCCGCTGGCCCTGAAGGGCCATGACATCATGGGGCTGGCCCAAACCGGCACCGGGAAGACGCTGGCCTTCGGCTTGCCGATGATCGACCAGCTGCGCGCCAAGCAAGGTAAGACCGCACCCAAATCGGCAAAAGCCTTGATCTTGGCCCCGACCCGAGAGCTTGTGAACCAGATCGCCGACAACCTGCGCCCGCTGGTGAAGGGGACGCCGATGAAGGTCGCCACGGTTGTTGGCGGGCAATCCATCAACCGGCAGATCCGCATGCTGGCACGGGGCGTTGATATTCTTGTCGCCACGCCGGGCCGTCTTATTGACCTGCTGGATCGGAAAGAAATTGACCTGTCGACAGCGAAGTTTCTGGTGCTGGACGAGGCTGACCAGATGCTTGATATGGGCTTTATCCATGCCCTGCGTCAGATCGAGCCTCACCTAAGCAAGTCTCGCCAGACCATGCTGTTCTCGGCAACCATGCCAAAACAGATCGAGCAGCTAAGCCGCGACTATCAAAACGACCCGAAGAAGGTGCAGGTCGCGCCTCCGGGTAAAACGGCGGATAAGATCACCCAGTCGGTGTGCTTTCTGACCAAGGCTGAAAAGCCCGTCCGCCTGCGTGAAATTCTGTCCGAGGACAAATCTGCCCTGACCCTTGTCTTTGCCCGTACGAAACACGGTGCAGAGCGGATGAAGAAGCAGCTTGTCGCCGAGGGCTTTGCCGCGGATTCGGTGCATGGCAACAAAAGTCAGGGCCAACGGGATCGCGCCATTCAAGCTGTCCGCGATGGGACTGTGACCGTTTTGGTCGCAACAGATGTGGCCGCGCGCGGGATCGACCTGCCGGGCGTGGCGCGTGTCATCAACTATGACCTGCCCAACGTCCCTGAATCCTATGTCCACCGGATCGGTCGTACCGCCCGCGCCGGGCGCGAAGGCGAGGCAATCGCTTTCTGCTCGTCCGATGAACGTCCGCTTCTGCGCGACATCGAAAAGCTGATCGGTCGCAAAATCCCGGGCGCCACGCCGCTGGACGAGGTTCTGGTTCGGAAGACCCCGCCAGAAGAAGCGGAAACCCCCAAAGCACCCAACAAACCGCGCCGCCGTCGCCCCGGCAAAAAACCGCAAGCGCGGGGAGGCAATGGCAACCCCGGAAAACGCGGGAACGGCCAGCGGTCGCGTGGCAAAGGCCCAAGACGCCGCTCGAATGCAGCCTGATAGAGAACCAAAGCGGTGGCGCAAGCCGCCGCTTTTGCGTTTGAGTAGGTGTTGGACGTGACAGGGGTCTGTCTCAACCGCCTTTTCTGATCCGAGTCGGATCTTTTCCGCGCGGCCTCCTGCGACTTAGATTCTGTCAAGCGGGACAAAGTTGCCGTTTGCTCACGCGGCGATTTCTGACACTGTATCCCTTCGCAAGTGCAGCAGGTTCATTATCGTGGAGTGGCATAAGTCACGAAACTAGCCGTTCAACACTGTAGGTCAGGCCTAGGCTAAACCTGTAAATTCGCTGCAGCCTGATCCGACAACTCAAACGCAGGACTTGCTGAGCATTCGCTCTTCGCGTGAAGGTGACTGTTTTCGGATCATTCAAACAAGGCAGATGTTGTCCTCTGGCGGCGTGGTGCAGTTCGACTTTTTTGATTGCTTGACGATGTTCCCAAACGCATCCGATATTTCTTCGAAAACTGCGGTGAACCCGCATCACCCATACAGGTGTCCGCAACACCTATCCGACGGAGCGATCATAACAATGCCGCAGAACGAATTTGACCTCATCGTTGTAGGTGCCGGTATCGTTGGTATGTCAGCTGCGTTTTATGCTCAACGCGATGGTCTGAAGACGCTTATCTGTGATCCCAACCCTCCCGGGTCGGGCACGACATCTGGGTCAGCCTGTACCATCGCGACTTATGCCTGCATTCCGGTCAACAGCCCGTCGATTTTTACATCTCTGCCTTATCTGCTGACCAGCCGCGAAAGCCCACTATCCTTTAACCTTCTGCACGGATTGCGAAACCCTGGATGGATGTTGGCATTCCTTAAGAACTGCCGCCCTTCTCGTGTGAAACAAATCAGCGAAGCGCTAGGCCAGTTTTTGCTGCATGCTGAAGCTGGCCTCGACCCGCTGATTGCCGAGGCCGGAGCTGAAGACCTGATGGTCAATAACGACTGCTTATATGTCTGGTCCACCAAAGCGGGGTATGAAGGTGAGCGCGCCAATAATGCAATGCGACGCGCGCAGGGCGTGGAATTCGATGAACTGTCTAAGGGTGAGGTTCACCAACTGGAACCAAACCTGAAACAACCCATACACTGTGGCCTGAACTTCAAAGGCGTCCGGCATGTGACCAATCCGCAAGAATTGGTCACGCGCATGCACAAACGATTTGAAGCACTAGGCGGGACCTACATATCCTGCCGTGTTGGCCGCTGTGATGCCGATAACACCGGGGTGACAACGTATCTCGAAGACGGCACTGAAATCCGCGCGGGTCACATGGCGCTAACGTCTGGCGCACGTTCGAAGGAGATAAAAGGCTCTGGCGCTGAACATCTGCCACTGGGTGCCGAGCGCGGCTATCATATCCTTTATCGCAACTACGGGGGGCTCGTATCGCGGCCGGTTGGCTGGGCTGAAGCAGGTTTCTACGCCACGCCGATGGCCCACGGATTGCGTATTGCCGGTACGGTCGAAATCAACGCTGTGGATGCTGCGTTCAATACAAGATGCACTGACTACCTTCAGCGCAAATCACATGAAATGTTTGGAGATATCGGTTCACCCGACGATACATGGCTGGGTTATCGCCCTACGATGCCGGATGCTCTTCCAGTAATAGGTGCTTCACCGGCCTCTGACCGCATCACTCTTGCCTTTGGACATCAACATATCGGCCTTACTTTGGGTGGATTGACCGGCAAAGTCGTAACTGATCTCGCGCAGGGTCGATCTCCCTGTTGCAATATTGAACATTTTGCTCCGCAACGATTTACCTGATTGGGTTTTGCGCGGCAGGTTTGTACGGATTTTGGTATTCTGTGCGATGTGCCGAATTGGCTGATTTGGGCTCGAAGCCGCTTTTTGCTAAAAGATCGTTCAAAATCGGCTCTGGGCCGAGAGCAAACTTGGTCGCGACGGGCAGAGAGCGGTCATTCGCCGCGAATCTTTTTAATGGCCGAATAGCGGACGATGCAGTCGTTCGCTCCTTCTTCATCATTGTTGGAGTGCGCGCAGTGCTTCCAATCCGCGGCCAATTCCAACGGCCAATGCTATACCTGCTTTCATTCCAGTTGGGCCGAACAAATTGGCTGAAACAATGCCCACTAGCGATCTCTGGTCATTGCCGGTTGTTTTCCCAACTACAGCTGCCCCCGACAGCCCCGGAACAACCGTGCAGCCCAGCCTCGCCACATGGGTCGAAATCTCATCAATACAAAGTCCTTTCGGATCAAAGGGAGATAGGGGCGATCCCTGCCATGGCCAGTTACGGATATGCTTTGATTTGCGAGCCAGTCAATGACTTCGAATGGTCGTATCTCATCTAGCGTAACCGGTGCATCCAACTGCAATATCGCCAGATCGAAGGCCGACCGATCCAAATCAGCGCTGTCGCCAATTCTTGGCGAGAAACCAGGCAAAACAACACGATCAGTGACGCCGCGAAGCGCCGCGTATTCGCTACGCCTCTATCCCATTGCGACCTTTATGTCCTTGGCCTCAGCGAGATGCTGAGTTGCTTGGTGAAACAATCAGTGTGCCTCTGTTAGTACCTCAGTCTCAGAAATCAGAGCGACGTTGCACCATCGGGATTCGGTAACATTTAGCTGTGCAATCCCATACCAAGTCTTGGCTTCAGCTTCGGGCACCATTCGCTGCACGACAACTTCGCTGAAAGCAACCGACGCAGAAATCGTCACGTAGGCAACCCGTTGCCGCCAAGAGGTGTCAAAGCATACCACAGTTCCTGTTTCGAGCCAGTTTAAGGCCACACGAAGGTTTAGCAGTGCTTGTTAGCCAGACTGCTATTCCTGTGGCCAGAAGATTCCGTAGGCGATGGCCAGCACAATCAATATCGGTAGAATGTATGCGAGTATCTGACGCCAGTTCTTTCCCTTGAGAGTCGTTCTGCGAAGAATATCGGCACCAGCATTTGTCAGCGCCTTGAAAATTTCATTAATGAGAAAATTCACGAGGCCCGGCTCCCAGTCTGCGGTATGCAATGCCGCTAAAGCCTTGCCTCATGTTTGCTCAAAGCACTTTGATCAAAATCAATTGCCTTCAGTCTTCAAGCAACCGGGATGTTGCTACTGAGGCCGAATTGAAGATAGCCCCTCTCGTCCGCGCAGGGCTTAACACGGCCATTCGCCGCACAAGCACAGCGACGTTCAGAAGCAGCGTCCGCTGCGAACCCACTTACCAATGCGGTGGGCGCTGATCTGCCAGCGGAACGCCGCTGCCTTCGGCCACTTCCCGCTCTGCCTCGCGTTCCACCAACATGCGGACGCGGTTGGTCAGCAGCGCGATCTCGTTCGCCTGACCTGCGACCACGTCTGACAGTTCCTCGACCGTCACGCTAAGATGCGCGATACGCTCTTCCAATGCGGTGATCTTTTCTTCGGTCATGGGGTCGGGCTCCGGCATTTTGGTCATATGCAAGTCATATGCAGGTCATATGTCGGTCATACTGCGATTTTGGGGCCAAATGCCAGCCGTGCTTGCTCCTTCGGCCCCCATCCGCTAGACCCCCCCGCGAACCCTAAACGATGGATCAAGGCGACAATGGCCAAGGTGAAGAAGACCCCACGCCCCAAGGCGGAAACGCCCAAAGGCTTCCGAGACTACTTCGGCGCGGATGTGACCGAACGCAAAGCAATGCTGGACCAGATTGCCGAGGTCTATCATCGCTATGGGTTTGACCCCTTGGAAACCTCGGGTGTCGAGACGTTAGAGGCGCTGGGCAAGTACCTTCCCGACGTCGATCGCCCGCACGCAGGTGTTTTCGCTTGGGAAGAAGATGACAGCGGCTGGGTTGCCCTGCGTTATGACCTGACCGCGCCCCTCGCGCGAGTCGCGGCGCAGTTCCGCAACGATCTGCCGTTCCCCTATCGCCGTTATGCGATGGGTCCGGTTTGGCGTAACGAAAAGCCGGGTCCGGGGCGTTTTCGCCAGTTTTATCAATGTGATGCGGATACCGTGGGCGCGCCGTCCGTGGCCGCCGATGCCGAGATCTGCGCCATGCTGTCGGACGCGTTGGAAGTCGTTGGCATCCCGCGTGGCGACTATGTCGTGCGGGTCAATAACCGCAAGGTTTTGAACGGCGTTCTGGAAACCATGGGCCTGACCGACGAAGAACAGCGCGCCGACGTGCTGCGCACCATCGACAAGTTCGACAAGGTCGGCGAAAGCGGTGTGCGCCAGCTGTTGGGCAAGGGCCGTCTGGACGACTCTGGCGCCTATATTGACGGTGTGGGCCTTAGCGACGATCAGGCCGAACCGGTGCTGGCCTTCCTGACCTCGAAAGGGGACACGGCTGCGAAAACGCTTGCCAATCTGAAGGGCGCAATCGGCGCGTCCAAGGTCGGCGAAGAGGGCGTGAACGAGCTGGAAACCATTGCTTCACTTCTGGATGCGCAAGGTTACGGACCCGATCAGATCGACATCGACCCCTCGGTCGTCCGCGGTCTGGGCTATTACACCGGCCCCGTTTTCGAGGCCGAGTTGACCTTTGAAATTCAGGACGAAAAAGGCCGTCCGCGCCAGTTCGGCTCTGTCTCGGGTGGTGGTCGTTACGACGATCTGGTCAAGCGCTTCACAGGCCAGGCTGTGCCTGCGACGGGCGTTTCCATCGGCGTTGACCGCCTGCTGGCCGCGCTGCGTGCCAAGGGCCGCATGGGCGGCACCAGCCTCGGGCCGGTTGTCGTGACTGTCATGGATAAGTCGCGCATGGCCGACTATCAGGAAATGGTGGCCGAGCTGCGCAACGCCGGTATCCGGGCCGAGGTCTATCTGGGTAACCCGAAAAACTTCGGTAACCAGTTGAAATACGCGGATAAACGCAATTCTCCGATCGCGGTAATCGCCGGCGGGGACGAGTTCGATGCGGGCAAGATTCAGATCAAGGACCTGATCCTTGGCGCCAAGATCGCCGAAAGCGCCACGCTTGAGGAATGGAAAGAGCGCCCCAGCCAGTTCGAAGCCCCGCGCGACCAACTGGTCGCCGAGGTGCGCCGCATTCTGGATCAAAACTGATGGTGACCAAGGCCCAATCCCGCGCCCGTGCGGCCCAGCTTCAGGCGGCGTTCGTCGAGGCTGGCGCGCAGGTGGTCGAAGCCGACATCCTGCAACCGGCCGAGGTCCTTCTGGACCTCTATGGCGAAGATATCCGCGGCCGCGCTTACGTGACTTCTGACCCGCTGCAGGGCGAATGCATGCTGCGTCCGGACTTTACCGTGCCTGTCGTGCGCGAGCACATGGAAAACGGCGCGACCCCGGCGCGTTACACCTATTCCGGCAAGGTCTTTCGGAAGCAGGAACATGACGATGGCCGCGCCAGTGAATATTGGCAGGTGGGCTATGAATTGTTCGATGGCACTGACTCTGCGGCTGCCGACGCCGAAGTGTTCGCGCTGTTTTCTGACCTTCTGGCTCCGCTTGGCTTACGTGCCTCGACCGGTGACATTGGCATCCTGATCGCTGCCGTTGACGGTCTGCAAACCAGCGACGCCCGCAAGATCGCGCTGAAGCGCCACCTCTGGCGACCGCGCCGGTTCCGGGCGCTGATGGATCGTTTCGGGGGGCGAAAGCCGGTTCCGGAAACCCGTGTCGCGATGCTGAAAATGGTTGCAGGCGGGATAGACGCCGCAATCGAAGCGGCGGGTCCGGACAATGGTCTGCGCACTGCCGATGAGGTTGCAGCACGCGTCCGGAAATTGCAGGCCGAGGCGGAAGAACCTGCCTTGTCAGGTGGCGAGTTGGACATTCTGGAAACCATCCTGTCTTTGCGCGAAACCAGTGCTAACGCACTGGAAAACCTGCGGGATATTGCGGTGGATATGCCTTCGATCCAGCCTGCTGTGCAACGGATGGAAGCGCGGCTGGAAGCGTTGGCCGCGCGTGGCATTGATGCGGCCTCTCTGGATTTCGAAGCCAGCTATGGCCGGACCACCTTGGAATATTACGATGGATTCGTGTTTGGTTTTCACGCGCCTTTACGCCCCGATCTGCCCCCTGTGACCAGTGGCGGACGTTATGATGCACTGACCAAAGTATTGGGGCAGGGGCGCTCTATCCCCGCTGTGGGTGGCGTGATCCGCCCCGAGCTGGTCGAACTTCTGGCAGGAGGTCAGGCATGACTTTGAAGCTGGGTGTCCCGTCCAAGGGACGGTTGATGGAAAAGACTTTTGACTGGTTCGCAGATCGCGGGATCAGCCTGCGTCGCACCGGGTCGGACCGCGAATACGCGGGTGCCGTTGATGGTGTCGACGGAATTGAACTGGTGCTTTTGTCCGCCGGGGAAATCCCACGTGAACTGGCCGCTGGCCGCATTCAACTGGGCGTCACCGGGTCAGACCTTGTTCGCGAAAAGATCGCCGACTGGGACAACAAGCTGATCGAGCTTGAGCCGATGGGGTTTGGTTATGCCGACCTGATCATTGCCGTGCCGAAGTTCTGGATCGACGTGGATACGATGGATGATCTGGACGCGGCAGCGGCTGCTTTCCGTCGCGAACATGGGTTCCGCCTGCGGATCGCCACGAAATACCACCGTTTGGTGCGCGAGTACCTGCGCGAGTGCGGTGTGGCCGATTACCAGCTGGTCGACAGCCAGGGGGCAACCGAAGGCACGGTCAAGAACCTAACTGCCGAGGCGATCGCCGACATCACCTCGACCGGCGAGACCCTGCGCGCGAACCACCTGAAGATTCTGTCGGACGGCTTGATCCACAAAAGTCAGGCGACATTGTTCCGTGGTCGCCGTGCAGGCTGGACAGAGCAAATGCGCGCAGATTACGCAGTACTGCTGGAAAAACTGGGGTAGGGGTTAGCCTAACAGGCTGCCCATACGCCGCATCGCAAGCGCATAACCTTCAACGCCAAAACCCATGATCGCGCCCTCGGCACGTTGTGTCACATACGAGTGGTGACGGAAGGATTCGCGCTGATGAATATTGCTGATGTGCACTTCCAATACCGGCCCTTCGAAGGTGTTCAACGCATCCAGAATGGCAACCGAGGTATGGCTATAGGCGGCGGGGTTGATGATGATTCCTGCCGCTTCTTCCCGCGCGGTGTGGATCTGTTCAACAATCTCACCTTCAAAGTTCGACTGTAACAATTTGCAGGATAGCCCGAATTCCTCTGCCACGGCTGAGCAATTGGCAAGAACATCGTCCAGCGTATCGGTTCCATAGATCTCTGGCTGACGTTTGCCGAGAAGGTTCAGATTTGGACCGTTGAGAATATAGATCAATTTCGACATGGGGCTATTTCCTTGGTTAGGCTCTCTTAGCCATAAAACGAGGTCCAAAATCAATGGCTTGTTGGGTGAAATTCAGGTTGTGGGTCCTTCCTGCCACCCGGTAACGCCCCGTGACTGCCGCAGGGTCATGTCGATTGGGGATTTTTGCTTTGCAAACCTTCGGATAATCTTTCACCCTCTGACCATGTTCCAACTTGGGAGTAGAAACATGCGTAAACTTCTTCTGGCAACAACTGCAGCAATCACGACTGCGGGTGCCGCAATGGCTGGTGGCCACATGAAAGATGTGACCATTGGTGTACTGGTGGCCTTCACTGGCCCGCTTGAATCGCTGGCACCGCCCATCGCGGAAGGTGCTGAACTGGCGATCAAGGAAGTCAACGACAGCGGAAAGTTCGTCGACGGTGGTGTGATCACCCCCGTGCGCGGCGACTCGACCTGTGTTGACGCAGGTGCAGCGACCGCTGCAGCTGAACGTCTGATCACCGCTGAAGGTGCTTCTGCGATCATGGGCGCAATGTGCTCTGGTGCGACCGGTGCGGTCTTCACCAACGTCTCGCGCCCGAACGGCATCCTGCAGATTTCGCCTTCGGCAACCTCGCCGGGCCTAACCGCGCTTGAGGATGACAACCTGTTCTTCCGCCTCGCGCCTTCGGATGCCCGTCAGGGTGAGGTCATGACCGACGTCATCATGGACAAGGGCTTCAAGGAAGTTGCTCTGACCTATACCAACAACGACTACGGCAAAGGCCTGGCCGACAGCTTCCAGTCTGCGTTTGAAGCCGCAGGTGGCACCGTGACCATCAGCGCCGCGCATGAAGACGGCAAGTCCGACTATTCGGCTGAAGTTGGCGCGCTGGCATCCGCCGGTGGTGAAGTACTGGTCGTCGCGGGTTATGCCGACCAAGGTGGTGCAGGCGTCATTCAGGCCGCTCTGGACAGCGGTGCGTTTGACACCTTCGTTCTGCCCGACGGCATGGTTACTTCTGCTCTGACAGATCGCTTCGGTGCTGATCTTGACGGCTCGTTCGGCCAAAACCCGAGCGCGTCGGGCGATGCGGCTGCATCCTACGAGCAAATGGCTGAAGCCGCTGGTTTTGACGGTTCTTCGCCTTACGCGAAAGAGGGCTATGACTCGGCTGCTTTGATCATGCTGGCCATGCACGCAACCGGTTCGACCGAAGGCAAAGTACTGGCCGAGAAGGTCTGGGAACTGGCAAACGGCCCGGGTGAGAAAATCTACCCCGGTGAACTTGGCAAAGCCATGGAGATCCTGTCGGCAGGCGGCGCGATCGACTATGAAGGTGCGTCCTCGGTCAACCTGATCGGCCCGGGCGAAGCCTCCGGTAGCTACCGTGAGATCGTCGTCGAAGGCGGCGAAATCAAAGAAGTCGGCTTCCGTTAATCCTACTTGAAACGATTGCCCCCGGCCTGTATGGGCCGGGGGCTTTCTTTTAACGACGAATAAGAACGCGCCCGACGCGTCGAGGAAGGGACGGACATGATCGAAGTCCACGAACTACACCGACATTTCGGAGGGTTCCGCGCGGTAGATGGGGCCAGCCTGAAGATCGCTCCCGGCAGCATCACCGGCCTGATCGGGCCGAACGGTGCGGGCAAGTCCACTTTGTTCAACGTGATTGCGGGCGTGCTGCCTCCGACCTCTGGCCGTGTGGTCATGGATGGCGAGGACATCACCGGTCTGCCGCCGCACGAGTTGTTCCACAAAGGCCTGCTGCGCACCTTCCAGATCGCACATGAATTCGGCTCGATGACCTGCCGCGAGAACCTGATGATGGTCCCCGCAGGTCAATCGGGCGAACAGCTTTGGAACACATGGTTCGGCCGCAAGCGCATCGCCGATGAAGAGCGCGCCCTGCGTGCCAAGGCCGATGAAGTGCTAGAATTCCTGACCATCAGCCACATCGCCGACCTGCGCGCGGGTGAAGTTTCGGGCGGCCAGAAGAAGCTGCTGGAACTGGGCCGCACCATGATGGTCGACGCCAAGATCGTGTTCCTTGATGAGGTCGGCGCAGGTGTGAACCGCACCCTGCTTTACACCATCGCCGACGCGATCAAGCAGTTGAACGAAGAGCGTGGTTACACATTCGTCGTCATTGAACACGACATGGAATTCATTGGCCGCATCTGCGACCCGGTCATCTGTATGGCCGAGGGCAAGGTGCTGGCAGAAGGGACCTTGGACGAGATCAAGGCCAACGAACAGGTGATCGAGGCCTATCTGGGCACCGGATTGAAAAACAAAGACAAGGTGGGCGCATGAGCGGCAACCCATATCAGGACGATCGTGGCAACAAGGACGCCACCATCACCAATCCCAGTGGGCGCGGTGAGATCGAAGTTTCGACCGGTACAGGTCATGGGTCACATACAGCCGAGGCGTTTCTGATCGGCGACAGCATGACCGGTGGCTACGGAAAATCCGGCCCCGACATTCTGCATGACTGCACCGTCGCCGTGAACAAGGGCGAGATCGCAGTGATCGTTGGTCCCAACGGGGCGGGCAAGTCGACCGCAATGAAGGCGACCTTCGGGATGCTGAACCTGCGTCAGGGCTCAGTCCGGTTGGATGGCGAGGATATCACCGGCCTGACGCCTCAAGCGCGCGTGGTAAAGGGGATGGGCTTTGTTCCGCAGACCCACAATATCTTCACCTCGATGTCGGTGCAGGAAAACCTAGAGATGGGTGCCTTCATCCGCACCGATAATTTCAAAACCACGATGGAGCAGGTGTTCGATCTGTTCCCGATCCTGCGCGACAAACGCAACCAGCCCGCCGGTGAGCTGTCCGGTGGTCAGCGTCAGCAGGTGGCCGTGGGCCGCGCTTTGATGACCCAGCCCAAGGTTCTGCTGCTGGACGAACCCACCGCGGGCGTCAGCCCGATCGTGATGGACGAGCTTTTCGACCGCATCATCGAGGTTGCCCGCACCGGGATTTCCATCCTGATGGTCGAACAGAACGCCCGTCAGGCGCTGGAGATCGCCGACAAAGGTTACGTTCTGGTGCAGGGCGCCAATGCCCACACTGGCACCGGCAAGGGGCTGCTGGCGGATGAAGAAGTCCGCAAGTCGTTCTTGGGAGGGTAAGAGATGGATTTCCTGAATGCCCTCGTGGCTTTGACAAACTTCGTAATCATCCCGGCTACCGCTTATGGCAGCCAGTTGGCGCTTGGGGCGCTTGGGGTGACGTTGATCTACGGGATCCTGCGGTTCTCTAACTTTGCGCATGGCGACACGATGGCCTTTGGGGCGATGGTGACGATCCTTGTGACGTGGGCGTTCCAGAAGATGGGCGTCTCGATTGCACCGCTTCCAACGGCCCTTTTGGCGCTGCCCTTCGGCATAGCGGCGACCGCTGCTTTGGTGATCGGGACGGACAGGGCCGTCTATCGGTTCTATCGAGAGAAAAAGGCCGCGCCTGTGACGCTTGTGATCGTCTCAATGGGCGTGATGTTCGTGATGAACGGGTTGGTGCGCTTTATCATTGGTGTCGACGACCAGCGGTTTGGCGACGGCGCGCGCTTCATTATTTCGGCGCGTGACTTCAAAGAGATGACAGGCCTGCGCGAAGGTTTGGCCATCAAAACCAGCGCTGGTTTGACGATCATTACAGCGGTAATCGTCGTGGCGGCACTGTTCTGGTTCCTGAACAAGACCCGGACAGGCAAGTCGATGCGGGCCTATTCAGACAACGAAGATCTGGCATTGCTGTCCGGCATCAACCCAGAGCGGGTCGTCATGGTCACATGGCTGATCGTTGCCGCACTGGCCACGATTGCCGGGACACTTTACGGCTTGGACAAATCGTTCAAACCTTTCACCTATTTCCAGCTTCTCCTGCCCATCTTTGCCAGCGCGATTGTTGGTGGTTTGGGGAACCCGCTGGGGGCGATTGCGGGCGGTTTCCTGATCGCCTACTCCGAGGTGGCCGTGACCTATGCGTGGAAAAAGGTGCTGACCTATAGCCTGCCGGAAAGCTTTGCGCCCGAAGGTTTGGCGCAGCTGCTGTCCACCGACTACAAACACGCGGTTAGCTTCGTGATCCTGATCATCGTGTTGCTGTTCAAGCCAACAGGTCTGTTCAAGGGGAAATCGGTATGACGATGCGTGGCGCTCTCTATTTCGCCCTTGTGGCGCTTGCCCTTCTGGGAACGGGCCTTTTCAGCAGTTGGACCGTTGCCCTGACGATCCTGAACATGGGGCTGATCTCGGCCATCATGTCCTTGGGCGTAAACCTACAGTGGGGCTATGCTGGTCTGTTCAACGTCGGTGTCGCGGGTTTCGTGGCACTTGGCGGGCTTGGTGCCGTCCTGATGTCCATGTCGCCTGTTGGCGAAGCGTGGAGCGCGGGCGGCGGACGCCTTGTGCTGGCGCTTGTCATCGCCTTGGGCACACTGGTTGGGGCGATTGCCTTGTGGAAACGGCTGTCGCGCTACCGCGTACCGGCTTTGGTTGTTCTATTGCTGGTCGGGTTCTTTGCCTATCGCGCCGTGTTTGATCCGGCGGTCGAGGCGATTGAGGCCGTAGACCCATCGGTTACCGGTTATCTTGGCGGGCTTGGCCTGCCGGTCTTGTTCGGCTGGCCCTTCGGCGCGCTTCTTGCGGCAGGTGCTGCGTGGATCGTTGGCAAAACCGCGCTTGGGCTGCGGTCGGATTATCTGGCGATTGCCACCTTGGGGATCGCCGAGATTGTGGTCGCCGTTCTGAAAAACGAAGACTGGTTGGCGCGCGGCGTGAAGAACGTCTATGGCGTCCCACGCCCGGTCCCGTATGAGATCGACCTGCAAAACAGCACGCGCTTTGTCGAGTGGATGCAGAACTGGGGGTTCGACCCGGTTGTCGGCTCTGCCGTGGTCGTGAAGCTATGCTATTCCGCGCTGTTCCTTGTGGTGCTTCTGGCACTGATCTGGATGGCTGAAATGGCACTTCGGTCGCCTTGGGGGCGTCTGATGCGCGCCATTCGCGACAACGAGGAAGCAGCCGAGGCGATGGGCAAAGACGTCACCCGCCGCCACCTGCAAATCTTCGTTCTGGGTTCGGCCGTCTGTGGCTTGGCCGGCGCGATGATGGTGACGCTGGACGGCCAGCTGACGCCGGGCGCTTACCAGCCGCTGCGCTTTACCTTCCTGATCTGGGTGATGGTGATTGTCGGCGGGTCCGGCAACAACTGGGGCGCTGTACTGGGTGGCATCCTGATTTGGTTCTTCTGGGTGCAGGTTGAACCGATGGGCCAATGGCTGATGCAGGCCATTACCGCTGGCATGGCCGAGGATTCGGATCTGCGTTCGCATCTGCTGGATTCGGCAGCGCATATGCGTCTGTTGACCATGGGTCTGGTGCTGCTAATCGTGCTGCGTTTCAGCCCGCGTGGATTGATCCCCGAAAAATAGGTGGGGTCCCGGGTTCGCCCGGGCTCCTTTCCCAATTCCAGATGGCATTCGGATTGTGGATTTCGGCCCGGGGGGTAGAGTGGGCGCATGTCTGATCCGCTAACCCCTGAACTATGGCCATTTCGCGATGACGCGCTGCTAGTGCGCTTTGCACGTGTGGCGTCTCCGCAGGCAAGCGGTGCGGTGCAGGCCTTCACAGCGGCATTGGCCGACGTTCTTCCCAAAGGCGTGGTAGAGACTGCCCCAGCCCTAGCCTCTGTCCTAATCCGGTTCGAGCCTGATACAGGCGTCGCCAAGGTGATACACACGGCAGTTCAGTCGCTATTGCAGTCGCGGGACTGGGCCGCGGCCCCTTCACCCAAGGCAAGCCGCATCTGGCACATCCCAGCCTGTTTCGCCGGGGAGTATGCCCCGCAACTGGCCGAGGTTGCAAACTTGGCCGGTCTGACCCCAGTGAAAGCTGTCAAAGAAGTGCTGGAGACAGACATTCGCGTTCTGGCGATCGGCTTTGCGCCGGGTCAGCCATATCTGGGACTGTTACCGGAAAGGTGGGGGTTTCCACGACAAGAGGCCCTGACACCCAAGGTGCCCGCAGGGGCCTTGGTGGCGGCGGTCCGGCAGCTTGTCCTCTTTGCAAATGAAAGCCCAACCGGCTGGCGGCAAATCGGGCAAACAGCCTTTCGCCCGTTTCAGCCCGAAGCCGAGGTGTCCTTTCCCCTAAGGGCAGGGGACGCGGTGCGCTTTCACGCGGTGTCCCCATCCGAATTTGACGCGTTACGGCAAGGCGATCCAATGGGTGGCGCAAGGGTGGAAAGCGCGTCATGACCGCAACCCTGCAGATCAAACGCATCGCGCCGGGCGCGACAGTTCAGGACCTTGGTCGGCCCGGGTTCGTTGCGCAGGGGCTTTCGCAAGGGGGCGCGATGGACCGGCGGGCCTTGTACGAAGCTGCGGCGCTGCTGTCGCTGCCAGCCCCGGTTGCTGCGTTGGAACTGGCCGGTGCGGGCGGAGAGTTCACCGTGACCCAACCCGTCCGATTTGCCCTGACCGGTGCCCCGATGCGCGCCGCGATCGACGGGGCAGAGATCGTCTGGAACGCAAGCCATCGATTGGAGCCGGGGCAGGCCCTGACGATTTCGGGCCTGTTGGCTGGCAGCTTCGGTTATCTGACCTTTGCCGGGGGGATAGAGACACCGCTTTGGCAAGGCAGTCGATCAGTCCATCTGTCTGCAGGTGTGGGAAGCTTTCTTAGCAGCGGTCAGAAATTGCCTGTTGGCAACGATCCCGCTTTTAGCGAGCCAAGCCAATTTCTGCCGCTAGAAGACAGGTTCAAAGGCGGAGCCATTGGAATTTTGCCCGGTCCACAGACGGGGTTGTTCCCGAAGGAAACGCGCCAGGGGTTCGCCAGAAATGCCTATCGGCGCTCGCCTATGGCGAACCGGCAGGGTGTTCGCTTAGAGGGACGCGCGCTGCCCATTCCCGACGCTGCGCAGGGGTTGGTTTCGGATTTTATCCTGTCGGGCGATATACAGATTACCGGCGATGGCCTGCCAGTCGTGCTAATGGCTGAATGCCAGACCGTCGGCGGGTACCCCCGGATCGGGACGGTCGTACCTTCGGATCTGCCGAAGTTGGCGCAAGCCCCGGCTGGCGCCGAGCTGCGGTTTCAATGGGTTGAGGTCAACCAAGACCCAGAGACCGGTTGGTTGGCCAAGTATCGAAAAGAGGTTCAGCCCTTGGTGCGCGACCCGCGAGACATGCGCGACTTGCTGCGCTATGACCTGATTGACGGGATGATTGCGGGGGATGAACCCGAAGGGGGATAGAATGGCAACCAAGGTAGATCTGAACAGCGATATGGGTGAGGGCTTTGGCCCTTGGCCAATGGGCGACGACGCAGCGCTGCTGGACGTGGTCACATCTGCCAATATTGCCTGTGGCTGGCACGCGGGCGACGCCAATGTCATGGCGCGGACGATGCGAATGGCGGTTGAAAAGGGCGTTGGTATCGGCGCGCATCCGGGCTTTGCCGACCTGCAGGGTTTTGGGCGTCGCCGCATCAATCTGACCGCAGAGGAACTGACCAATCTTGTGACCTATCAACTGGGGGCCGCACAGGCAGTGGCCCGATCGGTTGGCGGTCAGGTCCGGCACCTGAAGCTACACGGTGCGCTGTCCAATATGGCGTCGGAAGATGCCGAGATCGCCCGGGCATGTTACACGGCGGCGCTGTCCGTCGACCCCGACATTGTCATCATGGTCCTTGCAGAGACTGCGCAGGCCCGAGTTGTACAAGAGCTTGGATGCAACTGGGCCGGAGAGATTTTCGCCGATCGCGCCTATGAGGATGACGCGACGCTGGTGGATCGCAAAAAGCCCGGGGCCGTGCTTCATGATCCGGACCTCGCTGCGGAACGCATTCTGAGGATGGTCGAAGCCGGTGCCATCATCACCGAAAGCGGCAAACATATTCCCACGCGGATTGACACGATTTGCCTGCACGGGGACACGCCCGAGGCGGTGCAGATGGCGAAAGTCGTTCGTGCGCGGTTGAAGGCCGCCGGAATCGAGCTGAAGCCTTTTTGAGCAGCAGAAGCAGGCCGTGCCGATTTGTTAGGAAGTCGATCATTTATTCTGCGGAAATCCGCAGGGCACGCTTCTGTGTTATGGCCGAGACGATTGCAGTGCAGGCTTTTCTTTGAGAGGCTTGGAACATGAAGCTTGACCCGGCCATCACCAAAGACTTGCAGACACCCGAGATCGACGTCCCGGATCGTATCCGGCCGGGCATTGTCGTGGTGCTTTTGGTCACCGTTATTCTGACAACGGTCGCGACCTATTTCGGTGCTCTGCGCCTGTTTGAAAATCAGGCGGTCTCGGTGGCCCAAAGCCAGCACAGCCTGTACTTGCGATCGCTGAACGAGGCGATCAAGCAGCATCAGCACTTACCCTTTGTTTTGTCTCAGAACCCCTTACTGGCCGAGCAGGTCGCCCGCGGAGAAGAGCGCGGCCTAAACGAAACACTGAAGAAATTCGCCGACGCCTCCCGGCTGGAGGCGATCTATGTCATGACGTTGGACGGGCAGGTTTTCGCGGCCTCGAACTTTGACAGTCCCGACAGTTTCCTTGGCAACAACTATGGGTTCCGCCCGTATTTCCAGAGGGCCGTTGCAGGTGAACGCAGCGACTACTTTGCGATTGGGGCAACTACGGGTCGGCCCGGGTATTTTGTTGCTGAACCACTGCGATCAGTATCTGGTGGTTTGGTCGGGGTGGTTGCCATCAAGCTGGACATCAGTGAGTTGCAGTTTTCCTGGGAAGAGCGCGGAGAGTACGTTCTTGCCACGAATTCGGACGGTGTCGTGTTGCTGTCATCAAACCCCGATTGGCTGTTTCGAACTATTTCCCCACTGGATGACAGCCGTAAAACAGAAATCGTGAACAGCCGCCAATTCGGAACGGAACCGTTGGAGAGCCTGACTTGGGAGGCGTCCGGCGACAGTCGTATCAATCTGGATGGGCAGTCGTTCCTTCGAACTGCCGGTCAGACAGAGTTCTTGGACTGGACGGTCCATTATCTGACACCCGAAGCCATGATCCAGCGGCAAACCCTTGGTGCGACAGTGCTTTTGGGCTCTTTGATTGCGGTGCTGATCGGTTTTGCGGCTTTCCTGCGGTCTCAACGGATCGCTGCGGCATTTCTGGTGTCACAACGGCGCGGGGAAGAACTGGCCGCAGCCAACCAACGCCTGTTGGAGGCCAAGGACGAACTTGAGCGCACCTCGAAATTGGCGGCACTTGGGCAATTGGCGGCGTCGGTCACGCATGAGTTGGGCCAGCCGATATCGGCGCTGAAAAACCATCTGCTGGCGGCTGAAATCGGCAATGAAATCACCTCGCCGGAAACGCTGTACAACTTCAAGCGCCTGATCGAACGCATGGAAGCCATCACCAAGCAACTGCGCTTTTTCTCGCAAGGAAATCGGGATGAGAAACGCCCGATCGACATGAAAACGGTCTTCAAAGGCACGCTTGCGCTGCTTCAGCATGATCTGGATGCGGCCCACATGACAGTCAGTTGGACGCCATCAGAAACACCTTGCGTGGTTGAAGCAGACCAGTTCCAACTGGAACAGGCGATGGTGAACCTGTTGCGCAATGCCATGCATGCCTCGTCTGGGACCGGTGCGAATTCGATTGTTTTGAACTGTGACAAACAAGGTGACAACGTTCTGATTCATGTCACGGACAGTGGTTCCGGACTGAACGGAATGACTTTGGAACAGCTGCAAGAGCCGTTCTTCAGCACCAAGTCCTCGGGTGTCGGCATGGGGCTGGGGCTGGCAATTACGGCCGAGATCATCCGCGCCCATGGCGGAACCCTTTCCGCCCAAGACTGCGCAGGTGGCGGCGCGCGCTTTACGATTTCACTGCCCGCAGCAAGAAAGGGTCTTTCATGAACAAAGGGGACGTGCTGGTCGTTGACGATGACCGCGAGATGCGAGTGTCTCTGTCGCACCTGCTTGGCAAGGCGGGCTACGGGGTTACTTGTGCGGGCGAGGGCAACGAGGCGCTGAAATTGCTGCGCGAAGGTACAGTGGATGTCGTGCTGTCCGACGTTCAAATGCCGGGCATGGACGGGTTGGAATTCCAACGTAAAGCGGCAGAGTTGTCGTCGGTTCCCATCGTTTTGTTTTCAGCCCACGGCGACATTCCCATGGCAGTCGAGGCCATTCAGAACGGGGCCTATAACTTTCTGGAAAAGCCCTTTGATCCCCGTAGGTTGCTGACCCTTGTGGGCAACGCGACCCGACTGAAGCGGCTGATGGACAGCACCAGCAGGCTGGAAAAACGCCTCTCGTCGCTGACGGATCTGGAGCAGATTTTGATCGGTGACAGCCCGGGTATCGTGGCCATCCGACAAAAGATTCATGACTTCGCCGAAAGCCCCGCAAACGTTCTGGTGACCGGTGGCACCGGTACCGGTAAAGAACTGGTTGCCCGCGCTTTGCATGATCTGGGAAAAGGGCCGGGGGCACCCTTTGTGGCTGTCAATTGCGCTGTGATCCCACCCGATCGGTTCGAGGAAACCGTCTTCGGTTCTACCGACCGCCCAAGTGGGTTTATGCAGCGGGCAAACGGCGGGACCTTGTTTCTGGACGAATTGACCTCGATGCCGGTTGAGACCCAGTCAAAGTTCCTGCGCGTGATCGAAACCAAACTGTGCGAACCTTTAGGGGCAGACACCCCGGTTGAGGTCGATGTGCGAATAATAAGCGCGGCTTCCGAAGACCCGCAAGCTGCCGTGGCTGAAGGGCGGATGCGGCAGGACCTTGTTTTCCGGCTGAATACGCTGGTGATTGACCTGCCAAGCCTTGTTGATCGGGGTGAAGACACCTTGCTCGTCTTCCGCCACTACTTGCAACGTCTGTCGTCGGTCTATGACGTGCCCGTGCCCGAACTGTCGAACAGCGACTATAAGGCGTTGCTGTCCCATGACTGGCCGGGCAACGTACGCGAGCTGCAAAGCGTGGCCGAGCGTTTTGTGCTGGCCTCGAAACGTGGTGGCAGTTCGGTCCAGCGTGCCATTCAGGGTGAAGATGATGGGCCCAGTGTTCCGCAGACCCTTCGCGAGGCTGTGGCGGCCTTTGAAAGGCAGATTATCAGTCAGGCGATCATGGCGCAGGAAGGCCGGATGGACGATGCAGCAGCCCAATTGGGAATCGGTCGCCGTACTTTGAACGAGAAGATCGTGAAACTTGGCATTGATAAGTCGGGCCTTTTAGCCGCGGAATAGGCTATTTTCACGCCCTGCGGGTTTCCGCAGGGCGTTTTTTCAGGCACTGCGCTTTTTTTCCTATCCGCAAGTAGCCGACATTTTTATCCTCTTCGCATCACCAATTGGCGATTCACATGGGAGGAAACCAATGAAACTTTTCAAAGCGCTCACAATGGGCGCGGCACTTGCTGTGACCGCGAACCTGGCGCACGCCGAAAACAAGGACTATGTCCTGAACACAGCTTCGACCGGTGGCACCTATCACCCGGTTGGCACGGCGATCTCGACTTTGTCGAAGGTCAAACTGCTGCCAAAGCAAGGCTTCTCTCTGACCGCTGTTAACTCAGCAGGTTCGGGCGCGAACGTTCAGGCACTGGGTGCGGGCACCGCGGATTTCGCAATTCTGCAGGGTCTGTTCGGTTCTTACGCCGCGACCGGCACTGGCCCGGTAACCGAGCCTCAGCCGAACATCCGTTCGGTCTCCATGCTATGGCAGAACGTTGAGCAGTTTGTCGTTCCGACCGAAAAGGCCGCCTCTGGCACCGTTGAAGACCTTGTCGCGCTGAAAGGCATGTCGGCCGGTATGGGTAGCCAGAACTCTGGCACCATTGGCTCGAACCGTGTTCTGCTGTCTGGCCTTGGCATCGACATCGACGCGGACTTTGAACTTGTTTACGCAGGCTATGGCCCGACCGCAGACGCTTTGGCAAACGGTCAGGCGATGGCAGCTGGCATCCCCTCTGGCCCGCCCACCGGTGCGATCACCAAGCTGATGGCAGCCAACCAAGGCAAGTTTACCGTACTGGACGTAACCGCTGACCAACTGGCAGCCATGGACGGCGGCCGGAACCTTTGGGTGCCTTACACCATCGCTGCTGGCACCTACCCGGGTCAGGACAAAGACATCAACACCATTGCGCAGCCGAACTTCCTGGCTGTGAATGACAGCGTTGACGAAGAGCACGTCTACCTGCTGACCAAAACCATGTACGAAAACCTGCCGTTCCTGCAGGCGATCCACCCGGCCACCAAAGCTATGGCGATCGAGAAATCCATGGCAGGCCTGCCGGTACCGCTGCACCCCGGTGCGCAGCGCTACTATGAAGAAGTTGGCCTGACGATCCCTGATCACCTGAAGAACTAATCAAAAATAAAGGGGCGGCGCGAAATAGCGCCGCCCCTAGACTATGGGAGGGGGATGAAGATGGACGCTTCTGAAGAGTACAGCCGCGACGACGTGCTGAACATAAACAACAAGAATACAAGATCGTTCCTATTGATTGCCCTGACCGTGGCGTTTGGCATCTGGCACGTCGTAACGAACGTTGCCCTGATCGAGCCCGGCCGCTGGCAGAACGCGATCCATTTCGCAGGTTTCGCCTTTCTGGCCTCGGTCATGTACAGCCCCTTCGGCGCTCGCGCGGAAAGCAAGGGCGCTTGGATTTTCGATCTTTCCTACGGAATTATCGTTGCGGCCGCCGCGCTTTGGGTCGCTGGTGCCGAGAACTCGGTCTATGACCGCTCGTTGGCCGTAACCGGGCAGGGTTGGCAGCTGACCATTGTTGACTGGGCTGCAGGTTTTATCCTTGTCTTTGCCTGTATTGATCTTTCGCGTCGGGTATCTGGCTGGGTCATCCCCATTCTGGTGGTTTTGGCGCTGTCTTATATCCTTTTCCTTGGTGGCTATTTGCCGGGTGTCTTCAGGGCAGCCAGTCTGCCGCTGAACGACGTGATGTTCCGCACGCTTTACAATGACGAAGGTCTGTTCGGCATTCTGGCCAGCATTTCGTCCACCAACATCACCTTGTTCATGATCTTCGGCGGGTTCTTGGTCGTATCCGGAGCCAGCAATTTTGTCATCGAACTGGCCAAGGTCGTTGCAGGGCGTATCAAGGGCGGTGCGGCATTTGTTGCAATCCTGTCCTCGGCCCTGACTGGCACGATCTCTGGCTCTGCCATCGCCAACACGGCCTCGACCGGTGTCATCACCATCCCGTTGATGAAGGCCAACGGCTTCCGCCCGCAGTTCGCCGCGGGGGTGGAGGCCGCCGCCTCGACCGGAGGGCAGTTGATGCCGCCGATCATGGGGGCAGGGGCCTTTGTCATGGCAAGCTACACCTCAATCCCCTACGCCACGATCGTCACCGTCTCGATCGTACCTGCGATCCTTTATTTCCTCTCGGTCGCCTTCATCGTTCGGATCGAAGCCGTCAAATACGATGCCGGCTCCGAAATCGACATGACCGTCGACAAGGGCAAGCTGCTGTCGGGCGGTCTGGTCTTCGTGATCCCGCTGACTGTGATGATCTGGATGCTCTTGTCCGGTGTAACCCCTGCATTTGCGGCGTGTTGGGCGATTGTCGCGTTGGTCTTGACCTCTTGGGCCACGACCCTTCTGACCAAAATCATGCCCGAAGGGATGTTCAAACCCGTCTCGATGGGCCCGATTAGAATTGCAGAGGCGTTTAGCACGGGTATCCGGTCTTCGATCATGACCGCTGTTCTGCTGGTCACCATCGGTATCATGAACAACGCCATCGTCACCAGCGGTGTGGGTAACGGGTTCTCTTTGATGATTGCGCAGTGGTCGCAGGGTTCGATGGTCTTGGCAATTGTGCTGATCGGGCTGGTGTCACTGGTGCTGGGCATGGGCCTGCCAGTGACGGCGGCTTACATTATTCTGGCCATTCTGACCGCGCCTGCGCTGGCCGGGATCATGTCGGACACTTTGATTGTCGACCAATTGGTTGCCGGCATTGCGGACCCGGCAAAATCCGCGCTCTTTTTCTTGGTGGATCACCCGAACGTGGCAAAAATTGCCGAAGGTATGACGCGGCCAGAGGCTTGGGACTTGATCAAGGCTATCCCTTTCGAAATTGCCGTGACCATCCGGCCCGTGCTGGTCGACCCAACGGTCGCCACGACCTACCTGCTGATCGCACATCTGATCATCTTCTGGCTCAGCCAAGACAGCAACGTGACCCCACCGGTCTGCCTTGCGTCCTTCACAGCCGCAGGCATTGCCGGATCCCGCCCCATGGCAACCGGCTTTGAAAGCTGGAAGATCGCCAAGGGCTTGTACATCGTTCCGTTAATGTTCGCCTATACCCCGTTGATCTCGGGTGATTTCCTAGAAGTGGCGCAGGTTGGGTTCTTTGGATTGTTCGGCATCTATGCCACCAATGCGCTGATCAAAATGTACAGTGAAGGACCACTTGGCGTTCTTGATGTGATTGCCCTAGTTGTGGGCGGAGCATTGGCATTCTGGCCGGTCAATCTGATGGCAAATATTGCGGGCGCCGTTTTGGTGGTTTTCGTGATCATTCACACCAAGTCAAAGACCAATAACAATGATCGCCCTTTGGTCAAAAAAACTGAACTTGAGGCCTAGTTAGCACTGGCAAAACGAATCTCAGCAGCGGCCTACTGGTGTCGCTGCTGACGCTATTTGTTCTGTATGAGCCGAAGCTTCTCCAACCAATTGCAGGCATCCGTTTGATCGCTTTGAACAAGCGGAAATACAGGGATTTTGCCTAAATTGAACAGTTGTGAATTCAGAATTCTGCTTAAGCTACTAAGCGTGAATTCGTCGTCTCTATTTTAGTAAGGAATGGTGCCCGGGGGCGGAATCGAACCACCGACACGAGGATTTTCAATCCACTGCTCTACCCCTGAGCTACCCGGGCACGGGAAAGCGCGTTGCGCTTGGGTTGCGGTGTTCTAGACTTAGCGCTGGGCAGTGTCCAGAGACATTTTGAGAAAAATTCAGTGTCTTATCGGAGGATTTGATTGGAGCTTTGAAGCAGCCTCTTCCAAGCTCTCGGGATCGTCTGCCGGGATCGCGTAGTCGCCCTTGATCCAGCGGCCCAGATCAATGTCTGCGCAGCGTTTCGAACAGAACGGGCGGTACTTCTGGACGGTCTTTTCGTTGCAGATAGGACAGCTCATTCAAACAGTCCTTGGGGCAGGGGGCGGCGTTCGCGTTTGCGTTGCAGCTCGAAGTTTCCAAGGTTGGTCCAGCCCGAGAGAATCGTGTCGACGGGATCGGCGCGGAAAGCCGCTTTGAGCGTTTGCTCCAACTGGCGACGATCTTTCTTGGGCATCGGCGCGAAGTCGACGACGATCTGTCCACCAAGTCCCCGAGCGCGCAGGATGCGTGGCAAATCACGCGCGGCGGCCATGTTTGCCTTTAGCCCGGCTGCCGGCGATGTGTCGGTCCCTGTGTTCACGTCTGCCGCGACAAGCGCCCGGGTCGGTTCGACGAACAGGCTGCCGCCACCGGCCAGAGGAGTGCCCCAATACAGTTCATTGGCCGCGTCCAGCACGCCTAGATCTTCAAAGCTGCCTTCGGTGTCGATGATTTCGTCCACCTTGCCGTCAGACCAGTCGCGCCAGGCGGCCATATGGGCGTCTGGCGCGTCCAGAAGGCACTCAGGGGCGCCGGCGGTCTCTGGTAGGATATCCTCGGCCAGACCACGCATATTTGCGATGTCTTCGGCGATCTCATCTGCTGGGGCATTCGCGCAGGCAGAGCGCAGGATGAGGCCCAGATTTTCATCTGCGCCTTCCATTTGTTCGTGGGCAATGACGGTCAGTTCATCACGCAGGTCGTCGTCGCGGATTGACCGCGAGATGTTTTGACCGGGCGCGCCGGGGGTAATGATCGCGTAGCGGCTTTTGAACAGAAGGCGTGTGGTAACAGGTGTTGCCTTGCCCGGTTCTGCGTAGCCAGTCACCTGTACCAGCAGCGTTTGACCTGGGGCCAGACCTTTGGATTGGCGCAAGAACGCGCGCCCGTCGGGCAGTTTCAGGAACACGCCGCCTTGGCCTTTGATCTGACGATCAACGGTGGCGCGGAAAATCGCGCCCGGGGCGACCTCATTGCTGTCGACCAGAAGGTCTTGCAAAACGCCGTCTTCCATCAAGGCGGCAGCGGGATGGCCGCCCAACTGGTCCAGAATGACGATACGACCCTTCATGAGGCATCCTTTCCAAGCGGGTATCCGGCAGCGCGCAGCAGGTTTGCGGTTTCCGCCACGGGTAGACCGACAACCCCGGTAAAAGAGCCGCTGATCCAAGGTATGAAAGCCCCTGCCGCCCCTTGAATTCCATAGGCGCCGGCCTTGCCGCGCCAGTCTTCGGTCTGCAGGTATGTATTCAGCTCGTCGTCTGACAGTGACTTCATTTTCACCGCGGTGACCACGTCACGCTCCCACAGTCGATCCCCCAACTTGAGGGCGACCGCGGTGATGACACGGTGGCGGCGGCCGGAAAGGGCCATCAGGAACGCTGCGGCCTCTTTTTCGTTTTCGGGTTTGCCAAGAATGCGGCGGCCCAAGGCGACCGTGGTATCGGCGCATAGAACCAGTTCGTCAGGCGCCGCCGGAACGGCCTGAACCTTTTCGATGGCCATGCGCGCGCAATAAGGGCGAGGCAGTTCGCCCTTATGCGGGGTTTCATCGATCTCGGGTGGACGGATCTCGTCGGCCATAACGCCAATTTGCGCCAACAATTCCTTGCGGCGCGGACTGCCTGACCCGAGGATCAGTTTCATGTCAGCAGCGCTTATTTAAAGCGATAGTTGATCCGACCCTTGGTCAGATCGTAGGGGGTCATTTCGACCTGCACTTTGTCGCCTGCCAGAACGCGGATGCGGTTCTTGCGCATCTTGCCTGCCGTGTGTGCGATGATCTCATGGCCGTTCTCAAGCTCGACCCGGAAAGTCGCATTCGGCAGGAGTTCCTTTACGACGCCGGGGAATTCGAGCATTTCTTCCTTGGCCATGGTCACTCCTGTGATACGTTTCATTCGCCCCTTTGCGGGCTGCCCCTAAATGCGCCCCGAAACAGGGTTTTTCAAGGTCTAATTCAGGTAAATGCTGCCCATGCGCGGCCAAAATGGCGCATATCGCGGCGTTTTGGACGACTATGCGGGCGGGCCGAAGCGGGCGATCAGCTTTTCCTTGATCTGGTCGCGCGTGTTTCGGTACGCCTGCAGCTTGGCCTCGCGTGTTTCACCAAAGCCGGTGGGGTCCATGATCGGCCAATATTCGACTTCGAGATGGAAATAGCGTGTCAGCTCTAGCGCGGCGCGCTGACTGGCGGGAGACAGGGCCACCACCAGATCATAACCCGATAGGTCGTCGCCCCAGTCCTGCATTTCCTCGAACGAACGCGAGCGGTGGCGGGACAGTTCGACGTCGATTTCCTTGCAAACGGCGATGGCAAACCCGTCGATTTCAAGGTCGTTCGTCACGCCAGCAGACTGGATATAGCACTCTGTGCCATACAGTTTCTTCATGATGCCTTCGGCCATCGGCGACCGAATGGCATTGTGGTCGCAGCAAAACAAAACCGAAGAGGGAAGACCTGTCGCCACTATCAGCCTCCGAAGTGCAGGACGCAGATCAGGGTGAACAATCGGCGGGCGGTGTCGATGTCAATCTCGGCCTTGCCCTCTAGGCGTTCCTGCAAAAGGCGTGCGCCTTCGTTGTGGATGCCACGGCGGGCCATATCGATCGCCTCGATCTGGGCGGGGGGCAATTTCTTGACCGCTTCGACATAGCTTTGGAAAATCTGAAAATAGTCTTTCACGACCTGCCGGAAGGGGCCTAGTCCCAACTGGAATTCGCGGACCAGATCGCCGCTTTCCAGCGAAATTTCAAAGACAAGACGCTTTTGACGAACAGCCAGTAGCAGGTGAAAAGGGCCGTCAACCTTCACGCCATCCCGTTCGGGCAGGTCAAAGCTGTTGTCTTCCAGAAGATCGAAGATCGCAACGCGGCGTTCCTGTTCGACTTCGGGTGTCGGGGCGGGCAGGTTGCTGTCGTCGATGGCAACCTTGGTCAGGACAGAGGTGCTCATGCGTCTCTCTCGTTCAATGATTTAAGGCGGGCAGTGACGGACAAACCGTGCGCCTGAAGACTTTCAGAGTCAGCAAGGCATTCTGCCGCAGGGCCGATCGCGCGCAACGCAGCGGGTGTCATTCGGGCAAGCGTCGTCCGCTTCACAAAGTCCATCACGCTAAGGCCCGACGAGAACCGGGCAGAGCGCGCGGTGGGCAGAACGTGGTTCGGGCCGCCGACATAGTCACCAATGGCTTCGGGCGTATATTGCCCAAGGAAGATCGCACCAGCATGTGTGATTTTATCAGAAAGGGCGTCGGGGTCAGCCACGCAAAGCTCTAGGTGCTCTGGTGCGATGCGATCAGACAGGGTTGCGGCCTGATCCAGCGAGTCCACGGTGATGATTGCACCAAAGTCGCGCCAGCTGGCACCCGCGATGGCGCGGCGGTCCAGTGTCTCAAGGCGTTTTTCCACGGCCTCTGCGACCGACTGGCCAAAGGCGGCGTCATCAGTGATCAGGATCGACTGCGCACTCTCGTCATGTTCTGCCTGGCTTAGCAGGTCCAACGCGATCCAATCGGGGTTGTTGTCCTTGTCCGCGATCACAAGAATCTCGGACGGGCCTGCGATCATGTCGATGCCGACCTTGCCGAAAACCCTGCGCTTTGCTGCAGCCACAAAGGCATTCCCCGGTCCGGTGATCTTGTCCACTGGCGCGATTGTTTTTGTACCATAGGCCAAAGCGGCCACAGCTTGTGCCCCACCAATGCGATAGATCTCGTCTACGCCTGCCAGCTTTGCGGCCAGCAGCACCAAGGGGTTCACCACGCCATCGGGTGTCGGCACCGTGATCGCTAACCGGCCCACGCCGGCCACCTTGGCCGGTATCGCGTTCATCAAGACAGAAGACGGGTAAGAGGCCAGTCCGCCCGGCACATAAAGCCCCGCAGCCGACACCGGCGTCCAGCGCCAGCCAAGTGTCGCGCCAGCATCGTCTGTCCAGCTGTCGTCCTTGGGCAGCTGGCGTTCGTGGTAGGCGCGGATGCGGTCGGCGGCCAATTCCAGCGCGCTGCGCTCTTCGTCAGAAACCTGCGCGCAGTACCGGTCAACTTCTTCGGGCGTGAAGGCCATCTGGTCGGCGGTCAATTCCAGCCGGTCAAACTTCGCGGTCAGTTCCAGAACAGCCTCATCTCCCCGTGCGCGCACGTCCGCGATGATCCCAGCAACGGTCTCATCGACATCTGGGCTGTCTTCGCGTTTCGCAGAGAGAAGCAAGAGGAACGCCTCTTCAAATCCCGCATCTTGGGTATTTAAGAAAACCGGCATGGATGACTCTTAGAATAGTTTCATTCCCTCTAGTCGGTTTCTTCGCCGGATTGAACCCTTGCGTTGAAGAATAGGGGGTTAAGTTTGGGGAAGTTGATCAAGATCATTGCTTCGGAATTTTGATCAATGGAATCCTGAAGCTGGCAAAAGCCCAAATGCGCGAACAAGCAACTGAGGAGGAGAAAATGAAACACAAGTTGTTTCACTACGTCCTGCCATGCATGTTTGCTGCCCTCAGCGGGCCTGCGCTGGCAGATGAAGCTGGAAAAGCCGCATTCCAAGAGAATTGCGCGGTTTGTCACGGAGAAGCAGGTAAAGGGGACGGCTATCTCGCCCAATACCTGAATGTCCCCTTGCCTGATCTGACGACCATCAAGTCAAGAAACAACGACGAGTTCCCAATGCTCGACGTGATCCACATCGTCGATGGACGGACCGGTGTGCGAGGCCACGGCGACAGGCCGCCCATGGCAGGGGGCGAAATGCCAATCTGGGGCGACGTTTTCAAAAGTGAGCTGGCCGGGATGGCAGGGCCCTATGGGGCCGAAACGATCATCCGAGGTCGGGTTCTTTCGATCGCGTATTACCTGGAGTCTATTCAGGAATAGAAACCAAGGCCCTCAGTCGTGGCTGGGGGCCTTGCGCGACGGGGCGATATAGGGGCGCGTCACATCCCGCAGGGTGACGTTGATGCATTCCACGTCCAACGCAATTGCGCCGTCACCTGCCAAGGTCAGGATGACGCGGCCTGCGCCGTCTTCGCCGGCCTCAAAATCGATCGAAAGCAGGGACAGGATCATGTCACTGTCAGAACGGTCAACGCCCTGAGACGACACTTTCAGCACGTCCCCGAAGTCCAGAACCGATTGTACCCGCTCAAAATCGCGACCACGTGCCTTGGCGGCACCTACGTCTTCCCAACGGAAGCGGTTCAGAAGTATGGCAAAGCGGCGCTCGGACGCACGGTAGGTCATTTCGGTAACCGGGAAAACGGCGTCTTGAGTCAGAGAAGCAAGAACCTGCAGATCTTCGGAGCTTTCTGCCCCAAGATACAGCGGGTGTTCGCCGCCATCTTCGAACTTTGCGTCTTCCATCATTCGCCCTTGATCCTTTCGATCGAGGCACCACAAGCGCCCAGCTTTTCTTCGACCCGCTCGTAACCGCGATCAAGGTGATAGACGCGGCTGACCACGGTTTCACCTTCTGCAGCCAGACCGGCAAGGATCAACGACACCGAAGCCCGCAGGTCGGTCGCCATGACCGGCGCGCCTTTCAGGCGTTCGACGCCGGTGACAGTGGCGTGGCCCCCATGCACGTCGATCTGAGCGCCCATGCGCATCAGTTCGGGGGCGTGCATGAAGCGGTTTTCAAAAATTTTCTCTTCCAGAATGCTGGTGCCGCTGGCGGTGCACATCAGTGCCATGAATTGGGCTTGAAGGTCGGTGGGGAAACCGGGGAAGGGCTCTGTCGCGACGTTCACAGCATCCACACGGCCGTTTTTGCGGCTTACTTTCAACCCGCGTTTGGTTTCCTCGACCGAAACCCCGGCCTCGTCCAGCTTTTCGGCAAAGGCAGCAACAAGATCCATGCGGCCGCCAAGGCATTCGACCTCGCCACCAGCGATTGCCGGGGCAAGCATGTAGGTGCCTAGCTCAATCCGGTCGGTCACGACGGGGTGGGTCGCGCCATGCAGGCGGTCGACACCCTGAATGGTGATAGTCGAAGTGCCTTCGCCCTCGATCTGCGCACCCATCTTTTGCAGGCAGTGCGCAAGATCAACGATCTCTGGCTCGCGCGCAGCGTTCTTCAGAACGGTTGTGCCTTTGGCCAGAGTGGCCGCCATCAGCGCGTTTTCTGTCGCCCCGACAGACACAAATGGGAATTCAAACGTGCCGCCCTTCAGACCGCCTTTGGCAGTGGCGTGAACGTAGCCTTCTTTCAGTTCCAGCTCCGCACCCATGGCTTCCAGCGCCCTGAGGTGCAGATCCACCGGACGGGCGCCAATCGCGCAGCCGCCTGGCAGCGAGACCACTGCGTGACCGTGACGCGCCAGCATTGGGCCCAGCACAAGAATCGAGGCCCGCATCTTGCGCACGATGTCATAGTCAGCGACGTGGTTGTTCAGATCGTGGCTGGACATGGCCAGCACCTGACCGTCTTGCAGTGAGGTCACCTCGGCACCCAAAGAGGCCAGCAATTCGGTCATCGTACGAATGTCCGACAGGCGTGGCGCGTTGGTCAGTGTAAGCGGCTCGTCACTTAACAGGGTTGCCGGCATCAGCGTCAGGCAGGCGTTCTTGGCACCTGCAATCGGGATTTCACCGTGCAGCTCTGCGCCGCCTTTCACCAGAATCGAATCCATCTGCTCGCCTTATGTCTCTTTATCCGCGCGCGCCCGGGCCTGCGCCTTGCGCTTGGCCATATTCGCTTTGAGGGCCGCTTTGAGGCGGGTCTCGCGCTCTGCGTCCTTCTTCGACAGTTTTGTGGGGGCGGTTTTCTTGTCCATGCCCTCATCTAACCCAGCAAGCGAGCCCGGTCCAGATGCCGTGGCCCTTGGAAAAAAGGCTTTCGGCATCTTCGCGCAAAAAACCGCGAATTTGCGCTTGCACCATTCCGCTTTAGGGTCTAATCAGCGCCCCACGCTGCTGCTGTAGCTCAGAGGTAGAGCACTCCCTTGGTAAGGGAGAGGTCGAGAGTTCAATTCTCTCCAGCAGCACCATTTCCTTCGATTGTAAGTCTGAGATGGTCTGTTTCCGCAGCATCTAAGCGGCACATAAAGATTTCGCTGCGTCGCAGCAAAATAGCATTGAGGGTGACTTAGAATCACACTAACTCCGCGCTCCCAAATCAAATTTCAGGAGCACCCAATGAAAGCTGGAACCAAGCTTCCCAACGTCGTTTTCCACACCCGTGTCCGTGACGAAAGCATCGAAGGTTCGAACCCCTTCCGCTGGCAGGACATGTCCACCGAGGACTATTTCAAAGGTAAGCGCGTTGTGCTGTTCTCGTTGCCGGGTGCTTTCACCCCGACCTGTTCCACCTACCAATTGCCGGGTTTTGAAAACGGATTTGCCGATTTCGCCGCGCAAGGCATCGACGAGATCTTCTGCATGTCGGTTAACGACAGCTTCGTCATGAACAAATGGGCGACCGACCAGAAGCTTGAGAATGTCAAAGTCATCCCCGACGGCTCGGGTGAATTTACCCGCCGCATGGGTATGCTGGTGCGTAAGGATAACTTGGGCTTTGGGCTGCGTTCCTGGCGCTATGCTGCCATCGTCAACGATGGTGTGATCGAGGCTTGGTTCGAAGAGCCTGGCCTGTCTGACAACCACGGCGAAGACCCCTATGGTGTGTCCTCGCCCGAGACTGTGATGAACTGGCTGGTCGAGGCAAACCAAGCGACAGCCGCATAAGATTTCAGACCAGATATTCTGAGAACCCGGACCATGGCGTCCGGGTTTTCTTTTGGCGGTTTACAGATCGACCCAAAGAGTTACAGGGCCGTCATTGACCAGCGACACGGCCATATCGGCGCCGAACTTCCCGTTCTCCACGTGAACGCCTGTTTCGCGCAGGCAGTCGCTGAAGTGTTCGTAAAGCCGATTACCTTCATCTGGTCGCGCGGCGGTCGAGAACCCCGGACGGTTTCCACGTGAGGTATCGCCTGCAAGGGTGAACTGGCTGACCACAAGCGCCGCCCCTTCCGTATCCAGCAACGAGCGGTTCATCTTCCCCTCGTCGTCCTTGAAAATCCGTAGCTTCGAAATCTTGGCTGCCATCTTCTGACAGCTCTCTTCATCGTCGCCCTGCATGGCGCAGACAAGGATCAGAAGGCCGGGGCCGATTTGACCGATAACCTTCCCGTCGACTTTGACGTTTGCTTCGGTCACGCGCTGTAGAAGTGCCCGCATTCTTGTCTCCTCATATTCTCTAGATCGACCTACAGCCTAGATTGACTTGGGTCAAAGCGACTCAGCCCCCTCGCGCGGTAATTACCCGGTGTGGGACAATCCCACGGAATGGAGGTTTTGAGATGGTTGAAAAGTCGCATGCCAGCGGGTTCTGGCCTTCGCTGTACGATCCTTTCCGTCAGGTAGGATCCCGTGTGGCCGAATGGTTCGCCCCTGCTTCCGAAGCGTCGGTAGGTGAGGACGGATACAACATCGCGATCGAATTGCCGGGTGTCGAGGAGGAAGACATCAAGGTTTCGGTGGATGATGGTGTGGTGACGGTGAAAGGTGAAAAGCGGTCTGAGAGGGAAGAAAAGGGCGATAGCTGGTATTTCAGCGAACGCCAGTTCGGGTCTTTCTCGCGCAGTTTTCGGCTTCCACCAGAGGCCGACCCAGAAAACGTGGCTGCCAGATTGAAAGGTGGTGTTCTGACCCTTTCGATTGGCAAGAAGGCCAAGAAATCTGGGGACGGCGGTACCGAGGTGCCGATCCAGAGAGGCTGACACAAATGAGGGGTCCGGGGGCGCCCGGACCCCTTATTGATTCTGCGCCACGATATATCCAACCGCGCCAGCCACGATCAGACCAAGCACCACCGCGATTGCGATCTTCCAGGCCGACCAAGGACGCTCGCCCTGTACGCGGCCAGAGCGGCCATTGACCACAAAGCGATAGGTCTTGCCCCGGTATTTATAGGCAGCCAACCAGACAGGAAGCAGGACGTGCTTGAAGGTTACGTCGCTGATCTGTGTCTGAATGTTGTGGATACGTTGCCGATCCCCACCAATGTCAAAGCGGACGTCCCGTTCAATACGGCGATCCATGATCGCGCGCGCCTCGGTAAACCCGTCCTGCAGATCAACGGTGTAACCCTCGGCGCGGAACCCGGCGAGGTATTCCGGTTGATAGGGCTCCATTGCTTCAAGATCCCATGGCTGCAGGTTGTCGGTGTACCGCTTTGGCAGGCTGCGAGAGGCCAAGATCAGGATGTCATCAAAGAACCGCGCCACCCGGCCCGAGGCTGGCGTCCAGCGAACCTTTGGCACCTGAATTGTCTGGGTTTTTCCGTCGCGGATGACACGTTTGGTTTCGTAATAAACGATCCCGCGCTCGCCGCGATAGCGCGATTTCGTATCCGCGTCAAACGTCCAGTAGGGGACATAGATGCCCTGCATCCGACGACCGTTCCGGGCATATTCCTGAAGGCCGTTTGGGGCAAACCACAAGCGCCCCAGCCAATCATTCATCGCACGTCTGGCGGCTGTCTCGTCCAGCGCGAATGGCAGAACACCTTTGGGTTTGATCTGCCTCTCGACGCCCGTGTCCGTGACAACCGGCGTCGCACAGAACGGGCATTCGTGGGAATGCACATCGGCGTCGAATTCAACATGCGCACCGCAGTTGGGGCAGGTGATGGTGCGAGACTCTTTCATCTCCTGCGCGGGTAGTTGGTCAGAGACAGCCCGATCGAAATCAAGCTCGGCAATGACGCCGCCCCAAGGGCCAGCGTCAGCCACATCTCGGGCATTGCCGCAGTGGTCGCAGATCAGTTGTTCTTCCTGCGGATCAAAGCGGAGGTCAGCTCCGCATTGATCGCAGGGAAAACGGTGTTCGGCCTGAGCCATGGGTGGAACCTAAGTCAAATTTAAACGCCGGGCGGAGGGGGTGGGGGCAGGATGGTGAACAGCTGAGCCAGCTCGGTCACGTCTTCGGCCTTCATCCAGCCATCTTGACCGGGGGTCCAGACAAAAGTTTCCCGCGTCAGGCCACCTTCGGCAGCCATCTTGCCCATGTCGGCTTTCGAGAAGGGGCCTTTGGTCTTCCCGTTTTCGGCAATGTGCCAAACATGCTCGACGGGCGGCGGCGGGGGTGCCACCGGAGCGGTTTGCTGAACCGGGACCGCGCCCCAAGGGCCTGCGGCCATCTGGTTGGCCATCGCCATGCCCATACCCATGCCAAGACCAGCGCCCATGCCACCACCACCGGCGGGGTTGCGGGCTGCCTCTGTCATTGCCTCAGCCGCAGAGTATTGGGTGAATTTGCCAAGGTCGCCAGCCAGCCCCATAGAGGTGCGCTTGTCCAAGGCTTGTTCCACTGCTGGCGGCAGCGAGATGTTCTCGATGTAGAACTCCGGCAGGGTCAGGCCGTATTCCGCTAGGGTCTTTGACACTTCCGTCGCGATCAGCTTGCCCAGATCGGCCGTGTTGGCGGCCATGTCCAAAACCGGAATTCCCGAGCCAGCAATCACACGGCTGAATTCCTGCACGATGATGTTGCGGATCTGGAAGCTGATCTCATCCATCGTGAATTCGCCATCGGTGCCAACGATCTCGATCAGGAACTTGGCCGGGTCTGTGACCTTGATCGAGTAGGTGCCGAAAGCACGCAGGCGGGTCGGTCCGAATTCCGGGTCGCGCAGCATGATCGGGTTTTTCGTGCCCCACTTCAGGTCGTTAAACCGCGTGGTGTTGACGAAGTAGATCTCTGATTTGAACGGCGATTTGAACCCGTGATGCCAGTGCTGCAGCGTGGTCATCACCGGCATGTTGTTGGTTTCCAGCATGTAAAGGCCGGGGGTGAACACATCCGCCAACTGGCCTTCGTGCACGAACACTGCCGATTGGCCTTCGCGGACCGTCAGCTTAGCGCCGTACTTGATCTCGTGGCCTTCACGTTCGAAGCGCCACACCATCGTGTCGCGCGTGTCATCCACCCAGTGGATGACGTCGATGAACTCGCCGGACAGAAAGTCGAAAATACCCATAGTAAGTCTCCGGTTATGCGGGGCTAGACGCTGCCCCCGGTCAGCTCTTCCACGATCTCGACCACCACCGGGCGCGCCTGTTCGGGTGTCATACCGGGGCGCAGGCGGGGGTCATAGAGAATTCGTAGCAAAAGCTCGTCATGTGATGTCAGAAGCGCGAATTCCTCGTCGTCGTTAAAGACAGAGGGACGCGCGCGCGGGCTGTCGTTGGCCAGACCCATACCTTGGGCCAGCTCTTCGTGATAGCAGGATTGGCGTAGCAGGTCGGGATGTTCGGACCGCACCAAGGCCAAAGCTTGGTTGTAGACGGGGTTGTCGCCGGTCGAAAACGCAAGGACAAGGCAATAGGTAGAGCGCGACAGGCCGGTTAGAAACCGGATCATATTGTCGTCGATACCGGGGATCAGTTTGCGCAGCGTCGGTTCGATGCCGCGGCGATCATCTTCGTTCAGTACAAGCAGATGATAATTTGCCCGATCCGCCGAGGTCAGGCTCACAGGATGCTGGCTGGCCCGCTCCAATTGACGGGACACATCACGGATCATCTCCATGTCTTGGCTTTGCTGTGCCTCAGTGACGTGCGCACCGAAGGTCACACCAAGACGGATTGGGCTTTCCCAACGGCGCAAACGGCTTTTGGTGGGGCGTGCAATGATGGTGCTGCCCGAGGTCACATATTCATCGTAAAGGGCGATCTGGACGAAGTTATCCACCAGCTCTCGGCTTGTGTACTTGGCATCAACTTGCCCGTCGTCCGTCCGCAAAAGCCCACGAGAGACCAACGAGTCCTCGACCCGCGCGTAGTAGCGCTGCATCGACACACTGGCTGCCGAAGGTTCAGGCGTAGCTGGCTCCGGCTCGGTTGGGCCGGGGCTGGGCATTTCGCACCCTGCCAGCCCCAAAAGAAGGGCTGGCAGGGTTAGGTGTTTCAGTAGGCGCGGGATAGCGGCCTCCTTAAACAGAGCCGCCGATGGTGACGCCGGCCTTGTCGCCGCGTGCCTTGGCTGCTGCGAGGGTCTCGCGCAGTTCGACTTCCATCTTCTTCAGCTCTTCTTCGGCAGCGGCGCGCTTGGCCTTGCCTTCGTCGGCGATCTGCAGGCTTTCCTCGATCGTAGCGATCAAGGTTGCGTTGGCCGACTTGACCGCTTCGATGTCGAAGACGCCGCGCTCCATTTCCTCGCGGACAACCTTGTTGGCTTCCTTGAGGTTTTCCGCGTTGGCGGTCAGCAGCTCATTGGTCAGATCCGTGGCTTCCTTAACAGACACTGCCGCTTCTTTCGAACGCTGGATGGTGACGGCCTGTGCCAACTGTGTCTCCCACAGCGGAACAGTGTTCACCAACGTCGAGTTGATTTTGGTCACCAGCGACTTGTCGTTTTCCTGAACCAGACGGATCGAGGGCAGGGACTGCATGGTGACCTGACGGGTCAGTTTCAGGTCGTGAACGCGGCGTTCAAGGTCGTCGCGCGCAGCGCGCAGGTCGCGCAGCTCTTGGGCGACCAGAACCTTATCGTTCTCTTCCGCAGCTTCGACATCGGCTTCTTTCGCGGGGATGACGGTCTCATCCAGCTCATTCAGCTTTTCCTGACCGGCGGTGATGTACAGAGCCAGCTCGTCATAGAAATCGAGCGTCTTTTCATACAGCAAGTCCAGGGACTTGATGTCCTTCAGAAGCAGGTGCTCATGGTTCAGAAGCTCGTCAGTGATCTTGTCGATCTGGCCCTGAACGGTTTCAAATTTGGCCACCCAGTTGGCGAAAGGTGCGGTGCGGCCCAGAAGCTTTTCCCACCAGCTGCGTTCGCGGCGTACGTCCAGTTCCGAAACCGAAAAACCGCGAATGGTGGTGACCATCTCGCGCAGGCTGCCGCCTGCCGGACCCACGTCCTTGTTGCGGACGCCTGCCAGCATGTCCTGGCTGATGGTCTGCAGCTCTGCCTGAGCGGTAGAGCCGAAGGCGATAATCGACCCGGTATCGGTCATGTCGATTTCATCCATCCGCTTCCGGATGTCGTCTGCGACTGCGGGCTCTGCCTCTGCCAGCGGAACAAGCGCATTGGCGGGTTTGATTTCGGGCAGGATCGAGGCGGTCACCTCTTCCACTTCGGCCAAGGCGGCCTCTGCTTTTTGGCGGACGGTATCAGACATGGGTATTACTCCTCACTAGATGGGGCGGTTTCCAGCCGGACCCCTTCGCGCTGCAGTCGCTCGCGCAAAACTTCAATTTCTACTGTCAGGTCTGAGCGATCATCCAGCAAGAGAGCCTGAGTTCTGGCAGCGAAATTCTGCTCGAGATCGGTCAGTAGGTCTTCGTAGTCGCGACGCGCGTTGGCGTCGCGATTTCGGGAATAGAGATCGGCGAATTTGACGGTCGCGTCTTTCGCTCCCATTAGGTAGACGCCCATATATTTACGGGCTGCGGTCAGGTCGCGCGGGTCTTCTTCGACGGTGCGAAACAGGTCACGGGCGGTGGCCTGAAATTCTTCGACACGGCGCACAAGGCCACGGTCTGCAGTCTTCTGGATCGCGCTGAACATTGTGGACAGATGCTTTTCCGCCTCGTCCACGGCGCGCGCAACACGGTCCTGTTGAAAGCTGTCGATGCCTTCGGCACCTTTGTCCTTCATCGGGTCCAACCCAAAGGCGAGCCCGTGCAGGATCGCCCCCAGTGCGGCAAAGATCATCGCTTCGATCGGCCCATGCCCGGCAAAGCCCGCAATCGCCAGACCAGCGCCGGTCAGAATAGAGCCGAACAGCTTGCGCGGGATGGCCGGGCGTTTGGCGACCTTGCGACTGTCATAGGATTCTTGCGCCAGAAGCCCTTCGCGGGTCAGCCAAGCTGCCAGCATCAACGTGCCGAAGGCGGCCAAATAGGTTGCCATGACCACCGGTTCCGACCCGAAGGCCTGAAACACCAGCGGGATTGGCGCGAAGAACAACATGTTCACCCGACCGCCAATGCGCGAGCGGCGCTTGCCTTTAAACGGCGACGACGGGGTCGGCGCGTTGTCCGGGCTGCCGTCGGGGCTGAATTTTCCACCGTATCGCTGAGCCATTACGCCCCTCCTGCCGAGGCCGACACATAGAGGATCAGCGCAAGCAGAATGAAGAAGGCGACCTTCTGCAATCCTGTATCCGACATGATCTTCTCCCTTGATGGTCGCACCCGTTCCTAACGGTGGGTGCGACGTTTGCGTGACGTCTCAGGCGGTCAGCCGTGATGAGATTGCTCTGCGCGGCGCTCGGCGTCCAGCTTTTTGGCATAGCCCGATTGCAGAATTTCCACCGCGAACAACACGATAACTGCAAAATAGAAGGTGGTCTTCGACATCGGTATCAAGGGGTAGCCGAAGATTTTTAGGCCTAACGTGTCATCATGCATCGCATGGGCGGCGGCTACGCCGGCCTCTCCAAGCAGGACCACGCCAACGATCAGCAGGATGAAAAGGCCCAGAACCTCGTACATCCGGTTCTTTTCAAGAAACGCGGTAACGCCATCGGCCAGAACCAGCATCGCAGCGCCTGAAATCAGGATCGCTGCCGCAAGGATCGGGAAGACATCCGTGATTGCCAATGCCGACAGGATCGAGTCGAAGCTGAAGATCAGGTTCATCATGACGATCAACATTACCACCTGAAGGCCGGACTTGCCGGACTTCCCTTCGATATCGTGGTCGAGATGGTCAACTGACAGCATGTGCGAGATTTCTTTCACAGCGGTATAGATGATGAAGACGCCACCAACGATGAAGATGATTGTCGCGAAGTTCACGGCACCTTCCAGAACGCCACTCCAGGCGAAGGTGAAGAACGGATCGCTAAGAGATTCGATCAGGTTGATCATCACGAACAGCAAAACGACGCGCAGCGTCACGGCCATGATGATGCCCCAGAATCGCACGGCTTTTTGCTGTGCAACGGGGGCCCGCTGGCTTTCGATGCTGATATATAGAAGGTTATCAAAGCCCAGCACTGCTTGCAGGAAGCACAGCATCAGCAAGTTGCCAAGGTTTTCGATTGTGAAAAGGTCTGCCATCGCCCTTCAGCCCTTAGTTGTTTCAAGTCTTTGGCAAGAATGCACATTGCCAAGGGCGCGACAAGGTTACTGACGACGAGGTTTTCCCCCCGGCGGCTTTCTGCGTCGGTTGACCTTGGGTCTAGGTGTGGTTGCGGGCTTGAATTCCTTGTCCAAACCAAGCTGGTCGCGGACCACGCGGCCTCTAATTTCCTCGACCTCGCCAGACTTGAGCTGGCCAAGCTGGAAGGGCCCGTAGCTGACCCGGATCAGCCGGTTCACGGTCAGACCTACAGCCTCCATCGCGCGGCGAATCTCGCGGTTCTTGCCTTCGCGAAGGGACACGGTCAGCCATGCATTCGCACCTTGTTGGCGGTCGATGGACACTTCCATGGGCTGGAACGTCTCGCGGTCCAGCGTAATGCCTTCGCGCAGTGGCACCAGCATGTCGTCTGTCGGTTTGCCGTTCACGCGCACCCGATAACGACGCAGCCAACCGGTCGCCGGCAGCTCTAGTTTACGCTTCACCTCACCGTCATTGGTCAGCAGCAGCAACCCTTCCGAATTCAGGTCAAGCCGTCCGACCGTCATGACGCGCGGCAACTCTTTGGGCAGATGATCAAACACCGTCTCGCGCCCTTTTTCGTCGCGGTTGGTCGTCACCAGCCCGGTGGGCTTGTGATACATCCAGATGCGCGGCGGTTCTGGCTCGGCCAAGGGCTTGCCATCCACGGTGATCACATGCGCTGATGTCACGTTCAGCGCGGGACTGTCGATGATCTTGCCATTCACCGTCACCCGGCCAGCCTCGATCATCCGCTCGGCTTCACGACGAGAGGCCACGCCTGCGCGTGCCAGTACTTTGGCGATCCGGTCGCCGGGAGGTGTCTTATCTGTCATGCCGATCCCCATACGCCTTTGGCGGCGCAAGGGAAAGCCTCTTGCGGAATAGGCGGGCAGGGGGCATGCAAAGGGGATGAGCCCGTTTACCTCTTATATGGACCTTGCAATGGATGAGGCCCGCGCTGCTGCCAAGCGCGGCGAAGTCCCTGTTGGGGCGGTGCTGGTCGACGCCGAGGGGCGCGTGGTTGCCCGCGACGGCAACCGGACCCGAGAGTTGAGCGATCCGACTGCACATGCCGAGGTGCAGGTTCTGCGCGCGGGCTGCGCAGCGGCCGGATCAGAGCGCCTGCCGGGGTTCGATCTTTATGTGACGCTGGAACCATGCCCGATGTGTGCCGCGGCCATCGCGAATGCCCGGATTGCGCGCGTCTATTATGGGGCGGCGGACCCGAAATCTGGCGGTGTCGCTCAGGGCCCCCGCATTTTCAGCCACGCACAATGCCATCATGTACCCGAGGTCTATGACGGGATTGGCGCGCCGGAAAGCGAAGCGTTGCTAAAGGAATTTTTTGCGGGGCGACGGGCTTAAGGCGCTTCTCTACCGCCAATCCATACGGTTTTGATGGCCCGGTCATCGCCCATCATGATCGTCGGGAATAGCGCTTCCCAGAAGTCATCCGCTTCAGCATGCCGTTGCGCGATCGCAGGGGTCGAGGCTAGATCTAGGACCACCAGATCAGCCTCCATTCCAACGGCCAAGTTGCCGACCTTGTCGCCGATATGCAGGACATTCGCAGACCCTTGGGTGGCCAGCCAGTACAGCTCTGCTGGGTGCAGGGTGCGCTGGCGTAGCTGGGAAATCTCGTAAGCGGCGGCCATGGTGCGCAGCATCGAGAAGGACGAGCCGCCACCCGTATCGGTGGCAAGCCCAATCCGCTGGCCTTCAGCCATCAGGCTGTTCATGTCAAACAGGCCAGAGCCGATAAAGGTGTTCGACGTCGGGCAATGGACCAGCCCGGCACCGACCTCTTTCAGACGCGCGCGTTCGCGGCCCTCCAGGTGGATGGCGTGGCCATAGACGGCGCGATCACCAAGCAGTCCGTAACGTTCGTAGGTGTCCAGATAGTCCCGCGCCTCTGGGAAAAGCGAGCGGACCCATTCGATCTCGTCCGTTTGTTCACTGAGGTGGGTCTGCATCAGGCAGAGCGGGTTTTCAGACCAAAGCGCACCGACTGCTTCCAGTTGTTCTGGGGTTGAGGTGGGCGAGAACCGCGGGGTGATGACGTAAGACAGTCGGTCAACGCCATGCCAGCGCTGAAGCAGGGCCTTGCTGTCATCATAGGCCGATTGCGGGGTATCTTGCAGACCTTCGGGGGCGTTTCGGTCCATGCAGGTCTTACCGGTCAGGGCCCGCAGGCCGCGGGATTGTGCCTCGGTAAAGAAGGCCTCCACACTTTCGGGGTGGATCGTGGCGTAAGAGCAAACCGTTGTTGTACCCTGCGCCAATGTCAGGTCGAAATAGCGCTTGGCGATCTGGCGGGCGTAATCGGGGTCGCTGAACCGCATCTCTTCGGGGAAGGTGTGAATGTTCAGCCAATCCACCAACCTGTGCGCCCAGCTTGCGATCATGGCCGTTTGCGGGAAATGCACATGAGAATCGATGAAGCCGGCAGAGATTAATGCATTGCCATAGTCCACCACCTGCGCCTGTGGGTACTTGGCCTTCAGCGCTTTGGCATCCCCAAGGTCCTGAATCATCCCATCAACCACCAGAATAGCCCCGGTCCGATTGTAATTGGCGGCTTCGGTCGGTTCCGAATGGAACGGGTTGGAATGAAAGCCAAGGGTTTGACCCAATAAAAGGGTGGGCTGGGACATGGGATCTCCGGTCTGATTTCGGTGGATAAGATAGGCGCCGACGAGCGTAAGGTAAATTGCGCATCTTGCACCCCGGCGCGAAACCCGGTTTGACTAGGGCACTCAAGTCAAGAGGGTCCCCATGGCAGAAGATGAGCTAGAGACCGTCGTTTTGGAAGAAGACGACTACGCGCTGGACAGTACGTTGTTCACTGCGGTCCGTATCGCCGTTGCCGCGGGTGACAAGGAGCGGCTAGGCGAGCTGCTGGAGCCGCTGCACTCTGCCGACATTGCTGACTTTCTGGAACAGGTCGACAGCGCCCATCGGCGCGAGATCCTGTTTTTGGCCGGAAACAAGATCGACGGTGATGTCCTGTCGGAATTGGACGAGGTCCTGCGCGAAGAAGTTATCGAGTTCCTGCCCAAGGAAGTTCTGGACGAGGCGGTCCGGGAACTTGAGACCGATGACGTCGTCGACCTTGTCGAAGATCTTGAAGACGAACAGCAGGAAGCGATTCTTGATGCCTTGGAAGACGCGGACAGGGTCGCGGTCGAACAGGCGCTGACCTATCCCGAATTCTCGGCTGGCCGCTTGATGCAGCGCGAAGTCGTCGCCGCGCCCGAGCACTGGCTTGTGGGTGATGCGATTGATTACCTGCGCGAGACCGAAGAAGACCTGCCAGAGCAGTTCTACCATGTCTTTGTGGTTGACCCCAAAATGGCCCCGCTGGGCTATGTTACCTTGGGCAAGCTCTTGTCTGCAAAACGCTCGACACCTCTAAGCGATTTGTTCGAAGACAGTTTCCGTACAATTCCCGTCCTGCAGGACGAGGAAGACGTGGCCTATGCGTTCAACCAGTACCACCTGATTTCGGCCCCGGTTGTCGATGATGGGGGGCGTCTGATCGGGATGATCACCATCGATGACGCGATGGGGGTTCTGGACGAAGAGCACGAAGAAGACATCCTGCGTCTGGCGGGTGTTGGGGAAAGCAGCCTTAGCGACCGGGTGATCGAGACCACCAAGCAGCGTTTCCCGTGGCTGGCGGTAAACCTTGTGACAGCGATCCTGGCCTCGTTGGTAATCGCGCAGTTCGAAGAAACAATTGCCCAGTTCGTGGCGCTGGCGGTTCTGATGCCGATTGTCGCCTCGATGGGCGGCAATGCGGGGACGCAAAGCCTGACGGTTGCGGTACGTGCGATTGCGACCAAGGACTTGTCGCCATCCAACGTCTGGCGGGTTGTCCGACGTGAGGCGCTCGTCGGCCTGACAAACGGGGTGATCTTTGCCGTGGTCATGGGCGTCATCGGTGTCCTGTGGTTCGGCACACCGATGCTGGGCGTGGTGATTGGCGTCGCGATGGTGGTCAATCTGGTTGTCGCCGGTTTGGCGGGGATTTTGATTCCCGTGGCGCTGGAGCGGTTCGGAATTGATCCCGCGCTGGCCTCTGGCGCCTTTGTGACAACCGTGACGGATGTGGTGGGCTTCTTTGCCTTCCTCGCGCTGGCCGGGGCCGTCCTGCTGTGAGCCGGATCGCAAAGAAAAAGGCCGAGGCGCGCAAAGCTGCTTATGCCCGCCGGAAAGAGGCCCATGATCCGGCCCGATCTGCACAGGCCTCTGCGCATCTTCTGACCGCGTTGGAGCCCTACAAGGGTAAGATTATCGCAGGCTATATGCCCATCCGGACCGAGGTTGATCCCTTGCCCGCGATGGAGGAGCTCAGCGCCCATGGCCCGGTGGTTGTGCCGGTCATTCAGGGCGACGGTCTGCCACTGTTATTTCGGGAATGGACCCCAGGTTGCCCCATGCTGGACGGCCCGTTCGGGGCCTTGGTGCCTGCCGAGGGCGCGTTTTTACAGCCCGAGGTTCTGGTTGTTCCGTTGGTCGCCTTTGACGCTAAGGGCGGCCGTTTGGGATACGGGGGCGGGTTCTATGACCGCTCACTCGAAGCACTGGGGCAAACGGGCACGCCCGTGGCCATCGGCTTTGCCTATGCCGCGCAGGAATGCGCTAAACTTCCCCGCGAAAAGACCGATATTGCGCTGGACATGATCGTCACCGAAGACGGTGTTCGACGGTTCGACTAAGCCGCTTCGATGCGGGGAAGGGTTTCGCTTTCTACAATCTGACGGACGAAGCCCAGCATCGCGCCCGGGCCAGATGCACGGTCTTTGACGTGAATGCGAAGGTCCGGACGTTTGCGCAGGATCACGCAGACCAGATCGCCGCGCAGGCGGTCGTCCAGACTGCCGCCGATGATCACGGTGGAAATGCGTGGTTCACTGTCCAGCTGCTGGATCACTTCGTCCATATTATGGGCGCCAAGCCACTCGACGGGCAGGTGGCTAAGGTCCCTCGCAACACCGCCCAGAACATAGGGCAATTTACCAACCAGAAGTACGACCGGTTTCATGGTGCCTCCTTTCTGTCGCTATATGGGATGGCCTCAGTATAGCACGAATTGGCAGGTCTTGCCCTTTGGCGGGATAGGGCCTAGGGCTTGGGGCATGAAGATATTGTTTCTAGGGGATGTCATGGGGCGGGCCGGACGGGCCGCCGTGACAGAGCGTCTGCCCCGCCTTCGGGCGGATTGGGGCCTCGATTTCGTTGTTGTGAATGGTGAAAACGCCACTTCTGGCCATGGGCTGAGCGCCGCTCATGCAAAGACCTTGCTAGAGGCCGGGGCCGATTGCATCACCCTTGGCGACCATGCCTTCGACCAGAAGGAAATGCTGTCCTACATCGAAAAAGAACCCCGGATCATCCGACCGTTGAATTTCTCCAAAGCGGCGCCGGGCAAGGGGTATCGTCTGTTCAATGCGCCCGGTGGACGGAAGATCCTTGTCACTCAGGTGCTGGGTCAGGTCTTTATGAAAAGGCCCTTTGACGACCCGTTTTCGGCCGTCGAACAGGTTCTGAAGGCCCATCCTTTGGGAGGCCTGCCTCAGGCAATCCTTGTGGATGTTCATTGCGAGGCAACATCCGAGAAGATGGCGATGGGCCATTGGTGCGACGGCAAGGCAAGCGTCGTTGTCGGAACGCATACCCATGTCCCGACCGGTGACGCCCAAATTCTGCCTGGTGGGACAGCGTTCCAGTCCGATGCCGGGATGTGCGGTGACTATAACTCTGTTATCGGCATGGAAAAGGCAGAGCCTTTGCGTCGGTTCATCACTGGCATGGCCAAGGATCGCTTTACCCCTGCACGGGGCGAGGCAACCCTATCGGGCCTTTATGTCGAGACAGACGACCGCACCGGTAAAGCCACGCGGGTCGAGATGATCCGTGAAGGTGGTCGGCTTCAGACCTCGACACCCTGAAGCTAATTGGGTTCGGCAGGAAACATTCAGCAAAGACAGCCCGCCGTGCCCCCCGGTACGCAAGCTTGTTCGAAAAGCGGGTTTTGTGTAGTCAGGAAGCATCAGATCGCCGGGTCCACGGCGCTGATTACCTGAGAGTTCCAAAATCATGAAGTTAGAAGCGCTTGCTGTGTATGAGCAACCGTTGAAGTGGTTCGCCCTTGGTTTGGGGGTGTGCAGTACGGTTTGTGTTGTTCAGGGGTGGCAACTGGCGGCGATGTTGTTCAGCCTGCCGTTCTGCCTGATCTGGATGTACAGCGGTTGGCTACGGACAGAGCCGCAGTTGAAGTACATCAACATGCTGTTTTCGGTTCTCTATGTATACGGCATCGGCCGCTATTTCTGGTTGCAGGCCTGACCAACCGGTTCAGGGGATATTGAAGGCCAGATCAGCACTGCGAGATTCCTATCTTGCTGTCGCCGACGCCATTGCACATGATGCAGAAAATGACGCGGAATTGGGCGATTTGAATGATCGATCTGGCACTTTCTTCCACAGCTGAAGCTGTACTGGCTCTTTGCGTAGTCGGGGCGATGTTCCTGCTGTTTGTCCGCGAGGTATATCCGACCGAAGTCGTGGCGCTTGGCGGCGCAGCTGTGCTGTTGATGACGGGCGTTTTGCCTTATTCCTCAGCGCTTGACGTATTGTCGAACCCCGCGCCGTGGACGATCGCGGCGATGTTCATCGTGATGGGGGCCTTGGTGCGCACCGGCGCATTGGACGCGTTCACCAAGATGGCAGAACGCAACGCCAAGACCAATCCGGTCCTTGCGGTCGGTGGGTTGATGTTGTTCGTGATTCTGGCCTCTGCCGTTGTCTCGAACACACCGGTGGTCGTCGTGATGATCCCGGTTTTTGTCCAGCTGGCCCGCACCATGGACATGCCGGCTTCAAAGCTTTTGATCCCACTTAGTTACGCGGCGATCCTTGGGGGCACGATGACCCTGATCGGGACCTCGACCAACCTTTTGGTTGATGGTGTGGCCCGTGCCAATGGGTTGGAAGCGTTCTCTATCTTTGAGGTCACGCCATTGGCGGTGATCCTTGTGATCTGGGGAATGATCTATCTGCGGTTCATCGGTCCGTACCTGTTGCCAGAACGGTCCTCTATGGCCTCATTGCTGGGCGGTGGCCGGTCCAAGATGAAGTTCTTTACCGAGGTCGCGATCCCCGAGGGCAGCTCACTTATTGGTCGTGACCCCTCCCAGATCGACGAGTTTCGGCGCGGCGGTGTGCGGCTGATTGACGTTCTGCGCGGGGATGCCTCGTTGAGGCGCGACCTCAGCGGGGTAACGCTGGAAGCGGGTGACCGCGTGGTCCTGCGTTCTGGCATGTCGGAAATCCTTGGCCTGCAACAGAACAAAGAGCTGCGGATGGTCGACAAGCTTCGCTCTGTCGAGACCTCGACTGTTGAAGTTCTGATCTCTCCGGGCTGTAAGATGATCGGGCGCAGCCTTGGCAACCTACGTCTGCGCCGTCGTTATGGTGTCTATCCACTGGCCGTGCACCGTCGGAACCAGAATATCGGACGGCAGTTGGATGACCTTGTCGTTCGGGTCGGGGATACGCTGCTGCTGGAAGGCTCGCCAGAGGACATTCAGCGCCTCGCAGCGGATATGGACATGGTGGATATCACTCATCCAAGAGAGCGCGCATATCGACGCCGTCACGCGCCGCTGGCTGTGATTGCTCTTGTCTCGATCGTCCTTCTGGCAGCCTTGGGCGTGGCACCGATCTTCCTGTTATCCGTGGTTGCGGTGGCCTTGGTGCTTTTGACCCGGTGTATCGACGCGGAAGAGGCATTTTCCTTTATCGATGGGCGATTGCTGGCGTTGATCTTCTCGATGCTGGCCGTCGGGGCCGCGCTAGAGTCTTCGGGCGCAGTGCGTCTGATCGTCGAGGCCATCGCGCCGCATCTTCAAGGCCTGCCGCCCTTCCTGATTGTGTGGGCTATCTACCTGCTGACATCCATTCTGACAGAGCTGGTGTCCAACAATGCGGTCGCCGTTGTTGTGACCCCGATTGCCATTGGTCTGGCCAGTGCCATGGGGATCGACGCGCGCCCCTTGGTCATCGCCGTAATGGTCGCGGCTTCAGCCAGTTTCGCAACGCCCATTGGCTATCAGACCAACATGCTGGTTTACGGTCCGGGCGGGTATAAGTTCACCGACTTTATGCGCATTGGTATTCCGCTGAACCTGACCGTTGGGCTTCTGGCCTCTGCCTTGATCCCTCTGATCTGGCCCCTATGATCTGGGAGGAGATTTGAGAAAGGTTCTTTGATGCTGCGCCCGTTTATTGCCGTGGCTGGCTTGGCCACTCTGACCGCCTGTTCGGTCCCATCCACAGTCCCGCAAAGCGCGAGCCTGACCCGTGATGTGGTTAAGATTGACTTTGGCAACGGGTATATCTGTACGGGTGCGAAAGCAGAGGCGCTTCAGACCGAAACCGGCTGGAAGGGGCAACTGCAAGGATGCCCGCAGACCTACGACTATCAGGTCACGCTGCTGCCCGGGAACAACCCGGTTCGTTACATTCTGGTGGAAGGGGTCAAGGCGCTTGGCGGCGAAGAACTTTTCGCACCCATTGCGAAAGTAGAGGTCATCCGGCCTGATGGTCGCATTGTCGCCTTCAACTCGCCCCCCGAACTGCCCGAGGATGACGACTGACCGTCAGCCGTAGCGCTCTACAAACCGACGTAGAACTTGTTCCGGATATCGCACGTCCGCGGCGTGGCAGATGTCGATCAGTTTCCCGGCCTCTTCGGGCGGGAAATACCCGTGGTTCTTGTAGATATTGATCCGGCGCTCAAAATCGTGGGAATCCGCTTCGGGGTGGAACTGGGTGGCATAGACGTTCTGTTGGTAACGAACCATCTGGAAGGGGCACGGTGCAGAGCGGACAAGATGTGTGCAACCATCCGGCAATGCCTGCAGTGCTTCCTTGTGGCCGACGAAGGCCTCGAATTCTTCAGGCAGACCCTGCAACAGAGGGTCTTCACGGCCGTCCTCGGTCAGTGCGCAATGGGTTGGCCCGACGGGCTCTCCGTATTGGCGCTTGGAGACATCACCCTGCAAATGTGCGCCAAGGATGCCGATGCCGTAACAGCATCCCATGAACGGGTGATCAGCTTCGGTGATCGCGGGCATCAGCGACAGCACGGCCGTCTCAATCTTGGCCTCAACGGGTGTTTTCTTTTCCACCGGATCGCTGACGCAGCCGGGGCCGCCGCCAACGATCACGCCGGCAAAATCTCGTGGGTCCAAGCCTTCTGGCAGGTCTTCACAATCCAGACGGATCCGGTGGCAGTCGCTTTCCGACAATCCGGTTTTCTTGCGGATCGCGAGGTATTCATCATCCGAGGCATCTGTCTCGGGGCGAAGCTGGAGGATTAGAAACTGTCCCATGAGGTGTGATTACCCGGATGGCGGGGCGCGGGAAAGGGCTGATTGTCACCCACTTGGAGACACAAGGCAGTTTGCCGCCTGACATGTGCAACGATGGGCTTTGGCTTGACCCTTCCCCGGATAACAAGCAGTGTCGCCGCGACGGAATGAACGGAGCCTGACGTGGCCAATCGAACTGCCCCTTTTGCTCGATTTGAATGGATGATTGCGTGGCGCTACTTGCGGGCCCGGCGGGCCGAAGGCGGCGTCAGCGTCATGACTTGGATCTCTTTGATAGGGATCACTTTGGCGGTGGCCGCGTTGATCATCACCATGGCGGTACGGGCGGGCTTTCGTGCCGAATTCGTGGACACCATTCTGGGCTCTAATGCCCATGTGACGGTCTATTCCGCGACCTACGTGAATGAAAGCGGGGCGTTTAGCCGGGCCTTGCAGGATTTTGACACGATGGCCGATCGGGTCCGCAATGTAGAAGGCGTCACCCGTGTCGCCCCTCTGATCAAAGGGCAGGTACTGGCCAATCTGCTGGACCGCAACGCAGGGGTAGAGATTTACGGCATCAGGTTTGATGACCTGAAAACGATCCCCCGCATTGCAAACCCTGAGAATTTTCAAGGGGATATAGAGCGCTTTGAAAGTGGTATTGCGATCGGGTCAGGCGTGGCCCGAGAACTGGGCGTAACGGCCGGTGATAAGATCAAGCTGATCTCTCCGAACGGGGTGAAGACGCCATTTGGCACCAGCCCACGGGTGGTCGCCTATGAGGTCGTCTATGTCTTCACTGCAGGTCGCTATGATATCGACAAGACGCGCGTCTACATGCCTTTCACGGAAGCGCAGAGTTATTTCAACCGCGAAGGAGTGGCGGATGAACTTGAGGTCATGGTCGAGGTTCCTGAAGGGATCGATGACCTTGCCTTGCCAATCCTGCGGGCTGCGGGCGGCGAGACCTTGCTGTGGACCTGGCGCGATGCCTCTGGCGCATTCCTGAAGGCGTTGGATATCGAAGACACGGTGATGTTTGTCCTAATGGCTATCCTTGTGTTGATCGCGGCGATGAACATCATTTCCGGCCTTGTGATGCTGGTAAAGAACAAGGGGCGCGACATCGGCATTCTGAGGACCATGGGCCTGAGCGAGGGATCCGTCCTGCGCGTATTCTTTCTGTGCGGGGCCATGGTGGGCATGTTGGGCACGCTGTTCGGGGTGATCCTTGGTTGCTTGTTCGCCATTTATTTCGACCCGATTTTTGCCTTTGTGAATGGGGCCTCGGGCGGGGATGCATGGGATGCCTCGATCCGGGGTGTGTACCGGCTTCCGGCGCTTCTTCAGGCGAAGGATGTGATATCGGCAGTGGTACTGTCACTGGGTCTGTCATTCGTCGTGACCATCTTCCCTGCGCGCCGTGCCGCGCGGATGAACCCGGTAGAGGCGTTGCGTTATGAATAATCCCGTTCTTCAACTTGAAAACGTCCACAAGACTTACAAACCGGGTACACCGGGTGCGGTGCATGTACTTCGTGGCGCCTCGCTCACAATCGAGCGCGGAGAGGTCGTGGCGCTGGTCGCACCCTCCGGTGCCGGCAAGTCGACACTGCTGCATATCGCCGGGCTCTTGGACGGAGCGGACAAGGGCCGTGTTCTGGTCGACGGGGCCGATACGGGGGCCCTATCGGATCGCCGCCGTACAGCAATCCGGCGGCGTCAGATCGGTTTCATCTACCAGTTCCACCACCTGTTGCCGGAATTCACGGCAGAAGAAAACATCGTGCTGCCGCAACTGGCCAATGGCATCTCAGCAGCAGAGGCCAGCGCGCGGGCGCGGCAGCTTTTGGACACAGTTGGCCTGAAGGACCGCGCCGATCACCGTCCTGCCGCCATGTCCGGTGGGGAGCAGCAGCGCACAGCCTTTTGCCGCGCACTGGCCAACCAGCCGGGGTTGTTGTTGGCGGATGAGCCAACCGGCAACCTTGATCCGGGTACTTCTGACGTGGTCTTCAGCGCCCTGATGACCCTTGTCCGTGAGACGGGCCTGTCCGCATTGGTCGCGACGCATAACCTTGAATTGGCGGAGCGGATGGATCGGGTAATTGAGTTGCGCGACGGCAATCTGGTGAAAAGATAGTATCAGGGCAATTTTTCGCGTTTTGCGCGAGCATGTTGGTTAAAAAGGCTTTACTCCGCCCACGCATTATTTAACGTCGCCTCGGAACAGGAACAATTTTAGTGTAGGTGTTTGGGTAATGGATCTTCTTCTGCTGATGCTTTTGGGTGTGGTTGGACTTGCTGCAGGTGGCGGCGGGAGCAGCGGAGGAAATAACCTCAACGAAATTTCTGGCACTGATGGGAATGACTCGCTCGACGGGACTGAAGGTGCTGATGGCATCTATGGGCAGGGCGGAAACGACATCCTTAACGGTCTAGGCGGGGATGACCAGCTGTTTGGCGGCACTGGCATTGACTCGATTTTGGGCGGTGACGGCGCTGACACCATTCAGGGTCTTGAAGGGTTCGACATCCTGCGTGGGGGTGCGGAAAACGACGAGATCCGCGGCAACGACGATGCGGACCAACTGTATGGTGGTGAGGGCGACGACTCGCTTTATGGCGGAGACGACGAGGATTGGATCGTCGGTGGCGACTCCCCAGACATTAACACCGACATTACGACTGATTTACGCGATGCAATCAACTCGGCTGGTACAGCGGATATCAACCCGCTTCGGACCGCGTCTGCCGAACTGGGTGGCTTGGATACAGACCCGGGCAACGATTATATCGAAGGAGGTGTTCAAGATGACACGATCTTCGGTGGCGCGGGTGAAGATACCATCTATGGCGGTGGCCATCAGGACCTAATCTTTGGCGGCGACGGTAACGACTTTATCCGAGGCGAGTTCGAGGATGATACGATCTTCGGCGGTGCAGGCGATGATGACATCGTTGGTAACGAGGGTAACGACTTTATCGATGGTGAAGACGGCAAGGACACTCTGGCTGGCGGCAAGGGCTTTGACACCCTCTATGGTGGCCTCGAGAACGACGTTCTGCGCCTTCGCGCAGACGATACCGGCTATGGCGATGGTGGTCAGGACGAGTTCGTTCTGTCGGTATTCACCGAAGCCGGGACCGCGGCCATCGGGGACTTTAGCGGTTCCAATGACAGCCTGACAGTCGAGTATGACGAGACAGAGCCAGCGCCGAGCCTTGCCTTGGACAACAGCGGTACTGATTGGGTCCTGAAGGTCACTTACGACGATGGAACTGTCGTGGACATTCTGTTCGACGAAGTCCTTTCGACCGGCAGTGCCCCGCTTGCCATTGGCGACGTGACGCTTAGCCCCGTCAGCGCGGCCTAAAGTCCTATGCAAGCTGGGTGATGAACACGCCCAGCCCCATCACAGCGATACCCGCTGCCCTGATCACGGAAATCGGCTGGGGCAGGGCGCCCATCAGGCCAAAGTGGTCGATGATTGCAGCGCTGATCAATTGCCCTAGCAAGACGAAAAACACCGCGTTGCCGACCCCGAACTTTGGAGCAATCCATGTGATTGTGAGGACATAAAACGCGATCAGCCCTCCCGCCAAGAAAAGGTGTTTCGGGGCTGACACGACACCGGCAAGTTTCGATGGCCCGGAGATCATCAAAATCACCGCAGCAATCGTCAGCGCGACCGAGAACAAGACGACCGCCGCCGCAACCGGAGAGCCCAGTCTTTGCCCAAGGGCCGCGTTCAGAGCGGCCAGGATCGGAACTCCGATACCTGCTGCAAGCATGATTATGGCGTAGGACAGGGTGCTTTGCATAACGCGCCTCCGGTGGCTGATCTTGCAGAGCCTGCGTTAAATTCGATTGCGCGGCAAGCCGGGAAATCGCCCTGTTGCCAGCAGAAGTTTATGTTCGTTAACAAAGGCTTCTAAAGCGGTATTCTCGCTGCTTCAGCATTGATGTCACGTGCCAGACATTACGATGCCGCCTGCTTTGGGCAGTCTTACAATCAAGTCAGTCACCTGCAAAGGCGGTCGTTAGTGGATGGTCGGCGGATTTCAGACCCTCGATTACGTCGAAATGGTGCCGCTTGGGGTCGGTGACCAGATCAATGGGAACACCCTGCCGTCCCCAAGCTGCGACCAGCAGGGCAGATTGGCGCAGGAACTCTGGGCGTTCGCAAGCGCCGACCCAGGCTGTGACTTTCACATCGGGCAGGGCGGTACACAAGGCGGCGCTTTCAGCGGCCGCGCTGTTGGCATCCAAGCGAAGGTTTTCGTTCATGGAATGCAGCAGCAAGGGGCGCAGATCGTGCAGGCCACTGATGGAAACAACGCGTTCGATACGGCCTGCGGTTTTGGTGGTTAAAGGCGTGTCGTTGCAGACCATTCTGGTGACAAGATGCCCGCCAGCTGAATGGCCTGACAAGCGGATGGGGCCCTCGACGCGGCTGGCCGCGACCGAGATTGCTTGGGCCACCTGTTCGGTGATTTCTGGCAGCGTTGCCTCGGGCGCCAGAACATAGCTGGGCATCGCCACGGTCCAGCCGTGGGCAAGCGCGCCTTCTGCCAAATCCGACCAGCTGGATTTGTCGAACTTCAACCAAAAGCCGCCATGAACAATAACGGCCAGCCCTTTTGATGGACCTTCGGGAAAAAACAGGTCCAGCCGTTCGCGCGGGTGATCGCCGTATGGGACATCAAGCTCGCATTTGGCCTGTTGGCGGAACGCTTCGGCGCGGGTGCGCCAAAGCTCGGGGAAGGTCATGCCGTCCGGAATATACGGCGCGTTTAGAAACGCGTCTTCCCAGTCGATGCCCGCGCCGTCGATCACTGGAACGCCTGCAGGCCGGTTTGGCCACGGCCAAGGATCAGGGCGTGAACGTCGTGGGTGCCTTCATAGGTGTTGACGGCTTCAAGGTTCATCACGTGCTGGATGACACCGTATTCGTCGGACACTCCGTTGCCGCCATGCATGTCACGGGCTTCTCGGGCGATGGTGAGCGCCTTGCCACAGTTGTTGCGTTTCATAAGGCTGATCAATTCTGCCGAGTTGTTGTGCTCGTCCATCATACGGCCCAGACGCAGGGCGCCTAGCAGGCCAAGAGAAATCTCGGTCTGCATGTCGGCCAGTTTCTTCTGGACCAACTGCATGGCCGCCAGCGGTTTGCCGAATTGCTTGCGGTCCATCGTATAGTTCCGGGCCGCGTGCCAACATGCTTCGGCGGCGCCCATCGCGCCCCAACTGATCCCATAGCGCGCGCGATTCAGGCAACCAAACGGCCCGGCAAGGCCCTGGGCGTTCGGCAGCAGATTTTCGTCGGGGACAAAGACCTCGTCCATCTGAATCATGCCAGTTACAGAGGCGCGCAGGCTGAACTTGCCCTCGATCTTGGGGGCATTCAGGCCTTTCATGCCTTTTTCAAGGACGAAGCCTTTGATCTTGCCATCATGCGCGTCGGACTTGGCCCAGACGACAAAAACATCGGCGATCGGGCTGTTCGTGATCCAGTTCTTCGCGCCTGACACCAGATAGCCACCGTCGACTTTCTTAGCCCGGGTGATCATCGAACCGGGGTCAGAGCCGTGATCGGGTTCGGTCAGGCCGAAACTCCCAACCCATTCACCCGTTGCCAGCTTAGGCAGGTACTTTTGACGCTGTTCCTCGGTGCCGTAAGCAAAGATCGGGTGCATCACCAGAGAGCTTTGCACGGACATGGCCGAGCGGTACCCGCTGTCGACCCGCTCTACTTCGCGCGCAACGAGGCCGTAAGAGACATAGTTCGCACCGACGCAACCATACTGCTCGGGGATTGTCGTGCCCAGAAGTCCCAGCTCTCCCATTTCCGTCATGATTTCACGGTGGAAGATCTCGTGGCGGTTCCCTTCGATTGCGCGCGGCTTCAGCTTGTCCTGACAATAGGCATGCGCCGTATCGCGGATCATCCGTTCTTCTTCTGTCAGCAGTGACTCCAGCAGAAACGGGTCTTCCCAGACGAATTGCGCGGGCTTCGCGCGTGCGGATTCCGGTGTGGCCGGGTGCATTTCGGGGGCTTCGCTCGGGTTCATTCAGGGGTCTCCACTAAGGAATCAGAAACATCTCAACTTGTAAGATTGAAGCTTTAATATTTCAAGCTTGAAGTAAATTAGCGACTCACTTACGCTTTAACAATTAGTCGAAGCTGACCCGCTTCAAAACGTCCGGAGGCGAGACATGACCGCACAGACAGGCCCGCAGGAGCCCCCGCTTTCGAAAGAGCGGCTTCGGCTTTGGCTGCGGTTGCTCAAGGCCAGCAGCCTGATCGAAGACGAGCTGCGTCGCCGTTTGCGGGCAGAGTGCAACTGGACTCTGCCACGCTTTGACGTGATGTCCGCCCTGTCGCGCTCTGACGAAGGTCTGAAGATGAGCGAGATATCAAAGAAGCTTCGGGTTTCGAACGGCAACGTGACGGTGGTGGTCGACAAGCTGGTGGAAGAGGGGCTGGCCCTGCGCGTTGCGGTTCCCGACGACCGGCGCGCCAACCTCATCCGGTTGACCCCCGAAGGCCAAACAGTTTTCGCGGAACACGCGGCCGTGCACGAAGCTTGGGTAGACGAGCTTTTAAGCGGTCTGAACGCCGATGACATCGAGGGCATGATCCGGCGCTTGGATCATCTAACAACATCTTTGGAGGAGTGAGCAAACATGCGACGCAATGAAACTCATTTCGAAAATGGGGCCAGTCATGACCTCTGAAGCCTATAATCCTGGAACCGAAGGTGCGAAGATGCGCTTCACGGACGCAATGTCTTATGGCGACTACCTGCATCTTGAAGATATTCTGTCCCATCAAAAGCCGCAGAGTGACGCGCATGACGAGATGCTTTTCGTCATCCAGCACCAGACCAGCGAACTTTGGATGAAGCTGGCCCTTCATGAAATGGGGGCCGCGCGGGTCGCCCTGCAGGAGGGCGATACCGCGACCATGTTTAAAATGCTGGCGCGGGTCAGCCGGATTTTCGAACAATTGAACAGTGCGTGGGACGTGCTGCGCACGATGACGCCAGCGGATTATACCCGGTTCCGCGAGGCGCTTGGCCTGTCTTCTGGGTTTCAGTCCTATCAATATCGAATGATCGAATACGTTCTGGGCAACCGGAACCCCAACATGCTGAAGCCGCACGAGCATCTGCCCGAGGTCCATCAGGCCCTGTCTGACGAGTTGGCGCGTCCAAGTTTTTATGACGAGGTGGTCCGTCTTCTGTTCCGTACGGTTGACGGCCACGAACAGAACCTGCCTGAACCGAAACTGGATGCCCCGCACGAGGCCGTGCCGGAAATTCAGGACCGCTGGAAGATCGTTTATGAAAACATCGACGATTACTGGACGCTTTATGAGCTGGGCGAAAAGCTGGTCGATCTAGAGGATTACTTCCGCCGCTGGCGTTTCAATCACGTAACCACCGTGGAACGTGTGATCGGGTTCAAGCGTGGCACGGGCGGCACCTCTGGGGTTCAATACCTGCGCCGGATGCTAAGCGTTGAGCTCTTCCCCGAACTTTGGCACTTGCGCGGAGAGCTTTGAGAATGACAGCCGTATTGCCGCGCAAGGAACTGTTCGAGATGCCCGAGGGTGTCATCTATCTGGATGGCAACTCTCTGGGACCGTTGCCCAAAGGGGCGGCCGCTCGGGCTGCTGAAGTGATTGAACAGGAATGGGGATCAGAGCTGATCCGCGCCTGGAATACCGCGGACTGGATTTCCTTGCCCAAGCGGGTCGGGGATAAGATCGGCCAATTAATTGGTGCACCAGAGGGGTCGGTGGCGACGGGCGACACCTTGTCCATCAAGGTCTATCAGGCTCTGGCAGCAGCTTTGAAAATGCGCCCGGACCGCAAGGTGATCTTGTCGGACAGCGGAAATTTCCCGACTGACCTGTATATGGCGCAGGGTCTGATGGGGACCATCGACAAAGGGTATGAACTGCGCACGCCTGCATCGGAAGACGTCACGCAGGCCATAACCGAAGAAGTCGCCGTCGTGATGCTGACGCAGGTCGACTATCGCTCCGGCCGGATGCACGACATGCAGGCCATCACAGACAAAGCGCATACCATGGGGGCAGTGATGATCTGGGATCTTGCGCACAGCGCGGGGGCGGTTCCGGTCGATATGGCCGGATCAAACGCAGAATTCGCGGTTGGCTGCACCTACAAGTACCTAAATGGCGGCCCCGGTGCGCCAGCCTTCATCTATGTGCGTCCGGATATTGTTGAAACCGTGGAACCTGCACTGGCGGGCTGGATGGGCCATGACGCGCCCTTCGCGATGGAGTTGGGGTACCGTCCGGCCATGTCGACCGAACGAATGCGGGTCGGAACCCCACCAATCGTGCAACTGTCAATATTGGAGCAGGCTCTGACGGCGTGGGAAGGCGTCTCGATGCGGGATATCCGCGCGGCCTCGATTGCCTTATGTGATCTGTTCATCGCCGAGGTCGAAACCCGCTGCCCGCAGCTGCAATTGGCCTCGCCTCGCGACGCGGCCTCGCGCGGCTCGCAGGTGTCTTTTGCTTTCGAACATGGCTATGCGGCGATGCAGGCTTTGATCGACCGGGGCGTGATCGGAGACTTCCGCGCGCCCGACATCATGCGCTTTGGGTTCACGCCGCTTTATATCGATGCTGACGACGTTGTCAGCGCCGCCAAGATCATTGAGGATGTGGTGAACAACGATCTTTGGCGCGACCCGAAATATCAAATCAAATCGCGTGTCACCTGACTAAAGGGAAGTAAGAAATGACCTGTCTATTCGTGCAAATCCGGTGCCGACCGGGAACAGCCTACAAAGTTGCTGATGAGATCGCGCTTCGCGAGATCCATTCCGAATTGTATTCCGTCAGCGGCGAATATGATCTGCTGATGAAGCTTTATGTTCCGGATGGAGAAGACATCGGCAAGTTCATCAATGACAAGGTCCTCAACATCGACGGGATTGAGCGAACATACACGACGCAAACCTACAAAGCGTTCTAACCAAAGATGCACTTTACCCTGCACCAGAAGGTTCTGTTCAAACACTGCGACCCGGCTGGTATCGTGTTTTATCCACGGTACTTCGAGATGATCAATGACGCGGTCGAAGCCATGTTCAGTAATCTTCTGGGTTGGCCCTATGAGGACTTGCTTCGCGACAGCGCGGTGCCGACGGCCGCTTTCAAGGTGGTTTTCACAACGCGAAGTTGATCATCGCATAGCACCCGGTGGCAAGGGCGGTTCCTTATATCAAGCCGCGCCGCTTCTTTCAGTTTCTAGATAAAGTTGCGGGCGCAAAAGCTGTCCGAGGGCGCGGGTTGCTCTTACCAGTATTCGCAAATACACCATTACGAATGGATAAGGCCAAGACATCCAGCTGTTGTGTGCCCGCCCGCGTAGGGGCCGCAGAGCTGTCTAAGTCGACCAGTTCGACCGACAAAGAAGCCAACCCACCGGTCCGGTTAAAAATTCCGGGTTGTCAGGGGCTGATAGGAACAAATCGGCAAGAACTTCCTGTCGATGCCGAGGGCCCCTTGCGCAAGACCCGTATCAAGCCGTTCTTGATGGATGAAACCACCGTAACGAACGCTCGATTTGCGACCTTCGTAGAGGCGTCGGGATATGTGACCGAGGCGGAAAAGTTCGGGAACTCTTTTGTCTTTCAGATGTTGTTGCCTGAAGACGCGCCACCCTCGAAGGCTGTTGCAGCGGCTCCTTGGTGGCGCATGGTTGAGGGGGCGAATTGGCGCGCGCCAATGGGCCCCGGAACGGAAGAGGCCTGTCTGCGTGATCATCCGGTTGTGCAGGTCACATGGAACGATGCTCAGGCCTTCGCGAAATGGGCCGGGGGGCGACTGCCGACAGAGGCAGAATGGGAACACGCGGCCCGAGGCGGTCTTGGCGATGTCCGTTTCCCCTGGGGCGATCAAGAGCCCAATGACCATGACTATTTCCCCTGCAACATCTGGCAGGGTGACTTCCCGCGAACGAACCTTGAACTGGACGGGTTCTTTGGCGCGGCGCCCGCAAAGTCGTTCGAGCCCAATGGGTATGGCCTTTATCACATGGTCGGCAATGTCTGGCAGTACACAGCGCAGCCTTTCAAGGTGAAATCTCTAAAGAAGAGCGTGAAGCAAGCGCATGCTGGGAAAGAGGGGTACAAGCTGGCGAAAGGCGGTTCGTTCCTGTGTCATGCCAGTTACTGCTACAGATACAGGATAGCAGCCCGCACCGGCATTTCGCCAGATAGCTCGACCTCTCATCAGGGCTTTCGCTTGGTCTATGACCAGTGAGGCACGGGAGATGAGAGGGCCGTAAGGCTGGGGGGGCGCTAATAAACTGCCTTTTTTGCCAGCCTTAAGAACTCTGAACGCTCATCTTCATCCAGCTTTGACAGGATATCGTTCTGAAGGGCGGTCACGATGGGTAGTATTTCTTCAAGGACCGAACTGCCTTTTTCGCTAAGGCGTACCTCTCGTGCGCGGCGGTCCTGCTTGCTGATGCTGCGGGTAACATAGCCTTTTTGTTCAAGCCTATCGATTACGCCGCCAATGGTGGCACGGTCATAGGCGATTTTGTTGGCCACGCCGGCCTGATCAATTCCGGGGGACGCCGCGATTGCGTCCAGTGCGGCGAACTGGACCGGGGTCAGTTCGAAGCCGGACTTTTGCATGTGCTGGGCAAAGGTGTGGGTCGAGATCTGATTTAGCCGTCGAATCAAGTGACCGGCCATTACCTGTGCTTTCAACTTTATTCTCCTGCGCTGATGTAAGACCTCTAACACACTGAATAACAATAACATATTTTCATTTAGTTTGTATACTTATTTTATTGTTGACGAAATATAGTAAGTATAGCTACTAATTTTGGCGCGGACTTATTCAATGTCTGGCGCAAAGGGGAGGAGTGGCTATGCAATTTTACGTAGACGGTTTTCGCGGGGGCGATCCCGATATCAAAAACGCGGCACCGTGTCGGCGTGATCGCAGTGCTCATGCGCCTTTGCCAGAAAAAGTCGATGTTCTGATTGCCGGGTCGGGTCCTGCCGGCCTGTGTCTGGCCGCGCAGTTATCGCAGTTCCCCGAGATCGAAACGATGATTGTCGAAAGAAGCCCGGCGAATATCGAAAAGGGCAAGGCGGACGGCATCAACACCCGCACCATGGAGATGTTTCAGGCCTTTGGGTTTGCGGACAAAGTCAAACGGGAAACTTATTGGGTGAACCAGACCAGTTTCTGGATGCCTGATCCGAAAAATCCGGCCCATATCAAACGTATTGGTCGGGTTCAGGATGTCTCTGACGACTCCTCTGAAATGCCTCACATCCTGATCAACCAGGCGCGCCTGCATCAGTTGTTTTTGGATGTGATGAAAAACTCTCCGTCTCGGTTGGAGCCCGACTATAACTTGTCAGTGCGTGACGTAACCATAGATCCGACCGCCGAAGAATACCCGGTCACCGTGACCCTAGAGGACACCGGGGTGAACTGGGGGGAAACCTTTACGGTTCGGGCCAACTATGTGGTGGGATGCGACGGCGCGCGTTCCAACGTGCGAGAGGCGATCGGTGGCAAATTGGAAGGGGACGCTGCCCACCAAGCTTGGGGGGTGATGGATATCCTTGCCAATACCGACTTTCCGGATGTGCGGCAGAAATGTCTGATTGCCTCGGCCAAAGAGGGAAACGTTCTGATCCTGCCGCGCGAAGGGGGCTACCTGTTCCGCATGTATGTGGAATTGGACAAGCTGAACGCGGACGAGCGGGTCTCTAGTCGTAACTTCACTAAGGATGACATGATCGCCGCGGCGAACCGGATCATGAATCCATACACGATTGATGTGAAAGAAGTCGTGTGGTGGTCGATCTACGAAATCGGTCATCGTATGACCAACAGGTTCGACGATGTGCCAGCCGGAGAGGACCGGAACCCTCGTGTCTTCACGGCTGGAGACGCGTGCCATACGCACAGCCCTAAAGCGGGGCAGGGGATGAATGTCTCGATGCAGGACACGTTCAACCTTGGTTGGAAGCTTGCGCATGTTCTTCAGGGGCGTGCTGATGCAAATCTTCTGCGCAGCTATTCGGCAGAACGTCTGGCCGAGGCGAAACGGCTGGTCGAAACCGACCACCAGTGGGCGCGCATCATGTCGGCACCTCCGGGAGAGTCCGAGCTTGATAAAGGGGATGAACCGCGTTTCGTCCGGCAATTCAAAGAGAATCTTGAATTCACCGGTGGTCTCGCAGTGAAATATGAAGAGTCGGCGCTCGTCGCGGCACCTGTTCATCAAGCGCTGGCGACCGGGCAAGAGATCGGACGACGTTTCCATTCCGCCCCGGTCGTGCGTTTGTCGGATGCGATGCAGATGCAACTGGGGCATGCCGCAGAGGCCGACGGCCGCTGGAGGATCTATGCCTTTGCCGGAAGCGGCGACAGTTCCAAGCCGGGATCGGCGATTCACAAACTGTCGGATTGGCTTGAGAATGACGCGGCTTCACCTGTTGTGAAATACACGCCGCCGAGCGCGGATATCGACGCTGTGCTCGACCTGCGAGCCGTATTTCAGCAAACCTTCGAAGACCTTGCTTATGAGGAGATGCCCTCCTTGCTGAAGCCGCTGAAAGGCAAGCTTGGCCTGCAAGACTATGAAAAGGTCTTTTGTGTCGACCACAAAGGGGTGGGGGACATTTTTGATATGCGTGGAATTGATCGAGAGAAGGGCTGCATGATCATTGTGCGGCCGGATCAGTACATCGCCAACGTTTTGCCGTTAGATGCCTACCAAGAGCTTAGCGAATTCTTTGACCAGATTTTGTTGCCTGCCGCTTCGGAATAAGGTCGCATTCGCGATTTCTGTGAATAAGTTCTTAGTTTTTCAAAAAGGAAACTAAAACAGATCAAAACTCAATTTACTTTCGAAAATTGTTGGCGCAAGGTCGGTCGGCGGGGGGAATCTTGCGCGATCTGGCACCAATTCACGGAAATGATTTGGGAAATATCGAAAGCACAGGAAACAAACTTGGAACCTAATAGTTATGATTCATAATTATTGAGGGGATCAGAAAAGCGCTTCGTGCGCCTATGAAAAAAGATCAATCAGGGAGGAACGAATGATCAATACTCGCAGAAATCTACTCAAACTAGCAGGGGCGGCCGCAGTTTCCGCACTGTCGTTCGGCGCAGCAACCACCAGTGCTCTGGCCGCCGACGTCACCCTGCGTATGCACCAATTCCTGCCGGCGCAGGCCAACGTACCGAAGAACATCCTGGATGTCTGGGCGGACAAGATCGAAGCCGAATCCGATGGTCGGATCGAAATTCAGCGTTTCCCGGCGATGCAGCTTGGCGGCACCCCGCCGCAGCTGATCGATCAGGTAATTGATGGCGTAGCAGACATCGTTTGGACCGTTTCGGGCTATACTCCGGGCCGCTTCTCGCGCGCCGAGGTGTTCGAATTGCCGTTCACCATGACAAACGCCGAAGCCGTATCCCGCGCCTACTGGGAACTGGCCGAAGAAACCATGATGGACGACGACTTCAAGCAGTTCAAAGTGCTTGCTCTGTGGGTACACGGCCCTGGTCTGATCCACTCGAAAAAGCCGATCGAAAGCGTTAGCGACCTGAATGGTGTTAAACTGCGTGCGCCGACCCGTGTGACCAACGGGATGTTCAGCTCGCTTGGTGCGACCCCGGTTGGCATGCCGGTTCCGGCAGTGCCTGAGGCCCTTTCTAAAGGCGTGATCGACGCAACCGTTATCCCGTGGGAAGTTACCGGCGCGTTGAAAGTGAATGAACTGGTCGACAACCACACCTCCTTCGGTGATGACGCGCTCTACACCACGACCTTCATCTTCGCGATGAACAAGGATCGCTGGGATGCGCTGCCCGAAGATCTGAAAGCCGTTATCGACGCAAACTCTGGTGTTGAATTCTCTGCCTTCGCCGGCAAGCAGATGCAGGCCGACGACGAACCGTCGATGAAGCAGGCAATGGAACGTGGCAACAACATCATCACGCTTTCGCCCGACCAAGTAGCAGAGTGGAAAGCCGCAGCGCAGTCGACCACCGACACTTGGATCAAAGAGATGGACGATGCAGGCAAAGATGGCTCCGGCCTGCGTGCTCGCGCTCTTGAGTTGATCGAGAAGCACTCGGCCAACTAAGTACGACGTTTCCCCGGGGGTGCTGCATCCCCGGGGAAGCACTCATTGGGGAGAATTAGAATGTTGAAGGTTGTGGAACGCATTGCGCGCTTCATGGCGATTGCCGGGGGGCTGGTGCTGACGGGGCTGGTGATGCTGACTGGTTTCAGTGTCCTGGGCCGCGGTCTGAACACTCTGGGTCATTCGGGCTTGCTGCCCGACGGTCTTGCCGAGGCGCTGATCGCCACCGGGGTTGGCCCGATTACGGGTGACTTTGAATTAGTCGAGGCTGGTGTCGCCTTTGCGATCTTCGCATTTCTTCCCATCTGCCAACTGTTCGGAAGCCACGCCACAGTTGATGTCTTTACCAACGCTTTGCCGTCCAAGACGAACAAGGTCATCGCAGCTTTCTGGGAGGTCGTCCTGTCCGCTGCGATCCTGTTGATCACTTGGCGCCTGTACGAGGGCATGCAAAGCAAGATGTCCTATGGCGAAACGACCTTCCTTCTGCAGTTTCCTGTCTGGTGGGCCTTTGGCGCCAGCTTTGTCGCCGCCGTCGTTGCCTCGCTGGTTGGTGTCTACTGCGCCTATGGGCGCGTTGTTGAAATGTTTACCGGTCGGCGTGTCCTGCCGAACCACGGGGAGGCAGTCCATTGACGATGCTAGAAATGGGCTATGCGTCCTTTCCCATTCTTTTGCTGATGATCTTTCTGCGCGCGCCGATTGGCCTTGCCATGCTGCTTTGCGGGATCGGAGGCTTGTATTTCGCCATGGGCGGAACCAACATGTTCATGGCCAAGCTGAAGACAGAGACTTACACGACGTTTTCCAGCTATTCGCTGACCATCATTCCGATGTTCCTGCTGATGGGCCAGTTCGCGACGCTTTCGGGCATGTCGTCAGCCCTCTTCAAAGCCGCTGAAAGCTGGCTGGGGCACCGCAAGGGTGGTGTCGCCATGGCCTCTGTTGGGGCTTGCGCCGGCTTCGGTGCGATTTGCGGATCTTCGCTGGCGACCGCCGCAACAATGAGCCGCGTCGCACTGCCTGAACTACGCCGCTACGGTTATTCTGGCGGGTTCTCGACGGCAACCTTGGCCGCGGGGGGCACTCTTGGCATCCTGATCCCGCCGTCGGTGATCCTTGTGATCTATGCCATCCTGACAGAGCAGAACATCGCCAAGCTGTTCCTTGCAGCCTTTGTGCCAGGCATTCTTGCCGCGATTGGCTATGTCATCACGATCTCTATCTATGTCCGCATGTACCCCGACGCGGCCGGAACGCGCGAACCTGTGCCTTACCCGGAACGCGTGCGCGCGCTGCTGGACGTGTGGCCGGTGCTGCTGGTCTTTGGCCTTGTGGTGGGCGGTATCTATCTGGGTTGGTTCACGCCGACCGAAGGTGCGGCCGTAGGTGCCGCAGGCACCGGGCTGATCGCCTTGGTCTCTGGCAACCTGAACTGGAAGGTGTTCGTTGAAAGCATCATCGCTACCGCGACCAGCACCGCCATGATCTTTTTCATCGTGCTTGGTGCCGGGATGTACAACGGCTTCCTTGCGTTGACGCAGGTCCCACAGGAATTGTCCGGTTGGGTTGTCGGCCAGGGCCTCAGCCCGTGGACGGTCCTGACGTTGATCCTTGTGTTCTACCTGATCTTCGGGTGCCTGATGGACAGCCTGTCAATGATCCTGCTGACCATTCCGATCTTCTTCCCGGTGATCAGTGCGCTGGACTTTGGCATGTCGCCCGAACATGTGGCGATCTGGTTTGGTATCCTTGTACTGATCGTGGTCGAGGTCGGCCTTATTACCCCACCTGTCGGGATGAACCTGTTCATCATCAACGCGATGGACCGGTCGACCCCCATGGTTCAAACCTACAAGGCCGTGATGTGGTTCGTCACATCTGACCTCGTCCGCGTGGTCATCCTGGTCCTGTTCCCCGCAATCACACTGTTCCTGATCCCCGGATAGGAACTGTCGCCGAGACATACTTCGGCGGCGCACGGCTAAATAGATATGAAGTATAACAATGATTGAGCAAAACAGAATGAAAGGCGCGACATGCAGATAGCTGGAAACACAGCCCTTGTGACCGGTGGCGGCAGTGGCCTTGGCGCCGCGACCGCCCGGCACCTTGCCTCGGCTGGTGCCAAGGTGGCCATTCTGGACTTCGATATTGACCGCGCAAAGGCGGTCGCCTCAGACATTGGTGCCGTGGCGGTTCAGGCGGACGTCAGCGACGAAGCCGCCGTAAGCGCGGCCTTTGACGAGGCTGAAAGCCAGTTTGGCAGTGCCCCGCGCATCGCCATCAGTTGCGCAGGTGTCGGCATGGCCGCGCGCATCGTGGGCCGAGAAGGCAAACTGTCTTTCGATGTTTTCGACAAGACCCTGAAGGTTAACCTGTACGGCACGTACAACGTCATGAGCCATGCGGCCAAGCGCATGGCCGAGTTGGAGCCCCAGACCGATGGCGAGCGCGGTGTGATCATCAACACAGCGTCTGTTGCATGGCAGGATGGCCAGCTGGGGCAGGCGGCTTATGCGGCCTCAAAAGGTGCTATCGCCTCTATGTGCTTGCCCGCAGCCCGAGAGTTTGCACAGCTTGGTATCCGCGTCATGGCGATCGCACCCGGCTTGTTCCACACCCCGATGATGGAAGGTCTGCCCGAAGAGGTAGCCGCCAAGATCACGGCCAATATCCCGTTCCCTGCCAGATTGGGCGAGCCGCAGGAATACGCCCTGCTGGCCGAGCAAATCGTCGCGAACCCATTCCTGAACGGTACAACCATCCGGCTGGACGGCGCAGTGCGCCTGCCCCCACGCTAATAAGGAGCTGACAAATGACCGACTCCATTCTCGACATTCAAGTCGCTGGCAGCATCGCCACCCTGACCATGAACCGCCCGGGTAAGCGCAACGCCATGTGCGAAGAGCTTCTGGAAGCGCTGGAGACGTTTTATTTCAATCCGCCAAAGGACGTCCGGGTTGTCATTCTGACCGGGATCGAGGGGCATTTTTGCTCGGGCCTTGATCTATCAGAGCACGTCCACCGCTCGGCCGAGGAAAACCTGTATCACTCGCGCCATTGGCACCGGGTGATGGAGCAAATCCAGTTCGGTGGATTGATCACCGTCTCAGCCATGTTCGGCGCGGTCATTGGCGGCGGACTAGAGCTTGCGGCGTCGACCCATGTGCGGATTGCAGAGCCTTCGACCATCTTCCAGCTTCCCGAAGGGCGTCGTGGAATTTTTGTCGGCGGCGGTGCCACAGCGCGCGTGGGCCGACTTCTTGGTGCGGACCGGATGACAGAGATGATGCTGACTGGCCGTAAATATTCCGCCGACGAAGGGCTTTCGCTTGGCCTGACGCATTACTCGGTAGGCGAAGGAGAGGCACAAGATCTTGCCCAGAAACTGGCAGGTAAGATTTCGCGTAATGCGCCAATGTCGAACTATCTGATGGTGCAGTCGATTGCCCGGATCAATGACATGTCGCAGGCCGATGGCTTGTTTACAGAGTCGCTTGCAGCCGCCCTGTCACAAACCACGCCCGATGCCGAGGAGGGCTTGAAAGCTTTCCTTGAAAAACGTGCCCCAGTGTTCCGGTGATCCAATGAAAAAGCCGGCACCCAAAAGATCGTCACCCTCTGACGTTGCCCATGTCAGCGATGCGACGCTGCGCAATTTCCTAGGCTACCACATGAAGCGTGCCTTCAATGTGATCCAGTCGGATCTGACGCAAACGCTGAAGCCCTTCGACCTGCGCATGCTGACCTACACCGCGCTGGTCCTGATCGTGGACAACCCCGGCCTGCGCCAATCACAGCTTGCCGAGGCGATGGACATCGAACGACCCAATCTTGTCGTGATCATCGACGAGTTGGAACGGCGCGAGCTGATCGTTCGTGACCGCGTGCCGACCGACCGGCGGGCCTACGCTCTCAAGGCGACGTTGGCCGGTCGGCAGCTATACGACAGGGCCGTCGCAGCCGTGACAGCCCATGAAGAGCGTCTTTTGACCGGGCTGGATCAAGACACGCGCGCAATCGTGATCGCGGCGATGAAAATCGTCGAGCGAAGCTTTGGTGAGGGATAGATCATGAAACAGACCTCTGAGTTTTGCCCGCATTCCGTCTCGCGAGAGGACCGCGCGGATGGGACCATCCTGCTGCGGTCGAACCATGCCCTTGGGCCGGTTGCAAAGAACACCGGAGAGTGGTTGCATCGTTGGGCGGAAGAGGCCCCTGAACGGGTTTTCATTGCTGAACGCAGTGGGGCCGGGTGGCGCGAAGAATCCTATCAGGCCACGTTGCAGAAGGTGCGGGCCATTGCGTCGTCACTTCTTGGAAGGGGAATGGGCCCGGACACACCGATTATCATCATGTCAGGCAACGGCGTCGACCACGGGCTTCTGTCGCTGGCCGCGCAATATGTCGGGGTTCCGACCGTCCCCGTGGCCGAGCAGTATTCATTGATCCACGGCGCGCATGGACGGTTGCAGCATGCGATAGAGCTGGTACGCCCAAAGATGGCCTATGTTGTGGATGCCAACCAATATGCTGAGGCCTTGGCGCTTGACGCCTTGAGCGGGATCGAAGTCGTCGCAAGCCGTCCCGGCCAAAACCAATGTGTCACTCCGTTTGACGATCTGTTGAAAGGGGATGCCAGCGTTGACCTGGACACTGACCATGCGCAAGTCACCCCTGACACGGTCGCAAAGATCCTGATGACCAGTGGCTCTACATCGGCGCCCAAAGGTGTTCTGACCACGCAACGCATGATGTGCGTGAACCAGACACAATTGGCTGACGCCATGCCGTTCCTGCGAACCCGTCCGCCTCGGCTTGTCGACTGGCTGCCGTGGAACCACGTTTTCGGGGGGTCGCATAATTTCAACATGATGCTCGCCAACGGTGGAAGCTTCTACATTGACGATGGCAAGCCCGTGAAAGGCCTGTTTGATCGGACAGTGGAAAACTTGTCGATGATCACCGGCACGCTGTGTTTCAACGTTCCCGTTGGTTTTGGCATGCTCTTGGGCGCGCTGAAGTCAGACGCAGAGCTGCGACAGCGGTTCTTCGCGGATCTTGATCTGATTTTCTACGCGGGCGCATCGCTGCCGCAGGATGTCTGGCAGGGTTTCCAGCAGATGGCGATGGATGTGAAAGGCGAGGTCCCCCTGATGACCTCGTCTTGGGGCCTGACCGAGACCGCCCCCGCTACGATGATGCAGCAGGAACCGATTGACCGATCCGGTGTCGTGGGCGTGCCGCTGAACGGGGTCACCGCCAAGCTGATCCCGGATGACGAAATGCGCTGCGAGGTTCGGGTGAAAGGTCCGAATATCACTCCGGGCTACTTCGAAGAGCCGGAAAAGACCAAGGAAGCCTTTGACGAAGAGGGCTATTTCATCACCGGCGATGCGATGGTGTTTGTCGACCCTGATGACGTGAGCAAGGGATTGAAGTTCGACGGACGTATCTCTGAGGACTTCAAGCTGCTCACCGGAACCTGGGTTCGCGCGGCGCAGTTGCGTCTGGACATGTTGGCATGTCTTGCGCCGCTTGCCTCGGACCTTGTCATTACCGGGGCCGACCGCAACCAGATTGGCGTCATGGTTTTCCCGGATAAGGGGGAACTGGAGCGCGAAGGTTTCGAGCTGACCGACGACAACGGTGCGTTCCGCTGCAAGCTGTTGCATGGCGAAATTCACCGCCGTCTCGCCGAACGTGCCCGTGAAATCTCGGGCAGTTCGACAAAGATCTCTCGCGCCATTGTGCTGAGCGAGCCCGCCTCTCTGCCCGAGGGCGAAATCACCGCCAAGGGCAACCTGAACTTCCGCAAGGTGCTGACGCGCCGCAAAGACCTGTTGGATCGGTTGTATGACGACGCCGACCCTGCAGTTGTGACGATCTAAAAGGAAACCAAGACATGGTAGATATCTCAAAGGTCCGTGCGATCGACATCCATACCCACGCTGAAGAGCCCTGCGGCTGTCATAGTGACGATGGCTATGACGACCTGCAGGCCCATATGGCGAAATACTTCGGCGCCAAGGTGGTCCAGCCGACGATTGACCAGACCGCTGCGCACTTCCGGGAACAGAATGTTGCCGCTGTGATCTTCCCCGTCGATGCCGAGCGCGAGACCGGCTATCGCCGTTTCTCGAACGACGAAGTGATCGAGCAGGTCAAACGCAATGATGACATCCTGATCCCGTTTGCTTCGATCGACCCATGGAAGGGCAAGATGGCGGTCCGCGAAGCGCGCAGACTGATCGAAGATTACGGTATTAAAGGGTTCAAGTTTCACCCGACAATGCAGGGTTTCTTTGCCAATGACCGGATGGCTTACCCGTTCTACGAGGTGCTTGCCGAACATGGTTGTATCGCCTTGTTCCACACAGGTCAGACAGGCGTCGGGTCGGGCATGCCGGGTGGCAATGGGATGCGCCTGAAGTACTCTAACCCGATGTATATGGATGATGTTGCCGTGGACTTCCCCGAGATGAACATCGTCCTCGCCCACCCGTCGTTCCCGTGGCAGGAAGAGGCCTTGGCAGTCGCTCAGCACAAGCCCAACGTTTATATCGACCTGTCGGGTTGGTCGCCGAAGTACTTCCCGCCGATCCTTGTCCGGTACTGCAACTCGATCCTGAAAAAGAAGGTCCTGTTCGGGTCGGACTGGCCGATGATCTCCCCCGAACGCTGGCTGTCGGATTTCGAGAAGATCGACATCAAGGACGAGCTGCGTGAAGACATCATCAAGGGTAATGCTGCCCGTCTGCTGGGGTTCGCATAAGATGCAGGTTCCAGTTCCATCACTAACGCATTCCTTCACCTTGTCGATCGAGCTTTCGGCGCCGATCGAACTGGGAAAGGGCAGGGCGGGTCTGCGTCGGATTATCCCGATTATCGGTGGTCGGGCTTTGGGGCCTGATCTTGTCGGCGAGGTTCTGGACCTTGGCGCCGACTGGCAGACGATTCATGCCGATGGTGCTGCGCATCTGGACACGCGCTATGCGGTTGAAACCGAGGACGGCGCAGTGATCGAGATCGTCAACGCCGGTACGCGACACGGGCCGCCAGACGTCATCGCGCGACTTGCCAAAGGCGAAGACGTCGACCCGTCGCAATATTACATGCGAACGGCTGCGCGCCTGGAAACCGGCGACCCGCGCTATGACTGGGTGAACCACACCATTTTTGTCAGCGCCGGTATTCGCCGCGCCTCGGCCGTTGAGGTCGCCTTCTACAAAGTGGACTGATCATGAAACCGTTTCAGGCTCCGATAGAGGACATCCTCTTTTCCTTGAACCATGTGGCTGGCGCCAATGGGCTTGCCACTTGGGATGCCGAGTTTGCGGCAGAGATCGGCGGCCATTTCGCTGCCTTTGCGGAAGGGGAAATCGCCCCGTTGGACGAGCCGGGTGACTTGCAGGGGTGCCGGCTGGAAAACGGACGCGTGTCGATGCCGGATGGGTTCGCCGAAGTGTATCGCGCCTATGCTGAACAGGGGTGGCCGTCGCTTACCGTGCCCGAAGAGTACGGTGGGCAGGGAATGGGTGGGCTGATTCATGCGATCACGTCCGAGGTCTTTTCAGGGGCCAACCATAGCCTGCAGATGGTGACCGGGCTGGTGCCGGGGGCGGTGCGAACCATCTTGCGCTTCGGAACAGACGACCAGAAAGCACGTTACATCCCGCCTTTGACCTCGGGTGAAACGCTGGCCACCATGTGTCTGACAGAACCCGGAGCGGGGTCTGATCTAAGCCGCGTGCGCTGTAAGGCGGAACCCTCGAAAAAGGGCTGGTCTATCACTGGCGAGAAGATTTTCATCTCGGGCGGTGACCAGGATTTGAGCGAGCGGATCCTGCATTTGGTTCTGGCCCGCACCTCGGACGACGGGATCAAAGGCTTGTCCTTGTTTCTGTGCCCTTGCACCCGGACTGATGGCAGCCGCAATTCGGTGACCATTACTCGGATCGAAGAGAAAATGGGCCTTCACGCCTCGCCGACCTGCCAGATGGCATTTGACGGTGCCGAGGCCGAGTTGATCGGCGAGGAAGGCAAAGGCCTCGCCGCCATGTTCACCATGATGAACCACGCGCGCGCCGATGTAGCGTTGCAAGGTGTGGCCCATGCGGCCCGCGCCTGCGACATCGCCAGCGCCTATGCCGCCGAGCGCACGCAGGGACGCGGACCGGACGGCGCACCAATCACCTTGGACGGACACGCCGACGTGCGCCGTATGCTGACCGAGATTGATCGGCTGGCGGTCGGAGGTCGCGCGATCTCTCACCTTGCGTTCGTTCTGATGGAGCAGGGGGGAAACAGCGAACTGGTGGACTTCCTGACGCCGGTGGCCAAGGTTTTTTGCACCGAAGCCGGAATGCGCGGTGCAGAGCTGGGGATGCAGGTTCTTGGCGGCTACGGGTACCTAAAGGAATACCGGCTGGAGCAGACCTATCGCGACTGCCGTATTACGGCGATCTACGAAGGCGCGAATGGTATTCATGAAAGAGTACTGGCAACACGTTTGGCGCCGGGTCATCCGGGGGATGCGTTTGCCGCGTTTGTGGAAGCAGAACTTGCCAGCCACCCAGGTACGCGGATCGAGAACGCTTTGACGGAGTGGAAGGCCTCGCGCCAGCAATTGCAAGAGGCGCCAGACGCTTCGATCCTTGCGCATGGGTTCATGCAGCAAACCATCGACACGCTGTTGGCCTGTGTATGGGCGCGTATCGCTTGGGTCGCTGACGAACATCCTAACCCTGCGCGTATGAAGCGGCTTTGCGATCGTTAACTGACCAAAGCCTGTAAAACAGCCCAGTGGGCGCCACCTCGCCCACGGCAATCTTATCGGTGCCGATTGCTTGCCGCGACTCTTCAATGGCGGCGGCCTTCCTGCAGAATTCAGGAATGCGTTGAGGCACATCAATTACACTCATGTCCTAGCGTGCTACCGAAAAAGCCGAGAAGAGGTTTCTCTCCGGCTACGTTTTGATTGCGACGGCACAGTCGGATTTCGAATTGGATGAATTGATTACATCTGTCCAAGCGCTGAATTGTGGACGGGCAAACCATCAGGTCTAGGGGGCTTTGTAGAATGACCAATACAGAAACCAATCACTGGGATGCCATTGTCGTTGGATCAGGTATTGGTGGCATGGCAGCCGCTGCGGCGCTTAGCCAGGTCGGGCACAAGGTTTTACTTCTTGAACAGCACCAAACCTTAGGCGGGCTTACACACAGTTTCTTTCGGGATGGATTTACCTGGGATGTCGGCCTTCACTACTTGGGGCACATGGCGCCGGGCGACCGCGAGCGCGCATTGGTGGATTGGTTGTGCGATACGCCGATGGAGTTCGTTTCCTTGGGGTCCATTTATGACACGGTGCATATTGGATCCTCGAAACCTTTGTCGCTTTCACGACCCTATGAAGCACAAGAGATGGACCTGAAGGATCGCTTCCCGGATCAGGCCAAAGCGATTGAAGCTTGGACCCACGCAATGCGTGAGGGGCGGGACGCCGCAATGAAGATGTTCCCCACCCGTGCGATGCCAGAGATTGCCGGCGATGTGATGGACTGGTGGAACCGCAGGGCGATCTCTAAGTGGATGGCAAGGACGACACGCGAGGTGATTGACGAGATCACCGACGACCCAGAGCTTGCAGCGGTCTTGGCGTCCCAGTGGGGCGACCACGGCGGGCGCCCAAGCAAGGCCAGCTTCGCGATGCACGCCCTGATCGCCGGGTACTATCTTTACAGTGGGTCTTGGTACCCTGTGGGGGGAAGTGGGGCCTTCGCCAAACACATCCTACCCACGGTCACCAAAAACGGCGGAGAAACACGAGGCGGTGTCCGTGTGAGCGGCTTGCTTCTTGAAGAGGGGCGGGTCGTAGGTGTTCGAACCAGCGATGGCGAGGAGATCCGTTCAAAGGTCGTTGTTTCTGACATCGGTGCGCGGGAGACGCTCGACAATTTGCTGAACGACGACATCGGCCACGAAGACTGGGCCTCAGAAATCCGTGCCTTACCGTCAAGCATTGCCCACTTTACGATGTTCCTTGGTCTTGAAGGCGATGTCGAGGCTGCCGGAGCGACCAAAGCGAACCACTGGATTTATCCGACCGGAGACGTCGACGTCATCTGGACAGATGTGCCCGATGGCAGGCCCCCACACATGACGGTGTCGTTCGGGTCGCTGAAGGACCCATCGTATGACCCCGGCCCACGCCAGAAACACACGGCGCAATTGCTTGTCTGGGCGGACTGGTCGACGGTTGCCGGTTGGGCAGATCAGCCTGCGGGGACACGAGGTGATGACTATGCTGACTTCAAGCGCCGGGCAGAGAAAACCTTGATGGCCGAGTTCGAACGACACTTCCCTGACCTTGCAAAGCTTGTGGTGTACAAGGACTTGGCGACACCGTTATCGACCGTCAGTTTCACAGGGCATCGCGAAGGGGCCTTTTACGGGTTGGATGTCACACCAGAGCGTATGATGTGCGATGCGCTAAGGGCCAAGACGCCGGTTCCGGGGCTTTATCTAGCCGGTCAGGATGTTGCGAGCCCCGGTGTCCCGGGGGCGCTTTGGGGTGGTATGTTAGCCGCTGCCAGCATCGACCCTAAAGTGTTCCGCCAATTCCAAGGATAAGCTTCAAGTTTCGCGCCTAGATGTCGTCCTTACTGGCTGTCGATCAGCTCAAAACTCATCCCAGCATGGGTGGTGATCCGGTCACGCAGTAGGGCTCCCATCGCAGAAGCCGGGGTCCAGAAACCACCTGCTACCGCGATCTTATCGGCGTCTTCGGCAAGGCACAGGGCCGCTTCGGTCAGCATCATCGTGGTCGAGCGTACTCCGGGGTCGCCTTTCCCGGTAATGCGCGCCTTCAAGATGTTCCCATCGGGCACTTCTCCAACAAGAACGATTTCATATGATCCGGATTCGCGAACTTCTTTGCTGGGTCCTTCGCCGGATTTTGGCAGGACTTTGCGCTTAAGAAAACCGCGGGTCGCAGGGTTGGCCATTGCGATCAGGAACAACCGACCAAACAGGGTGCTACCCATCGCCGAAAACCAGCCACCGATACCGCCACGGGTCAGGCCTGTTTCCTCGTATCGGAAGTCCCGGCCATAAGGGTACGCCATGATCGCATTGGTCCGCCGAACGACTTTGGAGTTCATCGGCCCCATGAAATAGGGTTTGGTCCAGGCCTTAAGGTCTGCATCCCATGTGATCTGGATCGGCATCATCCGGTCTGGGCCATCTGGACCATCTCGCTCGTCTTCGGGGCAAAGCGCATAGGGATCAAGCGAGAGTGCAGAGAAATCAGGATCCGTGTCGCGAAGCCGCATCGCGTTCAGAAAGCTTGCGGCGGTGCCTCCGCTAAAGCCACCTTTCATCCGCGTCACGCGGGTGGCTATGCGGTTGCAGGGCACTCCGTAACGCTCAGCCGCAGCCTCTTGAAGGAACTGAACGCCCAAATCCGAAGGGATTGAGTCATGTCCGCAAGAGTGGACGATCCGAGCCCCGGTCTCCCGGGCACGCTTGTCGTGGGCATCTATCATCGCCCGCATCCATTGCGGCTCTGCCGTCAAGTCGCAGTAATGGGTGCCATTCTGCGCACAGGCTTCGACAAGATTACTTCCATAAAGGGCAAACGGGCCGACCGTGGATACCACAACACGAGCCTTAGCGGCGACGTCCTGCATGGACGCGGGATCAAGGCTGTCACCGACAAGGATACCGATCTTGCCATCCGCACCGGGAAGGTTCGTTCGAACGTCTTCCAATTTCTGACGGTTTCGACCGCCAATGGCTAGACGAAGCCCGCTTTCCCCGCACCGCCTTGCAAGATGGTGCGCCGCGCGGCGGCCGGTTGCCCCGGTCGCGCCCCAGAGCACGATGTCGAAATCACGATTTGGCATTCCAGCGGCCTCTTTCACTATTGCTGCTGGTCAGTTTTGGTGTGCCGCAACTCTCGTTCCGTCAATGCGTCGACGATTGCGTTTCTGTCACCCAACAGGAACACGCGTGCCCCGTGTATTGTGAGTGCAAGGCCCCAACCCAGCAAAGGCCAAATGAACCAGAGGTATCCAGACGATGTGAGCAAGTTGATGATCAGTAGCAGCAACATCACGGCGACATAGACCACTGCATGAACGAAGAAGCCGTATTTTGCTTCGGCTCGCTGTCTGGCTTTCTCGTAAATTTCTTCCTGTGCCATAGTTCAATCCTTTAAATGGATGACTTCAATGACAGGTTCGTAGCAAAGATTATCAAGCCTCGCGCTGACCGAGATCAATTTATGCTGAAGACAGATATTGTAGCTTTCTAGGAGTTTTGGGCGGGAAAGTTCAGTAAGTCGCGTAGCTTCAAACGAAGTATAGTAACCTGAACCGAATAGGACTCTGCAGACTAGGTCCCGCCACAGTCGCCCGTACGAAGTGAGGCGTTTCAATGAAGGCAATTGTTCAAGACAGTTACGGAGGACCGGAAAACCTGCGTCTTGCAGACGTACCGATACCTGAACCAGATGCATCCCAGATCCGCGTGAAGGTCCTGGCCTGTGGGGTCAACCTGTCTGACTGGGAATACCTTGTTGGCGCCCCTCTATATGCGCGGCTTGTCGGCGGATTTTTCCGCCCCAAGAACCCCATTCTCGGATCTGACATCGTCGGGATCGTCGACAAGCTTGGCGCGGGGGCGTCTGACTTTCAGATCGGCGACAGGGTCATGGGTGATCTTGTGATGGTGCGGGGCGGATTTGCCGAATTCGCCTGTGTTGCCGAGGCCGAGATGATCAAAGTACCCGAAGGCCTGTCAGATGATATCGCTGCGTGTTTGCCTCAGGCCGGTGGAATTGCTTTGACCGGCACCGAAGGGCTGTCGCCCGACGACACGCTTTTGATCAACGGTGCGGGCGGGGGATCAGGCACGATGGCGCTGCAACTGGCCAAGGCCGCAGGCGCCCATGTCACTGTGGTAGACAACGCGGGCAAGATTGCTTGGTTGAAAGAGCTGGGTGCAGACGAGATCATCGACTACCGGGTGCAGGATTTCGCAAGATCGGGCCGTAAGTGGACCCGAATTCTGGACATGGTCGCGACACGCGGCCCGTTTCGGATAGCAGGTTGCCTAGCGCCGGGAGGTGTCTACCGGGCGTTGGGTGGACCGGTCAGTGTGCTGCTGTCATTGGTGCTCGGAGGGAGGCTTTTTCGTCCCGCCAAGAAATCAATCGGCATGCTCTTGGTACCAAGCGGTCGGGACCTGACACAGCGCGTTGCGCAAGCGGCGGTTGACGGTAAGATAGCGCCGCATCTCGAGGCAGTCCTGCCGCTGTCTTCGGTCCCGGATGCGCTGCGTCGGACTGGGTTGGGCGAAGTTAAGGGTAAAATTGTAATCAAGCCGTAAGGCGCGACAGGTCTGAACTGCGGGGGCAATCGCGACCCCTATCCAACGGTTCCGAAGGCGACCGTTAGATATTATGGTGCCCCTGGGTGTCTCTCAACAAACGTCCACCACGACGATGCCGGTCTTCTGTCCCTTTTCGACATAGCGGAAGGCGTCGGTGATCTTGTCCATCGGATACCGCCGATCGAAGACGCCTTGGAACTTGCCTTGGGACATCAGATTGGCAAGCTTTTGAATGAACCCGGGTGCGCCTTCAGGGAAAGGCACGCGGACACGCTTGCTTCCGGTTGCTCCATAGAATGAACCAAGAATTATGTTGGACCAGCCGGGGCCCAAGTCCGTGGCTGAGAATATTCCATCCTTAGCCAACAAGGGGCGGCATTCGAAGAACGACGTTTTACCAACCGCATCGAAAACAAGGTCAAAGGTTTCTCCCAATGCAGTGAAATCCTGAGTTTCATAGTTCACCACACGATCGGCACCGAGCGCTGCCGCCAAATCCATGTGCCGAGTGCCGACAACGGTGACCACGTAGGCGCCTTGCGCCTTGGCAAGTTGTACTGCCGCCGTACCAATTGCCCCGGATGCGCCGTAAATCAGGCAACGCTGGCCCTCGGAAAGGACCTGCGTGGTTCCGTTGGCGTACCACGCGCCTTCCCCGACCACGGCCTGATGGAATGGTAAGTTTTCTGGAATCTTCGCGATTGCGCCATTTGCTGGCAAACACAGGTATTCGGCATGGGCCCCGAACATGTCGGGCGACATTCCGAACACCCGATCCCCTATGGCGAAGGTGGTCACACCGTCACCCAGCATGTCAATCTCACCGGCGAAATCCATTCCCAAAATCTGCATCTTCGGTCGTATCAAGCCGGTCATCGCGCGCGCGAAAAACGGATGGGCCCGAAGTGTCGCAGTGTCGGTGCGGTTCACCGTAGAGGCGCAAACCTTCACGCGAACTTCTCCTTTCGCCGGAACGGGGCGCGGGACGGTCCGAATTTCAAGAACGTCCGGAGAGCCGTAGCGCTCGCAGATGACAGCCTTCATCGTTTCGCTGGTCATCTTTCACTGTCCAATCAAAAGAAGGATAAGGCCAAGAGCACCCCAGCCTGCAATTAGCGGCAGCACGATCCAATATTGCCCTTCCTTGGGCAGATCCCAGCCTTCGGCACCCCGCGCGACCTTGACCGTCCATAAACAGGCTATCGGCCAGTAGACGGTCACCCCAAGCGCGGCGCCCAGAGCGACCCCAGCCCAAGATGATGCAAACAAGTGCCCGGCAAGTCCGATGCCAAGCAACGGTGTATAGAAAACGAGATCAGCGCCAGCATAGCCTTTGAAGAACGCAACGCCGACTTCGGTGATCTGATCGGCTGGCTCTTGCGTTCCCATCCGCACGCCCAATGAGTAGTTCACTGCCGCCGTACATTGTGCCGCCGCCAGATAGGCAAAAAGCAACCAGCCCGGAACTTGGATGAGCCAGAAAGCGAAGTTTGACATGTTCGACCTCCGTAGCGAGTGCGAACAGGTTAACACGACAGAAAGCTGCAATTCGAGGTGTTTCAGTGGGGTGAAGTCGATGGCCTGACCGAAACCAATCTAGTGGCTCCCTGCCTATGCAGGTCTAATTAGCGACGAGGACCTTTTCTGGCCCTCGTCGATGATTGTTCAAACGTGTTTGGCTCGGTGGACGCTACCACTCTGCGCGGGCTTCCATCGCGATGGGGCCACCGGGACGCGCAGTCCAAAGGATCAGCGCGTCGCCGTCCTCGCGGGCATTCAGTGTCATTTCGGTATTATCGAAAAGCGGAGACAGGCTGCGGAAGCTAAATTTGGCTGGGGATTTGCCCCCGATATCAGCCGCCAGTTGGCAAAGCATTGTCGCCTGCATCGGACCATGCACCACGAGGCCGGGATAGCCTTCGGTTCCGGTGCAGAAGGCCTTGTCATAGTGGATACGGTGCCCGTTGAAGGTCAGCGCAGAGTAGCGGAACAGAAGCGTTGGCGTCGGGTCGATTACCTTGCGATGGCCCCCTTCGGCGGCGGCCACTGGTTCCGCCTTGGGTTTGGGTGCCGGGGTCATGTCACGATAGACGATGTCCTGTCGTTCCGTCAGAACGGCGCGTCCGTTGCTGGCCACTTGGTGCTCTACGGTGACGAAACACAATGCGCCGGTGCGCCCCTGCTTCAGCGTCACGTCCTTGATGGTAGAGTTGCGCGTCACGGTCTCACCAACCCGGATCGGGCCGTGAAACTCAAACGCTCCCCCCGCCCACATCCGTCTGGGTAGGGGCACAGGTGGAAGAAATCCTCCAAGCGCGGGGTGACCATCGCGGCCAAGCGCCGACATGGGGGCGATGGGTTGGGCAAGGCACAAATGGATCAGAAGTGGGGCCTCGTCCCCCGGAGCGCTGGGCCAGTCGCGGTCAAAGGTTGCCGCGAACTGGCGCACGGTGGTTTGGCTTAGGATTTCGCTGTCGGACTCGGTGTTGCCGATCCAAGAGCGCAGGTGCTCGATATCAATATCCATGGATTAGGGTTCCAGTGGTTTAAGGGCTGGGACAGGGCCATAGCTACGCGGCTGGCCCTCGAATTGCGCGCCGGGGGCAGGGAAGCTGACCGAGCCATTGGGGCTGTCAACGGTGATGCGGCGCAGGTGCGGGTGGGCAGACAGGCCCGCCATATCGTTGACCTGGGCCAACGCGATATTGGCGGCATCAAGACGCGCGACAGCCTCTTCCGAGGCATGTTTGGCAAAGGCGGCGCCGACAAGGGCGTCGGTCTCAGCCCGGTTCTGTACCCGCGCCACGTTGGTGGCAAATCGTGGCTCGGTAGCAAGGCTTTCATCTTCGAGAAAGTGCTTGGCCAGCATGCGCCATTCGCGGTCCGATTGGATCGAGATCAGGATCGGCGCGCCAGATTTCGGCTGGAACACACCGTATGGGGCGATGGACGGGTGGGCGAGACCCACACGTTTGGGGCTTTTGCCGCCTTCGTGGTTCAAAAGCGGTACGGTCAGCCACTCGGCCATTACGTCGAACATCGAAACAGAAATTCGCGCGCCCTTGCCCGACACACCGCGTCCGATGATTGCCTCCAAGATCGCCTCGTAAGCGGTCGAGCCGGTGGCGATATCCACGACCGAAGTGCCCACGCGCGCAGGTTCGGTGGGGCCGCCCGTGACTGAACACAGCCCGCTTTCGGCCTGTATCAATAGGTCATAAGCCTTGCGGTTCGCCAAAGGCCCGCCCTCGCCATAACCCGAAATAGAGCAGGAAATCAGGCGCGGGTTCTCGGCGTGCAATCGGTCAAGATCAAACCCTAGCCGCGCCAGCGAGCCGGGTTTCAGGTTCTGGATCAGTACGTCCGCCTTGGCGATCAGATCAGCCAGCGCCGCCTTGCCTGCGTCTGATGTCAGGTCCAGCGTCACGGTTTCTTTACCCCGGTTCAGCCAGACGAAATAGCTGGCCTGCCCCTTGGCCACGTCGTCATAGCCTCTGGCAAAGTCGCCTTCGGGTCGTTCGACCTTGGTGACATGCGCCCCGGCATCCGCCAACCGGCACGAGGCAATTGGCCCTGCCACGGCTTGTTCAATGGCGACGACTTCCAGTCCTTCGAGCGGGCGCATCAGAACGACCTCGGCATGCCAAGCACATGCTCGGCGACAAAGGACAGGATCAGGTTGGTCGAAATCGGCGCGACCTGATACAGGCGCGTTTCTCGGAACTTGCGTTCCACGTCGTATTCATTGGCAAACCCAAACCCGCCGTGGAACTGAATACAGGCGTTGGCGGCTTCCCAGCTTGCTTTCGCAGCAAGATATTTTGCCATATTCGCCTCGGCCCCGCAGGGCTGGCCCGCGTCGTATAGGGCGCAGGCCTTATAGCGCATCAGGTTGGCGGCCTCGACCTCGATAAAGGCCTCGGCGATTGGGAATTGCACGCCTTGGTTCATGCCGATGGGGCGGCCAAAGACCTGACGTTCGCTGACATAGGCGGTGACCTTGTCGGTGAACCAATAACCGTCGCCGATACATTCCGCAGCGATCAGCGCGCGTTCGGCATTCAGGCCGGTCAGGATGTATGTGAAGCCCTTGCCCTCTTCCCCGATCAGGTTCTCTTCCGGGATTTCAAGGTTGTCGAAGAACAGCTCGTTGGTTTCGTGGTTGACCATGTTCGGGATCGGTTGCACCGTCATGCCCGATTTCATGGCCTCTTTGATATCGACAAGGAAGATCGACAGCCCTTCGGATTTCTTCTTTACCTCTGCCAGCGGCGTGGTCCGCGCCAAAAGGATCATGTAATCCGAGTGTTGGACCCGGCTGATCCAGACCTTTTGACCGTTGATTACATAGCGCCCGTCTTTCTTGACAGCGGTGGTCTTGATCTTGGTTGTATCGGTGCCAGTGGTGGGCTCTGTCACGCCCATCGACTGAATGCGCAGTTCGCCGGCCGCGATTTTGGGCAGGAATTTCTGCCGCTGCTCTTCCGAGCCATGCCGCACCAGCGTGTTCATGTTGTACATCTGCCCGTGGCACGCGCCAGAGTTACCGCCCGCCCGGTTGATCTCTTCCATGATGACACTGGCTTCGATCAGACCAAGACCAGATCCGCCGTATTCTTCGGGGATCAGCGCGGCCATCCAGCCCTCTTGGGTCAGCGCATCGACGAAAGCATCGGGGTAGGCTTTTTCTTCATCCACCTTGCGGTGATATTCGGCAGGAAACTGTGCGCACAGCGCTTTCACGCCGTCGCGGATATCCCGATAGTCATCGGTCAGAAAGTTCATAGGGCAGGCTTTCGGTTTGCGAATTCCACCAATCCTAGTGGTGTGGCTTGCCATTTGACAAATATATGTTTCTGATAGTTCCCATACAGGGATTATATGCCATGACACTCGATACCAGACAGCTGCGCTATTTCTTGGAGATCGCCGAACAAGGTTCGATCACGCGGGCATCGCAGGTGCTTAACGTGGCACAACCGGCGTTGTCGATGCACCTGCGCACGCTGGAAGAAAACCTTGGAACGCAATTGATGCTGCGCAACCGGACCGGCGTGGTTCCGACCGAAGCGGGGCGGTTGTTGGTCGAACGCGCCAGGCGAATTCTGGACGAGATGGCCAGAACAGAGGATGACATTCGCACGTTGGAATCGGATCCCTCAGGGGTGGTGCGGGTCGGTTTGCCGGGAACGGTCAGCTCTCTGGTTTCTTTGCCGCTGATCCATGCGGTTCGGGAAAGGTACCCGAACATTACCATCAATATCGCCGAGGCGATGAGCGGGTTCATCGCAGGTTGGATGGTCGAGGATCGGATCGACCTGTCGATCCTGTACCACGCACTGGATGAGAAAGGGTTCCGGTCGGATGTCTTGCTGGAAGAGGAGTTGGTGGTCCTGTGGGGGCAAGAGGCCGACAACCCTGCCAAGGTTGCCCTGAAAGCGTTAAAGGGTGTGGCGATGGTTCTGCCAAGCCGGGGGCATGGCTTGCGCGAGTTGATCGAGGATCAAATGCGCAGACTTGGGTTCGCGCCCGAAGTTGCGATCGAGATCGACTCTTATGCCAATATCAAAAGCCTTGTGGCCGAGGGGTTCGGTCCGTCGATCCTACCGACCTATGCGGTTCAGGCTGAAACCCTTTCCGGGACTATTCGCACCAGCCAGATCGCCGATCCGGGCCTTTGGCGTAGGGCGCATCTGATCCAACCCACCAATCGCCCGGTCACCCGCGCGCAATCAGCGGTGACAGAGGTTTTGCAGGATGTCGTCGCCGATCTGATGGCCAACGGTAAATGGGCGGGCGCGCGAGTGGCTTCGGTAAGCTGAGAATCCGGCCTATTCGGAATGTCGCAATTTGGCTTGAACCCTCGGATTGAATTTACGCAGTCGACTAGGCGAGCATCAAGCGCACTTGGCCTACTGAAGGGTTCTTAAGCCATATTTTAAGTGGGGGAAGGTGGTACTCCGTAGGGGAATCGAACCCCTCTTTCCAGGTTGAAAACCTGGCGTCCTAACCGATAGACGAACGGAGCAGCCTGTGCTGTGAGGGGGTATTTATGTAAAGCCGCGGGGGGGCGCAAGAGCTTTTTGAGATTTTTTCACGAAAAAATTCATGCAGGCGCAGCGTCGTCCAAACGCAGCTGCACACGCTGGCGACCACCCCATGAATTTACCTCTAGTTTACCCGCAACATGAAAGCGCGCGCCCCCATGTTGCAGCAGCATTTGGCCAAGCGCTGTATCGAAGGCGCCGAAGCAAATTGCATCCATACGGGCCTGAAGCCCGTCGCTGATTGTCAGCTTTAGGTGGGTTTCTCCGACGCGCTTCGCAAAAGAGATCGCGCAGTCTGGAAAGGCAAATCGCGGGGCAGGGGCGCCTGCACCAAAAGGTCCGGCGGATTCCAGCTGCTGGATTAACTCGATCGTGGCGGCTCCGGGCATAAGCAACCCGTCAAGCCGCAGGTCGGCAGGGCCAGCTTCGCCCGCGCCTTGTTTGGCAAGAAGCTCTGACAAACGGTCCATGGCGGCGTCCAGTTTGCCGCGGGCCACGGTCAAACCTGCGGCCATCTTGTGGCCGCCGCCTTTGATTAGTAGCTCTTCTGCGGCAACCTTCTGAATCGAGGCGCCTAGGTCCACCCCCGCTATCGAGCGGCCAGAGCCTTTGCCCTCGTCCCCGTCCAGCCCGATAACCACGGCGGGGCGGTTGGTGGCCTCTTTCAGACGCGCGGCGACGATGCCAACGACACCGGGGTGCCACCCTTCACCAGCGGCCCAGACCAGTGGTGCGTCCAGCCCGCGGGCTTCGGCCTGATCCATTGCGGCTGCGCGGACAGCATTTTCAATTTCGCGGCGTTCCTTGTTCAAACCGTCCAGCCGTTCTGCCAAGGCCGCGGCCTCGGACGGGTCATCGGTAGACAGCAACCGGGCACCAAGATCCGCCGCGCCAATGCGACCGCCGGCGTTGACCCGCGGGCCAAAAACGAACCCAAGCGTGTAGGGGGTCGGGGCCGTGTCGAGCCGCGCGACATCCGCAAGCGCGACAAGCCCTGCGCGTTGCCGTCCGGCCATGACCTTCAGCCCTTGGCGGACAAGTGCCCGATTCACGCCAATCAGCGGCGCGACATCGGCAACAGTGGCCAATGCGACCAGATCCAAAAGCGCCATCAGGTCGGGACCTTTAATTCCTTTGGCGCGCAACTGACGGTTCACCTCGACCAACATCAGAAAGACGACCGCTGCCGCGCAAAGATGAGCAAGGTCTCCGGTCTCGTCCTGCCGGTTCGGGTTCACGACCGCCAGCGCCGGGGGCAGGGTTTCGCCACCCAAGTGGTGGTCCAGAACGATCACATCTGCGTCGGCCGCCGCAGCAATCGGTTCGTGCGATAACGTTCCGCAATCGACGCAGATGATCAGGTCGTGGTCGGCGGCAAGGGCCTGCATGGCAGGCACATTGGGACCATAGCCCTCGTCGATCCGGTCAGGGATATAGAGTGTCGCGTTATGGCCCATCTGACGAAGCCAGACCAGCAACTGCGCGGCAGAAGAGCCTCCGTCCACGTCATAATCGGCGAAGACAGCGATCTTCTCCCGCGCCTGCAGCGCTTCGACAAAACGTTCGGCCGCCTTGCCCATATCGCGCAGGGTCAGCGGATCGGGCAGAAGGTCGCGCAGGGCAGGGGCAAGGAAGCCCGGAACATCGGGTGCAGTCACCCCGCGTCGCGCCAGAATCTGGGCGACTGCGGGCGGAATGTCAGCGCTTTGGGCCAACGCTTCGGCCTGACGGTTGGTTTCTACATCGGGGCCGACCCATCGGCGGCCAGTGGCAGAGGATTCGACGCCTAGAAAGCTCATTGCAGGTCCGCCAGAATTTGGTGCACAGCGCGGGCCTGAACGAATTCGCCGTGCAGGTGAGACACCGCACTGCGATGAATGTCCTCTGCCGTCATGGGGGCACCATTGTCCCAGGACGTATCCGCGTTTCCCGTAAACGCCGCACAGGCGTCATGGGCCAAGGTGACCTTGAACCCAAGGTTCGCGGCCATCCGACAAGAGGTCGACACACAATGTGGCGTTGTCAGGCCGCAGATGGTCAACTGCGTTATCCCTTTGTCGCGAAGGTGCTGCTCTAGCTCTGTGCCGATGAAGGCGGAGTTCACAGATTTTTCGAACACCGCTTCAGGCGCGTCAGGAGCCAAAGCGGGCAGGAAATCTATGCTGCCGGAAACTGGGTTCAGGGGGCTGCCCGGCGTCGTACTAAGGTGACGCACATGGACAACAGGCAGGTTCGCCTCGCGCCAATTCGCAAGCAGGCGCGCCGCGTTTTCCTCGGCGGTTGGGTTGTTACGCACGCCCCAGACCGGATCTTCGAAACCGGTCTGAAAGTCGATCAACAACAGGGCACCTGCCATGCCGGGTTACTTCACCGGGTTGCGGTAAATCATGCGCCGCACCGACCCGGTTTTCGAGCGCATCAAGATGGTCTCGGTTGTCAGGTGGGTGGGTTCGCGTTTGATGCCTGAAACAACCGATCCATCCGTCACACCAGTGGCGGCAAAAATCACGTCCGCAGTCACAAGATCATCGCGCGAATAGATGCGGTCCAGATCGGTGATGCCTGCCTTTGCAGCGCGGCCACGCTCGTCATCATTGCGGAAGACAAGACGCCCCCACATCTGACCACCCATGCATTTCAGTGCCGAAGCCGCCAGAACACCCTCGGGTGCGCCGCCTTGGCCCATGTACATGTCGATACCGGTGATGTCTGCTTCGGCGCAGTGGATCACACCAGCGACGTCGCCGTCTGTGATCAGGCGGACAGCCGCACCGGTCGAACGGACTTGTTCCAGCATCTCTTCGTGGCGCGGACGCTCCAGAATGCAGACGGTGATATCATCCGGGTCGCAGCCTTGCGCCTTTGCCAGCGCCTCAACGCGTTCTTTGGGGCTCATGTCCAGCGAGACCACGTCCTTGGGATAGCCCGGTCCAATCGCCAGCTTGTCCATATAGACGTCAGGCGCATGCAGAAGGGTGCCGCGTGGGGCCATCGCGATCACGGTCAGGGCGTTGGGCATGTCCTTGGCTGTCAGCGTCGTGCCTTCCAGCGGGTCCAGCGCGATGTCCACGGCGGGACCGGTGCCGGTGCCAACCTCTTCGCCGATATAAAGCATCGGCGCTTCGTCACGTTCGCCTTCGCCGATTACAACGACGCCTTCGATTTCCAGCAGGTTCAACTGGTCACGCATTGCGTTAACAGCTGCCTGGTCAGCGGCCTTTTCATCACCACGTCCAACAAGATTAGCCGAGGCCATAGCGGCGGCTTCAGAAACGCGCGCCAGTCCAAGCGACAGCATTCGGTCGTTGAAGTCGACTTTGTTGGTCATGTGTGTGTCCTATTGTTTAAGTCCGCCTGACGCCTACACCTAGCTGGTTAACTGGGTGTGACACAAGCCGGTCAAACTTCTTCGATACGAATGGCCACAGGATCGCCAACCACGACACCGGTATCGGCAAAGCCTTTGCGGGCATGATCCAACGCGTCGCGGGTGGTTTTGTGCGTAACGATCAGAACAGGCGCAGAGGCGTCTTCGTGCTGGTATTGGCGCATCCGGTCGATCGAAATGCCAGCGTCGCCCAGCACAGCGGCCACTTTGGCCAGCGCGCCCGGTTTGTCTTCCAGTTCGAACCGAAGGTAATAGGGGGCCGCAGCCGTACCGCGGGCGGCTTGCACCTGTTTCAGCGCTTTGGCCGGCAGGCTGAAGGTCGACACGCGGATCCCGCGTGCTATGTCCATGATATCAGACATCACGGCACTTGCGGTCGGGCCTTCACCCGCGCCGGCACCGCGCAGAACAATCTGACCAACGCTGTCGCCTTCCAAAAGCACCATGTTTGTGCCGCCTTCCAGCTGACCCAGTGGGCTGCTGGCGGGAACCAGACAAGGTGTCATCCGCTGTTCAAGCCCGCGACCAGACATCTGGGCCACGCCCAACAGCTTGATGCGGAAGCCCATGTCAGCGGCTTGGTGAATATCCTCTATGGTGATCGATCCGATACCTTCAAGCTCTACCCCGTCGAAGTTGACTTGGGTGCCATAGGCGATCGACGACAGCAGAGCCAGTTTGTGGCCCGCGTCGATGCCACCGACATCCAGATTGGGGTCGGCTTCCAGATAGCCAAGCGCGTCGGCTTCAGCGAAGACCTCGTCATAGGGCAGGCCCGCGCTTTCCATGCGGGTCAGGATATAGTTGCAGGTGCCGTTCATCACACCCATGACGCGGGTGATGGTGTTGCCTGCGAGGCCCTCGGTCAGCGCTTTGACAACGGGGATCCCACCGGCCACGGCAGCTTCGAACCGAATGACATGGCCCTTGGCCTCTGCCGCTTCGGCAAGGGCCTGACCATGCAGGGCCAGCAGCGCCTTGTTGGCGGTGACAACGTCTTTGCCAGCAGCCAGAGCGGCCTCTGTCGCGTCCTTGGCGGTGCCTTCGCTGCCGCCCATCAATTCGACGAAGACATCTACGTCGTCACGCTTGGCTAGCGCCACAGCATCATCTTCCCAGTCGTAGCCCGACAGATCGACACCGCGATCTTTGTCTTTGCTGCGGGCCGAGACCGCTGTGATCGTGATTTCGCGTCCGCTGCGCATTTCCAGCAGCTCTGCGTGCTGCTGAATGATTTTCACGACGCCGACACCAACGGTGCCAAGCCCGGCAATGCCAAGGCGCAGGGGAGCGGACATAGGGGTCTCCAACCACTAAGGACTATTTGGCGGTTTTGTTACCCCGTTGAGCGCCGGTCTGCAACGCGCCTTCGCGTGTAGAGACGTTTATTGAATCTCTTGATTGCGCAACCATTGACCACGGCGCTTCAGGGCCTCGACCTCGGCCTCGAAACTTTCGACCGATTGCTCGTTCAGTCGACCGCCAGCCAGCGCGGCATTGATCTCGGACTGAGGGGCGAGTTTTGGGTAAGGCTGATCTATAGCGCCAGCGCCAACAGCCTGTTCGACCTCGGGGATCTGAGTGCAGCCCGCAGCGCAAAGCAGGGCAACGGCAAGGAGGGCACGCGTCATGGTGAGGTCAGGTCCGGAATCGGTTGCAACTGCGCCACCATAGTCAGGGCAGGGCGCAGCCTGCAAGAGAGCGGGCTTTCACATGAACACTTGTTCAGATATGCAAGGCCTATGGCACGCAAAGCAGGCTCTCATTCCGAAATCACGGGCCCTCGGGTTCAGGCAGCGGCGGTCGAACTGTTCGCGAGACACGGTTATGCGGCAGTGTCCATGCGCCAGATCGCGGCGCAGGTGGGCGTGCAGGTGGGCGCGCTTTATAATTATACGCCTGATAAGCAGGGCCTGCTGCTGGACATCATGAATCGCCACCTGAACGAGTTGTTCGAAGCGTGGCAGGCAGAGCCCAAACCAGATGACCCGATTGGCCAGCTGGAAGCATTCAGCCGGTTCCACGTTCGCTTTCACGTGACGCGCCCGGACACGATGTTCATCGCACAGATGGAGCTTCGGAACCTGACGCCAGAAAACTTTGAGGCCGTCGAAGGTCTTCGCCGCCGGTATGAAGGCGCGCTGGAAGCCATATTACAAGAGGGGCAAGAGGGTGGCCTGTTTCGCATCACTGACGTGCGTCTTGCCACGATGGCAGTCTTGGCCCTGCTAACCGGCGTGGCCAACTGGTACCGCGAAGGCGGCCGTCTGCCGTTGGAAGAGGTCGAACGCATCCACTGGGAAATGGTGCGCAGTGCCGTGGGGGCAGGGGCAAGCTGATAGGGCTTGCGCTCAAGCGCCGACACACTTCCTGACAGAATATGAACTGGACTCAGTTGGGTCACCCACCGCGGTAACCTAAAAGCGCAAGAGATCGCAAAACGGCCCGCACTGGGCGGGCCGTCTGTAATTAATGTGCGGGCTTGATGAAGGTCCCGTTACGCAGGTCCTGCATCGCCTGAAGGATTTCTTGTTGCGTGTTCATCACGATGGGACCGTGCCAGGCCACTGGTTCTTGGATCGGCGCACCAGAGACCAGAAGGAAACGCACACCTTCCTCACCTGCTTGAACCGTGATCTCGTCACCGGTGCCGAATTTCACAAGGGTACGGTTGCCGGACATGTCGCGAATGTTCAGTTCTTCACCCATGACCTCTTTCTCTAGCAGTACACCCGTCGGATCCGAGGCATCTGCAAAAGCGGCGCTGCCCTCGAAGATATAGGCAAAGGTCTGACGGTATGTGTCGACCTTGAAGGTCTTCTTCACACCTGCAGGAACGAAGATATCCAGATACTGAGGGTCCGCAGCGATCCCATCGACAGGACCGGTCTTGCCCCAGAATTCCCCGATGATGATCTTCACACGGGTTCCGTCATCGTCGATGATCTCGGGGATGTCGGCAGATTTTACGTCTTGATAGCGCGGGTCGGTCATCTTCAGATGCGAGGGCAAGTTGGCCCACAGCTGAAATCCGTGCATCTGGCCCTTGGCGTTTCCAAGCGGCATTTCCTGATGCATGATCCCCGATCCTGCGGTCATCCACTGCACATCACCCGCTCCAAGTGTTCCGGTATTGCCAAGGCTGTCGCCATGGTCTACCGAACCGCTTAGAACATAGGTGATCGTCTCAATCCCGCGATGCGGGTGCCACGGGAATCCGCGAAGGAAATCTTCGGGCCGCTCATTGCGGAAATCATCAAACAACAGGAACGGGTCCAACTCGGACGGATCGCGAAACCCGAAGGCGCGGTGCAGTTTGACGCCGGCTCCCTCCATGGTGGGGACGGCTTGCGTGGTAGAGGTGACAGGTCTGATCGACATGGGGATCTCCTTTTCTTGGCTCCAATGTAGTCGGGTTTTCCCGCGCGACAACGGAAGTTTTTGCGCCCTTTCGGACTGAATTGGTGCGCAATCGCACATCGTTAAACCGTTTTGATCTTTTGAGGCCATGGTCCTAAATAGAGTTCACTTAAAAGGAACCGACATGACCCGCACACCGCCAAAAATCCAAGCCTCGAATACACGCCGGATCATTGCCATGATCGTTCTGGTGTCGCTTGGAGGCCTCATGATCTATTCGGCTGCGACCGCTGATATCGCGATTTGGGAGCGTTTGCTGCTGACGGCGCTGGGTCTGGCTACACTTTACATGAGTGATTGGATGCGGCGGGCGACACTGGGTTGGCTTGAGTTGCGCGACGAAGGCATCTTTGATCAGGATGGTCGCCTATTGGCGCCTATTGAAGACATCACCGGTCTGGATCGGGGACATTTGGCGTTCAAACCATCAAACGGGTTTGTCATCCGCTTGTCTTCGAACGGCACGCGCGCTTGGGCGCCGGGCCTTTGGTGGCGAAGCGGTGATCGATTGGGGGTGGGCGGCGTCACTTCGGCGGCGCAGTGCAAGGCCATGGCAGAAATTCTAACCCTACGCCTGCAAGGCCACTGACGCAGGTTTTCCTTCTCAAAATCCCATGTTGGTCTAACCTGAAATCAACGAGTCGCCCAAAAAATGGGCGCCGTTATATTTCAGGGAGGAATTTTTCATGGCCCCTATAGCAGAGCCAACATTCCGCGAGTCCGTGGATCTGATGTTCAATCGGGCGGTTGCCCTGATGGACCTGCCACCCGGCCTTGAAGAGAAAATACGTGTTTGCAATGCCACTTACACAGTCCGTTTCGGCGTTCGACTGCGGGGCCATATGCACACCTTCACGGGTTATCGGTCGGTGCACTCGGAACACATGGAGCCGGTAAAAGGCGGTATTCGTTATGCCGGGTCCGTGAATCAGGACGAGGTAGAGGCGCTTGCCGCGCTGATGACCTATAAATGCGCCTTGGTCGAAGCACCGTTTGGCGGCTCCAAGGGTGGGCTTTGCATCAACCCGTGGGAATATGAGGAGCATGAGCTAGAGCAGATAACTCGCCGTTTTGCATATGAGCTTGCCAAGCGCGACCTGATACACCCATCCCAAAACGTTCCAGCCCCGGACATGGGGACTGGAGAGCGCGAGATGGCCTGGATTGCCGACCAATACCGACGCATGAACACCACCGATATCAATGCGAATGCCTGTGTCACGGGCAAGCCGCCCCATGCGGGCGGGATCGCGGGTCGGGTCGAGGCCACGGGCCGTGGCGTCCAATTCGCCTTGCGAGAGTTCTTTCGTCATCCGCAAGATGTCGCTCAGACCGGGATGACCGGCAAGCTGGAGGGTAAGCGCGTCATCGTGCAGGGGTTGGGGAACGTGGGCTATCACGCGGCCAAGTTCCTTCAGGAAGAAGATGGCAGTGTGGTCGTAGGCGTCATCGAGCGCGACGGCGCCTTGGTGGATACCAACGGCCTTGATGTCGAGGCTGTCCGCGCCTGGATTACCAAACACGGTGGGGTCTCGGGGTACCCGGGCGCAACTTATGTCGAAGACGGCGTCAAAGTGCTGGAAGAAGATTGTGACATCCTTCTGCCAGCGGCTCTGGAAGGTGTCATCAACCTGCAGAATGCCGACCGTATCAAGGCCCCGTTGATTATCGAGGCCGCGAACGGCCCAATTACGGCCGGAGCCGACGATATACTTCGAAAGAAGGGCGTCGTGATCATCCCCGATCTTTATGCCAATGCGGGCGGTGTAACCGTGTCCTATTTCGAATGGGTGAAAAACCTGTCGCACATCCGCTTTGGCCGGATGCAGCGCCGACAGGAAGAGGCCCGGCACCAACTGATCGTAGACGAGCTAGAACGTTTGGACCGCCATTTGGGCGACGCGTGGTCGATCAAGCCTGACTTCAAGGAAAAGTATCTGCGCGGCGCGGACGAGCTGGAACTGGTGCGCTCGGGCCTTGATGACACCATGCGCATTGCCTACCAGACCATGAGCGAGGTTTGGAATTCACGGGATGACGTCGAAGACCTGAGAACCGCCGCTTATATCGTAGGAATTGAGCGTGTTGCACGCAGCTACCGCGCGAAGGGTCTTTGATCACGATCTGGAAACAATGGTGCCGACTATACTAATGCACTCTTAATTTCCGCGCCTTTGCCCCACTTCCGCCCCTTTTCTGCGGCTTTCTGACGGTAATTCGGAAGGCCAAAGGGGGAGTCTCCCTCGGCGGGGAACCACCCCCTATTCGGAGAGAAGTGCGATGCAACAGCGTTTTATGTCATTTTGGAAAGACGAGAGCGGAGCCGTGACCGTCGAAAGCGTGATGTGGCTGGGCTTCATGTTCTTCTTCGTACTCTCCATTCTGGATATCTGCGTCTACTTCCTGAATCACGGCTGGGCCGTTCGCGCGATGCATCAGGAAAACCGTGAATTCATCGTCGGTGCGTATTCGGACTGTAATGCACTGGAAACAGCGCTGAACCAGCGCATTCAGGCAATTTCGCCTTCTGGCGCATCTGCCTGTGATACCTACCCGGAACGCGGCAGCACCTTCAGCACGGTAACCGTCACCCTTGCCAGCAGCGAGATGGGGCTTGGGATCGTTACCTACTTCCTGAAAGACATCAATATCTCGAGCACCGGCTTCCAGACGATTGAGGTGCCGACCGCGGCCACCACTGTAAAACCGCCCGTGGTCGAAACGGATGAGACCACTACGACCGAGACGGTCACCGACGACAGCGCAACGACCACTTCGGACGGCAGCACTACCATCGTAAGCGACGTAACCGAGGAGGCGTAATCGTGCGATTGCCTGATGCCTCCGCGCGAAGAACGCTGAAAAAGTTCTGGCGGGAAGAAGATGGGACTGCCAGCGTCGATGGCCTGATCTGGGTTATGTTCTTTACCACGCTGCTTGTGTTCATTCTGGACGCCAGCATCATGTTCATGAACAACGTCGAGGTCCGGCGTGTCACTCAGGACGGCAGCCGGCTGTATGTTCGGGGAGGGTTCGATGGGGAAGCCGATCCGATTGCCGCACTGGATCTTTGGGTTGAAAACAACCTCAGTGATTTGTCGCCGAACGTGAACGCGACCTCTTCACTAAACGCAAGCAACCAACTTTCGACGGTTGTGACCTATCCCGCGTCTGACACCGATCTGACAGGGCTCGTAAACGTTCTTTCTAACTTCAACATTGAAGTTCTTGTCGTCAATCAAAAGGCGGTACTCTAAATGACTCAGCATATTTCTAAAACGAACCGTTTCAAAAAATTCACCCGTGACGAAGACGGGGCGATGACCGTCTGGTCCATTTTCCTTTGCATGGGCACCTTGTTGACCGCCGGCGTTGCTATTGACGTGAATAACGCCGTCCAGTCCGAGGTGCAGCTGCAGGGCGCAGCCGACGCCGCAGGCCACGCAGCGCTTTACCACCTGTATAAGACTGGCCAGACCGAGGCCACGAAGAAGGCAATCGAAGTTGCTCAGCTGAACATGCCAAAATCGCTTTACGGTGATGTCCTGATTTCGACGGATGTCGAATATGGCACTTGGGATTTTGGCACCCGCACGTTCAATACCGGCGGCACAACCAACAAATCTGTCCGCGTAACCACGCAGCGCGCGGACGCCCGGTCCAACGCGATGGCGACCTTCCTTCTGGGGCTGGTTGGGTATGACACCCTAGAGCTTCAAGCGACTTCCGTCTGGTCGATGGATGGTGGTTTCTGCCCACCACGCTCCCCCGGCAAATCACGGGGCGAGGGCTTCTTCTCGTTGGGGGCCGTCGATATGCAGTCCGCGAACAGCTACGAGGACGGGTTCTGTATTCACGGCGAGCAGGGCGTAAAGGTTTCGACCAAGAACATCTTCACGGACGCCCACGTGTCTATGGCGGAGTATCTGAATCTGCAGGGGCCGGGTGACGACACTGAAAAGAAGCCTGGAGATTACCTGGAGGTTTATGACTACAACACCGATTTGGATAAAGCTCATTTCGAGCAGAGCTACCACGACTCTTTGACGGCTTATTTCAACACAATGGAAGCCAAGATCACCGCTTTCGCTGCAAACCCAACCGCGACTTCAGATCTGATCCCCGACAGCTTAAAAATCAACACAGCTAAGGGAACTAACGGGGTGATCGACTTTTCGGTCGCAAATGGTAAGGGTAAAAATGGTGAACTCCTGATTCCAGTTGTTACTACCGAGGAAAGTTTGGATCCCGATACCACCAAGGTAAGATTGGTCAAAAACGCCATCAATATCGTGACCTGCACCAAAGGCAGCAACACGATCCAACTCGACAAGAATACCAAGGTCAGCGACCTTGTGTTGCTGACCAATTGCGACGTGAAGTTTCTGGAAGGGTCCAGTTTTGAAAATGGCAGCCTGATCACCACGAGCACAACCAAGAACACTTCGATATCGGCGCCGAACGGCACCTCGATCGGCAGCACTGGCTATTGTGGCACCAATGGCGGCAATAGTGATGGGCGAGAAACCTTTATGATGAGCATGGGCGATATAACTTTCGCGTCGGATTTCGAAGCTTATGGGCTAAACTTGATGAGTCTCGGAACGATCCACAAAATTGCGGCAAACGCCAATGGGCTGGGCGGTATCAATGTCATGGCCAAGGGCAATATCGATGTGACGTCGCAAAGTGACTTCGGTTTCTGCGGGGAGGGCGCTCCCGAAGTCGATATCGAACCCTTCTTCCGCATGGTTGGTTAATCACAACCAAATCGCCAAGCGCTTGGCGCTGGGTGTTTCTGAGGCCAGATCTTTCGGGATCTGGCCTTTTTTGTGCGGATTGGTCGACTCGAGGCCCGCTAAACGCGGCTTTAATTATTTCCGAACACTACTGAAAACTGTGGTTGGGAACCGATTCTATGGCACGGAACGAATCGTATCGCATCGCCTAAAATAGAAATTTGCCTGTTTTTAGCGAAACAAAATGGGCCGATTGGGCGAATTGCGTTCACAATGTGGCGAAATCTGGCTCTTCATGTGCCGAAAATTGGCGCTTTTGTTGAGAGAGCTGTGTCCGGATGGTAGTCTGACTCCATTAATAAAGTTGTATTCGTGGTTTAGTTGATGATTTCCGCTTCAATAAAATCCTTTTTGCGTTCGGAAGATGGCGCGGTCACCGTAGAGTCTATTCTCTGGGTGCTGTTCTTCTTCACCGTATTCGTGTCGATCTTGGACATCTGTGTCTACTTTACGAAACACGGCTGGGCGATCAGGGCGCTTCATCAGGAAAACCGCAAATACATCGTTGGTGAGTATACAAGCTGCAGCAAATTGGAGGCCGAGCTTGGAGATCGTGTTCGGCTATTGTCCCCGTCCGCCACGGTCAAATGCGAAAAAATTCCACATGCAGAGACAGACCTGAGAATTAGCCAGGTAACCATGACCCTGATCGGTCGTGAACTGGGTCTTGGGATGTGGACTTTCTTCGTAGACGGTGTGTCCGTCCAGACAAGCGGAATTCAGGTAATCGAACACCCCGATAATGCAGCTGATGATAGTCAAGGAACGAGTTAATGACCCCTTTTAAATCGTATTTATCGTCAAGCAAAAACCGACTTTCCAAGTTCTGGAAAGAGCAGGACGGAACGGCGAGCGTTGATGGCCTTATTTGGATCATGTTCTTCATGACCCTGGTCGTCTTCATTCTGGATGCGGCTATCATGTTCATGAACAATACGCAGGTTCGTCGGATCGTGCAGGACGGAAGCCGGATGTATGTGCGCGGCGCGTTTGATGGTTCAACAACTGAACTGAAAGACTTGGATGCTTGGATCCAAGCTCGACTATCCGGCCTTTCGCCTAAGGCTAAGTCGAGCTCAAAAGTCGATGGAAACAACCGGGTGTACACCGAGGTCGTTTATCCAGCCTCGGATACCGATATTACCGGGCTCTTCGACGCGCTTATGAATTTCAATATCCAAGTCGTGGTCGTAAACCAGAAACTTTAAAAAAAAACGGTGCTCAAATGACTGATCTTGCCCATGGAAAGCCCAGACTGATGACCGAAGCAAAATCGAGAGTAAACACGTTCTTTCACGACGAAGGTGGGTCCATGACCGTTTTGGCCGTGTTTCTGACCATCGCCATTTTGCTTGCTGCGGGCCTTGCGATCGACGTGAACAACGCGGTTCAGTCAGAAGTACAGTTGCAAGGAACCGCAGACGCGGCTGGTCATGCTGGCATTGTTGAGCTTTTCAAGAATGGCAACACCGGTGAAGTCACGAAGCAAGCGATTCAGGTCGCAGAACTGAATATGCCGAAATCTGTTTTTAAAGAAGTGCTTGCCTCCACGGATGTCGAAGTCGGATCTTGGAATAGTGGGTCCCGGACCTTTTCCGTAGGAGCCGGGGCAGATGCTGTCAGAGTGGTCACTCGGCGGCTGGATAATCGTGGTAACGCTCTGGCAACATTCCTTCTTCGGCTGGTTGGCCAAGACACGCTGCAGATGAACACACAGTCTGTTTGGGCCTTCGGCGGGGGTTTGTGCCCGAACGGCAACCAAGGTTTCTTCGCGATGGGTGAAATCGATATGCAGTCGGGGAACACTTTTAGTGATGAGTTTTGCTTGCACGGTGAACTGGGTGTCAAAGTTTCGACCGATAATGACGTAACGCATGCTTACGTCACGATGCCGAATTATTCTGATCTAACTGGCCCAACAAGCGCCGGCGCTCAGAAGTTAGATCCAAACAGTTTTGATACCCTCGACGAATATTTTGACGCGGTGAAGGCAGAGTACGAAAAACTGTATGAAAAGAATCCGGGCCTCAAATTTTCGCACGGCACTTACGATTATGAATCAGAAATGCTCGACTATTTCAAAGCTTCCGGGGAGGCTATGAAAGCTTTGTATGATAGCCCTAGTACGTCTTCGCCGCTCATACCTGACACTTTGATATTCGACACAGAAACTTCAGTGGTGGTGACCCACAACGTAAGTAGTGAAAGTGAATTCAGCAACGTAGTTTCGATTGCCGAAGGCTCTTTGGTGAAGAACAAAATTAATAAAATAACCTGTTCTCATGAAAACGGTGGGAACTCATCGGCGATCACCTTCGCGACTGATGCGGTAATTACAGACCTTGTGATTGTTACCAACTGTGACGTTATCTTTGGCAACGGATCTTCCTTCGCACACGGGGCCGTTGTGACGACGAGCACTTCGGGTGTAACAGATTCTGGCCGCGCGATTGAAGGTCCTTCGGGGTCTCGCTTTGGCGACACAGGGTATTGCGATGCAGCGGCCGGCAAGGAAATGGAGACTGTCGTAGCCTCGGCCGGTAGTGTTCATTTCGCCTCAGGGTTTGAGACACACGGTGTGAACATGGTTGTTCTGGGTGACGTCGATAACATTGCCGCGAATCCGGACGGTGGTGGGGGTATCAACCTCTATGTGAATGGGGATATTGATATTACCTCGAACGGCACCTTTGGGTTCTGCGGGAAAAGCCCAGACGACCTCTTCGATCTGCGTTACATCCGCATGGTCATGTAACGAAACCAAACAGCCCGGGCCGACTGCCCGGGCTTTTTCTTTGACGCGTTGGCTCTCGACTTTTTCACCCGGCCTTTGTTAAATCTCCGTCATGTCTCTGCCCCCCGGATTTCTGGATGAACTGCGTACGCGCCTCAGCCTGTCACAGGTCGTGGGGCGTAAGGTTATATGGGACAACCGCAAGTCCAACCAAGCCAAGGGTGACATGTGGGCACCGTGCCCGTTTCATCAGGAAAAGACGGCCAGTTTTCACGTCGATGACCGCAAGGGGTATTACTACTGCTTCGGGTGTCACGCGAAGGGAGACGCGATTTCTTTTGTCCGCGAGACGGAAAACGTGGGCTTCATGGAGGCGATCGAGATTCTTGCAGGCGAGGCTGGAATGCAAATGCCCGCCCGTGATCCCCGCGCGCAGGAAAAGGCCGACCACCGCACACTACTGGCCGATGTGATGGAGCAGGCGGTGCAGTTCTTCCGCCTGCAACTGAAAACTGGTGCTGCGGCCGAGGCGCGCGATTACCTGACACGGCGCGGGCTGTCGCCCGAACAGCAGGATCGATGGGAAATTGGCTTTGCTCCAAACGCGTGGCAGGCCATGTGGGACCACCTGCGTGGTAAGGACGTGGCTGAAGACCTGATCCTTGGGGCCGGGCTGGCCAAACCCTCGACCAAGGGTGGCAAGCCGTACGACACGTTCCGTAACCGGATCATTTTTCCCATCCGTGACGCTCGGGGCAGGGCGATTGCCTTTGGCGGTCGCGCCATGGACCCAAGCGACAATGCGAAATACCTGAACTCGCCCGAGACGGACCTCTTCGACAAGGGCCGCAGCCTGTACAACCACGGCCCCGCGCGCGAGGCCGCAGGCAAGGGCCAACCGCTTGTGGTGGCCGAAGGCTATATGGATGTGATCGCGCTTTCCGAGGCGGGGTTTGGCGCCACTGTCGCCCCGCTTGGCACCGCAATCACCGAGGATCAGCTTCGTCTGCTTTGGCGGATCCATCCTGAACCGATCATTGCACTGGACGGCGACACCGCCGGACTGCGCGCTGCCATGCGCCTGATAGATCTGGCTATGCCATTGCTAGAGGCTGGCAAGTCCCTGCGTTTTGCCTTGATGCCCGGGGGAAAAGACCCGGACGATGTGATCAAACAGGACGGCCCAGACGCAATGCAGGCGCTGCTGGACGCCGCACAACCGATGGTCAACCTGCTGTGGCAGCGCGAGACCGAAGGCAAGGTCTTTGACAGCCCGGAACGCAAGGCCGCGCTGGACAAATCCCTGCGGGATGCGATTTCCAAGATTCAGGACCCGTCGATCCGTCATCATTATGGCGATGATCTCAAGCAGATGCGGTGGGACCTGTTCCGCCCGCAACGCCAACCGAAGGGGCAGGGCGGTTGGAAGCCGCGTCAGGCCGAACCGCAAGTGCTGCCGGGCACCAAACAAAGCGCGCTGGTGGCCTCTGCTGATTTCGACCAGTTCCTGCGCGAGGCGGTGATCCTTGCCACTGTGCTGACCCACCCGATCCTGTTGGATCGGTACGAAAGCCAGTTGGAACGCGTCGAATTCCGCAGTGATGACCACCGCGCATTGCAGCTTGCCCTTCTGTCGCACGCCGATCTGACGGACCCAGACGATCTGCGTCGCGCGGTCGAGGACAGAACCGGCCCGGCGCCTCTTGAAAACCTGTTCTCACTTCGCCATGTCCAGATTTGTCCCGCATTGACCGACCGCCAAGACACCGAGAAGGCTGAGATGTGCCTCAGCGAAGAACTGGCGAAGCTTTCGGCAACCCGTGGGGCAGCTCAGGAATTGCAGGACGCAATGCGCGATATGACCGGCCTTGTGGACGAGGGCCTGACCTGGCGGTTGGGCGAGGCCGCTAAGGCAGTCAACGCTGCGACCCAAGGTGATTCGGAAGATAAGAATGAATATGAATTCGGTCCCAACGGGGCCAAAATGAACCGGGATGAACGCGAAGCTTTCAAAAAACTGTATGAATCATTGGTTTCAAACGACAACTCGAAGGGTCAGCCGTGACGTTTGATTCAGAATTCAGGAAAGAAATCGCCGCTAATTGGGTGTGCCCGCCGTTGATTCGCGCTATCTCTACGAATCAAGCTGCAAAGCGAATCACGCGCCCCCTTCTAGGAGCAAAGAATGGCCGCTAAAGACACTGACGACCGCAAAACCGATGTACAGGCTGACGATGTCTCGATGGACATGAGCCAGGCCGCTGTCAAAAAGATGATCGCTGAAGCCAAGGAACGTGGCTTCATCACTTACGATCAGCTGAATCAGGTTCTGCCCCCCGATCAGGTCTCTTCCGAGCAAATCGAAGACGTGATGTCGATGCTGTCCGAAATGGGCATCAATATCATCGAAGACGAAGAAGCCGAGGAAGAGCAGCAGCAATCCACCGCCGTGGTGGAAGCGTCGACTTCGCGCGAAGTCACCGTCGCGACGCAAGAAACCGAGAAGCTGGATCGCACCGACGACCCGGTCCGGATGTACCTGCGCGAGATGGGTTCCGTCGAGCTGTTGTCCCGCGAGGGCGAAATCGCGATTGCGAAGCGCATCGAAGCCGGCCGTAACACCATGATCGCGGGCCTCTGCGAAAGCCCGCTGACCTTCCAGGCGATCACCATCTGGCGCGACGAACTTCTGAACGAAGATATTTTGCTGCGCGACGTGATCGACCTTGATGCGACCTTCGGCAACACGCTGGAAGATGACGAGGAAGAAGAACCCGTTGTCGCCAATGTCGACGTGGCACCCGCCAAGAAGGAAGAGAAGCAAGAGCTCGACGCTGACGGCAATCCGCTGAAGACCGACGACGACGATGATGAAGACGAGCAGGCGAACATGTCGCTGGCCGCGATGGAAGCAGCGCTGAAGCCGCAGGTGCTTGAGACGCTGGAAGTCATCGCGCACGACTATGAGACGTTGGCCGAAATGCAGGACTTGCGGATGGCGGCAACCCTGAACGAGGACGACAGTTTCTCGGACAAGGAAGAGGCCGCCTACCAGAAGCTGCGCCAGACCATCGTTGATCTGGTGAACGAACTGCACCTGCACAACAACCGCATCGAAGCGCTGATCGACCAGTTGTACGGCATCAACCGCAAGATCATGTCGATCGACAGCGGCATGGTGAAGCTGGCTGACCAAGCCCGCATCAACCGCCGTGAGTTCATCGAAGAATACCGTGGCCACGAACTGGATCCGTCCTGGATGGACCAGATCAGCGAAAAGCCCGGCCGTGGCTGGCAGGCGCTGATCGAACGCTCTGGAGCGAAGGTCGAAGAGCTGCGCGCCGAGATGGCGCAGGTTGGCCAGTACGTCGGTGTTGATATCAGCGAATTCCGCCGCATCGTTCAGCAGGTTCAAAAGGGCGAGAAAGAAGCCCGCCAAGCCAAGAAAGAAATGGTCGAGGCGAACCTGCGTCTGGTGATCTCGATCGCCAAGAAATACACCAACCGCGGCCTGCAGTTCCTTGACCTGATTCAGGAAGGCAACATCGGCCTGATGAAGGCCGTGGACAAGTTCGAATACCGCCGTGGCTACAAGTTCTCGACCTATGCGACATGGTGGATCCGTCAGGCGATCACCCGCTCGATCGCGGACCAGGCGCGCACCATCCGTATCCCGGTCCATATGATCGAGACCATCAACAAGCTGGTCCGTACCGGCCGCCAGATGCTGCACGAGATCGGCCGCGAGGCGACCCCGGAAGAACTGGCCGCCAAGCTGCAGATGCCTTTGGAGAAGGTTCGCAAGGTGATGAAGATCGCCAAGGAACCGATCTCTCTGGAAACTCCGATTGGCGACGAAGAAGACAGCCAACTGGGCGATTTCATCGAAGACAAGAACGCCGTTCTGCCGCTGGACTCGGCCATTCAGGAAAACCTGAAAGAGACCACCACCCGCGTGCTGGCCTCGCTGACGCCGCGCGAAGAACGTGTCCTGCGGATGCGCTTTGGCATCGGCATGAACACCGACCATACCCTGGAAGAGGTCGGCCAGCAGTTCAGCGTGACCCGCGAACGGATCCGTCAGATCGAGGCAAAGGCGCTGCGCAAGCTGAAGCACCCAAGCCGCAGCCGGAAGCTGCGAAGCTTCTTGGATCAGTGATCAAGCGGCGCCTTCGGGCGCCGTTTTCATTTTCGTCGGCGGGGTTGTGTCTTTGGCCGTAGGCAGTTCAAATAAGCCGACACCAACGAAAGGCCCCTTCATGTCCTTCTTCAAAAAACTCTTCGGCGGGAATGGCTCTTCTTCGGCCTCGGAACCTGAGCTTTACGAAGGATTCAAAATCTATGCTGAACCTGTGAAGGAAGACGGTTCATTTCGCCTGACCGCCCGGATCGAGAAAGAGATCGACGGAGAGGTCAGATCGCACATGCTGATCCGCGCTGACACGTTCCAGAACGCCGAAACCGCATCCGATGCCGCTGTGACCAAGGCAAAGATGTTGATCGACCAGATGGGCGAACGGTTGCTTGATTCCAAGCCGTTTACCTGAAGCCCTTCCTAAGGGTGTGAACACAGGCCAGACTTGTTTCATGCAGTTCCGACGTTTCCTGTTCCTGCCCCTGTTGCTGGCCGCTTGTCAGGCGCCCGGGCCGGCCGAATTGCCCCCGCACGCGCCCAACTACATCACAGAGCGTGACAACCGTGTGCTGGGCGAAGCCACCGCCCCGGGCCAGTTCGAGGTCCTGACCCGCCCCGGCGATGCAGCCCCGAACCTGTGGTGCGCGGCGGGGGAGTATGCAGATCGCGCCTTAAGGCAGCCCGTGGCAGAACGCATCTATGTTGTGAAACCGCTGTCGCCAAGCGTGCGACGGCCGGGCGTAAAAAGCGTGGTTTTTACCGTTCGACCTACAGCCGATCTGCCGGAACCGACACGGCCCCCGAATGACTTCAGCACCACCGTCTCCAGACCCGGTGAAAGCATGACAATCGGGGCCGCCAGCTTCATGTGTCGTCAATTGAAGCCCCGGTTTCCATTGTTCGAATGGCTTTTGCGCTGATCGATGCTGACGGAGTTTTTCATCAGCACCCGTGGCCAAGGCCTGTATGAATTCACGCCCGACGTGCGGGACTGGTGCGCGGGGCAGGGTGATGGCTTGCTGACACTCTTTGTGCGTCACACCTCTTGCAGCCTGTTGATTCAGGAAAACGCTGACCCCGAGGTCAAAACCGACTTGCGCAATTTCTTCGCGAGGCTGGTGCCGCCGACGACGGACCCGTCGATGTCCTACCTGACCCATACCTATGAAGGGCCCGACGATATGCCTGCGCATATCAAGGCGGCAATGATGCCGGTCAGCCTGTCGATCCCCGTGCAGGCCGGTCGCCCGGTTCTGGGCACGTGGCAAGGGATTTACCTTTTTGAACACCGCGACGCCCCGCATATGCGACGTGTCGCGGCCCAGTTCATGGCGGGATAAAAAAGATGCGCCGCGAACGGGGTTCGGGCGCATCTTAGACCATTGGGGAAAGAGGGCCAGCGCGGCCCGGGTCTAATACAATCAATCTAATCTTAAAAAGTGGTGAAATTAGGGGGAAAAATCCGGCAGTCGCCACCCTAAAAGCGACCACTTCATCTTGTGGGGCGAAATCCCCTCTACCCAACCTGCAGAGGCTCCCCTATAGTGGCTGTGGATAACTGCCGTTGCATCTCAATGGAGGGGACATGCGCTGCCCGTTTTGCGGAAATGTCGATACTCAGGTAAAAGATTCTCGCCCTGCCGAAGACCACGTGGCCATCCGCAGGCGCCGCCTGTGCCCGGCCTGCGGCGGTCGGTTTACCACCTATGAAAGGGTGCAGTTGCGCGACCTTGTGGTCGTGAAATCCAACGGCAAACGCGAAGATTTCGACCGTGACAAGCTGGAACGTTCGATCCGCATCGCACTGCAAAAACGCCCGCTTGACCCCGAACGCGTCGATCAGATGATCTCGGGTATAGTGCGCCGGTTGGAAAGCATGGGCGACACGGATATCCCGTCGAAGACAATCGGCGAGATCGTGATGGAGACTTTAGCCCGGATCGACACCGTAGCGTACGTCCGATTTGCCAGTGTTTACAAGAACTTCCAGGCGGCTGACGACTTTGAAGAGTTCGTGCACGAATTGCGTCCGCCCGAACCCACCAAGGACAAGTGACCTTTACTGACAGCGATCACCGCTACATGGCGCTGGCCCTGTCGCTTGGGCGACGGGGGATGGGCCGTGTCTGGCCGAATCCGGCCGTAGGCTGCGTGCTGGTGCGGGATGGCAGGATCGTCGGACGTGGTTGGACGCAAGACGGCGGACGGCCCCATGCCGAGGTCGTGGCGCTGGCGCAGGCAGGCGATAGCGCACAAGGGGCGACGGCCTACGTGACGCTGGAACCTTGCGCACACACCGGCAAAACCGGACCCTGTTGCGACGCTTTGATCGCAGCGGGCGTGTCCCGGGTGGTGGTCGCGCTTGGCGACCCGGACAAGCGCGTCGCCGGCGAAGGGCTGAGACGACTACAGGCCGCAGGGATCGCTGTCGAAACCGGGTTATGCGAAGCACAAGCCGCACACGACCATCAGGGCTTTTTGCTGAACCGGACCGAAGGGCGTCCGATGGTGACACTGAAACTGGCAAGCTCTTTTGATGGTCGGATCGCGACCGCCACCGGAGAAAGCCAGTGGATCACCGGACCAGAGGCGCGCCACCACGTGCATGCGATGCGTGCCCGACATGACGCGGTACTGGTGGGCGGCGGCACAGCTCGGGCCGACGACCCGTCCTTGACCGTACGGGGGCTGGGCGATGTTCCACAGCCCGTGCGCGTGGTCTGCTCCAGCCGTTTGACCCTGCCAACGCAAAGCAAGCTTTTCGCCACCGCGCGCGACGTGCCGGTGTGGCTGTGCCACGGTCCCAATCCGAAACCGCAAAACGTTGAAGCATGGACCGAAGCGGGTGCAGAGCTGATCGAAGTCCCCGTGATCCCCGGGGGGCAGCTGAACCCGGGCTTGGTTCTGCAATCCTTGGCCGAACGCGGCATCACCCGTGTTTTCAGCGAGGGCGGCGGGACCATGGCTGCATCGCTTCTGCAAGCGGGGCTGGTCGACCATCTGGTGGGCTTTACAGCGGGTTTGGCGATCGGGGCAGAAGGCACGCCGTCAATCGGCGCCATGGGGCTGGACGAACTGCCAGAGGCTACGCGGTTCCGTTTGCACGAGCTACGCCAAATCGGGGCCGATGTGATGCATCACTGGGTGCGCAGCTAGGCTAGCGCCACAGGTGGGCGTAACTACTGAACAGCCCCTGCAGTTTCGACAGTATCCGCAATCTGGCCGAGGGTCCGGGCATCTCGCCAGACGCAAGCCTTTCCACAGCGACCTCAACCGGGCAGGGCAGGCGCGTGACCGGGTCCAGATAGCGGGGATAGGAAATCAGCGCGGCGTGGGCCAAGGCGGGCAGGTCCACCCGGGCGGTCCGTCGGGCAGGGGGGGCTGCCAAATCGCGGGTCAGGCCCCACCCGGCATAGAATGGCAGGCCAAGGCAGGTGACCGGTTTGCCACGCAGCAAAGCTTCGAACCCCAAGGCCGATGTCAGGGTCCAAACCTCATCCACCGCCTCGATCGCGGCACCCGCATCGACGTTCGACAAGGTGACATCTGCCCCGCCGGTGATCGCGCCTTTCCGCAAGCCCGCCTCGACATCGGGGTGAGGTTTATAGATCAAAACTGCATCAGGGTTTTCCGCGCGGCATCGGTCCAACAGCGCTTGATTGGTCGCCTCTGCCGGGCAGCCAAACTGGATAGAGGCGTCATCCTCGACTTGCCCGACCACAAGTAAGCGCCGTCCCTCGGGCAATTCCGGCAGGTCGTCCCCGTCCAGATTGTACTTTGTCAGCCCCGCCGCAGTCAGCTTGCCAATCAGCCGTTCCGCCCGCCAGTGCTGTGCCTCTGACAGGCTGTCAGAGGCGTTGATCAACTGCTCCAACCGGCTTTCGCGGGTCGGGTCATAGTAGATGCCCAGATCATCGGCCACCAGCGACAGCGGCGGCACGAGCGAGGCGCCAAGCCCCTTGGACCGCAGGAACCCATCCTCGACACGCACGGCAGCGCTGTCAGGCGCGGCCTTGCTGGCCCAGACCATCTGCCGCGCGTCTTTGACGGCGCCAGAAAAGCGCACCGCGGTTTGTCGACCAAAGAAGTGTTGCAGGTGTCGGCGCTTCCAAAGGCGCATGCCCTCGGCGCGCCAGCCCTGATGATCTTCGCGCCACGCACGCGTCAGCGCGCCAAGAGTTTCCAGCGTTTCCTCGAAACTCGCCAGTCGGTCGCGATAGGGGCAGTACCACGTCGGCGCAAGGATCATCGCCACGGCAAAAAGTTGGGCACGGGTCAGGTTGCGCCCGCGCTGCGGCAAGTCCTGCTCATCCTGCGTCAGCCCCCAGCCAGCATAAAAAGGCCGCCCGAAAACACGGGGCTTATGGCCCGCCAAAATCGCCTCGAACCCCAGTTGGGACGACAGGGTGTAAACCGCCACTGCCCCCTCGAACAGGTGCCAAGGCGACAGGCCTTCGGGCGCCCATTCGGCCATCCACTGTAGGTCGCCCTCTTTAAAATGGCCCGGCCGCTGGCCTGCCGCTGTCTCTGGGTGCGCCTTTATATAGATCCGACAACCGGGGTTCTCGATCCGGGCAGTGGCCAGCATCTCTAGGAACCGGGCCCGATCGCCGCCGCTGGCTCGGACCGAGGCATCCCCCTCTGTCTGGTCGATCACCACGACATAGCCCGGCTCTGGCGCGGGCTGGGCGGGGTCGAAGGCGGTGTATTTTGAAAGATGTAGCTCTTTCATCCGGTCGATCCCGGCCCGCGCACGGTCCAGAAGGCCGGTGTCATCTAGCGGGTGGGTAGCCAGAAGATGTTCGATCTCGGACGGGGTAGAGGCATCGAAATGCACCCCCTTGTGGTCCAGGATCAGCCCAAGCGCTGGTTCGCCAAACCGCCCCGGCAAGACAGAGCGCAGAAAAGCGTCCTCGACCCGCAGAACCGGGGCTTCGGTGGCGCGGGCAACAGCCTCGCCCCGGCCAGAGGTCGGCGATTGCCCCCAGACCCCGATCATGTCGCCGTCACCGGGCTTGCCGACCCGAATGTCAAAACCCGCCAGATCAAGGATCCGGCGGGTGCGTTTTTGGGTCAGAAAACCACCGTTATAGACATAGAGCGTTTGGCGCCCGTCGTTGGTCACGTTAACCGCCGGTGGCCGTGGTGAAGGTGTTCGCCACGCCAAGGGTGCCGGTGATTGCGGCGATCGACTTCGACCATTGAACGAACGGGGCCTCGGTCACGTAGACCGTGTCGCCGTCGCGAATTTGGAAGTCACGCGCCTCGAAGACGCCCATGGGTTCGGTCATGTTCAGAATATAGGCCATGCGGGCCGTACCGGTCAGGTCACTGCGGCCCAGAACGCGGTTGGCAATGGCAGCCGGTTCGTCGCGGAACACAAAGATGCCCGTCGGGTCGGACGACGACGACTGCAAACCGCCGACCAGCAGCAGGGCCTCCATCGCTGACAGCTCTGCCTCGGGGAAGGCGACCACGCCGTTGCCGGTGGCCCCGGCCGAGGTAAAGGTGCGCGGATCGGCTTCGATAAAGATCTGGTCACCAGAGCGCAGCGCGATGTCCAGCTTCGGGTTGGTGAACATGTCTTGATACCAGATTGCCCCGCGCTTGCCGTTGCGAACCACGGTGATGCGCGCGGCTTTCGGGTCTTCGCTGATCCCGCCAGAAGACGCCAGCATACCCGACAGGGTGCGCGACGAGGTGCCGATCGGGAAAATCCCTTGCGCACCTGCATTGCCCGAGATGGTCACGGTGCCACCTTCGCCTGCCGCGCGGGTGACGATGATCTGAGGATCCGGGGTCTGGGCCGACAGTTTTTCGGTCACGATGCGGCGCAGTTGTTCGGGCGAATTGCCCGCAGCAAGGATACGGCCCGCATAGGGAATGAAGATAAAGCCCGAGCCATCGACCTGCAGGCTAAGCGTGCTCGCAGACGCCCCGGTTGAGCTGAGCAAACCGTCATCGACGTTTTCATAGATGTTGAGCGTGATCGTGTCGCCCGGGAAGATCACATCCGGACCAACCTTGCGCGCGTTGATAAAGCTGGCAGGGAAGCCAGATTCAACCTCGCGATATGTCGCGCTGACAACGTTCGGATCAACATCGACGATGAAGATATCGCCCTGTTTCTCGACGGAACCGGCGGCAATCTCGGCCTTGTTCGGGCCAGAGCGCGGCAATGCACAGCCGGCTAGAATTAGCACGGCACAGCCCAGAAGGGCCTTGTTGGCAAGGGTTCGTGGGGTCAGCGGCATGCGTGCGCTCCTGTCGGTCGTACTATTAGTGTTTTGAGTTTCTTAGCGAACTGTCGCTCTCCGCGCTACAGCTATCACTGGTTGTATCATTGCACCGCAGCCAAGTGTTGCTGCGGGGCCGCGTCCGGCCGGGCCAGTCTGGAATAGGTGTCGCTGTCCTGCAGGACCAGATCTGTTGCCCGGCGTAACAGGGCTTCGCGCCCCGCACGAGAGTAGTAGCCGCCGGTGATTTGCGACGTCTCCATCAGGAACCGACGATAGGTGTGATAGGCATCCAGGTCCGGCACCATGGGGTTGCGAAAGAATGCCTCTATCCCCTGCGGCGATACAAACTCCGGCTTGGTATACACCGCTTTGCCAAAGCTTTTCAGTGGCAGACCACGCCATAGGACCTGCTGCGCGGCAGTAGAATTCACGGTGATCGCGGATGTCGCAGTGCGAAGCAGGTATGCCAGCTTGCCACCACGAATGTAAAACACCCGATCAGCGACGCCGTATTTCTTGGCTAATTTGCGCAGCTTGACCCGCTGTCGCGCGCGCCCGTCTTCCAATGGATGCGCCTTAAAGACCAGTCGGTGGTGCGGTGGCGCCCCTTTGGCAAAACCGCGCACGCAGATTTCCATGAACTCGGCACCGGATTTGAACGGGCTATGCGCGCGGAAACTTGCGTCATGTTCCAGTTGCAGCAGCACAAGATGGTAGGGGAACCCGCCGCGCAATGCTTTGCGGGTCATGATTGCCCGATGCACCGCTTGGGCAGGCATCAAAAACAGTCTGCGAATATAGTGGCGGAACTCTGCCCCGACCGAGATGCCTCGGTGCGGCAGAAACTTGCGAAAGCGCCAATTCAATCCCAGCACGAAATAATGGTAGAGCGCCCCGTAAAACACGTGCTGTCGCATCTCACCCCAATGGGCAGGCGCGGGTGGTGGGCGCAGATCGCACTTTCCAAGCTGACGCGCCATTTCGGACACCGGGATTTCCATCAAACGCGAATTACCGTTTGTCCCGCCGCGCTCATAGGTGACCCAATAGGGCCGCATGTAACCTTCTTCAAAGAAATGCACACGCAGACCGCGTTCCTTGGCGATCCGAGCGGCCTCGGCGTGATGCGCCCGTGCTTCCCCGTAGAGAACAATATCGGTGATCTGATGCTTATCCAGCAAGTCCTGACAGGTCTTGGGCCAGTTCTCGGCGGTATCGGTAAAGCGGATCAGGTTTCTCCGCTGCGCCCAGAAAAGTTGATCCCCACTGTTGAACGCCACGCGCCAAGTCTTGTGACCGGCCTTTCGCAAGTTTCGGGCCAGCTGACAGAAAAAGGGCCCGTGCGGGCCTTGCAGAAAGAGAAAGCGTTTTTCGATCGAGCTCATGGAATATAGGTGCCAGAAACAGGGCGAATAAATGATTAACAGATACGCTGAAAAGCCATTAGCAGAGTTTTGTGTCCATTCAAAGGCTGGTGCTGCGCTTGCCCTTCGGTCATGCAACAGCTACCTCTGAGCACAAAGAGGAGCTAGCCCATGTTTACCGGAATCATCACCGATGTCGGCGCTGTCCGCAGCCTTGAACAACGCGGCGACCTGACTGCGCGGATCGGCACGGCCTATGACCCTTCCGGGATCGATCTTGGGGCCTCGATTGCCTGCAATGGCTGCTGCCTGACTGTCACCGATCTGGGCACTGACGATCAGGGCCACTGGTTCCAAGTCGATATCTCGGCTGAAAGTGTTTCCAAAACCAATATCGGCGATTGGGGTGTCGGCACCCCGTTGAACCTAGAGCGCGCCTTGAAGGTCGGCGACGAACTGGGTGGTCACATCGTGTCAGGCCATGTTGATGGCGTGGCCGAGATCGTTGCGATGACCGACGAAGGCGACAGCACTCGTTTCACCTTCCGCGCCCCCGAGGCATTGGCCCGCTTTATCGCCCCCAAGGGATCGGTCGCGCTGAACGGAACGTCCCTGACCGTGAATGAGGTCGACGGCTGCGATTTCGGCGTCAACATCATCCCCCACACCAAGGCCGAGACCACATGGGGTCGCGCGCAGGTCGGGGACCGGATCAACCTTGAGATCGACACGCTGGCCCGCTACGTCGCCCGACTGCAAGAGTGGGGCGGGGCCTGACCACCACATTTGCCCAACAACGGAGCGATTGAGATTGGCGATTTAAGTGCTCTTAGAAAGGCACGCAGGCTGGAGCTCACCACCCAGGCTGCAATCGCAGCGAATACCCGCTAAGGCCCCGGGTCACCCAGTGACGTACCGCATCGAAACCCGTAGCCTTTTCTCTGCGCTCAAGGACTTTTAGACAGACTTGGTTCGGGCGGAAATGATGAATCAAAGTCGAAGTTTCCTTGTAATACAGATATTTGATTTTCTTTCTTAAGGCCGATCACATTCTGATTTGCGACGAACCTCAGGCTTGAAAGACCATCGGTTAAGACGACATCCCTCGTCTGCTGCGATGCAGAGATGGGCGCTTTCCCGTGCCTCTGGAAGTGCCTGAAAAACGGGCGAAATTTGATTTTTCGCCGGATTCAGGCATCCTCGAAGTACGAAACCACGTCGGTAACGTAGGGAGGGAATATGTCGGAATCTAAAAAAAAGATGCTCGATCCTGACCCCAGAGTCTGGGATTTCGAGACAGAATATGAGCTGGGACAAGACAATGTGCGGCCCTTGGGGCTGGATATCCACAACCCTGTTTTTCTAATTTCAGCGATTTTAATTTGTGCCTTCGTTTTGATTGCTTTGGCAAACCAAGAAGGAGCAGCGGCTTTGTTTGGCTGGCTTCGGCCATGGCTGACCAGCACCTTTGACTGGTTCCTAGTGCTCTCGGTCAACGTCATCACGCTCTTCTGCTTGGCCCTGATCGTTTTGCCAGTCGGGAAAGTGCGCATTGGCGGCAAGGATGCCAAACCCGATTACAGCTATGCAGGTTGGATCGCGATGATGTTTGCAGCCGGCATTGGTATCGGACTGTTGTTCTTCGGCGTTCTAGAGCCCGTCTACTACAACTTTTCAGAAGGCGGCGGCGCCCGTCCGTTGAACTTGGATATCAACACGCCGGGGAACGAATATGTTGGTGTCGTTGGCACCATTCACCACTGGGGGCTCGAGGCTTGGGCCGTCTACGCGGCCGTCGGCCTGTCACTGGCGATCTTCTGTTACAATCTGAACCTGCCTTTGACCCTGCGTTCGGCATTCTTTCCCCTGTTGGGAGAGCGCATTTGGGGATGGTGGGGCCATCTGATCGACACGCTGGCCGTCTTTGCCACGTTGTTCGGCCTGACCACATCGCTTGGACTAGGCGCGCAGCAAGTTGCGGCGGGTCTTAGCGAAGTCTTTGGCATCGAGCCGACACCAACGGTTGTCGTCCTTCTGATCATCGGCATCACCATCATCGCCCTTGGCTCTGTCCTTCTTGGCATGGATGCTGGGGTGAAACGCCTGTCAGAGATCAACATGATAATGGCCGTTGCATTGTTCGTCTTCGTTATGCTGGTCACCGGGATCGGCACCGCGATCTCGCGTTATTTCAACGTAATGGTCGACTATATCGTCATGTTGCCAGCCCTTTCGAACCCGTTCGGTCGAGAGGACACAAGCTTCTTCCATGGCTGGACGACCTTCTATTGGGCTTGGTGGATCGCATGGTCCCCGTTCGTCGGCATGTTCATCGCGCGCATCTCAAAGGGCCGCACGGTGCGCGAGTTCGTCGTGTGCTGCTTGCTGGCCCCAACCGCAGTTTGCGCACTTTGGATGTCCACCTTCGGTGGTGCTGCGATTGATCTGCTGAATGCAGGTGGCGCGGAAGGTGTTCGGGCGACCGTCATCGACAGCTATGCCCCGGAAGGTGCCTTGTTCGGGTTCCTCAAGGAACTGCCTTTCTATGGCATCGTGGCGCCAATCTCGCTGGTCTTGATCATCGTCTTCTTCGTGACCTCGTCTGACAGTGGCAGTCTTGTGATCGACACGATCACGGCCGGTGGCAAGATGGATGCACCCGTTATCCAGCGCGTGTTCTGGTGCACCTTGGAAGGTCTGGTTGCGATCGCATTGCTGCTTGGGGGCGGTCTGGCCGCATTGCAGGGCGCCGCAGTTTCGACCGGCATACCGTTCACCATCGTTGTGCTGATCATGTGCTATTGCCTCTGGCTGGCACTTCGATCCGAGCAACGGAAAATGTAACGATAGTCAGCGCGCCCAATGGGCGCGCTGATACCTTTAAGGCAGACTGAACCGAGAGATGCAGTTTCAAAAAGCGTAGATGCCTAATGGGTGCGCATCCGGGGTTGGACATGCACCGTTTCAATTGAATTCAATAGGTATGGGTTCGATCGCGTTTATCCCCGCTCACGTTTGCAAGGTTTGACCCCTTAGGCCATTCTCATAAAGCACGATCAGCGCTGAGTAATTCTCTGAATTGCTGAATGTAATCGCCAGCTCTTCTCTTTTCCAAGCCTGAGGCGAAACCACCGGATGCTTCAAATTTGACACCCAGCCAATCCGCAAACTCATCTTCTAGTTTGCCCGGATCTGCTATGCGTTCCTCAAATCGTATCATTCGGGCTCTTGAACCCATCTTTCCGCAAAGGTCAGTCGTCAAAGAATTGTACCACTGAACATACTCCATCGACGCTTCAGCATCGTAGGAAAATGGAAGGCGTTTTGATTTGTAGTCTGTTGCAAAGACTTCAGATGCGTTCTCGGTTTCATCTCGCCGTACAAATAGAAAATACGCGTTGTCAAAAGCGCCAAAAAGGAGATGCGCAACTTCAATGATCATCGGGTTGGTGCATATTCGGAGGCTTTTCTTTTCCGCCTCCAAGGCTTGTCGGTTTGTGAATAAAACCTCTTCGATATTGGCTTCGGCTGTTGTCCCCATCACCTCAAGCTCGTTAGAGGCTAATTGTTTTAGATACTTCTTTGCCTCAGAATCCTTCCAGGCCTCAAATCCAAGCGAGACCTCTTTGGATAGGCCGAGGAGTGCCTCGAGCGTGGACTTTCCGGAACGTGAGGGACCCAATACAAACAGAAACTTGACACGGTTGGGAAGTGGTTCGTTGAATTCCGACGGTAGCCAATTTGCGACCACCTCCGAAATAGCCCGGCATTCCTGCCGCCAACTCTCAAGTTCGTTTCTATCGAGTTTGCTCGCATTGGCCAGCTTTAGTGCTTCAAAGCTTTCAACGGCTTTGCCCTTGTGCCGCAACATGTGTGCCAAAAGGAATTTTTCATCTGTGTCTGAAAGTCTTTCTTTGTTTGAATGGGCCACTTCCGAAAGCAAATTCAGGATATCTTTTCCCAGACTTCCTGTTGGCATGCTTGCAAGATTTATCAGGGATGAAATGGATCGAGGATTGCATTCAAGCGCTTGCCTAAAGCAATCAACTGCTTCGTCAATTCGACCTAACTCGAAAAGCGAGGCACCTAGAGATCTGTGAACCGTAGCAATTCTTGGGTTCAGATCACGCGCCCTTTCAAAACTGGCAATAGATTTCTCTGTTTCGCCTTGCCTGAACTGAACTTTACCAAGGTTAATGTGGGGGATCGGGTCGTTTTCATCTATTCTGATAGCTTCCGAGAAACAGTTTTCTGCTTCAGAGTACTTCTTCAGAGATCTCAATGCTGCACCCAGATCATTTTGAGCAATTGCACTTTCTGGCTTGAGATTGACAGCTTGCGAGAGGTGGTGCGCTGCTTTCTCCAGTTCCCCAATTTTCAGATAAAGTGCACCAAGACGGTTCTGCGCTTCAAATAAATCTGGCTTTAGTGCAACGGCCTTGGAGCAAGCTTTGATCGCGTCTTCCGTTCTTTCCTGAAGGTGAAGAACAGAGGCAAAATTGCTCAGCCCTTCCGCATAGTTCGGATTAATTGAGCAAGCTTTCCCAAATGATTTCTCTGCTTGCGACAGGTTCCCAAGCGCGTTTTCTGCGGCTCCACGTATGTTCCAGACAAAAAACGATTTGGGGTAAATCGACAAAAGTTTTACCGCGTGCTTCAACACGGCCTCAAACTGACCGGCTCTTAACAGCTTTAACAATTGATCAATCGAAGATTGCGGAGGATGAAGTGCTGCCTTTTCGCGTCGAAGCCGATCCAACCTGTTAAGAGCTTTCTTCACCCGTTTGTCGTTTGGTGCGGTACGCAAAGCCCTCTTGTATAGAATTATTGCTCTTTCGATTTCACCTTTCGCTTCTTGGGACTTGGCAAGCTGGTAGGTTTTTTCGACAGAAGAGTTCAAACAAATCTCCAAAAATTAATAGTTCTTAGTTCCTTCGAAGTGAAATGCCTCCGTAGGAGTATCAAACAAGTTCTAGATATCTCCTGGAACGCGTTTAATTTACACGAAGGGTTCGGAAACCGCCAACCAAAAGGCAAGGAAAAAGGGGCCGCGCGGCCCCCTTTGATTACTGCAAAACAGTCATATGCAACTCATATGTAAGTCATATGCAGGTCATATCCGGAAAATCGGCTGTAACATGCGCGGCACGAAGCTGCTGAAGCGCAGTGGCGCGTCGGTCGCTGCAAGGCAGATACAGGCGCATTCGGGACCGGCGATCGGGGTGTGCTCGTCGCTTTCATCCGCGATTTCCACGTCACCCACACCAAACTGACCGCCCTCGTCGCTAAAGCTGCCCTGAAGGACCAAAGTCAGCTCCAGACCGTTGTGGCTATGATCCGGAACAGCCTGACCGGGTGGGATATACAGTAGACGGACCGATCCCTCTTTCCCATGCGAAAGGATGCACTGGCGGGTGCCAAACCCAAGGTGTTTCCACTTCGGCGGCTTGCCTTTCAGCGCCTCCATCACTGGTCCGGGGAAGATGCCCGAACGTTCATAAGTCGGAACGTCTTGGGCTGGTTCATCCAGCATTTCCAACAGCTTAGCCTTCAGGTCGCCCGAGACTTCGATTGGTGGAAGATCATCCATCACAGCGCCCCCGGCAGTGTCATGGGCCCCCAGGCGGGCCCTGCACTCGTCGCACATCGACACATGTGCGGATACGACAAGGCCATAGGGCGCGGGCAACGCGCCCGACGAATAGGCTGCCAACAACTGGTCGTCGATATGGTGTTTAATGTTTTCCATTCCTTACCGTAGCTCTTGCATCTCATGGCGCAGCCGATCCAGCCCCAGACGGATACGCGATTTTATGGTCCCTAGGGCAACGCCACTTTCGCGGCTGATTTCGCTGTGACTTAGCTCACCCAGGTAGGCCTTTTCTATCATTTCCCTTTGGTCGGGCTTGAGCCGTTCCAAAGCGCTCTTCAACTGGTTAACTTCTTGTTCTAGCGCCAGAATTTGCCCTGCATCTTCTTCCGGCGGTTCCTCACACTTCAACGCTTCGGGCAGGGGGCGGCTTTCCTTGCGGAACACATCCACCTGCCGGTTCCGCGCGATCCGATAGACCCAAGCGGACACCTGTGCGCGGTGCGGATCGAACTGATCCGCCTTGTTCCAGATCGACAACATGACCTCTTGCACGATGTCTTCTGCTTGATCCGATCTCGCCCCGCCTCGAATAGCCATGGCCTTCAGACGCGGGCCGTAAAAGTCGAACAGTTTCGCGAAGGCACGCTTGTCCCTCTGGTCACGGATCGCCAGCATCCATTGCGTCTGTTCACTTAGCTCGATGGTGTCCACAGAGCCTCCGGTCGATTTGCGTGACACGATGGGCGAAGCGACCGCAGCAGAGGCCGCGGAGTTTTCGATCATCGTTTCTGCATTTCTATCCAGCATATCGTCTCTACGCAGCCGGTCTAGAATTGGATCAAAAATAAATTCGACAGAGATTGATCCAACTGTAAAAAATTCGCGTATCCTCTCCAAATACAAGGAGACTACATGTCGTTTGATGCCCGCCCACTTCGCCCGCAACGCATCGCAGTTGTTGGTGGAGGTATATCCGGGATGGCGGCCGCCTATCGTCTGGCGCCTCATCACAATGTGACCCTGTTCGAGAGTGCTAAGCGGCTTGGAGGACATGCCAGAACCGTCATGGCGGGGCTTAACGGTGACCAGCCAGTGGACACCGGGTTTATCGTATTCAACTACGTCAATTATCCGCATCTGACGCGGATGTTTCAGGACCTCGAGGTTCCGGTCATCAAAAGTGATATGAGCTTCGGAGCCACGATTGATAACGGTTCCGTCGAGTACGGCCTGCTTGATCTTGTCTCGCTATACGGTCAGCGCCGCAACCTGATGCGCCCCGGGTTCGCTCGCATGGTGCGCGACATCTTCCGCTTCAACGCAAGGGCCGAGGCCGCCGCGCAATGCGACAGCGTGACGATTGGCGAGTTGGTCAAAGAACTGGACCTGGGAGACTGGTTCCAGCGCTATTACCTCATGCCGATTTGCGGGGCGATCTGGTCAACTCCACCAAAAGAAATCGCCGCGTTCCCGGCGAAATCACTGGTCAGCTTTTTCCGCAACCACGCGCTGCTAAGTGCTCGCGGGCAGCACCAATGGTGGACAGTCGAGGGTGGCAGCATCGAATACGTCAGCCGTCTGGAAAATTGGCTGCGGACCATGAAAGTGGATGTTCGGACTGGTGCGGATGTGTGCTCTGTCACGCGCAACGGGGTGGAAACGTCGGTCCGCTGCGAGGGGTCTGAACCCGAAGTATTCGATCAGGTCATCATGGCCTGCCACTCGGACGACAGTCTGCGCCTGCTGACCGATGCGTCGCTGGAAGAAACCGCTGCTTTGTCGGCAATCCGCTATCAGGACAATGATATGATCCTGCATCGCGACGTCACCCAGATGCCGCGCAGGCGGGCCTGTTGGGCCTCTTGGGTCTACAAGGCTGAGACTTCAAAAGAAGAGACCGCCATTGGCGTGACCTATTGGATGAACCGGTTGCAGCAGATCCCCGAAAGCGATCCGCTATTTGTGTCACTGAACCCCTGCGCCCCGGTGCAGGACGAACTGATCTACGACCAGAAAACCTTCCGCCATCCGGTCTTCGACCGGGCCGCGCTGAAAGCGCAAAAGACGCTGGCCGAGATGCAGGGCAACCGGAACACGTGGTTTGCGGGCGCCTACTTGCGTCACGGGTTCCACGAAGACGGGTTCGCCAGCGCCGTGCGCGTCACCCGCCAGCTTGACAAGGTTTGCGCATGAGTTGGCCGCAACACCTGAAAGGCACGACCACCCACGCCCGTCGCGGCGCGGTGAAGAACGCCTTTCGGTATGGGGTCGATTACGTGTTGATCGACCCGGAAGAAAAACAAGGTCCCAGACTGTTCTCACGCAATAGGATGAACCTGACCTCGGTCCATGACCGCAACCACGGAGGCCCGCGTTCAGGCGGGCAGGGGGCGGCATGGGCGTGGTCTGTGTTGGCAGAGCACGGATATGTTCGCCAAGCGAGCACTCGTCTGCGCCTGCTGACACAGCCCCGATTTCTTGGCTATTTGTTCAACCCGGTCAGCTTCTGGATGCTGTTTGAAGGCAATGATCTGGTCGCCGTAATTGCCGAGGTGAATAACACTTTTGGGGATCGTCACAGCTATTTGTGCCGGACCGAGAACTGGGGTCCGATCACGCCAAGCCGGCAGATGCGGTCGGAAAAGCTGTTTCATGTTTCGCCGTTTCAGCAGATCGCCGGAACATACGCGTTCAACTTCTCGGTCACGCCGGATCACATTGCGATCCGTATCCTGCACGAGAACGGGGATGAGGGCGTGATCGCGACCCTGCACGGGCCCCGGCGTGATCTGACAAACCGTGCTATACTTGGTGCCGCGATACGCCGACCCTTTGGGCCACTGCGCGTTATCGCATTGATTTACTGGCAGGCGATTGTCCTGAAACTCAAAGGTGCGCCCTATCGCACCCGACCCCTGCCACCGACGAAGGAGGTCAGCTGATGGGCTTTGTCAGCAACCGTATCAAACACGAATTCCTAGAGACCTGCGAAGGCATCAAGATCGGCAGTCTGCGCTTGATCACGCCCGAAGGGACAATTCATGACTTCGGCGCGGGTGAACCGCAGGCCGAGATGAAGATCAACGACTGGGGCGCTGTCACGGCGATTGCCGCCCGCGGCGATATCGGGATGGGAGAGGCCTATGTCGCCGGGCTGTGGGATACGCCTTCGATCGAGACGCTGACCACCGTGGCGTTGCGCAACATGGATCACCTGCAGGCCTATGTGTACGGCACATGGTGGTCGCTGTTTAAGCACCGCATGATCGACGTCATCCTGCGGGCGAATTCCAAGCGCGGGTCCGCGAAAAATATCCAGGCGCATTACGATGTGGGCAACGAATTCTACCAGCTGTGGCTGGACCCCTCGATGACCTATTCCTCGGCCCTTTTCGATCAGGGAGAGACCGATTTGCAGCTTGGCCAGTATCGCAAGTACGACCGTATTCTGGGCCGTTTGGAAGAGGGTGAGCGGGTCTTGGAAATCGGCTGTGGCTGGGGCGGGTTTGCCGAGCGTGCCGCAGATGAGGGCCGCCATGTAACCGGGGTGACGATTTCCCCAAGCCAGAAAGGCTATGCCGACGCCCGACTGGACGGGCGCGCAGAAATCCAACTGCAGGATTACCGCGATGTGAAGGGCAAGTTCGACAACATCGTCTCGATCGAGATGATCGAGGCGGTCGGCGAGCGCTATTGGCCGAATTACTTCGGCACACTGCGCGACCGGCTGGCCGAAGGGGGGCGTGCCGTGGTACAGGCGATCACTGTGCCGGACGCTTATTTCGACATCTATCGGCGGGGATCAGATTATATCCGCCAATATACCTTCCCGGGTGGAATGCTTCTGTCGGATGCCGTGATTTCAGACCAAGCGCGACGGGCGGGACTTAAGGTGACGGACAACTTCGCCTTCGGCCGCGATTATGCTCAAACCTGCCGCATGTGGGGAGAGCGTCTGCAAGCCAAACGCGACAAGATCGCAAAGCTTGGATATGGCGACAGCTTCCTTAGAAACTGGGAGTTCTATCTGGCCATCTGCGCCGCCTCGTTCGAGGTCGGGCAAACCAACGTGGTGCAGGTTGAACTGCGCCATGCCTGACGCAAAAGTCGTGGCCCGGAGTGTGGTATGAGCTATTTCCGGGTCAGCTTGTTTGCGGCCTTCCTCGCGGGTGGAGGGATCCCCCTGTATGTGCATCTGCCGCTTTATGCGACCGACGTTCTGGGGCTAAGCCTGTCGACGCTCGCGATTGTTCTGGTTGTCATTCGTTTGATTGATACGGTGCAGGACCCTTTGCTGGGCCGTCTTGCTGACCGGTTTGGGGCCAATCGGCCTTTACTGGCTGCAGTCGCGGTCTTGGGGCTGTCACTGGGGTTCCTTCTTCTTTTCACCCTGCGTCCGGACACTCCAACAGGGGCGTGGCTTTTGGCTGTTCTGGTCCTTGTGTTCACCGCCTACAGTTTTGCGACGATCCTGTTCTATGGCCGGGGGGTAGAGCTTGCCTCTGGTGGTGGTCCTGACCGTCACTACCGTCTTGCAGGCTTTCGCGAGACGGGCACCCTTGTTGGCATCTTGGTGGCGGTCAGCCTGCCACAAGTTGGCAGCGGCGCGGGGATGGATGGCTATGCAATCCTTGGCCTCACCTTGGCCGGGCTCGGTGTCGTAATGCTTGTTGCGAACAGGGGTCTTTGGCCACCTCAGGTCAAGACAAATGAGGCTCGATTCAAGTTGTCCGACCTGCGCGACGCGGATGCGACGCCGGTGCTGATACTGGCATTGGTGAATGCTTTGCCTGTCGCAATCACGTCGACCCTGTTTCTGTTTTTTGTCGAAGACAAGTTGCAGTTGCCGGACTATGCGGGGCACTTTCTGCTGCTCTTTTTTCTCTGCGCGGGCCTCTCTGCCCCGATCTGGTCGCGCCTTAGCCAACGGTTCGGGGCAAAACGCGTATTATTGCCCGCGATGGTCTTGGCCATCGTGTCCTTCATTGGTGCGGCATCGCTGGCACCGGGCTCTGCAATGGCCTTTGCCGTCATCTCAGCGGCCTCTGGGGCCGCACTTGGTGCGGATATGGTCATATTGCCTGCACTTTTTTCAGTCCAATTGGAACGAGGCAACGTATCTACTGGTGTGGCCTTCGGGATTTGGGCTTTCGTGGCCAAATTGGCTTTGGCGATGGCAGCAGGGATTACGCTCCCACTGCTGGACTTCGCCGGGTTCGAACCGGGCCAAACCAATAGCGCGCAAGCGCTGACCACTCTGACCTGGGCCTATGCTGTAGTGCCCTGTATACTGAAACTCTGCGCCATCTGGATGGTGGTGCGCTTGCCGGAGACGCCTTTGGCGACGACAAAATGACGACACTTGTTCTGATCTTCTTGCTGGCTTTGGCCTATCTGGGCTGGCGACGGTACCTTAGCTTTAGCTCGCAGCGTCCTTCGGATTATGCCGAGACGCTTCCCGCCTTTGACGTGCGCACGCACCTGAACGGCCCATTGCTGTCAGAAGGCGTGATTTATGGGCCGACCGGTAAGGTCGTGTCGCGGTTCGTGGCCAAGATGCACGGCACGTGGGAAGGCAACCGGGGACGTCTGACCGAAGAGTTTACCTATTCCAGTGGCGATACGCAGAACCGGGCTTGGGAATTGGAAATTGGCAATGACGGCGAAATCCGTGCCAAGGCCGAAGACATCATCGGTACAGGCACAGGCAAACAGTCCGGTAGCGCGGTTCAAATGAAGTATCGCATCAAGCTGGCCGAGGATGCAGGGGGGCATGTCCTTAACGTCACAGACTGGATGTACCTGACCGACAACGGCGTGATCATGAACCGGTCCGAGATGCGCAAGTACGGCCTTAAGGTCGCGGAACTTGTGGCGACCATCCGCCCCGAGGCTGCCTGATCTATGTTCGCTGGCAAGACCTTTTGGCTCGTCGGCGCAAGCGAGGGCTTGGGCCGCGCTTTGGCTGTCGCGCTGTCCAAAGACGGCGCGCGCGTCATTCTGTCGGCGCGCAGTGCGGACAAGCTGAAGGCGCTGGTGGACGAGTTACCCGACGCCGTGGCCTTGCCCTTCGACGTGACTGACCCTGCTGATGTCTCACATGCCTACGCTGAATGCCCACCGCTGGACGGCGTTATCTATTGCGCGGGTTCATATGATCCCATGACCGCTCAGGAATGGAAATCAGAGCCCGTCCGCCAGATGATCGCCACAAATTTCTCGGGTGGGGCCGAGGTCGTGGGGCAGGCGCTTCCTGATTTCGTCGAAAGGGATATAGGGCACATCGTTCTGATCGGGTCGTTGGCCGGGTATCGCGGTCTGCCCGGCGCAATCGGGTATGGCGCAAGCAAGGCTGCGCTGATGCATCTTGGAGAAACGCTTTACGCGGATCTTCGCAAGACCGGAGTTAAGGTTCAGGTGATCAACCCGGGCTTCATAAAGACACGTCTTACCGAGAAGAACAGTTTTGACATGCCACAGATCATGACGCCCGAGGAAGCTGCGGACCATGTGATCCGCGCCATGCGGTCGGGCCGGTTTTCAACGGCGTTCCCTCGGCCATTCGCCTGGGTGTTCACTCTGGGACGCTTCTTGCCCCGCAAACTGTTCTACCGTCTCATGGGCTGAGTGTTGCGGCTATTGCAGCTTTGCGGCAAAGTCGGGTCCATTGGGATTTGAGGGCGGACATGATCTTTCAGCTATTCTGTGGAACCGTGCTGTTGCTGACCACGCTGGTGCTTGCCTCTGCCGGTTTCTGGCTGACGGAAAAGTTCAGCGACACCCTGATGCCTTGGGTCCGCCGCCCGCCGCATGCGTTTAAGATGACCATGCTCCTTCTGAAAACCGCGCTGATCGTTTTGGCGGTCACTTTCATGTCCATCTGGATCTGGGCGTTCGGTTTCTTGGGGTTGGGGGTTTTCGATCAGTTGGAGCCCGCGGTCTATTTCACGATCGTGTCCTTTACGACACTAGGGTTTGGCGACATCATCCTCCCGACCGAGTGGCGCATCCTTGGTGGCATGACAGCATTGAATGGCCTGCTGAACATCGGGTTGTTCGCGGCGATGATGGTCGAAGTTCTGCGTCGCGCCCGGACAGAGCAGCGTAACATTTAAGCTAGGGTGACAACCTCGCCGCCAGCTGCATCCGCGTCGGCCTGATCATGGGTGACCAGCAGCACAGGCAGACCAAGCGCGTGGGCCCGGTCAAACACCAGACTTCGCATTTGATCACGCAACGCCGCGTCGAGTCGCGAGAAGGGTTCATCCAGCAAAAGCACCCTCGGTTCTGACAGTAAAACCCGCATCAGGGCGACACGGGCTTTTTGCCCGCCAGACAAGGTTGCGGGGTCTCGATGCTCAAACCCGTCAAGGTCAATCTCGGACAGGGCGGCGCAGATCCGTTCCATACGGGCCGCTTTTCCCTTGATTGCCGCGGGCAGGCCGAAAGCAAGGTTGGCCGCAACGGACATGTGGGGGAACAGCAGTTCCTCTTGCATAAGGATGCCGGTGTGGCGGTCTTGCGGAGGTAGGCCGTTAAGCGTTTTTCCATCCAAGCGGATCGTGCCGACTTGGGTGAAGTTTGGCGGCAAAGTTCCTGTAATCGCAGCAAGAATTGTTGATTTTCCGACCCCAGAAGGGCCCATGACGGTCAGTGCCTCGCCGGGTGCAACAGAGGCGGTCAGCCCAACAACCAGCGTGTCGTTGTGCCAAATTTGCAGGTTGTCCAGTTCCAGACCTGTCATGCCAATCCCTTCATGCCTCGACGGTTTGACCAAACCAAGCGCGGCACCAGAATGGCAAGGGCAAATCCGACGACCACAAGCGCGGTTTGCGCCAAAGCATAGGCCCCGATGATGCGTCTGTTGCCGCCAGAAGACAGGGCCAGCGCCTCGGTCGTCAGCGTTGTGATACGGCCGCCACCTACCAGCAGGGTCGGCAGGTATTGAGCAACCGATACGGCAAACCCAATGGCTGCTGCGGTCAGGATCGGAGCCAGCAACATGGGCAACCGTACCTGCCAGAAGATCCGGGATGGAGAAGCACCAAGCGTCGCAGCTGCGCGGGTGTATCGGGTGTCCCAAGCGCGATATGGATCGCTGAGTGACAGGAAGACATAGGGCAGCACAAAAACCAGATGCGCCAGTACAACGGGCCACAGATGAACGCCAATCCCGACCTGAACCAACAGAACGCGCAGTCCGGGCAGGAAAGAGACCTGCGGGATCAGAAGCGGAAGGTACAAAAGCAACATCGCTTTGCGACCCGGGTACAGCCCAAGGCGCGTTTCTGCCTCTAGACAGGCAATGGTTAGCAAAACAGCCATGGCCGTTGCTGTTCCCGCGATTATCACAGCTGTCAGTGCAGGGTTGGCCATGCCCGGCGCCTGTTTCGACCAGGTTTTTAGGGAAAGCTGGTCTGGTAAGACCTCTGGAAAGCTCCAAAAACCCGAAAGCGACCAGATAAGTTGGCCTAACAAGCCCCCGAACAGGGCGATGGCGATGGCAGCAGCCAGTATCAGGGCAAATACGCGCAGGGAAAGGTCATGTTTGGATCTGACGCCGGTGCCAATCCAGCGTCGGGCAGGTGCGCGGGCAAGGTGCTCTGCCAGACGCCACAGGGCGAGTGCGGCGACGACCAGAGCGGCCTGCAAAAGCGCCCCGGCAGAGGCAGTCAACAGTTGGGCAAGATCGGGCGCCGAAGACCAGCGCACGATCTGCACCGACAGGGTCGGCGGTGTGTTCGGGCCAAGGATCATCGCCATATCGACCACCGACATGGAATACGCCAGCACCGCGTAAACCGGAAGCCGGATGCGTTTGTAGAGCTGGGGGAAGATGGTTTTCATCCAACCCGTGACGCGCCCATACCCCAAAGTTTGCGCCACGATCATGCAGCGCCGCGGGTGGATTTGGGGCAGGGCGGCAAGAGACATCAGCAACAGGAACGGGACCTCTTTGGCGACCAGCCCGGCGATCAGGGCAAGGCCATTGGGGTCATTGGTGATCAACAGGTCCGGTGGCCTTTCCCAACCGGTCAGCCAAGGGGACAGGGCCCGGGAAATCCAACCAGACGGTGCGATCAGGAAGGCCAACCCAAAGGCAGCAGCGGCATGGGGTACGGCCAGAAGCGGCGAAAGCGCAGCTTCGACCCAGTGGGCGATACGAGTGCCATGCCAGCTTGCCAAAATCAGCGTAGTGATTGCCAGCGACAGCACTGTGGCGATGAGGCCCGTGAATAGGCTAAGGCGCGCGGCCTCGGGCAGTCCGGGCCATGTGAACAAGGCGCGGAATGCGGACAGATCCCAATCCTCGCGCCCAATAGCGGGCATATGACCAAAAGCCGGGGCCAGCGTTCCCGCCAGCCCCGCAAATACCGGCCCCAGCAAGACGGCTAGGGCCAGCCAAGGTGCGTACCTAAGAAGGGTTATTGGGTGACCCCATAACGGCTGACCCAATCTTCAGCGATACGGGTCATCCAGCTTGGATGGGGTTCGGGCAGAGCGGCACCCAGCTCGGCCGGGGTTATTGTTGCGATGCCCAGATCAAGCGCGTCGAACTTGGCGCGACCCTCTTCGCCGATCTTGTCCATCGACAGAACTGTGCCATAGCCAAGTACATTCGGGTCTTGTGCGTTGGCCTGCGCCTCTGCTGACAGCAGGAAGTTGGCCAAAACCATCGCGCCTGCTTTGGCGTTGGCGTTATAGGGGATCGCTACGAAGCTGGCGTTGCCGATCGTGCCGCCATCCATCACAAAAGTGCGGACGGTATCGGGCAGCTGGTCGTTGGCTATCGCGGTCGAGGCCTCACCCGGGCTGAAAGAGATCGCAAGGTCGATCTCTCCGTCTGCCATCAGCTGAATCTGCTGCGGACCGCTGGTGGGATAGGCGCGGCCTTGACGCCAGAGAGATGGGGTCAGGCCGTCCAGATACGCCCACAAAGGCGCGGCGACGGTGTCATAGGTGGTATCTGACGCGGGCTTTTGCAGGATTGAAGGGTCGTCCAGCAGCCCATGCAGTGCTTGCTTCAGAAAGGTTGTGCCCAGAAAGTCGGGTGGCTGCGGATAGGTGTATCGGCCGGGGTTGTTTGCGGCCCATTCGGCGAGAGCACCCATTGACTTTGGCGGCTCTGGCAGGCGCGCCGTGTCGTAATAAAAGACGACCTGAGCCATGGCCCACGGGCTTTCCATACCGTCGGTCGGGATGGTGAAGTCGTTGCGAACGGCGGATTTGTTCTCGTAATCCACCAGTTCCCAGTTTGGCAGGTCTTCGGCGAAGGGACCAAACAGCAGGTCGTTTTCCTTCATGGATGCGAAGTTCGCGCCATTGATCCAGATGAGGTCAACCGCGCCGCCTGCGTCTTTGCCGGCGCTTTTCTCGAACACGACCTGACCGACAGCATCTGCCGTATCAACCAGTTTCACATGTTCCAGCGTTACGCCGTGATCTTCGCTGATCCGCTTGCCCGCCCATGCGATGAAGTCGTTCGTCGCGGTTGATCCGCCCCATGCGTGCCAATAGACGGTCTGGCCCTTGGCCTCTGCCAACACGGCATCCCAATCCTTGGGGTCGGGCTCTGCCATGGCGGGTAAGGCCAATGCGCAGGCGGCCGCGCAGACAAGCTGTTTGATCATTTTTGTAACTCCTGTCGAACTTTTAACCATCTTATGCCAAGCCAACCCCTTGAAGGGGAAGCCACGTGTCATAAAACTTCCGTGTGGAATGTTGCGGGCGCTTGGACGGATGGAAATGAAAAAACCGTCTGCCCCTTGCAGGGGTCAGGACGCGCTACTAAGACTCTTCAAAGATTTACGCGGGCAGGCTAGGCCCCATAACGCAGGCAGGTACATATGCACGATCCCATCGAAACCTACATGAACCTTGTTCCCATGGTGGTTGAACAGACCTCTCGCGGTGAACGGGCCTATGATATTTTCTCGCGCCTGCTGAAAGAGCGCATCATCTTCGTCACCGGTCCGGTGCATGATGGGATGTCCTCGCTGATCGTGGCGCAGCTGCTGCACCTTGAGGCCGAGAACCCGACCAAAGAGATTTCGATGTACATCAACTCGCCGGGTGGCGTGGTGACCTCGGGCCTGTCGATCTACGACACGATGCAATACATCAAGCCGAAGGTGTCGACCCTTGTTGTGGGTCAGGCGGCGTCGATGGGTTCGCTGCTGCTGGCGGCGGGTTCGCCGGGCATGCGCTTCTCGCTGCCGAACTCACGCATTATGGTGCATCAGCCTTCGGGTGGCTATCAGGGTCAGGCAACCGACATCATGATCCACGCGCAGGAAACCCAGAAGCTGAAAGATCGTCTGAACCAGATCTACGTTAAACACACCGGTCAGAAGTTCGAGGCCGTGGTGGACGCGTTGGAGCGCGACAACTTCATGGATCCCGAACAGGCGAAAGACTGGGGTTTGATCGATGAAATCGTTGAAAACCGCTCGAAATCCGGTGAAGAGGCAGAGTAACCACTCTGCAACGCTCATCGGCTAGCACGATTTTGCGATTGTGCCCGAAAATCGTCTGACTTAGGCTGTAGCCTTAGAGACACTGAAACTCCGACGGGTCCGGAAAGTCCGGGCCCAAACCTTAGGGGAAACGCATGGCGACGAATTCCAGCAGCGACTCGAAGAACACGCTTTACTGCTCGTTCTGTGGCAAAAGCCAGCACGAGGTTCGCAAGCTGATCGCCGGCCCGACCGTCTTCATCTGCGATGAATGTGTCGAGCTTTGCATGGACATTATCCGGGAAGAGACCAAGGGCTCTGGCCTGAAGACCTCTGACGGGGTGCCGACGCCACAGGAAATCTGCGACGTTCTGGATGATTACGTCATCGGGCAGGCTCATGCGAAACGGGTTCTGTCGGTAGCGGTGCACAACCACTACAAACGTCTGAACCACGCGCAGAAGTCCGGCGACATCGAGCTGGCGAAGTCGAACATCATGCTGATCGGTCCCACCGGATGCGGTAAGACGCTTCTGGCGCAGACACTGGCGCGCATTCTGGATGTGCCCTTCACCATGGCCGACGCCACCACACTGACCGAGGCCGGTTACGTGGGTGAGGATGTCGAGAACATCATCCTGAAACTGCTTCAGGCGTCCGAATACAACGTCGAGCGTGCGCAGCGCGGTATCGTCTATATCGACGAGGTCGACAAGATTACGCGCAAGTCCGACAACCCCTCGATCACCCGCGACGTTTCGGGTGAGGGTGTGCAGCAAGCGCTGCTGAAGATTATGGAAGGCACGGTTGCCAGTGTTCCGCCGCAAGGTGGCCGCAAGCATCCGCAACAAGAATTCCTGCAGGTCGACACCACGAACATCCTGTTCATCTGTGGCGGTGCCTTTGCGGGCTTGGACAAGATCATCGCACAACGTGGTAAGGGCTCTGCCATTGGCTTTGGGGCCGATGTGAAAGAGAATGACGACCGTGGCGTGGGCGAGCTTTTCACCGAGCTGGAACCAGAAGATCTGCTGAAATTCGGTCTGATCCCGGAATTCGTCGGTCGTCTGCCTGTGATCGCGACACTGACCGATCTGGATGAAGACGCGCTGGTGACCATCCTGACCAAGCCAAAGAACGCGTTGGTCAAACAGTACCAGCGTCTGTTCGAACTGGAAGATGCCAAGCTGACCTTCACCGACGATGCACTGGCCGCCATCGCCAAACGCGCGATCGAGCGGAAGACCGGTGCGCGTGGTTTGCGTTCCATCATGGAAGACATCCTGCTGGACACCATGTTCGACCTGCCAGGTCTGGATAGCGTTGAAGAGGTCGTCGTGAATGAAGAGGCCGTGACCGCTGGTGCCGCGCCGCTGATGATCCATGCCGACGCCCAAGCCGAAGGCGTAAGCGCAAGCTGATGACCCCCATTATGCGGATATCTTCGGGCTCTCCCTATGAGCCCAGGATCGGCTATTGCCGTGCAGTCGTTGCGGACGGGATCGTTTATGTTTCCGGCACCACCGGGGCGGACCCTGAAACCGGCGAGATGCCAAAGAAGGTTGCCGACCAGTGCCGCAACGCGATGGCGGTGATCGGCGCTGCCTTGGAAAAAGCAGGGTCCAGTTTCGACCAGACCCTGCGTGTGCGTTACATCCTGCCCGACGCCAAGGATTTCGAGGCCTGCTGGCCGGTTTTGGGCAAGCTTTTCAAGGAAACGCCCCCAGCGGCGACGATGATTCAGGCGGGTTTGATCGACCCGGCCATGAAAATCGAGATCGAGCTGACAGCTCGTGTGATCCAAGACTGACCGAATCCCCACGGAACATGACAAGGCATCGCGCAATTCCCTTGCGCGATTTCTTCAAGTTTATAAGGAAAATTGCGCGGACTTTGTTCGGCGTCAATTTCCGCTCTTACAATTCCCAACTGATGCCATAAATCCATTGAAGCATAGCGAAACATATGCGGTCGTCGCTTTTCACAGTAGAATTGCTGGATTATAAGCGCGGCACCGCTGGTTGAGATGCCAGAAGAATGGACAAAAACAAAAGCAGTCGAGGAACGCATGACCGATCAGACCAAAGATGCAGATGTCGCCTTCATTCAGGCTTTGGCAGAAATGCTCAGCGCCAATGATCTGACCGAGATCGAGGTTACCCGCAGCTATGGCGAGGACCAAGTCCTTGACGTTCGTGTAGCGCGCACCGTGCAAGCCGCACCTGTTGCTGTTGCAGCTCCGGTTGCCGCCGCTCCGGCCCCTGTTGCGGCAGCACCTGCCGCGCCTGCCGCTGCCCCTGCTGCCGCACCGGCAGAAGATGATCCTGCCCAGCACCCGGGCGCGTTGACCTCGCCGATGGTAGGCACCGCCTATCTGCAGCCAGAGCCGGGAGCACCGTCGTTCGTGACTGTTGGCGCAACGGTCGCCGAGGGCCAGACGGTCATGATCATCGAAGCGATGAAAACCATGAACCAGATCCCGGCGCCCAAAGCCGGCACCGTAAAGCGGATCCTGATCGAAGACGGCAGCCCTGTCGAATTCGGCGCCCCCCTGATGATCATCGAATAAGGCTGAGCCCATGTTCGATAAAATCCTGATCGCCAACCGTGGAGAGATCGCCCTTCGTGTGATCCGTGCCTGCCGCGAGATGGGCATCAAGTCGGTCGCGGTACATTCGACCGCCGATGCCGACGCGATGCACGTACGCATGGCGGATGAAAGCGTCTGTATCGGTCCGAACCCCGGCTCGGAAAGCTACTTGTCGATCCCGGCCATTATCTCGGCCTGTGAGATCACCGGGGCAGAGGCCATTCACCCCGGTTATGGCTTCCTGTCTGAGAACGCGAATTTCGTGCAGATCGTACAGGACCACGACATCACCTTTATCGGCCCAACCGCGGATCACATCCGCATCATGGGCGATAAGATAACCGCCAAAGACACCATGAAAAAGCTGGGCGTACCTTGCGTTCCCGGCTCTGATGGCGGCGTTCCCGACTATGAGACCGCGCAGAAAGTGGCCGAAGAAATCGGGTACCCTGTCATCATCAAGGCGACCGCAGGTGGCGGTGGCCGCGGGATGAAGCTGGCCAAGTCCGCGGGTGAACTGGAAGAGGCATTCCGCACTGCACGCGCAGAAGGCAAGGCCGCGTTCGGCAACCCCGAAGTCTATATCGAGAAATACCTCGGCAAGCCGCGCCACATCGAGATTCAGGTCTTTGGCGACGGTAAAGGCAAAGCCGTGCATCTGGGCGAACGCGACTGCTCGTTGCAGCGTCGTCACCAGAAGGTTTTCGAAGAGGCCCCGGGCCCTGCGATTGACGCCGAAACCCGCGCGCGGATTGGTAAAGTCTGTGCCGATGCGGTTGCGCAGATCAACTATATCGGCGCTGGCACGATCGAATTCCTGTATGAGGATGGAGAGTTCTATTTCATCGAAATGAACACCCGTCTGCAGGTGGAACACCCGGTTACCGAAGGTATCTTTGGTGTCGATCTGGTGCGTGAACAAATCCGCGTGGCGGCTGGCATGGATATGTCCTTTAGCCAAGACGATCTGGAAATCAACGGTCACGCGATCGAGGTTCGGATCAACGCGGAAAAACTGCCGAATTTCTCGCCGTGCCCCGGTAAGATCACGCAGTACCATGCACCCGGTGGTCTGGGTGTCCGGATGGATTCGGCCCTTTATGATGGCTATTCAATCCCGCCATACTACGACAGCCTGATCGCCAAGCTGATCGTTCACGGTCGCGACCGGCCAGAGGCGCTGGCGCGTCTCAGCCGTGCTTTGGCCGAGTTGATCGTCGATGGTGTCGACACCACGGTTCCACTTTTCCATGCGCTTCTGCAGGAAGAGGCCGTGCTGACCGGCGACTACGACATCCACTGGCTGGAAAAGTGGTTGGAAACCAACCTGTCGGCCTAAATGACCAAGCTGACCCCTGAACTGCTGCTGCAGGCCTATGCGGGCGGGGTCTTCCCCATGGCAGAATCACGGGACGATCCAGAGGTCTTCTGGGTCGACCCCGACAAACGCGGTGTGCTGCCTCTTGATGGGTTTCATATCTCGCGTTCCTTGCGCAAAGCGATCCTGAAAGAAGACTATCAGGTCACTCTGAACCGCGACTTTGCGGGCGTGGTGCGCGCCTGCGCGGATCGGGAAGAAACCTGGATCAACGATACGATCTTTGACCTATATGCCGAACTGCACCGTATTGGCTTTGCCCATTCGCTAGAGGTCTGGGATGATGACACCCTGATCGGCGGCACCTATGGCGTGGCCCTAGCGGGCGCCTTTTTCGGAGAGAGCATGTTCTCGCGCCGAACCAATGGCTCTAAGATTGCGCTGGCCTATCTGGTCGATCACCTGCGTGAAGCTGGGTTTGTCCTGTGCGACACCCAGTTCCTGACGGACCATCTGGCGTCGCTTGGTGGGGTAGAGATTTCCCGAAAGGACTATCGAGAGCGTTTGACCAAGGCCCTTAATGTCCCGGCCGATTTCACTCAGCCGTCGTTGCCCGCGGCCTCGACGTTGATACAGCGCAGCACCCAGACGTCATAGCGACGGTGGTCCATCGCTGACAGCGCCGGGCTAGAGGCGATCATCCAGCCTGAGAACAGCTGATCCTCGGCCTCGGCCACAGTGACATAGGCGAAGGCGTCGCTGGCCGGGTTGGCGATGGGATAGCGACACTCACCCAGACCGATGGTCAGGGCACCCGCGACGCGGGTGCTGTTGTTTTCCATGGTCAGGTCGATCAGCGTGCCGTCAACCCGGTCCGCCATACGCAATACCGCACCCGGCGCAGTCGCGGCGTTGGGCGGGGCGTTTTCCAGCGTAATCCCATTTTCCTCGGTGACGGTCTCTAGGGTCGCACCGCTGCCGGTTACGGTTCCCAAGCTTGCGCCGCTGCCGGTCAGATCTTCGATCGTGGCTTCACCGTCGACCAGCGACTGTAGGCTGATCACACCTTGGGGCGTAGATTCCAAGGTCGCACCCGAGGCATTGCCCGGAACGGTTTCCAGCGTCTGCGCAAGGGCAGAGGTGGCCAACAAGCTGGCCAGAACGGCCAAACGGATCATTCGCCCTCACCCGAGACGAATTTCAGCAGCAGCGATATCAGGCTGACAGAGCCCTGCGTGTCTTCGATCTCGGCCCCCGGTTCCAGATTGAACGGAGAGCCGCCGGGAACCAGTTCCACGTAATACCCGCCCAGCAAACCTTCGGCCGCTACCAAGGCGGCGCTGTCGTCAGGCAGTTCAATGTCGTTGTTGACCGAGAAGGTCGCATCCGCACGGAACGTGGTGGGGTTCAGATCCAGAGAAGTCACAGTACCAACCTTCACGCCCGCAAGGCGTACATCCGTACCCACGTTTACCCCTTGGGCCGAGCGGAAGCTGGCCGTCAGGTCATATTGGCCTGCAGTAGACTGGCCGGTGCCGGTGGCGTCACTGGCATAGACCAAAAAACCAATGGCGGCCGCCAGAACGGCGCCGCCAACCATAACTTCTGTCGTATTTTCACCCATCAGGCGGTTACTCCGGCTGCCAGGCCTCATAGTCGCGGCGTTCTGCAGGCTGTGCCTGGCGCAACGAGCCTGCCGGGGCATAGGCCTCGGCCGTTCCGGTCAGATTCTCTTGGTGCGGCTTTTCCCACGACTTGTGCCACAGGGGCTCTTCACCGGGATGTTCGTCAAATGTGTGGTGCAGCCAACCATGCCAGTCAGGCGACACGCGCGACGCTTCGACCAGACCGTTATAGATCACCCAACGACGTTTGCCGTCCTTGGACTGGTAATAGATATTGCCCTGCTCGTCTTCGCCGACTTTTACGCCATTGCGCGAGGTGAAAATACGTGTGCCAAGAGTTTGGCCGTTCCACCAAGTGACAAGATGCATGAACGTGTTGACAATACCCATAAAACCCTCCGGTCCTTGTTCCCCCTCATATGAACCATTGCGCAACAAAGGTCCAGCGGGGTTGGTGCTCTTAAGCAGGGATGCGGCGATTTTCCCTCCTTAATGTCGACCCTGATTTTCACGAGTTGAATGATCTGTTGAGGGCGACAATGCTACCGATAGCACTGCTGTCGTTCTGAATTTCGCATTTTAATAGCCAAAAGGTTATGCGGTGCCGCGTCTGATAGTGGTGGATCAAATGGCGATTCACGCAACGAAGAATCCATAGGGATGTCCTGAACGCGCCGCCTTCTCTCGCTTTTAGGTGCCTAAAGATTAACCGCCTTGATCATCTCGTTCGATTTTTTTGTCGACTTTGAATGTCCGTCAGCCGACTTTCGAGAGCCGTTGTTCAATGTTGCGCAAGATAGGATTTGGCTTGCCACATTTAGGACATAATCACCCTTACAAAGGTCGTAACTAGCAAGGCGTTAAGGAGGGTGGCGTAGTCTCAGTGTGAGGTTTTTCCTGAAGATCGTTGGCAATTGTCCGATAGGTGACACAAACCGAAGATCTAGGTGAAATCGCAGATTGCATGAGCGGCTACCAATCTTCTACTTCTGGTGGAAAAATCAAAGCTTTGGATGGGAAGCCAAAGTGCTGTTGTGACGAGTAACTGCCCGATTATTTAAAATCGGCGCGATGGGGAGAGCAGATGTCTTTTAAATACGCGAAGCACGTTGCTGCGCTGGCGATGGCTGGCGGTCTGATCGGATGTGGCGAGGGCGCGACGACCAAAGCAACAGATGAGCGTCTGGCAGGCCTTCTTGAAAACGGGATCGATTCCGATCACAAAGCCAAGTCGGATGAACGCTTGGCCAAGTTGCTGGGCAAAGAGAATGCGACAGGCGCGCTGGCTGGCCCTTATGGCTCGCAGGTGGAAGTCGCTGACCGCGCACAGTTGCCCCAGCTTCTGGCCTCGGCGCTGGAGCGTAACACCCGCATCGGTGCCGCCGCTCAATCGATCAACAAAGCCGATGCGCTGCGTCTGAACGCGATCTTCGGCTATCTTCCTCAGGTAAGCTTTGTTTACGATCAAAGCGAGGTCGATCAGGCCGTGATCTCGACCGACAACGAAGTCTTTGAGTTGGGCGAAGCGCAATACCCGGTCACCACCACAACGCTGATGCTCCAGCAACCGATTCTGGATTTGGGTCGCATCTTTGGCATTCAATACGCCAAGAACGCCCGCAGCCTTGCCGAGGTTGACTATATCGGCACCGTTCGCGACGTGTCCTATGAGGTCTTCGACGCTTATGTCGTCGCCGTTCAGGCCAAACGACAGTCGGCATCTCTGCGGCAGCGCCAAAACCTGATTGGTCGTCAAATCAACAGCCGTAACGCGCTGGAAGAAATCGGTCTTGGCAATGTGGTGGAAGAAAGCTCGCTTCGCAGCGAACGCGCGAACCTTGCCGCCGAAGAGGCCAACGAATCCGCCCGTTACGCTAACGCCATCGGCGATCTGTCCTTCCTGACCGGCGCTGTTGTGCGCGATATCAGTGATGTTCAACTGCCCAGCTCTATTTTCGGGGCGGAGCGCCGAGTGTCCGCAGATGACGCGGTCGAGGCTGGCCTGACCAACAACCCGGCCGTTATGGCATCCGCGCTGCGTGCTGTTGGGGCAGAAATCAACCGGAAGAGGGCGCTTTCGGAAGACTTCGCGCCTGTCCTGAACGCCTATGCCACGCTTGAGGCTGAAACCCGCGAGGCCAGCCGTTTTGGTGGCGGGTCCGAAACCGAAGACACGACTGTCGGCCTTCGCCTGACAATTCCAATCTTCAACGCGCGGGGCAACGGTTATGCCCGTCTGCCGGCCACCGTAGATGCGCGGGCCGAGGTGCTGGAATACCACGCCAGCCGACGTCAGCTGGAAACCGAAATCCGCGCCACCCACGCACGCATGGGGCAGCTTAGCAAAGCCGTCAGCAGCGCGCGCTCAGCGGCATCGCAGGCAGGTCGTGCGCTAAGCTCGGAACGTCAACGGGTTGAAGCGGGTGAGTCGGTCGATCTGGCCGTAGCGGCCCGCCAATTGCGCCTGAACCTAGCGCGTGAGCGTGTGTCTTATTACCAGGCGGAATACCTGCGTGCCTGGGCTCGCCTGCAATATCTGATGGGTGAAGATCTGGCCAAGGCGGCCTTCTGATGAAGGCTTTCTCGACCGGAGTACTGGCTTTGGTGCTGCCGCATATCGCGGCAGCCCAGTCTGTTACATCCATCGAGGACTTCAATGCCCGTCAGGGTAACAAAGCCAGACCAATGATGAACTGCACCATCAAACCCCTGCGCGTGGTCGAGGTGAATTCGATCCTTGATGGCGTGGTGGACAAAGTGTTCGTCGAACCGGGGGCACGTGTTGCCCCGGGAGACCCGCTGGTCGAATTGAACAGCGCTCTGGCCCGGGCTGAACTGCGGATCGCAGAGCTTACGGCATCATCTCAGGGAGGGTTGGCCGCCGCCGAAACCCGTTTCCAAGGGGCCAAGAAGCGCGAGGCGCGTCTGGCTGAAGGGGTTAAGCGCAAGGCGGTGTCCGTAGCCGACCACGAAGATGCGCTTCTGGAACTTTCGATCACCAAGGACAACATTCAGCAGGAACGCGAGCGTCTTGATCTGGCCGCGGTCGAGGTCGAACGCGCCCGAACCCTGATCGAGCTCTCGACCATACGTGCGCAAGTCGCGGGCGTTGTGGGGGAAGATCTGGTTGATCCGGGCGAGGGGACCGCAGGTCGCCCCGTCGCCACCATCTATGTGAACCAGCCGCTGCGGGTCGAGACCTTCGTCCCCTCGGCGCAGCTTTCGGCGCTTTTGCAGCGCGAGACTTTCGAAATTTTCATCAACGACGGCGCGCCTCAGCCGGTCCAACTGGACTACGTGGCGCAGCTTGCCGATCTGGCGTCGAACACGGTCAGCGTGTTCTTCAAACTTGACGCGCCAGACGTGCTGCCGGGCAGCAAATGCCTGATGCCGATGCAAGGGACTATGTAACGTGACTAAGACGCGCGCACTCGCCGCTATTCTTCTGATGACCGCTCCGGGGCTGGGACAAGCTCAGGCCGTTGGCGAGCTGTCCACTGGGCTAAGCTATTCGACCAAATACGGGGCGACTGCGTTCGTGTCGTTGGATGTCGAAGACATCCTGTCCAAGGGCATCGACGTTGGCTTGACCTATCGTGCCGGGGAAGAAGGCTTTGGCGCCAACCTGCGCGCCTCTAAGGTCTGGGGGCTGGATACCACGTCGTTGGGCAACAATGCTCAGGTGAAGCTGTCCGTCAAAGGATCTGGATCGGATTGGGATTTCCAATCGTATGACGAGACCTCTTGGGGAGCAGCGCTTGGCCTGTCAGTGGACCTGACAGACAGCCTATCTTACAGCACAGAGTTGTTTTGGACCGAAACCGAGCTGGACGGGTTCGGCGATGACGTGTCGGATTTCATCACCATCGACGAAGGTAAATCCCACGCGGCGGGCATTGGCGCCTCGTTGAGATGGTCAACGCGTGACACGGATGACATCCTTGCTCCTGGAAATTCTGCTTATGCCAGTGTTCGCCTGTCCGGTCTGGGCGGCGCACGCAAGTTCTCGCAGGTGGCTGTGGGGACCAACAATATGCTTCCGCTGTTCGGAAAATCTGTGCTGAACGTGATGGCCGAAACCGGTGTGATCGAAGGTCGCGATGGGGAGCATGTGTCGGTCATTGACCGTGCGTTCCTTGGCGGCACCAGCCCGCGCGGATTTTCCTACGGCGGCCTTGGTCCGCGCGACGTGGACACGGGCGAGGCTTTGGGCGGCACGCGTTATGTATTCGGCACTTTGGAAGTGCTGACACCGCTTCCGCGCCGTGACCTAAGTATCGGTGTCTTCACCGATTTTGGGTCGGTCTGGGATTTGCCCGGTGCAACCGCATCGGTCAGCAGCAACGACTATCACTTGCGCAGCAGCGCGGGGATTTCTTTGAATTGGGATGCCGGGTTCGGGCGCCTTCGGGCCTCGGTCGCGGAACCCATGAACACACGTGATGGCGACGAGACGCAGACTTTCTCGCTTAGCTTGAACGCGGTGTTCTGATTTGTAGGGGCGCAGATATCTGTGCCCGTTTGTGGCGACAAGGGTCCCGCCTGTTTTCGGGGCCTGCGAACGGTAATGTTACGAGTCTGGGGGAACTAAAACATGGGACAGTATAAGGTTTTGTCAGCTGACAACTCGCTGCCTTTGGCCATGGCAAAGCCGACCCGGGACAACCGACGTATCGAGCGGGCCCTGCCGCTGGAGCCACGGATCCTTCTGGACGCCAACCTTGAATGGGACCTGTCTTCGACCACGGTCCTGTCCTCGGCCCTGACCGGAATCGCGCAGGCGTTCGAACAGCAGTTTGACGAAGAATTCGGTGCGATTACCAGCTTCCTTGACCAGCTGGAAACCGACGCAAATACCGCCTTTGATGTGGTCGAAGCCGTGGTGGATACTGCGGGGGCCGTCAGTTCGTCCGACCTGAACGCGGTGACCGAAGCGGTAGAGCGTATTCGCGACGCCCTGACCGATATGCGCGACGCGACCTTTACGACCATCGAAGGTCTTCTGACCACAACATTTGCACAGGCGGTCGCCGATGACGTGAATGGCCAGTTGGAAGCGGCCTATACTGGTACCGAAACCTATAGTGGTCCGTTCACGGCGACGCAGGTTTTAGCCGTCTATAATATCGACAATTTCACCAACGGCGATGTCGCCACGTCGTTGACCGATTTGGTGAATACTGCCGGTCTTGATTATGGTTCGGTGTCAGACCTTGATCTGGTTGAAACGTGGTTTGACGAAGCCTTCACCACCGCGCTTGGTCTGCCATCGGGCGCACTGTCGGTGCAGTTGAACGATATTCAGCTGGGCGGCGAAACCGTTGTTTCCTTTACCGAAGACACCCTTTCAGGTGGCGTTGATGTCAGCGTGAACCTGCCGCAAGCCGTGGCCGATTTCGGTGACATGATCCGTGCCGCCGTACCGGGCATTACGCTGCCTTTCGACGCTTTGGCCACTGGCAGCGACAGTTCTGCCATCGAGTTCGAGTTGCTGGGACTCGTCGAAGAAACCGGCGGTGTGATCGAGACCATCGGTCTGAACATCCACGAATTCAACTTTGCCCCGCTGATGGAAGTTGGCGGCGTGTTTTCTTTTGCGACGCCCCCCTCGATCAGCCTTGGCTTGCTGGAACTCGGGGTGGCCGGGTTCGAGACCGCCCAGATTGGCCTGTTTGCGGAAGTCGATCCGCTGATGGATCTTGGGTTTGAGTTTGACTTCACGGCTCTGTCTGACCCGATCGACTTCTACGGTGATGCGTTTAGTCTCGGTATTGATGCGCGAATTCAAGAAGTTGGCGCGGGTTCTTACACCGATATCGTCGCCGACACGACCTATCAGCTGGCAGCGCTGGACTTTGACGGAGAGGTCGCATTCGGTGTTGTTGATCAGGCCTTTACCGGCGCGATCACCTTGTCCTCAGTGCTGGACAGCACTGGCCCCGAGGGCCGGATTCAAGAGTTTCTGAACAACGCAGCCTTCGGTTTCAGCATTGATTTGACCGACGGCACGTTGGACCCGGCCCTTGAGGCCGCGCTGGAAGAGGCGCTTGGCACGCTGGCGGCCATGGGCACCGATCAAGTGATCCAGTTCCTGCAGGATATCGGCAGCACCATTGCAGGCACCCTGCAGAACAGCGCCTTTGACGTGGATATTCCGCTGACCGATCTGGGTTTCAGCGATCTTCTGACCGATCTGTCGTCCTTCTTTACTGGTCTTGCAGAGACTTTCACCATCGACAAAACCAGCCTTGGCTACACTGAAGCCGCAGGCAATGTGGCGTTGACAAAACTGACTGACACGCAGGACGGCGAGGCGCTGAATGCGGGGCAATTCACAGCGCTGGAAGGCTATAACCAACTGACGCTCAGCGTTCTGGATGGAACGGCGACCCCGAAGGTGGTCACCATTGACCTGACCGGGACGGATGCAGTGGACGACAGCCTCAGCGTCGAGGACCGGATGACCAGCTTGGCGGCGCTGCTGCAAGCGGCGCTTAGCACCTATGGGTTCACGGTCTCGCTGACCAATGCGCACGGGTTGCGGATCGTCAGCACTCAGAAGCCGGGAACCGGAGGTGGTGATCCGACCTACAACACCTTCGCAGTGACCTCGGCGCGGCGAACGGATGCCTCGCAGGATGACGACTTCAGCCTGGCCAACCTTGGCTTTGACATCGGCGCTTTGAACACGGTTCTCGACAGCTTTGGTGACGATACGGTCGAGGACGTCCTGCGCTATGTCATCGAAACCTCGACCGCCACGCTTGGCGCGGTCGACATGACCGAATTAAGCGGCGTGAAAGCCCTGCGCTTTCAGGTGACGGTAGATGGTCGCGACCAGTTCGTGGATGTGACCAACGCGGCGGGGTGGGCCGATCTGGCCAGCTTGATCACCGATTTCAATACGGCGCTGGATAACGTGGACATTGGCGTCACGGTTTCCGCCTCGGGCGGCGGGTTCTCGTTTGCGCTTGACGCGGACGAGGCGCGCACCGTCGCGATTTCTGTCGATCCGTCACAGCTCTTGCGGGCGCTGGATGTCGAAGGGCTGATCGGTTGGGTGAATGCCGAACTGGCGACCACTTTCACCGGGGCAGAACTGGAACTGACCGAAGACGGGGAATTGATCTTCCACTTCCCCGAGATCAGCGCCTCGCTAAGTGTCGATTCCGGCGATGGGCTGTATTTCCAGGCCTCTGATCTGGGCCTTGGTGCCTTGGGTGACGTGCAACTGTCTGCAGAACTTGAAGCGACCCTGCTGGCGTCGTTTGATTCCGCGATTGGGATCGATCTTGTGGGCTTTGGCTCTGACCTGATCGGTGGCGGCTCTGGCAGTGCCTTGGAAGAGAAATCCTCTTTCTCGGGTGATCTGGCGGATGCGCTTCTGGACAATGTCTTCCTGACGGATCTGGAATTGCGGGCCGAGGTCACGGGCACCGCCGACAACATCACCGGTTCTGCAGATGTCGGGTTGGTTTCGGTGGCCATCGGGGCCGATGATGCCTCGTCCAACTTTGTCGTGGTGAACGCGCAGTTGGAAGCCACGCTGATCGGCAGCAACCTGACCGACGGGTTCAACGATCAACTGACCTTCCGAAATCTGCATGATGCGGTTGCCGACAAGTTTACGCTGGATGGCGGCGGCAATGTGGTTCGCACACCAGCACCTGGACTTGGGTCCTTGCTGGGCCGGTACGAGCTTCAGGGTGGGATCGTTGTTGATGGTGACGGGCAGGGGCTGGATACCAGCGGCGACCCTGTAACCGCGGCCGCCAATGCGCAGATCGTGGATGCCTTTGACTATACTGGCAGTGACGAGCTGGCGCAGCTTATGGCGCGTCTGGGCGACGTGAAAGTGACCGTCGCCGGTATTCCGGGCATCAATGAAGGCATCATTGATGCGGTTGGGGTCACGATTGTTGACCTTGCCGATATTCAAGGCACGTTTGACGTCAAGCTGATCGCCGAAAGCGCCTCGGCCCAAGCGGCATTGGATGGTCTGACCAACCTCGAAAACGGCGACATCCTTGATACGCTAAGCGCGATTGCCAACATGCTGGTGGTCGTTGGCGAAACGCTGTCCGACAGGCTGCCTTTCCTTGCTCAGGACATCCCGCTTCTGAACTTCTCGATCCTGGATCAACTGAATTTCGCGGCTGACTTCCTTGAGGCCCTGCAAGAGCTGCGGAATAACCCGCAACAGGGTCTGGACGTGATGCAGGGCTATCTGGAAGAGGTCTTTGGCGAAGGCAATGTCACGCTTACATGGGACGCGGAAAATACGACCATCCTGTTCGACCTGTCTTTCGCCTTCCTTGAAGATTATCAAGAGTCCGTTCCTTTCAACATCGATCTGGCCCAGATCCTTGGCGACCAGTTGGTCGATTATCTGGGTGAGGATCTGGCCGACGTGGTTTCCGGCCTCGTCGATGTCAGCGGCGACGGGGAGCTGACATTCGATCCCCTGCTGTCGCTGGACTTCTCTTTCGGGATCGACCTGACCCCGACACTGGTCGAGCCTACGGTGATCGCAGCGGCTGATATTGCCTTGGCAGAGCTTGCGACCGTGTCCTCGGTCAACTTCCGCCCCGGTGGTGGGAATGACATTCGGATCATCTGGAAAGACGTGGAAAGCGGCACCCAGAAACAGGTCGAGCTTGACCTGTCTGCCTACACCTCGCTGGACGAGCTTGTGACAGCGATCAACACGGCTGTGTCCTCGACCTTCAAAGTGGGCGCGAGCGATCCGTCGACGGTTTCCTTCACCTATGACGAGGTGACTGGCCTGTTGACGCTTAGCGACAGCAACAGCCATCTGATTGACAACACCGGTGTCAACGCCCTGTTTGGTGGCGACGCGGTTGATAGTGCTGATGACGGCGGCACCCAGTCGATCTCGCTTGAGGCGGGGATTGATTTCGCGGCCGAGCACAATTTCACCCTGACCATCAATGGCGAAGCCGTCGGGATATCTGTTCCGGCCGAGGCGTCGCGCGATCAAGTTGGCTTTGAGGCAGCGGTAACCACCGCGTTGCAGGACGCCGCTATCCCGCGTGGTGCGCTGACCGAGATTGCTGCGCCGCTTCTGGACATCGCCCTGTCACAGCTTGTGGTTCTGGTTGACGATGCCGGTACGCTGAAGCTGCAGGCCACCAACTTTGCCGAGGCCAACGGCTATGACCCGATCAGCTTCTCTGTCTCGGGTGAGGATGTCTCAAAAGCGATTGAGTTCCGTCTGGCAGAGCTGGGTGGTTCGAACATCGGAAGCCTGATGGGCTTTGATGCCGATGACGCCACGGTCGAAGGCGATCTGATTTCCGAGGAGCTGTTTGAAAGCGTCGTCGCAGGTGCGCCGCGGGTCTATCTGGACACCGCCAAGAGCGGCATCCGCGCGTCTTTCGTGGCCGGGGTTGAGGATGGTTTGAACCTGCAGCTTGGCCTAGGCCCGCTGACGCTGGATGTCCAGAATGGCCGCGCGATGCTGAATGCGGGTCTGGATGCCGACGGCAATCCGATCGACGAAGATAACGACGGGATAATCGACCCCGCCTATCTGGCCTTCCTGATCAACGACATTGATGGCGACGCCAATGACGATCAGTACGACCTGACGCACCTGTTCGAAATTTCGGATGATCCAGCGCTAGAGTGGGCCGACCTGTTTGGCTTCGACGTCAAAATGGGTCTGGATATCGAATTGCCGCTTAGCGACTCTTTGGGTCTGTTCGACCCGGCGGTGAACAAGCTAATCTGGCAGTCGAACCTGCTGTCTGTTGTTGACGGTGCGAACTGGCAGGATCTTGATCTAAGCGACATTGGCGCGACCTTCGAAGGCGATCTTATCTCGCTTTATCTGGGCAATGGCATCGATATGGATAACTTCGAGCTGACGATCCCGTCGCTCGACGAATTCCTGTCGAACATGAACGTTCTTTCGCTGCTGAACGATCCGCGGCTGGTGCTGAACGGTCTGGACGCGATGCTGCGCCAGATGCAGGAAACCTTTGATCGTTTCCTTGGCGGTATCGACCTGCCCATCGTCGGTGACGCGATCGGGGCTGGCGTCACCTTCTTTGACGAATTCCGCTACAAGGTTCTGGAACCCGCGCTGGCCTATGCCGAAACACCGCTGGAAGACGGCACGCTGCCGACCACGGTCGATCTGATTACCGGCTTCGTGAACGAAAAGCTGAACGAAGTGCTGGGCACGTCTGACGTGGTCTATCTGCAGGCCTACCTGAACACCGATGGCTCGACAGAAGAGTCCTATATCTACGGTGTCCTGAACTTCGACGGCATCATCTTCCAAGAGATGATGGACATCGATTTCGACTTCGGCATCCCCGGTTTCAGCCTTGAGGTCGAAGAGGGCAGCCAGATCCTGATGCAGCTGGATTATCTGGTGAACATCGGCTTTGGCTATGACCGCAACGGTTTCTTCTTGCTGAACGACACCGATGTCGCAGAAACCCAGATCAAGTTCACAGTGGACGCTGGTACGTTCGAGGGCTCTATGTCGGTCTTCGATGTGCTGGGCATCACGGCAGAGGCGATCACGCTGAACCCAAGCGATTCCACGCAAGTTGTCAGCCGCGCCAGCGCTGCTGGTCAGACCGGCACCGCTTTGCTGACGGCGACGCTTGAGGGTGACCTTTACGGGGAAACCGGGCTGGAAATTCTGAACCCCGACGATCAGGGCAGCAATGCCGCCGTTGGGGAAGATGGGGCTTATCGCGATTTCTCTGGTGTGACCCCGCTGGATGCGGATGACAACGTTCTGTCCTTTGAAACGGTTGTCTACACCGCGCAGTTGGACACCGGGAACTTGATTGCCTTTGATTTCATCGCCGAAGTCGACATTCAGATTGGTCTGGAAGGCAACATTCTGGATCCAAGCACCGGCGAACCGGTTCAGGTTGCAGGCAAAGATGTTATCCCATCGGTCAACACCGAACTTGTTTTCAACGGTCTGTATTCGGTCACTGACGGGCTGAACATCACCGAACTGGCGTTCCGCAATGTCCGTCTGGACGCCAATGTCCTGTATGAAGCTCTGATCAAGCCAATCCTTGATCCGATCATGCAGTTCATCAACCCGCTGTCGGACTTCTTTGACTTCCTGACTGATCCGCCCGTTGGCATCATTCTGGACCTGTTGGGCAACGTCTTCCCGATTATTGGCATCGCCAAATCGGTTGCTGATGTAATCGACGATGTTCTGGATTTTGTCGTTACCCTGCACGAGACCGGCGGTTGGGTTCTGTTTGGTGACTTTGTCTTCACGGAACAAGCCGATGAGATGCAGTCCGGCCAAACAACGATGAAGAATGTCGACAAGCGCGATATCCAGCGCAGCGGCGCCACCACGGCGCAAAGCGCCGGCACCGAATTTGGGACCTTCGGCAATATCAACAAAGGATTCTCGCTGACGATTCCGCTGCTGCAGGATCCGTTCTCGGCCATCAATATCCTGACCGGCAACTATGACGAGGTCGATCTTGTCCGCGCCCGGTTCACCCTGTTCAACCTTGATACCGGCGTCATCGATATCGCCGATGAAATTCTGTCCAGCTTCGGCGCTCCGGGCTGGGTCAGCAGCATTATCAAGTCGGCCTTCTCTGCCACGATCGAGGCGCGGCTGAAGTCGAAGTTTGAAGTGGGCTACGACCTCAGCGGGCTGGTGAACTTTGCCAATACGCTGGATGCCGAACGTCTGCTGGACGGCGTCTTTATCGACGCGGCTCCGGGATCGCTTGTCGATGTCTATATCGGGGCCTCAATGTCGCTGAATGCCGGGATTGCCGGGATCGATGCCAGCGGCTATGCGGGCGTGCAGCTGACCTTCAACGACCCCAATGGGGACGGCAAGCTACGCATTCCGGAACTGATCGCTGTGCTCGAAACGGCTTATGAGGCTGCGGGCGACGATCCACTGGATGCATTGGGCTATATCTTTGCCGGTACGGCCAGTTACGGGTTCTATCTTCGCTTCTGGGCGGGGATTAACCTACCGTGGCCGCTGCCCGATCTTAAATGGTCGACTACAGTGTTCGATATTTCGGACAGCATCGACTTTGGCGGCAATGCCATTCCGGCCCGTATTGCGACCGAGGTCGAGAACGCTGGTGACACTTCTTATCTGAACATCGGCGCGCGCGCTGGTGCGAACATGACGACGATGTCTGAAGACGGAAACGACAGCGTCACGATTTCGGGTCCGAATTCGCCCATCGCGGTCAGCTATTCGGTGAATGGCCAAACCCAGACGGGAACCATTGATGACACCGCAGGCGCGCTGGTCGTGCAGGCGGGCGAGGGCAACAACAACATCAACCTGGCGGCGGTCACCTCGACTTCGACCACGCTGCCGACGATCACCTATACCGGTAACGGGCGCGACGTGATCACCCTGCCGCGCGCTGGTGTACACGTGGTCTTTGCTGGCGGTGGCAACGATACGATTACCGCGGCTGCCGGGGCGACCGGCACCTACATTATCTTTGGCGAAGATGGGCAGGACACCGTCAATATCGACGGCGGCAACGTGATCTACATCGGTGATACCGATTACAAGATGCGCGACCAGTTCATGACGCAATTCGCGAGCACGAATGTGTCAATCAGCGCCATTTTGAACCTGATCGGCATCAACGCCAACGGGACGGTCAACGCGTCCGCAGCGGCGAATTATGAGGCCGGTGGCGTCACCTATAACCTTGCGGGCCTGTTGGCGAAATACACCGAGATCTCGCAGTTGACGGCTGAAAGTGTCAATGAAACTATTACGTTGGGTGGTGGGAACCATACGGTCCTTACCGGCAAAGGTTCCGATACGATCACCGTTGCGTTGAATGGCACAGGCACCGTCAACATCCTGTCGGGCGCGGGCAATGACAAGATCACCGCAGGTGGCAGCAACGTCTTTATCGAAGGTGGCGCTGGCCGCGATCTGATCCAGGTCGAAGGTACCAACACCGAGGTCTGGGGCTGGGGTAAAGCCGCAGGTATTGATGGTCTGAATTCTGGCGACGCCGCGATTGACGCTCTGGCGATCAAGGACGGCTCTGACATCATTATTGGTGGTACGGGCAATGACGCCATCTATGGCCAGATCGGCAACGAGATTACCGAGGGTCGTCTGGGCAACGATACGATCGCCGGCGGTATCGGCGGTGACTTTATCACCGGTGGCACCTTCCTGATGAAATACGCCACGTCTGGGGCTGTCATCGACATCACAACCTTCGACGTGGATGCACCTTTGCGCGAGGGCATCACCATCGAGACGCAGGATCTTGCGGATGGTAATGACTCGATCCTTGGTGGCACCGGGGCGGATGTCTTGCTGGGCGGCGGCGGATCGGACACGATGCGCGGCGGCGATGGCAATGACGTTCTGATGGGCGACTTCGGTCGGATCACCCTGTCGTCGAACCTGATTGCCGAAGGGGTCATCACCACGCTGATGACCAGCGCCAACGCAGGCACCGATGATCTGGAAGGTGGTTTCGGCAACGACATCCTGATCGCGGGCGCGGCCTTGGCCGGACAAAGCGAGACGATGGTCGACCTTTATGGTGACAACATCATCCTGGGCGATTTCGGCGAGATCCGCGGGACCCGAGTGCTAGAGGCGGCAACGCAAGTGATTTCGATCGCGGCAGCCGCCGGGGGCGCGGACTCGGTCGTGACCGGGCGCGGCAATGACCTGATCATCGGTGGCGAAGGCAACGATGTGATCGATTCCGGTCTTGGTGCCGACCTGATCCTTGGCGACCTTGGTACGCTGGATATCACTGCGGGCACGGTAACTGGCCTTTCCAGCGCGACCGATGGCGATGATCAGATCACCACTGGTGTGGACCGTCCTGCCGAATACGGGTCTCCGGCAACGCCGGACCTGAAAGACATCGTGATCGGCGGCATGGGCGGCGATACGGTCTCGACCCAGGCCGGTGGGCTGGTGTTCATCGGCGATGGCGGGGTGATCACGCTGAACCCGATCGCTCTGGCCACATTGCGCAGCTACACGCCGCTGGCCACTGGTGCCACGGAAGAAGAGCAGGCGGCAGACCAGAACGCCCTGAACCTGATCGCGACCATTGCGCAGGCGGTAGAGAGCACCTCCAACGCCAGTGATGGCGGTGACAGCGTAACCACCACGGGTGGTGACAATGTCATGGTTCTGGGTGGCGGCGGTGACACCGCGACGCTGGCCAATGGCGACAATTATGTGCTGGGCGATGACGGCAAGATCACGATCACTCCGAATGACGACTATTCGGGCCTGCTGATCGATATGGTCACGGCTGAAAGCCTAGCCACCAGCAACTCTGACACAATCACGGCGGCAGACGGTCTGTCGATCCTGATTGGCGGCGAAGGTGGCGACAGCATCATGGCGGGTCAGGGCGACAACCTGATCCTTGGCGACAGTGGTTCCATCAATCGAGACGCGACAACGGCGGATCTGGCGGTCACAATGACCAGCCGGACCCATGCCGACGATGGCAATGACACGGTCAGCTCTGGCAACGGCAACCACGCCGTTGTTCTTGGGGGCGGGAACGATGGTCTGACGCTTGGCAATGGCACCAACTATGTCGTCGGTGACAGCGGCCAGATCGTGATGACTGACGTGGTCCGTCCGACCACGCTGGATCACACCGTGGGTGGCAGCGATACGATCACAACCGGCTCTGGCATGGATTACATCTTTGGCGGCAGCGCGGGCGACAGCATCGACGCTGGCGAAGGCATCAACCACGTGCTGGGCGACAATGGCACTTGGACCGACGACCTGCTGCAAAGCACCTATACCGCGCAAGATGGCAATGACATGGTCAGCACGGGTGCTGCGGATGACTTTGTGATCCTTGGCGGTGGTGCGGATACGGCCACCTTGGGCGACGGTCAGAACTATGTGCTGGGCGACAGTGGTGAGATCACCCTGACCGGCGACCGCCGTCTGGAAAGCTCTGACAGCGTCACTGGCGGGTCCGATACAATCACGTCCGGACAGCACGATGACATGATCATCGGTGGCAGCGCAGGCGACAGTATCGCTGCGGGCGAGGGCACCAACCACATCCTTGGCGACAGCGGTTCGATCAACATGGCAGCCACGGCGGCGCTGATCTCGGCCTGCTCGGACGAGGACGGGAACGACACCGTCACCTCTGGCAACGGCAGCGACTATGTCATTCTGGGCGATGGGTCGGATCAGGCCTCGCTTGGCAACGGGTTGAATGTTGTCATCGGTGACAGCGGCCGGATCATTGGGGATGATGACCAGACCATTCTGGGCACCTCGCCGCTGGCCGAGACCACCGACAGCGATTGCGGTGGCAATGATACGATCACAACCGGCACCGGCGATGACGTTGTTCTGGGTGGCAGCGGTGCCGACAGTATCACCGCAGGCAACGGCACCAACCATGTGCTGGGTGACAACGGCTCGAAAACCGACGACTTGCTGCAAAGCACCTATGTCCAACCCGCGACCGGTGTTGTGGGCGACGGCAATGACACTGTGACCACCGGTGACGGTCAGGACTTTGTAATCCTTGGTGGCGGAGACGACAGCGCGACGCTGTATGATCCGTCGGGCGATGGATCTGCTGACAGCACCAACTTCGCACTGGGCGACAGTGGTGAGATCACCCTAACCGGCGATCGCCGTCTGGAAAGCTCTGACAGTGTCACTGGCGGGGCGGATACGATCACGTCGGGTGACAATGATGACATGATCATCGGCGGCAGCGGTGCAGACAGCCTGACGGCTGGCCACGGCACCAACCACATCCTTGGCGACAGTGGTTCGATCAACATGGCGGCCACGGCGGCCATTACCTCGGCGCGCAGTGCGCAGGACGGCAATGATACCGTGAATGCGGGCGACGGTGATGACTATGTCATTCTGGGCGATGGTTCCGAGCTGGCCGATCTGGGGAACGGCAACAACGTTGTGATCGGCGACAGCGGCCAGATCACCGGGGATACCGGGCAAACGGTTCTGGGTAGCTCTCCGCTGGTGGAAACCTCTGACCCCGACTTTGGCGGCAATGACGACATCACCACGGGCACCGGCAATGACATCGTTATCGGTGGCACCGGAAACGACACAATCGCGGCGGGCGACGGTACCAACCATATCCTTGGTGACAATGGCTCCAAGACCGATACAGCCCTGATCAGCCGCTATGAAAGCACTGATGGTCAGGATTCTGTAACCTCTGGTTCGGGCACCGATTATGTCATTCTGGGTGGCGAGGCCGACTGGGCCAATACGGGTGATGGCCAGAACTATGTTCTTGGCGACAGCGGCCAGATCAACCTTGGCGCGGTGATTTCGACCCTGACCACAGATCAGGACGAAGGCGGGTCGGATACGATCACCACCGGGGCTGGCGATGACTTTGTCAGTGGCGGTAAGGATGGCGACCTGATCACCCTAGGCGACGGCAACAACCGTGCCCTGGGCGACTTTGGCACCTATGACGAGGTCGGTCAGCTGATCTCGGCCACGGATAGCGATGATGGCGCGGATACCGTTGATGCGGGCGTGGGCCATGACTTTGTGATATTGGGCGGTGATGACGATGTGGCGACCCTTGGCGATGGCAACAACCGCGTCATCGGCGACAGCGGTGAGATCATCTGGCTTGACGGCCAGAACGGGCGTCTGGCCAGCAGCGCGTCGGGGATCGGGGGCAATGACTCGATCACCACAGGGCTGGGTGAGGACGCGATCATCGGTGGCTTTGCCAATGACACGATCAATGGCGGTGCAGGCAACAATGCTGTGCTGGGCGACAATGGCGTGATCATCCTTGATCCCGGTGCGACCAACGTACGCACCCGCACCCTGACCACCGTTGACCCATCGATCGGTGGCGCGGACACGATCACCACGCTTGGTGGCCACGACGTGATTGCTGGCGGGACCGACAATGACACGATCCGCTCTGGCGCGGGCGACGACGCGATCCTTGGCGACAATGGCGAGTATATCTCGTCCCATCTGTCGGGCATCGGCAGCTTCACCGGTGAGGTGCTGACCTTTGGCGGTGACGACCAGATCTTCTCGGAGGATGACAATGACATGATCATCGCCGGGCAGGGCAATGACTATGTCGAAGTCGGCAACGGCGAAGACGTAGCCTTTGGCGACGATGGCACCATCACCCATGTGAACTGGACCGATGTGCAGACGCTGGTCATGACCAACCCAGAGTTGGGCGGCAATGACACGCTCACCGCGGAAGACACCGATCTGGATAACATCCTGTTGGGTCAGGCCGGGGCAGATACCCTGATCGGCGGCAACCATGACGACATCATGCAGGGCGACCTGTCGCTGATGACGCTGTACAGCTTTGCCGCTGCACTGCCGGGACAATCGGCCGTTGACCGGTTGGAGACCATGGAATCGATCCGCATCGATGTTGCCTATGACGATCTGTTCTATGGTGGATCGGGCCGTGATCTGATGGTCGGCGGTTTCGGCGGCGATGAAATGCATGGTGAAGACGGTCAGGATGTCCTGATCGGTGACACGATCATCCTGTGGCGCACGCTGACCCTGAACCCCGATTCCACCCTGCTGGAAGAGATTCAGGCCGATACCAACTTTGCATTTGTCGAAGGCGGTTATGACCTGGTCTATGGTGAGGATGGGCCTGACATCATGATCGGTAACCTTGGTCCGGACCTGTTCTTTGGCGACACGGCCAGCGACCTGATCTACTCGGATGGCTACACGGGCTATTTCCGCGGCTACTGGCCGGTCACCAAGTTCGCCGGGGGCACGCCGCAACTGTTCCTGATCACGTCGAACTTTGCGGGTCCGGGTGCGATCGACGTGGTGTCGGAATCGCAGCAGGACAACGCGATCGGTGCGCCGCTTGATTTCGTTTTGCAGCAGGAACGGGACGAGTTGCCGATGAGCAAAACAGAGGATGGCACGCTGTTCTCTGAAGCCTATGAGGGCATGTCGGATGCGCGCAACTCTTACGCCAACTTCGTCGAGCAGGTGCTCGACTTCCTTGAATCCGATCAACTGATTGAATCGCTTGCGGTTCTCAGTGCTTCGGGTGTCGATGACGATGTCCTGCACGCTGCGATCAAAGCTGCGATTGTTGACCAATTTGCCTATGGCTGGGACATCGACTCTGTCATGTTCCATCGGGTAATCGAACAGATGATCGACTTCATGCTGTCGCGCCTGTCGGTTGACAGCGAAGGCGAACAGGCCGATGCAGACAATGCAGGTAATTCCGTGACCCGTATCGCGGCTGAATAAAGACTGGGAGAGATCCAATGAGCGAAGAAAACAAAGTTGAAGGCGCCCCGCAGAAACTGGGTGGTGTGGCTATCAACTGGGACGACACCGATATGAAGAGCACCTATGCCAATATCGGTACCGCCACCGCAAATCGGGAAGAATTCTTCCTTCTGTTCGGCACGCACCAGCACTGGCGCGGAACCGTGCAGGAAAAGTCCTCGATCGACGTGAAACTGGCCGAGCGGATCGTCATGAGCCCCTTCGCGGCCAAGCGCCTTGCCGTGATCCTGACCCAGTCGATCAAGGCCTATGAGGACCAGTTCGGTAAGATCGAGACCTGATCTGACCCCGGATGCTGGACCAGCTGGTAACAGTTGCCCGCATCGAACCTGACGCTCCCGCGCAGGTTCTTTTCGGAGAGCAACCCGCCGAATTCGGCCTCGACGCGCTTCGCACCATGTGCGAGGCGCGTACGACCGTCCGTAAAGAGGGCGGCCATCTGGCCGTCATGGTGCCCGTGGCCGCTGACGCGTGGCTATTGTGGGTGTTCTCGGGCATTCCCGCGGTTACAGCCCTGCCAGAGCTTCTGAAACGGCTGACCGCACTTTCGGTCAGCTTCGGGCAGGGGAAGACACCCGTTGCCGAGGCACCCGCGACCGAGGCCCTGCCGCGACTTCTGTCCCGTTTTGCAGGCGCAGGTCGTTTGCGCCGCACAGGTGTCTTGCAGACCCTTGCCGACGGCGCGGTTGAAGCCGGGCTGGGTAAGGCCGTGGCAATTTTCCCGGTGACCGGGCGCAAGATCAAATCGGTGGTGGCCTCTGATCTTGCGCTGATGCCTCTGGCCAATGAGATCCGCCTGCTTGCGCAATCGCGCAGGCAGGACAAAGCCGTGTCAGAGACGCTTAGCGCGGCAGACCTTTCTGAGGCTGGATTGGAATCCGCCGTCTTGCTGGAAAACACCGGCCATGCAGCGCTACACCTGTCACTGCCCCCGAATGGAGAGCAGGGGTTTGGCGCGATGGTTCTGGACCCGTCGCCCGCCGCCGTGACCGAAGCGGCTGCGCTGTGTGATCTTGCCCAGGTGGCCCTCTCGCGCGGCAAGCGACCCTCTCGCGCGGCACGTATTCGGCGCTACGCGATTGGATCCGCCTTGGCAGCCCTGCTGGTATTCCTGCTTCTGCCCGCGCCGATGTATCTGACCCTGACCGCGCTTAGCCGTCCGCAGGTCGCTGTTTCTGCCGCCCTCCATTTCGACGCCTTTGTGAAAACCATTGCGGTCGAGGTGGGCGATACCGTGTCCCAGGGCGATCTGATCGCCACCTTCGCTTCGCCTGATCTGGAAGAGCGCAAGGCAGAGGTCGCACTGCAGATGGCCGTGGAAGAGGTGACCGCACAGGCCGCCCTGTCGCAGAACGACTATGGCGCCTATGTTCTGGCCGAACAGCGCGTGGCCACAAACCAGCGACGTCTGGAAAACATCAACGCCCGGCTCGAGCGGCTGAACCTGACCGCCCCAACCAACGGGCGGGTGGTGCTGGCGATGAACCCCGGCTCGATCGGAGAGTTCGTACCAACCGGCCAGCGCGTCGCCCTGATCCAGCCCGAAGACCGGTTTGCCCTGACCTTAACGGTGCTGCGCGTGGATGCGCCTTTGATCCGACCCGGCCTGACCGGAGAGGTCTATTTCCGCGGTATCTCGGGTGAAAGCTATCCCTTTACGGTGCAGACCCCTGTCATGGTCGAACGTCACCCCGAAACCGGCGAAGAACGCCTGACTGCACAGGCTTTTGTCGAAGCCCCCGCCCAAGAGCGTCTGATGGCTGGCCTGTCGGGGTATGCCCGGCTTGAAGCTGGCCACCAGTCGCGCATTCTGACCTACAGCCGCTATGCGCTGGAATATCTGAAGGTGAAGGCATGGACCTACCTCGGCCTGCGCTTCTGAACCAGCTGTCGCTGCGTTTGTCGGCCGAGGGCCGTCGGCTGATCTACCTTGTGCAGGATCGGTCCTCGGGACGTATTTTCACCGCACCGCGTAATCTGGCGCTGTCCTTGCGCCGGATGAAGGCCGCTCAGGCGGGGGTGAAAGGCGCAAAAGAAACGCTGGATGAAGAGGCTGCGAAAGAGGCATTCGGCTTCTTGCATCTGGTTCAGAACATGCGCGACGCCGAATTGCTGAAACGCAAGCCGTTCAATCCTGTCTTCCTTGGCATCCCGCTGTTCAACGTCGCACCGTTCCAACCCGCGCTAAAGGGGCTGGCACGCGCGCTTGTGGGGCCGTGGTACCTTGTTGGTCTTGGCCTTCTGGCGCTGCTTTGCCTGTGGATCGGGATGAGCAGCGACTGGGTCATCATGGGGGCCTTTAACGGGATCTTCTCGTTCGAGGCGCTGGTGACCTTTGGTCTTATCGCTCCGGTTCTGAAGGTGATACACGAGTTCGGCCACGTGTTGGTGGCCACCCGGTTCGGCGTGCCAGTGCGCAAGGCAGGGCTATATTTGATTGGCCTCTACCCAATGCCCTTCGTGGATTGTACCGAGGCCGACATGACCGCCCGACGGGGTCACCGCATTGCGATCAGCCTTGCGGGGCTGACCGTGGATGTGACCATCGGCCTGTTGGCCTTCGTGGCATGGCACTTTACGGCGGGCACCTATCTGCACTCGCTTCTGGGCAATATCTTCGTCTTCTCGACCCTGAATTCGATCCTGTTCAACGCGAACCCTTTGATTAAGCTCGACGGCTATTTCGCCATGATCGACATCTTCGGGCTGCGGAACCTGTATTCGCGGGCCTCTGGCGTGCTGCGAGAGTTTCGCCAGTGGGTGTCCAGTCTTGGTCGGGCAGGGGCCTTGCCGCAGGGCTGGGGGCAGGTGGGGATGCTGACCTATTCGCTGGCGGCATTCCTGTACCGCCTGAACATCCTTTGGGTGATCGCGGCTGCACTGGTTCCGCGCCACCTTGGGCTGGGTGCGCTTGTCGTGGGCTGGGGGGGCTACGTGATGTTTGCCGCCCCGATGCTGCAAGACCGCCCGAACACACCCGCCGACGCGACGCCACCGTCCCGGAAATGGGTGTTTCGCGGGGGCGTCCTTGCCGCACTGGGCGCGGCACTTGCCTTTGTTCAGCTGCCTTACCGCGTGGTTGTTCCGGTATCACTGGACCTGTCCGAACACTATCTGCTCAGCGTGCAGACGCCGGGCTTCCTGTCCACCCCTTTGACCTCTGCACAGCTAGAAGATCGGGCCAAGGTCACCCAATTGACCAACCCTGCGATCCTTGAGGACCTTCGGCTGATGAAGCAGGACCTTGAAGGGGCGCGTCTGGCCTATGACGCCGTTCAGGGCGTGCACCCTGCGCAGGCCATCGCTGCGCAAGAACAGATCGACAGCTACACGGCCCGAATTGCGATCATGGAACGCGAGATCGGGGCCCTCACACTGACCACAGCTTCGCAAGCGCTGTTCCTGCCCGACCCGCTGTCAGGTCCAGGGGAGTTCAAACGCGCAGGCGAACCGATCGGTTATGCACTCCCGACCGAAGGCCAGGCCCACATGACCGGTGACTTCCCCGAACGCTATGTCCAGAAATACCAGGACGCGCTGATGGACGCAGAGCTGCGGTGGGACGGGGCGTTTGACCCGGTGCCAATAACCGCGCTGCGGCTGAAGGCGGTGCCGACGCTGGATGCGGCGACGGGGACGCGGTCTTATCAGTTGAAACTGGTGTTGCCACAGTCGGCGCAGGCCGTGGCGGGGAAGCCGGGGCTTTTGAAGATCCGCTTCCAGCCAGAGCCCCTGTGGCGCCACGCCCAGTTCTTTGCGCAAGGGCTGCTAGCGACCTATCGGGACTCTCAACTGTTGGACCGCGCCGATTATCTGGGGCAGGGCGCAGGCGACGAATAGGCGGTTACACCACGTAGAACGTGGCTTGGGCGCGGGCGACTTCTTTGCCGTTGGGTTCCGAGACCATCTCGGCCCGGACGAAGGCCAGCGACTTGCCGGCGCGGACGATGTCGGCGCGGCAGACCAGCCATTCCCCCACGCCGGGGCGCAGGAACTGGATGTCGAAATTGGTGGTGGCGACGGGTTTGAACTCGCCGAAGAACCCGGCGGTGGCCAGCACCATCGTCGTGTCCGCCATCGCCATCAATGCCTGCCCCGAGACGATGCCGCCCACACGCGACAACCGGTCCGAGTTCGGCATCCGGCTGATCGTGTAATCCTTTGTAATCTCGGTGAAATCCATCCGAAGATCGCGCACCCAGTCCGAGAAATTCTCGGCCAGAATACGGTTCGCGTCTTCGGCGGTCAGGGCGGCCCCGTCCATTATTTCGCGGCGTTCGAGATGGCGTTGCCCGCGGCAGAGATATCCTGTCCGGCCCCTTCGATGGTGGCGCAGGCGGAAAGGGTCAACAGGGAAGCGACGATCAGAAAGCGTGTCATTGGCATGTCCTTGTGTAGCGTTCCCAGAAAATCTAGCGCCGCGAAGGATCAAGGGAAAGCCCCTCGTTGCGCGGGGCTGAAAGGGGCCAATATCGCCATGTGTTTTGCGTACAGAATGCGTGCAGAAAGCGTACATACGATTTTGTATGCGTAGGGACGCGCCCGAGCCTTGGGTGGGCGCTGTGAGCCGCCTGTGGTCTGCGATTTATCTAGAAAGCCCGCATGTGGTTTGAGCGGCGCGGGGCATCGCCAATGCGCCCTCCCGGGGGGAGGGTCGGGCGCGGCCCGGGCTGGTCGCCCGTGCCAATTTGGTTTGAAAAAGAGTCAAATCCATTTTCTATAGCTGACCACTCAACTTCAGGACCTCGATTGGGATGATTGAAGTATCTTCGGTTAAATCTGCCTCTCGATGGCTACTGCCACCTGTTGCGCAAATTCCAATAACTTTACCGTCTGCGTTTAGAGCAGGTCCTCCGCTGTTTCCGGAAACAATTCGCGCATTGGTCATTATTCGCCTGATCGCGGACGAAGTCCTAAAACCAACAGCGACTCCCGGAGAAATAAATGCACGATCACCCAGTCTAAAATTTGGAAACCCTGCAACAAGTAGGTGGTCGAAACGTTTTACATCGTCGCCACTTCCTATTGGTAGCCCCACGTCGGTGTTTTGATCAATTTCCAGGATTGCGAGATCGAAAAGCTCACTCTCGTAAGTCACTCTAGCAGGGCGGGTTTGGGAAGGGCTCTGAGGTTTGTGAACAGTTAAGTTGTCTCCTAGAACATGCCTGCAAGTGACAATTCTTTGGTCTGCCAAGGAGAAAGCCGTTCCGGTAGTTGGATCGAACTCGCCGTTTTCGTCAGTGGTGTTGGCGTTCACCACCCACAAGTTGGCTTCAATTTCTTCAATTTGATATGTGGGGGCTGGTGGAAGAGCCGAGTGAACTGCTTTGCTATTTAGCTCTTCAAGCCAAGGTACATGGTATTGGCTCAACCATTTGACCATCAAATTTGTAAGCGCGTCCCAGTCGGCGAGGTTTTCGTCCTTTTCTGCGACCAGAGTGAACTGCTCAGTTGTTGTCAGTTGGTTCTCATTTGCCAATGTGCTCGGTTCAAGGTGATCAAGATCGCGCACCTCATCTTGAGTGAGTATTCCGCCGGTAGGCAAAGTATTTGCAGGTCTGAACTTTACTCGAAGTACGAAATCTCTACCCCGGTCAAATATCGCTGTTTCGATAGGCTTATCCAGAATGGAATAAGGCAACAAATACGCCGCATATTGGTCGACTAGGTCTCGGCAAAAATTGACTAGCGCTACTCCAAGGTGAAATCCGAAAGAAGTAGCATCACCATCCCCCTCAGGCGGAAAAGGATGAGGGTTCCTCAAATATCCAACTCCTCCACGAACCGCGCGTTGGCCTGAATATACTCGAACCGCTTCTCGGGCTTTTTGCCCATCAGGCGCTCGACCAGATCGGCGGTTTCGCCGGGTTCGTCCTCATCAATCGTGACGCGGATCAGCTTGCGGCTGCCGGGGTCCATGGTGGTTTCTTTCAGGTCCTTGGCGTCCATCTCGCCCAGACCTTTAAACCGGCTGACGTCGATCTTGCCTTTGCCGCCCAGACCCTTGGCCAGCCATTCGTCGCGCTCTGCCTCGTCCAGACAATAGACGCGCTTGGCGCCTTGGGTCAGGCGGTACAGCGGCGGGCAGGCCAGATACAGGTGGCCCGCGTCGATCATCGGGCGCATCTGGGTGAAGAAGAAGGTCATCAGAAGCGAGGCGATGTGCGCCCCGTCGACATCCGCGTCGGTCATGATGATGATCTTGTCATAGCGCAGGTCATCAACGTTGAACTTGGTGCCAAGGCTGACGCCAAGGGCTTGGGTCAGGTCGTTGATCTCGGCGTTAGAGCCCAGCTTGGAAGAGGCCGCGCCAAGGACGTTCAGGATCTTGCCGCGCAGGGGCAGCAGGGCCTGTGTCTTGCGGTCGCGCGCCATCTTGGCAGAGCCGCCCGCCGAGTCGCCCTCGACAATAAACAGTTCGGTGCCGTCGCGGTTGGTGGCGGAACAGTCCACCAGCTTGCCCGGCAGGCGCAGCTTCTTGGTGGCGGATTTGCGTTGTGTCTCTTTTTCCTGCTTGCGGCGCAGGCGTTCTTCGGCGCGAAGGACAAGGAAATCAAGGATCGCGCCAGCCGATTTCGTATCGGCCGCCAGCCAGTTGTCAAAGTGGTCGCGCACGGATTGTTCGACCATCTTGGACGCGGCCTCGGTCGACAGGCGGTCCTTGGTCTGGCCCACAAAGGCCGGGTCGGCGATGAAGCAGCTGACCAGCGCGCAGCCCCCGGTCAGCAGGTCGTCGCGGGTGATCTGGGCAGCTTTCTTGTTGTTCGAAAGTTCGCCATACGCCTTGATCCCTTTCAGGATCGCGGCCCAGAAACCGGTGACATGGGTGCCGCCTTCGGGGGTGGGAACGGTGTTACAGTAGGACTGGATGAAGCCGTCGCGTGAAGGGGTCCAGTTGATCGCCCATTCGACATAGCCGGCCTCGTTGAACTTGTCGCGGAATTCGACTTTGCCGGCGAAGGGTTTCTCGGCATAGGTGCTGGCTTTGCCAAGGGTTTCCGACAGGTAGTCGGCCAGGCCGCCGGGGAAGTGGAAGACGGCCTCGACCGGGGTTTCGCCATCGTCGATTTCCGATTTCCAGCGGATTTCGACGCCCGAGAACAGATAGGCCTTGGACCGCGCCAGTGAGAACAGGCGCTTGGGTTTGAACCGGTGCTTTCCGAAGATTTGTTCGTCCGCGTGGAAGGTGACAGAGGTGCCGCGGCGGTTCGGGGCCGCACCCACCTTTTCGACGCCACCAAGCGGGATGCCGCGTGAGAAGCGTTGTTCGAACAGTTCCTTGTTCTTGGCCACTTGAACGACCAGCGAATCCGACAGGGCGTTCACAACCGACGAGCCCACGCCATGCAGGCCGCCCGAGGTCTGGTACGCCTTGCCCGAGAACTTACCACCCGCGTGCAGGGTACACAGGATGACCTCTAGCGCGGATTTGTCGGGGAACTTGGGGTGCGGATCGATCGGGATGCCGCGCCCGTTGTCTGTGACGGTGACGGAATAATCCGCGTGCAGCGTCACCTCGATCCGGTTGGCGTGGCCCGCAACGGCCTCGTCCATCGAGTTATCAAGGATCTCGGCGACCATGTGGTGCAGCGCGCGCTCATCCGTGCCGCCGATATACATGCCGGGACGTTGGCGGACGGGCTCTAGCCCCTCCAAAACTTCGATGGAAGAGGCGTCGTAAGACGGGTCTGCGGTTGCGGCCAGAAGATCGTCGACGGGCATGGGTGCTCGATTCTTGTTGGTTTTGTTGTTGCCAGTATTAGACCATCCCACCGCAGAGGGGGCAATATGTAGTGTTAGGTCAATCCGGGCGGCGGTGCCTTGCGAAAGCCCTAAAAGCTGTTAACCATTTCCCGACTGAAGCGGGCAGTAACGATCTGACGATGCGCAGCGAACTGATTATCTCGACCTATAACAACCCGAAGGCTCTGCGGTTGTGTCTGGTAGCATTGCGCAACCAGCTTCAACCGACAGATACGATTTGTATCGCGGATGACGGGTCCGGCCCGGAAACAGCCGAGGTTGTACAGGCCGAAGTCAGCCTACGACCCGAGGCCGGCATTCGCCACGTCTGGCATTCGGATACCGGCTTTCGGAAAGCCAAGATTTTGAACGACGCCATTGCAAGTTCAACGGCCGAATTCCTGATCTTCTTAGACGGCGATTGTATGGTTCATCCCGTGTTCCTTAAGCGCCATTTTGAACTCGCCCGCCCGGACAGGTTCAGCAGTGGTGGGTTTCTACGGTTACCTAAAGAGGCAAGCGAAAGTGTTACGGAAGACATGGTCGAAGAGGGGACAGTTTTTGCGCAGGACTGGTTGCAGAATGCTGGCGCGTTGAACCGATATTCGAACAAGTGGAAAGCAGGTGCAGGCATCCGGGCAAAACGCGCGTTGCTTGAGCATATCACCCCGGTACGCCGCTATTGGTGCGGTGGGAACTCTTCCGCGTTTCGCGATAAAATCATGGCTGTGAACGGGTTTGATACTCGGATCACCTATGGCGGCGGTGACAAAGAGTTTGGGGAACGCTTGTCTAACTCTGGTGTTCGCGGGCGCCACCTTCGGTTCACGGCGCCGATCCTGCATCTGTACCACGACCAGCCCTATAAAAGCCCGGCCGAGATCAAAGAGAACCGCAAGCACACGTTGCATTCGCGAAAATCCAAGTCCTGCTGGACCGATTTTGGCATTCGTGAACGAGAGGCCTCTGCCCGTTAATTGTGTGTTATGATCTGGCTTCGGCCATTGGCCTAATATCTACCGGAGGGGCGCATTGCTCAGGCCCGGAATCGAAATGGTTCCATTCGCGGAAATCGCGCCGCTTTCGAGGGAAGTCGACAATCCGTTGACGCCATAGGTATCGAAAACATAGCCCTGCCACTCTCCCGAAGAAATGACTTCTTTAGGAATCGCGGCAATTTTATTCTTGTCTAGTATTGTGGAAAATAGTGGGCCGCTTTCTGCACTCCAAGTATTTAAGATACCAGCGTCAAGGTATGTCAAATCGCCGCCTTCGGAAGTTTTAACAACAATGCCGCCAAACTCGCCGTTTCCTTTCAAGAAGACCTCTTGGATCGTGCCGTAGGCAGTACTGTCAGTCACGTTGGTCAGTTCCATGCCAGGAGCTAAAGCGCTGAAATCTTTATAAGAGTAGGTTACAAACGCGTATACATCGGAGTGTTTCGGACAGGTTCCAATGGCTTCCTCTACTTCATCAAGTGTGACTGTTCTGTAAATAATTTCACCGTCCTGCTCTCCGCATTCGCGGAAGTTACCGTCAGGCTGGGGGTAGGGCAGGAAATAACCGGCGAACTGGTCGTCGAAGTCGATGGATCGGTATAACTGAGCGCTGATGATGGTGTCGGCAGTGGTCGGAGTTGCCCAAAAGAGTGTCGAGATCCAGAAGGTAGCAAATCTATTCATCGTACAGATCCCAGTTTTCCATTGGTGAAAATGAGTTGCGCGTCCTCTTTTGGAACGCGAATGACCCATGGGTCGCCCTTTATAGGACGTCTAAGAATAAACGCGGTTTTGTCGTCCATGTAGATCAGCGCATCGCTGTGAAAGTTAAGCAACTGTTCGGCTGCAGCCGAACTGGTTTTCCTGAACGCGGTGTCAGATTTTTGGGGCACAACCATCACAGGCAATAGTCGGTTCACTCGCTCTTCGGCGACCGAGCTGCCGGCCATGTGAGCACCTAAGAAGACCAAGATAATAGTAGCTAGGAAGGCGACCGAAACCAAGACTATTGAGCTTTCGCCAAGACGAAAGCTCTCCCATTTGACAAGTCTGAGTGGGTTCAGTCCAAGTGCTACACAGGTGGTCAATAGGAATACTGGAAGCACAATAAAGGCCACTAAGTTTTCGAGAACGAAGCCGCGAAACATCTCGCCCAATGTCTTCACTACGAAAAACGCGCCGGAGTAAATTTCATTCTGTGGGATCGAAACTTCTGCAAGGTAGATATGATAGTACCCAAAGAATGCGAAATTGTAGATGTAACCGGCAAAATAGGGGATCGCAGTCAGAAGAACAGACACACTGAACAGGGTATCAAGTTTCATCGGGTGATCGCTTTCTCGGGGAAAAGGGCCCAATGCAATATGCGCGGAAGTTGAGGGGTTTTCAACTTAAAGATCAGACGTGTCTCACCTTTGCAGGAAATGCGGTGCGAGAAGTGTTCTATTATTTGACCCGTATCAAAGCGCTCCATCCTGCGCTGTGTTAGCCCCCCTTTGTTCATACAAAGGAGATAAGAATGCTGGAAACCGCGAACTCTGTGGCCGATGAGACACCCGTTGAAACGCCGGCAAAACCGGTTCGGACCGAGGGTTTCGAAAACGGCAAGTACCCCTATAGCAAGAAGATGTCCCGGTCCGAGTACGAGACCAAGAAAGCGCAGCTTCAGGCCGAATTGCTGAAGGTTCAGCTTTGGGCGCAGGAGACAGAGCAAAAGTTTGTCCTGTTGTTCGAAGGCCGGGACGCGGCCGGCAAAGGGGGAACGATCAAGCGGTATATGGAGCACCTCAACCCGCGCTCGGCCCGCGTTGTCGCGCTGAACAAGCCAACATGGGAAGAGAAAGGCCAGTGGTTCTTCCAGCGTTACATTCAGGAACTACCCACCACGGGCGAAATGGTCTTCTATGACCGGTCTTGGTACAACCGTGCCGGGGTCGAACGGGTCATGGGCTTCTGTTCGCCTCAGGAATACCTGGAGTTCATGCGCCAGACACCAGAGCTGGAACGGATGCTGGTACGTTCGGGCATCCAGCTGTACAAATTCTGGTTCTCGGTCACCCGTGAAGAGCAGCTGCGTCGCTTCAAGTCCCGTGAAAGCGATCCGCTGAAACAGTGGAAGCTCTCGCCGATCGACAAGGCCAGTTTGGACAAGTGGGATGACTACACCGAGGCGAAAGAGGCGATGTTCTTCTATACCGACACCGCCGATGCGCCTTGGACTATTATCAAGTCCGATGACAAGAAACGGGCGAGGATCAACTGCATGCAGCATTTCCTCGCGTCGATCGACTATCCTGGCAAAGATCTGGATATCGTCACCGGGCCTGATCCGTTGATCGTTGGCCATGCGGCGCATGTGATCCATAAGTCGGATCACATTCTGGGGAACTCCCTACACCCGGATATGCGCCGCGGCTAGCGGCCAAGCCCCGCCGATCACGGCGGGGTTGCTTTGACAATCCGGCTGCTTAGGTGTTTCCTGTCGTTGGAGAATTAGCAGCCGGATTGTCTTGATGCGCCAATATCTTTTAGCAGCCTGCGCGACCCTGATGGCGACACCCGTCGTCTCGCACCCGCATATCTTCATTGAATCGGGGGTTCAGGTACATTTTGACGATCAGGGTCAGATGACCTCGCTGACGATGAAATGGACCTATGACGAGCTGTTTAGCCTTGTCATCCTTGAAGATCGTGGCATGGACACAGACTATGACGGGGTCCTGACCGAGGACGAGCGCACAACTTTGGCCGGGTTCGACATGGACGACTGGCCGGAATGGTATGACGGTGACCTGTATGTCATGCTGGACGGGCAAAAACTGTTGATGGCGGCCCCGCGCGACTATGACCTTCATCTGGTGGACGGCAAGCTGATCACCACGCATACGCGCGATCTGGTGGCGCCTGTTGACCCCGCTGCCGACAATATCGTCGTGCAGATCTATGACGAGGGGTTCTATACCGCCTACGAGATCACTGAAGAAACCATCCTGCACAATGCGCCCGCAACCTGCACCGCAGTGACCTATGGCGCGGATCTGACCGCGGCCCAACTAGAGGTCAAGGCCGCCATGGCAGAGCTGAACGCAGACCAGACGCTGGAAGAGATGGGCTTTCCCAAGGTCGGTGCGGCCTTTTCTGACGAGGTGCGCATCTCATGCTAAGGCGGCTGTGGCCCGTGGCGCTGGTGCTGGTCGGGCTGGTGGCCGTCTGGGCGGTTGGCGGCTTTTCTCATCTATCGACTTGGGCTGCTGAAGGTCAAAGAGACTTCCAGAACGCCATGGCCCGCAGCCTGCGCGCGCTTCGGGGCGGGCAGCCGGGGGCCTTTGGGGCGCTGATGAGCGTGTGTTTTGCCTATGGGTTTTTCCACGCGGTGGGGCCGGGGCACGGCAAGGTGCTGATTGGCGGCTATGGTCTGGGAACGCGGCGCAAGATGGGGGCGCTGGCCGGGTTGGCGGTGGCCTCCAGCCTTGCGCAGGCGACGACGGCGGTGATCTTTGCCTATGGCGCAATCTGGACGCTGGAATGGACCCGCCAGCAGATCGTCGACACGACAGAGCGGATGATGGCGCCCTTGTCCTATACGTTGATCGCATGTGTCGGTTTGTGGTTGCTTATCAGGGGCTTGCGGCGTGGGTTTAAATCAGTTTCTCACGCGCACCACCCCCATGCGCACGACCACCATCACCACGATCACGGCGAGGGCGAGGTCTGCTCGGAATGCGGCCACAAACACGCGCCCACGGTCGAAGACTTGGACAAAATCCACAGCCTGCGCGACGCGTTGGTGCTTATCGGAGCGATTGCGATCCGTCCCTGTACCGGGGCGCTGTTCGTGTTGATCCTGACCTGGCAGATGGAGATCGCCTGGCAAGGCGTCGCGGGCGCCTATGCGATGGGGCTGGGCACGGCCTCTGTCACGGTGGGGATCGCCATTGGCGCCGTCTGGTTCCGCGACCGCGCCAGCCTGTCGGTGATGGACGCCGGCGTCGCCCGCCGCATCGGCGCGGGGCTAGAGGTTCTGGCCGGGCTGATCGTCATCGCCGTGGCCCTGCGCCTGTTGATGCCGTTTCTCTAGGTCAGCCGATGCGCATATTTCACGCTAACGTCTGCTCTGCGGACAAAGCGGACCCTCGTTGCATGCGCGGCCTGGAAAACAGGAGCAGGACCGTCCAATAGAGCTGTTGCTCCTGACGCGATGGCCATTTGGGAAAATCATACATACGCCGAAACACAATAGGCCGACCCGCTTGGGTCGGCCCAAGGGAACAAGGGGCTTAGAGGTTCGGAAAATAATCCTCACAATCCCCGTCGCGATATACATCCGCGGTGCAGCAATGAAGCCCACCGCCAAAAGCATATGCGTCGCGCAGATCGACTTCGACCACTTCCATGCCTAGCTTGTCCATCTGTTCGGCCTGATAGACTTCGGACTTTTCCACACAGACCGTTTTCGGGTCCAGCACCAGCACGTTCATCGACAGCCAGGTCGAGGAGTAGCACAACGGCGGCGGCGTGTTGTGGGCTGGCTGCGCCGCATCCAAGATCTCCCAGCCGTTTCTCTCGAACATGCCACGCTGCTCTTCGGGCAACCGCCGTTGCGGGTTGTTGAGAATCAGGCCGGGGCGCAGGGGGGTGAAGGTTGCGTCGATATGGATCGGATATGGATCACCCGGGAAGTTCACTGTGTGTACGCGGTGATCGGGAAAGTGACGCCGCAACCACTCAATCCCCTTGAGGTTGGTGGTAAACCCATGCTGCACCACAAGGTCACGGCCAAAGCGCAGCACGTCCGCCGCATCAAAAAGCGGTTCTTCCTCGGTTGTGACAAAAAATTTCTCTGCCGTCCATTGCAGGCGTTTTTCGACACCGATCTTGTCGCTGAGATAGTCGGGATGGTAGTCCGCATCGGTCAGGCGCGGCTTGGGCGCGGCCTCGTGGCGGAAATTGGGGTCTTCATCCCAATACTGCTGCATCAAAGGACGATAGTTTAGGTATTCGAACCAGCGACAGCGGTAAGACATCGTTGCTTCGAGAATCTCATGCCCGACGGTCAACAGCACATCGCGCGGGGGCATGCAGCCAAATTGACTATCGGTATGAAAATCCGGTGTGGTGGCCGGTTGAGAGTGATCAATGGATGTCGGGCGATCAACACGAACACCGCGTTTGCGCAACTGATCGGCGAAATTGTCGAGGAGTTCGTTGGCCCGGTCGATTGTTTCCTGAGGCCGTCGGCCCCATTGGCCGCGCATGTCGCTGTCTTCCGGAACTTTGGCTTCCAGCGCGGGTTCTTCGGGCGGAATGTGACAATCGTCTGCGCGGCCCACAATTACGTGGCGCAGTGTGTCCCATTCGTTCCAGCTTTTGACTTCGGTTTTATCCGGTGACCAGGCCATGGTTGCCTCCTTTTGCGAGGGAGACAAGGCAGGGCCTTCAATCTCCCGATTGAAAGTCCCGGCGTACAGGATCTGTGGTTTTACAATAACTAACCCCGGCGACGCCATCGTCAGAGTGCCTGACGGGGGCATAGCATTGCTTGCGGGTATTGGGAAGAAGGGGCTTCGAATATGGGTCGGTTTATTGACCTGAACTTGTGACGAGCGTCAGCTTGGTCCGCACCTTACCCGTTCAATCCGTTACGGTCGAAGTCAGTTTTAACATTCTGATGGCATCGACGGTTCGCCCGCCGCATCGGCGCGGGGCTAGAGGTGCTGGCCGGGCTGATCGTCATCGCCGTGGCCCTGCGGTTGTTGATGCCGTTTCTCTAGGTCAGCCGATGCGCATATTTCACGCTAACGTCTGCTATGCGGACAAAGCAACCCATGGCCTTGCGGAAACAAAGGTCTGCTCCGAAATGAGGCGTCAACGGACGGTCGCAACACATCGGCAAGCGTCACTGCCGGTGTTTCGTGGCGCAAGGTATTTCACGGTCGCACGTTAAGCGGCTTTCTCATCAAGACGAATGGTCCTTCCGGGTATGATTGCAATTCCACCACTTCATAGCCAAGAGCCGCATAAAACTCTCGCGCTGTTAGTGAGGAATGAAGCATTATCACCGGGATTGCTTTCTGTCGCGCTTCTTCTTCAATTCTTGCAGTCAGCGCTTTGCCTAGCCCTTGCCCCTGAAACGAAGGGTCCACGAACAATGATCGCAGAAAGTTACCTTTCAGCCCTACCGTTCCAACAAGATTGGCACCCCCGAAACACAACAAAATAGCCTCATTTTCGATTCTTTCGGTTAGCGGCTTCGGTTCAAAAATCGCGCACAGCATATCAATTGATTTTTGATCATAGTCGTTGGCATTTGAAACGCGAATTGTGCGCTGGATCAGCCCGCTGAGCGGAACCACATCGGCAACGGTGGCCTTTCGGAATTTGAGCGACTTCATCACGCCTATCGTATTCCGGGACATGCGACATCGACAAGTTCGCAATGATGGCGAATTGCCAGACGTCTTTGGACAGCTCTTTGTCTTTCACAAAGGAGGCGGAATTATAGTCCTCATAGCGTGTCCTGCCGGCTATCGGATCAGATGACGCCATCACGATTGCGGAGGTTCATGCGCAGCGCAGCATTTGTCACATTGGGCTCTTAACTGACATTCGTTCAATTGACCTTTCAGCAGCAAGACTTGTCTTTGTTGTCCTGACAAAAAAGTTGCAATCACCGCGCGGAAAGTGTCTGTGGTGGGTCTCGCAAGTGAGATGTCGATGACCCACCATTTAAGTTTCAAAGATCATACCAAGGCCGTTCTGCTGCTTGGCTTGCCGCTTGCGGGAAGCCATCTGGCGCAGTTTTCGGTCAATGTGGTCGATGTGATCATGATGGGCTGGTACGGCGTTGACGAACTTGCCGCCGTGGTGTTGGCCGGGACGGTCTATTTCCTTGTGTTCCTGATGGGCGGAGGCTTTGCCAATGCGGTGATGCCGATGGTGGCCGAAGCCGCCTCGGCCGGGGATATCACGCAGGCCCGTCGTGCGGCGCGGATGGGGCTGTGGGTGGTCACGGGGTACTGCATTCTTGTGTTGCCCCTGTTCCTGCTGGCAGAGCCGATCTTGCAGGCTTTGGGGCAAAAACCTGAACTGGCGATGCTGGCGGCGCAATATCTGGTGATCATGGGGTTCCAGCTGTTTCCAGCCATGTGGATCATGGTGCTGAAGGGCTTTCTGTCGGCGGTCGAACATGCCCGCGCCATTCTGTTGCTGACAATTGCCACTGCGGCGCTGAACGCGGCGCTGAACTACGTCCTGATTTTCGGTCACTTCGGCGCGCCAGAGCTTGGCATCAAAGGCTGTGCGCTGGCCTCTCTGATCGCGAACCTGATCGGGTTTGCCGCGATGATGGTTTACGCGATGTGGCCCAAGGACCTGCGGCCATACGCGATTTTCGCGCGGATCTGGCGGCCCGACTGGCCCGCAATCTGGAGCGTGTTCAGCCTTGGCCTGCCGATCGGCCTGACCATGCTGGCCGAGGTCGGTCTGTTTTCCGCTGCGGGCTTCATGTTCGGCTGGATCGGGGTACAGGATCTGGCGGCGCACGGGATCGCGCTGCAAATCGCCTCGGCCACGTTCCTGTTCCATCTGGGCCTGTCCAACGCCGCCACCGTGCGGGCAGGCAGGGCGGTGGGCACCGGCGATCGTCAGGGCCTGCGCGATGGGGCGCTGGCGGTGACGGTCTTGTCAGTGGCCCTGTCCGTTTTGGCTGCCGTGGTGTTCATCACCACGCCAGAGCCCTTCGTCGGCCTGTTCCTTGACCCCGACGACCCAGAGCGTGACGCGATCATCCTGATCGGCGCGGGGCTGCTGATGCTGGCGGGTGTGTTCCAGATCGTGGATGCAGGCCAGGTTATCGCGATGGGGCTGTTACGCGGGATCAAGGATACGAAGGTCCCGATGCTGATCGCAGCCTTCAGCTATTGGGGTGTGGGCCTGCCAGCCAGCTATGTGCTGGGCTTCCCGATGGGGCTTGGCGGGGCTGGCATCTGGTGGGGGCTGGTGATCGGGCTGGCCGTGGCTGCCGTACTGATGTCGTGGCGGTTCTGGGGCGTGAAACTGCGTGAAGAGCGCGCGGTTCAGGTCTGATCCAGCCGGTCGGCCTTTTTCTTTACCAGCGTGCTGCGCAGATCGTGCATCGCCATCATCAGGGCATCGGTGATCTCTTCCAGCTCTTCATCGCTGGCCTTGGATTGCGCCCACTGGGTGGTCTGGTTCAGGTGATCGACCGTACGCAGAACCTCGTCCATCGCGCGGGATTTCAGCAGGTTTTGGCGCGTTGCGATCCAATCTTCAATCTGCGCGCGCTCGTCATCCGTCAACGTGCGCCCGTTGTGGACCTTGATCTCACCATTGCGATGGTTGGCGATGGCGATCTGGTCCATCTCGATCCGGCGAAACCGGTTCTCGGTGTCGACCCGGAACACGGCAGCGCCGTTGTCGCGGATTCGGAAATAGAGCTTGGGTAGGGAGGTCATGCGCACAAACCTTGCCAGCGTTCAATTCAGACGCCGGCACCCTAGGTCGAGGAGGCGAAACTGTCAAAAGCAGAAGCCCGCCGCCTTTGCTCAATCAGTTGTCCGCTGGATACGCTTGTTCGGGCGTCACCGCATAGGTCCATTCCAGCCCGGCATTCTTCCAGCCATTTACCACGCGATGCCCTTTTTCGGGTCCGTCCTTGGCCTTATCTCCTTCAAAGCCGTCCACGATCGAATAGACATTCGTGAAGCCTAGATCATAAATCATGTCCGCAGCCCTCGCGCTGCGCGACCCAGAGCGGCAAATGATTAGGATAGGTTTCTCGTCGGGAAGTTGATTGGCCTCGGCGTAATCAAGGAAATCAAACTCGAAGTTTGAATTCTGGACCATGTTGTAGGTCTTCTTACCCGCATTATAACTGGCCTCTTCTGGCATGATCATGAATGGAATATGCGTGTTCATGCGGGAAGGATGTCCCACAAATATCAGTTCTGGTCGGCTTCGCACGTCCAGCAGCAACACGTTGTCGTCTTTCAGCATGTCAAAGGCTTCTTCCGAAGTCAGGTAGAGTCCGGCCTTTGTTTTCTTGCTGTCAGGTAGGTCACCGAAATCACTAGAAATACCGGGCACAGCAATCGCCGAGGCTAATAATGCCCCGACGAGCGTCAATGAAATACGCATGGGGTCTCTCCGATAATAAATGGATTCTAGGTAACAGGAAACTGGGAATACCTAGTGACACTATACGCTTTTTTTACAATTTTGACAAAATTTACGTGTCTCTACCAAAGAGAGTTCTAACGGCTGTCATGTTTCCTAGACTATGCATCGTTAGGTGAATTTCTTGTATTGATTGAGCCACGTTTTGCGGCGTGGCTCTGGTTCAATGGATCGGTTTCCGCGCCACGATATAGCGCGACGGCGGCGACTTCCCGGCGTCGTTGCCGCTTTCGATGATCTCGAACCCGGCAGCGGTCATCATCTCATCCAGCCGTCTTTGGCTGATGAACTGGACTTTGGGCCATTTCCCCAACGCGTGCATGACGGCACCGGGAAGGCGCAGCAGGCCGAAAAGCCCCTCTAGGCAAGGTGTCTTCGAGATGAATAGACCACCGGGGGCAACCATGCGATAGCATTCGTCAATCGCCTGTTTCGGATTGTCGGTCAGGTGCAAAAGGTTCAGCGCCAGTACCGCGTCATAGTTGTCGCCAAGGGCCGGGTCACCGACGCCGGCCACGATGTTGTCGATGTTCTCGACGCCTTCGGCCTGCGCCTTTTCGCGACCGATCTGCACCATCTCGGGCGAGATATCGGTGGCCGTAATATGCCCGACCCCCGGCGCCAAAAGCAAAGCGGTCGAGGCCGACCCGCAGCCCAGTTCCAACACGCGGTCGGTCTCGCGCAGATAAGATTTCGTGCGGCCCAGAGTATACTCGTAGGCGTCCATGTTACTGATCGGCCGCGCGGCGTATTTGCGTGCGATGCGATCCCAGAAAGCTGCGTCTGCCATGATGTGTCTCCTTTTCGAGATCAAACATAATTGCAGGGTAGTTCGTTGAGAATTGCATAAATTCGCATTTCTATTATACGTATTTGCATGAATTGGCAGTCGATCCGTTTTGATTGGAACCAGGTGCGCGCCTTTCTGGTGACCGCGGAAGAGGGCACCTTGTCCGCCGCCGCCCGCGCCCTTGGCCTGACGCAGCCGACGCTGGGCCGGCAGGTCACTGCGTTGGAAGAAGAGCTTGGCGTTGCGCTGTTCGAACGCGACGGGCGGTCGCTGATCCTGACGCCTGCCGGGCTGGAACTGTTGGAACATGTCCGCGTGATGGGCGAGGCTGCGCAGCAGGTCTCTTTGTCGGCCACCGGTCAGTCGCAATCCATCGCCGGGCCCGTGCGTGTCAGTGCGGGCGATGCCATGTCTGCCTATGTCCTGCCCAAGATCATCGACGATCTGCACCGCAAGGCGCCTGCGGTTCGGATCGAGCTGATCGCCTCGAACCAGATCAGCGACCTGCGGCGGCGCGAGGCTGATATCGCGATCCGACACGTGCGCCCCACGGACCCGGCGCTTTATGCCCGGCTGATCCGCGAAAGCGATGCGCATCTTTATGCCTCACCCGACTATGTCCGGCGCGGTCCGATGCCGAAATCCCTGACCGATCCGGGGCAGGCGCGGTTCATCGGAATGGACCCGCTGGCCCGTATGATCGACTTCTTTCGCCAGAACGGGCTGATGGTTGAAGACCGCAACTTTGCCTTCCTGACCGACAGCTCTGTCGCCGCGTGGGAAATGGCCCGGCAAGGGCTGGGCATCTGCGTCATGGGGGAGGAAATCGCCTCGGTCACGCCGGGTATGGTGCGGGTCCTGCCGGACTTTCTGCCGATCCGCGTGCAGATGTGGCTGACCACCCATCGCGAGTTGCACACCAGCCGTCGCATCCGCCTTGTCTTCGACCATCTGGCAGAGGCGCTAGGGGGCAAGATCGGCTGAATGTTTGGGCATTGGTGATCCCGTGCTAGGCTGGCCCGAACCGGTGGCGCCGCTGTGCGCCAGCCACTTAAGAAAGAAGACCACGTCGCAAGGGGGGCGCATGATCCACATCGACTTTCTAAGTTCAATCTACCCGCTTTCCGCTGCGAAAGTGGTGGATATCGGGGCCGGTGACGGAACTTATGCGCGGGAACTGGCGCGGGCAGGGGCTCAAGTGACCGCGATTGAAATCGACGAGGTAAAACTGGAACAGCTACAGGCCAACAGCCACCCGAACATGCAGGCCATGCTAGGCCGGGCCGAGGCGATACCCTTGGCCGATGGCTCTCAGGATCTGGCCTGCATGTTCTTTTCGCTGCACCACGTTCCGGAAGAAGTACAAGAGGCCGCGCTGCGTGAAATCACCCGCGTCGTCAAACCGGGTGGCCGTCTGCATATTGTAGAGCCGTTCCCCTATGGCTCTATGTTTGATGTGGTTCGCATGATCGAGGAAGAAACCAAGGTGCGCAGGCGGTCCCATGCCTTGATGCGGGATCTGGCACAGCGCGATGGCTTCCAATTGCTGGAACACAAAGACTATGTGCTGACGCGGGTCTTTGATGATTTCGACGCGCTGCTGACCAAGATCGTCTACAGCGATCAGAAACGCAGCAATGCCTTGCCCGATGTTCGCGAAGAAATGCAGCAGGTCTTTGATCTGGTGGGGGAAACGACACCAGAAGGGCGGGCGTTCCATCAACCCTGCGCGGCCTATCACTTTGCCCTGAACGCGGCGGGCTAGGGTGCACGGCACGTTCTAAAGCGGATGCGACTGGGCGACCTTGTTGACCAGATCCTTGTTGAACTGCGCCGACAAAGCGACGTGCAGTTTGGGTGAACGGTCAATCAGCTTCTTCAGGGTCGCGCTGTTCCATTTCAGGTACCGCGCCCCGGGGCCGACCGACACGCTGGCAGAGGCGGGCTGGCCGGTCAGAAAGGCGATCTCTCCGATGAACAGCTGGCCGTGGATTTCGGTCTCTTGCTCTCCCTTGCGGATCCTCACCGGCCCCTCGATGACAAAGAACAGGTCATCAGGTGTGGTCCCGGATTGGGTCAGCGCCTGTTCGCCTCTCGGTTCCACCGCGCGTCCTGCCCGCAGAAGCCTGCGAAACTGGCCCGGCGACAGCATTGGAAACAGCCGGTACAGCTCTGCCGTTTCCCGCGCCATCGAAAAGGTCGTGCGCTCGACAACGACCACGCAGATCATGATCAGGTTGACCAGCGCAAGCGCGCCGTTGGTAAGCAGGGCGTCCCACAGGGGTTCGTCCGCGACCCAGAAGTAATACAGTAAGTACATTGCGCTTGCCGACAGCATCAAAAGCCGCAACCGCAATTCATCCCGGGCCAGAAAGCCAAACAGGTCGAGAGCAAAGGCCACATACACCAATGTGGCAACCGAGAGCCCGGTAAACCAATCCATCAAAACGTCCCCTCCCCGGAACCAAACTAATCACTATCGGCCAAAGCTAACGCAAATGACGGGTTCAGGCGACAAAATCAGGGATATTTGCAGTGTGTTTAGGTGAAACGAACACTGTACATCGTACCGCAACCGCGCTAAACGCGGCGCTTGTTTGCTCTGAACCAGCGGTTTTGTGGCCCGAAGATCGGCCCGGCGGTTTGCAAGAGCGCCCTTGGCATAAAGAAGACCACCCGTGAAACAGACCCTCGCCGCCGCGCTTGAAGAGCGTGGATATGACACACTGACCCCTGTCCAGCAGCTGGTCATCGACCCCGATCTGACGGGGCAGGACCTGCTGGTCTCGGCGCAAACCGGGTCGGGCAAAACGCTTGGGTTCGGTCTGGCGATCGCGCCGACCATCTTGGGGGATGCCGATCACTTCGAACAGGCGGCCGCGCCCCTTGCGCTGGTCATCGCGCCCACGCGCGAACTGGCCCTGCAAGTGAAACGGGAACTGGGCTGGCTTTACGCCAAGGCCGGAGCTTTTGTTGCCTCCTGCGTGGGCGGCATGGACATGCGCGACGAACGCCGCGCGCTGGCCCGTGGTGCGCATATCGTTGTCGCCACGCCGGGTCGTCTGCGCGACCACATCATGCGTGGTTCCATTGACTTGGAAAACATCCGCGCCGTGGTGCTGGACGAGGCCGACGAGATGCTGGATCTGGGCTTCCGCGAAGATCTGGAATTCATTCTAAGTGAATCCCCCGAAGACCGTCAGACCCTGATGTTCTCGGCCACGGTCCCGAAATCCATCGCGACACTGGCGCAGAACTATCAGCGTGACGCCCAACGCATCGTTGCCAAATCCGAAGCCAAGCAGCACGCCGATATCGAATACCGCGCGATGATGGTTTCTGACCGCGATGTCGAAAAAGCCGTCATCAACACCCTGCGCTTTTACGAGGCCCCCAACGCCATCGTATTCGCCAATACCCGCGCGACCGTGAACCGCCTGACCACCCGCCTGTCGAACCGGGGTTTTCAGGTTGTGGCCCTGTCGGGCGAGTTGTCCCAGGCCGAACGCTCGCACGCGCTGCAAGCCATGCGCGACGGCCGGGCGCAGGTCTGTGTGGCCACCGATGTGGCCGCGCGCGGGATCGACCTTCCCAACCTTGATCTGGTGGTTCACGCCGAACTGCCGGGCAGCCACGAAACGCTGCTGCACCGTTCGGGCCGTACCGGTCGGGCAGGGCGCAAGGGCGTCAGCGCTCTGATCGTCACGAATAAATCCCGCCGCAAGGCCGACCGTATTCTGGGCATGGCCAAGGTTCGGGCCGAATGGGGCAACCCGCCCTCTGCCGAAGAGGTCGCTGCCCGCGACGAAGAGCGGATGCTGGCCCACCCCGACTGGACCACACCCGCGACAGAGGCGGAACAGCCCCAGATCGACAAACTGACAGAGGCATTTACCCCCGAACAGATCGCCGCTGCCTACCTGCGTCTGCGCGGCACGATCCGCTCGGCCCCCGAAGAAATCTCTGCCGCGCCCGAGCGTGGCGAACGTGACCGCCCGCGTCCGCGCGAAGAGTTCGGCAAAAGCGTGTGGTTCTCGATCTCCGGTGGCCGCGATGCGGGGGCTGAACCCCGCCGCCTGCTGCCAGCGATCTGTAAGGCAGGTGATCTGACCAAGGACGACATCGGCGCGATCCGCATTCGTCAAGACATGTCCTATGTCCAGATTCTGGAAACCAGCGTGCCGACCTTCCTTGCCGCCTTGGGTGGCGACATGCGTATCGAAGGCAAGGGCGAGGTCACCCAACTGGCCGAGGCCCCCGACCTGCCGCCGGAAGATAACCGCCCCAAGCGGTTCGGCAACAAGCCGGGCTTCAAGAAAGACGGGCCGCGCGACGGCTATAAAGGCAAACGCCGCGACGATGATCGTGGGCCGAAGGGCAAGCCGAAATGGGACAGCGACAGCGCCAAAGCGCCGCGCAAACCCAAACGCGACGACGCCCCCAAGCGCGACTGGAAAGACGACGCCCCGAAGAAGAAATGGGACAGTGACGCCCCGGCCAAGAAACCCAAGGCCAAGTGGGACAGCGACAAACCCGCCCGTAAGCAAAAACACAAAGGCCAGCGCGATCCCGAAATCGCCGCCGGTGTGTCAGAGCGTAAGGGCAAATACGGTGCCAAAGACGGCTCTGAGGCCCCGCGCCGCCGCGGCCCAGACGCCGCCCCCGGCCGCAGCAAGCCCAAAGGCCCGCCGCCGCCCAAGGGCAAGCCCAACAGCAAGAAAAACAAGGCCCGCGCCATGGCCGCCGCGAAAGAGCGTCAGGACGCGAAGCGGAAGCGCCGCTAAGCGCCTGTGCTGGCCTTAAAGACTCAGACAGGTTGCCGGTGACCGGCAACCTGCCGATGGACATCCTGCATCATCTATCCCACGATTAAGCCAGATCAGGGGGGCAGGGCCATGAACAAAACCATTCAGACAGACAAAGCACCGCCGTCCTTCTCTGACTATGCGCAGGCGGTCGAAGTGCCCGCCGGTGCCCGAACTGTCTATGTTTCGGGGCAGGTCGGTGTCGGGCTGGACGGCATCACGCCCGAGGATCCGTCGAAACAGCACGAACTTGCGTGGCAGAACGCCTTTGCCATTCTGAACGACGCCGGCATGGATAAGACCGATATCGTCGAGGTCTTCGCGATCCTCACCTCTCGCGCGGATCTATCGACCTACCGAGAGGTCCGCGACCGGATGCTGGCCGGGCACCTGACGGCCTCGACCATCATGGTGGCAGAGCTTGCAAGCCCGGACTGGAAAGTTGAAATCGCTGTGCGGGCCGCCAAAACGGACGCGCCCTAGGGGCGTGCCCCGAACAGATGAGTCTTGGATCAGCCCCCTCTGCAAACCCCTTCAGAGATCAACTGGTGCGCCAAGGATTGCCCATTCGATGGTGGTATCTCAGCGTAGTCTCTAAGCTGCAATGAAGGCTTGGCGACAGGCACGCCGCCCCAAAATGCGAAGGACGGCCACTAGTGCCGTCCCTCTTTGCAATCCCGAATGTCCGGGAGCCTATAGGCGTCGGTCGCATTAGGCAACGGGGTCTAACCCTGCGGCCGTGATCCCGGCAACAGCGGCTTCCGCGTCTTTGTCCGACACATCGCCCGAGACGCCGACAGCCCCAATAATCACACCGTCCCGCTTGACCAGAACGCCGCCCGGAACCGGCACCAGTTTGCCGCCGAACACGCCGTTCGCCGCGGTCATGAAATAGGCCTGCGCTTCGGCCCGCGCCATCTGTGCGCTGCCCGGCATGCCCAGCATCACCGCGCCATAGGCTTTGCCCAAGGCAATGTCGAAACGCCCGGGCGAGGCACCATCTTCGCGCTCGAACGCCTTGATATGCCCGCCGTCATCAATCACCACGACAGCCAAAGGCTGCAATCCCAGGTCCCGACCCTTTTTGCGAGCCTCGGTAACCATCACCTTTGCTGTATCCAGATCAATCATCTTCAACCCTTTCCCGTTTTCGATCGCATCGTCTTAGCCGATCCGTCCCAAGCTATTTAGTGTTCCAACGACCTATCGGCCAATCGATCCACCGCAATGTCATTCAAGTTGGGGCTTTAAGCCAGCCCCGCGCAGAATTCTTGAATGCGGGTGCAGGCGTCGACCAGTTCCTCGTCCGAGGTGGCATAGCTGACCCGGAAGTTGGGGGACAGGCCGAAGGCTGCGCCAAAGACGACGGCGACGCCTTTTTCTTCCAGCAAGGCGGTGGCGAAGGCTTCGTCATTGTCGATCACTGTGCCCCCGGCAGAGGTCTTGCCGATCAGCCCTGCGATCGAGGGGTAGACGTAAAAGGCGCCCTCGGGCGTCGGGCACTCGATCCCGTCGATCTCGTTCAGCATGCCAGCCACAAGGTTGCGGCGGCGGGTGAACATGACGTTGTTTTCCGGGATGTAATCCTGCGGGCCGTTCAGCGCCTCGACCGCAGCCCACTGGCTGATAGAGCAGGGGTTCGAGGTCGATTGCGACTGGACCTTGCGCATGCCAGCGATCAACGGGGCGGGACCGGCCGCATAGCCGATCCGCCAGCCGGTCATGGCATAGGCCTTGGACACACCGTTGATGGTCAGCGTGCGGTCGTAAAGCGCAGGTTCCACCTCTGCCGGGGTGCAGAAGGTGAAGTCGTCATAGGCCAGCAGCTCGTACATATCGTCGGTCATCACCCAGACATGCGGGTGGCGGACCAGAACATCGGTCAGCTCTTTCAGCTCTTCATGGCTATAGCCCGCCCCGGTGGGGTTTGAGGGCGAGTTGAAGATCAGCCACTTGGTCTTGGGCGTGATCGCGGCCTCTAGCTGTTTGGCCGTCATCTTGAAGCTGTTCTCGATCCCGCATTCGACGGGAACCGGTGTGCCGCCTGCCAGCAGAACCATATCGGGGTAGCTGACCCAATAGGGGGCCGGGATGATCACCTCGTCCCCCGGGTTCAGCGTCGCCATCAAGGCGTTGTACAGGATCTGCTTGCCGCCGGTGCCAACGCTGACCTGCGCGGGGGTATAGTCCAGCCCGTTGTCGCGTTTGAATTTGGCGCAGACGGCGGCTTTCAACTCGGGGATGCCATCGACGGCGGTGTATTTCGTCTTGCCCGCGGCAATCGCAGCGACGGCGGCGTCCTTGATGTTCTGGGGCGTGTCGAAATCGGGCTCTCCGGCCGACAGCGCGATGATATCGCGCCCTTCGGCCTTTAGCTCGGCCGCTTTGTTCGACATGGCAATGGTCGGCGACGGCTTCACGCGCGCCAGCGTGTCGGAAAGAAATGCCATTTTGGCCCCCGTTTCATTCGCGTTCGGCCAAGCATTAGGCAATGCGCCGCGGGCATTCAAGCGGGTCAAAGATTGACCCCGACGCAAAGCCTGCTATCCAGACCGCCAGCACCCAGCCAGAAAGGCCCGCCCATGTCCGAGACCCGCGAGATCCGTATCAAACGCCTGCGTATGCGCGCGTGGCATCGTGGGATGAAAGAGATGGACCTGCTGCTGGGGAATTTCGTCGATGCCCGGATCGAAGGCATGACCGACGCCCAGATCGACCATTTGGAAGAGCTGATGGGCGAAGAGGATCAGGATTTGTACGCTTGGATTTCCGGCAATCGTCCGGGCCCCGCGAAATATGCGGATTTGATGGCAGAGATCATCAATGTGACCTCAAAAAACGGCTGATTCCACCTGTATCCTTTTGGTTAGGATTGCGATGCGGTGCGGAAACAAACTGTTTCCATGGTTAATCTTCTCAAATATGTCGAAACCGCGATCCTAATCTTGCGGCGAATTGTTGCGCGATCTGGAAACAGTTCCAGCTGTCGTGGCGGGATTCGGGGCTGGGTCCCGGCCGATTGCCTCGAAATTGGTAACAACGAGTGAATTCCGGCTATGGCGGTGGGATTCCCTTACTTCCTAACAGTCACAAACTCGTCATATTCCCCGACCGAAGGTCATATTCTTGCGCTTTACCCATGTGATCTTAGGTCCAACCGAAGACAGAACGACGAAAATGATCTATTAAGGTATGTGATGGGTAACGAGTTTCAGGTTAACAGTGCCGGAGCGCGACCCGAGCGTTCCGGCACACCCGTACAAGATAGAGTGCGGACGCCTGACGCTCGCAACGTTTGCGTTGAAGAAGATATTTTACAAAAAGTTATCGGCGAGAGTGATTTTGACTCTCCGGACGACACGATGAAACAGGAAAAGAACTGGACGGTTCCGGGCTTCGGCCCGATGACGCGTGTGACGACCAACTTCGGTCAGATCCCCGCGCAGGCCCTGCGCGTGCGCGATCTGGTGCGCACCCAGTCCGGAGATTTCCTGCCTATCGTCTGGTTGGACCGTATCCTGCTGAACGAAGATTTCATGGTGCATCACCCCGAAGCCATGCCGATAGAGTTGCAGCCCAGTGTCTTCGGTCCTGGCAAGCCCGCGAAGTCCGTGGTTCTTTCACCCGGTCAGGATGTCTGCCCCGAGCCCGGCTTTGGCGATCCGAACCTGACGCGCGTGTCGGACATGCTTCAGCGTCCCGGCGCGATGCGACGACCCGAGCAAATCTATACCTACACGGTCTTTCATCTGGGCAAGCCAGAGATGGTGGATTGCGAAGGTCTGTGGATCTATCTGGACCCCAAGGCACAGGATCTGGGTGGCGGCTCATCCCTGTGATTTCAGGGCGTTCTCATCTTTCTGAAGAATTTAACCGAATCTTTGGCACTCGACCGCTATTCCTGTCGAAATCGATCAGGACGGAGCAAAGGGATGAGCATTCAAAGCGGTATGCCTCAACGGCAGGAGCAGGGGTTTTTCACCGGCTATCTGGAAACGTTGGCTTTGGTCGAACGATTGCACCGGTTGCTGCTGGACGTCATCAAGGACGAATTTGAACGGGTGGGCATTCTAGAGATCAACGCAGTGCAGGCGCTTTTGCTGTTCAACGTCGGCGACCACGAAGTCACCGCCGGAGAGTTGAAGTCTCGCGGATACTATCAGGGCTCGAACGTGTCCTATAACCTGAAGAAGCTGGTCGAAAAGGGCTATATGCACCATCAAAGGTGTGAGGTTGATCGCCGCTCGGTGCGCGTCAGCCTGACCCCGAAAGGGCGCGAAATTCACCGCACCATCGCCGATCTCTTTGCCCGCCACGCCCAGACCCTGCAAGACAAGGCCATTGTCGGGGACGGCGGGCTAGAGGAAATCACCTCGGCCCTGCGCCGCATGGAACGCTACTGGGCCGACCAGATCCGATATATCTACTGATTTACCAGTGCCCGGTGTTCGGCATGCTGGCCCATGGCTCTGCCGGGGGCAGGGGGTCACCCTCTTGCAGCAACTCGACAGAGATATTGTCCGGACTGCGCACGAAAGCCATGTAGCCATCGCGCGGCGGGCGGGCGATCACGACGCCATTGTCCATAAGATGCTGGCACATCCCGTAAATGTCTTCGACCCGCAGGGCGATATGACCGAAATGCCGGCTGTCCGCAGGTAGCGCATCATCCCCGTCCCAATTATAGGTCATCTCCAGCGCAACTTCGTTCTGGCCTGGCAGTGTCATAAAGACATTGGTGTAGCGGCCCGCCTCGCTGTCGCGCCTGCGCAGCTCTTGGTATCCCAGCAATTCATAAAATGCTTTCGACGTGTCCAGATCCAAAACCCGGACCATCAGATGTTCATAGCGAACTTTCACCCTGCACCCCTCAATCAACGTGACAATCCCACCGACCATGCCCCCTTGCCCGACCCAATTCCACTAAATTCTGAACGCCGGTGAAGATTGGGTTGCCTTGGCAGACGACAGGCGCGAAACTAAGAGGCCAAGAACAAAAAAACGGGCGGAGGGCTGCGTGCAGCAATATCATCAGGCACTTCAGACGATCCTTGACCATGGAGAGGTCTCGACCGACCGAACCGGCACCGGAACGACGTCTTACTTCGGCATGCAGCAACGCTATTCGCTGGCTGACGGGTTCCCACTGGTGACCACGAAGAAGCTGCACATCCGCTCTATAATCCACGAGCTTTTGTGGTTCCTGTCCGGCGACACGAACATCAAATACCTGAAAGACAACGGCGTCTCGATCTGGGACGAATGGGCCGACGAAAACGGCGATCTGGGTCCGGTCTATGGTCACCAATGGCGCCATTTCCCGGCGCTGGGCGACAAGATCGACGGCGGTTTCCGCGCAAGGGAAATTGACCAAGTCGCTGATCTGGTTGAAAATATCCGCAAAAGCCCGGACAGTCGCCGGCTGATCGTTTCGGCATGGAACCCTGCCGACGTGCCCGACATGGCGCTGCCACCGTGCCATACCATGTGGCAGGTCCGGATCATCGGCGACAAGATGCACCTGCAGCTTTATCAACGCTCTGCCGACATGTTCCTTGGCGTGCCGTTTAACATCGCTAGCTACTCACTGCTCTTGGTCATGCTGGCCCATGTCACCGGCTATCAGCCTGGCGATTTCGTGCATACGATCGGCGACGCTCATATCTACTCCAACCACATGGAGCAGGTGCAGACCCAACTGGCCCGCACCCCCAAAGAGTTGCCGCAGCTGAAAATCGCCCGAGACGTCAAAGACCTGTTCGACTTTAAGTACGAAGATTTCGAGATCCTGAACTACAACCCCGACGCGGCGATCCGCGCCCCTGTGGCGGTGTAACCCATGATCACGCTAATCGTAGGGCGCGCGCGAAACGGCGCCATCGGCCGGGGCAACGATATCCCGTGGCACGCGCCCGAGGATCTGGCCTTTTTCCAGCGCGAGACCACCGGCGGCGCCATCATCATGGGCCGCAACACGTGGGACAGCCTGCCGTTCAAGCCCTTGAAAAACCGTCTTAATCTGGTCGTGTCCTCGAACCCTGACCTGACCGAGAACACCTTTCCCAGCCTGTCAGACGCAATCGATGCCGCCTATCTTGCCGGCAACCGCCGCGTCTATGGCATCGGCGGCGCCCGCATCTATGCCGACCTCCTGCCCATCGCCGACCGCCTGCTGATCACAGAGGTCGATCTGGACGTCCCAGACGCCGACACCTTCTTCCCTGATTTCGACCCGGCAGACTGGCGTCACGTCGGCACATCAGACCTTCGCGCCGCCGACCCGAAGTGCGTCTTGCACGAGTATTTGCGGAAGTAGGTTGGGGATGCCAAATCTGAAATCAGAAGGCGGGACACTTGAATCTCTCTGAAAACCTTCTTTTGGCGCTTAAGCCTGCACAGAGTCTGTGGTCCTGAACGATAAGAAAGAGGCTCAACCAGTTCTGCAGCTTAATTCGGAAATGATTGAATAGGGGCCTAGTTTGACTGAAATCTTAGGCCCAAATTTGACATTCTGTAATGCGAAACCAACCCGCTCCTATTCCAGCTATCGTTTTGCCGTATTCAAGCTACCCATAACCTCGTTCACTTGGTCGGTGCCCAAGGCCCGCCCATTGACCGCCCTTAAAAATCAACGCATACCAAAAGTAACTCAAGTTCGGCTTGAAACATCCTCCCGTGGCGAGTGATGCGGGATTCACTTTAGGTTTCGGAGCCGATACTCATGCCGCAGTCCCCTACAAGTGCCGCAAAACTTCTGACAGATTTGTCGCTGCGAGGAAAAGAAGCCAGCCAAATTGAAGCGGAAGATGTAAACGAACTCTACGAAAAGTATTCTTCTTACGTCGATGCCCCCACCTTTCCTGAAGGTGGTTTCAAATTTAAACGTCTTCATCACACGAACACTTTCCACGACGTATTCGGTTTCATCGTCGAAACGCGCGAAACGCCTGTGCTTCGCTATGTTATCCAGAATTACCTGACCTATGGAGAGGGGCCGGTTCATCTTATCCTTGGGCCCTCTACAAGGAAGATTTTGAGGCGCTCATTCTTCAGAAACGCGATCGAACGTGGGGACTTATTTGTTTCCATGCTTGATCGGGATTACCTCCCAGCCACAAATTACAACGCCCTTCTTATGTCCGAAGAGTTTTGGAACGAGTTGATCCCGGGAAGGAAAGCTGTCTGTTTCCAGACGGACAGTTGTATTTGTCCACAAAGCAAATTTTCGCTGAATGACTTCATTGACTTCGACTACATCGGCTCGGATTGGAAAGAAAAGCGCCCGCACGGAATGAAGATTGCTGGCGGGTGCGGAGGGTTCTCCCTTCGCGACGTCGCTCTATCGAAGGCTGCGGTAGAAAGATTTCATACAAACCTTTGGCGTGCAGGAGAGGACGACTTCTTTGGCTTTCACATAGAGCTTCTTCAAGGAAAGGTCGCATCCAAGGAGAGCCGCGGAAAGTTTTGTTCGCAGTCCTGGTTCGACTATCCAAGCTTTGCAGCCCATAGCGTGGGCCATATGCGGCCCAAAACGCGATTAGAGTTTTTCAAGTATTGCCCCGAGGCGATGGTCCTCAATAGTGGATATTAAGCAGCTTCTCTGTTTTTCACCCTGGGCACATGACCAAGGCGTAGATTTGCTGGGTTGGCATACTTCTTCCAATTGACCACCCTTTAAAATCAACGCATATCGGCGCGATGACCGAGTTGAAAGACATCAGCAATTTCTCGATCGTGGCGCCTATTGACCAAGGCAAACCCGTGCTGAACTACCGCCAGTTGATCACCGAGGTCGATCTGGACGTCCCCGACGCCGACACGTTCTTCCCTGATTTCGACCCGGCAGACTGGCGCCACATCGGCACATCAGACCTGCGCGCAGCCGACCCCAGGTGTGTCTTGCACGAGTACCTAAGGATTTAAGCGTCGATCTTTGGGAAGATGGGGTTTCGGGTTCAGTATTTTATGGAATTTTCGACGTATCTACCGCTAAGTTGCTACTGCAGGGTGTAGGCGCTGCATGCAATACCCGTCACTGAGGTCTAAGCAGATTTGCACCATCTCAGGATGACCCGGGAATCCGTTTGAAGCTAGGAGAAAACGATGAGATTGGTTATCGCCGCCGTTGTCGTTAGCAATTTCATTGCAACAACAGTTTATTCAAACTCGATCGACGCAATGTCATTGTTCAATGTTTGCACTGCGAAGCACGATAGTGAAGAAGAGCTGCACAATCAGCTTTCAGCACTAGGATTGAATCGTATTCACTTTGACATGGGTGTTGACTTGGCTTCTTCAATTGAGAAACGGGAACCAGAAGGTCTTGCGACGATTTTTTGGCTTACGCAGGTTTTAGGAACGAGCAAATACCAAGAAAAACGCCTGAAAATCGATTTGAAGCATGAACTTGAGAACCGAGATGCTAATTTTTCCTCTCCATCTTCCAACGGCACGGCAGGTTGTATTCGACCACCGAAACGTTGATTTCGGTTAGCTTTTCTAGCGGGGCATATACAACTTCTACCGGATGCAATTTCATTGGCCCTTCTGCTCATACAGACTTTGAGTTGATACGATCGCTCCAGTTGCCTGTTTCTAACTCCACCCTGCTTCGCTACGTCCGAATTCCCAACACTGACCCGGTTCCTCCCTTACTTGGTGGGATCGTTGCAACGGCGAAGCAAAATCGTATTGAGGCTGTATTCGAGAGAGATCTTCCCCAGTTCTCTTTATTCAGCGTGACATCGTTTCATGAAAAAGAGATAGTTCAGTGAAGGCCCTCTGGCTAACGTGCAGGTGTAGACTTGGGCCTGTGGCACGAGCCCCATTGACCGCCCCTTAAAATCAACGCATATCGGCGCCATGACCGAGTTGAAAAACATCCGCAATTTCTCGATCGTGGCGCATATCGACCACGGTAAATCCACGCTGGCTGACCGTCTGATCCAGATGACGGGCACGGTGGCTGAACGCGACATGAAGCAACAGCTTCTGGACGCGATGGATATCGAACGCGAACGCGGGATCACCATCAAGGCGAACTCGGTCCGGATCGAATACCCGGCGAAGGACGGGCAGACCTATATCCTGAACCTGATCGACACCCCCGGCCACGTGGACTTTGCCTATGAGGTCAGCCGCTCGATGCAGGCGGTCGAAGGGTCGCTGCTGGTCGTTGACGCCTCCCAAGGGGTTGAGGCGCAGACCCTTGCCAACGTCTATCAAGCGATCGAGGCCGACCACGAAATCGTCCCGGTCCTCAACAAGATCGACCTGCCCGCGGCCGAACCCGACCGCGTGCGCGAAAACATCGAAGACGTCATCGGTATCGACGCCACCGACGCGGTGGAAATCTCGGCCAAGACCGGCCTTGGTATCCCCGACGTGCTGGAAGCCATCGTCACCCGTCTGCCCGCCCCCGAAGGCGACCGCGACGCGCCGCTGAAAGCCATGCTGGTCGACAGCTGGTATGACCCCTATCTGGGCGTTGTCGTCATGATCCGAGTCATCGACGGCGTGATCAAGAAGGGCGACCAGATCAAGATGATGCAGACCGGCGCGTCCTATCGCCTTGATAAGCTCGCCGTCCTGAAACCGCAGATGATCGACATCCCCGAGCTGGGCCCGGGCGAGATCGGTGTCTTCACCGCGTCCATCAAACAGGTCCGCGACACAAAGGTGGGCGACACGATCACCCACGACAAGAAACCCTGCGACAAGCCGCTGCCGGGCTTCAAACCCTCGGTTCCCGTGGTCTTCTGTGGCCTCTTCCCGGTCGACGCAAACGACTTTGAAAGCCTGCGCGACGCGATCGAAAAACTGCAACTGAACGACGCCAGCTTCAGCTCTGAGATGGAAACCTCTGCCGCGCTTGGCTTTGGCTTCCGCTGCGGCTTCCTCGGTCTTCTGCACCTAGAGGTCATCCGCGACCGTCTGGAACGCGAATACGATCTGGACCTGATCACCACCGCGCCCTCGGTCGTCTACCACGTCCACATGAAGGACGGCACGCAGCAAGACCTGCACAACCCCGCCGACATGCCCGACCTGACCTATGTCGACCACGTGGAAGAGCCGCGCATCAAGGCCACCATCATGGTGCCCGACGAATATCTGGGCGACGTGCTGAAACTGTGCCAGGACCGCCGCGGCATCCAGCTGGACCTGACCTATGCCGGCACCCGCGCCATGGTCGTCTATGACCTGCCGTTGAACGAGGTCGTCTTCGACTTCTACGACCGCCTGAAATCGGTCACCAAGGGCTATGCGTCCTTTGATTACCAATTCACCGAGTACCGCCAGGACAACCTTGTCAAAATGCAGGTGCTCGTGAACGAGGAACCCGTCGACGCCCTGTCGATGATGGTCCACCGCGACCGCGCCGAACAACGCGGCCGCGCCATGTGCGAAAAGCTGAAAGAGCTGATCCCCCGCCACATGTTCAAGATCCCGATCCAAGCGGCCATCGGCGGTAAGGTCATCGCGCGCGAGACCCTCTCGGCCATGCGCAAGGACGTGACCGCCAAGTGCTACGGCGGCGACGCGACGCGGAAGAAGAAACTGCTGGAGAAGCAGAAGGCCGGTAAGAAGAAGATGCGCCAGTTCGGGAAGGTGGAGATTCCGCAGTCGGCGTTCATCAGCGCGCTAAAAATGGACGACTAAGTCGTCCATTTTCTTAATCTTTAATTTTCTATTGGTTAAAACTCAAAGGCTGGCAGATTTGTTTTGCTCAGTCGATGCCTCTTTGTAGATAGGAAGTCCCGCAAAACGTTCGATCGGCACAATATATGTTTGTGGTCGAACATCGGCGAACTCATCAGCCATGCGCTCTGCCTCGGCTAGAGCAGCTTCAAGATCATAGAAATCCGGTTCGGGTACTTGTGCTAAACAGCCCTGAACGTCCTTGATAATGCCCATATTGATGCCCTCCGTTAGTGGGGTATGTGCCGATTATGCATAAAAAAGTCAATGCGCATACGATCAACAAACCCAGTTAATGGATCGTTATAGCTCCGAATTGCGTCTCGAAGATTCTCTGTATCTGAGTAGTCGTCAATCTTGATTCTTAGTTCTTCAAGTTTCTTAATGTCGAGACTTCGTCCATGAGAACGCCATCGTTTATGGTCAGCCAGATCTCGTGCAACTTGCTCAGCTCGTTCAGCTTTTTGATGTGCTGTAACGGGAGAACCCGGGTTGTTCGTTGAATGGGTTGTCCAATTCTTAAACTTGTATTCGACCAACCACTTTTTCAATAGGTCTACAGACAGGTCTCTTGCTTGTTCAAATAGCGCAAGTTTTGCCAAATCCAAGCTCTTCAACATGACCACGTCGGCTGGCGCGAGTTGACCCTTTTTCGTGATTTCTCGCACTTTGTCTAGGTAGCCAAGCGCCGGAACATAATCGCCCGTGTCAGGTGTCGGAACTTGTGGGTCAATAGGCCCCAAAGTCGAGGCGTAGTCCATATAGATTTTATCGCCGGACATACATAAAATGGTGCCGGCTGACATCGCTATATCAGGTACAACAAAATTCACTTCTTCATAGTGCTTTCGCAGAACCCCAACCATCCTTTCAGTTGTCTCCGCCGATCCGCCACCGGTTCGCAAGACAACCGAAATTCGATTTTCGTCCCGACTACTGCTTCCTTTCACATCCTCTACAAAATCACGGAACGAGCGGAAGTACTGCGGGTATATGCTCCCATGGTAGAACATTACGTCGCTTTCAAGCGCGTCTTCCAAGGCCGCACAGCGGTTGTCGATTATGTCGAAAATTGATCTGTCAAAATGGTCGGGTGTCATATGGCCTGCTCGAGTACTTACTACTTGATGTTGTAGAATCTTCGCAGATGTCCGCTGAAACAGCAACCCAAGGAGCAGGATATTTATGCAGATTCGTGGAAAGGTTGCGACCCTAGTAGCGCCCGACCCGCCCCCCAGGCCGGTCGCTTCACGCCCTCCCTCGGGCCCGCCGCCGCCATTTGTAACGACCCACCCAACCGTCCCGCCGGGGAATTTCTCCCCACGGCCCAAACGGCTTCCTTCGCAATCTATCGGTTTCCCGACACGTTATTGTGCGTTTTATGCTAATGTTCCGCCGTTGAACGCGTTTTTGTGTAGGGAGGGACAACAATGACACCTGAATTGCGTACTCAAATGCTGATTGGTCGGCTGAACAATTACGCCGCCATCATGTTCACGACCATGTTCGTCTTCGTAGGCGTTGCCGTCATGATCGAGCTTGGCGGCGGGGGCTATTCCGCGCCATTGACCATGTTGGCGATCGGGGCCACGGCCTATGGCGTGCTGGCGGGTGGTTCGGCGCTGGACGACATGACCGCGCTGCGTGACGACATGGACGAGGCGACCGCCGCCACCAACTATGGCAAGACAGCCAGCGCACGGAACATTCCGATGCTGAAAAACATCTCGGCCGTGCTGGTCACCCTGATCGGTCTGGCAGAGCTTTACGCGATCTTCGTCTGATCAAAGTGTTGGGGTGGGTTTGACCCACCTCAACGACGACACGCGGGGCAGGGGCTAGACCCATCGGGACACTGTTACGATAGGTTCCCATGCTGACCCTGATCCTGCACCTGTTCATCGGCGCCACCCTGTCGGGCGTGGCCGTCATCGTGGCCCTTGTCATGGGCTACAGCGCGCTGGCGCCCATCCTGATCGCCGCCGCGTAAAGGTTCTTGCCGAGCCTTCCGATAAGTTTTGGTATTTACCTGATGTGGGGAAAATCGGGAACAGCGTACGGATTCCAGAGATAGAACGAGGAAAGGCGCTCCAATTCCTTTGGGGTTGCCCAAAGCACAAACTTAATCAAATCTTGGAGGTAGTTACAATTGAGCTTTGGGGGGCATTTGGGGCGAAATGAACAGTAAGATTTTTATTCAGAATGCAACCAGATACCTTGCTGCGCACGTCAAACCAGACGGCCAATTCATATACAGAACACACATGTTTGGAAAGCCGGTTCGCCGCGATTACAACGTGTTGCGTCATGCCGGGGCTATCTATTCAATCGCCCGGGCAGAGCCTTATTGGGATAATGATTATCAGCCTGCATGTGACTCCGCCCTTAGCTATCTTTGGGCGAAATACACAATTCCCACACAAGTTGGTGACCAAAAACTTCTAGGAATAGCGTCTTCACGACCCGGACACGAGGGAGATAAGATAGTCAAATTGGGTGGCCAGGCGCTTGCTATTGTTTCCTTGCTCGCTCAAGTGCGTCGTCTGAACGCCTTTGAAGAGGATCAGGTGATCAAGCTCGGAAAATACATGAGAAGCATGATTCACGATACGGGCAATACGATTTCCAAGATTGACGTCACGACAAACGTGCCATCTTCTTTTGTTTCGTTGTACTATCCCGGGGAGGCCGCCTTGGCTTTCGTGATGCTTTATCAAAGGCTTGGATGTACCGACTCTCTTGCACTTGCTACCAATGTGCTCTCGTATCTTGCAAATGATCGCGCCAGAAGTGGAGAGTACCCGCCGGATCATTGGGCCTTGATTGCCACCAACGAGCTTTTCTTGACTTTTCAAGACCTTGGTGACGACGTCCGGGACCTTCTGTACTGGCACGCGGTGAAGATAGTAGAGACAATTCTTACGAGCGCGATTACTGCTGCGGACGGCTCTGGTGCATTGACCGTCAAAGGATCTATTTGTGGCACCGCCACATGGATTGAAGGATTGGCAGCGATTTGGCCCTGGCTCAGGAAACGGAACTATACCAACATCCATACTGTGCGCGCTTTCGTAGAAAGCGGTTCAGAGTACTTGATGGGAGCGCAAATAAAAGAAGGGGAACTAAAGGGGGGGTTGCCATGGACCTCGCCTAAGCATCGGAAATTCAAGAATATCAGAGCTGCTCCGGAAGTCAGGATCGACAGTGTCCAACATGCACTTTGCGGGATTATCAGCGTGAGTGAATTGGCGAACCATAAAGAAGCACATCAAGCGAGATTGACGCGTCTTGATTGATAACACCAGTATCAATTAAACGTTCAGAAAGACTCGCAACGCCGCCTCGAATTCGCGGGGTTTCTCCGCATGCAGCCAGTGACCCGCGCCGGGGATTTTTGAGAAAACGCTGTTGGGGAACAGCGCTTTGATCGTGGCGCGATCCTCGCGTTTGACATAGTCAGAGGTCGCGCCAGACAGGAAGAAGGTGGGCCCTTCGAACACGCCTTGGGTGCCGGGCCATCCCGTGATGGTGGACATCTCCTGCGCCAGAACGTCCAGGTTCAGGCGCCATTTTTTCTGTTTTACATCAAGGGATTGCAGCAGGAAGGCACGGATGCCATCCTCTGGTACATAGGCTTTCAACTGGGCATCCGCGTCCGAGCGTTTTTCGACCTGACCCAGGTCCAGCGCCTTCATGGCCTCGATGTATTTGATCTGTGAATGGGTGTAAGCCACCGGCGCAATGTCGGCCACGACCAGCTTGTTCACCATGTCCTGATGGGTCAACGCCAGCTGCATCGCGGCCTTACCGCCCATCGAATGCCCCAGCACATCAACCCGACCACCATTGGCTGCGATGACCTCGGCCAGATCAGCGGCAAGCTCATGATATTTGTGGGTTTTCTGCCACGGGCTTTCCCCATGATTGCGCATGTCGACGGCGATCACTTTCCGCTCATCCGACAGCCGTTTTGCAATCACCCCCCAGTTCCGAGCAGACCCATAAAGGCCATGAACGATCAACAAGGGTGGGCGGTCGGTGTCGGTACCGTGAACAATCGAGCGAAGCATGACTTTTCAATACCCCTTGCCAAGCCCCATGACCACCTGCTTCAATAAGAAACCAGCCAGCAAATTAGGAAGACGTCTGCCATGCAGGAAGAAGTCGATTCCATTGCTAAAAACATCGCCTGGGAGTTGACCCGCAAGATGGGTATCTCCGGCCACAAACTGCATGGAAAGCTGCGCCGGGCGGGGCGCCGGCTTCCATCAAAAGTACGATTGGATATCGAAGCGATTGCAGATGCTCAGACCCGCGCGCGTAGCGCTACTGAGGCAGACAAAGTCGATATGGAAGAGGTCAAAGCGACCGCGGAACGGATCATGGCGTTTCTGGCCAAGCAGGATCCGTCCGAAGTGCGTCGCGGCTTTTATATCAACTTCTTCACCGAGCTTTCACCGCGTTTGCTGGTTCTCTTCGCGGCGCTTTTGGGGCTTTTGGTCTGGCGCGGATTTTTCTAGCGGTTGGCGTGACAACACATCCTGATAGACCAGTAACACGGTCGCGAAGCTGACGTAGAGCAGCAAATACCAAGAGCCCATTTTTGCGAAACTGACCATCTCGGCCCCTTGACCGGCATAGACCCATGTTTTGGTCAGCGTCCCGATGTTCTCGGCGACCCACAGGAAGAAAGCGGTCAATATGGCGGCCAGTGGCAAGGGCATCCAATAGAACAGCGTACCGATCTCAAACCAAATCCGCGTTCGGGCAAATAGCACAAGCGTCGCTGCGAAAAGCGCGATGCGAATGTCCGGCAAAAAGTGGTGCGCAAAGAAGTTCACATAGATCGCAACAGCCAGTGCCAGCACCCACGGGTACGGTGGAAACGGGGCAAAATGCATTCGGAAGATCCGAATGACCCGGGCCATGTAGGACCCGACAGAGGCATACATGAAGCCAGAAAAAAGCGGTACGCCCCAAAGCTTTAGCAGGCCAACTTCAGGATAGGACCAACTTCCTGCCTGAACCTTGAAGATCTCCATCGCGGTGCCGGTCAGGTGAAACAGCAGGATCACGCGGGCCTCGCGCAGGCTTTCCAATCCGGTGGCAATGAACAGGATTTGAATGGCCACGGCGAACACGACAAGGGCGTCGTACCGGGCGATCTGCCACTCGGGCTGCCAGATCGCAGCGCTAAGCAAAAGCGCGCACAGCATCAAGCCCGCGAACAGGCAGGCCCAGCCTTGTTTCAGGACGAACATTACGAACTCGACCGCCCAATGCGGCAGGTGCCCTCGGGCCTTGTCACCAAGCCGCCGTTCTAGGTCGCGTGTGTCGATGTCAGGAAGGCCAAACAAATCTATCCCCGAAAACTGGCTAAATCTTGGGGGAGAATGAGGGGGCAGCGCTGCCCCCTCAAGTCATTTCTTTTACAGGTTCGGGTACATCGGGAACTTGGCGCACATCGCCTGAACTTCCGCTTTGACCTTCGCCTCGACCTCACCGTTGCCGTCTTCGCCGTTTGCAGCCAGCCCATCGACCACTTCAACGATCCAGTCAGCGATCTGGCGGAACTCTGCCTCGCCAAAACCGCGGGTGGTGCCGGCCGGCGTGCCCAGACGGATGCCAGAGGTAACCATCGGCTTTTCCGGGTCGAACGGGATGCCGTTCTTGTTACAGGTGATGTGGGCGCGGCCAAGGGCGTTCTCGGTCGCGTTGCCCTTTACGCCTTTGGGGCGCAGGTCAACCAGCATGACGTGGGTGTCGGTGCCGCCGGTGACAATGTCCAGACCGCCCTTCATCAGCTGATCCGCCAGTGCAACAGCGTTTGCGCGCACCTGCTTCTGGTACTCTTTGAACTCGGGGCGCAGGGCTTCGCCGAAGGCAACCGCTTTACCAGCGATCACATGCATCAGCGGGCCACCTTGGATGCCCGGGAAGATGGCCGAGTTGACCTTCTTCGCGATCTCGGCGTCGTTGGTCAGGATCATGCCACCACGGGGACCGCGCAGGGTCTTGTGCGTGGTGGTGGTTGCAACGTCCGCATAGGGGAAGGGCGAGGGGTGCTCGCCTGCGGCAACCAGACCGGCGAAGTGGGCCATGTCGACCATCAGATAGGCGCCAACGCTGTCGGCGATCTCGCGCATTTTGGCAAAGTCCACCTGACGAGGGATGGCCGAACCACCCGCGATAATCATCTTCGGCTGATGCTCGGTGGCCAGTTCCTGAACTTGGTCATAGTCGATCAGGCTGTCCTGTTTGCGTACACCGTATTGGACGGCGTTGAACCACTTGCCCGACTGGTTGGGCTTGGCGCCGTGGGTCAGGTGACCGCCCGCGTCCAGCGACATGCCCAGAATGGTATCACCCGGCTTTAGCAGGGCCTGAAACACACCTTGGTTTGCCTGCGAGCCAGAGTTCGGCTGCACGTTTGCGAACTCGCACCCGAACAACTGCTTGGCACGGTCACGTGCAAGGTTCTCGGCGATGTCGACATACTGGCAACCACCGTAATAGCGACGACCCGGGTAACCTTCAGCGTATTTGTTGGTCAGAACCGAACCTTGCGCTTCCATCACAGCGGCAGAAACGATGTTCTCGGATGCGATCAATTCGATCTCGTCACGCTGGCGACCCAGTTCCAGACCGATGGCTTTCGCCACTTCGGGATCACGGGTGGCAAGGCTTTCGGTGAAAAAGCCGCTATCGCGGGTGTCTGCAGTCATTTGGCAACTCCTGAAATATGGCGCCGGGGCCGGATGGCGGCTGTTTACAAAAACTTGGCAGAAAGAAACAGCCAGAAATCGCATATCTTTGCGACAAGTCGTTCACGATTGTGGGGTTGAGTTTCCGGCCCACCCGCGCAAAGTGGTCATAAGATGAATTTTGGGGCGAAACGCATGTCCGATACGCTGAAAATCGCATTCCTGGCCAGTGAGACGTCCGTGGCCCAACGGGCGCAGCGCCACCTGTCGGCAGAGCATGGGGATGTGTCACCCGAAGAGGCTGATGTCATCGTGGCCTTGGGCGGCGATGGCTTCATGCTGCAAACCCTGCACGGAACCCAGCATCTGGACACGCCGGTCTATGGTATGAACTGCGGTACGGTCGGCTTCCTGATGAACGAATATCACGAACCCGGTCTGCTGGACCGTTTGGCCTCTGCCGAAGAAGAGGTCATCCATCCACTGAAGATGCGGGCCATCCACGAAGACGGAACCGTGTTTGAAGCGCTGGCCATCAACGAGGTTTCCCTTCTACGGGCGGGTCCACAGGCCGCGAAGCTGCGTATTTCGGTCGATGGAAAAGTACGTTTGGAAGAGCTGGTTTGCGATGGGGCGCTGGTATCGACCCCGGCCGGTTCGACGGCTTATAACTATTCGGCACATGGCCCGATCCTGCCGATTGGGTCGGACGTTTTGGCGTTGACAGCGATGTCGCCTTTCCGGCCACGGCGCTGGCGCGGGGCGTTGCTGCCGACGGCGGCGAAGATCCGTATTGATGTCTTGAACCCGAAGAAGCGCCCAGTGATGGCGGACGCTGACAGCCGGACGGCGGGTAAGGTGATCTCTGTCGAGATCGAAAGTTCAGCAGATATTCACCATCGCATCCTGTTCGACCCGGGCCATGGGCTGGAAGAACGGCTGCTAAGAGAGCAATTCGTCTAAGCGCGCTTCTTGGTCCAGCCTTCGCGTTTGCGGTAAAGCGTGGACGGGGCGACATCCAGCATCCGAGATGCCTTGGGCACTGATCCACCGCAATGTTCGATCGTGGCCTCGATGACGATCTGTTCGATCTCGTCCAACGTTTTTCCCATCAGGCTGTCCAGGCTGATACCGGCGTCCGCCGGGTGAAGGGGCACTGGGATTGCGCCCGTGTCGCCTGACCGGACCTCTTCCGGCAGCATATCGGCCTGAATCAACGAGCCTTCGTTCATCACGACACATTGGCGCAGGACGTTGCGCAGCTGGCGGACGTTTCCGGGCCAAGGGTAGTTGCGGATAAGCGTCGTGGCTTCGTCACTAAGGCTGCGGAAATCGCGATGCTCTTGTTTTGCAAACTCGAGAACTGCGTTTTGTGCCAGTTCGATCACGTCAGAGCCCCGATCACGCAGGGCTGGCATGTGCAGTGGGACGACGTGAAGGCGGTAGAACAGGTCTTCTCGGAAACGCCCTGCTTTGACTTCGGCCTTGGGGTCGCGGTTCGTTGCACAGATGATCCGGACGTCGACGGCGATCGGGTGGGCGGCCCCCAAGGGGCGGATGGTCGAGCTTTCCAGAAACCGCAGAAGCTTGGTCTGCAAGTCCAGATCCATCTCGCAGATTTCGTCCAAAAACAGGGTCCCGCCTTGGGCTGAGCGGACCGCACCCCGCTTGTCAGAAATGGCCCCGTTAAAGGCCCCACGTGTGTGGCCGAACACTTCGGACTCCAGAAGATCATGCGGGATCGCACCGCAATTCAGGGGCACAAATGGCTCTTTGGCCCTGGGGGAGGTCTCGTGAATGGCGCGTGCGCAAAGTTCTTTGCCGGTCCCGCTTTCACCAGTGATGAATACGGTTGCAGAGGACGGGGCGACAGATCGGATGTGCCGCGCGACTTCCTGCATCAGTTGGGAAGACCCTTGCATCGAGCGCATTGGGGCATTGGGACCGGCCGATGCTGCGGCCTCTCGGGCGGCTTTAGCGTTGGCAACCGCATTGACCAGCTTGTCGTCGCTGAACGGCTTCATCAGAAAGTCGAAGGCGCCAAGGCTCATGGCTTCGGCGACCAACTTGTCTGAGGTATGCGCAGTCACAACGATGACAAAGGTCTCTGGCTGGGCGGTAAGAAAATGGCGCAGCAGGTCCAAGCCGTCGCCATCTGGTAGCATCAAGTCGAGCAGAACGATCTGGGGCGCATGTTCTTCAAAAAGGGCCTGTCCGTCTTTGGCCGTGCTGGTTGCGACCACCTCATACCCGTGGTGCTGCAGGATGTTTTGGTAAAACATCTGCAGGGACAATGTATCCTCGATCATTAAAATCGGGGGTGTCATGCGTGGTCTCCGAACCGGTACTCGTAGTCTCTTTGAAGCGCTTCTATCAGTGCCAATGTGCCGTCAAGAGCGGTCGTACACAACTCGTTGCCTTCTTCGCAGTGTTTCGCTTTAGCTGCGGCATTCAAACGTTCCGCGATCTTCTGAAGGCCGACAGCCCCCACAGCACCCGACAATGCCACAAGAATGTGCGCGGCACTGCGTAATTCGTTAAAATCCTTAACCTTCGGGGCACGCTCCAGAACAAGCGCAACGTTCTCCAGATCAGCGATGAGACGCATGATCAGATCTTGGGCCTGCTGCGTGTCGCAAAAGGCCAAGAGTCTGTCGATATGTGTTGGATCGGGGCCGTCGACCTCTGGCAGGGGATCTTCTTTCGCCGATCGACGAGTGACCAAAGCCGTTTCGATCCCCTCTGACAGGGCGATTGCGCTTAGGACAGGCTTTACCAATATCCCGTCGGCCCCGACGTCGTAAATTTCTTGCCGGTCAGCATTCAGAACATAGGCCGTGACGGCCAGAACCGGCAGGTCAGATGTCGGGCTACCCTGTCGACGCATGTTGCGGATCAGATCCAGCCCGCTCATCCGGGGCATCTCGATATCCACCAGTGCCAGATCAAAATTCTGGGCTGCAAGACGCTCTAACGCAAATATACCGTCAGAGGCGACGGTGGCCCGCGCGCCCATGGACTCGACCATGCGTTGCAACACCATTTGCAAGGTTCGGCTGTCCTCGACAATCAGAACCGACTGGCCAGACAGATCCATCATCTCTTTCGAACTTTCGCTCTTGCCCGCGCTCCAAACTTGCTTGGGCAGATGTAGCGAAACGGTGGTCCCACTTGTCGAAGAGGTCTCCATCGTCAGGCGCCCCTGCAAATCTCGGGCCAGAGAGTTGGCGATGTGAAGGCCATGACCGCTTCCGGGAAGACCGTTTTCACTGTCCCGCCCCGAAAATTCGAAGAGCCGAGATTTTGCTTCGTCGCTGAACCCCGGTCCTTGGTCGGAAACGGCAAAGATCAAAGCGTTTTGGAGGTCAAGATCAACAGTCACCGATACCGGTTTGCCATTTCCATACTTGATCGCGTTGCCGATCAAGTTCGTCAGAATGCGTTCCATTGTGTGCAAGGGGACATGCAGCGTTTGCGGAAGCCCGCTTGAAGGGTCGCAGTGGTCGACTGTCACGGGTAGGCCGTTGTATCGGGCCGAAAGGGTTCGCATGAAATTTCGAAGGCACATCGCGGTTTCCGGGCCTTCGATGAACCGGGTGTCGCCGGTCGCAAGTGTCAGTGCGGCCTGTGACAGTTGAAGCATCTGACGACAGGCCTGAAGCGCCTGATCCAGATGGTGACGCGAAGTCTCATCAAGGGCTTGTAGGTCTGCGTTTTCGAAGCCGCCAAGAATATCTGCGGCCGCATTTCGAATATCGTGATCAAGAAGTGTCGCGCGCTCCAACACCTCTTGCGCGGTGTGGGACATGTGGTCCGGCGTCGTATCGGCATCTCGGGCCATCTGCAGAGGGGGACGGAAAGTCACGAAACATCTACTCGTATAAGTTGCAATGAGGATGTTGTAACGTGACTTTCCGAAATTTTCCAACTCGTTATACGTTTGGATAGGTGTGGATTACGCCTTGGCGTAACCCATGCTTTGAAGAGCCTCGGTGATCTCGTCCAGAATGGCCGGATCGTCGATAGTTGCAGGCATCTTCCATTCGGTTCCGTCGGCGATGTTCACCATGGTGCCGCGCAGGATTTTACCAGAACGGGTCTTGGGCAGTCGGTCAACCACTGTGGCCAGTTTGAAGGCTGCAACTGGGCCGATCTTTTCGCGAACCAGCTTGACCACTTCTTTGATGATCTCGTCATGATCGCGGTCCACACCGGCATTCAGGCACAGGAAGCCAAGGGGCATCTGGCCTTTCAGTTGGTCGGCGACACCGATGACGGCGCATTCAGCGACGTCGGGGTGGCTGGCCAGAACTTCTTCCATGGCACCGGTCGACAGACGGTGGCCCGCAACGTTGATGACGTCATCGGTCCGCGCCATGATGTAGACATAGCCGTCTTCGTCCATCATGCCCGCGTCGCCGGTCTCATAGTAACCGGGGAAGGTGTTCAGGTACGACTTCTGGAAGCGTGCTTCGGCGTTCCACAGGTTCGGCAGCGTTCCCGGAGGCAGCGGAAGTTTGATCGCAATGGCGCCAAGCGTGCCCGCTTCGACGGGGTTGCCGCCTTCGTCCAGAATGGTGACTTCGTAGCCCGGCATCGGCACGGTGGGAGAGCCCAGCTTCGTCGGCAGGATCTCGATCCCGACCGGGTTGGCCGCGATGGCCCAACCGGTTTCAGTTTGCCACCAGTGGTCAACGATCGGAACGTTCAGTTGCTCTTGGGCCCAGACGATGGTGTCGGGGTCGGCACGCTCGCCCGCCAGATAGACCTGGCCAAGGTTCGACAGGTCGTATTTCTTGACGTACTCGCCGGTCGGGTCTTCGCGTTTCACGGCGCGGAAAGCGGTCGGCGCGGTGAAGAAGGACTTCACCTTGTGTTCTTCGATGACGCGCCAGAAGGTGCCCGCATCGGGGGTGCCAACAGGTTTACCTTCGAACACGATGGTGGTGTTGCCGTGGATCAGAGGGCCGTAGCAGATGTAGCTGTGGCCAACGACCCAACCCACGTCCGACGCGGCCCAGAACACGTCGCCGGGATCGACGTTGTACAGGTTCTTCATGCTCCAGTTCAGCGCGACCAGCTGACCCGCCGTGTGGCGGATAACGCCCTTGGGCTGACCCGTGGTACCGGACGTATATAGAATGTAGGCCGGGTGATTGCCTTCGACCGGCACGCATTCTGCAGGCTCTACGCCATACTGGAAGCCATGCCAGTTGAAGTCGCGGCCTTCGATCAGATTGGCGACTTCCTGTTCGCGCTGGAAGATAACAGTGAAGTCGGGCTTATGCTCGGCAATCTCGATCGCGCCGTCCAGCAGGGGTTTGTAGTGAACGGTGCGGCCCGGTTCCAGACCACAGGACGCTGCGATGATGGCTTTCGGTTTCGCGTCGTCGATACGAACCGCCAGTTCGTTGGCCGCAAAACCACCGAAGACGACCGAGTGCACCGCGCCCAGACGGGCACAGGCCAGCATGGCTTCTAGCGCTTCGGGGATCATCGGCATGTAGATGATGACGCGGTCGCCTTTTTCGACGCCCTTAGCGCGCAGGGCCCCGGCTAGCGTGGCGACGCGGTTGCGCAGTTCGACATAGGAGATCTCGCGCTTGGTGTGCGTGATTGGGCTGTCGTAGATGATCGCTGTTTGCTCGCCGCGGCCGTTTTCGACATGGCGGTCAACGGCGTTCCAGCAGGTGTTTACCTTGGCGTCAGCAAACCATTCGTAAAGATTATTGCCCTTTTCAAAGAGCGCTTTTGAAGGCTTCTCATCCCAATCGATTGCTTCGGCGGCTTCCATCCAGAATGCTTCCGGATCGTTTTTCCAGGCGCCATAAACCTCTGCATAAGTCATCGAATGATCTCCTCCAAAATAACCACTGCGTTGGCATTTTATTGACCCAACTCACAGGCCTGTGAAAAGCCAAATCGTTGCGACAATTGTGCCCAGTTTGCGCCAACAGTTACAAGTTTGCGCACCGCCGCACAACAATCATAAATTGGCGCGCTAGGAAGAGGTTCGATTATTTCGCGAAAGCCTAGCTGTAGTGTTTGACCGGCGTGCCAGCGATGGCTGACATGTTGAGCAAACCGCGCGCTGTGATTGACGAAGTTACGATGTGTGCTTTGTTGCCCATGCCCATCAGGATCGGGCCGACTTCCAATCCGCCCGCGCGCATCTTCAAGATGTTGCGCACGCCGCTTGCTGCATCGGCGTTGGCAAAGACCAGCACGTTCGCGCGCCCCTCGATCCGGCTGCCCGGGAAGGTTTGTTCGCGCAAGATAGGGTCCAGAGCGGTGTCGATATGCATTTCGCCCTCATAGGCAAAACCCGGCGCTTTGCGGTCAAGGATTGCCATTGCAGCTCGGGCGCGGCGCCCGGTGTCGCAGTCGAGGTTGCCAAACTGTGAATGCGAGCAGATGGCGATCTTGGGTTCCAGACCAAACCGACGCACGTGACGGGCGGCGCCGATCGCTGTTTCAGCGATCTGTTCGGGTGTCGGGTCGGGGTTCACATGGGTATCGGCGATGAATAGGGGGCCGTCTTCGAGGATCATCAAGCTAAGCGCGCCCACCGGGTGCAGCTCTTCTGTCGACAAGACTTGTGTTACATAGTTCAGGTGCCACAGGTACTGCCCAAAGGTGCCGCAGATCATGCTGTCGGCGTCGCCGCGGTGAACCGCAATGGCGGCAATGGCGGTGGTGTTGGTCCGCATGACGGCCTGAGCAAGGGCAGGGGTGACGCCTCGGCGGGCCATCAGGCCATGATAGGTCTGCCAATAGTCGCGATAGCGGTTGTCCGACTCTGGGTTGATGACTTCGAAGTCAACACCAGCCTTGATCTTCAGGCCAGCGCGCTCGGACCGCTGGGCGATGACATCGGGACGACCAATCAGGATCGGGCTGTCGGTGGTTTCCTCGATCATGGCTTGCGCGGCACGCAGGACGCGTTCGTCCTCACCCTCGGAGAAGATGATGTTGCGCTCTGCCTTGGCGGCAGCAGCAAAGACCGGGCGCATCAAAAGCGCGGATTTGAAAACCGATCCGTCCAGTTTCTGGCGATAGGCATTCAAGTCTTCCAGCGGACGCGTCGCGACACCGCTTTCCATCGCGGCTTTAGCAACCGCGCTGGCGACGACCCCGATCAGGCGTGGGTCGAAGGGTTTTGGGATCAGGTAGTCGGCCCCGAAGGTCAGTTGCTCGCCGCGATAGGCGGCGGCGGCCTCGGCACTTGTGGTTTCGCGGGCGAGGGCAGCGATGCCTTCGATGCAACCCAATTGCATTTCGTCGTTGATCTCGGTTGCGCCCACGTCCAGCGCTCCGCGGAAGATGAACGGGAAGCAAAGGACGTTGTTGACCTGGTTCGGATAGTCGGACCGACCGGTCGCCATGATCACATCTGGCACCAATTTGCGTGCCTCTTCCGGCAGGATTTCCGGTGTCGGATTGGCTAGCGCAAAGACAATCGGTCGTTTCGACATCTTGGCGACCATCTCTGGCTTCAACACTCCGGGGCCCGAGAGGCCAAGGAATAGGTCGGCGCCTTCGATCACGTCGTCCAAGGTCCGCAGGTCGCTGGCCTGAGCATATTCGGCCTTTTGCGGGGTCATTTCCTCTTCGCGGCCTTCATAGACAAGGCCCGCGATATCGCACAGCCAGACGTTCTCGCGTTTGACGCCCAGTTTCAGCAGCATGTTCAGGCAGGCAATGCCGGCCGCGCCACCACCGGTCGAGACGACCTTGATGTCTTCGAACTTCTTGCCCGCCACACGCAGGGCGTTGGTGGCTGCCGCCCCAACCACGATTGCAGTGCCGTGCTGGTCGTCGTGGAAAACCGGAATTCCCATCCGTTCGCGGCAAAGCTTTTCAACGATAAAGCAATCAGGGGCTTTGATGTCTTCAAGGTTGATTGCGCCGAAGGTGGGTTCAAGCGCGCAGACGATGTCGGCCAGTTTCTCGGGGTCGGACTCATTCACTTCGATGTCGAAACAGTCGATATTCGCGAATTTCTTGAAGAGGACAGCCTTGCCTTCCATCACGGGTTTCGAGGCAAGCGCACCGATGTTGCCAAGGCCCAGCACGGCCGAGCCGTTGGAAACAACGGCGACAAGGTTTCCGCGTGCCGTGTAGTTCGATGCGAAAGAGGGGTCTTCCTTGATCTCGATACAGGCTTCGGCAACGCCCGGGCTGTAGGCAAGCGACAGGTCGCGTCCGTTTGCCATCGGCTTTGTGGCGCGAATTTCCAGTTTCCCGGGCTTCGGGAATTCATGATAGTTCAGCGCGTTTTGGCGATTGCGATCGTCTTTTTTATTGGTCATCCTCGGCCCTCTCGAAGATAATTTAACGTTAAACTAAATCCTGCTGCCCTCTTAGGGGCTTTGGCTTTACAACACAAGCCTGCTGCGTGGTGTTAGCGCTCTCACGTTCGGTTACGCTTGCATCACAGGTTTCCGAGGATCACACTGGCCCCAAAAGGATGCGTTCATGTCTCTAGTAGAACACGCCCGGGCCGTGCGTGAAAAGGCCTATAGTCCCTATTCAGGCTTCAAAGTAGGGGCCGCGATTCGAGCGACCTCTGGCGAGGTCTATGTCGGTTGCAATGTCGAGAATGTCGCTTACCCGGAAGGCACCTGTGCCGAGGCCGGTGCGATTGCCGCGATGTTTGCAGGCGGGGATACCCAGATCGAAGAAGTCGCCGTGATCGCTGGTGGGTCGCTGCCGGTCACGCCTTGTGGTGGGTGCCGACAGAAACTTGCGGAATTCGCAACGGGGAACACGAAGGTGACCTTGGCCACGACTGACGGCACGGTGGTAGAGACCACGGTGGCAGAGCTGTTACCCGGTGGGTTCACCCCCAGCCATATGGAAGACAAGTAAGCCATGGATGCACGCCGACTTCTGGAGACGGTGCGAGATCAACGGCCTATCTCGCCAGACGCGATGACGTGGTTCGCCAACGGCTTGGCCTCTGGCGAGGTCAGCGACGCGCAAGCCGGGGCCTTTGCGATGGCGGTATTGTTGAACGGTCTGTCGCATGACGACCGTGTGGCGCTGATGCGCGCGATGCGTGATAGCGGTTCGGTGCTGGAATGGGATTTGCCCGGTCCGGTTCTGGACAAACACTCGACTGGCGGGGTGGGCGACTGCGTTTCGCTTATCCTTGCGCCCGCCTTGGCGGTTTGCGGGGCCTATGTTCCGATGATCTCGGGGCGCGGGCTTGGGCATACCGGGGGGACGCTGGACAAGCTTGAGGCCATCCCGGGACTGCAGACGGAATTGAGTTCTGATCGTTTGCGCGACCAGACCAAGCGTCTGGGCTGTGCCATTGTTGCTGCGTCGACAGAGTATGCGCCGGCAGATCGGCGTCTTTATGCGATCCGCGACGTGACCGCGACCGTTGAAAGCATTGACCTGATTACCGCCTCGATCCTGTCCAAGAAACTGGCCGAGGGGCTGGAGGCTTTGGTTCTGGATGTCAAAACCGGCAGCGGCGCGTTCATGGAAGACCCCAACGACTCGAAAGAGTTGGCCAATGCCTTGGTAAGCACCGCTCAGGGTGCGGGTTGTATGACCACGGCGCTGATTACCGACATGAACCAACCGCTGGCCCCAAGTGCGGGCAACGCGCTAGAGGTCCTGTCGGTCATGGAGGTCCTGACAAACACCAAGAAACATGACCGGCTATGGCAGGTCACCTGTGCCCTTGGTGGCGAGCTTCTGGCCTTGGGCGGCCTTGCCGCCGATGCCGAAGATGGGGCTGGCCGTATTGCCAACGCGATTGAAACCGGCCAAGCGGCAGAGCGGTTCGGTGAAATGGTTGCCGATCAGGGCGGTCCCGTGGATTTTGTAGAGCATTGGGCCGATCGTTTGCCCGCAGCACCGGTGATTGTTGAGATGACCGCCGAAAGCACCGGCTATATCGGGGCGATCGACACGCATGCACTTGGCATGGGCGTGATTGATCTGGGCGGTGGCCGCAATGTTCAAGGAGATCGGATCGACCCCGCGGTCGGCCTGTCGGACATTGTCGAGCTTGGCACATCGATCATGCCCGGCGATCCATTGTTGCGCATTCACGCGGCATCGGCCGACGAGGCTATGCGCGTTGCGATGGACCTTCAGGGTGCTTTCGTGGTTGCAGACCGTCCCATTGACGTGCCGGAGATTATTCAGGGCAGGGTCGGCTGATGGCACGCGTTTTCCTTATCGTAATGGACTCGGTCGGCTGCGGTGGTGCACCGGATGCGGATCAGTTTTTCAACGCTGGCACGCCCGATACCGGCGCAAATACACTTGCTCATATCGCTCAGGCTTGTGCCGACGGTCGGGCAGAAGACGGCCGCAGTGGCCCGTTGAAAATGCCTAACCTTGCGGCCCTCGGGCTTGGCGCGGCAGTCAAACTTGCCTCTGGCGATGCGGCCCCGGGGCTGGGAACCGAAGCGACAGGTCTTTGGGGCGCGGCAAGTGAAATTTCACCCGGTAAAGACACGCCTTCCGGGCATTGGGAGCTTGCAGGTGTCCCGGTGCCGTGGGATTGGCACTACTTCCCGGTGGGTAATCCGGCGTTTCCAGAGGATCTGACAGAACGGGTCAAGGCTTTGGCCGGGACAGAAGGTATTCTGGGGGATTGTCACGCTTCGGGCACTCTGATCATCGAAGATCTGGGCGAAGAGCATATGCGAACCGGTTGGCCGATTTGCTATACCTCGGTCGACAGCGTTTTCCAGATCGCCGCCCATGAAGAGACCTTTGGCCTAGAGCGGCTTTTGCAACTTTGCAAAGATCTTGCGCCGCATCTTCACGCGATGAAAGTGGGCCGCGTGATTGCGCGACCCTTCGTGGGTGACGCGGTCACAGGTTTCAAGCGCACAGCCAACCGCCGCGATTTTGCCATTGCGCCGCCAGCACCAACCATTTGCGACCGGGTTCAGGCATCGGGTGGGAAAGTGCATGCGATCGGGAAGATCGGCGACATATTCTCGATGCAAGGAATCGACGACTTGGTCAAAGGGCCGGATGCCGACCTGATGGATCAACTGGAAGCCGCGATGGAAACCGCGGAAGAGGGCAGCTTTACCTTCGCCAATTTTGTCGAGTTCGACAGTTTGTACGGCCACCGCCGTGACGTTTCTGGCTATGCCCGCGCGCTAGAGTGGTTCGATGCCCAACTCTCGCGCATTTTTGCCAAAGCTCGTCCCGGTGACCTATTGCTTTTCACGGCAGATCACGGCAATGACCCCACTTGGATTGGCACAGATCACACCCGAGAGCGCGTTCCCGTAATCGGATTTGGTGTCGGTGCAAAACCAATTGGATTAATCCCGTATACCGGCGTGGCCGATCTGGTCGCGAAGCATCTGGAGCTTCCCGATGACTGACATTCCCAAGGTGGAACTTCACCTGCACCTCGAAGGTGCAGCACCGTCCGCCCTGATCCGTGATATCTCGCGCGAGAAATCAGTGGATATCGGCGGGATTTTCGACGCGGACGGCAACTATGCCTACAAAGGGTTCGACCAGTTCCTTAAGGTCTATGAGGCCGCGACCAGCGTCCTGACCACGCCTGAAGACTATCGCCGTCTGACCCTTGCCGTGCTGGAAGAATGTGCCGCGCACGGGGTGGTTTACGCCGAGACCTTTATCTCTCCGGACTTCTGCGGTGATCGGGAAGTGGGCGCATGGCGCGAATACCTTCACGCCATTCAAGAGGCCGCCGATCAAGCGGAACGGTCTGATGGGATCCTGCTGCGAGGCGTCGTCACCTGTGTACGCCACTTCGGGCCGGAGAAAGCCAAGGAAACCGCGCTCTGCGCTGCTGAAACCGCAGGCGACTGGATCGTAGGGTTTGGCATGGGCGGTGCGGAAACCATGGGTCGGCAGGGGGATTTCACCTATGCGTTCGACATGGCCCGCGAGGCAGGCTTGCGCCTGACCACTCATGCCGGCGAATGGCGCGGACCGCAGGAAATCCGCGATGCCCTAACCGACCTGAAGGTCGAGCGTATCGGCCATGGCGTCCGCGCGATTGAGGACCCGTCCTTGGTGGACCATCTGGCTGAAACCGGCGTGGTCCTAGAGGTTTGCCCCGGATCGAATATCTCTTTGGGGGTTTACAACTCTTTGAAGGATCACCCCGTCGCCAAGCTGCGTGATGCCGGCGTGCCGGTGACGGTTTCCACAGATGACCCGCCCTTCTTCCACACGACAATGACTCGTGAGTATGACATGCTTGCCGAAACGTTCGGCTGGTCAGAGGCGGAGTTTTCTGATTTGAACAAGACCGCGGCGAAGGCTGCGTTCTGCACCGATGAGACGCGCGAGAAAGTACTAAAGAAGTTAGAGGACGCCGATGACTGAGCACCTGACAATCGTTGATCACCCCCTTGTGCAGCACAAGCTGACCCACATGCGGGAAAAGACCACCTCGACCGCAGGCTTTCGCCGTCTTCTGCGTGAGATTTCCAACCTTTTGGCCTATGAGGTCACGCGCGAACTGCCGGTGACCACGCGGGAAATCGAGACGCCCATGAACACCATGCAGGCGCCGGTTCTGGATGGTAAGAAGCTGGTGCTGGTTTCCATCCTGCGTGCGGGCAACGGTCTGCTGGATGGTGTGCTAGAGCTTATCCCCTCGGCGCGCGTTGGCTTTGTCGGACTGTATCGGGATGAAGAGACGCTTCAGCCGGTTCAGTACTATTTCAAAGTGCCGCAAGAGCTGGAAGACCGTCTTGTTATTGCCGTGGACCCAATGCTTGCAACCGGGAACTCTTCGGTCGCAGCGATTGACCTGCTGAAAAAGGCCGGGGCCACCAATATCCGCTTCATGTGTCTGCTGGCCGCCCCCGAGGGTGTCGCACGTATGAAAGAGGCGCATCCCGATGTTCCGATCGTCACCGCATCCTTGGATGAACGGTTGAACGAGGATGGGTATATCGTGCCCGGCCTTGGCGATGCGGGTGACCGGATGTTCGGCACCAAATAGCCTAAAGGATTCTTTACTCGCCCTGCGCCTTAGGTCACTATTCTGGGAAAACAGGGCAAGGATCGTTGAGGATATGAGGCAGACGCTTTCCGTCATTTGCTGTCTGGGTGTTATTGGGTCAGGTACTGCGATGGCGCAGTCAGGGCCGGCAGAACTGCCGCCCGAAGACTTTGCCGGACGCCAATATATCGACAGCATGGGCTGTATCTATCTGCGTAAAAACAGTGATACCGGCGTCGTGTGGGAGCCCAGAACCCTGTCAGCGGGCGAAGTCATGTGCGGCTTTGCCCCGACATTTCCCTTTTTGAAGCCGAAAGACGGTTCTGACCCGCTGGATCAGGTTGTCGCCGTTCCAAAGACACCGGTTGAAACAGACGCACCGCTGGCGGAAGCCGAACCAGAAGCCGAAGAGGCACCTGTTGCCAACCCGGCGCCGGTGGCTGAGATGCCAAAACCGGCAGAGCCAGCCCCCAAACCCATTAAGACGCCTGTCGTCGAGCCAGAGGTCGTGGAAGCGGAAGAGGTTGAAGAGACCGAAGAGGTCGCTGTAGCACCCGAGCCGGTCGAAGAGAAAGCGTCAGCCCAGACCGCAAAGGCGCAACCAGAACCGGTTTTGGAAGAGGCCCTCGAAGAAACTGACCAAGCGCAGCCCGAACCGACTGAAAGCGTGGCAGAGACTCCGGCGGAACCTGCACAACCAACGGAAACCGTTATCGTCGCCCCGCAGCCCGCCCCGGTCGTGGTTCCGGAACCCAAACCAGAGGCTGTACCGCAGCCCGAAGCCGTTGCAGGGGTGGATTGGGGCAAGGGCGCGTATTTGCAGATCGCGGCCTTCCGACAGCATGAGAATACGCTGAAGACCAAGGCGGTGATCGAGCAAATCGGCTTGCCCGTCGCCATTGATACCGTTCAGTCAAAGGGGCGAACTTTGGAAGTCGTTCTGGTCGGTCCCTTTGCAGATGATGAAGCTCTGAAAGGGGCGCTGCGCGCGGTGCGCAAGGCTGGGTACAAAGACGCCTTCACCCGCCGAAAATAATAGGCGCTCGGGCCTTTCGGCCCACGCCGTTATTCCCCGCAAATCGCCTGAAGCTGAACCCAATCGGCATCTGACAGGACCAAGGTGCCGTTTTCACCAACCGGATCGGCCTCGATCAGTGTCAGTGTGGTCTCTCCTGACACATCCACCGCATAGGCGTAGGGCCGAGACGACAGGTTGGCATCTTTGAATTGGGCCAGCAGGGTGTCCTCTGACACATCGATATTGGGCAGGGTCACAAGCGTCTCTGCGTAGCTGTCCAAAACAGTATCGGGCAGATGTCCTGTGGTCAGCAGGCGGAAACTTGCGATGGGGCCAACCCGTTCAAGCATCAGCAAAAGAGGGTCATGGTCGAGGCCACGTTGCTTTTCGGCAAGAAGATATCCGGCTAGTACCTCGGGGTCTTCAAAGTCCTCAACCAATGACCGGTTCACCAAAAGGGTGCCCCCCGGCAACTGGCTGGTTGTCGCAATGCCGGCAGGCAAAACGGTGATCTTGGGGTAGGGGGCGGAAAACAGGCGCCGCGACAGTCGATTTAGGCTGCGTGTCCCTGCGCGGGTTGAGCAGGCCGTGCCCGAAACGCGCCCAATCCGGTCCAGCAAAGCTTGTCCGATCTCTGCGCGCAGCGGGGCAGGGGCAACAGTTGCTGTGTGACGGATCAACACGCCGGGCAGGATAAAAATCAACACACCCGCGATCAGCAGAATGCCAGCAAGCGATAGAAGCGTCCGAAGACGTCCGGGGCGGGGGCGCCTGCGAGAGACCGCCTGTTGGATCGTCTCAATCGCCTCGATCATCGTCTCATCGTCGATCTCAAGGCTTTCGGTCGCGTCCGGTCCGGGAATGAAAAGCGCAGGGATTTCACCCGGATTCTGACGGATCAGGGCGGGTAGGGACCAGTGGGTCAGGGGGCTTTCGCTGCGGTCGGTGATGACCAAAGAGGCATCACCAAATGTCACAATTACATTCCGACGCTGAGCATCGGAATCAGCGCGCCAGACGCCGGGACATTCCAGTCTTTGATACTGCTTGAGCGCCGTCATGGCGGGCCTGAAAAACCTTGTGCTTATTGGGCTGACTTTAGCGGATGGAAATGGGTGCCACAACAGCACAAAAAGCGCGCCCGAAGGCGCGCTTTGACTTTAATGTTTCAGCTGTCTTAGGCAGCCTTGGCTTGTTCGGGTCCGAAACGCTCGTAGAAGGTCGCGCCTTCCTCGGCCACTTTGCGCAGCAGGTCAGGCGTCGCAAAGCGGGCACCGTGGACATCAGCCAGTTGGTCGCAACGTTCGGCGGCATAGTCTGCGCCGATGATGTCCAGCCAGCTGAACGGACCGCCCGACCACGGGGCAAAGCCCCAGCCAAGGATCGCGCCAACATCGCCTTCGCGGATGTCTTCCAGCACACCTTCTTCCAGTGCGCGCACGGCTTCCAGAACCTGCACGAACAGCAAACGTTCCTGCACTTCTTGCAGTTCAGGTTGCTCGTCGGCACGCGGGAATTTCGCGGCTAGACCGTCCCACAGGCCAGTTCGCTTGCCCTTCTCGTCATAGCCATAGAAACCGGCCGAGGTCTTGCGGCCCAGGCGGCCCTCTTCAGCCATCCAGAAGACAACCTCGTCGACTTCCCCGTCCGGATAGGCATCGCCCATCGCAGCGCGGGTCGCCTTGGCGATTTTCACACCCAGATCGATCGAGGTTTCGTCCACCAGTTGCAGCGGGCCAAGCGGCATCCCGACCATCTTTGCGGCGTTCTCGATCAGGGCAGGCGCGATGCCTTCCTTTACCATGCGAATGCCTTCGTTGATGTAGGGGATGATGCAGCGGTTGGCATAGAAGAACCGGGCATCGTTGACAACGATCGGGGTCTTCTTGATCTGACGGACATAGTCCAGCGCCTTGGCCACGGCCACATCACCGGTGCCTTTGCCCTTGATGATTTCGACCAGCATCATCTTCTCGACGGGCGAGAAGAAGTGGATGCCGATGAACTTCTCGGGACGTGCGCTGGCCTTGGCCAGTTCGGTGATCGGCAGGGTCGAGGTGTTCGACGCAAAGATGCAGTCTTCACCGACGATGGCCTCGACCTTCTTGGTAATCTCGGCTTTGACGCCCAGATCTTCAAAGACGGCCTCTACGATCAGATCAGCCCCTTTCAACGCCTCCAGATCGGTGGTCGCGGTGATGCGAGACAGGACCTGCTCTTTCTTCTCAGGCGTTGCCTTCTTACGGGCGATGCCCTTGTCCATGTAGGTCTCGGAATAGGCTTTGCCGCGGTCAGCTGCCTCTTGGCTTTGGTCGATCAGCACGACCTCGATACCAGCTTGCGCCGACACCAAGGCGATACCCGCCCCCATCATGCCTGCACCCAGAACGCCAACTTTCTTGACGGTCTGGTCGTCAACAGCCGGACGGTTCGCACCTTTTTCCAGCGCCTCTTTGTTGATGAAGAGGCTGCGGATCATGGCAGAGGACGACGGGTTCATCAGGACATGGGTGAACCAACGGGCTTCGATCTTGATCGCGGTGTCGAAGGGCACAAGGGCACCTTCATAGGCCGCTGACAACAGCGCCTTGGCCGCCGGGTAGACGCCCATGGTGTTGCCGTTGACCATTGCCGAGGCTCCGACATAGGTCATGAAGCCAGCCGGGTGATACGGCGCACCGCCGGGCATCTTGTAGCCCTTCTCATCCCACGGCTTCACGAATTTCGGACTCGACAGGATGTATTCCTTGGCGCGCTCCATCAGGGCCTCTGGCGCGACAACTTCGTCGATCAGGCCAGCGACTTTGGCTTTCGCAGGGTTGCTTAGCTTGCCTTGCAGCAGGAACGGAGAGGCCGCCATCGCGCCCATTTTGCGCACAAGACGGGTGGTGCCACCCATTCCGGGGAAGATGCCAACCATGATCTCGGGCAGGCCGATCTTGGCCTTCGGATTGTCGGCCGCGATGATGTAGTGGCAGGACAGCGGGATCTCGAAGCCGATGCCAAGCGCGGTGCCGGGCAGGGCGGCGACGATAGGCTTGCCGCCCTTGTTCTTGTCGTCCATGCCGCCGCGTTCGATCTTGCGCAGAATGCCGTGCATCCGCATCAGACCGTCCAGCAGGCCCTGTTCCGGGCTGTCACCCGCCAGTTCCTTCATCTTGGCGATGATGTTCAGATCCATTCCACCCGCAAAAGAACCTGGTTTGCCAGAGGTGATGATCACACCTTTCACAGCCTCGTCTGCAAGCGCCTGATCAATGAAGGCTTCAAGGTCATAGAAACCCTGTTCGTTCATCACGTTCATCGACTTGCCGGCGGTATCCCATGTGATGACCGCTACGCCGTCTGCGTCTACTTCGTATTTGAAATCGCTCATTTCTCTACTCCTCAGACGCGTTCGATGATGGTTGCTGCGCCCATGCCGGCGGCAACACACAGAGTGGCCAGACCGACCTCTTTGTCAGAGCGCTCCAGCTCGTCCAGAAGGGTGCCGATAATGATGGCACCGGTCGCGCCCAGAGGGTGGCCCATGGCGATCGCGCCGCCGTTGACGTTGACCTTTGCGTCGTCCACTTGGAACGCCTGCAGGAAGCGCAGTACGACCGAGGCGAAGGCCTCGTTGACCTCGAACAGGTCGATGTCGTTGATCGACATGCCTGCGCGGGCCAGGATTTTCTCGGTCACGGGAACCGGGCCGGTCAGGTTGATAGTGGGTTCCGAGCCGACCTTGGCAGTCGCCCGGATACGGGCACGCGGGGTCAGGCCGTGCTGCTCGCCGTATTCCTTGGACCCAATCAGGATCGCCGCAGCGCCATCCACGATGCCAGAGCTGTTGCCCGCGTGGTGCATGTGGTTGATCGCCTCAAGATGCGGGTATTTCATCAGCGCAACCTTGTCGAAGCCGGGCATGTGCAGGCCCATGTCTTCAAAGCTGGCTTTCAGCTTGCCCAGATCCTCGGCGGTGGTGCCGGGGCGCATGTATTCGTCGTGATCCAGAATGGTCAGGCCGTTGATGTCGCGTACAGGAACGATGGTTTTCGCAAACCGGTTGTCTTTCCATGCGGCTGCGGCACGCGCTTGCGATTGGGCTGCGAACGCATCGCATTCTTCCCGGGTGAAGCCGTATTCGGTCGCAATCAGGTCGGCCGAGATGCCCTGCGGGACGAAGTTCTCGCCAATCGCCAGCAGCGGATCGACGGCCATTGCCGCACCGTCAGAACCCATCGGGACGCGGCTCATCATTTCACAGCCGCCTGCGATATAGGCGTCGCCGGCACCGGCTTTGACTTGGTTTGCGGCCAGGTTCACGGCTTCCATGCCCGAGGCGCAGAAACGGTTGATCGAGAAACCGGGAACGCTTTCATCGATATCCGATCCCAGAACCGCGGCGCGACCAAGGCAACCGCCCTGTTCGGCGACTTGGGTCACGTTGCCCCAGATCACGTCTTCGAATGCATCTGCGGGCAGGTCGCTGCGCGACTTGATCGCGTTTAGCATCTGGCTGGAAATCGAGGCAGAGGTCACCTCGTGCAAAGAGCCATCCTTGCGGCCCTTTCCGCGCGGTGTGCGTACCGCGTCATAAATATAGGCTTCGGTCATCTTGTCTCCTTAGCTCCGCGGGGGAAACGCGGGCGTCATCAGGTCATAGGGGTGTTGCCAGCCGGGCTGGGCCGCGATGCGGTCAAGCCAAGCGGAAATATTGGGCCAGTCAGCACGGACAAACGCCGACGGCTCTTCGAAAAACAGATAGCAGCAGCAGCTGAAATCCGCATTGGTGATGCTGTCACCAACAAGGAAATCGCGGTCCGCGAGATGGTCATCCAGAACTTTGAAAGCCGACTTTAGGCGCGCCTTGGTGAAAGCAATCACCTCTCGCGGGCGTTTTTCTTCGGGGATGAAGTTCATCAGAAAGCGGGTCATGCCACCGGGGCCAGACAGTTTGTGGTTATCCCACAGGACCCATCGCAGGATCTCGCGCTTTTCTTCAGGGGTAGAGCCCCCGAACTTACCGGTCTTCTCGGACAGGTAGTCCAGGATCACACCCGATTGGGTCAGTTTTACATCACCGTCGACCAGAACAGGACATTCGCCCATCTCATTGACGTTATTGCGAAACTCGGGGCTGCGGGTTTCCCCGTTAAAGAAATCAACGTGGATGGCTTCCCATTCGGTGCCCGACAAGGTCAGCGCCAAGGCAACCTTGTAGGAATGGCCGCTTTCACCGAAGCAATAGAGTTTGATGCTCATAATCCCCCCCTGGATGTCTGCATTTTGTAAGGGGGGCGGGCCGAAGCCCGCCGCCGCTTAGAACTGGTCTGCGTCCAGCGCCATGACCGGGTCGGCACCGCTTTCGATACGGGCCAGGTGCATGGTGGTCGCCGGCAGCTGACGGGTCATATAGTAACGACCGGTTGCCAGCTTCGTCTTGTAGAACGCTGCGTCAGACGGGTTGTTCGCCAGAGCCTCAATCGAGACCTTCGCCATCTGACCCCACATCAGGCCAAGGCAGACGTGACCCATCATGTGCATGAAGTCATAAGACCCGGCCAGCGCGTGGTTGGGGTTCTTCATGCCGTTCTGCATGAAGAACATGCCCGCTGCCTGAAGCTCTTTCGAGGCTTTCTTCAGAGGCTCGACGAAATCGGCCATGCCTTCGACGTCGGCGTTTTCCTTGCAGAAGGTTTTGACCATTTCGAGGAAGGCCATCACGTGCTTGCCGCCGTCTTGGCCCAGCTTTCGACCTACAAGGTCCAGCGCCTGAACGCCGTTCGCACCTTCATAGATCATGGCAATGCGGGCATCGCGAGTGAACTGGGACATGCCCCATTCCTCGATATAGCCGTGGCCGCCATAGACCTGCTGTGCGTTGACGGTAGAGTCATAGCCCTTGTCGGTCAGGAAGCCCTTCAGGACCGGGGTCAGCAGCGAAATCAGGCCGTCCGCGTCCGCGTCTTCCGAGCGGTGCGCTTTGTCGATCATCATTGCGCCCCAGAACAGGAATGCGCGTGCGCCTTCGGTAAAGCTTTTCTGATCCATCAGGTTGCGACGGATATCGGGGTGGACGATCAGCGGGTCTGCCGGACCATCGGGGTTCTTCGCACCAGTGACGTCGCGGCCCTGCAGGCGGTCCTTGGCATAGAACAAGGCGTTCTGATACGCGGCTTCGGCTTGCGCCAGGCCCTGCATGGCCACACCTAGACGCGCTTCGTTCATCATGGTGAACATGGCGCGCATGCCTTTGTGCTCGGTCCCCAGAAGGAAGCCTGTCGCCTCGTCATAGTTCATGACGCAGGTCGAGTTGCCGTGGATGCCCATTTTCTCTTCGATCTTGCCGACCGACACACCGTTGCGTTCGCCAAGCGAACCGTCGTCATTGACCATGAACTTCGGCACGATGAACAGCGAGACACCTTTGATGCCCTCAGGGCCGCCCGGGATCTTCGCCAGCACAAGGTGAATGACGTTGTCGGACATGTCGTGGTCACCAGCCGAGATAAAGATCTTCTGGCCGGTGATCTTGTACGACCCGTCGCCCTGCGGTTCCGCCTTGGTGCGCATCAGGCCCAGATCGGTGCCGCAATGCGGTTCGGTCAGGTTCATAGTGCCGGTCCAGTCACAGGAAACCATGTTCGGCAGATACTTGGCTTTCTGTTCGTCTGTACCGTGGGCGTGGATCGCAGAATAAGCACCGTGGGTCAGGCCCTGGTACATGGTAAACGCCTGGTTGGCGGACGAGAACATCTCGCCCACGGCGGTGCCCATCAGATAGGGCATGCCCTGGCCGCCGTATTCCGGATCGCAATCCAGACCGGTCCAGCCGCCTTCTTTCATCTGTTCGAAAGCGTCCTTGAAGCCTGTCGGGGTGTAGACCACGCCGTTTTCCAGACGGCAGCCTTCGGTATCACCTACAATGTTCAGGGGGGTCAGGACTTCGGAAGAAATCTTACCTGCTTCTTCCAGAATGGCCCCGGTAAAGCTGTTATCCAACTCGTCGTAACCGGGGATGTCGCTGGTCGAGACTTTCAGCAGATCGTGCAGAACGAACTGCATATCTTTCGTCGGCGCTGTGTAGCTGGGCATTAAATGCCTCCCTTTTAGCTCTTCGCGCGACCAGCCAATTTCTCCAGCTCCGTCGCGCCCCATTCAATTCGCGCACGAAGATCTTCGATTCCGATTTCCAGCTCGTCCCGCTGTCGCTCCATGTCGGCAAGGCGCTCTTTGGCGGCTTCGCAGACTTCGCGCAACTGGCGCTCTCCCTGGTCCCCGATGTCATAGAGATTTAACAGCTGCCTGATCTGCTCTAGGCTGAATCCGAAGCGCTTGCCGCGCAGGATCAGCGTCAGTCTTGCCCGGTCCCGATTCGTGAATAGCCGCTTCTGGCCTTCGCGGATCGGAAACAACAGCTCCTTCGCCTCATAGAAGCGTAGGGTGCGTGGCGTAACCTCGAACAGATCGCACATCTCTCTGATCGTCAGGACTTCTTCATCCATCATTCGTGCCTCCTTCATGAGTCCGGTTATCCGGATCATGACGGATTGAGTTCGATATAGGAACTAAAATTACCGTCGGGTAAACTACGTGGCGTCACGAGGTGTTGTGACGTGGTGTCACTCGGTGAAAGTCAGGGCTCAGCGGCTGTTTTCAAGCTCTTTTCTGACCTGGTCTCTCATATCCTTGAGTTCTTGCAGGGCAACTCCGAGCTGATCGTATTGTTCTGTCAGCACGCCAACCTGACGTTCGGCCAGTTCAACCCAACGCTCCATCTGGGCTGTAGTGCCCTGCTTTTCATAGATTTCCAGCCACTGGCGCAGCTCTTCAAGGCTGAAGCCCCACCGGCGCCCGCGCATGATCAGTTTCATCCGCGCCACTTCGCGTGGCGTATAGAATCGCGACCGCCCTTCGCGAACCGGCTCTAGCAGTTCAATATACTCGTAATACCGCAGTGTGCGGGGTGTCACATCGAACTCGGCGCACATTTCCTTGAATGAGAGACGTTGTTCAGTCATGGCGGTCCTGCAATTAATCGTTCAGCACAATTTATGTCGAACGTAGCGTCAGCGCAAATGACAATCGGCTAGGATTGTTCAGACAGACGTTAGGTTTCGGCTTGAACACCGCGGTTTAGCCGATACCGTTAGGCCATGACCGTGGAGGACCCATGACAGACGATTTCAAAAAAATTGTAACGCAGTTCATTGAAAGCCTCCCCCATGCGCGCGCGCTTGGGTTGCAAATGGTGCACCTAGAGGATGGCGTGGTCGAACTGTCGATGCCTTATGATGAGAAGCTGATCGGCGATCCAAGGACGGGTGTGATCCATGGGGGCGCTGTGTCCGCGTTGATGGACACCTGCAGCGGGGTCGCTGTGGTTGCCCATCCTGAACGGCCAGTGGGCACCGCGACCATCGACCTACGGATCGACTATATGCGGGCTGCGAACCCTAACCAGACGATATATGCCCGGGCCGAATGCTACCACATGACCCGCAATGTGGCCTTCGTGCGCGCCACCACGATGGATGAGGACCGCGACAACCCCGTTGCCACCGCAACCGGCGCTTTCACCGTCGAGCGACTGAGCGAGGCCACGAAATGAGCCGCCGCCCCGAACCCGTACAAGTTGTCAAACAACGCCGTGATGCCATGCTGAAAGCCCTTGTTCACGGGGTGCCGTATCTGCGTTTTCTTGGGGTCGAGGTCGAACGCCGCGGTGACGAGCTTACCTGCGTTCTGAACTATGATGAGAATCTGATCGGAAATCCCATGTTGCCTGCCCTGCATGGCGGGGCGACAGCGGCGTTCCTAGAGGTCGCCTCGATCATCCAGCTGAGCTGGTCGATGCTTTGGGACGACATGGAAAGCGGCGCCTTGGATCCGACCACCTTCAATGCCGAGAACTTCCCGCGTCTGCCGAAGACGATCGACTTCACTGTCGATTATCTGCGATCTGGCCTGCCGCGTGATGCCTATGCGCGGGCACGGGTGAACCGTTCGGGTCGCCGCTATGCCAGTGTGCATGTCGAGGCATGGCAGGACAATCGTGACCGCCTGTTTGCCCAAGCCACAGGCCACTTCCTGATGCCCGATCGAAATGGCTGAGGCCGCGCGGCCGGTCACGCACCGCCGTGTGCTGAAAGCCGCCATTCCAGTGGTACTGTCCAATGCTACGGTCCCGATCCTTGGGGCAGTGGATACCGGTGTGGTCGGCCAGATCGGAGAGGCCGCACCTATTGGAGCCGTTGGCATCGGTGCCATTATCCTAACCTCGATCTATTGGGTGTTTGGTTTCCTGCGGATGGGTACGGCCGGGCTGACGGGCCAAGCCCTTGGGGCGGGCGACCGGGAAGAGGTCTCTGCCATCCTGTCGCGCGCGCTTTTGGTTGCGTCGATCTCGGGGGTCGGGCTGATCGCATTGCAAACGGTGCTGTTCTGGGGGGCGTTCTGGGTTTCACCGGCCTCTGACGAAGTGGAAACCCTTGCGCGGGACTATATGGCGATCCGTATCTGGTCGGCCCCTGCCGCGATTGGCGTCTACGGGCTGACCGGCTGGCTTGTCGGTCAGGAACGGATGCGCGCTGTTTTGGTGATCCAGCTCTGGATGAACGGTCTGAATATCGTTCTGGATATCTGGTTCGTGTTGGGGCTGGGTTGGGGTGTCGAGGGCGTGGCGATTGCCACTTTCCTGGCCGAATGGTCCGGGTTGGCGATGGGGCTTTACCTGTGTCGTGACGCGTTTGATGGCAAGGCGTGGCGCGACAAGGTCAAGGTTTTCAACACCGACCGTTTGGCCCGCATGGCGCGGGTAGGGCGGGATATTCTGATCCGGTCTGTCCTTTTGCAGGCAATCTTTGTCTCTTTCATGTTCTTTGGGGCGGATTTCGGAGACGTGCCGCTGGCCGCCAACCAGATCCTGCTGCAATTCCTATACATCACCGCCTATGCCATGGACGGGTTTGCCTTCGCGTCAGAGGCCTTTGTGGCCCAAGCGCTTGGCGCGCGTCGCCGGGACCTGCTGCGCCAAGGGGCGATCATGTCCGGGGGATGGGCATTTGCGACGATGGTTGGAATGGCGATCGTCTTCGCCTTTGCGGGCGGCGCGATCATCGACGCCATGACCACCGCGCCTGATGTGCGAGAGGCCGCGCGGGACTACTTGCCCTACATGGTCGCGGCGCCCATTCTGGGTTGCGCGGCATGGATGTTTGACGGCATCTTCATCGGCGCAACGCGCGCGACCGACATGCGCAATATGATGGTGATCTCGGCGTTGATCTATTTGGCGGCTCTTCTGGTCCTGACACCGATCTACGCCAACCACGGTCTATGGGCCGCGCTGTTGATCAGTTTCGTTGCGAGGGGCATCACCTTGGCCCTGCGATATCCGTCGTTAGAGGCTGACGCAGACCAGCCGACCTAGATCAAAGGATATCCAGAACGGCCTCTGGCGGTCGACCAATCGCCGCCTTGTCGTCCTTGAAGACAATGGGCCGTTCGATCAGTTTGGGCGTGCTGGCCATGGCGGCGAACAGCGTATCATCATCGCTGTCCTTGCTTAGATCCTGCGCTTTGAACTCGGCCTCTTTGGTCCGCATCATCTCGATTGCCGTGATACCCAGTTTTGCTGCCGCTTCTCGCAACTCTGCCTCGGTCGGGCCGTCTTCAAGGTACTTTCGCACGATCGGATCAACACCGTTTTCCTGCAACAATGCCAGCGTCTGGCGCGACTTTGAGCACCGGGGATTGTGCCAGATTGTGACGTCGCTCATAGCCATTCCTCTCGTCCCGTACCGACTGCGTCGGCGACATTCTTGAACCCGTCGCGGGCCAGCAAGTCGTCCAGTCCATGCGCAATGCGGGGCACCAAAGACATGCCTTCGTAAACCATCGCGGAATAGAGCTGCACGGCGGACGCACCGGCGCGGATCTTGGCATAGGCTTGTTCGGCAGAGCCAATGCCGCCAACCCCGATCAGGGGCAGCTTGCCCTCGGTTAGCTTCGATAGTTGCGCCAAAACACGCGTCGATTTCTCGAACAGTGGCGCGCCAGAAAGCCCGCCCATCTGGTCGCGATCCGCGCTTGTCAGGCCGTCGCGCGAGAGGGTTGTATTGGTGGCGATGATCGCATCAAGACCCGAGGTCAGCGCGACCTCGGCAATCTCAGCCAACTCATCACCGGTCAGGTCAGGCGCGATCTTCAGGAACACGGGGATCGGACGATCCAGACCTGCGCGGGCCTCCATCACTCTTGCCAACAGGGCAGACAGGGCTGCCTTGCCTTGCAGGTCGCGCAGCTTTTCGGTGTTGGGCGAGGATACGTTGACGGTCGCGAAATCCAAATGCGCCCCGCAATGGGTCAGCACCTTGGCAAAGTCGCCTGCGCGGTCTTCGCTGTCCTTGTTCGCACCAAGGTTCAGGCCGATGACCGCATTTGCCGGACGCTTTGCCAGACGGGCTGCGATGGCCTCCATTCCTTGGTTGTTGAAGCCGAACCGGTTGATGACGGCCTTGTCGTCGGTCAGGCGGTAAAGCCGTGGCTTGGGGTTGCCTTCTTGCGCACGCGGTGTGGCTGCGCCGACCTCGATAAACCCGAAGCCTGCGCGCGACAGCGGGGCCAAAGCCTCGGCATTTTTGTCATAACCTGCGGCCAGCCCCACCGGGTTGGGCAGCTTCAGTCCGGCCACTTCGGTCACAAGCCGGTCCGACGTTATCGGGCCGGGCAGGGGAACCAGCCCAGTGTTCAGAGCTTTGATCGACAGGCCATGCGCGGCCTCGGGGTCGAACTTGTGAAAGGCGCAGAGGCCCAGCTTTTCAAGAAGACTCAAAGCACGCCCTCCGGGAAGATGTGGCCGGTGGCGCCAAGAGGCAGGGATTTGTCCCAGACCACGTCTTCGGCCAGCAACTCACGGTACAGATGCGGGAAAAGGGCCCCACCACGGGATGGCTCCCATTTCAGCGCGTCACCAAGGGCTGCATCATCCAGAGCGACCAGAACGAGATCCGATTCCTTCGTGAAGTGCTTTGCAGCGGTTTCGGCCACTTGTGCGGCGGTCGAGATGTGGATGTACCCATCTGCAAGGTCCACAGGAGCGCCCTTTGTACGGCTCTCGGCCTGAAACGCATCCCATTCGGGGCGGCGAAAAATTTTATAAATCAGCATGCGCTTGTCATGCCTTCTTCAAAAAGCGGGGTCAATGAAGGATCACCTTTCATAACGTCAAGCTTGATTTGATTCCGGTTGTGGCGTTTCATTCAAATAGCACCGCGCAGACGGCGTAATTTACAACAGGAGATAAAAGATGATTTCCCGCCTATTACTATCGGCGGCGACCATGGCCGCAATGTCGGCCCCGGCCTTCGCTGACTATTCGCTTACGATTCTTCATACCAACGACTTCCACGCCCGTTTCGAGCCAATCTCGAAGTACAACAGCGGCTGCCGGTCGGGTGACAACGAAGAAGGCAAGTGTTTCGGCGGCTCAGCCCGTCTGGTGACAGCGGTCGAAGAGGCACGCTCTCGGTCGAATAACGCGATCCTTGTGGATGGCGGCGACCAGTTCCAGGGCACGCTTTTCTATACCTATTACAAGGGTAAAGCGACCGCCGAGATGATGAACAAGATGGCCTATGATGCCATGACCGTGGGCAACCACGAATTCGACGATGGCCCCGAAGTTCTGAAAGGTTTCGTTGAAACCGTGTCCTTCCCGGTCTTGATGTCGAACGCTGATATTTCGGCCGAACCGCAGATCAAGGACATTATCCAGAAATCGACCATCATTGAACGTGGCGGTGAAAAGCTGGGCCTGATCGGCCTGACGCCGCAGAACACCGACGAGATTTCCTCGCCCGGTCCGAATGTGTCGTTCTCTGATCCGGTTGCGGCCGTGCAGGGCGAAGTCGACAAGTTGACCGCTGCTGGTGTGAACAAGATCATCGTTCTCAGCCACTCTGGCTATGGTGTCGACCAGCGCGTCGCCGCGAACACCACCGGTGTTGACGTGATCGTTGGTGGCCACACCAACACCTATCTGTCGAACACCTCGGATCGTGCCGAAGGCCCGTATCCGACAATGGTTGGCAGCACCGCGATTGTCAGCGCCTATGCCTATGGCAAGTTCCTGGGCGAACTGAATGTGACCTTCGACGACGACGGCAACGTCACCGAAGCCGTGGGCGAGCCGCTGATCATGGACGCAGCCGTGACCGAAGATGCAGCGACTGTTGCTCGGGTTGCTGAATTGGCCAAGCCGCTGGACGAAATCCGGAACAAGGTCGTGGCACAGGCAGCGACCGGCATTGACGGTGACCGTTCCAACTGCCGTTATAAGGAATGCCAGATGGGTAACCTTGTGGCTGACGCGATGCTGGACCGTGTGAAGGATCAGGGCATCCAGATCGCCATTCAAAACGGTGGCGGCATCCGCGCTTCGATCGATGAGGGTGAGGTCACGATGGGAGAGGTCTATACCGTCCTGCCGTTCCAGAACTCTCTGGCGACCTTCCAGCTGACCGGCGCGCAAATCAAGGACGCGCTGGAAAATGCTCTGGCACAGTATGACGACCCCGAGAAAGACGGTCGTTTTGCGCAGATCGCGGGTATGAAATATACCGCCGTCACCGGCAATGCTGCGGGTGAGCGCGTGACCGAGGTCATGGTAATGATCGACGGCAGCTATCAGCCGATGGAGATGGACAAGACTTACGGTGTTGTCTCCAACGACTTCCTGCGGGCAGGTGGCGATGGTTACGGCATGTTCAAAGACGCTATGAACGCCTATGATTTTGGCCCCGATCTGGCCGAGGTTCTGGTGGACTATATGACCCAAGCCGGACCCTACACCCCTTACATGGATGGGCGCATCACCCTGAAATAATGGTCAGCAGATAAGACAAAGGGCGCGCCAAACGGTGCGCCCTTTTTCGTTGGGTCCGGCTGTTGGGCCTTAGGATTTCTGCAGCGAACTGACCTGACTGTCGATCTTGTCGATCTGCTTTTGCTTGTCCTCATCACTTAGGAAGGACGCGGCGAAAGAGTTCTTGGCCAGTTTGATAATCTCTGCCTCGGACAGGTTCAGGTGCTCCAGCACCGCGCGGTAGTTGTCGTTCAGATATCCCCCGAAATAGGACGGATCGTCCGAGTTCACGGTGACCAGCAGCCCTGCATCCAAGGCCTTCTTGACCGGGCTCGCCGCCAAATTCGGAATACCCTTGAGCCGCCAGTTCGAGATCGGGCACATGGTCAGCGGCGTTTGCTGCTTGGCCAGCCTTTGGGTCAGGGCAGGGTCATCCAACGCGTGGTTGCCGTGGTCGACGCGCTCGACCTTCAGCAAGTCCAGCCCATCGCGCACGTTTTCCGCCGTGCCTTCTTCGCCAAGATGGGCAACCGGGGTGAACCCCTCTTTCCGGGCCGCTGCGAAGACGCGTTCGAATTTCTGGGGTGGATGCCCTTTTTCAGAGCTGTCCAGCCCGACGCCAAAGATGTGCTCCTTGTGCTTGCAGGCGCATTCCAGCGCCTCGAACGCCTCTTCCTCGGGCAGGTGACGCAGGAAGCACATGATCAGCTTCGTTGTGATGCCCATCTCTTTCTCGGCTGCCTCTAGCGCCGAAGTGATCCCGGCCAGAACGGTCTCAAACTTCACCCCGCGATCGGTGTGAGCTTGGGGGTCAAAGAAAATCTCGGCATGAGTCAACCCGTCTGCATGGACGCGTTCCAGATAGGCCCAAGTCAGATCATGGAAATCCTGTTCGGTCAGCAGAACCGACATGCCCATGTAATAGAGGTCGAGGAAATCCTGAAGGCAGTCGAACTCATACGCCTTGCGCACGTCCTCGACCGTCGCATAGGGCAGGGTGATCCCGTTCCGCTTGGCCATCATCAGCATCATCTCGGGTTCAAGCGTGCCCTCGATATGCAGGTGCAGCTCTGCTTTCGGGAGATTGTCGATCAGCGCATGAGACAGGTCAGACAAGGGGAGGCTCCTTTTCTAGTTTGTAAAAAGGGTATCTCCCTCTTTCAGGACTTGAAAGGGGAATGGAATACCAGCCGGGTCTTTGCGCAGATCGGCGTGTTGCGTTAAACCAGAGCCTACTCATTTAGGGCAGGGCCATGGATCACCCACTGATCGATCTGATCAACGCGAAAATCCGGAAGGCAGAGGCTGAAGGCGACTTCGACAATCTTGAAGGCGCGGGCAAGCCGCTGCCCAAATGCGATGACCCCGACAATGCTGTGATGCACCGCATCCTGAAGGACAACGGGGCGGTTCCCGAGTTCGTCTCTCTATCCCGCGAGTTGGCCAAGCTGCGGGAAGAGCTTCGAGAGACCGGAGATCGCACCAAACGCCGCCAGTTGGTGCAGGACATGTCGATGCTGGAAGCCAAGATCGAAATTGCACGCAAACGGGGGTGATCGGCTTTACCTTTGGTCGTCGCCCATGTCACTGTCATCTCTAAGCAGAGAGGCTTAGATGGTCAGTGTCAAAGAGCAATACGAAGCTTTCCCGTACCCCGAGCGTGATCCCAAGGATGAACGCAAGCGGCTGATCACTGGCTCGCCCTCGAATCCAGTCGAGATGGATCACTTCCTTTGGGCGGGTAGGCGGGATTGGTCGAAACCACTTCGCGTACTGGTCGCCGGTGGCGGTACCGGTGATGGGCTGATCCAACTGGCCCATTACATGAGCGCTGCAAAACGCCCATATCAGATCACCTATGTCGACCTTTCCTCGGCGTCGCGGGCTATTGCAGAGGCCCGGGCCAAGGAAAGGGGGCTGAGCTCTATCACTTTCCACACTGGCAGCCTGCTGGGCGCAGCCGAATACGGACAGTTCGACTACATCGATTGCTGCGGGGTGTTGCATCATCTGCCAGACCCTGATGCGGGTTTTACTGCCCTGCGTTCGGCTTTGGCGCCTGGTGGGGGGCTTGGCTTCATGGTCTACGCGCCATTCGGCCGATCGGGTGTTTATCCGTTGCAAGAGGCGTTTGGGGCGCTCTTCGCCGACTTGGCACCAAAGGAACGACTAAGGGAAGCCAAGAAAGTCTTTGCCAAGCTTCCTGATGGTCACCCGTTCAAGCGGAACCCGCATCTTGGCGACCATCAACGCAGCGATGCTGGCTTCTATGACCTTTTGTTGCATGGGCAGGACCAAGCCTATGACGTGCGTGAGTTGGTAGAGACGCTTGAGCGGACCGGATGGGCGCTTAGCTCTTTCGCGACGCCTGCGCTGTATGATCCCTCTGATCTGGCCCCGATCCCGGACGAGATGTCCGAGGTCGACCGAATGAGTGTCGCCGAACGCCTGCGTGGTTCAATCCGCTTGCACGTGGCCTATGCAGTGGCTGAGGGCGAAACAGAGGCGCGTATTGCCAAGGGTCGTTCGCCAGACCTTATCCCACATCTGATGGGCGTTAATGCGGCGAAGCTTGCCCGCGCCGTCGCCGCGGGCAAATCGATCCCCGTCACCTTGGCGGGAGAGCGCAAGCTTCTAACCCTGCCGAAAGAAGGTGCGTCTTTGATAGCAGGGATCAATGGGCGACGAACTTTGTCTCAGATCGCGCAATCTGCGGGTTTGGACCAACTCGGCTTCGGAATGACTTGGCAGAAACTGGCAAAACCCCTGACGCAGCACGGGGTGCTTCTGTATTCCAACTTCCTGCGTTAGCATCGACTTATGTGTGGACGCCTTGCCCTGACCCTTCCCGTTGATGCGATGGTCAACCTGTTCAAGGCGCTGCCTGCTAATAATCTACCGAACCTGCCAAACTATAATACCTGTCCGACGACCCAGATCTGTACGGTCACAGGCGAAAGTGGTGCCCGGTTCCTAAAGCCCATGCGATGGGGGTTTGTGCCGCATTGGTACAAGTCGCCGACCGACGGGCCTTTGCTGATCAACGCCCGCGCGGAAACCATCGCTGAGAAACCCGCCTTCCGCGCGGCCTGTCGCGAGAGGCGCTGCCTGATCCCCGCGACCGGGTTTTATGAATGGACGAAGGACGAGAATGGCAATCGCCTGCCTTGGTACATCCATCGCACCGATGAAGCGCCAATAGCCTTTGCCGGTGTCTGGCAGGACTGGGAGCGCGACGGAGAGACCCTGACCACCTGCGCCATCGTAACCACCTCTGCCAACGCGGATATCGAACATATCCACCATCGGATGCCGGTTATCCTAGAGCCAGAAAACTGGCCTTTGTGGCTGGGAGAAAAGGGGAAGGGTGCCGCCCGCCTGATGCAGTCCGCTGCCGAAGGCACGCTGGCCGCATATCGCGTCGACCCCAAGGTCAACTCGAACCGCGCCAGCGGGTCTGATCTGATCGAGCCTTACGACAGTTAACCGCCACTCAGGACAAGCTCTGCCATGTCCGGGTCCGGGAATTCTGGTTGCGTGTCGGCCAGTCGAAACTGAGGGTGGCTCGCAAGAAACGCGTCCATGTCGGGGGCTGAAACATACAGGTGGTAACCATCCTGCAAGAGCGTTTCCATGAAGGCAGGATCCACGACGTCATGCAATGTGGTTGGCGCAAGGATCAGCCCGTCCTCTCGGCGAGATTGAAAGCTAAGCGGTGCGAAGGAACTGACAAAGGCATTCGGTCGCGGCAGTTGGGACAGCACTTCGCCATAGGCGGCGTTCTTGGCCCGATGCTGTTGCGACAATGTCAGGTCGCGCAACCCGCTGTTGGTCAGTCCGACCCCCAAGGCGAAACAGGTGGTGACTGCAAGGACTTGCTTCACCTTGGGTATGGCCACTGACGCCAAGACGAGCCCGATCACCGACAAAAACACCCAATGGCTCAGTTGTTGCCCGGCAGAGGCGTAACCGTTCGGATGAAGGAGCGCCCAACTGGTGGTGACGAGGATCCCGCCCAGAACCCCCATCCGTAAAGCGCGGTTCGGGGTATTGCTGTCTGTGACAAGCTGAATGAACAGGCTGGCAAACAGGATACAAAGCAGCGGCACCATGGGTAGGAAATAGCGCATGTTGGTGCCAAACCCTCCGTGCCAAGAACGGAGTGCAAAGGGTAGGACCCAGATGCCGGCAGCGACGAGGATCAACAGGTAAGGGGCCCGGTTCTGCCGCCACGGTTGCATTAGCAAAACGGCGAGCAGCCCAAGCCAAGGCAGGCTTTGGGCAAGCGCTTTTTTCTCCTGACCAAAGAAGATCCGCACGCCGTCTTGCAACGGCTCCATGCCTTGGCGCGTGTCATTGATTCCCCGAATGTCGATCAGAAGGAGGTAGAGACCCTCTATCAACCGCGCTAAAGGCGAAATGCCGATCAAGCCCAGAGCGATAAGCCCGGCAAAAGCGGCCAGCACCCCCCATCTGTAGGCAGGCCGCCACGTGACATGCCGCAGGCCAATGCAGATCAGTAGGGCAACGATGACTACGATGATTGCAGGGATGTGGCCGGCGATGTCGGTTCCGCCTCCTGACTGTCCGTAAGACAACGGGTTCCAAGTTCCGAACTTGAAGTGATTGGCCACCGATCCCGCGACCAGGCTGGGCACCAACCCTAAAGCGCCAAGTGCAATGTGGCTGACGGGACGAGCGCTGAACAGCAAGACATAGAACCCAATCGCAGGCAGCAGCAGTATCACGTCCAGCCGGATCAGCACGCCGAGGCCCAAGATCAAACCTGAGAATAACGCAGGCCAATTTTGAGAGTTCTGGACAGCTTGGATGGCGAAGGTCAGTGCGGCAAGTACGGCCAGGACGCTCAGTGCGTGCGCACCTGTTCCAAAGGCGAACTCAAGGTAAAAGCTACAAGCAAACAAGATCAGGACGCTGGTCAGAGCGACTGCATCGCTTGAAAAAAGCTGTTTTGCGATCCGGTAGGTCAGTAAAAGACTGATGGCCGCAGAAATCGCGCTGAGAACGACAAGCCCCCGAAGCCCCATAAGCGCGAGAAAAGGTGCGCCAAGCACCGCAGTCCCGATCGGGTATTGAGGGGCCAAACCATTCGGCCCTGCGACCAAGAAGAGAATTCTCAGGTTTGGGTGTTCGTAGGTCTCATAGCCATTTTCGACGATGAACGATCCTCTGGCCGCCAAAGCGTCAGCGCCAAGGAAATAGATCACCTCGTCGATGTTCCAGTTCCCTGCCGATACAAAGAAGGATGCGACGACAATAAGAAGTCCAAGCCCCGCGGTTATTCCAAGACCGCTGCGCGTCAAAGCTTCTTTCATTTCTTCGCGTCGCTCTCAATTTCCTGCAAAAGCTGCCTTGCCCGGATCTCGGCCAGCAACACCCGGTTCGCAGCGATCAAGTCTGCCAAAAGCCCCCCAACAAGGAAGATCGTCCCACCCGCGATAAGCGCAGACCCGATGACCAGCGACTGAACGCTACCGTCGCCGTCTCCTGCAAGGTAAAGCACAAAGAACCGGAGAAAGGCGATCATGCCGGGCAGGGCGGTCAGTAGGGCAAGCCAGGCAAAGCTACGAAAGGGTTTGTATAGTACGAGGATGCGCAGGATCGTGACCGCGGACCGCACGATGTACTGACCCGCAGATCGGATCAGGCGGCTCTCTCGTCGTGGCGGGTTCACTTCAACCGGAACCGAGACCATTGGAATACCAAGGCGACCGGCCTGAATGATGGTTTCCAGCGTGTAGGTGTACTGGTTGAACACCATCATCTGAACCGCTGCTGCCTTGCTGTAAGCGCGGAACCCGCTTGGGGCGTCGGGAATGTCGCTGCCGCTGGCCTGTCGGACTACCCAGCTTCCCAGTTTCTGCAGCACCTGCTTGAGCGGAGAGAAGTGTTCGATCTGGTCAATGGGCCGCGCACCAATCACGATCTGCGCATCGCCTTCCAGAATGGGGCGGGTCAGCTCGGGGATGAACTCTGCCTTGTACTGGTTGTCGCCGTCGGTGTTGACGATCACGTCAGCTCCTGCCCGCAAGCTCGCCTCAAGTCCAGCGGTAAAGGCCCGTGCGAGCCCCTTATTGTGCGGTAGTTTGACGATGTGATCGACGCCATTTTCCTTGGCAACCCGGATCGTATCGTCCGTCGAGCCGTCATCAATGATCAGCCATTCCACCGTATCGAACCCGTCTACCTCACGTGGGAGGCAGGATAGGGTTTCCGGAAGACTGCCTTCCTCGTTGAAGCAAGGGATTTGAATGATCAGTTTCATATTTACAATCTGCTCGAAGTACATTTGGTCTTCGCCGTCAAAACTGCACTATTGAATGGGTTAATGAAAGCCCGTCGTAATCGGAGAGGCTCAAGTAAGCGCGGGTCGCAGTATAAAGTAATAGTAAGTCTGTAGGAGATGACGTCTTTGCGTCGCAAAAGTCTTGAATTAGTATCGGTTCTGTGACGACCCGGCTTCACACCCTAGACAGACCATATTCGTGTTATGCAGCAACTGACTGAAGAAGTGATTTCCGCCTATTCTGACAACGGTAGCGTTCCGCATTTTGCACCGATTAACGACGAACTTGAGCGTCCTAAAATATCGGTAATAACTGCCTGTTTCAATGCAGCGGCCCTTCTGGAAGAGACGGTGAACAGCGTCGCCGAGCAGAGCTTTAAAGATATTGAACACATAATAGTCGATGGCGACTCTCATGACGAAACGGTGACGTACCTTGAAACACTGAACCCGCCAATTAAGTGGACGAGTGAGCCGGATGACGGGATCGCGGATGCCATGAACAAGGGCGTGTCTATGGCCCGGGGGGATTGGGTCATCGTTTTACACGCTGGCGATACGTTTGAAGGATCCCGAAGTCTAGAGATTTTGAGTGAAAGTTTTGCCGAAGCGACCGAAATCATTACTTGCGGAATTAATTACGGCAGTGGTGGCGAGCACCATCCTCTGGTCATCTCCTCACCTATTCGCAGGCTAGATTTTAAAACCATCTATCATCAAGGGTCGGCCTGTCGCCGAAAAGTTTTTGAAATCATAGGTGGCTTTGATAGCTCGTTCAAAATCGCGATGGACTACGAGTTTTTTCTTCGTGCGAGAAAGTCAGGATGCCGTTTCTTTCCGACGAACCAAATATTGTCTCGAATGGACGATACCGGTTTGAGTTCTCAAAAGGATTGGCCATCGTTACGTCGCAGATTTGCCGAGGAACGTCGGGCTCAGATGGCCCATTGCGAAAGCATTCGTCAACAGGCCATCTATGCAGTTTACTGGCCAGTTTATCACGCCTATCGCCGCCTTCGTTCGGCAGTAACTGGAGGTTAAGGTGTTAGGCGCGTCGAACGTTCGTGTTTCTGTCTTGATCCCGGTTTTCAATGGCGAAGCTTCGATTGTAAAAGCGCTGTCCTGTGTGACAGAGCAAAGTCTTGAAAGTCTTGAGGTGATTGTCGTCGACGACGCGTCGACAGACGGCACCTCGCATCTGGTAGAGAGAGAGGCATTAAAAGATCAACGCATCAAATTGATTAGGTTGGAAGAAAATGTTGGACCTGGTTCGGCTCGGGCCGCTGGACTTCGAGTTGCGTCGGGGAAGTGGATTTCCATTTTGGATGCGGACGACTGGATTGCTCCAACCCGGCTGGAGACTTTGGTCAACGAGGCAGAGGCTAATGGATTGGACGCGATTGCTGATAATCTGGCGCTGGTCGATCCGGGGCTGGGCACCGTTGTCGGAACGGCCTTTCCACTTGTTGCAGAAGACAAAGTAGACATAACCATCGATAGTTTTTTGCGAAACTCACTGCCCGGAGCGAAGGTCAATCTTGGCTGGATGCAACCTGTAGTCCGCAGTGAATTTCTTGCGCAACACAAAATTAGTTGGCCTAGTTTGCGACATGCTGAAGACATGGTGTTTCAAGCGCGCATGTTGATTGCGGGAGCGCGTTTCAGTTTAAAAGGCGAAGCGCTCTATCACTACACGCAACGGCGCGGAACGCGTTCTGGTAAAGCGTCAAACCTATCAAAAACCAAGCGTAGCATCAGGGATCAACAAGAGGCGGTCGCAATTATCCTTCAGGAAGTTGAAGCCTCAAAACTTTCCCGCTTTTCACAATACCGCTTGGCTAAACTGCCGCATGAAATTGAGGCGACATCTCACGCATTGAATTGTCGTGATGCCTTGCAAAGTCGTCAATTACTAGCTGCCGCAGTAGAAGCCTTTCGTGCAATTGGAAGGCCGACGGCACTATTACGCTGTCTAGCGGTCCGATACCTAGTAGGAGAGAAGCTTAGATAGACCTAAGCTGGCAAGCCAGCGAGAACTCAACAGGTAAAAAAAAAATCTTCACGCGGAAGCAGGTTCTCTTGTTCGGGTCAAAATTACTGCTAACCTTAAGAGGAGCAGAAAGCACTTAGTGGCAAAGTCATGGAACTTTATGTGTCTTCGGGAGCTTTTGGGCGTTCCGATCTTCGGGAAATGATTGCCGAAGCGGCCCGTTGGGGTGTTCGGAAGATAGAGCTGACGGCTGGTATGCGGCGCGAAAGCGATACATTGAGCCTACTGCAGCATACAACCGAAATGGAGTTCCTAATACACAACTATTTTCCAGCGCCTTCTGATCCGTTCGTTCTGAATCTCGCTTCTTCGGAAAAGGAAACGCTCGCCAGAAGTTTAGAGCATTGTAGCGACGCCATCCGTATGAGCAGCGCGCTTGGCGCTCCCTTTTTCAGTGTGCATGCCGGGTTTGCGGCTGTGGTCCAGCCAGAACACCTCGGTCGGAGCATACCAGCAGAATGTATGACCGATCGGAATGAAGCATTGTCTATCTTCGAAAGGAGCATTCGCACTTTAATCCCCATAGCTGAGTCCGAAAAGGTTCGTCTTTGCATTGAAAATAATGTTGTTTCTCCGGCTAACCTTGTTGACGGCGCAAATCCAATGCTTTTGATGGCGACTTCACAAGAACTGGTGGACTTTGTTAAAACGATAGATAGCCCTTGGGTTGGCCTGCTGACTGACGTTGCTCATGTGAAGGTGACCTGTCGTTCGCTCAATCTGGATCCGGGTCAGTTTTTAACGGATGTTTCCCCCTATACATTAATGCTGCATTTAAGCGACAATGATGGAATGATTGACTCTAATGAACCTTTTGACGAAAGCGCTTGGTTTGTATCGCAGCTTCGAAAATTCGACTGTGATTTGGCTGTGATCGAGGCCTATGGGCTTACTCCTGACGCCCTTGCAACATGTGTGTCAGCTGTCAGGCAAAGAAATGGCGAAGACTGAACTAGTTGAACAGTTGGTAATTGCGGAAAGCTCCCGCATTTCCGAAGTCCTTGAGGTGCTGAACCAGACTGGTCACAGGACGGTGCTTGTTGTGGATCATGCTGGTCGACTAAGTGGTGTGATCACCGATGGAGATCTGCGACGTGCGCTGCTTCGAGGCGCTGGGCTTTCTGATCCGGCCACTGTGGCTGCGAATAGAAATTTTGTATCTCTGCCTTCTGACAGTGATCCAGAGATTGTTCAGCAACATCTTTCCAACCGCATCATGCTTGTGCCTCTTATTGACCAAGAAGGGCGACCGGTAGATTTTGCGACTCAAAAGGCCGTTGGATTTGTCCCCGCTGCTGAACCAGTTCTGGGCCACAACGAAATCAACTATGTCCTCGATTGCGTCCAGTCAGGATGGATTTCCTCCCAGGGCAGCTATGTCAGCGCTTTTGAGAATGGATTTGCAAAGTATGTCGACTGCCCCAATGCGTTGTCCGTTTCAAATGGGACAGTCGCGTTGCAACTTGCTCTTGCGGCTTTGGGGGTCGGGCCCGGAGATGAGGTCATTGTGCCGGATCTGACTTTCGCCGCGAGTATCAATGCGGTTATCCATACGGGTGCGACTCCAGTATTGGTAGATGTTTTACAGGACGAAATGACGCTAGATGTCGCGGCTGCCGAAGAGGCAATCACCCCCGCTACACGTGCCATTATGCCCGTCCATCTTTATGGTCAGATGTGCGAAATGGGGCAGGTTACAGAACTTGCAGCGCAGCACGAACTTTACGTGATAGAGGATGCAGCTGAGGCTTTAGGTTCTCGCTGGCGAGGTCAGCACGCGGGCACGATCGGGGATGCTGGGACATTCTCTTTCTTTGGTAACAAGCTCATTACGACGGGCGAAGGTGGTATGGTTGTCTTTAAAGAACCTGAGGTTGCCGCCCGTGCCCGGATGCTGCGCGATCATGGTATGGACCCGAGCCAGCGTTACTGGCATCTGGACGTTGGCTTTAATTTTCGCATGACAAATTTGCAGGCGGCCATCGGCGTTGCCCAGTTGGAACGGATTGACGACTTGCTGTCCGCGAAACATCAATTGGCGGCCAAGTACAGTGAGCGCTTGTCGGACCTTTCCAATCAATTAATTCTGCCTGAAGCGGCCCCCGATACAGATCACAGCTTCTGGTGCTACGTCGTTCGGCTGAAAGTCCAAGATAGCGAAATCGCTTTAAAGTTAATAGAATTCATGAAGGCTCGCGATATCGATGTTCGGCCGGTATTTTTTCCTTTGCACCGGATGCCTCCTTACTCTGATGTGCGCCGTGTGGGTAGGCTAACCGGTTCCTCTGGTTCGTCAGATCTAGGCATCGTACTTCCGTCTTCGCCTAAACTGACCGATCCCCAGATTGCGCATGTCTGCGACACTCTGCGCGCGGGACTAGACGTCATTGGTGTTGAACAGCTCTTGCGGCAGAACGCGCTATGACCCGCAGGATCGCTACCATTCTTGCACGGCAGGGCAGCAAGGGATTTCCGAATAAGAACATTCAACCTTTTTTGGGTGAGCCCCTACTTTCACGAAGTGTTGCTCAAGCTCGCAGGACCGGACTATTCGATACTGTAGTTGTAAGTTCCGACAGCGAAGCCTACCTGCAAATTGCTAAGTCTGCTGGAGCGGATCAACTTGTTTTACGTCCTTCTGAAATGGCCAATGACTCAGTTACGAAACTACCAGGCATTCGGCATGCAGTAGAAACTTGCGAAGCGCGTACTAACCAGAGTTTTGACATTGTTGCTGACCTTGCTGTCACGTCACCTTTGCGTGGTGACTCTGATATCCTTGGGGCCGTCGCACAATTAGAAGGGTCTCAGGCGCCATTGATTTTGAGCGGTTTGGAGGCCGAGGACAATCCGTATTTCAACATTCTGGAGCAAACCAGTAATGGGGATTTCACGCTCTCAAAAACGGTGCCGGGGCGCGTAAGCGCAAGGCAAGCTGCGCCACAATGTATTGCCTTGAACGGCGCGGTATATGTTTGGCAACGCGTTGAGTTGGCGCGCGATGATGACACTGTTGTTCGCCCGGGGACCCAAGTTTTCTTAATGCCGAAGCAGCGGTCCATTGATATCGACAATGAGATTGATTTCCGCATTGCAGAGTTTCTTGCGAAAGAAAAGGTAGATTAATTCGGGATGTGTCCATTAGATTCTTTTTACAGAGCATAGAGTTGGAGTTCTGATTGACCATTGAACATTCCCCAAAAACTGCAATGGCTCTGATCGCTGATCCGAAGCGCTGTTTCATTATTGCTGAGATCGGAGTGAACCATAACGGCAGCATGGAGCAGGCTAAAAAGATGATTGACGCAGCTTCTGGCTCAGGCGCAGATGCTGTAAAGTTTCAGTTGTTCAGGACAGAGAAACTGGTGACGTCTAAAGCCGAGAAAGCGAATTATCAGAAAGAAACCACAGGCTACGATGACAATACCCAATGGGCGATGCTCAAATCTCTGGAGTTGACCGAGGACCAACATAAAGAACTGCAGGACTACTGTAGAAGCAAGGATATAATTTATCTGTGTACGCCTTATGACGAGGGAAGTGCGCGATTTCTCGCTGAGAACTTATCGGTGGAAGCCATCAAGGTTGCTTCAACTGATGCGACGAACATTCCCTTTCTTGAGTACCTCGCAACGCTTGGGCGACCGGTCATTCTAAGTGTCGGTATGTGCACCATGGAAGATGTCGAAACCGCGGTGGAGGCCCTAAGTCCACTCGCCCTTGCAAACAAGCTTTCGGTATTCCAATGCACCTCCGAATACCCGGCTCCGGTAGAGGAGGTAAATCTTAGGGTAATTCAGACCTTCGCCAATGCCTTTGATTGCCCAGTCGGGTTTTCTGACCATACTAAAGGGTCTGACGTGGCAGCTTGGGCGGTTGCACATGGCGCAATGCTGCTTGAAAAGCATTTTACCTTGGACAAAAAATTACCCGGTCCAGATCACAGGGCATCGATCGAACCACAAGAGTTTTCAGAGCTCGTTCGGAAGGTCCGTGCTGTAGAGCTAGCACTGGGCCGTGGGGAAAAAACCGTGACGGCCTCGGAAGGTCCAAACCGCGAGAACATGCAGAAAAGCATATATTTCGCTCAGAGTTTACAGGCGGGGCATCTGCTGAAACGCGAAGATTTGATTTGCAAAAGACCAGCGAAAGGATTGGCACCGCGCTACTTGGCGGAACTAATAGGATGCAAGCTTTCGCAAGAGGTAAAACAAGACATGCTTGTTTCTTTGAGCCATTTAACGAAGCCGGAAGAAATGGAATGACCCGTTGTGTAATACTTGGCTCCGGCGGGCATGGCCGCGCGGTAGCTGGCCTCGCTCAATTAATTCAAGGCTTGGATGTCGTAGGCGTTTTGGATGAATTTGCTGGGTCAAAAGGGGAAAAAGTTTCCGGAATCCCGGTGGTAGGTATCTATGCAGATCTTCCGATACTTCTGCGTGAAGGGATCGACAGCGTTCTAATAGCCGTAGGCAACAATACTAGGCGCGCTTCGTTGTTCCAGATGGCTCAAGACCTTGGCGCAGATCTACCCTCTTTATGTCACCCTTCGGCGGTGGTTGAGCCTTCTGCAACGATTGGCAAAGGAAGTTACATTGGGGCCATGAGCTATGTTGGCGTTGAGGCGAACGTTCGTAACGGAGTCTTGGTCAACACGCGCGTTTCAATTGACCACGAATGTCAGATTGACGACTTTGTTTCTATCGCGCCAGCTTCAACAATTGCGGGGCGGTCTCGTATTGAAGTCAACGCCTGTGTCGGGATGGGGTGCTCTATTGCAGATCGCGTAAATGTTGGTGCAAGCACGATCGTAGGAGCGGGCGCAGTTGTCTTGTCAGATATTCCGGCAAACGCCTTTGCTGTTGGAATTCCGGCCAAGGTAAAAGCAAGGGCCAAATTTGAGCCTTAATAGGCGCCTGACCGAACTTGGTTTGTGGCGCAATGAGTGGTTAAAACGAGGAAACCTTGGGGTATGAAAACTCTCCTGTCAGCACTCAGCTTGATTGATCGGCGTGAGAGGCGCCAGATTATCCCGATGTGCATTCTTGTGCTTGTTGTGGCAGCGTTTGAATTGCTGAGTGTCTTGGCGATTGTGCCCTTCCTTGGGGTTCTGGGTAACCTAAGGAATGGAGAGTTCTCTCCCTTTGTAGAGAAGGTACTTTCTTATCTGGGACTTCAAAGCCCTGAAGAAGCACTTATTACTTTTGGAGGATTTTTCGTTGCATTGTTGGTCGTCGCTGCTTTGGCCCGATCTTTTGGTGCTTACGCACTGAATAGATTTGTCCAAACTCTTTGGTGCAATCTTGCGACACGCTTATTGGAAACTTACCTCCGTCAGCCATACGCGTTTTTTCTTGACCGTAACTCAAGCGATCTTAGCAAGAGAATTCTGACCGAGTGCCAGGTTGTAATGCAAAATGTGTTTGTGCCTGCTGCGCGAATCTTGGAGTTTGGCGCCGTTTTTTTAGCAATGGTCGCCCTAATTATCGCAACAGAGCCCTTGGTCGCCGCTACAATGGCCGGCACAATTATTGTGACCTATCTTCTGCTATTTTCTTTGGTTAAGGGGTTCGTCAGGCGGATTGGCGAGTTGCGTGTCCAAGAAAGTCAGCGGACCTTCCGGGCAACCTCTGACGCATTTGGTGCGATCAAGGAAATCAAACTGCGGCGCCAAGAAAGAAACTCTTTGGACAGGTTCGCGGAACCAGCGAATGCTCTAGCGCAATACACCACGTTGTTCGTCGTCGCAGGTCGTCTACCGAAGTACGCGGTTGAACTGGTCGCAATCGGTGGCCTCATGGTTTTCGTTGTATTCACTCTGAAAAACGGAGGAGAAGGAGCAGAGGATGTCCGGACCTTACAGTTGGTAGGGCTGTACGCATTGGCGGGATACCGGATGCTCCCAGCGTTGCAGGCGATTTACGAGGCCGCAACTCAGTTGCGATTTGCAGGCCCCGCTGTTGAGGAGTTATTGGACGATCTTCAACAGCGCGACGAACTGCCGGAGGTTGCTTCGTCAGGCCGCACAATGAATCCACTGCGAGGCACGCTGATTCTGGATCAAGTCTCGTTTCAGTATCCGGGTGATACTACTCGAGGTGGGCTGCATGATATTTCTGTAAGGGTTGAACCCGGACAAAGCGTTGGGGTTGTAGGAACAACAGGGGCGGGCAAGACTACTCTGGTCGACATCATGTTGGGGCTTTTGAAGCCGACCACCGGGAAGGTTTTCATCAACGAAACCGAATTATCCGAGAATTCCGTTGAGCGCTGGCAAAGCCAAATCGCCTATGTGCCTCAGGATATCTTTCTCTTCGACACAACTGTCGCCGAGAATATTGCCATGGGGCAAGCTAGGGACGCAATCGATCTTGAAAGAGTGAAAAGTTCAGCGCGGGCAGCGCAAATCGCTGAGTTCATAGAAACTGAATTGCCGGCTGGGTACGAAACATTTGTGGGTGAGAAAGGTGCCCGACTGTCTGGTGGTCAAAGGCAGCGTATTGGTTTGGCTAGGGCGCTCTACCTACAGCCCTGCACTTTGATTTTGGACGAGGCGACAAACGCGCTTGATACGGCAACAGAAAACAAAGTTCTCGATATGATCGCTACGCTGGGAGAAGGTACAACCGTAATCCAGATTGCACACCGCCTTTCTACCATCCGTCGATGCGATCAAGTGATTGTATTAGATCAGGGCCGGCTTGTCGGCCAAGGCACCTACGACGAACTGAAGCAAACGAACGACGTTTTTCAAAACCTGTTGGCAAACAACTAGTTTAGTTGATTGAGTGGCGGCAATTTCACGATATTTGCGCCGGTTGCCGAAAGAGTATCGTAGATGGCCATCACATTTTCTCTGTGTACAGCAGAGATATCGGTTTCAGAAAACCGATAGGCGCAAACGCAAGTATGTTGAAGCATCTGTCCCAATGTAAATAGAGCAGTGGAATAAAAACCGTTGATCGATGCCACATTGATTGCTCCTGTTACCGCTGCAACCTCGATCACGGTATCAAGTGGATAAACAACAAGACCAAGACGTTTGGTAAATTGCTTTAACTTCTCCGATGAGTCATCTCGATGTGGAATATATACTGGCTCAATACCTTGGGCACGGAGGTCTGTAGTAAGACGCGCGACGGCTTTGAACTCTACATCCAGTGGGCACACTTCCGATTCCGAAAGCTTCTGGCCAACGATTATGTGTTTAACCGCAGGCTCTTTGCAGCAGCTCAGACCAGTTAGATAATCAAACCGATTTGGCAAAACGCACGGGTGTTCGAAAAACTGATGGAACCCGGTGAAGATTCCTCGGTATTGTTCCGGCTCGCCTCGATGACCCCCCAAGTACAACAAATAGAGAATTAGACGCCGAATTGGACCAAGGTCACGATCAATTTTCTCTGCTTTCCAGCCTAATTTGAAGTTTTCGCGCAGCCTTAGTATCGCGGTTCCGTCGTCCAAAAGCCAGGATTCTCGGGAGCGAAGCACGTTGACAATCAGATGCATAAAGTCCCATCGAAATTCCCCTATAAATGAAGCGGATAGTCCGTGAGATAACGCGGAACGAAGGCGCGTGATCAGCCAAAATATTCGCCATTGCCGCTGAATTGGTCCACAGTCCGCCAGATCCAAATGAAAAACCTGATCCCACGCGAAGAGCGGCACCAGTTGTTCAATTTGTCTCTCATTACGGCTTCGCTCTGATTGGCGTCGCATGATTATTAGAAATGCTTCATCCTCGGGATGTATGGCGGCTGCCGCCTCAATGGCCGAGAGAAGCTGAAATGGAGACTCGATAAGGAAGAGTCGGGATTGTCTTCGTCGGTTCTGTTGTGTTTTTTTCATTTTTCTTGCCGCGTTCCGCCAAATGGATTCAAGGTCGGACGAGCGCCGAGATTGCGATTGCCTCAATACTTTACCTTGAGCAGAATGCCCCAAAAGAGGTTTTTCGTATAGCTGGAAGTCAGCAAGTCCTTCGTTGGCATCGGTGAATTTGCCTTTCCTAGTAGGCGAAAGTTTTTGAAGTAGAGAATTCGAATTGAAGTATCGCCCAGAAATCGATGGCCTGCGGGGTGTTGCAGTTACAATCGTTGTTCTTTTTCATGCTGGTCTTGAAAGTTTTGGTGGTGGTTTTGTTGGTGTCGATGTTTTCTTTGTCATTAGCGGTTTTTTGATCGCATCAATCTTACTCGAAGATATGAAGACAAGGTCGGTCGACCTGATCGGTTTTTATGTTCGACGGATGCGACGAATTCTACCGGCACTTTTTGTAACGGTTGGTTTAACGATTCCGATGGCAGGCTTAATACTCTTGCCAGGTGACCTTCGTGGTTACGCTGAGAGTTTGATCGGTGTGGCCATTTTCTCGTCAAACTACGTGTTTGCAAACAATGCTGGTTATTTTGCTCCGGCCGCTGAACTTCAACCACTTTTGCATACTTGGAGCTTGGCGGTGGAAGTACAATTCTATCTCGCAGTCCCATTTCTTTTTATAATGACTTTGCGGATAGGGTGGGCATCGTTGCCCGCTGTTTTGTTGTGTGTATTTGCTTTTAGTTTAGCTATTTCGGAATGGGCTGTAGCAGCTAAACCAGAACACGCATTTTTCTATTTACCTTACCGTGGTTGGGAATTGCTTACCGGGTGTCTGGTGGCACTGGTTCCACGCGAATGGATTGGAAAAGTCCCTGTTTGGGTGGCAACATTATTAGCGTATTCCGGTCTGGTAGCGATCCTTTGGGCGACCTTTTCCTACGATAAAAACACTGCGTTTCCCGGATTCAATGCACTCTTGCCAACAAGCGGCGCAGTACTTGTTTTGCTTTTCAGTAGAGCAAGTTTGAAATTTTACCGCTTATTGACAAATAAGATCTTGGTCGGATTGGGGCTAATTTCCTACAGTTTGTATCTGGTCCACCAACCTCTATTTGCGTTTGCAAGCTACTTATCTGTCGAAGAGATTTCCAATTTTATAGTGATCGCCCTAATCGGGGTCTCCCTGATCCTTGCCTACTATTCATGGCGCTTCGTCGAACTGCCAGCACGTAGCAGAAAGCAAGGAAGCAAAAGCATTTGGCTGACCCGACCGTTTCTGACCAGCGTGCTGGTGTGTTTCGCTACCTTTAGCATAGGGATTTCACTTCTGGCGCAGCCTGAAGACAAGCTTCGCCCAAATCGGGGGTTTACCGCTAGTTGCTTTCATGAAGAGGACCTTAAGATTGCTTGTGGCGGGTCAGAGACTTCTGAGCAAAGCATTATTATTTTCGGTGATAGCTATGCTATGCACCTCGCTGGTATGTTTGAAGCGGTTCATCCTAATGCGTCGTTTCTGCAAATCACCAAGTCAGCATGTTCGCCTATAGCGGGATTGGCCCAAATTCGGCCCGGAACTTCGTATGATAGTGATTGGGCTGCGGATTGCATTCAGCACAACGCAGCGTCAATAGAGTTTATCTCAAAACGCCCTCCGTCGACGGTAATATTGGGAACACCTTTCACGAATACCATTGAAAACAGTCTGATTGACTTGGACGGGACGACGCTGATTGGAGACCAAGTAAATATTACTGCAAAGGGTATATCGAATACCGTAGAAAGTTTCTTGGGCGCTGGACACTCGGTGATCATTGTTGAGCCGCCCTTAAATTCCGGAGTTGACCTAGGGCGATGTGTTATGTTGTCTCAAAAGATTGGCCGATCAGAGCGATGCAATTTTTCCTACCAATCTCTTTCAGAGCGGTCACGGAATGCGCGAATGGTTACGGCAAAACTGGCAGAGCGCTACAGAATCCTCGCCTTGTCACCACTTTATTGCGACGAAGAACTCTGCGTACCTGCAAAGGAAGGTATCAGTTTGTTTCGGGATGCAGGCCATTTGTCGATTGAAGGGGCGCATTGGATCGGCTCTCGACTGACAAAGCCTCAACTTGAAGCCGTCACCAATTACCCTGCCAAGTGAAATTTAACGCTTCTAGTCGAAAATCAATCAACTATTGCCAAGCAATCCATCATAGAGACTCAAATACTTCATTGCCCCGACTTTTGGAGAAAAGCGCTGGTGAGCCTGTAACCTTGCCTCATCGCTGATCATATCCAAGCGGTGTCTATCAGCTAACAGCCATTCAATTCCCCGAGCAAAGTCCTCTACGTCAAACGGCACTGCTGCATATCCGCTAGCCTTATGCTTTACAATTTCGCCAGGGCCCGTGTCGCCAAAGACCACGGCTGGGGTTCCACATGCCATCGCCTCGGCCAAGACTTTACCGAACGCCTCTTGAACAGATGGAAATGCCAAAACATCTGCCGCAGAATAGAGCAATCTAAGTGTCTCATCTGCTTGAAGCAGGCCAAAGTTTCTGTCGGATTTAATTTCTATACGGTCGCCGATCGCTCCAAACGAGCAAGTGTAAAGCCCATGAACCGAAAGTTTTTTCTTCGCAGATTCCAACAAAGCGCTTCCTTTGTAGGCATCCGATAACGACAAAGCGCCGTGTAGTAAGATTGGTCGCTCCAAAGGCAGGCCAAGTTTTTTGCGGGCTTCTTTTTTTGGCGCTCCAAAGAAGGCACTGGTGTCAATCGAATTGTAAATCGTTCGAATGTCTTGTTCCTTTAGAACAGAGCTCTTTGCTGCGCAGGACGAAATCCAGTCGCTAATCCCGACAAATGTGGTTTGTTCCAGGTTCCAATCCATCTTGCGGCGTTGAATTTTTGTGGAAAAGTCATGACTTTTGTTACTACCGAGTTTTGGACAAGCCCCGCATAATGTTTCATACCGTCTGCACTCCATCGAGTAATGACAGCCACCTGTAAAGGGCCACATGTCGCGAAGCGTCCATACACAGGGCTTCGTAATTTTGTTGAACCCTTCGATCGACAGCATTCCGCGATTTACCCAGTGCAAGTGGACAATGTCGGCCTGCTTGTATTGTTCTGTCTTTGTCCAATCCTTCCCTACGTAGCCGGGACTGAACAGGCCACCTTCTCGATGTGGAAAGGCATATTTAGGCAAGGACTCGATTTTGGACCGGATGTGCATTTCTAGGCGCTCAATCGGTGTGGTGGAAATGCTGGAAGTCTCATCCGTGCAATTAAGATTTGGGTCAGAACACACCAGATGGCTATCGACACCCAATTCCCTTAACGAATTCGACAAGACTAGCGCTCCACGAGCCGCGCCGCCGTTCAGATTGCCCCCGACTATGTGCAACACTTTCAAGGGATCATCCATTCTTGTTTGTCACCAATTTCATCCAGCATCGAACGAGAGTAATTGTGAAGAGGCAAGTTAATTGTCAATTCTCTGTTTGGGCTGTTAATCGCTGCGAGCGATGACCGCTCTTCGAATATAGAGCCAAGGTCGCTTGCGCGACCCGCTCCCAGGAAAAATATATACGGCAGGTCTGCTGAGACTGTTCGATGAATGTATCTCGTTTTGCGGTATCCCATTCCGCGATAGCTTGGATCTTATCAGCCCAAGCTTGTTCGTCTTCACCAGGCAGCAAGAAGCCTGTCTCACCATGAATAACCGCGTCTTTCAAACCTCCGCTATCTGCAGCCAGTACGACAGCGCCAGCGGCAGACGCTTCAGGTGCAGCAAGCCCGAACCCCTCAACGTAACCCTCGTCTGCAATCAAGTTCGGCAGGATCACGCAAAGCGCATCGCGATAGGCGATCTGCAACGCCTCGAAATCAAGGGCCCCCATATGTTTTACTCGGTCGACTTCTAGGCAGGCGGCCTCTTTCTTGTCCCAAACCGTACCTGCTACGCGCAGGCTGATGTCGTGCGGAAGTTGGGGCAAAACGTATTCAATGAACCAAGAAAGTCCTTTCTGAGGTAGAATCCTACCTGCAAATAGTATGTAGCGCTTTGGGTTTGGAGGAGCGGCTTGCTCTACCGATTGGGCAGCAAGGGGTATGATACAAACCTGCTGGAACCCTAGCTGGTCTAGAGCATCCGCTGTAGCCTTGGAATTGGCGATAAAAGTAGCATCGCGCAGTAGACGCCGGCAAAAACCTAGATATTTACGGTACAGGCGGCAACGCCAGCCGTTACGCAGGGCATACCTGACGTCTGAACCATGCGCCGAAAGCACTACACGCCTTGTTTTTCCAGACCATACGGCAATTGCGCCAAGAGGCCACGAGGCCATATCCGCGATATGGGTTACGTCGGCCTTGCGACGTACCAAAGCTAAGCGGACCGCTGTTCTCAACCCGAAAAAAAATAGTTTCCCACCAGAAGGGCTCTCGCCGTTGACCTCACCGGGCAGAGCGATGATGTCCAACTCGCAATGCTTTTGCAGCTGTTCGGTCAACCGCAGACAATAAGTCTCCATACCGCCGACAGCCGGGGACCATTTGCGTGTTACAAATCGTACGAAGAGAGGTTTGGGCTGCAAGAATGCTCCGGTTTTGGTTTCGGTGTTTGGATGTATGCCTATCGCAACAGGATTTTGGTCACGCTCTCAACCCCCATTGAGACCAAATCGGCGTTGTTCCGGGCTTCGACATTCAGTCGGACAACCGGTTCGGTATTTGAGCTACGCAGGTTGAAACGCCAGTCGCCAAGGTCAAAGCCAAACCCGTCCATCCGATCGATGGCCTGGGCCTTGGGTTCAAATACAGCCAATACCCTCGCAATGGCGGCTTTGGGATTGTCCAGCTTGAAGTTGATCTCACCGGACGATGGGAAGGCCGCTTTGCGGTCGGCAACCAGCCCGGCAAGTGGGCCGTTTCGGCTGACCAGTTCAGCGATGAGAAGCCATGGGATCATTCCGCTGTCGCAATAGACAAAGTCGCGGAAATAATGGTGCGCCGACATCTCGCCGCCATAGACGGCGTTCTCGTCACGCATGGCTTGTTTGATGAAAGCGTGCCCGGTACGCGTTTGCACCGCCCGCCCGCCCGCCCGCGCCACAAGGTCTTGCGTGTTCCAGATGATCCGCGGGTCGTGGATGACCGTGGCGCCGGGGTCTTTGGCCAAAAACGCCTCGGCCAGAAGGCCAACAACATATTCGCCATCAATGAATGCACCCGTGTGATCGAAGAAGAAGCATCGATCAAAATCCCCGTCCCAGGCAACACCGAAATCCGCCCCAGAGGCACGCACGGCATCCGCCGTGGCCGGGCGGTTCTCTGGCAACAGCGGGTTCGGGATGCCTTGGGGGAAGGTGCCGTCTGGATCGTGGTACAGGCGCTCGAAACTCAAAGGAGCGCCAAGCGCGCTAAGACGGTCCGCAATGGCGTCAAAGGTTGGGCCAGCGGTGCCGTGTCCTGCGTTGACCAAGATTTTCAGTGGTTTCAGGGCAGAAAGGTCTGCAAAGCCGCAAATCGTGTCGACATAAGCTGCACGTGCTGCGATGGACGCATCGGTCAGAGATCCACGTACCTCGGCATCTGTAAACTTAGCAGCTTCGGCCAATGCTTTAACCTGTGCCAGCCCCGTCTCTGCACCCAAAGGGGCAGAGCCCCCGCCCACCATCTTCATGCCGTTGTAGTCCATCGGGTTGTGAGAGGCTGTGACACAAACTCCACCGTCAGCAGTTAGATGCGCGGTGGCGTGATACATTTCTTCGGTACCGGACAGGCCAAGGTCGAGCACATCACAACCTTGATCCCGAAGCCCGTCGGCGACACTGTTTGCCAGTGCCATGGAAGAGGCCCGCACGTCGCGCCCCAGAACCACCGTTTTGGCATTCAGTGCTTCAGCAAAGGCGCGCCCTATGCGGTAGGCGATGACTTCATCCAGATCGACCCCAAGTCGGCCCCGAATATCGTAGGCCTTGAAACAGGTGAGTTCGCTCATCCCTTGGCCCCTTGCCCCCGGGCATAAATATCCTCGTATCGGATTATGTCGTCTTCGCCCAGATAGCTGCCAGTTTGCACCTCAATTAGAGTCAGGGTCACTTTCCCGGGGTTCTCCATCCGATGGACGGCTCCCAAGGGGATATAGACAGACTGGTTCTCACTCACCAATTCGACACGCTCGTCGATCGTGACCTTGGCGGTTCCTTCGACAACAACCCAATGTTCTGCGCGGTGGTTGTGACTCTGTAGGCTCAGCGATGCCCCAGGATAGACCACGATCCGTTTAACCTGAAACCTTGGACCGATCACAAGGCTTTCGTACCAACCCCATGGGCGATAGTCGCGGGGCAGGGTGTCGGCCTGTGGAACTTTCTTGTTTTTCAGCGCGGCAACGGCGTTCTTAACGTCTTGCGCGCGGTCCTTATGGGCGACCAAAACCGCGTCAGGCATAGCCACTGCGATCAAGTCTTTGACCCCAATGCCCACCAATTGCTGCGCCTCACTTGTGGCTTGTAACAGCGTGTTTTCGCAGTCAATCGCAGTCGAGGGGCCAGCGGTAACAGTGCCTGTCTCGTCGGCCCCGGCTTCGCGCCAAACCGAGTGCCAATCGCCCAAGTCGGACCATGACCCTGCATAGGGCACGACTGTTAAGTTCGATGCGCGTTCCATCACCGCGTAGTCAATCGAGATATCTGGCAATTCCGACCAGGCTTTTGGTTCTAAGCGTGTGAAGGATAGGTCCGCTTCTGATGCCTCAAATGCCTTTCGGGTGATCTCCAGAACCTCCGGCGCGTGGGCTGCAAAAGCTTCCAAGATGGTTGTTGTCGAAAACAGGAAGATGCCTGCGTTCCACAGGTGCATTCCACCGTCCAGAAGCGCCTGAGCCTTCTCTTGATCGGGCTTTTCAACAAAGTTTTTCAGTGGTTGCGGGGCCGGGTCGAAATCGGCCGTTGGGGTAGAGAGCTCTAACCAGCCATAGCCGGTTTCTGGGCGATCTGGGCGAATGCCGAAGGTGACAAGCTGCCCACTCATGGCGGCTGGTGCTGCCGCATGAATCGCTGAATGAAACCGCGGTCCATCTGGGATCACGTGATCCGAAGGCGCGACCAACATCAGGGCGCCAGGGTTCCGTGCCTCCAGCGCAAGGGCGGCGGCGCACACAGCAGGGGCCGTGTTTTTTGGCGCGGGTTCAATCAGAATGTCTGCCAGAGGGATTTCCAGCGCCGCCAACTGCTCAATCACAATGAACCGAAAGTCTGAGGCCGTCACAACGGTTGGTGCACCGAACCCTTCGCCCGACAGGCGCAGGGCGGAGGCCTGATAAAGGCTTTCGTCGCCCGTCAATTTCGCAAACTGTTTGGGGTAGGATTTACGTGACAGAGGCCAAAGCCGGGTGCCGGACCCGCCGCAAAGAAGAACAGGGTGAATGGTATTGGTCATCGCCCCCCCTATCGGCGGAAAGTTTCAGCGTTGTCCTGAAACCATTGGTACGTTGCGGCAAGACCCTGATCCAGACCTATCTGCGCTTGCCAGCCCATTTCTGTCAGACGAGAGACATCCATTAACTTGCGCGGCGTCCCGTCGGGCTTGGTTGGGTTGGTCGTGATCCGGCCTTCGAACCCAATGATTGCCGCAATCTTCTTTGCCAGCTCTTTGATCGAGATGTCGGCACCTGCGCCTACATTAATTTGGCTGAGCATGGGCAGCGTGTTTGCCTGGTACACTTCCTTTGGCAGATCCAGCACAAACAACGAGGCTGCGGCCAAATCATCTACATGCAGGAACTCACGGCGCGGGGTTCCAGTGCCCCATATCGTCACCTCTTCATCGCCAGCCAAGACCGCCTCGTGGAAGCGGCGGATCAGGGCAGGGATCACGTGGCTATTTTCCGGGTGAAAATTGTCGCCCGGTCCATAGAGGTTGGTTGGCATCACGCAACGATAATCCACCCCATGTTGCCGGTTATAGCTTTCACACAGTTTGATTCCCGAGATCTTTGCGATGGCATATGGCTCGTTCGTCGGTTCCAGTTGGCCGGTCAGCAGCGCGTCTTCACGCACTGGTTGCTCAGCCTCACGCGGATAGATGCAGGAAGAGCCAAGTTGCAAAAGCTTTTGCACACCGGCGGCGAAGGCCTGATGGATCACATTGGCCTCAATCATTAGGTTCTCGTAAATAAAATCGGCAGGGTATGCGTTGTTGGCGTGAATGCCGCCCACCTTGGCGGCGGCGAGGATGACCACGTCGGGACGCTCAGCTTGCATGAAATCGCGTACAGCGGCTTGTTCAGTCAAGTCTAACTCTGCATGCGTCCGGGTCAAAACCTGTTCATTCATTTCTTGCAATCGGCGTAGAAGTGCGCTTCCCACCATGCCCCTATGCCCGGCTAGAAAGATCTTGCGCATAGCCTAACCCTCGGTCGACACGGGCAGTTCCAGCCCATGCTCACGTAAAAGCCGGTCACGCTGCGCGTTCCTCAGGTCCTCAGCCACCATCTCAGCGCACATGTCCTGCACAGTAATTTTAGGTTCCCAGCCCAGCTTTTGCTTGGCCTTGGAGGGATCGCCAAGCAGCGTTTCAACTTCCGCCGGGCGGAAATAGCGTGGGTCGATCCGTAGAATGGTATCGCCAACCGACAGAGCGGGGGCATTTTCGCCCTTGATTGCATCGACAATGCCAATTTCGTCAAGACCGTTACCCTCAAAGCGCAACGTCAAACCCAACTCTGCGGCGCTCCATTTTATGAATTGGCGCACGGAAAACTGCTTACCCGTCGCGATTACAAAATCCTCGGGCGCGTCTTGCTGCAACATCAACCACTGCATGCGAACATAGTCTTTAGCGTGGCCCCAATCGCGAAGAGCGTCGATATTGCCCATGTATAGGCAGGGCTCAAGACCTTGTGCGATATTGGCGAGGCCACGTGTAATTTTACGGGTCACGAAAGTTTCGCCTCGGCGAGGCGACTCGTGATTGAACAAGATGCCGTTGCAAGCAAAGATGCCATAGGCCTCGCGATAGTTCACGGCCGTCCAATAGGCGAACATCTTGGCTACAGCATAGGGGCTGCGCGGGTGGAATGGCGTGGTCTCTGTTTGAGGAGTTTCCTGCACAAGTCCATAAAGTTCCGAGGTCGAAGCTTGATAAAAGCGTGTCTTCTTCTCTAACCCTAAAAAGCGGATCGCTTCGAGTAAGCGCAAGGTGCCGAGGGCATCAACATCTGCAGTATATTCCGGGCTTTCAAAACTAACAGCCACATGGGATTGAGCCCCCAGATTATACAGTTCGTCCGGCTGAACCTCGGACAGAATGCGGGTTAGGTTAGAAGAATCCGTTAGATCGCCATAATGCAGTTTAAACCGCGCGTTATCGACATGTGGGTCTTCATAAATATGGTCGATCCGCTGCGTGTTGAACGACGAGGCGCGGCGCTTAATCCCGTGCACCTCATAACCTTTTTCAAGAAGGAACTCTGCCAGATAAGACCCGTCCTGACCCGTGATGCCTGTAATCAGAGCTTTTTTCATAGCTTATCCATTGCTGCTCTAAGAGCTTTAACTCTTCGCTTATAAGGGGTAAACCGCCGCTAGGGCCAAGCAAAAAATGGGCGGTGTTTTGAAATTGGCCTGCATGAAGTATTTATGCGCTTTTGGCATTTGAAGAGCCGCGCCAGTTCGGTGCCTCGCTTTCTACCGGTGACCTAGCAGAAGTCTGGCTACAGGGGTAGAGGCGGCGAAGAGCACAGCGGCAAGGCAGACAATCGTTGGTCCCGAAGGTGTGTCAAGCGCGAATGATGTGGAGAGCCCACCTAGAACTGCCACAGATCCAACTGCGGCAGCAATGAACGCCATCGCCTCCGGCGTTCGCGCAAAGGGGCGCGCGGCGGCGGCGGGGATCAGCAGCATCGCTCCGATCAGCAGGGCGCCAACCAGCTTGATGGCAACGGCGACGACCAAAGCCAGCGCCAGCGTCAGGATCAGTTCTTCCCGCTTTGAATTCACGCCAGAGGCGCGGGCCAACTCGGGGTTTAGCGTTGTCAGCAGAAGGGCAGACCAACGCCAGCCAAGCAGGGCCAACACCGTCAGGGCTGCGCCCCAGATGATGGCTAGGTCGGTCTTGCTGACGGCTAGAATGTCGCCAAACAGATAGGCCATTAGGTCCACCCGCACCCCGTCGATGAAGGATACGGCCACAAGGCCAAAGGCCAGTGCCGAGTGCGCCAACACACCCAAAAGCGTGTCCATCGCGTGGCCGCGGCCGTGCAACGTGTTGACGGTGACCGCCATGATCAGCGCCACCAGCATGGCGCCCGCGAAGACAGAGATCGACAGGGCCAGCGACATCGCGACCCCTAAAACGGCGGCGTGGGCCGTGGCATCGCCGAAATAGGCCATTCGGCGCCAGACCACGAAACAGCCCAAAGGCGCGGCGGCCAAGGCGATGCCAATCCCGGCCAGTGCGGCACGAACCAGAAAGTCATCCAGCATGTGCGTGGTCCTCATGGTCGTGATCGTGGTCGCAGTCACCATCGTGACTGTGCGTGTGTGTGTGACGATAAAGCGCCAGCGCGCCATCCGTGCCGCTGCCGAACAGCGCGCGATATTCTGGGGCGCTGGCGACCACCTCTGGTGCGCCCTCGCAGCAGATATGACCGTTCATGCAAATCACCCGGTCCGAGGCGCTCATGACCACATGCAGGTCGTGGCTGACCATCAGAACAGCGCATCCCAACTCGGTGCGCAGGGTTTCGATCAGACGATAGAAGGATGCAGCACCGGGTTGATCCAGCCCCTGCGTCGCCTCGTCAAGGATCAGCAGATCGGGTTTCTCCAGAATGGCGCGGGCCAGCAAGACACGCTGGAACTGTCCGCCGGACAGGGCGCTCATCGGGCGGTCGGCAAGCCCGCTGGCGCCAGTGTGGCGCAGGGCTTCTTCGACATCTGCATGGGGGAAGGATCGGGGCAGGGACATGAACCGTTTGACCGAAATCGGCAGGGTCGGGTCGATGAAAAGCTTCTGTGGAACATATCCAATCCGCAGCCCTTCCGCGTGTTCCATCTGTCCCTTGGATGGCTTCAGCGCCCCAACAATGGTGCGGATCAGCGTCGACTTACCAGAGCCATTTGGGCCGACAACGGTTACAATCTCTCCCTTGTCGATCGAAAAATTGACGCTGTGCAGGGCTGTCAGTTCACCATGTCTGACTTCGACATTCTTTAGGGAAATCAAGCTCATGCAGGGTGTTCCTGACAGTTTGCGCAAACGCCTTCGGCCTCGATCATGGCGCGGTCAACACGGAAGCCCGTCTGGCTGGCGGCTTCGCCCAAAATGGACCGGACCGAGGCCGCGGGCACCTCTGCCACGGTTTTGCATTCGGTGCAGATCATAAAGCCAGGCGTGTGATCTTCGCCCTGATGCGAGCAGGCGACATAGGCGTTCAGACGCTCGATCTTATGGGCCAGCCCGTTCGAGACCAGAAAGTCCAGCGCGCGATAAGCGACCGGCGGCTGCGAGCCCATCCCCTCGACTGCCAGAACTTCAAGGATATCATAGGCCCCCATGGCCTGATGCCGATCCAGGAGGATTTCCAGAACGCGGCGGCGGGTTGGGGTGAATTTCAGGCTGTTCGTGGCGCACAAAGCTTCCGCGTTTTGCATCGCGTCCGCGATACAATGGTGGTGATCATGCTCTTCAAAACCAATGGCGCTCATACGTCATTTACCCACTTGCAACTTGCCGGAGGCGGCGCTAAGTCCAGCGCATATGTTATAACATAACGGACTTGTCAATGCGAATTCTTTCATCCGCAATTTTCTCGCTTCTGGCCGGCACTGCAATGGCCGATGTGCCGCGCGTTGCCGTTGATGTCGCCCCGATCCATTCGCTTGTGTCCCAAGTGATGGAGGGTGTGGGCACCCCGGATCTTTTGGTCGAACCCGGTGCCTCGCCACATGGGTACGCGTTGCGCCCCTCTCAAGCACGTGCGTTGCAGCGGTCAGATATCGTTTTCTGGGCAGGGGACGATCTGACCCCGTGGTTGCACGATGTGATCGAAGGCATTGCGCCGAAAGCAAAGGCGTTGGCGCTGATGGAAGAACCACCGACCCTATTGCTGCCAACGCGTGACGTCGCGGTGTTTGTACATGGTCACGATGAAGATGGTCACGATGACCATGATGAAGGCGGCCACGATGACCATGATGAAGGCGGCCACGATGACCATGATGAAGATGATCATGAAGGCCACGAAAAGGACGAGCACGCGGAAGACACTCACGACGACCACGGTGATGGTGCGCAGGACGCCCATGTCTGGCTGGACCCGGTGAATGGTAAGCTTTGGCTGCAGGCAATCGCTGGTCACCTGGCCGAGGCCGACCCCGAAAACGCCGTCACCTATCAGGCGAACGCAACCCGCGCGATCGAGTCTTTGGACGAGCAGATCAAAGCGATCAACGCCAAGCTGGCCCCGCATCGGGAAAAAACCTTTATCGTGTTTCACGATGCCTATCAGTATTTCGAGGCGCGTTTTGGCCTGACAGCCAGCGGCGCCATCCGACTAAGCGATGCAACCGCGCCAAGTGCGGCCCGTCTGGCCGAGCTGCGCGACGAGTTGAAGGAAAAGGGTGTCGTCTGCGCATTCTCAGAGCCGCAATTCGACGATGGTCTGATCAAAGCCGTTGCGGGTGATCAGGTGAAGCTGGGTGTTTTGGATCCGATGGGTGCGAAATTCGACTTGGGTTCGCAGCATTACAGCCAGTTGATGGACGATCTTGCGACCTCCATTGCGGATTGCCTGCGCTGAGCGTCAGAACCACTGGCCGGGCTCGATCAGGCCAAGCTCTAGCAATTGTTGCGAGTGCCAATCAAAAGGAACCGACTTCCGCCAGCGGAAGTCGGTAATCTCTTCTCGGGACCCAGGGTTCGATTTCAGCGCTTTGGCGGCCCGGAAAGAACAGACCGCCGCTGTCAGGTTATGATGCCATTCACAGGAATAGGTGTTGTACTCTTCATCCGTGAAGGTGTGGTCGGTTAGAAGCTCCAGACCCGCCTTGGCTTTGAACAGTGAAATCCGGTCAATCCGACGACGCGTCCAAGGGACGTGCTCTTCGAACCGCCAGCGCAGCCCGCCGAAAAAGTCCATCTGCCTGTCTTTGTGCGCATAGCCGTTCACGGGGTCCTCGCGGCGAAGAGCGTAATATCCAGAGCTGTCTAGCAGGGCCTGTTCCCGCGATACCGCGTTAGGAAACTGGTCCAGATCGCCCGCATAGAGGTCGATGACATAGGTCAGCATCGCGTCGCGGCGTTCTTCGGTGTGGAAGGTCAGCAACTCGCCCACCTTACGGGTCTCACAATACGGGAAATACAGGTATTCGGCGTTATAGCAGTAGAACATCCACCGCCCCGGGGCCGCGTCGATCACGCGGTTCACGGCCTCGGTCACGCGGGCCCTGCGAGGGGCTTCGAAGTCTACTGTTTCAACCTGATCTTTCAGGTCCTCGGGCACTAGGTCGGGCTCTTCGGTGAATAAAGCCACCGTCGCAAACCCCAGCTTCAGGTGATGGCGCAACGTGCTTTCGACCTCGACCCCGTCTTCGTCGAAGATCAGGGCTAGTGGCCCCTTGGCCCACAGGGCAGGGCTTTTCAGAAATGCAGTCAGGGATCGGTGCAGCATCGGCTCATGTGATCGTTACGCGTATTGGGGCGCAACCTCTGGCAATTCGGGCGTGAATGCAAGCGTTGCGGGACGCGCGCGGATCGTATAAAGCCTGCGCTTCGAACGCGCGAGGATGACCCCCAATGTCCGATCCCAAGAAACTGTTTATCAAAACCTACGGCTGTCAGATGAATGTCTATGACAGCGAACGCATGGCCGAAGCCCTTGGTGGCAAGGGCTATGTCGAGACGCAGTCCCCCGAGGACGCGGACATGATCCTGCTGAACACCTGCCACATCCGGGAAAAAGCGGCCGAGAAGGTCTATTCCGAACTGGGCCGCTTCAAAGGGCTGAAGGCCGAAAACCCAGATCTGAAAATCGGTGTCGCGGGCTGTGTGGCCCAAGCCGAAGGCGAAGAAATCATGCGCCGCCAGCCGATGGTTGATCTGGTCGTGGGCCCGCAAAGCTATCACCGCCTGCCAGAGATGGAGGCGAAGACGCGTGAAGGCGAGAAGGCGCTCGACACTGACTTCCCCGAGGAAGACAAATTCGAGAAGCTGAAATCGCGCCCCAAAGCGAAACGCGGCCCGACCGCCTTCCTGACCGTCCAAGAAGGCTGTGACAAGTTCTGCGCCTTCTGCGTGGTGCCCTATACCCGCGGGGCCGAGGTATCGCGCCCTGTTGACCGCGTCCTGACAGAAGCCCGCGATCTGGTCGAACGCGGCGTGCGCGAGATCACCTTGCTGGGCCAGAACGTCAACGCGTACCACGGGGCAGGCAAGGGCGGTGACTGGTCGCTTGCCAAACTGATCTGGGCGCTGAACGACATCGACGGGCTGGAACGCATCCGCTTCACCACCAGCCACCCCAACGATATGGACGATGACCTTATCGCTGCCCACGGTGAATGCAGTAAGCTGATGCCCTACCTGCACCTGCCGGTCCAATCCGGCAGCGACCGCATCCTGAAACGCATGAACCGCAGTCACACCGCCGAAAGCTATCTGCGCGTGATCGAACGCATTCGCGAAGCGCGCCCCGATATCCTGATTTCGGGCGACTTCATCGTGGGCTTCCCCGAAGAGACGGAACAAGACTTCCAAGACACGCTGTCGCTGGTCGAACAAGTCCGCTATGGCCAGTGCTATTCGTTCAAATACTCGACCCGCCCGGGCACCCCGGCGGCCGAACGCCCCCAAGTCGATGCGGCCGAGGCCGATGACCGCCTGCAGCGTCTGCAAGCCCTGCTGAACAAACAGCAGAAGGAAATTCAGCAGTCGATGGTGGGCAAAGAGGTTGGCGTCTTGTTCGAGAAGAAGGGCAAACTGCCCGGCCAGCTTGTCGGCAAATCTGACCACCTGCACGCGGTTTATGCCGAAGCCCCCGAACATCTGATCGGAGAGGTTGCCAAGGTCCGCATCGTCGAAAGCGCGACGCATTCCTTGGGCGGGGTGCTACTCTAAGTAGATGTAACGTTCAGCCCGGTCGCAAGCGGCCCGGACAGGACACGCCCGCCCTTTTCGGGCGGGCGTAATTATTTGCTTTACGAAAGCGCTTATTAATCTTCGGGACTATTTTCGATAATCGGGGGCAGAAGCGGGGCGCTGTCCTGACTGCTGTCAATCGGGCCAATACCCACGCCAAAGTCGGTGCCGCCATTGCCGAAGCCTAGATTCAGGTCGATGAAGGCGTTGTTGTCGATATAGGCTGCGCCGATGTTCGGGCGCCAGCTTTGATCGTTGAACAGATAGTCGATGCCAAGCGTCAGGGCCGCATCTCCTTCGCGGTCGGTCGAAAAGGCCTTCACGCCGAATGCTGCGCCTTTCCCGAACACCCACGACAGGGCGATGCTGATCGTTGGGTTTGCGTCCGAGGAAGCTTCTTGTGCCGAAGCAGGCAGGGCTGTGACGGTCAGGGCTGAGGCAAGGCAAAAAGCACTTAGTTTCGAAATCATTTCAAATTCTCCAAAAACGTTAATGTGCCAGATGTTAATCACGTTCTGCGGCTTGCACCAAATGGTTTAGAAAATTTTCAAATCTTGCTGGCTGCGTTCGAAGGAGAGATCGTGCGGAACTTGATGGCGCGATGGCATCGTTTTCCGTTTCCGCTAAAGCTCCATCCGGAAATAATGCAGATGCGGGATCAGCTCTGGCGTAATCGTCGCAACGGCGCTGTCGTACGGCGCGGAATCCTTGAAGCCAGCGCTGCGATACAGCCGGATCATCGGGTCGTTTCCACAAAATGTATCCGCGACAAGCGTTTTGATACCCAAGGCACGCGCGGCTGAAATACGGGCGTTGATCAGCGATTGACCCACACCTGCGCCTCGCGCCTCTGGCCTGACATAGAGGTGTTTCATTTCCGCTGTATCATCTGAGATGCGACGCAACGACCCCGTTCCTACGGCCTGCTTGTTGGCGTCGTGGGCAAGGAAATAGGCTCCGTTTGGCGGAAGCACGCTATCGAAGTGTAGAAAGAAACGCCTCGCGTGCTCCATCAGGTCGAACTTCGGCGCCCCCAAGGCGCGGAATTCATCGTAGGCCCAGGTCAGGTGAGCGTTCAGAAGGGACCGCGCGACGTCAAAGGGCACATCTTCGCGCGTTTGATATGCGGTCAGCTCTACGCTGCTCGATGTCATATCGTGATGCTCAACCTTATGTTCGAAATAGGATGCGATCTCACCACCTAGCATAACCATCTCCTAAAACCTGTCTATTTCCTAAATTTCTAGCGAATGGGTGCGATTCAGGCTAATCAGGAATAATCGCTAATATGAAAGTTCAACTATCATGTTGCTTGATTGGAGAACCCTGCCATCACTTTCGGCGCTGCGGGCCTTTGATGCCACCGCGCGCAGCGGCGACTTCGCGGGCGCGGCCCGACTGCTTAACGTCACCCACGCGGCGGTCGCGCAGCAAGTGCGCGGCTTGGAGAAAACGTTAGGCGTGAACCTTGCCGTCCGTGATGGCAGGTCGGTACGATTGACACCGGTGGGGATAGAGCTGGCCCGATCTCTTGCGCAGGGCTTCGAGGCGATCTCGGAAGGGATCGAAACCGTCCGTGACCGTGAAAGCCGGCGCGGGATACGCGTGACAGCCACACCGTTCCTTGTGGACCGGATCATCATGCCGCGTTTGTCAGAGTTCTGGGACGCCCACCCCGGGGCAGAAATCTCGATCCACCCAACACGCGAATATGTGGATGTGGCGGCGGAGGGGTTTGATCTTGCGATCCGCGCTATTCCCTATAACGCAGATCTTACTTGGCCCAGTCTGGACGTAGAGCCGGTGGCCGCAATGCGTGTGGTGGGCATTGTGGCACCCCAGTTGCTGAAAGAGGCGTCGTCCAACCCTCAATCCCTGCCGTGGCTCGAACACGAAGGCATGACAAGCAAACTGATGATGATGCGCGATTGCGGGTTGGACGTGGAGCGGCTGAATTTCACCCCCATCGGCAGCCCCAACTTGCTGCTAGAGGCGGTACGACAGGGAATGGGCGCGACCCTTTTCAGTGAACAGTTCACCCGGGACGACCTTGCCTCTGGCCGACTGGTCGAAGTGCCGCTGCCCAAAAAACTCTATGCCCGATACCTTGCCGTGATGCCCAAAGGGCCACGTCATCGGCTGGTGTCCCCATTCGTCGAATGGGTCGGAACCTTGTTCTAAGGGCAGGGCAATTGGTTGATGCCGATTTACGCCTCGCTTTTGGCCGTCCGCCTTCCGCGACGCCGCGCCATCATGTTCAACGCCTCGACAAAGGCGGCAAAGGCCATCGCGGCATAGATGTACCCCTTGGGCACATGCCGTCCAAACCCGTCCGCAATCAGGACCATCCCGATCATCAGCAGGAACGCCAAAGCCAGCATGATGACGGTCGGGTTTGCCTGTACAAAGCGCGATACCGGCTCGGCAGCCGCGAACATCACGGCAACGGCGATGACAACCGCGGCAACCATGATCGGCAGGTGCGAGGTCATGCCCACAGCGGTCAGAATGCTGTCGATAGAGAACACAAGGTCCAGCGCAACAATCTGAATGATGACGGCCGTTAACCCCACTTGAACAGGTTTCGAAGCAAACACGGTCTGCGCCGGTTCAGGCTGAACCTTGTGCTGAATCTCGGTCGTCGCTTTCCAAACAAGGAAAAGCCCGCCGCTGATAAGGATCAGGTCGCGCCACGAAAACGCTGTTTCGAACGAGGGCTCTCCGTGGGCGCCCAAAGGCCCTTGCCATCCCAGATCGAAAACCGGCTCTACCAGACCCACGATCCAAGAAATCGCCGCCAGCAGAACCAGCCGCATTCCCAATGCTAAGCCGATCCCGACACGCCGCGCCATAGGTTGCTGGTGCTCTGGCAGCTTGTTGGTGATGATGGATATGAAGATCAGGTTGTCGATACCCAGAACGATCTCCAAGGTGACCAAGGCCAAAAAGGCCGCCCATGCTTCGGGGGAAACGAGTAATTCGAGAATCATGTAAATCTCCAGACTTTGTTAAAACGAAATCTATCAGCTAAGCTGTTAGAAAGCGTCAGAAAATAGCAGGCGACTTACAGGGTTCTGGATACCAAACATGACGAATTCCCCCTCTCAAACCTTGCGGCTTAATTCGGCTTCACAACAGCAGGACCAAGCACCCGATGCCACCTGGCACCGAATGGGTGTCGCTGACCCCAAGGCGGGTTCGCGGTTGCGCACCGAGATTGGTCTTGATGATCTTGTTGTAACCGCTTTGTTGGCCGAGGAAACGCGCCCCAGATGCACCCCCCATGGCGAAGGCGCCCTTATCAACCTGAGAGGCGTCAACTCACAGCACGGGGCCGAACCCGAAGATATGGTCTCGGTCCGGCTGTGGCTGGATCACGAAAAGGTCGTCACCTGCCAGTTCCGCGAACTTGCCGCGGTTGGCCAAATGGCAGAGTGGATCGAAGGTGGCGTTGGCCCCGGTACCCCCGGGGATTTCGTGGTCGCGCTTGCCGACAAGCTGACCGAAGGCATGGAAAGCGTCGTTGATGCGCTGGACACGGAACTGGATGATCTTGAAGAGGAACAAGCCCAAGACCGGGTGCATGAACTCCGCGAGACCATCGCGGACATGAGACGAACAATCGTTCGCCTTAGGCGCTTCATCGCGCCACAACGAGATGCGCTTGATGTCCTGATCGCCGAGACATTCGTCTGGCAGACCGAAGTGCAAGAGCGCCGCTTGAAAGAGATCGTCGACCGGATCACCCGATTGGTCGAACAGCTTGATACCATGCACCACCGCGCCGCCATCCTGCAGGACTTTATCGCCGTGCGTGTCGCCGAACGATTGAACAGCACCATGGTCCTGCTTTCGATCGTTGCCGGGGTCTTCCTGCCGCTAAGCTTTGTGACCGGTCTTCTGGGAATGAATGTTGCGGGGATCCCTATGGCCACAAGCCAGTCGGCCTTTCTGGTCATCTCGGGCGTGCTGGTTGTTATCGGCGTCGTCACGTTCCTGGCGCTTTGGAAATTGCGGAGCCAATGAACAATCAGGGCTGATCCGGTGACTTGCATCCGGCCAGCACGCACCTGTCGAATTTCGATTGAATGCGGCCATGTCGCCCTGCCGCTTGGGCCTAAAGGGTGGCTGCGAACACCCACCCCGTTCTTTTGAAAACCAAAGAAGCTGCGCGTTAAGCCCCAACTTCTTGGCGCCTTACGGACGGATCATGAAGTAACCTTGGTCGCTCAGCTCCATCAGTCGGATGACACCGCCGGGGACGACCCGAGCATTTTCAACGATGCTGACCTCTTTCCCAGACTTCTTGCTCATCATATTGATGGTATTGCCACAGGCAGAAATGGTCACGTTCGGAACACTGTCAGTGAACGATTGGATGCGATCCAGAACCGGGGACGTGTCCGGGCGCAGCATGTGAAGGCCTGCGTTATAGGCGACGATCTCGATCTCATAGTCTTCGCCACGCTCCAGAAAGTATTTCGACATGTTCGTCGCGTTGTTAAGGACCTTGTTGAACGTGCCCTTTTCATTGTCGCTGACCTGCATGACAATCCTGTGCACGTCATGCTCCGGCGCGTCATCATGGGCCGACGCGGGTAGACCGATCATTGTCCAGAACGCGGCCAGTACCACCGCTGCAATACGAGTTAATTTCATAGTTTCCTCCCAGATATGCCCTGTGGGCTTTTTGCACCTTCGTGTTCAGGCGGAAGTGGTTCGCCCTAAAAGATGAATAAACAGATTATCATTTGTGAATTTGTTTCAGGCAAGAAACTTCTATTTCCGCGCTGAAACCCAAGCCGAAAACCCGCGACAGGCGCGCCGCTAAATTGCATGTTTAACGACCTCCTCACCTGCTGAAATGGTGAGCACTCTAAACTTTCGCCAAATTCCGCCCCAGACGCTTGCGGCCCAGGCCGCGCCTGACCGCCCGTATGGGCAGGCGCTTCACGCCACCTGCGGTCCGGCGCGCCCTGTGTCATTGGGGGAAGGGAAGAAACAACACGTCGAAGATGTTTGGTTGAAAAGTAGCTGCTATGTAATCATAGAAATGGATTTTAAGCAGTTAGGTGAAGTGGTGTTTGCATTGAGTTTTGGGACTGTTTCGGTTTTGGCTGGTGGCATACTCTGGAGTGCGTTTTTCGGGGGGGCAGCCAATGCAAGCATCATCAATCAGCGCGCCATCTTTGATGGAGTTATTCCGTGCGAAGCTTACACAAAGTTTCTCGCTGGGGAAGATATCGAGACAACCGAAGATTGCCACCCATACGCATTGTTAGTTCTGGATTTGAAAGATATGGGTGACCGGGAATTCTTGAAGGGTATCTACCGGGAAATGAATCATAGCTCGTCAGTCTTTTTTGTCTCGCGAGCACTTAGAATGTATGATCACGAATTATTCTCACTTGTTTTTTCGTGGTCAGAGGTTGCGAATCAAGCAATCAATTATGAAATGGGCAAAGCGCATGATGAAGAACGGTTGGCTTTCTATTCGCGGCTCCTTTCAGACCTTCAAATTTCGGCTGTCGTCAATATGTGCGCTGAAGGTACCGACTGCACCGGCCTAAATTTGATGGCTCCCTTTTCAGAAATTTTATGACATGAATTTTCAAGCTTTGAAAGCGAAGATACACGCGACTTATTGATGTGCGTACATCGTACCGACGCGTTTATGGTTCCTATTCGAACAGTTTTGAGAAGCGTCCGGTTTAGAAACTGTGTAGAGCGATGACGTTGTCTACCTTTTGCAGATGTAGGGTTGGTGAGACGCCCATCGAAACCTTGGACCAAACCAAGATGGGGGTGAACACCCACCCCACTTAGAAGGATAAGCGGGGCGGCTCCGAAAAGCGATTTTACTCATATGCAAGTCATATGCAGGTCATATGCCAGTCATACATCTCAATTAGACCGCCATTTGGGTCCTTGGGGAGGCCCTAAACCCACCACTCCCGACCAAAAACCGCCCACGGGCTAGGCAGGTTTTGTACCACTTTCGTGAAATCTCACATCTATCCCTTGCGGGAATCTCTCAAGGGGTCCACCATATCTGTACAGATACGAGCAAATGGAGTCGCTTTGGGCCTCAGTGAACTGACACCCCCGCCAACCATGCAAGACGCACATGAAATCTTGTTGGAGTTCCCCGACAATCGTCTTCTGATCGACCTTTGTGGCGAGTTCGATCGCAACCTCGCCCAGATCGAGCAAAAACTAGGGGTAAACATCCTGCGCCGTGGAAATCAGCTGGCGATCGTCGGCGAAACGGACGCGCGGGATCAGGCGGTAAGAGTACTTCAGAACCTTTACGAAAAGCTGGAAGCGGGTCGATCCATCGACGCGGGCGCCATCAATGGCGAGATCCGCATGGGCGATTCCGGTGAAGACACTGGTGTCCGTGACGGCGATCAGATGGAGCTGTTCAAAGGCGGCAAGATCGAGATCAAGACCCGCAAGAAACTGATCGAACCCCGGACAGAGGCGCAGCAGGCCTATGTGAAGTCCCTATTCGAGCATGAGATGGGCTTTGGCATTGGTCCGGCGGGCACTGGCAAGACCTACTTGGCCGTCGCCGTGGCCGTGAACATGTTCATTGAGGGCAAGGTCGATAAGATCCTGTTGTCTCGTCCCGCGGTCGAGGCGGGCGAGCGTCTGGGTTTTCTGCCGGGTGACATGAAAGACAAGGTCGACCCCTACATGCAGCCGCTTTACGACGCGCTGGGGGATTTCCTGCCCGGCAAGCAGGTGACCAAACTGATCGAAGAAAAGAAGATCGAAATTGCGCCGCTGGCCTTTATGCGGGGACGCACTCTGTCCAACGCATTTGTCGTGCTGGATGAGGCCCAGAATGCCACGACCATGCAGATGAAGATGTTCCTGACCCGTCTGGGCGAGGGCTCTCGTATGGTGATCACCGGTGACAGGTCGCAGGTCGACCTTCCGCGCGGCGTGCAATCGGGCCTGCGGGATGCTGAACGCATTTTGGCGGGCATCCCCGATATCTCGTTCAACTATTTCACAGCCAAAGATGTCGTGCGGCACCATCTGGTAGCCAAGATCATTCACGCGTATGACAAGGCCGATGAACAACCTGGTTGATTGCGTCCTTGAAGACGACCGTTGGGCTGACCTGCAAGCGCGGGCCGATACTGCGTGCGCGGCTACGCTGACCCATCTGAACCTGCCCGCGGATGATTTCGAGATCAGTCTGCTGGGCTGTGATGACGCGCGCATCGCTGAGCTGAACGCCGATTTCCGGGGTAAGCCACAGCCGACCAACGTCCTTAGCTGGCCCTCGGACGAACGCGCAGCGGAAGAGGACGGCGCGATGCCAGAGCTGCCAAGCGCCGACAATCCGATGGATGCAGAGTTGGGCGATATCGCGATCGCCTATGAGACCTGCGCGCGCGAAGCAGCAGAGCAGGGCAAGCCGATGGAAGAGCATGTGACCCATCTTTTGGTCCATGGAACCCTCCATTTGTTGGGTTTCGACCACATTCGACCAAAAGATGCATCACTAATGGAAGGTTTAGAGGTTGAAATCCTTGCATCCTTGGGGATTGGCAACCCATATGAATAGTCTGGGGACAGTTTGATCCCCGCAACATGGTGAAAGAGATGAATTCCGAGGCCGACGGGTCTTCTATCGCGGCGCAAAGCGCGCAGTCAGAATCTGAGCAGAACGCAACCGGGTTGTTAAAACGCCTGCGTCACAAGTTTTCAGGCACCCCCCAAACCGATCCTGAAGAGGCGGCACCCGAACCGGTGGCCGGCCAGCCGCAGCCCTTGGGCATGGGCAACCTGCACCGCATGCGGGTCGAAGATGTCGCCATTCCAAAGGTCGAGATCGTCTCGGTCCCCGGCGAGATCGGCAAGGAAGAGCTGGTCAATGTATTCCGTGAAAGCGGGATGAGCCGTTTGCCCGTCTTCGACGGAACACTGGATACGCCGCTTGGCATGATCCACCTGAAAGACTTTGCGCTGAAGCACGGCTTCAATGGCAAGGGCTCTAAGTTCGACGTGACCGTCATGTTGCGTCCGTTGCTTTATGTGCCGCCGTCGATGCCGATTGGTGTCCTTCTGCAGAAGATGCAGAAAGAGCGGATGCACATGGCGCTGGTGATCGACGAATACGGTGGGGTTGATGGTCTGGTGACAATCGAGGACCTGATCGAGCAGGTCATCGGCGAGATCGAAGACGAACATGATGTGGACGAAGCCCTGACGTGGATCCGTGAGAAATCGGGATCCTACCTTGTGCAGGCCAAGACCCCACTGGACGAGTTCGAGGCCGAAACCGGCATCAAACTGGCCGAGGATGAAGACGAAGACATCGACACACTTGGCGGTCTGGTTTTCGTGATGGTCGGTCGCGTCCCCGTGCGCGGAGAGATCATTCCTCACCCCGCAGGTGCCCAATTCGAAATCCTCGACGCCGACCCGCGCCGGATCAAGCGGATGCGCGTGCGCTTTCCCAAAGAGATGGACCCAAAGTCAGGTGCCGCAGACAGCTGAAGCATCGCGCCTTAGGCGGACCCTGACTAGCGCTCCGGCGCTGGCATTGGTCTGTGGGGCCTTGGTCTCTTTCGGTCAGGCACCGTTTGGCCTGTGGCCGGTAACGGTGCTGGCGCTGGCGGGGATGTTTCACCTTATCGCCTCGGCCCCGAACCTGCGCCGGGCCATAGGCTTGGGCTGGTGGGCTGGGCTTGGCTATATCGCGGCGACGCACCACTGGATCGTCATGCCCTTCTTCGTCGATGCCGCCCGGCATGGCTGGATGGCGCCATTCGCGCTATTCGCCATGTCCGCAGGGATCGCGCTGTTCTGGGCCGCCGCTGCGGCCTTGGGCTTTGTTGCAGGCCAAGACCGCACTGCGCGCCTGTGGGCGCTGGCGATTGCGCTGCCCCTGACGGACCTTGGTCGCGCCTATGTGTTTACGGGTTTTCCGTGGGCACCGCTTGGCGCGATTTGGCTGGATACGCCGGTGGCGCAGGGGGCGGCGCTGGTTGGGCCCTATGGGCTTGCCCTTGTCACCTGTCTGATCCCTGCCGCGCTTCTGACGCTGCACCGCCACCTTGTCGTGTCGGGGCTGGCTCTGGTACCAGCACTTGCCTTGGCGGGGTTCGGCCTGTTGCGTGAAACCCAACCGGCACCTGACACTGACCTGACCTTCCGCGTCGTCCAACCAAACGCCGCGCAGCACCTCAAATGGGACCCGGACTATGTCCGTGATTTCTTTGACCTCCAACTAACCCTGACCGAGGCACCCGTCGAGGGCCCCAGTCCAGACCTTATCATCTGGCCGGAAACCGCCGTCGCCTATGGTCTTGGCGACAAGGCCCCGGCGATGAAGATGATGGCGGCGGCGTCCAACGATACCCCCGTGATGTTCGGCGTGCAGCGCCGCAAGGGAGAGCGCCTTTACAACAGCCTTGCCGTGATCGGGGCAGGGGGGCAGGTCACCGCCACCTACGACAAGGCCCGCCTTGTGCCCTTTGGCGAATACACCCCCTATGGCGCAGTTCTGGATGACCTTCTTGGCATCGGCAATTTCGCCGCCGAGGCCGGCAACGGCTACAGCCACGGTCCGCGCGGACAGGTGCTTGACCTTGGTCCCCTTGGCGTCGCCCGTCCCCTGATCTGCTACGAGGCGATCTTCCCGCAGGACGCAGGCTCCAACAACGGGCGTCCCTCATGGATCGCCAACCTGACCAATGACGCGTGGTTCGGGGACAGCGTCATGCCGCGCCAGCATCTGGCACAGACCCGCCTGCGCGCAATCGAGCAAGGCCTGCCCGCCGTTCGCGCCGCCAACACGGGTATCTCGGCCATGATTGATGCGCATGGCAATGTTCGTGAACGGCTTGATCTGAAGACCCGCGGATACTTTGACGCCACGTTGCCGGGGGCGCTTCCGGAAACGATCTATGCGAAAACCGGCAATTTACCCGGTATTTTGCTGCTTTTTGCCCTTTATGGCGTGCTTCTTTACCGTGCGCGCCTATATCCCCATTGACCGCGTGCTAACACGCGCGTAAGCCCGCTTGAACAAACCGCCACAACGGCTTCCTGACGTGGCGGGGATAACCCTAATGGAGCACTTTTCATGTCCCGTCAGAACTATATTTTTACCTCTGAATCCGTGTCAGAGGGCCACCCGGATAAGGTCTGCGACCGCATTTCCGACGCCGTTCTGGACGCTTTCCTGTCCGAAGACCCCTATGCCCGCGTCGCGTGTGAGACCTTTGCCACCACCGACCGTGTTGTTATCGGCGGCGAAGTCCGCGGCCCCGGTTCTGTCATCGAGCGCGTCGAGGATATCGCGCGCGCATGCGTGAAGGACATTGGGTACGAGCAAAAAGGCTTTCACTGGGCCAACATGAATGTAGATAACTACCTGCACGCCCAATCCGCCGACATCGCGCAGGGCGTTGATGCGGCTGCCAACAAAGATGAAGGCGCCGGTGACCAGGGTATCATGTTTGGCTATGCGGTGAATGAAACCGACGCGTTGATGCCCGCCCCGATCCTTTATTCCCACGCGATCCTGCGCCGTCTGGCCGAGGTCCGTAAATCGGGCGTCGAGCCCAAGCTGGGCCCGGACGCCAAATCGCAGCTGTCGGTCCGCTATGAAAATGGCAAACCGGTCGAGGTGACCTCGATCGTTTTGTCGACCCAGCATCTGGACCCAGAGCTGTCCTCGGGTGACGTGCGTGAGATCGTCGAACCCTATATCCGCGAAGAACTGCCAGAGGGCTGGATCACCGGCAACACCGTTTGGCACGTGAACCCCACCGGCAAGTTCGTCATTGGCGGCCCTGATGGTGACGCAGGCCTGACCGGTCGCAAGATCATCGTCGATACCTATGGTGGGGCCGCGCCCCACGGTGGCGGTGCCTTCTCGGGCAAAGACCCGACCAAGGTTGACCGTTCGGCGGCCTATGCCTCGCGCTATCTGGCGAAGAACATCGTGGCGGCCGGTCTGGCCGACCGCTGCTGCCTGCAGCTGTCCTACGCCATCGGCGTGGCCAAGCCGCTGTCGATCTATGTCGACACCTATGGCACCGGCAAAGTGCCTGAAGCTGAAATTGAGAAAGCCGTCGCACAGGTCATGGACCTGACACCGCGCGGCATCCGCGAGCATCTGCAACTGAACAAACCCATCTTTGAACGCACCGCCGCCTACGGCCACTTCGGCCGCGCACCCGACGCGGACGGTGGCTTTAGCTGGGAAGCGACAGATCTGGTCGACACGCTGAAGAAAGCCATCTGATAAAAGAAACGCCCGGCCAAGCGCCGGGCGTTTTCGTTTTGGGGTGCCTGATCCGTAGGGTGGGTGCTCTGCACCCATCATCTGCCGGTGCAATTGGGGGACGATGGGTGCAGAGCACCCATCCTACGGGTCCGCGCTTAGCGTAGGAAGAAAATATAAATCCCAACCGCCGCCACGGCCCCAACCATCAGCAGGCTCATCGGGTCCGAGGCGCCAAACCCGCCCCAGTCCGCAGGCGGGGGCGCGCTGCTGCCACCTCCGCCACCGCCGCTTTGGCCTGCGACAATTCCAACGATCTCTCCCATCTTGTCTTCCTTCGCAGAGTTCTGACCTGCCCATCGGGCTGGCGGGTGGCTCGTCATTGCCGATGCTCAGGTTAACGCAATTGAACGCCAAATCCGCGCAAAAAATCGAAAATCACCGGCTTTGGGCCGGGGTTTGCGGGCCGTACAAGCGTATGTACAGGTTCTGTACGCGGTCTGTACGGATTGTGTATCGGCTAATTCCCGGCTAAATCGCGCCCATGACCGCTGATGATAAACACCCCTCGGGCGCCCCGTGGCGCAACTTCTATGGCCGTTTTAAGGGTAAGACCCTGCGCGACAGCCAGAAGGAATATCTGGAAACCGACCTGAAAGAGTACACGCCCGAAGGCGTCACCTGGGAGGAAAACCCGGACCGTAAGCCATTGGACCTGAAGGCGCTTTTTGGCGACCGCGAGATCTGGCTGGAAACCGGTTTTGGCGGTGGTGAGCATATGGTTCATCAAGCCGTGCAGAACCCCGATGTGGGCATCATCGGGTGCGAGCCTTTCATTAACGGTGTCGCCATGTTGCTGGGCAAACTGCGCGAAGCGAATGTCGAAAACGTCGCCATCCACCCCGGCGACGTCCGCGACATGTTCGACGTGCTTCCCGATGCCTCGATCTCGAAGGCGTTCCTGCTGTATCCCGACCCGTGGCCGAAAAAGCGCCACCACCGTCGCCGTTTTGTGACGCCCGAACATCTGGAACCGCTGGCGCGCGTGCTGAAGCCCGGCTCGATCTTTCGCGTGGCGACTGACATTCCCGACTATGTCCGCCAGACACTAGAACAGGTGCCGCGCCACGGGTTCGAATGGCTGGCAGAAGGCCCAGAGGATTGGCGAAACCCTTGGGATGATTGGATTTCCACGCGTTACGAGCAGAAAGCCCTGCGCGAAGGCCGGACCCCGCATTATCTGACATTCCGGCGCAAGTAGGGATGCGCGACTCGCGCTGAACGTGTACTCTGTTGGTGATTTCCGACGGAGTATTTCATGTCCAGATTGCCAGAAATTCGCATTACCAACTGCCACATCCATACCTTCACCAGCGAGCATGTCCCGCGGGATTACCCGTATGTTTTCCTGCGGTTGTTCAAACGTGCCCCGTTCCTGATCAAAGGGTTAGCCGGGCTAGCGCGGTTGCTGGGTCAGCACCCGATCGCGGATAAGGTCGACCGGCTTTACCAGTTCCAGAAAGAGGCCGCGCGAACCTCGCAGCAAGCCGTGCTTGAGCAGGTGAAAAAGCACTATCCCTCGAACACGCGGTTCGTGGTGTTGCCGATGGATATGCGCAACATCGACTATGGGCCGGTCCCGGTCAGCCAGCGCGAACAGCATGACGAATTGAACAGGCTGGCGATGCACCCCGACCACCTTGGCACGGTGATCCCCTTTGCAACGGTCAACCCAATGGCCCCCGGTAGCGCCGAAGAAGGGGTGCGCGCACTGGAAGACCTGCATTTCCGCGGATTGAAGATCTATCCCCGCATGGGCTTTGCGCCGGACCACCATGTGCTGATGAATAAAGTCTACCCGGTCGTCGAAAAGCTAAACCGCCCCGTGATGACCCATTGCTCGCGCGGCGGGGTGCAGGGCAAATGGGTCTCTGACCATTCTGCCAACCGCTATACCGAACCGCGCGCCTATGTCCCCGTGATGCGCAAGTTTCCAGATCTGCGGATTTGCTTGGCGCATTTCGGCGGGCAGGGTGACTGGAAAGCCTATGCCGATGGAAAGGCACCTGCGGGCAAAGACAACTGGCAGGTCCAGATCCGCAAGATGATCGGTTCGGGCAACCATCCGAACCTGTGGACGGACATTTCCTATACCCTGTTCCACTTCGACGATTACATCCCCTTCCTGCGCCTGTTCCTGCTTAGTGACGATGAAGAGGGGGAACGCCTGCGATCCCGGGTATTGTTCGGATCCGACTTCTATATGACCCGGCAAGAGAAGCTGTCGGAGCGCGCCGTTTGCTTTCGTCTACGCAATGCATTGGGCGAAGAGGTCTTCCGCCAGATCGCCGTCGACAACCCCGAGATTTGGCTGGGTGAACGCGAGGGCTGATTTCACTGTGGACGCTCCGGGCGGGATTGGCTAATCCTTCGGGCGCTAACACGAAGTGAAGGAACGCCCATGTCCAGCCACGGTGACCCGATCCCGATGACCTCTCGCAAATGCGGGCCGCTGAAGGGCACAGCCCTTGTGCCGGGCGACAAGTCGATCAGCCACCGGTCGCTGATCCTTGGCGCGCTGACCGTGGGTGAGACCAAGATCTCTGGCCTGCTAGAAGGCGACGACGTTCTGGATACTGCCAAGGCGATGCGTGCCTTTGGCGCCGAAGTGACCCACCACGGCGAAGGCGAGTGGACGGTCAATGGCGTGGGCGTCGGCGGGTTCGCCGAGCCCGAAAATGTCATCGATTGCGGTAACTCTGGTACCGGTGTGCGCCTGATCATGGGCTGCATGGCGACCTCTGATATCACTGCGACCTTTACCGGCGATGCCTCGCTGCGGTCTCGCCCGATGGGCCGGATCACCGATCCTGTCGCGCTGTTCGGTGCGCAATCCTATGGGCGCAAAGGTGGCCGTTTGCCGATGACCATCGTCGGCGCTGCCGATCCTGTGGCCGTGCGCTATACCGTGCCCATGCCGTCTGCACAGGTGAAATCGGCGGTCCTTCTGGCTGGCCTGAACGTGGCCGGCGACACCGTTGTGATCGAGAAGGAAGCCACCCGCGACCATACCGAACGTATGCTGGCCGGCTTTGGTGCCGACATCACGGTCGAGAACACCGACGAAGGCCGTGTGATCACCCTGAAAGGCCAGCCAGAGCTGAAGCCGCAGACCATCACGGTCCCTCGCGACCCGTCCAGTGCGGCTTTCCCGGTCTGCGCGGCGCTGATCGTCGAAGGCTCTGACGTACTGATCCCGAATATCGGCCTGAACCCGACCCGCGCTGGCCTGTTCACCACGCTGCGCGAGATGGGCGCTGACCTGACCTATGAAAACGAACGTGAAGAGGGCGGCGAACCTGTTGCCGATCTGCGCGCCAAGTTCTCGCCCAACATGAAGGGGATCGAGGTTCCGCCAGAACGCGCCCCGTCCATGATCGACGAATACCCGATCCTGTCAGTCGTTGCCTGCTATGCCGAGGGCAAGACCGTGATGAAGGGCGTCAAGGAACTGCGCGTCAAGGAAAGCGACCGCATCGACGCCATGGCGCGCGGGCTGGAAGCCAACGGCGCTACCATCGAGGAAGACGAAGACACGCTGATCGTGCACGGCATGGGCCCCGGCGGTCTGCCGGGTGGCGCCACGGCCGAGGCTCGTCTGGACCACCGTATCGCCATGTCCTTCATGTGCGCGGGCATGGCCTCGAAAGAACCGGTCAGCGTCGATGACGCGGGCCCGATTGCGACCTCTTTCCCAGTGTTCGAGCCGTTGATGGAGAAACTGGGCGCGCAGCTGGTGCGTACCTCGGCATGATCTTTAGTCGCCGCAGCTTCTGGATTCTGGTTGCGGTCACGCTTGGCGTTTATCTGGTGATGGTCTTTTGGTCGCTTCCCTTGATTGCGGAAGCTGCCGGCGGACAGACGCCGTTCGACATGCGGCCCGGTGGGTACAGTTACGACGATGCCCAAGCGTTTCTAGTTGCTCTGTCACCAGAGGGTCGCGCGTTCTACCTGTCGACGCAGCACAAGTTTGATCTGATCTACCCACCGCTTCTAGGGCTGATGCTTGGTTTTGCGCTATGGCACCAGCTTGGTGGGGTGCCAAAACCGCTCCGCCTGATTTCCGTGCTTTTGTGTGGGGCGGTGACCATCACCGACCTCTGGGAAAACGCGCTTGTTGCACAGATGTTGCGCCTTGACCCCACTGACCTCACCACAGAGATTGTTGCAAAAGCCAGCGGCGTCACCGTCGCGAAATCCACTTTGACGACAATTGCCATGGGACTTTTGCTCGTGGCAATTTGTGTTCGCGCCTTACTTCGTCGGAAACAAAGAAAAGATGCATGAAGCTTTTACAGTTGCCATTGATGGGCCCGCCGCAGCGGGCAAGGGGACCATATCCAAAGCGGTTGCCGCCCATTTCGGTTTCGCTCATCTCGACACAGGACTGCTGTATCGCGCGGTAGGACGTAAAACTTTGAACGGCGCAGCTGCGTTGGAAGCGGCGCAGTCTCTGGCGGCGGCAGATATCGACCGTGATGACCTGCGCACCCCAGATGTCGCCCAGGCCGCCAGCAAAGTTGCCGCTGATCCGCAGGTGCGGGCCGCTTTGGTGGATTTTCAGCGGGCGTTTGCCCGTCGTGCTGGCGGGGCTGTTCTTGACGGTCGCGACATCGGAACCGTGATTTGTCCGAATGCCAATGCAAAGCTGTATGTCACGGCCAGCGATGAGGTCCGGGCAGAGCGCCGTTTTCTAGAGCTTACCGAAAAAGGCCATGACATCACGCTGGCGCAAGTCCTTGCGGATCTGCAAGAACGTGATGCCCGTGACAGCGAACGCGCCACAGCTCCGCTGAAACCCGCGGACGACGCGGTTCTCATTGACACCACTTCGATGAATATCGAAGCCGCAATTTCCGCAGCGATTGCAGCGATCCAGGTAAGAATAAAGGGATGACGATGCAGAAACGTAAGTTGGGCGCAGATGGTCCCGAGGTAACCGGCATTGGCTATGGCGCCATGTCGTTCTCTGATTTTTACGGCAAAACCACCGAAGACGCCGCACATGAAATGCTGGATATGCTGCGCGAGCAGGGCGTCGATCACATCGACACCGCCAATGTCTATGGTTTAGGTCGGTCAGAGCAATGGATCGGGTCCTATTTGGCGAAGAACCCAAATGCTCGTGCGGAGTTTAAAATCGCGACCAAAGCCGCAATCACGCGCGATAGTGACGGCAACCGTATGCTGTCCAACGACCCGGCCCATCTTGCGGAAGAAATCGACAAAAGCCTTGCACGGATGGGGATCGAGCAGATCGATCTTTTCTACGTGCACCGCCGCGACAAGCGATTTGAAATTGAAGAGGTTACCGAGACTCTCGCGGGCTTCGTGAAGTCCGGGAAAATCGCCCGTTTCGGCTTTTCCGAGATCGCGCCCTCTAGTCTGCGCAGGGCCCATGCCGTTCACCCGGTCGCCGCCGTTCAATCGGAATATTCCCTGCAAACGCGTTCGCCAGAGCTGGGGCTGGTGCAAACCTGCGCTGAACTTGGCGTGACACTCGTCGCCTTTTCGCCGGTCGGGCGTTCTTTGCTGACCGATGCGCCGGTTAGCTTCGAAACGGCGTCACAGCTGGCTTTCATGTCTAATAATCCGCGCTTTGTTCAGCCGAATTTCGACGCCAACATCAAGGCCACCGACAGATTGCGCAAGCTCGCAAAAGAGATGGGAGAGCCCGCTGCAGCACTGGCAACCGGCTGGTTGCTGGCCAAAGGCGACCATATCCTGCCGATCCCCGGCAGCCGCTCGCTGAAACACTTCCAGGAATGCCTGCGGGGGGCGGAGCTTCAACTAAGCGCCTCTGACTTAACCGCGATTGAGGCGGCACTGCCAATTGGCTGGGCTCACGGCGACCGCTATGATGAGGTTCAATGGATCGGACCGGAACGTTACGGGTGACGTCGATCCGCGAGATACCCTTGCAAACTTGACCGAAACAACATATACGCGCGCCTGTCTGACGACCGTTAAGAGTCGCAGGCGCGGTGAGCAGGGCCCGAGGATGACCTCTGGCCCTTCTTGTTTGTGTTTTTCACCGCGACTGCTGCCCTTGGAAAACCGGCCCCGGACGCAATGAAACCAAGACCGGCGGAGACAACCGCTCGGCCCGCAAAAATGTTAGTAAAGGAAACTGAGACCACATGGCTCAAAACACATCGATGGAGGAATTCGAAGCCCTCCTAGCAGAAAGCTTCGAAATCGACACTCCGGACGAAGGTTCGGTTGTCAAAGGTAAAGTCATCGCAGTCGAAGCTGGCCAAGCCATCATCGACGTAGGCTACAAAATGGAAGGCCGCGTTGACCTCAAAGAATTCGCAAACCCTGGTGAAGCACCGGAAGTGGCTGTTGGCGACGAAGTAGAGGTTTACCTCGACCGCGTTGAAAACGCCCGTGGCGAAGCGGTTATCAGCCGTGAAAAAGCCCGCCGTGAAGAAGCTTGGGACCGTCTGGAAAAAGCATACGCAGACGAAGAGCGCGTCGAAGGCGCCATCTTCGGTCGCGTCAAAGGCGGCTTCACTGTCGACCTGGGTGGCGCAGTTGCGTTCCTGCCCGGCTCGCAGGTTGACGTACGCCCCGTACGTGACGCTGGCCCGCTGATGGGTCTGAAGCAGCCGTTCCAGATCCTGAAAATGGACCGTCGTCGTGGCAACATCGTTGTTTCGCGTCGCGCAATCCTGGAAGAGTCGCGTGCCGAACAGCGTGCTGAAGTCATCGGCAACCTGTCCGAAGGCATGGCAGTTGAAGGCGTTGTCAAGAACATCACCGAATACGGTGCGTTCGTTGACCTGGGCGGCGTTGACGGCCTGCTGCACGTCACCGACATGGCATGGCGCCGTGTAAACCACCCGTCGGAAATCCTGTCGATCGGCGAAACCGTCAAGGTTCAGGTCGTCAAGATCAACAAAGAAACCCACCGCATCAGCCTTGGCATGAAACAGCTGCAGGCCGATCCGTGGGATGCTGTTGAAGCCAAGTACCCGCTGGAATCGACCCACATGGGCCGCGTCACCAACATCACCGACTACGGTGCATTTGTTGAGCTGGAGCCGGGCGTCGAAGGTCTGGTTCACGTTTCCGAAATGTCCTGGACCAAGAAAAACGTCCACCCGGGCAAAATCGTTTCGACCTCTCAGGAAGTCGAAGTCATGGTTCTGGAAATCGACAGCACCAAGCGTCGCGTCTCCCTGGGTCTCAAGCAGACCATGCGCAACCCGTGGGAAGTGTTCGCCGAGAACAACCCCGAGGGCACCGAGGTCGAGGGCGAGGTCAAGAACATCACCGAATTCGGTCTGTTCATCGGCCTGGACAACGACATCGACGGCATGGTTCACCTGTCCGACCTGTCGTGGGAAGAGCGTGGCGAAGACGCGATCCAGAACTACCGCAAAGGCGACATGGTCAAGGCCGTTGTCACCGAAGTGGACACCGACAAAGAGCGCATCAGCCTGTCGGTCAAAGCTCTGGGCGGCGACAAGTTCGCTGAAGCAACTGGCGGCGTGAAGCGCGGCTCGATCATCACCGTTGAGGTCACTGCGATCGAAGACGGCGGTATCGAAGTCGAATACGAAGGCATGAAGTCCTTCATCCGTCGTTCGGACCTGTCGCGCGACCGCGCAGACCAGCGCCCCGAGCGCTTTGGCGTTGGCGACAAAGTCGACGTTCGCGTCACCAACATCGACTCCAAGACCCGCCGTCTGGGCCTGTCGATCAAGGCACGCGAAATCGCGGAAGAGAAAGAAGCGGTCGAACAGTACGGCTCTTCGGACTCGGGTGCATCGCTTGGCGATATCCTGGGTGCCGCGCTCAAAGGCGACGAATAAGCGACCCGCTGAAATCTATTGGAAAGCCCCGCCAACCGGCGGGGCTTTTCTTTCGCGAATCGTAAAGTCGTAAAGTCACAGCTTGGCTTTCGCAGTCGCGGCAATCGGGCTTTGTGGCGTCAGCAAGGTGACTTTGGCGGGTTGGGAAACCCGGAACAGTCGAATATTTCACGGGTTTTCAAAGGCTTTCTCTTTGAGCGCCGAAGAAATCAGCCTATATTGAACGGCATAATTTCAAGCATCGCACCACAAAGGCGCGGCATATTACGGGAGGGTGACGGACCAATGATCCGGTCGGAATTGATCCAGAAAATCGCAGACGAAAATCCCCATCTGTATCAGCGCGATGTCGAGCGTATCGTGAATACGATCTTTGAAGAGATTATCGACGCCATGTCGAACGGCGACCGCGTGGAATTGCGCGGCTTTGGCGCTTTTTCGGTCAAACAGCGCGATGCGCGCACGGGTCGCAACCCCCGGACCGGTGAATCGGTTGAAGTCGAAGCCAAAAGCGTGCCTTTCTTCAAGACAGGTAAACTCCTTCGGGATCGCCTGAACGGCAACTAACGGGACGCACCCAATGCGCTATCTCAAGTATTTTTTCCTCGCAGTGCTTGCGCTGTGCCTGCTGACCCTTGCTCTGGCAAATCGCCAGATGGTCACTCTGACGTTGCTGCCAAAGCAGATGGCGGTGTTCTCAGGGATCGCGTGGCAGATCGAACTGCCGCTTTTCGTTGTGGTGATTGGCGGTCTGATCGCCGGCCTGCTGGTCGGTTTCGTGTGGGAATGGATGCGCGAACATCGGCACCGCGCCGAAGCCAGCCGTGCCAAGCGTGACGCGGGCAAGATGGAACGTGAATTGCGCCGTTTGAAGAAATCCAAGCAGGAAGATCAGGACGAAGTGCTGGCTTTGCTTGAGGATAGCCCCAAGGCGGGCTAAATCAGCCTGCATGAACAATATTCGGGTAAAGATTTGTGGGCTGTCGACGCCCGACCATGTGGCCGCCGCAGTGGATGCAGGCGCAGCCTATGTTGGATTTGTATTCTTCCCGAAGTCGCCTCGGAATGTTTCGATCGAACTGGCTGCAGAATTAGCGGCAGAGGTTCCCGTAGGCGTGGCCAAGGTGGCCTTGGTTGTGAATGCCGATAACGCACTGCTGGACGAAATCACCGCAAAGGTGCCCGTCGATATGCTGCAGCTTCACGGCAAGGAAACCCCGGCGCGCGTTGCCGAGGTGAAAGAGCGTTACGGACTGCCAGTGATGAAGGCCGTCGGTATTGCCGACGCCGAGGATCTGGCACAGATTGACGCCTATATGCCGGTGGCTGACCAGTTGCTGATCGACGCGAAACCGCCAAAGAACGCGGACCTGCCGGGGGGCAATGGCCTGTCCTTTGACTGGACACTTCTGGCAGGACGCAAATACTGGACAAAACCGTGGATGCTGGCCGGTGGTCTGACCCCGGACAACGTCGGCGAAGCCGCCCGCCGGACGGGCGCACAACAAGTAGATGTCTCCTCGGGTGTGGAAAGCGCACCGGGGCAAAAAGATAGCGATATGATCGCGGCCTTCATCGAGGCTGCGCAAGGAGGCTGAATTGGCTCTAGTAACTAAGCTTGAAAAGGACGATCGTTCGATCAAGGCCCTGCACCCGACCCAGTTGGTGTGTAGATACATGGTTGAAGAGAATGGCGGGCGGCGCATCCTTCAGTTAAACACCTACGGGTCGGCGGAACGGGACAATCCTGAGAAGCTAAGCCAAACACTACAATTCAGCGAAGAATCGGCTCAGGAACTCTTTGAGATGCTTAAGAGCGAATTTGGGTTCTAGAAGGATAAAAAGATGAACGACCTATTCAACAGCTTTATGACTGGCCCAGATGAAAACGGCCGGTTCGGCGATTTCGGTGGCCGCTTTGTCAGTGAAACCCTGATGCCTCTGATCCTGAGCCTTGAAGAAGAATACGAAAAGGCCAAGACCGACGACAGCTTCTGGGCTGAGATGGACGACCTGTGGGAGCACTATGTCGGCCGCCCCAGCCCGCTGTACTATGCCCCCGGTCTGACCGAGCATCTGGGCGGCGCCAAGATCTACCTGAAGCGGGACGAACTGAACCACACCGGCGCCCACAAGATCAACAACGTGCTGGGTCAGATCCTGCTGGCGCGCCGCATGGGTAAGACCCGGATCATCGCGGAAACCGGGGCAGGGCAGCATGGCGTGGCCACAGCGACCGTCTGTGCGAAGTTTGGTCTGAAGTGTGTCGTCTACATGGGTGCCCATGACGTAGAGCGTCAGGCCCCCAACGTCTTCCGTATGCGCCTTTTGGGTGCCGAAGTCATTCCGGTCACCTCGGGACGTGGCACGCTGAAAGACGCAATGAACGACGCGCTGCGCGATTGGGTGACCAACGTGCGCGACACGTTCTACTGCATCGGCACCGTGGCTGGTCCGCACCCGTACCCGGCCATGGTTCGCGATTTCCAAGCCATCATCGGTAAAGAAGCCAAACAGCAGATGCTGGCGGCCGAAGGCCGTTTGCCCGACACGCTGATCGCAGCGATTGGCGGTGGCTCGAATGCGATGGGCCTGTTCTTCCCGTTCCTCGATGACAAGGATGTTCGGATCATCGGCGTCGAAGCGGGCGGCAAAGGCGTGAACGAGAAGATGGAGCACTGCGCTTCGCTGACCGGCGGTCGTCCGGGCGTTCTGCACGGCAACCGCACCTACCTGCTTCAGGATGACGACGGGCAGATTCTTGAGGGCCATTCGATCTCTGCTGGTCTTGATTATCCGGGCATCGGGCCAGAACATTCCTGGCTGCACGATATCGGCCGCGCCGAATATGTTTCGATCACGGACCGTGAAGCGCTGGATGCCTTCCAGCTGCTGTGTCAGACCGAGGGGATCATCCCCGCGCTGGAACCCAGCCACGCCCTGGCGCATGTCGCCAAGATCGCGCCGACACTGCCGAAAGATCACCTGATCTGCATGAACTTGTGTGGTCGTGGCGACAAGGACATCTTCACCGTCGCCCGCGCGCTTGGTTTCGATATGGGCGATTTCGAGTAAGCCAGCGTTGATAATCTAATTCAAAGGCGTCTAAACCGCAGTTTAGGCGCCTTTTCCTTTGGTTTATTGGCGAAACCCAAAACCTTTGGCAAAGTGATGCTCGTGGCGCTGTGGGGGAGCCAACAAGTGTGTTGCGATATCGTAAGGCGCTGATGCCAAACCCACACCCGCTTGGATACATGACAGGAACTGATCGACATTCTTCGCTGCGAATGTTGATCATGATTGTCGGTTGTCTAAGGCTGATCGAAGGCCGATTTGCATCATTGGCTGGCCCGGGTATCTTGGGCTGGTCGGAGACCTGAACCAATGCGCAATGTATTAACAGCCCTGTTCCTAACCTGCACTCCTGCGACCTTGCTGGCGCAAGAGCAGTCGCCGCAGTCTCTGATCGTCCAGCAGCTTAATAAGCAGGGCTTTGAGATTGAGCGGCTTTCCCGGACGCTTTTGGGCAGGGTCCGAGTTGTCTCCAACAACGGTAAGCTAGAGCGCGAAACGGTTTTCAACCCGAGAACCGGACATGTGCTGCGCGACATCTGGCGCGTTGTTTCTTCGGATGATGACGGCAACAGTATAGTTCTGATTTCGCCGCCAAGTGGCGGCAGCGGCAATCAGAACTCTGGTTCCGGTAGCGAAGACGGGGAAGACTCGGGCGAGGACTACGGCAGTGGCTATGATGATGACGAGTACGACGACAGCTATGATGACGAGCCCGACGAACCTGACGAGCCGGATGAGTCCGACGAACCTGATGAGCCTGATGAACCCGATGAGCCCGATGAGCCGGATGAACCCGACGAGCCCGACGACTAAGTGGACAGCGGCAGATCGGGGAACTGGTCGCCTCAATGCGGCTGATTTAAGGACAAGGTGGCAGCGTGGGTAAAAGCGCAGGAATAATTGCGATCCTTGCGCTGCAGGGGCTGTGCGCCGGCTTCCTGATCGCGAATATGCTGATCTCTGTCTTGGCACTGCCCATTGCCCCGGTTGCGTGGCAATTCCTTGAACTTCTTGAAATAGGGGCGGCCCTGGGGCTTCTTCTGGGCTTGGTCATGGGCACAATCCTGCTGCGACACATGATGCGCGACAACGCCCGTGTCGAAGAACAACTGCGTGTCGCCTCGGGCGCGTTCATGGAGTTGTTGACCGACAGGTTCACCGAATGGGGCCTGACGAAGGCCGAGAAAGACGTCGCGTTGTTTTCCATCAAGGGGCTCAGCACCGCCGAGATTGCCGAGATGCGGAAGACCTCGGAAGGGACGGTCAAGGCGCAGACCAATGCGATTTACAAGAAAGCAGGGGTTAGCGGGCGTGCACAGCTGCTAAGCCTGTTCATCGACGACCTGTTCGATGAAACGCTGCTTTCGAAGCAGGGCAACTAGGCTACAGCTTGTAGGCTTCCAAGATTTCCAAAGGAACTACGTCCAAGGCACGTTGATGGGTCGATTCCAGATCGACGCGCGGCGCGCAGCCTTCTTGGTGGGCTTGAAGGAAGCGACTGGCACATAGGCACCAGCGATCCCCAGCCTTCAACCCGGGAAACCTGAACTCTGGCCGTGGGGTGGACAGGTCGTTGCCCAGATACTTCGACATTGCCAGAAACTCTTCGGTCAGAACGACGCAGACCGTGTGGCTGCCCTGATCTTCGGCGCAGGTGTTGCAGGACCCGTCGCGGAAGAATCCTGTCATCGGACTTGTCGAACAGGGCATCAATTCACTGCCCAGAACGTTTACGGCGGGTTCTTTCTTGAAGCTCATTTGAACTTATCCATCAGTTTCTGCATCGGGCTGCGCGTATCTTCGGACTCTGGTTTCGGCTCTTTCGGTTTGGTGGTCTTGGCCGGTTTGCTGGTCGAACTGCGGGGCGGGGCCACGCGCAACGCAACCGCGTTCATGAAGCGGCCGGTGTCACCTTGCGCCAGTTCTGCGGCGCCATCGCTGATGCCGCGGATCAGATCGTCCAGCCAGTCCTGATCGGCCTTTGGAAAGTCGTTCAGCACATAAGACGCAACTTTGTCCTTGTGCCCCGGATGCCCGATGCCAAGGCGCACGCGACCATAGGCTTCGCCCACGTGCCCATGGATCGACCGCAACCCGTTATGGCCCGCGTGACCGCCACCCTGTTTGTAGCGGCACTTGCCGGGGGCGAGATCAAGCTCGTCATGGAAGACGATCAGATCCTCGGGTTCCAGCTTAAAGAACCGCATCGCTTCACCCGCCGATTGGCCCGAGCGGTTCATAAAGGTTTCCGGCTTGAGCAGGATCACCTTTTCGCTGCCCAGACGGCCCTCGCTGAATAGCCCCTGAAATTTGCTGCGCCAAGGGGAAAAGCCGTGGTCCTCGGCAATGCGGTCAAGCGCCATGAAGCCGATATTGTGTCGGTTACGGGCGTATTTGGCGCCCGGATTTCCCAATCCGATGAACAGTTTCAACGAATAGTCCTCAAACTTTGATTGCCTCGTTGCTGTTCTTAGCGCGAACGGGGATTATAGGTAAATCAGATAGAACTACTGGGCGCATTTCCACCGTGTCACGAGGATTAAGTTTTAAGCTGCAAGGCGTTGCGCTAGAGATTCCCAAGGCTCTTCTGACGCCCAAGATTGAGGCCGCCCTGTCAGAGGGCCGGTACGAAGGGCAAGAGGCTGCCGCGCTGAAGGCCCATTTGGTTGCTGAGGACCGGGTTCTAGAACTAGGCACGGGGCTTGGCTATTTGGCTGTGCAGGCTGCGCGGATCGTCGGGCCAGAGGCCGTGACGACGGTTGAGCCCAACCCCGAGTTGATCCCGGTGATCAAAGCCAATCTGGAGGCAAACCAGATGCAGGGTGTGACCGTTTTGAATGGTGCGGTTCTGGACAGTCCGGTGCCCGGCGGAACCTGTCAGTTTTTTCTGACACCCGCTTTCTGGGCCGCGTCGCTGGATGCGGCGGAAAACCCTAAGGCGCGGGAAATCACGGTGACGGCCTATGGGCTGGGAAGCCTGCTGGCCGAAACGTTGGCGACTGTGTTGTTGGCGGATGTAGAGGGCGCTGAAACAGAGTTCTTCCACGCGCCTCTGCCCGATACTCTGCGCCTGATTATCCTGGAACTTCATCCGAACAAGTACGATCCAGATGCGCTGCGCCAAATCTTTGATCGCTTGTCGGGGCAGGGGTTTGGGTATTGTCCCAAGGCCAGCCGTGGGCAGATTGTCTGTTTCCAGAAAGTATAATGGGGCCCGAAGGCCCCATCTTTTCTTGCGGTAAAAGAGAGCAGATTATTCTGCGGTCTCTTCCGCTGCGGCTTCTTCGCCTTCGGCTTCGCCACCTTCTTCGTTCTCGGACGAACGCAGGCCAGACGGCGCTGCGATGTTCGCGATGACGAAGTCACGGTCGGTGATCATCGGGCGCGAGCCTGCGGGCAGTTCGATGTCCGAGATGTTGATGTTGTCGCCAACATTCAGACCGGTCAGGTCTGCAACCAGCTTCTCGGGGATGTCGCCTGCGGTAACTTTCAGTTCGACTTCCGGACGAACCGTGTTCAGTACGCCGCCCTTCTTGATGCCGGGTGCTGCGTCTTCGTTGATGAACTCAACCGGAATGAACAGGTTGATGCGCGAGGTACGGTTCAGGCGCATGAAATCAACGTGGGTCGGCAGGTCCTTTACCACGTCACGCTGAACGCCGCGGCAGATGACGCGCACGTCGTCCTGGCCTTCGACCTTCAGGTTCCACAGGGTCGAAAGGAAGCGACCGTCTTTCAGAGCTTTAAACAGCTCGTTGTATTTCACGTTGATCGGAAGCGGGTCTGCGCCGCCGCCATACACGATACCAGGGACAAGTTCTTCACGGCGTGCTTGACGAGCGGCCCCCTTGCCTGTCCCCGTCCGTACCGTGGCGTTGAAGTCAGGAATCTGACCAGCCATAGCTATTCTCCTAAATAAGTGGGCATCCTCCAAGGGTGTATGCCCGGTTGAAGCCGCGCACATACACGGGAATTGGCAGGAAGGGAAGGGGTTTCCCCTAGAAAATCAGACCCCAGAGCAGCGGTAGCAAAATTGCCGTCGCCAGCGCGTTCAGCCCCATGGCCAGTCCGGCAAAAGCGCCAGAAACCTCGCCAAGCTGCAGGGCGCGTGCGGTTCCGATCCCGTGGCTGGCCGTACCGATGGCAAATCCGCGGGCGGCTTCGTTGCGAATGCCCAGTTTTGTCAGCAGGACAGGCCCGATCATGGCCCCCAGAATGCCGGTCAGGATCACCAGAACCGCCGTCAACGATGGCAGCCCGCCAAGCTGTTCGGTCACGCCCATGGCGACCGGGGCCGTCACGGATTTTGGCGCAAGGGAAGACAAAGTCGCCTGAGAGGCGCCAAGAGCCATTGCGATCCCGATGGCAGAGGCAATGGCCGTCAGACTGCCCACAAACAGGCTTGCCATAATGGCCAGCGCGGATTTGCGCACCTTTTCGAACTGACGGTACAGCGGAATGGCCAGACAAACGGTCGCCGGGCCAAGCAGGAAGTGGACGAACTGCGCACCTTCAAAATAGGCACCGTAGCTGGTGCCAGTGATCAGCAGGAAGGCGACAAGAACCACGACCGATACCATCACCGGGTTCAGCAAAGGCGTACGCCCGCATTTGCGAAACAGCCAATTTGCCCCCTGAAACGCCAGTAGTGTCAGCGTCAGGTGCAGCAGTGGGGTGGTGTTCAGATAAACCCAGACCTCTTGAAGCTCATCCATCAGGCTGATCTCCTGACTTGCGGGTGAGCAGGTGCATGACCCAGGCCGTTACGGCGATGGTCAGGGCCGTGCTTGCTATCAAAGCGACCGCGATCGGCAGCCATTCTTCGCCTAGCAGCCGGAAGTGCAGCATGACCCCGACGCCCGCGGGAACAAACAGAAGGGCAAGGTGCGATAGCAGCCCATCTGCCACGCGGGACATATCGGCCGAGATGCCGCCCCTGACTGCCAGGTAGATGAACAGCAGGACCATTCCCGCGACTGGGCCGGGCAGGGGCAAGTCTAGTGCGCGTGTCGTGGTCTCACCAATCAGCTGGCAGGTAAAGATCAGGGTCAGCGCACCAAGCATTACTGCCAATCCCCTTCAAACCCTTTGGGGATTTGCAGAATATCCCGATCAAGGTTGGTCACCTGCCGGCGTCCGCAGAATGCCATGCTGAGGTCCAGCTCTTTTTGGATCACCTCAAGTGCCGTGGTCACCCCGGTTTGTCCCATGGCACCTAGGCCATAGATGTAGGCTCGTCCGATAAAGGTGCCTTTGGCCCCCATGGCCAAGGCTTTCAGGACGTCCTGACCCTTGCGAATGCCGCTGTCCAGATAAACCTCTGTCTTGTCGCCGACCGCATCAAGGATCGGTGTCAAAGAGCGGATCGTGGACAGAGCCCCATCCAGTTGCCGCCCGCCGTGGTTCGACACGACGATGCCATCTGCCCCGACCTCGACTGCTTTCTTCGCATCTTCGACGTCAAGGATGCCTTTCAGGATCAGCGGGCCGTCCCACTGGGCGCGGATCTTGCGGATCCGGTCCCAATCCAGTCGCGGGTCGTACTGGTTGCGCGTCCATTTTGTGAAGTTGCTGATGTCATCAACACCTTTCACGTGACCGACGATGTTGCCGAACTGCCGGTTCTTCGTCTGCAACATTTCCAGCCCCCACCGCCAATGCGTCGCCATGTCGATCAAGGTGGGCAGGGTTAGTTTCGGCGGGGTGGTCAGCCCGTTCTTTAGGTCTTTGTGGCGTTGGCCAATAATCTGCAAATCCAGCGTTAGGACCAAAGCTGAACAGTTTGCGTCCTTGGCTCGCTGGATAAGGGCTGCGGCAAATTCTTCGTCCCGCATCACATAAAGCTGAAACCAGAAGGGCTTCGAGGTCGCCGCGGCAACGGTCTCGATTGAGCAGACAGACATGGTCGACAAGGTGTAGGGCACGCCAAAGGCCTCGGCCGCGCGGGCGGCTTTGATCTCTCCATCAGCGTGCTGCATGCCTGTGGAGCCCACCGGTGCCAAGGCAACTGGCATGGACACATCCTGTCCTGCCATCTGGCTGGCGGTACTACGGTTTTCCATATTGACCGCGACGCGCTGGCGCAGTCGGATCTGGTCAAAGTCAGAAGTGTTTTCCCGGAAGGTCTGTTCTGTCCAGCTACCGCTTTCGCAATAGTCATAGAACATCTTTGGCACACGGCGCTTATAGATACGGTGCAGGTCTTCGATACAGGTAATTACTGGCATGTGGCCCTCGTATTGGTCAGGTCTTGCTACCAATCAGAGGGGCGTAGTGCAATTGCTTCAGGCGCTATGCGCCCCATCGGCCAGAGATTTAACGTAGGCGAGGATCTCGTCGACCGGCTTACCTTCTTCGATAAGCTTGACGATGGCAGAGCCCACAACCGCGCCGTCGGCGACGGATGCGATGTCGCGCGCGTTCTCGGGGGTTTTGATGCCGAAGCCAACGATAACCGGCAGGTCGGTAGAGGCCTTGATCCGCGCAACTTCCGGGCCAACGTTCGTCGCCTCAGCCGAGGCCGCGCCGGTGATACCGGTGATCGAGACATAATACACAAAGCCCGATGTGTTCTGCAGAACCTTCGGCAGACGTTTGTCATCGGTTGTCGGTGTCGCAAGGCGGATGAAGTTCAGACCTGCCGCTTGCGCGGGGATGCACAGTTCGGGGTCTTCCTCGGGGGGCAGGTCGACAACGATAAGCCCGTCGATGCCCGCTTCTTTCGCTTGCTCAAGGAACTTGGGGACGCCACGGCTGTAGATCGGGTTGTAATAGCCCATCATCACAATCGGGGTGGTGTCGTCGTTCTCGCGGAAGGCCTTGGCCATCGCCAGCGTCTTGTCCAGCGTCTGGCCCGCTTCCAGCGCACGCTGACCGGCCAGCTGAATGGTCGGCCCGTCGGCCATCGGGTCGGTGAAGGGCAGACCCAGTTCGATTACGTCTACACCCGCACCCGGCAGACCTTTCACAACCTCCAGCGAGGTGTCGTAATCGGGATCACCCGCCATCACATAGGCCACGAAGGCTTTCTTACCTTCAGCTTTCAGAGCGGCGAATTTGGCGTCGATACGGGTCATCTTGGTCATCCTTTGCGATCAGGAAAGGAAGTGCCAGAGACAGCCCGTAAGAGCAAGGGGGTCTGTGCTTATTCGGCCTCTGCGCCGGTCATGATCATCCAATGGGTGCCGAACCGGTCCTTGCCCATGCCAAAGCCAGAGGCGAAGAACGTCGCTTCAAAGGGCATTACGATTTCGCCACCCTCGGACATCAGCTTTTCGAACAGGGCCTTGCCCTCGGCTGCGTCGGCGACATCCCACGAGATCGATACAGAAGCCTGCGGTGCGTTAGACGTGCCGGGAAAAGCGTCAGAGGCAAAAAGCGGCCCTTTATCGGTGGTCAGGGTGGCGTGCATGACGTTCGACGACTGCGCCATTTCGGTCGGGGCGTCGGGCATCTGGTCGTAGCCCATGATTTCCAGCTCGCCGCCAAAAACGGCTTGGTAAAACGTCATCGCCTCGCGGCAATCGGTGTCAAAGTGAATATAGGGAACGGGCATGGGAAACTCATTTGGTTGAAAACTGGCCCAAGCCTAGCACATTTGCGCGCCGTCGCGGCATGCATTGTCTTGTGCATCCCGGCCACTGCGACTAAGAGCATCGCAAGCCAGATAGGAGCGCAAAATGGGTTTTAAAACAGGTATCGTCGGTCTTCCGAATGTCGGTAAATCGACCTTGTTCAACGCGCTGACCAAAACCGCAGCCGCACAGGCGGCGAATTTCCCGTTCTGTACGATCGAGCCGAATGTCGGCGACGTCGCCGTTCCTGATCCGCGTCTGGACACGCTGGCCGGGATTGCGCAGTCGAAGCAGATCATCCCCTCGCGCATGACCTTCGTGGATATTGCCGGTCTGGTGAAAGGCGCGTCGAAGGGCGAAGGCCTTGGCAACCAGTTCCTTGCCAACATTCGCGAATGCGACGCGATCGCCCACGTCCTGCGCTGTTTCGAAGATGATGACGTGACCCATGTTGATGGTCGCGTGAACCCGGTCGAAGACGCCGAGACCATCGAAACCGAACTGATGATCGCCGACATGGAGTCGATCGAGAAGCGCCTGCAGAACATCGTTCGCAAGGTGCGCGGTGGCGACAAGGAAGCGGTTCAGCAGGAACGTCTTTTGAAGACCGCCTTGGCCGCTTTGGAAGACGGTAAACCTGCCCGCGCCGTCGAGGTTGACGACGAAGACAAAAAAGCGTGGGACATGCTGCAACTGCTGACCACCAAGCCGATCCTGTATGTCTGCAACGTGGACGAGGATGAAGCCGCCACCGGCAATGCGCATTCCGACGCGGTCGCCAAGATGGCGGCAGAGCAGGGCGCAGCAGCCGTCGTAATCTCTGCCAAGATCGAAGAAGAAATCAGCCAGCTAGAGCCCGAAGAAGCCGAGATGTTCCTTGGCGAGTTGGGGCTGGAAGAAGCTGGTCTTGATCGACTGATCCGGGCAGGTCACGAGCTTTTGGGTCTGCAAACCTATTTCACCGTCGGCCCGAAAGAGGCCCGTGCCTGGACCATCCCGATCGGCGCGCTGGCCCCTCAGGCCGCTGGCGTCATCCACGGCGATTTTGAACGCGGCTTCATCCGCGCTGAAACCATCGCCTATGACGACTATGTCGCCAACGACGGTGAACAGGGTGCAAAAGAAGCCGGCAAGATGCGCGCCGAGGGCAAGAGCTATGTGGTGAAGGACGGTGACGTCCTGCACTTCCTGTTCAACGCCTGATCGAGCCTATTTCTTTTTCGGGAAAAGCCGCTCCATCTCTGGTGTGATCGGAATGTGATCGCCTGCGTCATCCGGGGGCAGGCGGAATTGGCCGTTTTCCCAGTCTTCGGCTTTCCACGCCTCTTTGGCGGCTTCGATCTTGTCGCGATCGGATGAGACGAAGTTCCACCAGATGTACCGGCCTTCGTTCATCGTGGCACCGCCAAGCACCATAAGTCGGGCACCGCGGTCACCTGCGCGTGCGCTGATGGAATCGCCCGGACGGAACACCATCATGCGCCCAGCCTCGAACACGTCCCCGGCGACGTCGATCGTGCCTTCCATCACATAGATGCCGCGATCCTCGTGATTATCGGGCAAGGGGAAAGAGGCACCGGGTTGCAGGATCACGTCGGCATAGAAGGTCTCGGACTGCATGGTAACTGGGCTGGTCTCGCCATAGGCAGAGCCGAGGATCAGCTTGGCATGTGCGCCCCCATCTTTGATCTCTGGCAGGGCGGCATTCTTGTGATGCTCGAAGTCAGGGGCCATGTCCTCGCAGTCTTCTGGCAGGGCGATCCATGTCTGGACACCAAAGAGTTTATGTCTGGTGTGGCGGGTTTCCTCGCTGGTCCGTTCAGAATGGGTCACACCGCGTCCGGCGACCATCCAGTTGACCTCTCCGGGATAGATCATCTGCCGCGTGCCAAGGCTGTCGCGGTGCTCGAACTCTCCTTGATACAGGTAGGTCACTGTGCCCAACCCGATATGCGGGTGGGGGCGCACGTCGATTCCGCCTTCGGTGATGAACTCTGCCGGACCCACCTGATCGAAAAAGATGAAGGGGCCAACCATCTGCCGCTTGGGGCTGGGCAGGGCGCGACGTACCTCGAACCCGCCGATATCGCGGGCGCGCGGGATGATCAGGGTCTCTAGCGCATCTGCACTGGCAGTGGGGTATTCGGGGTTCTGAGTTGGGTTCCAGCTCATCCGTGCAGTCCTTTCACCTTGGCGGGTAGGCCTAATGTAGAGAAGTCAGCGCGCCAATGTAGACCAGAATGCACAGGGCAATGGTGCGCATTGGCACAGCTGGTGTCCCGCTGGTCTGGCCTATTGGTCAAAAACAATGCTAAAGGCCTGTCCGCAACGCCGGGCAGGACCTATTTCCTGTCAGGTATCCACTTAAGTAAGACGGTGCAGACCTATCGTGACGCAATCGGCAAATATCACAGGACCTGATCTGAACCGGGCCGCGCGGCTTAGCGTGGCGCCGATGATGGATTGGACGGATCGCCATTGCAGGTATCTGCACCGGCTGATGTCGCGCGAGACGTTGCTTTACACCGAAATGGTGACCGCGCCTGCATTGGTTCGGGGTGGGGCGCTGCACCTGCTCGAATTCAATGCAGAAGAACATCCCGTGGCGGTTCAGCTTGGTGGGTCTGACCCCAAAGAGTTGGCAGAGGCGACACGGCATTGCAACGATGCTGGTTACGACGAGGTCAACCTGAACGTCGGCTGCCCCTCAGATCGGGTGCAGTCGGGGACTTTCGGTGCGGTTCTGATGAAGCAGCCGGAACTGGTTGCCGACTGTGTGGCAGCCATGGCCGAAGCGTCTAGCGTCGAGGTCACCGTGAAATGCCGGATTGGTGTGGACGATCAGGACCCCGAGGTCGTGCTGCCTGATTTCATCGAAAAGGTCAGCGCGGCGGGCGTCAAACGGATCACCATTCATGCGCGTAAGGCGTGGTTGCAGGGCCTAAGCCCGAAAGAGAACCGCGATATCCCGCCGCTGGATTATGATCTGGTGCTGCGTATGAAACAGGCCTTCCCGCATCTGCATATTTCGATCAACGGTGGGATCGAAAGTCTGGAACAGGCCAGGTCCTTTCTGGATCAGGGGCTGGATGGCGTGATGATCGGGCGTTCGGCGTACCACACGCCTTCCGACATTCTGCTTTCAGCGGATCGCGTGATTTACGGGGCCGAGGGCGCCACAACGGCGGAAGACACTGTCCGCGCCATGCTGCCCTATATTGAGCGGCACCTAACCGAGGGCGGGAAGCTGGGCAATATTTCCCGGCACATGCTTGGGCTCTTCTCGGGCCGACCCGGTGCGCGTCAGTGGCGACGGACCCTGTCGGAACAGGCGCATAAGCCCGGCGCGGGCACGGATGTCGTGCTGGCCGCGCTTGAGGCGGTCGAGACAGCGCAGGCGGCCTAAGCCTCTGGTGCTTTTCGGCGAAGGATGTTTATCTGCGCCGAAAGTTCACGAGGCTCTGATGACCGAGATAGTACAATACCTACCCCTGCTTGCCCTGCTTTTGGCCATCGGCGCTTTGGCTGGCGTTGTGGCTGGCCTGTTAGGAGTGGGCGGTGGGATCGTGCTGGTCCCCGCGTTCTTCTACACGTTTACGGTGCTTGGCTACGGCGGCGACCATGTCATGCAGATTTGTCTGGCAACCTCCTTGGCGACAATTGTCGTGACTTCAATCCGGTCGGTGATGAGTCATAATAAGAAGGGTGCCGTGGATTGGGACATCCTGAAGAAATGGGCTCCCGGTGTCGTGATCGGAGCGGTTCTGGGTGTGTTGACCGCAGCGCAGCTGAAGTCGACTGTCCTGCAAGGCATTTTCGGGTTTTTCGGTATCCTGATCGGCCTCTACATGGCGTTCGGAAAATCCGAATGGCGTCTGGGTGAGTCCATGCCGGGTGGCGCGTTGCGCGCCTTCTGGTCGACCTTCATCGGCTACATGTCGGTCCTGATGGGTGTCGGCGGAGGGTCGTTCGCGGTCCCAACACTCAGTCTGTTTGGGCGACCGATTCATCGGGCCGTGGCAACGGCCGCCGGTTTCGGATTGCTGATCGCCTTGCCCTCGGCCATTGCGTTCCTGCTGGTACCAATTCCCGCAGAGGTCCGACCGCCTTTGACCATTGGGGCGATCAACCTGCCGGCTTTCGGGATTATCATTGCGATGACCTTGCTAACCGCACCTTTGGGCGCAGAATTGGCGCATTCCATGAACCCCAAACCGCTGAAGCGGGTGTTTGCCCTGTTCATCACGCTGGTTGCGCTGAACATGCTGCGACAGACGTTTTTCTAAAAGCCTAGCGGCGATCTAGTCGAGCTTGACGCCCACCGCGCCGCTTTTTCAACAGCGGTTCGCGAGAGGGCAGTTCGTCCATGATGGATGCGCGGGTTTCGTTGGTCAGCTTTGACCACTTGGTGATCTCTTCGATGCTACGAAAGCAGCCGGTGCAGATTCGGGCCTCTGGGTGGATCACGCAGATCTGCACGCAGGGGCTTTGGATTTCGTCGCGTTTCCAGATGTCGTCGCTCATATCAGCCTTTCAGGAACTTCAGCCGGTCCAACACCCCCTGAAGGATGTAGCCCGCGGCGACATGGTCAATAACCTCGGCACGTTTCGCGCGCGAGGTATCGGCCTCTAGCAAGGCGCGTTCTGCGGCAACGGTCGAAAGCCGTTCGTCCCAGAAACCAATCGGCAAGTCGGTCAGTTGCGACAGGTTGCGGGCGAAAGCTCTGGTAGACTGACAGCGTGGGCCTTCGGTCCCGTCCATATTGCGGGGCAGGCCCAGCACGATGCCAGCGACACTGCGTTCCTTGATGATCTCAAGCAAACGGGCTGCGTCAGTCGAGAATTTCTTGCGCTTAACCGTTTCCAAAGGGGTCGCCACAGACAAGAACGTGTCGCTGACAGCCACGCCAATGGTTTTGGTGCCAAGGTCCAGCCCCATGAGCGCCTGCATCGGCGCCAAAGCCCCGGCAAACTCTTCAATCTCTTCGTGGATGCTCATTCGGCGACGCCAACCCGTTGTGCAGCGCGGCGGATGGTTTCCACTGCTTCAGGGGTGGCAGCAAAGACCTCTTGGGCCTCGGCCCAGATCGCGGCGGCCCGCTGTGTCTGACCCAACTGGCCCAGAGCGTTGATCAACTGCGCCCATTCGGCTGGCGTGCCGCCTTCGGTCCCCAAGCGTTCGGCGAGGCCGTCGACCATGCCTTGGATCATCTCGCGGCGATCCTCTGGCGACATTTCCGCTGCTGCGGCCATGTCAGAGGCGCTTGGTCCGCGTGTTGTGGGGGCAGGGGGCGTGTATTCGACACCGGCCCATGCTGCCAGCTGCTCGATATCTGCCCGGATGGGGGCAATCCACGGGGCGTCCTCGGGGCCTTCGGCCAGAAGATCGCGCCACAGGCGGAAGGCCAGATCGGGACGCCCGACCTGCTGGAACATCAAGCCGGCATAGAACCGAGCCGTCGGCTGTTTGGGGTCAATCTGCAATGCGCGGTTCAGCGCATCCTCTGCCTGCGGAGAGACATATCCGGCAGCGGCAAGGATCATGGTTTCGGCCATCATTGTGTGATCTTGGGCGGTCGCCCCGGCCCCTTTCAGACGGATGACCTGTTCCTGCGCTTTGTAGGCGGCGGCGAAGTTGCCAAGCGATGCCTCGGCCCCGGCCAGAAGAGTGAACCCCTGAAGGTCGTCGGGGCGCTCTTTCACGACTTCGCGCAATTGGGCGACCATCGGCGAGATTTCATTGGTGATTTCTGGCTGAGGAGGGATGCGTGCCTCTGCCGCGGCTTGATCCGGCCGCGTCTTGCGCACTTCTTCAGCCGTCTCGATGCGTTTATGAAGCGGAAGATCCGGGTAGTTGGGCTGGCCGATCTTTGTGTAGATCCACAGACTTCCACCGACCAGAACCGCCAACGTAAATGCCAATGCACCGTAAGTCAGACCCTTGGGGGCACCGGGTGCCGCCGTGGCCGACTGGATGGCTTTGTCGGCATCCAGAATGCGACGCGACACCTCGACCCGAACGCGCGCACCGTCTTCTTCGGACAGAACACCACGTGCGATGTCGCGCTCGACCTCTTTCAGCTGGTCGCGATAGACCTGAAGGTCGGAATCCATAGGAGCGACGGTTGCGTCGTCCTGTTTGCGCAAAAGAGCCACGACCATTCCCGCAGCAACAAGGAGCACACCTCCGATGGCAGTCAGCCAAAAAACCATGCCAAGTCCTTCCGTAACATCCCGGATGATCTAACCCGGTTAGGGGTGTGCGAAAAGGGTCAAAGCACCGCATCCCAGCTTGCGAGGTAAGAATTGCGTGAGAAATAAGGGCTGGAAAGGCCAATGCTTACAGAAACAGTCGCCAAAGAGATGAAAAGTTGTGCTGGGTCTTGACCTTTTGGGGTCTGCGGCTCAGGTATTTGCCATCACTGATTTTCGAACAGGGGGCCCCAATGGCTTTTGAACTTCCCGATCTTCCGTACGCTCATGACGCGCTGGCTGATCTTGGCATGTCCAAGGAAACGCTGGAGTATCACCACGACCTGCACCACAAGGCCTATGTCGACAATGGCAACAAGCTGATCGCCGGCACCGAGTGGGAAGGCAAGTCGCTGGAAGACATCGTCAAGGGCACCTATGCCGCTGGCGCAGTTGCGCAGAACGGCATCTTCAACAACGCTTCGCAGCACTGGAACCACATGCAGTTCTGGGAAATGATGGGCCCGGGCGGCAAAGACATGCCGGGTGAGCTGGTTGCCGCGATCACCGAAAGCTTTGGCTCGGTCGACAAGTTCAAAGAAGAATTCTCTGCCGCGGGCGCAGGCCAGTTCGGTTCTGGCTGGTGCTGGCTGGTGAAAGACACCGGCGGCGGCCTGAAGGTCACCAAGACCGAGAACGGCGTGAACCCGCTGTGCTTTGACCAGACCGCGCTTCTGGGTTGCGACGTGTGGGAGCACTCGTACTACATCGACTTCCGCAACAAGCGTCCGGCCTACTTGACCAACTTCCTGGACAACCTGGTGAACTGGGAAAACGTAGCAGAGCGTCTGTCGAACGCATAAGCGTCAGCGCATCGCTATCAAATTGTGGCCGCCCTTCGGGGCGGCCATTTCTTTCGGTGGTTTGGTGCCTGTGGCTTAGGGGGCGCTTAGGTGCTGGCCTTGGACAGAAGGTCAACAAGCGCCGGGACATCGTCTGCAACTTGAATAAAGTCACGGATGTCTTGTTCGGCGAAGCCTTCAGCGATGACATGGTTGATCAGAGACAGCAGGGGATCCCAGAACCCCTCGATGTTCAGCAACACAATAGGTTTGTTGTGCAACGCAAGCTGGCGCCAGGTCAGGATTTCGAAGAACTCGTCCAATGTGCCTGCGCCGCCGGGCATGACCACGATTGCATCAGAGTTCATATACATGACCTTTTTACGTTCATGCATGTTTTCTGTGATGACGAATGTGGACAGGTCGCGCTTGCCGACTTCGCGTTCGAAAAGGTGGATCGGGATCACCCCGAATGTCTGCGCGCTAGATCCTTGGGCCGCTCGGGCGATGCGCCCCATCAGGCCCACATCGCCTGCGCCATAGACCAAACGCCAGCCTTTATGCGCGATTGCACTGCCAAATTGTTCGGCGGCTTCGGCGTAAGCTGGTTTGCCCCCGTCGCGTGAGCCGCAAAAGACACAGATTGAATATGGATTGTTTACCATTTGAGCCTCGCCTGCCTGTTTTCTGGACCCCTGATACCCCCGTTGTTATGGTCGCTCAAGCGCGGTGATAAGGGAAGACGCGCGAGGGGAAGAGAAGATGCAGTTTTGGAATAAACTTGGGCCGGCTGGCAAGATTGCGGGCATACTGGCGATCCTGGCGGGGCTATTTCTGGTATTGCGGCCTGCGCCAGCGCCAGAAGTCGACGTTACTGCGGTAACGCCAGAGGCGGAAGCGACCGCGACTGAGGCCGAATCCGTAGCTGAACCAGTTGCTGAGGCATCGCCCGAGCCTGCAGAGGAAACGGTTGTCGAAGCCGAACCTGCGCCCGCCGCTGAAGAGAAGGTTGAAGAAGAAACTGCTGAGGTGGAGAGCGCGTCTGAAGCTGGCGCCGATCAAGAGACTCCTATAGTTGTTGAGTCCGTAGAGCCTGCGGAAGAAGCGGGCCCGGAAGAGGTTGCAGACGTCGAGCCGGTTGAGGCGACGCCCGAGGCCGAGGAAACAGAAGACACCACGTCAGTGGATGCAGCCGAGTCCGCTGAGAGCACTGCGCCTGTTGTTGAAGAGGAAACCGCGGAAACTGCGGAAACGGCTGGGGATGCCGAAAGCACTGAGCCGTCTGAGGGCGTCGAGGTTGCGGAAAGCGCTGAAACTGCGGAAAGCGCAGAGACCGCAGAAAGCGCCGAACCCGCCGATGCCGGGCAACCCGTTGTTGAGGCCGCACCAGAACCAGAGCCTGTGCCTGAACCGACGCCACCCCCGGCGCCAGCGCCGCAGCCAATCGAACCTGCGTTCGACGTTGTGCGGATCGCGCCCGATGGGAATTCCCTTGTTGCCGGTCAGGCAGAGCCGGGCGCTACGGTTTCAGTTCAATTGTCCGGAAACACTTTGGCCGAGGTCACAGCGGATGCAGCCGGCAAGTTCGTAGCATTCTTCGATCTGCCGCCAAGTAAGGCCGCGCGGGCGTTGACTCTGTCAGCCGCTTTGAGCGACGGGACTGAAGTTGGCTCGAATGACATCGTTTTCGTGCAGCCCAACCAGGTTGCTGAGCCTGAGCCTGAAGTGGCAGTGGTCGAAGAGCAACCTGCTCAGACAGAAGAAAGCACCGAGGAAACTACCGAAACCGCCGAGGCACCCGAAGCTGCCGAGGAATCCGAAACGGTTGCGGAACCCGAAACGGTTGAGGACGCCGAACCAGCGCCAAGTACCCCGACGATCGTAGTGGCCACGGATGAGGGGGTCGAGGTCGTGCAATCCGGGGCTGATACAGACCCGGCTTTGCAGAATAAGGTGATTGTCGAAGTCATCAGCTATTCCGAGACCGGCGATGTAGAGCTTGGCGGGCGTGCCGCCGCCGGAAGCTATGTGCGGCTGTATCTGGACAATGAGAATATCGGTGGCGTACGCGCCGATGAGGCTGGCAAATGGGCTGGAACCTTCGCCGATATCGTGCCCGGTCTGTATACTTTGCGGGCGGACATGGTCGCCGAAGATGGAAAAGTGGCGTCTCGGTTCGAGACACCGTTCCAGCGGGTTGACCGTAAAGTGGTAACAGCGTTGCTTGAAGAAAGTCCGGAAGCAGAGGAACCGCAGCCCGCCGGGGAAACTACCGCCGCCGCAGAGGTTGAGAAAACAGCGCAGGTCGAAGGTGCTGACGAACAGGCTGCTGAGCCGGCGGAAGGGACCAGCCAAACGGTTGAAGTCGCGACTACAGAGCCAGCCACCTCTGAACCTGTTGTGACAGAGCCAGTCGTCGCCGAGAGCCCCAAGCCAGTTGCGCCCTCTGGCCCGATCACAGTGACGGTACAGCCCGGCAACACGCTGTGGGCGATCGCAGAGAAGAACTATGGGGATGGTTTGAAATACATTGAGGTGTTTCAGGCAAACCGGGACAAGATCCGCAACCCTGACCTGATCTATCCGGGGCAGATTTTCGACGTTCCTCCCAAGAACTAGGGGTGGCTATCCTTGGTCTTCGACCCTAGGTAGGAGAGCAGTAGGAAAGGCACCCCATGCGACCGACAACTCTGGACCTTAGCAAACCCATGCCCAAGGGCAGTGGCTGGCGTGTGATCAGGCGGGTCTTGCCCTATCTTTGGCCCGAGGGTCAGGCGTGGGTGAAATACCGCGTGGTGATCGCGCTTGGGATGCTTTTGCTGTCCAAGGTTGTCTCTGTCGTTACTCCGATGTTCTACAAGGCCGCGGTTGATGCGCTGACGGGCGAAGGTGCGGCAGACCCGACGTGGATGCTGGCGATCGGTGCCATCGGTCTGACGGTCGCCTACGGCATGGCCCGGCTGATGAGCGTCGGGTTCCAGCAACTGCGCGACGTGGTTTTTGCCCGTGTCGGGCAAAGGGCGCTGCGCCGTCTGGCGCTGGAAACTTTCACCCATATTCACCGCCTGTCGATGCGCTATCACATCACGCGCAAAACCGGGGGCCTCAGCCGGATCATCGAGCGCGGCGTGAAGGGGGTAGAGTTCCTGCTACGCTTCATGCTGTTCAGCATCGGGCCGTTGATCCTAGAGCTTCTGTTCATCGCCATCATCTTCTTCGTTCTGTTTGATGCGCGTTATCTGGGCATCGTGATGGTGACCATCACGCTTTATGTCTGGTTCACCTTCAAGGTCACCGAATGGCGCGTGAAGATCCGCAAACAGATGAACGATCAAGACACGGACGCCAACCAAAAGGCCATCGACAGCCTGCTGAACTTTGAAACCGTGAAGTATTTCGGCGCTGAAAAGAGAGAGGCCGGCCGTTATGACACCGCTATGGAGGGGTATGAAAAGGCAGCGCTGAAGACCTCATACTCTTTGGCCTTCCTGAACTTTGGCCAGTCGCTGCTGATCACTGCCGGATTGGTCGGAGTTATGGTTCTGGCGGCGATGGGTGTGCAAAGCGGACAGTTGACCGTGGGCGACTTTGTCATGGTGAACGCCTACATGATCCAGATCACCATGCCGTTGAACTTTCTTGGTACCGTCTATCGCGAGATACGCCAGTCGCTGGTGGATATGTCCGAGATGTTCGACCTGTTGGAACAGCCTGCCGAGGTCGCCGACAAGCCCGGCGCCCGCGATCTGGTTTGCAGCAAAGGAGAGGTCGTTCTGAAGGATGTCGTCTTCGGCTATGACACCGAACGTCCCATCCTGAAAGGTGTGGATATCACCGTTCCTGCGGGTGGGTCATTGGCGATCGTCGGCCCGTCGGGCTCTGGCAAATCAACCATCGGACGGTTATTGTTCCGCTTTTACGACGTGAACGGGGGCAGTTTGTCGATCGACGGTCAGGATGTGCGCGACGTGACGCAGGAAAGCCTGCATGCGCAAATCGGCGTGGTTCCGCAGGACACGGTGCTGTTCAACGACACCATCTACTACAACATCGCCTATGGCCGCCCCGATGCGACCCGGTCCGAGATCGAGGCCGCCGCCAAGGCCGCCAAAATCCACGATTTCATCATGGCCTTGCCCGATGCCTATGACACCCAAGTGGGGGAGCGCGGGCTGAAACTGTCTGGCGGTGAGAAACAGCGTGTCGGCATTGCCCGCACCCTGCTGAAGAACCCGCCGATCCTGCTGCTGGACGAGGCAACCTCGGCGCTGGACAGCGAGACAGAGGCCTCGATCCAGAAAGAGCTGAACGACATGGGGCAGGGGCGTACCGTCCTGATGATCGCCCACCGACTGTCGACCATCGTGGATGCGGATGAGATCATAGTGCTGGAAAACGGCGTGATCGCCGAACGCGGGACGCATGACGCCTTGCTGGAGAAAGAGGGCCGCTACGCCGCGATGTGGAACCGTCAACTGTCCGAGCATGAGATGCACCAGAAGGCCACAAAACAACCTGCATAGGGTGAAGGTCTAAAGGATTTAACAGGACGTTCTGCCGCCAAAACCCCGAATATTGTGGGCCGTTTGGGGCCGAAAAAGCTTGCTGACCTGAATCAATGTCGCGGCCACTGGTCCGGTTTATCCTCTCTATCGTGGCGCCCGAGGGACGACACCCTCCGGCGTAGCAATATGGGAGGAAATCATGCTTAGAAGAAAGTCTACTCGACTGTTTATGGCGGCAGCGCTTTTTGTCACAGCAGTGACGTCGCCCGCCCTTGTGACTGCGGAAACCAAAGTCGGCTCTAGTGTGGAAAGCAGGGTCATATTGGCGTTCAAAGCCAATGACGCGGCCGTGCAGGCGATGATGCCAGAGGGATGGAAAGCGATCACTTTGCCAAAAGGGCCGATTGCCGGAACGAACTTGCTTGTTGTCTTCATGGATCGCCACCTGATGCGCGACGCCGAAGGCAAGCCCTTAAGCCCGTCTAATGAACTGTCCTCGGCCGTGCTGGCCTATGGGGTGAAAAAGGGCGTCGAGGGTGCGCGTATGTTCGTCGCCAAGGATTACGGCTCGCCCCCGCTTGCCGCCCCCTATGGGAAAGGAACTGCTGCAACGCTTTCCAAATCCGGAAGCGACATGGTGAATACTGAAGGCGATGTGAGTGTAAGCGTGTCCTTCTCTGTCGCGCCTGAAACAGGCGGAGAGATAGGGTTCGACCTGTCCTACACTGCCGGAACACCGAGCCTAAGCGAAGACCAGACGGCGATGCCGCATTCAACCGAGGATCCAGAGTTCCATCGCATCTATCGCTATGACCAATTGGTCGAGCTGTTGATGAGCAAGGCCTTGGGTAAACCGCTGAACGGTACTGTGACTTATACCGTCACTGCGCCGGAACTGGCCGCAGCCTTCGACGGCAGCGAGGAGCTTGTCTCAATCCTTGCCATTCCGGTCTATGTCCGCGACGTTTTCCTGCCCTGAATGAAAGCCGCTATTCAGCGGCTTTCACAGAAGGACTGTGGGTCTGGTCACTGGGGGTGCTGACCGTCGGATCAAAGTCCCACAGAATGTCTGTCGCCGCTGTCTTGCGGGCCTCGCGGCGCAGGGCCACATCACGTGCTTCTCGGCTTTCGCGGCCCAAGGACAGGGCGCGCAGAGCGTAAAAGGACTTGTACGCGCCGGTCCAGAACCAGATGCGCAGGGCCAGCAGCGACGGGGTGAAGACCAGCGTCAGCATCGTCGCGATACCAAGGCCAAAGACCACGGCCGTCGCCAGCTGCTTCCACCACAGCGCGGTGGGGCTGTCGATGGAATAGCCGCCGTTGAAGAAGTCAAAGCTTAGGCCAAACATCATCGACGACAGGCCCGCCATCGTGGTCACCGTGGTCAGCAGAACCGGGCGGATACGCGCCTCGGCCGTGCGGGTGATGGCCTCGATCTTGGGCATGTACTGGCTGTATTCCTGATAGGTGTCGATCAGAACAATGTTGTTGTTCACCACGATTCCCGCCAGCGCCACGATCCCTGTTCCGGTCATGATGATCGAGAAGCTCTGATCCATGACCAGCATACCGATCAGAACGCCCGTGGTGGACAGAACCACCGCCAACAAAACCAGCGTAGCGTTATAGAAGCTGTTGAACTGCGCCAAGAGGATGATGAACATCAGGCCCAAAGCGCCAGCAAAGGCTTGGGACAGGAAGGCCTGGCTTTCGGCCTCGTCTTCCTGATCGCCAGTCCATTCCCACGTCAGCCCATCGGGCAGCGGATTGGTATTCAGCCATGAGGTCAGTAACTCGATCCGATCTGCCGGAGTAACGGGAACCGGGTTCAGGTCGCCCTCATCCACCATTTGTTGCAGATCAGCCGTCTCAGTTGTGCCTGGCAAGAAGGTCAGGACGCCATTGTCGTCTTGTGCCGAGGCATAGGCGACAGGTGTCTTGCTGTCTTCGGACATCAGCTTGAACCAGCCACTTTCTACACCAGCCTTCACATCAAAATAGCGTTGTTGATCGACGCGTGTGATCCGCCCCAGCTTTTTCACAGGTGTGCGCGAGATGAAGTTTGACAGCGGCACCAGCCCGTCTTCGGTGCGCACCTTCAGGCTGTCCAGCGTCGACAATACACGGTCTTCTTCGGGCAGGCGCACCCGGATTTCGATCTCTTCATCCGAACTGTCGACGCGCATTGTGTCCAGCAACAGGCCGCGGGTGACCAGTTGCACCATGCCGCCAACGGTGGCGACGTTCGCGCCGTAGCGACCAGCTTTTTCCACGTCCACGTCGATCTGCCAGTCGATGCCGGGCAGGGGCAGCGTGTCTTCGATATCCCGAAGGGCAGGGGTCGCGTCGAACTGCGAGCGTGCCAGATGAATGCCTTCTTCCAGCACCGCAAGGTCATCCCCCTTCAGTCGCAGATGAACAGGCTTGGCAGAAGCCGGACCCCGGTCTTGCGACAGGATCTCGACCTGAATGCCGGGCAGGGTACGTAATTCCGCCTCTAACTCGTTCAGCACGACATTGCCGTCCAGATCGGGTCTGTCCGAACGTTCTTCCCATGGAACCAGCTCGAACTGAACCTGTCCGACCGTATCCAGTGGGGGCTGCGCCCCACCGGTGTTCTGGTTCAACCCGCCAGAGCCCGCAAAAGCAAAGGTCGAGTCGACACCCGGATGGGCAATAACGATCTTCTCGGCCGCTTTCAGAATGTTGTCTTTCTCGTTCAGCGACAGGTTGCCCCGTGCGCGGACATAGACGATGGCCTGCTCTGGCTCGGAATCCACGAAGAATTCGACCCCGTTGTTGTTCTTGCCGAAGTAGCCAAAAACGCTGACGACGAAGAACAGAATAGCGCCGATAGTGATGATCGGCATGATTGGATTGCCAGCGACAAAGTGGATGACGTGACCAAAGACCGAGCGGCGATAGCCTGCTTTGATGGACTTCGGGCGACGTTGAATCTGGGCCGCGGTCATGGTGATCGAAGTGGCCGAGGCACCGACAAGGAACAGCACTGCGCCAATAACGACGCTTGGGGTCCCCATGTCTTTGCCCGTCAGGTAGGCGGGGTTCAACAACTGCATCACGGCGGTGAAAAGGACTGCCATTGAAACAGGGACAAGCAAGGCCCGCACGAGCCAAGGAAGCGGTTTAAGAATGTCCGCGGCATTTTCAAGCACGCGGGAATACCGGCCCGCGACACCGCCCATTACCGGCAGGTAAATCAGCGCGACAACCAGCGAGGCCGACAGAACGAAGATCAGGGTGACCGGTAGCATGCCCATGAACTCACCCGGTACACCCGGCCAGAAAAGCATCGGCAGAAAGGCACACAGCGTTGTGGCGGTCGAACTGACGATGGGCCAGAACATCCGCTTGGCCGCGTCGGTAAAGGCGTGCATGGGGCCAGAACCTTCCTTGATGCGGCGGTCGGCGTATTCAACGACAACGATTGCCCCATCGACCAGCATACCTACGGCCAGGATCAGACCGAACATGACAATGTTCGAAATCGCCACGCCGATCAGGCCAAGCAGAACGAAACACAACAGGAAGGACGTCGGGATCGCAAAGCCCACCAACAGCGCAGACCGGGCGCCAAGAAAGGCCAGTACCACGATCATCACCAGTGCAATCGCCGTCAGGACAGAGCCTTCAAGCTGGCTGACCATAGAGGCCACCGTGCGCGACTGGTCCATCGAGGTGCCAACCTTAACGGCGGCCTGCAGTTCAGGCGGCCACGTGGCGCGGACCTTCTCGACCTCTTGCTTCACAAGGGCAGAGGTGTCGATGATGTTGAACCCTTTACGTTTGACGACTTGCAACGCGACTGTGGTGTCGCCGTTGAACCGGGCGGTGCCCTCTCGGTCTTCAAAAGTCAGGTTGATCTCGGCAAGATCGCCAAGGGTAATAACGCGGTCACCGTTGGTTTTGACCGGCAGGTTATAGACGTCCCGCGCATCGTCGAAGGACGACGGGATCTTCACGCTATAGGCGCCCTGTTCCGTCTCTACCTCACCCGCCGCGATCAGTTGGTTGTTGTTTACGACCACATTGATTAGCTCTGCGGCGGTGACGTTGTAAGCCTCTAACCGCAGGGGGTCGATGATGACTTCCAGCATCTCGTCGCGATGTCCGGCAAGACCGGCCTCTAACACGGGCTCAAGGCTTTCAAGTTTGTCTTGCAAGTCCTTGGCAACACGCAGCAAAGTCCGTTCTGGAACCGGACCGGACAGGTTCACGATGATGATCGGGAATTCGGAAAAGTTGATCTCGTTGACCGAGTATTTCTCTGCCCCCGAAGGGAACTCTGCCTCGGCTGTGTTCATCGCGTCGCGGACATCGGCAAGGATCTTCGTCTTGTCCCAGCCAAATTCGAACTCTAGCGCCAGACCGGCATAGTTCTCCTGCGCCGTCGCGCTCATTTCCTTCAGGCCATCAAGGTCTGAAAGCTCTGTCTCCATTGGTTTGATCAGCAGCTTCTCGGCGTCTGCGGCAGAGATGCCGGGGAAGGGGACAGAAATGAACAGAGCCGGAATCTCGATGTCCGGCTCACCTTCTTTGGGCAGGTTGCTGTAGGCCATCGCGCCGGCCAGAAGCGATAGCACGATAAAGGCCACGACCATGCGGGCGCGGCCAGAGGCCCAGTCGATTATGCCGGTCATTGACCGTACTCCTGATAACTGACTTTCACGGGGACGCCGTCGGTGACGAATTCCTGTCCTACGACGATCACCTCAACCTGTTCAGGCAGGCCGCCGACCCAGACCCCTTCGGGCGTGTCGCGCAGAACCTCGATCGCGGCAAAGGCTGCCGCGCCTTCCGTTACGATCCGGACGCCGATGACACCGTTGTCGTTCAGCGTCAGGGCGGATTGCGGTACCAAATGAGCATCAACACCGCCGGTAGAGATGATCATGTCGGCGGTCTGGCCGTCACGGATTGCCAGATCAGGGTTCGGGATGGTCGCTTCGACCCGGAAGGTTCGGGTGCTGCTGTCAGCGGCGCGGCTGACAAAAGAGACCTTGCCGACAACTTCGCGACCGGACGCCAGACGGGCGCCAACCAGACTGTCGGTTGTAACGCGGTCCACATCGGTTTCAGCCAGAAAGCCGACGATCTTGACCGGGTCCAACTGAATGACCGTGGCGCAAGTACCACCGGTGGTCAGGAACGATCCGATCTCGGCGCTATCTGATTCCAAGAGCCCGGCAAAGGGGGCTTTGATGGTCAGACGCTCGATTTCCTTCTTTGCGGCAGCCACGGCGGCTTCGGCCGCGCGAATGCCACTTTCGGCGCCTTCCAGCCCGGAATTGGCGGCAAGAATGCCTGCGCGCGCGCTGGACACGCTGGCCGCGGTCGAGGCGACGCGGGTTTCAGACGCGAACCCGTCCTTTTTCAGTTGAGAGGCCACGCGGTCATTGATCAGGGCTTCGTCCAGACGCGCCTGCGCTTCTGCCAGTGTGGCTTCGGCGGCGGGCAGACGCGCAGCGGCCTCTGCCAGACGCGCTTCGGCTTCTGCCAAGGCAACTTCACGCGTTCCGGGATCAATTTGGCACAACATTTGTCCGGCGGTCACCATCGCGCCACGACGCAGGGGCTCCGAGATCACCGCCCCGGCGGTCTCTGCACGGACATCAACCTGACGAGCTGCTTCGGTGCGTCCGCGCACCAGAACCGCGTTGTCGACAGGCTGCGCAACAGATTTGCGCGCCACGACCGAAACCCGCGTATCAGGTGCCTCGGCAGCGGTCGTTTCCGATGTTTCCACCGCCACTGCGGTGTCGTCGGACGACCGTCCGGCGAATTCCATAACTTTGTCTCTTTGCAATACAAGCAGGACGAGAACGGCTGCGACCACAATGGCGGTCAAAAAGGGCATTAGGCGCATGGCAATGACTCGGGCTGATTTATTGGGACTATATATGTTTTGAACGAAAGCTCACAACACGCTCATGTTACGTTAGCGCTGAACAGTTTGGTTTACTTATAGTGGTTCTTCCCTGAACGTAAAGCGCCGGTGGGGCTTGGCAATCTGCGCAATCGTAGAGTATGACGGGCCAACCCAAGAACGAGGCAGATATGAGCAACCCCGACAGCTTTATCGAAGAAGTCACAGAAGAGGTCCGCCGCGAGCGACTTTTCCAGATGTTCCGCCGCTATGGCTGGATTGGAATCACCGCTGTGGTGCTGATCGTCGGTGGCGCGGCCTGGAACGAATGGAACAAGGCGAAAAAAGCGGCCGAAGCGCAGGCTTTGGGCGACGCGATCCTGTCCGCCGCCGAAGCAGGCGATGCGGCAGCACTGGACGCCGTCCCGGTCGAAGGTGAAGCAGCCGCAGTTGTTGCCTTCCTGGCTTCTGCAGAGGAACTGGCCTCGGAAAACCCTGAGGGCGCGATGACTCGTCTGCAAGCCATTGCTGACAACACGACCTTGCCGCTGGCGTTCCGTGATCTGGCGGCGATCAAGCGGGTTCTGATTGGCGCGGAAACGTTGGATGTCGCGACCCGTCGTGAGGCTCTGACGCCCCTGGCCGTTGCAGGTGCACCGTATCGCGCAGTAGCGCTGGAACAACTGGCGTTGCTGACGCTGGAAGAAGGCGACACCGACGGCGCAATTTCGCAGTTGAATGAGATTCTGACACTGGAAGAGGTCACACAGGGCTTGCGTCAACGCGCGGCACAGTTGATTGTCGCTCTCGGAGGTGTTCCGGCGAACTAGCTGGCACAAGACACATCCGAAACGGAGGTTTGGGTCAAGTGATAGTGAAACAGAGTATTGGTCTTCTGGCGACCGCCTTGGTTTTGACAGCCTGTGGCCAGCGTGAAGTGCCACTGGTCGGCGAACGCATTGATGTGCGCGAAGCCGCTTTGGCCGGCAGCATAGACGCCGAGGCCGTTGTCACCGAAACTTCTCGTCCGATTTCGTTGGCTGCGGCACAGGCAAATGCTGAGTGGCCGCAGAAAAACGGCAGCGCGTCTCATACGATTGCGCATCCCGCGCTGTCTGGCGGTTTGACCCGTATCTGGTCCGCCAATATTGGCGCCGGGAACGGCAAGAAACACAGCCTGACCGCAGATCCTGTTGTGGCTGGGGGGCGCGTGTTTACGCTTGATGCCCGCAGTGGACTGCGCGCGTTTACCACCGATGGTGGCGCGCTTTGGGAAACCGACCTGACCCCTGCGTCCGAGAAGAATCAGGATGCGTCCGGTGGCGGATTGGCCTTCGATGCGGGCGTTATCTATGCGACCACCGGTTTTGGCGAGTTGAACGCAGTTGATGCCGCTACGGGTGAGGTGATCTGGGTGCAGGACACTCTGGCCTCTGTTTCTGGTGCGCCGACCGTTCAGGACGGCATTGTTTATGTCGTTGGACGTGACAACCGCGCATGGGCTGTTCGGGCCGAAGATGGCCGCGTGTTGTGGCAAGTCTCTGGTGCGCCTTCTGCGGCTGGCCTGGTTGGGGCGGCCTCTCCGGCGATCTCAGATCGTCTGGCGATTTTCCCGATGGGCACCTCTGAACTGGTGGCGACCCTGCGCAAAAGCGGTGTGCGGGTCTGGGCCAGTTCTGTAGCAGGTCAGCGTCGCGGGAAGGTCTATGGCGCGATCGACGATCTGACCGGTGACCCGGTTATTGATGGGAACGTGATTTATGCGGCCAACCAATCTGGCCAGACCGTCGCTGTGTCCGCGTCCAGCGGTCAGCGTATCTGGACGGTGGAAGAGGGGGCCTACAGCCCGCTGTGGCCTGCAGGCGACTCTGTCTTCATGGTGACCGATCAGGCCGAACTTATTCGTCTGGACGCGGAAACCGGCGACAAGATCTGGGGCGTCAACCTTCCGCTGTTCACCAAGGAAAAGGTCAAACGGCGCAAGGCGGTCTATCCGCATTACGGCCCGATCGTGGCTGGTGGCCGCGTGATTGTCGGCTCTGGCGACGGGGTTCTGCGCAGCTTTGACCCTGTTGATGGTTCCCTTTTGGGGGAAATCGACATCCCAAGCGGTGCAGCGTCCAATCCGGTTGTAGCTGGACAAACCCTTTACATTGTCTCGGCAAAGGGGCAATTGCACGCTTTCCGCTGACGCGCGATTCTGCGCTGACGCTCTCGCGGAGCATGACATGAGCTTTACCCTCGCCCTTGTCGGGCGGCCCAATGTGGGCAAATCCACCCTGTTCAACCGTCTGGTTGGCCGAAAACTGGCGTTGGTCGATGACCAGCCCGGGGTGACGCGTGACCTGCGCGAAGGGGAAGGGCGTCTGGGCGACCTGCGCTTTACCGTCATCGATACTGCCGGTCTGGAAGAGGCAACCGACGACAGCCTTCAGGGCCGTATGCGTCGTCTGACCGAACGCGCTGTCGACATGGCTGACGTCTGCCTGTTCATGATCGACGCCCGCGCTGGCGTTCTGCCCGCGGATGAAGTTTTCGCCGATATCCTGCGTAAACGTTCGGCCCATGTGATCCTTGCTGCGAACAAGGGCGAAGGAGCCGCCGCCGATTCTGGTGTGCTAGAGGCATACTCGCTTGGCCTTGGTGATCCGCTGCGCCTGTCCGCCGAACATGGCGAGGGCATGGGCGAGTTGCTGGAGATGCTGGCGCCGATCGCAGACGAGTTCAAAGAACGCGAAGCGAAGATCGCACCGGAAACCGACATCGACGTGGATGCGGATGCCGAAGAAGAAGTTGACGGCGGTCGCCAGATCACTGTCGCAAAGCCGCTTCAGGTGGCCATCGTGGGCCGCCCCAATGCGGGCAAGTCGACCCTAATCAACCAGATCTTGGGCGAAGACAAGATGCTGACCGGCCCAGAAGCCGGGATCACCCGCGACGCGATTTCGACCCAGTTCACCTGGAACGATACGCCCATGCGCATCTGGGACACTGCCGGGATGCGCAAACGCGCCAAGGTGCAGGAGAAGCTAGAGAAGCTTTCGGTCTCTGACGGTTTGCGCGCGGTGAAATTCGCCGAGGTCGTCGTGGTGCTTCTGGACGTGGATATCCCGTTCGAGCAGCAGGACTTGCGCATCGCCGATTTGGCGGAACGCGAAGGCCGTGCCGTTGTTGTGGCCGTAAACAAGTGGGACCTTGAAGGCGACAAGCAGGAAAAGCTGAAAGAGCTGAAAGAGGCCTTTGGCCGTCTGCTGCCCCAACTTCGCGGTGCCCCGCTGATCACCGTGTCTGCCAAGACGGGCCGCGGCCTGAACCGCCTGCACGAGGCGATCTTGAAGGCCAACGAGATTTGGAACCGCCGTGTCCCGACTGCCGCGCTGAACCGCTGGCTGAATGACATGGTCGAGGCGCATCCGCCCCCCGCCCCGGGTGGGCGCCGGATCAAGCTGCGTTACATGACGCAGGCCAAGACACGCCCGCCGGGGTTCGTGGTGATGTGTTCGCATCCGGACAAGATGCCTGACAGCTATCGTCGCTATCTTATCAATGGGTTACGCGAAGACTTTGACATGCCCGGTACGCCGATCCGGCTGACCCTGCGTGGGCAAAGCGACAAGAACCCGTATAAGAACAAGACCAAGTCGACCCCGTCGAGGCTTCGGAAACACTTGGGCAAAAAACCCTTCTAACGTCGGCTGAAACGGATGCGTTCGTTTCAGCTTGTCCGCCCGTGATCAGATGAACTTGAGCCCGACTTTGCCGACGACAGCCGTCGCTGCTGCGGCAAGTAGGGCGACGGGAAAATTGTCTGTGCTGTTGGCCACAACAATCCCGATAAAGCCCCAGCAAAGAGCAACCGCATAGGCGGGCTCTTTGGTGAGGTATTTGAAGCTTAGCGTTCCGGTGGCCGTTGCCCCAGCCAAGGCGATGACAGCCCAAACCAAGGGGCTGTCACCAACCCCGAAGCCGGTCCCAACCAGCGCCAATGAGACGAAACTCGCCGCTGTCAGCCAACCGGCGTACAGGGCAACCGGGACGCGCAACAGCCAGCGGTCAGTGTCAGGGCAACGATGCAAAGCCCAAAGCGCGGTTCCAAGCATCCAGAAAATCAACAAGGTGGCCAAGACCGGGAACTGATTGGCAACGCCAATCCACGCGGCCCCGGGGGCAAGTGACAAGATCAGCGGAAGACGGGGACCTTCCCACACCGGATCAGTTGCCCGGCCGGTGAAAAGCCCGACCGCGACCATCACCGTCAACCAGGCATAGATCAGCCCCCATATCGCAAAGGCATAGCCTGCCGGTTGCGCCGGGTGTTTCTCAAAAGGAACCGGGAAAAGGGCGGGATCATACCCCGAAAAGCCCCCGGTCAGCGCCGGGGACAAGACAAAGAACAAGGCAGCACAAAAGGTCAGTACTGCCTTGATCGGGTCAATCATGCGAGCACACCGTCCGCGGTGATCTGGGTTTTGCCGCCCATATAGGGGTGCAGCACCTCTGGCAGCTGGACAGAGCCGTCTTCCTGCTGACCATTCTCCAGCACTGCAATCAGGCAGCGGCCAACAGCCAAACCCGATCCGTTCAGCGTATGCAGGAACTGCGGCTTGCCGCCCTCGGTGGGCTTGAACCGTGCGTTCATGCGACGTGCCTGGAAGTCACCACAGGTCGAGACAGAGCTGATCTCGCGGTAGGTATCCTGACCGGGCAGCCAAACCTCGATGTCGTGGGTGCGGCGCGCGCCGAAGCCCATATCACCGGTGCAAAGAACCATGGTGCGGTAGGGCAGACCCAGTTTCTCAAGAATACCTTCTGCGCATTTGGTCATGCGTTCGTGTTCGGCCTCGGACTGGTCCGGGTGGGTGACCGAGACCATCTCGACCTTTTCGAACTGGTGCTGGCGCAGCATGCCAGCCGTGTCACGTCCCGCGCTACCTGCTTCAGAGCGGAAACACTGGGTGTCAGCGACATAGCGGCGTGGCAAATAGCGTTCCTCGACCGTCATGTTGTTGACGATGTTGGTCAGCGTGACTTCGGCGGTGGGGATCAGCCACCAGCCGTCTTTGGTCTGATAGCTGTCTTCGCCGAACTTGGGCAGCTGGCCCGTGCCATACATCATATCCTCGCGTACCAGCACGGGGGTAATGGTTTCGGTCAGGCCGTTCTCGTCGACATGGGTGTCGATCATGAACTGGGCCAAAGCGCGGTGCAGGCGGGCGACAGCGCCCGACAGCAGCACAAAGCGAGAGCCCGCCAGTTTTGCGGCGGTTTCAAAGTCCATGCCATCCTTCACGGCGGCCAGTTCGTAATGCTCGACCGGTTTGAAGTCGAAGCTACGCGGCTCGCCCCATTTGCGGATTTCGACGTTGTCGTCTTCGTCTTCGCCTTGGGGAACGTCGTCATAGGGCGCGTTGGGCAGGCCCATCAAAAGATCGGTCAGCTTGGCGTCTTCGACTTTGGCTTCGTCGTTCAGGCGCGCGACTTCGGCCTTTTTCTCGCCCACAAGGGCGCGCAGGCGCTGGAATTCGTCCTCGTCACCTTTGGCCTTGGCGGCACCAACCGATTTGCTGGCCTTGTTCTGTTCGGCCTGCGCGGTTTCAGCCGCGTGGATCTTGGCGCGACGGGCGTCGTCAAGCGCAAGGATCTCTGACGACATCGGGGCTGCTCCACGGCGCGCAAGGGCAGCGTCGAACGCTTCCGGGTTTTCGCGGATGGCTTTGATGTCGTGCATGGGTCTTGTCCTTCGGCACTGATGAATCGATGCGCGTGTTATGGCGGTTTTTTTCACTGGACGTAAGAGGGGCGATTGCAGCAAGTCGGACCGGGATGCATCCGGTCTGCGTTGTGCTTGACCGTTCAAGGGAAAACGCGCCTTGCGTCCGTGTGCCTTCCAGTGTTGCGCTCTGTGAGCGATGGATGCTTGTCAGCCCAAATCCGCACCCCATATGCCCTCTAATCGCCTTGCCAACCTATCGGGCCGCCGATAGGGTGCCCGCCAATTTACAAGGGGCCGCAGAGGTCTCGAATAACAAGGGAACGAAACTATGTTTGCCACTCCTGCATATGCACAGGCCGCCGGCGGCGCCGCCAACCCGATCGCGCAATTCCTGCCGCTGATCCTGATCTTTGCCATCATGTACTTCCTGCTGATCCGTCCGCAGCAGAAGAAGATGAAAGAGCACCGCGCGATGGTCGAAGCCCTGCGTCGTGGCGATCAGGTTGTGACCGCAGGTGGTCTGATCGGCAAAGTCGTCAAGGTAAAGGATGAGGACGAGGTCGAGGTCGAGCTGGCCGATGGCGTCAAAGTCCGCGTGGTTCAGTCCACCATCGCCACTGTTCTGAACAAAACCGAACCGGCAGAAAAAGCGTAAGACCCAAACATGCTGAATATCCCCCTTTGGAAGCGGATCATGATCTGGGGCGCCTGCGCCCTTGGTCTGCTATTCGCCTTGCCCAACGCGTTTTACACGCGCGTGGAAGGGCATAATGACGCTGTCGCCAAAATCGAAGCTTTGGGCGAAACACCAGAGCTTGTGGCATCCAAAGGGGCATGGCCGGGCTGGATGCCCTCTAGCCTTGTGAACCTTGGTCTGGACCTTCGCGGCGGGGCGCACCTGCTGGCAGAGGTGCAGGTGGAAGACGTTTATGAGGCACGGATTGACGCCATGTGGCCCGAGGTTCGCGATGCCCTACGGGCAGAGCGTGATACCATCGGTACCATTCGCCGTCAGGATTCGGCGCTGGATGAGTTGCGTGTGCGGATTTCGCAGCCCGAGGGCATGCAATCGGCACTGACCGCCGTTCGGGCGCTTGCGCGTCCGATTGTCAGCCTGTCTGGCGTTGGTGAGAATGACATCGAAGTCAGTGCGGATGGCGACGAGTTGATCGTTGTCCTGTCAGAGGCGGAAAAGCTGGCCACTGATGAACGCACCATTCGCCAGTCGCTGGAAATCATCCGCCGCCGCGTGGATGAGGTTGGCACCCGTGAACCGACGATTCAGCGTCAGGGTTCGGACCGCATCCTGATTCAGGTGCCGGGCTTGGGCTCTGCCGAAGAGCTGAAGGCGCTGATCGGCACCACCGCGCAGCTGACCTTTAACCCGGTCGTCTCGCGCACGGGCGACGACACCGTGAACCCCGGGGCACGTAACGTTCTGCTGCCGTCTCTGGATGACGAGGGGGTCTTCTACATCCTAGAGCGGACCCCGGTTGTTACCGGTGAAGACCTGACCAACGCGCAGCCGTCTTTCGACCAAAACGGACGTCCTGCGGTCAGCTTCCAGTTCAACGTCTCTGGTGCGCGGAAGTTCGGGGATTATACGGCTGAGAACATCGGCTCGCCATTCGCGATTGTGCTGGATGAAGAGGTCATCTCGGCCCCGGTCATCCAAGACCATATTCCGGGCGGTTCTGGTATCATCACCGGGAACTTCTCGGTTGAAGAAAGCACAGAGCTGGCCGTTCTGCTGCGCGCAGGTGCGCTGCCAGCAGAGCTGACCTTCCTTGAGGAACGCACCATTGGCCCAGAGCTGGGTGCCGACAGTATCGAAGCCGGTAAGATCGCCTGTATCGTCGCGTTTGCAGCGGTTCTGATCTTCATGGGGCTTAGCTATGGCCTGTTCGGTATTGCCGCGAACATCGCGCTGATCGTGAACGTAGGCCTGATCTTTGGCCTGCTGTCGTCAATCGGTGTCACGCTGACGCTGCCGGGTATCGCCGGTATCGTCCTGACCATCGGTATGGCAGTGGACGCGAACGTGCTGATCTTTGAACGGATCCGTGAAGAGCTGAAGGCCGGTCGCGGCCCAGCCCGGTCGATTGAGCTGGGTTATGAAAAAGCCCTTAGCGCCATTATCGACGCGAACATCACCACACTGATCACTGCCGTGATCCTGCTGGTTATGGGCTCTGGACCGGTTCAGGGCTTTGCCTGGACGCTGATGTTTGGGATCATCACATCGGTCTTTACGGCCATCTTTGTGACCCGACTGATTATCGTGCTGTGGCTTGAACGCGCCCGCCCGAAAACGCTGGAAGTGTGAGGAGCCTGATCATGCGATTGAAACTTGTTCCTGAAGAAACCAGCTGGGATTTCTTTAAACTGTCGAAGGTGACCTTTGGCGCCTCGATGCTTGCCATGGTGGCCTCGGTCATCCTGTTCTTCGTGATGGGGCTGAACTTTGGTATCGACTTCCGCGGTGGTACGACCATCCGGACCTCGGCCGAGCAATCGGTGGACGTTGGTGCCTATCGCGACGCGCTGTCGCCGCTTGGGCTGGGCGATATCTCGATCACCGAGGTGTTTGACCCCACCAAGCCGGACCAGAACGTCACCCAGATTCGGATCGAAGCGCAGCAAGGCGATGAAAGCGTTGCTGGTGAGACTGTGAATGCAGTCAAATCCGCTTTGCAAACCGTGGACCCATCGGTTGACTTCCAAGAGGTCACCTCGGTCGGGCCAAAGGTTTCGGGCGAATTGATCCAAACCGCTGTTCTGGCGGTTGTCGCCGCGATTTTCACCGTTCTGGTCTATATCTGGCTGCGGTTCGAATGGCAGTTCTCGGTCGGGGCCGTGGCGGCGCTGGTGCACGATATTGTCCTGACCATCGGTATCTTCAGCCTGCTGCAGATCAAGTTCGATCTGGCGATTATCGCGGCGCTGCTGACCATCGTTGGTTACTCGCTGAACGACACCGTGGTTGTGTTTGACCGCGTGCGGGAAAACCTGCGCCGCTATAAGAAGTTGGAACTCAAAGACGTCCTGAACCTGTCGATCAACGAAACCCTTTCGCGGACCGTCATGACCTCTGTCACCACGCTGTTGGCGCTGATTGCGCTGATCGTGCTGGGGGGGGATGTGATCCGGGGCTTCGTCTTTGCGATGATCCTGGGCGTCGTGATCGGGACCTATTCGTCGGTCTTCGTGGCGTCGAACGTTCTGCTGATGCTGGGCGTCAAGCGCGACTGGTCCAGGCCCGATCCGAACGCGGCTGGCACGCAGTTCGCGGACGTCGATGCCTGATATTCTTCAGGCCGCACTGGAGTATCCCGGTGCGGCCTGGATTGCGCTTGCGGCTTTTGTCGCGGGCACGGTGCGCGGCTTTTCAGGCTTTGGCACCGCGCTGATATTCCTTCCTATCGCAGCTTTGTTTGTTTCACCTGTCTGGGCGTTGATCCTGCTGATCGGGATGGACCTTCTGGGGCCTATTCCGCTTCTTCAGCAAACGATGCGGCAAGCGCACAAGCGCGATCTTGTTCGCCTGATGGTTGGCGTTTGGGTCGTGCTGCCGTTCTCTCTTCTGTTGCTCTATTCCTTGGACCCGAAGATCTTCCGCTATGGGGTGTCTGTCATTGCGCTTCTGGTGGTTGCGGCCTTGGTCCTTGGGTATCAGTATCGCGGAGACATTCGTCGCCATCACGTCGTTGCAACCGGCGCTGCCGGAGGCTTCTTGGGCGGTGTGGCCGCGTTGCCGGGACCACCCGTCATCTTGTTTTACATGGCGCGCGATCTGCCCGCCTCGGTGATCCGCGCCAATATCTTCCTGTACCTTTACCTGTTTGACCTGACCGCTTTTGTGGTGATCGGCCTGCAAGGGCGGCTAGAGGCAGTTCCGCTTGTGATGGGGGTGTTGTTGGCCATACCGACCATGGCAGGGAACTTTCTGGGCACGCAACTCTTTCGTCTAGGAACAGAGCGGATGTACCGCATCATCGCCTATCTTATTGTCGCGGCTTCTGCGATTGCGGGCCTTCCCGTTTGGCACTAGGGTGCGCCTCATGCGACTGAACGAGATCGACTTTGACGATGTGAAACCCTTTGACGGGTACGGCCCCAACTTCTTCCGCATTGGCGGAGAGGTGATAGAAGGGCCTGTTCTGGCCACCCATGCAGGGGTGAACTCTTGGGGTGGGCTAGAGGACCGCGAAGCCTTGCTGGCGCTGGCCGATAAAGTCGATGTGATCTTCATCGGGATGGGCAAGGAAATCGCTCATATTCCCGCCGATCTGCGCAAGGCGCTGGAACGGGCGGGTCTTGGGGTCGAGGTCATGTCCAGCCCCGCGGCAGCCCGCACCTATAACGTTCTTCTTTCCGAAGGTCGCCGCATCGCCGCAGCACTGTTGACGGTTGGCGAATGAAGCTGTCTGTCGACAATCTGGCCGTCACCCGAGGCGGCGTGCCAGTGCTTGAAGGCGTCAGCTTCACCCTAGAGGCCGGGCAGGCGCTTTTGCTGCGTGGGCCAAATGGGATTGGCAAAACCACCCTGCTGCGCACGCTTTGCGGGCTGCAAGAGCCGCTGGAAGGCGAGATTTCGGTCTCGACGGAAACCATGGCCTATGGGGCCCATGCCGATGGGCTGAAAGCCACGCTAACCGTGCGTGAGAACCTGATGTTCTGGGCCCATACCTATGGCACTGACAATGTTGACGCCGCGCTAGAGCGGTTCAACCTGACCGAACTGGCGGACCGTGCCGCGCAAAACCTGTCCGCGGGCCAAAAGCGCCGGCTCGGTCTGGCGCGCCTTCTGGTCACCGGGCGCCCGATCTGGGTTCTGGACGAGCCGACCGTGTCTTTGGACACGGCCTCTGTCGCATTGTTCGGTGATGTGATCCGCGAACACCTTGCTGGTGGCGGCATGGCCCTGATGGCCACGCATATTGATCTTGGGGTCGAGGCAGAGGAATTGGACGTCGCCCAGTTCAAAGCCGCGCCGCCCAAGGAAAGCTCGGACTTTGACGAGGCGTTTCTGTGATAGCCATCCTGATCCGCGATCTGCGTCTTGCTGTAAGGGCAGGCGGGGGCTTTGGCCTTGGGCTGGCCTTCTTTCTGATTGTGACTGTGTTGGTGCCGTTCGGGGTTGGACCGAACAGCGAGATCCTGAAAACCATCGCGCCGGGCATTCTGTGGGTTGGGTCATTGCTGGCCTGCCTGCTGTCGCTCGACCGGATTTTTGCGCTGGATTACGAGGACGGCTCGCTTGATCTTCTGGCCACCGCACCGGTCCCGCTAGAGGGCGTGGTGATCATGAAGGCGCTCGCGCATTGGGTCACGACGGGCTTGCCTCTGGTTCTGGCAGCACCAATCCTTGGCATCCTGCTGAACCTCGAATCTTCGGCCTATGTCTGGATGCTGGCCAGCCTTGCCGTTGGCACGCCGGCCCTGTCGGTCATTGGCGCATTCGGTGCAGCCTTGACTGTTGGCTTGAAACGCGGCGGATTGTTGCTGTCGCTGCTGGTCCTTCCGCTGTACGTCCCAACGCTTATTTTTGGGGCAGAGGCGGTAAAACGAGGCGCAGATGGTGCCGATGCCGGTCTGCCGATGATGATGCTGGCCGGGATCACTCTTGCGTGTGCGGCGCTTCTGCCCTTTGCGGCGGCTGCGGCAATCCGTATCAATTTGCGCTGAGGGACACCTGTGTTAGCAATGCGTCAAACAGGAAGCTAAGAATGTCGATCTGGGAATACGCAAACCCCGTTAAATTCATCCGCACGACGGATAAGGTGCTGCCCTACATCAGCGTAGGCGCGGCCGTGGCCCTTGTGGGCGGGCTGATCTGGGGGTTCTTCTTCACGCCGGATGATTTCCGTCAGGGCTCGACCGTCAAGATCATCTATATCCACGTTCCAGCGGCGCTTATGGCGATTAACGCGTGGTTCATGATGCTGGTGGCCAGCCTGATCTGGCTGATCCGTCGCCACCATGTCAGCGCACTGGCCGCGAAGGCGGCCGCGCCGGTTGGTGTAACCATGACCCTGATCGCGCTATTTACGGGCGCGCTGTGGGGGCAGCCGATGTGGGGTACATGGTGGGCATGGGACCCGCGCCTGACCAGCTTCCTGATCCTGTTTCTGTTCTATCTGGGCTACATGGCGCTTTGGGCCGCTATCGAAGATAGCGATGCAGCGGCCGATCTGACCTCGGTGCTGTGTATCGTGGGGTCGGTCTTTGCCGTTCTCAGCCGCTATGCCGTCAACTTCTGGAACCAGGGCCTGCATCAGGGCGCTTCCCTGTCGCTGGATAAAGAGACCAACGTGGATGACGTGTTTTATCAACCGCTTCTGCTGTCCATTGCAGGCTTTGTCCTGCTGTTTCTCGCCCTTGTCCTGCTGCGAACCCGCACAGAAATTCGTGCCCGCCGGATCAAGGCGCTTCTGGCCCGTGAGAGGATTTTCGACTGATGCCTGATCTGGGAAAATACGCTGAAACCGTTCTGTCGTCTTACGCTATCTCGCTGGTCTTGCTTGCGGGTTTGGTGTGCTTAAGTATCTGGCAGGGGGCGAAGGCCCGCCGCCAGTTGACCCAGATCGAGGAAAGACGAAAATCCGATGGCTAAACGCAAGATCTCTGTCCTTGTCTTCCTGCCACCCTTGATCTTTGCCGGGCTGGTTGCTGTGTTCCTGCTTGGAATGCATCGGGATGATCCCGATGCGTTGCCATCTACGATGGAGGGCCGTCAGGCCCCGCCTTTGGCGCTGACCGAATTCGAAGGCGAGGTGGTCACGGACGCCGACCTGAAAACTCCCGGCGTCAAACTGGTGAACTATTGGGCCAGTTGGTGCGGACCGTGCCGTGCCGAGCATCCGCAGCTAATGACGCTGGCGGAAGAGGGCATTGCGATCTACGGGATCAACTACAAGGACGACCCGGCCAACGCCAAAGGGTTCCTGGACGAACTGGGTGACCCTTATGTGAAGTCAGGCGCCGACCTGCAGGGGCGGACCGCTTTGAACTGGGGGCTGTACGGTGTGCCGGAAACCTTCGTGATCGACGAGAACGGAGTGGTCCTTCTGCGGTTCGCAGGACCGATCACACGGCCGATTCTCGATCAACGTATCCGTCCCTTGCTGAAGTAAGGCCTTCCCCACCAAATCAGGTGACCGATCTGCCCCTCGAGAACGCGCGGGGTGAGGGCATAGATGTCTTTATTTGAAAATATACTAATGATCGCAGGGCGACTGCGCAGAGGTATTCCGTGCCGTCTGAATCATTTAGACCCATTTTGGCATAACGACCGAGCGCAGACTGCTAATCTCGCAAACACAGACAAGGCCATAGCTCTCATTCTTCTATGCCAGCGAAAATTTCGTTTGGTATGCATTGGGATGGACTAAACGAACCAACCAGATTGTCATTTTCATCAAGTGTCATCGTCCGTGCCATGATCGCGTCACGTTCGCTCTGCGTGGTGTTACGAATGAAGTCCAACCGTTTGTATGCTGGTTCTTCATCAAGCTCAGAGAGGTTTTTTGCGGCCAGATTTTTCAGGACTTCCCAAAGAGTTGGCCATTCTTTATCGCGTAAAACCGCAAGATCTCTATTATCTTCGATTTGACGCAGTAACTCTTCTTGTCTCGCGGTAAATCCGTTCCAGTATACGTTCCAGAATCGAGCGAAATCGAAACGGAGATGACGGTTCGGACCTTTAGTCAATGGTGTGAAATTTAAGGCAATGAATGTGTAGGGGTTATCGGATAGATATGAAATATACTGTGCTGTATAAACAAGGGCTTCAGGAGAACCGTAAAGCCTTCCATTCAAAAACTCTATCGGCAGCATGCAATCGTCGATTCCTCGAGTCCCAGTATCGAGCAACGAATCAGCTTCAAATAAAACTATGACTTGCAGGCGTGATACTTCAGCATCTGCGACCAAATAATAAATATTTAGTCCCGCGCCATCATCACACTCTCCATCAAGGCAAAACATTGCTCCGGTGTCGAGCCACTCATAGTCTTTGAAATCAAACAGGTCTTCTCGCGGACCGAAGTCCGGGTCTGCGAAGACGGGTGCAGTTGAAGTCATTGCGAATAAAACGCCTAGAAAGAATCGGCGCATTGTCTATTCCAATTCGAGCTTGAACCCCTTCAGCTTACCACGGTTCATGCCCTACGCCAAAAATCGGGGTTTAGACGTTGGGATTTCTGTTTGAGGCCATTCCGAAAAGTCAGTTCGTTCGGCTGAAAATCTGAATTTAATTTCAGCTTCCATACGCTGAACATCTTCCTTCGATAAGTTGGAACCAATTCACACATACCATTGTCTCGGGGGAGCAGTCTGCTCAAACGAACATCGTTCTTGAAGCGACCTAAGCACTGCCGATCTTCGATTGGTCGAACAGCTTGCAGAATGATGAACATAAAAGAATGGCATTTGAGATTAATGAGATTGTACAGGATAGCAATCGCAAGCTCCGAGCCGCCGGCAATGATGTCTGTGCTGAGTTTGGCCTTACAAACCCTGTTTCGCCGCAGGGTAGGGGGGTGGGCTATTTTAATGCCTCCCTTTTTAAGCGGGGGACCTTCATCAACGACTCGGAAGTGCAAGGAAACCAAATGCCCGGACTGGACGCATGTGTCGCAGCCAAAGGTATTCGCCTTGCCAGTCGTTCGGGGTATATTGCGCGCGGAAAGCCTGAAAAACTTGCCCCTAAGGTGCTTCGCCGTTGTCTAACGTCTTGCAAGCCCGGAGGGCTTCGTATACAATGGCATACAAACGAACCTGAGCGTCGATCGCACCAAGTCCGCGACCCGGCGCTCAAGCTTATTCTGACACTTAATCGTAGGGATCGTCATGAGCTTGTACACAGACTACCTAGCAGAGATTGAAACGCGGAAAGAGCAGGGGCTGCACCCCAAGCCGATCGATGACGGCGCTCTTGTTGCAGAGCTTATTGAACAGATCAAAGACGCCGGTAACGAATACCGCGCGGACTCTTTGAACTTCTTCATCTACAACACACTGCCCGGCACCACGAGCGCGGCAGGCGTCAAGGCGAAGTTCCTGAAAGAGATCATTCTGGGCAACGAAGCCGTAGAAGAGATCACCCCGACCTTCGCGTTCGAACTGCTGTCGCACATGAAGGGCGGCCCGTCGGTTGACGTTCTGTTGGATCTGGCTCTGGGTGACAACGCAGACATCGCAGCGCAAGCTGCTGACGTTCTGAAGACTCAGGTCTTCCTGTACGAAGCTGACACTGACCGTCTTGCTGCCGCCTACGAGGCAGGAAACGCAGTCGCGAAAGATCTGCTGGAAAGCTATGCCGCCGCAGAGTTCTTCACCAAGCTGCCTGAGGTCGACGAAGAAATCAAAGTCGTCACCTATATCGCCGCTGAAGGTGATATCTCGACCGACCTTCTGTCGCCGGGCGCCGAGGCGCACTCGCGCGCGGACCGTGAACTGCACGGTAAGTGCATGATCTCGGAAGAGGCTCAGAAAGAAATCGAAGCGCTGAAGATCCAGCATCCTGATGCGCGCGTCATGCTGATCGCTGAAAAAGGCACCATGGGCGTTGGTTCGTCCCGTATGTCGGGCGTGAACAACGTGGCACTGTGGACCGGTAAGCCGGCTTCGCCTTACGTTCCCTTCGTGAACTATGCACCGGTCGTTGCGGGCACCAACGGCATCTCGCCGATCTTCCTAACCACCGTTGGCGTGACCGGCGGTATCGGTGTGGACCTGAAGAACTGGGTCAAAAAGGTCGATGCAGATGGCAACGTGATCCTGAACAACGATGGCGACCCGATCCTGGAAGAAAAGTACTCGGTCGAAACCGGTACCGTTCTGACCATCAACACCAAGAAGAAGAAGCTGTACAACGACGCCGGCGACGAAGAGCTGGTGGATATGGCGTCTTCCTTCACTCCGCAGAAGATGGAGTTCATGAAGGCCGGTGGGTCCTACGCCATCGTCTTTGGTAAGAAACTGCAGACATTCGCGGCGGAAACTCTGGGCATCGAAGCCCCGGCCGTCTTTGCGCCTTCGAAAGAAGTTTCGCACGAAGGCCAAGGCCTGACCGCAGTTGAAAAGATCTTCAACAACAACGCCGTGGGTGTTGCCGAAGGCAAAACTCTGCACGCCGGTTCCGACGTGCGCGTGAAGGTCAACGTTGTTGGTTCGCAGGATACCACCGGTCCGATGACTGTGCAGGAACTGGAAGCCATGGCGGCAACCGTTCTGTCGCCGGCCGTTGACGGTGCCTACCAGTCGGGTTGTCACACCGCGTCTGTTTGGGACCTGAAGGCACAAGCCAACACCCCCAAACTGATGAAGTTCATGAACGGCTTCGGTCTGGTCACCGGTCGTGACCCGAAAGGCGTCTATCACTCGATGACGGACGTTATTCACAAGGTTCTGAACGACATCACCGTGTCGGATTGGGACATCATCATCGGCGGCGACAGCCACACCCGTATGTCCAAAGGCGTCGCCTTTGGTGCGGACTCGGGCACCGTGGCGCTGGCGCTGGCAACTGGTGAAGCCTCGATGCCGATCCCGGAATCTGTCAAGGTGACCTTCAAAGGCAAGATGCAGGACCACATGGACTTCCGTGATGTCGTGCACGCCACGCAGCAGCAGATGCTGCAACAGCATGGCGACAACGTCTTCCAGGGCCGCGTGATCGAAGTTCACATCGGCACCCTGCTGGCCGACCAAGCCTTTACCTTCACCGACTGGACCGCAGAGATGAAGGCGAAAGCCTCGATCTGTATCTCTAATGATGAGACCCTGATCGGCTCTCTGGAACTGGCCAAGAGCCGCATCCAGATCATGATCGACAAAGGTATGGAGCATGAAAACGGCATGCTGCAGCGCCTGATCGACAAGGCTGACAAGCGTATCGCCGAGATCAAGTCGGGTGAAAAGCCTGCTCTGACCCCGGATGCAGACGCCAAGTACTTCGCCGAAGTTGTGGTTGATCTGGACATCATCGACGAGCCGATGATCGCTGACCCCGATGTCAACAACGCTGACGTCTCCAAGCGCTACACCCACGACACCATCCGCCCGATCTCGTACTACAAGGCCGAGAAGAAAGTGGACCTGGGCTTCGTTGGTTCGTGCATGGTGCACAAGGGTGACATCAAGATCGTGGCACAGATGCTGAAGAACTTGGAAAAGGCCCACGGAAAGGTCGAATTCAAGGCACCGCTGGTTGTCGCGGCTCCGACCTACAACATCATTGATGAGCTGAAGGAAGAGGGCGACTGGGAAGTTCTGGAGAAATACTCTGGCTTCGAATTCGACGACACCGCGCCGAAAACCAAAGCACGTACCGAGTATGAGAACATCCTGTATCTTGAGCGTCCGGGTTGTAACCTTTGCATGGGTAACCAGGAAAAAGCCGCGAAGGGTGACACCGTTCTGGCGACTTCGACCCGCCTGTTCCAAGGCCGTGTTGTTGGCGACGCACCGGACAAAAAAGGTGAATCGCTGCTTGGCTCGACCCCGGTTGTTGTTCTGTCTGCCATCCTTGGCCGTACGCCGACCCTGGAAGAGTACAAGATCGCTGTCGAGGGCATCGACCTGACCAAGTTCGCACCGCCGCAGGAAATTCCGGGCACCACGCGATCGGTTCACTTCTAAGTCGAACGGCTTTCAAAGACATTCGGATGGGCGCTACGGGATACCGTGGCGCCCATTTTTATGTTTCCTGAAAGGGTCCTGCGCTGGCATAACAAGTTATGACAAGATGCTCCCGAAACGTTGATTGGCCTGTTGATCGGGCAGGCTTTAACAATGTCCGGGGATGCAAAGTTAAGGAGATCACATGCACTCTGTAATTCGAATTGCCATGTTGATCTGGCTGGCCCTTTCGGCCCCGCTGTTTGCGCAGTCCAAGCCTGTCGTGGTCGAGTTGTTTACCTCGCAGGGCTGTTCATCTTGCCCGCCGGCGGACGAGATGATGCATCAACTGGCGAAGCGTGATGATGTGATCGCTTTGGCGCTGCATGTGGATTACTGGGACTATATCGGCTGGAAGGATTCTTTCGCCGACCCCGCCTATACGAAGCGCCAGAAAACCTATGCCCGCGCCTTCGGCAACCGGTCTGTTTTCACACCGCAGTTCATGATTGGTGGCACGGATTCAGTGATCGGCCCAAAGGCAATGGAACTGTCAGAGTTAATCAACGCCCACGCTCGTAAACCCTATCCTGTCGACCTTCGGGCCACGCGCCGGGGCGGCAAGATTAGCGTGACCGCTGCTGCTGTCGACCGCAACTACGGGGACATGGTTCTGCAGCTTGTGACCTACAGCGCTAGCCAAACCGTCAGCATCAAGCGCGGAGAGAACGCGGGGCGGACCTTGTCCTACAGCAATGTGGTCAATCATTGGGAAGAGATCGCGCGCTGGCGTGGTGCCAATGACCTTAGCGTCCGTGTGTCCACTTCGGGCAACCAACCGACCGCTCTGATCTTGCAAGAGGCCAAAAGCCGCGTGATCCTAGGGGCAGTGGCCCTGCGTTAGTTCGACAGGGCCTTTTTGCCCTTATCTTTCCAGCGACGGTGAATCCAGAACCATTGTTCAGGTGACTTTTCGACCCGGGCCTGCAGGTTGTCGTTCATGGCCTGAGTCATGGTTTCGGCATCAGTGGCGGGGATCGGCTCTTCCAGTTCGACTTTGAAGTCCAGACCGTTCTCTAGTCGCGTGCCATAAAACGGGATGACCAGCGCGTTGTATTTCAACGCCATTTCTGCGCCTGTCGTCGCGGTTTTTGCCGGTTTCCCCATGAATGTCAGTCTGGCGCCTCGTCCCTTGTGGAGGTCATTCAGCATCGCCAAAATGCCGCCTGACTTAAGGTGTTTTACCAGCCCCATCATGCCCCGTTTGCCCTGTGGAAAGGCGGGTCCGCCCATGTGTTCCAAGGTATTAACGTAGTGCTTGTTGAAATAGGGGTTCCGCATCGGACGATAGAGGCAGCCAACCTCGAACCCACCCAACATAAGGGCCGCGCGGACCGACTCGTAATTTCCGAAATGGCCCGAGACCAAAAGGACCGGCTGATTAGCTTCTTGAGCACGGCGCAAGTGATCCAGACCTGGGCCGCTGACTTCCACGCTCTTCATGCGTTCTATGAACTCTTTGGCCGAGTAGTTCTCGATCAGGGATCGCCCGGCATTATCGCAGGCAGCATTGGCGATGCGCAGTTTCTCGGCCTTTATCATATCGGGATAGATCAGGTCCAGATTGGCCAGCGCTCGCTTTCGGTACCCGGCAATGGGCGCAATCACATAGCGCATAAGCTTGCCAAAAAGCCGTACGCGCATCTCATAAGGAATGCTTAGCGCAAGCCGGATCAACCCGCGGGCAACGCGGTCAGATATCCAGTTTCCGAAAGTGTTTTCGCTTGGCGATGACGCGGCCATGAGGCCCTTTCAATGGCAAGGCCCGATAGGCCGGTTTCGGACAGGAATACTGCCCGCACACCGTAATCACAAGCGATCCGTCGCAACGTTAGTAGTTGTAGGTCTTTCCGCCAGTCAGGGCGGCATTCAACGCCCGTTCAGGCCAGCCTCCCGCCCCGCCACGGGCGTGTATCTGGGCCAGTTGCGCGCGGGCAGCGGCCATGTCACCGGCTTCGACCAGCCCCATGCCCATATAGGCGCGGGCCAACAGGTTGTCAGGGTTCAGTTCCAACGCCGCAGAATAATACATTTGCGCGGTATCGGCATCGCCTTGCTTGCGGGCAAGGAAGCCACGATAGGTCATCACCCGGTCCGACTGCTGCCATCGCATTGCATCCAAAACCAGCGTGGCGCTGTCATAATCACCGGCGTAGGCCAATTCCCGGACCGCGCGATAGAGAGTGTCATCGTCCAGCGCGCTTTCCTTGATGGTGACGCACTCTTTCTTTTCCGAATCCCAAATTGTGCCCTTGGCGCATTCGGTTGTGGTTTGGGTGGGCTTGGGTGGTGCATCATCATCACCCCCAACGGCATAGACAGCGGTTGGAAGGCAAAACGCGGCAATCATCAAAGGTCTGAGCATAGCAATCTCCGAAACACCGGTGTTTTAGACACTAGCGCAAACGGCCTGCTGGCCCAGAAACAGCAGGTTAAAACAATCGTGAACTGACTTGGGCGCGTTAGCTGGTTGACTTGGCGACGCAGCGGCCAGTGTCTTCGTCCAGCACCAGACCTTGGGCACAGCTGATTGCATGCTTCTCGTGGCCAGGGGCAGGGCAGGCCATCGCGAAGGCTGGCAGCAAGGTCAGAACAGCACCAGCAACACAGACTTTGATCGTCATAAAAATAGTTCCCGTTCGTTTGCTGAACGGGAGTTTATCATAATTTCCACGAAAATTCGTGGATTTCCGTTTGGCCAGTCAGGCCAGCGAAAATCCCCGGATCTGTTACTCGCCAAAGACGCGCTTGAAGATCGTGTCAACGTGTTTGGTGTGGTAATCCATGTTGAACTTCTCGTTGATGCCGTCTTCGCCCAAAGCGGCGACAACTTCGGCATCGGCCAGCAGTTGTTCACGGAAATCAACACGCTCTTCCCAGACCTTCAGGGCGTTGCGCTGAACCATGGCGTAAGAGTCCTCACGCGAGACGCCCGCTTGGGTCAGGGCCAGCAGAACGCGCTGCGACATGACCAGGCCGGGGAACTTGTTCATGTTGTCCAGCATGTTCTGGGGGAAGATCAGCATCTTTTCGACGACGCCAGCCAGACGGTGCAGGGCAAAGTCCAGCGTGATGGTCGCGTCGGGACCGATGCCGCGCTCGACCGAAGAGTGTGAGATATCGCGCTCGTGCCACAGGGCAACGTTTTCCATCGCCGGGATCACGGTCATGCGCACCAGACGGGCCAGACCGGTCAGGTTCTCGGTCAGAACCGGGTTCTTCTTGTGCGGCATCGCCGAAGAGCCCTTCTGGCCCATCGAGAAAAACTCCGCGCCTTCCAGAACCTCGGTGCGCTGCATGTGGCGGATTTCGACCGCGATGTTCTCGATCGAAGAGGCAATCACACCCAGTACGGCGAAGAACATGGCGTGACGGTCACGCGGGATAACCTGCGTGCTGATCGGCTCGGGGCGCAGGCCCAGCATTTCGCAGACGTGCTCTTCCACGGCGGGGTCGATGTTGGCGAAGGTGCCAACCGCGCCCGAGATCGCGCCGGTGGCGACTTCTTCGCGGGCTTGCTGCAGGCGGGTCTTGTTGCGGTCCATCTCGGCGTAGAAACGCGCGAAGGTCAGGCCCATGGTGGTGGGCTCTGCGTGGATACCGTGCGAGCGGCCGACGCGGACGGTGTTCTTATGCTCCATCGCGCGGGTCTTCAGGGCGGCCAATACACGATCCATACCTTCCAGCAGGATGTCGGCGGCACGCACCAGTTGGACGTTCAGCGTGGTGTCCAGAACGTCGGAAGAGGTCATGCCCTGATGGACAAAACGGGCTTCTTCGCTGCCGACGTGTTCGGCCAAATGGGTCAGGAAGGCGATGACGTCATGCTTGGTGACAGCTTCGATTTCGTCGATGCGGGCGACGTCGAATTCCACGTCTTTGGCTTTCCACACCGCTTCAGCGTTTTCGCGCGGGATCACACCCAGATCGGCTTGGGCGTCGCAGGCGTGCGCCTCGATCTCGTACCAGATTTTGAACTTGGTCTCGGGGGACCAGTTGGCAACCATATCGGGGCGGGCATAGCGAGGGATCATCGGCAGAAACCTTTGTTTTGCAGGTAAGTCGCGCGCTTCATAGCCCCATCAGGCCAAGGCGGCAAGGTGGCTGGGGTGCTGGATTCGGTCCGACTCGGGGTTTGGGTGTATCATTGCGACAAATGGCGCCGGTTCAGCGGGCTTAGGCGCGATAACTCGAATTAATTCAGGAGGGGGAAATGCCGCTATTTCAGAAAATGAAGGCCGCTGCCGAGACAAGAGATGCAGAAGCGTATAACGCGATGATGGCTGAGGATTGTGTCTTTGTAAGCCATCAAAACGGGACTTCGATGAATCGAGCAGAGATTGCATCCATGATGCAAAGAATGCTGGCTGATGAACGCAATAGAATGGGCGATATGCGCTGCCTCTATGAAAACGATGACATCCTTGTCGTGCATTCCGTGAATGACTATTCCGACGGTACACGAGAGGCCGTGATCGAAGTTCACACGCTCGATAACGGCAAAATCACCCGGATGGAAACGGGTGCAACACCATTGAAAACCTAATCTGCAAGTTCGGTCAAAACCTCTGAGTTTCCTTCAAGGGTTTGGTGAACCGGACACTTGTCCGCGATTTCAAGAAGGCGGGCGCGCTGATCTTGGGTTAGGTCACCTTCCAAATGGATGACCCGAATGAAGCGGTCGATCTTGATATCGCCCCGCTGTTCCGCATCTTGCGCGTGGACCTTGTCATGGTTGACCTCGACATGGATACCGCTCAGCGGCCAGCCCTTGCGGCGCGCATACATCCGGACCGTCATCGACGTACAGGCGCCAAGACCCGCGGCCAGAAAGCCATAAGGGGACAGGCCGCGGTTGGTGCCGCCGTAGGCCCGGGGTTCGTCGGCCAGAATATGGTGCCACGGGCCGTTCTGAACATCCTGAAGAAAGCCATCCGGGTCGGCCTCGGACACGCGCACAATTCCCTCGGGCGCGCCGGGTGGCGGTGGGGGTGGCGCCAGATCGACGTATCGCGACACCCAGGCAGAGATGACATCTGCCGCGTATTCCGCATCCGACGGCGCGGTGATCAGATGGTCTGCGTCGTCCAAAGTGACAAAGCTTTTGGGGTGTTTCGCGGCCTGAAAAATCTGGGCCGCGTTGTCGATCGACACGGTGTCATCCAGCGGTGCGTGCAGCACCAGAAGAGCGGCGTTCAACTTGCTGATGGCTTCTGTCAGATCGGTGGAGCCAACGTCATCAACGAAGTCCTGTGAAATGAGGAACGGGCGGTTACCAAGCCTCACTTCGGCTAGGCCTTTCTCGGCCAAATCTTCTTTCGCGTGCGCGAAGTTGTGAACCACATGTCCGGGATCGGCGGGGGCGGCAAGGGTTACCAGCGCCTTGATCGAGGGTATCCCTATCGCTGCTTTCAATACCGCAGCACCGCCGAACGAGTGGCCGATTAGCAAGCTGGGTGCCTGTCCGATCTCGGCCAGATGGGCGGCAGCCGCCTGAATGTCCTGCACATTGGTGGTGAAACTTGTGTTCTGAAACTCTCCCTTCGAATGGCCCAGCCCGGTGAAATCAAACCGCAGCACCGCGATGCCCATTGCCGCAAGGCGCTGTGAGATACGGCGCGCGGCGGCGATATCCTTGCCGCAGGTGAAGCAGTGGGCAAAGATCGCGGTGGCCAGTGTTGGCCCCTCGGGCCTGTCCATGCGGGCCGCCAGCGGCAGGCCAGAGTGGCCGGGGAAGGTCAGTTTTTCAGGTCGCATTCACTTTTCCAGAGTATTTCTGCCCAAAACTGTGGGTGTTGCGGAGAAGGCTTGCAAGCTTGGCTACAGGCACGTCACATGATGGTGAGCAGTCGTTACAGGAATGGCAAAGGTGTGATGCGGGCGGTTTTGGTTTTGGGCGTGCTGGGGCTTGCCGCCAGTTTCGGCGGGGCACTGCATCCTGTGGGTGACAGTCTGGCGGTGTTTCGCGGCCAGATCGCAGTCGTCGTGGTCCTTCTGGCGATGATCGTCTGGGGCTTGGGGGCGCGTCGCTCGGGGGCACTTGGGGCCATTATCGCGATTGGTTGCGGCTTGACGGTTTGGCCGTCGCTGGTGATGCCCGCGTTCGCCAAACCCTCTGACACTTCGGAAACAGGCATTTTGGTCTATCAGAAGAACATGTCGTTCCGGATGCCTGACACCAAGGCCCTGACCGACGATATCCGGGCGGCAGGGGTCACGCATATCACCTTGCAGGAAGTGGATCCCGACAACCGTGCCATTCTTGCGGCCTTGAAGTCAGAGTTCCCCTCGCAACATCTGTGCGGTGAAAAGCGCGGCGTGGGTGGAATGGCGGTTCTAAGCCGCTGGCCTAGAACCAAGGCGGAACCGATCTGCAACTGGGGCTTCGTCGCGATGCAGGTCCAAGGGCCGGACACACCCGTTTGGATCGCGTCTGTCCATTTGAACTGGCCCTATCCGCACAATCAGGCACGGCAGGTCTCTCTCCTGCTACCAATTCTTAAGGCGCTGGATCAGCCCGTTGTGATCGGAGGAGACTTCAACATGGTGCCCTATGCCTCGTCCTCGCGCCGGATCAGGAGGGCGGCAGGGGTACAGGCAATGCCGGGGCTGCACGATAGCTTTCCGCGCTTCGGTCGGTTTTTGCCGCTGGCTATTGATCATGTGTGGGCATCGAAAGTAACAGCGGTCGAGGTACGACCGCTGTTGGGATCAGATCACATGGGCCTTCTGGCCCGGATCGAAGGGTAGGGGTCAGACGAGCCCGCTAAGCTGGGGTAGGAAGTCGCTCATCAAAAGACCCATGACCGCGCCGTTCAGGGCCATCACGCGGGCCGTTGTACGCAGGCTTTCGCCGCGTAGGATGTTATAAATCAGCAGTGCGAAACCAACCGGGAAGGCCAGAACCATCAGGGTGATCGTCATCACATAGACGGTCACTTGTTCGACCACGTCAACGTCGCTGCGTGGGGTCACACCGAAGATGTCCGCCCATTTGTTCAGGAATGCCAAAGCAGAGACTTTGGGTTCTTCCGCGACTTGTGTTTCCAACGTCGGGAAAACCTCGGACCACATCCCGCTGGCGCGCGTGTCGTTGACGATGGCCGCTTTTTTCTCGACCGGCTTCAGGCGTTCGTCGGGGCGGGCGTGCCCGCTGCGCGAAATACGTCCTACGGGGCGCAACTCGGACGGGTCCGAGAACTCTTCCGAGGTGAACAGCGTGTTGGTCGGCAGCCAGTGCACCAACGAGACATCCATCGAATGCACGAGGTGCTGTACTACGTGCTGGCAGACGGCCAGTTTGGTTTCATTGGTGGCTTCGTCCAGAAGACCGTCGGTGGCGCGAACCTCCAGTGAATAAACATAGTCATGAAGCCGCGCGCTGATATCGGTCTTGGCGCTGGCCGGTCGCTTGGCGAAATCAAGGGTGGATTTTAGGATGGGCAGGCGGCCAAGAGTGATCCGAAGGGTCAGGTTGTCACTGTCGAACAGCACATATTCGTCCTGATCCAGCTCTACCTCATCGAACTTGATCGCGATGTTGCGAAGTGGGCGTTTCAGGCCTTCGGTAAGACGCGCGAAATCCACAACAAGGCGGTCGGCGAATACCAACGTGGCTTTGACTTCATTTCCCATCATCGACATTAAACGAATCCCTTTGGGTCTTTTTCGACACGCTCAAGGTGAAACAAAATGTGGAAAGATTTAGGTCAAATTAGAGAAAACTTAGCGGCGATAAGGTGTATTTTCAGCAGGATTTCGCCGAAAAATAGAAAAGGCGCCCCCAAAGGGACGCCTTAAAGCTTGGATCCAGGAAGGAATTAGCAGCTGTAGTACAGCTTGTATTCCATTGGGTGCGGAGTGTGTTCGTAGGCGTAAACCTCTTCCCACTTCAGCTCCAGGTAACCTTCGATCTGGTCTTTGGTGAACACGTCACCGGCCAGCAGGAAGTCATTGTCGGCTTCCAGCGACTCCAGTGCTTCGCGCAGCGATGCACAGACGGTCGGGATGTCGGCCAGCTCTTCCGGCGGCAGATCGTACAGGTCTTTGTCCGAAGCTTCGCCCGGGTCGATTTTGTTCTTGATGCCGTCCAGGCCGGCCATCAGCAGGGCTGCGAAGCACAGGTAGGGGTTCGCGGCCGGATCGGGGAAACGAGCTTCAACGCGCTTGGCTTTCGGCGATTCTGCCCACGGAATACGAACACAACCCGAACGGTTACGTGCCGAGTAGGCGCGCAGAACAGGTGCCTCGAAGCCCGGGATCAGACGCTTGTACGAGTTGGTCGACGGGTTGGTGAAGGCGTTCAGGGTCTTGGCGTGCTTCAGGATGCCGCCGATGAACCACAGAGCTTCGTCCGACAGGTCAGCGTATTTGTCGCCTGCGAAAAGGGGCTTGCCCTCTTTCCAGATCGACATGTTGACGTGCATACCGGTGCCGTTGTCGCCAGCGATCGGCTTCGGCATGAAGGTCGCCGATTTGCCGTATGCGTGCGCAACGTTGTGGATGATGTACTTGTACTTCTGCAGCTCGTCCGCCTGATGGGTCAGGGTGCCGAAGATCAGGCCCAGCTCGTGCTGACAGGACGCAACCTCGTGGTGGTGCTTGTCAACTTTCATGCCGATGCGCTTCATGGTCGACAGCATTTCCGAACGCAGGTCTTGTGCGTCGTCGATCGGGTTGACCGGGAAGTAGCCGCCTTTGATGCCCGGGCGGTGGCCCATGTTGCCCATTTCGTACTCGGTGTCCGAGTTCCAAGAAGCGTCTTGTGCGTCAACTTCGTAAGACACTTTGTTCATCTCAACCGAGAAACGAACGTCGTCAAACAGGAAGAATTCAGCTTCCGGACCCCAGAACGACTGGTCGCCGATACCCGAAGCAATCAGGTAAGCTTCGGCTTTTTCGGCGGTGCCGCGCGGGTCGCGCGAGTAAGGCTCGCCGGTGTCGGGCTCAACAACCGAGCAGTGCAGACACAGGGTCTTTTCTGCGTAGAACGGGTCGATGTAGGCCGAGTTGGTGTCGGGCATCAGTTTCATGTCGGATTCGTCAATCGACTTCCAGCCCGCGATCGACGAACCGTCGAACATGAAGCCTTCGTCCAGGAAGTCTTCGTCAACCTGATCCGCCATTACAGTAACGTGCTGCAGCTTGCCGCGGGGGTCGGTGAAGCGGATATCGACGTAATCGATTTCCTCGTCCGCGATGGTCTTGAGAACAGTCTCTTTGCTCATGTGACCTAATTCCTCTCTTTGGTCTTAGTCGTACCGCTAGGCGGTGATTAAAGTGCGTCTTCGCCGGCTTCGCCGGTACGAATGCGGATCGCCTGTTCAACAGGCGACACGAAAATTTTGCCGTCGCCGATCTTGTCGGTCTTGGCAGCTTCGATGATGGCTTCCACTGCGCTGTCGACTTGGTCGTCCGCCAGCACAACTTCGATTTTCACCTTGGGAAGAAAGTCGACGACATATTCCGCGCCACGATAAAGCTCGGTGTGGCCTTTTTGGCGGCCGAAGCCTTTCACTTCAATTACGCTCAGGCCTTGAACGCCTACGTCCTGAAGGGCTTCCTTCACTTCATCGAGTTTGAAAGGCTTGATGATCGCCTCGATCTTTTTCACGGCAGTCGACTCCCTTTGAAATCCTTGTGAGAGGTGTGAGACCACTTTCCCGAACCGGGAACAATTGACTAAGGTAAGGGGCAGGGCATGGCGAGGGGGATTCACGCGGTGTCGGTTAAGATTTGTGCGGATTGCCACAAAATTGGGCAGTTTGAAAACTTTGTGAGTTTTAGAGATGGCTGAACTTCTGACATCTGCCCAAATGCGCAGCATCGAACAGGCCGCAATCGAGTCAGGCGAGGTCACCGGGCTAGAACTGATGGAGCGCGCCGGGAAGGGCGTTGTCGAGGCGATTTTCGAAGAATGGCCAGAGCTGGCCGAGGCCCCTAAACGCGCCGTGGTCCTGTGTGGGCCGGGGAATAACGGCGGGGACGGATTCGTTATCGCGCGGCTTCTGAAAGAGCGGGGCTGGGAAGTAGAGGTGTTATTGTATGGGGACGCCGAGAAGCTGCCACCGGATGCGAGGACCAACTATGATCGTTGGTGCAAGCTAGGAAGCGTTTCGATGCTCGTCGGCAATTCTAATCCCAACCTCCACCCGCCCGACCTGTTCGTTGATGCATTGTTTGGGACGGGTCTGGTAAGGTCGGTCGAAGGCCAACTTGGGTCTTTCCTTCGTTCCGTGGAAGACCTCTGCCAGTTTGGTGTCAGGCGCGTCGCTGTAGATATACCGTCGGGAATTTGTTCAGACAGCGGGAAGCCGCTCGGCTCTTATTTTTCAGCAGACCTTACTGTCAGTTTCCATTGCGCGAAGCTTGGGCATCGAATTTCTGATGGACCACTGGCTTCGGGCAAGAAAGTCGTTGCCAGCATCGGCCTTGAAGACTTAGCCAGCAGCAGGTCAAAGGCCGAAGCCCTAAGCGCTGATATCGTGAGGTCCGCAAAACCCTGCAGGATGGATAAGTGGGTTGGTTCCAATAAATTTCGAAATGGTCACTCTTTAGTTTGTTCCGGAGGTCGCGCGCGAACAGGCGCTGCCCGACTTGCGGCCCGCGCGGCCTTGCGTGTGGGGGCTGGCCTTGTGACAGTTGCAAGCCCAAGCGATGCGCTTGCTGAAAATGCTGCCCAACTCACGGCCATCATGCTGCGCGAAGTCGACGATGCGCGCGCCCTTGGCGAAACCCTTCAGGACCAACGCATCAACGCTCTGTGCCTTGGACCCGGGATGGGGCTGACCGAGGATAAGGCGGCGATGATCGGCGTGGCTTTGGAGGCCAAACGCGCGACGGTTCTGGATGCGGACGCGTTGACGTTGATCTCTCGCCACTCGGCGTTGTTTGAAGCGTTGCATAAGAACTGTGTGCTGACACCGCATTCCGGGGAGTTTGCGCGGCTGTTTCCGGATATTGCCGAGAAACTGAATGCTGTACCCACCAAAGGCCAAGCCTATTCCAAGGTCGATGCAACGCGCGAGGCGGCGAAGCGGGCAGGGTGCATGGTTCTGTTCAAGGGGCCGGATACGGTGATTGCCGCGCCGGACGGGCGATGCAGCGTCAACTCAGCACACTATGAACGCGCTGCGCCTTGGTTGGCGACCGCGGGATCCGGGGACGTTTTGGCGGGGTTCATAACGGGGCTGCTCGCCCGCGGTTTCAGCCCGATGCAGGCGGCAGAGACTGGCGCTTGGCTGCACGTGGAATGCGCGCTGGAGTTCGGCCCCGGCCTGATCGCCGAGGACCTGCCGGAAATGTTGCCCGCCGTCTTTCGTAAGCTGGGGCTTTAGCTTCGCACGAAAAACGTGATTTTCCTCTCGCATCCCGTTTCAAGCTTTGCTAGAAGGCTGCGAAATTCCAAGGGGCGGCCCGCACGGGCTGCCTTTGTGGTTAAGCGGGTGTGGCGAAATTGGTAGACGCACCAGATTTAGGTTCTGGCGCCGCAAGGCGTGGGGGTTCAAGTCCCTCCACCCGCACCAAAGGTTGAAAGAGGACGACGAGACATGCAGGTCACCGAGACCCTGAACGAAGGTCTGAAGCGCGCTTATCAGATCACTATCGAAGGCGCCGAGCTGGACGCCGCGGTCAACGCAAAGCTGACCGAAGCGCAGCCCGAGATCGAAATGAAAGGCTTCCGCAAAGGCAAAGTGCCAATGGCGCTGCTGAAAAAGCAGTTCGGCCCGCGCGTTATGGGCGAAGCAATGCAGGAAACCATCGACGGTGCCATGCAGAAGCATTTCGAGGATTCGGGCGATCGTCCGGCGCTTCAGCCCGAGGTCAAAATGACCAACGAGGACTGGAAAGAGGGTGACGATGTGACCGTCGAGATGTCCTATGAAGCGCTGCCTGAGATCCCGGACGTTGAATTCAAAGACATCTCGCTTGAGAAACTGGTTGTCAAAGCCGATGACGCAGACGTTGACGAAGCTCTGAAGTCGCTGGCCGAGACCGCGCAAGAGTTCGAAGACAAAGACGGTGCTGCGGAAGAGGGCGATCAGGTTGTGATCGACTTCGCAGGCAAAGTTGACGGCGAACTGTTCGACGGCGGTTCTGCAGAAGACTATCCGCTGGTTCTGGGTTCGAACTCTTTCATCCCGGGTTTCGAAGACCAGCTGATCGGACTGAAAGCCGGTGACGAGAAAGCCGTAGAGGTTAAGTTCCCGGAAGAGTACGGCGCAGAAAACCTGGCCGGCAAAGACGCTGTGTTTGATTGCACCGTCAAAGCCGTTAAAGGCGCGGTCGCGGCAGAGCTGAACGACGAGCTGGCGAAGAAATTCGGTGCTGAAGATCTGGAAGCCCTGAAGGGTCAGGTCGCCGAGCGTCTGGAATCGGAATATTCCGGTGCGTCGCGCGCAGTCATGAAGCGTGGCCTGCTGGACGCGCTGGACGCAAAAGTGTCCTTCGAGCTGCCGCCGAGCCTTGTTGAAGCTGAAGCCAAGCAGATTGCGCACCAGCTGTGGCACGAGGAAAACCCGGACGTGCACGATCACAACCACGGTGAGATCGAAGCGACCGAAGAGCACGCCAAACTTGGTGAGCGTCGCGTGCGCCTTGGCCTGCTGCTGGCAGAGCTGGGCCGCAAAAACGAAATCGAGGTTTCGGACGCTGAATTCACTCAGGCTATCATGAACCAGGCACGTCAGTACCCGGGTCAGGAACGCCAGTTCTTCGAATTCGTTCAGCAGAACCAGCAGATGCAGCAGCAGCTGCGCGCGCCGATCTTCGAAGACAAAGTCGTAGACTTCATCTTCGAACTGGCTGAGGTTTCCGAGAAAGAAGTCTCGAAAGACGATCTGCAGAAGGCCGTTGAGGCGCTGGAAGACGAATAAGTTTTCGACACATCGAAATCAAATCGGCCGCCCAATGGGCGGCCTTTTTGTTTGGGGCGGTTAGGGCAGTCGCTCTGCCAGCCTGTCGCGCTGAAGAATATTCAAGCCGCCCTTTCTGATCTCTATGATCCCGGCGTTCTTGAGGGTGTTCAGCTCTTTGTTGATTGTTTGCCGTGTGCAACCAATGGCGTTGGCCAGAGCGGCCTGACTTTGCTCGATCGTCTGGGTATGAACCGAAAGGTTCAGCAGGTGACTGCATAGCTTCTGATCTACTGAAAAGAAGTGATCCGCTGCTTTCAGTTCATTGTCGCGCCTGAAACGGCGGACTTGTACGCGGGAATAATTTCGAATGAAGATTGGGTTCTGCATGAACTTGATCAATTCGGGTCTAGAGAGCTCTAGCAGGACCAACGGCTTGAAAGCCGAGCAGGTTGCGATCAATGGCTCTTCGGCTAGTGCTTCCATCTCTCCTAGAATGTTCCCGGCACCGTCGAAGCCGATAAGTGTCGAAAGACCTTCTTCGTGGTCATAGGTCAACTGCGCAACGCCGTGGGCAATCATGATCAACCTGTCGCAGATATCTCCCTGCTTCAGAAATTCTTCACCAGCCTCGACGGTCCGTATCTTACAGGCATCCAGAAACGCGTTTTGCAGATCGTTTGGAAGGTCCATTAGGAAGCCGCTACGGGTCAAATGAGGGAACCGAAGACTATTTTTCATCGCTCAGAACGCTCATCATCCGCTAAAGGACCTAACTAATAAGTGTGCATGCCGCTTGGCAATAAACCAAAAGAGTAGATAGCGAGGGTCAGGAGGTGGCGCAACAAAAACCGGAAGCCGCCACTCTCGGCTTCCGGTTTCCGTTATGAAAAATTTTCGGTCCGAAGACCGCTGAAAATTGCTTTGTTTTTAAAACTTGATCTGTGTTTCTTAACATTTCCACAGATAAACGGCAAATGGTGTCAGTTTCCCGACATTCGGCCACACCCGGGCTGGTTCCCCGGAGGAGAGGAAAGTTTGTCGCAGTAGATTGTCAAAAATTAGGCGATCTTTGCGGTATTTGTCGCAAAAATCATCGAGAAATAAAAAGAGGCCGCGCAGTGATTCGCTGCGCGGCCTCTAAATTTGGTGAAAGCGAAGGCTTAGTCTTCGACTTTTTCTTCTGCTTCTTCCGGTGCAGCTTCGGCCAGATCATCGTCATCGCTTGCAGCCGATCCGATATCATCGAACAGTTCTGCGATTTCGAATTCAGCTTCAGCTTCAGCTTCGGCGGCCAGCTCTTGGATCGACTTGCCCGACGCCTGAAGCTCTGCCTCTTCTTCCGAACGTGCAACGTTCAGCTGAATGGTGGCTTCGACTTCGGGGTGCAGGCGTACGTGTACGTCGTGCAGACCCAGATCTTTGATCGGCTGAGCCAGAACGATCTGTTTCTTGTCGACCGAGAAACCTTCGGCTGTTGCAGCTTCTGCCGCGTCACGCGGAGTGACCGAGCCGTAAAGCGCGCCGGCATCCGATGCCGAGCGAATCACGATGAACTGCTGACCGTCCAGTTTTTCGGACAGAGCTTCAGCTTCTTTCTTGGTTTCCAGGTTGCGTGCTTCCAGCTGCGCTTTCTGGTTTTCAAAAGAGGCGATGTTGGCTTCCGAGGCGCGCAGCGCCTTGCCTTGCGGCAGCAGGAAGTTACGGGCGTAGCCGTCTTTAACAGCGACGACGTCGCCCATCTGGCCCAGTTTGGCCACGCGTTCGAGAAGGATAACTTGCATCAGTTCACTCCTTACTTAACAGCGTAGGGCAGCAGGGCGAGGAAACGAGCGCGTTTGATGGCACGGGCCAGCTCACGCTGTTTTTTCGCAGATACTGCGGTGATACGTGCAGGAACGATTTTGCCGCGCTCAGAGATGTAGCGCTGCAGCAGACGAGTGTCTTTGTAATCGATCTTGGGTGCGTTTTCGCCCGAGAAGGGGCAAACCTTACGACGGCGGAAAAATGGTTTTGCAGCCATGGTTTAGATCCTCTTCTTAAAGCTTAGTTGCGGCGTTCGCGGCGGTCGCCACGTTCTTCGCGTTTCTGCATCTGAACCGACGGGCCTTCTGCGTGTTCGTCGACCTTGATGGTCAGAACGCGCATCACGTCGTCATGCAGGCGCATCAGGCGTTCCATTTCCTGAACAGCGGTCGACGGTGCGTCGGTCTTCAGGAAGGCATAGTGGCCCTTGCGGTTTTTGTTGATCTTGTAGGCCATGGTCTTGACGCCCCAGTACTCGCTCTCGACGACGTTGCCGCCGTTGTCAGCCAGAACTGTGGAGAAGTGTTCGACAAGGCTTTCAGCCTGCGCGTTGGACAGGTCCTGACGCGCAATCATTACATGCTCATAAAGCGGCATGAGTGCTCCAGTTCTTTTACAAGTGCACTTCAAAGGGCGGGTTCAAAACCTTCCACGTCCGCCCACGAGAGGATGCACCGGTTTCGCAAATGTGCGGAAGGTGGGGGCCTTATACACGTCAGGGGTCCCAAGGCAAGGGCAGAGGTGCATTCGTATAGGTCGCTTAACCTAGGCGAGACTTGCCACTTTTTGACCATCATTCGATGTCCAACTGAAGCCAAGACGACAGCAGAGGTGAATTCGAATGTTTTCAAACTCCGGTATTCTTGGATTAGGCCGCGCAACACCGCCAGCAGAGCGCGTCAGCACCGTCATGACAAGCTGGGGCTATATTATTCGCAACCGTGACCACGATGTCTCGCGCGCGGCACTGATCGAGCGGATTTGCCTGCTTGCAGGTGCCGCATTGGTCATCCCCGGAGCTTGGCACTGGGCATTTAACTCGGCAGGCAGCAATCTTTCGAGAATGGACCAGCACATTTTGCTGGCGGTGTCGGTGATCATCGCGGGCTTGCTGTTTCTTTGGATTTCCAACCGGGGGCTGCGCGAAGAACTGCATATCGACCGGGCAAACAAGCAGGTGCGTGTCATGTCTGTGAACCGGCTTGGGCAGACCAAAATGAAAAGCAGATACGACTTTGATGCCATCGAGTCGGTTTTCGCTAAGAAGTCAGACGAGGGTGAGATCGAGTTGTGCCGCCGCTTGGCCGGTCTGGAAGAGATCTTCGCCAACTGCGCCAACACGCCTTTGGCGCCCAAGCTTGCCCAGCGTGGGTTCCACGTCGTGGGCGATACCCCGACGCTTGGCGAATGGAAGCAGGTGAAGCGCGGCTAGGGTGGAACCGGCCCCAGACCTGGGGTCATGGATTCTGAACTTGCCAGTCAGACATTAGGATTGGTATTCCGGCCTCGGCTGAAGATGCAGGCACGAGGTCGTCAGGAATGCTGCGGACACTGTTCTCGCGTAAGAACATTACGAAACTATCGATCATTCCGCCCAAGGCTGCGGAAGGCCGCGCCGGGATTGCTCTGGTTCTGATTGTTCGAAACGAAGAGCGTCATATCGCAGAATGGGCGCGGTTCCATTTGGCGGCAGGGGCTGACTTTTTTGTCGTGTATGACAATGGCTGCACCGACGACACCATTCCGATCCTGCGCCAGCTTATCCCCGAAGAACAGTTGTCTGTAATCCCTTGGGATCAGAAATTGCGCGACGGTGTGACCGGACGCGAGATCCACAATCAGGTTCTTGCCTACGCCCATGCAATCCGCAATTTCGGGCCACGGTTTCGCTGGATGGCCTGTATTGATGCTGACGAATTTCTGGTCCCAGTGCAGGATCGTTCGCTCGGCGAGGCGTTAGAGCCGCTGAAACGCTGCCCCAATGTTTCGCTTCCGTGGCATAATTTCGGGCGCTGCGGTCATCAAGAGCCGCCCGAAGGTGGTGTCATTCCGAACTATACTCAGCGAGCTGCGCATCCGGCCAGTGGGGCTCGTGGCGTCACCAATTTCAAGGTTATCATCGACCCGGTTCGTGTGACGGCGGTGAAGGTCCACAGTTACGAGACCGACGGGCAGACGGCCACATGGAACGACGCGGGGAAGATGTTCAATCTCTCGGCCCGCAATAGCGAGGCGTTTTATTCATCAGAACGCCTGCAGTTGAACCACTATTACACTCGGTCCGAGCAAGAGCTTGCTGCCAAGATCGCACGCGGGTCCAATCAGACCGTAAATGCAGCGCGTCACGCACAACGTGTTCGACGCAACGTGGCAAATATCGAGGCGGAGACCGTCGAGGACCGTTCTGCGCTTAAGTTTCTCGAACGGATCGGGGGTCTGTGACCTCTGATTGTCTTGTCTGGCGAGGGCTTAGCCGTTAGACGGACCCAAACCTAATAGGAGGGGCAGATGGCAAGAGCATTCGTATTTCCCGGGCAGGGCGCTCAGACAATCGGAATGGGGAAGGCGTTGGCTGATGCCTATCCCTCGGCCAAGGCGGTTTTCGACGAAGTGGACGAGGCCCTTGGCGAGAAGCTGTCGAGCCTGATCTGGGAAGGCGAACAGGATGAGCTGACCCTGACACAGAATGCACAGCCCGCCCTGATGGCCACCTCATTGGCAGCGTTGCGCGCGCTAGAGGCCGAGGGTGTCACCATCGATGCCGCATCCTTTGTTGCGGGCCATTCGCTTGGTGAATACTCGGCGCTGGCGGCGGCTGGTGCGATCAGTGTTGCAGACACTGCGCGCCTACTGCGCACCCGTGGTGAGGCCATGCAAAAGGCCGTGCCGGTCGGTGTTGGCGCCATGGCGGCCCTGTTGGGCCTGACCTTTGATCGTGTCGCGGAAATCGCTGACAAAGCGGCTGAAGGCACCGGCAAGGTTTGTCAGGCCGCGAATGATAACGATCCAAGCCAGGTTGTGATCTCGGGCGATAAGGATGCGGTTCAGCACGCTATTGAACTGGCACAAGAGGCCGGTGCCAAGCGCGCTGTGATGCTGCCTGTATCCGCCCCGTTCCACTGCGCCCTGATGGAGCCCGCCGCCCGCGTGATGGCCGAGGCCCTGCAAAACGTAGATATCAATCGCCCGGCGGTTCCACTGGTGGCGAATGTTCTGGCCCACGAGGTCAGCGATCCGGCAACGATCCGGTCGCTGTTGGTCGATCAGGTCACGGGCTCGGTTCGCTGGCGTGAGTCGGTTCAGTGGATGTCGTCCAATGGTGTGACCGAAGTTTGGGAAATCGGCGCAGGCAAAGCCTTGTCCGGTATGATCCGCCGTATCGACCGTGCAATCGCCTGTACAGCTGTGGGCACGCCGGACGATGTTAAAAAGGCTGTCGAAGGCCTGTAAGCAGGCTGAAGAAGAGGAAAGACTATGTTTGATCTAACCGGAAAAGCCGCGCTTGTAACAGGCGCATCGGGTGGCATCGGGGCCGAGATCGCCCGGTCGCTGCATGCTCAGGGCGCGACCGTGGGCCTTAGCGGCACCCGAACCGAACCCTTGGAGGCCTTAGCGGCCGAACTGGGCGAACGCGCTCATGTGCTGCCTTGCAACCTGTCTGACGCCGAAGCTGTCGAGGCCCTGCCGAAGCAGGCGACCGAGGCGATGGGTTCGCTGGACATTCTTGTGAACAACGCGGGCATCACCCGTGACGGTCTGGCGATGCGCATGAAGGATGAGGATTGGGACGATGTGATCAACGTCAACCTGACCTCGACCATGCGCCTGTGCCGTGGAGTACTGCGTGGCATGATGAAGTCGCGTTGGGGCCGTATCATCAATATCGGTTCGGTTGTTGGTGTAACCGGCAACCCGGGTCAGATGAACTATTGCGCGTCCAAAGCAGGTGTTATCGGTCTGTCGAAATCCCTGGCGCAGGAAGTGGCCAACCGTGGTGTGACCGTCAACGTGATTGCACCGGGTTTCATCGCGACCGCGATGACCGACAAGCTGAATGACGCCCAGAAAGAGGGCATCATGAGCGTGATTCCTGCCGGTCGCATGGGCGAGCCGTCCGAGATCGCATCGGCTGCAGTCTATCTTGCCAGCCCCGAAGCGGGCTATGTGACGGGCGCGACCTTGCATGTAAACGGCGGCATGGCCATGTACTAAGCCTCCGGTAACGGAGGTTAAAGCGTTTGCCATCTGGCACTGATGTGCTATAGGCGGCGCAGATTTAGCCGGGGGCCTGTTGCGCTTGGCGAACAAACGCCCCATGTTGGGCATCACCAAACGGGCACAGGCCCCAAATTTGATGAGGACGTACTATGAGCGACATCGCAGATCGCGTGAAAAAGATCGTTGTCGAGCACCTGGGTGTTGAAGAGGACAAAGTTGTTGAATCGGCTTCGTTCATCGACGATCTGGGCGCAGACAGCCTGGACACTGTAGAGCTGGTTATGGCTTTCGAAGAAGAGTTCGGTATCGAAATCCCGGACGATGCAGCCGAGACCATCCAGTCGTTCGGCGACGCGGTGAAGTTCATCACCGAAGCGTCCTAATCGGTCGCTATCAAAGAATTTCGGTAAAGCGGCGCCATCAGGCGCCGTTTTCCTTTTGGGGAATGGATGTCAGGCAGGTAACTGATTTCCGCCGGTGGGGCTGCATGGTCTTGCCCAAGGTGCGGAAAGCGCGGTATCAGGATGCCTGACAACCCGAGGCAGTAAGGAGCAAAACATGCGTCGAGTGGTGGTAACAGGTCTTGGAATGGTGACCCCTCTGGCCAGTGGCGTAGAGGAAACCTGGTCGAGAATTCTGGACAGTCAGTCCGGGGCAGGCCCGATTACGAAGTTTGATGCCTCGAACGTGACCACGAAATACGCGTGTGAAGTGCCCTATGGCGACGGCACCGACGGGACCTTTAACCCGGACGAGTGGATGGCTCCCAAGGATCGCCGCAAGATCGACGAGTTTATCCTGTTCGGTCTGGCTGCGGCTGAAATGGCCGTCAAGGACGCCGATTGGCTGCCCGAAGACACAGAATCGCTGGAACGCACCGGTGTGATGATTGGTTCGGGCATCGGTGGTCTGAACTCGATCGCGGAAACCGCGCTGTTGATCAAAGAGAAAGGCCCGCGCCGCGTGTCGCCGTTCTTTATCCCCGGCGCGCTGATCAACCTGATCTCGGGTCAGGTATCCATCAAGTTTGGCTTCAAAGGCCCCAACCACGCTGTTGTGACGGCCTGTTCGACCGGTGCCCACGCCATTGGCGATGCGGCCCGTCTGATCAAATACGGCGACGCAGATGTCATGGTTGCCGGTGGCGCAGAAGCAGCCATCTCTGAGATTGGCATCGCAGGCTTCAACGCCTGTAAGGCGCTGTCTACCAAACGTGCCGACGACCCGAAGGCCGCCAGCCGCCCCTATGATCAAGACCGTGACGGCTTTGTCATGGGCGAGGGCGCGGGTGTCGTCGTTCTGGAAGAATACGAACACGCCAAAGCTCGTGGTGCGAAGATCTACGCCGAGGTTCTGGGGTATGGCCTGTCTGGTGACGCATACCACGTCACAGCGCCGTCCGAGGACGGTGAGGGCGGGGAACGCTCGATGCGGGCCGCCCTGAAGAATGCAGGTCTTGAGCCTTCTGCGATTGATTACATCAACGCACATGGCACCTCGACCATGGCGGACACCATCGAACTGGGCGCGGTAGAACGCATGATGGGCGATGCTGCGTCGAAAGCGACTATGTCCTCGACCAAATCGGCAACCGGCCACCTTCTGGGCGCTGCGGGTGCGATTGAGGCGATCTTCTCGATCCTTGCCATCCGCGACCAGATCGCGCCGCCGACCATTAACCTGGACAACCCGGTGGTCGAGCCCAAGCTGGACCTTGCGCCCAACAAACCTGTGAAGCGTGAGATCAACGTCGCCCTGTCGAACTCTTTCGGCTTCGGCGGCACCAACGCATCGGTACTCTTCGGTAAGGTCAACGACTAATGTGGCGCGCTATCGCCTCGAACGCGATGACGTTGTTCATCGTGTTCCTTCTGGCTGTCGGTGTGGCCGTTATCTGGGCCAAGGACCAGTACAGCGCTGAAGGGCCGTTGGCCTCGGCCATCTGTCTGCGTGTAGAGTCGGGCACCAACATGAATGCTCTGGCCGAACGGCTGGCCGATCAGGGGGCGATCTCGAACCTTGCGATTTTCCGCGCCGGGGCAGAGTATTCTGGGAAGTCTTCGCAGCTGAAAGCAGGAAGTTTCCTGATCCAGCCGGGGACGTCGATGGAAGGCATCATCAACACCGTAACCGCGTCGGGTCGATCAACCTGCGGAACCGAAATTAACTTCCGTATCGGGGTTTTGCGCGCCGAAGTTAAGGTGCGCGAACTGGATCCCGAGACCTCTAAATACGTCGAGATAATCAGCTTTGATCCGGCAGAGGAAGCGCCCGAAGCTTATGTCGATTACGCCGAACGCGGCGATACCCGCTATCGTGTGACGCTGGCCGAAGGTGTGACCAGCTGGCAGGTCGTACAAGAGCTGCGTCAGGCAGAGTTTCTGGAAGGTTCGCTGTCTGCGATGCCTGATGAGGGCTCTTTGGCGCCTGACAGCTATGAGGTTAAGCGCGGTTCGGAACGGCAGGCTTTGGTAGACCGCATGACCGCAGCGCAGTCGGCCGTACTGGCCGAAGCATGGGAAGGCCGCGCCGAGGGGCTGCCACTCAACAGCCCGGAAGAGGCGTTGATCCTTGCGTCAATCGTCGAAAAGGAAACCGGGTTGGCCGAAGAGCGCCCACAGGTGGCCAGCGTTTTTGTTAACCGCCTGCGGAAGGGAATGTTGCTGCAGACAGACCCGACGGTGATCTATGGCGTGACAGAGGGCCGAGGTAATCTGGGCCGTGGTATTCGCCAGAGTGAACTGGACCGTGAAACGCCCTATAACACCTATGTTATCAAAGGCTTGCCGCCAACGCCGATCGCCAACCCCGGACGGGCTGCGATTGAGGCTGCGCTGAACCCTGATACCACTGAGTACATCTTCTTCGTGGCAGACGGCACTGGCGGTCACGCCTTCGCCAAGACCCTGCGCGAGCACAATAATAACGTGGCTGAGTGGCGGAAGATCGAGGCCGAGCGGGCCAAGAACCAGTAACCCATGAGCCGGGTCATCCTGTTCAATAAACCCTATGACGTGCTGTCTCAGTTCACGGACAAGGGGACGCAAGGCAGCAAGGCCCGGACTCTGTCCGAGTTCATTGATGTGCCCGGGGTTTATGCCGCTGGACGGTTGGACCGCGACAGCGAAGGTTTGCTGGTGCTTACCGACGATGGAAAGCTTCAGAACCGGATTTCGAGCCCCAAGTTCAAACTGCCCAAGACCTATTGGGCGCAGGTTGAAGGCGAAATCAGCGATGACGCGCTGGAGGCCCTGCGCAAAGGTGTCGAGCTGAAAGATGGCATGACAGCACCGGCGATGGTGAAGCGCATGGATGAGCCTGCTGGACTGTGGCCGCGGACACCGCCGGTACGGTTTCGCAAATCAGTGCCGGATTGCTGGATTTCTCTAACGATTACCGAGGGTCGTAACCGTCAGGTTCGCCGCATGACTGCCGCTGTTGGACACCCGACTTTGCGGCTGATCCGGTATCGCGTCGGCAAGTGGAGCCTTGACGGGATTGAGACGGGTGAGTGGAAGGAAGCTTAACGAAACGTTAAGGGTTCTTTCGGTTAACTATCTGATAATAATAAACTTCTTGACCTTTCGAACGGTCCAAAGTACACCTTGTGACAAGCTAGAAGAAGTGGGCAAGCGGCCGGGGAACCTCCCTTAGGCCGCTTTTTCATTTCTCTCGTGCGGGGAGCATGAGGGGCAGGCAAAACACAGATGACAATACAAACACGGCTCGGACCAGAGCAAGCCGCGCAAGAAGTTCTTGTCGAGGCAGAGGCGCATTACACGCGTACGATTCAGACGCTGCATGCGATTATCGAAGATGTGAAAGCGGGCCAATTGGACCGTACGAAAGAGCTGAAAGATGCGTTGCGCAATTTGCACAACGCGAGTCAGACAGCCTTTGATGAAAGGTCGAAAGTTGAAAAACGTCTTAGAGCAGAAGCCGGAATCCTTAACGACTATGCATTCGACCTCGACGGGGCCCGATCTGAGATCCGGGGCCGACTGGATCGCCTGCGCAACGCCGCAGGAGCAGGAGGAGTTCCTGAAGGGTCTTGAGGAGAGCACTTTGCTGGCCTTGCCCTATCTGTTCGACTTTTGGGCCTTGCCACACCAGCTGCCGCCCGAGGGCGACTGGCGCACTTGGGTTGTGATGGGCGGTCGTGGTGCGGGGAAAACCCGCGCCGGGGCCGAGTGGGTGCGGGCAGAGGTCGAGGGATCACGGCCGTTGGATATTGGGCGCTCGCGCCGTGTGGCTTTGGTGGGGGAAACCATCGAGCAGGCGCGCGAGGTAATGGTGTTTGGCGACAGCGGTATCCTGGCCTGTTCGCCCCCGGATCGCCGCCCGAAGTGGGAGGCCACGCGAAAGCGGCTGGTTTGGCCAAACGGGGCGGTGGCGCAGGTGTTTTCAGCGCACGAACCCGAAAGCCTGAGGGGCCCGCAATTCGATGCGGCTTGGGTAGATGAGTTGGCCAAGTGGAAGCGAGCTGAAGATGCCTGGGACATGTTGCAATTTGGCTTGCGGTTGGGGCCGCAGCCTCGGCAATGCGTGACGACGACGCCCCGAAATGTGGATGTGTTGAAGACGGTGTTGGCGAGCCCGTCGACCGTGGTGACTCATGCCGCGACAGAGGCGAACCGGGCTTATCTGGCGGCGTCTTTCCTTGATGAGGTCAGAAGCCGATATGCGGGCACGCGGTTGGGGCGGCAAGAGCTTGAGGGCGTTCTGTTGGAGGACGCGGAGGGCGCTTTGTGGACCCTAGCGATGATCGAGGCGATGCGGATCGAGGCCGCGCCTGAGATGGACCGCATCGTTGTGGCGATCGACCCGCCTGTGACCGGTGGGGCCTCGGCTGATGAGTGCGGGATCATTGTGGCGGGGGTTCAGATGCAGGGCTCGCCGCAGGAGTGGACATCTGTGGTGCTGGAAGATGCCTCGGTTCAGGGGGCTTCACCTCAGCAATGGGCCGAAGCCGCTATAGCCGCGATGGAGCGGCATGGGGCGGACCGGTTGGTCGCAGAGGTAAACCAAGGCGGCGATCTGGTTGAAACTGTGTTGCGGCAAATCGATCCGTTGGTGCCTTATCGACCGGTACGGGCCTCTAAGGGCAAGGTCGCCCGGGCAGAGCCTGTGGCGGCGCTCTACGAACAGGGGCGGGTGTCTCATGTGCGCGGGCTTGGCGATCTAGAGGACCAGATGTGCCGCATGACCGCGCAAGGCTATGAGGGGCAGGGCAGCCCGGATCGCGTAGACGCGCTTGTCTGGGCCTTGCATGCGCTGATGATCGAACCGGCGGCCGGATGGCGCCGTCCTCGGGTGCGTACGCTGTAATCAAGATTTGTTTAACCAAAATTGGAACTCTGCCTTTCGTGGGCGGGGTGAGTTGTTGTGCCCAAGCGACCCGGAAGGAGCAATCGGATGGTATTGAACATGTTTCGCCGCGAGGCACCGGAGGTGAAGGCCAGCGCCACGGGACGCGTGGTGGCCTTTCACGGGGCGGGCCGCGTAGCCTGGAGCCCGCGGGACGTTGTGTCGTTGACCAAAACAGGGTTCGCGGCGAACCCGGTGGGGTTCCGCTCGGTCAAGCTGATTGCAGAGGCGGCGAGCGCGTTGCCCTTGGTTCTGCAGGACAGTGAGCGTCGGTTTGAAGTGCATCCGGTACTGGATCTGATCCGCCGTCCGAATGCGGCGCAGGGGCGGGCCGAGTTGTTCGAGGGGCTGTTCGGGCAGTTGTTGCTGTCGGGGAACGCATATGTTGAGGCCGTCGGAGACGAAGGCGTTCCGGCAGAGCTGCATGTGCTGCGCTCGGACCGGATGAACCTAGTGCCTGGGGCGGATGGGTGGCCAGTGGCCTATGAATACGCCGTGGGTGGACGCAAGCATCGCTTCGATATGACAGGCGGGGTGCCTCCGATCCTGCATATCAAAAGTTTCCATCCGCAGGATGATCACTATGGGCTGTCTCCGATGCAGGCGGCTGCAACGGCGATCGATGTGCACAACGCGGCGTCGCGCTGGTCAAAGGCGTTGCTGGACAATGCGGCGCGGCCGTCCGGGGCGATTGTCTATCGCGGCGTCGATGGGCAGGGGCAGATGTCGGAAGAGCAGTACCAGCGCCTTCAGGATGAGATGCTGAGCTACCATCAGGGGGCCTCGAACGCGGGGCGGCCGATGTTGCTGGAAGGCGGCTTGGACTGGAAACCCATGGGTCTGTCGCCGCAGGACATGGAGTTCCAAAAGACAAAGGAAGCCGCTGCGCGAGAGATCGCCTTGGCCTTTGGCGTGCCGCCGATGTTGTTGGGGCTGCCGGGGGACGCGACCTATTCGAATTACCAGGAAGCGAACCGGGCGTTTTACCGGCTGACCGTGTTGCCGTTGGTCTTGAAAGTGACTGCGGCCCTGTCGGAGTGGTTGTCGCTGTATGCCGGAGAGATGGTGCACCTGAAACCCGATCTGGATCAGGTGCCCGCGTTGGCAGCAGAGCGGGAAAGCCAGTGGAAACGGATTTCGGACGCGGATTTTCTGACGAATGCCGAGAAGCGGCATCTGCTTGGGCTGCCCAAGCTGGCGGAGGATGCATGAGTGTACCGGAACGCAGCGGCTCGCGGTTTCTGTATGCGCCCTTCGAGATGGCCAACGCCAAGATCGAAGCGAATGAGCGGGTCGCGATGGAGCGGTGGTCGGCCTTGGAGTACCGGCTGACGCGCATTGAGGCGCTGATGGAGCGTCTGGAGCGGCGGTTGTGGTTGGCTGTCTACGGCGTTGCAGCAGCTGTTTTGGCGCAGTGGGCGGTGTCGCTTCTGGGCGCGCAATAACGAAATTCGAAGGGCAGCGCCGAGCTGCGGTCAGGTGGGGATCTGGCCAGAGCGGCGGTTTGGCGCTGCCCAAGAGCGAAGATTTCTAAGGAGTTTTCTGCATGTCCCAAATGGGGTTGGAACATAAGTTTTGCGGGCTCGAAAGCACGCTGAGCGTGACCGATGGTCATGTGGTCGAAGGCTATGCCTCTTTGTTTGGCAAGGCTGATCAGGGCGGTGATGTGGTGCAGCCGGGGGCCTATGCCGGGTCGCTGCAGGCGCTGGCGAAGGCCGGGCGCTCGGTCAAGATGCTTTGGCAGCATGACCCAGCCCAGCCCATCGGGATTTGGGATGAGGTGCGCGAGGATGCGACGGGCCTGTATGTCAAAGGCCGCCTGTTAGACGACGTCGCCAAAGGGCGCGAGGCTGCGGCCTTGATCGAGGCCGGTGCCATTGACGGGCTGTCCATCGGCTATCGCACCAAGCGGGCCGAGAAAGATGCAAGCGGGCGCCGCCTGCTTTCCGAGTTGGAGCTGTGGGAGGTCTCTCTTGTGACCTTCCCCATGCTTCCCGATGCGCGGGTCGGGGCCAAGGCAAGTGATGCCGAGGACACCCTGCTGCGTGAGATGGCGGTGGCTTTTACCGACGCTGCCAAATCGCTGGCGGGCCCTGACGGCCTCGTCTGAACACCAACTAAGGATCACGAAATGAGCACATGTGAGACCAAGGCCGGGGCGGGCTCGCCCACGGCAGAGGTGACGTCTGCCCTGAAGAGCTTTGTCAGCGACATCAAGGGCTTTCAGGACACGATCAACAACCGACTTCAGAAACAAGAAGAGCGACTGACCATGCTGGACCGCAAGACTGCATTTAACGGGCGTCCCGCCCTTTCCACCGCCGCCGATGTCGAGGCGCCGCACCAGAAGGCCTTTGCTGCCTATCTTCGTTCGGGTGACGAGGACGCCCTGCGTGGCCTGGACATGGAAGGCAAGGCGATGAGCACTGCCGTGAACACCGATGGGGGGTTCCTGGTGGATCCACAGACCTCAGAAGAGATCAAGTCGGTGCTGAAATCCACGGCCTCGATCCGCTCGATTGCCAATGTTGTGGCGGTAGAGGCGACCTCTTACGACGTGCTGATTGACCATTCGGATGTTGGCTCTGGCTGGGCGTCGGAAACATCGACCCTGACCGAGACCGCGACCCCGCAGATCGACCGCGTCACCATTGCGTTGCACGAACTGTCTGCGATGCCCAAGGCCAGCCAGCGCCTGCTGGATGACAGTGCCTTTGACGTCGAAGGCTGGCTGGCGACGCGGATTGCCGACAAATTCCTGCGCTCGGAGGCGACGGCCTTCATCAACGGTGATGGTGTCGACAAGCCGAAAGGCTTTCTGGATCACACGGCGGTCGCCGAGGCCAGCTGGAGCTGGGGCAACGTGGGCTATATCGCGACCGGTGCGGATGGGGATTTCAGCGGTGCAAACCCGTCTGATGCAATCCTGGATCTGGTCTATGCGCTGAATGCCCAATACCGCGCGAATGCGACTTTCGTGATGAACTCGAAAACTGCGGGCGCCGTGCGCAAGATGAAAGACGCCGATGGCCGCTTCCTGTGGTCGGACGGTCTGGCCGCGGCAGAGCCTGCGCGTCTGTTGGGCTATCCGGTACTGATCGCGGAAGACATGCCGGATATCGCGTCGGATTCCATGGCGATTGCCTTTGGTGATTTTGCTGCCGGCTACACCATTGCCGAGCGCCCGGACCTGCGTGTTCTGCGCGATCCGTTCAGCGCCAAGCCTCATGTCCTGTTCTATGCGACCAAGCGTGTGGGTGGTGATGTCAGCGACTTTGCGGCGATCAAGCTGCTGAAATTCGCGGTCTCCTAAGCGACCTGCGAAGGGCCGTTTCGGCGGTCTGACGGCGCGCGCCGGGGGATACTTGTGTTGTCTAGCAGCCTCCTCCGTCCGAGCAATGCAAGCGGCGCGCGCCTGACCCTGTCGGGGGAAATCCGGAGATGAATATGATGTTAAGTGTTGTGACCCCCGTGCCGGATGCAGCGTTGCCGGTGGAGGCCTTCAAGGACCACCTGCGACTTGGAACCGGTTTCGCCTCTAGCGGGTCGGAAGACGCGCTGCTGTTGGGCTTTCTGCGGGCTGCAATGGCGGCGGTTGAAGGACGCACGGGCAAAGCTTTGTTGCTTCGTACCTATCAGTGGACGCTGACGGCGTGGCGTGATGCGACACGGCAAGCTTTGCCGGTGGCCCCGGTAGCGGTGGTGTCAGAGCTTCGGTTGACTGATAGTGCGGGCAGCGAAGAGGTGGTCGCGGCCGAGACCTATCGTCTGGTGCGCGATACCCATCGCCCGTTGCTAGAGGCGCTGGGGATCGCTTTGCCGATGGTGCCGTTGGGCGGTGAGGCGCGGGTGACGTTTGATGCGGGCTTCGCGGCGGATTGGACAAATTTGCCTGCCGATCTGGCGCAAGCCGTGTTCATGCTGGCAGCGCATTACTATGAACACCGTCAGTCCTCGGGCTTTGGCGAACCGGATATGCCCTATGACGTTGCCAAGCTGATCGAGCCTTGGCGGACGGTGCGTATCTTGGGTGGAGGCCGCCCATGACGGCCCCGGTTCTGAACAGAAAGCTGGTTTTGGAAAGCCCCCTGCGGGCCGAGGACGGCGCGGGTGGTTACACGCAGTACTGGGTCGAGCTTGGTTCGCTTTGGGCCGACGTAAAGCCGGGGACCGGGCGAGAGCGCGCCAGCGGCGGCACGACCCTGTCGCGCGTGGCCACGAAGATTACGGTACGCGGGGCGCCCGAAGGATCGGATGCGCGACCCAAACCCGAGCAGCGATTTCGCGAAGGCAATCGGGTTTTCACCATCCTCGCTGTAACGGAACGCGATGCCCGGGGCCATTACCTGACCTGTTTCACGGAAGAGGAGCAGGGCGCATGAGCTATGCCGTTTCAGCCGCGTTACAGGCGGCGGTGTACCAGTCATTGACCTCGGATGCCGTTCTGGTCGGCCAAGTGGGCGACGCGATCTTTGATGCGATGCCTGCGGGCGAGGTGCCCCCTATCTATGTGACGCTTGGGCCCGAGAAGGTGCGCGATGCCTCGGATGCGACGGGGCGCGGGGCAATTCATGTCTTCGTGGTCAGTGTGGTGACCTCTGAGGCGGGGTTTCAGATGGCCAAAACAGTCTCGGCAACGATCTGTGACCGACTGATAGATGTAGATCTGGTTTTGACCCGCGGCACCCTGATCAACCTGAGTTTCGACAGCGCGAAGGCAAGGCGGACAGAAAACGCAGACCTGCGCCAGATCGATCTGACCTTTCGCGCCCGTGTGGCGGATGAATAACCCTTGCAAGGAGTGACAAGATGACAGCCCAAAGCGGCAAGGACCTTCTGATCAAGCTGGACCTCAATGGAGCCGGCCAGTTTCAGACCATCGCGGGCCTGCGCGCCACGCGGATCAGCTTTAACGCCGAAACGGTGGATGTGACCTCTCTGGAAAGCCAGGGTGGGTGGCGAGAGCTTCTGGGTGGGGCGGGCGTGAAGTCGGCCTCTTTGTCGGGGTCTGGTGTATTCAAAGATGAAAACACCGATGAACGTGCCCGCCAGATTTTCTTCGAAGGAGAAACGCCAGAGTTCCAGGTGATCATTCCGGACTTTGGGATTGTCCAGGGTGCGTTTCAGATCAGCGCGATCGAATACGCAGGCAGCCACAATGGTGAGGCGACCTATGAAATCTCACTGGCTTCGGCCGGTGCGCTGAGCTTCACCGCCCTGTGATGGCGAACCCGTGGAGCGGAGAGGTGGCGTTGGTTTTGAACGGTGAAAGTCACGTTCTGAAGCTGACGCTTGGTGCATTGGCAGAGCTGGAGGCAGCGTTAGAGGCTGACAGTCTTGTTGCGCTGATCGAGCGGTTCGAGGGTGGCAGATACGCGACCCGTGACGTTCTGGCTTTGCTGTTGGCGGGGTTGCGAGGCGGGGGGTGGGCTGGGTCCTCGGATGATCTGGCTGCGGCTGAAATTGCTGGCGGCCCGGTTGAGGCAGCAAAGGTTGCTGCGCAGCTTCTGGCACGCGCCTTCACGGTACCGAATGCAGCGATTTGAATGGGCAGCCCTGATGCGCGCCGGGATATCAGGCTTACGCCTGAGGCCGTCTGAGTTCTGGGCGCTTACCCCTGCAGAACTGGCCTTGATGCTGGGCGTCGGTCCCGGGTCGGCGCCGCTTTCGCGCGGGCGGCTGGAAGAGCTTGCCCGTGCGTTCCCCGATAGTGATGGAGGTTAAGATGACCAGTCGGTTTGATTTAGAGGAACTCGGCGACGATCTGGATGCCTTGGAGACCAGCTTTGCCGATACCCGCAGTATGGCACGTGCCTTCGACGTAGAGCTTTTGCGAATGCGAGAGAGCCTGACGCTGACCAATGCGGAGGTGGGCACGTTTTCGCGCTCTGTCGGTCGGGGTTTAAGAAATGCCTTTGACGACTTGGTCTTTGAAGGCGCCAAGCTTTCAGATGTTCTGAAGGATGTCGCCCAATCGATTAGTAACGCTGCCTATAACGCGGCAATGCGGCCCGTCCAAAACCAACTTGGAGGGCTGGTTGCAGGCGGGATCGAGGGGTTGATCAGCTCTGTCGTGCCCTTCGCGAATGGTGGTGCTTTCACCCAGGGGCGCGTGATGCCCTTTGCCACTGGCGGGATCGTCAGCGGGCCGGTTGCCTTCCCAATGCGAGGTGGCACCGGCTTGATGGGCGAAGCCGGACCCGAGGCGATCATGCCTCTGACGCGTGGGGCGGACGGGCGTCTTGGCGTCCGCTCTGAAGGGGGTGGGCGGTCGGTCAACATCACCATGAACATAACGACCCCTGACGTTCAGGGTTTCCAACGCAGCCAAAGCCAGATCGCCGCGAATATGTCCCGGCTGATGGCTCGTGGTCGCCGCAATCTGTGAGGATCGGATGGGATTTCACGAAATACGCTTCCCGGCAAACCTGAGCTTTGGATCGGTTGGTGGGCCGGAACGCCGGACCGACATCGTAACGCTTGCGAACGGGTTCGAAGAGCGCAACACGCCGTGGGAACACGCGCGTCGGCGGTATGACGCGGGTGTGGGCTTGCGTTCGCTAGATGATATCGAGGCCCTGATTGCCTTCTTCGAGGCCCGCCGCGGCCCCCTTTATGGGTTCCGCTGGAAAGACTGGTCTGACTACAAGTCAAGTTCTCCATCGAAAGATGTGACCTTCGCGGATCAGGTGATCGCGGTGGGCGATGGGGAAACGACCGTATTCCAACTGACCAAGGAATATCGGTCAGGCGCGGCTGTTTATGTGCGCCCGATCTCTAAACCCGTCAGTGCCTCGGTTCAGGTGGGTGTTGATGGATCTCCCGTTCAGGAAAGCCTGGGATTCGAGGTCGATCTAGCAACTGGGCTGATCACCTTGGCCGAAGCGCCTGATGTCGGTGCGCGCGTCACAGCCGGGTTCGAGTTTGACGTGCCTGTGCGGTTCGATACCGAGGGGATCCAAACCTCTGTTGCCAGCTATCAGGCCGGGGATGCGCCGCAGGTGCCCGTGATCGAGGTGCGTGTCTGATGGAGGGAAAGCAAAGTCTGATAGCGCATCTTCAGAGCGGCACGACGACAACCTGTCGGTGCTGGTCTGTCACCCGCGTGGATGGAGTGGTGATCGGGTTCACCGATCACGACAGCGACCTGTCTTTTGAAGGTGTGACCTTCAATGCCGACAGCGGGATGACGGCGCGCAGTTTGCGACAAAGTTCGGGCCTTTCGGTCGACAATACCGAGGTACTAGGGGCGCTGAACCATGCGTCTGTTCGAGAAGAGGATATTGCGGCCGGACGCTATGATGGGGCTGAGGTCGTCGCCTGGTTGGTCAACTGGGCGAATGCAGAAGAACGCCTGCTGCAGTTCCGAGGATCGATTGGCGAAATCACACGCCAAGGCACTTCGTTTACAGCAGAGTTGCGTGGGCTGGCTGAAGCTTTGAACCGACCCGTTGGGCGGATCTATCATGCTGATTGCAGCGCAGTTCTTGGGGATCAGGCCTGCGGTTTTGATCTATCCCAACCCGGTTATGCGGTTGAGACGACTTTGGAAGCCGTGGAGGAGAACAGGATTTTCCGGTTTTCAAGTCTGCCGGAGTTCGAGGTCCAATGGTTTCAGAAAGGCACACTTGAAGTTCTGGATGGGGAGGCTTCGGGTTTGAAGGGCGTAATCCAGAATGACCAGATGACGGAAAACGGTCGATTGGTGTCGCTTTGGGATGCGCTGCGCGTGCCGGTTCTGGTCGGAAGCAAAGTGCGGCTGACCGCGGGATGCGACAGGCGGGCCGATACCTGTCGATTGAAATTCAACAATTTCCTGAACTTCAGGGGCTTCCCACACATCCCTGGCGACGACTGGATGATGGCCTATCCGCGACAAGGTCAAAACAATAATGGAGGGTCTTTGCGATGAACTCTGGAATTGCAGAGCAGGTCGTGACCGAAGCCCGCAAGTGGATTGGTACGCCATATGTTCATCAGGCCTCTTGCCTGGGCGCTGGGACCGATTGTCTTGGACTATTGCGGGGCATCTGGCGGGGTGTCTTGGGGCATGAGCCCGAAGCGGTGCCAGCTTACACAAAGGACTGGTCTGAAGCCTCGGGGGTTGAGGCGCTTTGGCAGGCAGCACGGCGCAATTTGACCGAAAAACCGTTGTTGGACGCGGCTTCAGGCGACGTTTTGCTTTTTCGAATGCGATCTGGTGCTGTTGCCAAACATCTTGGGATCCAAGGGAGCCTAGAGAGCTTTATCCACGCGTATTCTGGCCACTCGGTGGTCGAAAGCAGTTTCAGTGCCCCGTGGCGCCGCCGACTGGTGGCGCGTTTCGCCTTTCCTGAAGGAGTAAGTTAATGGCGACGATTGTTCTTTCCGCAGCCGGAGCGGCCGCTGGTGCGTCCATCGGGGGGTCGGTTCTGGGCCTGTCGAGTGTGGTTTTGGGCCGTGCTGTTGGTGCGACGCTTGGTCGGGTGGTAGACCAGCGCCTGCTTGGTGCTGGGGCGCAACCTGTCGAAACGGGTCGGATCGATCGTCTTCGTCTGTCCGGAGCCAGCGAAGGTTCTGCTGTGCAATCAGTCTTTGGCCGGACCCGCGTTGGGGGTCAGGTGATCTGGGCCTCGAACTTTTTAGAAAGCTTTTCGGAAAGCGGAGGAGGCAAGGGATCAAGTTCCTCTTCACCAACGGTCAGGTCCTATTCCTATTCTGTCAGCCTTGCGCTGGCGCTTTGTGAAGGAGAGATCCTTCGGATTGCGCGTGTCTGGGCGGATGGAGAAGAAATTCCTGTCGATGACCTGAATATGCGGGTCTATCGCGGGGGCGAGGACCAATTGCCAGACCCAAAAATCGAAGCCATCGAAGGTGCGGACAAGGCTCCGGCGTATCGCGGGCTGGCCTATGTTGTGATCGAGGACCTGCAGCTTGCTCCATATGGCAATCGGGTGCCGCAGCTCTCTTTTGAGGTGATGCGGGCAGTCCCTTCGGTCGATGGTGCAGAGACATTGCAGGATATTGTCCAAGGCGTCGCCCTGATCCCGGGGATGGGAGAGTACGGTTTGGCGACCACGCCCGTGCACTATTCCGAGGGGTTGGGGCTGAAACAATCCGCAAATGTTCATTCACCGGGGTCCCGAACGGATTTCGATGTTTCGTTGGATGCGCTGAACGAAGAGTTGCCAAACTGCGGTTCGACTTTGCTGGTCGCCAGTTGGTTCGGAGATGACTTGCGCTGCGGGCTTTGCCAAATCCGACCGAAGGTCGAACAAAAGGATTTTGACGGTGCCGAAATGCCCTGGCGTGTTGCGGGCCTTTCCAGAGATCAGGCAGAGGTCGTCCCGCAGCTTGATGGTGACGAGGTTTATGGTGGGACCACAGCAGATGCCGCTGTGCTTGAGGGGATCGCAGCGCTTAAAGCGGCGGGCAAGTCCATCACTTTCTATCCCTTTTTGGTGATGGAGCAGCTTGCTGATAACCAGCTTGTAAATCCTTGGACCGGCTCAGAGGGGCAGCCGCACTTGCCTTGGCGAGGGCGCATTACAACCTCATTGGCACAAGGCTTGGAGGGCAGTCCGGATGGCACGGCGGCCGCAGGTGCCGAGGTTGCGGCTTTCTTCGGGAATGCGTCGGTCACGGATTTTCAGGCAAGCAGTGGAACGGTTCAGTACACCGGTCCGGCAGAGTGGTCGTTCCGGCGGTTTATCCTTCATTATGCGCATCTATGTGTCATGGCCGGAGGAGTGGACACTTTTTGCATTGGGTCGGAAATGCGGGGGCTGACGCAAATTCGCGGTTCGGGAAACAATTTTCCGGCTGTTGCGGCATTGGTTCAGCTGGCGGCAGATGTTCGAAGCATTCTCGGCCCGGATGTGAAATTGACCTATGCCGCAGATTGGTCTGAATACTTTGGCTATCATCCGCAGGATGGGTCGGGGGATGTCTTCTTTCATCTGGATCCGTTGTGGAGTTCCGATGACATCGATTTCGTTGGCATCGACAATTACATGCCGCTGTCAGATTGGCGAGATGGCCGGTCGCATGCCGATGCAGAAGCCGGGTCAATCTATGATCTTGCGTATCTTCAGTCCAATATCGAAGGGGGCGAGGGGTACGATTGGTATTATGCTTCTGAAGAAGGTGCCCAGGCGCAGAGGCGGCTGCCAATTGAGGATGGAGCGTATAGCGAGCCGTGGATCTATCGCTTCAAGGACATCCGGAATTGGTGGTCTCGTACCCATCACGACAGGGTAGATGGTATCCGACAAGAACCCGCGACAGGTTGGGTGCCGCAATCAAAGCCCGTTGTGTTCGTTGAATACGGCTGCGCAGCGATTGACAAAGGGGCAAACCAGCCGAACCGTTTTCTTGACCCAAAGTCCTCTGAGTCTGGGTTGCCAAGAGGGTCCAACGGACGTCGGGACGACTATATGCAGGCACAATACCTGCGGGCTTTGACAGGGTATTGGAGCGCGGCAGAGAACAACCCTGTTTCGTCTTCTTATGGCGGGCCGATGATTGACCTTGCTTCCTCGCATGTATGGGCATGGGACGCGCGGCCTTATCCTCGCTTTCCTGCGAACTCCAAGCTTTGGACAGACGGAGGCAACTATGCGCGAGGCCATTGGCTTAACGGGCGCGCGACAGCGCAACCGCTTGCCGCCGTGGTCAAAGACATCTGCCTCAGATCCGGGGTAAGCAAAGTCGAAACCGGCGACTTGCATGGGAATGTGCGCGGATACTCTGTATTCGGAACCGAAGATGCGAGATCCATCTTGCAGCCCCTGATGTTGGCCCACGGATTCGACGCCTTTGAGCGAGAAGGACGGTTGGTATTCAAATCCCGCAACGGACACGAGGACGCTCTGGTTGATCCTGATTTCGTGGTTGCCAATCAAGACGGGGCAGACCTTTTAAAAACGCGAGCGGCAGAGGCCGAGATGGCAGATCGGATTGCGCTGAGCTTTGTCGAGGCAGACGGGGCCTATGAAACCCGCAGCGCCGAAGCGATTTTTTCTGATGAGCGCAATGTCTCGGTTTCGTCTTCCGAAGTGCCGATGGCGTTGACTGCTAATGAAGGGCGGATGACAGCGGAACGTTGGCTGGCAGAGGCGCGGATCGCCCGAGATAGTTTGCGGTTTTCGTTGCCGCTTTCGCAGATGGACTTGGGGCCAGGCGACATTCTTAGATTGGAAAACGATGGCGCGTCAGAGCGTTATCGGATCGACAGTGTCGAACACTGCACAGCTCGGGAGATTGAAGCCACACGTGTAGGTCACGGCAATTACGACGCTGTGCCCTGGGTCGAGGATACACCAAGCCTTGCTCCGTTCGCGCCGCCTTTGCCGGTTTCGTTTCAGTTTCTCGACTTGCCGCTCTTCAAGGATACGCAGAACCCTCATGCGCCGCATTTGGCAGTAACGGCGCATCCATGGCCGGGAAGTGTTTCGGTATTCAGTTCCGACACGGATAGCGGATTTACCCTGAACAGTGTGATCGAGACGGCCGCAGTGATCGGCCAGACCGAGACAGAACTTTACCGTGCGCCCGCTGGGCTATGGGACAACGGGCCGGGATTGCGGGTGAAGTTGGCTGGCGGGGCGCTGTCCTCGGCCCAGATGATGAGCGTTTTGAATGGGGCAAATGCCGTTGCGATCGGTGACGGTTCCGCCGACAAGTGGGAGGTTTTCCAGTTTGCGGAGGCGGACCTGATCGAAGCCCAAACCTATGTCCTTCGAACGCGTCTTCGCGGGCAATTGGGGACGGAAGCGGCCATGCGCGATGTTTGGCCGGTTGGCAGTCTTGTCGTGCTTCTGGACTCTCGTGTTGGTCAAATCGACATGCCCTTGGATACACGTGGATTAGCGCGAAACTATCGCGTTGGACCTTCGGGGCGGCCGGTCGATGACCCAAGTTATGGGCAAGTGCAATTGGCGTTCGATGGCGTCGGGCTGAGGCCGTATCGTCCGTGTCATTTGCGGGCCAGGCTGAATCCGTCAGGCGACATTCACACCAGCTGGATCAGGCAAACGCGGATTGACGGCGACAGCTGGCAATCAACCGAAGTGCCGTTGGGGGAAGCCCAAGAGGCGTATTTGCTTCGCGTTTTGGATGCCGAAAGCAAGATCGTCAGAGAGGCCACCACATCGGAACCCGCGTTCATCTATTCAGCAGCTCAACAGGCTGAGGACGGGAATGCCTCTGGCTTCCGGATTGCCGTTGCTCAGATCTCTGAAAGCTTCGGGCCCGGACCATCTGCGGAGATAGATGCGCCGGTTTAGATGACCTATCACGGAAATCGATTGTTACCTGAAACCTTTGTTATTGGCGGATTTATCCTAAGTAATGTATACCGCCGATAAAAAGAGGCATGACAATGGCAACGACACATCCAAAACTGGCAGAGCTGGATCCAGTCTGGCAACGCATCCGTGACGAAGCTGAAATCGTCGTCAGCGCCGAACCGCTTTTGGGTGGTTTGGTGCATTCAAGTATCTTGCACCATCCCACGATCGAGCGGGCTTTGGCCTATCGTATTGCGCTGAAATTGTCCTCGGGTGAGATGTCCGAGCAGATTTTGCGCGAGATCAGCGAAGAGGCCTACACCAGCGATCCGTCGTTGGGAGAGGTCGCCCGCGCCGATCTGGTCGCCACGTTCGAGCGTGACCCCGCGTGCCACCGGTTGTTGCAGCCTTTGGTCTATTTCAAAGGGTTCCAAGCCGTTCAGGCCTATCGTGTGGCGCATTGGCTTTGGACTGAAGGACGTCGCGACTTGGCGTATTTCATTCAGATGCGGGCGTCCGAGGTTTTTGGCGTTGATATCCATCCCGCGGCCACCATCGGCAAAGGCATCATGATCGACCACGCGCATTCCATTGTGATTGGTGAGACGGCGCGGGTCGGCGACAACGTGTCGATGCTGCATTCGGTGACGCTTGGCGGAACCGGTAAGGAAGAAGAAATTCGCCATCCGCTGATCGAAGACGGTGTTCTGATCGGAGCAGGGGCCAAGGTTCTTGGCAACATCCGCGTCGGGCATTGTTCGCGTGTCGCAGCGGGTTCTGTCGTTCTTAAAGATGTCCCGCCCTGCAGCACGGTTGCTGGTGTTCCTGCCAAAATCGTCGGCGAGGCCGGTTGTGACCAGCCTTCGGTGACGATGGATCAGCTTCTTGGGAAGTAAATCTCTGATTTAAAAGAGCTTCTAATGAAAAAGCCCGCCGTATCGGCGGGCTTTCTTGTGTTTGTTTGAGCGGTTTTACGCAAGCATGGTCATTGGGTTTTCCAAGTTCCGCGCGATTGCGTTCAAAAGGTTGGCGCCCAATGCCCCGTCGATCACCCGGTGATCAACAGACATGGTTACCGACATCACAGTCGCAACTGTCAGTTCGCCATCTTCACCAACGACCGGCTGTTTGACACCAGCGCCAACGGCCAGAATGCCTGCATGAGGTGGGTTCACGATAGCGTCGAAGTTGGGGATGCCGAACATTCCCAGATTCGAGATTGCGAAAGTGCCGCCCTGATACTCTTGAGGCATCAGTTTGCCTTCACGAGCACGGCTGGCCATGTCTTTCATCTGCGTGGACAGTGCCGACAGCGACTTCATATCTGCATCTTCCAGAACCGGGGTGAACAGGCCACCCTCGACGGCCACAGCAACCGCAACATCAGAAGTCTTCAGTTGCAGCACCCGGTCGCCCGCCCAAACGGCGTTACACTCGGGAACCTCTTGCAGAGCCAAAGCAACGGCCTTGATGATGAAGTCATTGACCGAGAGTTTCACGCCGCGATCAGCAAGCTGCTTGTTCAATTCACCGCGGAACTTCAGCAGGTTGTCCAGCTGAATGTCTTTCCGCAGATAGAAGTGCGGAATGGTCTGTTTCGCTTCAGACAGACGTGCCGCGATGGTCTTGCGCATGCCGTTGAGCTTGATCTCTTCGAACTCGCGGTTGGCGTAGGTCTTGAGAACGGCTTCGGTCGACGGACCAGTCGGCGCAGCGGCGGCCGCCGGAGCAGCAGCGGCAGGCGCGTCAGCAGGTGCTGCGGCCGGTTTCGGCGCGGCGGTGGCGTTTTCGACGTCTGCCTTGATGATCCGACCACGCGGGCCAGAACCCGCGATAGCGGTCAGGTCCAGCCCTTTGTCCGCCGCAATGCGACGGGCCAGCGGGGTTGCGAAGATACGCGAACCGTCGGCCGCAGCCGGTGCGGCCGGGGCAGGGGCAGCGGCCGCCGGGGCAGCAGCAGGCGCTTCTGCGGCAGCGGCGGGCGCAGCAGCAGGAGCTGCGGCAGGCGAACCGATGTCATCAGCGCTTTCGCCGTCTTCCAGCAGGATGGCAATCAGATCATTGACCTTCACGCCTTCGGTGCCTTCTGCGACCAGGATCTTGCCAACGATACCTTCGTCAACGGCTTCGAATTCCATCGTGGCTTTGTCGGTTTCGATCTCGGCGATGATGTCGCCAGAGTTCACTTCGTCACCTTCTTTGACCAGCCATTTGGCCAGCGTGCCTTCCTCCATCGTCGGAGAAAGAGCGGGCATCAGGATTTCTGTGGGCATTGCGTCTCTCCCTTAGCGATAAGTAACAGCTTTGGCGGCTGCGACGACTTCGTCAGTCGTGACCAGCGCCAGCTTTTCAAGGTTCGCAGCGTAGGGCATCGGAACGTCCTTGCCGGTGCAGTTGATCACGGGTGCGTCCAGATAGTCGAAGGCGTTTTCCATGATGTAGGCCGACAGGTGGTTGCCGATCGAAGCGACCGGGAAGCCTTCTTCGATGGTCACAACGCGGTTGGTCTTTTGAACCGAGCGGATGATCGTGTCATAATCCAGCGGGCGCAGGGTCCGCAGGTCGATGACCTCAGCCGAGATGCCTTCTTCTGCAAGCTTATCAGCCGCTTCCAAGGCGTACTGCATGCCGATACCGAAGGAGATCAGCGTCACGTCCGTGCCTTCACGCCAGATGCGTGCCTTGCCAAACGGGATGGTGAAATCTTCCAGATCCGGAACCTCGAAGCTGCGGCCATAGACGATTTCGTTTTCCAGGAAGATGACCGGGTTGGGGTCACGGATCGCGGTTTTCATCAGGCCTTTGTAGTCAGCTGCCGAGTAGGGCATGACAACCTTCAGGCCGGGGATCTGCGCGTACCAAGCTGCGTAGTCCTGCGAGTGCTGGGCACCCACACGCGCTGCAGCACCGTTCGGGCCGCGGAAGACCATCGGGGCACCCATCTGACCACCGGACATGTACAATGTCTTCGCGGCCGAGTTGATGATGTGGTCGATCGCCTGCATGGCGAAGTTGAAGGTCATGAATTCGACGATCGGGCGCAGGCCTGCGAATGCAGAACCTGTGGCGATACCAGCGAAGCCGTGCTCGGTGATCGGGGTGTCGATCACGCGTTTCGGGCCGAATTCATCCAGCATGCCTTGCGAGATTTTGTACGCACCTTGGTATTCTGCGACTTCTTCACCCATCAGATAGACGGTTTCGTCGCGGCGCATCTCTTCGGCCATCGCGTCGCGCAGGGCTTCGCGAACGGTCTGGGTCTTCATCGCGGTGCCTGCGGGATAGTCGGGTTCGACTTCGACAACAGCAACTGGGGCAGCCGGGGCCGCAGGTGCGGCTGCGGCAGGTGCTGCGGCGGCGGGGGCCGCTTCGGCTGCAGGCGCTGGTGCACTGGCAACAGCCGCGTCGGCGTCTTCGCCTTCTTCGACCAGAATGGCGATGGCGGTGTTGACCGCGACACCTTCGGTGCCTTCAGCGACCAGGATCTTGCCGACGATACCTTCGTCGACGGCTTCGAATTCCATGGTGGCTTTGTCGGTTTCAATCTCGGCGATGATGTCACCGGACGAGATGGTGTCGCCCTCTTTCACCAGCCATTTGGCAAGGGTGCCCTCTTCCATGGTGGGGGACAGGGCGGGCATCAGAAGTTCAATAGCCATAACGTCTCTCTCCCTCAGGCGTCGGCGTAGATGTCGGTGTAAAGCTCATCGAGCGCGGGCTCGGGGCTTGTCTTGGCGAACTCGGCGGATTCGTTGACGATCGCCTTGATCTCTTTGTCGATGGCCTTCAGGTCATCCTCGGTCGCGTGTTTGCCGGTCAGCAGCATCTGGCGAACATGTTCGATCGCGTCACGCTCTTCGCGCATTTTCTGAACCTCTTCGCGGGTCCGGTATTTCGCCGGGTCCGACATAGAGTGACCGCGGTAGCGATATGTCTTCACTTCCAGAATGTAGGGGCCTTTTCCAGAGCGGCAGTGTGCGACTGCTTTTTCGCTTGCCTCTTTGACCGCCAGAACGTCCATACCGTCAACCGTCTCGCCCGGAATGCCGAACGCGGCGCCGCGGGTGTAGATGTCGGGGGTCGAGGTCGAACGCTGCATCGAGGTGCCCATGGCATACTGGTTGTTTTCGATCACGAAGATCACCGGCAGGTCCCACAGGGCCGCCATGTTGAACGTCTCGTAGACCTGGCCCTGGTTCGCAGCACCGTCACCGAAATAGGTGAAGGTCACACGACCGTTTTCCAGATACTTGTCAGCAAAGGCCAGACCCGCACCAAGCGGAACCTGCGCGCCAACGATGCCGTGGCCACCATAGAAGTGCTTCTCTTTCGAGAACATGTGCATCGAGCCGCCTTTACCCTTCGAGTAGCCGCCTTCGCGGCCGGTCAGCTCGGCCATCACGCCGTTGGGGTCCATCCCACAGGCCAGCATGTGGCCGTGGTCGCGGTAAGAGGTGATCCGCTTGTCGCCTTCCTCGGCTGCGGCCTCAAGTCCGACAACAACGGCTTCCTGACCGATGTAGAGGTGGCAGAAGCCGCCAATCAGGCCCATGCCATAAAGCTGGCCAGCCTTTTCTTCGAAGCGGCGGATCAGGAGCATGTCCTTGTAGTATTGAAGGAGCTCTTCCTTCGATACATTGGGTTTAGCTGTCTTTTTGCGCGCGGCCATCTGGTCATCTCCTCCCGGGCGTCTGACAATAGTTTAATATTAAACTATGCATAGCAAAGCCGGTCGCGCGTTTCAAAAGAAAATTGGGAGTCATGCGGGTTCGCATGCCGGGAATGCAGTCTCTGCAAAGCTAAGGGGGTGTTAGCGGATGATGATTTCGTCTGCGCGCATCATGCCAAGGACACGACGGGCCCGTTCGTCCAGCAGGTCTAGGTCAAGATAATCATCAGACAGGCGGCGCGTTTTGTTCCGCAGATCCGCAAGTTCCAGTTCCAGTCGATCACGCTCTTCTTCAAGCGCGGCGGTTTCGGCTTCGATCTGAATGCGGTGTAACACGCCATAATCCCCTTGCACGGCGGCAAAGGTGAAATAGGCCCCGAGCCCGAAACAGGCGAGGAAATAGAGGGCCGCCCCAATAGAGGGTTTTCTGCGTGTCGGTTTCATTCTGCCTCTGGTCGGGTCTCTTTGTCGGACCCGTATGCGCAGAATCGCATAAATGATTCGTCTTGTGAATCCCCCAAACCCCGAAAAGTTTCGCGATGTACGGAATTCCGCCATAACAAAAGGCGCGAGCAATGCCCGCGCCTTCGTCAGTATCAGGAAATAGGTTTAGCCCGCGACAGAGGCGTCGAAGATGGTCTGGATCGACGCGTCCAAAGTGCTGTTGAACTCTTCGTCGGTCTGACCAGCCGACAGACCTTCGGTCAGTGCACGAGAGAAGCTCGCGATCATACCGGTGTTCTGCGACAGGCGGTTGTTCGCCTCTTCACGGCTATAGCCGCCCGACAGGGCCACGACGCGCAGAACGCGCGGGTGGTCGATGAGCGGCTTATAGGTGTTGGCGGCTTCGGGCAGGGTCAGCTTGAGCATGACGTTCTGGTCTTCTGCCAGCGCGTCCAGTTCCTTGGTGATCTCTGCCAGCAGCAGTGCTTCGGCCTCGGACTTGTCAGCGATCGAGATGGTGACCTCGGGCTCGATGATCGGAACCAGACCGTGCGACAGGATTTGGCGGCCAACTTCGAACTGCTGTTTGACGACGGCCGCGATGCCCTCGGGGTTTGCCGCGTTGATGACAGAGCGCATCTTGGTGCCGAAGATACCCTTGGCGACACCGCGTTCCAGCAGGGCGTCCAGATCGGGCATAGGTTTCATGACCTGAGTGCCGTTCACTTCGTCTGCCAAGCCTTTGTCGACTTTCAGGAAGGGAACAACGCCCAGTTCTTCCCAAAGGTATTGGCCGGTGGGGGTGCCGTCGATGTCGCGGTCCATGGTCATCTCGAACAGGATCGCGCCGACGATACGGTCACCGTTGAAGGCTGGCGATTTGATGATGCGGCTGCGCATCTGGTGGATCAGGTCGTACATCTCGGCGTCGTTGCCATAGGCGTCTTCCTCGACGCCATACAGACGTAGTGCTTTCGGAGTCGATCCGCCCGACTGGTCAAGTGCCGCAATAAAGCCGTTGCCGCTGGTGATCTTTTCAACTTGCTGCTGGTTTGCCATATCGATGTCCGCTCTGATCTGAATTCGTAACGGGCGTTTCAGCCCTTGCAGATGCTGTAGTATGGCAAGGTAAACAAGGTTGCAATTCTGGTGGCGCTAACCCTCAGATCAAACTCTGTTTCCGTTTGTATGCCCCCACATCACACCAAGAAACATGGGGGCAGGGTCTTTTTAGCCTTCCAGCGCCGCGACGCCGGGCAGGGTTTTGCCTTCCATCCATTCAAGGAACGCGCCGCCTGCGGTCGAGATATAGGTGAAATGTTCTGCCGCGCCCGAGGCGTTCAGAGCCGATACCGTGTCCCCACCGCCAGCGACCGAGATCAAGGCGCCCGATTTGGTCAGCTCTGCGGCATGCAGGGCGGCCGCATTTGTTGCGGTGTCGAAGGGCTCGATTTCAAACGCGCCAAGCGGGCCATTCCAGATCAGCGTTTTAGAGGCTTCAAAAACCCCTTTGATGGTCCCGACCGTTTCCGGACCCGCATCAAGGATCATCGCGTCAGCCGGGCAGGCGTCTGCGGCGACGGTTTCATTTACGGCGTTGGCTTTGAATTCGCGCGCGACAACTACGTCGGTGGGCAGCACGATGTTGCAGCCGGTGGATTTGGCTTTCTCCATGATCTCGGCTGCGGTGCCGGTCATGTCGTGTTCCGCAAGCGATTTGCCGACATCAATGCCCTGCGCTGCAAGGAAGGTGTTCGCCATTCCGCCGCCGATGACAAGGTGGTCGACCTTCTCGATCAAGTTGCCAAGCAGCTCCAGCTTGGTCGACACTTTCGCGCCACCAACTACGGCCACAACCGGGCGCACTGGAGTGGCCAGAGCGCTTTCCAGTGCCGAGAGTTCCGCCTGCATCAGTCGACCGGCGCAGGCGGGCAGTAGACGCGCGACGCCTTCGGTCGAAGCATGGGCGCGATGCGCCGCCGAGAATGCATCGTTGCAATAGACGTCCCCAAGCGAGGCAAGAAAGCCCGCCATTTGCGGATCATTGGCCTCTTCCATTGGTGTGAATCGGGTGTTTTCAACCAACACGACTGACCCTTCAGGCATGGCATCCAGTGCCTCACGGCTTGGGCGTTCGACGAAGGTGACTTTGGTGCCAAAGGTCTCTTCCAGCGCGGGAACCAGCTGCGATAGCGACATTTCGGGAACCGGTTTGCCCTTGGGGCGGCCAAAGTGGGCCAGCAGAACCGGGCGACCACCAGCGGCAAGGATGTCTTTGATCGTAGGTGCGATCCGCTCGATCCGGGTGGTGTCGGACACTTTGCCGTCTACCATCGGTACGTTGATGTCCACACGGGTCAGGACAAGCTTGCCCCCCAATTCCATGTCGTCGAGAGTCTTCCAAGCCATGTCGCAACCTTTGCTGGTAAAATCTGGTCTTGTGATGGCCTGATCTTGCGAAAGGGTCAACCTCTGGCTTGGCAAGAGCGTTCTCTCGCCTTAGGTTTCGCCAAACGCGAATGGAAGGAGCCACAAATGGCCGAGATCAAAGATCCCGAAAACACCATCCTGATGGAGCTGAAAGACGGCACTGTCACAATCGAACTGCTGCCGGACATTGCGCCGATGCATTGCGACCGGATCAAGGAGCTGGCGCGCGCGGGTGCTTATGACAATGTCATTTTCCACCGCGTGATCGACGGGTTCATGGCGCAGTCGGGTGACGTGCAGCACGGCAACACCGAGAACAACTTCAACGCGGCCCGTGCGGGCACCGGTGGTTCGGACCTCAAGGACCTGCCGGCCGAGTTCTCGGGCATCCCGCATGACCGCGGCACCCTGGGTGCGGCGCGTTCGCAGAACCCGAACTCTGCCAACTCGCAGTTCTTCATCAACTTCAGCGACAACCACTTCCTGAACCGCCAGTACACGGTCTATGGCCGCGTCATCGACGGGATGGAGCATGTCGATGCGATCACTCGGGGTGAGCCGCCTGCGAACCCGGACAAGATGATCAGCGTAAAGGTGGCCGCAGATGTTGCGTAACCTCGCACTGGTTCTGGGGCTGGCCGCCAGCCCCGCCTTTGCCACCGGTCTTGAGATCGAGATCGCCGGCGAAGCCAACGGCGTGGTCAAGATCGACCTTCTGGAAGAGGTCGCGCCGAACCACGTGGCGCAGATCACCGCATTGGCGGCAGAAGGCGCGTATGATGATGTTGTCTTCCACCGTGTGATCGAAGGCTTCATGGCGCAAACCGGCGACGTAAGCTTCGGCAAGTTTGGCGATCAGTTCGATATGCGGATGGCGGGTCGTGGTGGCTCTGACCGTCCGGACCTGAAACAGGAATTCTCGGATGTGCCTTATGACCGCGGTGTGGTCGGCATGGCGCGTTCGAACGATCCGAACTCGGCGAACTCGCAATTCTTCATCATGTTTGCCGAAGGCTATTTCCTGAACGGGCAATACACCGTCATCGGTCGCGTGACCGAAGGGATGGAGGTTGTCGACGCGATCAAACGCGGTCAAGGCCGCTCGGGCGCCGTGCCCGGAGAGCCTGACCGCATGGTGAAAGTCACCGTTACCGAGTGACAAACGCTCAAACCCGCGTGAGCGGGGCTAGGCGCATGGGGGCAGGTTCGCCATTCTGGTTGAAACTGCGGGAGGACCCCATGCGCCTATTTTCTTTTCTGGCCCCGGCGATCGTGATCGCCAGTCAGGCCGTCGCCAGCCCAGAGTTCTGGCGCCACGAATGGCCGAACACCGATTTTGAAACCACCAATGTGGACAGTTGGGTAGAGATCATGTCTGGCGGGCCGCCCAAGGATGGCATCCCGGCCATCATGGACCCCAGTTTCAAGACAGTCGCGGAAGAAAGCCAGATTGGCGAACGCGAACCGGTCATGACGCTTGAGATCGACGGAGAGACCCCGCGCGCCTATCCGATCCGCTATCTGACATGGCATGAGATCGTGAATGACCGGGTAGGGGGCATCCCTGTTTCAGTGACATTCTGCCCCTTGTGCAATTCCGGCATGGTGTTTGATGGGCGGGTTGACGAGGGCGAGCTGACCTTTGGCGTCTCTGGCAAGCTGCGCAACTCTGACATGGTGATGTATGACCATCAGACCGAAAGCTGGTGGCAGCAGGCGATTGGCCAAGGCATCGTGGGCCATTTCACGGGCCGGGAATTGGTGCATTTGCCTGCATGGATGGAAAGCTGGGCAGAGTTCAAAGCTCGCAACCCCGACGGTCTGGTGATGGATCAACCGAACTTCCCACGCGACTATGGCCGCAACCCGTATCGGGGGTATGACAGCTCGGTCCGCCCGTTCCTGTATAACGGTGAGAACCCGCCCCATGGCATCCCGCCCTTGGTGCGCGTCGTCCGCGTCGGAGAGCGGGCATGGCCCCTGACGCGTTTGGCGACGGAAGGAGAGGTCTCCGAGCAGGGCGTCACCATCAGCTGGACCGCTGGTCAGGCCTCGGCTCTGGATGACGGAATAATTGCCAAGGGCAAAGATGTGGGAACAATCCGCGTCAAGGACGCTCAGGGGCGCGATCTGCCACATGATGTGATGTTCGCCTTTGCCTTCCACGCCTTCTGGCCAGAGGGCGAGTGGATGCTTGGGCAATAGAACGAAAATGGGGGCCGTTGGGCCCCCATTTGATACCTGTGGTTCAAGGCTGCTTAGCCCGCCAATTTCACCAGCGCATGGCGTTTCTTACCAGCGCTCAGCTTGATCGGCTCTGCCAGTGCGGCGGTGTCGATCATCAGGCCGGGAGAGGTCAGCGGCTCATCATTCAGCTTGGCACCGTTCTCTTTGATCAGGCGCTTGGCGTCCTTGCCCGACTTGGCCAGACCCGAGCGGGTGATCAGCTGGACGATGGAAATACCCTCGCCAATTTCCTCTGCGGTCAGTTCCAGCGTCGGAAGGTCGTCGCCAGCCCCGCCTTTTTCAAACACCTCACGCGCGGTCGCCTCGGCAGCGGCTGCAGCTTCGGCCCCATGGCAAAGGGTGGTGACCTCATTTGCCAGAATGATTTTCGCCTGATTGATCTCGGATCCTTCCAGCGCGCCAAGACGTTCACATTCTTCGATCGGCAATTCGGTATATAGCTTCAGGAAGCGGCCCACATCCGCGTCCGTGGTGTTGCGCCAGAACTGCCAGAATTCATAGGGCGAGCGCATCTCGGCATTCAGCCAGACCGCACCGTCCTGCGATTTGCCCATCTTCTTGCCGTCCGAGGTGGTCAGCAGCGGCGAAGTCAGGCCATAGATCTCGTGGTCCAGCACGCGGCGGGTCAGGTCGATACCGTTGACGATATTGCCCCACTGGTCCGAGCCACCCATCTGCAGCAAACAGCCGTAACGGCGGTTCAGTTCCAGGAAGTCATAGGCCTGCAGGATCATGTAGTTGAATTCGAGGAACGACAGCGATTGTTCCCGATCCAGACGCGACTTTACACTTTCAAACGATAGCATCCGGTTGACCGAGAAGTGCCGCCCGATGTCCCGCAGGAAATCGAGGTAGTTCAGTTCGTCCAGCCATTCGGCATTGTTCAGCATCAGCGCAGTGTTCTCGCCGTCGCCGTCATAGTCGATGTACTTCGCAAAAACCTGCTTGATGCCATCAATGTTGGCGTCGATGTCCTCGGCCGACAGCAGCGGGCGTTCGTCTGCCCGGAAGGACGGATCACCCACCTTGGTGGTGCCGCCGCCCATTAGGGTGATCGGCTTGTGCCCGGTCTTTTGCAGCCAGCGCAGCATCATGATCTGGATCAGCGACCCCACGTGCAACGACTTTGCCGTTGCATCAAAGCCGATATAGGCTGGGACCACACCATCACACAGGGCCTCGTCCAGCGCCTGATAGTCGGTGCAATCGGCCAGAAAGCCGCGCTCGATCATCACACGCATGAAGTCTGATTTAGGGTGGTAGGTCATTGGTAGCTTGTCCATCACGTTACTTTCGGCCACTGATATACCCAGCCATTCGGATAAGGGAAAGCCATGAAGAAGACCGGGCCCATCAAAGCACTAGGGGCGATGTCGGGAACATCGCTGGATGGTGTCGATGCGGCAGAGGTCGAAACCGATGGTCATCGGATTTTCGGCTTCGGTGAAAGCCGGTATCTGGCGTATGAACCTGAAGAGCGCACGGTTTTGCGTTCAGCTCTTGGATGCTGGCCCGGAAACACCCCAGTGCCAGAGGCCGCGCGCGTCGTCGAAGACGCCCATGTGCGATTGCTTGGTCAGTTCGCTACGCCTGACGTCATAGGATTTCATGGCCAGACATTGGCCCACGACCCGCAAACACGCGGGACACATCAGGCGGGGAACGGTGCAGTGCTGGCCAATGCATTGGGGTGCCCGGTGGTGTGGGACTTTCGTTCTGCCGACGTGGGGCTGGGCGGGCAGGGTGCCCCGCTTGCGCCCTTCTTCCACTTTGCCTGCGCCCAATGGGCCGGAGAGAAAGAACCGGTCGCCTTTCTAAATCTGGGCGGTGTTGGGAATGTCACTTGGGTTGATCCCACGGCCGATACCCCGGAAACACCGGGGGCTTTGCTGGCCTTTGACACTGGGCCAGCCAATGCGCTGATCGACGATCTGGTCTCAACCCGGTTGCTTCGCCCGTATGACAAGGATGGAGAAATCGCTGCCACGGGCCGAATCTCGATCGAGGTGATGACGTGGTTCGAGAAGCGGCCATTCTTCTCAAGAATGCCTCCGAAATCATTGGATAGAAATGATTTTCATGAATTGGCGGGGCAGGTATCAACGCTTTCGACAGCAGATGCGGTGACAACCCTGACAGCCTGCACGGCCGATGCGGTGGCGCGCGGAATGGCGCATTTCCCGCGGCCGGTTTCAAAAGTCTTGGTAGCAGGTGGAGGTCGCAAGAACCGAAGCCTGATGGCCATGTTGTCGGCCAGCAGCCCTTGCCCGGTTCTGCCCGTCGAAGAGATCGGTCTGGACGGCGATATGCTAGAGGCGCAGGCCTTTGCCTATCTCGCCGTGCGCGTCTCTCGCGGGATGCCAACCTCGGCCCCGGGGACCACCGGTGTCAGCGTTGCCATCGGTGGTGGACAGTTGTCCTATCCCAAGCTTGCTGAGGTCCAGCCTGACTAATCAGAGCTGCACCCCAATGCTTTGCTGATTACACAGGAAGCTGGCAATCTACCGCATCAAGCGTCTGAACAGGGTCCTCGGGTGTACATTGTTCGCCCGAGATCGGGTATGTATCGGCCGTGGTGCAGGCGCTTAGAAATCCAGCAGCCGAAATGATTAGCAATAGCGCTTTTGTTTTGGACATGGTTGCCTCCATCTTTGGTTACTTTCCAAAGTGTGTGACCAGAAGGTCAACTCTATCCATGATTTCGATCAAATGGGTTGCGCCATGCGTTTTTGGGAAAATGAAGGCTCTATGCTAATATCGCCCCATTATTTCAGCAAAAAATCGGGGGATGTTATGTCTGTTTATACAGGAAATTGCTTTTGTGGATCAGTGGAAATCGAGGTGAGTGGCGAACCAGAGGCGATGGGGTACTGCCATTGCGAGTCTTGCCGCAAGTGGTCCGCAGGACCTGTAAACGCATTTTCGTTGTGGAAGCCAGAGTCGGTCAAGGTGACAAAAGGGTCCGAAAAGATCGGTCATTTCATGAAGACAGAAACCAGCAATCGCATTTTCTGTACAGAGTGTGGTGGGCACATCATGACCGAACACCCGACTTGGGGGGTGACGGATGTGTATGCGGCAACGATACCATCGCTGGTCTTCAAGCCCGGGTTACATGTCAATTACGAAGACACGGTCCTGCCCATGCATGACGGCCTTACAAAGTTTAAAGACATGCCGGCAGAAGCCGGGGGAAGTGGCGTTGAACTCCCTGAATAGACGCTAGGCGTTAACGGATCAGCGGTATCTGTGGTGCGGCGCTTTCAGGCAAGTCGCCGGTCAGGCGCGGGTCCGGGGCGATTTCGACCTCTGTCCGATAGGGGGTAAAACCAGAGCGGACATAAAAGCCAAGGGCCTGAGGGCTGTCCAGCGTACAGGTGTGAACATGGAACCGGGTGATCGGGCGGGTAAAGGCCAGATCAATCGCATGGTTCATCAACAGGCGCCCGGCACCCGTACCGATAAGCGCGGCGTCCAGCCCAAAGAAAGCCAGCTCGCATTCGCCTGCCTTGCGGAAATCCAACTCCAGCAGCGCAAGGTCATCGTCGCCTTTGCGCAACGTATAAAGGTCATAGTCCGGCGTCTCAAAAATCTGGGCGAGGTCAGCGTCTTTCATGTGAAGCCGTGAGAACCAAAGATAGTCCTGCCCAATGCGGCGAAACATGTCCCGGTACCAGTCGGGTGCGACAGTCTCGTGTTTTATCAGGCTCAGGTCTTGCAGGTCGGGCGAGGGCCGCGCAGGGGGGCGGTCCAGCATCTGAAGATGGGTGACGACTGCCGCCAGATGGCCCGAAGGGACATCGTGAAATCCAGGTGCAAGTGTCATGGGACCTCCTTCACGCCGCGAGACTTCAGTCTTGTCGCCGCTTCTGGCCGTGAAGGCAATGGGCCTAAAGCGGTGTCACTTTGGAAAATGTCGCTGCCTGTCCGCAAGGGTGGCCGGCGGCATCGGTCAGTGTCCAGATCACAGCGTCTTCGATGTAAAACCGCTTACCTGTCGCGCTGATGCGGATCCCTCGGTAGTTGTCGATATACCCATTGTCGCGGATCGAGCTCAGCAACGCAGCGCGCGCTTCGCGCTCTTCAGGTTCAGCGGTCAGACGCGAGGGCATTTGGGTCAGGGTGTCCCAATCCATCTCCCACAATTCCAAAGCAGCGCGGTTGCCATAGGTCAGGATAGGGTCCGCAGCCCCGTTATGCGACAAGACCACCGCAGAGCTCTCAAACAGGGCCTTTGCCACATCAAAAGTGGCGCCGCACTGAGGTAACAGCGGGCGCCACAAGCATTTTTGATAAGATCGTAAAAGCAGTTGCGCATGGTCTGCTTGATAGCCGTTTTCAGGCGCGGGACAGTCCATGCGCTGTGGTCCTTACTTCAGGATCGAACGCCCTGCGTATTCGGCGGTTTCGCCCAGCATTTCCTCGATACGGATCAGCTGGTTGTATTTCGCCAGACGGTCAGAGCGTGACAGAGAGCCGGTTTTGATCTGGCCGCAGTTGGTGGCAACAGCGAGGTCCGCGATGGTGGCGTCTTCGGTCTCGCCCGAGCGGTGCGACATCACGTTGGTGTAACGCGCGCGGTGGGCCATATCGACGGCTTTCAGGGTCTCGGACAGAGATCCGATCTGGTTCACTTTCACCAGCATCGAGTTCGCAACACCTTGCTTGATGCCATCAGCCAGACGCGCCGGGTTGGTCACGAACAGGTCGTCGCCGACCAGCTGAACCTTGTCGCCGATTTTTTCGGTCAGCAGCTTCCAGCCGTCCCAGTCGTCTTCGTCCATACCGTCCTCGATCGAGATGATCGGGTAGTCGGCGCAAAGGTCGGCCAGATACTGAGCGTTCTCTTCCGAGCTCAGCGACTTGCCTTCACCGGCCAGTTCATACTTGCCGTCTTTGTAGTATTCCGACGACGCGCAATCGAGCGCCAGGTACACTTCTTCACCCGGCTTGTAGCCCGCTTTTTCGATCGACTTCATAACGAAATCCAGCGCGATGCGGGTGGATTCCAGAGCCGGGGCAAAACCGCCTTCGTCACCGATGCCGGTGTTGTAACCAGCAGAGGACAGTTCTTTCTTCAGGGTGTGGAAGATTTCCGCGCCCATGCGGATCGCTTCTTTCACGTTCGCTGCCGAAACCGGCATGATCATGAACTCCTGAATGTCGATCGGGTTGTCCGCGTGCTCGCCGCCGTTGATGATGTTCATCATCGGAACGGGCAGGGTGCGCGCTGCGGTGCCGCCGACATAGCGATACAGCGGCTGCGAGGTGAAGTCGGCCGCGGCCTTTGCGGTCGCCAGCGAAACACCCAGAATGGCGTTGGCGCCCAGACGGCCTTTGTTGTTGGTGCCGTCCAGTTCGATCATCGTAGCATCGATCGCTTCCTGCTCGGTCGCGTCCATGCCAATCAGCGCTTCGGCGATCTCACCGTTTACGGCAGCCACGGCTTCCAGAACGCCTTTGCCCAAGTAACGGCCTTTGTCGCCGTCGCGCTTTTCAACCGCCTCATGCGCACCTGTCGATGCCCCCGATGGCACAGCCGCGCGGCCCAGGGTGCCGTCTTCCAGGATAACGTCGACTTCAACAGTCGGGTTGCCCCGGCTGTCCAGAATTTCACGACCAATGATGTCGATGATGATGCTCATTTCAGCGCTCCAATGCGGATATCATTCGGCGGCTCTATAGCAGCCGACTCGCCCAAGAGCAAAGGTTATGTTAGCGGTAACGGTGGGCAGTTAGCGTTAGCAATTTTAGAAACACATCCAAGGTCAGGCTGCCAAGCGGGCGCGAGACGAAAAAGTCCGCTGTTCGCGCCACAAGGTGTACAACCCGCTGGCAATAATTATCGCCGCCCCCAGCAGGGACCACTGGTCCGGAACTTCATCGAAAACCGTGACGGAAACGATCAGCGCGAAGACCAGTCTTGAGTATCGGAAAGGTGTGACAACTGCGATTTCACCAACCCGCATCGCCATAACGATGAAATAGTACCCACCCGTGCCAACGACTATGGCCAACCCCAGATACACCCAATTCAGTGCAGAGACCTCTGCCGGTGCTTCCCAGAGCACCATCATCAGGCCCCCCAAAACCCCGACGGCCCCGAAGCCATACGCCGACAGCTGAAGCGAGGTGACAGAAGGCGGCAGAACTCTGGTCGTCAGGTCACGCACGGCAAACCCAAGGACCGCAATCAGGGCGATGGCAGAGATCGGGTCGAACCCTTCGAACCCGGGGCGGATGATCATCATCACCCCGGCGAAACCGACGCTGATCGCCGTCCAGCGGCGCCAGCCGACCGCTGCCCCCATGAACAAGGCGGCACCGATGGTGATCACCAAGGGCAGCGTCTGGAAAATCGCCGTGGCTGTATAAAGATCGCCGAAGACAAAGGCGTAGACAAAACAGCCCGTTCCCAAAAGCTCTCCTCCGTTACGCAGGATGACTTTTCGGCTTAGCAGTGTACGTGTCCAAAGGGGCTGTCTGCGATATGCAGCGATTGCGGCGAAGACCATGAAGCCGCCGGCGCCAAGCAGGGCAAGGATCTGCCCGATTGGCAGGTCTTTTGAGACGGTTTTGATGAACATATCCTCGATCGCAAAAAGCGCCATCGAGGCCGTCATCAAGAAAATGCCGCGCAGGTTGTCCATGGTGTTCCAAAAGGTTGTCGGCCCGAATTGACCGTACGGTCAGATTAGGGGCGGGGGCGACATGACACCAGCAGCAAGGGGATGGTTTTTTGTTGGATCAGCGTTCAGGAAACGTGATGGTTCAGTCTTTTTGCGGAACGCCGTAAAGTTCCAGCTTATGGCCCATCAGGCGATAACCCAGTTTCTCGGCGATCTTTTCCTGAAGTGCCTCGATCTCGGGGTCGACGAATTCGATGACCTCGCCAGAATGCATGTCGATCAGGTGGTCGTGATGTTCACGTTCTGCATCTTCGTACCGCGCACGCCCGTCACCGAACTCTAGCTTGTCCAGAATGCCGGCCTCTTCGAACAGTTTCACCGTCCGATAGACCGTGGCGATCGAGATCTTGTCGTCGATGGCCGTGGCACGGGCAAACAGTTCTTCTACATCGGGATGGTCTTGGGAATCGTTCAGAACCTGCGCGATCACACGGCGCTGGCCGGTCATACGCAGGCCTTTTGCCTCGCAACGTTCCACAATGGTCTCGGTCATGCTTCGTCCCTTCCGATGCGACCCGGGTATAGGATATCGCATCGGCAGGGTGAAGGGGGTTTAGCTGGTCAACCTCTCGTCATCGATCGACATGCGGACCACAAGCTGACCATGGTCCGAGGCGTCCCCGATCGACGGAGCGCCTTGCATGCTGTCGTCGCTCAGGTGGTCATTGTAGCATTGAACAAAGTGGACATCGCCGATCCGATCCCGATTGCGATAGTACAGCTCTTGGCTGACAAGAATGTGGTCGATGGTGCCGTAATGGCCGTTGTAGATATGGGTGTGCAGCGAGGCATGTTCCGACCGACGCATGTGGGACCGCGCTGCTGAATACAGCTCGACATCCCAGTATTTCGCCTTCAGGTCGCCAGGCCACGCGCGCCACGGAACTTCGCCGCCGACGATCTCGGTCGTCACTGCGCCGATCTCGTCATTCAGGTCACCAACGACGATTGTCGGGTCGGTAGAGCCTTCAGTCTTGGCCAGAATTTCGCGCCGAAGTGCCAGCGCCTCACCCGCACGCAATGCCAACGAACGAAACACCGCTTTGGAACGGTCGAAGAACAGCGCGTTATCCTCGTCAGAGGCAGGGTCGTTCGTTGGATACTTCGGGCGTTTGGATTTCAGATGCGCGTTGAACACCCAGCCAGAGACGCCTTTGCCCAGATCGATCTTGGCCATTTGCATTGGGCGGCTGGTCTTGGTCAGGCTGTAGCTGAACCCGTCATCCTCGGGCAGTTCGATCGGGTTCTGGGTCAGGTCCTGAACGTGGTCTTGCTCTAGGATGTCGCGCCGCGACAGGATTGCCAGACCCGGCTGCGGGTTGGTGTGCACCCCATCCATATTCGGCTGGAAAAAGACATTGTCATATTGATCCAACCGCGCCTTGTGGGCGGAATGACGGGCCGCCAGCAGCCCATGATACCTGTCGATCAGGGCCTGCAAGGCGTCTTCGTGAAACACCTCTTGCATGCAGACAATGTCGGCATCCATCCGAAACAACTGCTCTGCCAGCCAAGTCAGCTTGTCGTCATACTTGCCGTCGCTATAGCGGTTGCGGCCGTAATAGGTGATGCCGGGAAGGACGAGGTTTTTGACGTTGAAAGACGCCACATTGAAATACGCGCGTGCCATCGAATGCTCCAATTATTAAAGTTGAATGAGAGCATACTATCACAATCTTTCCGCGATTTGGTGTGGGAATCCGAAAGTCGGGGTTTAAGGCCTTTTGGTTTCGGGATGTTCGATGGCTTCGCCTGCCTCTGCCCAAGCCGCGAATCCCCCGTCCAGATGCGCCGCTTCGAACCCCATGTCTTGCAATGTGGCCGCGGATAGGGCGGACCGCCAACCGGCAGCGCAGTGCAAGACGAACTTGCGGTCTTCGCTGAAGACTTCTTTGTGATAGGGGCTTTCGGGATCAACCCAGAACTCCAACATACCTCGGGGTGCGTGGTAACTGCCGGGAATGAAGCCCAGCCTTTGGCGTTCGCGGACATCCCGGATATCGACGACCAGTGTTTTCGGGTCGTCCAAGATCGCTTTCAGTTCCTCTACGCTTAGTTCTTCGATGCGCGCCCGCGCTTCTGCCACCATCTGGGCCGACGACTTCTTAAGTGCCATTGAAACGCTCCCACAGCTGATTTCCTTTTCCCGACAGCCTTTTCGCCATCGAAGCAATGGTCAAGTCTTGAGGCGTGTTCGTCGGAGTTATTAAAATTTAGGGGGAAAATTTTAGGATGTGCGGCAACTTTGGGGCAGCGCCAATATTTTGCCACATTTCGTATTTAGCTGCACAAATGTAAGAAGTTAGTGAGTTATTAAGTAATGAGTGCCGTCGCTTTAATGAGCGCCGTACAGGACTATTGTGAAGATCAAGGATATCTGAACAAAGGTGCTGAACGACCTAAACCAGATCCGCTGAAAAATGTGCGTATTCTTATGAGTACGCTCAGTGACGCAGAGTTGTCCTCGCTTTTAGCGGGGTTGCAACAGCTTGAAGAAACCGAGGTTCCTTCCGAACAAATTTTAGAAGTCTTGGAACGCGTTCTGATTCTGACGCGCTGCGATCGAATCTTCCCTGATCTCTGATTCCTGACAGTTATGTCCCGCAGAATGTGTGAATGACCTCTTGCTCTGCCGTCGGAGGCAGGGTCAGGGGGTCATTGTCCCTGCGCGGTGCGAAGGGGGCGTCGAGCGCCTCGGTCAAAGCGTGGAACGGGGCAAAGTCTTCTTGCAGGGCGGCTTGAATCGCGGCTTCGATCTGGTGGTTGCGCGGGATGATTGCGGGGTTTGCCCGCTGCATCAGCCTGGCTTGTTCCTCGGGTGTGGATCCGTCACGGTCGCGGCGCGCGTGCCATGCTGGGGCCCATTGGTCAAACGCCTCGGGGTCGCTGAAATGATCGCGGGCGCTGTCGTCGGACAGGGCGCGGAACGTGTTGGTGAAGTCCGCTTTGGTGGCTGCCATACGGTCCATCAGAAGGTGGATCAGTTCAGCGTCGCCCTCTTGAGCGTCCCTTAGGCCGATCTTGGAGCGGAAAACCTGAAGCCACGCCTCTCGGAACAGGGCGGGGAAGCGATTGACGGCTTCGGTTGCTTTTTCAATCGCTTGGTCCTGATTGTCATCGATCAGGGGCAAAAGGGCGGTTGCAAGCTGTGCAAGGTTCCACACAGCGACATCGGGTTGCCGGCTGTAGGCATAGCGCCCGTATTGGTCGATCGAGCTGAACACCTTTTCCGGGTGATAGACATCCATGAAAGCGCAGGGGCCATAGTCGATGGTCTCACCCGATACGGTCATATTGTCGGTGTTCATCACCCCGTGAATAAAGCCGACGCCCATCCAGCGCGCGACCAGATTGGCCTGTGCCGCGATCACTTCATTCAGCAGGTCAAGCGCGGTTTCCGCTTCGGGGTAGTGGCGTTTAATTGCGTGACTTGTCAGTAGTTTAAGCGCCTCGGTGTCGTTGCGGGCGGCAAAGAACTGGAACGTGCCCACGCGGATGTGGCTAGAGGCAACGCGGGTGACAATGGCGCCCGGAAACCCCTTTTCGCGCTGTACCCGCTCGCCAGTTGTGACGGCGGCAAGGGCGCGCGTCGTCGGGATGCCAAGTGCGTGCATCGCCTCAGACACGATGTATTCACGCAGGACCGGCCCAAGCCACGCACGACCGTCGCCGCGCCGAGAAAACGGTGTGCGACCTGAGCCTTTGAGCTGGATATCCCTGCGTTGGCCTTTCTGGTCGATGACTTCTCCCAAAAGGATCGCGCGCCCATCGCCAAGCTGGGGGATCCAACCGCCGAACTGATGCCCAGCATAGGCTTGCGCAATCGGGTTGGCGCCGTCGGGAACATGGTTCCCCGCGAGCATAGAAATCCCGTCGCCCGAGCGCAGCCATTCCGGATCAAGCCCCAATTCCTTGGCCAGAGTGTCGTTCACCCGGATCAATTCCGGCGCTTTGACCGGTGTCGGCGGCAGGGCCGCGAAAAAGCGGTCGGGCAGGCGGGCGTAGCTGTTGTCGAATGGCAAAGTCATGATGCGCTATATGTGGCGCGGTATAGGCCCTTTGCCAAGGGTCAGAGGCGCGACAGGCGCTCTGTCAGCAGATCAAAGAAACCGTCCGCGTCCAGATCGCCAACGAAGGTCGCGTTGGGCTTGCGTCCAGAAACCCCCCACCAGTCGGCGACGGTCATGCCCAATGTTAGTTCTGACTGGGTTTCGATCTCGACGTTGATATGGCGGCCCGAAAACAGCTCTGGACGGATCAAATAAGCGGTGACGCAGGGATCATGCAGGGGGGCGCCTTCGCTGCCGTATTTTTCCTTGTCGAACCGTTCAAAGAAATCGGTCATCTCTGCCACCGCGATACCCACCGGGGTGCCGATGGCGCGGAAGGCGTCGTTGCGCGGGGTCGTTACAAGCGCCTTATGCGTTACATCCAGTGGCATAACGAACAATGGAATGCCAGATTTAAAAACAATTTCAGCAGCTTGCGGATCGACGTAAATGTTAAATTCGGCCGATGGCGTAATGTTCCCAACTTCAAAATACGCGCCGCCCATCAGCACGATTTCCTGAATTCGGGGCGCAATATCCGGGGCTTTCTGCAAAGCGGTTGCGATGTTTGTCAGCGGACCAAGCGGACATAATGTGACCGTGCCCTCGGGTTCTGACCGCAGGGTTTCAATGATGAAGTCCACGGCGTGTTGGTCCTGAAGGGGCATCGTGGGATCGTGCAACTCTGGCCCGTCCAGACCGGTTTTACCGTGGACGTGCTCTGCCGTCACAAGCTTGCGCGACAGCGGTTCTGCACAGCCTGCGAAGACGCGAGTTTCCGGTTTGCCCGCCAATTCGCACACGATCCGGGCGTTCTTTTGGGTCAGCGCCAACGGGACGTTGCCCGCAACCGCAGTGATGCCAAGCACCTCAATTTCCTCGGGCGAGGCCAGTGCCAGCAGGATCGCAACGGCGTCGTCCTGGCCGGGGTCGGTATCAATGATAATTTTGCGCGGTTCTGACATCTCTGGACTCTACGGCTCTTGTCTTGACACCAACAAGGTGTTTCAAACCCTCTATGCATTCTCAAGGAGCGGCAGATTTCGCCGTCGGGTCAAGTGGAAATTAAAGACGGTCTTTACCTGCACTTAGGCGCGCATCGCACTGGGACAAGTAGTTTTCAGGCCTTCTTGGGACGCAATCGCGACCGGCTGGAAGGGTTCGGCATCAAGCCGCTGTATCCCGGTCGAGACGGTGCAAAGGGTGGTCGCCTAAGGCTGCGCAGCCCGGGCCGGAAGCATTTCAAGCGCAACAACTTGGAACAGCATGAGACTTGGCTGCGCGAAGAGATGGAGCGTTTGGGCGTCAAATTCCCAAGCCCGGTTCTGATCTCGGAAGAGAACATTCTTGGCAATCTGGGCGCGATCATGCGCCGGAACTTCTATGAAGGGGCAGGGCAGCGCGTAGAGTTTCTGGTCAATCAGTTGCAGCAGCCAGTGCGCCGCGCCTTTCTGACCGTCCGTTCTTACGATAGTTTTTTCTTGTCGACCTACCGTAAGCGGATCGAAGAGAATGCCGTCGATCCGTTTCAGGACTATGAGGCGCCGTTGTGCCTGCTAGAAACCACTTGGCCTGATGTGATCGAAGAGCTGCGCGATGCGTGTCGCGCGGAAGAGTTCTTTGTCTGTGTGCATGAGGACCGGCTGACGTCAAAAGAGCAGCTGCGTCTTCTGTTTCCAGAACTGCCCAAAACCGGGTGGAAGCCAGTGAAGTGGCAGGTCAACGCCAGCAAGCCCGAAGAGCAGTTGATCGAGATCCAGAATGGTTTCTGGCAGAAAATGCACGACAAGCCGTCGCCGGGTCTGGGCCGGATCGCCTTTTCTGACGAACAGACCAAAAAGTTTCAGGCCCGCTATGAAGCGGACCTGAACGTGATTTCTAAGATGGATGGTGTCACGCTGGTGCGTTAGCCGTCGAAGTCGACCTCTTCCACCAGTTTCAGCGCGGCTGCGCGGTGGCCAGCAATGGTCATCAGGTTCAGGCTGTCCGCCTCGAACGATCCCCAGTTGGCAACCAGTTCGGTCGGTGCTGTGCCCGGTGCGATCGGGTATTCATAGTTCGCTTCGGCATAGATTTCCTGCGCGGTTGGCGAGGCCAGGAATTCGATCAGTTTCAGCGCATTCTCAGGGTTCGGGGACGACTTGGTCATTGCGACACCCGAGACGTTCACGTGGGTGCCATCACCTTCGAACACGGGGAAGAGAACGTTGACAGAGTTCGCCCATTCCTGCTGCTCTGCGTCTTCCAGCATTTTACCCATGTAGTAGGTGTTGCCGAGCGAGATGTCGCATTCACCCGACCAGATCGCCTTGACCTGAGCGCGGTCGTTGCCCTGCGGTTTACGCGCGAGGTTGGACTTTACGCCTTCCAGCCAAGTCTTGGTGGCCTCTTCGCCGTGGTGTTCGATCATCGCCGAAACCAGCGCCAGCGTGTAGGGGTGAGTGCCAGAGCGGGTACAGATGCGGCCCTGCCACTTCGGATCGGCGAGGTCTTCGTAGGTGGTGACCTCTTCCGGTGCGACGCGGTCTTTGGAAGCATAGACGATCCGTGCACGGGTGGTAACGCCATACCAGTGGCCCTCAGGGTCACGGTATTCGGCCGGAACGTTGGCCGTCAGCGCCTCGCTTTCGATGGACTGGGTGACACCTGCTTCTACGGCCTCGGACAGGCGCGAGATGTCGACAGTCAGGATCACGTCAGCAGGAGAGCGTTTGCCCTCGGCCTGCAGGCGCTCGACCATGCCTTTGGCAAGGAAGGCGACGTTGGTTTCGATGCCCGTCTCAGCGGTAAAGGCGTCCAGCAGAGGCTGGATCAGTTCCGGCTGGCGGTAGGAGTAAAGGTTCACTTCCTCCGCGGCTACGGCAGGGGTGGCAAGTGTGGCGGCGATAAGTGCGCTGCGCAGAATAGTCATTTGTGACTCCTGAATGTTTCTTCAAGAGCGTATAAACCTGACTAATTTAATCGGGTCAATACCTGATTTCTTTTATCGGGTTTATTTTTCGACTTTTTCTTCCAGCTTTACGGCGTCCCAAAGCGCGTCCATTTCTTCTAGGTTGGATTGGGCCGGGCTTTTGCCGATCGCGGCCAGTTTCGCCTCAATCCCTTCGAACCGGCGCGTGAATTTCGCGTTGGCTGCCCGCAGGGCTTCTTCGGGGTCGACCTTCAAGTGGCGAGCGAGATTGGCGACCACGAACAGCAGGTCTCCGAACTCTTCTTTCACGGCCTCTTCGGTCAGGCTGTCGCTGGCTTCTTCCAACTCTCGCGCCTCTTCGACGATCTTGTCGATGACAAGGCTGCTGTCTGGCCAGTCAAATCCGACCCGAGCCGCACGTTTCTGCAACTTCACCGCGCGGGTCAGGGCGGGCAGGTTCACCGCGACACCGTCCAAGGTGCCTTGCTGTTCTTTTCCGGCGCGTTCGGCGGCTTTGATCTTTTCCCAGTCGGCGGTCTGCTGTTCAGCGGACTTGTCCCGGCTTTCATCCCCAAAGACATGGGGGTGACGTGCGACCATCTTGTCGGACATGCCGTTGGCAACGTCATCAAAGGTGAACAGGCCCTTTTCCGCGGCCATCTGCGCATGGAACACGGATTGGAACAGCAGATCGCCCAATTCGCCCTTCAGTTCCGCCCAGTCTTCGCGCTGGATGGCGTCGGCGACCTCGTAAGCCTCTTCGATCGTGTAGGGGGCGATGGTGGCAAAGTCCTGCTCTATGTCCCAGGGGCAACCCGTGTTCGGATCGCGCAGGCGGCGCATGATTTCTAGCAGGCGCGGCATTCCGCCCTTCGGGTCGTGGATCAGGTCTTGAGGCATAGGTGTTCTCTTTGATTGCTGACGCCCAAACCTGATCAATGGGCCGAAGAGTGTCCAGACATCTCGTCAGATTTTACGCGGGATTTGTCAGGTGATCATTCGAAGGATAGGATTTCGCGCATAGTGTGAGGGAGGGATTTTGGAATGGCACTACTGACAATCGATAACCCTGTTTTTGTGACCTACGCGATTTGTGCTGCACTGATGGTGCTGAAAATCATGGGGCAGGGGTGGATGACCGTCTATCGCATGTTGAAAAGCAACTCTGGCCTTGCCAGCCCAGAGGACTTGCAGCGCGGGTTGATCAATCGCGATCCGGATCCCTCGCAGCTAGAGGTCAACGACTATGTCGATCGGTCCCGCCGGATGCACCGCAATGATCTAGAGAATATTCCCGGCTTTCTGGCGGTTGGGCTGCTGTTCGTCGTCATTAATCCCGCGCTCTGGTTGGCGCAGGTGTTGATGTACGGATTCGTGCTGGCGCGGCTCGCGCATTTTCTGGCCTATGCCAGCAAGCAGACCCACGAAGTTAGGGCAACCTTTTACACGGTCGGATCCCTGATCGTGATCTACATGGCGCTTCACGTTCTGTGGAAACTTCTTCTCTAGGCGCAAACCCACGAGGATGTGACCTTCGCGGCAAGATGGTGCCTCGACAAAGTGGTGGTGCTCATATTAGCGTCTGGGCCGGAAACAGATAGCGAGAGTATCATGACATTGAAACGGTGGGCATTGCGTGTGTTTGCAATGGTGGCAGTCGTTGGGCTCGCGGGGTGTAAAAGCCTGCCGCCCGGTGGTCCGCCCGCCGCGAGCAAAGCCCAGATCGAAGCTCTTGCAACCGCCATTGTCCAGATGAACCCCGAGGTTGACCCGATCGAGGCCGCAACAGCGGCGCGACTGGCCTATGACTATCCTTTGCATCTGGCCAAAGAGTACGAACTCGAAGATCCGCCGCTGGTTCACAACATGAAGGTCAATCGGGGCACCAAGCCGCGCGGCCTGTGTTACCAATGGGCGGATGACATGCAGGCACGTCTGGCACGGGAAGAGTTCGAAACGCTTCGGCTGCACCGCGCCATTGCGAACTCTGAAAACCCGATCCTGATCGATCACTCTACGGTTATCATCAGCAGCAAAAGCGAAGGCCTGTTCGAAGGCATCATTCTGGACCCGTGGCGCAACAGTGGTGTGCTGTTCTGGTCAGAAGTGCTGGAAGACAAGCGCTACGACTGGATACCGCGCCAAGAAGTCTTTGCCCGGAAGTTGGCGCACCAGCGCCGTTAAAGGTCTAGTTCGACCCACACAGGTACATGGTCCGAGGGCTTTTCACGGCCCCGGATTTCCTTGTCGATCTGGCAATCAACCAGCAAATCGGCCGCCTGTGGGGTCAGCAGGAAGTGATCGATCCGGATACCGTCGTTCCGGTTCCAGGCGCCGGCCTGATAATCCCAGAAACTGTAGTGCTCCGGCCCTTGGGTGCGGGCGCGGAATGCCTCGGTAAAGCCAAGGTTCAGGATACGGCGATAGGCCGCGCGGCTGTCGAGATAGGCCAAGGCGTCTTCCTGCCATACCTCGGGGCGGGCCGCGTCTTCGTCTTGGGGGATGATGTTGTAGTCGCCCGCCATCAGTGCAGGTGCTTCGGCTGCCATCAACTCCTGCGCGCGGGCGTGCAGGCGTTCCATCCAAGCCAGTTTGTAATCGTATTTGGGGCCCGGACGTGGGTTGCCGTTGGGCAGGTACAACCCGCACAGGCGGATCGCCTGCTTGCCGACAACTGTGGCCTCGATCCAGCGGGCCTGTTCGTCTTCCGGGTCGCCGGGCAGGCCACGTGTGACGTCTTCTAGCGGCAGTTTCGACAGGATTGCCACGCCGTTAAAGCTTTTCTGGCCGTGGGTTTCGACGTTGTAGCCCTTTTCCTCGAACAGTTCGCGGGGGAAGTTCTCGTCGACCGACTTGATCTCTTGCAGCAGGGCGACATCGGGCTGCGCCTCGTCCAGCCAGTCGGACAGCGCGTTTACCCGCGCCTTGATGCCGTTGATGTTGAACGTGGCGATTTTCATGGTGGACCCCCGAAAGCAAGTGGCGCGACTATCCCTAAGCGGGGCGCGAAAGTCCACCCGCGTTCGGCACGGCCGCAAGCCAAAGCTGGTCGAGCGCGGCCAGTTCGCTTGGGTCGTAAAGATCGGGCTCTTTCCAGTACATGCCAGAGGCGCTGAGATACCCCAGTTCAGCCTCACGCGCCTTGGCGGCTTCAACGGCACTGGGGTCAAAGGGTGGCAGAGGATTCGCGGTTTGCGCGGTTGCCCGGGGAAAGGTCAGGCGGCTTTCATCCGTAGATAGGTTTAGCATGTTGCAACCGCGTTCCCGGGCCAGCACCATCAGGCGATTTGCCTTTGCCTCTAAGGATTGCAAGGTTGGATCATCTCGCAATGGGTCTGCTGTTCCAGTCCCATAGAAATGCGTATTGCCGGTATTGGGATAAACCATGTCGCAGCCGATCATAGCTATGCTTGCAGGGCGATGATGCGCAAGCGCCCAGTAAGCGGCGGTAAATGCCATGGTCCCACCGGCATAGACAAAGCCGCCTAGGCTGTTCTGAGCAGGGACATAGTCGTCAGAGGTGACAATACGCTGAGAAGCGCCGATCTGGTCCGGACGCCGTTCCTTGGGAAAGTCATCAGGGCAGATCATCTCGTCCCAGTCGGGGCGAATACGCCAAGCGTTGTTGATGGCAATGACCCGGTCAAAACGTGCCCGGTCAAACTCACGTGCTTCGATGGCATTGGGGCCGGAACCTATGATGAGAATGCGAGACACGAACAAACCTTGTGACCTTAGACCCTATTCATCCCAATCTTAGGGCGATGGGCACGAAGGTCCACGGTCAGGTCACTTTGGCTTGGTCAGTTCCGCAATCGCCGTACCCGCGGCCCATCCGCTGGACCAAGCCCACTGAAAGTTGAAACCACCCAGCCAGCCCGTCACATCAACGACCTCGCCGATGAAATACAGGCCCGGTTGTGCCTTGGCTTCCATCGTGCGGGCATTCAGCGCGTCGGTATCGACGCCGCCCAACGTGACCTCGGCGGTGCGATAGCCTTCGGATCCCGTGGGGCGCACCGTCCAGTTCTGAAATTGCTCGGCCAGTTCCCGTAGGCGGACATCGGAATAATCGGCAAGGTTGCCGGTCAGGCCCCATTGCTCGGCGAAATAGGGGGCCAGACGCGAGGGCAGCACCTCTGCCAACATGGTCGAGGCATTCTTGGCCCCGGCACGCGCGCGCAGGTCGCGTAGGGTCTGAAAAACGTCTTGGTTGGGCAGAAGGTTGATCGAAATGTCCTCTCCCTCGTGCCAATAGCTGGATGCTTGAAGAATCGCAGGGCCAGATAGGCCGCGATGTGTGAACAAAAGCGCCTCGTCAAAGCCGGGGCCGTTCGCGGTGACGCGGGCGGGCAGGGATACGCCGGAATAGGCTTTGAACGTGTCGCCAAAGGTCAGCGGGACAAGCCCGGGGCGTGTTTCAGTCACCGGCAGGCCGAATTGCGAGGCGATCTGATAGCCGAAACCAGTCGCGCCCATCTTGGGAATGGATTTCCCGCCCGAGGCAATGACCAGTTGGTCACAGGTCAAGGGCGCGCCCTCTGATAGGGTCAGGTGATATTGATTGCCGTCGTGATAGACTTCGGTCACCGAGGTCTGCAAACGCAGGGTCGCGCCTGCCTTGGCCATCTCGTCCAACAGCATCGCGATGATGTCTTTGGCAGAAGTGTCGCAAAACAGCTGACCGAGGGTCTTCTCGTGATAGGGGATGCCGTGCCGGGCCACCAGATCGATGAAATCCCATTGGGTGTAACGGGCCAGCGCAGATTTGGCGAAATGCGGGTTGCCCGAGATAAAGTTCTCTGGCCCGGCATACATATTGGTGAAGTTGCAGCGCCCGCCGCCCGAAATACGGATTTTCTCACCTGCCGCTTTGGCGTGATCAATCACAAGCGTTCCCGGCCCGGCATGGGCGGCGCACATCAGGCCAGCCGCGCCTGCGCCAATGATAATCGTAGGGTGATGGGGCATTCGGGAATCCGGGACAAGTACAGTCGACGGTTTGTGCCCGTAAACCCCAATTATTTCAACCTTGTGAGCGCGCAAGCAGAGATTTGCCAATTTGGTCCGCGCGTCCCCTTGACCGAGACCGAAGTTGCAAACAACGTGCCAAATCTAACCAATACGGAAATATTCCATGAGAACCCCACGCCGCGCTGTAATGGCAAGCTTCGTCCTGAATGGCGCCCTGTTCGGGGCATGGGCCTCGCGTATTCCGGCAATCACCGAAAAACATGCGCTGACAGCTGGGGACTTTGGTCTTCTGTTGCTGGTTATGGGAGTTGGGGCAATCCTGTCGTTTCCATTGGCCGGGCGTGCATCCGACACGATCGGGGCTTCTAAGGCGACACGCTATGTGGCGTTTGCCTATCTGACGTCGCTCACCTTTCTTGGGCTGGCACCCAACCCGCTTACGCTGGCGATGGCTTTGTTTTTCTTTGGGGCCACGCATGGGGCGATGGATGTGGTGATGAACGCTTGGGCTGGCGAGGTAGAGGAATATCTGAAAAAGCCCATCATGGCGTCTTTCCACGGTCTCTGGAGCCTTGGAACCGGGGTAGGCGCGGCGTCAGGCTTTTTTGCGGTGCAGGTCGCGATGGCCCCTCTGCTGCACTTTGTGCTGTTCAGCCTTGTCATAACTTCGATGCTTTGGTGGGTCTGGATCGATTGGCAGAGGCCAACAAAGCCCGCCGTTCAGGACAGTCCGATCTTCGCCCTACCAAAAGGGGTGTTGCTTTTGGTGGGTCTGTTTGCGCTGTGCTCTGCGGTGATCGAAGGCGGGGCAGCGGACTGGGGCGCATTGATGTTGATCGAGACGACGGCCGTTTCCGAGGCCAAAGCCGCGCTGGGGTTCGCAGTCTTTTCCGTTGCTATGGTGACAATGCGCTTGTCGGGCGATCGGATAACGGCCCGGTTTGGCTCGGTCGGCGTTGCCAGCGTTTCAGGCGTGGTGGCTGCGATCGGCGCTTGTCTGGTGGTGTTTGGGCCCAACTATACCGTAGCCTTGGTTGGCTTTGGCCTGATGGCGCTGGGGGTCGCGATGATCTTTCCGTTGGCCTACAGCCGCGCCGCCCGTGATCCAGATGTTCCGTCAGGCGCAGCGATCGCAAGCGTAGCGACAATGGGCTACGGGGGATTGCTGGTGGGGCCGCCGGTTCTGGGTGGTATTGCCGAACTGACATCCTTGCAAATGTCATTTGGAATACTGATCGTCTTGGCGCTGCTCAGCTCTGTCCTTGCGGGAAGCCTGCGCACCAAACCCGTAGGCTAGATCGAAAAGCTGGTTCCGCAGCCACAGCTAGAAGCCGCGTTCGGGTTCTCGATCACAAAGCGCGCGCCGATCAGCTCGTCGCTGAAATCAATGACCGCATCGGCAAGGAAGGGCAGGGACACTTCGTCGACCACGACCTTCTCTCCGGCGCCTTCCAGCACCAGGTCGCCGTCGGCCACATCGTCCAGCTTTATGTCATACTGGAAGCCAGAGCAGCCGCCGCCTTCGACAGCGACGCGCAGGGCTTTGCCCTCGGCGCTGGCACCAATTTCCGACAAACGCGCGAATGCACGGTCCGTTACTTTGGGTGGCAGGGTCAGGTTCATGGGACGTTCCGGTTCAAGTGTTTCTGTCACGCATATATGTTTCCAAAAAAGAGGCGACAAGCCAAGGGGGCAGAATGCTGGCAAAATATGCCTGCGATCCGGCAAAAACACGGGGACGATTGTACCCTGAAGACGAAAGTGCGTTTCGATCCTGCTATCAGCGGGACCGGGACCGTATCATCCATTGCTCGGCGTTTAGGCGGCTGAAGCACAAGACACAGGTCTTTATCGAACACGAGGGCGATTTCTATCGCACCCGCCTGACGCATTCGATCGAGGTGGCGCAGGTGGCGCGGACACTGTCCGGGGCGCTTGGGCTGAACTCGGAATTGACCGAGGCCGTTGCGCTGGCCCATGACCTTGGGCACACGCCCTTTGGCCACACGGGCGAAGACGCCATGGATGTGTTGATGGAGCCCTACGGCGGCTTTGATCACAACGCGCAGGCGATCCGCATCGTGACGTCACTGGAGCGCCACTATGCCAATTTCGACGGGCTGAACCTGACGTGGGACACGCTGGAAGGCATTGCCAAGCACAACGGTCCGGTGACCGGTGATCTGCCCTATGCGCTGGCGGATTATAACGCCCGTCACGACCTAGAGCTGCATACACATGCCAGCGCCGAGGCGCAGGTTGCGGCATTGGCCGATGACATCGCCTACAATCACCACGACATTCACGATGGGCTGCGTGCGCAGCTGTTCGATCAGGAAGAGGTGGCTGAACTGCCGATCCTGCGCGACTGCTATGCCGAGGTCGACCGCGAACACCCGACCATCGACCGGTATCGCCGCCGGCATGAGGCTCTGCGTCGGTTCTTTGGTGTTATGGTCGAAGACGTCATGGCCGAGACTCGCCGCAACCTGACCGAGATGGACCCGCATAGCGCTGACGATATTCGCAACGCTGGCCGCCCGGTGGTCCGGTTCAGCCCCGCCTTGTGGGAAGACCTTAAGGTCCTGCGCCATTTCATGTTCACGCGCATGTACCGTGCGCCATCGGTTATGAAAGTCCGCGAGGTGGTCACTCAGGTGGTGATGGAGTTGTTCCCCCATTACATGGAGCACCCCGAACACCTGCCGCCCCGCTGGCAGGTCGATGTCGAGGATTGCGGCGAAGATAAAATCGCCCTGGCGCGCGTGGTGGCCGACTATGTCTCGGGCATGACCGACCGGTTTGCGATCGAGATCCACGGCGAATTGCTGGGCGGTCCGCAGAAAGACAAGCTTCGGGCCCTACCGATGCAAACGGGTTGGGTTCCCGAAGGATAATCCTGAGCTGAAACAAAAAAGGGCGCCCAACGGCGCCCTTTGATCTTCTGTATGGCTGAAAGATCAGGCCAGCGCGATGTTCACAGCGCTTTCGCGACCGTCACGACCTGCTTCAAGGTCATAGGTCACTTTCTGGTTGTCGGCGAGGCCGCGCAGGCCAGAGCGTTCGACCGCAGAGATGTGGACGAACACATCCTTGCCGCCTTCTTCCGGTGCGATAAAGCCGTAGCCTTTAGTGTCGTTGAACCATTTTACGGTGCCATTGGCCATTCCGTAGTCTCCTTCTGATGTGCTGCCCGCGGAGATGCGGCAGCTCGGCGGCGTCAGGGCAAGATCGAAAAGCCAGACGCAGTTAGCAGAAAGGAGGTCGATAGAGAGTAACGTAGCAATATAAGCAATGAATGATCGTTTGCGGGCAGTCAACGACTTTGCTCAAAGGATATTCGGGCTAGGCGTCGGATCAAGTTCCGGCTTAAGATCGGGAACGGGGTTGTTTTTGGGTGGGTAATCAGATGCAGGTTTCAGGTGATTGGGTCGAATATTCGTCCTATCTGGCCTCTGTTCTTGTGTTTGCTGCTTTCTTTATGAAAGCCATTGTTCCTTTGCGGCTTGTGGCCATGGCCTCTAACATCGCTTTCGTCGCCTATGCCGCCGGGGCTGGTATCTTGCCCATTCTGATCCTGCACGCGGCCCTGCTGCCTTTAAATATCATTCGGATTTCACAGCATATCAGTTTGGTGCGACGGGTAAGGGAAGCCTCAGAGAACGAGCCGGATATCGCAAAGCTGCTGCCTTTGATGACGCGCCGGAAATTCACGGAAGGCGATATCATATTTAGGCAGGGCGAAGAGGCAGACGAAATGTACTACCTCTGCCAAGGAAAGGTGGAATTCCCCGAAGTGGGCGCTGTTGTGAGTGCGGGTGAGATTTTCGGAGAGATTGCGCTGTTCCTGCAGGATAACCGGCGCACAGCCAGCGCGGTTTGTGCCGGACCCTGCGAGGTATTCTCGCTGTCCGAAAAGAAAGTTCAGCAGCTTGTGGTCACCGACCCAAGCTTCGGACTTTTCCTTAGCAAACTGATTGCAGCGCGCCTTCAGCAGAATAATCAGTCATTGTTGCGCCAATCGATGCCGGTTGCGGTCGAAAATTAAGGGCTCTTTGGGCCTACTGAATTGACCTCACATCCAGCCATGCTAAACCCGCGCGCAAGTAACAGGACAAATGTGATGAACCTATTCACCGATCTTCGCGCGCTGGTGATCGACGCGCTGAACACAATGGTGGCCGAAGGTGCGCTGCCCGACGGCTTGGATTTCAAAAACGTAGCGGTCGAGCCGCCGCGTGATGCTGCCCATGGCGATATGGCCACCAACGCCGCAATGGTGCTGGCAAAGCCCGCCAAGATGAAGCCGCGCGACATTGCGGAAACGCTGGCTGCTAAGCTGGCCGATGACCCGCGCATCACCGTGGCCGAAGTCGCGGGCCCGGGCTTTTTGAACCTACGTCTGGATGCGTCTGTCTGGCAGGGCCTGGTGAAGACCGTGCTGGAGGCGGGCACCGACTATGGTCGCTCGACCATGGGGCAGGGCGTAAAGGTCAATGTCGAATACGTCTCGGCAAACCCGACTGGCCCTCTGCACGTGGGTCACACTCGCGGCGCGGTGTTCGGCGACGCGCTGTGCAGCCTGTTGGACTATGCTGGCTACGATGTGACACGTGAGTATTACATCAACGACGGTGGCGCGCAGGTCGACGTTCTGGCGCGCTCTGTGTACCTGCGGTACCTTGAGGCGCACGGCCAAGAGGTGGCGTTCGAGGATGGCACCTATCCGGGTGAGTATCTGGTTGAGGTGGGCGAGGCGCTGAAAGCCAAGGTGGGCGACGCTTATGTCGACCAGCCTGAAGACGTCTGGCTGGCGGAGACGCGGGAATTCGCGACCGAAGCGATGATGGACCTGATCCGCGCAGACCTGAAGGCGCTTGGCGTCGAGATGGACGTGTTCTATTCCGAGAAATCGCTTTATGGCACTGGGCAGATTGAGGCTGCGCTTGAGACGCTCGAGAACAAAGGCCTGATCTATGAAGGCGTGCTAGAGCCGCCCAAAGGAAAGAAGCCCGAAGACTGGGAGCCGCGCGAACAGACCCTGTTCAAATCGACCGAGCATGGCGATGACGTGGACCGCCCGGTGAAAAAGTCGGACGGTTCCTGGACTTATTTCGCGCCGGATATCGCCTATCATTATGACAAGGTTTCCAGAGGCTTCGACGCGCTTATCGATGTGTTTGGCGCTGACCACGGCGGCTATGTCAAGCGGATGAAAGCGGCTGTGTCGGCCCTGTCTGGCGGCGAAGTTCCGCTGGATATCAAGCTGACCCAACTGGTGCGCCTGTTCAAGAACGGCGAGCCTTTCAAGATGTCGAAGCGTGCAGGTACATTCATCACCCTGCGCGACGTTGTGGATCAGGTGGGTCCCGATGTGACCCGCTTCCACATGCTGACACGCAAGAACGATGCGCCGTTGGATTTCGACTTTGACAAGGTGCTGGAACAGTCCAAGGACAACCCGGTTTTTTATGTGCAGTACGCCCATGCGCGCGTGTGCTCGGTTCTGCGGAAGGCGACAGAGGCGGGTATCGCCATTGACGACGCCACCCTGTCGGCGGCTGACCTGACCAAACTGGGCCACGAGGCCGAGATTGAAGTCGCCAAGAAACTGGCCGAATGGCCACGTCTGGTGGAAATCGCGGGCCGCACGCACGAACCGCACCGGGTCGCGTTCTACCTGTACGAACTGGCCTCGGACCTTCACGCGCTGTGGAACCGTGGCAACGACCTGCCCGAATTGCGCTTCGTGCAAGAGGGTGACGTAGCAACATCACAGGCGAAAATCGCCCTAGCACGGTCCGTTGCCGTTGTTATTTCTGCCGGACTTGGTATCCTTGGCGTGACCCCGGTAGAAGAAATGCGCTAAAAAACAGGCGCCACCCGGGGCCAAACAGGCAAACCGGGTGGCGTTTCTGCGACGCTGCTCGAGGGCAGTGAGAGCAGGTATGGCAGATATTGATTTTGATGATTTCGCGGACACGAGTCCCTCTTATTCTGAGGGTCCTAAAATCTCCAATGCAGTAAACTGGGTGGGCGCCTTGGTGTCGCTTGGCCTTGTCGGTGGGGTGGCTTTCTGGGGCTACGACCTGATGATGCGTGATGTGCACGGTGTTCCCGTTGTGCGCGCGCTGGAAGGGCCAATGAGGGTTGCACCCGAAGATCCGGGTGGACGATTGGCAGAACACATGGGGCTGGCCGTGAATCAGGTCGCTTCGGAAGGCGAGGCCGCAGCCCCGGCAGAACGTCTGGTTCTGGCGCCGCGCCCTGTTACCTTGACCGAATCCGATAAACCCTTGTCGAATTTGCGCCCGGCAGCCCGGATTGTTCCGAATACACCTGTCGAACAGACCCCTGTTGAGGCCGCCACCCAAAACGCGATCACCGCGCCTCCGCCAGTGACAAGCGGGGCAGAGCCCATCACGGCGCCGGAACCCGTTCTTGCGGCAACAGAACCGGAAGAGCCGGTTGCACCCAAACCCGCAGTCCTGACCACTCCGTCGGGTGTGGAAATTCTGCCGGCCAGCGTTCCGGGGCCAAGCCGCTCTATCCGGCCGTCCGGACGCCCAGCACCTTCGCGCTTTGCGTCGGCGACTGCGGCCGCGTTGGCAGAGGCTATGGCAGCACCCGCAGCGCCCGCTCCGACAGAGGTCGCTTCGGTTGCGGCCGGAGCGCATCTGGTCCAGTTGGGCGCTTTTGACAGCGAAGCCATCGCGCGCAGCGAATGGGACCGCCTGTCTGGCCGGTTCGGCAGCTTCCTAGAGGGCAAACAGCGCCTGATCCAACAGGCAGAACGCGGCGGGCGCACATTCTATCGCCTGCGCGCAGTGGGTTTTGCCGACCTCTCTGATACACGCCGCTTCTGTGCCGCGCTGACAGCCGAGGGCGCAGGCTGCGTGCCTGTCACCGCAAAATGACCTCGGCCACGATCCTTGGTCTTTCGGGTCCGGTCCTGACACCTCAGGAGCGGGCCTTTTTCCATGAGGCCGACCCTTATGGGTTCATCCTGTTTGCCCGGAATGTCGAAGACCCGGCGCAACTGACCGCGTTGACGGCTGACCTGCGCGACCTGATGGGCCGCGACGTGCCGATCCTGATTGATCAGGAAGGTGGGCGCGTACAGCGCCTGACCCCACCGCATTGGACGCAGTTCCTGCCGCCAATGGAGCAGGTCCAGCGTGCGGGGGAGCAGTTTGAGCGCGCTGTTTGGATACGCTCGCGCCTGATTGCGGCAGAGTTGTATGCGGTTGGTGTCGATGTGAACTGTGCGCCGACTTGCGATGTCGCGCGGTCCAACACGCATCCGTTCTTGTTGAACCGTTGTTTCGGGATGGACGCGGACACCGTGGCCCGTGCAGCCCGCGCTGTAATGGATGGGCAAGGCGCTGGTGGTGTTCTGTCGGTGATCAAACACATCCCCGGTCATGGGCTTGCGCTGGTGGACAGCCACCATGAACTGCCGACCGTAGATCTGCCCCATGCAGATCTTTCGGCGATTGATTTCGCGCCCTTCAAGGCCCTGTGTGACGCACCTTTCGCAATGACTGGGCACATCGTCTTTTCAGCGATCGACGCGACTGCCCCGGCGACCACATCGCCAGAGATGATCCGCCTGATCCGTCAGGAAATGGGCTTTACCGGCTGTTTGATGAGCGATGACGTTTCGATGCAGGCCTTGTCCGGCAGTATCGCGGATCGCTCTGCCGCGTCCCGCGCGGCTGGCTGTGATGTGGTCCTGCACTGCAATGGGGACATGGCGGAAATGGAGGCTGTTGTCTCTGCCTCGGGGCAGTTTACAGCCGAAGAGGCCGCCCGGGCCACTGCCGCGCTTGACCAGCGCCAAGAGCCAGAGCAGCTTGACATTGAAGCGCTCCGCGAAGAGCTTAAGGCGCTTGAGGGAACCACCGCCAATGTCTGAGAAAACCACCCATATCGATGTCGAGGCCCGGCTTGCTGCCGAGGCCCTGATTATCGACGTGGACGGATTCGAAGGCCCGTTGGACCTTTTGCTGACACTGTCGCGTACCCAGAAGGTGGATTTGCGGAAGGTCTCGATCCTTCAACTGGCAGAGCAGTATCTGGCTTTTGTTGAAAAAGCGAAGGAACTGCGGCTGGAACTTGCGGCAGATTATCTGGTGATGGCCGCTTGGCTGGCCTTCCTTAAGTCACGGTTGTTACTGCCCCCCGATCCAGCGGATGAGGGGCCGTCGGGCGAAGACCTTGCCGCCCACCTTGCGTTCCAGCTGGAACGGTTGGAAGCAATGCGTAAATCCGCCGCCCGCCTGATGGCGCGCGACCAATTGGGCCGCGACTTCTTTGCGCGTGGCATCACCGAGGACGTCACCCGCGTCAAGAAAATCACCTATACCGCCACGCTCTTGGACCTGATGCAGGGCTACGCACGCATTCGGACCAAGGATGAGTTCCGGCCTTTCGTAATGGATCGCGACAGCGTTTTCACGATGGAACAGGCCTTGGACCGCATGCGGGGTCTGATCGGTTTCGCTGGCGACTGGACCGAATTGATCAGCTACCTGCCCGATGGTTGGGAAAACGACCCGGCCAAGCGCCGCTCGGCCACTGCATCAACCTTTGCGGCCTCGCTGGAACTGGCCAAGCGCGGGCAGATCGAAATCCGGCAAAGCGAACTCTTTGCCCCCATTCAAATCCGCAGGACCGACCCGGATGAGTGAAGAAAAAGAAGAAAGCCTGTTCGAGGCCCCACCCATGGCCGAGCAAGAACGCATGGTCGAGGCGATCCTGTTCGCCACAGCCGACCCGGTCAGCGTGGCTGAGATGAACGGGCGAATGCCCCACGGCTGCGACGCGGCAGAGGCTTTGGTGCATCTGCGCAAGCGCTATGACGGGCGTGGTGTGAACGTTGTAAAAGTGGGCGATGGCTGGGCGATCCGCACGGCGGGCGACCTTGGCTTTCTGATGCAGAAGGAAACGGTTGAGACACGTAAATTGTCCCGCGCTGCAATCGAAACCCTTGCGATCATCGCCTATCACCAGCCAGTTACCCGGGCCGAGATCGAAGAGATCCGCGGCGTTTCGGTCAGTCGGGGCACCGTTGACCAGTTGCTTGATCTGGAATGGATCCGCTTTGGCCGTCGCCGGATGACCCCGGGCCGCCCGGTTACCTACGTGGTGACGCCGACCTTCCTTGATCACTTTGGGTTGGAAAGCGCGCGCGACCTGCCGGGCCTGAAAGAGCTGCGCGCAGCCGGCCTGTTGGAGAACCGTCCAAAACCCGGTTCACCAACCGAGGAAGAAGAACTGGACACCGAAGGGCAGGGCGATATGTTCGAGGACGAAAGCTGACAAGGACGTTTGCTATGAATTTGGACCGCATCATCAACATGATTGTCCGGCGCGTTTTGGGCCGTATCATCAATATGGGCGTCAACAAGGGGTTCGACGTCGCCGGTGAACAGTTCAATCGCATGACCAAGAAGTCGGACTCAGCACCTGAGCCCGCGCGCAAATCAGAAGAGCCTGGTGACATTCAGGCCTTTGGTCTGTTTGACGAGGAAGAGCCCGAGCCCAAGCCTCGTAAGCGCCGGGGATAAGCCCATGTGGCCGGAACCGGTAGAGCTGCGCGGCGAACACGTCGCGTTATCGCTTTTGTCTCAGGATCATTGCGCTGACCTGCAAGAGGCCACGGCTGATGGGGATCTGCACAAGCTTTGGTACACCTCTGTCCCTGCGCCGGACCAGATGTCTGCCGAGATTGACCGTCGCCTTGGATTGATGAAGGCGGGCAGCATGCTGCCCTTCGCCATTCTTTCACCCACAGGCAAGGCGGTGGGCATGACGACCTACATGCACATTGATGCTGCGAACAAACGGGTTGAAATCGGCTCTACCTGGTATCGTAAATCGGTTCAGCGCGGGCCGATGAATACCGAATGCAAGCTGCTGCTTCTGACCCATGCCTTTGAAGCTTTGGACTGTATCGCCGTAGAGTTTCGGACCCACCGTCTGAACACGCAAAGTCGCCGGGCGATTGAACGTCTTGGCGCGCAGCTTGATGGGGTGTTGCGGTCTCATTCCGTGATGCCGAACGGCACGATCCGCGATACAGCCGTCTATTCGATCACTCGGTTCGAGTGGCCGTCGATCAAAGCCCACTTGCAATCCAAGCTAAGCCTGCCGCGACCCTAGCTGGGGCTGCGGAAGTGTTTGGACAGTTTCAGCCCTTGGCCTTGGTAGTTCGACTTGATGTCGATGCCATACAGCGCCTCGGGCGTCTCGGACATGCGTTCATAGACCAAGCGGCCCACGACTTGCCCGTGTTCCAGCACAAACGGGGCCTCATGGCAGCGAACCTCTAGCACGCCGCGAGAGCCCGTTCCGCCAGCGGCGTCAAACCCGAACCCGGGGTCGAAGAAACCCGCATAGTGGACGCGGAACTCACCGACCATCGCAAGATAGGGGGCCATTTCAGCAGCGCAGTCAGGCGGGATGGCGATCGCTTCCTGACTGACAAGAATATAGAACGCACCCGGATCAAGGATGATGCGCCCATCGGTGGTGCGCACCTCTTCCCAGTATTCAGCGGGGTCATAGTGGTTCAGTTTCGACAGATCGACCACGCCAGAGTGCCGCTTGGCGCGATATCCCACCAGATCGCCGCTTTGTGGTTTTAGGTCGACCGAGAAGCCCAATCCGTCAGAGATCACAGGTTCCCCCGACACGATCGGGGTTTTGGCGTGGACAGCGCGCAACTCGTCATCTGTCAGGATCGTCTTTCCTTGGCGGAAGATGATCTGGTTCAGAAGCTGACCGGGTTGGGCGACGACAGAAAAACTTTGCGGGCAAAGCTCTGCATAAAGCGGGCCGTCATACCCTTCGGGGACGCGGTCGAATTCGATCCCCTGATCCGTGATGACACGGGTCATCAGGTCAACGCGACCGATCGAGCTTTTGGCGCTGGCGGCGGCTGTCATGCCCTTGGGCAGTCGCAGACGTTCCACCAAGGGCACCACGTAGACACAGCCTTTTTCCAGCACCGCACCGCCTGTCAGCGTCAGCTCGTGCATGGTCAATTCGTCCAGCCGTTCGGCAACAGTCGAATCTTTGCCCGGCAGGAATGACGCCCGCACGCGATAGGCTTTGTCACCAAGGCGCAGGTCCAGAGAGGCAGGCTGAATCTGATCGTTCAGTATCGGAGAGGCTGCCGAAATGCCGCCCGTGGAAATCATCTGCCTGATCTGATGATCGGCCAGCACGCCGGTTTTCATGCGGTCTCTCCCCCTTGGCCCAATGTGGGCAGATACAAAAACACCCGCCCGATACACGGGCGGGCGGTTTTGAAAATGGTCGGGCTAGCAGGACTCGAACCTGCGACCTTCCGTCCCCCAGACGGACGCGCTACCAGGCTGCGCCATAGCCCGACGTGGCGTGTGTCATACCATGTCTGAATGTGGGGGCAAGTCAGAAATGTGGTCATCTTCACCAGATTTCAACGACCTGCCATGCGGGTCTGAAGCGCCAGAAGTTTGACGATCACTTGCTGGACCGCCTTGGGGTTCGCCTGAAGCCGCGTCCGCGTTTCTTTATCGGCCAAACGTGCCCGGAACTCTGTCGGTGTCATCTTGGCCGCAGCAGGCGTTTCCGGGTCGTCCATAAGGTCCAACTGCTCTGTCTCTTCGTCATCCTCGGCGCTGGTCTTTACCGGGGCAGAGGGGGGCGTTGGCTTCTCTGGTGCGCGAACTTCTCCGCCTTCAAGGAAAAAGGCCGACTGGTCGGCAGCAGCTGTTTCCGGATCCGGAGTCGGTTCGGGAATCGGGGTTTCCTTGATTTCGGGCTCGGCTGTCACCTCAGGTGCAGGCTGGTCCGTCTTCTGAAGTGCGGGACCGTCCAAGGGGATCGACATCGCGCTCACGTGTTTGATCCCTTCCTCGCGCAACAACTTCTGGGCGCCACGTATCGTCATACCATCCTGATGCAACAGCTTCTTGATGCCCCCAAGAAGCATCATGTCGGCAGGGCGATAGTAGCGCCGCCCACCAGCACGCTTCACGGGTTTGACTTGTGGAAAGCGGCTTTCCCAAAAACGCAACACATGGGCCGGGGTGTCCAGCCACTCAGAAACTTCACTGATTGTGCGAAAGGCGTCTTTGGATTTACGCGCCGGCATCTATCAGCCTTTGTTACCGGCCGAGACGCGGTCTTTCATCAGATGAGACGGGCGGAAGGTCAAAACCCGGCGCGGAGAAATTGGAACTTCTTCGCCGGTTTTAGGGTTCCGGCCAACACGCGCGGCTTTTTCGCGGACGCTGAAAGTACCGAAAGAAGAGATCTTTACGGTCTCGCCAGAGACCAGTGCATCGGACATGTGATCCAGTACGGATTCAACCAGTTGCGCGGATTCGTTTCGCGACAACCCAACCTCGCGGAAGACAGCTTCGCTTAAGTCCATACGTGTCAAAGTCTTCGAAGCCATAATATCCCCCTGAAATCCGCGTGTTTTGCAAAGATACGGAGAAATGATTTTCCGAGTCAATATCAATGGCTTGCAGGATACCCTGCTTACGCGATTACCAGCGCAGAACCACCGATCCCCAGGCCAAACCACCGCCAATTGCCTCTGTTACCACCACATCACCGGGTTTGATGTCGCCCCGTTCCTTGCCAACAGACAGGGCAAGGGGAATCGATGCGGCAGAGGTGTTGCCATGATCTTGGACGGTGACAATGACGCGATCCATGGGCACTTGCATGCGTTGAGCAGTGCCTTTGATGATGCGCAGATTGGCCTGATGCGGGACGATCCAGTCCACATCTCCACCCGACATTCCGATCTTGTCCAAAGCGGCATGGGCTGTGGCCGCCAGTTTTTCGATCGCGTGGCGGAAGACTTCTTTGCCCTCCATCCGCAGGTGGCCAACGGTACCGGTAGACACGCCACCATCCACGAACAGAATGTCACGATGACGACCGTCCGAGTTAAGGTCACAGGCAAGAATGCCGCGATCTTCGTTGGTGCCTTTGCCTTCCTGAGCCTCGATCAACAGCGCACCAGCGCCGTCACCGAACAGAACGCATGTGCCACGGTCGTTCCAGTCCATCAGCTTGCTGAAGGTTTCAGCGCCGATGACCAGCACCCGTTTGGCCTGACCGGCCAGAATCAGGGCGTTTGCATTGGTCAGAGCAAAGACAAATCCCGCGCAGACGGCTTGCACGTCGAAGGCAAAGCCTTTTTCCATGCCAAGCTTTGCCTGAACAACGGTCGCGGCTGACGGAAAGGTGTTATCCGCGGTCGAGGTCGCCACAATGATCGCGTCGACGTCGTCGGGGGTCAGACCTGCATCGTCCAAAGCGGCGCGTGCAGCGTTTGCTGCCAGATCAGAGGTTGTTTCGCCTTCTGCAACGAAATGGCGGCGTTCAATTCCCGAACGGCTGCGAATCCATTGGTCGGAGGTATCCAGCGACTTTTCGAATTCGGAATTCGGAACCACGCGTTCCGGCAGATAGTGGCCGATGCCTTTGACGACAGCTCTGATTGTCATTTTTGTCCGCTACTCTCGGAGTGGAAAGTCTCATCATCTTGACGCTGTGTCGGGGTGGATGCAACCCGAGCCGCCAGTCTTTCTGCAAAACCACTTTGGGCCAGTTGAAACGCCAGTTTGACGGCCGAGGACACTCCCGTCGCATCAGCAGAACCATGAGATTTCACGACTGTTCCGTTCAGGCCCAGAAATACGCCGCCGTTCACACGGCGAGGGTCGATCCGCTTGCGTAAACGACGCAAAGAGGTCAGTGCCAACAAGGCAGCAATCCGCGAAAGCGGGCTGAATTTGAACGCCGCGCGCAGCAGCTCGCTGATCAGGCTGGCGGTCCCTTCGGCCGTTTTCAGGGCAACGTTGCCAGTAAAACCGTCCGTGACAATCACATCGACCTTGTTCGAGGGGATATCACCACCTTCGACGAAGCCGACAAAGTCATAGTCGTTGGTTTTGGCCGCTTCTTCGATCAGGTCATGCGCCGCTTTCAGCTCTGCACGGCCCTTGTGTTCTTCGGTGCCGACATTCAGCAGGCCGATACGCGGGCGGGGCAGGTGCAGACCGTTGCGGGCATAGGATGCCCCCATCATCGCATATTGCAGAAGATCATGCTGATCGGCGCGAATATCGGCGCCGACATCTAGCATCACGTTGAACCCCTGCGGGTTGCGCGATGGCCAGAGACAGGCGATCGCCGGGCGATTTACGCCGGGCAACTTGCGAAGACGCACCATGCTAAGCGCCATCAGCGCGCCGGTGTTGCCACAGGACACGCAGACGGTGGCGTCACCGTTACGAACCGCTTCAATCGCGGACCACATCGACGTGTTCTTACCCTTGCGCATCACCTGGCTAGGCTTTGCGTCCATGGTCACAACTTCGTCGGCATCCCGAATCTCACAGCGACCCGCCAGAACCTTGCGGCGCTTGACGAGCTTGGTGAGCTCTTTTTCGGGCCCATGCAGGATGAAGGCGATCTCAGGATTTTTGGCCGCAGAACGAGCAATACCGGCGACAACTGCCGCCGGTCCTCTGTCGCCCCCCATCGCGTCCACCGAAAGAACGGTGCGAGGCGCCTCTTGCGCCGCGTGACTTGCGTCTGCGGTCATCTGAGTTCTAATCGCTGGTCAGCTGACGCTTAAGCGGCGTCTTCTTCGTCCAGATCGATGTCGTCTGCAGCAGCAACGACTTCGCGATCATCATAGTGACCGCAAGCGCCACAAACGTGGTGCGGACGCTTCAGTTCGCCGCAGTTCGGGCATTCCTGCGGGTTACCCGCAACCAGTGCATCGTGCGAGCGACGGTTACCGCGGCGCGACCGCGTGATTTTATTCTGAGGGACAGCCATGTCACAACCTCGGTATTGGTGGGGCTTACGCCCTGTTTTCTAAGGGTCCAGCAACAATCGCACCTTCGTGGCGCGCCGCTCTGCCCAACATTCAAACGAGGCCGGGAACATACTAAGATTCTGTCCCGGCGCAAGTGTTTTTTCAGTCTTCTTTTTCGCCTTTTGCCAGTTTGTCCCGCAAGCCTGCAAGACCTGCGAAAGGTTTGACATCTTCATCGGTCATTGGGGCCACGCCGGGCGCGGCGAAGTCAGAGGTTTCCAAGGCCGCATCATCGGCCCTTGGATAAAGGGGCAGGGCAAGGGCAATCGCTTCGATCATGACCTCTTCCAGATCCAGAATGTCGGGAATCGCTTCAATCGAGTCATCCTCGGGCATTTCGACCTCTGATCCCTCTTCGGGTTCGTCGAAATCGGCAAGGTAAAGCCGTTCGATCGTGTCGTCGATCCGGGTAGAGACGGGCCCAAGCGTGACCACGCAGGGCTGCACCACGGTTGCACCCACTTTGGCCTTTAAACGCCAGTCTTTCTTGCCAGCCGGGGTCAGCTCTCCTTCGAACCGCACTTTGCGCAGAGCGATCAGCTCCAACTGTGTCGCGATCGCTGCGCGCGCTTCCGCGTCAGGCTCTAACAGAAAGGCAAATGACTGATCGGCGGGCAGGCGCCGCAGGTTAATCTTTGATTCTGTATTGCTCATCTGGTGCGTTCCATTCTTGAACCAAACCCATTCCTTCTGTAAGCCGTTACGAGGCGCAGCAGCGCAAGGCAAGGGGTGTGTATGTTCAAATCTGCTTTGACACGTAATCTGGTCCTGGTTTCGGGGCTATGCCTTGGATTGTCCGCGTGCGGCACCGCGACACTGGAACGCTCGCACGGTTATGTTCCTTCCGAGGAAGACCTGGAAAACGTGATCGTCGGCGTCGATACGCGCGACACGGTGGCGACCAATGTCGGTACTCCTTCCACAAGCGGTGTGATCAGCGATGGTGACTATTACTATGTCGCCAGCCGTTGGGAGACGCGTTTGTACTTCAAGCCCAAAGAGGTAGAGCGCGAGGTCGTCGCGATTTCCTTTGACGAAGGCGGCACCGTTTCGAACGTTGAACGGTTTGGTCTGGAAGACGGGCAGGTCGTGGTTCTGAACCGTCGTGTGACAGACGACAATATTAACCGCATCACCTTCCTGCGTCAGCTTCTGGGTAACTTCGGCAACTTTGTCCCCGGTCAGTTCCTCGACAACTAGTCGTCTGGCTCGAATTCCAGCGCGACACCATTGATGCAGTAACGCAGCCCTGTTGGTTCGGGGCCGTCAGGAAAGACGTGTCCGAGGTGCGCATCGCAGCGGTTGCAGTGCACTTCGGTGCGGCGCATGAAGAAGCTACGATCTGTTTTTTCCCCGATGATATCGGAATCAATGGGCTGATAAAAGCTGGGCCAGCCGCTTCCGCTGTCATATTTCGTGGCCTGATCAAAAAGATCAGCCCCACAACAGACGCAACGGAACTTTCCCGGATCCTTGGGGAAGTTGTCATGGCTAAAAGCGCGTTCTGTCCCATGTTTTCTTGTAACTTTATACGCAAGATCAGACAGTTGCGCCTTCCACTCTTCCTTGGACTTAACGACTTTTTCGATCATTGGTGCATCTCTCCCGTCAAATTTATGTCATGTCTTGCGTGCTATTATGCTTGGGACCATATCTAGTCGACAGAATACATGTCGCAATGCAAGAGGATGTGAGCGATGCGTGGACTTCTTAAAGGCCGCTATCAAGCGCGGATCGCAAACAGCGAAGAAGACCTTCGGGCTGCGCAGGCCCTTCGGGGCCTGACGTTCCGCGGAGAAGCTGCCGGAGTGGACGCTGACGAGTTCGACGCCTCTTGTGTCCACATGCTTGTTGAGGAAACCAAGTCCAAAACGCTTGTCTGCTGTTTTCGCCTGCTGCCTTTGGCAACCGGTAAAGAGATCAGCAAAAGCTATTCGGCTCAATATTACGAACTGTCGGCCTTGGAGGATTTCAGCGGTCCGTTGGTCGAAATGGGGCGGTTTTGCATTCACCCAGACTGGAAAGACGCGGACATCCTGCGCGTCGCCTGGGGCGCGATGACCCAATATGTCGACGATGAAGGTGTCGAGATGTTGTTCGGCTGTTCTTCGTTCAAAGGAACCGAGTCGGAAGAGTATATGGACGCCTTTGCCTTGCTGAAAGATCGCCATCTGGCCCCAAAACGATTTTTGCCGCGTGTGAAGGCCCCGAATGTGTTTCGTTTTGCGCAGAAACTGCGCTTGCGTAAACCTGACCTGAAACGTGCCCAGTTACGGATGCCGCCCTTGCTGCGGACCTATCTTCTGATGGGCGGATGGGTGTCGGACCACGCCGTGGTCGACCGGGACCTGAACACGCTGCATGTCTTTACGGGGCTAGAGATCAAGGCCATCCCGCCCGCGCGGAAACGCTTGTTGCGCGCCACGGCAGGGTGACGCTGTTCTCGGGCAGCCTAAAGGCCGGCCTCGACCAGCGTGCTGATTGGCGGGACCAATCAGCGGGGATTGACCTAATGCGCCCGCTTGGATAGCCCGCCGGTATGGCACGCGCACCTTTACTTCAGCTTTCTGATATTTCCCTGACCTTCGGGGGGGACCCGGTTTTTGACCACTTGGATCTTGTTGTTCAGCCCGGTGACCGGGTGGCCCTTGTGGGGCGGAACGGGTCCGGTAAATCGACGCTGATGAAGGTCATGGCGGGGCTTGTCGAGGCTGATCAGGGGACACGCGTTGTGCCGCCGGGGATCAGCGTCGGCTATATGGAGCAACACCCCGATCTGTCGTCCTTCCAGACGCTTGGAGATTTCGCTGTATCGGGCTTGGACCCGTCCGAGGCCTATAAGGTTGAGATGGTTGCAGAAGGGTTGAAGTTTGATCCTGCGACTTCGGTTAAGGCCGCCTCTGGCGGCGAGCGTCGCAGAGCAGCTCTTGCAAAGCTGATCGCGGAAGAGCCGCAGTTGATGCTGCTGGACGAGCCGACCAACCACCTAGACATCGAGGCCATCGCTTGGCTTGAGACCCATCTGCGCGAAACGCGGAACGCGTTCGTCCTGATCTCGCACGACAGGGCCTTCCTGCGCGCACTGACACGCGCGACCCTATGGATTGACCGTGGGCAGGTGCGCCGCCAGGAAAAGGGGTTCGAGGCCTTCGAGGAATGGCGCGACAAGACTTGGGAAGAAGAGGATATCGCCCGCCACAAGCTGGATCGTAAGATCAAATCAGAGGCGCGTTGGGCAGTCGAGGGCATCAGTGCGCGTCGCAAGCGGAACCAAGGCCGCGTACGGGCTTTGCAGGGACTGCGGGCTGAACGTGCCAGCCAGATCAAGCGCCAAGGTGCCGCCAGCATGGCACTAGAGGCCGGTCCGAAGTCGGGCAAACGGGTTATCGAAGCGAAAGATATTTCAAAGGCTTACGGTGAAAAGGTCATCTTTAAGCCATTTGATTTACGCGTACTTCGTGGGGATCGCGTAGCTTTTGTTGGCCCGAACGGTGTGGGCAAAACCACCTTGCTGAAGGTGTTGACCGGGAAAGTCGAACCCGACACCGGGACGGTCGAACTGGGCACCAATCTGTTGATGGCCGTCTTCGATCAGAACCGTGCGCAGCTGGACCCGGATATGACCCTTTGGGAAAGTCTGACGGGCGATCCCGAGATGCGCGTCTCTGGCCGCGCCGATCAAGTCATGGTGCGAGGGAACCCGAAACACGTGGTTGGTTACCTGAAAGAGTTTCTGTTCGACGAACGACAGGCCCGTGCGCCGGTGCGGTCTTTGTCCGGGGGCGAAAAGGCGCGCTTGTTGCTTGCCAAGATCATGGCACGGGAAAGCAACCTTTTGGTGCTGGACGAACCGACCAACGATCTGGACGTAGAAACGCTGGACCTGCTTCAGGAAATTCTTGGCGACTATGACGGCACGGTGCTGCTTGTCAGCCATGACCGCGATTTCCTTGACCGTGTCGCCACCACCACCATCGCGATGGAAGGTGATGGCAAGGCCACGACCTATGCCGGCGGGTGGAGCGACTATCAGGACCAACGTGAAGAGATCGCAGCCCCGGTCGAGAAAAAGAAAGCTGTGAAGGCCGAGCCAGCCAAGGAAAAGCCAGCTTCCAAACCCGTCGAAGGGCTGACCTATACCGAAAAGCACCGGCTGGAAAAGCTGCCTGCAATCATTGAACGGCTGGAGGCCGAGATCGCCAAGCTGGAAGAATTCCTGTCCGATCCCGAGTTGTTCAGCAAAGAGCCGGTCAAATTCCAGAAAGCCAGCGAGGGATTGGTCGAACGCCAAACCAAACTGGCCGAGGCGGAAGAAGAGTGGCTGATGCTGGAAGACAAGGCCGGCTAAAGCGCGACCTGCGGGACATAGCCGTTACGCAATGCTGTCAGCGAAGGGCCTGGGGTCAGCACTGCGGTCAACCCTGAAGTCGGGCGCGGCAAGGCTGGGCCATAGCCGCATGGCGAATAGGGGTGTAGCGCGCCTTTCCAGATGACGCACACCTGACCTTCGTGACGGACGAAACAGCCGTCCGGCAAGTCGAACCACTCTTCCCAGATGATCTTTTGGCGTTTCGAGGGATCCAATCGGGCGCTGTGCAATTGCGCGTCGATTTGCGGGGCGCGCAAGGCTTTGCCGTCAATTGCATCGCGATAGGCATTGAACGCGGCGCGACGACATTCGGCGCAGGGGCGGTGTCCGGCAGCAAGGGCGGTGGCTTCGTCTAGAAAAAATAGCTCTGTATAGTGGTTCGGGGCCATGACGTCCCGATGGCGCCCCTTGAAGTTCAGCTTGCAGATGATCCACGCCTTGTGGCGCCAGCGGGCCTGCTGAAGCTGTTTGTTGTCGTCATGCAAAATGCCGCGATTGCCCATCCATCCCCCGCGTGCGGGGTTGGCGATGATCTTTCCTTCCGGTGTTACGCGGTTCTGCAAAGCCATGTAATTAAGGTGCGCCCGAGCTTCGATTTGGTCAAGTGCGCCCTAATCCGGGCTGTCCCCCATCACATAACGTGGCCCAGCCCCTTTTTGCCGCGCCCGGTCGCGAGGGTTGTAGAGGGTGCATTTCTTCAACGAGAGGCAACCGCAGCCAATGCACCCGTCCAGCCGTTCCCTTAGGGCCTGCATCTGTTCGATCCGGGCATCCAACTCTTGCTGAAACCCCTTTGATAGGCGCGTCCAGTCCGCCTTTGTCGGAGTTCGGTTCTCGGGCAGTTTCGACAGGCTTTCGCGGATTTGGGCGATCGAGAACCCAAGACCCTGCGAGATCATGATGAATGACAGCCTGCGCAGGTCAGCCCGGTCATACCTTCGCTGTCCAGTATCGGTGCGAAACGGATGCACCAGACCTTGTTCCTCGTAGAATCTGATTGCAGACGTGGCGAGGCCGGTCCGCTCTGACATTTGGCCAATTGTCAGTCCGCGTTTCTCTACCCGACTGTTTTTCAACAAAACTTTTCCTATTGAGTTCAAGTTAAGTTGAAAGATTATGTTCTTTTTCGAGTTTTTTCAATTCGAAAGGAAGTCAGATGCACCTCGAGCATGTAAACATCACTGTCCCCGATCCGAAAGCCACGGCCAAGGTTCTGTGCGGCCTGTTTGATTGGACAGTCCGGTGGGAAGGGGCGGCGATTAACGGCGGTTACAGTGTCCACGTTGGCAACAAGGACAGTTATCTAGCCCTTTATACGCCCGGCAAAAAACTGATCACGAATGGCGACCCGCACTACAGTCGCGCGGGCCTGAACCACATTGGGATCGTCGTTGAGGATCTGGATGACGCCGAAGCCAAGGTCAGTGCGGCGGGCTATGCCACGTTCAATCATGCCGATTACGAGCCCGGCAAGCGCTTCTATTTCGATGGGCCAGATGACATCGAATACGAGGTCGTAAGCTATGCCTGATCGTATCAAGGCCATCTTCCTGCTGCTTTATACCGGGGGCCTGTTCGGGCTGACCTTTCCGCTTAGCAAGCTGGCTGCTGCTGCGGGGGTGCCGCCGCTTTTGTGGGCGATGGTTCTTTCAGCGGGCGGGGCGGGTCTGATCCTTCCGGCGCTGATCCTGCGGGGCGGGATCGCCCTGCCGCGCGGGCAGATGTTGCGCTATACCCTGATTTCCGGGGCGGTTAGCTTTGCCTTGGTCAACTTCGTGATCACCGTGCTGGTGCCGCGCGTTGGCGCGGGGCAGGTCAGCCTTGTGGCCGCGTTGTCGCCTGTTGCCACGCTTGGCCTGTCAGTCGTATTCGGGCTGAAAGGACCGGGCTTTTTGGGCGTAGCCGGAATACTGTTCGGCCTGATCGGCGCGGGTTTGGTCACTCTTGGCAAGGGGGGTGTGGATGCGGTGGATTTGTGGAGCCTTGCGGCCCTTGGCCTTCCCGCGATCCTTGCCAGCGGCAACATTTACCGCACGCTGGACTGGCCTAAAGGGGCGCATCCGTTGGCGTTGGCGTTCTGGAGCCACAGTTTCGCGCTGATCCCCTTAGTGGGGCTGCAATTCGTTCTTTATGGCGGAGTTCCCGCAGGACAATTGTTTGAGGGCCAGTTGATCTGGGTAACTCTTGTCCAGTTTCTGGCAGCAGGCATGACATTCCCAGCCTATTTCCGGCTGCAGGAGTTGGGTGGACCCGTCATGCTAAGCCAGATTGCCTATGTGTCAGCCGCCATCGGCCTTGGGTCGGGATCGTTGTTTCTGGCAGAGGTCTATCCGCCGCTCACTTGGATCGGGGCGTTGATCATTGCTGTGGGGATTGGTTTGACCATCCTCACTCAAATGCGCCCCAATCTACGGATGATCCACCGTGCGAGCGCTTGACCCGCGCGGTGACGGTGCCTATGGTCGCCTCCATGACCAAAGGCACCAACATCATCTGCTGCATTATTATCCGCTGACATAGTCAGGCGGGTCGGTCATTTCATTCCTTTGAAACTGGTGATAAGCCCCGCCTGAACAGGCGCAAGGAACGGCTATGACCGAGATCAAGCTTTATAACTCCAAGACCCGCAAGAAAGAGGTCTTCACGCCCATCGATCCGGCGAATGTGCGGATGTATGTCTGTGGCCCGACGGTCTATGACCGGGCGCATCTGGGCAACGCGCGCCCCGTGCTGGTGTTCGACGTCTTGTTCCGCCTGCTGCAACAGGTTTATGGCGCTGATCACGTGACCTACGTCCGCAATTTCACGGACGTCGATGACAAGATCAACGCGCGTGCCGCCGAAAGCGGCCGTCCGATCAGCGAGATCACCGCCGAAACCACGCAATGGTATCTGGACGACATGTCCGCCATCGGCGCGCTAGAGCCGACGCATATGCCGCGCGCCACGGCGTATATCCCGCAGATGATTTCGATGATCGAAGGGTTGATCGAAAAAGGCCACGCTTACTCGGCCGAAGGTCACGTGCTGTTCGCCGTGGAAAGCTACAAGAATTACGGTGCGCTGTCGGGCCGCTCGGTCGATGACATGATCGCGGGGGCCCGGGTCGAGGTCGCGCCCTATAAGCGTAACCCGATGGATTTTGTGCTCTGGAAGCCGTCCTCTGACGACCTGCCGGGCTGGGACAGCCCGTGGGGCCGGGGGCGTCCGGGCTGGCACATCGAATGTTCTGCCATGAGCTATGAATTGTTGGGCGAAAGCTTTGACATCCATGGCGGCGGGCTGGATCTGCAATTCCCGCACCATGAAAATGAGATCGCGCAAAGCTGCTGTGCCCACCCAGACGGCGAATTCGCCAAGGTCTGGATGCACAACGAGATGCTGCAGGTCGAAGGCAAGAAGATGTCCAAGTCGCTTGGCAACTTCTTCACCGTACGGGATTTGCTGGACCAAGGCGTGCCGGGCGAGGTGATCCGCTTCGTGATGCTGTCGACGCATTATTCCAAGCCGATGGATTGGACCGAGAAGAAGCGGGAAGAGGCAGAACGTACTCTTCGAAAATGGTATGCGATCGCAGATAAAGGCTCTGGAATTGGAAATCCTTACGTTGCCGTCATTCAATCGTTGTCAGACGATCTGAATACCGCGGGCGCGATCGCAGAATGTCATCAACTTGCTGTTGCTGATGATGCTCCAACTTTGAGGCATACACTGCAGTTCTTAGGGTTTATGGGAGACGAAGTTCCCAACTGGGCCAAGGCACCAGAAGTCGACCTGTCAGCATATGCTGGCCAGCTGGCGGCACTTCGTGCCAAGGCTATGGAAACAAAAGACTTCTCGGGTGTTGATGCCCTGAAAACAGCACTGCTTGAGGCGGGCGTTGAAGTCCGTATGAGCAAAGCCGGGGTAGAGCTTCAGCCCGCCGCCGGTTTCGACCCCGCCAAACTGGAGGCGCTGAAATGACCAAAGAACGCCTGTATCTTTTTGACACCACGCTTCGCGACGGCCAGCAGACGCAGGGCGTCCAGTTCTCGACGGCTGAAAAGCATCAGATCGCAAAGACTTTGGACGCGCTTGGCATTGACTATATCGAAGGCGGCTGGCCCGGGGCGAACCCCACTGACAGCGAGTTCTTCGAGCAAGCGCCGAAAACCCGCGCGACCTTCACCGCGTTTGGGATGACCAAGCGGGCAGGGCGCTCTGCCGAGAATGACGATGTGTTGGCTGGCGTTCTGAACGCGAACACGCCCGCCGTCTGTCTGGTTGGCAAAAGCCACGACTACCACGTGACCAAGGCGCTTGGGATCACGCTGGAAGAGAACCTTGAAAACATCGGCGCCTCGATCGCGCATCTGGTGGCGCAGGGCCGCGAGGCGCTGTTTGACGCCGAGCATTTCTTTGACGGCTACAAGGCCAACCCTGAATATGCGATGCAGTGTCTGCGCGTGGCATTCGAGGCCGGTGCGCGCTGGATCGTCCTGTGTGACACCAATGGCGGCACCCTGCCGGCCGAGGTCTATAAGATCACCAAGGCCGTGATCGAAGGCGGTATCCCCGGCGATCACGTTGGCATCCACACCCATAATGACACGTCCAACGCCGTTGCCTCGTCTCTGGCCGCGGTGGATGCGGGCGCGCGTCAGATTCAAGGTACGCTGAACGGCCTGGGAGAGCGTTGTGGCAACGCCAACCTTGTGACCCTGATCCCGACGCTGATGCTGAAAGAGCCTTATCGCAGTGCCTTTGAGGTCGGTGTTACGGAAAAAGCATTGGCTGGCCTGACCCGTGCATCGCGTAAGCTGGACGACATCCTGAACCGTGTTCCGTCGAAAAGCGCCCCCTACGTGGGTGCATCGGCCTTTGCCCATAAGGCCGGGCTTCATGCCAGTGCGATCCTGAAGGATCCTTCGACCTACGAACATATCGATCCTGAAATTGTCGGCAACGAACGCATCATCCCGATGTCCAACCAGGCGGGCCAGTCCAACCTGCGCAAACGTCTGAAAGAAGCCGGCCTTAATGTGTCCGACAAAGCGGCCTTGCCGCGCATCCTTGACGAGATCAAGCGGCGCGAGGGGCTGGGCTATGCCTATGACACCGCGCAGGCCAGTTTTGAACTTTTAGCGCGGAAAGAGCTGGGCATTCTGCCGGACTATTTCTCTGTCCGCCGCTACCGTGTCAGCGTGGAACGTATCCGCGATGACCATAACGTGCTGAAGACCCTGTCAGAGGCCGTCGTGGTGGTCGAAGTGGGTGGCGAAAAGATGATCAGCGCTTCGGAAAGCCTTGATGACGCTGGCAATGACCGGGGGCCGGTGAACGCGCTGTCACGCGCGCTTGGCAAGGACCTTGGTCCCTATCAGCAGGTGATCGACGATATGAAGCTGGTCGACTTTAAGGTCCGCATCACACAAGGCGGCACCGAGGCCGTGACCCGCGTTATCATCGACAGCGAAGATGGCGATGGCCATCGCTGGTCCACCGTGGGTGTGTCGCCGAACATAGTCGATGCTTCGTTCGAGGCGCTTCTGGATGCGATTACCTACAAACTGGTTCACGACAAGGTGGCTGCGGTTTGACCCTTCAGGCCTGTGCAGATCAGGTTGCCAAGGGCGACCCGGACCGATTTGCCGCGACGATGGCCGCGCCGGTTTCGGCGCGTGCCGTGCTGTTCCCGCTTTATGCGATGAACCTCGAAGTGGCCCGGGCCCCTTGGGTCACGCAAGAAGCCATGATCGCCGAGATGCGCCTGCAATGGTGGCGGGACGCTTTGGATGAAATCGCCAAGGGCGGGCACGTGCGTCGACATGAGGTCGTAACCCCTTTGGCCGAGGTTCTGGACGCCGAAGCTGCCGCTGTTCTGGACGGGCTGGTTACCGCGCGCCAGTGGGACATCTACCGTGACCCGTTCAAGGATGAGGCTGATTTCGACCGCTATATCGATGCGACCTCGGGCCACCTGATGTGGACCGCTGCCCGGTTGTTGGGTGAGACCAACGAAACGGCGATCCGCGACATTGCCTATGCCAGTGGCGTCGCCAGTTGGCTGCGCGCCATCCCAGAGCTAGAGGCGCAGAACCGCATACCCTTGCTGGATGGTCGCCCCGAAGCGATTTCTGAACTGGCCCAGAAAGCGCTGAACAGACTGTCACGCGCCAAGACCAAGAACCCGGCCACATGGCCTGCCTGGCAGGCGCGGGCGCTGTTGAAGCGCGCGCTGTCTAATCCGATGCTTGTCGCGGAAGGGGCGTTGCAATTGTCAGAGTTTCGACGTCGGGGCGGGTTGTTGCTGACCTCTCTCACCGGGAAAGTCTAACGCGAGCCTGATCTAGCCGCCGCGATAGACATGCACGGTGCAGGACGCATGGCGCACGACCCGCGCTGCGGTCGATCCGATCAGATAGTCGCTAAGACCGGGTTTGTGAGAGCCGATCACGATGCAATCGTAACCGCCGCTTTCGGCATAATCCACGATAGAGCGATAGGCGTGGCCGCGGATGATTTCTGCCTCAACACCGTCAAACCCTTTGGTCTTTTCTTTCAAGGCCTCCCACGCGGCGTCCAGACCCTGTTGAATGCGCTCTTCTCCCATCAGGGCGCTGACCGTGCCTTGAGGAATCTCATAGACATGCAGGGCCGTGATCTTACCGTCGGCATCGGCCAAGGATTTCGCGGCGGCCAAGGTTTTCTCGGACACGCCATGGGTCAGCGCCAGTGGCACGAGTATTTTTTGAAACATTAGATGTCCTTTCGTGACGTGTTCAGTCCGTTCAAATCTGTGTCGTTTTAACCATCAGCGCTAAGATCGAAGGTTTCATCGGGGAAGTATTTGGCAAGGCGGACGTCCGCGGCACGGGCATGTGCCTCCATCCCTTCCAGCCGCGAAATGCGGGCGGTTGCCTCGGCGACCTTCTTTGACCCTTCGCGTGTTGCCCTTTGCCATGTGACGATCTTCATGAATTTGTGAACGCTCAGGCCGCCAGTATAGCTAGCCGCGCCCGAGGTCGGAAGAACGTGGTTCGTACCAGAGGCCTTGTCGCCGTAAGACACGGTCGTCTCTTCGCCCAAAAACAACGAGCCATAGCAGCGCAGCCGGTCCAGCCACCAATCCAGATCGCCGGCCTGAACGGTTAGGTGTTCAGGCGCATAGGCGTCAGAGGTCGCGGCCATTTCCTCTCGGTCGTCGCACAGGATGACCTCGGCATAATCGCGCCACGCAGCTTCGGCGTTTTCGCGGTTCAGCTCTGGCAGGTCAGCGATCAGGTCGGGGACGCGGGCAAGGACTGCTTCGGCCAAGGGGCGATGGTCTGTCACCAGCCAAACAGGAGAGTTATATCCATGCTCTGCCTGACTTACGAGGTCGGTTGCGACGATGTGTGGGTCAGCACCCTGATCGGCAAGGATCAGGCTGTCTGTGGGGCCAGCGATCATGTCGATACCGACGCGGCCATAAAGCGTGCGCTTGGCCTCGGCCACGAATTGGTTGCCGGGGCCCACGATAATATTTGCCTTGGGTTGGTCGAACAGACCAAAGGCCATCGACGCAATGCCCTGAACGCCCCCGATCGCCATGATCTTGTCCGCCCCGCAGGCGTGCGCGGCAAAGACAATCGCCGGGTAAAGCCCGACTTCGGGCTGGGGCGCGGAGCAGACGGTGATATGTTCACAGCCAGCGACCTTTGCCGTGGTCACTGTCATGATCGCGCTTGCGATGTGACGATACCGACCCGCAGGTACATAGCACCCGGCGGCCGAAACCGGGATCGCCTTTTGCCCGGCAATCAGGCCCGGGTTGATCTCGTATTCCACATTTTCGACGGTTTTCTTCTGGACCTCTGCGAACCTGCGCACGTTGTCATGGGCGAATAGGATATCGTCCTTCAGCTTCTGCGGGACCTTGGCGCAGGCAGCGTCGATCTCATCCGGGGTCAGTTGAACGTTCCCATCGTATTTGTCGAACTTGGCGGCGTATTCCAGCGCTGCGGTTTCGCCGCGGGCCTCGATATCGGCCAGAATACCTGCGACGATCTTCGTGGTTTCACCCGCGTCCGACCGCGAGGTAAGGGCCGCTTTTTTCAAATAGTTACGCGCCACTTCAAGGTCCTTTCTGGTTGCGGCTCCCTAGGCCTGTCGCTTGTTATGAAGGATTGAGGCATAAAAGGCCGTCGCGATCAGCGTCATGCCGACCCCGCCGGTGATCAACTCGTGCACATGGACGATGGATTGCAGGAACATCACGATCGACAGAGCAAAGATCGAATAAAAGGCGCCATGTTCGAGATATCGGAATTCAGCCAAAGTCCCGCGTTCGACCAGCATGATGGTCATTGAACGGACATACATGGCACCGATCCCAAGACCGATCGCGATCAAAAGGATGTTGGTCGTCAGCGCGAAGGCTCCGATCACGCCGTCGAACGAAAAGCTTGCGTCCAGAACTTCAAGATACAGGAACGCACCCAACCCGCCCTTGGCGCCGATCTCGGCGGTGGACCCTGCGATATTGTCCAGATAGGTGCCCAGCCCGTCGACCATGGCAAAGACCAAAAGGCCCATGACCGCCGAGGTCAGGAAACGGCCGATGTCCTTGTCGGGAAGGGTCTGAGAGATCGCCAGCACGATCACCAGCACGAAAGAGATTTCGAACCCCCGGATCGAGCCCCACCGGCGCAGCCTCCGTTCCAGCATTTCAATCCAGTCGATGGATTTGTCCTCGTCGATGAAGAACTTCAGCGCGACCATCATCAGGAAGGTCCCGCCGAAGGCAGAGATCGGGCCGTGTGCGTGGCCGATAATCCGGCTGTATTCATCCGGGTCTGACAGGGCCAGATGCATCGCAGCGAAAGGATTGATCCACGCAAAGATCGCGACAATGGCCAGCGGGAAGATGATCCGCATCCCGAACACGGCGATCAGGATCCCCCAGGTCAGAAAACGCCGCTGCCAGACCGGGGTCATCTCGACCAGCTTGTTGGCGTTGACGATGGCATTGTCGAAGGACAGCGCGATCTCTAGCGCGGCCAGAACCGCCCCGACAATCAGGAAGGACACCACTCCAGACATTGTGCCTTCGGTTTCCCAGCCCAACCAGCCGCTAAGCCCCAGACCGATGACTGTCGTGATCAGCGGCCATTTCAGGTAGGAAAGAGTACCTCGTTTTACAGTCATCGATTAGTTTCCTGACATTACGGCTGGCAGCCAAAGCACCAATTGCGGGAAGAGGAACAGAAGGATCAGGCCGAACAGCTGGACCAGCATGAACTGCATCATGCCAAGATAGATGTCCTTGAGATCCCAGTTGGGCACGACCCCCTTCAGGAAGTACGCGGATAGGGCCACGGGTGGCGATAGCCACGCCGTCTGCAAGTTCACCGCGACCAGAATGCCGAACCAGACCATCATGTCGTATCGGCTAAGGCCATAGACATCCAACGCCTCGACCGTGGGCAGCAGGATCGGCACCACGATCAACACGATGGGCACCCATTCCAAAGGCCACCCCAGAAGGAAGATCAACGCCATCACCAAGATCAGGATCAGGTAGGGCGACATATCCAGCCCCAGCAACAGTTCGGTCATCATCTTGGGCGTTCCCAAAGAGCTGAACTGCGCCCCGAAGAAGTTCGAAGCCGCGACCAGGAACATGATCAGAACGGTGATCTCCAGCGCCTTGATCAGGCTGTCGAAGAAGCTTGGGATGGTGAACTTCCGATAAGCGACCGACAGCAGGATCGCACCGAACGCGCCCATTGCGGCGGCCTCGGCCGGTGTTGCCAGCCCCAGAAGGATCGAGCCCAAAGCAAAGGAAATCAGGATCGTCGGCGGCATCAGCCCCGCGAAGAATTCGTCCCAAAGCTGCGAGAAGTAGAAGTTGCCTTCGGCATCCGCGCCATAGATCGGCTTGGACAGGAAGGCGAGCAGCAAGACGAAGGCTGCAAAGATGATCGACCAGACCGAAATGCCGCCCTCACCAGATGCGACAAAGACCATGGCCAGATGGAACAGAACGCCGATCGGGAAGACGATGCGCAGGACGTTCAGCTTCCGATAAGCCAGATAGGCAACGGCGATCACGGCCGAGACGACGATTAGGCCACCGAACGGGATGAACCCAAATGCGCCACCAAGGCTTAGACCAAAGACCCGGCAGATGGTCAGTACGCCCAGACAGATCAGGGCCACCTCTGCACCGTAGAACTTCGAAGTGTCGGGCTGGTCTTCTTCCGAAAGGATCGGACCCAGGCTTGGGTTCATCCAGCAACGCCCAAGCGTGTAGAGCAGATACAGAGATGCCAGCAACGCACCGGGGATGAAGGCCCCGCGGAACAGATCCAGCGTCGAAACTTCTAGGACTGGACCCATCACGATCAGCATGATCGACGGTGGGATCAGGATACCCAAGGTGCCACCTGCCGTGATCGTACCCGCCGCCAGTTGGACGTTATAGCCAGAGCGGCTCATCGTGGCGCCGGCCATGATGCCCAGAAGCGTGACCGAGGCCCCAACAATACCCGTCGCCGCCGCGAAGATCGTCGATACGATCAACACCGCGATGAACAGGGCGCCGCGGACGCGGGCCATGATCATCTGAATCGAGGCGAACAGACGCTCCATCAACCCGGCGGCCTCCATCACGATCCCCATCAGGACGAACAGCGGGACCGCCATCAATTGGTCGTTCAGCATGGTCGAGTTGGTGTTCAGCGTCATCAGCAGGGTGGTCAGCTTGAAGTTGGCCCCCCAGATGCCGAAGACAAACGCCAAGAAGATCAGGGTGAATGAGATCGGGAACCCGATGAAAATCACGAACAGCATCGCGCCCAGCATGATCAAGCCAATGGTGGGCTTGGACAGGTTGGGGCGAGCCGACATGATGTCAGAGAACCATTCTCCGCCCGGAACAACCTCGGGCTGGAATACCGCCAGAACCAACCAGATCAGAACGATCAGATAGACGGGTAGGGCCCTTACGAACAGGCGCTCGCGCTCTTTCCCCATTCTGTGGAAGGCGCGGAAGATTTCGGGGATGCCCTGCAGCATCAGCAGGAAGCCACCGATGGGCATCGCGATCCGTGCGGGCCACAATAGCGGGCCCCATGCACTGTCGATCTGCATCGTTTCGCCTGTGGAATAGGCCAGCCACCAGAACTGGGCCGCCACAACGGTGAAGAAGATCATCGAGGGCATGAAGAACAGCAGGTACAGCGACGCGTCCACGGTCGCTTGGGTCTTGGCGGACCAGTTGCGGTACAGGAAGTCCGCCCGGATATGGACGCCGCGCATCAAGCCATAGCCAGCCGCCCCCATAAACAAGACACCCGCGATCATACGGCTGGTGTCATAGACCCACAGAGTAGGTCCAAGCCCTAAGGAACGAGCCAGTTCTTCGAATCCAGCGTTTTGCAGGATCGCGAAGGAATTTCGTGAAATGACCTCGTACACCACCACCGCGATCAACGGGATCATGAGCAAGGCTATCAATTGGCCTGCTCGATGGTTCAGTACATCAATCGCTGCGGTAATCGGGCGTTGCCACGCCGTCATATCCTCTGGCGTTTCACCGGGCGCTTCGGCGCGTCGTTCCGCGATCAGCTCATCTGCAATCTCAAGCTCATCCGGGTTCACCTCATCTGCGGCCATCCCAATTCTCCCTTGTTGTCGCTGCCCTCTTGTGGGTCTTCATTTTTGGAAAAGGCTTTTGCCCTTGCCGAAAATGAAGCGCGGGACCCTGATGGGCCCCGCACCGTCGCTGATTATCACTTCAGCGTGTCTGCATGTGCTCGACCCAGACCCGCGTTCGAGGTCTGCGCGCCTGCCCAGAATGGAACTGCGATGTCCGCAAAGTCTTTCTGAGACTGCCAGACTTCAGCGAAGAACTCGTTCTCGTCCGCTGCTGCCTGCAAGGCTTTCTTGGCTGCTGCCATGTACTCGGTGAAGTAGTCCGCCGGAGTGTCTTCAAGGATAACGCCGTGGTTATCGGTCAGATCCTTCAGCGCCTTGCCGTTTTCATAGATACGGTAGGACAAGGACTTCGACAGCGATGCGTTTGCTGCCACTTCCAGCGCTTTCTTCTCGGTGTCGGTCAGGCTGTCGTAGAAGTCGCCGTTCACATACATGTCGGCGTTCACGGTGACCTGGTGCAGACCCTGCAGATAGTAGTGCTTCAGCACCTTCTGGAAGCCGAAGACAGAGTCAGGCTTCGGGCAGCACCATTCGGCTGCGTCGATGGTGCCTTTTTCCAGTGCCGGCAGGATGTCACCGCCACCCATTGCGACGGCTGGAACGCCGATGTCAGCATAGGCTGCGCCAACCATGCCCGGAGGAGCGCGGAACCGCATCTGGCGGAAGTCATCCATCGACTCGATCGGTTTCGGGAACCAGCCTAGGGCCTCGGGGCCAACCGGCTGCAGCATGAAGGCTTTGACGTTTACGCCCATTTCGTCCCACAGGCGGTCATACAGCTCTTTGCCGCCGCCATACTGGAACCAGCTTAGGAACGCGATGTTGTCTAGGCCAACACCGGCGCCCGCGACTGGTGCACCAAAGAGGTTCGCCGCTACGTGCTTGCCACCCCAATAGTGGGTCCACGCAAAGCCGCCTTCGACAAGGCCTGCATCCACCGCGTCCATGATGTCACGCGGGCCAACCACGGCGCCTGCCGGCAGTACTTCAATCGTCAGCGATCCGTTCGTCAGAGCGGCCACGTCCTTGCCGAACTCGTTCAGCATGAAGACTTCGTCTGCGGTGTTTGGCAGAACCGATTGGATCCGCAGTACTTTCTCAGCCATTGCGGCTGTCGACATAAGCGCAAGTGCTGTTACACCCGCTGCCACATTTTTTAGTCTGAACATTTATAGTCCTCCCAAAGTTAAGTGCCCTCGTTGACTTTATATTTCCTTCGGGGCTGAAGGCGTTGCCCCGCTGTTGTTCCGTGTTTTGACCAAAGGCGTCTTCATTCTTCGATCGGCGAATTGGTGTGTGTGCATCATGATCGGGCGTCCTCCAGAACCAGGTCGGCGGCCTTTTCGCCAATCATGATACAGGGTGCATTCGTGTTGCCGCTGACGATTGTCGGCATGATCGAGGCATCCGCGACGCGCAGGCCCGAAACCCCTTTGACCCGAAGCCGCGGGTCCACGACGGCTTTGTCGTCCACCCCCATTTTGCAGGTTCCCGTCGGGTGGTAGATCGTGACCGAGGTCCGCCGCGCCCAATCCAGTGTTGCGACCTCATCGTCAAACGCGATCCCCGGGCCGGGGGCGTGTTCCTCGGTGATGTGAGATTTCAGCGGGTTGGTCTGGGCGATCTTCCGAGCGATCTGGATGCCTTTGACGATGGTTTTGCAGTCAAGGTCTGTTGCCAGATAGTTCGGATGGATCGCCGGGTGATCCTCCATCCGGGCCGAACGTAGCGAAAGATGTCCCGCGCTTTCCGGGCGCAGCTGCAGAACAGAGGCCGTAAAGGCCGAAAACTTGTGCGGCCCGTCGGAGGGTTTGTCCGCGCTCCACGGTTGGATGTGAAACTGGATATCCGGCGTCTCAAGCCGCTCGTCGGTTTTCAGGAAACCCGTGCCAAGGCTGGCTGCCATCGTCATTGGCCCGCGTTGGGTGAGGGCGTATTGCATCGCCATCATGCCTTGCTTGAATATGTTGTTGGCTTCCGTGTTGATCGTGCTGAGGCTGGTTTTATAGACCGGGCGGGCCTGCAGGTGGTCTTGCAGGTTCTTTCCTACCCCCGGCAGTGCTGTGTGAACGTCTATCCCATGAGGCGTCAGTTCTTCGGGGTCACCGATCCCTGACAGCATCAGGATCTGAGGCGAGCCGATTGCCCCGGCGCTTAGGATCACCTCTTTCCGGGCGCGGATGTCTTCTAAAAGGTCGTGACGCTTGATGCGGATACCAGTCGCGCGCCCGTCTTCGATCAGAACTTTCTCTGTTTGCGCGTTTGTAAGGATTGTCAGGTTCTTGCGACCTTTGGCGGGCTTCAGATAGGCCACCGCCGAAGAGCACCGCCGCCCCCCTTTCATTGTCAGTTGAAAGTAGCCGACACCTTCTTGGTCTTCACCGTTATAGTCCTTGGTCCGCCGATACCCCGCGGCCTCGGCAGCATCCAGCCACGTGTCCACGACCTCTCGCGTCAGCCGAGAGTCTTGAACTGAAAGCGGTCCGTCTGTGCCTCGAACGTCGTTCGAATGCTCGCCGTTCCATGTCTCTGATCGCTTGAACAGGGGCAGAACGCTGTCCCAAGACCACCCGATACACCCGAGCTGAGCCCAGTGGTCATAATCTTGAGGTTGGCCCCGGACATAAAGCAGCCCGTTGATCGAGCTGGATCCACCCAGCACGCGACCCCGGGGCCATGAAATAGAGCGCCCGGCGATGCCTTCGTCCTTTTCGGTGACATACCCCCAATCCGAGTTCGGGTTGCCCATCGTGCGGAAATAACCGACCGGAATATGGATCCACGGGTTCCGATCTGCCGGCCCCGCTTCGATCAGCGCAACAGAGAACCGACCATCCGCCGACAGGCGATTAGCAATCGCACACCCGGCAGACCCAGCCCCAACTATTACGAAGTCGAATTCCATTTTACCCCAAAATATCAAAAAATGAGACTTTAGTTCTCGATTTTGCGATCTCAGGACGTTACAGTGATTCGCGAGAAATTCATCATTTTTTTTGAAGAGGGCTGACTGTGTCGGAATCTGAGCGCATCCCAACCAATCTGAGAACGCTGAGAATCCTAGAGGTTTTAGGTCAAAGCGATCAGGCGATGACCGCAACGCAGATCAATGAACACATAGGTCTGCCCAAGCAGACGGTTCATCGGCTGTGTGTCACGCTGGAAGAAAATGGCTTTCTCACGCGGCCCGGAAACGCAAAGAAGTACCAAGTGGCCCGACGGTTACGCGACCTTGGGTCCGGCTTGCTGCACAATTCACGCGATCATGTCGCCAGACACCAAATCCTGAAGGAAGTCGCCGAGCAGGTCGGGGAAACCGTCAACTATGCGGTGCCGGGCAACGAAGGCATGAGCTATCTGGATCGGGTCGAGACCGACTGGCCGTTTCGCATCCAGTTGCCGATCGGCACAAGCGTTCCGTTTCACTGCACCGCAAGTGGAAAAGCTTTTCTAGCGAGCCTTGCCCCGAAAAAGAGAGAGGCCTTGGTTGCCTCGCTCAATCTTAAAAAGATGACGGAACATACATTGTGTGACAGCGCGTCGTTGCTGGAAGAGCTTCAGAACATTCGCAAGCTTGGCTATTCCACAGACCGGGAAGAGTTCATGAACGGCATGATCGCGATCGCCGTGCCCGTGCTGGATCCGCATGGTCGCTTTGTCGCCGGACTTGCCTATCACGGCCCGTCGCAGCGCATGTCCCTGACCGAGGCTGTCGAGCGCAAAGAACTGCTGCAAGGCGCGGCTGCGAAGCTCAGCGACGTCCTGTTTCAGGACGACGCCTGATTTTCGGTCATGAAAGTTAAGGGATTGGTCGCCGAGCGGCTCGGCTTGCGGGCAGACCCATTCCCATAGGGGTGTTTCAGGTCTGCCGCATAAGAGGAGTTTAGGGCGCGTAGAGATGCGCCCTAACTCTTTATCGGGTGTTCTCGGTCAGACGACGCGAGACATATTCCTGAACATTACCGATCATCGTGTCCATGTGCGGCTCTTTGAAGAAGTGGTCTGCTCCTTCAAGCTCTTGGTGGGTGATGGTGATGCCCTTCTGTTCGTGCAGCTTGTCGACCAACGTCTGGGTGTCAGCGGGCGGTGCCACGCGGTCAGCAGAGCCGTTGATGATCAGGCCAGAGCTGGGGCAGGGCGCCAAGAACGAGAAGTCATACATATTCGCAGGCGGCGAAACGCTGACAAAGCCTGTGATCTCGGGGCGACGCATCAGAAGCTGCATGCCGATCCATGCGCCAAAGCTAAAGCCGGCGACCCAGCAATGTTTCGCATTGGCGTTCATCGACTGCAGGTAATCCAGAGCCGAAGCCGCATCTGACAGCTCGCCCACGCCCTGATCGTATTCGCCCTGACTGCGGCCCACGCCGCGGAAGTTAAACCGCAGAACCGTGAAGCCCATGTTGTAGAACGCATAGTGCAGGTTGTAGACAACCTTGTTGTTCATCGTGCCGCCAAACTGCGGGTGTGGATGAAGAACGATCGCGATCGGTGCGTCTTTTTCTTTCTGAGGGTGATACCGACCTTCAAGTCGGCCTTCGGGGCCAGGAAAAATGACCTCAGGCATGCGCTACTCTTCCGCTTAGGTGGCCTGTGCTTAAACTTGACGAGTTTGCTCAGGCATTCTAGAACAATTCTAAATTTTCGGACGATACCGAAAAGGGGTGCAAAGGGAGGTAATTGCCCTGCCGCCTCACGTCAACCGTTTGCAGGGGGTAGGCCCATGAAACTCAGCACGAAAGGCCGTTATGCGATGGTTGCGCTGGCCGATTTGGCCCTTCAGCCAGCCGATGGGCTGACAACGCTGGCCGAAATCTCGAAGCGGCAGGACATCTCACTGCCCTATCTCGAGCAGCTTTTCGTGAAACTGCGCCGCGCCGGACTGGTGGAATCGGTCCGTGGGCCGGGCGGTGGTTACCGTCTTGCCCAGTCACCGTCGGACATTCGGGTGGCCGATGTGCTGGGCGCCGTGGATGAAACTGTCAGTGCGCTGCACACCGGGGCAGGGGCCTCGGGCGGCGTGTCGGGCTCGCGTGCGCAGTCGATGACCAACCGGTTGTGGGAAGGGCTTAGCGCCCATGTGTATGTCTTCCTTCACCAGACGCGCCTGTCGGATGTGGTGAGGAATGATCTGGCGCCGTGTCCTGCGGTTCCGACCCTGTTCCAAGTGGTGGACGAGGGATGAACCGAACCTATCTTGACTGGAACGCCACGGCCCCACTGCGGCCAGAGGCGCGCGCAGCGATGCTGGCGGCGATGGATGTGGTGGGCAACCCGTCTTCGGTCCATGCTGAGGGGCGTGCCGCGAAGTCGCTGGTCGAGAAGGCCCGCGCACAGGTCGCGGCGGCTGTCGGGTGCAACGTTTCAGAGGTGGTGTTCACCAGCGGCGCGACCGAGGCCGCGAGGGTTTTGGAAAACCGCCCTGCAGGCTGCGATGTCATGGTGCAAGACACCGCGCATGATTGTCTGTGGTCTCATTTTGATCTGAGCAACGAAGATGGGGCCGGTGGCCACACGCTGGCCATGGGGCTGGCCAATAGCGAAACCGGCGTGATCACCGAGCCGCCCGCGCGCGATGCAGAGGGGCTTTTGCCCTATGGCGCGCGCAAGGCGAACTATCTGCTGTTGGATGCGGTTCAAGCCGTCGGCAAAATCCCTTTTGCCTTCTCATGGAGCGGCGCTGATCTGGCTATTGTTTCTGCCCACAAATTCGGCGGACCCAAGGGAGTTGGCGCTCTGATCGTTAAGCAGGGGCTGGATATCACCTCTTTGGCCGTCGGTGGCGGACAAGAGATGGGGCGCCGCTCTGGCACGGAAAACATCATTGGAATCGCGGGCTTCGGGGCCGCAGCTGAGGCAGCTCAGCGCGATCTTGAGGTCGGTATTCCGGACCAAGTCGAAAAACTTAGAAACATTCTAGAAAACACGCTTGCGGCTGAGGCAAATAAAACTATTTTTGTCGGAAAAGATGCACGTAGGATTCCTAATACCTCTTGCTTTATCACGCCCGGTTGGAAGGGCGAGACGCAGGTGATGCAGATGGATCTTGCTGGTTTTGCCATTTCGGCGGGGTCGGCTTGTTCCAGCGGCAAGGTCAAGGAAAGCCGCGTTTTGCGTGCGATGGGATATGACGCTGACCAGGCAAGGTCGGCTGTGAGGGTCTCGCTTGGCCCCACAACAACAGAAGATGACGTGCTGCGTTTTGCCGAAGCGTGGCTAAAGGCTTGGTCTCGGCACCAGGCGCGCGCAGCATAAGGAACACGGGGGGGCGGCGCCCCCGGCAGGAAGGAAACAGCGATGTCTGATCAAGTCACCGAAGTCCGTGAAGGCGTAGACCGCGAGACGGTTGAAACCGTCAACGCGATGGCCGGAAAGTACAAATACGGTTGGGAAACCGAGATCGAGATGGAATACGCCCCGAAAGGGCTGACCGAGGACATCGTCCGCCTGATCTCTGCCAAAAACGAAGAGCCCGAGTGGATGACAGAATGGCGTCTGCAGGCCTTTGATCGCTGGCTGAAGCTGGAAGAGCCGGATTGGGCGATGGTCGAATACCCGGAAATCGATTTTCAGGACCAGTACTACTATGCCCGTCCGAAATCGATGACCGAAAAGCCCAAGTCGCTGGACGAAGTCGATCCCAAGCTGCTGGCCACCTATGAAAAACTGGGCATCCCGCTGAAAGAGCAGATGATCCTGGCCGGTGTCGAGGGCGCGGACGAAGTGCCTGCCGACGGCGCGAATTCCGAGCGTAAGGTAGCCGTGGACGCGGTGTTTGACTCGGTCTCGGTCGGCACGACCTTCCAGAAAGAGCTGAAAGAGGCGGGTGTTATCTTCTGCTCGATCTCGGAAGCGATCCGTGAGCATCCGGAACTGGTGAAGAAATACCTTGGTTCGGTCGTACCGGTATCGGACAACTTCTATGCCACGCTGAACTCGGCCGTCTTCTCGGACGGATCGTTCGTCTATGTCCCGCCGGGCGTTCGCTGCCCGATGGAGCTGTCGACCTACTTCCGCATCAACGCGGAAAACACCGGCCAGTTCGAACGCACCCTGATCATCGCGGATAAGGGCTCTTACGTGTCTTACCTCGAGGGCTGTACCGCACCGCAACGCGATACTGCGCAGCTGCACGCGGCCGTCGTCGAAATCATCGTCGAAGAAGACGCCGAAGTGAAATACTCGACCGTCCAGAACTGGTTCCCGGGCGATGAAGAGGGCAAAGGCGGAATCTATAACTTCGTGACCAAGCGTGCGGACTGCCGTGGGGACCGGTCGAAGGTTATGTGGACACAGGTGGAAACCGGTTCTGCCGTCACTTGGAAATACCCGTCCTGCATCCTGCGTGGCAACGAAAGCCAGGGCGAGTTCTACTCGATCGCGATCACCAACAACATGCAACAGGCCGATACTGGCACCAAGATGGTGCACTTGGGTAAAGACACCAAGTCGCGGATTGTCTCGAAGGGCATCTCGGCGGGTAAAGCGCAGAACACCTATCGTGGTCTGGTCTCGATGCACCCGAAGGCGAAGAACTCGCGCAACTACACCCAGTGTGACTCGCTGTTGATCGGTTCGGAATGCGGGGCGCACACGGTTCCGTATATCGAAGTGAAGAACAACTCTTCCCGCGTAGAGCACGAAGCGACCACATCGAAGGTCGACGACGACCAACTCTTCTACTGCCGCCAGCGCGGCATGGATGAGGAAGAGGCCGTGGCCCTTGTCGTCAACGGCTTCTGTAAGGAAGTGCTGCAAGCCCTGCCGATGGAATTCGCAATGGAAGCACAACAGCTGGTTGCGATTTCGTTGGAAGGTTCTGTGGGCTGATGTCGACCATCATCGCCTTGGCAATCGACTCGGCTGGCGTTGGTGTCGGCGTGTTCGTCGGCATGCTGATTGGTCTTAGCGTGCGTCGGAAACGTGTCGGAACTGACGAGGGGCTGATTGGAAACTCTGTCCTGGTGACCGCCTTGGTACTGGGACTAGGGGCCATGGCGTTGATGATGCTGATGAAAGCGCTTTGGGGGTGAAAAGATGATCGTGACAACAACGCCCTCGATCGAGGGGCACAAGATTGTTGACTACAAGGGCATCGCCGTAGGCGAAGCTATCTTGGGCGCGAATGTTTTTCGTGACGTTTTTGCAGCCATTACCGACATCGTCGGGGGCCGATCAGCGGCCTATGAACAGGAATTGGGCAAGGCGCGCGACGTCGCCTTGCGGGAATTGAAAGATCGCGCCGCAGCCGTCGGCGCAAATGCTGTGGTTGGGGTCGACCTCGACTATGAAGTGATCAACAACATGCTGATGGTGTCGGCTTCTGGCACCGCCGTCACCGTAAGTAAGGACTGAGAAAAATGCTGGAAATCAAAAACCTACACGTCAAACTTGAAGAAGAGGACAAGCAGATCCTCAAGGGTGTCGACCTGACCGTCGAGGCTGGCAAGGTCCATGCGATCATGGGGCCCAATGGTTCGGGCAAGTCGACCTTGTCCTACGTCCTGTCTGGTCGCGACGGCTATGAAGTAACTGATGGCGAAGCAGCACTGGAAGGTGAAGACCTGCTGGATCTGGAACCGGAAGAGCGTGCTGCAGCGGGCCTGTTCCTCGCGTTCCAATATCCGGTGGAGATCCCCGGCGTTGGCAATATGACCTTCCTGCGCACCGCGGTGAACGCGCAGCGTAAGGCACGTGGTGAAGAAGAGCTGTCGGCAGCCGACTTTCTGAAAGTCGTTCGCGCCAAAGCTAAGGACCTTAAGATCGACGCAGACATGCTGAAGCGCCCTGTGAACGTTGGCTTCTCGGGTGGCGAGAAAAAGCGAAACGAAATTCTGCAGATGGCGATGCTGGAACCGAAGATGTGCATCCTAGACGAAACGGACTCGGGTCTGGACGTCGACGCGATGAAACTGGTTGCCGAAGGCGTGAATGCCCTGCGCGACGAAGGCCGTGCCTTCCTTGTCATCACACACTACCAGCGCCTGCTGGATCACATCAAACCGGATGTCGTTCATATCATGGCTGACGGCCGTATCGTGAAGACCGGCGGCCCCGAGCTGGCGCTGGAAGTTGAAAACAACGGTTACGCCGACATTCTGGCGGAGGTCGCATAATGGCCCTGCCGCAAGTGAAACAAGACGCCACCGATGCGCGCCTTGCTGCGCTTGGCGAAGTTACGGCCACAGGCTGGTCCGCCAAGGTGCGGGCCGATGCGTTGGCGCGTGTCCGTCAGATGGGCCTGCCCGGTGCGCGGGATGAGTATTGGAAATACACCAACCCGGCGCGCTTGACGTCTGTCGAGCCGCAGGCCGCTTCGCTGTTTGAAACCGACGAGTCGCCGGTATTCGGGACAGTTGATCGGCTGCGGATCATTTTTGTGGATGGTGTGTTTGACGCCGATGCCTCGGACGACCTGTCGCTTGAAGGTATCGAAATTTCCCGTTTGGCAGAGGCTCAGGCCGCTGACATCCATTGGGCCAAGGACGTTTATGGCGTTCTTGAAGCGAATGGTCAGACCCCCGTGGAACGCCCGCTTGCGGCGCTGAACACGGCCTTTGCGACAGACGGTGTTCTGATCCGCGTCACAGGCAAGGTCTCGAAGCCTGTCGCGCTGTCTTACGTTCATGCCAACACCCAATCCGACGCGATCTTGCATCACGTCGTGAAGGTGGAAGAGGGGGGCGAACTGACCCTTCTGGAGAACGGCCCCGCCGCCGCGCGGTTCAACAAGGTGCTAGAGGTCGAAGTCGCAGACCGCGCTGCGTTCCACCATGTGCGGGCCCAAGGTCGCGATCATGAGCGTCAGGCCGTGACCCATATCTTCGCTCGTCTAGGCGAAGAAAGCCTGTTCAAGTCCTTCACCCTGACCGCAAACGGTGTGATGACTCGCAACGAAGCAGTGATCGAACTGACCGGTGACGATGCATCGGCCCATATCGCCGGTGCATGTGTTGGCGACGGTGATTTCCATCACGATGACACCGTTTTCATCACCCACGACGCCGAGCGTTGCGAAAGCCGTCAGGTTTTCAAAAAGGTGCTGCGTAACGGTGCGACCGGTGTCTTCCAAGGCAAGATCCTTGTGAAGGAAGGCGCGCAGAAGACCGACGGTTATCAGATTAGCCAGTCGTTGCTTCTGGACGATGACAGCCAGTTCCTGGCCAAGCCAGAGCTGGAAATCTATGCCGACGACGTGGCCTGTTCTCACGGCTCTACCTCGGGTGCGATTGACGAAGAGGGTCTATTCTATCTTCGCTCGCGTGGTGTCCCGAAAGATGACGCGACCGACATGCTGACGCTGGCCTTCCTTGCTGAAGCGCTGGACGAAATCGCGGATGAAGCACTGGCCGAGGAAATCCTTGACCGGATGGCTGGCTGGCTGGTGCGCCACCGCGCATGAGCGTAACTCAGGATATCGTGGCCACCTGGCGCAATCCGCGCCGGGTGATCGCTCGACAGCTTGCGGGAGGTCAGCGTGAAGACCGTGCCTTGGCTTATGCCATGGGTGCCTGCGCGCTGATCTTTATCTCGCAGCTTCCGGTGATCGCGCGTCAGGCGCACTTGGACGACACCGTGCCGCTAGAGGCCAGTCTGCAATACGCCGCCATGGCATGGCTGCTGGTTGCGCCGCTGCTTCTGTATGGCGTCGCGGCAGTTTCTCACATCGTGTTGATGATCTTTGGTGGCAAAGGCAGTTGGTTCGGCGCGCGTCTGGCGCTGTTCTGGTCCTTGCTGGCATCAACGCCGTTGTGGCTGTTCTATGGAATGGTGCGCGGATTCATCGGTGAAGGCCCGGCCGAACAGGCGGTTGGTGCGATCCTGTTGATTGGCTTTGGGGTGATCTGGCTCTTGTCCTTGCTGGAAGCAGAGGGCATGACCCGAGTGAAAACAGCTGAAGGTAGCCCCAAGTCATGACTACGATCCTCCAAAACCTTTGGAGCTTGGCGCTTGAGTCCGTCCAAACACCGCGAGTCGCGGCCCGTAAGGTTTTGGAATTGCCCGCAACGCGCGGACAGGCCTGGGGCGCCTTTGTCGCGATGATCTTGCTGTCGGTTGTCCTGACCGGCATTGGGCAGATTTTGTTTCCCGTTCCGCCCGAACAAGTTCTGGCATTCTTGCAGATGTCCCCATTTCAGGCTGTTGGCCTTTTGGGTGGCATAACGCTGGCGTTGATCATGGCCATTGTAAGCATCGGGCGCCTGATGGGCGGGCAGGGTGATATGGACGGCGGGTTGCGTCTGTTTGCATGGATGCAGGCCATCCTGATCGCTCTGCAGGTCGTGCAACTGTTGCTGGTCCCGGTTATGGCCATTCTTGCGGCTTTGCTGGGTCTGGTTTCGATCGCCTTGTTCATTTGGCTGCTGCTGAATTTTGTCGCCGAGCTGCACAAGTTCGACGGCATTGGTCAGGCGATCGTCGTAACGGTTCTGTCGTTTGTCCTGACAACTTTTGTGTTGATCTCACTGATCTCTCAACTGGGATTACTTCCCGTGATGGAGGCTCCAAATGTATGACCTAGAGAAGGTCCGCGCCGATTTCCCGATCCTGTCGCGTGAGGTGAATGGCAAGCCGCTTGTGTATCTGGACAACGGAGCATCCGCACAAAAGCCGCAGGTCGTAATTGACGCGGTTACCAAAGCGTATGCCGAAGAATATTCGAATGTTCACAGGGGCTTGCATTACCTTTCTAACCTGGCGACCGAGAAGTACGAAGGCGTCCGTGGCATCGTTGCGCGCTTCCTTGGTGCTAAGGATGAAGATGAGATCGTCTTCACCACGGGCACCACGCAAGGCATCAACCTGGTCGCCTATAGCTGGGCCATGCCGAACCTGCAGGCTGGGGACGAGATCATTCTTAGCGTGATGGAGCACCACGCCAACATCGTGCCTTGGCACTTCCTTCGCGAACGACAGGGTGTGGTTCTGAAATGGGTCGATGTCGACGCGAATGGCGATCTTGATCCACAGAAGGTGATTGATGCGATCGGTCCCAAAACCAAACTGGTCGCGATCACCCAAATGTCGAATGTTTTGGGGACGGTCGTTGACGTGAAGACGATCACGCAGGCCGCTCATGACAAGGGTGTTGCCGTGCTGGTTGACGGCTCGCAAGGCTCGGTGCACATGCCCGTGGATGTCGAAGATATCGGCGCTGATTTCTATGCCATCACTGGTCACAAACTTTACGGCCCCTCGGGTTCCGGCGCGATCCACATCCGCAAGGAACGCATGGACGAGATGATTCCTTTCTTTGGCGGTGGCGACATGATCCGCGAGGTCCACAAGGACGAGATCACCTATGCCGACCCGCCCATGAAGTTTGAGGCCGGCACCCCCGGCATCGTCCAGCAAATCGGAATGGGTGTGGCGCTTGAGTACCTGATGGAGTTGGGCATGGAGAATGTCGCAGCGCATGAGAAAGCGCTGACTGCCTATGCTCGACAAAAGCTGGACGGTTTGAACTGGTTGAACGTGCAGGGCCATTCGGCGACCAAGGGCGGGATTTTTTCATTCACGCTGCAAGGTGCGGCCCATGCCCATGACATCTCGACAGTGTTGGATAAAAAGGGCGTTGCCGTGCGTGCGGGACACCACTGCGCCGGTCCTCTGATGGATCACCTGGGTGTCAGTGCGACCTGCCGCGCCTCGTTCGGTTTGTATAACACCACCCAAGAGGTTGATAAGCTTGTGGAAGCGCTGGAACTCTGCCACGATCTCTTCGACTGATTTGCCGGTTGCGGGGCATGGTTGCATGCCCTATATCCCGGCCTCAGGCACCCGTAGCTCAGCTGGATAGAGCGCTGCCCTCCGAAGGCAGAGGCCAGAGGTTCGAATCCTCTCGGGTGCGCCATTTCTCTTATTTAAGCTGTTGTAATTTAAGAGTAATTGACATTTAACTCCCTGCTGTCCCCCCTAAAATACCCCCTGCAAGCGCTCGGGGCCTTAGCCATCCGTTGAATTATTTGAATTGTGGATGCGTAAAGAATCTGGGGCAGGCGGTTCCACGGGCCAACTTTCACCAAAATGGGCCACCCCCTCCTATTCATAGAACAATGGAGGGGTACGTTTACCTTCCCATTTTCTAACGAGCGAAAATAGTCTGAAGAGCGAGCTTCCTTGTCAGCGTTCGCACAACAGGCGAGCAACCAAAGAAAAGTGGTTCGGTGATTCAACCTTCTTTGCGCACCCGGATCGCATCGCTATTTTTTTCACATAAGCGATATTCTAGATTTTAACCTTCTCGTCGCGAAACTTCACTTGGACAATGCGGTTCGGTTTTTTCTCGCGACGGTCTGCAGCGCCGTGTTCGCTCAGTTGCGAAATCAACAGTTTGGGAAGGAACGCTAGTCGATAAATTCCACGTTCCAAATGGTTAGATCGACTTCCACAATATTGTTCGATATTTCCGTGTGATAAATCCCATCAAACGAAATAGAACAGCCTTCGTTAGGATTCCCAAAAATTTCCTGCTGAGGGCACTGCATGGCTCTTTTCGTTGTGCCTCGTCCATCGTCAAGCTCAACATCGTATGTCACTAACCCAACAGTCACGACAAAACTCGGGTCGCTTTCATCCCACATCCAACTTCTTTTGAGATGTCCCTGAACCTCGGTAAATTCCTTGTTATCAAGCTCCATTACAGCAGCTAAACGGTCGTTGGCTTCGAAGCCAAATACAGGAGCACTTAAAGTAATGCCAACTATTACCCCTCCAATAATGCTCTTCACCTGCGTACCTTTCTGAAATTTTGTCCTTATACAAAAAACTATGGGCACTGATACTGCCGAGCGCAAGCCAAGGTATCAGTTGCGGCTGAACTAGATACACATGCCCTTAAAGTTCCAAAGACCGCATTTTCAATTTTCGAATACCGTCCCAATCTTAGTGTTCACGGTTGGCAGATGGAAACGCACCCAACCAAGCCACATGTCTGACATGTTCAAACGGGGTAGAGCAGGGCAAACCGGACCCGCCACCAGATTGGGACAGATTGCTGGCGAAGCGTGTCCGCTTTCTCAAGATAGCGGCGGAGCACTTCAGTGGGGGAGGATCACGGGCACGTATCTCGGTCGTAGAGCGACGATTGATACAAAACGCTCCAAGCAGCTTTTGAATGACGGAATGAACATCTCAGCGCGTGAAATGGGTATCAGTCGGCAGTCTGTTTATCGCCTCAAAGCTTGAAGTGGCGATTTTGACATAGGTCAGGGCAGCGCATTATCGCGATGGTAATCACCGTTCGTGAACGGGAGGATTATCAAGTGAAGGCATTTAGAACGATTTCATTCGTGTTGGGCTTAGCAATCGCAAGCGCGGGCGGATTGTCTGCTCAGGATTTTGACAAGGGATTGGCAGCGGCTAAGCGCGGTGATTATGAGAATGCACTGACGGAATGGCGTCCGTTGGCAGAGCAAGGACACGCATCAGCGCAATACAGTCTGGGTGTGATGTATTACAACGGATACGGCGTCACACAGGATTATGTGGAAGCGGTCAAATGGTATCGCAAAGCTGCTGAGCAAGGACACGCATCAGCGCAATTCAATCTGGGTGTGACGTATGATAATGGCGACGGTGTCACACAGGATTCTGTGGAAGCGGTCAAATGGTATCGCAAAGCTGCTGAGCAAGGCGACACGGATGCGCAATTCAATCTGGGTGTGACGTATCATTATGGCGACGGTGTCACACAGGATTATGCGGAAGCGGTCAAATGGTATCGCAAAGCTGCTGAGCAAGGCGACACGGATGCGCAATTCAAT
>NZ_NSBU01000007.1:2500-1016200 GCF_002285415.1 Actibacterium pelagium | reverse complement strand
GTATCGCAAAGCTGCTGAGCAAGGACACGCATCAGCGCAATTCAATCTGGGTGTGACGTATTATAATGGCGACGGTGTCACACAGGATTATGCGGAAGCGGCCAAATGGTATCGCAAAGCTGCTGAGCAAGGAGACGCAAGCGCGCAAAACAATTTGGCTAAGATGTATTACAACGGATTCGGCGTCATTCAAGACAACATCTACGCACATATGTGGGCAAACATCGCAGCGTCTCTTGGTAATGAAAATGGGAAAATAGGCAGAGACTTAGTAGCACTAAAGATGTCTGCGAAAGACATATCAGAGGCGCAAAGACTTGCTCGTGAATGTGTCGCAAAGAACTACAAGGGTTGCTGAGGTTCGTTCAAGCAAACTGGTTTTGGGTCTATCCGCAAAGGAAAACAGTATGAAGCAGGTTTTTACGGGTCTGGTTCTGGGATTGTCCCTGTCGGTGTGGGGAAGTGTTGGGCTGGGACAAACTTGCGGCAATCTATGCGACGCAGACTGGTGGGACAGCGCTTCGCAGGATGCGATTGAAAAGGAGATTTCTAGCGCGGATCTGAATGCTCGGAACATGGATGGTGAGACTGCGCTGATGATTGCGGCGCAGTGGGGAAGCAGAGACGGCATACGGGCGTTGTTGGAAGCGGGTGCGGATCTGAATGCTCGGGACATGGAGGGTGAGACGGCGCTGATAAATGCGGCGGTGTCGGGACACGGAGACGGCATACGGGCGTTGTTGGAAGCGGGTGCGGATCTGAATGCTCGGGACACGGATGGTGAGACGGCGCTGATGTCTGCGGTGTTGTTTGAAAACGGAGACGGCATGCGGGCGTTGTTGGAAGCGGGCGCGGATGTGAATGCTCGGGAAGCGGATGGTGAGACGGCGCTGATGTCTGCGGTTTTTGGTAGAACTGCGGGCAACATACGGGCGTTGTTGGAAGCGGGCGCGGATGTGAATGCTCGGAACATAGAGGGTGAGACGGCGCTGATGATTGCGGCGCAGTGGGGAAGCAGAGACGGCATACGGGCGTTGTTGGAAGCGGGCGCGGATCTGAATGCTCGGAACACGGATGGTGAGACGGCGCTGATATATCTTGATAGGCAATTTTCGAACCGAAACAAAACTGACGAGTATTGGAAGATACGCGATTTGCTATGGACTGATTGAAGTCGGAGACTTGCTGGGTAATGCGTAGCGAGGCTCTTTCAACGCCGTCGGGGGGGTGACCCGCCGCCAGATAAGGAGAGATTCCTAGCTACGGGTGTCCGCTGTCTCAAGATAACAGCAGACCACTTCAGTGGGAGAGGATCAGGGGCTCCTGTTTTTTCTGAATGACACCCGTAACCACCGAATAACTCGTAAACAACCCCATGTCTCACGGTGCGGTCTTTGATATGCTCCTGTTAGAAAATTTAACGGGAACTACGAATGAAGAACTCAATCGCCGCAATCTTGGTATGTCTGGCTGCATTTCCTGCTCTGGCTGAACCGACATATTTGAACTGCAAGCTTCGGTTCGCAGCAGAAGGTGAAGAAAGAGGAGAAGAAGGCAATTACAAGTTGGCCGTCGATGCCGAAAGCCATAGCCTTTCACCTAACCCTGAAGGGCCATCGGCTACTTGGCTTCCCTATCTTGAGGTTGAGGGTCATCTTGTTGCACATGGCGTTGATGACGGAGATGTAATTTCTATTGTGCTCAATGTTGGGGACGGAAGGCTCTCGGGTTACTTTAATGATATTTCGATAGGCCTAAGCCATGAATTGGTATCGGGGTATTGCACGAGGCCAATTTTTGACTGAGCAACCTTGGTGACCTCGACGTCAAAACAGCATGGTCGCTAACGCTTTGTAATTGCGCACAGTCCGTTCACCTCTCAGGCTTGCGGCCCTGCGAAATCAGCTTGCCAGCGTTTATGAAACCAACGTTGCCACCAGGGTTGCCTGAATTAATCGGAGCGAGACCTCGTGGCTGCGAACATGGTGGGGGGCGAAGCCGGGTCAATGAGTGTGATCCAAGGGGCTAGAAAGACGCCATTTTTGACTGCTATAAACTAGAGTTCATAACCCCGATGGACCAGCGTCTAGCCAAACGCCAACATTCATAGCAGGCCGTCTAAGGAAGACTTATGAAACGTAAAGTGTTTTTTGCAACCCTGTTGTTAACTGCATTTACCGTAACTACGGCTAGGGGTGAAATTGATGACAGCTATGCTCCTATTTTTGTTGCAAAAGATGATCCGAGCATTTTTTTGTTATCAGGACCAATTACCTCCCGTACACCATTGAACTTTCAACGAGCAGTTGGAGAGTATGGATCACCTCAATCATTGATGCTTTCCAGTGCAGGCGGCGACGTACATGCGGGCCTTTCCTTGGCCTTGGAAGTAAACCGCCTAGGAATTGATACGATTGTCGAAAAGGGATGTTATTCAGCTTGTTTCTTTGTTTTCTCAGCAGGAAAAAACCGGACAGTGAGTGGGGAACTTGGTGTTCACCAGATTTCAAATAAACGTGGAGATCTGCAAAGTGGACAAGTCGCTCTTTCAGACATAATCGATGTTCTGGAGCAGTTTGGCGTTCATAATGACGTTTTAGTGCGAATGTTGCGGACCCCTTCAGATGACATGTATGTTTTTTCCCAAGACGAATTGACGCAATTGGGATTGGTTTCGCTAGGAAACCAATCCAGAAAAAAAGTTTCCTCAGCGCCAACAAACAAGAGCCAAACAAATTGGGATGAGAAAGCTATCGCCTTTGTTTCATGGCACAACCGGATGTGGTCGGAGAATAATAGCGATGCCCTGAGCCGGATATCCGACACTTACAGCTCAGAAGTTGACTTTTACGGCGAAACGCAGCCTCGGCACAAAGTGATGATAGAGAAGGTGAACTTTGCCAATCGGTGGCCTGTACGAGACTATCATTTTCGCCCCCAGCCCGGCGGAACGAAATGCGATGAATTCGGACTTTGCACTGTCAGAGGCGAAGTTGATTGGTATGCCCATAGTCCCGAGAGGGGGAAAACATCGCGTGGTACGTCGACTGTGATCATAGGGCTAACATGGGGTTCAAATGGCTTTGTAATTAACCGAGAGGACGGGCGCGTTATCCAGCGAAGGTAACGCGATTGCCGCCTCGGCCTACGCCGTGATGAAATCCATCAAGCCCGGCGCCTGAGCGACGCTGGACAGCGCCAGGAAGGTTGGCGTCCGAATAGATCAATCTCTTATAGGAAGTGTCGCGACCCTCTTGAGCATGACGGCCAGAACCGCGGCTGCCTCAATTATTGGGTTTTCCAGAGTGGGGTTGACGCAGCTCAATTATACTTTGCTGCCGACCGGGTAGGCTAAGCTCATAATGGGCAGTGCTAGCAACGGGGAAACGTAGAGAATGAGCGATTTCAGTGTTTTCTTCATGATGTACCTATTCGGTCTACCATTGATTGTTGGCCTGACATCGGACAACACTTATATGCTGAGAGGTGCAGCCTTCGTTATCTTCTTCAGCCTGTTCGTCAGCGTTCCAATAACAATTGGTGCTATGTGGGGCGTGAGTTTAGTCTTCGGTAGGGGACTGTTGCCCGCAATCATATTCTTTCCGGTGTATACAGCTTTAGTTTTTTGGACGGCACTTGGCTTTCCATTTCCTAGCGATTCAAAGCCCAAGGAACGCGCGGAAATCAGTCGGGTCTCCTTTAACAAAACGGAAAAAGCGACCGAAAAGAAATCCCGCAGATTAAAAGATGCGGACCGCCGGTGCCCAGATGAAACAAACGAGGTTGGAGCGGTAAGGATCAACTCAATTCCAATTGGAAACTCAACGAACGAGGCCTCGAAATCCTTTTACCCGACTACGAAGGCCTACAGTCATCCAGCTGAACAGTTTCCTGACTGTGGCATTCTAAAACAAAGACGAGATGGGGTATGGGAAGACGAAATGTACGAGTATTTAAGAGTGAAAATAAAAACAATTCCACCTAGTGGAACTAGGTTCGAGAGGCGCCGAAAACAAAAAATAGAAATTATGGGTGCCGACCCGAGTTTCCGCTATACTCAAGACCTTCACCGGTCGGGGAAAATAGGAACTTGGGCGGACAGCATATATGAATATCACCCTGTTTGGATAGCCAGCAGCCAAGGTGGTGGCGAGTTCAAGTTCAAGCGAGTGATGCCAGATGCGGAAATGAAGAAGATGGCACAGGAACAGCTGGCGTGGACGATGGAGGACTTGGCCAAGGCAGGTCTTCCGCAGACGAAGGAAATGCTGGCAATCGCGGTGCACTACGAGGACCTTCAGGACTTGAAGGAAGACCTCCGGAAGTGATCAGTCCCACCTAAGTAGTCCCGTTTGATTGTTAGTGCATTACCGGCTTTTGGGCCATCGGGGCGATGGATTCTGGAGCCGGTGGGCGATAACCCAGAGCGCTATGTGGTTGCCTGGTGTTGTAGTGTTTATCCATTGTTCGATTCGGATGTGTGCCAAACGCAGGCTGTAGAAGAACTCACAGTTTAAAACCTCGTCCCGGAGCCAGGCGCTGAAGCTCACGGCCCTTGATTTCTTTCGCATGGACGGATGTCGCCGACAGGGTAATGGCGAAGAAAAAAGCGAGAAGTCTGGTCATGGTGCTTTGTTTGAAAGCTACCCGCCAAACAATACTGATCTGAAATTGATTTCAATCAAAACCCTTGGCTCGTTGGGGTAGTAACTACGGGTAAATCAGTGTCCTTCGTTGTCGGTTTTTGGGCCATTTGTGTCCTCTGGTTATCGATTGTGAAGTTATTTGGGAGGTATGAAAATGAGGGACTTCTTTAAGTATTTTGGGATTGGGTTTGGCTTTATGCTGTTGCCTTCAGTCGTTCTTTTACTGGGTTACCTAAATGCTCACCCTGTGAAGGTAGCTTCTCTGAAAAACCAAATGGAAGCCGTGACTGATTCAACATCATCAATAAATTACCAGGGTGAAGAAAAAGAAAATCCACCCCTCAGATTTGTCAGAAGTACACATTATTTCAGCCATTTAGAAGCGGCTCGTTTCGAGGTTGAAAGCTTCTGGGATTTGTTTGAAGGGCCCGAAGTAAGTGTTGTTTGGTTTTGGGAGTATCAAATCGAAAATCTTTCGGACACACCTAAAAGGGTCGAGGTGGATTATCTACTGGAGAATATTAACGGTGGAGAATTGTCGAGGAGTACCGCCAGCAAGTATGTGCCTGCGGGTGAAGTGCGAACCATTAAGGGTCGCGGCGAAATCGGATACAATCTGCACAAGCTTGTTTATGGAAACGGTTGGCTGATACGCAGTTCAGAGGCTTCTTAGTGTTGCTGTACAAGCAGTAAACGGGCTCCGAAGTGTCGACTTACTAGGGCGTCTTTCGTCTGGCTAGGTATTTCCATTTCAAACCCATTCGATGTTCATAGAGTGGAAGGCAAATGGCCAGATGTATATATGGCTGAATTTTCCGACACCGAAAAAAGCGGGAATTGACCTAAAGTGGTTGGAATTCCCGACGTTTGAAATGGCGAAGGCTGGATTTCCCGACATTAGGTGAGGGAAAACCCGGCCAATGAAAGCCGGATTTTCCGACGGGGTTTCTATTTACGCCAGCGTATGAAGTCTTTCGTTGCAGCGTCATTTCCGACCTTTTCTTCTGTAATGGCATAAGATGCCGCCTGTCCGATGCCGGAGGGGCCAAGGCAATGCCCGCGCGTAACGCGTAGAAATCCCCGCTTCAGCAATTCCTGAAAATATGACCCCACTGTATCTCTCCCGACGTTGAGCAACGCTGCCGCTTGCCGGTGACTTAGAAATATTTGGCCATTGTTCCCACCATTATAGCGGCGCTTAACTTCGACATAGAGCGCTCTCGGGCCGGGCTTCATTGTCGCCCATGCCTCGGATGCCTGTAGCCATTCGGGAAGCTGGACATGACGCCCAGCCCCCCTTTTTCCATGCCGGTAGAGTTTACCCATTTCGCTTCGCTCCATAGAAAAGCTCGGCAATGACGCGGGCGCTAGGCCCGGCAATTCCGTGCTTGGATTGCAATCTGCGGGTTTGCAGGTCGCGCGGGTTAGGGTGGTGGTGGCGCTTATCCATTGATCACCTCCTCGCTTGAACGGGGTAGGGTGACCAATACGCGCGCGCGAGGGCGCTTTGGAAAATTCGGTGGTAGATCCTCTATCTCGGGCGCAGGGTGGCCGTGTAGCCCCGTCCACAGCCGTTGAAGCGCGTTTCGTGACCGGAAGTAGCCCAAAGCCTCCCACTTCGCTCCAGACGGCCTCTTGCGTTGTAGTATCCACTGAATGCAGTGAATGCAGACAATCACCCTCAAGTCGTCTCTGCGGAAAACCTCGCCTTTATAGCTGTCTGAAGTTTCCCGGTGGCTGGTTAGTGGTTTCGAAGGTTTCATGCCGCGTTCCCTTCAACCAGTTGAACCTGCGAACGCAGAACGTACCGGGCATGTGTTCCTGCAAAGGGACCGTCGTGCGCTTCGGTGATAGTTTCGATCTGTACGCCCAATTCGCGCAAATCGAACACATAGCCCGACCAGCGGGGGCCAGGATGGTCAATCGGGCTGCAACCTTTCTTTCCTGCTCTAAGCAAACATTCCAGCGCCCAACGCTGCCGACCTCCAACGCCTATGTAGAAGGTGGGTGAGCCTTCATTGGCGATTGAAAACTTGGCCTTAGACCAAGTGTTAATTTTTGATTTCTGCATTCGAATTCCTCGTTTGATTTGTGAGGGCGAACGCGGTAAGGGATAGGTACCAAGCTACCCGAACGCCCGCGCCCTCTGATTTCAAGGTTGCGGGTGTTTTCATTTCCCGATCAGAGTTAAGTTGGATTGCCAGTCTTCGATGTCGCTTTCACGCCATCCAACAGCTCGTTTTCCGAGCCTGATTGGGCGTGGGAAATCGCCATCTGACATCATTTTGTACAGAGTCGAACGGGACAGCCCGATGCGGGCTTCCACTTCTGGTCTTCTCAAGATGCGCATGCGCACCTCCTTTTAAAAACGAAAAGGCCGCCTTGCTGGCTCCAAAGGACACAGCAAGACGGCCTTTTCACCCCCGCACAACGCGGGTGTTCCATGACTGTCGTTTTGAGATAGATCGCCCGCCGCAGACGCATAGCATCATTTGGTGGCCGCACTTCTCCAAGGCACAAGATATAGTGTTAACAGGGCTGTGGCAAGCCCGATTGCTCCAGTAATGGTTTAAGGTAACCGAAGGAGGTGCTTAACGCCTTGGGGCACTTATAAATTTCATGGTGTTAGCCGATCTGTGCAACGGTGCCTGAAGCGACATTGGCACATTGTGCACCCCACCTTTCAATAAGTTTCCGCCGCTTCTCAAATAGATCCGACCGTGCATAAGCCGCTTCGGCCTTGTCCTTGATCGAATGCGCCAGCGCGGCTTCTGAAACTTCGCGGGGCGTGTTGGTTCGTTCCTGCGTCCATGTTTTGAATGATGTGCGGAACCCGTGGACATGGACATCGTAGCCAAGTTCTTTAACCAGCTTTGAAAGGGTCATGTCAGATAATGGTCTCCCTTTCTTCGTTCCGGGAAAGACTAGTCCCTTGCCGCCGGTAAGCGTCTTGGATTCCAACAGGATTTCAACAGCGCGGGGCGAAAGGGGAATGCGGTGTTCGCGTTTCGCTTTCATTCGGCTGGCGGGAATGGTCCACTCTGCCTCGTCCAAATCAATTTCTGACCAATCAGCCAAACGAACTTCACCAGAGCGGGTGGCTGTTAGTATCAAAAGCTCAAGTGCCAGTTTTGTAGAAACACCGGCATTGCTTGCCTTTAGCGATTTTAAAAAGGCGGGAACATCGTTGTAGGGCAGCGCTTTACGATGGTTTGGGGTGCGCGTTTCACGAGGAAGTGCCAGCGCTTCGGTGGTTGCTGGATTGCTGACGCACATGCCTTCCGCAATGCCCCATCTAAAGACTGACGAGACACGGTAAACCAGCTTACGGGCCACGCCCGGCGCGCGTTCTCGTGCTGCAAGTATTGCTTGGCGAATGTCGGCGCTGGTTACGTCGGGAAGCGAAACAGAACCAAAGCGGGGGAAAATGTAGGTTTCTAAGGTAGAGAGAAATGCAGCCCGGTCCTTCGGGTTCTTCCATGTGGGCGACAGTTCAATGTGTGTCTTTCGTGCGGCCTCTTCGAAGGACAATACCCGTTTTGCTCTTCGCTTTTCTGCAATCGGGTCAAGACCCGCCAAGGCCATACGCTTGTTGTCCAATGCCTTTTCGCGTGCTTCGGCTAGGGAGGTGAATTGCTGGCTTCCCAGGCCTATCTCTCTTCGCTTTCCACGAATGGTCAGTCTTTGCACCCAGAATCGGCTTCCGTTTGGTTTGACCAACAGAAACAATCCAGTCCCTTTGCCGTCGTGATATTTGCCCGGCGCTTTTACAGAATTGACGAACGCTACCGACAGCGGCTTGTTGTTGGGATTAGGGTTCGGCATATAAATTCCCCCAATTGTTCCCCCATAAAGTGGTGGAACACAAAGGAACAATCAAGACGGTTTGGGAAACAAATTGTTGAAATAACTTAATTAAACCTAATACCTACAGCTCTTCTTGGACCGGCTTGGAACCGTAAATGGCGCTTCTCGGGTGCGCCATTAACTTCCTAATTTATTGTTCAATATGGGCAATTTGTTAAGCTCGTCGTTCCGCCAGAATTACTACGTAGGCGCGCTGTAGCGCGGTCAATTTCTATATGTTTGAATTGCGGATGGATGTGGGGCGATCGGTCTCTAGAAATTCGATTCCGAAATTTGTCCGACGCCCTTAAGAGGCAAAAAAATCTCTAGGCTTTCTCTTTGGTGCTGACGGAAAGCAAACTTGAAGTAATACAGTCGCTCTGCTATCAACCTATAAGAGATTAAGAATAAGTATTTTAAGATTTTCCGGAATATATTGAAAAATTTTTTTGGTTTTTTCGAGCTAATTTCCGGATTTCGGAAGTTGGAGTATGTTGAATGAGAACTGTTTTTCTGTTGTCGGCAATTTCATTGATGTCGTGGACCTACACCGCATCGGCTTACATTGATCCCGTAACCGGAAGCATTGTGCTGCAAACGCTTATCGGTGGTTTTGCAGCACTTCTCGTCGGGTTGCGTAACTTTCGTCAGAAGGTCTTCGGGCTTTTTGGAAGGGCGTCTGACACGGAGGTCGATGGGGCAAACCAGAAGTGACCTTGAAACCACAGCTGGACGACGGCTCATTCCGCGATCCAAGCGCCTATGTCTTCACCAAAGAAAACAAGGTTTATCGAGCGGTCACCAAAACCGGGATTGCTACCTTTCAGGATGTATATGAAAGCGGGATCCTTCATGATTTAGCAGAGTGCGGATTGATGATCGGCTGCAACCAACTGAAGGCGAGTCAGGAGCAATTGGATTTGTTCACTGGCGCCCGAAATGAAGCGGCAGTCGCTTTATTCGAGCACCCTGTTGTTCCGTTCCTCAGCTACCCTTACGAATGGGTTTTTTCGCAACTGAAGGATGCGGCTCTTGCGCATCTGGATATTCAGATCAAAGCTTTTGAGGCGGGGTTCGTCCTGAGCGATGCGACCGCCTATAATATGCAATTTCTCGACGGTGATCCTGTCCACATAGATTGCACCTCTTTGCGGCGGTACAAGGACGGGCAGGTCTGGGAGGGCTATAACCAGTTTTGCCGGCAATTCCTGTTACCGCTTTTGATCGAGGCGTGGAGTGGTTTGCCGTTCCAGCCATTCTTCCGAGGATCAATTGAGGGGATTGGCTTTGACCAGGCACTCAAGATCCTGCCACGTATAAAACTATTTACGAGCCCGAGCGGGTTTATGCATGTCTATCTTCACGGGCGCTCTGTCGCACGGGCCAGTTCCTCGACTTCAACCATGGGACATCCAAGGCACCTGAAGCCCCAGCAATATGTCGCGATTCTAAGGCAATTGCGTGATTTCGTGAGCGGTTTGCAATCAAAGCGGCGGCCCGCAAGCTATTGGAAGGATTACGCCGCAAAGAACACTTACACAGACAGTATGAAAGAAGCGAAGCTCGACTTCGTCAGGGCCTGGGCACAACGCAGTGGCGCGAAATCACTGATTGATGTTGGCGGTAACACCGGAGACTACACGCGGGCCACAATGGAGGGGGGAGTTCGTCGATCAACCATCCTGGACATCGATATCGATTCTATCGAAGTCGCTTATTTGCAAAGAAGGGATTTCCCGGGGGCAGTTCTGCCCTTGTTAATGAATCTCAGCGATCCGACGCCGGATATGGGCTGGCGTCAAAAGGAGCGTAAAGGTCTGCAGCAGCGTGCCAAAGCGGACGGCATGATTGCGATGGCCGTGATCCACCACATGGTTATCGGAAGCAACCTCCCGCTTGCTGACGCCGTAGATTGGCTGATGAGTATGGCGCCCTCGGGTGTGATCGAGTTCGTGCCAAAGTCTGATGCGATGGTGCAAGGTCTGCTGGCTTCGCGCGAAGACGTCTATTCCGATTACAGCGAAGATGCCTTCCGCAAAGCCATCATGGACCGGGCCGCAATTACGGCAGAGCATCGGTTTGAAGAGAACAATCGGGTCATGTTTGCGTATGAAACAGCTCACTAGAACACGCGTCTTTGCTTTCACAGCCGTATCCAGCGCGCTTCCTTTCTCAATGTTACTGGAATCCGGCTACAATGTTTTGAGCGCTGAGGTGATCTTGCTGACCGGTGTCGCTGCTCTGTTTGGAATAGGTTTCGGTCTACTGCTCTGCAAAGTTAGGTCACTCTTTTGGATATTCTTCTCGCTCCTATTTTGTGCCTTTTTGGATGCTTATTTCATAGGCCCGAGAGAGCTTACAGGTATTGAGCTCGCCTTGCTTTTGTACGGAATTTTGGCGGTTTTGTTTTTATTCGAAAAACAAGTCCTACCGGTTGTCACCGTGTTTGTGGTTTTCTTTTCAGTCAGTGCCCTTTTCGTGCCGCCGATTCACAACAAGAGCTTTGTAGCGGATCAAAACCAACAAGATCGCGCAGCAGCTTTGGTGGCTAAACCAAAATTGCTGCACATCGTTTTAGATGAGATGGGATCACCGGACGCTATGTCTGGTAGCATCGCGGAAGGTCATCCCGCAGATGATATATTGGATGACTTGGTTGCGCGGGGTTTTGAAGTGCGAACTCAAGCCGAAACAGTTTCGCCGAGGACAAAAGGATCGATGGGGGCAATAGCGGACCTGTCATTGGATGAAACCAACTTTGTAGAACTTGGTGCCGGAGACAAATTCTTGCACCGCGTAAAGTCGAACCGTCTTCACAAGGGGTTCGTTAACAGCGGATACGATGTTTCTGTTATCCAGACAGATTTCATAGACTACTGCCATGGTATCGATGAGCTGACATGTGAAACCTATAGCTCGTTTGGCGACAACAGTGTCTTTTATGATGAGCCATTCTGGCTTCGGTTGCAGATTGCAGGCATAGCGTTGCATCAGAAACTCGCGTTTGGCGGTCGGTCAGAGGTCAAGTTGTATCGGTCTGCAGCGTTTGTTTATTTCACTCTCAGTGACGCAGAGCGGTTGCAATTTCATAACTTCGCAGAACCAAAAACGGTGAAACGGGTAATGGATGCGATGCCTTCCCGGATCAAACAGATGCAGAATGGGGATGTATTGTTCGTACATCTATTGCTGCCACACTTCCCATACGTGCTTGATAGGGAATGTAATCTACTACCAATAAGCAAGTGGGGATATTCCCAGCAGTACTATGGCTCCGATCCGATGGACCCTGTTTACTATGAAGCCTACTGGGATCAGGTCGCATGTACGTATAGTTTGCTTGCCCCAACGCTGGATGCGGCGGCGGAAATCGAGGACCTGACGGTTGTCATACACGGCGACCATGGGCCCCGATTGATTTGGTACAAGACGAAAGTGAACCCCCTTTATATGCGTCAAACGATACTCGCGATAAGAGAGCCTGGAAGGCCACAGAGACTGATACGCCAACCGCAGATTCTTCAAAGTGTTATCCCGATTGTGATGGCACCTTATCTGGGTGAACCTTGAACCAAGAGTTCAGCAAGAGTTGCCGAAATACTATGGGGCATTTGAGGAAAGTTTCTAGAAACGCGGTGTATTCAGCCAATCTGCACGGAAGTTGGTATTCTTCATAGTGCGGGGGTGGTGCCCTAGAGGCGGGTTTGGAACCCCGGGCGCTGTAGGCGTTGAAAGATCTCGATTACTCCTTGACTTAATCGCTCGGGATTAACACTTACCGAGGAACGAAATTTGCGCTTTAGAAAGGACAGAAACATGTCGGTGACACAAGACGAACTCGCTGCGGCCCGTCAGGCTTGGGGAGAGGGGCTGATTGCCATCTCTAAAGCCTATGAAGAGGGTGGAATTGAAGCTGCGCGTCCGGTTGCCGAGGGTGTTCTGGATGCCGCCTATGGGTACAACCTGGGACCGGTTCTGTTTAAGCCCACGCTGGCGAGCGGCGACCAAACCTTCCGACCGACACGCACCGGCGCGCTGTCCTATTTTGTCGGTCACGACGCCGATTATCCGTTGGATGGCGGGTTTGGCCTAAAGGGCTGGCGCGAGATGGAATCTGTCACCTCAGCCAGCTTCATCGAAGGCGATGTAGGCATGTGGATGGGGTGGGTTATCCTGACCGACAAAGACGGCAATGTGACCAAGGTCGACAAGACCTTTGGCTACAAGAAAGACGCCGACGGTGCACTGCGGATCGTGCTGCACCACTCGTCTCTGCCGTATCAGCCGTAAATTGACAGAAGCCCGCCGCGAAGACCCTCGGCGGGCTTTTTATCTGGGCAAAAGCTGAGCAGCCTGCGGGACAGGATCGCCGAACTCTTTTCGGCTGTCTGCCAGCGCTTCTTGCACCAGATGTTCCACCAGATGGGGGAACAGGGTGGTTGGTGATGCTGCCTCCCACAGGAAAAACCCATAAGAGCCGGGGATCGGGTTGATCTCGTTAAACCAGACCTCTCCGGTTTCGGTGTTGCGCATGAAATCCATGCGCGGTGCCCCCCGCAGACCAAGAACCGTAAAGGCCTTGGCGGCGTAGTCATAGACGCGGTTTTTCAACTCATCAGAAATGTCAGGGTTGATGTCGCGGGTCAGAGAAAGCATCCCCTGAGAGATCGCTGTTCCGGCCCCAAGTTTGCTGCCACTATCAACCTGATTGCTGTCGCCCGAGGATAGGTATTTCTCTTTGAAGTCAAGCAGTTCCGCGCTGGACTTCGGGCGCTCGATGGCGGAAAAACAGATCTCTCCGTCGCGGAACATGACGGCGATGTTCAGCTCTTCCATGTTCTGGACCTGAGGCTCTACCAAGGCAAAGCTGTCCTCGCGCAGGGCATTCTGCAAGCTGACCAAAAGGGTCGCGCGGTCCTTGGCCAGACCGACCCCGACGCTGGACCCCAGGTTTGCTGGTTTGACGATCAAGGGATAGGCGAACTCTGCCTCGATCCGATCGCAAACGGCGTCAGCGTGGCGCAGTTCTTCGGTGTTGACCACTGCGTGGGGCAGGACGTTCACGCCAACTGATTTCACCAGCGATTTTGTCGCGTCTTTGCGCATGGCGAGTGCCGAATTCACCGCCGAGAACCCGGTTGTTGGAATGCCGATAACTTCCAGCATGCCCTGAATGCGACCGTCCTCTCCGAAGGGGCCGTGAAAGACGGGCAGGGCGCAGTCGATCAATGTCGTTTTGTCCGATCCGACATGGCGCAGACAGGGGCCCATTTCGCCCCATGCGAACTGGACCTCGGACAACCCGCCGGGTTTGGGGCGAAACTTGCCAAGCTGACGCAGCAGGGGGCCGTGGAAAAAGCGGCCCTCGAAGTTCATGTAAACCGGTATGACGTTGATTTTACGCACATCTGCGGCATCCATAAGCTGGTGCGCGCTGACGACGCTGACATCGTGTTCCTGACTGGGGCCGCCGAAAATTACGGCTACATTCAGCTTGTCCAAGGTCCTGTCCTAGCGTCGGTTGAATTCGTCTGGTAAGTATGTCGTATCACTATAAGAAACACCATAGCTAGTGGTGGCTGAAAAGGTATCCGGGGCAGTCCGAATGACGAAGATCTCTACGGTAGAGCTGGGGCGCAAAGATGCGTTTCCCGTGGTCTTTGCGCACGGTTGGGGGCGCGATCACAAGGACTTGCTGGCTACGGCAGAGCTTGTGGCGCCGTCGGCCCGCGTGATCTTGTTGGATCTGCCCGGGTTCGGGGAAAGCCCACGACCGGAGCCTGCTTGGGATACGATCGACTATGCCAAGGCCGTTCTGGCGCATCTGGACGGTTTGGGCGTCGACCGGTTTCACTGGGTTGGACACAGCTTTGGTGGCCGCATTGGCTTGCGGCTGGCCGCGATGGACGACAGCCGGGTTGAGCATCTGTTCATCGTCGCCGGGGCAGGGGTCAAGCGCCCAACGACGGTGTTAGAGCGACTGCGCGGCAAGCGCCGCTCTATGATCTTCCAGCAGAAAAAGGCGAAGGCCACGACGCAAGATGCCTTGATCGAATTAGAGCGCGAATACGGTAGCGCCGATTATGTCCAAAGCCGTGAGATCGGCATGCGCGACATTTTCCTGAAGACCATTCAAGAGGATCAGATTGCAGAGCTACCCAAGATCACTTGTCCGACCTCGTTGATCTATGGCCGCAAAGACACCGAAACACCGCCCGTAGTCGGCAAGCTGATCCACGAAGCGATCCCGCAGTCCGAGTATATCGAGTGCCCCGAATATGACCACCACTCGATCCTGTCGCGGGGGCGGCACCAGATTGCCACGATGGTTCTTGAGCAACTGAATGGAGGCGCGAAATGACCGCTTTGGCCGGCCTTCTTGTTCTGGTCTCTCTTGCCGCGCTGCTTTGGCAGCGTCAGCACACTTTGCTGACTTATTTCCAGCAAGAGGAATACGACAACACCCGCTTCTTCACAGCTTGGCAGAACGTCCGTCTGTTCGATCTGCGGGCGACGGCGACGATCGTGGTCGCTTTGGTTGTCATCGCCGCCGGGGCACCTTTTGTCGGTGTCAAACTGGCCCTTGCAGCCGCCCTTGCAGGCATCATGTTGATCGAACGGCGCTATCGGTTCAAGAAACCTCTGGCGATGACAGAGCGTGCGAAACGCCTTCTGTATCTGTCCTTTGCGCTAACCTTGGTCTTGGCGCTTCTGACGGTTGTTCACCCTCTTTGGGCGATCGTCGCGCTGCAACTGGCCCCGGTGACGCTGGTTCTGGCGAACATGGCCCTGAAGCCACTGCAGACCCGCGTGAACGAAGGGTATACGGATCAGGCCAAAGCCAAACTCGCCCGGCTGGACCCGGTGCGGATCGGGATCACAGGGTCGTTCGGCAAGACGACTGTGAAGCACATGCTGGCCGAGATTCTCGAGGCGTCAGGCTCTGTCTTTTATAGCCCCGGTTCGATCAATACGGTTCTGGGCCACACGCGCCACATCCGGCAGCGCTTGCAGTGGTCGCACAAGTATTTCATCGCAGAGATGGGGGCCTATGGCATCGGGTCGATTAAACGTCTGTGCGACTTCATCCATCCGACCTACGGCATCGTCACCGCAATTGGCGATGCCCATACAGAACGCTTTGGCAGCATCGAAGCCATCGCACAGGCCAAGTCTGAACTGGCGGAAGAGGCTTGTTTGGCGGGCGGCACCGTCGTGGTGAACATCGATGTGATGCAGTACGAACCCTTCCAGCGCCTGAAGAAGATCTATGACCTGCGGATGATCACCGTCGGCGCAGAGGGTTCGGACGTCGTGGTCGACGCGCAGGAAACGGACGGCGCATCTTGGCGGATTAGTCTTCACTCTAAGCTGGGGCTGATCCCTGACGTGACCTATGACCTGCCGCTGCTTGGTGCGCACAATGTGACCAACTCGGCGCTTGCGGTGACGTTATCACTGGTGATCGATCCAGAAATTGCGGATCAGATTCCGTATTTCACGAAGACGATCGCGCAGGTTCCGCACCGTTTGCAGGTGCTGGATACGCCGGGTTCCGCATTGATTTTGGACGACGCTTATAACTCGAACGAGCAGGGGTTCATGTCGGCGGTTGCCTCGATGGACAAGCTTGCCAAGAAACGGGGCGGTCGCCGCATTCTGGTGACACCTGGTATTGCCGAGCTCGGATTGGAACATGATCGCGTGCACGCGCGACTTGGAGAGTTCTGCTCGGATCGCTGTGACACAGTTTATGTGATCAACCCGTCGCGCATCCCAAGCTTTGCCGAGACGATTGATGCGGACAAGGTTACCGTTGTCGAGGTGCCTAGTTTTGCCGCCGCCCGCGCTGCGATTGCCAAGGACCTGAAACAGAAGGATGTCGTACTCTACGAAAACGACTTGCCTGACCTGCTAGAGGAAAAACGTCTGCTGTGAGCACTCTGCCTGCGTCCCTTGATGATCTTGGGGCGCTGCCTCCAATCCCAGAGCTTCCGGCGTTTGACACATCCGCTTATCGCAGTGTCCCAGTCGATCTGACGGCCCCAGAGCAGCAAGAACCGCTGGTCGATATTGCGGACTTCGATATCGCAGGAGAGGCCTATTACAACCGAACTGACGGGCAAAACCTGCCTTACGGCTGCCGGTTGAACGGGGCGATCCCGCGGGTTTTGGTCCGCAGCGGCGTTGCGGAACGGCTTCGGCGGGTCAATGACAGCCTTGCCCATCTCAATCTGGAACTGTTTGTCTGGGACGCCTATCGCCCGGTGGAAACCCAAGCAGGGCTTTGGGCGTTTTTTGAGACGAAGTTTCGCCACGCCGACCCGAATGCGAACGCTGATAAGATCGAGGCGCAGGTAAGGCGCTATGTCTCAGATCCGCGCGCGTTTCTGCACGATGATCCTACGACTTGGCCGACCCATTTAACGGGCGCCTCTGTCGATCTGACCCTACGAAATACCGCCAGTGGTGCGCTGCTGGAGATGGGCGCACATTTTGATCAGATGGAGGATGTCGCCCAGACAGTTTTTTTTGAAAGCAGCCTGCGCAATGGCGAAATCGCCCCAGATGATCGGCGGCTTTTGCACCGCAGGCTGCTGTTTCATGCGATGACCAAACAGGGGTTTACGAACTATCCCCAAGAGTTCTGGCATTTCGACTTTGGTAACCAAATGTACCAGTTGGTCTGCGCGATGACCAAGCAAACCAAGATCGAACCCGCCCGGTATGGGGCAGTTTTCCCGAATTAAATTATTGATTTAACGGTGATCCGACTTCACTTAGCCAAGCCCGATGTCGGCTTAAGAAATCCAAATTTTTGGGGATTGAGCAAGTTCGTAATTTGTCGGCTACATGCCACTTCCAGCGCTTTTTCAAGCACAAAAGCAAAAATATTTCTTGATTGAACACGTTATAGGCAGTCTTCTGCCGAAAGGCGGCGTTTTGTCGCAATTTTATTTAAGAGCGGTGTTCGGACGCGAACATGGCCATTTTGGATATATGAGATGACTGTAGCTTATTCGCCAAAGTCTCCTGAATGCCATAGCATTCGGTCCCTCTCGATTTTGAAGGTCTTGCAGCTTTGCGCGCTTATGCTGATCGGCAGTCTCTTTTTCCAAGCCGCAGAAGCCCAAGAGACCGTGACTGGGGTGAACCCGATGGAAGGGTTCGAGCATTCCGAAATGGCGGGCTTTAACCTGACTGGCCGCCACGCCGAGATCATTTGCGAAAGCTGCCACATTGATAACAAGCTGGAAGGGACGCCGCGCGACTGTGTATCCTGTCACAATGGTGGGATTGCTCCGGGCAAACCCGCGACGCACCCGGCGGCTGGAAATACCTGTTCGGATTGCCATACCACACGGAATTTTGTGCCCTTCGCCTTTGATCATGTGGGGATCAATCAGGAATGCGCGACCTGCCACAACGGCAGCAAGGCGCGTGCCAAGCCTGCAAACCATATTGCGGCCAGCGACAGCTGCGATGATTGCCACGTCACGACCGGGTTTCAGAACGCTCGTGTGGATCACACACAAGTCATCGGTGTCTGTGCGACCTGCCACGATGGTGTGACGGCTCCTGGCCAGCCGGTCGATCATATTAAGGTCGGTGATGACTGCGCCAGTTGCCACTCTACTTTCCAGTTTGCGGGTGCAATTCTGGATCACAATCAGATCGATCAGCCCTGCGCGACTTGCCACAATGGAACAACCGCTGTTGGTAAGCCCGTAAATCACATACCTGCTCCCGAAACCTGCGGAGACTGTCACACACCTTTCTTCGAGCAAAGCTTCACGCAGGTCGATTTGGACCATGATGTGGTGCCGGGCGACTGTGTGTCGTGCCACTATCCGGGAAATCCAATTGGTGCCCCGTTCCAACCCGCAGCGCATCCGCCAGCCAGCAACGAATGTTCCGAGTGTCATGACACCTTTGCGTTCAGCATTGGCCGAACTTTCGACCACGACGAGGTCGTGGGGAACTGTGCTGATTGCCACTTTACCGGAAATTCTTGGGGGGCGCCCGTGCCGCCGGTAGAGCATGTCGAAACATCAGAAACCTGCGATGGCTGCCATACAAGCACTGACAGCTTCAGCCTCGTCAGTTTCGATCACACCTATGCCTCTAGCAGCCCGACAGCCTGTGTGAATTGCCACAGCAACGGCAGTTTTGTTGACGGTTTCAGCGCAGCTTGGAGAGCCAAGCCAACTGGCGCACATACTGGCACAAGTGACAACTGTGGATCGTGTCACGAGCCAGGGACGAATTGGACAGTTTCTTCGATAGATTTCGAGCACAGCGAGGTGACATCGTCCGATTGCGCAAGCTGCCATGTTGGCGGCGGTCTGGGCGCTCCTGGACCGACTTCATCAGCACACATTACAGGGATCACTTCGACGAGCTGCGGATCTTGCCATGATACCGATGGCTTTGATGTGTCATTGGCAGAGTTGGATCACAGTCTGATTTCTTCTTCGGACTGCGCACTGTGCCACCAAACGGGTGAACTTGGAGCGACGACACAGCCAAGTTGGCACTCCTCGAATGGCTGGCAGTATTCGTTCACCTGCAGTAGCTGTCACACAACCGCACCAACCAATGGTTTTGGTTCGTCAGTATCGTTTGCTTCTATGACCACACTGACATTTTACATCACCGGTTTCCCTCCGAGTGCTCCGGGTAGCCGTTATCCAGAAGGGGACCCGGATGCAGATGCCGGTTGTGTTGATTGCCATAGCCGTTTCTAGGGTGGTGGTCTCGGAACGATAGAAGTCAAATTGCTACGACAAACTTTTTTAAATCGAAAGAACGAGGGCAGAAAATGGGACGCATAAGAGGGATTGGCATTTTCGCCTTGGCGCTTCTAGTCGCAGAGCCCAGCTTTGTTGTTGCGCAGTCCGTTCGAACGACTCCAGGGATCGAGTCCCAGTTCCAGTCGGCGCTGACAGCTATCCAGTCAGACCAATATATCAGGGCGACGCAGCTACTGACGTCATTGGTTGGAATGCCAGAGCATGTGCATAGTCAACGTGCCCAAGAGTTGCTGGGAAACGTGCGCGAAGCCAATCGGCAACTGGCCCATGCTGTTGCCGAGTACCGTATCTATCTGCAGAAGTATCCTGAAGGGGAGGGGGCGGCCCGCGTGAGTGCGCGGTTGAGTGCGATCCTTAGCGGGGCCCAGCCAAGACAAGTCGATCCGAGTGTCGTCGCTGCAGCGCCGCGTCAAGACATTCAACCCATACCTGCTGGCCAACGTCCAAGTGAAGACCGCAGAACATTTGGTATTGGCGGCGTGGGCGCTGCGGCTGCAGCAAGCGATAGAGATGTCATTGAAACGGGTGGAACGATTGTAAAAGATCGTGGATCGCTTCGTTTGACATATCGCTACAACGAAGGTGAGACGATCCTCACAGAACTGACACCGGACCCGATACCTAACGTGGAAGAGCGTGAAGACGACGTTTTCGAAAACTCTTTAACGGCAGGGTTGCGTTACACACGAACGGTAGAGGACGCGAACCGGAAGCTGACATTCGCAATTAGTGGTTCTCACGAACTTGATTTCGAAGATGACGATGACGAGTTCCGGCTTCATGAAGCCTATGTAAGCTTATTGAGCAAAGAAAACGGATCCGAGCTGACATTCGGTCGTCATCGGCTGCGCCCAAGCGGTATCGCCTATCGTTTGGATGGTTTGTCGTACAAAACACCAATGGAGAACGGTCTGGAGATTGGACTTTTCGCCGGTATGGGAGTTGAAAGCACGCGGGATGACCCATTTAGCGGTGATGCCTACCTTTTGGGTGTAAGTGCGACCTATGAGCAGCTTCCAAACGATGGAGAAGTCTCTGTCTACTTTGTGCAAGAGGAAGAAGACTCTTTTTCCCTGCGCCAAGCGATTGGGGCAGAATACCGCGTGAACCTAGGCAGTAATTATCTGTTCCTGAACGGGGAATATGACCTGCAACTCAACGAGCTGAACCGAGTTCTTGTGACTGGTACCCGTGTGTTCGAGAACCGCTCTCGTCTGACAGCACGACTGGCACATTATCGCAGCCCCGGCCTTTCTTTGGATAACGCTTTGATCGGTCAGGATGAAGACACTCTCCAAGAGTTGAGCGATGCTGGCTTTACTGATAGCCAAATCGAACAAATGGCTGTGGATCGGGCTGCAAAGGTCAGCACCTTCGGTCTGACCTATTCGACGAAGCTGAATGACAGGTGGAACCTCTCCGCTTTCGGGAGCCTCTATTATACGAGCGGAACACCAGCCTCCTTTGACGTGGCCGCTACAGAAAACGGCGGTGTCCGCAGCTATGCTGGCATACAGTTATCTGGTTCAGGGATCTTTAAAGAACGAGACCAGATAAATCTTGGGTTGCGCTACTCGCACAGCGAAGACAATGATTACGCTTTGGCGACTGCATCACTTCTTTACCCGGTCAACGAAAAGCTTTCGCTACGACCGCGGGTCCGTGTTGGTTATCGAGACTATTCGGAGGGTCATCAGTTGACGATCGCCCCTTCAGTCAATCTTCGCTACAAGTTAAATGATCAAACCAACCTTAGTGCCGAAGTTGGGCGCACTTGGAGAAACGGCGAAAGCTCTTCCTTGGAAGAAGAGCGCAACGATACCTTCGTGACTTTGGGGCTGTCTCGGCGGTTCTAGATCGCAACGCTGGCTGGCGACAGGTTAATTACACCCGGCGGAGGCCCATTTGCGAACGTTCGATTTGAACGTCCCGCCGTACGGGTGCAGTTTTGCCAGAGAGTTGTCCGAGTTTCCCGCGACATAGAACTGCCCTTGCTCGCACAAAAGCTCGCGCGTCCATTGGTGGCAATTGGTACACTTCTGACCCTTCCACAACTCTTCCGGGACACCTTCGAATGGGGGGTAAAGCGGAGAGCCGTTGATCAGTTCTGCAATCGCCTTGCCCTTGATATGCGGGTCGCCTTCGGGAAGGGGGGCATCAAAGGCCAGCCGCGGTGCCGCGCCAGTGCTGGGCTTCGGTGTCGGCATTGCCAGCAACAGCGCGCGGGCCTGACCGCTAAAGCTGCCATTGGGGTGAACGCGCAAGAACAGTTTGATCTGTTCAGGATCCGAACTGTTTTTAACAGAGTTCCACAAGTTGGCCTCTGCCACGTTGTCCAGCGCGCCGGGGGCAGGTCGGTTGAAGTAGAAATCACTGGTAAGTGACGAACTGTCCCATGGGGTCTGTGCCCCGCCGGTCTGGTTGATCACGCGGATGCGGACGGCTTTCGAGACCTGTTCGATCGGTTGGTCGCTGCGCGCGATCTCGTCAGCCAGCGCAAGTGTATAGGGGCTGTTGCCCTGTGTGCCGTCCAGCGCGACGTTCCCGGGAGAGGTCGCATAGGCGATGAAACTGCCAGTTGGCGCATTCATCTCGGCCAGTCCCTGGCTGTCGAAACCACTGACGTTTTCAAACGGGTTATTGCGGCAAGCGTCCAGAATAACGATCGAGGTTTTCACACGGGCCGAAAACAATTGGCGCACGATCCAATCAGCCTCTACCCCGTAAAGATCAAGTTCGGTCTGGTGAGTGATCTGAGCGTCAACGGGAAGAAGGTAGTTGTTTCCGAAAGACTGTACCGCGTGGCCCGCATAATAGAACAATGCCGTGGTCTCGGGCCCCGCATTGCGCAGGTCGCGTCCGAAATCAGCAACGGCCCGTTTCATCGCAGCTTGACTGGCGTCGGCCAAGTGCGTGACCTTGAAACCTACGGCTTCAAGGGTACTAGCCATCAAGGCTGCATCCGACACAGGGTTGTCCAGAGGAGAGATGGCTTGATAAGCGCCATTACCGACGATCAGGGCAATCCGCTCTTCCGCGAAGGCGGTGCCACCTGCCAAACCAAGCCAAAGAAAGCAGGAAAAGAGGATATGTTTCAATGTCTTCTCTCCAAAATCGGTCGGTTCATCCGCGAGGCCAGACCAGTAATATACTATACATAAATCTAATGTTTCGGCCAGAGAGTCGTAAAGGCGTCTCTTGGCGGTCTTATGACTTGGGTGGCTCAATAAACATTTGCTACCAATGAAATAAACATTTGGTACTATGAATTATATTTAGAATTCAGAGGTGGAAGATGACTATTTCAATCGCCCAGTTCGGAAGACTTCTCGTTCGAATTTTGCTTGTTCCGGTATTTCTGGTCGCGGCAATGACCGCTGCCATGGCGCAAGACAACCCCTTTGCTCCGGGATGGGATTTAGATCCAGCGGGATCCTACATCCGCTTCATCTCGACAAAGAATGTAGATGGCAAAGAGGTGGTCGAGACCCACTCCTTTGCCACGTTCTCAAGCGTGATCGAGCCGACTGGCGATGTGAAAATTGTGGTCAAGCTGGAATCCGTCGATACCAACAACGACCTGCGCAACGTCCGGATGCGCTTCTTGTTCTTTGAGACTTTCAAATTTCCAGAGGCGATCGTGACAACCAAGCTGACGCCTGAAATGGCCAGCGGTGTGCAGTCCTCTGGTAGCTCTCTGATGACGATGCCCTTCAACTTTGAAATTCACGGTGAGGCGCGTCAGGTCAGCACTGATATTACGGTCACGGCCGAGGGGAATGACCGGATAGTCGTGAACTCGGCCCGTCCGTTCCGGTTCAGGGTGGCCGAGTTCGGTCTGCAGAATAATCTGACCAAAATCGCGCAGACGGCAGGTGGTTTCCAGATTGTGCCAGAGATGGATGTCATTTTCCAATTGGCCTTCAACCGCCGCGCTGGCGGGTTTGGAACGCAGGTGGTTACAGCTGCACCGGCACAGCCCGCACAACCAGTTCAGCCAGTGGCTCTGGAAACCCAAGGCGAGTTTTCTTACGAGGAGTGCACTGGCCGGTTCGAGATTCTTTCAGAGACAGGGAATATCTATTTCTCGTCAGGCAGCGCACGGCTGCAACCTGACAGCCGGTTTGTCTTGTCCGAAATCACCGACATCATCAAACGTTGTCCGCGCCTGCGGGTGCTTATTTCTGGCCATACCGACAGCGATGGAACGCCAAACTATAACCAGCGCCTGTCAGAGCAACGGGCTCAATCCGTGGTGCAGTACCTGATCCGCGAGGGCATCGATCCGCTGCGTCTGTATTCAGCAGGCTTTGGTGAAGACCGCCCGATGGTGCCGAACGACAGCCCGTTCAACAAAGGCCGTAATCGTCGGATTGAGTTCTCGCAGTTCCGCTGATCCCTCAGCTTTCACGGGCAGGCGCTTGATTTGCCCGATCACCGGAGTACCGCGATGTTCCCTGAGATTGGTCACTACGCTCTGATCCTTGCGGCCACGGTTGCAGTACTGCAAGCGGTTGTACCCTTGATCGGTGTCTGGCGACGGGATGCCAACCTGCTGGCCTTCGCAGGCGCCTCGGCGCTTGTGCAGTTGCTGTTTGTAGGGGTGTCCTTCGCCATTCTAGCGCGGGCTTTTGTTCTATCCGATTTCTCTGTCCTGTTGGTGGCCAGCCACTCAAACCCAGATATGCCGACGCATTTCCGTTTCTCAGCGACATGGGGCAATCACGAAGGATCGTTGCTGTTGTGGTGCCTGATCCTTGCGATCTTCGGTGCGGCATTGGCGCTGTCTCGGTCTGTGACCATCCTGCAAAAGGCCCGCATTCTGGCGGTGCAGGGGATGATCGCGGTGGCTTTCCTGTCGTTGGTTATCTTCACATCGAACCCGTTCGAAAGACTGACGCCAGCACCGCTTGTCGGTAGAGAACTAAATCCCTTGCTGCAAGACATCGGTCTCGTCCTGCACCCACCGTTCCTTTATCTGGGCTATGTTGGGTTCTCGATTGTCTTCTCTTTCTCGGTTGCCGCGCTGATTGAGGGGCGCGTTGACGCGCTGTGGGCCCGTCAGGTCCGTCCGTGGGTGCTGTCTTCGTGGGTGTTTCTGACGATTGGCATCACGCTTGGCAGCTATTGGGCCTATTACGAGCTTGGTTGGGGCGGTTGGTGGTTCTGGGATCCTGTCGAAAACGCCAGTTTCATGCCCTGGCTGGTTGGTACCGCCCTGTTGCATTCGGTGATCGTGGTAGAGCGGCGCCAGACGCTGGTTGTCTGGACATTGTTGCTGGCGATCTTGACATTTTCACTGTCGTTGCTGGGTACATTCGTTGTGCGCTCGGGCATCATCACCAGTGTACACGCCTTTGCCTCTGATCCCGCGCGTGGGCTATGGATTTTAGGTATACTTGCACTCTTCACGGGCGGGGCACTGACACTGTTTGCAGCCCGCGCTTCGGGCTTTTCTCAGACAAGTGCATTTCGCATCGTCAGCCGCGAGGGCGGGCTTGTGCTGAACAATATCCTGCTGTTGGTCGCGACAGGGACAGTCCTTTTGGGTACGTTCTATCCGCTTCTGGTCGAGCTTGTGACGCCCGAGAAAATCTCTGTCGGACCGCCGTATTTCAACCGCAGCTTCATTCCGATCATGGTGCCATTGATGCTGGCGCTCAGCGTCGGAGCCTTCCTGCGATGGAAGCGTGATCGTCTGCCAGACGCGCTAAAACGCCTGCAATGGGTCGCCGTTGGGGTTGCCGCGCTGATTGTTCTGGGTGTCGCCGTGTTCGGGTTTAGCAATGTGTGGCCGGTGCTGGCGCTTGGGCTGGCGGCCTGGTTGGTACTGGGCGCCATTGCGGTACTGCTGGCGCGCTTCCAACTGAACAAAGGTTTGCCACGAGCCTGGCAGCTGGCTCGGAACACGCCACCCGCGGTTTATGGGATGGTTATGGCGCATGCCGGGCTTGGGTTGCTGGTCGCCGGGATCACGGCCGTAAGCGCTTGGCAGGAAGAGCAGATCGTATCACTTCCCATTGGTGGGGCGGTTGATGCGGGCAGCTACACGTTCACCTTGGACAATGTCACCATCGACCGGGGACCTAACTATGAGGCGCAGCAAGCTTTCATCAGCGTCACCAATGGCGACAAGTTGATCTCCAACATGCGTGCAGAACGCCGGTTCTATCCCAACAGCAGTAACGTCACGACCGAAGCTGCGATCTCTCCGCGCTTCCTGACCAATCTCTATGCCTCGCTTGGCGGGCCTGCGGATGGTGGGCAGTGGGTCATTCGTGTCTATTATCACCCTCTGGTCTTGCTGATCTGGTTTGGCCCGTTGCTGATGTCGCTAGGGGGGGTCGTTTCCCTTGCAGATCGCCGGTTGCGCCTTGGGGTGACCAGCGGTCGTGTTCGAACGGGGCGGGGGGTCAAAGCATGATCCGGTTGATTGCCGTCTGGTTGATCACGCTGGTCTGCGCGATGCCAGCCATGGCCGTAAACCCCGACGAAGTGCTTGCTGATCCCGTTTTGGAAACGCGGGCTAGGGACCTCAGCAAAGACCTACGCTGCGTGGTCTGCCGCAATCAAAGCATCGACGATTCCAACGCCGGGATCGCGCGGGACATGCGGATTGTGTTGCGCGAACGGTTGGTCGCGGGGGATACGGACCAAGAGGCATTTGATTATCTGGTCGACCGATATGGCGCCTATGTACTTCTAGACCCGCCCGTGAACCCGACGACTTACCTTTTGTGGGTCGGGCCGCTTTTGTTTTTCCTAGCTGCTTTGTTTGGCTTTTCCCGCATCTTCCGTAAGGCGCGCGCTACAACAGACCTGGTGGAAGAGCTTTCTGACGAGGACCGCGCCTTGGTCCGGTCGCTGTTGAATGATGAGGAGACCTTATGACCCTTTGGGCTGTATTCACCCTATTGCTGGGGCTTGCCGTGGGCCTTTTGCTGCCCAGTCTTCTGCGTCGTTTCAAGAGCGAGGATTTCGGTGCGGGCAAAGAGATGGCGCATTTTAAATCGCAACTGAAAGAGCTGGCCGAGGAAGAGACGCGGGGCGGCATCAGCAGCGACGCAGCCGAAGAAACCAGACGAGAGATCGAGCGCCGAGCTTTGGCTGCTGCCAAGTCAGAAGGTGTTGAACACGTAAACCCAAGCCGCGACCGCACCCGCCTGATTGCAGTGGCACTGGCTGGTGGCTGGATCGTTATTGGCAGCGTGGTCCTGTATTCGGTCATCGGCGAACCGCGCACCTCCTCGGCGACACGGGTTGCCGAAGCCCCGCAGGCGCTGTCACCGATTGACCGGATGGCGCAGGCGCCTGTTTCGTCGCCGACCTTGCCGTCGGCGCCGTCAGAGCAGCCCTTGGCGGATGTGAACACCCTGATTGACCGGCTTGCCGCGCGGTTAGAGGAAAATCCCGGCGATGTAGCGGGCTGGCAGATGTTGGGCTGGTCTCATTTGCGTATGGGCAACTTTGATCAGGCGGTGTCCGCCTATGGCCGCGCGACGGCACTTGCCCCGCAGAATGCTGACCTTCAGGCGGCCTATGGTGAGGCTCTGGTTCAAAGCAAGTCGGGTGAGATTGATGACACGGCGATCGCGGCCTTTGACGCAAGCCTTGCCGCCAACCCCGACAATCCGCTTGCTGGTTACTACAAGGGTATCGCGCTGGAGCAGGCCGGGAACATCGACGGGGCGGTCGCGCTGTGGGCACGCGCATTGCGCAACACACCGCCTGACGCGCCGTGGGCCTCGGACTTAAGGGACCGATTGACCGCCAAGGGGCAGGGCGGGATGACAGATGAAAACCTTTTACCGCCCCAGTCGACTTTGCGTAACCCGACCTCGGAAGAGGTTGCTGCCGCCCAGGAGATGAGTGCATCTGACCGGCAGGCAATGATCATGGGTATGGTTGAAGGTCTCGCGGAACGTCTGACAGACAGCCCGAATGACCCGGAAGGCTGGGTTCGGCTGATCCGATCTTATGCAGTTCTTGGTGACCGCGAGGCCGCAGGTGACGCCCTGCGCCGGGCGCGGGCCGTGTTTCCCAACGAGTCACAGCAAGCCCAGATGATCGAAAACACCGCCCAGGCGCTTGGCCTGAATTAACGCGAGCGTCGGCGCCGGCGACCGCTTGCCTCGCCCCCGGCGTTAAAGGTCACGTTCGGCAGCTCAACAACGCGGCCGAGGATCGGGAAAGGCTCTGCCGAGTTCGGAATGTTCGAGGCATTTACGAAGTGCTCTTGGAAGCGCGGCTCGATCGCGGTTTCAATCTTTTCGATCTTGCGCACGGTCGCTTCGATCTCGGCGCGGGCGTCAGTGTTCAGCAGAGCGATCCGCGCACCTGTCCCCGCAGCGTTCCCGGCAGAGGTGACCTTGTCCAATTCGCAATCGGGGATCATGCCCAGAACCATCGCGTGTTTCGGGCTGATATGCGCCCCAAAGGCGCCCGCCAGAATGATCCTATCAACACTGTCGACCTCGAACTTATCCATCAATAGGCGCGCACCAGAGTAGAGCGCGGCCTTGGCCATCTGAATTTCTCGGATGTCGCGATTGGTAACCGTAATCTTGGGCCCACCATCGGCGCTGCCATCCCAGACCAGATAGGAATAGGTGCGCCCGTCTAGGAAGCACAGGTCCGTCCCGGTTTGCTCGGGCGAGCCGATCAGGCCGGGCCCATCAACGATGCCCGCCATGCGCATTTCAGCAACCAGCTCGATGATGCCAGAGCCGCAGATCCCAGTAATGCCGGACACCGCGATGCTGGCGTCAAAACCTTCTTCATCCGACCAAAGGTCCGAGCCGATGACTTTGAACCGTGGTGCCTTGGTCACCGGGTCGATCTCAACCCGTTCAATCGCGCCCGGCGCTGCGCGTTGCCCCGAGGAAATCTGCGCGCCCTCAAACGCTGGCCCCGTGGGAGAGGAGCACGCCAGCACCCGATCCTTGTTCCCCAGAAGAATTTCCGCATTGGTGCCGACGTCGACGACCAGCATCAGGTCGTCGGACTTGTGGGGGGCTTCGGACAGGGCAACTGCGGCCGCATCCGCGCCGACATGACCGGCGATGCAGGGCAGAATGTAGACCCGCGCAGCCGGATGCAAAGACAGGTCCAGTTCTGCAGCGCGCAGGTGCAATGCGTCGGAGGTGGCCAAAGCAAACGGCGCCTGTCCCAATTCGTACGGATCGATGCCAAGGAACAGGTGGTGCATGACCGGATTGCAGACCAACACGGCTTCGACAATCAGGTGCGGTTCAATCTGTGCTTCCTCGGCGATCTGAGAGAACAACTGGTTCATACCCTCGCGCACCGCCTTGGTCATTTCCTGATCCCCGCCGGGGTTCATCATGCCATAGCTGACGCGGCTCATCAGATCTTCGCCAAATCGGATCTGTGGGTTCATCAGCCCGGAAGAGGCGACGACCTCTCCGCTTTGCAGGTCGCACAGATGCGCGGCGATGGTGGTCGAACCCAAGTCGATCGCCAGGCCATACAGGGTGCCTTCGTAATACCCCGGCCAGATTTCCATGATCTTCGGCGGCTGGCTGGCATCGCCCAGATGCACCGCGACCGTGACCTTCCAATCGCCTTTGCGCAGAGCTGTTTGCAGAACGTGCAGAATGTGCAGATCGGTTTTTACGCCGGTCAGCTGCCATTGGTCTTCCAGCGCGGCAATCAGCCGTTCCAGATCGCCAGAGGGGTCGTGCATATCTGGTTGCGCGACTTCGACATAGAACAGCTTGGTCGAGGGCTGCATCGTGATTTCACGCGCTTCGGCGCGTTTGCGCACGACCTGCTTATGGACCTGACTTTCTGGCGGGACATCGATGACGATATCTGCCTGAATGGTGGCCTGACAGCCAAGACGGCGACCCGGTTTCAACCCGCGCACGCGGTCATAGCGTTCTTCGACCGGGTTTATTTCGCTGATCGCGTCTTTGGAAACCTCGACCCCGTGTTTCGGGAAGCTTCCGAAGGACGGTTCGACTTGGCACTTTGAACAGATCCCGCGCCCACCGCAGACAGAGTCCAAATCCACGCCAAGGGACCTTGCCGCCTGAAGCACAGGTGTGCCGATCGGAAAGCGTCCGCGTTTACCTGAGGGGGTGAAGATGACCAGAGGATCTTGCGTCATGGTGGGCCACTGCTGATTGTTTGCGAGGGACAATAACGCTTTCGGCGGCAAGGGAAAGGAGCCGCGTATGATTTTCTAGCAAGTAGCGCAGGGTAACCGCAGGTTTGTCGGCGGTTCGGTCATTCAAACAAGGCCCGGACTAGGAACCAGTGCTTTCCTTCGATGCGAGCCACTGAAGGATTGCCTCTCTGTCTCCGTCAAGCAGAGGGGCCGCATCGCGAGAGGTCGTATCGGGCACCGATGTCATCTTGATTGGGTTGCCCGCAGCCAGAAAGCTTGGCCTATCTGTGCCGGCCTGCACCGTCGCCACCATGTTGCGCGCCAAGAGTTGAGGGTCTTCCAAAGCTTCGGCAACGTTCTGAATGGGGCCGGTCGGCACACCGGCTTTTGTTAGAACCTCGATCCAGTGCGCCTTGGTTTGGGACAGGGTTACAGCCTCGATCAGCCGCTTCAAGAGACGGGCATTGTCACAGCGCGCCGCGTTCGTCGCGAACTGAGGGTCAGCGGGCAGGTCGGGCAGCTCAAGGGCGTCGCACAGACGTTGGAACAGCGCATCATTTCCTGCGGCGATAACGAACAGGCCATCGCTGGCATGAAAGGTTTCGAATGGCGTGATCGTGGGGTGGCGGGCACCGGTTCGGCCCGGCGGGGTTCCCGTCGCGCCGGTGATCGCAACCGCATGCTCCAGAATGGCCAGTTGGCAATCCAGCATCGCAACGTCGATTTTCTGGCCTTGGCCGGTCTGCTCTCGCTGATACAAGGCAGCGCTTACCCCTTGTGCAAGGTACAGGCCCGCAACGATGTCCCCGATCGAGGCACCGACGCGGACCGGCTCTCGGTCCTTCTCGCCGGTGATTGACATGACGCCCCCTCGGCCCTGAACCACCATGTCATAGGCCGGTTTCTGGCTGTCTGGGCCAGTGTGCCCGAACCCTGAAACCGCGCCATAGATCAGCCGTGGGTGTTTCTCGTGCAGGCTGTCCCAGCCATAACCCAATTTTTCCATCACGCCGGGGCGGAAGTTTTCCAGTAGAACGTCCGCCTGCTGCAAAAGCCTTTCAAAAACCTCTCGGTCCGACGGGCTTTTCAGGTCCAAAGCAATCGACTGTTTACCGTGGTTCAAGCCCGCGAAATACGCGCTTTGCCCCTCTACAAACGGCGGGAAGGCGCGCGTGTCGTCTCCGATGCCGGGACGTTCGACCTTGATGATCGTGGCCCCGAGGTCTGACATCATTGTCGAGGCAAAGGGCCCGGCAAGAACATGTGTCAGGTCCAGAATAACAAGGTTCTCATAAGGTTTTGACATCAGCGATTCCTTTGCACCACGACCCAATTAATGTCGCGTGACGGGAAATGGTCAAATGACGCAGATCAGCCAGAAGGGCTAAATGAAAACCCCCGCGGTTAAGGCGGGGGTTTCAGGATTTTTCAGGCGTTAACGGCCACGTCTGCTGAAGACGCCGCGCGGATCGGGGCCAGCGGCTAACCAACCGGCGATCGTATTGGCGACGTGACGCACAATGCGGACACGCTGTGTCTGGCCTTGTGCGACCGCTGCGTTGGCCTGTTCACCAACATAAGCCACCAAGTCCGCTTGAACTTGGTCCGCCGGTGTAAGCGCCTGACCTGTGCGCGCGTCGAAAACTTGCGCGGTGAAGCCAATGTTGTGCACACCAGAGCGGCTTAGCCTGGTCCGCGCCTTTTCCGAAAGCGCGTGGAACGTGTCGACCACCAGTACGAGTTTCACCGGTTTATTGCCCCGAAGGCCCGAAGAACCGCGTTGTGCGGCCTCTGTGATGATGCGATCCACCTGGGCGTAACGATCTCCGCGCGGCTCTTCCCGCCACACGATATCCGCGTCAGGGGCAAAGGAGTTTTCTTCTGAGACGGTCAGGGTCTCTGGGACGCGCACATCGATCTCGGTCACGCGCCAGTTCCGGGAATCCGAAGAAGACACAACGTCGTTGTACGATGTCTGCCACTGCCCGGTAGTACAGCCCGCAAGCATGGCCATACTGGTAATGGCGGCGATTATTGACACTTTACTCATAGGATCCTCATCACTGCATAGCATTGGGCCATCTTGGCCAGTTGCCAAAAAGATGTAGAGGGGAAAGATTAACCACTCAAACCCTTTTGCTGGCAAAACCCAAAAAACGTTGGGTTCCGCCAAATGACTGCGGAAATTCGGTCACTATCCGCGACGACGACGGCGCCCGCCGCGGCCAGAGCCCGAGGCAGCCGCAGATTTAGAGGCCTCTGCAAATGTCGCACCTTCTTTGACCGCATCCAGTACACGGCTGAACTTGATCCATTCGCCGCCGTTGGCGTCGTGGTTCATCAGAAGGTTTGCGGCGCGGATGGCCTCCATCTCGACCGAGCGGACAGGGTTCATGATCGCACTGGTCATGCCCGCGCCGATGGCCATGGGCAGGAAGGCCGCGTTGATGCCGTGACGGTTCGGCAGGCCAAAGCTGACGTTAGACGCGCCACAGGTGGTGTTGACGCCTAGTTCCTCGCGCAGGCGGCGGACAAGGGTGAAAACCTGCTGGCCTGCGGTGGCCATCGCGCCGATGGGCATCACCAGCGGGTCCACTACGATGTCATGGGCCGGGATGCCAAAGTCAGCTGCGCGTTCGACGATCTTCTTGGCGACGGCGAACCGCACATCGGGGTCTTCTGAAATCCCGGTGTCGTCGTTTGAGATGGCGACAACCGGCACGTTGTATTTTTTGACCAGCGGCAGAACCAATTCCATCCGCTCTTCTTCGCCAGTGACAGAGTTCAGCAGCGGGCGACCTTCGGCGGCTTCAAGACCGGCTTCCAATGCACCGGGAACCGAGCTGTCAATACACAGCGGCACATCGACCAGCGCCTGTACCTTCTCGACCAGCGACTTCATCAGCGGAGGTTCGACAAAGTTGTTGTCGGCATAACGCGGGTCTTCGGCCATTTTGTTGGCAAAAACCGCGCCAGAGTTGATGTCCAGCACCATCGCGCCGCATGCTACCTGCTCCAGCGCGTCTTTCTCGACGGTCGAGAAATCATCCAGTTCCAACTCTGCCGCCAGTTTCTTGCGGCCGGTCGGATTGATGCGTTCGCCGATCACGCAGAAGGGCTCATCAAAGCCGATCGTGACAGTCTTGGTTTTGCTTTCGATGACAGTGCGGGTCATTGGGTGTCCTTTGCGGTGGCCCAGCCTTCGTTTTCGATCAGCTGTTTGAGGCGGGTTGTGTCAAATTCGGTGTCGATCCGGGCCACTTCGGCCTCGGCAATCTCGGTGGCGTCGCCTTCGACAGCGACTGGCGCGGCCTTGCGCCATTCGGCCAGATAGGCGTCGCTGTCCTTCGCGCCGATTTTCATGGCGCAGCGGTCAATCGCTTGTTCGAACCGCTCGGGCAGGGCGCGTTTTGTGCCGCGGCGACCTTTGCCCACAATGACCTGGGCGGGAATATCGCGCCAATAAACTAGGGTAAGATCGGGCATGGGGCGTCCTGAGAGTTTCGGTTCGTTTTCTAGCCAGCGTTTGTCACTCGGATTGTTGAATTCTGCAAATGAAAAATCTTCAGAACGAATGTGAGCTTTGAGCACGCAAAAGCGTAGTTGGTGTTGCACCGGGCATTGGGCGCGACTACTCTGGAGGTAACTAGAGTTGGAGGGCGATCAAGATGGCGCCCAAGCGTCCCAAAGGTGCGGGCGCGTTCCCGAAGGCGGTTGCAACCCCCGCGCCTCGAAAACCGGACCCGGCCGATCTGTACGCGGCGCTGGATCTGGGAACTAACAGTTGTCGAATGCTGATTGCCCAGCCTAAGGGCAGCCAGTTCCATGTGGTCGACAGCTTTTCCAAAAGCGTACAACTTGGCGCCGGGCTAGAGGCCTCGGGGCGGCTGAGCCGCGCTTCGATTTCCCGGACTGTGCAAGCTATGCGAATCTGCAAGTCCAAGCTGGATCGGCATAAGGTGCAATCGATGCGCCTAGTCGCGACAGAGGCCTGCCGCCGCGCGACCAATGGCAAGGACCTGATCAAGCGGGTCAAGAACGAGGCCGGGCTTCAGCTGGATATCATCCAACCGGAAGAAGAAGCGCGCCTTGCTGTGGTTTCTTGTGCGCCGCTCGTTTCTACCAAGACGGAACAGCTTTTGGTGGTGGATATCGGGGGAGGGTCCACAGAACTGGTCTGGATCGATCTGTCGTCGGTCCCGCGGGCTGATCGGCCCCGAGCGATCATGCGGCTGTATACGGGCTTTCAGCCGACAGAAGGTCCGTTTCCGGCGGCAAAAGTGGTTGATTGGATATCGGTCCCGCTTGGGGTGGCGACGCTGAAGGACCAGTTCAACGATGTCGAGGACGACGCAGCACGGTTCGCGCTTATGAGCTGGCACTTCGAAGAGAATCTGGCCGAGTTTTCGCCCTATGCGTCAGAGCAAACCCGCGAGGGGTTCCAGATTATTGGCACCAGCGGCACTGTTACGACCGTTGCGGCCAGCCATCTTGGATTGAAGCGTTACGACCGAAATAAGGTCGATGGCTTGCGGATGACGTCGGACCAGATTGACACGGTGATCCAGAATTATCTGAGCCTTGGTCCAAAGGGCCGTCGCAATGACCCGCGGATCGGGCGGGATCGACAGGCTTTGATCATGTCGGGCTCGGCGATCCTTCAGGCGCTGATGCGCGTCTGGCCGACGGATCGGCTGTCTGTAGCCGACCGTGGCCTGCGCGAAGGGCTTCTGTATGCACAGATGAGCGCCGATGGCGTGTTAGAGGACGGCCCGTTCTAAGCTTGCGGGTCCGCGCCGAATACGGCAATGAAGGCCGATCTTTTAAGACGGAGATGGTTCCATGGTGGGCAAAAAGAAATCCAGCGGACGCGGACAGCGTGACCTTCGGGTCAAGGTGAAGTCGGCGCGCGGGCGTCGTTTGTCCTCGACCCTGTGGTTGGAACGCCAGCTGAACGACCCCTATGTGAAACGCGCGCAAGCCGAAGGATACAGGGGAAGAGCGGCCTTCAAGATATTGGAATTGGACGATAAATACCGTTTCCTAGTTCCCGGTGCGCGGGTCGTTGACCTTGGCTGTGCCCCCGGCGGCTGGTGCCAAGTTGCGGTCAAACGCGTGAATGCCTTGGGTGAGAAAAAAGGCAAGGCTGTCGGCACCGTTCTGGGCGTCGATCTGCAAGAGGTAGAGCCGATCACAGGGGCAGAGACTCATCAGTTGGACTTCATGGAAGACGACGCGGATGAGAAGGTAAAGGAATGGCTGGGCGGCAAAGCTGACGTGGTTATGTCCGACATGGCCGCTGCGTCCTCAGGGCACAAACAGACCGATCACTTGCGGATTATCGCGCTATGCGAAGCCGCCGCGTACTTTGCTTTCGACGTATTGGAAGAGGGCGGCACCTTTGTCGCCAAGGTTCTGGCCGGCGGTGCAGAGGGTGAGTTGCAGAAGCTTTTGAAGCAGCGGTTCACCAAAGTTGCCAACGTCAAACCACCAGCAAGCCGGTCTGACAGTTCAGAAAAATTCGTAGTGGCCACTGGATTCCGTGGTGCCAACTAGGCAACACATTGTTTCTTAACAAAATATTTACTGCCACATTTTTGCCATTATTCTAATCGCGAGAAATTTCTCGGATTATTTTGTTATGGCACATTTGATGACATTGGCTGTTTCCGGGGCGACTGTGTCGCTGGACCCTTACTTGGGGGGCGTTCGCGACCTTCGGTTTGAGGGGCGCCCAGGAACCATTCTTCCGCTTCATGGCGGGGAGAACTCAGTTCATTATGGCAACGGCTTTACTTGCAGCGCTTTGGGTGATCCCAAGTCGGAAACGCCGGACGTAAACTGGCATCCGGATGAAATATGGCAGTCAGAGGCAGAAGCAATTGCTCGGCTGACGCTTGCACGCCGCGTTCGAGGCGCGCTGGTCGAGAAAGAGATTCGCCTGCGTCGCGACGAGCCGATCTTGTACCAGACCCACCGCATCACAGGCGGCGAAGGCCGTATGAGTGTTGGCCACCATCCCCTGATCCAACTGGGGCGCAGTGGACGATTGAGTTTTTCGTCGAAGCAGGTCGCCCTGACCGAAGCGACCTCGATGGAGCAGGGGCTTCTACAATATCCAGCCTATTCGACGGACCTGTCCCGTTTCCCCGGGCGCGGATCAAAGGTCGATCTGCACGAGTACCCCGCGCGTACTGCGCGAGAGGACATCGTCACCTTGGTAGAGGCGCAAGGGAATGAACTTGGTTGGTCGGCCGTCGTCCGAGGGGCAGAGGATGACATTATCTTCGTGTTGAAGGACCCAAGGGTTCTGCCGCTGACAAAGCTTCGATATTCCTGCGACGGATCGAATTGGGGGCAATTGGCCCAAGGGTCCGGTGGCCTGCTAGAGATCGAAGATGGTTGTGCTGATGGCCAGGATGCTCTTACCGAAGCGTCTTCCTGCGTGGCGTTCAAAGCATCGGTTCTGCCCTTGGCGATGAACCGGCAGCACGTTGTCCGTCAGGCGATCGGCGCCATACCACGTCCCGAGGGATGGAAGAGCATTGCTGATATTCGCGTCTGTGGGAATGAATTGCAGTTGATGGGAAGCAACGGACAGTCCGTCCGGCTTCCCTTTGACAACTGCTTCTTCGGATTGCCGAGCTACCCCGACATTCTGCAATAGGGGCGCGTCTTCCGCGCCCCGATCAAGCTTACAGGCTTGGGCCGCGCTTCAATGCGACGATGCCGGTGCGCGCGGTCTTGTCCAGACCCAGAGGGCGCATCAGTTCTGCGAAGGCGTCAATCTTTTCGCTGGTGCCGGTCATCTCGAAGGTGAAACTTTCCAGCGTGCTGTCCACGACGTTCGCACGGAAGATCTCGGCCAGACGCAGGGCTTCGATGCGCTTGTCACCCGCGCCCACGACTTTGAACAACGCCAGTTCCCTTTCGACAGAGGGGCCTTCAACGGTCAGGTCGTGAACTTCGTGAACCGGAACGATACGACCAAGCTGCGCTTTGATCTGCTCGATCACTGCGGGCGTGCCTCGGGTCACAATGGTGATCCGGCTCCGGTGGCCCTCATGGTCGACCTCGGCCACGGTCAGGCTTTCGATGTTGTAGCCTCGCCCCGAGAACAGGCCAATGACGCGGGCCAGAACACCTGCCTCGTTGTCGACCAGTACGGTCAGGGTGTGGGTTTCAGTCAGATCAGCATTTGGATCACGCAAGTCATAGGCGGATTTGCGAGAAGCGCCGGGTTTGATGGAGAGTGCAGACATTTATGTGGTCCTTTCAAGCGGCTGTTGCGGGGTGCTGCGCACGGGGCGCAAGCACAGAAGAAGGGCGAGGGACATCATCGGTACTGTGATCCACGCAGAATGCGGTACGTCCCAAGGAGTTAGAAGGCTCATCCATGTGCGCAGACCGGGGCCAAAACACAAGAGGCAAAGGGCAATTACGCCAAGTACAGAGCGATCAAGCTGGCCTGCTCGTAGCAGGAATAGGCCCGACAGCAGAACCAGCCCGGCGTCATAATGCCAAAGATAGGGGGTCGACAGGGGCAGGGCAGCACACAGCAGGGCGGCCTTGCGATCAAATTCGATGTCCTGTCGCCAAACCCAAAAGACCCAAAGCGCCAAGATCGGAAGAAGAAGACCTTGCAGAAGGACGGCTGTATCCGAGGTCACGCCAAGGCTGGCCAACAGGGCCGCCGGACTGCCCATTTGCTGCAACCCGGACAATTCAACCAGCAACCAGTCTTTATGTTCTGCATAGGTGTTTAGAAGCTCAGGCCAATAGCTGAAGCCGAACAGAAGGCTGGCGACAATGTTGATACCGATTGTGGTGGCAGAGGCAAAGATGATGACCTTCCACTCTTTCGCGGCAAGAAGTGCGACGGGGATCAGGATGCCCAAGGTTGGTTTCAGTGTTAGCAGGCCGATCAGGACACCTGCGGCGACCTTTCTGCCCTCTCGTAACTGCCAAAGCGCGGCTAGTAGGCCGGCCATCCAAAGCATGGTGAACTGGCCAATGATCAGCGCGGGCATCACGGCGGGGGCCAGCGCGAAGCTGGTCCAAATCGGCGTGTGCGGTGCGGTGAAGGGGCGGGCTGCGATCAGCATTGCCAAAACCGACAGACCCGTGAACAGGGCCCAGGCGATCTGCATCTCCATCGCGCCGATGGGATAAAGCGCCAGCAAGGTCGCCGCAGGGTGAAGCCATGGCGCCCAACCTGCGCTTTCCATGGTGCCGAACTGGGCAATCAGGTCCTGACTAAAGACCGACATGACCTGACCGTCCATCGCCAGTTTGGCGGCGCTCCAGAACACACAGAAATCGACCAGAACGTCACGGCAGCCTTCGCCGCGTGGGTATTGCGAGATGGTGAAGACAAAGATGAAGGCCGCGCCAACCATGGCTGCTGTGAACAGGATGCCGAAAGGCACCCGCCAACGGGCTGCGAAGTTAGACAGGCGCAGGTCGCCCGGCGTTTGGTTTGGCAAAGTCATGTCGCCTCTCCCATACGGGAGCGAGACGCGGCCAGAGCAAGCGCAAGCAAGGCCAAAGGCAGAACCAGTGCCGTGGCGGGGATCACCACTGACGTGCTTACTAAACGGACCCACATAAACAGACCGGCCCCGAGCCAGAATAGAAAGTACAACGCGCGCCCGTAGCCCACTGTTGGAAGTGCGCCTGAACGGAACAGGTAAAGCGCCGAGAGGGTCGCAAGGGCTGCGTCGTAGTACCAAAGGTAGGGGGTCGCCAGCGGAATGGCCGCGCAAAGGCAGGCCATGCGGGCGTCAAAGCTGACGTCCCGTGCTTTCCAAATCCAAGCCACCAGCGCTACCAGTGCAAGGGTAAGCACGGATTGTGCCGACAGAAGGATAGAGCCGCTTAGCCCCATTTGGGACAAAAGAGCAGGCAGGCTGGCCATCCGGTCAAGTGTCGCAAGCTGTTGTAGCAGGCGCAGCGTGTGTTCGTGATAGATCTCTGCCATGGCCGGCCAATAGTCAAAGCCGAACACCAGCGTTGCGCCGCCTTGGATGACGACGGTCGTGACGATGGCCGCAAAAATCGTGCGCCACGCGCCAAAGGCCAGAAGGGCCACTGGGATCAGCAGGCCCAAGGTGGGTTTCAGCGTCAGAAGGCCGATGAGGACACCCGCCAGTACAAAACGGTCCCGGCGCAATGCTTCGAATGCAGCCAGAAGCCCCGCCAGCCACAGAATGGTAAATTGCCCAAGGATTAGGGCAGGGAAGATTGCTGGGGTCAGCCAGAACTCAAACCAGATGGTCCGGGTGCGGCCTAGTATCAAACTAAGTGCCGCGCCGAAACAAAGCAGCGACAGTCCAGAAAACAGGGCCCATGACCAAGCGGCGGGCAGGGTACCCAATGGCGAGAATAGAAGAAGTGTCGCTGGCGGGTGCAGCCATGGAAACCAGTCGGCTTCAACATTGCTGGCGGTTGAACGCAACAGGGTCTGATCGAATACCGACCCACCGTCCCCGGCAATCGCCAACTTAGCAGCATCCCAAAAGACGCAAAAATCAGTAGGGCTGTCGATGCAGTCGCCGATCACCGGGTGAGCTGTGCCAAAAGTGATGACCCGCCACGCCAGAAAGAGTGAAGGAAGGGTCAACATCAGGACAGAGGCCAAGGGCCGGAACGCCGTCAGTTCGGCGATCCGGCGGTCTCCAGCCGAAAGGTCCCGTGTGTCAGTGGCGGCTGCGCCAGACATGGATCAGACCAGAACTGCGCCCGAGCTGCCGATGGCATCCTGGGTCGAGGCCTCGCCCAGAAGCATCTTGTTATGCGGCTCGCCCGACGGGATCATCGGGAAGCAGTTCTCGTGCTTCTCGACCAGACAGTCGAAGATAACGGGGCCGTCGTAATTGATCATTTCCATGATCGCGTCGTCCAGGTCGGCAGGGTCTTTGCAGATGATGCCCTTGGCACCAAAGGCCTCGGCCAGCTTTACGAAATCGGGCAGCGCTTCGGACCAAGAGCTCGAATAACGCTCGCCGTGCAGCAGTTCCTGCCACTGGCGGACCATGCCCAGACGCTCGTTGTTCAGAATGAACTGTTTCACCGGCAGGCGATATTGCACGGCGGTGCCCATTTCCTGCATGTTCATCAGCCAAGAAGCTTCGCCGGCAACGTTGATGACCAGCGCATCAGGATGAGCCAGCTGCACACCGATGGAGGCCGGGAAGCCATAACCCATGGTGCCCAGACCACCCGAGGTCATCCAGCGGTTCGGATCCTCAAACCCAAGGAACTGAGCGGCCCACATCTGGTGCTGGCCCACCTCGGTGGTGATATAGCGGTCATGTTTCTTGGTCAGCTCTTCCAGACGCTGCAGCGCGTATTGCGGCTTGATGATCTTGTCCGAGTTCTTGAAATCCAGGCAGTTGACCTTTTTCCAGTCCTCGATCTGGGCCCACCACTTGGCCAGCCCTTCCTTGTTAACCTTGCGGCCACGCGACTTCCAGACACGCAGGACGTCTTCCAGAACGTGGGCAACATCGCCGACGATCGGCATGTCCACGTGGATGACCTTGTTGATCGAGCTTGGGTCGATGTCGATATGCGCCTTGATCGAGTTCGGGCTGAAGTCCGCGATGCGACCGGTGATACGGTCGTCGAAACGGGCGCCGATGTTGATCATCAGATCGCAGTCATGCATCGCAAGGTTGGCCTCGTACAGACCGTGCATGCCCAGCATGCCAAGCCAGCTTTTACCGCTGGCCGGATAACAGCCCAGCCCCATCAGGGTCGAAGTGATCGGGAAGCCGGTTTCATCTACGATCTCACGCAGAAGCTGCGTGGCCGCATCGCCAGAGTTGATGACGCCGCCACCGGTATAAAAGACCGGGCGTTCTGCGTTTTCGATGGCCTCGACCAACTGGGTGATGGTGGCGATGTCGCCTTTGACCTTGGGTTTGTAGTGGCTCGCGCCAATTTCGCGCGGGCCCTGATAGTTGCCCGAGGCGAACTGAACGTCTTTCGGGATGTCGATCAGAACCGGCCCGGGACGACCAGAGGTCGCGACGTGGAACGCTTCGTGAATAACCTTTGGCAACTGGTCGGTCTCTTTGACCAGCCAGTTGTGCTTGGTGCAGGGGCGGGTGATGCCAACGGTGTCGGCCTCTTGGAACCCGTCAGTGCCGATCATGAAGGTCGGAACCTGACCGGTCAGAACGACCAGCGGGATCGAATCCAACAGCGCGTCGGTGATGCCAGTCACAGCATTGGTCGCGCCGGGGCCCGAGGTGACCAATACGACGCCGGGCTTGCCGGTCGAGCGGGCATAGCCTTCGGCGGCGTGCACAGCGCCCTGTTCGTGGCGGACTAGGATGTGGCGAATGTCGTTCTGCTGAAAGATCTCGTCATAGATCGGTAGCACGGCACCACCGGGGTAGCCAAAGACCACCTCGACACCCTGATCCTTCAGGGCCTGTACCACCATTTTCGCTCCGCTCATCGCCTGTGCCATGTCTCTCTCCGTACTCGGCGCGGCCCTATGGGCCATAAAAAAGCCCCCGATTTTTCGGGGGCGCATGGGAACCATTATGGTCTACCGTTACCGGCCCATGCGCCATGTTCCTACGACGACTAGAATGTCTTGCATCGTTTCGGGGTCCTTCAATTCGTGGCGGTGACTTTATGCAGGGTGGAAAGGGGCGTCAACCACCGTTTTGGCGCTTTTTCTGTCTCTGGAGGTGAAAAATTTGATATTTTGTTGCGCAAAATGTCGCGGATTCTGAAATTTTGCTAAAAATGACGGCTCAATCCGCGTCGTGCCGGGCTTTGCTGTCTTTTGGGGCCTGTTCCCGGTCTGAAAGGCCGTAGTCCCGCATGACATGAGCCACTCTCAGGCGGTAATCGCGGAACACTCCTGCACGTCCTTTTTCCTGTGCCAGACGGTGGTCGGCCCGGTTGCGCCAGCGTTGGACGGCGGCCTCGTCTTCAAAGAATGAGAGGGAAAGCATCTTGTCGGGGTTGGTCAGGCTTTGGAACCTCTCGACCGAGATAAAACCCTCGATCTGGGACAAGTCGTCGCGAAGGCTGGCGGCAATGTCCAGATACTCTGCCTTGCGCCCCTCTGCGGGAAAGACCTCGAAAATGATTGCAAGCATGCTGTACTCGTATCTGGGGTGTGTCGAAGTCGTTCCAGCCAATCCTGTGTCCACAGGTTTGGCCATGGACCTTCAAGCTGAACTTAGGACGGGCCGATATCTGGCAAGGTGATGTTGGCGACCTGTTCGGCAATTGGGTCGACGGACATCGGATGTTTCTCGGTGTTGTAGCTGTCCGGATCGCCAAGCGGTTGCCACTGACCGGCGCGAAAGACCTCTAGCCCCGCAAAGCGAGATTTGTACCCCATCTTCGGGCTGCCCGGCACCCAGTAGCCCAGATAGACGTAGGGCAGGCCTGCTTCCTGAGCGAGGGCGATGTGATCCAGCACCATATAGGTTCCCAGACTGTCTTTCTCACATTCGGGTTCGTAGAAGGAATAGACCATCGACAGCCCGTCTTCGAGAACATCGGTCAGGCAAACCGCTTGCAAGCTGCGAGAGCCGTCTTCTTCCGGTGCCGTGTATTCAACGACGCGTGACCGAACCGGGGTTTCCTCGATCATCGCTGCGAATTCGAAGATATCCATGTCGGCCATGCCACCATCGGCGTGGCGCTGGTCCAGATAGCGCCGGAACAGATCGAACTGCGCTTCTGTCGCCCAAGGAGAGCTTGCTTGCCGCTGAAGGTGTTCGTTCCGCTTTATTGTGCGGCGTTGGCTGCGACGAGGCGTAAACTCCGAGACCTTGATCCTTGCAGACAGGCACGCGCAGCAATCTGCGCAAGAGGGCCGGTAGAGGACGTTCTGCGAGCGGCGAAAGCCTTGTTTGGACAGGCTGTCGTTCAGCTTGTCGGCAAAGTCACCTTGCAATGCTGTAAACAGCTTCCGCTCCATCCGGTCAGGCAGATAGGGGCAGGGCTGCGGGGCAGTCACATAGAACTGCGGGGCAAGTGGTAGACTGTGGCGCATATGCTCTCGGTGCTGAAAACTCATCAAAGCCTAGCAAAGCGGATCGCAATGGCCAAGCCCTGTAAAGGTTAACTGCGTGCAGAGCGATTTACGGCGGCTGTTCCCATGAACACATCATGCAGCATTTGAGCGCGAGGAAAGTTCACCGCCATGATGATGGAAATTATCTGGGGCACAATGAACGAACTGCTGATCGTGAACAAAAGCGTGTGCATGATGGCTGACGGTGTGTCGAAGTAACTGCCATCCGATTGGCGCAGGTCAATCGCCACCAGTCGCATGCCAAGCGTTGCGGACCAGCGAGAAATCGTCAGAACGCGATAAGCAAAACTGACGATCAAAAACCAAAGGGGGAAAAAGAAGACGCTGATAGGAAAGGTCAGCAGGGCAAGAACCAAGGTCAAAGCGATCGTAATCGCAAAGTCGATTCCCCAAGCGATCAGCCTTTTTACGGGAACGTCCTGATAGAACTCTGCCTGAAATTCCGGGTCAGGCAGGCCGCTGGTCATTTGGGAATACATATCTTGTCCTGAGAATTAAGAAGACCCGCCCCAAAATTGGGGCGGGGCATTGCGTTATGCAAGTTCGGCTTCGCCAGCGTCTTTGGCTTTTGCGGCGCGTTCGTCCATGAACTGGTCGAACTCGGACTTGTCCTTGGCGTCGCGAAGGCGCTGAAGGAAGGCCTCAAAACTTTCCTGCTCGTCCTGAAGGCGGCGCAGGGTTTCGGCCTTGTAGGCGTCGAATGCTGTGTTGCCCGACGATTTGAAGCCGTGGTGGCGGTTGGATTTACGAGCTGCGCATTTTCCGAACATGTTTTTTCCCCAGATCATATAAGCCAAAAGGGCAAGGCCAACCGGCCAGAAGAAGATGAAACCAAGTACCGTGGCGGCGATCCACGCGCCTTTACCGCGCTGATCGAGCCAGGATTCGGCCTGTGATGGCCAGGTGGCGACGGAACTCATTTTTTACTCCCGAAAGATAATGACAAAAGGTGATGTTTATTGCTTTCACATATCAGGATTTGGGGACTGTCCGCCGTGGTTCAAGGGCTAATGTAAAACTTTTTTACATTTTGCGGTCAGGTCGTGAAATCAGCGATTTCCGCTTTGGTCAGTTCCAGCAGGTCTTTCGGAGACAGGGGAAACACATGTCGGGGCGTGCCGGCGGCCGCCCAGACTTCTGTAAACTCGGTCAGGCGCGGATCGATAAACGCATTGATCGGGTTCAGATGCCCGATCGGTGACACGCCGCCAATGGCAAACCCGGTTTGCGCGCGGATAAGTGTGGCGTCGGCTTTGCCCAATGTCTGCTTGGCCAGTTTTGACGCCTTGTCAGCGCAGACCTGATTGCCACCTGCCGTCAGAAACAACCATGCAAGCCCGTCTTCTTCACCTCTGAAGATGATCGACTTGGCAATCTGGTCCACATGACATCCGACAGAGCTTGCGGCCTCTGCCGCGGTGCGGGCGACGCCAACCTCGACAATACCGTCTGGCAGGTTTGCGGCTTCCAAGGCGGCCCTGACCCGTTTCAGGCTTTTGCTCATTGTCGTTCGTCCTTTCGAATTCTCGTCGGCTGATCCGGTCGTAATCTGGTTGACCAGCCCTCTGCGCAAGGTCATGAATTCAGTATGGAGTTCGCAAGAAGACTGACCCGCGCACCTATTCCCTTCGATCCGGATATTGGAGCAGAAGTTGCTCAGTCCTTTGCCGGGCTGGGACCCGAGATGCAAGAGCTTCTGAATGGCACGGCTGGCTGCAGTCCGTTTCTGGGGGGATTGCTGAAGCGGGACATGGCCTGGGCGCAGGACGCTTTGTGTCAGTCACCTGAAGCTGCGTTCGAACAGATCCTGAAAGATATAGACGCGCTGGATTATGCAGGGCTAAAGCCGGGCCTGCGAACGGCCAAGCGGCACGCAGCCCTGTTGATTGCATTGGCGGACCTTGGGGGCGTCTGGTCGCTGGAAGAGGTCACCGATGCCCTGACACGATTGGCCCAGTCGGCCACTCATAAGGCGCTTGGCCTGCTGGTCGCTGAACAGGTCAGACGTAAGAAGCTGCCGTCTATTTGTGGCGAACGTCTGGACCAAGGCGGCGGCATGGTCGCCATCGCAATGGGGAAGATGGGCGCCTACGAGCTGAACTATTCCTCTGATATCGACCTGATCTGTCTGTTCGATGAAACGCAATTCGACCCTGATGACTACTACGAGGTCCGCTCTGGTTTCATCCGCGCAACGCGAGAATTGGCAGGGGTCCTGTCCGACCAAACCGGCGATGGGTATGTATTTCGAACGGATCTTCGGTTGCGTCCCGATGCGTCGGTGACACCGGTCTGTATCTCGATGGAGGTCGCCGAGCGGTATTATGAAAGTCTTGGCCGCACTTGGGAACGAGCCGCACATATCAAAGCGCGCGCCTGCGCCGGAGATATCAAAGCCGGAGAGGGGTATCTGGATCGCCTGACCTCTTTCGTCTGGCGAAAGCACCTTGATTTCGCCGCGATACAGGACGCCCATGACATGCGCCTGCGTATTCGCGACCACAAGGGGCTGCATGGCCCGATCACGGTTGAAAACCACAATATCAAGCTGGGCGCAGGTGGAATTCGGGAGATCGAGTTTTTCACACAGACCCGCCAACTGATTGCGGGGGGCAGGGACCTTTCGTTGCGGGTTAGGGGCACTGTCGAAGGTCTGGACCGTCTAGCCACCAACGGATGGATTCCGCAGGCCGTCAGCGAACAGCTGTCCGAAGACTACCGTATCCACCGAGAGCTGGAGCACCGTCTGCAGATGGTCGGAGACGCCCAAACGCAGACCATGCCCAAAAGTGCTGAAGGTGTAGACCGGATCGCACGGTTTATGGGCTATGGCGATACGCAGGCGTTTCGCGATGAACTGACCGAGCGACTAGAACGGGTCGCAGACCTGACAGAGGACTTCTTTGAGCCCTCGCAACCCGGCCAGAACGCTTTGATCGACATTCCCGAGGCAACCGCCAAAGTGGTTGAGCGCTGGCAAAGCTATCCCGCGTTGCGATCTGAACGTGCGGTCGAAATTTTTAACCGCCTGCGCCCCGGAATTTTGAAAAAACTGGCAGATTCCGACCGCCCGGAAGAGGCGCTGACCGCGTTTGACGGGTTCTTGTCGGGTCTTCCTGCCGGTGTGCAGCTGTTTTCGTTGTTCGAAGCAAATCCGCAGCTGATCGATCTGATCATCGATATCACGTCGATCGCGCCAGAGCTGTCTCAATACCTGTCGCGTAATGCCAGCGTTCTGGATGCGGTGATCGGCGGGGACTTCTTTGCACCATGGCCCGGCCTCGAACCATTGGTGCAGGAATTGTCCGCAGCAATGGGGCGGGCCGACGACTATGAGCGCAAGCTCGACACGGCGCGACGTTGGCTGAAAGAGTGGCATTTCCGGATTGGTGTGCACCTTTTGCGCGGGCTGGTTTCTGCGGAAGAGGCCTCTTCCGAATATGCTGATCTGGCAGAGGCTATTCTGGCGGCTCTATGGCCTGTAGTTGTCGATAATTTCGCTAAAAAACACGGGCCACCCCCGGGTAATGGTGCGGTCGTTCTGGGGATGGGGTCTTTGGGGGCAGGGCGCCTGACCCCGCGGTCCGATTTGGACCTGATCGTGATCTATGACCCGGCGGGCGTTGATAGTTCTGAGGGAAGACGGCCTTTGGCCTCGCGCACATATTACGCCCGACTGACGCAAGCCTTGGTAACTGCGATGTCCGCGCCGATGTCCGAAGGCAAGCTGTACGAGGTCGACATGCGCCTGCGGCCGTCGGGCAATCAAGGGCCTGTGGCAACCTCGTTGGAGTCCTTCCGGCTGTATCAGCGCGAAGAGGCATGGACGTGGGAACATCTTGCTCTGACGCGCGCGCGTGTCGTTGCGGGTTCGCCCGATCTGGCGCAGGTGGTCGAGGCATTCCGCCGCCTTCTGCTGGCCGAAAAAGGCAATCCAGAGCATGTTTTGGAAGGTGTGCGTGATATGCGTACCCGCCTTGCCGATGCCAAGCCCGGCACGGGCGTTTGGGATGCCAAGAACGGCCCCGGAAATTTGACCGATATCGAGTTGGTTGCCTCTGCCGGGGCGTTGTTGGCGGCGAGCACTCAGGTTCGTCCGACGGAACAGTTGGAAGATGCTGTCGCCGGCGGATGGCCGAGTGCCGAACAGGCAGAGATATTGAACCGCGCGCATACATTGCTGCGCAAACTTCAGATCGCCTCGAAACTGCTAAGTGACAGCGAAATCACACCAGACAAGTTGGGGCAGGGCAGCTTGCGGTTTGTACTTCAAACATGCGAGGTCGATGACTTGGACAAGTTGTCCAAAACGTTGAACAGCGTCACAGCCGAGGCTGGGGCGACCATCACGCAGGCTCTTGGTGACCCCTCCAAATGACCGACGACACACATGACCCCAGAGGCTTGATCGCCCAGTCCTTCCAGATCCCCGACATTACGCTTCAGGATTGTCGAACCATATTTCTGGATTGGGCTGTATCCCTGCCACATGATGACATGGCCCCAAGTGCGGCAGTGCTTGCAGAGCGACATGGCGCAGATCACCCAGATCATCCGATGATCACGGTGTTAAATGAGGCGCAGATTCCGATTCACCGAAAACGCCGCCGTCGCAAATGAAAACAGCCGCCCGATTGGGCGGCTGTTTCGTATTATGAGAACCGGAATTAGCGGTTTTCGATTTCCACGTAATCGCGCAGGGTCTCTCCGGTGTACAGCTGACGTGGGCGACCGATTTTCAGCGCTGGATCCGAGATCATCTCTTTCCACTGGCTGATCCAGCCAACGGTGCGCGACAGCGCGAAGATCGGGGTGAACATCGAGGTCGGGAAGCCCATCGCCTCGAGGATGATGCCCGAGTAGAAGTCGACGTTCGGGAACAGCTTCTTCTCGACGAAGTACGGATCGTTCAGAGCAGTCTGTTCCAGTTCTTTCGCGACCTGCAGCAGCGGGTTGTCGTCGACACCCAGAAGCTCCAGCACTTCGTCGGCCGATTTCTTCAGAACCGTCGCGCGCGGGTCGGTATTTTTGTAGACGCGGTGACCGAAGCCCATCAGGCGGAACGGATCGTTCTTGTCTTTCGCACGGGCGATGAATTCAGGGATGCGATCGACGGTGCCGATCTCGCGCAGCATTTCCAGACACGCCTGGTTTGCGCCACCGTGAGCCGGACCCCACAGGCAGGCGATGCCAGCGGCGATACAGGCGAACGGGTTCGCACCCGAGGACGAGGCCAGACGTACAGTCGAGGTCGACGCGTTCTGCTCGTGATCGGCATGCAGGGTGAAGATGCGGTCCATGGCGCGGGACAGGATCGGGTTGACCTCATAGTCCTCGGCAGGAACGGCAAAACACATGCGCAGGAAGTTGGACGCATAGTCCAGATCGTTGCGCGGATACACGAAAGGCTGACCGATGGTGTATTTGTACGCCATGGCGGCAATGGTCGGCATTTTCGCGATCAGGCGGTGCGAAGCGATCTCACGCTGGCGCGGGTCATTCACATCGGTCGAGTCATGGTAGAAGGCTGACATCGCACCAACAACACCGGTCATAATCGCCATCGGGTGTGCGTCTCGGCGGAAACCACGGAAGAAGTTGCCCATCTGCTCGTGCACCATGGTGTGGTGCGTAATGGTGGTTTCGAACTTCTCAAGCTCGACGCTGGACGGCAGATAGCCGTAGAGCAGCAGGAAGCAGACTTCCAGATAGTGCGATTTCTCGGCCAGTTGGTCGATCGGGTACCCGCGGTGCAGCAGTTCACCCTTCACACCATCGATATAGGTGATGGTGGATTCACAAGACGAGGTCGAGGTGAAGCCGGGGTCGTGCGTGAACACACCTGCGGAACCATACAGCTTGGAGATATCAACTACATCAGGCCCAGCACTTGGGCTTTTCATCGGCAATTCGTAGCTATTTTCGCCGATCGTCAGCGTGGCAGTTTTTGGGCTGTCAGCCATGGTATCTATCCCCTCGTAGGAAAGATCGGGGCAGGATGGCCCCGACCTGTGTGGTTCGCAGGGATGACAGTGACCTGTTATTCCTGCGCGTCTTCGATCCGGGCCAGCGATTCTTCGCGGCCCAAAACCAACATCATGTCAAACACGCTAGGCGAGACTGCTCGCCCTGCGAGGGCTGCTCGGAGTGGTGCTGCAAGCTTGCCGAACTTCAATTCGTTAGCTTCCGCAAACCCGTTGAGAGTCGCCTCTAGCGCTTCGCGGTCCCAGCTAGCATTTTGCAACTGCGGCGTCAATTGTTTCAGTATACTACGGGATACCGTGTCGAGCGCTTTTTCTGCTTTTGCGTCGCGTTCCAACGGACGGGATGCCAAAATAAAATTAGCCTTTTCAACAAGTTGAGGAAAGGTCTTCGCACTGCCTTGAAGAAACGGCAGGGCCGCACTGAGGCTGGTTCTTTGTGTCGCAGTAAGCGGAGACGCCCCGGTCGCTGACAAAAATGTTTCAAATTCTGTTAGCAGCGCAGCATGATCTGCCGCCGCCATATGTTGCCCGCAAATATTCTCGAGTTTTTTGAAGTCCAGACGCGCCGGCGCCTTGCCGATTCCATCCAGATCAAACCACTCACGTGCTTGCGCGTCGGTGAAGAATTCATCATCCCCGTGGCTCCACCCCAGACGGGCCAGATAGTTGCGCATACCTGCGGCCGGATAACCCATGGCTTGATATTCTTCGACACCAAGCGCGCCGTGGCGTTTCGACAGTTTTTTGCCGTCGGGACCATGGATCAGGGGAATATGGGCCCAGACGGGCGCTTCCCATCCCATCGCGTCGTAAATCATCATCTGACGCGCAGCGTTGTTCAGGTGATCGTCCCCTCGGATCGCGTGGGTCACACCCATGTCATGGTCATCAACGACAACTGCCAGCATGTAGACCGGTGTGCCGTCCGAACGTAACAGGATCATGTCATCCAGCAATTCGTTGCGCGTGACGACTTTGCCCTGAACGGCGTCCTGTACGACGGTTTCGCCGTCCCGCGGTGCCTTGATGCGCACGACATAGGGGGCATCCGGGTGGGTTGCCGGGTCAGCGCTGCGCCAGGGGCTGCGATAGAGGGTGGATTTTCCTTCGGCCCTTGCTGCTTCACGGAAGGCAGCAATCTCTTCTTGAGTGGCGTAGCATTTATAGGCTTTGCCCTCGGCCAGAAGCTGATGCGCAACCTCTGCGTGGCGATCCACACGAGAGAACTGGCTGATCGGCTCTCCGTCATAGTCCAGTCCCAGCCACTCTAGACCTTTCAGAATGGCGTCGGTCGCTTCAGGTGTAGAACGTTCGCGGTCAGTATCTTCGATCCGCAATAGGAACTTGCCACCTTTCCCGCGTGCATAAAGCCAGTTGAACAGGGCTGTGCGGGCGCCGCCAATGTGCAGGTAGCCGGTCGGCGAGGGGGCAAAACGGGTGACGACGGGGGCGTCGGACATGAGGATTAACCTTCTGGAAACTTTGTTGGTCGTAGCGTTGGCGCCTGATTAAGCAATCGCAGGCGCAAGAACAAGCCATGGCCCCAGGTGATCTCTTTGCGGCGCAACGCGGTCACCTGTTTTTATGGGTGCCCGTCGCACTTGCCTGCGGGATCGGCATTTACTTTCAATTGCCCTGGGAACCGGGTTCGCGTCACCTGATGATCTTTACGGGCCTCGCGCTGTTTCTTTTGACGCTTGGCATTTGGGCGCGCTCTGTCGCCCCTGTCTTTTGTGCTATTGGTTTCGTCCTTCTGGGGGTCGTTCTGATCTCTGTCCGGGCGCAGACCGTTGCCGCCCCGGTTTTGGAATATCGCACCTACAGTTTGGTCGAGGGGAGGTTGATTGGCGTCGACCGATCCTTGTCGGATGCGCCGCGCCTGACCTTGGACAACGTGATCATCGCAAAACTCTCTGGGCCGATGCCGGCAAAACTGCGGGTGTCGCTTCATGGTCCATTGCCTTCGCAACCTTTGCTGGCGGGGATGCGCATCCGCCTGACGGCAAATTTGTCGCCGCCTTCAGGGCCGGTCGAGCCGGGAGGTTTTGATTTTCAACGGCATGCGTGGTTCGACCGGCTTGGTGGCGTTGGATATGTCAGGGGCGAGGTCGAAATCCTCCCGGACAAGGCTGACAGTTTGCCAGTCGCGAAGCAGCGCCAAGCGTTGTCGTCTTATCTGCATAAACAATTGCCGGGTGAAACAGGCGCCTTTGCGGCGGCGATCCTTGCAGGGGATAGGTCGGGCATTTCACGAGAGCGGTTGGATAATCTTAGAGATTCTAACCTTGCGCACCTTCTTGCAATCTCTGGGCTGCACATGGGGTTGCTGACAGGGTTTGTCTTCGCCTTGACGCGGGCTGGATTCGCCCTCTGGCCAGCTTTTGGCCTTCGCGTGAACAGCAAGAAGATCGCCGCCTTAGTCGCGTTAATCGCGGCGGCGGGGTATTTGGCTTTATCGGGGGCGAATGTCGCTACCCAACGCGCCTTTGTCATGGTGGCCGTAATGTTGCTTGCCGTGTTGTTAGATCGAAGGGCAGTCACCTTGCGGTCTGTCGCGATTGCCGCGCTGATCATCTTGTTTTTAGAGCCCGAAAGCCTTGTCGAGCCGGGCTTCCAGATGTCCTTTGCTGCCACGACAGCGCTGGTTGCCGTATTTGGTGCGCTACAAGACTGGCCTGATCACTGGCCGCAGTCCCCCAAATGGGCGCGCCCTATATTGGGAACTGTGATCTCCTCTGCAGTCGCAGGCGCAGCGACTGCGCCTTTCGCGGCGGCCCATTTCAATCAGGTTGCACAATTTGGCCTTCTGGCAAACCTGCTGGCGGTCCCTCTGATGGGGATCTTGGTTATTCCGTCTGCCGTTCTGGGGTTGGGGCTTGCTCCGCTTGGCTTGGGGAAAGTGGGGTTCACCCTGATGGGGTGGGGTATCGAGTGGATCTTGTACGTTGCGCAGTGGGTGTCGTCATTGGAGGGCGCGATATGGCCGGTGACAACGCCCAACGTGGCCGTTCTGCCGTTGATAGCGCTTGGCGGGTTGTTCGTGATCATCTGGCGTGGGGCCCTGCGCTTGGCCGGGTTCATACCCTGCGCAATCGCTGTCGGTTTGTGGGGCATTTCGGACCGGCCCATTATGCTGATCGCCGACACCGCAAGCCTCTACGGTGTTATGACCCCATCCGGGCGCGCGTTGAGCAAAGCGAAGGGCGACGGGTTTTCCGCCCGAAGCTGGCTTGAGAATGACGGTGACGCGGGAAACCCGGTCATAGCGCATGCAAGGCTAGACTGGGGCCCAGATCCGAATTGGGTTCAGACCGAAGTGCTAGGAAAATCTGTAGTCTTGTTGAAAGGGCGTGGTTGGCGAGAACGACTAGACCCTGCATGTCAGCAAGCCGATTGGCTGATTGTGCCACAGTGGATCCGTGATCGCCCGAATGGGAAGTGCAGCCTGTTGGACCGCCGAACATTGGCCCGCACAGGGGCCATTGCCGTTTATGACAATAATGGGAAACCGCGCTTCGTCAGAGCGAATGAAGGGCGCGCGGGGCGCCCTTGGGCTCAGTAGCTGCGGATCAGGCCGACGAGACGCCCCTGAACCTTAACCTGATCACCGCGCAACATGCGGGTCTCATAGGCTGGGTTCGCGGCTTCCAAGGCGACCATGTTTCCTTTGCGGTGATAGCGTTTCAAAGTCGCTTCGTGACCTTCAACCAAGGCGACAACGATCTCACCATTATCGGCGGATACTTGTTCACGGATCACAACGATGTCGCCATCGTTGATTCCGGCGTCGATCATCGAGTCGCCTTTGACCTCTAGAGCGTAATGGCTGCCTTGACCCGACAGCATCGAGCCCGGAACAGTCACGTTATGGGAAACTTCGCTGATCGCCTCGATCGGTGTGCCCGCGGCGATCCGGCCCATGACCGGCAATTCCAATGCATGCAGGCTGTCGACCGCAATCGCATTTGCAGGCGGTGGCGGCGGTGCATCGCCTTCGATCACCTTCGGCTTGAACCCGCCCTTATCAAGGCTGTCTGGTAGCTTCACTATCTCAATCGCGCGGGCCCTGTGGGCAAGGCGCCGAATGAAACCTCGTTCTTCCAAAGCGGTGATCAAACGGTGGATGCCGGACTTCGACCGAAGGTCCAGCGCGTCTTTCATTTCGTCAAAGGAAGGCGGAACACCATCCTGCTGCAGGCGTTTGTTGATGAACTCCAGCAGTTGCAGTTGCTTGCGCGTTAACATGGGCTGCTCCCCTCATGGCGCGCCCCGCGTTGTTCGGGGCTTGTGTCCCCTTTGTTCTACGCGTGTTCTTGTTTTGTGTCAACAATGCCGGGTTAAAGGCGTACAACGTCCACCCATTCGCCTGCCTTGACCGGCCCGTCATGTGGCGGACGAACGATCAGCGCGTCGGCCTTCGAAAGGATGGAAAGCAAGGAACTGTCCTGACGATCAAATGCCTGCACCCATGCGCCATCGGTGGTGGCGCGCATATAGTGCTCGCGCGGGCCATTGGGTGTCAGGTCTTTTGCAAGCTTCATCGAAACACGCGGGGCGGCGGCTTCGCCCAACCCCAGCATCTTGCGCAGCAGCGGAAGCAGAAACAGATGCCCACAGACCATCGAGGATACAGGGTTTCCCGGCAGGCCCAGCATGGCCGACTGCCCAAGGCGACCCGCCATCAAAGGTTTGCCGGGGCGCATCGCGATCTTATAGAAGGCGCGTTCCATTCCCATCTGGGCGGCGACCTCTCCTACAAGATCGTGGTCACCGACCGACGCGCCACCGATGGTCACGACCACATCTGCACCCTCGGTGAGTTCAAGAACCTTCGTCAATGAGGCCACGTTGTCCCGCGCAATGGGAAGCATTCTGACCTCGGCACCGGCGCGTTCGCACAGCGCTTTCAGTCCAAAGTTGTTGGACGCGATGATCTGGTCGGGGCCGGGTGTTTCGCCAGGCATCACCAGCTCATCCCCGGTTGCGATGATTGCGACGATGGGCTTCCGACGCACAGGAACACGGTCGATGTTCATAGAGGCCAACAGAGCAACCAGTTCCGGACTTAACAAACTGGGTGAGCTGATCGTGTCACCGACCCTGAAATCTCCGCCAGCGGGGCGAATGTTGCCGTTATCGTCGCTTTCAGAGTTCACCAGAGTGATCCGGTCGCCGACGGCCGAAACGTCTTCCTGAATTACAACGTGATCCGCGCCTTCGGGCACCGGGGCGCCGGTGAAGATGCGGACGGTCTGACCTGCCGATACTGTGCCGTCAAATCCTGAGCCTGCGGCCGCTTCCCCGATCAGGGTCAGTGTTTTGCCATCGACCCGGTCTTCGCGCCGGATCGCATAGCCATCCATGGCCGAGGCGCTGAAGGGTGGTTGGTCGCGCTTGGCCGAGACGTCCTCTGCCAAAACCCGGCCCGCGGCATTGCGCAGGGGGACTTCTTCGACCTCGGTCGGGTCGACGAGGGCAAAGACCTTGGCCAGGGCCTCGTCGACAGAGATCATTCGTTGGCCTCGTATCGGCCCGACTTGCCGCCGTCTTTCATCCGCAGCGAAATATCGGAAATGACCATGCTTTTCTCGACCGCTTTCACCATGTCGTAAAGGGTCAGGGCGGCGACCGAAACAGCAGTCAAAGCTTCCATCTCGACGCCGGTCTGGCCGGTGGTTTTTACCGTCGCTTCGATCTGTACGCCGGGCAGCGAAGGATCAGGGGTCAGCTCTACTGCGACCTTGGTGATCGGCAGAGGGTGACACAGCGGGATCAGGTCGGCGGTTTTCTTGGCGCCCATGATCCCAGCCAGACGGGCAACACCCAGCACGTCACCTTTCTTGGCGCGACCTTCGGTGATCATCGCAAGCGTGTCGGCCGTCATTTTGACGGACCCGGCGGCAATTGCTACGCGGCTTGTCACGTCCTTCTCGGACACGTCCACCATATGGGCATCGCCCTTACCATCGAAATGAGTCAGTTCCGACATCAGGCGGCTCCTTTCACGGGGTTGGCCAGAAGATTACGAGTGGCACTTGCCACGTCTGCCTGCCGCATCAGGCTTTCGCCGATCAGGAAGGTGCGAGCGTTGACCTCGGCCATGCTGGCAAGGTCCTCAGGCGTGAACAGTCCGCTTTCGCAGACCACCAGACGATCCGAGGACACTTTCGGCGCAAGGGTACGCGTGGTGTCCAACGTGGTCTCAAACGTGTTCAGGTTCCGGTTGTTGATGCCCATCAGCGGCGATTTCAACTGGCTGGCGCGCTCTAGCTCTTCGGCGTCGTGGACCTCTAGCAGTACGTCCATGCCCCAGCCAAAGGCGGCGTCTTCCAGCTCTGCCGCTTGGGTATCTGAGACCGACGCCATGATGATCAGGATACAGTCAGCACCCCATGCGCGGGCCTCGGCCACCTGATAGGTGTCGTACATGAAATCCTTCCGCAGGGCGGGCAGGCTAACGGCGTTGCGGGCTTCGGTCAGAAACTCTGGCGCGCCTTGAAACGACGGGGTGTCAGTCAGAACGGACAGACAGGTTGCGCCGCCAGCTTCATATGCCTTGGCCAGCTCTGGCGGATTGAAATCTTCACGGATCAGACCTTTTGAAGGGCTGGCCTTTTTGATTTCGGCGATCAGGCCATAGCCGTCCTTGGAGGCCTTGATCAGAGCATTCGCAAAACCCCGGGTCGGGCTTGCGGCCTTTGCCTCTGCCTCGATTTCGGCCAGTGGTTTCGCGGCCTTCGCGGCGCCGACCTCTTCCAGCTTGTAGGCTTTGATTTTGTCCAGAATGGTTGCGCTCATGATGTGCCGGTCCAGTCGATTGGTGTGTCCCCTCTTGCGATAAGCCACTCGTTCACCCGTGAAAAGGGGCGAGAGCCGAAAAATCCGCGTCTGGCAGAAAGAGGCGAGGGATGGGCGGTTTCAATACGCAAATGGTCGGGGTTGTGCAGATGCGCCCCAAGCTTTTGCGCGTGCTTGCCCCAAAGGAGGCAGGCGCGAGGATGATCGTCGAGACGTTGCAGAACCTGCTCGACAAGCGTCGACCAGCCAAGTTTGGCATGAGCACCGGCTTCGCCCGCCGGGACGGTCAGCGCGGTGTTCAGCAGCAGTACCCCTTGGTCGGCCCAAGGGCGCAGGTCGCCGTTGGAAGGCTGAAACGCCAGATCGTCGGCCAATTCCTTGAAGATGTTGTTCAGGGATCGGGGCAGGGGGCGAACGTCGGGTTCTACCGAAAAGGCCAGACCGTGTGCATGACCCGGGGTTGGGTAGGGGTCCTGACCAAGGATGATGGCTTTGACAGCGTCTGGCTGGGTGCGTTCAAGCGCCGCGAAAACCTGCGCCGAGGGTGGCAGGATTGTTCGGCTGTCCGTTGCCAGTGCCGAAGCAATGGATGGCAACGCGTCATCGAAGAACGGAAGCGACGACCAGTCGCCAAGGCGCGACAGGTCGAATTGCATCAGTGACCTGCTGTCATCTCTGCCAAAGCGGTGATGCGGGCCATCGCCTCGCCGCTGTCGATGGCTTCTTCCGCCATTGCGACACCGTCTTTCAGGTTATCAACCTTGTCGGCAAGTTGCAGGGCGGCTGCCGCGTTCAACAGGACGCAGTCGCGATAAGCCCCTTTGTCCCCGGAAAGAACGGACCTTAGGGCGGCCCCGTTTTCCTCGGCCGTGCCGCCTTTGATTTCTTCGAACGGGTAGACGGGAAGGCCAGCCTCTTCTGGGTGAAGCTCTAGCTCTGTCACCGATCCGTTCTCCAGTGCGGCGACATAGCTGATGCCAGTGATGGTGATCTCATCCGTTCCATCCGAGCCGTGCACCAGCCACGCTTTTTCTGAACCCAGCTTGCCCAGAACCTCTGCCATCGGGCGAATGAAATCCCGCGAGAAGGCACCTGTCAGCTGGCGTTTCACGCCTGCGGGGTTGGTCAGGGGGCCAAGGATGTTGAACACGGTGCGCGTGCCCAGTTCGATGCGCGACGGCATGACGTGGCGGATAGAGGGGTGATGCATCGGGGCCATCATGAAACCGACGCCAATCTCTCGTAACGCCTCTTCGACGACATCAGCGCCGACCATGACGTTCACGCCCATCTGGCCAAGCGCATCTGCGGCGCCAGACAGAGAAGACGCTGCCTTGTTGCCGTGCTTGGCGACGGGTACGCCGCAGGCTGCCACGGTGAAGATAGTCGCGGTCGAAATATTCAGGGTCTTTTTGCCGGAGCCACCCGTGCCGACGATGTCAATCGCACCTGCTGGTGCTTTGACCGGAACACAATTGCGGCGCATGGCCGTTGCTGCACCGGCGATCTCATCCACGGTCTCACCGCGGGTCCGCAGGGCCATCAGAAGGCCGCCAATCTGACTTGGTGTCGCTTCGCCCGAGAAAAGGATGTCGAAGGCTTTCTCGGCCTCTTGGCCGGTCAGGGCGCGTTCGGCCGCCGCACCGATCAGGGGTTTCAGCGCGTCGCTCATGCCATTGCCTTCACTTTGGCCAGATTGAGGAAGTTCTGAAGCATCTTGTGCCCGTGTTCAGAGCGAATGGATTCAGGGTGGAACTGAACGCCGTGGATCGGCAGTTCCTTGTGGTGCAATCCCATGATCATGCCGCTGTCCAGCCAGCTGTTGACCTCTAGGCAATCGGGCAGGCTTTCGCGCTCTACCGTCAAAGAGTGATAGCGGGTGGCCTCGAACGGCGAGGGCAGGCCAGCGAAGACGCCAGTCCCGTCATGATGCATCGTTCCCATCTTGCCGTGCACAATCTCGCCTGCGCGAACGACCTTCCCACCAAAGGCCTCGCCGATGGTCTGGTGGCCTAAGCAGACGCCCATCAGGGGTGTTCGGGTCTCTGCCGCTGCTTTCGTGAGCGCAAGGCAAATACCCGCCTGCGACGGGTCACAAGGGCCGGGCGAAAGCAGGATCGCCTCGGGTTTCAGCGCCATGGCCTGCTGTACATCCAAAGAGTCGTTACGCTCGACGCGCACATCCGCACCCAACTCGCCCAGGTAATGAACTAGGTTGTAGGTAAAACTGTCGTAGTTATCGATCAGCAGCAGCATCTTTTGCGCCTTTCGTGAATTAGGGGTGACCCGCTGGCCTTGGTCGCGGTATACATGTTCAGAGCATCGCCATGGGGTCAAGGGCAGACAGCCCAATCCGGTGGTAAGAGAACCAGCTAAAAGCGGTAATTTGACGGAGGCAAATGATGGGCAAAGGTTTCCTTGGCGGAGTGATCATGGGATTAATCGTCTCGTTGTGCTTTTTGCTGATTATTTCATCTGTTTCGCCACTTCGCACTATTACGAGAGCGCCAGCTCCAGCCAGTGACGCAAGCCCGCTTCCTGTTCAGGGGCAGGCAGAGACGCTTACGGCGCAGTCTGTAACGGTTGAACCAGCTGAAGATCCTGAACCGACGCCAGAGCGTTCGACTGGGGTCCAATCAACTGTCGAACTAGGGACCGGGTCGGCCTTTGGTCAGCCTGAAGCGGAGCCAGAGATCACCATTGAGCCAGCGCAGCTTCCCGAAGCTGATGATGAGGCGCCTTTAGCGAACACCGAAAGCGTGGCGGTCCCGACCGTGAACGATGCGGTCGAAGAACAATCCGAAGGTGGTGCGCCTTCGGTTGAAGCAGCGCCTGGCAACACCTTGACCAACGAGCCAGCCTTACCCAGCCCCGCCGTTCCCGCACCGCAAGCACCGCCTGCACCCGAATCTCCAGTGGTGCTGCCAGATGTGACTGATCTTGTTGTTGCCACACCGGCGCCTGCCGCTTCGGAACCGGTGGAAGCCGAAGCAGAGAGCGCACCGGAAGCGGAAACCCCTGTAGAAGAATCACCGGCATCAGAGGAAGAGCAAAGCGCCGCGCCACAAGAGGCTGAAGAGCCGAAGGTTGCCGTCAATCGTCTGCCGTCTGTTGGGGCCGAAGCGGAGCCAGAAGCAACGGAAGAAGCAGAGCCAGTTGTAGCAGAGGTGTTCACCCGGGCACTGGATGCGAATGCTGAAGAGTTCGAGATCGCTGCCGATATTCCCCTTTTGGCGGTCGTTCTTCGCGATGTCGGACAAGGTGGGGTTGCTTTGCCTGCTTGGAAAGACGTTCGTATGCCGATCACCTTCGCGGTTGATCCAACTCAGGAAGGTGCTGCAGAACAAGCGCAGGCCTATCGCGACGCCGGTTATGAAGTCGTGCTATTGGCGACGGAATTGCCGTCAACTGGTGTCTCGGGGGATGTCGCGGGAACAGTCGCTGAATACATGGCCAAAGTTCCATCCACAGTGGCACTGATGCCGGAAATGGAGAAAACCATTTCGCGTCCGGTCATGCGTCAATTGGTCGAGGCTGCGGCGACAACCGGGCATGGCTTGGTGACATCGGGCAAAGGTCTTGTCCGACCAGAGCAACTGGCCGAGGGCACCAACGTGCCTGTCGTTTCCGTGTCGCGCGTGCTGGACGCAGAGGGCGACGACGCCGCCAAGCAGCGTTTTGCGTTGAACAAGGCTGTATTCGACGCTTCGCAAAACGGCGCTGCCGTTGTCTATGCACACACCCATCCGTGGACCTATGTCACGTTGTTGGAGTGGGCGCTAAGCGGTAGCACCTCCAGCGGTGTTCAGGCTGTTCCGTTGTCTGCCGTACTGAAGGCCGTGGAGTAGACCGAAGTCAGCGATTAGCTATTGCCGCTGCGGGCAAACAGGCCCGCATCTTCAGCGGCTTTGCGGATCGCTTTGGACTTGTTCACCGTCTCTTGGAACTCCGCCTCGGGGTCGCTGTCATAGACGACGCCGCCACCGGCTTGGATGTACAGCTTTTGATCCTTGATCACAGCGGTCCGCAAGGCGATGCACATATCCATGTCGCCATCGGCGCTGAAATAGCCCACACCGCCGCCATAGACGCCGCGCTTTTCGGGTTCCAATTCGTCGATGATCTCCATCGCGCGCACTTTCGGCGCTCCCGAAACGGTGCCTGCGGGCAGGCCCGCCAGCAAGGCCGATAGCGCGTCCTGGTCGTCGCGAATTTCGCCGACCACATTCGATACGATATGCATCACGTGGCTATAACGCTCGATGATGAACTCTTCGGTCGGACGAACCGTGCCAATTTTGGCAACGCGGCCAACATCGTTGCGGCCAAGGTCCAGCAGCATCAGATGCTCTGCCAGTTCCTTTTTGTCGGCCAGCAGGTCCGCTTCCAATGCGCGATCTTCTTCCGGAGTCTTCCCACGCGGACGGGTGCCTGCGATTGGACGGATGGTGACCTCTTCTTCGCGCAGGCGGACAAGGATTTCCGGGCTTGCGCCGACGACTTGGTAACCGCCGAAGTTGAAGAAGAACATAAAGGGCGACGGGTTGGTCCGGCGCAACGAGCGATAAAGCGCGAAAGGCGGAAGCGGGAAGTCCTGTGTCCATCGCTGAGCCGGAACAACCTGAAAAATGTCCCCGGCGCGGATGTATTCCTTGGCCTTCTCCACCGCGGCCAGATAGCCCTTTTTGGTGAAGTTCGAGACGGCTTCGTTGGTCTGAGATATCTCGCCCAGATCGCGGCTGGCGTCCGGAATGGCCCGCTCCAGATCACGCAGCGCGTCCATGACACGTTCTGCCGCCTGATTGTATGCGGCGCGTGCGGACAAGCCGCTGTTGGCCCATGCGGGTGACACCAAGGTAACTTCGCCCTTAACCCCATCCAGAACCGCAACAACGGTTGGGCGCATCAGCACCGCGTCAGGCAGGCCAAGCGGGTCGGGGTTTACGTCTGGAAGGTGCTCGACCAGACGGATCATGTCGTAGCCAAGATAGCCAAACAGGCCAGCCGCAACGGCAGGCAGGTCGTCGGGCATCTCGATCCGGCATTCGGCCAGAAGCGCCCGCAGGGTGTCCAACGGATGGCCCTCTAGCGGTTCAAACGCCTCGGCATCAACGCGTGCCTGACGGTTGATCCGGCTTTCTTCCCCATGACACTGCCAGATCAGGTCCGGCTTCATTCCAACAATCGAATAACGGCCACGCGTTTCACCACCGGTGACCGATTCCAGCATGAAGCTGTCTTTGCGTGCCTCGGCCAGTTTCAGCATCAGGCTGACCGGCGTATCAAGGTCCGCGGCCAGGCGGGCATAGACCAATTGGGTCTTTCCCTCGTCAAAGCCTTCTTGAAACTCTGCGAAGGATGGTGTCAGGGTGGCCATGTTAAACCTATTGCACGAATTGTGTGTGGACCGCTTCGATCGCGGCCTGGTTCAGGCTAAGCTCTGCGTCGTTCAGCAGCGACTGCGAGAACATCGAGAACAGGTCTTGCGTCAGCGACTGCGCGCTTTGCTGTTCCCACAGCTGACGAAGCAGCGCGGTCGAGGTGTCTTCGGTGTCCGGCGGCAGGATCTCTTTAAGTTGAACGACGTAAACCTGATCGCCGTCTGCCTTGATCAGGATGTTACCGATCTCGGCCGCAAACAGATCTTCCGAAAGGATCAGCGGCGACACGCCAGAGCGGGTCAGACCTTCGAAAAGCTCAACCGGGTAGCCCACAGAGATAGCGTTCTCTCCGGCTTCCAGCTTAGCTTTGATTGCAATCGCTTCTTCCTGAAGCAAGCGTACGGTTTCTTCGCGGGTCCAGCCTTCGATGGCTTCGTCACGCACGTCTTGCAGCGGCTGCAGGTTTGGCGGGGCGATTCCGTTCAGGCGAGCCGCGAAAATGCCACCGTCTTCAAGGTCGGCTAGCTCGGGGAAATCACTTTCACGCAGTTCGACGGCCGTTTCGCGGAAGTTGTTATAAGCGGCGATTCCATCGGTCACACCCTCGTGGAAGGCGATTTGACCAAGCTCCATATCGGTGTCTTTGGCCAGCTCTTCCAAGGTGGCGCCAGCGGCGAGCTGGTCGTCGATTTCCAGTGTCATGTCCGCAATGATACGGGTGGCCTGATCCAGAGAAACCTCTAGCGACAGGTCGCTGCGGGCGTCTTCAAAAGTGACTTCCTGAGCGGCCAGAACGGCGTTCATGCGGAAGATGGCCGGGCCGAAATCGCTGGCATGGGGGCCGGTTGTGCCGGGCTCTGCCATTCCGAAGACTGCCGAAGCGGCGGCGCCAAGGTCATCGACCCCGACATCACCCAGATCGACGTCGCCCAGTTCCAGACCACGTTCAGTGACCAGATCGTCAAAGCTGGCTTCGCCGCTTTCAAGGCGCGCGGCCGCATCGTCGGCAGCGGCCTGATCCGGGAAGACCAGTCGTTCGACAAGGCGGCGCTCCGGCTGAACGAACTCATCGATGCGCTGATCATAGAGTTCGCGCAGAAGGGTTTCGTCGACTTCAACCTGATCCACGATCATGTCAGGCGTGATCCACACATAGGTGATTTCACGCGCCTCGGGCACAGTGAAAGCAGCGGCGTTTTCCTCGTAGTAGGTTTGCAGCTCTGCATCGGTGGGTTCAGAGATTTCGCTCGACAGGTTATCGGCGGTCAGCGTGAACAGGTTATAGCTGCGGCGGGCCGACATATAGTTGAACATTGCGTCCACAGACTGAACCGAATGGGGCACGCCAGAGGCAACAGCGGATTGCAGAATGCTACGCGCGGTGTCGGTGCGGATTTGTTCTTCGAACTCGGACTCGCTAAGGCCGATCTGCTCTAGCGAGAAACGATAGCTTTCGCGGTCGAACTGCCCGTCGATGCCCTGAAATGCGGGGTATGCCAGCACCTGACGGCGGACTTCCTCGTCGCCGATGGACAGGCCCATGCCGGTCACGGTGTTGTCCAGCGCGGCTTCTGCAATCAGTTGCGAGCGCACGACGGCCGGCAGGCCGATGTTCTGGGCTTCAATGAAGCTGAGCGATTGCTCTGTTTCAGCCTCGCGTGCGCGGATCGCAGACTGCAGGGCCAGCCCGTAATCGGTGACGGTGATTTCTTCGTCACCAACAGTCGCGATGGCCGTGTTCGCGCCACCAAAGTTCGTGGCACCAAAGCCTGCAAGGCCCACGATCAGCAGAACCAGAAGGACGCCCGAGGCCATTTTCCCAAGGCTGTTTTTCTTTTCGCCAGACATACGCAGGTCCTTAGTTTGAATTCAGTGCAAGTTGTGTAGAGCCAAGCGCAAGTAGCCGCAAGCGCTTGGCGACCGTCTTGGATCAGTCGCTACCGCGATAGGGCTCGACATATTGCAGGGCCATATCCCAAGGGAAGAAAATCCACGTGTCCTGGCTAACGCCGGTGATGAACGTATCGACCTGCGGCTCGCCCTTTGGTTTGGCATAGACGGTTGCGAAATGGGCGTTCGGATAAAGCTCGCGCACCAGTTCCAGCGTCTTACCGCTGTCGACTAGATCGTCGATCACAAGAACACCGCGGCCATCGCCGATCATTTCGGGGTCGGGGGCTTTCAGCACCTTGGCTTCGGACTGGTCTTGGTGGCTATAGGATTTGACCGAAATGGTGTCGATCACGCGGATATCCAGTTCTCGGGCCACGATCATGGCCGGTGCCATGCCGCCACGGGTGATCGCAACGATGGCCTTCCATTCGCCATTATCCGGGCCGCGCCCGTCCAGCCGCCAAGCAAGCGCACGGCTATCTCGGTGCACCTGATCCCAGCTTACGTGAAAACCTTTCTCGTGTGGCAGACGTTCGGACATGAGTGACTCTCTTCTTATAAGCAGTTTTTCGCAGGTCAGAGATAAGCTGTCTGGCCGGGGGTGGCAATCGTCAAGCGTCATGCGCATGTATAGGAAAACAAAAAGGGCAGGGTATATGCGTCTTCTTCGCAGGGCTATTTTGGGGCTCGCGGTGTTCAGTGCGGTCGGGGCGATCGCCATGATCTCTTTCCGTGACCGTTCGCCGGTCATTGATCTGCCGAAACGCCCGATTGCAGAAATCCGTGCTGAGCAGCGACCAATTCTGACGTCTGCATTGGCCGAGGCAGGGTTGGAGTTTGGCTCTGATCTGTATCTGCGCCTGTTTAAGGAAGAAGCCGAGCTAGAGGTATGGGTGCGCAACGGCGAGACCTATGACCTGTTCAAGACCTATCCGATCTGCCGCTACTCTGGTGGGCTTGGCCCGAAGCTAAGAGAAGGGGACCGGCAAGCGCCCGAAGGGTTCTATCAAGTGCGCCAGGACAGCCTGAACCCTTGGTCGTCCTATCATCTGTCCTTCAATCTGGGCTTTCCAAACGCGTTTGACCGCGCGCATGGGCGCACGGGGTCGTTTCTGATGGTGCATGGGGCCTGCGTTTCAATCGGGTGCTACGCGATGACCGATCCGGCGATTGAAGAGATCTATGTGATGGTCGAAGCCGCGCTGCGAGCAGGGCAGGACCATGTCCCTGTTCATGCCTTTCCGTTCCGAATGACAGAGAGGCGCCTGGCCAAGGCTGAAGGGCACCGGTGGCATGGGTTTTGGTCTGAAATCGCAGAGGCTTACCAAGCTTTCGAGACCAAAAAGAAAGTGCCGCAGGTCGAGATGACCGGGCGGCACTATCAAATTGCGGGCGGCTAGTCGCCGCCCAAATCTATTCTTATTTGCGCCCGGTGACGGCGTCGATATCCGGGGCGTCGACGGCTTTCATGCCGACCACGTGGTAACCAGCATCGACGTGCAGGTTCTCACCCGTGACGCCAGAACCCAGATCGGACAGCAGGTAGAGCGCCGATTTGCCGACCTCGTCCTGTGTCACGTTGCGGCGCAGGGGCGAGTTCAGCTCGTTCCACTTCAGGATATAGCGGAAATCGCCGATGCCGCTGGCGGCAAGTGTTTTGATCGGGCCAGCCGAGATCGCGTTTACGCGGATGCCGTCTTTGCCAAGATCCTCTGCCAGATATTTGACCGAAGCTTCCAGTGCGGCTTTCGCCACGCCCATAACGTTGTAATGGGGCATAACCTGTTCTGCGCCATAATACGTCAGTGTCAGGCAGGAGCCGCCGTCGGTCATCAGCTTTTCAGCGCGCTGCACAACGGCTGTGAAAGAGTAGACCGAGATGTCCATGGTCATCTGGAAGTTCTCGGCGCTGGTGTCGACATAGCGGCCGCGCAGTTCAGACTTGTCCGAGAAGCCGATCGCGTGGACAACAAAATCCAGTTTGCCCCACTTGGCTTCGAGTTCGGCGAACAGGGCGTCCATGGACTCGGTGTTGGTCACGTCGCATTCGATCACCAGATCAGAGCCCAGTTGCGCCGCCAGCGGTCCAACCCGCTTTCGCAACGCATCCCCTTGGTACGAGAAAGCCAGCTCAGCGCCCGCGTCAGCACAGGCTTTGGCGATGCCCCAAGCGATGGATTTGTCGTTGGCCAGACCCATGATCAGGCCGCGTTTTCCTTGCATCAGGTTGCTTGACATCTTTCATCCCTAGAGCATGTTTTCATTGAGATCGGGTTTAGGTGATCTGACACCTTGCTTCAAGAGTGAAGCAATCTGCGCGCGAAGTAGCGACCGGAAATCGCCTGACCCACAACAAGCACTACTCAAGAGGCCTCTATGTCGGACAGAACAGGGATATTCGCAGGGGAAGACCCCTTTATGATCGCGCAAAGCTGGTTAAGCGAGGCCGAGGCTTCAGAGGTCAATGACCCCAATGCAATGGCGCTTTCGACCGTTGATGCGGACGGCCGACCTAACGTGCGAATGGTCCTTTTGAAGAGCATTGAACCGGACTGTTTCGTTTTTTACACTAATTATGGTAGCGTTAAAGCTACGGAAATAGAGGACTCTGGCTTTGCTTCCTTTGTGTTACACTGGAAGTCGCTTAGACGGCAGCTTCGTGTCCGTGGTCGCGTCACGCGAGAAGAAGGGCCAATGGCCGATGCTTATTACAAGTCGCGGTCATTAAAGAGTAGGTTAGGGGCATGGGCCTCGGACCAGTCAAAGCCGCTGGCATCGCGGGCCAGTTTGATGGCCAAGGTGGCACAGGTCACCTTGGAAAAAGGGACAGATCCGGATCGGCCGCCATTCTGGGGTGGATATCGAATCGAACCCTTTGAGATAGAATTTTGGGCAGACGGAGCCTTTCGGTTGCACGACAGGTTTCGGTGGACGCGAAAAGAAGTTGGGGACGCTTGGAATATCGAGCGGCTAAACCCCTGAATACTAATAAATTTAATGGGTTGTAAGGCGTTCTTCTCAAAAGGATAGCTTGAAAGCCCGGTCGTGACAGTCATTTTGAGCGCAAGGGATATGCGCAGCGTAAGGTGTTTTAGCGTTGGACGACCCCATGGATAATAGCACCACCTCGGTACATGGCCGTGTGAAGTGGTTCGATCCGACAAAGGGCTTCGGGTTTGTGGTAGCTGACAGCGGAGGCCCCGATATCCTTCTGCATGCCAATGTCTTGCGCAACTTCGGTCAAAGCTCTGTCGCGGATGATTCCGGGATAGACATCGAGGTTCAGAAGACCGACCGCGGTGTTCAGGCGACACGGGTCTTGCACATTGACCCGCCTGAACCTGCCGATCAATCTCCACTGGCTGAAATCACGGATGGGCACTTTGCCGACGACGACTCACTACCGCTGGAACCGGCGCGGGTGAAGTGGTTCGATAAAGCCAAAGGATTCGGGTTTGCGAATATTTTCGGTGATGACGATGACATTTTCGTGCATGTTGAGGTCTTGCGCCGTTCGGGTCTGGCTGATTTGCAACCGGGCGAGGCTGTGTGCCTGCGCGTTGTTGATGGTAAAAGAGGCCGGATGGCCACGGTGGTGAAACCATGGGAAAGCGCGTTGGATCGATCTTCGGGCAGTTAGCCTTTCTTTTTCCTCTAATTGCAGGCCTTTCGACACCCGCGTTTGCCGGGTGCAGCCCGTCTGTCGTCACGATCAAAGGTGACTTTGGGAAAGCGCGCTTCAACATCGAAGTTGCCGATGATGAGGATGAGCGGGCACAGGGGCTGATGTTTCGCGAGTCGCTGCCGAACGCCGCTGGTATGTTGTTCGTCTATGAAAGTCCCCGATCCGTCGCATTCTGGATGCGGAACACGCTGATCCCGCTGGATATGCTTTTCGTCGATTCGACTGGGACAATTGCGCGAATCCATGAAAACGCCATCCCGCTGGACGAAACACCGATTCCCGGCGGGGACAACATCTTAGCCGTGCTTGAGATCAACGGAGGGCTGTCTCGCCGGTTGGGTCTGGAAGTAGGCGATGTGTTGCGTCACGAGGCCTTTGACCAGCGCAGCGCAGTTTGGCCTTGCGGAAAATAAGGGTATTTCCGTCTGAGGCACGTCAAAATGGATCTTTCTCTGCGCACTTAAAATAGAGCCTTTTCTTTCTCTCCTTTGCAGGATAGGACTGCGGCCGAAGTCGGGGCGTAGCGCAGCCTGGTAGCGCGACGGTTTTGGGTACCGTAGGTCGCAAGTTCGAATCTTGCCGTCCCGACCATTTCCAAGAAATAGGCGAATTCCCTCTCTGCAGCGCAGAAGGAATTCATCCTATTTCTCAAGGTTCTACGCTAAGTCTATATATTGTGTGCGAAAATCTCGCTGGCCACTAATTGGTGTATTTTTAGGCAATGATTTAGTGAATCACTTTACGATTCGGTTCGGTTCAAAAACCACTTCCGGTCAACAGAATTTTCCCGCCGAAATGTGAAATTTTTTCGTTGACCAGCTATGGGTGGATACGTCAGTTTGTAGGGGTTCGCGGCTCAACCACAAGATATAGTGAGAGCGGCTGCAGCAGGGATAAGATTACCAAGATCTAGCTCGTCTGAGTGGGGCGAGTCTGTGTCTCGCGTGAGATTCACGCGATCGGTGTCGTTTAGTCTCTGCGTATCAAGGGAATTTAGCCGAGGGGAAACCTCGCGGTGACAAGAAACGATTAACGACGGGGCACGTCATGAAGTTTGAACGCAATTTCACGAAAAGCAAAACCGGCGCATACGGTGCTTTGGAATTTACTGAAACCTCGTCAGAGATTCGTAATCCCGACGGCACGATTGTGTTCAGCCTTCCCAACCTCGAGGTTCCGACATCGTGGAGCCAGGTTGCCTCGGACGTGATCGCACAAAAGTATTTCCGTAAGGCAGGGGTCCCGGCGCGCCTCAAGAAAGTTCGTGAGAAAGGCGTGCCGGAGTTCCTGTGGCGGTCGGTCCCGGATGAGAAAGCTCTGGAAGAGCTGCCAGAGGACGAGCGTTTCGGTGGCGAAACCTCTGCCAAACAAGTTTTCGACCGTTTGGCAGGTGCTTGGGCGTATTGGGGCTGGAAAGGCGGATACTTTTCGACCGAAGAAGACGCGCGCGTCTACTTTGATGAAATGCGTTACATGCTGGCCACGCAGCGTGCCGCACCGAACTCTCCGCAGTGGTTCAACACCGGTCTGCACTGGGCATACGGCATCGATGGCCCCTCGCAGGGTCACTATTACGTCGACTACAAGACCGGCAAACTGACCAAGTCGAAATCGTCCTATGAGCACCCGCAGCCCCACGCGTGTTTCATTCAGTCGGTGAAAGACGATCTGGTTGGCGACGGCGGCATTATGGATCTGTGGGTCCGTGAAGCGCGTCTGTTCAAATACGGGTCGGGCACCGGCACTAACTTCTCCAGCTTGCGCGCCGATGGCGAGGCGCTGTCGGGCGGTGGTAAATCCTCGGGCCTGATGGGCTTCCTGAAGATCGGTGACCGTGCAGCGGGCGCCATTAAATCGGGCGGCACCACACGCCGTGCGGCGAAGATGGTGATCTGTGATGCAGACCACCCCGATATCGAAGAATTCATCACCTGGAAGGTGAAAGAAGAGCAGAAAGTGGCAAGCCTTGTCGCTGGTTCCAAGATGCACGAAGCGCGTCTGAACGACATCTTCGGCGCGATCCGCGAATGGGATGGCTCTAGCGAAGATGCGGTGGATCCGTCTAAGAACGAGTCTCTGAAAGCCGCAATCCGTTCAGCCAAAAAGGTCGCGATCCCAGAGACTTACGTGAAGCGCGTTCTGGATTATGCCAAGCAGGGCTATGACAGCATCGAATTCCCGACCTACGACACCGACTGGGATTCGGAAGCCTATGGTACCGTTGCTGGCCAGAACTCGAACAACTCGATCCGCGTGACCGACGCATTCCTTCAGGCTGTTCGTGATGACAGCGACTGGGAACTTCTGCGCCGGACTGACGGAACCGTTGCCAAGACCATCAAGGCCCGCGATCTGTGGGAACAGGTTGGCCACGCCGCATGGGCCTGTGCCGACCCGGGCATCCAGTACCACGACACCGTCAACGCATGGCACACCTGCCCGGAAGATGGCGAAATTCGCGGCTCGAACCCGTGTTCGGAGTACATGTTCCTTGACGACACGGCTTGTAACCTGGCGTCGATGAACCTGTTGACCTTCTATAACGACGGCCAGTTCAACGCGGACGACTATATCTACGCGACCCGCCTGTGGATGCTGACGCTGGAAATCTCGGTGATGATGGCCCAGTTCCCCAGCCAAGAGATTGCGCAGCTGTCCTATGACTTCCGTACAACCGGTCTTGGCTATGCCAACATTGGCGGCCTCTTGATGAACATGGGGCTGGGCTATGACAGCGACGAGGGCCGTGCCCTGACCGGTGCCTTGACCGCGATCATGACCGGCGTCTGCTATGAAACCTCGGCCGAGATCGCCGCAGAGCTGGGTCCGTTCCCAAGCTATGCCCGTAACTCGAAGCACATGCTGCGCGTGATGCGGAACCACCGCAACGCGGCCTATGGAAACACCGAAGGGTATGAAGATCTGGCCGTGAAGCCAGTACCGTTGGATCACGCGAATTGCCCGGATAAGCGTCTGGTACGCTTGGCAAAACTGGCTTGGGACAACGCGCTGGAGCTGGGTGAAAAGTGGGGCTATCGCAACGCGCAATCCACCGTAATCGCGCCGACCGGCACCATTGGTCTGGTCATGGACTGCGACACCACCGGGATCGAACCTGACTTCGCGCTGGTGAAGTTCAAGAAGCTGGCCGGTGGCGGTTACTTCAAGATCATCAACCGCTCGGTTCCCGCGGCACTTGAGAAGCTGGGTTATGGCTCGGCCCAGATCGAAGAGATCATCTCTTACGCTGTGGGTCATGGCACCTTGGGCAACGCCCCGGTGATCAACCACACCTCGCTGGTGGGTCATGGGTTCGGACAAGTGCAGCTGGACAAGATCGAAGCCGCACTGCCGACTGCGTTCGACATTCGCTTCGTCTTCAACCAGTGGACCCTGGGTGAAGAGTTCTGCGCCGGCACCCTGGGCATCCCGACCGAGAAGCTGAACGACCCGTCGTTCGACCTTCTGCGTCACTTGGGCTTCTCGAAAGCCGATATTGACGCGGCCAACGACCACGTTTGCGGCACCATGACGCTGGAAGGCGCGCCGTTCCTGAAGGAAGAGCACCTGAACGTCTTCGACTGCGCGAATGCGTGCGGCAAGAAAGGTAAGCGCTTCCTGTCCGTGGACAGCCACATCACCATGATGGCTGCAGCGCAGTCGTTCATCTCGGGTGCGATCTCGAAAACGATCAACATGCCGAACGATGCAACGATCGAGGACTGCCAGAAGGCCTACGAACTGTCTTGGTCGCTTGGCATCAAGGCGAACGCGCTGTACCGCGACGGCTCGAAACTGTCGCAGCCGCTCGCCGCTGCCCTGATCGAAGACGATGAAGAGGCGGAAGAGATCCTTGAAAGCGGCTCGACGCAGGAAAAGGCCGCTGTTCTGGCCGAGAAGATCGTCGAGAAGGTGGTGATCAAAGAGATCATCAAGTCCGAGCGTGAAAAGCTGCCGGAACGTCGCCGTGGTTACACCCAGAAAGCCATCGTTGGTGGGCACAAAGTCTATCTGCGGACCGGTGAATACCGTGACGGTAAGCTGGGCGAAATCTTCATCGACATGCACAAGGAAGGCGCTGGCTTCCGTGCGATGATGAACAACTTTGCCATCGCCGTGTCGGTCGGCCTGCAATATGGTGTTCCGCTGGAAGAGTTCGTCGAAGCCTTCACCTTCACCCGGTTTGAACCCGCGGGCATGGTTCAGGGCAACGACAGCGTGAAAAACGCGACCTCGATCCTGGACTACATCTTCCGCGAGCTGGCGATCAGCTATCTGGATCGCACCGATCTGGCGCATGTGAAGCCTGGCGGCCAGCACTTCGACGACCTTGGTCGCGGTGAGGAAGAGGGCAAGCGCAACTTCACCGAAGTACCGGAAAGCGCAGGTTCCAGCCCGATCGACGTGCTGAAGCAAGTGGCGTCCAGCGGCTATCTGCGGAACCGCGTCCCGCAAGAACTGGTGGTTCTGCAGGGTGGGGCGTCCAGTACTGCTGCGCTGAACACGGCCACCGATCCGGTCGCCTCTGTGCAGGCTGTGGTGACAGAAACCAAAGTCGAAACCGCTGTTGGTGCCGTCACCATGGACGAACGGGTCAAGGCGAAGATGCAGGGTTACGAAGGCGATCCGTGCGGCGACTGCGGTAACTACACGCTGGTTCGCAACGGCACCTGCATGAAATGCAATACCTGCGGAGCAACATCTGGTTGTTCCTAAGGGTCACCGGGGCGGGTGCGCTCGCCCCTGACGCGGATAAGGTCGCAGGCAAAAAATCACCGAGCGGTATCTAATATTGAACCTTATCAGCGAAACTTAGGGGGGCTTCGGCCCCCCTTTTTCTTTCCCTATTGCAGGAATCGGCAACTCATGTCATTTAATGAACAAGCGTTCATTAATGGCGAGGAGGATCCCATGTTCAACGCAACTATGCGCTTCGACCTGGGCGATGAGATCAACGCATTGCGGGATATGGTGCATCGGTGGGCGCAGGACCGCGTCAAACCGATCGCGGACAAGACGGACAAGGACAACGCATTCCCGAACGAGCTTTGGGCCGAAATGGGAGACTTGGGTCTTCTGGGCGTCACCGTGCCCGACGAGTTTGGCGGGGCAGGCATGGGCTATCTGGCTCATGTCATCGTGACGGAAGAGATCGCGCGTGCCAGCGCTTCGATTTCCTTGTCCTACGGGGCGCATTCGAACCTGTGTGTGAACCAGATCAAGCTGAACGGGACAGATGAGCAGAAGGCCAAATACCTGCCGAAGCTGATTTCGGGGGAACACGTCGGCGCTTTGGCCATGTCGGAAACCGGTGCAGGGTCTGATGTCGTCTCCATGTCGCTGCGTGCCGAGAAGAAGAATGGCTATTACACGCTGAACGGCAACAAGTTCTGGATCACCAACGGTCCTGATGCTGACACGCTTGTCGTTTATGCCAAGACTGACCCAGAGGCGGGATCAAAAGGCATGACCGCCTTTATCGTTGAGAAGACGATGAAAGGGTTCAGCACGTCTGCACATTTCGACAAGCTGGGGATGCGCGGCTCCAACACGGCAGAATTGATCTTCGAAGATGTCGAAGTGCCCTTCGAGAACGTTCTGGGTGAAGAAGGCAAAGGCGTTCGCGTGCTGATGTCGGGGCTCGACTATGAACGAGTGGTCCTGTCGGGCATCGGTACCGGCATCATGGCGGCCTGTCTTGATGAGGTGATGCCATATCTTGCGGAACGCAAGCAGTTCGGCAAGCCCATTGGGGACTTTCAACTGATGCAGGGCAAGATCGCCGATATGTACACCAAGATGAACTCGGCCCGCGCCTATGTTTACGAGGTCGCGAAGGCCTGTGATCGTGGCGAGGTGACCCGCCAAGACGCTGCGGCTTGCGTCCTGTATGCCTCGGAAGAGGCGATGGTTGTTGCGCATCAGGCGGTTCAGGCGATGGGTGGCATGGGCTTCATGAACGAAACCCCAGTCAGCCGCATCTTCCGCGACGCCAAGCTGATGGAAATCGGGGCAGGGACCAGCGAAATCCGTCGGATGCTGATCGGTCGCGAAATGATGGGAGCGATGAAATGATACGCCATTTGGCGATCTTTGGATTGGTTGCTGGGCCTGCCTTGGCCCAGCCCGAACAGATCGCCAAATACGGATCGCTTCTAGAGCAATGCTATACCGAGGCGCAGGGGGCTGAAGCCAAGGCTCAATGCAAAGGTGCCATGTCACAGGCCTGCATTGTTGGCGAAGATGGTGGCGAGACTACACTTGGCATGACCGGTTGCACCCACGCCGAGATGGAGGTTTGGGACAAGTTCCTGAACCAAGAATATCAAACAACCATGGCGGTTTACCGCAAAATGGACAGCGACGAAGCAATCTATTTTCCGGCTTATGCGATGCGTGTGGACAGCCTTCGTAAAACACAAATTGCCTGGATCGCATTTCGCGATGCGGAGTGTGCGTTGGAATATGCCCGTTGGGGCTCTGGCTCGATGCGCCATATCGCCGGCGCTTCTTGCCTGATGGAAATGACAGCGGATCGCACGATCGAACTGCTGCAAATGCGCGAGGAATTTTGATGACAGACATCCAGATAAAGGGCCCGCACGCCACAGATTTGGGCTTGGTTCAGCAAGCTGCGGCCAAAGCGGCTGCCGGTGGCGGTGAAAAGGCTCGCGAACGGCATTTGTCGCGCGGGAAAATGTTGCCTCGGGACCGGATTGCAAACCTTCTGGACCCCGGTTCGCCGTTTCTAGAGGTTGGCATGTTTGCTGCCCACGGGATGTATAATGATCAGGTTCCCTGTGCCGGCGCCGTGGCTGGAATTGGTCGGGTCGAAGGGCAAGAGGTCATGGTGGTCTGCAATGACGCCACGGTGAAGGGGGGAACCTATTTCCCGCTGACCGTGAAGAAACACCTGCGCGCGCAAGAGATTGCAGCCCAGAACCGGCTGCCTTGTGTTTATCTGGTCGATAGCGGTGGCGCCAACCTGCCAAATCAGGACGAAGTCTTCCCCGACCGCGATCATTTTGGCCGTATCTTCTTTAATCAGGCCAATATGTCTGCTGCGGGCATTCCTCAGATCGCAGTTGTGATGGGGTCGTGTACCGCTGGTGGCGCGTATGTCCCGGCTATGTGCGACGTCTCTATTATCGTGAAAGAGCAGGGTACGATTTTCCTTGCCGGCCCTCCGCTGGTGAAGGCCGCGACCGGAGAGGTCGTAACCGCAGAAGATCTGGGTGGTGGCGATGTTCACACGCGCCTGTCCGGTGTTGCCGACTATCTGGCCGAAGACGATGCGCATGCGCTGGCCCTTGCACGGCAAGCCGTTCGCAATCTGAACATTAAGAAACCGGACCAACTTGCGATGCGGGACGTGGTCTATCCTGCGGAAGACCCCAGCACCATGCTGGACGTGGTCCCTTCAGATTTGAAAACGCCCTATGACATTCGCGTCGTGATCGACCGGATCGTCGACGCAGGAACCTTTGATGAGTTCAAAGAGCGCTATGGCACGACCCTTGTCTGCGGTTTCGCCCATGTTCACGGGATGCCGGTCGGGATTATCGCGAACAACGGGGTATTGTTCTCGGAATCCTCGCTGAAGGGGGCGCATTTCGTCGAGCTGTGCAGCCAGCGGAAAATCCCGTTGCTTTTCCTGCAGAACATCACAGGCTTCATGGTCGGTCGAGAGTATGAATCTGGTGGCATCGCAAAAGACGGTGCAAAACTGGTGACAGCTGTCGCGACCTCGAAAGTTCCCAAGATCACGGTGTTGGTCGGGGGTTCTTTTGGTGCGGGGAATTATGGAATGTGTGGAAGGGCTTACAGCCCAAACTTTATGTGGACATGGCCGAATTCTCGGATCAGCGTGATGGGAGGCGAACAGGCTGCGGGCGTGCTTGCGACCGTGAAACGCGACGCGATCGAACGCTCTGGCGGGGAATGGAGCGCGGAAGAAGAAGCCGCCTTCAAACAGCCAACCATCGACATGTTCACTGAACAGTCTCATCCGCTATATGCCTCGGCCCGGTTGTGGGACGACGGCATTATCGACCCGCGCGAGACCCGCAAGGTCGTGGCGCTTTCACTGTCGGCCTGTCTGAACGCGCCGATTGAAGACACCCGTTTCGGCCTGTTCCGGATGTAAGGAGGCGACATGTTTACCAAGATTCTGATTGCCAACCGGGGCGAGATCGCCTGTCGTGTTATCGCCACCTGCCGCAAAATGGGCATCTCTACTGTCGCGGTCTTTTCCGAAGCGGACCGGACTGCCAGACACGTGCGTATGGCAGACGAAGCGGTTTGCGTTGGGCCAGCCCCTGTCGCGGAAAGCTATCTTCTGACGGACAAGATTATCGCGGCGGCCAAATCGACCGGTGCGCAGGCCATTCATCCCGGCTATGGCTTCTTGTCCGAGAACCCCGAGTTTGTCGAGGTTGTCGAGTCCGCAGGTCTTAGCTTCATCGGTCCACGGGCTGACGCGATCCGCGCGATGGGTTTAAAAGATGCCGCTAAGGATCTGATGGAAAAAGCAAATGTTCCTGTCGTTCCCGGCTATCACGGGGACCGGCAGGACGCGGCCTTTCTTGCCGGAGAGGCTGATCAGATCGGCTATCCCGTCATGATCAAGGCGCGCGCCGGTGGCGGTGGCAAGGGCATGCGCCTGGTCGAAGATCCAGCGGATTTCGAAACCTCGCTTGAAAGTGCGCAGCGTGAAGGTCAGGCCAGCTTTGGTGACCCCGCAGTGCTGGTCGAGAAATTCATCCAGAACCCGCGTCATATCGAGATTCAGGTGTTTGGGGACGCCCATGGTAATGTCGTTCACCTGTTCGAGCGTGATTGCTCGTTGCAACGCCGCCACCAAAAGGTGATCGAAGAGGCCCCAGCTCCTGGGATGACTGCCGAAGTGCGCGCAGCTATGGGTAAGGCTGCTGTCGATGCAGCCAAGGCGATCAATTATCGTGGGGCTGGCACGGTCGAGTTTATCGTCGACGGGTCGGGTGACCTGCGTACCGATGGTTTCTGGTTCATGGAGATGAACACCCGCCTGCAGGTCGAACATCCCGTTTCTGAAGCCGTTACAGGCTTGGATTTCGTCGAATTGCAGTTGCGTGTCGCAGCGGGTGAGCCTTTGCCGTTCGAACAAGACGACCTGACCCTAACGGGACACTCTTTCGAAGCCCGCGTTTACGCCGAAGACGTTCCGGGTGGGTTTCTGCCTGCGATCGGGCGTCTGGAGCATCTGCAGTTTCCCGACGGGGGTGCCTTCAACCGTGGTCCTGTCCGGATCGACAGCGGGGTAGAAACCGGGGATGAGATCAGCCCCTGGTACGACCCGATGATCGCCAAGGTCATTACCCACGGCGCAACCCGTGAAAAGGCATTGGCCCGCCTACAGCACGTTCTGGCAGAAACCGAAGTCAGCGGAACGGTTACCAATCTTGGCTTCCTGTCGGCGCTGGCCAAACACGAAGGATTTGGCGCAGGGCAGGTGGATACGGGGCTGATCGCGCGTGACTTGGACGCCTTGACCGCGCCCGCGGAAACGCCGAATGCGGATGCGATCGCGGCCGTATCCTTCATGCAGACCAATGCTGAAGACCCATTCGCGGGGTTTGCCCTTTGGCAACCTCTGGCGCAGGATGTCAGCCTGTTAAAAGAGGCGGAACCGGTTGCGGCCAGGGTAACGACCTTGGGCGGGGGCAATTACCGCGTTGAGCTGCCCGATCAAACAGTCGAGGTCAAAAACTCTGACGGTGTGTGGTGGGTCAACGGTGTTAAGACGGTCGCCAAGACGGTTCTGAAAGGGGACCATCTGTCCGTATTCTGGGGTGGGGTTCAGCAATACACCCGCGTCGACCCTCTGAAACAGGCCGCTCAAGCCGGGGGTGCCGGGGGCGACGCTGTTCTGGCGCCGATGCCCGGATTGGTCCGCCATGTCGCTGTTAAGAAGGGTCAGGCTGTTTCCGAAGGCGACCGTTTGGTCGTCCTGGAAGCCATGAAGATGGAGCACAGCCTGACAGCCCCACGCGATGGCGTAATCGAAGAACTTACCGTGGTCGAAGGGGATCAGGTCGGCAAGGATACGCTTTTGATCCGGTTGGAGGCCGAAGATGGCTGAACACGTCACGATCTTCGAGATGGGCCCGCGCGACGGGTTACAGAACGAGAAAACGCTTATTTCAACCGCTGACAAGATCGCCTTGGTCGATCTGTTGTCTCAGGCTGGATTTCGGAAGATCGAAGTCACCAGTTTTGTCAGCCCCAAATGGGTGCCGCAAATGGCGGACGCGGCCGCGGTTCTTGCAGGGATCGAGCGCAAGCAAGGGATAAGCTATGCAGCGCTAACGCCCAACCTGCGCGGACTAGAGGGCGCGATTGCGGCCAAAGCCGATGAAGTCGCGATTTTCGCCTCGGCTTCGGAAGGGTTTAGTCAGGCCAACATCAATTGCTCGATCGCTGAGAGTTTTGACCGTTTTGCGCCCGTAATGACAGCGGCGAAAGAGGCGGGGATGCCGGTGCGCGGTTATGTGTCTTGCGTAACCGACTGCCCCTATGACGGGCCGGTTGCGCCTGAATCTGTCGCCTCGGTTGCAGCAAAACTTCTTGAGATGGGCTGCTACGAAATCAGTCTTGGTGACACGATTGGGGCAGGGACCCCGGAAACAGTTGAAGCAATGCTAGAGGCCGTTTTGAAGGTCGTGCCTGCGGCCAGACTTGCCGGTCACTTCCACGACACGAAGGGCCGCGCTTTGGATAATATCGAAGTGTGTTTGGCCAAAGGTATCCGCACATTTGATGCAGCCGTGAGCGGCTTGGGCGGTTGCCCCTATGCGCCCGGGGCCGCAGGGAATGTTGCAACAGAAGCAGTGGTCGCCCGGCTACAGGCGCTAGGATTTGACACATGCATCGACACTCAAGCACTGGCCAACGCGGCAGAGTTTGCGCGTGGATTGAAGGAGGCCGCATGACCTATCAAACTTTGGACGTAAAGATTGATGATCGCGGCGTTGCCTATGTGACGCTCAACCGTCCCGAAAAGCGCAACGCCTTGTCGGCGCAAATGATTGCAGAGCTGACAGATTTGGCCAAGACGGTTGGGGCGCAGGCCTCGACCCGCGCGATGGTTCTGACCGGGGCTGGCGACACCTTCTGTGCCGGTGGGGATCTGGGCTGGATGATGGACCAGATCAAAGCCGACCGAGAAACCCGAATGTTAGAAGCCCGCAAGCTGGCCATGATGCTGAATGCTCTGAACGAGATGCCAACGCCTTTGATCGGCATGGTACAGGGTGGAGCCTATGGCGGAGGCGTCGGTATGGCCTGTGTCTGCGACCTGACGCTGGCGCTGCCCACGGCGCGATTTGGCCTGACAGAGACGAAGCTTGGTCTGATCCCTGCTACGATCAGCCCCTATGTGCTGGCGCGTATGGGCGAAGGACGTGCAAGGCAGGTTTTCATGTCGGCGCGGTTGTTCAAAGCGACAGAGGCTGTTGATCTTGGCGTCGTGTCGAAAGTCGTTGATGAAAACGCAGTGGACGAGGCCATCGAGGCCGAAGTAGCCCCCTATCTTTCGGTCGCTCCGGGCGCGGTTGGTGCAGCAAAAGCTTTGGCGCGAAGCCTGGGTCCGAAGATCTCATCTGCGGTGATTGACGACACGATCGAACGGCTGGCTGATGTCTGGGAAACGGACGAGGCGCGCGAAGGCATCGCCGCGTTTTTGGAGAAACGTCCTGCGCCTTGGGCCAACGGTTAGGCGAGTGTGACCATTTCGCGCCTTTCCGCCGTGGCGGGATCGCGTAAACTGCGCCTAAATCGAAAAGGTGCAGTATGCAGGCAATCCCACAGAAACCGCGGTTTGGCGATCAGGTCCCTCCGGCAATTTTCCCCCCATTGCTTGGGTTGATGGGATTGGCGCTCGCGCTTTCGCGTGGGGTCCCGGTCTTTGGGATCCCAAGACCAATTGTCGATCTGATTACCGGCGCTGTGACGCTTTTGCTTTTGTTCGCGATCTTTGCTTATTCGCTTAAGTTGATCCGCCGTTTCGGAACTCTGGCCGAGGATATCCGGACCTTGCCGGGACGTGCCGGAACTGCTGCGATGGTCGTTTCGATCTATTGTCTGGCGGCGGCGTTGTTGCCGTTTTCGACTTCTGTCGCCCAAGTGGTCTTGTTCGCGGGTTTGGCCTGGCACGTTGTTCTGGTGCTGTTCAAAACTCGATACTTGCTGTCGCTGCCCTCAGAACAGCGCCAGATCACGCCTGTTTGGCACCTTAGCTATGTCGGGTTCATCGTCGCGATCTTGGCAGCCCAACCGCTTGGCTACAGCCAGCTCTCGGTGGTGATCTTTTGCGTAACTGTTCCGGTTGCCATGACGATCTGGGGCCTAAGCCTGCGTGATATCCTGACCAACGAAACACCTCCGCCTTTGCGTCCGACGCTGGCGATCCATCTGGCTCCGGCTAGCCTTTTCACTGTGACCGCAGGCCTATTGGGATGGACGTTGCTTTCCTTCGCCTTCGGGATTGTCGCAATCGCGATCTTTGGAACCTTGCTGGTGAAGACGCGCTGGCTGACCGTGGCTGGGTTTTCGCCGTTCTGGGGGGCGTTCACCTTTCCGCTGGCCGCGTTCAGTTCAGCGATGATGTCGCTGGCATCGCTGTCTCCGGTCTTCGGTATTCTTGGGGCCCTGTCTTTGGCAGGTGCGCTTGGGGTCAATCCGCTGATCGCCACCCGGGTATTGAAGCTTTGGGCAAGCAACCAGTTGGCCCTTAAAACCAACGCTGCGCGCGTTTAGGCGGATTCTCTCTTTCCTTTTGTGCCGACCCGTGAAATAGGGAGGCGTCAAACGAAAGCTTCCAAGGAGATCACCATGGAGATTCGCGAGGCGCTTACCTTCGACGACGTACTGCTTGTTCCGGCGGCCAGCTCTGTCCTGCCGTCCACGGCCGATACCCGCACCCGCGTGACCAAGTCGATTGGCATGAATATCCCGTTGCTGAGTTCCGCGATGGACACTGTTACCGAAGCCCGCATGGCCATTGCCATGGCACAGGCTGGCGGGATCGGCGTGATCCACAAGAACCTGAACGTCGAGCAGCAGGCCAAGGAAGTGCGCCGTGTGAAGCGCTTCGAATCCGGGATCGTCTATAACCCGGTAACCCTGACCGCCAACCAGACACTGGCCGATGCCAAGGAACTGGTTGATCGCTATAACTTCACGGGTTTCCCGGTCGTTGATGAAGCCGGTCGTGTTGTCGGCATCCTGACCAACCGTGACATGCGCTTTGCACAATCGGATGACACGCCGGTTAAGGCCATGATGACCAGCAACGACTTGGCGATGCTGGCGGAACCTGCCGACCTTGAAGAAGCGAAAAGCCTGATGCGCGCCCGCCGGATCGAGAAGCTTTTGGTTCATGATGGTAACGGCAAGCTGACCGGCCTTCTGACACTGAAAGACACCGAGATGGCGGTGCTGAACCCCACGGCCTGCAAGGACCGCCTTGGACGCCTGCGCGTTGCGGCGGCGACCTCTGTTGGTGATGCTGGCTTTGAACGCTCTGAGGCGTTGGTGGACGCGGGTGTGGATATCGTTGTCGTCGACACGGCGCATGGACACTCCAAAGGCGTTCTGGACGCTGTTGCACGCGTCAAGGCGCTGTCGAATGAGGTTCAGGTGATCGCCGGCAATGTTGCCACCGGTGAAGCGACCAAAGCTTTGATCGATGCTGGTGCGGATGCTGTGAAAGTCGGCATTGGCCCGGGTTCGATCTGTACGACACGTATGGTGGCGGGCGTTGGTGTGCCTCAGCTGACCGCGATTTCTGATTGCGCGATTGCGGCGGGGGACACTCCGGTGATCGCAGACGGCGGCATCAAGTTCTCGGGCGATTTTGCCAAGGCCATTGCGGCGGGCGCGTCCTGCGCAATGGTTGGCAGCATGATTGCCGGCACCGACGAAAGCCCGGGCGAAGTGATCCTGTACCAGGGTCGTTCTTTCAAATCTTATCGTGGGATGGGCAGCCTTGGCGCAATGGCGCGTGGCTCTGCCGACCGGTATTTCCAGAAGGACGCGGCCAGCGACAAGCTGGTTCCCGAAGGCATCGAAGGCCAGGTCCCGTACAAAGGGGCTGCAGGCGCCGTGATCCACCAACTGGTGGGCGGTCTACGCGCGGCAATGGGTTATACCGGTAACGCGACTGTGGAAGAAATGCGCAAGAACTGCCGTTTCGTGAAAATCACCGGCGCGGGTCTGAAGGAAAGCCATGTGCATGACGTTCAGATCACCCGCGAAAGCCCGAACTATCGTGGCATGTAAGTGACCCCGGCGGCCCGCGTCTCTGCGGCGATCGAGGTTCTTGATCGCTATCTCGATGGAACACCGCTTGAGAAAGCGCTGACCAACTGGGGGCGCCAGAACCGCTATGCCGGGTCCAAAGATCGGGCGGCGGTGCGTGACCATGTGTTCAGCGCCTGCCGTCGCATGCGATCTGCTGCTGCGATTGGCGGGGCAAGAACAGGCAGGGGGCTGATGATCGGGCTTCTGTCGGCAGACGGTGTTGACCTGCAAGAGGTCTTTACCGGCGACCGGTTTGCCCCCGCGCCGCTGACCCCCGAAGAATTGACCCATTTGGAATCATGCGTCGAGATGTTTGGTGACGAGGCGGTCGATTGCCCGGACTGGCTTTGGCCCGATGTGGTTCAGGCCCTGGGTGCTGCCGCGTCCGAGGTCTTTGGCAGCCAGCAATCGCGCGCCCCAACTTTCCTGCGAGTGAATCTCGCAAAGGCGGATTTGCCTTCGGCGCAAGCCTCGTTGGCCGATGACGGGATAGAGACCGTCCCGCACCCGACCCAAGACACAGCGCTGGAAATCCGCAGCAACCCTCGGCGTTTGCAGCAATCGACCGCATATACTGATGGGTTGGTCGAGCTTCAGGACGCGTCTTCGCAGGCGATTTCCGATTTTGTCCCTGTCGAGACGGGGCAGAATATCTTGGACCTTTGCGCAGGTGGCGGGGGTAAAACCTTGGCGATGGCCGCGCGGGTCCATGCGGATTTCTACGCCCATGACATTGATCCAAAGCGATTGGCCCCCATCAAAGAGCGTGCAAAACGAGCAGGGGTCGCAGTCAAATTACTGCAATCCGATCAGCTTGGCAGGGCCGAAGGCTTTGATGGCGTCTTGTGCGATGCGCCTTGCTCAGGCAGCGGCTCTTGGCGTCGCAGCCCCGAAGGTAAATGGTCTTTGACCCCGAAGCGCCTTGAAGAGCTGTGCCAGATACAGGCCGATATCCTAGATCAGGCAGCGTCGCTGGTTCAGCCCGACGGGTGGATTGTTTATGCGACCTGTTCAGTGCTGGCCTGCGAAAATGAAGATCAAGTATCGGCGTTTCTGAAGCGCAATCCGGGATGGACGTTAGAGCGCAGTTTGCAGTTTCATCCCGACGAAGCTGGTGACGGACTGTATGCGGCCTTGCTACGTCGATAGCGTTAACCTTCTGTTTACCTCTTTGTCGCCAGATAAGGTGAAGCCTCCAAGCAGGATCCCTTGATGCGGCCTTCCAGAACTAAACTACGTGAGATCTCTGGCTCGATCTTTCGCGAACCAGTGCTGTCATTGGGTGTGCTGTTGAGTGCCTCAGCGACTGCAGCCTTTGCTGCGTTCGAATACTTCGATCGCGGCCTAGATTCCCATACGATAGGCCTAGTGGCCGCGGCATTCAGTTGCCTTGCCCTTATGGCTTTGCGATGCAAGTTCCGCCGCTTTCGGGTCGATGTAGACCGAATTTCGGACGCACTTCTAACGTTCGACCCCTCGCCCTGTATCGTCGCCAGCTACTCGGGGCAGGTGATCTATGCAAATCCAGCTGCCCGAGATCAATTCAAGATCGCTGAGGTTGACCACCTTAGCCATTCCTTGGGCCTATATTTTGCCAATGTCGATAAAGTCTTCAACGAGATGACGGATGCGGCAATTGCCAGAGGCATTGCAGAGGTTGAAGCAGCCGTTGCCTCTGCCGAGCGGATGATGGTTCGCGCTTTAAGGATGAATGGGAGTTGCCTGCTTTGGCGGTTTGACAAGCTTCCGACAGATCAGGAATTGGGCGCTATCTGGGAATTGCCGATGCTTAGGGCAGATGACGACGGCGTCATCCGGTATCTTAACAGGCCCGCCAGAACCCTTCTTAGGGGCCAGCCAATTCGGGTTGACGAGATCGCTGATAGGGGTCTGGAACCTGGATTGCAGGAACTGAAAATCAGGAACGCTCGAAAATTTGTAACTGTTATCAAACGTCCGGCCGAGCGAGGTGGGGCGCATTATCTTCTGGCTCCGATCGACCGCCCAGAGCCGATGAAGGAAACGGCAGATTCGTTGATCGATGGTCTTCCTGTGGCAATTCTTAAAATCGAACTGGGGGGGCGAATTGATGTGGTGAACCAGGTCGGCAGGGATTTGCTGGGCCTGACGCCGGGTGAACATTTTTTCCAAGATCACGTCGAGGGGTTAGGCCGTCCCGTCAAGGAATGGGTGAACGAGGTGATCGAGACGGATCATGGCGCCAGCTCCGAAGTTTTGCGGGTGCGTCGCGAGGATCGCGAGGTCTTTGTTCAGGTCTCGCTAAGACGCTCGCTGTTCCCGGAAGACCAGTCTGCGATTGCAGTGCTGCACGATGCGACTGAAATGAAGCAGCTTGAAGCGCAATTCAACCAAAGCCAAAAAATGCAAGCGATTGGCGAATTGGCCGGTGGAGTGGCGCATGATTTCAACAACCTGCTTACGGCGATTTCGGGCCATTGTGATCTGCTTCTGCTTCGCCGTGACGAAGGGCATCCTGACTACGGCGATTTGATGCAAATTCATCAAAACGCCAACCGGGCCGCTGCCTTGGTCGAACAACTTTTGGCCTTTTCCCGAAAGCAGAACTTGCGGCCTCAGAAGGTTGGGCTCCGAGATGCTTTGCAGGATTTGGGCCATCTTCTGGATCGCTTGGTCGGGGCAACCGTAAAGTTGACAGTTCACCACGACAGCGCGGATGCGTCGATCTGGGTTGATCGCCGACAATTCGAACAGGTGATTATGAACCTTGTTGTCAATGCAAGGGATGCGATGCCGAACGGAGGAGAGATTCAAATCTCGACTTCGGTGCGCAAACTTGTTCGTGACTTGCACCGTAACCGCGCCAAGGTCCCCGCTGGCGACTATGTCGTTATTTCGGTCGAAGATCAGGGCGAGGGTATCCCTGCCGAGCAAATCGACAAGATATTTGATCCGTTCTTCACTACGAAGCCGCAAGGAAAAGGCACTGGGTTGGGGCTGTCCATGGCCTACGGGATTGTTAAGCAAAGCGGTGGCTTCATATTTGTGGACAGCAATACTGGCGAAGGCACACGTTTCTATCTTTACTTCCCCGTGCGAAGAGGAAGCGCTGATTGTCGGCCCAATAGCCTTCCACAGCAGGTTGCGAACCGAGCTGACGAGATCGATATCGGCCTGACGGAAAGTTTCCAGAGGGTCGAAGAAACCCGTTTAAATGCCAAAGCTGCGCCAGAAGAGCGTCGCCAAATTCTATCGAGCACCGAAGCAGGCGGTCAGGGGGCTGGGATTGTCCTTTTGGTTGAGGACGAGGCCTCTGTCCGGGCCTTTGCGGCGCGTGCCCTGTCCATGCGTGGGTTTACTGTTCTGGAAGCAGAAAGTGCTGAACAGGCATTGGACGTGTTGGCGGTTACGACAGTCCCGATTGATCTGTTTGTAACGGATGTGGTTATGCCGGGCGATGACGGGCCCACATGGGTGCGTAAAGCGCGAGAGACTTACCCCGATACCCGAGTGGTCTTTATGTCGGGCTATACCGAAGAGGCGTTTACAGAAAATAAAGGTGACCTGCCAAACTCTGTTTTCATACAAAAGCCATTCTCATTGGCGGATTTTACGAAAACGGTGAAGCAGCAGGTTGAAATCTCAAAGGCAGATTGAGGTTTACCCTGCAACGCTTTGATAAAGTTCAAATTCCTTTGATCTTTCCTCTCGAAGTTTTGCTTCGACTTTTGCGCTAATCTGCAGGTCGCCTTGTGGGGATTCGTTGAGCCTTGGCGCGATTATCTTCCGCTCCAGTTTCTTCTCCAGAAATCTGTCTAGCTGACTTAGACGTGCATAGTCGAACAGGCGGTCCACGATCACATTGCCCTCTGAGTCTCCAACAAACCGAAGCTGCGAGCCCAGCCTGGCATAGGCTGGAGGATCATCGCTTAGGTAGTCTTGGACAAAGGTATCGAAAGAGACATTCGCGGTAGAATTCGGGAGGCCATCAAGCTGTGGGCGACTGCGATATCTGTACCAGCTTCCCAGCCAATCGATAGGGTCACGGATGACCGCAATGGTTTTCAGTTTCTTGGCGTCTTCCTTACCCAAAATCGGGCGCATGTGACGATTGAATTTACGGGCATTCATGTGTTTCGCGCCCGGAGGTCCACGCAAAATGATATCCGCCGAATCCGCGAGGGCGGCCTGATAGGCATGCGTCCCTGTTTTCGGAACGGCCAAAAAGGCGATTCCTGCCCTCCAAAAAACCATCATGCCGTGAACTGCCCTTGATACTCTTAGGTTGTTTATAGCGTCTAAACTAATCTTTAACCGAACTGGTTTGAAATGAATTTTATAGAATTTCCTTGATTTGTTCTCTTTTTGTCCGCATAGATTTGTGAACAAGAGGTGAACACAGGCAAGCATTGCCGCCTTTGGGCGGGTGTGAAATAAGGATCGAAACGATGGCAATGGCGAACCTTCTGGATATGGCAGACAAAAAAGATTCCGAGAAACAAAAGGCGCTGGATTCGGCGCTTGCGCAGATCGAACGGCAGTTCGGCAAGGGCTCTATTATGAAGCTGGGCGCCGATAACCCTGTGGCCGAGATCGAGGCGACCTCGACCGGGTCGCTTGGCTTGGATATCGCCCTTGGGATCGGCGGTTTGCCGAAAGGCCGGATCATCGAGATTTACGGCCCTGAGAGCTCTGGTAAGACGACTTTGACGCTGCACTGCGTGGCGGAAGAACAGAAAAAAGGCGGCGTCTGTGCCTTTGTTGACGCGGAACATGCCCTTGACCCGCAATACGCGCGGAAACTTGGCGTGGATCTGGACGAGCTGCTGATTTCGCAGCCCGATACCGGTGAGCAGGCGCTGGAGATTACCGATACGCTGGTTCGTTCCGGGGCGGTTAGCATGGTTGTGGTCGACTCGGTCGCGGCCCTGACCCCGAAGTCGGAACTTGAAGGCGACATGGGCGACAGCAACGTTGGCGTTCAGGCCCGCCTGATGAGCCAGGCGATGCGCAAGCTGACCGGCTCGATTGCACGGTCGAACTGCATGGTGATCTTCATCAACCAGATTCGGATGAAGATCGGCGTTATGTTTGGTTCACCAGAGACCACGACCGGTGGTAACGCACTGAAGTTTTATTCCTCGGTACGTCTGGATATCCGCCGTATTGGCGCCATCAAGGACCGTGATGAGGTTGTCGGTAACCAGACCCGTGTGAAGGTTGTGAAGAACAAGGTGGCTCCGCCGTTCAAACAGGTTGAATTCGACATCATGTATGGCGAAGGCATTTCCAAGCGCGGTGAGCTTTTGGATTTGGGCGTTAAGGCCGGCATCGTCGATAAATCGGGCGCTTGGTACTCTTACGGGGATGAGCGGATCGGGCAGGGGCGTGAGAACGCCAAAACCTTCCTGAAAGAAAATCCAGATTTGGCCTATGAGATCGAAGATAAGATCCGCGCGGCCCACGGATTGGATTTTGATGCCCCCATGGGAGAGGACATTCTGGAAGACTGATCCTTGGATCACCAGTATTAAGAAAAACCGGGGCCAAGTGTCCCGGTTTTTTGTTTCTTGCCAAGCGGGAAGGCCATCGCCAGTGGACAGTCCCGCGTCAGAAAGCTACACGGGTTGAAACACCCGAAATCCGTGCTGAAAGACGCGAAAATGGCCAGTCTGAACGATATCCGCTCTACCTTCCTGAACTATTTTGAAAGCAAGGGACATACGGTTGTGCCTAGCTCTCCGCTGGTGCCGCGAAATGACCCGACTTTGATGTTCACCAACTCTGGGATGGTGCAGTTCAAGAACTGCTTTACCGGGGTGGAAAAGCGTGACTATGTACGCGCGACGACTGCCCAGAAATGTGTGCGCGCAGGGGGTAAACACAACGACCTGGATAACGTTGGTTATACAGCCCGCCACCACACGTTCTTTGAGATGCTGGGGAACTTCAGCTTTGGCGATTACTTCAAGCACGATGCGATCCCTTTCGCTTGGGAGTTGATCACCAAGGAATATGGGATCGACAAATCGCGTCTGCTGACAACCGTCTATCATACCGATGATGAGGCCTTTGAGATTTGGAAGAAGGTCGGCGTGCCGGAAGATCGGATCATCCGCATCGCGACCTCGGATAACTTCTGGCAAATGGGCCCGACCGGCCCGTGCGGTCCGTGCACCGAGATCTTCTTTGACCATGGCGACCACATCTGGGGTGGCCCTCCGGGTTCGCCCGAAGAAGACGGTGACCGTTTCATCGAAATCTGGAACGTCGTTTTCATGCAGAACGAGCAGTTTGAAGATGGCTCGATGGTCGAACTGGACATGCAGTCGATCGACACCGGCATGGGGCTAGAGCGGATCGGCGCGCTGTTGCAGGGTAGCCATGACAACTATGACACTGACCTGTTCAAGGCGCTGATCGAGGCCTCGGCCCATGCGACCTCGACCGACCCGTATGGGGATCAGAACGTTCATCACCGTGTGATTGCGGACCACCTGCGGTCGACGTCTTTCTTGATCGCCGATGGCGTGATGCCGTCGAATGACGGTCGTGGTTATGTGCTGCGCCGCATCATGCGTCGTGCGATGCGCCACGCGCACCTATTGGGGGCCAAGGACCCGGTGATGCACAAGCTGGTGTCGTCTCTGGTCGGCAAGATGGGCGCGGCCTATCCGGAACTGGGGCAGGCGCAGGCGCTGATCGAGGAAACTCTGAAGCTGGAAGAGACCCGCTTTATCCAGACGCTCGATCGCGGTTTGAAACTACTGGATGACGAACTGGATAAACTGCCGGAAGGGGCGAACCTGCCGGGTGAGGCAGCGTTCAAACTGTACGACACTTACGGCTTCCCGCTTGATCTGACGCAGGATGCTCTGCGCGAAAAGGGTCGCGCGGTAGACACCGATGGGTTCGACACCGCGATGGAAGAGCAAAAAGCCAAGGCACGCGCAAGCTGGTCCGGCTCTGGCGAATCCAAAGACGCGACGATCTGGTTCGATCTGGCGGACAAGTTGGAAGCAACCGACTTCCTTGGCTACGAAACCGAAGTGGCCGAGGGGCAGGTCCTGGCTTTGGTCGCTGATGGCGCGGAAGTTAAGGAAATCACCGAAGGCAACAGCGGTTGGATGGTCGTGAACCAAACCCCGTTCTATGCGGAATCGGGTGGCCAGGTTGGCGACACCGGATCTTATCTGAAGCCGGGTGTATCTGGGTCCGTGACCAATACGCTGAAGATGGCGGGTAAACTGTTCGCGCATCAGATCACCGCGACCGAAGGCACCCTGTCTGTTGGTGACCCACTGGAACTGCGTGTCGACCACGACCGTCGTTCCGCGATCCGCGCGAACCACTCTGCCACGCACCTGCTGCACGAAGCCCTTCGCGAAACGCTTGGCGATCACGTGGCGCAGAAGGGGTCGTTGAACGCAGAGGATCGTTTGCGGTTTGACTTCAGCCATTCCAAGGGCATGACAGGCGGAGAACTGGCCGAGGTCGAAGGCCGGGTGAATGAATTCATCCGCCAGAACTCTGCGGTTGAGACCCGGATCATGACGCCTGATGATGCGCGCGGTATCGGGGCGCAGGCCCTGTTCGGCGAGAAATACGGGGATGAGGTCCGCGTGGTTTCGATGGGGGAAGCCCAGACAGGCAAGGGCCATGAGGGCACAACATGGTCTATCGAACTGTGTGGCGGCACGCATGTGAAGCGCACGGGTGACATCGGGCTGTGCGTCGTTCTGGGCGACAGCGCGTCGTCTTCTGGCGTCCGCCGGATCGAGGCGCTGACAGGCGGCGCCGCGTTGGATCATCTGGTGTCGCAACAGCAGGCCCTGAACGAAGTTGGCCAGATGCTGAAGGCGCAACCGGCCGAGATCGTATCGCGTGTCAAAGCCCTGTCGGATGAGCGCAAGGCCCTTCAGAACGAAGTGGCTCAACTGCGTCGCGAACTGGCAATGGGCGGCGGTGGCGCGTCCGGACCCGAGGCCGAGCAAGTGAATGGCGTGGCCTTCATGGCGCAGGTTCTAAGCGGCGTTTCGGGCAAAGACCTGCCGGCGCTGATCGACGAGCATAAAACACGCATGGGCTCTGGTGCGGTGCTGCTGATTGCCGATGGCGACAAGGTCGCCGTTGCGGCCGGCGTGACAGATGACCTGAAAGGGAAGCTGTCTGCCGTCGATTTGGTCCGTGCGGCCGTGGTCGAGCTTGGTGGCAAAGGTGGCGGTGGCCGTCCTGACATGGCGCAGGGTGGGGCCAAGGATGCCTCGAACGCTGACGGTGCGATTGCTGCGGCCAAGGCCGTGATCGAAGGCTAAGTATGGGCGCGCTTTGGATCAACCACGTCACCGTGACCGATCCTGAAAGCTATGCCAAATATGCCGAACTGGCGGGTCCCGCGATTGCCAAACATGGCGGGACCTTCATTGCGCGTGCCAGCCGTTATGTGCAGCTTGAGGGGCAGGAGGCCCCGCGCAATGTCGTGGTGCGGTTTGATACGGTTGAGGCCGCTGTAGCCTGTTATGAAAGCCCCGAATATCAAGAGGCCCTAAGCCACGCGAACGGGGCGTCAGACCGCAACTTGGTTGTGGTCGAGACGACAGAGGACTAGGCCCCGTTGATTAGAGCCCTAGAAGCCATCGTCACATCGATTTTGGAATCTCTAGGGATCGAACTGGGTAAGTTTCTGTTGGGCGAGTTTTTCATCGCGCTATTGCTGACGTCTCTGATCACTTTTCCAGTCAGCGCTGGCCTTGTTGATTTGGTTACAGAACGGTTGAAGTTGGAATACGGCAGTTTTCTTTACAATCTGGTCGCGCTTTTCATCGGAGCGCCGATTGTCTTTGGTGTCGCGATCCTAGCCTACGGATTGCTTACCTAAACGAAAAACCCCGGCTTCCAGCCGGGGTTTGTTGTTTTATTGGTTGGCCTTTGCCATCCGCTTGCGCTCGTGCGGATCAAGATAGCGCTTGCGCAGGCGCACGACGTTCGGGGTCACTTCGACCAGTTCGTCGTCGTTGATGTAGGCGATGGCCTCTTCCAGCGAGAACTCGATATGCGGGGTCAGGCGGACCGCGTCATCCGAGCCAGAGGCGCGGACGTTGGTCAGCTTTTTACCCTTCAGCGGGTTCACTTCCAGATCGTTATCGCGCGAATGCTCGCCGATGATCATGCCGGTGTAAACGGCGGCCTGAGGACCAACGAACATGCGACCACGCTCTTCCAGGTTCCACAGGGCATAGGCGACGGCCTCGCCGTTTTCCATCGAGATCAGAACGCCAGCGCGGCGACCCGGGATCGGGCCTTTGTGCGGGGCCCAGTCGTGGAAGACGCGGTTCAGAACGCCGGTGCCGCGGGTGTCTGTCAGGAATTCGCCGTGATAGCCGATCAGGCCACGCGACGGGACGTGCGCGACGATACGAGTTTTACCCGCACCTGCCGGTTTCATCTCGGCCAGATCGCCTTTACGGGCACCTGTGATTTTCTCAACGACGGCGCCGGTGTATTCGTCGTCCACGTCGATGGTGACTTCTTCGATCGGCTCCATCCGCTGGCCGTCAACATCGCGGAACAGAACTTGCGGGCGAGAGATCGACAGTTCGAACCCTTCGCGGCGCATGTTCTCGATCAGAACGCCCATCTGTAATTCGCCGCGACCGGCGACTTCGAAGGCTTCGCCGCCGGGGGTGTCGGTAACCTTGATGGCGACGTTGGATTCGGCTTCTTTCATCAGGCGGTCACGGATAACGCGCGACTGGACCTTCTTACCATCACGACCAGCCAGCGGGCTGTCGTTGATGCCGAAGGTCACGGTGATGGTGGGCGGGTCGATAGGCTGGGCGTCCAGCGGCTCTTCGACGGCCAGTGCGCAGATCGTGTCGGCGACGGTGGCTTTGGTCATACCTGCGATCGAAACGATGTCGCCCGCGACGGCCTCTTCGATGTCTTCCATCGCCAGTCCACGGAACGCGCGGATCTTGGTGACGCGGAACTGTTCGATCTTTTGACCAATGCGCGAGAGGGCCTGCACGGTAGCGCCCACTTTCAGCGTCCCGCTTTCGACACGACCGGTCAGCAGGCGACCAACGAACGGGTCGCTGCCCAGAGTGGTGGCCAGCATGCGGAAATCGTCGTCTTGCTTCTTGATCTGCTTGGGGGCAGGGACGTGGTTGACGATCAGGTCAAACAGGGCGTGCAGGTTTTCACGCGGCCCGTCCAGTTCATGGTCAGCCCAGCCAGAGCGGCCCGAGGCATACATGTGCGGGAAGTCCAACTGGTCATCATCCGCATCAAGGCTTGCGAACAGGTCAAAGCATTCGTCCAGTGCGCGGTCGCTTTCTGCGTCCGGCTTGTCGACCTTGTTCAGAACCACGATCGGGCGCAGGCCAAGAGCCAGCGCTTTCGAGGTCACGAATTTCGTCTGAGGCATCGGGCCTTCAGCGGCGTCAACCAGCAGGACAACCCCGTCGACCATCGACAGGATACGTTCGACCTCGCCACCGAAGTCGGCGTGGCCGGGGGTGTCGACGATGTTGATACGGGTGCCTTTCCATTCAACACTGGTCGCCTTGGCAAGAATGGTGATGCCGCGTTCACGCTCCAGGTCGTTGCTGTCCATGGCGCGTTCGCTGACGGCCTGATTTTCGCGGAATGCGCCCGACTGTTTCAGCAGCTCGTCCACAAGAGTGGTCTTGCCGTGGTCAACGTGGGCAATGATGGCGATATTGCGCAGATCCATTAGGGAAGCCTTTTTTCGATGTTGCCGGGGCCATATCGTGCATGCGCAGAAAAGGCTAGAGCTTAAAGATCAGTCTGAGCGGTTTCATTAGTCTCTGACGCGATTTTGGGGCGTTCTGTGCGGAAATACGCGCGTAAAAGCGCTAAACGCATGGAAAGTGAGTGTTTGCTGTCATGCAACTGGCGCACCGTAAGGCGACGTTGCCGTACCACCGCACGGGCGACACGAAAGTCCCAACGGCGCTTGCGATCCAAATAGTCCTTGGGCAGCCAGCGACGCACCAGTCGCCAAGCAAAGCCAAGTTGCAGGAAGGCGATTGTCTTGAAAGCCATCTTGCTGACGCTTGCCACGATCATCCGTCCAAGCGCCGTGCTGGCCGCGATCAGCCAGAACGGAAGCTTGACCGAAAACAGGACCAGCCACAGACCAAGCGAACTGACCGATAGGCCAATCGTCCCGAAGACAACAATCAGGGCGGCGACAGTTTTCTCGTACCACTCCAGCCCGCGATACCATGCAAGCATGCTGTCATAGCGCTGCTTGACCGCGTCTTTATAACGGGTCAGGACCTGCACGATCTTCCGGCGCAGCATCGGGCCCATGATCAGTGGCAGCATCGAGGACATGAACCACTTTTTCAAAAGCTCGATCCGAAAGAACATGGCAGCCTGAGTTTTCAGCCAGATCAGGATGGCGGGCGCTTCGATCCCCATCAGCTTGCTGCCGATGATCTTCAATTGTGACAGGATCAGTCCAAGCGCCAGAAGCACCTTCGCTCCAAAGGCGTAGGTCAGGGCAATGGACGCCCCCGCAACCAGGATCAACAACAGGACTGCGCGCCAGAACATGCTTATATGTGCCGCCTTTCGTTCAAAAAGTCTTGGGTGGATTTACGGAAGATACAGTTGGTGGCTGTCTTTGATATGTTCCATCACGAAACTGGCCGAGACATCCTGTAATGGTACCTGCGCAATCAGTTTCTGGTATATCCGGTCATAATCCGCCACGTCGCGCGCCTGAATGCGGATAAGGTAATCCAGATCTCCGCTCATTCGGAACACGCCCTGAATTTCCGGGATTGCGCTGGTGGCACGGGCGAACTTTTTCGCCCAATCCTGATCGTGGCTATGAGTGCGGACTTGTACGAAAACCGTCAGCGGCAATCCAAGGGTTGGTGCATCCAATATGGCCACGCGGCCCTTGATCGCGCCTGCGGCCTCTAACGCCTTGAGGCGCCGCCAACAGGCGTTGCGGGACAGGCCGACGGTTTCGCCAAGGTCTTCCATTGAAAGACTCGCGTCGCGTTGCAAAGTGTTGAGTATTTTGCGGTCAATGTCGTCAAATTGTATCGCCATATGAAGGATATGGCGTGAAATGATGCAAATTACAACGTAAACGCGGGTGAATTTGGGAAGCTTGGGTGCTTTTAGGCAGGTAGTGTGGGCGTATATCCCAGGAGGCGTAAAATGATCACTCAGATTTTCCTAAACCACCCACGCAAAGTGGACGAAACCTATCTTCAGCACGCGGCATTCGCCGGCAAGTTCTCTTTGCGTTTGTTCGGGGCAGCCTGCGCGGCCTTGGTGCACGCGATCATTCCGTGTCTTTTTGAGAAGACTGCCAGCCGGATGATCCTTGAGATGGCAGAGCCATTAAAGACCCGCGGCAGATGAAAAGGGCGGCCAAATGGCCGCCCGATTGCGTTAGCCTACAAGGGCCTTGTTCAAATTCTCGTCGATCTTCTCAAGGAAGCCCATAGTGGTCAGCCAGCCCTGATCAGGTCCGACCAGCAGCGCAAGGTCCTTGGTCATGTGGCCGCTTTCGACGGTATCGATGATCACACGTTCCAGCGTTTCGGCGAAGTTCATCAGTTGGGTGTTCTCGTCCAGTTTGGCGCGGTGCTTCAAGCCGCCGGTCCACGCGTAGATTGATGCGATCGAGTTGGTCGAGGTCGCCTCGCCCTTCTGATGCTGGCGATAGTGGCGGGTGACGGTACCGTGTGCGGCCTCTGCCTCGACGATCTTTCCGTCGGGCGTCATCAACTGCGAGGTCATCAGACCCAAAGAGCCAAAGCCCTGTGCAACGGTGTCGGACTGCACGTCGCCATCATAGTTCTTGCAGGCCCAGACGAATTTGCCGTTCCACTTCATGGCGCAGGCGACCATGTCGTCGATCAGGCGGTGTTCGTACCAGATGCCGGCTTTCTTGAACTGTTCTTCGAACTCTTCCTCGTAAATCTTCTGGAAGAGATCCTTGAAACGGCCGTCATAGGCTTTCAGGATCGTGTTCTTGGTCGACAGGTAGACCGGCCAGCCAAGGTTCAAACCATAGTTGAACGAGGCCCGTGCAAAGTCGATGATCGAACTGTCGAGGTTGTACATCGCCTGATACACACCGGCGGACGGCGCGTCATAGACCTCTTTCTCGATGACAGTGCCATCTTCGCCTTCGAACTTCATCGTCAGCTTGCCCTTGCCGGGGAAGGTGAAGTCAGTGGCTTTGTACTGGTCGCCAAACGCATGGCGTCCCACAACGATGGGCGAGGTCCAGCCCGGAACCAGACGCGGGACGTTCTTACAGATGATCGGCTGACGGAAGACGACACCGCCAAGAATGTTGCGGATCGTGCCGTTGGGCGAGCGCCACATCTTCTTCAGGCCAAACTCTTCCACACGGGCTTCGTCGGGGGTGATCGTTGCACATTTGACGGCAACGCCCACTTCTTTGGTCTTTTCAGCGGCGTCGATTGTGATCTGGTCTTCGGTACGATCACGCTCTTCGATGCCCAGATCGTAGTAGAGCAGATCAAGGTCCAGATACGGCAGGATCAATTTGTCTTTGATGAACTGCCACATGATGCGGGTCATTTCATCGCCGTCCATTTCGACGATTGGATTGTCGACTTTAATTTTGGTCATTGGGAAACCTCGTAGGTTGGTCCGAGTCGTTGCGCGAACCATAAATTAAAAGACGAGGAATGACCAGATTTGTATACCAGTGTATACAGTAATTCGTTGACCTATGAATCCGGGGGTAGGATCCCAAGGCCGCGCAAATAAATTCCGATACCGGTTTCCAGCAAATCCTCGGGCGGGAAGGGGGCGCGGGCGCCGGGATTTCCCCGGGCATATAGTTCAACAACCCCGTGGCTCATCGCTGAAATATGGGCAGAAAACATAGCCGCGGGCGGGCGTTTGTCTGCGGGCATGTCCTGCAACAGGTCCGCAGCGGCGCGTTCAAGGACGGCGCTGGCACGTGAAGCTTCACGTGCCAGATCGGGGTTGGCGTTCAAAGACAATCCACTTTCGAACATCGCCATGTAGTGGCCCGGGTATTTGCGCGCAAAAGCAAGGTAAGCACGCCCCGTGGATTCAAAGGACGACAGCGCCGAGGGCTGCCCTTTTTCATAGGCGTATTCCATCAGATCGGCGAAAATGGCGTAACCCTGCTTGGCGATCTCGACCAGCAGGTCCTCTCGCCCTTGGAAATGGCGATAGACTGCCGCGGGGGTCACGCCTGCGGCTTTGGCGGCCTCTGACAGGGTGAAGCCCTGCGGACTTTTCTCTTCGATCAACGGAAGAGCCGCGTCGATCAGCGCCTGACGCAGATTGCCGTGATGATAACCGCGTTTAGCCATCCCAGATGTCCGGGCCTCCGCAAATAGACCGGTCGATTTCGCCGATCGCTGCTTCGTCTTTTCCGTCGTAGGGTACGCCGGACAAGACTGTTTGTATCGCGGCGATCCTTGCCCGTTTCTTGTCGTCAGACCGGATCACTGTCCAAGGCGCCGAGTCGGAATGCGACGTGTTCAACGTCTCTTGAATGGCCGCGGAATACTCGTCCCACTTCTTCAGGCCTTCAACATCGATCCAGCTTAGCTTCCACTGTTTTAACCGGTCACTTTCGCGGGCAAGAAAACGTCGCAACTGTTCAGAGCGCCCAACGTTCAGCCAGATTTTGAAAAGGTGAATTCCCTCATCCACAAGCATCTTTTCAAAGTCGGGCAGTTGGTTGAAAAAATGTGTCCGTTGATCGTCAGTACAAAAGCCAAAGACCTTTTCCACGACGCCGCGGTTGTACCAGCTGCGGTCGAATAGGGCGATTTCACCCCCCGCTGGCAATTGGTTCACATAGCGCTGGAAATACCACTGAGAGGCTTCCCGGTCAGACGGTTTCGACAGGGCCACGACCCGTGCCACGCGGGGGTTCAGGTTCTCGCGAAACCGCTTGATGGCGCCGCCTTTACCCGCGGCATCTCGGCCCTCGAACACAACGGCCACCTTTTGCCCCGAGGCCTTTACGTGAGCCTGAAGTTTGACCAGCTCGATCTGAAGCTTTTCAAGGTGTTTTTCATAGGGCTTACGCTTCAACGGCTCGTCGTAAGGGTATGTTTTGTCAAGAATATAACCCTTGCCATTGGCCTTGATAGCCGCGCGCACTGCGGCTGGGGCCGTGTTTTCGAAAAAGTCGCTGATTGCACCGTCAAAGGGCAGGGTCATTGGGGCCTCGTATCTTGTTACCGCACCAGTATGACGATCTGGTCGGTTAGCGCAATCCAGCCCGGGTTGCCGCGCGGTGAATGGCCTGCACGACGTCGGCCTCGGCAGCGTGGTGCGGCATGTGGCCGATACCCTCCAGCGGGGTCAGGGTCGCGCTGTCCACATCGTGGGCCAGTTTGACGGCATGAATGTCGAGGCCGACAATTTCGTCAGCCGTCCCGTGCACAATCTCGATCGGCATCTGCAACGAGGGGTAGTTCCCTTCCATACCGACAATCTGATCCTTTAGCGCTTTGCGCTGCGCTCCATTGGCGCGGAACGTGCGTCGGCGCAGGCTCATGCCTGGGCCGAAGTGGTCCAGATACCCGGACGGGGCCGCCTGAGGGTGGAAAATCGCTTCGACCTGAGAGTCCACGTATGACGGAGGAACAAACGCTGTGATCAAAGGCACCAGAAACGTCCGACCAACGGGGTTTGTGGTGGCCTTGTAAAGCCCAGGCAAGCCCGTTGGCCATTCATGCGATGGCGTCGCAAGCAAAACCAGTCCGGCCACGTCTTGCGGCGCGTCCAACGCCCAAGCCAAGGCAACAGCCCCGCCATAGCTTTGCCCAAGCACCAAGGGAGAGGTCGCCCCAAGCTCTTGCGCTGTCTTGCGGATCAATTCGGCCTGCTTGGACAGGGTTTCGGCGCTGTCTGCCCAATCGCTCCAGCCCAGCCCGGGCCGGTCGATGGCGATGACGCGATAGTCCTGTGCCAGTTTATCCATCAAAGAGAAGGTGAAATCGCGCGTTGACCCAGAGGATCCGTGGATCAGCACAAGGTCGGGCCCGTCGCCACGGACCACGGCGTGCATCTGCGTGCCATCGACGGTCAGCAACTGTCCTTCTGGCGGATAGGACGCCATTGCCCGTGCTTCACGCACGAAGGCGCGCCATTGGGTCACCCCCAAAACCGCGATCAGAATGACGGCTAGGCTAAGTGCCAATTTCTTCCAGCTTATAGGGGGTCGACTGATAAATCTCGTTGATCCAGTTGCCGTACAGAAGGTGCGCGTGGCTGCGCCAACGGTTCAGCGGGGTACGAGAGGGGTCGTCGTCCGGGTAATAGTTCATCGGCACGTTGATCGGGTCGCCATTGGCGACGTCGCGGTCGTACTCTTCCTTCAGCGTCCCACTGTCATATTCGAAGTGGTTGAAGATATAGAGCGCCCGATGTTTGGCATCCTGTACAAGACAGGGGCCAGACTCGTCACTGCCCAGAAGGGTGACCAGATCGGGATGTTCGTCGATCTCTGACTGCAAAATCTCGGTCCAGCGGCTGACCGGGATCACGCAATCATCCGAGAACCCGCGCAAAAACGGCGAAGCCGGTGACAGGTTGGTGTGCCGGAAACAGCCGAACGCCTTGTGATCAAGCATGTGCTTCTTCACACCGTGGAAATGATAGATCATCGCCATCCCGCCCCAGCACACGCCGAAGGTGGAATGCACATGGGTCTGGGTCCAGTCCATGATACGACGAAGCTCTTCCCAGTAGGTGACTTCTTCGAACGGCAGATGCTCGATCGGGGCGCCGGTGATGATCAGGCCATCGAACTTTTCGCCACTCGCTTCAACCTCGCTGAAGGGGCGATAGAATTCGGCCATGTGTTCGGCGGCGGTGTTTTTGGTCTCGTGCTCGCTCATACGGATCAAGGACAACTCAATCTGCAGAGGGGTAGACCCAATCAACCGCGCAAACTGGTTTTCCGTCTGAATCTTTTTGGGCATCAGGTTCAACAGACCGATGCGCAGGGGGCGGATATCCTGATGCGAGGCGCGGCCTTCGCCCATAACCATCACGCCCTCGTTCGTCAGAACGTCGAAGGCAGGTAGGTTTGATGGCAGTTTAATGGGCATTTCAGGTCATTCCGGTTGGCTTAAGAACACGAGAGATAGGGCTAAGCGCTCTTATCCTCAAGGGCTTGTTCGATCAGGGCTTCGAAATCTGCGGCGGTCTTTACCTTGGCCACATCCTCGGCCGTGATCGTCAGCCCCCAGTTTTCGGCCATGGCAGCATAGCTAGGTTGGCGGTGCGACAGGGCCTTGGCATAGCTCCACCGCATGAAGTCATCGGGGTCAACCTTATCTTCGGCCACGCCTTTTTCGGCCAGATACCCTTGCCAATAGTCGTGCATTTGATCGGGCGCGTAATACATCGGTTTGGGCGCCGCGGTGAAGCGGCGGATCAGTTCTTCGGTGTGATCATCCGACCCCTTGATCCAGACCATCAGAACAGAGTCAGACAGTGTATTCAGAACCGGGTCGTTCGGATCATTGGGGTCTACGACTTCGCAGATGGAGCCGCCGGAATCACAAACGAAGTTGTCATAGCCGTACAACGCCTTGGCGCGGTCGATGAAATGCGGTGTGTCGTTCAACGCTGCGATCTCGGCCACGCGATGCTGATCCTGACGGCGCATGTACTCGGCAAAGGGCAGGCCGCCCAATTCCGGGTTGCCGGGTTTGCCCAGATAGGTCGACAGGGGCGCCAGGTTATTGAACGTGATATTCGACGAGATATAGACGCTATCGCTTTTCAACAGTTCGCGAAGCAGGGGCACCTTCATCGCTTCATGTTTGAAGTTGTCGGCGATGTGTTCGCCCATGTAGCGCGTGCCAATCCGGTAATCGACGGAATAGTGAAACCAATTCCCCGAAGCCCGCAAGGCATTCGAAAGATAGGTTTTCCCAAGGCCCGACATGCCAAACAGCAGCACGCGCTTTGTCGGTGCCTCTCGCCATTCCTTTGCAGAGTTATAGATCATGCCCGGACCTTTCTTGCCTTTGTTTCGTCGTAGCGGGGCAAGGAATTTGGGTCAAACGGATTGTTCAAAGCAAAACCCCCGGACACAGGCCCGGGGGTTCGTGTTTTCAGGAAGGATAGTCGGCTCAGAAGTAGTAACCGACGCGCAGGCCCCAGGCCCAAGCAGAGTTATCGCGGAAGTTAGCAAGTTCTTCGCCTGCTGTTATACCGGTGATCGGTGGTCCAAACGTGTCTGCGTCGCCAATCCAAACGTGGCGTACGCCACCTGTAATCTTGATGTTCCCGTTGGTGTAGGTCGCGCCAAGGCCAAGGCTGGTGTAGCCATCTGTCGGTCCAAGGTTGCCAACATAGCCACCGCCGGATTTCTCGTGTCCAACTGTTGCGGCAATGGACCAGTTTTCGTTCAGGCGGCGTCCAACACCCAGATTGTAGGTGATCACGTCGTCGTCATAGTCAACCAACGAACCACCACCGCTGAACGCATTGTAGCCTGGGGGGGTGATGTCAAAGGACGACCAGTCTACCCAACGGATAGAGCCAAAAACGAGCGTGTCGGCTGCAACACCAGTCTGAAAGTCCAAATTTACGGATTTCGGAATCGTTACATCGAACGAACCGGTGAAGTCATCGAAATCTGGGAACGGATCAGGGATCGGTGCTGCGTTCGTATTTTCAGTCGACGCGAACGTATGATCCGTCGCCGAGTGGAAGGTCAAAGCGACGCGTGCTGCAATCTCGGGCTTTTCCCAAGCGATCCCGGCGGAGTATCCGATCTCGGTCGAGTCTTCGACGTCGAGCGTGTAGTTGTTGAAGAACGGAATCCCGAGTTCACCACCTACAGATACACGACGAATACCACCCACTAGGCTGAAGTTGTTGGGCAATTCATAGCGCAGGTATGCCGCAAGAGAATTGGAATTCAGGTCAGCATTGCCGCCGGAAAAGACATGATCTGAGCCCGCGCCGGCGAATGGAAACGGTACTCCCGAGGTTGTCGGATAGAAGACGTCCGCACCAACCGGGGAGTCTTGGATCAGGGCAAGGTTCAGCTTCTCGGACAGCTCGAACTTCGCTCCGAAGTTCAGCTGGTTGTAGCTTTCAGCCATGTCGCCGGTGTCAACACCACCGTAGGTGGCGGTCGCGGTACCGCTGACGGTCGGGTTCACATTGCTATATGTGACCTCAAAATAGTTGCCGTCTTCGAACAGAATGGCTGTCGATTGAGGTGACCGCTCGATCCCTCCAGCCGCAACTGCATTCCCTAGCGCAAGCAAGGCCAGCGCCGTTCCTCCCAGTAGTTTCACCTTGTTCTCCCTTATTGCCGATGAGTGGTGGCAGAATAATAAGGCGAAGCTAGAGGGTTAGGTCGCATTGGGTCAATTGTAACGCAACGTCATAAGAAAAATTTGATCAAATTCCCGAGCAGGCTCCAAGGGTGATCATCTTTTCAATAGCTTAGAAAATTATTCAATAAACTGAATATTTTATGTGTTTTAGGCTGATTGGCATGCCGACTTGACGCAAAGAAAGATTACGTCAAGTCACCCAGTGGCGTCAAAATCTGTCTGTGACAGAGTGTTAAGGCGTCATTCCCACTCGATGGTTCCCGGAGGCTTCGAGGTGACGTCATATGTGACCCGGTTGATGCCTTTGACTTCATTGATGATCCGCGTGGCGGTTTCGCCAAGGAATTCGTGGGTGAAGGGATAGTAATCCGCTGTCATCCCATCAACCGATGTCACCGCACGCAGCGCGCAGGCATAGTCATAGGTTCGGCCGTCGCCCATCACGCCAACGGTGCGGACGGGTAGGATCGCGACAAAGGCCTGCCAGATCTCGTCATACAGACCGTGCTTGCGGATCTGGTCGATATAGACCGCATCTGCTTCGCGCAGGATGTCCAGTTTCTCGCGCGTAATCTCGCCCGGGCAGCGGATTGCAAGACCCGGTCCGGGGAAGGGGTGGCGTCCGATAAAGCTGTCCGGCAGGCCCAGCTCACGGCCAAGGGCGCGCACTTCGTCTTTGAACAGCTCTCGCAGAGGCTCGACCAGTTTCAGCCCCATCTTCTCGGGCAGACCGCCAACGTTATGGTGCGATTTGATGGTGACCGAGGGGCCGCCAGAGAAGCTGACACTTTCGATGACATCCGGGTACAGCGTGCCCTGCGCCAGGAATTCTGCCCCGTCGATCGTGTCGGCGTGTTTCTGGAACACGTCGATGAAAAGCTTACCGATCGTTTTACGCTTGGTTTCCGGGTCGGATTGACCTTCAAGCTCGCCAAGGAACAGATCGGTTTCATCTGCGTGAATCAGCTGAATGTTATAGTTGTCGCGGAACATAGAGACGACCTCGGCCGCCTCGTTCTTGCGCAGCAGTCCGTGGTCCACGAATACGCAAGTCAACTGGTCTCCGATGGCCTCGTGCAGAAGGATCGCGGTGACAGAGCTGTCAACGCCGCCAGACAGACCACAGATGACATGCGCGTCGCCAACCTGTTCGCGGATTTCGCGGATGGCTTCTTCGCGATAGGCGCCCATGGTCCAGTCGCCCGTGAAACCAGCCAGCTTGATGAAGTTTTCGTACAGCTTCTTGCCGTTCGGCGTGTGGTGGACCTCGGGGTGGAACTGAACCGCATAGAAGTGACGATCAGTATCTGCGGTAATCGCGAAAGGCGCGTTGGGGGAGGTGCCGTAAACCTCGAACCCCGGTGCGATCTCGGAGACGTGGTCGCCGTGGCTCATCCAGACCTGTTCGTCGCCTTCGGTGAACCAGCCGTTCAGGATGTCCAAAGAATTCTTAGGTGTCACATAGGCGCGACCGAATTCAGCGGTGCCATGACCGCTTTCGACCTTACCGCCCAGTTGGTGCATCATGACCTGCTGACCGTAGCAGATGCCAAGGATCGGGACGCCATAGTCGAAAATCTCTTGCGGAGCGCGCGGCGAACCCTCGCGGGTCACGCTGTCAGGTCCACCCGAGAAAATGATCGCCTTGGGCGCCATTTCACGGACCATATCCATGGTCACGTTCTGGTAGGGGTGGATTTCGCAATAGACGCTCAGCTCGCGCAGGCGGCGCGCAATCAGCTGCGTTACCTGGCTGCCAAAGTCGATAATAAGAAGGCGGTCATGAGATACGGTGGTCATGCCAGCGTCCTAGGGCAGGGCAGATGCGCTTTCAAGCCCCTGTAGACGCTGACAGACGGATTCAGCCGTGCTTTCAGCAGGATTGGGCAGGTGCCTGCGGTAATAGCTTCAATTCGGCCATCAGGGCGATCAAAATCTCGACATGGCGGCGTGCCGAATAGGTGACATCGCCAGCCTTTCGGATCGATTCGATCTCGGCCTCAGCGGTGATCAATGCATCCAGCGCCAAATGCGCTGTGGTTTGGCCCTCTTCCTGCAGGATTCGTCCCAGATCGCGGTCCCGCCGGTAGTCAGAAAGTCCAATACGCGCGGCTCGGATCAAAAGGCGTGGACGACGAAGAGACGAAAGAAGAGAGTTCAGGTCGGACATGTTGGGCTCCTGCTTGTTCCAGTAAGCAAAGCATTATTCGCGCTATGCGGGTGTTGCGCCCAAAGGTTCTTGTGCGTTCGTTGGGTTCAGAAACCTTTACCGATTAAAAAGAAATTCTTCTTTTAACGAATTTATTAACTGTCGGATAAGGGGTTACGACCCGTACCTAAAGTTCCAAGTTTTTGGGATGCGGATTACCCGGCGGTTTCACTCAAAGGAACCAGAGTCCATGGGCAGCACTGACGCATACACGCAAGACGGGGGCAATCTCTTGCCGGCGTGGGTGCCTGATCCAGTCGTCTGGTATCTTGATCATACGCAAAGAGGCACTTCGCTTCGCGCTTTGGCGCGGACCGAAGGGCGTCATGCCTCGACCATACTCAGACAAGTGCGGCGGTTTGAACAACGGCGGGATGATCCGTTGGTGGACAGTGCGCTGGATCGTCTGAGCACCACTTTGACTCGACCAACTCTGAAGGAGCCCTCATCCATGACTGCCCCCATGCGCCAATCCCCGACCGCCGTTGACGAAGTGACGATCACCAAAGAGGCGAAACGTATTCTGCGCCGCCTGTGCGAAAAAGAGGCGTTTCTGGCGATCGCCAACGATCTGGAACGCGCGATTGTCATGAAGGAAACCACTGATGGACCGCCCGCACGTATTGCGGTGGTTGATCGGCCCATAGCCGAAGCCTTTGTGCTAAAGGATTGGATCTGTTGTACAAAACCCGGTCGGGTGGCCACCTATCACGTGACGCAGGCAGGCCGAAGTGCTTTGAAGCGCATGATTTCTGAAGAACAGGCCAAGAAAAACGGGTTTGCAGAGGCCCAAGCCCCGTTCAGTGCCCAGCACAAGGTCTGGGGAGAGAAAACCATTACCGGCGTGGACGAGCAAAAGGCCCAGAAGGTGCGATGCAACCTCGCGGAAAGCCCGCTTGCCCTGTTGGCACGTCGCAAGGATAAAAACGGTCAACCCTTCCTAAGCCCTGATCTGGTTGCGGCCGGCGAGCGGTTGCGCGAAGATTTTGAACTTGCACAGATGGGCCCGCGCGTGACGCAAAACTGGGATCGTTTTCTGACGGGTGGCGAACGGGGCGGGTATAATCCGAATGCGGGTGGTGGCTCTTACAATGCGCGCGATCGCGTCGCCGAGGCGCTGCGCGACTTAGGCCCAGGGTTGGGGGACGTTGTTTTGCGTTGCTGTTGTTATCTGGAAGGCATGGAGACAGCAGAAAAGCGAATGGGCTGGTCTGCCCGGTCCGGCAAGATCGTTCTGCGCATCGCTTTGCAGCGCCTAAGGATGCATTACGACGCGCAGGGTGAAAGCTCTAAGATGATTGGCTAGCCGCCCACCAGCAGACCAACGACGTAAGCTGTCATTGCACAGACGGCCCCAACAGCGACGGTCTCGGAGACACAGCGCAACAGGCGTTCGCCTGTTGCCACCCACCTTAATATGCCCAACGAGAACAAAGCGGCAAACGTGGAGCCAACCGACAGCGCGAACGTCTGGTCGTTGGCCTCGAAAATGAAATATGGAACCAACGGGATCGCGCCGAAAACGGTAAAGGACAGAAACGTCACCAAGCCGTTGATCGCCGGATTTTCTTCTTCAGGATCCTGCATGCCGAATTCGTATGTCATCATGAAATCCGCCATTAGTGACGGGTGGCGCGAAAGGATTGTGGTCGTCGTGTCAGCTTCTCCGGCGGGCAAGCCCCGCTGGCGAAGGATCTCGAACAGTTCCATCCGTTCCTGTTCGGGGTTTTCCTGAATCTCTCTTAATTCGCTTTCGCGGCGCGCACGGTACAGGTCATGTTGTGACCGAAGAGACAGGAACTCTCCCAGTCCCATGCTGATTGCGTCGGCAAACAGGTTTGCAAGGCCAAACACCAAAACGGCTATACCGCCGATCTGAGCAACGCCATCCAAGGATGAGCCCGCAAAGCCCGCGACAATGGCGAAGGTCGTGACGATCCCGTCATTCCCGCCGTAGACGATTTGTTTCAGATATTCTTGAAGGTTGCCCAATGAATGGGCCTCGCGCCGGTGTGCTCGCCAATCCATGATGGCTCCCTGAACTTACTATCAGGGTTCACAATAAACTTGTCTGAAGTATTGAAAAGGCGGCAGGGCAGTCCCTGCCGCGTCAAAAGCGCTTAGCGGCCCCAGGTGCGGACATCGCCGCAGTCCATGTGCACGAAGTTCGAGCGCGAATAGCGACCGACGCCGCCACCATTGCAAGCCGAGGCCGCTTTGAACATCTGGCCAACCGACCGCGACTTCAGGCGAAGATCAACGGCTTGACCCTTCATATGCAGAGAATTGCGCGCGACAGAGCTGGAACGGCTGCGAAGCGAGGCATTGGTCTGCGGGGTGCGATAGCCCGACAGCATCATGTAAGGCTCGGACGTATCAAGCAGGTTATGCGCCGCGGCCATGATGTCCAGCGTGCGCGTGTCGATCATCTTAACCTCATTCGTGCGCCAGTCGCGCATGAAGTAAGAGATCTCTTTCACTGCTTCTTTGATGTAGTCGCCATCAATCCAATAGATGGTATTGATGCTTTCACCGGTGCGGCCTGAATACATGGAGAGTTGCCGAATGTCGCCGGCGCCTTTGCCAAAGCTAAATGCATTCGACATTGTCGGAGCTGCCGCCAATGTGGTCGCTGCAAAAGCTTGCAATACTCCACGGCGGGTGAAACCCGATTTGTTCACAGTCATTACCTGCGCTGTCCCATCGCTATCGGCCGCTTAGTCGCAGCCTGTTGCTATATTTTCCCCAAGTGCGACGAATTTATTACACAAATTTTTGCGCGGACCAACAGTTTAGGTTCCCAAATGGAGGCGTTTGGGCAGATTATAGGCAAATTGTCGCCGACTTTTCCCCGTAAGTTTCGTGTAGGAAGGCGCTATGCTGGCCCTCAAAATTCCGAAAAACGCGGGCTTCCTGCAACATCCCGTGGGCAAGTTCTACGCTGTCATGAATGTGAATGGACAGTCTGGATGGCTTCGGCAAACTGGTGACAAAGCCCTGTGACGGGCGAACAAATGAATGGGTATTTGGCAGTGACACGTTTTCAGAGCTTCAAATTCGCAGGCCTGGCTGGGGCCGTTGCAATTGCGCTATCTCTTGGTGGATCCCCTGCACTGGCAGAGGTGACCCCATTTAAACAAGCGGTTGCGCAGGCAGCGTACCAAGACGATGTCATCGCTGCGTTTTATAAAGAACGCGGCTATAAACCGCTTTGGACCTCGAATGCGGATCGCGGCCGTCGCAAAGCCTTCTTGAAGGCAGCGGAAGAGGCGCGTGCGCATGGTTTGCCCGGGGGGCGTTATGATCCTGAGCAAATCGAAGCCCTTTTTAGGTCGGCCAAGTCGGGCACCAGCCGGGGCAAGGCAGAGGTCGAGTTGACCAAGATGTTCCTGCGCTATGCTCGTGATGTCCAATCGGGCATCCTGATCCCGGAACGTGTCGTTGATGGGATTGAACGCAAGGCGCCGCGTCGCAGAAGCTCTGACATTCTGAATGCTTTTGCCAAAAGCTCTCCGGCTCCATTCGTCAAATCGCTTGCCCCCCAAGGCGCGCAATACGCGCGCTTGATGGAAGAAAAGCTGCGGTTAGAGCGGATCTTGGGCAGCAAAGGCTGGGGGCCAAAGGTGCGTACCAGCCGCAAGATAGAACCAGGTGACAGCGGCAAAGACGTTGTAGGTGTTCGCAACCGTCTAATCGCGATGGGCTATCTAAAGCGCACCGCTTCGCAGACCTATGATGCGAACATGGTCAAAGCGATGAAGGCCTTCCAGCAGGATCACGGGCTTTTTGCAGATGGGGTGATCGGCAAGGGCACTTTGAAAGAGCTGAACCACGAGCCTCAGTACCGTTTGCAGCAAGTTGTCGTCGCGATGGAACGCGAGCGCTGGATGAACCGCGACCTAGGTCGCCGGCATGTACTGGTGAATATCCCAGATTTCCATGCGCGTATTGTCGAAAACGGCAAGGTGGCGTTCCAGACCCGTTCGGTCGTTGGCATGAACCTCACAGATCGCCGCACACCGGAATTCTCGGATGTGATGAACCACATGGTGATCAACCCGACCTGGAATGTTCCGCGGTCAATCGCGACCAAGGAATACCTGCCGATGTTGCAGGAGAACCCAAATGCTGTTTCTCATCTGAACCTGTTGGATGCGTCTGGGCGCAGGGTCAGCCGCGAGGGTTTGGACTTTACCCAGTTCAACGAAAAGAACTTCCCATTCGACATGAAACAGCCGCCGTCCAACAGTAATGCGCTTGGTCTGGTGAAATTCATGTTCCCGAACCCCCACAATATTTACCTGCACGACACGCCGCATAAATCTTTGTTCGGGCGTCAGACGCGGGCCTTTAGCCATGGCTGCATCCGTCTGCGCGATCCATTCGATTTCGCTTACGCGCTGTTGTCGAAGCAAACCAACGACCCGCAAGGGTTCTTCAAGGCAAGATTGTCGACCGGGAAAGAAACCCGCGTGGACCTGAAGGACCCGCTGCAAGTGCACCTGATCTATCGCACGGCCTATACGAATGCGAAGGGTCGCACACAGTTCCGCGACGACATTTACGGGCGTGACGCTGCGATTTTCAAAGCCTTGTCGCAGGCCGGGGTGGTGCTGTACGCGGTTCAAAGCTAAATACTCCTCAACAGCCGGGTGACAAAACGCCACCGGCTTATTGGGGGAAGTCTATGGCTTATACTCTGCAACAAATTGCGGATGCACTTGGGGCCCGGGTCGAAGGAGACGCGGGCCTGACTGTTCTGCGTCCTGCCGAACCGGCAGAGGCGGGTCCGAACGACCTTGCGCTTGCCATGTCACCAAAATACGCAGTTGGGCTTACATTCGGGCAGGCCGAGGCCGCCATCCTGTGGGATGGCGCCGATTGGCAATCGCTTGGCCTTAAAGGCGCGATCTATGTACCGCGTCCTCGCTATGCCATGTCGGGATTGACCCAGCTGATGGATGCGGGGCCACAGATTGCACCCGGTATCCATCCAAGCGCAGTCGTTGCCCCAGATGCAAAGATCGGTGAGAACGCAGCTATCGGTCCCTTCGTAGTGATCGCTTCGGGTGTGAAGATCGGCGCTAATGCGCGGATCGCCAGCCATGTCAGCATCACGGATGGGGCGCAGATTGGCGATGACGCATTGCTTTTGCAGGGCGCTCGAATTGGCGCCGAGGTTCAGATCGGTGATCGCTTCATTGCTCAACCCGGCGCGGTCATTGGGGCTGACGGGTTTTCCTTCGTCACACCGGAGAAGTCCGCCGTAGAGAACGTACGCGAAACCCTTGGCGACGCCGGAGATGCAGAGCAGCAAGGCTGGGTCCGGATTCATTCGATCGGTTCGGTAGAGATCGGGGACGATGTCGAAATCGGCGCGAACACCACGATCGACCGCGGGACAATCCGCGCCACCCGTATCGGATCGGGGACGAAGATCGATAACCTCGTTCAGGTTGGTCACAACGTCCAGATTGGGCAGGATTGTCTTTTGTGCGGACAGGTTGGTGTCGCGGGATCTACCCGGATTGGCGACAATGTTGTCCTAGGTGGTCAGGTCGGCGTGGTCGACAATCTGATCGTGGGGGACGCGGTGATTGCCGGGGCAGGGACCATGATTCTTTCAAACGTCCCCAAGGGTCGGGCAATGCTGGGTTACCCGGCTATGAAAATGCAAAGCCATGTAGAGACGTATAAAGCCTTGCGTCGCCTACCGCGATTGATGTCGCAGGTCGCCAAATTGCAGAAAGCAGTTTCCAAGAGCGATCAGAACGACTAAATCACATGGCAAATCGCATGGAGGACAGGGCATGTCGGACAGCATCAAAGACAAGGTGATCGAGATCATCGCTGAGCAGGCAGTCATGGACGTCGCTGACGTGACCATGGAAAGCACGCTGGAAGATCTGGGAATCGATAGTCTTGGACTGGTCGAATCGATCTTCGCAATTGAAGAGGCGTTCGACATTCAGGTTCCCTTCAACGCGAACGATCCTGAGCAAAGCGATTTCGATATTTCTTCGGTTGCCAGCATAGTTGCGGCAATCACAGAGCTAGTGGCCCAAAAAGACGCATGAAGCGCGTAGTCATTACAGGGCAGGGCGCAATCTGTGCTCTTGGACACAGCGCCGACGCCGTGATGGGCGCGATGCGCGAAGGCCAATGCGGTATTGGCCCGATCGATATTCGCGACGTCGACCGTCTTTCGATCAAGATTGGCGGGCAGGTTAAAGGGTTTAACCCCGAAGACCATTATACCCGCCAGCAGATCGGCCTTTATGACCGTTTCACCCAGTTCGCATTGCTTGCCGCTAAAGAAGCGATCGATCAATCGGGACTGACCTTCGATGGCGAGCTTGCCTTGAAGGCAGGAGTTGTGGTCGGAACCGCAGGTGGCGGTCTGTCGACCTCGGATGACAACTTCAGAACCGTGTACGAAGAGGGTAAAAACCGCGTGCACCCGTTTGTTGTTCCTCGGTTGATGAACAACGCGGCGACCAGTCATATCTCGATGACCCATAACCTGATGGGGCCAAGCTTTACCGTGGCGACGGCCTGTGCATCGTCGAACCACGCGATGGGGCAGGCCTATCAGATGGTCCGGTCCGGGCAGACGCCCGTGATGATCACCGGCGGTTCGGAAAGCATGCTGTGCTTCGGTGGTATCAAGGCCTGGGAAGGTCTTCGTGTAATGTCCAAAGATGCGTGCCGTCCGTTCTCGGCGAACCGTAATGGAATGGTGCAGGGCGAAGGCGCGGGGATCTTCGTTTTCGAAGAGTACGAGCACGCCAAAGCGCGCGGAGCAGAGATTTTGGCTGAAGTCATTGGTTTTGCCATGACAGCCGATGCTTCGGATATTGTCATGCCCTCCAAACAGGGCGCGGCCAGAGCAATTTCGGGCGCCGTCAAAGACGCGGGCCTGAACCCCGAAGAGGTGGGTTATATCAACGCTCACGGAACCGGGACCGCTGCGAATGACAAAACAGAATGTGCCGCCGTGGTTGATGTCTTTGGGCATCACGCCGACGAATTGCTGATTTCGTCGACCAAGTCGATGCACGGCCACCTGATCGGCGGCACTGGCGCGATTGAGCTTTTAGCTTGTGTGATGGCGTTGAAGGACGGTGTTGTAGCACCGACCGTCAATTACGAAGAACAAGATCCTGAATGTGCGCTGGATGTGGTTCCAAATGAAGCACGTGAAGCCAAGATCGACGTGGCGATCAGCAATGCATTTGCCTTCGGTGGATTGAACGCAGTTCTGGCCCTGCGCGCGGCCTAAATAAAAAACGCCGCCCTAAATAAGGGCGGCGCATTTTTCCTAAAAGGCCGAATTACTGCGCAGCTGCTTTCGGCTCAGGCAATTTATTAAAGCTTGCCGTGAAGCCAGTCAGCGAAATATCTCCTCCGAATGGCGAAAGGCTCCGGTCAGCAGGGACGAACGCCAGCTGAGTGACATTACCGGCTTTCAGCGCTTGAACGTCTGCTTCTTTCAGGCCGGCCTTGGCCACACAGCTATTCTTATTGCAGACAATGAACGGGATACGTCCGGCGTCACGGCCGTCGATCTTAACCTGCACGCCGGCGGGCAGCAGTAGGCCCAGGGGCGCGATGATAACGAGGTCCGCAATAAACTCGCCCGAGGCATTCAGCGTTTGCACGGATACCTCGGCCACGGCCTGACCTTCCGGGTTGGTCAAAAGCTGGAACATGTCGCAAGGATCGGTTTGCCCGATCGGCGCACGCGCACACCGAAGCGTCCATTCGCCGTTTTCCTCTTTGATATAGGTCGCGCCAATTTCGGGTGTGGTTTCGGTCTGCTCTGCAGTGGTCTCAGCTTCGGGCGTGGTGTCCTGCGCGAAAACGGCAGTCGTTCCAATCGCCAGTGCGGCTAGAGTAGTTGTGAATTTACGCATTTTTTCTGCGGTACCTTTGTTGGATCTTTTCAAGCTTCTTTACCATGCCCTGAAGGTACTGTCAGGGCACTAAACCTGAATATCAGCGGGATTCCGCAGCTTGATCAGTGAGGGCTAAAAAAACAAAAAGAGCCACGCGAACGGGCTCTTTTTGAATGATTTTTTTCTCCCCGTCGGACTGGCCGACTTCATCATTGGGGTGGAGGCTAAGAAGTTTGTTAGCGGTCGTCAACAGAGAATTTTTCTAATTCAATCAATAAGTTTACAGGCAGTCTGTTAGTCGCGGAAAAAGGGCCGTGCCACAAAGGACACGGCCAGACCAACAGGGAGGGAAAATACCGAAACGTGTCTGTGAACGTCTCGGAAACAAAGCTAGACTTACGCAACTTGGTTAAGAAACTATCGTACTCGCGTACTTTTGTGACAGGAGGTCATCATGACGGACCGAATTTTTGTTGGCGGCGGCGGTGACGGCTATGCCGATCCGCAGACTTTGTTGCTGGGTTATGCCAACCGTCATGGGCTTATCGCTGGCGCGACCGGTACCGGGAAAACCGTGACGCTTCAGATTCTGGCCGAAGGGTTCTCGAACGCGGGTGTTCCGGTATTTCTGTCTGACGTCAAAGGTGACCTGTCTGGCCTGGCGGCCAGCGGGTCTGCAGAGTTCAAACTGCACGATGCATTTATGAAACGCGCAGATACGATCGGTCTGGACCTGCAATACAGCGCCTCACCCGTGACATTCTGGGATTTGTTCGGTGAGCAGGGGCACCCCATTCGCACCACGGTCGCCGAGATGGGCCCACTGTTGATCTCGCGCCTGTTGGACCTGTCCGAGGTTCAGGAAGGCATCGTCAACATTGCGTTCCGGCTGGCCGATGAACAGGGTCTTCCGCTTCTGGATCTCAAAGACCTTCAGTCGCTGTTGGTTTGGGTTGGCGAGAACCGGCAAGAGCTGTCCCTGCGTTATGGCAACATCTCGACCGCGTCGATCGGGGCAATCCAGCGGCGCCTTCTGGTTTTGGACAATGAAGGTGGAACCAACTTCTTTGGCGAACCGGCATTGGAGCTTGCAGATTTGATGCGGGTTGGCGCAGACGCGCGCGGCCAAGTGAATATTCTGGCCGCAGATCAATTGATGTCGAGCCCACGCCTGTACGCGACCTTTCTTCTTTGGCTTCTGTCAGAACTGTTTGAAGAACTGCCCGAAGTGGGTGATCCCGACAAACCCAAACTGGTGTTCTTCTTTGACGAAGCACATTTGCTGTTTGATGACGCCCCGAAAGCGCTTGTCGACAAGGTCGAACAAGTCGCACGTTTGATCCGGTCAAAAGGTGTCGGGGTTTACTTCATCACCCAGAACCCCGCTGACGTGCCAGAGGACATTCTTGGTCAGCTTGGCAACCGGGTCCAACACGCTTTGCGCGCCTTTACAGCCAAGGACAAGAAGCAGCTTCGCCTGGCGGCGGACACTTATCGTGACAACCCACGCTTCGACACCGAAGAAGCGATCCGAGAGGTCGGTGTAGGCGAGGCCGTGACGTCGATGCTGGAACGCAAAGGTGTCCCCGGCGTGGTTGAGCGTACGCTGATCCGTCCGCCGTCTTCGCAATTGGGGCCACTGTCAAAGGCTGAACGGGGCGCCGTGATTGCGGCGTCTCCGCTGGACGCCAAATACAAGACACGGGTTGATCGACACTCTGCCTTTGAGGCACTGCAAGCCCGCGCCGAGGAAGCCGCGAAAGAAGCCGAAGCCGCCGAAGAGCAAGAAGAAGAATTGCGCGCGGCAGAGCGTGAATACCGCGCTGGCCGTCGGTATTCCGGGTCACGTGTCAGCCGTTCGACGTCTCGGCGGACACGCAAACCCGACACAATTGGCAAGGCCATTGGTGATATGGTTGTGAAAGAGCTGACCGGAACCACGGGCCGCCGTATTGTTCGGGGCATTCTGGGCGGTTTGTTCAGAGGGCGGTAAGAAATTTGATGCAGGGCCAAGCTGCCTCTTCCCGACATCTGCCCGGTTGGCCACGTGCTGTCCTATTGGCTGTCTACGGGGCAGGGGCGGCTATACTGTTGGCCCGACTTTACGTCATGTGGTCGGTCGGTGGAACGGCCTGGCAGCAAGCGGACTGGCTGATCAGCTTTGCGGATGGGCCGGTGCGCAGGGGCGTTTCTGGCGAGTTCTTCCTGTTACTCTCTGATGTGACCGGCATTGGCGTGGTCGCGCTTGTCTGCGCGGCCCAAGCAGCCTTGGTTCTGATTGTCTTCTGGGGCGTCTTACGGGCCGTCCTTCATATAGGCGTCTCAGAGCGGGTGCTTTTGCTTGCGCTATCTCCAGCGTTTCTGGCCTTTTGGGTTTACGAGCCCAATGCAGGTTTTCGGAAAGAAATTTTGGGCTTCATCGCGTTTTTACCGCTTTTGGGGTGTGCAGCGGATCGTTTGAAACCCACTAACGCCCTTCTATTCAGTTTCACAATCTTCGTGATTGCCGTGGCATTTCACGAGGTGAACGCGTTCCTCTCAATCTTCCTGCTGATCGGTTTTGCCATCTGCTTGGGAGGTCTATCAGAACGGGCCAGCATCATAATGTGGGCCGCGGCAATCGGGATGGTCTCGCTGACCGGTCTAGGTTTCGCGCTACTTTTTCCGGCCGTCTCTTCAAGTCAGACCATGTGCGAGCAGGTGGTGGCGCGCGGGGCATCAGCGGCCATTTGCGACGGTATCTTTCACTGGATCCAATACGGGGTATCCGACCAGCGTGAAAATGCGTGGATCTTTGCGGTCAAAGGGACGGGACTGGTCGTTTTGTTCAGCTACGTGATCATTTCGATCCCGCTGTTTGTTGCGACGGGAAGCTCCCCGCACAAACACAAACTGCGACTTCTCTATGTCGCCTCAGCTATCCCGTTGGTGCCGCTTTATGTCATGTCGGTCGATTGGGGTCGGTGGATGGCCCTGCATGTGACCGGGCTTATCTTGGTGGCCTTGGTCGCATTTGTGAAATACCGGCCTGATTGGACAAATGTTCCAATCAAGCCAATACCTTTGGTCGTCGGACTGCTAATCAGTGGTTTTTACGGCTTCGGCCATGTGGTGCCGAAGCCGATGTATGGCGTTACTTTGGAATTCGTAAAAGTCGCGACAATTCCATCCATCCTTCGAAAAGAACTGAACGAAACACCCTAAAGCGGTCGAATCTTCAACTCTGTCAGACGGTTGGCCTCGCGGCCGGTAACCTCGAACCGGTAGCCATGGAACGAAAAGACCTGTCCCTTGCTGGGGATCATCTGCGCTTCGTGGATGACCAGCCCCGCGATCGTGTTGGCTTCGTCATCCGGAAGAGACCAATCACAGGCGCGGTTCAGGTCGCGGATCGTGGTGCCGCCGTCCATGATGAAATCACCTTCGGGAGTGCGGGTAATCGAAAGGTCCTCGCCTTCATCGAACTCGTCGGTGATCTCACCCACGATCTCTTCCAGAATGTCTTCCAGCGTGATCAGACCCTGCAGCGCGCCGTATTCGTCAACCACCAGCGCGAAATGCGTATGGCGACGAAGGAACTCGTGCATCTGATCATCCAGAGATGTCGTCTCGGGAATAAAGTAGGGCTCTTTCGCCACGTCCATCACGTCGAACGCGGTCAGAGCGTCGGAATCATCCGCGTTGGTTTCGAACTGCTTGTACATCGCGCGCAGAAGATCCTTGGCATGGATGATGCCAACGATGTTTTCCGGCTCGTCCTTGTAGATTGGAAGACGCGTGTGGGCTGACGAAAGACACTGCTCCAGAATTGTGCGCGCGTCGTCGTCAACGTTCAGCATTTCGATCTGAGAGCGGTGAAGCATGATCTCTTCAACGTAGCGATCGCCAAGATCCAGCGCACCCAGGATCCGGTCGCGGTGTTCTTTTTCGACAACGCCTTCCGAGTGGCCCAGTTGGATCGCGCCAGCAATTTCTTCCTGCAGCGCAAGGATATGAGTGTCGGGGTCAGTTTTCACGCCGAACACTGCCAGCACCTGTCTGACCAGCATTCGCACAGCGGCCACAACCGGCGAGAATACAAGGATCACGATCCGGATGATCGGCGACACACGCGACGCCGCGGATTCGGGGTTCGTGATGGCATAGGTTTTGGGCAGCACCTCGGCAAAGACCAGAACAAGGACCGTCATCATCAGCGTTGCTAGCGCAACGCCGCTTTCGCCGAATAGCCGTGTGAACAGGGCCGTCGCCAGCGACGCCGACAGGATGTTCACAAGGTTGTTGCCAAGAAGGACAGAACCGATCAGGCGCTCGTTATCTTCGGTGATCTCCAATGCGCTTTGTGCGCCCTTGTCGCCCTTGTCCGCAAGGCTGCGCAGCTTACCGCGCGAAGCCGCTGTCAGGGCGGTTTCCGAACCCGAAAAGAAGGCGGAAAGCACCAAAAGCAAGGCAATGGACCCAGAGGTTACCCAAAAGGCCGTATCAAGAAGAGCAGTTGTAGAGGCGGTCATTTCGTTATTCCGTCAAAGACTAGGGCCCTTATATCGGGTGATGTGGGCTTTCCGTCAACGTTACTTAGGCTTGCGGGCCAATGGATGTTGCGTCAGCACAAGTTCCCGAAGGCGTTCATCCAGAACATGGGTGTAGATTTCAGTGGTCGAGATATCGGCATGGCCCAGCAAGACCTGAATGGTCCGAAGGTCAGCTCCTCCGCTAAGCAGGTGGGTAGCGAAGGCATGGCGCAGGGTGTGTGGCGTGACCCGGGACGGATCGACGCCGGCGCGCAGGGCCATTTCTTTGATCTGCTGGTACATCGCGTGTCGTGTCAGATGGCCCAGTTTACCCCGGCTTGGAAACAGGAACTTGCTGGCCGGTTGGCCTTTCTTCTGTTTCAACTCTTCGTTGGCGTCGCGGAAGGCCACCCAATCAGCCAATGCGTCCCGCGCGGGATTTGACAGTGGGACCATGCGTTCCTTGTTGCCTTTGCCGGTCACCAACAACATGCGCGGGTCACCCCGAACGGCGCTGACAGGCAGCGATACCAGTTCGCTGACGCGCATCCCGGTCGCGTAAAGCAACTCCATCAGGCAGATGGCGCGCAAAGGATCACGGGGCGCGGTACGGGCAGCCTCTAGAAGCGCATCGACCTCTTCGATGCTTAGGGTCTTGGGAAGGCGGCGCGCGCGGCCCGGCCCCTTGATCTGAAGAGCAGGGTTCGTATCGCGCCAGTCTTCTTCGAAAGCGAAACGAAAGAGCTGTTTGATCGACGAGAGGCGCCGAGCGCGGGTAGAGGTCGCCAGCCCCTGCGCATCGCAATGGATCAGGTAAGCCTCGACCATATCCTGATCGGCAGCCTCAAGCGATGATCCGCGCCGTTCCAACCATTCGGCGAAATCGGTCAGGTCGCGGGCATAGCTTTCAAGCGTGTTCTTCGCGGCCCCACGCTCTGCCGCCATCGCGTCAAGGAAAGAGGACAGCCAGCGGCGGTGATCAGGGGTCATCCGCGCCTCTGCAATATCAGCCACTGAAGTGCGGCGCGGCGGGCGGTATCGACAAGGCCGAGTTTACGCAGCAGGGCAAGACCCGCTCCCATCGCGACGGAATCACCGTTAACCCCGGTCGATAGCAAATCGATTGCCATCAGGATCGCCTCACCATCGCGATTATTCGCCAACAATTGTTTCTGTGTCGTGCTTAGCAACTGATCAGGTGTGACAAAGGCTTCCTTCACGACGGCCGCTTCGGGCGAGATCGGCGGAAGCAGGGCCAGATTGTCCGTCGCGACACCGTGCAGAAAGGCTTCTTCCTTGGTCAGCGGGGTGTGGGACAGGGCAACGCTTTCATATCGATCGGACAAAAGGCCGATCTGGAAGGCGAGGGGTTGTGCCTCGGACTGAAGGGCGATCTTGGCCAGCGTTTCCACGTAGAGGTTGGCAAAGGGCACTTCCAATCGCGCGGCCTGCATGGCTTTCCAGGCGGCCGGCAGCGTTTCAGCTATCAGCTCTGGACTGCCTGCGATACTGGCTACGTCAAAGTCTTGCACAACCTTCACACGGTCCCAAACACCGCCAGAAGCAGCTGGTTTGCGCTCTGTATAGATCGCCAGAAGCTGGTTCGGGGACAGCGCCCCGCTGCGCGACAGGCGCTCTGCCGCTTCGATCCGGGCCCGCCAACCAGAGGTTTCTGACAGGTCAGTCCAGGCAAAAGCGATGGGCAGTGTTCCGGTGGCAAGCGGTGTCCCGATGGCCTCGTACATACGGAAAACCAGTGGTGTGACCTTGGAAGGCGCGCCCAGCGGCGGCAGTTCCTCGGCCAATTCCGGGTCAAGGAATTGAAGAAGGACGTTTTCTTCCTCTTCGGTGATGAAGCCCAGAACTTTGCCGGTTTCCAAGGACAAAGCAGCTGCGTTCCAGTCTTCCCCGCGTGCCAGACAGAAGATGCGAGCAGGGAAGGTCGGCGCGATTTCCGGTGTGGCAATCATCGCGGCGCAGGCGCGGTTTTCGTGGCCTGTCAGAAGCGAAACATCAAACCAGCGACGGAACAGTTGAGGTTGGTTGGGCCCTGCGCGTTCCAACAAGGCTTGGGCCTGATCAATTGCGCCGAGCTGCAGCAGCTTGTCTAGCCTCGCCAAAAGAACTGTGCCGTCTTCGCCGGGAACTGTAGGCGGGTTCAACTCTGCCAATAGCAACAAGTATAGTAGCGATTGCGCCGCTGGAAGGTCGTCGACCTGTTCGGCGCGGATGAGTCGCGCCAGTTCCATTGGATCAGAACCTGCCCAAATGTCCGGCGACAGGCCGGTGACTGATCCGGGCAACAGACCAACCGCGTCAATGCGCTGCAGGCTTAAAGGGGTAACCGTTACCGGCTCTGGTAGAAGGTTGGGACCATTCTCTGTCGGTGCCTCCGTCAGCGGTCCAACCTCGGGTGGCAGCGAAACAGAATCGGACAGCCAGTCGATGGCCGAATCCGGTCCTTGCGCCAAAGCGCTGCTCGCCACCATCATGGCCGCAAAGCTAAAAACCTTAATCGACATCCAGCTTGACCGGCTCTTCGATAACTTTCTGCGAAGGTCGTAGATCGCCCAAATAGGCGAAACCAATCAGTCCGACAAAGGCCAGAAGAAGGAGAAAAAAGAGGATTTTTAATAGTCGCCCCATGGTGCCTGCTCTTTTGTTGCGGCGCATTCCGCCGATTTGTGGACGATTATATATGGCATTTTCCCGCAGATCACGTCATTCAGTTCCAAATTTATGAATCTAGGCGATAGGAGGCCCATTTGGGCTGGGAGTTGAAAAAGACGGTGGTGATGGTCGGCATGATGGGGTCGGGCAAAACCGCTATCGGCACCGCCTTGGCCCGACGTCTGGATGTTCCTTTCCGTGACAGCGACCACGAGTTGGAGAGAGCGTCCAACATGACCGTGGCCGAGATTTTTGCCAGGGATGGGGAACCCTTCTTCCGCCAGAAGGAAACACAAATCATTACGCGCCTCTTGGATGACACACCGGGAGTTCTTTCTACCGGCGGTGGGGCGTTCATGTCGGGCACAAATCGCCAGATCATTCACGACAAAGGCGTTTCCTTGCTGTTGGATGCCGATATCCCGCTTTTGTGGAGCCGCGTAAAACGCAAGGATACGCGGCCATTGCTGCGCACAGCGGACCCGCGCAAGACGCTTTCAGACCTGTATGAGGCCCGGATGCCGTTCTATGAAATGGCTGACCTGCAGGTCAAAGGCGACCCAAGCTACTCTATCGAAGAAATGACTGACAAAGTGTTCGAGGTTCTGAAGACTCGTCCCGATGTGTTGAAGGAGGTCTGACCCATGTCCGTCCAAACTGTTCACGTGCCTTTGGGCGATCGGGCCTATGACATTCGAATTGGTGATGGTCTGATCTCGCGCGCAGGCGCAGAGATTGCACCGCTTATGCGCCGTCCTCGCGTGACGGTGGTCAGCGATGAAAATGTCGCGGCCTTGCATCTGGAGACTTTGAAAGCCGGCTTGGCTGCCGAAGGGATTGAGATGTCCTCGCTTGTGCTGCCCGCAGGTGAATCCACGAAAAGCTGGGCCAATCTGGAACGTGTCGTTGAATGGCTTCTGGCGGAAAAGGTCGAGCGTCGCGACGTAGTGATTGCATTCGGCGGAGGCGTGATTGGCGACTTGGTGGGCTTTGCCGCAGCGATTTTGCGTCGTGGCGTGCGCTTTGTTCAAATCCCAACGTCGCTACTGGCGCAGGTGGACAGTTCGGTTGGCGGCAAGACCGGGATCAATTCTCCGCTTGGTAAGAACCTTATCGGTGCTTTTCACCAGCCCAGCCTTGTATTGGCCGATATCGGGGTTTTGAACACGCTAACCGCACGCGATTTCATTGCGGGTTATGGTGAGGTTGCGAAATACGGCCTTCTGGGGGACGCAGAGTTCTTCACCTGGCTCGAGGATAACGGCCCTGCGCTTGCGGCGGGCGATATGGACAAACGTGCCTACGCCGTGCGTCGTTCCTGCGAGATGAAAGCCGATATCGTTGTGCGCGACGAGACAGAGCAGGGCGACCGCGCGCTTCTTAACCTTGGACACACATTCTGCCACGCGCTGGAAGCGGCGACCGGATATTCCGACCGTTTGCTTCATGGCGAAGGCGTGGCGATTGGTTGTGGGCTGGCGTTTGACCTGTCAGCCAAGGCCGGGCTTTGCAGTCAGGAAGACCCGTCTCGTGTGCACGCACATCTTCAGGCTATGGGGATGAAACGTGGGTTGCAGGATATCCCGGGTGACCTGCCCGATGCCGAGGGTCTGTTGGCACTGATGGCTCAGGACAAGAAAGTTTTGGACGGGAAAATCCGTTTCATCATGGCACGCGGAATTGGTCAGACCTTCGTGACGGATGAAATAGAAAAGGACGACGTGATCGCCGTCCTTAACGAAGCTTTGAAAGCGCGGGGCTGACCCCCGCGCGAAATTCTTAGAACGGAATTTCGTCGTCCAGATCGCTGGACGGGGCCGGGCCGGACGGACCGCTGTCATAGCCGCTACCCTGACCGCCATAGCTGCCGCCACCTTGGCTGTAACCACCGCCTTGGCCGCCACCATAACCGCCGCCGCCACCGCCTTCACCGCGGCTATCCAGAAGCGTCAGCTCTCCACGGTAGGGACGCAGAACGACTTCGGTCGAGTAACGATCCTGACCGCTTTGGTCCTGCCACTTGCGTGTTTCCAGCTGACCTTCGATGTAAACTTTGGACCCTTTGCGCAGATACTGCTCGGCGATCCGTGCCAGCGGCTCTGAGAAAATCGCGACCGAGTGCCATTCGGTCCGTTCGCGACGTTCACCGGTGTTGCGGTCTTTCCAGTTTTCCGAAGTCGCAATGCGCAGGTTGCACACCTTGCCACCGTTCTGGAACGAGCGCACCTCGGGGTCACGCCCCAGATTGCCGACCAGAATAACCTTGTTCACTGATCCTGCCATTTCGTGCTCCCTGTCGAATCTTTAGAATTGGTTGTCCTTGGTTACACCACTCCCTGATGGTTAATGAAAGTTCAAATTCTTGTCGTTGGGGGCGGGTAGGGTCTTCAGCACTGGAGAATTTCTGGAAAAACGTTATATTCTCGTGAAATTTTCCGGGACGAGGGCGGAAACGTGTTTGTACGTGCTTTGATTATTCTGGTTGGAATTGCGGTGGCTGTGCCTGCACAGGCGCAGCAAACGTCTCGTATGGCGGTCTTCAAAGATCAGACCAAGGTTCTGGATGGCCGAGCGGCGCAGCAATACGCAAATTCGGTCCGTTTGAAGCCCAGTCCAATCTACACCCCGTCGAAATACGGCAGCCCTGCGTATGACGGGAAATACCGTGGCATGTATCTGGATATGGCGAAGAACGCCGCGCGCCGCCATGGCATTCCCGAGGACCTGTTCCTGCGCCTTGTTCAGCAGGAAAGCGGTTGGAACCCAAATGCCCGCAGCCACAAAGGCGCCTATGGTCTGGCACAGCTGATGCCGCAGACGGCACGGTACCTGGGCGTGAACCCGCGTGATCCGGCGCAAAACCTGGAAGGTGGGGCGCGATATCTGCGAGAGCAATACAACACGTTCCGCAGCTGGCGGTTGGCCCTTGCGGCCTATAACGCTGGCCCGAAAGCGGTTGAGAAATACGGTGGCGTGCCACCTTACAAGGAAACCCGCAATTACGTGCGGATCATTCTGGGAAGCTAACCCAAATCAATCGGCGTCCAAGCCTTCATACGCGAACGGAACCATGTTCGCTGGCGCTTGGCATATTGGCGGGTCGCAATCTTTGCGGCCTCACGGGCCTCATCCAGCGTAAGATCTCCGCGCAGATGCGCGATCAGTTCCGGCGCGCCGATGGCTTTCGACGATAACAGCGCAGGGTCCCAGTTGGGCTCCATCATTCGGGCCTCTTCCAAGGCGCCTTGATCCATCATCAGGTCAAAACGGCGGCTGATCCTGTCGTTCAGCCACTCTTTGTCTGCATTCATCACGAAGCCTTGCGCTTGCCTAAGCGGAAGCAGGGCAGGTGGCGTGTCATCTTGCCAATCCGCCAGCCCGCGTGAGGTGGTTCGCAAAACCTCCCACGCGCGCTGAACGCGGGCCGGGTTGTTCAGATCGATTCGAGATGCCGTTAGGGGGTCGAGTTCTGCGACCATGGCGGCCAGCCCCTTGTCGCGCAGGAAAGCATCGCCCTCGCTTCGAACTTCGGGCGGGGTCATGGGGATTTCTGCCAAGCCTTCTGTCAGCGCCGAAAAGTAAAGCCCGGTGCCGCCTACGATGATCGGCCGCTCTTTGCCTGACAGAAAGGGCGCCACGTCGCGCAGCCAATGCCCAACGGAATAGGTCTGGTCAAAGGGCACGTGCCCGTACAGATGGTGGGGCGCGCGGGCCTCGTCCGCGGCCGGTGGGCGCGCCGTAAGGATTCGCCATCCATCAAAGACCTGAAGCGCGTCCGCATTCACGATCACCCCGCCTTGGGTTTCGGCAAACCGTAAAGCCAGCTCTGATTTGCCCGAGGCCGTGGGACCCGCGATCAAAATTGGCAATTCGGGATTAGTTGACGGAAGGTTCATCGGCTTTCGTGTCGCTTCTTCGTTGAAACTGTCGGCAGTTTCCGACATCTTGCGCCCAATTTCACAATTCGGGACGGGGTGCGACCATATGAGCGACGGACAGACCAATCAACCTGCGCCGGCCTATAAACGTGTCATGCTGAAAATTTCGGGCGAAGCTCTGATGGGTGATCAGGGGTTCGGCCTTCATCCGCCAACAGTCGAGCGGATCGCCAGAGAGGTCAAATCCTGCCATGACCTTGGCGTCGAGATTTGCATGGTCATCGGGGGCGGCAACATTTTCCGCGGGCTTTCGGGCAGCGCGCAAGGGATGGAACGAACCACGGCAGACTACATGGGGATGCTGGCGACCGTCATGAATGCCTTGGCGATGCAGTCCGCGCTAGAGCAGCTTGGCGTATTCACACGTGTGATCAGCGCGATCCCGATGGATCAGGTGTGCGAGCCCTATATCCGCCGCCGCGCGGTGCGCCACCTTGAAAAGAAACGTGTGTGTATCTTTGCTGCGGGCACCGGTAACCCCTATTTCACCACCGACACTGCAGCGACATTGCGTGCAAGCGAAATGGCCTGCGAGGCGATCTTTAAAGGCACCAAGGTGGACGGGATTTACGACAAGGACCCTGTCACTAACGAGGATGCGGTGCGTTTCTCCAAGATCTCGTTCGACGATGTCTTGCAAAAGCACCTGAAGGTTATGGATGCCTCGGCCATCGCGCTGGCCCGTGACAACCATATGCCGATTATTGTCTTCTCGCTGGACGAACCGGGCGGGTTCCGGGGAATTCTGGCCGGGGAAGGCACCTATACAATCGTGCATGAATAACGGTATAGCTGAAGTAACGAGCATGACCGCGGGCCAGCCCGCATAAGAACAAGAGTGACAAGCCATGTCCGAAGATGATCTTGAAATTGATACAGACGACCTGAAGCGCCGTATGGACGGTGCAATGGCCTCCCTTAAAACCGAATTCGCGTCGCTGCGGACCGGGCGGGCATCGGCCTCGATGCTGGAGCCGGTAATGGTCGAAGCCTATGGTCAGCGGACCCCGATTAACCAGGTGGGAACCATCAACGTGCCAGAACCACGTATGGTGACGGTGAATGTCTGGGATAAGTCGATGGTCAACGCGGTTGAAAAAGCGATCCGTGAAAGTGGTCTGGGGATCAACCCGCAGATGAACGGCACGATTATCATGCTGCCGATCCCGGAACTGAACGAAGAGCGTCGCCGCGAGCTTGGGAAAGTCGCTGGTCAATATGCCGAAAGCGCCCGTGTTGCGATCCGTAACGTGCGTCGGGATGGCATGGACCAGCTGAAGAAAGCCAAAGCAGCCGGTATGAGCGAGGATGAGGAAAAGATCTGGGCCGAAGAAATCCAAGACCTGACCAACACCGCGATCGCTGCTGTCGATAAGGCGCTTGAGACCAAGCAAGAAGAAATCATGCAGGTCTGACCTGACTGAACTTGCAAAGGGGGCCGCTACTTTTGGCGACTGACACGCAGAACGGCCCTCAACATGTGGCCATCGTAATGGACGGCAACGGTCGTTGGGCGCAGCAGCGTGGGCGGCCACGCCTGTTCGGCCATCAGGCAGGTGCCAAACGCGTCCGCGATATCGTTGAGGCTTGTCCGGGGTTCGGCATCGAATACCTGACGATCTTCGCGTTCTCGACAGAGAACTGGAAGCGTACGCAGGCCGAGGTAAGTGGCCTGATGGCGCTTTTCCGTCGGTATATCACCCGCGAAGCACGCGAACTTTTTGAAAAGGGCGTCTGCGTTCGTTTCATCGGGGATCGTGTTCGGCTGGACCCGTCCTTGGTCAAGCTGATGGACGAATTGGAAGATCTGACCAAGGACAACACCTTGGTCAATTTGACGATTGCTCTGAACTATGGCGGCCGGGACGAGGTCGCGCGGGCGACCAAACGCCTTGCCAAAGAGGTCGCCGCCGGAAAACTGGACCCAGATACTGTGGATGAGCAGACTTTGGCCAGCTTCCTTGATACCTGCGTTTTGCCGGACCCGGACCTTGTGATCCGGACCAGTGGCGAAGCGCGGATTTCGAATTTCCTACTGTGGCAGTCGGCCTATTCCGAGTATGAATTTACGCCGGTTCTTTGGCCTGATTTCACACCAGAGATCTTCAAGGGCATCCTTGACAACTATTCCAAACGAGAGCGCCGGTTTGGCGCAGTTCTAAGCTGATGGCTGGCGCGTCGAAGTGGGATGACCTGCGCGATCGCATGATCTCGGGTCTGGCGATGGCAGTTGTTGGTTTGGGCCTGGTCTGGGCCGGAGGGCCTTGGTTTGCCATGCTCGCGGCATTCGTTAGCGGTGTCATGCTGTGGGAACTCTCGCGCATGGTAGCGCCCGAGAAAGTTCGCGCAGCTTGGCAGATTGGCGTTCTTGGCGCGGCAAGCGTGTTGCTGGCAAATTCCATTCCCTATGGTGCCGTTTTGCTTTTGGCGCCTCTTATCTATGGCGCTTATCTACTACAACGCTGGCTGGTTCTTTTCGTTGCCTTTGGCATTGCGATCCTTGCTGCGGGTTACGGACTTATCGAGTTCCGTAATGAGCACGGGATGGTCTGGATCGTCTGGCTGATGCTGGTGGTTATCGCCACAGATATATTTGGTTATTTTGCAGGACGCTTTATCGGTGGCCCAAAGTTTTGGCCGGCGGTCAGCCCGAAGAAAACATGGTCCGGCATCGTTGCTGGTTGGCTTGCGGCAATCGCGATCGGGTTTATTTTCCGCACCTTCACCAACGCAGGTGTCGACCTGCCTTGGGTCTCTATGCTGCTGTCGATGGCCAGTCAGGCAGGGGACTTCGCGGAAAGCGGGCTGAAACGGAAGATGGGCGTCAAGGACAGCTCTAACCTTTTGCCGGGACATGGTGGGCTGTTTGACCGTTTTGACGGGATGCTGGGCGCCGTACTGTTCATGCTGATCGTCGCCCAGGTCGTCTACGTGCCAGAGGTAAGGTTCTGATCCATGCGGCGCGTATCTGTCTTTGGTTCAACGGGCTCGATAGGCGTTGGCACGCTGGACGTGATTGCGCATCAAGGCGGTGCCGAGGCGTTTGATGTCGTTGCCCTGACGGGAGGCCGAAATATCGACCTTTTAGCTGAGCAGGCGCGACAGTTTCGACCCGACCTTGTCGTGACCTGCTATGACGACTGTCTGGGCGCATTGAAAGAAGCACTGGCAGGCACGGGTATCGAAGTCGCCGCTGGCGAGGCCGCGCTGATTGAAGCCGCCGCTCGGCCTGCTGACTGGATCATGTCTGCCATTGTGGGCGCCGCTGGTTTGCCGCCGGGGTTAGAGGCGCTGAAACATGGAACGACCTTGGCGCTTGCCAACAAGGAAAGCCTTGTGACCGCAGGTCCGCTGTTGCTGGGAACGGCCAAGGCCTATGGCGCGACGGTTCTTCCCGTCGACAGCGAACACTCGGGCATTTTCCAAGCGCTGATGGGTGAGGATATCGAGGCCGTTGAACGCATCGTTATCACGGCCTCAGGCGGTGCATTTCGGGATTGGCCGCTAGAAGACTTGGCCAACGCGACGGTCGCGCAGGCGTCGACACATCCGAATTGGAACATGGGGCAACGGATCACGATTGATAGTGCTTCCATGTTTAACAAGGCGATGGAAGTCATCGAAACCAAAGAGTTTTTTGGCGTATCGCCAGAAAAAATAGAGGTCATCGTCCATCCCGAATCCCTGATCCACGCGATGGTCGGGTTCTCGGATGGCGCGTTGATGGCACACCTTGGGCCCCATGACATGCGCCATGCAATTGGCTTTGCTCTGAACTGGCCGAAACGCGATACGTTGCCGGTTCAAAGGCTGGACTTGGCCCAGATTGGTCAGTTGACCTTCCGTGAGCCCGACTTGCAGCGGTATCCCGCTTTAGGGTTAGCAAAGCAGGTTATGGCAGAGGGCGGATTGTCAGGCGCGGTGTTCACTGCCGCGAAAGAGGCGGCGATGGACGCCTTCATTGCCGAGAAGATTGGTTTTTTAGATATGTTCAAAGTTGTTGAACGCGTGATGGACCGTTTTTCGGGCGAAATCCGCCTCAATCCCGACCAGATCACACTTGATAATGTTGCCGAGGCTGACCAATTGTCTCGTGAGGCGACGCAGGCGGTGATTACCGCGCTTTAATTAAAAAGGTATTCACTTGGATCTTTCGCAGTTGATTCCGACCTTTGGAAATCTGGGTCTGACGATCCTGGCGCTGATCGTAGCGCTAAGCATTATCGTCGCCATTCATGAATATGGGCATTACATCGTGGGCCGCTGGAGCGGGATTTATGCCGAGGTGTTCTCGATCGGGTTTGGCCCCGTCTTGTTCTCACGCGAAGACAGGCACGGCACCAAATGGCAGATCGCTGCGTTACCACTGGGTGGCTATGTTCGGTTCCTTGGTGATGCAAATGCGGCGAGTGCGCCTGATAATGAGACCTTTGAGAACTTAAGCGCTGAAGAACGTCGACACACCATGATGGGCGCGCCTGTTTGGGCGCGGGCCCTGACAGCCGCGGCTGGCCCGGCGTTCAACTTTGCCATGTCGTTCATCATCTTTCTTGCGTTCATGTTTATCCGCGGCGTGCCGATTGAGCCGCCCACGGTTGGCAACCTGTCTGCGCTGCCAGCGGGCGAGACCGAGCTGTTGCCCGGCGATCAGATCCTGTCGATTGGCGGCATTGAAACGCCGGACTATGCGGCCTTCTATGGCGCACTGCCCTCGATCGACCCGCAAGAGCCCGTCGAATACGATGTGCTGCGTGACGGGCAAGAGCGTCGGTTGGTTGGCGGCTATCCATTCCCGCCGCTGGTCGAAAGCGTTCAGCCGGACTCGGCTGCTTTGGATGCGAATCTGAAGAAGGGTGATGTTGTCGTTGCCATCGACGGGAATCGCATTCACGCCTTTAGCGAGTTGCAGGACGTGGTCCGCTCTTCGAATGGCACCGAACTGAACTTGGATGTCTGGCGCGACGGCGAAACCATGACGCTAAGCATGACACCGCGCCGTGTAGATCTGCCTGATGGAAATGGCGGGTTCAGCACCAACTGGATGATTGGCATGACCGGCGGGCTTTTGTTCGAGCCAAAGACAGAGCTTCCTTCGGTAACCGAGGGCATCGGCCTAGCCGCTAATCAGATTACCTTCATCGTAGAATCAAGCCTTTCAGCGCTTTATCACATGGCTGTCGGCTCTATCAGCAGCTGTAATCTGCGCGGGGTGATTGGAATTGCCCAAACATCCAGCGCTGCGGCAAGCCAGGGGATTGATACGTTCATTTGGTTCATTGCCGTTCTGTCGGTGGCGATTGGGATGATCAATCTATTCCCAATTCCGGTACTGGACGGTGGTCATTTGGTGTTCCACGCCTACGAGGCGATCGTTGGCCGGCCGCCAAGCGAAAAGGTCATGAACTTCCTTTTCCCGCTCGGTTTGGTCTTCATCCTTGGCATAATGTTGTTCGGTCTAAGTAACGACCTGTTCTGCCCCTGATCCCGGTGTCGTCGCGGCTTTGTGCCGTTCCGGGCGAATGGGCAGGTGCAATATGCGGGGAAGGGTGTTTCCTCTTTTGACAAGCTAGCGCAATGAGTCTACGCAGGTTCGGTATTTTGTTTCCAGATGGGCCAGAACATGACCGGACGCAACTGCCTTAAGCGCGCTCTTCATTCGATTGTTAAAACTGCTGGAAAGCCAGCGCTTGTTCTGGGGTTGGCTGTGATCCTTTTGGGCGCATTGGCCCCGAAAGAGGTCTCAGCTCAGACATATCGTTTCGGCACAATCCTGATCGAAGGCAACCAGCGTGTAGATGATGCGACGGTGCTGTCCTACGCCGGACTTGTACCCGGTAAAACAGCTACCGCCGCGCAGGTGAACGAAGCGTCCCGCCGCCTGACCGAAAGCGGTCTGTTTGAAAGCGTCGTGGTTAATCCGCGCGGATCCGTTCTGGAAATTACCCTAGTAGAGTACCCAACCATCAGCGTCGTCGCGTTCGAGGGCAATGATCGTCTGGATGATGAATTGCTGGCGTCGGTCGTATCCTCGCAATCGCGTCGCGTTTACAACCCTCGCACTGCCGAGGCAGATGCAGCGCAGATTGTATTGGCTTACGAGCAGGACGGGCGTCTTGCGGCCTCTGTAACACCCAAGATTATCCGCCGTTCCGACAATCGCGTCGATTTGGTGTTTGAAATCGAAGAAGGGCGGAACGTCGAAATTCAGCGGATCTCTTTCGTTGGTAACCGCAATTTCTCTGAACGCCGTCTGCGCAGAGTCCTGTCCAGTAAACAGGCCGGTATTTTCCGTCGCTTTGTCCGTAGCGATACATTCCTGTCTGACAGGATCGAGTTCGACAAACAGGTACTGGCCGATTTCTATGCGTCACGCGGTTACATCGACTTCCAAGTGAATTCGGTGACCTCAGAATTGGCCCGCAGCCGCGATGGGTATCAACTGACGTTTAATGTTCGTGAAGGACAGTCCTTTGAATTTGGTGAAATTACCGTCAGCTCGGACCTGTCAGAGGTCGATCCCGAGGTTTACGAAGACGTTATCCGAATTCGACCTGGTCAGACCTACACACCGCTGCGTGTGGAAAACACGATCACCCGCCTAGAGCGTCTGTCACTTCAGCAAGGGCTCAAATTCATCCGCGTTGAACCACGCATTACTCGTAATGATCGGGATCTGACTCTGGATATCGATTTCGTTGTCAGCCGCGGTCCGCGAGTCTTTGTCGAGCGGATCGATATTGAAGGTAACGCAACCACTATGGATCGCGTTATCCGTCGCCAGTTCAAAACTGTAGAGGGCGATCCGTTTAATCCGCGTGAAATTCGCGCCGCTGCCGAGCGTATTCGGAGCCTCGGTTTCTTCTCAAACGCAGATGTGAATGCGCGCGAAGGAAGCGCACCAGATCAGGTGATCGTTGATGTGGATGTCGAAGAACAACCCACCGGTAGCCTGACACTTGGCGCGACCTATAGCGCGGACAGCGGCATAGGCGCTGCGATAAGTTTCAGTGAACGAAACTTCCTTGGCCGCGGTCAAACCCTGTCATTCACGATTTCAACTGCTTCTGAGAATCAGGAATACGGCTTCCGCTTCGTCGAACCAGCGTTCCTGTCGCGGGATGTGGCTTTCAGTATAGATGCCTCCTACCAAGAGACGACAGACGCATTCAACGCATCTTATGATACGACAAAGATCAAGTTCGTTCCTTCTTTGGGATTTGCGGTTGGCGAAAATTCACGACTTTCACTGCGCACCGGGTTCGAAAGTACTGAGCTTCTGAATTACACCGGTAGTTCTGCAATCCTGACCGACGAAGTCGCGTTGGGTAAACAAAACCGGTTCTATGCTGGCTACTCTTACACCTTTGACAACCGTCGTTCAGGGCTTGATCCAAACGCGGGTGTCTTGCTGAGCCTTTCGCAAGACTTTGGTGTCGGAGGCGATGTTGAATTCATCGAATCGAGCTTTCGTGCGCGCGCTCAAAAGCGGATTTTTAAAGAAGAAGTTGGCATCAGCGCTGACTTTGAGGCGGGCCTTCTGAATGTTCTGAATGGTGACAGCCGGGTTGTTGATCGCTTCTTCCTGAACAGCAAAATTCGCGGGTTTGAGGCCAACGGTATCGGTCCGCGGGATCCGGCAATCAGTTCTGGTGAAGCTCTTGGCGGCAATATCTATGCCGTAGCTCGATTTGAAACGGAATTCCCGTTGGGGCTGCCTGAAGAATATGGGATCACCGGTGGCTTGTTCGCTGACTTTGGCGCGGTATGGGGGCTGGACAACGACAATGGAGGTCTGGTCGATGATGGGTTCCATCTGCGATCGGTCATTGGCTTCGCTCTTGTCTGGGACTCTGTGCTTGGACCGCTTCGGTTCAACTTTACCCATGCACTTCAGAAAGAGGACTACGATCGGGATCGTAGTTTCGACTTCACGATTTCAACCTCCTTCTAATGGTTCGAGTTTTAATAGCGCTGTTCCTGTCGCTTGTGGCTCCAGCAGTCACAGCGCAGGAGCAAACGCTGACCAGCCCTGTTCTGACCATCGATTCAGAGCGCCTGTATTTGCAGTCCAAGTTTGGACAGCAGATGCAAACCGTTCTTGAAGATCGCAGCCGTGCGCTGATTGAAGAGAACAGAGAGATCGAGTCTGAGCTTGTCGCTGAAGAAAAGGCACTGACAGAAGAGCGTCAAAACCTTGATCCAGAAGCCTTCCGGGCGCGGGCGAAGGCCTTTGACGAAAAAGTTGTCAATTTGCGCAGCGCCCAGGACGAAAAAACCAGGCGTCTGTTGGCGGACCGTGAGGCGTTGGAGCAGCGTTTTTTCCAGACCGTTTTACCCGTTCTGGCGCAAATTATCCGTGAACGCGGCGCTGTTGTCGTTTTGGAAGATCGCAGCGTGTTTCTTGCTGCCGGGCAGATTGACATAACCGCAGAGGCAATCTCGCGGATCGATGCGCAGTTCTTGCAGGAAGACCCTCAGCCAAAGACCGCCGAGTGACGCTTGTTTCCTGCTCGGGGAGTTGCTAACCCCTAGTCAAAGACGAAGACCATTAAGGGAAGGATCGTACCCATGTCGGATCAATTACCTACCGAAGCAGATATCGATCTGATCCAACGGATCATTCCGCACCGCTATCCGTTCCTGCTGGTCGACAAGGTTGGCGATATCGTTCCGAACGAGACCGCCGTCGGCATCAAGAACGTGACTTTCAACGAGCCTCATTTTCAGGGCCATTTCCCGGGCGCCCCGATTATGCCCGGTGTGACCATCATCGAAGCGCTTGCCCAGACTGCGGCTGTCATGGTGGGTGTGTCCATGGATATGGCCGACAAAGAAATGCTGGTCTACTTCATGAACATCGACAAGGCCAAGTTCCGCCGCAAGGTGGTGCCCGGTGATGTGCTGGAACTTCATGTCAAAGCGCTGCGCGGTGGTTCGAAAATCTGGAAATTTGAAGGTGTGGCCAAAGTTGGCGACGAGATCGCCGCGCAATGCGAATTTTCGGCCATGATGGACCTGCCAAAGGAGTAAGCCGTATGGCAGTTGATCCCTCGGCAAAGGTACATCCTAGCGCGATTGTCGAAGACGGGGCCGTGATCGGCCCTCGGACCGTTGTGGGACCGTTTTCGGTCGTCGGGCCAGAGGTAACTCTTGGCGCTGATGTCGTGCTGAAAAGCCACGCTGTCGTAACAGGCTGGACCGAGATCGGCGACGAGACGGTGATCTTTCCGTTCTCGAATATTGGCGACATTCCGCAAGACCTGAAGTTCGCTGGCGAACGGACCCGCTTGATTGTCGGAAAGCGTAATCGCATCCGCGAGAATGTGACCCTGAACACTGGTACCGAAGGTGGCGGTGGGGTGACCAAGGTGGGTGATGACTGCCTGTTCATGATGGGCAGTCATGTTGGCCATGACGCCCAAGTCGGTGACAAGGTGATCCTTGCCAACAACGCGGCGCTGGCAGGCCACTGTGTCATTGAAGATGAGGTCATCATCGGTGGTCTTTCGGGTATTCACCAATGGGTACGTGTCGGTCGCGGGGCGATCATTGGCGCCGTGACCATGGTGACCAATGACGTGATTCCCTTTGGCCTTGTTCAGGGGCCGCGTGGCGCGCTGGACGGGCTGAACCTTGTAGGCCTTAAGCGTCGCGGTCTACCGCGCGCTGAAATCGCGGAACTGCGTGCGGCCTATCAGGCACTTGCGCAGGGCGAAGGGGCCTTTCAGGAACGTGCCCGTGGCTTGGCGGACGAAACCGAAAGCGACTACGTACGTGAAGTGGTCGACTTCATTCTTGGGGAAAGCGACCGTTCTTTCCTAACACCGAGGTAAGCGATGCTGGCGCTAGTGGCAGGACAAGGCGGCTTGCCCGCGATCCTTCTGGCGCAGGTCACTGGGCCGGTTACTGTCGCCGCACTTGAAGGGTTCCCGCCCGAGGTTGATGTTGATCTGATCTTCCGGGTCGAACAGCTTGGCAGCTTTCTGAATGAGTTGGACACGCGCGGCGTGGATCGGGTGTGTTTCGCAGGCAGCTTGGCGCGCCCGGCGTTGGATCCCGAAGCGGTCGACGCGGCCACCTTGCCTTATGTCGAACGGATCATTCAGTCCCTGCAAAAGGGCGATGATGGTGCCCTTCGCGAAGTTTTGTCGATCTTCGAAGAACGTGGTTTTCAAGTTGTCGCTGCGCATGAGGTTGCACCGGCGTTGCTGCCCGGAACTGGCGTTGCCACGAAACAGACCCCGTCCGTTCAGGACGAAAAGGATGCCGCCCGCGCAGGGCAGATTCTAAAAGCCACGGCAGAGGCTGATATTGGGCAGGGCTGCGTGGTTTCGCATGGGCAGGCCTTGGCGGTAGAGGCGCTTGGCGGCACCGATTGGATGCTTGAGACGCTTGCCAACGATCGGCCCAAGGCTGCGGCCCCCGGCGGTATCTTCGCCAAGGCACCGAAGCCGGGGCAGGACCGGCGGGTAGATCTTCCTGTGGTCGGCCCCGATACAGTTCGGGCTGTGGCTCGTGCAGGTTTGAACGGGCTCGTGATTGAGGCAGGCGGTGTGATGGTTCTGGATTGGGACAATACGGTGCGTCTGGCCAATGAACACGAGCTTTTCCTCTGGGTTCGAGAGGCCGACTGATGCGTTTCTTCCTGATTGCAGGTGAGCCCTCTGGAGACGCCCTTGGGGCGGCCCTGATGGCGGGACTGCGGCAGATGCACCCGGATGTCGAGTTCACCGGCGTCGGTGGGCCCTTGATGCAGGCCGAGGGCATGGAAAGCCAGTTTCCGATGGACGAGCTTAGCGTCATGGGGCTGGCAGAGGTCCTGCCGAAATATCGCCATCTCAAGCGGCGCATCCGTGAATGTGCTGACGCAGTGCTGGCCGATCCACCGGATGCCCTGATCACGATCGACAGTCCAGATTTCTGTCTGCGAGTGGCGCGGCTGGTCAAGAACGCCTCTGACATCCGAACGGTGCACTATGTTGCCCCCACGGTCTGGGCTTGGCGGTCCAAACGGGCTGCCAAGATGGCGAAGGTGATTGATCAGGTTCTGGCGCTGTTTCCATTTGAACCTCCGTATATGGAGGCAGAGGGAATGCGCTGCGATTTCGTCGGGCACCCGGTTGTTGCGCAACAGCAGGCCACGGACGCCGAGGTTTCGGCTTTCCGCGCAGAGCATGGGCTGCAAGAGGACGAAAAATTTCTGTTGGTCTTGCCGGGGTCACGACTGGGCGAAGTCGGACGACTGGCGCCGGTTTTTGGCGCAGCGCTTGACCCCGTTCACGCCCGTCACCCCGGGCTGAAAGTTGTTCTGCCCGCAGCGGGCCCCGTTGCGGCGCGTGTAGAGGAATTGACCAAAGATTGGCCCGTGCAGCCCATCATCCTTGACCCACGCGGGAAGGCTAAAGACGCAGTGCAGGCACAGAAGCGCGCGGCCTTTTCCGCCGCGCATTTGGCGTTGGCCGCGTCAGGGACGGTTTCGTTGGAACTCGCGGCTGCCAAAACGCCGATGGTCATTGCCTATGACATGAACTGGATCAGCCGCCGACTGATCAGCCGTATGCTGAAGATCGACACGGTCACCTTGGTCAACATAGTCAGCGACACACGTACCGTCCCAGAGTTCCTGGGAGAGGCCTGTACGCCCGAAGCAATCTCTGAGGGTCTGCTGACGTTGTTGCATGACGAAGCCGCCATGCAGGCTCAGCTTGCGGCCGAAGCTGAGACCATGCAGAGACTGGGGCAGGGCGGAGAGGCCCCCGGGCTGCGCGCAGCCAAAGCCGTGCTGGACGGGCTTCAGTAGCCGCGCCAGATCCAGCCTCCGCCAAGGATGCGGCTGCTATCGGTTTCATAGAAAACACATGCCTGACCCGGGCTGACACCTTCTTCGGGGGTCAGTAGTTCGACCTCGGCCGTTGTCGGCGACAGCGGGCGAATGATCGCCTCACGCGGGGGGCGGGTCGAGCGGACTTTCACCGAGACATGCCATTCTTCCTGACTGTCAAAAGGCGTGTCGCCCAACCAATTGATTTCCCGAACCGGGATAACACGGGTCGACAACATCTCTTTCGGGCCGACAACCACTTGTTTGGTATCGACGTCCAGTTTGACCACGTACAGAGGCTCTGTCAGGCCGCCGATCCCCAGACCTCGGCGCTGGCCGATTGTGTAGTGGATGACGCCGTCGTGCTTACCCAGAACGCGTCCATCGGCGTGAACGATCTCGCCGGGTTCGGCCGCGCCCGGGCGTAGCTTTTCGATGACACTGGCATAGTTGCCGTTGGGCACAAAACAGATGTCCTGACTGTCGGGTTTATCTGCGACAGGCAGCCCGTATTTTGCGGCCAGTTTCCGGGTCTCGTCCTTGGACGGCAGGTGGCCCAAGGGGAAGCGCAAGAATTCCAGCTGTTCCGGTGTCGTCGAGAACAGGAAGTAACTTTGGTCGCGATTGGCATCAGCGGCACTGTGTAGTTCTGGACCGTGTTCGCCCATCATGCGTTGGATATAGTGCCCGGTCGCCATGCAATCAGCATCCAGATCGCGCGCGGTTTCCAGCAGGTCTTTGAACTTCACCCGCTCGTTGCAGCGGATACAGGGCACCGGGGTAGCGCCGGCAAGATAGCTGTCGGCGAACTCGTCAATCACTGCATCCTTAAAAATGTTCTCATAATCCAGCACGTAGTGCGGGAAGCCCATTTCCTCGGCCACACGTCGCGCGTCATGGATGTCGATCCCCGCACAGCAAGCGCCTTTTTTGGCCAGCGCTGCCCCGTGATCGTACAGCTGCAAGGTCACGCCAACGACGTCATATCCTTCTTCCGCAAGCTTTGCCGCCACGACAGAGCTGTCGACGCCACCGGACATGGCGACGACCACGCGGGTCTCGGATGGGGGCTTGGCAAAACCAAGCGAATTGAGGGGTTGGTCCAGTGACATTGGATGCTCCTAGGGAATTCTGACGGAATATAGGAAAATCCTAATTACTCTCAAGAGGTGGTTTCACTCTCCGTTAAAGATGCCTGTTGACCCTGTTTGTTGCGAGAAAAGCGGGGGGTGTCCCATGTATATCAAGAGGTTAAGCGGACCACGGACGGTGCGTCTGCCGGATGGAACCAGTATGACGCGGGCGGATTTGCCGTCAGCAAATACACGCAGATGGGTGGCAAGTCGGAAAGCAGCAGTGGTTAAGGCCGTAGTTTCGGGCTTGCTGAGTCGTGATGAAGCATTGGAGATCTATGCGATCTCGGACGAAGAATTCGACGAATGGCGCCATGCGATTGCAAGGCATGGAATACAGGCTTTGAAGGTTACTGGGCTTCAGAAGTATCGACAACCTGAGGGAGAATAGATAAAGTTTGAGACATTGGTAACGTGCAATTAACTATTACCAGAAAGTGTAATGGTTAATAGCGCTTCATCCGGAGACAGACCAATGCGAATTTTGTTGATCGAGGACGATCCGACCACTTCTAAAAGCATCGAGTTGATGCTGACCCACGCCAACTTGAACGTCTATACGACGGATCTTGGTGAAGAGGGGATCGATCTGGCCAAGTTATATGACTATGACCTGATCCTCCTCGATTTGAACCTTCCCGATATGAATGGCCATGACGTGCTTCGGCAATTACGACTGGCACGGGTTGAGACCCCAATCCTGATCCTTTCAGGTGCCGACGATACGGAAAACAAGATCAAAGGTTTCGGGTCCGGGGCAGATGATTACTTAACCAAACCATTCCACCGGGAAGAACTTGTTGCCCGTATCCACGCGATTATCCGTCGGTCCAAAGGGCACGCGCAATCGGTGATTAAAACCGGCGAGGTAGAAGTTAACCTTGATGCGAAAACCGTCTCTGTCGAAGGGGATACGGTTCACTTGACCGGTAAAGAGTACCAGATGTTGGAGCTTCTAAGTCTGCGCAAAGGAACGACTCTGACGAAAGAAATGTTCCTTAACCATCTTTACGGTGGCATGGACGAGCCAGAGCTGAAAATCATTGATGTTTTCATCTGCAAGCTTCGCAAAAAGCTTAGCCTGGCCACTGGTGGTAATAACTATATCGAAACTGTTTGGGGCCGGGGCTATGTCCTTCGCGACCCACAGGTTCAGGAATCCTCCGGTCCGGTTCCGCTTCGCGCCTGAAGGCGCTTGTCGCGCTGGACCTACGCCCTCTCTGCCCCTATCACTTGGCTAGCAAGTTGATAGAGGGCACGAGATGGCGCCAGACAAACCCGTCGAAAATCTGACCAAAGCAGAGGCACAGGAAGAGCTTTCATCGCTTGCGCAGAAGCTGGCCAAGGCCAATGACGCCTATCACCGGTCAGATGCGCCAGAGATTTCGGACGCCGCCTATGACACACTGAAACGGCGGAACCAGGAAATCGAGGCCAGATTCCCTGATCTGAAGCGTGCCGACAGCCCTTCCGACGTTGTTGGCGCCGCGCCTTCAGAGGGGTTTTCCAAGGTAGCGCATGCCGTTCGCATGTTGTCACTAGGCAATGCGTTCACGGATGAAGATGTTGCTGATTTTGATGGTCGGATCCGGTCTTATTTGGGTCTGTCCAAAAACCATCCGCTAAGTTTCACCGCCGAGCCCAAAATCGATGGTCTTTCGCTGTCGCTACGTTACGAAAAGGGTCAGCTGGTTCAGGCTGCAACACGCGGGGACGGGGCGACTGGTGAAAATGTCACCGCGAATGCGCTGACCATCTCGGATATTCCACGTTCTCTTGAAGGCGCACCAGAGGTTTTGGAAGTACGTGGCGAAGTTTACATGAGTCACGCAGATTTCGCCGCGCTTAACGAACGGCAAGCGGCAAAAGGTGAGAAAGTTTTCGCGAACCCGCGTAACGCGGCCGCAGGATCCTTGCGACAGTTGGATGCGAAAGTAACCAAAGAGCGCCCCTTGAGGTTCTTTGCCTATTCGTGGGGTGAGCTGTCCGAACCCTTGGCAGCAACTCAAACCGAAGCAATTGCGCGACTAAATGCATTAGGGTTCTCGACTAACGATCTGACTTTGAAGTGTGATTCTGTTTCGGAGCTTGTCGATCACTACGCCGCTATCGAAGAGCAGCGCGCCACTTTGGGGTATGATATTGATGGGGTCGTCTACAAAGTCGACGATCTTTCACTTCAATCTCGGTTGGGCTTCCGGTCGACGACCCCGCGTTGGGCCATTGCGCATAAATTTCCTGCGGAACTGGCGTGGACGCGTCTTGAACAGATCGAAATTCAGGTGGGGCGAACGGGTGCGCTTAGCCCGGTTGCAAGGTTGCAACCCGTTACAGTCGGCGGCGTCGTTGTATCCAACGCAACCTTACACAACGAAGACTACATCGCGGGAAGGGACGCCAAGGGCAATCCGATCCGCGATGGGAAGGATATTCGTGAAGGGGACTGGGTCCAGGTCTATCGGGCTGGAGATGTCATCCCGAAAGTTGCGGATGTTGATCTAAGCAAGCGCCCCGAAGGTGCAAAGCCGTATGAATTCCCGACTGTTTGTCCCGAATGTGGCTCTGAAGCCATTCGGGAAGAGGGGGACGCCGTACGCAGATGCAGTGGCGGTATTGTTTGCCCGGCCCAAGCCGTAGAGAAGATGAAACATTTCGTCAGTCGCGCAGCCTTTGATATCGAAGGCCTTGGCGCCAAACAGGTCGAACAGTTTTATCGCGATGGCTGGATCAAAGAGCCTGCCGATATCTTTACACTTCGCGCCCGCTTTAGTGCGGGTTTGCAGCAACTAAAGAACCGCGAAGGCTGGGGTGAAAAGTCCGCGAACAACCTCTTTGATGCTATTGATGAGAAACGAAAAATACCGCTTAACCGTGTGATCTTTGCCTTGGGAATTCGTCACGTTGGTGAAAGCGCTTCGGCGACTTTAGCGCGTGCTTACGGGAGCTGGGATGCCTTTGAAACGGCAATGACCGGCGCAACTGTCGGAGGCGGGTCTGATTGGGAATCGTTGACTGCGATTGATGGTGTTGGCGAGGTCATGGCGGCCTCTTTGGTAACAGCTTTTCATCAACAGGCGGAACGTGCGTCTATTGATCGGTTGGTCGCTGAGTTGAATATCGAAGACGTCGCAGCACCGGCTGAAAGCGACAGCCCGGTGGCTGGAAAAACCGTCGTTTTCACCGGGACATTGGAGAAGATGACGCGGTCTGAGGCAAAGGCGCGGGCAGAGTCCTTAGGCGCAAAAGTGTCTGGTTCGGTGTCCGCAAAGACCGATCTTTTGGTTGCGGGACCTGGCGCTGGCTCGAAAGCGAAGAAGGCTGCCGATCTGGGTGTCGAAACGATCGACGAAGACGGCTGGCTGGCCCTGATTGGCGACGGATGAGCGGTCGTCCAGATATCCTGTTCCCCCTGTTTGCGGGGATGGAAACGCTGGAAGGCGTTGGCGCGAAAACTGCGAAAGCTTTAACTCAGATCGACTTGGAAAAGCCAAGAGATCTATTGTTTTCATTGCCATATTCCGGTGTTGATCGTTCCTTGCGTCCGACAGTTCAGGGCGTGCAACCGGGCCATACGGCCACCGTCGAAGTCACGGTCGGCAATCATCAACCCGCACGTACAAGGGGCGGCCCTTATCGTGTGCATGTCGAAGATTCAGAGACGTCTTTTCAACTGGTCTTTTTTCACGCCAAAGCGGACTACCTTCAACGGCAGCTGCCGTCCGGACAGCGTCGGATTGTTTCGGGCAAGGTCGAGCTTTTTGACGGGATCGTGCAGATCGCGCATCCCGATTTCATCTTGCCTCCGGAAGAAGCTGACGGAATTCCAGAGTTTGAACCGGTCTACCCGTTGACGTCCGGCGTTACGCAAAAAGTTATGGCCAAGGCCGTGGCTGGGGCGTTGGCGAGGACACCTAAGTTGGCAGAGTGGATTGATCCGGCCCTGCTGGATCAGCAGCGCTGGCCGTCTTGGGAAAAGGCCATTCAAGACGTGCATGCTCCGGCAGGGGTTGATGGTCTTGCACCGACCGCGCCGGCGCGCCAACGATTGGCCTATGACGAATTTTTCGCGCACCAGCTAACGTTGTCCTTGGCCCGTCAGACAGCGCGGCGCAAACCGGGTGTGCCGACCGTGGGAAATGGCAAACTGCGCGGCAAGGTATTGGATAGCCTGCCTTATCGCCCGACAGGTGCGCAGCACCGAGCGATGGAAGAAATCGCCGCAGATCTGGCCAAAAACCAACGGATGAACCGGCTACTGCAAGGGGATGTAGGTGCCGGGAAAACGCTGGTGGCCTTTATGGCGCTGTTGGTCGCGGTCGAGGCAGGTGGGCAGGGGGCAATGATGGCCCCGACAGAGATCCTGGCCCGTCAGCATCTTGAAAGCTTGCAGCCTTTGGCCGAAGCCGCAGGGGTCGTTCTGGAGTTGCTGACCGGTCGCGATAAGGGGGCAGAACGAAAGGCGAAGCTGGAAGCGCTGGAAGACGGTCGCATTCAGATTTTGGTTGGGACACATGCGGTGTTTCAGAAAGACGTGAACTTCAAGGATCTGCGTCTTGCCATTGTAGATGAACAACATCGATTTGGCGTCGCGCAGCGGATGGAGTTGGCCTCGAAGGGGCGGGGGGCGCATATGCTGGTGATGACGGCAACACCGATCCCGCGCAGCCTGTCGTTGGCACAATACGGGGACATGGATGTCTCGGTTCTGGATGAAAAACCTGCGGGGCGTAAGCCTATCAAAACCGCGCTGGTATCAACTCGGCGGCTGGAGGAAGTCGTCGATCATCTTCGCGGGGCCGTTGCCGACGGGCGGCAGGCCTATTGGGTGTGTCCGTTGGTCGAGGAAAGCGAAGTCAGCGAACTGACCGCGGCCGAAGAACGTTTTAAACACATTCGAGCCGCCCTTGGTGAGGGGCTTGTGGGACTTGTGCACGGGCAGATGCCGCCCGCTGAAAAAGACGCAGCCATGGCGAAATTCGTGGCAGGAGAGACTAAGGTTCTTGTCGCGACGACAGTGATCGAGGTCGGCGTGAACGTGCCAAATGCCACGATCATGGTGATCGAACGGGCTGAAAGTTTTGGCCTTGCCCAGCTTCATCAGTTGCGGGGCCGGGTGGGGCGCGGGGACGCCGCTTCGACATGTTTACTGATGTTCCATGAACCCTTGTCAGAGGGTGGGCGCAGGCGTTTGGAAATCCTGCGCGAGACAGAGGATGGCTTCCGCATCTCGGAAGAGGACCTGGCGATGCGCGGGGCAGGTGACATGATCGGGACGGCCCAGTCCGGTGTTCCCAAGTTCCGCGTTGCTGACCTAGAGCGCCAAAGCGCCCTTATGGCCATCGCCCAAACAGATGCCCGAAACCTTCTGGAAAGCGATCCAACGCTGACTTCGGACCGTGGAAACGCCGCTCGTGTTCTTTTGTGGCTGATGGAGCAGGACAAAGCGATTCGTTTGATATCAGTGGGTTAGCGTTTTTGTTCACGAATGTTCTCAAAAAGTTCTTTACTGGTTAACAGAAATATGAGAACAAATTAGCAACTTAGGAACAAAAGGGGATCAAGGCCATGCTGACCAACATCAAGTCGATCGTTCAACGCAACCACGCCCATCTGGTCGGTGACGCGATTGGTGCTGTGTCTCTGGTTGTGATCCTGATGGCAGGTCTGCACCTGCCGACCGTTCTTTAACGTTTCTGCCTGCGTTCTGATCCATCAGCCGTCTGACCCCCAAGCACGACCGCTGAGCCTTTGCCCGAGGGCCGCTCGGATCGAATTGACGCTGACTTCCGCCGCTGCCCGTTGGGTGAGCGGCGGTTTTTTTTTTATGCGTCTACGGTGGAGGCGTCGAAAGCGTCCAGTGCCGCATCCAAGGTCAGAAGGATCGATGCATGGCGGTTTTTGTAATCCCGCGCGGGCATCAGTACCTCTAGCCCGTCAAATGGGGCCGAAGGGGTGGGGCCGTTGTCTTTCAACATGGCTTTCAGCTGGTCACGGGCCTTGGCGATCTGATCGCGCGTGGTGCCGACGATAGCCGCGCCAACAACGGCGGCAGAGGCCTGCCCTAGCGCACAGGCTTTCACGTCCTGAGCATAGTCCGCGACCTTGCCGTCCTCGACAACCAAATCAACTTTCACCGTCGATCCGCACAGCGGAGAGCGTTTCTTGGCCGACCCGGTTGGCTCTTCCAGTTCACCCAGATGCGGGATATCCGCCGCCAACGCAAGGATGCGTTGCGAGTAGAGTTTTATCAGGTCGCTGTCTTCACTCATGGCTTTTCCTTTGCCGCAGTTCTGAATAGATAGCTTTAGCCGCATAGAATGCAAAGGGATTGGGCAATGGATTTCGATGTCTCGACACTAAAGTTCGATGAAAAGGGGCTGATCCCCTGTATCGCGCAGTCCGAGGCGGGCGAAGTCCTGATGATGGCTTGGATGAATGCCGAGGCCGTGACCAAGACATTGGAAACGCGTCGGGTCACCTATTGGTCGCGCTCGCGTCAGTCGTTTTGGATCAAGGGTGAGACCAGCGGCCACACGCAAAACCTGATTGACCTACGTGTGGATTGTGACCGCGATTGCCTGTTGGCAATCGTCGAACAGGAAGGCGCGGCCTGCCACACCAATCGGCGAAATTGCTTTTACACGTCGGTCGTCGACGGGACCGAGCGTGAGTTGATCACGCCGATGAAGGGCTAAAGCCCGACCAGTTTCCGAACGTCAGCCGGGCTAAGCCCGTCTTCCCGGTATTTCCGGATCGCTCTTGCATCGTCGCGTTTCGCAAGCCGTTTGCCTGCTTCATCCCGGATCAGGTCGTGATGATGATATGTCGGCGTTGGATGGCCAAGTAGCTGATGGAGTAGGACGTGGATAAACGTCGCCTCGAACAGGTCAGCGCCCCGGATGACGTGGGTAATGCCTTGGGCGGCGTCGTCGACAACCACGGCCAAGTGATAGGCTGCGGCCATATCACGGCGGGAAAGGATTACGTCGCCGATCGTGTCGAACATATCGCCCGAGATCACGTGATTGCCCCCGTGAATTGGGCCGGTCTCGGTAAAACTGGGTGAACCAGCAAGCGCGACCGCTTTCCGCATATTCAGACGGATCACGTCATCCGATTGCCGATCTTCCATAGTTCGGGTGCGACAGGTACCGGGATAGATCCGACCATCTGGACCGAACTGAGGAACGCCTTCCTGAGGTGCGCTTGCTGCGGCTTCAATATCTTTCCGCCGGCAGCGGCACGGATAGGTAAGGCCCATTGCGCCTAAGCGATCCAATGCCGCAGCATAATCATCAGCATGGTCGTTTTCGCGTCGAACTGGCGTTGGCCAAGACAGGCCAAGCCACTTCAAGTCTTCGAAAATGAGGTCTTCCCATTCAGCGCGCGACCGTGATTGGTCAAGGTCGTCGATCCGCAAAATGAATTCGCCGCCAGCCTCCGTCGCCATATCATAGGCCAGCATCGCGGAATAGGCGTGTCCCAGATGCAGCGGCCCAGTGGGCGATGGGGCAAAGCGGGTGCGAAACATCACGCCGACAGCCACTCCTTCCACGCGGCTTTGGCGCGGTCTGTATAGGCTTTGTAGCGGTCCTTACGGCCTTTGCGGCCACCCTTCAGGCCATCAACCGGACGGAAGAGGCCGAAGTTCACGTTCATCGGCTGAAAGGTCTTTGCTTCGGCTCCGCCTGTGATGTGGTGAACCAATGCGCCCATGGCGGTGTCTTGCGGAAGCGGGGGAAGGGGTGTGCCCTTGATCTCGGCAATTGCGAAACGAGCCGCCAAAAGCCCCATCGCGGCGCTTTCAACATAGCCTTCGACGCCAGTGATCTGGCCCGCAAAACGGATGTTCGGGCGGGACTTCAGGCGCATCTGCTCGTCCAGCAGAGTGGGCGAGTTCATGAAGGTGTTGCGGTGAATACCGCCCAGGCGCGCGAACTTGGCGTCCTCTAGGCCGGGGATCATCCGGAAGACATCTGTCTGGGCGCCGTATTTCATCTTGGTCTGAAAACCGACGATGTTGAACAGTGTGCCCAGTTTGTTGTCACGGCGCAATTGCACCACGGCATAGGGTTTGTTCTCTGGGTCATGCGCGTTGGTTAACCCAACGGGTTTCATCGGGCCAAAGCGCAGTGTTTCGCGGCCGCGATCAGCCATCACTTCGATCGGCAGGCAGCCGTCGAAATATCCTGCGGTTTCGCCTTCGTGGAACTCTGTTTTATCCGAAGCCAACAGGGCGTCGATGAACGCCTCGTACTGTTCTTTGGTCATCGGGCAGTTCAGGTAAGCGGTGCGCTCTTCCTCGGTCTCGCCTTTGTCATAGCGCGACTGCATCCAAGCCTTTGTCATATCGACCGTGTCGGCATAGACGATCGGCGCGATGGCGTCGAAGAAGGCCAGCGACTCGGCGCTGGTTTCCGCGGCGATGGCTTCCCCCAAAGCGGTCGAGGTCAGAGGGCCGGTTGCAAAGATCCAGTGTCCGTCATCGGGCAGAGAGGTGATTTCACCTTCTTCAACGGTGATCAACGGATGGGCGCGCAGCCGGTCGGTCACCCCTTGTGAGAACGCCTCGCGGTCTACGGCCAAGGCACCGCCAGCGGGCAATTGATGGGTATCGGCCATTTCCATGATCAGACCGCCAGCCTCGCGCATTTCCCAGTGCAACAAACCTACGGCGTTCTGCTCGTGGTCGTCCGAACGGAACGAGTTCGAGCAAACCATCTCGGCCAATTTGCCGGTTTGATGCGCGAAAGTCTCGACCTTCGGGCGCATCTCGTGGATCACAACGGGAATGCCAGCTTGCGCGGCTTGCCATGCGGCCTCAGAGCCTGCCATGCCGCCGCCAACGATATGAAGTGTCTGTGTCATGGGCGCGATGTAGCGCCCAATCAAGCGATTGGAAAGGGGTCAGCGTATCGCCAACCCCCGTTGCCAATACGCTTGCAGGGGCTGCGGGCTGTGGAACGGTGTGCTGCGGACCGTACTTGAGTTGCGCCCGAACCCGATCTTCAGACCAAGAAAGGCCTCTGTCTTCTGGTCGGTATAGGTCCCGCTAAGCCGGGTATGACGCAAACCCGCGGACAGCGTGACAGGTCGAGTAATTTGATATTCTGACGCGAACTCAATGGTTTGTGCTGTGGTTGAAAACCTTGCTTCGTCGATGTCCGTAATGCTGGCGCGTGCCGTAAGGCGCAGATCGGTCGACACGTCATAGACCCAACTTACACCTGCAAAGACAAAGTCGATCTCTCCTGGGTCCATTTTGCCAAGGCCTGCATGGAACCCGACCGCGGATTGGTTGCCGAGGGCGAACAACCCTTCGATCCCGCCAGAAATCATTGATTGCGAGGTGTCATCCCAGTCATGATAGCTACCAAACAGCCCGTATTTTTGGTTTTGATTGGTCGACAGGTAAAGGTGGCCAGCAAGATAGCCGATTGAGGTTTCATCATAGCGCGCCAGACCAAGATCACCCTGTAACCCGTGGTTGGGGGTAAACAGAATGTCGATCTGAGCCTCGGCAGTCGTGGCGTCCGGAGCAGTTTCCACAACTGCTTGCGCCTGATTGACCCCAAGGCTGCTTTGCGCCGAGGCCAACCCCGGCAGGGCCAGAAAGGTGAACACATAATTCAGTATTTTACTCATAACCAAATCCCTTCTGGCCGCACGACCATGATCGGTCGATGTCATTGGTGTACGGGAAGAGATCAGGTTGAATAAAGTTTTATGAAATTAAATGGTTAACGCGCCTTGTTAAGGTTAACGCGAGGGAGCGGGAGAAGATCACTCTTCTCCCTGTTCCTCATTATCCTGTTCAGCGATCCATGCGACCGACGAAACCAGTTCATCCTTAGCGGTGTCGAAGACGCGAACACCACCAGCCGAACGCGACCGGAACGAGATGCCGTCAACAGGGCAGCGGATCGACTGACCGGTCGACGTGACAAGCATGATCTGGTCGTCCATTTCCACCGGGAAAGAGGCGACAACGGGGCCTGCGCGCAGGCCTTTGTCGATCGCCTGAACACCTTGCCCACCACGGCCCCGAACCGGGTAGTCGTGGCTGGAGCTCAGCTTACCGCTGCCGCCGGAGGTGATCGTCAGGATCAGGTCTTCAGCCGCAGACATTTCAGCATAGCGTTCTTGGCTAAAGTTCGGATCTGCCGGGGTTTCATCCTCTTCCGAGGCGTCATCTGCCAGCCCGGCAACCGCGCGGCGCATTTTCAGATAGGCCGTACGCTCTTCAGGAGTGGCTTCGAAGTGGCGAATGACGGACATCGACACGACGGTGTCGTTCTCGGCCAGTTTGATGCCACGAACACCGGTAGAGTCGCGGCCCTTGAAGACGCGAACCTCGGTCGTCGGGAAACGAATGGCGCGGCCCATGGCAGTGACCAGCATGAAATCGTCATCTTCGGTACAGATGCGCGCATTTACCAGTTCTTTGCCCTCGGGCAGCTTCATCGCGATCTTGCCGTTTGAGCGGACATTCGTGAAATCGCTCAGCGCGTTCCGGCGGACATCACCCGCAGAGGTCGCGAAGACGATTTGCAGCTCGTCCCATTCATCGTCCGGTCGGTCGACGGGCATGATGGCCGCGATCGAAACACCGGGCGGGATCGGCAGGATGTTAACGATCGCCTTACCTTTGGCTGTCCGACCACCTTGAGGCAGGCGCCATGTCTTCAGCTTGTAGACCATGCCGTCTGTCGTGAAGAACAACAGCTGCGTATGGGTGTTGGCAACGAAGAGGGTGGTGACCACGTCTTCTTCTTTGGTCGCCATACCCGACAGGCCTTTGCCGCCACGGCGTTGCGATCGGTAATCGGCCAGCGGGGTCCGTTTGATATAGCCGCCAGAGGTCACGGTCACGACCATGTCCTCGCGCTCGATCAGGTCTTCGTCATCCATGTCGCCGGACCATTCGATGATCTCGGTGCGACGTTCGACGGCAAAGTTTGCGCGAACCTCACGCAGTTCATTTCCGATTATTTCCATGATCCGATCACGCGAACGCAGGATATCAAGGTATTCGCGGATCTTCGCGGCCAGTTCCTGCAACTCATCGGTAACTTCTTTCACGCCGATCTGGGTCAGACGCTGCAGGCGAAGTTCAAGAATTGCGCGGGCTTGGGTTTCCGACAGATTGTAGGTGCCGTCGTCGTTCATCGTGTGCGACGGGTCATCAATCAGCTGGATGTACTCGGCGATATCGGCGGCGGGCCAGCGGCGTTCCATAAGTTTTTGACGAGCTTCGGCCGCGTCGGCAGAGGAACGGATGGTGGCGACCACCTCGTCCACATTGCTGACAGCTACGGCCAGACCACACAGAATGTGGCTGCGTTCGCGCGCTTTGCGCAGTTCAAACGCGGTGCGGCGGGCAACAACCTGTTCGCGGAACGCGACGAAATTCGTGAGGAAGGCGCGCAGGGTCAGTTGTTCGGGGCGACCGCCGTTCAGGGCCAGCATATTGGCGCCGAAAGAGGTCTGCATCGGGGTGAAGCGGAACAGCTGGTTCAGCACGACCTCTGCTGTCGCATCACGTTTCAGCTCGATCACAACGCGGACACCGACGCGGTCGGATTCGTCCTGTACGTGGGCGACGCCTTCCACCTTCTTCTCGCGGGCCATTTCGGCGATCTTTTCGATCATCGTGGCCTTGTTCACCTGATAGGGAATCTCATCGATGATGATGGCGTAGCGATCCTTGCGGATCTCTTCGACGTGGGTTTTGGCGCGGATGATGACCGAACCGCGACCTTCCAGATACGCCTTGCGCGCGCCGGACCGGCCAAGAATCTGTCCGCCGGTCGGGAAATCCGGGGCAGGGATGTATTCGATCAGGTCTTCAGAGGTCAGGTCAGGGTTCTCGATCAGTGCCAGAGTGGCGTCGCAAACCTCGCCCAGATTGTGAGGCGGAATGCGCGTGGCCATACCCACCGCGATGCCTTCAGACCCGTTGACCAGCAAGTTTGGATAACGTGCGGGCAGGACCGTTGGTTCACGGTCTTTGCCGTCGTAGTTGTCCTGAAAATCGACCGTGTCTTTCTCGATGTCTGCCAGCAGCGAGGCGGCGGGTTTATCCATCCGCACTTCGGTATAACGCATGGCCGCCGGGTTATCGCCGTCCATCGAGCCGAAGTTACCCTGACCGTCCAGAAGCGGCAGTGACATAGAGAAATCCTGCGCCATCCGCACCAGCGCGTCATAGATCGCGCTGTCACCGTGCGGGTGGTATTTACCCATCACGTCGCCGACAGGACGGGCCGATTTCCGGTACGCCTTTTCATGCGTATTCCCGGTCTCGTGCATCGCGAAAAGAATGCGGCGGTGAACCGGTTTCAGGCCGTCCCGAAGGTCGGGAATCGCACGGCTGACGATCACGCTCATCGCGTAGTCGAGGTAGGAAGACTTCATCTCCTCTTCGATCGTGATCGAAGGCCCGTCGTAAACCGGGCGTTCTGGAGTGTTTTCTTCTTCGTTTTCAGGGGTTTCCGGAGTATCGCTCAACTGTGTACGCCTGTCTGCTCACGTTCTATATTTTGTGTAAGACAGTATATCCGATCCAGTATCTGGTGTGCAATCACTCAATGCTTTTCCGGGGTGATGGCGGCCCAGATCCACAGGGCAGCCAGACCAAAGGCAGCGACGGCATTCCAGCTGGCCATCGACAGGCCCAGCATTTCCCAGACAACCTCATCACACATGATGATCGTTTCCGGCGCGCTGAAGTCCAGAAGATCGCCACCTGTCATGCCTGAAAGGCTGCTGGCGTCACCAGTGCAGGATGTCGGGCCTTCCCACCATCCGCGTTCGACCCCGGTATGATAGACACCAATGCCGCCGGTCGTCAGCGCGGCAGCAGCACCCAAGAACGCCAATTGTCCGCGTTGTGTCAAAAGCGCGACCGCGCCGATAAGAATCGCCGCCGCGTGGGGCCAGCGCTGCCACAGACATAACTTACACGGGGCCAGCCCGCCGATGTACTGAAACCCAAAGGCGCCAAGCAGAAGGGCGGCAGAGCCCAAGGCGGCCAGGAAGATTTTTTGTTGTTGGGTCATAGATATTTCACCAAAGCAAAGCTGCCGATCAGCAGGATCAGGAAGATTGTAAATAGCAGGCCCAGACGCTTTTCAATGAAATCGCGGATCGGAGGGCCGAATTTCCACAAAAGACCTGCGACTACGAAGAAGCGCAATCCACGCGCTATGACGCTCGCCACCATGAATACGCCCAGGTTGAGGCCGGTAGAGCCCGAAAGGATTGTGATGACTTTGTAAGGGAAGGGGGTCACGCCCGCGAAAAGCACAGCCCATGCGCCATATTCATTATACTTGGCGCTGAATTCCTCGAAGTAGGCAGTCTTGCCGTAAAAATCGAGAACCGGGTAGCCGATCTGCTCGAAAAGGGCGAAGCCAATGTAATAGCCAAACAGCCCGCCCAAAACAGAAGACACCATGGCGACGCCGGCGATCAGCCATGCGCGCCTTGGCGTAGCAAGGACCATCGGAATGATAAGGACGTCCGGTGGAATCGGAAAAACGGAGCTTTCAACAAAGGCAACCAACGCCAAAGCCCAAAGGGCATAGCGTGTTTCAGCCAGTGAAAGTGTCCAATCATATAGCCTGCGGATCATGTCTTTGCCCTGTTTTGGTTGAGGCAGATGCACCATGACCGGGGTCGCAAGTCAAGTCAGACTCGAAACCTGCTTTTCCTGCGCTGATCAAGTTGCTAAACCCTGACGGACCGACGCAATGAGTCGTCTCGTTGCGCGGGCCCAAGTGGCGGAATGGTAGACGCAGGGGATTCAAAATCCCCCGATGGCAACATCGTGAGAGTTCGAATCTCTCCTTGGGCACCAAAAACAATCCGATTCGCAGCCATATTTCGTAGTTTGCAATCAATTCCCCTTAATTTGGCAGACTGTTGCGGCTTATTTCTTTGTTAAATCGATAAATCGCCATCTGGAATTTTGTAGGAAGGGGCAAGGCCACTTTGGTACCCGTCATTTTTCTGCTGGTTTATATACTTTCGTATACAGTTTGTGAAATATATAAAAAAAACAAACAGCTGCAGATTCTAGTTAAAGCGATCTTTCTTAAGTGACCGGGCTAATTCTTGAACATAATCGCCAAAAATTAGCGTCAAATAATTGCCCCAATTCACCCCAAAGATGCCTTTTTTGGTCACATTTTGGCCAATTTCCCCTTCTCCTCGGGATGCGTGAGTCGTATCCTTAACATGTCCTGATTGGATGGCTTCGGTCGCAGACGGTGGTACAAACACCGGAGTTATAGAGCCGGTAGGTGAGAAAAAAATTCGCCGCAATTTTTCAGCGGTATCAATCACTTCCTGCGGATAGAGGCCAGACAATCGCCAAGAATTCGCGGAGGCGAATTTACGGCAAAGGATAGCGTGAGACGGTCGGACGGCGTGAAGGCGCTTTATGACCAAAGCATTTATAAAGAGTTTTTTAGGTGAATTATGTTTCGCCGCTCGACCGTTGATCGCGTTTGGAAAAGTTTTGGGGTTTGCCCCGTGAGCGTTTATTTGAGTGAGTAGACAGATATGCCGTTTTTTACCCCCGGAACCTTGGTCGAGACACCAAGCGGTCAGCGCCCAATTCAAGAGCTAGGCACAGGTGACGTCGTTCTAAACAAGAAAGGCGTCGCGGTTCAGATCCGTTGGAAAAGTTCTGCAATGCTTAACTTCCACGAGCTTTATGGAAACCGGCATCTGTTGCCAGTGTTTATTCAGAAAAGTGCTCTGGGCCGGAACCTTCCGGAACGTGACATGGCCGTCAGCCAGAACACCTGGTTGGATGCGGAATGCTGCCAACGAGTTGGTGTTTTGATGATGGATGAAGATCGTGTCCCCGCGAAGAAACTTCTGGATGGACACGGAATACGGCGCGCCGACCCTGATGCTCTAAGCTATATCCACATTCATTTTGATCGGCATGAGATTATCAAAGCCAACGGTCTTTGGGTCGAGTGCTATAGCCCGCTAGATTCGGACAACGGCGTGCGCCGGAATGCACAGCGTACAGAGCTTTACGCAGTGTTCCCGGAAATGCGCGATAAGAAGGCAGATACGTTCAGCCGCAAGCCCGTCGTTATTCGTAGCTTCTGGGGTAAACTAAAGGCGATTTGACGCCTTCCAGCAATCCCACGCCTCTGGCGTATCCAAGTCAATCAGCGCCGCTTCCCCAGGAAGCGGCGTTTTTACGATCCGATCCTTGTTCTGTTTTAGAATAGCGCGCGCGCCTTCGTCGCCAGTAAGTGTCGCGAAGCGTTCAATCAGGTCTTGTGGGAAGATAACCGGGTGCCCGGGAGTGCCATCTTCGGCAGCACCTCTGACAATCGAGTTAGGGTTTCCCTCGTATGTCAGCCAAACCGTGTCGAGAAGCTCTTTGGTAAGTTCAGGCATATCGCAAGGCAAGACCATGATGGGCCCGGGGATATCGAGCTGACTGACAGCGCGAAAGGATGCGGACATCCCCTGATCGGCGCCTGGAACCTCTATGATGTTCAGCTTGTCTCGAAGGTGCTGCAACACCTTAAGTCGTTTGGGTCGATCTGGTGGCAGCGTCACAAGGACGTTGTCCGCGACGGCTAGAGCGTTTTTTGCCTGCCGTGCGATGATAGGGGTGCCGTCTATAAGTTCGAGCAGCTTGTCGCGACCGCCCATCCGGCGCGAAGCGCCCGCTGCGAGTAGGAGAACAGTTCTTTGATCCATGGCTCAACAAGAGCACAAGAAATTATGCTGGGCAACGCAGCTTACTGGTCTGTCCCGCAAAGACCTTTTTCAAGCGAGGATCCTGCCGGTCCATGCGCGCGCACTTCAAGTGTGCCAGAGCTTTTGCGGATAGAGAAGCTAACGCTGCTTTCGTCGCGAAGCTGCGTGAAATCCTGCGTTCCCATACCAGCCACTGCGATCGTATCCGCCGATTGATCGCCAAACAAAACGGTTCCGATATCTTCTTCCGTGTCATGAACCAGCTGGAACATGAAGGGCGGTTCGTTTGCCTCGCAGCTGCCCGAAGAACAATTCTGATCAATCTTGCAGGCGTAGATGATTTTCACGGCACCTTGGGCTGAGGCGGCAAAGGGAAAAGCGGTTAGAGCGCACGCAAGAAGGATCCGTTTCATAAGGTTCTCCGTTAACCTGTTGATCGCGCTCAGGGCTTTTGAACGCCTTGAAACGATTTCCCTGTGTTTATGAAGGCGGATTATGACCAAATACGTTTGAATCATGGTCACAAATTTGGCCTTTTGGGCGGCCTGTGAATAAGTTTTTTAAAGCCTAGATGAATCAATTATTTAGTCGTTAAAGAAACTCGGCCCCTCTTGCGAGAATGCCAATCGGCTTCGGCTCTTGTTCTGGCAGGCGATGCATGCCTGTTAGCGCCTAACATATTAACGATATTTCTGGATTTTGCTGTGGCGTGTTACTCTATGGTTTCCTATAAACCCTTTGCTGAAACCGATTTATGGAGCAAAGAGATGGCACAGTGGCAAAAAACTGACTGGCGCAACAAGCCCAGAGTTCAGATGCCCGAATATACGGACTCTGCAGCGCTGGAGGCCGCGGAGGCTCAGCTTGCAAAGTATCCGCCGCTGGTCTTTGCAGGCGAAGCACGCGCCCTTCGCGCAAAATTGGCTGCCGCATCGCGCGGCGAGGCCTTCCTGTTGCAGGGCGGCGATTGCGCGGAAAGCTTTGGTGAATTTTCCGCCGACACGATCCGCGACACCTTCAAGGTGATGCTGCAGATGGCGATGGTACTGACCTACGGCGCGAAAGTGCCGGTCATCAAGGTGGGACGCGTTGCGGGCCAGTTCGCGAAACCGCGTTCTGCGCCGACGGAAACCAAGGGTGGGGTAGAGCTGCCGTCCTATCGTGGCGATATCATCAACGGCTTTGACTTCACTCCCGAAGACCGTGTGCCCGATCCGAACCGTATGTTACAGGCCTACACACAGGCGGCCGCGTCGCTAAACCTTCTGCGGGCATTCTCGCAAGGTGGTTTCGCCGATATGCATCACGTCCATTCCTGGACACTGGGCTTTACCGATAGCGAGAAAGCCGAGCGTTACCGCGATATGGCAAACCGCATTTCGGATACGCTGGACTTCATGAACGCGGCCGGCATGAATTCTGACAACTCCGACAGCATGCGGACTGTGAACTTTTACACGTCGCACGAAGCGCTTCTGTTGGAATATGAAGAGGCGCTGACGCGTGTCGATTCCACTAGCGGCAACTGGGTTGCTGGCTCTGGTCACATGATTTGGATCGGCGACCGGACCCGTCAACCCGACGGTGCGCATGTTGAGTTCTGTAAGGGCGTAATCAACCCGATCGGCTTGAAATGCGGCCCGACCACTTCAGCGGATGACCTGAAACACTTGATGGCAACCCTGAACCCGGAAAACGAAGCGGGTCGTCTGACCCTGATCGCACGTTTCGGTGCGGGCAATGTGGGTGATCACCTGCCACGCCTGATCAAGGCCGTTCAGGAAGAAGGCGCTAATGTCGTCTGGAGCTGTGATCCCATGCACGGCAACACCATCAAGTCGGCAACTGGCTATAAGACGCGCCCGTTCGACAATGTTCTTGGTGAAGTTCAGGAATTCTTTGGCGTTCACGCGGCCGAGGGGACGATCCCCGGTGGTGTGCATTTCGAGATGACCGGCAAAGACGTAACCGAATGCACCGGCGGTATTCGTGCGATCACTGACGAAGATCTGTCGGACCGGTACCACACCGCCTGCGATCCGCGCCTGAATGCTTCGCAATCGCTGGAACTGGCCTTCCTGGTTGCTGAAGAATTGTCAAAGCGTCACGACTCGGCGAAACAGGCCGCCGTGAACACCTAAGATTTCACGACCCGCAGAAATGGCGTGACGTCAGTTTTTGCGGGTTTGTGGTCGAACTTGGCCGGGTCTTCATTGAACTCGGTAAATGCCTCCTCGATCAGAGGGGGCATTTTTTCTGGCCGCTTTTCAAGCGGTGCCAGATTGCGCGTGGTCACCGTTTGAATTGTGAAGTTCCTCATCGAAGGCGCATCTTTTTTCTCGACCTGTAAACATCCCAAGGCCCTTCTGACAGATCCCTTAGCATCTTTCAGGGGCAACAGGATCAGACCTCCGGACAGATTAAATTTGGACTGACCATTAGGTCCTTTCGAGAACAGGCGCATTCTGACAACCTGCGGGCGCTCAAAGGCATTTTCGACGAGATTGCGAGCAGCCGTACGATCGGCGCCGTCAAACAGGCTGACAAACGGCATGCTGCGTGGGTCCATCCCGATCAGCTGTTCAACCACTTTGCCGGCAAGCCGGAAGCGAACTGCGCCAGCGCCTAGCTTTTCAATATAGAAAACATTGTCCAAAGCTCGTTCGAGGCCGCGTGGATCAATCTGATCGCGAAAAGGGGCCGAGGCCCCATCACGAAGCGCTTCCCAATAGGATTCCACTTCGTTCAGCAAATGGAAATGTTCAGCATTTCTATATTGCATTAAATCAATCACCTGATCACGCATAGCACCACGGTCCGCGACAGGACCCCCTTGTCGTTGTCTCTGTCGTTGTCGCGAACTTAATGCTCTGTTAACGCTACTTCGACACTCGTTACTCAATTGTTAATTTCTCATAAACGCGGTCCAAATCGGGAGAAAACTTTCCAAATGGTTAATCAGCCTCCTAAAAATCTTCATTCGATGACTGGTTATGCGTCTTTGACCGGGCAGGGGTTTGGGCACAGTTGGGTGTGGGAGTTGCGTAGTGTGAATGCGCGGGGGCTGGATCTTCGGCCGCGATTGCCCGATTGGATCGAAGGGTTAGAGCCTGCAGTGCGAACTGCGTTGAAGGGCAAGGTTGCGCGTGGCAACCTAAGCCTGTCTTTGAAGATCGGCAAAGATGCCGAAGCGGCGATGACTGTTGTGAACCAGTCAGCACTGGAAGAAGTGCTTGCCCAGATAAAACAGGTGGAAACCGCCGGTTTGGAAGGGGCAGACCTTGACCTTGCCCCGACAACGGCGCTTGCGATTTTGAACCAACGCGGTGTGCTAGAGCAGGCCACGACCACCGACGATACGGCACCCCTTCGTGATGCTCTGTTGGAAGAGTTTGCGCAGTTGGTCGACAGTTTCAACGCGATGCGGAAAACCGAAGGTGATACGCTTCACGATATTCTTAGTGGTCAGATTGAGCGGATCGAAACGCTAAATTCCGAGGCCACACAAGAAGCATCGGCCCGTAAAGAGACATGGTCTGCGACCATCAAAGCCAACCTTGAAAAAGCGCTTGAAGGGGTCAGCACAGCGGATCCGGAACGTGTGGCACAGGAACTGGCATTAATCGTCGTTAAGACTGATGTTACAGAAGAACTGGATCGCTTGACCGCCCATATAGCGACGGCGCGTGAATTGCTGGCTATTAAAGAGCCTGTCGGCCGAAAGCTGGATTTTCTGACGCAAGAGTTCAATAGAGAGGCCAACACCCTGTGTTCGAAGTCTCAGTCAAAAGAACTGACCCGGATCGGCCTTGACCTTAAAGTCGTGATCGATCAGATGCGCGAACAAGTACAGAATGTGGAGTGAATGATGCAGGACCGCCGCGGCCTTTTGATCATCCTTTCGTCGCCCTCGGGTGCAGGTAAATCCACCTTGGCCAAACGGCTGATGAAATGGGACGACACGCTTAGCTTTTCAGTCTCGGCCACCACGCGCGCCCCGCGTGAGGGTGAGGTGGACGGGCAGGATTATTATTTCCTTTCAGAAGAAGAGTTTAAACGTCAGGTTGCAGACGGGGAAATGTTGGAACACGCCTATGTGTTTGGCAACTATTACGGATCTCCGAAGGCGCCTGTGAAGGAAGCAATTGAAAGCGGCAGAGACGTTCTGTTCGACGTCGACTGGCAAGGAGAGCTGCAGATCCGAAACTCTGATCTGGCTCCTCATGCCCTGTCTATCTTTCTTCTGCCGCCGTCGATTACCGAATTGCACCGTCGCCTTGTGGAACGTGGCAAGGACAGCGAAGACGTCATCCAACGCCGCATGGACAAAAGTTGGACCGAAATCAGCCATTGGGGATACTATGATTTCGTTCTGGTGAACGAGGATCTGGACAAGACCGAAGCGCAGCTTCGGACCATTGTGGAAGCAACACGACTGAAGCGCGCGCAACAACCCGGACTGCTTGGCCATGTCCGTCAACTTCAGCAAGAATTCGAGGACAAAAAATGACGTTGTATGCCCTGAAAAACCGCGCGCCGATTTTGCCTGAGGACAGAGATTTCTGGGTTGCGCCAGATGCTAATGTGATCGGCGAAGTGCTGATTGAAAGCGGCGTCTCTGTCTGGTTCGGAGCGACATTGCGTGGGGATAACGAGCCAATAACACTTGGCGCGGGCACCAATGTTCAGGAAAACTGCGTCTTTCATACCGATATGGGCTATCCGCTAACCATCGGCCATAATTGCACCATCGGACATAAGGCTATGCTTCATGGCTGCACGATCGGCAACCAAAGCCTGATCGGGATGGGGGCAACTGTTCTGAACGGAGCGAAGATCGGAAATAACTGCCTGATCGGGGCGGGGGCGCTTATCCCCGAAGGGAAGGTGATTCCGGACGGCAGCCTTGTCATGGGAATGCCGGGAAAGGTTGTTCGGGAACTTGACCAGAACGCAATCGACGGGCTGTTTCAATCAGCCAAGCACTATCAGGACCGGATGCGTTTGTTCCGGGACGGCTTGGAAAAAATAAGCTAGTGCGGCGCGCGCTGCTCTAGTTTCACCTGAACGTCGGGGCAAATCATCTGCAATTCTTGCAAGACCAGTGTTGGCTCTGGCAGTGATGGCGCAATCACTGTCAGGGCACCGGTGTAATCCGCCAGATTTAATTCTTCGGCCAGCTCCATCGCGTCAAACGTGTCTGAGAACAGTGGAGTAATGATCTCGCGGGTTTCCGGAGCTCTAGAAAGAACTGCGTGGATATAGACCAGCGGCAAGCTTTCTACCCGATCTTTCAATCGGCTTCGCAAGGGCGCAGGTAAGTCCATGATTGTCGTGCCGACCAACAACGTGATCGGGTCCAGCACGGTGGGCTGCGCCAACAAATTAAGAGCCGGGTTCTTTTTCATTCGCTACGCCGTCGCGCTAAGTTTCATCTTTAAGTGGAACTTTACTATCACCCATTACGGAAAAAGATGACAGAATAAAGTTGGTTTAAACTCTACTAAACTTTTAAGACATTACCAGATGATTAAGCGGAGACTTATTTCGTCAATTTGCTGTTCTTGTGTCAAACGATTTACTTTTCCATGTAATTCGCCAAAGGTCCGCGAAAGGTAATCCATCGGTGAACGCGACATGACACAAACTATTCCCGTCGATGTTTTGGACGCTTTGCCTGTTCCGGTCGTCCTTGTTTCCGGGCGCGAACGGGTCAGCGCAATGAACAAACAGGCAGAGGAATTGTTCGGAACTGGAAGTGTTGGCAGGCACTTCATAACAGTATTGCGGCACCCAGAGTTGCTGGACTGCGTAGAGGACACGCTAAGGCTTCAACAGGTGCGCAAAGTTCGCTTTCTCACCTCTGAGGTGAACCGTGAGGCGACCTATAATGTGACGGCGTCACCCGTGGCCGATGGCACTTCATGGGGCGCGGCGGTGGTGTTTGAAGACGTCACCGAAAGAGAGCAGGCGGGTCAAATTCGACGTGATTTCGTGGCGAATGTCAGCCATGAGCTGAAAACGCCTCTAACAGCGTTGCTTGGGTTCATAGAGACTTTGCGCGGTCCCGCCAAAGATGATGCAGCAGCGCGCGATCGTTTCCTAGGCATCATGGAGAAAGAGGCCGAGCGCATGAACCGTTTGGTTCGCGACCTTCTTCAGCTAAGCCGGGTGGAAAGCGAAGAGAGGATGCGTCCAGACGAGAAGGTTGATGTGAGTGGTCTTTTGAAATCCACGATCACCGGGCTTCGCAAGCTGTCACTTGATCATGGAAATGAGGTGGAACTGATCGGGGCCAAAAACGAGGTGTTCGTGCGTGGCGATCCGGACCAGTTGACCCAGGTATTCACCAACCTAATCGAAAACGGCATCAAGTATGGCAAAGTGGGCGGACTCGTTCAGGTGCGATTGGTCAAGGTCGAACGGGAAATTGCGTTTCGTGGTCCGGCCGTCCATATCGAAGTCATGGATGATGGAGAGGGTTTCGATCCCGTCCATATTCCCCGTCTGACCGAGCGGTTCTATCGGGTCGACAGTCACCGCTCTCGCGAGAAGGGGGGTACGGGTCTTGGCCTCGCAATCGTAAAGCACATTGTGAATCGGCATCGGGGCCGATTCCGTATCGAAAGCAAGCCGGGAAAAGGCAGCAAATTCACCGTCATTTTGCCGATGACCTAACGTCAGATCTCTGCAAAGAATTGCCTGTTTGTCTAAATTTTCGTCAGAAAACCCGCATTGTCATAAAACAGTTACACAAGTGTCACAAAAGCCTTAACAGCGCTGCTTAGGACCCGCGGCAAGGTCTCTGACTAAGGGGCCAAGAAATGACATCAGGAGCTACAAATGTCCTTCGTGAAACTGACCGCCTCTGCTCTGGCGATTGCCACCGTTTCGGCCACTGCTGCTGCCGCACGTGACAACGTTCAGGTTGCTGGTTCTTCTACCGTACTGCCTTACGCCTCGATCGTGGCAGAGCTGTTCGGCGACAACACCGATTTCCCGACACCGGTTGTTGAATCGGGCGGTTCGTCGGCTGGCCTGAAGCGCTTCTGCGAAGGCGTTGGCGAAAACACCATCGACGTTGCTAACGCATCGCGCGCCATTCGCGAAAAAGAGATCAAAGCTTGCGCCGAGAACGGCGTGACCGAGATCATCGAAGTCCGCATCGGTTACGACGGGATCGTCTTCGCGTCGGACATCAACGGCTTCAACTTTGAATTCACCCCGTCGGACTGGTTCAACGCTCTGGCACCGAAAATCCTTGTTGACGGTCAACTGGTCGACAACCCGAACACCACCTGGGACCAGGTAAACGACGCGTTCCCGGCACAGCCGATCGCTGCGTTCATCCCGGGCACCAAGCACGGCACTCGTGAAGTTTTCGAAGAAAAAGTAATCGCTGCTGGTTGTGAAGCCACCGGTGCTTTTGAAGCAATGCAAGCCGCGGGCATGTCGGAAGACGATGCAGAAGATGCATGTCTGGCAGTGCGCACCGACGGTCTGTCGGTCGACATCGACGGTGACTACACCGAGACCCTGGCACGTATCCAAGCCAACAAAGACGGCATCGGCGTCTTCGGTCTGGCATTCTACGAAAACAACACTGACAAGCTGCAAGTCGCGACCATGTCTGGTGTTGTTCCGACCACCGAGACAATCGCCGAAGGCGTTTACCCGGTTTCGCGTCCGCTGTTCTTCTACGTGAAGAAAGCGCACATCGGTGTAATTCCCGGCCTGAAAGAATTCGCTCAGTTCTTCGTTGCTGACGAAATTGCAGGCGGCGAAGGCCCGCTGGCCCAGTACGGTCTGGTTGCTGACCCAGAACTGGCCGCGACCCAAGAAGCCGTTGATGGCGAAGTCGTCATGGGCAAAGACATGTAATTTGGCGCCAAGCCAGATTTTCAGGGGCGGCATATTTCGTCGCCCCTTTGACCTTTTAGGACCTTTTTAAAACAACTGCTCTCTGGAGGCACGATGCCACTACTTTGGCTCACTCTGATAGTGTTGGCGATTGCAGGCGCGGGGTACGTGCTTGGCCGATCGCGAGCTTTGGCAAGTGCGGGGGGCGATAGCCGTCACCTGCACTCTTTGCCGTCTTATTACGGTGCGAACGTCGCGCTGAAGTCTGTGGTTCCCGCCATAGGGGTGATGATCCTATGGCTTCTGCTTCAGCCCTTGTACGTGGGTTCGCAGGTTTCGGGTACGATCCCTGATAGTGCCGTCGCAGAGGGCTCTTCTCGCAGTTTGGTGATGGCAGAGGTGCGACGCACTGCTGATGGCCTTAAGAACGCGGTTGCCCTTGGTGAAATGACAACAGAGTTCGCCACCGATCCCGATGCGGATCTGGCCGAAGTGACGCAAAGCCTGAAGGACGCGGGCCAGATTGTAACTGCAGATGTGACGCAGGACATTCTGCGTGGTGCTCAGAAATACCGCGCCATGAATGCGACCGGCTACTTCGTGATGAGCGGGCTTGTCATCCTGATTGCGTTGGCTGGGGTCTTTTTCGGACTTCGTGAAACCCAAAAGGAATTTCGTGCCCGTAACGTGGTTGAGGCCGGCCTGAAAGCCATTTTGATAGGCGCCGCTTCTATCGCGATCCTAACCACCGTCGGCATCGTCTTGTCGTTGGTTTTCAATACGCTCGAGTTCTTCCGTCTGTATCCATTCATGGATTTCTTCTTCGGAACCAAGTGGGCGCCCAGCTTCTCGGGACGTGGGGGCGCTTCGGACCTTGGCATCCTGCCGCTACTATGGGGGACGTTCTACATCTCTATTGTCGCCCTGACGGTTGCGGTTCCGATCGGCCTGTTCGCGGCGATTTACCTAAGCGAATATGCGTCGCCACGCCTGCGTGCTGTGGCCAAGCCATTGCTAGAGGTTCTGGCCGGTATCCCGACCATCGTTTACGGTCTCTTTGCGCTGCTGACGGTTGGTCCGCTGCTGGTGAAGTTCTTCGGTGACGATGGGCTAGGCTGGATGCAATCGGGCACCGCCGTGATGACTGCGGGCTTGGTGATGGGGGTCATGCTGATCCCGTTTGTAAGCTCTCTGTCTGATGACATCATCAATGCCGTACCGCAGGCGATGCGCGACGGTTCCTATGGTTTGGGTGCAACCCAGTCCGAGACCATTCGACAAGTTGTCCTGCCCGCAGCGCTGCCTGGCATCGTTGGTGCGATCCTGCTGGCGGCCTCGCGCGCTATTGGTGAGACGATGATCGTGGTTCTTGGGGCAGGGGCCGCGGCCCGGCTTAGCATGAACCCCTTTGATGCGATGACCACTGTCACCGCCAAGATCGTCAGCCAGCTGACGGGCGACGCTGACTTCGCCTCGCCCGAGGCACTGGTGGCGTTCGCCCTTGGCATGACCCTATTCGTTCTGACCTTGGGTCTGAACGTTCTCGCCCTCTACATCGTGCGCAAATACCGGGAGCAGTACGAATGACCGACGCAACCGCCCAAAGCCCCGAACCGCGTAAGCAAAGCTCGCTGATATCTTCAGATGCGCGGACCGCCAAGCGCAACGCAGCAGAAAAGCGTTTCCGTGCTTATGGTCTTACCGCGATCTTGATGGGCCTCGCCTTCTTGGTGGTTCTCTTCGTGTCTATCGTGCGTTCTGGCATGCCGGCCTTCACACGGACCGTCGTGGATGTTGAATTTGTGCTGACGCAGGAACAATTCGACGCGTCTGAGAAAGAGCTATTCAAGACCAAAGCCTACTCGAACCTCTTTATCGCAGAGCTTCAGGATCAACTGACCGCCAGCGGCCTGTCGATTGATTTCGATGCCAAAGCGATTGAACGCCTTCTGGGCAAGGTCGGCGGCACGCTTCGTGAGCATTACAAGGCAAACGCAGCCGATTTGGGTAAACCTGTCCAGTTCGAGCTGGCAGCCTCCAGCCGCGTCGATGGTTATTTCAAGGGGCGCGTAAGCCGTGACACGCTGCAAGACAGCCGCTTCCTGATGCTGAGTGACCTTGATCTGGTCGACGCGCTGGAAGAAGTCGGAATCATCAAGCAAGCCTTCAACTGGACCTTTGTCACCGGCGCAGACTCGGGCGTGGACAACCCCGGTGGGGCGGGTATTGGTGCCTCTGTCGTGGGGTCGTTCTTTATGATGATCGTGGTGCTTGTGCTGTCGCTGCCCATTGGTGTCGCCGCCTCGATATATCTTGAAGAGTTCGCGCCGCAGAACAGGCTGACTGACCTGATCGAAGTGAATATTTCTAACCTTGCGGCGGTTCCGTCGATTGTCTTCGGTATCCTTGGTCTGGCTGTCTTCATCCAGTTCATGCACCTGCCGCAATCCGCGCCGCTTGTCGGTGGCTTGGTTCTGACCCTGATGACCTTGCCGACGATCATCATCTCGACCCGTGCGTCGTTGAAATCGGTTCCGCCGTCGATCCGTGACGCGGCACTGGGGGTAGGGGCCTCGAAAATGCAGGCCGTGTTCCACCACGTGCTGCCCTTGGCCATGCCGGGCATCCTGACGGGTACCATTATCGGTCTGGCTCAGGCTTTGGGCGAAACCGCACCGCTTCTTTTGATCGGCATGGTGGGCTTTGTGGCCCGCGGCTATCCGGAAGGTATTGTCGCTGGTTTCACCGAGGCGAACTCGGCCATGCCAGCCCAGATTTACACCTGGGCGGCCCGTGCAGACGTCAGCTTCTACGAGAAAGCCTGGGGCGGGATCATCGTCCTACTGGCATTCCTGCTGACCATGAATATCATTGCCATCATCCTGCGTCGCCGCTTTGAGCGTCGCTGGTAAGGGAAATACCCATGAACGATATGCGAATTCTGGAGAGAAAAGTGGCCGCTAACGACATCAAGATCTCCGCGAGCAACACTCAGGTTTACTATGGTGACAACCATGCGATCAAAGATGTGAGCATCGAGATCGAGGATAAAACCGTCACCGCTTTCATCGGCCCGTCGGGCTGCGGTAAGTCGACCTTCCTGCGCTGCCTGAACCGAATGAATGACACGATCGACATTTGTCGTGTCGAAGGCGACATCCTGTTGGATGGTGAAGACATCTATGACAAACGCGTCGATCCGGTGCAGCTTCGTGCGAAGGTTGGCATGGTGTTCCAGAAGCCGAACCCGTTCCCCAAGTCGATCTATGACAACATCGCCTATGGTCCCCGTATCCACGGTCTGGCCAACAGCAAAGCTGATCTAGACGTCATCGTGGAGAAGTCCCTTCGTCGCGGCGCAATCTGGGATGAGGTCAAAGACCGTCTGCACGCACCAGGCACTGGACTTTCTGGTGGCCAGCAACAGCGCCTGTGTATTGCGCGCGCCGTCGCGACAGAGCCTGAGGTTCTGTTGATGGACGAGCCTTGCTCGGCCCTGGACCCGATTGCAACTGCGCAAGTCGAAGAACTGATCGACGAACTTCGTGTCAGTTATTCGGTGGTGATCGTCACACACTCGATGCAGCAAGCCGCCCGTGTGAGCCAGAAGACCGCCTTCTTCCACTTGGGGAACCTCGTGGAATACGGCGACACCGGCCAGATCTTTACCAACCCCAAAGATCCGCGCACTGAAAGCTATATTACCGGCCGTATTGGCTAAGGAAAATCCAATGTCTGAACAACAACATATCGTAAGTTCCTACGACACCGATCTGGAAACCATTCAGGCCATGATCATGAAAATGGGCGGTCTGACCGAGGCCGCCATTCTTCAGGCCGCGAACTCCTTGGAAACTCGCGACGAAGAATTGGCCGAGAAGGTTCGCAAGAACGACGCCGCAATCGACGAACTCGAAGAGCAGATCAACGAAGAATGCGCCCGCGTGCTGGCCCTGCGTCAGCCGATTGCCCGTGACCTTCGGACCGTTCTGACTGTCATGAAGATCAGCGCCAACCTTGAGCGGGTAGGCGACTATGCCAAGAACTTGGCCAAGCGGACCTCGGTTCTGGTGCAAATGCCGCCGATTGATGGGTCGTCCGGTGCGATCCGTCGAATGGCAAAGACCGTTGAAACCATGCTGAAAGACGTGCTGGACGCCTATATCCAGCGCGATGCAGAATTGGCGGAAGATGTTCGTTTGCGCGACCAAGAGGTCGATCAGATGTACAACGCGCTGTTCCGTGAATTCCTGACGTTTATGATGGAAGACCCACGCAACATCACCGCCTGTATGCACCTGCATTTCATTGCCAAGAACATCGAACGCATGGGCGACCACGTGACCTCGATCGCTGAGCAGGTGATTTACCTTGTGACTGGTGAGATGCCTGATGAGGGGCGTCCGAAACGGGATCGCACCTCGATCGAAACGCACGGAAATGAGTGATGAAAAACGTCGAGCATCCTACCGTACTGGTCGTTGAAGACGAACCAGCACAACGCGAAGTTCTGACCTACAATCTAGAAGCTGAAGGGTTCAACGTCGTCAAAGCCGACAACGGTGAAGAAGCCCTGTTGCGCGTAGACGAGGAAAGCCCGGACCTGATCGTACTGGATTGGATGCTTCCAAATGTGTCGGGTATCGAAGTTTGCCGCCGGCTAAAGACGCGCCCCGAAACACGCGGGGTGCCGATCATCATGCTGTCTGCCCGTTCCGAAGAGGTCGACCGTGTCCGCGGGCTTGAAACCGGTGCGGATGACTATGTGGTCAAACCCTATTCGGTCGTTGAATTGATGGCGCGGGTTCGTACGCAGTTACGCCGAACCCGACCGGCCACCGTAGGCCAGCGTCTTGAATACGAAGACATCGTTCTGGATGCCGAGACACATAAGGTTTCGCGCGCGGATGAGCCCCTGAAACTGGGTCCGACCGAATTTCGCCTGCTATCCACGTTGATGGAAAAACCGGGCCGCGTCTGGAGCCGCGAACAACTTCTGGATCGCGTCTGGGGGCGGGATATCTATGTGGATACACGAACTGTAGACGTTCACATTGGACGCTTGCGCAAGGCCCTTTGCCAACACGGTGGAGATGACCCATTGCGCACAGTCCGCGGGGCTGGCTACGCTTTGGGCTAAGGGTTTTTGAGCCAACAACAATGACGGGGCCTGATCAGAGCCTCGTTATTATCGAAAAGTCTGTTGGTTAATTATTCAAGTTAACCAATTGAAAACATTCTTTTTTCTTCTAATGATAAGGCTGCGGCATCTGCCAAAAGTTGGGCTTTCAACCCATCCACGATGCCCGGTGTGATAGGCGTTCCTTGAGTGACCCCATCCGCGAAGGCCTTTAGTTCGGCCGCATAGGCGGCTTCGTACCGTTCAAGGAAGAAATGCTGGGCCGGTGCCCGCCGAAAGCCTGCTTCATTCGCAACCTCGACAGAATTTTCCAGCATGTTTTCGGCCCGAAGCATCCCGGCAGAGCCATGCACCTCGATCCGTTGATCATAGCCGTAAGTGGCGCGACGAGAGTTCGAAATCTGGCAGATCTTTCCTGACGCCGTAGTCAAGGTGACGGCGGCTGTATCGATGTCACCCGCTTTTCCGATTTCGGGGTCGACCAAAGAAGACCCCACAGCGAAAACGCTGATCGGTTCTTCGCCCAACAGAAAACGCGCCATGTCCAGATCATGGATCATCATGTCCCGGAACAACCCACCGGAGCTTTTGACATAGCTGATCGGGGGCGGGGAGGGGTCCCGGGACTGAATGGTGACAATCTCGACATCCCCAATCTCTCCGTTTTTGATCCGGGACTGCACATTGGCAAAGTTGGGATCGAAACGTCGGTTGAAGGCGGTCATGAAGGGGACATTTGCGGCTTCGACTGCGGTGATGCATTCGCGGATACGATCTGCCGACATGTCCACGGGTTTTTCGCAGAAGATCGCCTTGCCCGCAGCCGAGGCTTTATGGATCAGGTCGTAATGCGTGTCGGTCGGGGTGCCGATAACAACCGCATCGACCTGATCGCTTGTGATCAAAGCATCAGGGTCCATTACCGTGGCGCCGGTTTTAGCTGCCAACGCCTGTGCGGCTTCGGGGAAAGCATCTGCGACTGCAGCTACAGAAACCCCGTCGAGGTGTGTAGCAGAGCGGGCATGCACCTGTCCGATCCGGCCGCAGCCCAAAAGACCAATTCTCAACATCCTAAGCTCCTTTAAACGCTTGAAGAACGCGGCGGGTCGCGGCCATCACCGGGTCATGTGTTTCTTTTAGGATTTGCACGCGATCAAACCTGTTTGGGTCCGCATTCACGGCCTCGCGTAATGCTTTTCCAAAGGCCATACGCAGTTCCGTACCGATGTTGAATTTGCAGATCTTTGATCCCCGAGCCAGCGCAGTTCTCTGCGCCACTGGCACGCCAGAGCCCCCGTGGATGACCAGCGGCACCTCCGTCACTGCCTCAATCGCGCGAATACGGGGTTCGTCCAAGCCGCCTTCTTTGTCTTGCTGAAGATGCACGTTGCCCACAGAGATTGCCATTGCGTCGACACCTGTCTCTTGCGCGAACTTTGCGGCTTCGTCAGGGTCGGTTCCGGCAGAGTTCTCTCCACCAGAATAGCCGACAAAACCGATCTCTCCTTCGCACGAAACCCCTGCAGCGTGGGCCATTTCCGCGATTGCGGCTGTTTCGTCTATGTTTTCTGACAGTGGTTTTCGCGAGCCGTCGAACATCACGGACGTAAACCCGCTGTCGATGGCTATTTTGCAGTCCTCGGCCGTATAGCCGTGGTCTAGATGCGCCACGACCGGAACACTGGCATTCTCGGCCAGATGGCGGAACATTTTACCAAGAATTGGTAAAGGTGTGTGCTCTCGGCAAGATGGTCCGGCCTGCAGGATCACCGGAGAATTCTCGGCCTCTGCCGCCGCAACATAGGCGCGCATGTCTTCCCAGCCTAGCGTGACCAATCCGGCCACAGCGTGGCCCTGCTTCAGCGCGGGCTGAAGCACATCTGCTAGTGTTACTAGGGTCATTTAAACTTTGCCACCATGTCCATGATGCCCGGAATGGTTTTTAGCTGTTCCGCGTGGGTCGGTTGGAAATACTGTTTTAAAGACCGCTGGCTCAGCCCACCCAGAATGGTGAAATAGTACATTTCGTACCCCGGTAGCACCGCACAGGGGTGATAGCCCTTGTCCAGCAAGATCGTTGAGCGATCCATGATGTGATAGGCATCGCCAGGTTCGTTGTCCTCACGCTGCAGCATCTGAACGCCAGAGCCATAGTTTGGCTTAAACCGGAAGTTATAGGTCTCGTCATGTCGGGTTTCATCCGGCAGCCGATCAGTGTCGTGCTTGTGCGATGGGAAACCGGACCAACCGCCCGCGCCCACGGTGTACAGCTCGCTTACCAGTAGGCGGCCGACCTTGTCATGGTGGCCAGCGCCGAGGATGTGTTTGATCTTGCGGTGCGTTTTTGTCTCGTCAGACCCATACTGAACAACATCCAGTTCAGGTACGCGAACATCGAAGGGTTCCAGAACTTTGTCGTACTTCGCACCCGCGATGAAAGTTTCGGTCTCATCCGTCAGGCAGGTAATGCGCACCTTGGCGCCGACTGGAACATAAACGCCTTCGGGATCGCCATCCCAGACATCGACCGTTCGATTGCCAAGGTTTTCATAAACAGCCCCTTCGACATCGACGTTTACAGTGCCAGTGGCCGGGACGACGCAGGTTTCGTACCCAGGCACGCTGTACTCGAATATCTCACCTTTCTTCAGCTTCACGATGTTGAAGTAGTTCAGCGGCACCAACTCATTGTCGACGTCGACGATCGGTTTGTTCTGGTTGTCATGAGGCGCGATATGCATTGGCGACTCCTTTCATTCTCAAGTGGGGCCGGGATGGTCTTGCAGAAATGCCTCCAGCCCGGCCGTGGTCGGCATCGAGGGGGCACATCCCGGTTTGGATACAACGATTGACGCGCAGGCAGAGCCGCGCAGTACGGACTCGCGAAGGTCACGACCCTCGGCAATGCTGGCGAGCATTCCAGCCATGAAGCTGTCGCCTGCACCGTTCGGTTTAACAGCAGTGACGGGATAGATTCCGGTGCGTATCTCTTCCCCGTCCATCAGGGTGATCGCGCCTTCATGGCCCATTTTATAAATAATGAGTTTGCCCGAAGCGGCGAGTTCTCGGGCCTTATCAAGACCCTTTTCAATGCCGCCGGCCATGAAGCCGAACTCTTCGTCATTGCCGACGATCATATCGCTTTCCTCGCCAGCACGAGAAAGAACCTCGGCGGCGACCTGAGGAGAGGGCCACGAATAGGGGCGATAGTCGATGTCGAAGATCACCGGAATTCCTGCCGCCCGTGCGTTTTCAAATGATCGGAACGTAGAGCCTCGCGAGGGTTCGGCTGCAAAGACGGTGCCTGCGGTGATCAGCGCGCCGAATGCGCCGTAATCGACCTTGTCGACATCCGTATTTGTGACTTGAAAATCCACAGCGTTATTGCGGTAGATGCACAGCTGGAAGTCGTCCATCGTGCTTTCGTAGACTGCCAAGGAAACGCGGTATTCCCCGCCTAAAACGGTCACATACTGCGTATCGACCCCGTAGTGCTTCAGCTTATTGGTGCAGAACCGACCGACCGTGTCATCACTGACAGAGGTCACCAACGCGGATTGCATCCCAAGTTTGCAAAGTCCCGCGCAGATATTCGCGGAAGACCCGCCAAGGTCCGCGCGAAACACCTCGGCATGTTCGGCCTTGGTGCCTTGCGGGTCGGCAAACATGTCCATCCCGGCGCGGCCGAAGACCACGAAGTTCCCCTTGCGAATGCCTTCGATCAAAGCGCTCATCAGACACCCCGGCGTTGCTTGCTGCGGGTGGATTCCCATTCAACATGAGCTTGGCGAACGTTTTCGTCGTCTGTGACGTGCGGAGTGCCAACTTCCCACCATGTGTGGCCTTCGGTCGTCCACCCCTCATACGGGTCGACGTCCATTACGATCACATAGGTTTTGTCCGAAGCTTTAGCGCGCTTGAACGCCTCGGCCAATTCCGCAGGATTGGGGACTTTTTCTGCGGTCGCTCCCATTGAAGCCGCATGAGCCACGAAGTCCACGCCAAAGGCTTGTGGGATGGTCGGGCAGTCTTCCAGAAGGTTGTTGAAGCTTTCGTTGCCGGTGTTGTTTTGCAGTTTGTTGATGACCGCAAAGCCACCGTTGTCCAGCACCAGCGCAATCAGTTTCTTTTGGCTCAGAACGCTGGAATAAATATCCGAGTTCAGCATCAGATAAGAGCCGTCCCCACAGAAGGTGATTGTGTCCTGATCCGGTTCTTGCTCGGATTGCGCGATACGCGCGCCCCAGGCGCCAGCAATTTCATATCCCATGCAGGAAAAGCCGAATTCGACGTCAACGGTGCCGATGTCCAGCGTGCGCCAGTTGGCCGTGACTTCGGCGGGCAGGCCGCCAGCTGCGGCAACCACACGATCGCGTGGTTCGCACAGGTCGTTCACGATACCTATGGCTTGCGCGTAAGAATTTGGACGATTGCCATACGAGACATTCTCGGCAACGTAGGCATCCCATTTCTTGCGTTCGTCTTGAGCGAAGGCCACCCAGTCGGCTGGCGTCGAATAGTCTAATGCCGCGGCGAAGGCACTCAGCGACAATTTCGCGTCACCTACGACGGGAAGGGACATATGCTTACCCGCATCGTGGCGGCCAGCGTTGATTGAGATGAATTTGGCATCCTTCGAAAACGCTGTCCAAGAACCGGTAGTAAAGTCCTGTAGGCGCGTTCCGATTGCGACGATCACATCGGCTTTTTCAGCTATTGCATTGGCACTGTCCGAACCTGTTACGCCAATTGGGCCAATGTTCAGGGGATGGGTGGCCAACATGTTGGCGCGGCCAGCGATGGTCTCCACAACTGGGATTTGGTGGGCCTCTGCGAATGCAGTTAGTTCTGCAACGGCCTTCGAGTACTGTACGCCTCCACCGGCAATGATCATCGGGCGCTTGGAGGTTTTCAAAAGGGCGATTGCGTCGCCCACTTCATCTGCGTCCGGGGCCTGTCGACGGATACGGTGAACCTTCTTGGCAAAGAATTCGACCGGGTAATCATAGGTCCATCCCTGTACATCCTGGGGCAGGCCAATGAAGGCCGGGCCACAGTCTGCAGGATCAAGCATTGTGGAAATCGCCGCGGGCAACGATTGGATCACTTGTGCTGGATGGCATATGCGATCCCAAAAACGGCTTACAGGTTTGAAAGCGTCGTTCACACCAAATGTCGGGTCGTTGAAGTTCTCCATCTGCTGAAGAACCGGGTCGGGCAGGCGTGTGATGAAGGTATCACCACAAAGCATCAGCATCGGCAATCGGTTGGCATGGGCCAGACCAGCAGCGGTCAGCAGGTTGGCAGTACCCGGCCCGGCAGAAGCCGTGCAGAACATGAACCGCTGACGAAGCCACTGTTTGGCATACCCTGCGGCTGCGAAACCCATGCTTTGTTCATTTTGACCGCGGTAGAGGGGAAGTTCCTCACGAACAGTGTTCAAAGCCTCGCCGAGACACGTCACATTGCCGTGGCCAAAAATACCGAAACCACCACCGCACAGGCGCATCTCGTTGCCGTCGATTTCAATGAATTGGTTAGAGAGCCATCGGATAATTGCCTGCGCTGTAGTGAGGCGGATAGTTTCGGGTGTGGTTGTCATTTCAACGCGGGCCTTTCAGAAAATCCGGGCAGATGCCGAATGCAGCTTGCGAGTCTTCGATTCTCAAGATACAACCTTTGCAACCGGTTGCAATCTAAAATTCAAATCGGGGAGGGAACAGGTAATGAAAGAGCTAGGTGTTGGCATCATTGGGGGTGGCTACATGGGTAAGGCCCATGCGGTTGCGATGTCGTCCGTTGGCGCTGTCTTTAACACCGGTTTACGTCCGCGGTTGGAAATGGTGTGCGCCTCAAGCCCGGAAAGTGCCGAGCGTTACCGTCAGGCCTATGGGTTCGCCCGGTCTACGGACGATTGGCGGGTCCTTGTTTCAGACCCAAAGGTCGAGGCCATCGTTATTGCCTCTCCACAAGAAACTCATCGTGAAATTGCCGAGGCAGCTTTTGCAGTTGGAAAGCCTGTTTTGTGTGAAAAACCTCTGGGTGCTTCGATGCAGGACAGCGCGGCGATGGTCGCTTCGGCAGAGTCATCAGGCGCGGCGAATATGGTGGGGTTCAACTATATCAGGACGCCAGCAAGCCAGTATGCCTGCAATCTGATCGCCGATGGAGTGATCGGGGATATCACGTGGTTTCGCGGCGAACATACTGAAGATTTTTTCGCCGATCCAAAGGCTCCTGCGACGTGGCGTACAACCGGGATGGCGAATGGAACGATGGGCGATCTTGCCCCGCATATGATCAACGCGGCGCTTGCCTTGATCGGGCCGATTGAACGGGTCATGGGCGCTGTTGAAACCGTTCACAAAACGCGACCGGGTGGAGAGGTTACCAACGACGACCACGCCCAGATGATGTGCCGTTTTAAGAATGGGGCCATGGGGCATCTTTTTTTCTCGCGCATCGCGACGGGTCGGAAGATGGGCTATGCCTATGAAATCACGGGAACCAAGGGGGCCATTCGTTTTGATCAGGAAGATCAGAATGCTATCTGGCTTTACAAGATGGACGGCCCCGAGGCCGAGCGCGGTTTCCGGAAAATTCTGACGGGACCGGCGCACCCTGATTATGAACCCTTCTGCCAGGGCCCCGGCCACGGCACAGGGTATCAGGACCAGATCATTATCGAAGCCCGCGACTTCCTGCAGGCCATAGAAACGGGTGAACCCGTTTGGCCGACTTTCCGCGACGGGCACGAAGTCAATCGTGTGATCGCAGCCGTCCTTGCGTCGTCAGACGACGAAACATGGAAAGATATCAATCGCTTCTGATTATCGGAGAGAAGAATATGACCATCAGAATCGGAAATGCCCCGTGTTCCTGGGGTGTGGAATTTGCGGATGATCCGCGCAACCCCACATGGCGAACGGTGCTGAAAGAGTGCGCCGAGGCGGGGTATAAGGGTATTGAATTGGGTCCGGTCGGATTTATGCCCGAGGACCCCTCGATCTTGGCAGATGCTTTGGCTGAATACGACCTTCAGCTGATCGGCGGTGTCGTCTTCCGCGCCTATCACGATCCAAATGCGTGGGACGATGTGCTGGATGCGACGCATCGCACGGCGCGCGCGCTCAAGGCACACGGGGCTGAACATTTGGTTCTGATCGACTCGATTTCACCGCGCCGCGCCCCAACCGCTGGCCGCGCCTCTGAAGCAGAGCAAATGGATAAGGCAGAGTGGACTTCTTTTCGGGACCGTCTTGCCGAAAGCGCCCGAATTGGAACCGAAGAATACGGTTTGACCGTTGGCATTCACGCCCACGCAGCGGGTTTCATGGACTTCGAACCAGAGCTGGAACGCCTGTTGGACGAAGTGGACGAGAAGATCCTGAAGATTTGTTTCGATACCGGTCATCATTCTTATGCCGGGTTCGATCCGGTTGCCTTCATGAAGCGCTACATGGACCGGATTTCCTATATGCACTTCAAAGACATTGACCCGAAAGTGAAAGCTGAGGTCATCGAGAACCGAACCGGGTTCTATGACGCCTGTGGCCAAGGGATTTTCTGCAAACTGGGGCAGGGGGATGTCGATTTTCCCGAAGTCCGACAGCTGCTTCTGGACGCCGGGTTTGAAGGCTGGTGTACGGTCGAACAGGACATTGATCCAACATTGGATGTCACACCAATGGCAGACAACCGCGATAACCGCGAATACCTTGAATCTATTGGCTTTAAGTAAGGAGGCCGGGAGATGCAGAAACTGAAGTGGGGAATGATCGGTGGCGGTGAAGGCAGCCAAATTGGCCCGGCGCATCGGCTTGGCGCCTTGGCTGACGGGCACTTTGAACTTGCAGCCGGCGCGTTGGATCATCGACCGGAAGTGGGGCGCGAGTATGCCCAACGACTGGGCGTCGCCGCAGATCGTGCATATGGCGATTGGACCGAGATGCTGCAGGGCGAAAAGAACCGGGATGATCGAATTGATCTGGTGACCGTGGCGACCCCGAACTCGACCCACTTTGAGATCACCAAGGCGTTTCTGGAAGCTGGTTTCAACGTGCTTTGTGAAAAGCCGATGACCATGACGGTGGAAGAGGGCGAAGAGATCGTGCGCGTAGTCGAAAAGACCGGAAAAATCTGCGCGGTGAACTATTGCTACTCTGCCTATCCGATGGTGCGGCAGGCCCGCGCGATGGTGCAAAACGGCGAGATCGGCAGTGTACGATTGGTCGTGACGGCCTTCAGCCATGGCCACCACGGAGACGCGACAGACGCGGATAATCCAAGGGTCCGTTGGCGCTATGACCCTGAAATGGCTGGGGTTTCTGGCCAGTTCGCCGATTGCGGGATCCACGCCTTGCACATGGCCAGCTTCATTTGCAATGACGAGGTTTCGACCTTGTCTGCCGACTTTGCCTCGACCATCCCAAGCCGGGTTTTGGAGGACGATGCGATGGTGAACTTTCGCATGGATGGTGGGACCGTGGGTCGGTTGTGGACGTCTTCGGTGGCGATTGGTCGCCAGCATGGGTTTGAAATTCAAGTCTTTGGTGAGACCGGCGGGTTGCGTTGGGCGTCTGAGCAGCCGAACCAATTGATCTATACGCCGGTGGGCGGGCGTACGCAGATCATCGAAAAAGGTGAGGGCGGTTTGCACGAAGATGCACAACGCTTAAGCCGTGTCGCGATCGCCCATCCCGAGGGGTTTCCACTGGCTGTAGCCAATATTTACTGCGATTTGGCGGATGCCATTCGCGGTGAAACGCGCGACGGATTGCCGAATGCCGCGGATGGCGTGCGGTCTATGGCGGCGGTTCATACGGCAGTTGCGTCAGCCAAGAATGGCGGCGTCTGGATGGACGCGCGCCCGTCGATTTTCCGCTGATTTACGCGATACTTAATCGTGGGAAAGCCGGGTTAACGCCCGGCTTTTCTGCGAAATCCGACGATATTACTGGCGTATGATCTGCATATGACCAGCATATGAGCTTTGGCCAGGTGGCAGCGGTTAACCTTTGATCGCGCGAAGGGTGCCGCGTTCGACGACAGAGCAGGGGAAGATACGCGCCTCTGGGAGGCGCTCTGGCTCGTCCAGCATCGCGACCATCAGCTCAATCGACGAGGTGATGATCTGCCGGATCGGCTGGTGGATCGTCGTCAGGTTGATGTTTTCCCAACCGGACATCTCCATGTCGTTCAGCCCGATGATGCCGATGTCGTCTGGGCAGGACAGATCGCTGTCTTCAATCGCGGATAGCGCACCGATCGAAAGAACGTCATCCCCGCAGAAATAGGCCTGCGCTGTAGGCTCTTTGAGAAGGCGCAACATCTCGCGGCGTCCTGCGTCAAACGAATAGGCGTCCGCATATGAGTAGCTGGTTTTGATATGCGGATGCTGGGCCATTTCCGACATGAACCCGGTATAGCGGTCCTGTGTCGAAGTTGCCTGTTCCGGGCCGCCAAGGAAGCCAACATCGTCGTAGCCTCGGGCAACCAGTTCCCGGGCGGCCATGCGACCGCATTCTACGTTGTCGATACCGACCACATGGACCTGTGGTGAGGAAGAGGACCGACCGAAAGCGTGGACCACCGGAATGCCGAAGTCACGAAACGCTTTGGAAAATCCCGGGGGCAGGGTGGATGAGGCGACGACGACGCCGTCGACCGAATACTGGGCCATCATCCGAACCGAGTCCTGCGGGTTAACCTCGTCAGACAGGTTCACAAGCAAGGGCCGCAATCCGCAGTCTTGCAGGCCGCGGGTAAACAGGTCGAAGACTTCGAGGAAGATCGGGTTGTGGAAGTTGTTCGACACCAAGCCAATCAGTTTGGTCCGACCCGTGGTCAGCGACGATGCAAGCGCGTTGGGGTGATACCCCAGTTCGTTCGCGGCTTTTTCGACCTTTCGCCGGGTTTTGGCAGAGACAGACGCACCTTTGGTGAAAGTGCGTGAAACGGCCGAGCGTGAAACACCCGCGCGTTCTGCAACTTCTTTCAACGTCACTGCCATCGTCTTACTTTCCGTTCTTCGTCATCACCGAATCCGATTCGACATCAGAGCTATTAATCCCTTTGTAAAAAGAAACCTAGCGGCGTTAGATCGAACCTCCTTCAACCATGAAATTGTTGGCGCTGCACATTGCCGCATCATCAGAGGCAAGGAACACCACCATGCGTGCCACGTAGACCGGATCAATCGGGTCCGGCAGGCATTGCCGGTCCAGATGTTTGGCCAAAGCCTCGGGCGTTACCCAAAGTTCTTTCTGACGCTCTGTCATGATCCAACCCGGAACCACGGTGTTTACGCGGATCCTATGCGGCCCCAAATCGCGGGCCATGCTGCGGGTCAGGCCATGCACCGCCGACTTTGCGGTTGTGTAGGCCGGGAAACCTCCGCCGGCTTCCCACCAAGAGTTCGACCCCATGTTGATGATCGATCCGCTTCCGGCTTCGATCATCCCTGGAGCAACGGCCTGGATCGCAAAGAACATGTGGCGCAGGTTGGTCGCCATACGCTCGTCCCAGTACTCTGGCGTTACATCGGTCCAGTCGTGCCGGTCGTCGCGCGCGGCGTTGTTGACCAAAACCTGCGCCGGTCCAATCGCCGAGACCAGTTGATCCATAGCAGTTTTTAAGGCGTCAATGTCACGCAGATCACAGGCCGCAAACGCGTGGGTGTTCCCGATCTCGGACAGCATGGCCTTGCCACCCGCTTCGTCGATATCGAGAATACCAACCTTGGCCCCCTGATCGGCAAATGCCCGAACGATCCGTGCGCCGATCCCGGATGCGCCCCCGGTGACAAATACCGTTTTGCCTTCAAGGCTTGGGTACTTCGCAAACTGGTCAGTCATCTGTTTCGGTCCTTTGTAGCGCGAGGAATTCTTGATCAGGGCAAACGTCGCGCCCTGTTTTGATTTAATGCTGTTTCGAAGTCCTCTAAAGACATCCTTTCGTCAAGAGCCCTTGCCAGAAGTTCGGCCTGACTTTCCGAGGCAAGCCCCCCAATCGGCGGATCTGTGTCCAGATTTGTTGGGAAGGGATAACCTTCGGCGGCGGCCCCAATGGTTGCTGCGCGCTTTGAACCGGTCAGGCCAAGATCCATTAGGGCAGGGTAGAGGGCCCGCACCATGGCGGTGCGATCAATCCGTTCTAGCGTGCGCCCCATCGCCGAACCGATCTGCATCAGGTTAGCCATTCGTTCGATATCTGCGGAACTGTTGTCGCCGGCTGCGTGGAAGGTCCCAGGGTTGAAGAAAAGACCGTCGCCCTTTTCCAGTGGAAGTTGGACGTGGTGGTTTTCAAAGACCTCGCGAAACTCTGGCAGCAGGGTCGCCAGATAGCCCGGGCCATAGCGTTGAGAGTTCGGCAACAGCTTTGTCGGGCCGCTTTCTATCGGTATGTCGCAATGGGCGACGGCACCTTGCAGGGTCAGGGAGGGGGACAATAGATGCGCGCGTGCCGGAAAGCTTTGGGACTGCTCTTCGGTCATGAAGCCAAGGTGATAATCCCGATGGCAGACCTGCGCTTTTCCGCCGGGACGCACGAGGTTCACCTGCGTTGTCATTTGGTACCACGGGCCAAGCCATGCTTCGCTGATGGCGGCGATGGCGGGGCTTGCGAAATAGCGGGCAAAAACAGCCGAGTCACGCAGGCAGAGCTTTTGCAGAGAGTTCCAGACGCGGTCATTCGCGCCGCGTTCGCCGAAGTGATCGCCGCCGCTGTTGGCCAACCGCTCTTCTTCGATGATGGTTTCATAGATCGCGGTTGCGTCGTCGATTGCCTGAAGGTCTGGGACCGCGCCTTTCAGAACGACAGCGCCTGAATGGTCTGCCAGTACATTGGCCCATTCGGCCATCAGAGCCTGTCGTTGAAAAGAAGAGGCGAGGGCGGTTTTGACCTGCTCGGCCTCATAAATCGGGATGTTGTTTTCGACACGGTCTGCAAAGCGCAAACAGTCGGGGCTAAGGCGTTCTGCGATCAGGGCCTCGAAAACTTCGATCCGGCAATCGACTTTGGTGAAATAGCCGGTCATCTGGCGTCCTTTTCAAAACTGGAGTGCAGCGGGGCCAAGTGGTTGTTCCACGAGGCCGACCTGGCCAAGGAGCAACGGGCGCGGGCGTAGAAGGGGATTGAACGCCCGGCGCCGGATTTTTCGAGCTGTCGCCCGATCAGGTTAAGATCGCGCCTCAGAGCGCGTGCTCCATATACTCTTCGCCGGTTTTGGCACCGGTGATATAGGCAACGATGTCCTGACCGTCGGTCTCTTCCTTTTTCAGGTTGGCCACGATGCGGCCGCGCCGGAAGACGACGATGCGATCCACCAGATCCAGCACCTGCCGCATGTTGTGGCTGATCAGGATCAACGGCTCACCTTCATCCTTCAAAGTGCGGATGATGTTTTCCACCTGCGCGGTCTCCTGAACCCCAAGCGCCGCCGTGGGTTCGTCCATGATGGTCAGCTTGGAATGGAAGGTCGCTGTACGTGCAATCGCCACACATTGCCGCTGACCGCCCGACATGTTTCGGATGGTGTTGCGGATGTTGGGGATCTTCACCGCGGTGCGGTTCAACCCGTCGATGGTTGCCTGACGCATGGCCTTGTAGTCCAGCAGGCGGAAGGGGCCCAGCCAGTCGGCATAGGTCTTTTCGCGCCCTAGGAACAGGTTGTCGGGAACGTCCAGATCATCGGCCAGAGCCAAGGTCTGGAACACGGTCTCGATCCCGGCTTCGCGCGCATCCAGCGGTCCGTCGAATTGCACCTCATCTCCGTACAGCCAGACCTTGCCGCGAGTGCGTTGTTCCACCCCGGTGATCTGGCGCACGAAGGTCGATTTGCCAGCACCGTTATCGCCCATGATCGCGACGTGCTCGCCTTTGCGCATTTCGAAGTCTGCGCCTTCCAGCGCGTGAACACCGCCATAATGCTTGGTCAGGTCTTCGGTTTTCAGAACGATATCTTCGCTCATATCTGTCTCTCCTGACTATGCTCGGTTTCGTTGTCGGTACTGGTCAAGAATGACCGCAGCGATGATGATCGCACCCATGGCCATCAACTGGTACGAACCGTCCAGTTTGATGTAGGTGAACCCCGAGCGGATAACGCCCAGAACCATTGCGCCAAGCACGGTGCCGATGATCGACCCGCGACCACCGGTTAGGCTGATGCCGCCGATAACCGCCATCGCGATGGCAAACAGTTCATAGAATTCGCCCATACCGGCCTGTGCCGTAGATGCTTTCGAGCTGAGGACGATGCCCGCAAAGGCCGCCAGGATCGAGGCGATCATATAGACCATGACCTTGTGGCGTCTGACGTTGATGCCGGACATGCGCGCGGCTTCTTCGTTGGACCCAATGGCATAGGTGTGTTTGCCGTACACCGTGAAGCTCATGATCAGCTGGAAGACGATCGCCAGCGCCACGAACCAGACCACAGGCATCATGCCTGAGCCAAGAAAGGCGTAAGAGTCTGTCGGGAATGAAACCGGGTTACCACCGGACCACCACAGCGCGATGCCGCGGCAAATCAGGAACATGCCCAATGTCGCGATGAAGGGTGGAATGCGTAGATAGGCGACAAATGTGCCGTTGATTGCCCCGATCATGGCGCCAAAGGTCAGGCCGATCACCACAGGGACGATAACGGGCAGGTCCATCGCCCAAGTGCCGAACAGGGCTTTGGGGTTGGGCTGGCCATTCACTAGTTCGGTCTGCGCGAAACTCATCGCGATCATGGCCGTCGCCGCGACCAATGGACCAGACGAAAGGTCGATCCCGGCGGTGATGATGACTTGGGTCACGCCCAGTGCGATGATGCCGATAATGGCCACCTGTAGGACGATAATTTGAAGCCGCGCTTCGTTGAAGATGCTGTCAAAGCGGTCCTTTGTGTCGAAAAGGAAGCTTTGGTCGCGCATGTATGGCGCGAATTGTCCGATGGCTTCGAAAATCACGATGATGATGATCAGTGCCAGCAGGATGTTCAGTTCGTTCGGCCAGGACCTTTTGGATTTGTCAAAGGTCAGGCCTCCGGTGCCGTGGCTCGTGTCAGCCATTTGCCTCTCCCAGTTTTGGGGTAGTGGGAAGGACGGCGCTGAAATCGCGCCGTCCGATTTTACGGGTTAAGTCGCTTAGTTCTTATCCAGGAAGTCATCCATGTTCTCTGGGGTCACCAGAACGAACGGGATGTAGACTTTGCTATCCACTTTCTCGCCTGCGATCAGCTTGAGCGCAGCGTCGATAGAGCCGGTTCCTTGACCGACAGAATCCTGGAAAACGGTGACGTCATAATCGCCTGCTGCCATCACCAGAAGGGCGTCCTGCGATGCGTCAACACCACCAACCTGAACGTCGGCCATGTCCATGCCAGCAGCTTTCATCGCTTGGATCGCACCAATTGCCATCTCGTCATTGTTGGCCAGTACAAAGTCAAAAGGCTCACCCGAGGACATCCAGTTGGTCATAAGGTCCTGAGCTTCATCACGCGACCAGTTTGCGGTCTGTTCGTCGATGATCTCCATGAAGTTACACATGTCCATGCCGATCACGTCATGAACGTCCTTGGAACGCTGCACAGCCGCCTGGTTCGACAGCTGGCCGTTCATTAGGTAACCGCGCGCACCGCTGCCTTTGCCGGCAGCACGCAGGTTTTTGCAGACCTCAAAGGCAGAGAGGGTGCCGGATTCGATCTCGTTCGACGCGACGAAGGCCTGGGTCGGCGGCAGCTCGTTCACGTTGTCGGGCTCACGGTTCACATAGACCAGCGGCACGTTGCCAGCCGCGGCTGAAACAGCAGCACCGGCCGAGGTATCGACGATGTTCACGATGATAGCGTCCACGCCGGATGCCACGAAGTTCTTCACCTGGTCGATTTGCTTCGCTAGGTCGTCAGACGCATCTTCCTGCTGGTAAACCAGCCCATCAATCGACTCGGCATATTCAACCATGCCATTACGCAGAACGGTCAGCCAGTTATCGTCAAACCGGGAAAAGGTTGCGCCGATTTCCTGCGCCATTGCGCTGGTTCCCATCATTGCGGCAATACCAGCCGCGACAAATGTCTTCTTCATGAGTTTCCTCCCAAAAATGGTGTCCGGCACACCGTGCGTTTCACCGGAACTTCCCCCAGTGGGGCTAATCAATACCCGCGCATCACGCAGCCTTCTGCTTGAGTTGCGAGGATATGAAATCGATTGACTGTCGGATCGCGCGGGCAGGGCGGGCGAGGCCTTGAACTTCTGGCGCGAAACATTCGAAAGAGAAGGCGCCGGTATATCCGGCGTCGAGAAGGGCCTGAATTTGGGTAATGTTATTCAGGCGGTCGCCACCACCGACCAAAATTCGGTGCTCGTCCTGCATGTGGTCATAAGGAATATTGGCCTCAACACCCGAGATGTGCACGATCCCGGTTTGCTTGGGAAAGAGTTGATCTTCACCGGCCAAGGCATGGTGAAAGGTGTCATGAACCAGCTTGATATGATCCTGAGCGCCTAAAGCGTCTACCGCTTGGACCAGCTCTGATTTCAGCCGTAGAGAAGACCTTGTGAATCCCAAAGGCTCTACCAAGGCCACCTGATTGGCATCTTGGAGAAAGGGCAGGCAGTTCTCCAAAGCTGTCTGCAAATCTTGAGATCGAGACTTTTCATCAGTACCTGAGCCGTCGTTGCAGGGGATCAGACTTATGGTTTCTGCTCCAACAGCCTCTGCAATTTCAATCAGCGCACGAACCTCTGTGGCAGTGTTTTCTGTCCACCGGTTGCAAGGGTAAACCTGTGACAATCCGAGGATTCGTAAGCCGTGATCTTTAGCACAGGAATAAGCCTCCTGCGGTCCTATACCGTCGAAAAAGGGGCGGCCCAAATCGTTGCGTAATTCTACGCCGATACAGCCCAATTCTTTTGCAACACACAAAAACTCATCGAATGTCGCATTCGGCATCGTGACTTGGTTCAATCCGAAATCGAGCATCGCTCCCCCTGACTGCAAATGAAACATTCGCAGTCTCCGACTCTGGTTTCGACACTAAACCTGCGGTCTGTGGAGGTTTGAGTCAACCATTTTTTGCAACCGGTTGCAGAAATTGAATGACTGAGGGCCACAGTTGTTTTAAAAAATGAATCCGACTTGAAGTTTTGGAGGCTTAAAAAATCTTTTGAAAAAGCATTTAGTTCAGGAAGCCTAAATTCTCGGGGATAGTGTCCAGGCGTAGAGGAGGGCAGTGTGAGTTTTCTGATTTGGCTCTTGGAAAAACCTTCGAGTAAAGGAAATGAAACTTCTGAATTTTGGCTTCTGATTAAAGCCTAGGCTGTGTTACGGTCCAATCTTAGGGATAGAGTTCGTGAACTGGGCGCGCAGTTAACGGTGGGGTGCGTAGCGCGAGATTCGTTTGAACCCCAAATTGACTATTTTTAAAGAATTGAATTGAACGGTTTAGTTCGCCTGAATAACCAATAATAAGTATTATGGTAAAAGTGGATGCAATATGACGCGATGAAAGCGTATAAATAAGAGAATTCCTGTAATCCTACTATTGTTAAACCTGTAACTAATTCGCTAGTTTGACGACCATCTAACATAATTTCTCTATTGATATGACGCGTACCCTCTCTTTTTGCCCTGAGGCGTATTTGTCCGGGCAGACTGGCGACTATGGACCAAATAACCAAATCCAGAATTATCAGTGACGGTCTATCTTTGAATGACGTCGAAGCCGTAATTTCAGCGCAGCACGTCGACGATCTGTGGCAGTTCTTGAGCAATTGGTTGAGCGAGTTTGGGTTCACACGCATCATCTATGGGAACACGCGATTTAACTCGATGAATTCGTTTGGTGACCCAAGCGACTTTATGATCCTAACGACTTTACCGTCGGATTATGTTCGTCAGTTCATCGAAGATCGTTTGTTCTTTAGCGGACCGATGCTGCTATGGGCAAAGGACAATGTTGGCGCCAAAAGCTGGTCGTTAATGGCCGAAATGCTTGACGGAAAAGAGCTTTCCTCGAGCGAGCGTAAGGTGCTGGAATTAAATCAAAAATTTAACCTGACTGCTGGTTATACGCTAAGCTTCGGTGGCGCGAGCAAGCGGCATAAGGCTGCCATGGGGCTGGCCACTGAATCCGACAAAGACCAAGATTATGTAGATGCCTTGTGGAGCGAACACGGGCGTAAAATCCTGGCCTTCTGCAATGTCGCGCACCTCAAGCTGATGGATCTGCCGTTCTCGAGCAAAGACCGGAATATGACCAGTCGGCAACGTGAAGTGCTGGAATGGGTTGGTGAAGGAAAAACGACTCAAGACATCGCGCAGATCCTTGAGTTGACACCAGCGACAGTTGAAAAGCACCTTCGTCGGGCCAGAGAGGTTCTGAACGTTGATACAACGGCGCAGGCTGTCTTGAAGGCTTCCCTCCATAACCAAATATATATTAAAAATAAGTAGTTAGACGATTTAGTTAAGTTATTATCTGGCGCCAATCTAGGTGGATACTAATTCACTTAACTTTCCCAAAAATTCTTTCTCTTGTCGGGTTTCCCTTACTTTCCCTTACGGAAGTATGCGTCTAATCTGGTTGTGTTCCGTGAGTGGTGGCAATTTAGCCATAGGAGCAGGAGAAGCAGACGTCGCGATTTCGACTGAACCTTTTCTGTCCGGGAAACCGGAAAGCTGGACGTGGGAATATTTGGCCTAGATCGTCTGGCCTGCGTGCGAGTTCAATCCCAATGAGTGCTGCACCAGCGGCGCGATCCTTCCCTGGATCGCGCCGTTTTGGGTTTTAAGGGGCACTGGTCATCACCTCCCCTGCCCCAATAAAAAGAAAACCCGGCGCGATGGCCGGGTTTTCGAAATTGTATGAAGACAGGATTAGCCCTGAACGGCTTTTGCAACTTCCGCTGCGAAGTCTTCTTCTTTTTTCTCGATGCCTTCGCCGACTTCAACGCGGGCGAAGCCGACGATTTCAACACCGGCTTCTTTGGCCGCTGCTTCAACGGTCAGGTCCGGGTTAATAACGAAGGCTTGGTTCAGCAGAGTGATCTCTGCGAGATACTTCTTCATGCGGCCTTCGATCATCTTCTCGATGACCTGCTCGGGCTTGCCCGATTCACGCGCGATGTCGATCTGGATCTGACGCTCTTTTTCAACAACGGCCGGGTCCAGGTCTTCTGCGGTCAGCGCTTGCGGGCGCGGGTCAGCAGCAGCAACGTGCATTGCAACCTGCTTGCCGAAGGCTTCGTTGTCGCCTTTCAGGGCAACCAGAACGCCAATTTTACCCATGTTGTCGCCGGCCGGGTTGTGAATGTAGGTCACAACCTGTTCACCCTCGACGGTGACCATGCGGCGCAGGCCCATGTTCTCACCGATGGTGGCGATTTTGTCGGTCAGAGTGTCGGCAACGGTCTTACCGCCCAGATCGGCAGCGGCCAGTGCTTCAACGTCAGCAACACCCAGAGCGGCGTTTGCGATACCTGCAACCATGCCCTGGAATTCTGCGTTTTTCGCAACGAAGTCGGTTTCCGAGTTCACTTCAACAGCAACGCCTTTGCCGCCGTCTACAGCAACAGCGACCAGACCTTCTGCAGCGGTACGGCCGGATTTCTTGGCGGCTTTCGCCAGACCTTTGGTGCGCAGCCAGTCAACCGCGGCTTCCATGTCGCCATTGGTTTCGGTCAGCGCTTTTTTCGCGTCCATCATGCCTGCGCCGGTGCTGTCGCGCAGCTCTTTCACCAGTTTTGCGGTGATTGCCATTTTGGCTCTCCTAGTATGTGGATTGATGTCCAGACGCGGGATTATCCACGTCTGGTATCAGTTGTGTGACAACGTGCCGGGGCTTACGCCTCTGCCGGTGCCTCTGCAGCTTCTTCAGCGATCGCTTCTTCGACGGTGCCTTCTTCCAGCGCGCCCAGGTCAACACCTGCCGCGTCCAGTTGAGCGCTCATACCGTCCAGAGCGGCGCGGCTGACCAGATCACAGTACAGCGAGATCGCGCGCGATGCGTCGTCGTTGCCCGGGATGATGTAGTCGATGCCGTCGGGCGAGCAGTTGGTGTCGACAACAGCTACAACCGGGATACCCAGTTTCTTGGCTTCTGCAATGGCCAGAGCTTCTTTTTTGACGTCAACAACGAACAGCAGGTCCGGAGTGCCGCCCATCTCGGCGATACCGCCAAGAGACGCTTGCAGTTTTGCCTGCTCACGTTCCATGCCCAGACGCTCTTTCTTGGTCAGGCCTTCTGCGCCCGATGCCATTTGCTCGTCGATGGACTTCAGACGCTGGATCGACTGGGAAACGGTTTTCCAGTTGGTCAGCGTGCCGCCCAGCCAGCGGTGGTTCATGTAGTACTGCGCGCATTTCTCTGCGGCTTCGGCGATCGGGCCTGCGGCCTGACGTTTGGTGCCGACGAACAGAACACGGCCGCCTTTGGCGACGGTTTCACGAACGACGTTCAGAGCAGCGTCCAGCATCGGGACGGTCTGGGTCAGGTCGAAGATGTGGATGCCGTTACGGTCGCCGTAGATGAACTCCTGCATACGCGGGTTCCAGCGTTGGGTTTGGTGACCGTAGTGAACGCCAGCTTCAAGCAGCTGACGCATGGTGAATTCAGGAAGCGCCATGTCCATATTCCTTTCCGGTTTGCGCCTAAGCGAGAGCATCAAAGGGCAGTTGCCCAACCGGTGGACCTTTGGGGATGTCTCTCCCATCGGCCCGACCCTCGCCTGTGAAGTGACGCGCACATACGGCATCGCGGAAACTAATGCAAGGGAATGTCGGGAAAATTGCTTCGTCCTGCATACAAGATGTTAATCTGCGTTAAACAAAAGGAGGTTTTCATGAATATTCCCGAGTTTATTTTGGCTCTGCCACAAGTGGATGTCCCTTTCGACCCTGAGGTCGTTGAGACCAGGGCAATCCAATCTGACCGTGGGTTGATGATGATGGTAATGGCGCACCAAGACTTTGAACTGCCAATGCATCACCACAAAGCCCAGTGGGGTACCGTTCTGGAAGGCGAATTAAATTTGACGATCGGCGATGAGACGCGAACCTACCTTCGTGGGGATAGCTACTCTATTCCGGACGGGGCGGTTCACGGAGGGAGTTTGAAAGCCGGCACCGTCGTGATTGATATATTTGAAGAGCCCGACCGATATCCGATCAAGTCTGACTAGCCACTTGCGCCGCCCTTTCTTTGAGATCAAAAGTCAGGGATGCAAACTTCTCAAGATATCCTCTGCATCGGTTCCGTACTTTGGGACATGGTTGGCCGTACCGATCGGCATATGAAATCCGGCGCGGATGTGCCCGGCCGGATTGAAACCCTGCCGGGTGGTGTGGCGTTGAATATTGCCATGACCCTGTCCGGCTTTGGTCTGCGCCCTGCCCTGCTTAGCGTCGTCGGTGACGATGCCGAGGGGCATGCTTTGGTTCAAAGATGCGTCAGCATGGGGCTGGTAACAGAATACCTTTACCGTTCGAAGGACCTGCCAACTGACCGTTATATGGCGATTGAGGGGGCGAATGGTCTTGTGGCTGCGATCGCGGATGCACATTCGCTAGAGGCTGCTGGCGACAAAATTTTATCCGCGCTTTCCGACGGGCGGCTTGGCTCGGCCGACGCCCCGTTCGAAGGTGTGGTCGCACTTGATGGCAACCTGACGACCGTGTTGCTGGCAGAGATCGCGCGCAGCCCGCTTTTTGCCAAGGCTGATCTGCGCATCGCCCCAGCCAGCCCCGGTAAGGCAGAGCGGTTGATGCCGTTGATCTCTCATCCCAACGCCACCTTCTATGTGAACCGGGAAGAGGCCAGCATTCTGTGCCAATCCAAGTTCGAAGATTCGGCCAGCGCCGCCAAGGGGTTGGTCGGGCGTGGGCTTGGTCGTGTTCTGGTCACCGATGGCGGCGATCCTGCCTCTGAAGGGACCCCAGATGGTGTCCGCTCGATGACGCCGCCACCTGTGCTTGTCACGCGTGTTACCGGCGCCGGAGACACCTTCATGGCCGCCCATATTGCCGCTGAGCTGCGCGGTGAAACGCCCGAAGCCGCTTTGCAAACCGCCCTGAATGCCGCCGCGGCCTATGTCTGTGGAGAGACCGAATGACCCTGCCCCTTATTTTTTCGCCCGAAGTGGCAGAGGCCAAACGAACCGGCGCGCCGATTGTCGCACTGGAAAGCACGATTATCACCCACGGGATGCCCTATCCGCAGAACCTAGAGACCGCGCGTCTGGTCGAACAACAGGTTCGCGATGCAGGTGCGGTACCAGCGACAATCGCCCTGATGGACGGTCAAATTCATGCAGGTCTGACCCCTGAGGCGTTAGAGAAACTCGCCCAATCCAACGGCGCGCACAAGGTCAGCCGCGCCGATATTGCCGTGTGTCTGGCCAAAGGCTGGACCGGGGCGACAACAGTTGCGGCAACGATGATTTGTGCAAACCTCGCAGGGATCGACGTGTTTGCGACCGGCGGGATCGGTGGTGTTCATCGCGGGGCTGAGGAAACCTTTGATATTTCCGCAGACCTGATGGAGCTGGCGCAAACTTCGGTGACCGTTGTTGCCGCTGGTGCAAAGGCCATTCTGGACCTGCCCAAAACTCTGGAAACCCTTGAAACCCAAGGCGTTCCGGTTCTGTGCTACCAAAGTGATGACTTCCCGGCTTTCTGGTCGCGGTCATCCGGCCTACCTGCCCCGCTGCGCGTTGATACCGCGTCGGAAATAGGTCAGGCACATCTGCTGCGCGGGCAGCTTGGTTTGCCCGGCGGGCAATTGGTGGGAAACCCAATACCCGAAACCGCTGAAATTCCGACAGAGACAATCAACCCGATCATTCAGGCAGCTCTATCCGAAGCCGAAGCCGCAGGCGTTTCCGCCAAAGAGGTGACACCCTTCCTGCTTGGGCGGATTTTTGAACTAACGGATGGGAAATCACTGGATGCAAACATCGCGCTGGTGCTGAACAACGCTCGTCTTGCCGCTGAAATAGCCACCAGCATCACAGCCTTGCGGGAAAAAGCGGACCAAAGCTGATCCAAGCTTGTAAGCAATTGATTTTCAACCTAAGTGAATCGTGAAATTCGGAATTCGCCATGTTTGAAGACAACGACCAAAATCACGAAGAGCATCCACCCAAAAAGCGTGGCACGCTATTTAGTGGGCTGCGCACCAGTTTCCTGACCGGTCTGGTTGTGATTGCGCCGATTGGACTGACGGTTTGGCTTTTCTGGACCCTGGTTGGCTGGGTCGACAACTTTGTTCTGCCCTTCATCCCCGATGGCTATCAGCCCGAAACACTCCTGAAAGACATTTTTGGCGAGGATACTGCGATCAACATTCGTGGTGTCGGCGTTGTGGTCTTCCTGCTGTTCACTGTCTTTGTCGGTTGGATCATGAAGGGGGTCATCGGGCGCTCTATCCTGAATTACGCCGAAGGGTTGGTTGAACAGCTTCCCGTGGTAAGATCGGTCTATAACGGTCTGAAACAATTGGCAGAAACGGTTTTCGCACAAAGCGAAACTTCGTTTGAAAAAGCCTGCCTGGTGGAATATCCGCGCCGTGGCATCTGGGCCGTGGCATTTGTTTCGACGACCACAAAGGGTGAGGTTGATGCCAAGATTCCGCGTGAAGAGCCCTTGCTAAGCGTCTTTCTACCCACCACGCCCAACCCGACTTCTGGTTTCCTTCTGTTTGTCCCGCGTGAGGACGTGATCATGCTGGATATGAAGGTCGAGGATGCAGCGAAACTGGTGATTTCTGCCGGTCTGGTCTATCCGAACGGCAAAGACGGGAAGAGCGGACAGAAAGTTGCCAAGAGCCTAGAAGAGCTTGCCGCTCAGATCACGCACAAGCCCTCAGGCGAATAGGTCGTGAATATCGACTGAATCCTGCCTGCCCAGATTCTGTACATCGTTGTTCAAAAAACCATCAGCCGCTTTGCGCCCAGCCTCTTTTAGGCGGTCCAGCATATAGGGGATCGGAACAAGTTTGGTGGCGACACTCAGGTCGTTCATCAGCTCGTCATCCGTGATCATATGAATCAGAACATTCTTCATAGAATTGTTCTCAATCTGCCCCTGCTCCAAAAGCCGTTTCACAAAGGAAATCGCGCGCAATTCTCGCAAGAGGGATGAGTTGAAGCTGATCTCATTGATCCGGTTTTGGATTTGCTGAGGCGTAACCGGCAATTGCTCGCGGTACAGCGGGTTGATGTTCACAATGACAATGTCCTGCGGCAGGTCCGGTTCGAACAAAGGAAATAAGGCCGGATTGCCGGTGTAGCCACCGTCCCAATAGGCCTCGGTCGTGCCGGTATCGGGATCTTGGATCTCGACCGCCTGAAACAGCGATGGCAGGCAGGCCGAAGCAAGGATTGAATCAACCGTCAAACGCTCGTGGTCAAAGACCTTGATCTTACCGGTGCGAACATTCGTGGCGCAGATGCAGAAGCGCGGGCCCTCATCATGGATCAGCTCTTCACACACAAGGCCTTCGACGATTCTGCGAAGAGGGTTTTCGTAGAATGGCCCCCAGCTATAGGGGCTGACGCTGCGCGACAGGAAATCCCCCCACTGAAACAGCGGAGATGTTTCCAAAGCGTTGGCCACGGCCGACGTGTGGGGCGTCACCATTCGCAGGTAGCGCGATACATGAGGATCACTGTTCGCCCCAATCTGATGCCAAAGCGAATCCAGCTTGTCTTGGGCGGTCTGTTTGCTGCCCAATGCCAAGCCGGCCTTTACCGCAGCGCCATTCAGCGCCCCGGCAGAGGTGCAGGACATTGCGGCGATTTCGACCTCATCGCTTTCCAGCAGTCGGTCCAGCACTCCCCAGGTAAAGGCGCCATGCGCGCCCCCACCCTGCAAGGCCAGATTGATAGGCTTGGGCGCCATAAGTTAGAGTGCGGTCCAACCACCGTCCACACTGATCGTCGTGCCCGTGATCTGGGCCGCGGCGTCGCTGGACAAGAACAAGGCCGTGCCGCCCAACTGTTCGACAGTCGCGAAATCCTTGGACGGCTGTCGGGTCAGCATCACGTTCTTGATCACCTCTTCCCGGTCCATCCCGTATTCCTTCATCGTGTCGGGGATCTGCGCCTCGACCAGCGGTGTCAGGACGTAACCCGGGCAAATGGCGTTACAGGTAATCGGCTCTTCTGCGGTCTCCAGCGCGGTGACTTTGGTCAGGCCGACCACACCGTGTTTCGCCGCAACATATGCCGATTTGAACGGCGACGCAGTTAGGCCATGCGCCGAGGCAATGTTGATGACACGGCCCCAGCCCCGCTCACGCATATGCGGCAGTGCGGCAGCAGTCGTGTGGAAGGCAGAGTTCAGGTTGATTGCGATGATCGCGTCCCATTTTTCGGTCGGGAAATCCTGGATCGGAGCGACGTGCTGGATACCGGCATTATTTACAAGGATATCGCAGCCACCGGCGATTTCGATCAGGCCTCGGCATTCTTCTGCTTTGGACATGTCGGCCTTGATGTACTGAACATGCGTGCCGTGCTCTTCACTTAGCTTTGCGGCCAAAGCGTGGTCTTCGTCATTATTGGTGAAAGAGTTCAGGACAACATTCAGTCCAGCCTTCGCAAATTCAATTGCCACGCCAAGCCCGATTCCCGAATTCGACCCGGTGACAATGGCGGTTTTACCTTGCAGCGACATGAACGTTCCTCCGTCTCTAATTTTGGTGAGGGAACCATAATTGCTGCGGGCGCGAAGTGAACCGTTTTCGACCATTCAGGACAAAAAAAACGCCCGCACGAAGCGGGCGTTAAGTTATTGAGGCAGGTTTCATACAGGCAAGAAACCTATCGAGCAGTGCGATCTTTATACTCAAATCTTCGCCTTCCTCCAAGTTAAAAGTTTGAAATGGCTGGCTTAGCTGGCTAATGCTTAGACCAAAGAAACAAAGGGTGGTCAGGCATTGTTTACGGAATCGAGAAAATTCATCACCGCATCGGTCTGGGTTGCAGCAGCAGCATTTACTGGTTTCAGCGCGGAAAAAGCGGTCTCCGAATCATCGCACGGAATCGCGATGTACGGCGAACCTGCGTTAGGTCCGGATTTCAAAGCTTTACCCTATGCCAATCCTGACGCGCCCAAGGGCGGGCGGATCGTAACCGGCGAAGTCGGCAGCTTTGACAGCCTGAACCCCCACATTCGCAAGGGACGTGTTCCGTGGCAGTTGCGCTTTATCGCCTACGAAAGCCTGATGGGGCGCAGCTATGATGAACCGTTTGCGCTGTACGGTCTTCTGGCCGAAAGCATCGAGACGGGTCCGAACCGCGAATGGGTGGAATTCACCCTGCGCCCCGAGGCACGTTTTTCAGACGGCAGCCCGGTCACGGTCGAGGACGTTCTTTGGTCCTATGAAACTCTCGGTACAATAGGTCACCCGCGTTATCACGGTCTGTGGGACAAGGTAGAAACCGCCGAACAAACCGGCGACCGCTCTGTCCGTTTCACCTTCAACGTCGAAGACCGAGAGCTTGCGCTGATCATCGGCATGCGTCCGATCATGAAGAAAGCGCAATGGGAAGGCAAAGATTTTGCCGACAGTGGTCTGGATGAGGTCCCGATCGGCACGGCACCCTATGTCATCGGTGATTTTGAAGCGGGCCGTTTCGTTTCGATGAAACGGAACCCCGATTACTGGGGCAATGACCTGCCTTTCCGCCGTGGGACGAACAACCTTGATGAAGTGCGTTATGAATTCTACGCCGACGAGAATGCCATGTTCGAAGCGTTCAAAGCTGGCGTTATGAATTCGAACCGGGAAACCTCGGCTGCGAAATGGGAAGGCCAGTATGACTTCCCCGCGATGAATGACGGGAAGATGGTCAAGTCCGAGATCCCGCATCAACGCCCGACGGGCATTGTTGGTTACGTGATGAACACACGAAACCCTCTGTTTGCGGATTGGCGCGTACGAAGTGCACTTATTCATGCGTTCAACTTCGAATTCATCAACGCGACTTTGAACGGCGGAGAGCTGCCGCGGATCACATCGTATTTTTCGAACTCGGTTCTGGGAATGTCCCAAGGGCCTGCAGAGGGCCGCGTGAAAGACCTGTTGGAACCCTTCGCAGATGAACTGCTGCCCGGTGCTTTAGAAGGCTACGCGCCGCCTGCCTCTGACGGCAAGGAAGCCAACCGTGGCAATATTCGTAAGGCTCTGGCACTTCTGGAAGAAGCTGGCTGGTCGGTTGGATCGGATGGCGTTTTGCGGAATGCGGAAGGCAAAGACTTCAGCTTCAAGGTGCTCTTGAAACAGGGTGATACAGCCCGTCAGCAGACCATTGATATCTACCTCGAGGCGCTGAAACGAATTGGTATCTTTGCCGAAGTCGAAACCGTGGACAACGCTCAGTACAACGAACGGACGCAGGACTATAGCTTTGACATGACCTACTACCGTCGTGGCATGTCCCTGAGCCCGGGCAATGAACAATATCTGTATTGGGGTGCGGACGGCGTGTCGAAGCCCGGCACGCGCAATTGGATGGGTGTGAACTCTCCGGCTGCTGAAGCGATGATCAACGCGATGCTGAACGCCCCAGATCAGACGGACTTCATTGCCGCCACCCGCGCGCTGGACCGCATCCTGACGTCGGGCCGCTATGTGATCCCGATTTGGTATGATCCGGTATCGCGCATTGCCCATGACGCGGGTTTGAAATATCCCGAACACCTGCCGATCTATGGCGACTGGTTGGGGTTCCAGCCGGACGTCTGGTGGTTTGAAGAATAAGAGGACAGCCCAATGCTTCGTATCCTAACCCTGACCGCTCTTGCCCTGACGCTTGCCGGATGTGCGACCGTTGAAGGTATGGGCGAGGATATCTCGGCTGGCGCGCGAAAGGTTCGCAACGTCCTTTAAGGCTTTGTGCGCTGATGCAGGGCTCGCGGCACTTGCACGCGATGCCCTGCAGGCGTAGCAGTCGGGTATGTTATCAATAACCTCACCCGTCGCTCATCCCCCCTGCCCGTCACCGTTCAATCTGGCAGAATATGTTCTGCATGCTGGCCGTCAGACCCCTGACAAGCTTGCGCTGGCCATCGTATCGCCGACCGGCGCAGAACGGTGGAGCTTTGAGCGGCTCAGCACCGCTGTTGAGGGCGTGGCCGCTGGATTGCGGGACAAGGGTCTACCCGCTGGAGCGCGCATTCTTCTTCGACTGGGCAATACTGTAGATTTCCCAATCGCCTTTCTTGGCGCGATTGCAGCGGGGTTGGTCCCGGTTCCGACCTCTGCCCAGTTAACCGGACCCGAGATCACGAAGATTGCTGACCAGGTCAAACCTAGCTTGGTCATCGCAAGCGACGGGATCGCGCTGCCCGACGGAAACACTCCGATCCTGACGACAAAAGATCTGGAGGGCATGTTCGAGCTTCCGTCCGCCGGGTTTGAGATGGGGGACCCAGAGCGCCCGGCCTATATTGTTTTCACCTCTGGCAGTTCGGGACAGCCCCGCGGCGTGATCCATGCGCACCGGACGATCTGGGCGCGACGGATGATGTGGGACGGCTGGTATGGACTTCTGGCATCTGACCGCGTGTTGCACGCAGGGGCGTTCAATTGGACCTATACCCTTGGCACCGGTCTGCTTGATCCCTGGTCTCGTGGTGCGACGTCCTTGATCCCGGCCACCGGTGTTGACCCACAGGCCCTGCCCCTGTTGCTGAAGCGCTTCGATGCGACGATTTTTGCCGCCGCCCCCGGTGTCTATCGGCAGGTTTTGAAAAACGGCATTCCCATTTCGTTGCCGAAGCTACGACATGGGCTTTCTGCCGGGGAAAAACTGCCCCATGCCACGGCCGTTGCTTGGACGGAAGCAACTGGCAAGCAGGTGTTCGAGGCGCTTGGAATGTCGGAATGCTCGACCTTCATTTCAGGGTCTCCGTCGCGCCCCGCCCCAGAGCTTGCATCGGGTTACCCGCAAGAAGGCCGGAAGATCGCGGTTTTGGATGACAATAACGAAGCCGTTCCAACCAATACCCCGGGCAACCTTGCGATCCATCGAAGTGATCCGGGGTTGATGCTTGGGTACTTGGACGGTGGCACCGACAAGTTCACCGGAAATTGGTTTGTCACTGGAGATACGGTCCAGATGGCCGACGACTATGCAGTGTCCTATCTGGGCCGCGATGACGATCAAATGAACGCCGGCGGCTTCCGTGTCTCGCCGATCGAGGTCGAGCAGACGCTTGGCAAGCACTCGGCGATCGCAGAGGTCGCTGTGACCGAGGTTCAGGTAAAGGCCGATGCCTCTGTCATTGCGGCCTTTTACACCGGCGAGGAACAGGACTCAGCAACCTTGGCAGATTACGCCGCAGGGGTTCTGGCCCGATACAAACAACCCCGCATATTCATACATGTCCCAAGCCTGCCCAAAGGTGGCAATGGCAAAATCAACCGACGCCAGTTGCGTCAGGAATACGAGGCTAACCTTGGTCAAGCTTGATATCCTATCCGACCCGATTTGCCCGTGGTGCTATATCGGTAAAACACTGTTGTTCCGCGCCTTGGAACAACAGCCCGACCACCCGTTCACCATCGAATGGCATCCCTTCCAGCTGAACCCCGATATGCCAAAAGAGGGCATGGATCGGCGTGAATACCTAGAGCTGAAGTTCGGTGGCAAGGAAGGCGCTATTTCGGTCTATTCCAAGATTGCAGAACATGCCGAGGCAGCTGGTCTGAACCTTGATTTCGGTGCGATCAAACGGACGCCGAACTCTTTGGATGCTCATCGACTGATCCATTGGGCCGGGCTGGAGGGTAAGCAAACCCCCGTGGTCCACAAACTGTTCAAAGCCTATTTCGAAGAGGGAAAGGACATCGGTGACCACGACGTTCTTGTCCAAATTGCCGAACAGGCAGACATGGACGGCGCCCTGATCCGCCGTCTACTTGAAGGCGACGCCGATGCAGAAGACATCATTGCACGGGATCGCAATGCGCGTGCCAAAGGCGTAACTGGTGTTCCCTGCTTTATCGTCGCAAATCAACACGCGCTGCCAGGCGCACAGCCTGTGGATCTGTGGTTGAAGGTGATCGATGAGATCAAAGCGCAGCTGGACGCTCCATCAGCATGACAAAGCCCTTCATCGGCCGAACTGAATTCATCGCTTTGACCGCGATGCTTTTCGCGACGATTGCCTTTTCGGTCGATGCAATGCTTCCCGCCCTGCCCGAAATCGGACAGGCCCTAAGCCCGGAAGACATAAACCGTGCGCAACTGGTCATCACCAGCTTTGTTCTGGGGATGGGGGTCGGCACGTTTATCGTTGGCCCGCTTACAGATGCCTTTGGCCGCCGATCGGTTGCATTGGTCAGCATTGGGCTTTTTATCTTCGGATCGGTGATTGGAGGCCTTGCTCAGTCACTGGAAATGCTTCTTCTGGCGCGCTTCATTCAAGGCGCGGGCGCTGCTGGTCCCAGGGTTGTCTGTGTGGCCATCGTGCGTGACCTGTACGAAGGGCGTCAAATGGCCAGCATCATGTCCTTCGTCATGATGGTTTTCACGCTTGTCCCTGCAATGGCCCCGACGCTTGGCGCCGCGATCATCTCGGTCAGTGGCTGGCGCATGATCTTTGTAAGCTTCATGGTTTTCGCGTTGGTCTCTGCCATCTGGTTTGCCATGAGGATGGCGGAAACCCACCCGAAAGAGGCCCGTCGCCCAATCAGTTCACGAAACCTTTGGTCTGCCGTGAAAGAGGTATTCGCAGCCCCCATGACGCGCCTGTCGATCATCGCCCAGACCATGTGCATGGGCGCCCTGTTCGCGACGATCAGTTCGACCCAACAGATTATCGATACGACGTACGGGCAAGGCGAACACTTTCACCTTTGGTTCGGGCTTGTGGCATTGATGGTCGCTCCCGTGAACCTAATTAACGCACGACTTGTCCTTCGTTTGGGGATGCGTCGAATGGTGACCTTTGCGGTTCTTCTGCAAGTGGTGATGTCCCTGATCAGCATTCTGATCCTGTTGGCGGGCGGCTTGGGCCATCCCCTTGGGTTTGCACATTACATCATCTGGAAAATCACGATTTTCGCCATGGTCGGCCTGACATTGGGCAACCTGACAGCACTCGCGATGGAGCCGCTTGGACATATCGCGGGGCTCGCCGGCTCTGTCATCGGGGCGGTTTCGACGGTTCTGTCGGTTCTTATCGCCGTCCCGGTTGGGCTGGCCTACAACGGAACCGCGCTTCCCTTGGCGATCGGCGTGTTCCTGTGTGCCTTGATCGCACTGGTCACCGTGCGCCGAATGGCGAAGCTTGAGCGCGTGGTCGTGAGACCCGGCGACGTTTAGACCTTCGTCGCCTTTGCCAGATCCTGCGCGATCGAGAAGGCACCTTTGATTTTTTCGCTGGTCTTCTTCCAATCTCGGCGGACGATAATCTTATTGTCCTTGACCTTGGCCTGCCCGCGTTCGGCTTCCATGAACTGAACAAGCCCCTTGGGTGAGGCGAATTTGTCGTTGTGGAACTGAATGGTCGCGCCCTTGGGCCCTGCGTCAAGCTTGGCAATACCCGCGCGCTTACACATGGCCTTGATCCGGACCACCAGCATCAGCGTGTTGACCTCTTTCGGCAGCTTGCCGAACCGGTCGATCAACTCGGCGGCAAAGCCTTCAAGTTCCACCTTTGTGGTCAGGTTGGACAAGCGGCGATAAAGGCCAAGGCGTACATCCAGATCGGGTACATAGTCTTCTGGGATCAGAACCGGGACGCCAAGATTAATCTGCGGCGCCCATTGGTCATCTTGGTCGGTCAAGCCTTCCATCTGACCCGAACGGATCTTGGCAATCGCCTCTTCCAGCATCGATTGATACAGTTCGAACCCTACCTCGCGGACGTGGCCTGATTGTTCTTCACCCACAAGGTTGCCCGCCCCACGGATATCAAGGTCTTGGCTGGCCAGTGTGAAGCCTGCACCAAGGTTGTCGAGGCTTCCCAGAACCTTCAGGCGTTTCTGTGCCTGTGGCGTCAGCGGCTTGCGGGGTTTCGTGGTCATGTAGGCATAGGCACGGGTCTTCGACCGGCCCACCCTGCCCCGGATTTGGTACAGCTGCGCCAGACCGAACATATCGGCACGGTGCACGATCAATGTGTTGGCGGTTGGGATATCCAATCCGCTTTCCACGATCGTGGTGGCCAGCAAGACGTCGTATTTCCCGTCGTAGAAGGCGTTCATCCGGTCATCCAGATCGCCCGCCGCCATCTGGCCGTTCGCCACGACATAGCTGACTTCGGGCACCTGTTCTTTCAGGAACTCTTCGATCTCGGCAAGATCGTTGATACGGGGCACCACATAGAAGCTTTGACCTCCGCGATAGTGTTCGCGCAGAAGCGCCTCGCGGACGGTGACGGGGTCGAATTCTGACACGTAGGTCCGGATCGCAAGCCGGTCGACCGGCGGTGTGCCGATGATCGACAGGTCCCGGACACCGGTAAGCGACATCTGCAAGGTTCGCGGGATCGGCGTGGCGGTCATGGTCAGGACGTGAATGTCCGAGCGCAGCTCTTTCAGGCGTTCCTTGTGGTTCACACCAAAGTGCTGTTCCTCGTCAATTATCAGCAGTCCAAGGTTCTGAAACTTGATGTTCTTGGCCAACAGGGCATGGGTGCCAATGACGATATCAACCGTGCCATCCGCCATGCCCGTGCGGGTCAGAGACGCTTCTTTGGCCGAGACAAACCGGGACAGTTGACGAACCTGAACCGGGAAGCCCCGGAACCGTTCGGCAAAGGCCTTGGCGTGTTGGCGGGCCAGCAGTGTTGTGGGGGCAATCAGGGCCACCTGCACGCCCGACATGGCGGCCACAAACGCTGCCCGCATGGCGACTTCTGTTTTGCCAAAACCCACGTCGCCGCAAACAAGGCGATCCATCGGAGACCCTTGCGCCAAATCGGCAAGAACGTCTTCGATGGCGCTTAGCTGGTCCTCGGTCTCTTGATATGGGAAACGCGCGCTGAACTCTTCCCACATCGAAGGGTTCACCTCTAGGATCGGTGCCTTGCGCAGGGTCCGTTCGGCTGCAATGCGGATCAGCTTGTCAGCGATCTTGCGGATACGCTCTTTCAGCTTGGCCTTCTTGGCCTGCCAAGCGCCGCCGCCAAGCTTGTCCAGCAACCCTTCTTCATGGCCATAGCGGCTGAGGAGTTCGATGTTCACCACTGGTAGGAACAGGCGGTCGCCGCCCGCATACTCCAGCGAGAGGCATTCATGCGGCGCGCCCGCAGCCGTAATGGTTTCCAAACCGGTGTAGCGCCCTACCCCGTGTTCGACATGCACGACCAGATCGCCTGGATGCAGCGATTGCGCCTCGGTCAGGAAGTTTTCGGCCTTGCGACGTTTCTTGGGCGCCCGGATCAGGCGGTCACCCAGAACGTCCTGTTCCGAGATGACCGTCAGGTCAGGTGCCTCAAACCCGTGTTCCAGCGCCCAAACGGTCAGATAGACGCCGCGACTGGTAACCTGTCGGATATCCTTGATAAGGACCGCCTGTGTCAGCCCCTCATCGGCCAGAAGTCCCTCCAGTCGTTCCCGCGCACCTTCGGAATAGGATGCGACGACCACGGGTCCTTCGGAATGGCGATTTTCGATATGCTGTGCCAGAGCTTCAAACAGGCTGACGTCTTCGAGTTTCCGTTCAGGAGAGAAGTTGCGGCCAATACGACCACCAGCGTCGATCACGCCCGGGCCAGTTCCTTTGGGCAGCGCGTGGAATTGCAGCAAGCGCAACCCGCCGGTCGCCTCTGCCCACGCGGTATCATCCAAATACAGCTGTTCCGGCGGGCACGGCTTATAGACCGAGCCCATCTTGTTTTTCTGCTGAAGCGCGAACTGGCGCGTTTCGTACTGATCCTTAATTCCGTCCCACCGCGACAAACGCATCGGGGTGATTTGCTCGTCTAGCGAAAAACTGGCGTCGGGCAGATAGTCGAAAAGGGTTTCAAGCCGCTCGTGAAAGAACGGCAGCCAGTGCTCCATTCCCTGATGCTTGCGGCCAGCGCTGACGGCCTCGTACAGCGGATCGTCGGACCCTGCTGCACCGAATTCGACGCGATAGTTCTGACGGAAGCGCGTGATGGACGCCTCATCCAGGATAACCTCTGACACTGGGGCAAGATCCACATATGTCAGTTTTTCGGTGGTCATCTGGGTGGCCGGGTCAAACCGTCGCGCGCCATCAAGGACGTCGCCAAACAGGTCCAGTCTTACAGGGCCACTTTGGCCGGGTGGGAAGATATCAATGATCCCGCCACGCACGGCATAGTCGCCGGGCTCTGTCACTGTGGGGGCCTGCACAAAACCCATATTGGTCAGGAAAGTCCGCAACGCAGGCTCGTCGATCCGCTGATCAACCCGCGCCGAAAACGCCGCTTTCTTCAACAAGTCGCGCGCAGGAACGCGCTGCATGGCAGAGCTGAGCGTTGTCAGCAGGACGAATTGCCCCGGAACGCCTTGTGCCAATGCGGCAAGGGTGGCCATCCTGCGGGCCGAAACCTCGGCATTCGGGGACACGCGGTCATAGGGAAGACAGTCCCACCCCGGCAGTTCCAGAACAACAGCCTCGGGTGCGAAGAACGCCAATGCCGCCTTCATCGCGGCCATGCGTTTGTCGTCACCCGCGATATGAACAACCGCAGGCGCGCCCTTTTCCAACTCACGAGCGATCAGACGAGCGTCAAAGCCCTCTGGTGCTCCACCGACGGTGATGTGATCTGCGCGTGTCATAGGGGCGTGAGTTATAGTCGAGAGCCGTCGTGTCAACCAACAATCGCGGTACGCGTAAAGTTGACGGCAATGCCCCAGAAGGTGGTGATCACGATATCGACCACACCGATGATCTGAACTGTCAGCCGATACCGCGCCATCAAGCGATAAAGCTTGTCGGGTTCGTTATATAGCTCTAACCGTTTCACCTTCTTGCAATTGCGGACATTCAAGGCGGCAATCATGCAGGCCGGAACGAAGATAAGCAGAACGGCTTGAGAGAACTCATTGCCGTAAAAGAACCCAAGTCCGACCATCAACGAAATCAGGAAGAACGTGAAGGCGATGATGAACAAACCCGACTTTGCCAGAATGTGATCGACCCTGCGAATATAGATTTTCAGCAGGGTGATAAGGTCTTCCTGGGCCTGACCCCCATGCCACCGCGCCTGACGGTACATGTCATACGGCACACCCATCATGAAGTAGGACACAGAGGCCCAGACAACCGCCAGCACAATCCAGTACCAAAGGTTGGAAAAGGACTGCATATCAAGCAGTTCCAAGATTGTTTCGTAGCTTTGCAAAGGCTTCATCCGGCTGTTTCCGATAACCTAATGCCCCGTTTGAAAGAATCCTAGCCTTGCCAATCACATTCAGTCATGCGACCCAAGCTTAACTATCGGAGACTGACTATGAACCCGACACCAGCACCCTTTCCAACGACGCGCCTGCGCCGGACCCGATCCACTGACGCGCTGCGCCGATTGACCCGCCAGAACACTCTGACGGTCGACGATCTGATCTGGCCGATCTTTCTACGCTCTGGCGAAGGTGTGGTGGAACCGGTTGGCTCCATGCCCGGAGTAAACCGCTTGTCAGTCGACAAGGCCGTCGAAGCCGCTGTCGAAGCGCAGGCTTTGGGCATACCGGCGATTTGCTTGTTTCCTTACACAGGCATGGAAGACCGAACCGAAGATTGTGCCGAGGCATGGAACCCCGACAATCTGACAAACCGCGCGATCCGTGCAATCAAAGTGGCAGCGCCTGATATTGCGGTCATGACCGACATCGCGCTGGACCCTTACAACATCAACGGCCACGACGGCTATGTCCGCGATGGTGAGATCGTGAATGACGAAACGGTCGAGGCCTTGGTCAAGATGGCCTTGGCGCAGGCAGAGGCCGGCGCTAATATCCTTGGACCGTCGGACATGATGGACGGACGCATTGGCGCTATTCGGGCCGCGCTTGAAGCCGCAAATCACCCGAATGTCGTGATCTTAAGCTACACGGCGAAATATGCCTCGGGGTTCTACGGTCCTTTCCGGGATGCTGTTGGGGCTACCAGCGCGCTTTCCGGTGACAAGAAAACCTATCAAATGGACCCGGGCAATTCCGATGAGGCAATGCGCCTTGTCGCTCGTGATCTTGCGGAAGGTGCGGACATGGTGATGGTCAAACCCGGCCTGCCCTATCTTGATATCTGCCGCCGCGTGAAAGACAGTTTTGGCGTTCCGACCTACGCCTATCAGGTGTCAGGTGAATACGCGATGGTGCAGGCTGCTGCACAAAACGGCTGGATTGACGGCGAGAAAGTGATGCTGGAAAGCCTTCTGGCGTTTAAACGCGCAGGCTGTGACGGTATTTTGACCTATTTCGCACCCGCGGTCGCAAAACTTCTGCAAGACAGCTGAGCCGGCAAAGGGTCGCCCAGACACAAAGTCTTGGGGTGACGGATGCATTGCCCCCCTGTATAGTCCACTACAAGGCCGAAAACGGCCATCTTGAGGCTATATCGAGGGCTTAAATATGAGCATTCTGAACCGCCGGAGTTTTCTGGCAAGCGCAGGAGCCGCGACAACGCTGGCTGCCTGTGGAAATGGCGTGGGCAGTGACGGCGGCGCCGTAATCGACGCACGTGTGGACTCGACGCGTGACTTCCTTTTCAACAAGTATCCCGCCACACGGGAACTGGTCAGCAAGGCTTTTGGCGTTCTGTACATGCCGCTGATCACCGAAGCTGGTCTGGGCTTGGGCGGCGCCTATGGGCGCGGCGCGCTGCGGATCAATGACGCGACGGTGGACTATTATTCGGCCACCAAAGCCTCTGTCGGGCTTCAGATCGGTGTTCAGCAATACGCGCACGCGCTGATGTTCATGACGCCTGAAGCGCTATCCAACTTCCGCCGGTCCGAAGGTTGGGCAGCAGGTGCCGACCTGAAGTATGTTGTCAGCGAAGATGGCCAGACCTTGCGGGCCGAAACGACCACGGTTCTGGACCCGGTGCTTGCGGTGGTCTTCGGTCAAGCGGGACTGTTGATCGGTGCCACGATCGAGGGCACCAAATACACCCGGATCATCCCCTAAAAGCAAATGCGCCGCCCATCGGGCGGCGCTTTCATTTTAGCGGTCACGAAGGCGACGGATCAGACTAGATGTGTCGTTTCGACCACCGTCCATCGCCTGCACTTCCTTGTAGAACTGATCGACCAAAGCGGTCACCGGCAGGCTTGCGCCAAGCTCATCAGCAGTCGCCAGACAGATGCCCAAATCCTTGCGCATCCAGTCCACGGCAAAACCAAAGTCGAATTCGTTGTCGATCATCGTTTCATAGCGGTTGGCCATCTGCCAGCTTCCCGCAGCGCCTTGGCTGATTACCTCGACCACGGCACGGCCATCCAGCCCAGCCTTATCGGCAAAGTTCAAACCCTCCGACAGCGCTTGGACAAGACCAGCGATACAGATCTGGTTGACCATCTTGGTCATTTGGCCTGCACCACTTTCGCCAAGACGGCGGCAAATTCTGGCATAGGCGTCAATCACCGGCTCAGCACGGCCATAGTCCGCTTCGGGGCCACCACACATCACCGACAGAACACCATTTTCCGCCCCGGCCTGTCCGCCGGATACGGGGGCGTCTACAAATCCGATTCCATTTTCAGACGCTAGATCAAACAATTCACGCGTGACTTTGGCAGAGACGGTCGTGTGATCCACGAAAACACTGCCTGCGGTCATTCCTGCGAAAGCCCCGTCATCACCGCTACAGACCGCCCGAAGATCGTCATCGTTACCGACACAGGCAAAAACAAACTCTGCCCCTTCTGCAGCTTCACGGGGCGTTGCTGCAAAGGCTCCGCCATGTTCGGCCGCCCAAGCCTCTGCCTTGGCGGTCGTGCGGTTGTAAACGGTGACCTCGTGACCGGCTTTTTTCAGATGGCCCGCCATCGGATACCCCATCACACCAAGCCCCAAGAATGCTGTCTTTGCCATGTCTGGCTCCTGTCATTGCCTCGTTCGAAGATTATCCTTAGTAACAACCCAAGTGTAGCTCAGCCACAACAGGAAAATTATGCGAAGTGTCTTTCAATGGCTCCTGCGTTTGTTCATGGGAGCAGTGGTGATCGCAGCCTTGGGTCTTGCGTTCGTCTATTATTTCGCATCTCGGTCCTTGCCCGATTACAACGCAGATTACTCTGTCGACGGACTGAGCAACGACACCGAAATCGTGCGCGATAACGCGAATGTCCCGCATATCTTCGGTCCAACCGCGGAAGACGTATACTTTGGGCTTGGCTTCGCCCACGCGCAGGATCGGTTGTGGCAAATGACGGTGATGCGGCGCACCGCACAGGGGCGCCTGTCAGAGTTGTTTGGCGAACGCACCCTGAAGGTTGACGAATTACTGCGCCGCTTCGATTTCTACACCCTCGCAACCAAGTCCCTGTCGGTTCAAGACGACGAAACACGGGCCGCTTTGGACGCTTATGCCAAGGGCGTCAACGCGTGGATCAAAACGGTCAACGACGAAGCTTTGGGTCGTGGCGCGCCTGAATTCTTCCTGTTCCCACCGGAAATCGCTTACTGGCGCCCTGCCGACTCGCTAGCCATTGTGAAGCTGATGGGCCTACAACTGTCCGGGCATCTCAGCGAAGAGGTTCTTCGCGCCCAAACCTCTTTGTTGGTTGGTGAAGAAGGGTTGAAAGACATTCTGCCGGACGACCCAAGCGACGCGGTCGCCGCGCTTCCCGATTTCGCGGCCCTGTTTCCATCAACACCTAAAAACTTCAAGATCGCCAAGGCTGAAACAGACTTTCTGAATCCAGTTCCGACACGACGCATGGCTGGCGCGTCGAATTCATGGGCCGCAATGCCACAACGCTCTGCCGCGGGCGGAACGCTTTTGGCAAACGATCCGCACTTGGGGTTCACTGCGCCTGCAATTTGGTATCTTGCTCGACTGGAGTTACCGACTGGTGGCATCATCGGCGCCACCATTCCGGGAATGCCAGTAGTGCTGGTTGGACGTGGGCAACAGGTTGGATGGGCGATAACGTCCAGCCACCTCGATGATCAGGACGCGTTCATCGAAAAGCTGAACCCGTCGAACCCCAAGGAATACCTGACACCAGACGGTTACAAACCCTTCGAAACTCGCCGCACGATCATCAACGTCAAGGACGGGTCCCCTGTCACAATCACGTTGCGATGGACGGAAAACGGACCGGTGATCCCTGGCTCGCAATATGATCTGGGGTTGATTACGCCAAAGGGTCATGTCGCCAGCCTTGCTTGGACAACGCTTAGCGCTCAGGACACATCATTGATGGCTGGGCTGAAGTTGATGCAGGCACAATCGGCTGAACAGGCTCTGGATGTGATGAGCAGGACATTTGTAGCTCCTTCGCAAAACCTGACGGTCGTGGACAATGACACCATAGCGATGCGCGTTATCGGAGCGCTTCCAAAACGTCACCAAGACCATCAGACTCAGGGGCGTATGCCTGCGCCGGGTTGGATTGCCACGAACCGTTGGCAAGGCATGCTGCCAACCTCGGACGCACCAAGCGTTCGGAACCCCAATAGCGGCATCTTGGGCAATACGAACAACAAGATGACCGACCGTCCCTACCCGAACCACATCAGCTTTTCTTGGGGCGATACACAGCGTGTCCACCGCTGGAAAGGTCTGATGCAAGGCCGTGAGGTCCACACGCGCGACAGCTTTATCGAAGCTCAACTGGACACCGTGTCCTACACTGCACGATCGTTGCTTCCGCTTGTTGCCGGGGAACTTTGGTACACCGGGGAAGCCGCCCCCGAAGGCACGCCAGAGGCACGCCGTCAGCAAGCTTTGAAAATGCTGGCCGATTGGAATGGCGAAATGAATGAGCATCTGCCTGAACCACTGATCTATTCGGCATGGATGCGACGCCTGCAAGACAAGTTGATCCGCGATGACCTTGGCCCGCTGGCAGATAAATACACCCATGTAGAGCCCGTGTTCATCGAGCGCGTCTTCCGGGACATTTCCGGTGCCAGCCGTTGGTGCGACATCAAGCAATCAACTGCGAAAGAAACCTGCTCTGATATGGCCCGCATCGCCTTGGACGAAGCCCTATTGTGGATCGATCAAACTCACGGCGGCAACTTAGAAGCGCTTCACTGGGGCGATGCGCATGAAGCCCATCATGATCACGCCGTTTTAGGCGATCTGCCCCTTTTGCGGAACATCGTGAACATCCGTCAGTCGACCTCTGGTGGCGACAACACTTTGATGCGCGGCTTGACCAGCGGCGAGGACCCTGCCCCCTTCACCAACGTGCACGGGGCCGGGTATCGCGGTGTCTATGACTTTGCGGACCCTGATAGCTCTGTTTTCGTGATCTCAACCGGACAATCGGGGCACCCGCTTAGCCGCCATTACGATGACCTAGGAGAGCTGTGGCGCCGAGGCGAGTACATTCCGATGTCGCTTGACCCCGAACTAGCGCGCGCAGCAGCCGTTGGGATTACGATGCTACGGCCGAATTAAAGTTCGCGGAAAGTCTTTTGCTGTCTGGCGGTCCAAAGGACAGTCAGTTCGTACCCGTCCTCGGTCTGCGTCTCGTTTTCGACGACACCCTGTTCATAAAGCCACGCGCGCTTGCGGCCCTCAGCATAGGGCAGCGAAAAGGTCAGTTCATGGCGTTCGTCGTCCAGCGCATCCGTCACTGCCCGCATTAAAGGATCGATGCCGTCACCTGTCAGGGCCGACATGGTGTAGATCATCTCTTCCCGCGCGGCGCGTTCTTTCAGGGCGGCGACTTCGTCCTCGGGCAAAAGATCGGTCTTGTTCCAGACCTCGATGACGGGTGTCTTTTCGTCCACGCCCAAATCATCAAGAATTGCAAGAACGTCTTTCGCCTGATCAGCGCTGTCTGGATGGGCGATATCGCGTACATGCAGGATCAGATCGGCCTCTAGAACCTCTTCCAGCGTTGCACGGAAGGCGGCTACCAGTTGCGTCGGCAGGTCCGAGATGAAGCCCACGGTGTCAGATAGAATGACGCGCTTGCCGGTTGGCAGGGTCACGGCCCGCATCGTCGGGTCAAGCGTGGCGAAAAGCATATCCTTCGCCATCACCTCTGCCCCGGTCAGGCGGTTGAACAGCGTCGATTTACCAGCGTTGGTATAGCCCACAAGCGCAACGATCGGGAAAGGAACCTTTCGCCGGGCCGCCCGATGCAGGTCGCGGGTTTTGACGACTTTGGCAAGCTGACGGCGCAATCGCGTGATCGCCTCGTCAATCGCACGGCGGTCGGCCTCGATCTGGGTTTCCCCGGGGCCGCCCACAAAGCCCAAACCACCGCGCTGACGCTCTAGGTGGGTCCAGGCACGCACAAGGCGCGTCCGTTGATAGCTAAGGGCTGCCAGCTCGACCTGAAGCACACCTTCGCGGGTACGCGCCCGGTCGCCAAATATCTCAAGGATCAGGCCCGTCCGATCAAGGATCTTAACTTTCCAGATTTTCTCTAGGTTGCGCTGCTGGACCGGGGTCACGGAACCGTCGATGAGAACAAGTTCCACCTCTTCGGCCTTCAGGCGATCGGCAATTTCTTCGGTCTTGCCCGAGCCAAACAGATACCCCGGCCGCACCTTGGGCAAAGGTACGACATCAGCTCCAACCACTTCGAGCCCCGGCAGCGCGGCTGCCAAGGATACGGCCTCTTCCAGCGCGGGTTTGGCTGGTCGACGCTCTCGATCAGAAGTGAATTCAGGATGCAGGACCCACGCCCGTGTCGGGCGCGGTGTGTGATCATATTCCTGCGCTATTCTTCTTCACCTTCGTAAAGAGAGATCGGCTGTGCCGGCATGATGGTGGAAATCGCGTGCTTGTACACAAGCTGCGACTGGCCATCGCGGCGCAGAAGAACACAGAAATTGTCAAACCAAGTGATAACGCCCTGAAGCTTTACGCCATTGATCAGGAAAATCGTCACCGGAACCTTGGCTTTTCGAACGTTATTTAGAAAAGCGTCCTGCAGGTTTTGTTTATCGGCAGCCATTGAGTCTCTTGCCTTTGTTTTTGTTTGGTCTGCCCCACATAGCACTGGGGACGGTTTACGAAGGAGAGTATGTATGGGCTTTCCAAATCATTCCACCCTAAATTTCGCCCAACCGGTGATCATTCTTGCACATGCGGCATCTAACCGCGCCAAAAATCGGGATTGAAAAGTGCAATGATCACAAGCGTTTCCAGCCGCCCAAGGACCATTGCCGAGGCAAAGACCAGTTTCGCACCATCTGCAAGGTCACCCAGAAGGATTGGCTCGCCACCACCAATTGCCGTCAAAGGACCAGTCGTCGACAGCGCTGCAACGGCCAAAACCGTGGCCTCTTCAAAGCTCAGGCCATAGGCGGAAAGGAACAACATCACCACTGTCAAACTAAGAGCGAAAAGCATGAAAAAGATCCATGCAACGTAGGCGCTGCGCCTTCGAAGCTCTTTCGCGGCGGTGCCGTCGTGGCCAACCGAGGAAGGGTGAACCAGTTTCTCCATCTCACGCAAACCGTGTTTGTACAGGACCATCACCCGCATCAACTTGACCCCGCCCGCAGTGGTTGCAACACCGCCGCCGATCATGGCCAACCCCAGAAGGATCATGCCCGGGGTCGACAGCCCGGACCAAAGCTGCGCCTCGCCCCAGTCTGTCGAGACAAATCCGGTCGTAGTAAGGAAGGAAGAGACGGTAAACAAAGCGCCCCAGAAAGCGCGAAGGGCCGCGAGGATGTTTTCCTCTTCCTCTACTTCCAAAGCACCCACCCAATGGCGCAGAAACATCAGGATCGGAATACTAATGATCAAGAAGGCAGCAAGACGAATCTCTGGATCCTTCTTCAACTCCCGGCCGCGATGAGGGTTGAAATCCTGAGCGAAGGTTTGTCGCGAGATCGCGAAAACCAGGAAAATCAGTACGAGCAACTCGCCAAGTCGCCCTGCCCCAACCGATGCACCGGGCCCGAAGGTCGTGATTCCGCTGGTCGAAAGCGTGGCCATCGCATTCATGATCCCCACAAGCGGCGTCTGACCTGCCATCACCAGTAGCAACCAAAGCGTGCCCGTCAGACCTGCGTAGACCGGCAAAAGCTTCAGGCTGAACCGCAATAGACGTTCACGAGGGTCGGTTCGAAACATACCCTTTGGGCCTGTGTCACGCAGACCAACATGGCGCTGGTCGGTGCTGATCTCAAACCCGCCAAGGTTCATAGGGGCGAGAATGGCGATGGCGCACAGCCAGATGAAATACCCGCCCATCCAACCAACAAGTCCGCGCCACAAATGTACGGAAGGCGCGAGCCGTGCGGCATCATCGAACAGCGTGGCCCCGGTTGTGGTGATGCAAGAGACCATCTCGACAAAAGAGTTGAGCAAGGTGGTATTACCGACGGCCTCGTAGAATGGGACCGCCAAAATTAGCGGCAAGATTGTAAAGGCGAACAGAACTGCCAACAGATGGCTTCGGGTCAGGTTGCTTGCCTTCGAATTATAAGAGGCAACGCCAAGCAAAGCGGTCAGGATCGACAGCAGTAACGACGAATAGAAGAAGGCCCTCGCCACGCCCCAGTCGCGCAGAACCACCGCGTGAATAAAAGGGATCAGCATGGCCAATGCGGCCACACCCATCTGAAAGATGAAGAAATGAACGTTGAGAACGCGCTGCATGGCCCTAGAAGAAGTCGATCGAGACCTGCAACAGGCGCTCGACTTCCGGCACGTCTGCGGCAAGCGCGAAGAGAGCGACCACGTCACCTTCTTCGATCATCAGACCCCCACTGGGGCGATGATATTTGCCGTCTTTCAATACGCCGCCAACCAAGACGCCCTCTGGGAAGGGAATGTCCCGGATCTTCTTGCCGGACATCGGTGAGGTCGACAGAACCTGCGCCTCGATTACCTCGGCCTCTGCGTCCCCGATTGAATAGACACCGCGTACCCGACCATGGCGAATGTGGCGCAAGATCGAACTGACTGTAGTCGAACGCGGGTTGATATAGGCATCGATATTCAGTGGTGCCATCATGGGAACCAATGTCGGGTCGTTCACAAGGCTGATCGCCATTTTACAGCCCATTGATTTCGCCCGAACGGCTATCAGCATGTTCGTCTTGTCGTCCGAGGTCACAGCCAGAACCGCATCGGCGTTTTGAATATTCGCCTCACGTAACAGGTCGATATTCAAGCCGTCGCCAGCAAGAACAATCGTTTTTTCCAGCAACTCTGCGGCGGCCTCGGCCTGTTCTCGATTGTGCTCGATCACCTTCGCGCGAATACGCTTTGTGCGCTTCTCAAGCTCTTCAGCGACCGCCAGGCCGACGTTGCCGCCGCCGATGATCACAACACGTTCCTGTTTACGGATCGTCTTGCCAAAGATTTCCAGCGTGCGGTTTACGTCTTTATCTTCACAGAACACATAGACCTGATCGCCAGCGAAAAGCTGATCGCCCGGCTCCGGGGCGAACAAAGTTCCTTCGCGACGAATTCCGACAACGATGGATTGAAGTGTTGAGAACAGGTCCGTCAATTGGCGTAGAGGTGTGTTCAGAACCGGGCAATCCGGCTCCAGATCGACACCCATAAGGCGCCCATGGCCATCAAGAAACTTTTCAATATCAAAGGATGCAGGGGCATCCAGTCGCTGTAGCGCAGCCTCTGCCACTTCCCGTTCGGGGCTGATCAACACATCAATCGGCATGTGGTCGCGGCGATATAGGTCTGAATAGATAGCGGTCAGATAGCTTTGAGCACGCAAACGCGCGATCTTTCGCGGAATGGCAAAAACGGAATGCGCCACCTGACAGGTGACCATGTTCACCTCGTCAGAATGGGTGGCAGCGATAATCATATCAGCGTCGCGCGCACCTGCTTTGTCCAGAATGTCAGGATAGGACGCAAATCCAGCAATACCGCGCACGTCAAGCGCATCGGTCGCCCGGCGCACCAAAGCGGCGTTGTTGTCGACAACTGTGACGTCGTTCTTCTCGCTGGCCAAATGGCGCGCGATCTGCCAGCCGACCTGACCGGCCCCGCAAATAATGACTTTCATCCAACCGCCCGTGGCTATTCAACAGGCCCCATCCTTTGCAGATGGGACGCTGATGGTCAATCCGACGCTGTCTCTGCTTGCACCTCTGCAACACGTGCCCCGGACTTCGTTGAGGTGACAACGCCCAACGATTTCAGTTTACGGTGCAAGGCAGACCGTTCCATCCCAACGAAGGTCGCGGTACGGCTGATATTGCCGCCGAACCGGTTGATCTGAGACAGCAGGTATTCCCGTTCAAATACTTCACGCGCCTCGCGCAGCGGAAGCGACGCAACAGCGGCCGACAAGGTGACCTCTTCCCCGGCATTCTGCCCCTTCTGGGCAGGCAGTTCTGCCGCCGAGATCTCGTTTGTCCCATCGCCCAAAATCAACAACTGTTCGATCATATTCTTGAGCTGACGAATATTTCCGGGCCATTTCATGGTTTGCAGAAGTGCTTCGGCCTCTTGCCCCATCGCGCGTTCAGCCAGACCCTGTGTCCTGTTGAAATCTGCGATGAAATGTCGGGCCAGTTCAGGGATGTCCTCACGACGCTCTTCCAAAGATGGAACTGCAATCGGTACTACGTTCAGGCGATGGTAAAGTTCTTCCCGGAATTGACCGGCCTCGATCAACGAAGGAAGGTTCTTGCTGGTGCTGGACAGCACGCGGACATCCACGCGCACCTTTTCTGTTCCGCCAGAACGTTGAAACTGTTGATCGACGAGAACGCGCAGAATTTTGGACTGGGTCCCAAGAGGCATATCCCCAACTTCGTCAAAATAGACGATGCCACCGTTGGCTTGCTCTAACAGCCCCGCTTCAATTGCCTTATCGGCCCCTTCACGGCCAAACAAAAGCTCTTCCATACGGTCTGGTTCGATACTGGCGCAGTTCACCACAACGAACGGGGCTACACTACGATCAGATTCCTGATGGATGAACCGTGCAGCGACTTCTTTCCCGCAGCCAGATGGACCGGTGAGCATGACACGACCATTAGACCGTGTAACCTTTTCCAGCTGCGATTTCAAAATCTTAAAGGCCGAGCTTGAACCGATCATTTCGGTGTTGCTGACTTCTTTCCGGCGCAGTTCGGTATTCTCGCGACGCAGTTTCGAGGCTTCCATCGCACGATTAATCACCACAAGCAGCTGATCAATATTGAACGGCTTCTCAATGAAGTCATAGGCCCCCTGCTTGATCGCAGCCACAGCGATTTCGATATTCCCGTGCCCCGAGATGATGATAATCGGAATTTCCGGTTTATCGCGCTTGACGGTGGACAGAATATCAATTCCGTCCATCTGGCTGTCCTTTAGCCAGATATCCAGGATCATCAGCGCGGGTGCCTCTGCCTTGATTTCGGACATGCATTCATCCGAATTCGCCGCAAGCCGCGTAGTGAAGCCTTCGTCGATCAGGATATCCGAGATCAGTTCCCGAATGTCTTTTTCGTCATCTACAATCAGAATATCGCTCATTGGTCCGTGTCTCTCATCTGCTCTGCTCTGGGTGCGATATTGCGCACCACGGGCAACCTTATTTCGGCCATCGCGCCGAAGTGGTCGTTTCCTTCAAATACCGGGGCGTCCAGCAAAACCAATTGGCCCCCGTGTTCCTCGATAATCTTTTTCACAATCGGCAAACCCAGCCCCGTGCCCTTTTCGCGGGTCGTCATATATGGCTCGAAAAGACGCGCACGGTCTTCAGGCAGACCGATACCATTGTCAGCGATTTGGATAACAGCGTCTTCTCCATCAACTTTCATGGTCACATGTATGGCTGGGGTAAAGTTAGCCTCTGGGTCCTTTTCCAATTTAGATTCAATTGCTTCGCCAGCATTCTTAATCAAGTTGGTAAAGGCCTGTGTCATCATTCCACTGTCGGCATTGGAACAAACCTGCTGATCCGGAATATCCGTGACGAATGTAACATCCGGTTGCCCGTTTTCTTGCAATAGAACTGCGTCGCGAAGCGTAGAGGCCAGATCAAGCAGCTGCATTTCCGGATCCGGCATGCGTGCGAATTTCGAGAATTCGTCGACGATACGTCTCAGATCGTTCGTCTGGCGGATGATGACATCAGTGTATTGATCAAGACTGTCGGATTGATCGCCCACCAATGGTCTGAACTTGCGTTTAACGCGCTCTGCGGACAATTGAATCGGTGTTAGCGGGTTCTTGATTTCGTGGGCAATCCGGCGGGCCACGTCGCCCCAGGCAGCCATCCGTTGCGCCGAAACCAAGTCGGTCACATCGTCAAAGGCCACCACGGTACCTTCGGGCTCTCCTTCCGGGTTCCGGCGGGTCGACGCGCGAACCAGTAAGTTTTCCATCTTGCCACCGCGGGCCAGTTTGACTTCTTCCTGAACTGTGGCGCGTCGGGCGTCTGGCAACCGTTCAAGCAGCGGTGTGAATTCTGGCACGACGTCATCCAGCAGCTCGCCATGACAATCGTCGTCACCCAGCATCAAAAGTCGCAGCGCTGAGCGGTTCATGAAGTCAATCCGACCTTCTTCATCCAATCCGACAACGCCGGCCGACACAGACCCCAGAACACTGTCAAACAAACGACGGCGGTTTTCGATCTGACGCGTGTTGTCCAGCAACGCATCACGCTGAAGCTTCAGCTGACCCGTCATTTGGTTGAAGACACGGCCAAGCATGGCGATCTCATCGTCGCCACCATCTTCGCGGACGTGAATATCGAAATCCCCTGCCCCAACGCGTTGTGCAGCCCCGGCCAGTCGTCCGACAGGTTGCGACAGGCGCTCGGCAAACCATAGACCCGACCAGACCGCGGCAAGGATAAGGATCACAGCAAACCCGATATAAAGAAGGCTGAATTCGAACAACAACCGACCGCGTTCGTTTTCCAACTGTTGATAGAGCCGCGCGGATTCTTGTGTGTCGTCCAGAAGCGTAAGGATCGAACCATCGACTTCTCTGGCGACATAAAGAAAGGAATCCGCAAATCCGTTCAGCTTCAAAAGAGCACGAAATTCGTTGTTTTCCCAATCTTCGATGATCAGGGTTTCGCCACTGTCAGCAGCCGTGATCTGATCCGGACTGGGCGCCTCGTAATCGAACAAATAGGACCGGTTGCCCCGAATTAGCAGCTCTGAAGACCCATTGATGATATAGGCCTCTTTCAAGCCCCGTTGAATTTGCGCCTGCCCTTGCGCAAGAAGCTGACGGGTGTCTCCGCTATCTAGGAATCCGCGCGCGCGTTGGGCTGTGTCCAGAAAGCGTGCCAAGGCCTCGGCATCTTCTATAAGGTCGACGCGCTGTTCGGTCTCGTAAGCTTCAGCTGCCGCTAATGACGCGCCAACAACTTGGCGCACCCGGTCCGAAAACCAGCCCTCAAGCCCGGTGTTCACGGTCAAGCCGGCAAAGACGGCGACCAAAACAGCCGGGATCAACGCGATGGCGGCAAAAACGCCGCTAAGTCTTAGGTGAAGTCTGGACCCGGCGGATTGTCGGCGGCGGGCGGAAACAAGGCTGCCGACGCGGTAGATCACCAGCGCAGCAACGACGAGGACATAGACAAGATCGGCAAGAAGCGTCAGCCGCAGATACGGAGAGTTCGCCCCCATATCGAAGGGGCCAAGCATCAAAAGTGTGGTGATCGCCAGCACGGGGCCTGCCAGTACAAGAAACAGCGTCGCAAGGTTTTGAACCCGCCGCTGACGTCGCAGCTTGCTTAGCCTTTCCCAAGTTGCGCTACGCGCATAATTGACCACTGCGTGCCTCGTGATTTTGCTGCTTTGCGCAGCTTACCGCCCTTTAGGTTGTGACAAGAATGAAACAAAAACGCCCCAACCTGTGGCGGTTTTACATCAACTTGCGGCGGCGTGTCACGCGAATATCGAGTTCGGTGATCTTCTTACGCAGGGTATTTCGGTTAATGCCCAGAAGATCCGCGCATTTCGCCTGATTACCGCCTGTGGCGTCCAATGCGATCTCTATCAGCGGAAGCTCGACCTCTTTCAAGATGCGCCCATAAAGACCCGCCGGCGGCAACACTCCGCCATGCAGATCGAAGTATCTGCGCAGGTGTTTGGCGACAGAGGCGGACAGCTTGTCACCTTCGCCCCCACCGACGAGCGGTTCGATTTCTGGTTGGTTGCCAAGTACGGCTTCGACCTCTGCCCGACCAATCAGTTCTTCCGAACTGGTAACGGCGAGACGGCGAATGGTGTTTTCCAATTGGCGCACATTGCCCGGCCAACTGTAGGCACGGATCAGCTCTAGCGCTTCGTCAGACATCCGGCGTGCATTTAGCCCGTCACGCTCTGCGCGGTTCAGAAAGTGTTCGGCCAAAAGCGGGATATCGTCGACACGTTCGCGCAGTGACGGCACCGCCACGGTTACCGCGCCAAGACGGTAGAACAGGTCTTGCCGGAACTGCCCCGCCTCCATGCGCGACATAAGATCAGTCTGGCTGCTGGCCATGACGCGGGGCGCGTTGACACCAAAGCTGTCCAGCATGCGCACGATCCGGCCTTGTGCTTCCAAGTCGAGGTCGCTGACCTCATCAAATAGGATCGAGCCACCCTTACTGCGGGCGATCAGGGCCGACGGTCCATCCATACCCTGCAGATCACTGGCCGCTGCTGTTACAAACGGCAGGTTCCTGCGGTCAGAAAAATCGTGGATCGCCTTCGCGATCAAAGATTTCCCCGTACCGCTTTCACCCGTAATAAGGACGGGTAACTCGGTGTTCATTACGCGAGCGACAAGACGATAGAGCGCCTGCATCTGCGGGGTGCGCCCAACAAGCGGCAGATCACTTTGCTCTGCCTGATCGCCTTGTTCACCTCGTGCCCCTGCGCGCGCTACGTTCGATCGGCGCTTGGTTTCCAGCGCACGTGCGGCGCGTTTCATTAGGTCAGGAAGGTCAAAAGGCTTCGGTAGATAGTCATAGGCCTCGGCCTCGGCCGCCTGAATCGCCGTCATGATGGTGTTCTGTGCGGAGATCACGATTACTGGCAGTCCGGGGCGCGACTCTAGTATCTTCGGCAGCGCCTCAAGCCCGTTTCCGTCCGGCATGACAACGTCCGAGATCACCAGATCCCCTTTGCCCTCTTCGACCCAACGCATCAGTGTCGTCAAAGAAGAGGTCGCGTGCACCTTACAGCCCGCGCGTGTCAAAGCCTGTGTCAGGACCGTGCGGATCGTGCGGTCGTCATCTGCAACTAGTACCGTGCCGTCCATTACGCTTCTTCCTTATAATCCTTGGGAACTACGGGCAAAGAAATGCGGAACACCGTGCGCCCAGGCACAGAGTCGACCGCGATCATGCCGTCGTTTTCGGTGATAATTTTTGAAACAAGGGCCAGTCCAAGCCCTGTACCGTTTTCCTTGCCCGACACGAAGGGGTCAAAAATCTCGCCAACAATCTCGGGCGGGATGCCCGGACCGTCGTCCATGACCTCTACCTGTAGCGGCAGATAAGATTGTGAACCATCGGCGCGGCGCATGCGGAGCGTTCGATCATAGAAAGTACGCAAGGTCAGCTTACCGCCCTGCTTACCTGCCGCTTCCGCGGCGTTCTTGATCAGGTTTAAGAACACCTGAAGCAGTTGATCCCCGTCCCAGAAAGTTGGGGGAAGCGAGGGGTCGTAGTCTTCCACGATCTCCATGTTCGCCGCGATCCCGACCATGGCCGACTTCCGTGCGCGATCAAGAAGGTCGTGCAGGTTCACCGGTTTGCGTTCTGGTGGGCGCAGGTTGCCGAACTGCTCTACCTGTTCCAGCAGGGTCACGATCCGGCGGCTTTCGGCAACGATCAAATCAGTCAGCTCTCGATCCTCGGGGGTCAGGTTCATCGACAGAAGCTGCGCAGCCCCGGTGATACCGGCCAAGGGGTTCTTGATCTCATGGGCCAGCATCTCTGCCATGCCGATCGCAGATTTTGCCGCAGATTTCGGGGAAAACGCTCTGTTCAAACGCCCCGCAATTTTCCGCGGCGCGATCAACAGCATTACCTTGCCTTCAGACCCTGCCAGCGGCGCGATCTGAATGTTGCACAGGTCGGGCGGGTTCGACCCGGTGCTGACGTCGACATCATTGATGTAAAGCTCAGCGAGATTGCTCCGCACGCGAGAGAACGCATCGTCCAACGGCGCATCTACGGCAAGCTTGTCCCAAATCGGCTCTCCACGGACTGCCCTAAGCGACGTGTTTGTAAACTGTTCGGCCGCCGGGTTGATCGTCTCGATCCGGTCCTCGGCGTCAATAATGAAACCGGGCAACGGGAGAGAGGTCCAGACAGAGTTCTTGGACAAGTCTTCCATCAAGCAGCCACCTCTTCGGTCTGTAGGATTGCGTCATTGATCAGGGAAAGAACCCGATCGGGGTCCTTTTCGGTAAGAACCAGTCGGCGAAGCCCTGCGGGCGTGCCAGCTTCGTCCATGTGCCAACCCAGATGTTTGCGCGACACGCGACCGCCTAGGTCGGCGCCGTAAAAGTTAAGCATGGCATCGTAGTGGGTCTGAACCATATCGACCAAGGCTTTGCCTTTGGGGATATCAACATCCGGCGCGCCAAAAAGCTCTGATGCGATTACAGCCAGTTGCCAAGGCCGTCCCTGGGCCCCTCGCCCGACCATCACGCCATCGGCGCCAGACTGTTGCAGGGCTTCCGACGCTGTGTCCGCATCAACGATATCGCCGTTCGCGATCACAGGGATCGCAACCGTTTCCTTCACGCGCGAGATTGCGGCCCAATCGGCGCGGCCTTTGTAGAACTGGCAGCGTGTACGCCCGTGTATGGTAATCATTGAAATTCCCGCCGCCTCTGCTCGGCGCGCAAGTTCGGGTGCGTTAAGCAGGTCGTCGTCCCAACCCAAACGGGTTTTTAGCGTTACCGGGATGTCGACGGCATCGACCACCGCCTCGATCAGGGTCAACGCGTGGTCTAGGTCTTTCAGCAGGGCAGACCCGGAATAGCCGTTCACGACCTTCTTCGCGGGGCAGCCCATGTTGATATCAATCAGTCGGGCCCCGTTGCCTTCGACCATCCGGGCGGCTTCCGCCATCCACGATGCTTCGCGTCCGGCCAGTTGGACCGAGGTATTTTCAACCTCAAACCCAAGCTCTGCCCGCTCTCGGACGCCGGGCTTGGCCTGAACCAATTCTTGGCTTGCGACCATTTCAGACACAACCAGCCCCGCACCGAACGAAGAGACCAGATTCCGAAACGGCAAATCTGTGATTCCCGCGAGGGGTGCCAATAAAACAGGAGGGTCTAGAGTTATATCTGCAAATTGAACAGACAATCGCTTAATCCTTGAGCGGTTTGGACTTCTAACTAATGCTTCGGCGGACCCTTAACAATCACATGCGCCAGATTTTTAAACAATAGACACCAATTGCACAAAAATTAGGCATAAAGGGCTGTTTTTCCGGAAACTTGCCGATGCGCGAAGCAGACCGTAAAGGAAAGCAAGGGAAAGGAACACTATGCAGGCTACCGCCATCATCGTTGCGGCCGGACGCGGCACCCGGGCCGGAGGGCCTGTTGCTAAGCAATACCAATTGCTGAACGGCGAGGCTGTTTTGCGCCACACTGTGCGGCGCTTTCTTCGGCATCCCGAGATTTCCCAAACGGTTCTTGTCATCCACAAGGACGACCACGACCTTTGCAAGCAAGCTCTTGGCGATTTGCACTCTGCAGTTTCCATCGTGAATGGCGGCGCGACCCGGGCGATTTCGGTTCAAAACGGTCTGAAGGCGGTTTCTGAATCAGATCCAGTGCTGATCCATGATGCTGCACGCCCGTTGGTATCGAATGAGGTCATCACTCGTGTGCTAGAGGCGCTAAAGCACAGTGTAGGTGCCGCCCCTGCCCTTGGCGTTGTCGATGCGCTATGGAAAGGCGCGGGCGGGAAAGTCGTGACCTCGGTTCCACGTGACGGACTGTTCCGCGCTCAAACCCCACAGGGGTTTCATCGTCGCGCTATCTTAAATGCCCATGCGGCGGCGGATCAAAACGCAGCGGATGACGTGCAGGTAGCCCTCGCGCAAGGTATTGACGTCGCTATCGTCGAAGGTGACGAAAGAAACCTGAAAATCACCCGGCCCGAAGACTTCGCCCGGGCCGAAGAAATTCTTAGACAGGAGGCGGGCTTGGACATTCGCTGCGGCAATGGGTTTGATGTGCATAGTTTCGTCGAGGGGGATCACGTGATCCTGTGCGGCGTGCGCATTCCCTTTGATCAGGGCCTTAACGGTCACTCTGACTCAGATGTCGGAATGCATGCACTGACCGACGCTATCTATGGCGCTTTAGGGCTTGGCGATATCGGCAAACACTTCCCACCCTCGGACGACCAGTGGAAAGGCGCGGACAGCCGCATCTTTTTGAAGCACGCAGTGGCATCAGCCAATGAACGAGGCTTCACGCTAACCAATTGCGATGTCACGTTGATTTGTGAACAACCCAAGATCGGCCCTCATGTCCAACCCATGCGTCAGGCCTTGGCTGAAACCATGAACATCGACCTTGACCGCGTCTCTGTCAAAGCGACGACTTCAGAGAAATTAGGCTTTACCGGCCGCGGTGAGGGGATTGCATCCATTGCCACAGCAACCTTGGTGAAATCATGACCCGTTTTATCGCTACTGTTTTCTATGTTGGCCTTCTACGCCCCGGACCGGGAACCTGGGGCTCTGCCGCAGCCCTGCCCTTGATGTATATCATTCATCTTTTGGGTGGGTTTCCGTTGCTGGCCATTATGACGCTTGTCGTCTTCGTGCTTGGCTGGTGGGCCACCATGGTCGAGACCAAGGGCAAGGGTGACCACGATCCATCAGAGATCGTGATTGATGAGGTCGCGGGACAGTGGATCGCGCTTTGGCCTGTTTCATTCGGGGCATGGCACCAAGGAATGGACGTCACCGCCCTCTGGCCCGGCTGGATCACGGCGTTTCTGGCTTTCCGCCTGTTCGACATCTTCAAGCCATGGCCAGTTAGCTGGGCTGATCGTAAGTCTACACCTCTTGGCGTCATGCTGGATGATGTGTTGGCTGGCTATATGGCGGCCATAGTCGTTGTGATTTTCGGCGTTCTGTATCATGCGGTGCTGATATGACCCTTGCCGAGCAGGTTCTGCAGGCCGCACGAGGTGCGAGCGCTACAATCGCAACTGCAGAATCTTGTACCGGCGGGATGATCATTGCCGCACTGACGGATATCCCGGGGTCTTCCGATGTAGTGGACCGGGGCTTCATAACCTATTCAAACGACGCCAAAGAACAGATGTTGGGCGTCAAGGCACAAACCCTGACGCAGTTTGGTGCGGTGTCGGAACAGGTCGCTTCAGAGATGGCTGCTGGAGCCCTTCAGAACTCTGGTGCGAAGCTTGCTGTGTCGGTGACGGGGATTGCTGGCCCCGGCGGATCCGAGTTCAAGCCGGAGGGTCGCGTATGCTTTGGACTGGCGCAGACGGGTGCAAATGTCGTCACAGAAACGGTTGAGTTTGGCGCGATTGGCCGCGCAAAAGTGCGTCAAAAAACGGTCGAACACGCTTTAACTCTGCTTCTAGAGGCTCTGAAGGATTGATCTCGCGCTTGATCAACCTTTAATCACGGCTCGCGTTAAGTGCCTAAATAATAGGCATAGCGCACATTGCACATAAATTAATCCACCCCTCGCTCAATTTGCCCCTTCTCTAATCAAAAAATAGCCGCTTCATGTCGGCCAAAATAAGGAAGGGACTTAATCCAATGAATGGAGCGGATACCGCATGGATCATCGTCGCCACGGCGCTGGTTCTGTTTATGACTTTGCCCGGGCTGGCGCTGTTTTACGGCGGCCTGGTACGCGCACGCAACGTACTTAGCGTTTTCATGCACTGCTATGCCATCGCCTGTGTGATGAGCATTCTCTGGCTGGCTTTCGGCTATTCCATCGCATTTGGCGAGGGCAACGCCTATTGGGGCGGCCTTGGCAAAATGTTCCTGATGGGAGTAACCGCAGACAGCTTGTCGGGCACCCTGCCTGAGGTTCTGTTCTTTGCCTTCCAGATGACCTTCGCCATCATCACCCCTGCCCTGATCGTCGGTGCCTATGTTGAACGCGTTGGCTTTGGCTTTGTTCTGGTCTTCTCTGCACTGTGGATGCTGCTGTGCTATGCGCCGGTCACACACTGGATCTGGGGCGGCGGCATGCTGTCGGACGGCGGTATCTTCGGTGAAACCGGCGTTAAAGACTTTGCAGGTGGTATCGTTGTTCACGAAACCGCAGGTCTGGCCGCGCTGATCATCGCCTTCTTCCTAGGCCCGCGTAAGAACCAAACCACTCCGCCGCATAACCCCGGTCTGGTGATGGTCGGTGCTGCAATGCTGTGGGTCGGTTGGTTCGGCTTCAACGGTGGCTCTCAGCTGGCTGCTGACGGCGGTGCTGCGATGGCTCTGACCGTTACCCATATCTCGGCCGCGACAGCTTCGCTGACCTGGATCCTTTGGGAGAAGATCAAGTACGGCAAAGCCAGCCTTGTTGGTCTGGTAACCGGCACCATTGCTGGTCTGGCGTCGATCACCCCGGCATCGGGTTTTGTTGGCCCGATCGAAGCACTGATCATCGGGGCAGTCGCGGGTATCCTGTGTCAGGAAGCCGTGACCCTTGTGCGTAAGGTTCTGAAGATTGACGATACTCTGGACGTCTTTGCCGTCCACGGCGTTGGCGGTATCTTCGGCACCATCATGATCGCGGTCTTCGGCGCGGGCAGCTTTGCCGCGCAACTTGGCAGCCTTGCGATCGTCGGTTTCTTCACCTTCGTCGTCACCGTCGTACTGGTAAAAGTCGTCGCGCTGATCACGCCGCTGCGTGTGGATGCCGAGACTGAAACCAACGGTTTGGACCTGACGGTCCACGGCGAACGCGCCTACGACATGTCGTCCTAAGTCAATCCGGACATACATAAAAAGAAACGCGCCCTTTCATGGGCGCGTTTTTCTTTTTCAGTCGTAAAGTTCTTTTGCCCGGTCTTCAAAAGCCCGCACAACGCGCTGCATGGCCTCGTTAAACACAACGCCGATTACGCCCTGCAAGATCCTGCTTTTGAACTCAAAATCCACAAAGAAGGAAACGTTGCACCCGCCGCCCTCGGCATCTTCGAACGACCAGTTCGACTTGAGGTATTTGAAGGGACCGTCCAGATATTCTGTGTCGATCCGCTTAACGTCGGGATATAGCATCACGCGGCTGCCAAAACGTTCCCGGAAGACTTTGAAGCTGATCACAAGATCCGCGAGCATCTCTATTCCATGCCCCTTCGGCGTGGTCGAACGAATGCGCGCGGCCGCCGTCCAAGGCAGGAATTTCGGATAAGAAGCCACATCCGCCACCAGATCGTACATCTGCTGAGCGGTATAGGGCATATGGCGGGTTTCGGAATGTATCGGCATCAGGCAGAGTGGTCGTTGAAACTGCCCGGGGGTTTCGACTATAGGGCTTGGAAAATCAAGGGGTCACCATGACACTTCCGACCTATGTCATCGACGAGCTTATCTCTGCCAAGGCCATTTCCGCCCGAGTCGAAGAATTGGCCAGGGAAATTTGTGAACATTTCAAAGACACCGACAAGCTTGTCGTGGTCGGTCTGTTGCGCGGATCATTCATTTTCATTGCTGATTTGGTGCGTGAATTTGATCTGCCAATCGAGGTCGATTTCATCGAAGCCTCGTCCTATGGCGATGCCATGGAATCCACGCGCGAAGTGCGAATCCTGAAGGATCTGCGCGGCAAGATCGAGGGCCGCGACGTGTTGGTTGTCGAAGACATCGTCGACACCGGATACACCATGACCCATGTAGTTGGCCTTTTGAAAAGCCGCAATCCCGCGCGACTGAAGGTTTGTGCGCTGCTGGACAAACCAACCCGTCGGGAAGTGCCCTTTGGCGCTGATTGGACCGGGTTTGAAATTCCCGACAAGTTCGTTGTCGGCTATGGCATCGACTATGCGCAACGAAACCGCAACTTGTCGTATATCGGCACAGTCAGGTTTACAGACCCCGATTAATCCGCAGATGGATAAGTCGCGATCTCTCGCTTTAACTCTTTTGACAGCAACCGAAGCAAGGTCGCGATCCTGGTCACCCCTGCCATTTCCGTGTGGCACGTCGCCCAAAGCGGAACCGAGGTAAAGCCATCAACTGGCTTAATACGCTCCAGTTCCGGAAACCGATCTCCGACGAAATTGGGCAAAACCGCCCGCCCGATGCCATGGGACGCCAGTTGCGCGGCAACAAGAAAGCTGTCCGCAACCGCCGGCGGCGTAGATCTTTCGGCCATTTGAAGTATGTGCTGCCCGATCCGGGATTGCGCGACCGATCCGGAAACCGAAATCAACCGTTCATCCGCGCCTTTTCGTCCATAGACCGCCAGCCCAATTCTGCCGACAATTTCTCCGGTGATTTTGGAAGTCACCTTCCCCATCGTTCGAACCGCAATATCTGCGCGCATCCGACCCAGATCTTCGGTCTGATTACTGCTCATAAGATCCACCTGAAGGCGGGGCTCTGCTTCTGCGATCCGCTTCAGAACGGGCGGCAGAAGATAGGTGCAAACCGTGTCCGTGGCGGTTACGCGCAGCTTGCCGGACACGCCGCCTTCATGACCTGCCAATATGCCCTCTGTCGCCGAAACCGCTGCTCCGACCTCTCGCATGGCATCAATGATGCGCATGTTTTCAGGGATGACACGGTATCCTGTCGGGGTTTTCTCGAAGATGCGAAATCCCTGATTTTCCTCGAAAGCATTGATGCGCCGGACGACCGTTGCATGATTAACGCCAAGCTTTTTCGCCGCGCCGCTAACCGTACCGGTTTCGACAACAGTCAGGACGTAGCGAAAGTCATCCCAATTCAGGCTGTGCATAATTCGTGACCCACGGTGCATTTTTTATAAATATACACGAATTACTGCACATAATAAAATTTGTAGATAGTTAACTCGGGAGAGATTTATGAAATTCCGTAAAGTAGCCGTAATCGCCGCGGGCGCCCTGCTTGCAACCACCACTGTTTTCGCTGAAAGCCATGGGGCAAAATCGCCGTACGACTCTCAGATCAAGGCCCGCAAAGGTATGATGAACCTTTACGCTGTGAACCTTGGGGTTCTGGGTGGAATGGCGCGTGAAAAGATCGCATATGACGCAGAAGCCGCACAGGTGGCCGCCGATAACCTTGTTGCTCTGACTAGTGTGAATGTGAATTCGCTGTGGCCGCAAGGCTCTGACAGCGCGTCGACCGAAGGCACTCGGGCGCTGCCAGAAATCTGGAGCAACTTTCCCGATGTAGGCGCCAAATCCGGCGCCCTGAAAGACGCAGCCGCTGCCATGCAGGGTCTTGCAGGTGCCGACCTGGCATCGCTTCAAAGCGGAATGGGTGCGCTTGGTGGTGCGTGTGGTGCCTGCCACAAAGCGTATCGTCAGGAGCAGTAAAAGCAATATAGGGGTAGGCAGTGCTTTTGGCGTTAAGAGGTTTTGTTGCGGTCGGAATCGTCGGGATCGGCGTGTTCTTTTGGATCACCAGCCCGGTCAAGGTCGACCCCCAAACCTACGCCGGGCTAACTGCCAACCCCGAGAACGGCAAGATGGTCTTCTGGGCAGCCGGATGCGCCTCTTGCCATACAGAGCCGGGCAGCGATGCGACAGATGCGCCATCGCTGTCAGGCGGCCAAGCCTTTGCCTCTGACTTTGGGACGTTCTACGCCCCCAACATTTCGCCCGATCCCGACCATGGGATCGGCGGTTGGACGGTCGAGGAATTTGCAAATGCTGTGCAAAAAGGTGTCTCGCCCACGGGACAGCACTATTACCCTGCCTTCCCCTATTCGGCTTACAACAAGATGCAGGCACAGGACCTTGTCGACCTGAAAGCCTTTTTCGACACCCTGCCCGCCGACCAAACGGAAAGCAAAGCGCATGATGTGGGCTTTCCTTTCAACATTCGCCGGAACCTTGGCGGCTGGAAGTTCCTGTTCGTATCGGACGAGTGGGTTCTAGACACTGCACCGACCCCTGAACTTGAAAGAGGCCGCTATCTGGTCGAGGCCCTTGCCCATTGCGGGGAATGCCACACGCCAAGAAATGCCTTGGGTGGGTTAGAGACTTCGTCGTGGTTGGAGGGCGCTCCCGTTCCTGGCGGCAAAGGGCGGGTCCCTGCAATTTCACCCGGCAAGCTGAACTGGACCGCAGAGGACATCGCATACTATCTGGAAACCGGATTTACACCGGACTTCGACAGTGTTGGCGGGCACATGGCAGCAGTCGTAGAAAACATGTCGAGACTGACTGAATCTGATCGAAAAAGTGTTGCAGCCTACCTGAAAGCGATCCCAGACGAATAGACTTTTCTGCACTGCAGAAGCCTGCATATTCTTATGCAAATACAGGTGATTTCATGCAGCATTTTATATTTCTAAGCGCCCTGATCGCGGCGTTTCCATCAGTTAGTTCGTCCAATGGGTTAGAGGGCACGATCGGTATCGGGACTGTTGGCGGAAACGGTACGACTGAAGCCACGTTATACACAGACGCCATCTATACGCTCGACTTTGGCGGCTTCGGCGCGCAAGTCGGATCATACGGGGTTTGGACCAAAGACGACCACCCGCACGAAACCTATGCCGCTTTGTTCGCAGATGTCTTGGATGGCCGCGTATCTCTGGGGGTGCCACGGCCTGCTTATGACCTATTCGCCGTCTCTGTGGCGGATAGCGCCCTGCCCTTTGTTGGGATCAATCAGTTGGGGCAGACTCGCAGTTATGCAACCCTCGCCTCTGCCGAGTTGGAAGAAGTCCCGTTGGGGATCCTGTATCAGTCCAGTGTTGGCAGAACAGCCTATGCCCTGTCCGCGCATTCTGTTGACGTACTCGACACACAGGTCCTGAGCTTCGGAGTAGGAATTGATGCCGGGGATTGGACGTTATCAGGCGGGCTGGAATATATCGACCACGACACTGGATCTGATGCGAACGCAAAGCTACAGGCCAATCATCAGTTGGATCAGTTTGGGATTTCGGTCAGCTATTTCTTGAACAGCTACGACGCCAAAGCCGATTTGGCGGAACTTGCCCTGACCTATCAGCCAAACGCCCGCGTTACGGCCACAGGTTTTGTGCAGCAAGAAACCTCAGGCGGTTCGGAGACAGCGATTGGGGCCGCTGTGGATGTTGCATTCGGACAGAACCTTTATCTGAAGGCCGGCATCTCGCATCAGGATGTGTCCGATACGGCCTTCAGTACGTTTGTCGGGTGGGCTTTTTAAGCCTGCCCCAGCTTTTCCAAACGAGCTGCACGCAACTGCGCGAAGTCGTCGCCAGCGTGGTAAGAGCTACGCGTCAGCGGCGTTGCCGAAACCATCAGGAAGCCCTTGCCGTAAGCGGCTTTCTCATAGCTAGCGAACTCTTCCGGTGACACAAAGCGATCCACCGCGTGGTGCTTGGGGGTCGGCTGCAAGTATTGACCGATCGTCAGGAAATCTATGTCTGCCGCGCGCATGTCATCCATGACCTGATGGACGGACTGACGGTCCTCGCCCAAACCAACCATGATTCCAGATTTGGTGAACATCGACGGATCGATCTCTTTCACCCGCTGCAAAAGACGCAGAGAGTGGAAGTACCGCGCACCGGGGCGCACCTCGGGGTACAGGCCCGGGACGGTTTCCAGATTGTGGTTGAACACATCAGGCTTCGCTTTGACCACAACTTCCAGCGCATCGTCAGTACACTTCAGGAAGTCCGGGGTCAAAATTTCAATCGTTGTATCGGGTGCCTGACGGCGCACGGCGCGGATGGTCTGGGCAAAGTGCTCTGCCCCGCCGTCTTCGACATCGTCACGGTCAACCGAGGTGATAACAACGTGGTTCAGCCCCAGCTTTTTGACGGCATCGGCAACACGGCCCGGTTCAAACACGTCCAGCGCGTCAGGACGGCCGGTGGCGACGTTGCAGAAGGTACAGCCGCGGGTACAGATCTCGCCCATGATCATCATGGTCGCGTGTCCCTGGCTCCAGCATTCGCCGACGTTCGGGCAGCCTGCTTCTTCGCAGACGGTCACAAGCCCATGCTCGCGCATAATCTTATGCGTGGCCTTATACCCTTCGGATACCGGTGCTTTCACACGAATCCAGTCGGGCTTCTTGGGTTGCGCATTGTCTGAACGATGCGCCTTTTCCGGATGACGTTCTTCCGGCAACTTCAGGTCACGCATTGGGGCCTCCTCTATGGCGCAGGACTATACATATAAAGTCAGGCGAGTGAAATCGCGATATGAGCAGTCCGTTATGCGTTCAGCGCATTGCTTAACGTTAAACTATCCCGTCGAAATCCGCGGAATTCGAAGGTCGTTGTCTTTGATTAGGTGACCACATCAGGGGCATCGCGCCCCAGTTTTTCAATGCCAGAGATATTGTGCGCTGCGGCGATAACCCTAGACAGCGCTTGCTGTGGGTCTTGCGACAGCTTGGTCGGATCTGTTTCCAACGCCTCGATATACAAGCGCAGCGTCGCGCCGTCAGTTCCGGTGCCGGACAGCCTGAAGATCGCGCGGGCACCCCCATCAAACTGAATACGCAGGCCCTGATTCACGCTGGTCGAACCATCGACAGGATCCTGATAACTGAAGCTGTCTGCGTGTTCGACCGTCAACCCATGCACCGTCGTTCCGGGAAGGGTTTTAAGCTGATCAGTCACGCGCGACATCAGGGCTTGCGCCGTTTCTGTCGGCAGCGCCTCATAGTCATGACGCGAGTAATAATTTCGCCCAAAACGTTGCCAATGGTCGCTAAGAACCTCCGCCACCGTTGTTTTCCTGACTGCCAGAATGTTCAGCCACAGCAAAACGGCCCATAGTCCGTCTTTTTCCCGAACGTGATCAGAGCCCGTGCCAAAGCTTTCTTCGCCGCACAGGGTCGCCCGACTTGCATCCAGCAGGTTTCCAAAAAACTTCCAACCGGTGGGCGTTTCAAAGCATTCGATGCCAAGATCTTCAGCGACACGATCGACCGCACAGCTTGTGGGCATCGAACGTGCAACACCGGCCAGTCCTTTCGAATACCCGGGCGCCAAGTGCGCATTGGCGGTCAGAACTGCAAGGCTGTCGGACGGAGACACATAGGTATTGCGCCCTAGGATCATGTTCCTGTCACCATCCCCATCAGACGCCGCACCAAAATCAGGGCCCGCATCCGACATCATTTCAGCCATCAAATCTTTTGCCCAAGTTGGGTTCGGGTCAGGATGTCCGCCGCCAAAATCTTCTTTCGGGACGCTGTTCATTACTGTCCCTTCGGGAGCCCCAACGCGCCCTTCAAGAATAGCTTTGGCATAGGGCCCGGTTATCGCGTGCATGGCATCAAAGCGCATCCGGAAACCAGAATTAAAAAGATCAGATATGGCTTTGAAATCAAACAGGTCTTCCATCATCTCCTGATAGTCAGTTACCGGATCAACAATGGTGACATTCATTTGTCCAACAGAGGTTTCCCCAATCGCGCTTAGATCCAAATCTTCTGTGTCCAAAGTTCGATACGACGAAATTTCCAGTGTTTTACGAAAGATTTCATCCGTCACGCCCTCTGGTGCAGGGCCGCCGTTGTCTGCGTTGAACTTAAGGCCAAAATCTTCGTCTACGCCACCGGGGTTGTGGCTGGCGGATAGGATCAGGCCACCGTCGGTTGCGTGTTTGCGGATCAGATGAGAAGCCGCTGGCGTCGACAACAACCCCGCTTGTCCAACGATCGCATGTTTAGCCCCGTTGGCCGCAGCCATACGCAGAATGGTCTGGATAGCCGCAGCATTGAAATAGCGCCCATCCCCACCAATTACGAAGGTCTTGCCAGCCGCCCCACCGATAGCATCGAAAACCGACTGAACGAAGTTCTCCAAATAGTGCTTACCCATGAACACTCGCGTCTTCTTACGCAGGCCAGAGGTTCCGGGTTTTTGCCCATCAATCGGGGATGTAGGGATCGTTCGAACGTCCATCGTAGCTTGGCCTTCCCATCATGCGTCCTGGAAACCCAGTTTCGCGCAACAAATCTTTCAAATGCCCAAAGGCATTCCCATTAAAATAAATTTCAACAGGTACTTACAGATTTGTCAGGTAAAATCGTAGATGTGGGCCCCGATTAGCCCAATTTAGGGCATTCCACGAGAGCTTCGGCTTACCCTACGATTTGGAAACCTTTCAAAGGACATCTAGCTCATCCGCCCAAGGCGGGTTTGCGCCGGACCGGGCGACGACAACGCCTGCGGCCTGTGTGCCCAATCCAAGAGCTTTCAAAATCTGGTCATCCGTCAACTGGCCAATGCGGCCCTTAACAAGGAGTCCATTAGCGTGAAGGCTGTGCAGGAAACCAGCGTTGAACGTATCGCCCGCCCCAACCGTGTCTACAACTTCAACTGGGGTAATCTCTTTTTTGATTGACCGCCCATCCGCTGCGAAGCAAGTCACTCCGTCCCCACCTGCGGTGACCAACACCAACTGGGGCCCCTGCTGAATGATCTTTTCAGCGCGCTCTTGGTCAGTCATATCTCCCGGAACCAGCCACTCCAAATCTTCGTCCGACACTTTCACGATGTCGGTGATTTGAAACATCTGTCTAAGCCGTTCACGAAAGCGCGTTTCATCCGCGATAAATCCGGGGCGAATGTTGGGGTCCACCATCACTACGCGCTCGGTTCCTTCACGGATTGCCAGGTCAGCATAGGTGTCCGCGCAAGGCTCTACCGCAAGGGAAATCCCACCAAAAAAGAGGGTCGAAACTTCATCTGGGATGGCTGGAATGTCAGTGGGTTTGATCATCCGGCCCGCCGAATTCTCGTCGTAGAACACATAGGTGGCGTTGCCGTTGGTCAGCTTGACATAAGCCATTGTGCTGGGACGGTCAGCGCGCAGGCACAAATCATTACCAACTCGGCTGTTCACCAAAGTTTGCTCAAGCAGATCGCCGAACATGTCCCTCGACAAACAAGACAAGAACTTAGGGCCCGATCCAAGACGCCCTAACGCAATCGCTGTATTGAAAACAGACCCACCAGCACGAGGGATAAATCCATCCTCTTGAAGTTCTCCGCATTTAGCGGGGATCATGTCGATAAGTGCTTCACCACAACAAACAATCATGCGCTGGACCTCCGTAGGCTGGTCATAGACTGAAGTTTACGTTAGCGCTATCAAAAACTGCGTTCGGACAAGCAGATTTGCCTCATCAATTGGTAAAACGAATTGCGCCGAACCTGAATACAGAAGTTTCCGAATTCACGGCCTTCGTCTGCGGGTTTTTAGTACTGTTCTTCTAATTTCGCGGTCTATTTGCAGCCACTGTGCACAACAAGGTAGTGATAACAGCGGCTATACCCAATGGCGCAACTGCCCCGCTCCATTGCCCTCCGGCGGCGGCAACAGCTGCACCTACAAGTGGCGGGCCAATAAATTGCCCTATGGCTGATCCCTGCATCAGCATGCCGTTGGCTTTACCAGCAAGCCCCGGACGATCCACATTGTATGTAACCCCGGTAAATAGAACTGCTGGCACAACACCTCCGGAAAATGAAAAGGCGAAACAACACAGCAGGACAAGCCATGGGCTGCCAACGCACCCTAGGAAGAGCGCTGCCGCGGCAAGAGACATGGATATCGCCGACCCCGCAACAATCCATGCGGGGCCCACACCGCGATTCAGCAGAACACCGCCAAGCAAATTCCCCGGAACGTTAATCACCACCACCCCGACCGTGGCCAGCGATGCAGCCCCAAGCGTGAAGGCCAGTTCTTCGATCAGATAGGTGGGCAGCCAGACCATGAAAGTGACCCACTGAAACGCGTAAGCGGCAAATGCACCAGACAGCCCCCACAGGCGTGGGCGTGCGACGATCATTCTTAATTGGGCCATTGAATTTTCAAGCGGCGTTTTAGCGTCTTTCGGTAAGACACGGATCACCACATAAAAACCAAGTGACGTCATCCCTGCCAGACCGAGCCAAGCAATCGGCCAGCCACCAACTGGGATGATCACAGATGTTCCAAGAACACCAAGGGCAAACCCTAGAGGCATGAATGCGCTCCAAAGGCCCATCGCGAATGATCGGCTTTGCTCTCCTGCGGCGCCGGCTACGATCCCGGGCATCGTCACGACGACAGCGATATAGCCGACCCCTTCCAGCGCGCGACTAATTAGGAGGAGCGACAGATCAGAGGCCAAAGCACCCAGCACACCCCCTGCAACCAAAAACAAAAGCCCAAGCATTGTCGCCCGTTGGGTTCCTAGCCGATCGGTCATGCTGCCAATCAGCAGGCCCAGAACCATGCCGAGCAGATTGAACAGGGATACCACAAATCCGCCGCCCACAAGGCCAAGCCCTAGGTCTTCGCGGATCGCGGGCATCGCTGGCGGCACCTTACCGATGTGCATGGCGCCAATCACACCTAGGCCGACTGCGGCAAACACGACGCGCCAGCGTGTTTGGTCCTGACTTTCTATTTTACATGCAACCGTCATTCAGAGAGACGTTTGATTGCGGGTCCTGAAACGACACCCGGCCCTCTGTTTTTGACATCTCGCTTCAACCGAGCCCCAACCACAAACTTGAATTCCATCCGGTCTACTTAGCCCATTGCCCTTTGGTGACCCGCGTCATTGCCAAACGCTGTCGCATAGTTTGCAGACGCTTTGATCCCCCCAAGTGGGAACAGGTGAATACTTTCAATCAAACCGGCCTGCCCCGCGGCGTGGCCTTCCGAAACTGCATTGATCACATCCGTGGGCTCAAAAGGCGCTGCCAGTTTGGTCAAATCAAGCGCGCGCTTTTTCAAGACCTTCAAAGACGGCCCGACACCACATGCGATGGCGAATTTAATCAGTGTGTTCAGCTTGGTTGGCCCTGCGACACCGACATGGATCGGTAAGTCGACACCAGCGGCTTGCATCCGGCGTGCCCAATTTAGAACCGGATCTGCGTCGAAGGCAAACTGGGTCACCATCGCCATCTTGGCATCAGTCCGATTGGCAAAGTCCGACTTCCATTTTGCCGCGTCGTCCACCAATCGGGTGCCGCCGCGGGTGTCGATGTCTTTATTGCCCTCTGGATGACCCGCGACGTGCAGACGATTGAACCCCAACTGATCGAAGAGCCCAGTCTCCAAAAGCTGTATGGCCGAATGGAAATCTCCAAGCGGCGCCTTTGGCGAGCCCGCCAATACCAGCGCCTGGGACACGCCCGCTTCGTCCCGATAGCGTTTCAGCCAAGTTTTCAAACGCGCTCGATCGGGAACGATCCGTGCCGGAATATGAGGCATTGCAACAAAGCCTTCGTCGGTAAGGCGTTTGGCAGTGGCGATCATATCGTCGATCATTGTTCCTTCGATATGAGCGACATAAACCCGTGTCCCCTTGGGAAGAATCGCCCTGAAGCTTTCGACTTTTGCAGCTGTTCGCGGCATGACTTCGATAGAGAAGCGTTGCATCAAGCCTGAGGCGGAAGCGTTAGGTTTCTTGTTGGCATCAATCGGAAAAACAGACATGCGCTTCTCACTCCTGAGTGGGTGCAGGGGGTGTCCCATGCGTGTGAAAGGTTTCGATCGTTTTAAGCCCCCAGGCTTGACCCTTTTTACGTTCAGCCTCTGTCCAAACGACCGGTTCATGATCCGGGGCAAGGATCAACCGCGCCCCGGCATTTGCCAGCTCGACACGATTTCCGGCCGGTTCCCAAACATACAAAAAGAAGGTGCCCTGAATGGCGTGTTTGTGAGGTCCGGTTTCAATGTGAACGCCGTTCTCAAGGAAAATGTCAGCGGCACGCAGGATGTCTTCGCGTTGGTCTGTCGCGTAGGTCAGATGATGCAATCGCGCTTTACCTCGACCATGTTCTTCTGTGCAGGCCAAGTCATATGTTTTGTTATTAACCGTGAACCAACATCCACCGATCCGCCCGTTATCAAGCTGGATCATCTCGGTCACCTTTGAACCGAAACAGGTTTCCATAAAGGTCCGAAAGACACTGACATCTTCGGCAAGAAGGTTCAGGTGATCCAGCCTGCGCGGACACGCACCTTGCGCATGAAATCGTGACGCCATGTTCTTCAGCGCGGGTGTGTCGTCGGGCCCGGGTTCAGCGCGGCGCGTATCGTAGTAAAGCTCGAACACATGGCCGAACGGATCTTCGAACCGAAACGCGCGGCCGTGCCCCGCATCACCTTCGACCCAACCACGAACTGGGTAACCCGCCTCCTCGATCAGTTTGGCGCGCCGTTCAAGTGCCTCGGCGCTTGATGTCCGATAGGCAATATGTCCGACGCCTGTCGTGTGATGCTTTGTCAGTTTAAGCGAATGAAACTCGTAATCGTCCCACGCGCGTAAGTAGGCGCTGTCACCGTCAAGAAGCGACAGTTTAAGCCCATAGACACGCGTGAAAAAATCAAGGCTAGCCTCAAATTGGTCGGTGTAGACTTCTACGTGGCCAAGATGCGCGACATCGCTCATTGGCGCCCTCCTCTCAAACTGTCTCTGGTGCACGAGAACACAGAGTATTCATTTCTTTCTTTCTTTCGTTCGTCCGTTCGGACCCACTAGGCCCAAATGTTCACGTCACTCCCGCGAACGCCCGATACCGATTATTTAAGCCGTGCTTCGCATCACCATTGCATTGATGTATACATTTGGTCAATCTAGAGCGAAGGGCGTTTTGGTCCACATTTGAGAATATGAGAGCATAATGACAACAAAAACCCACACCGAACGCGCGTTGATCACCCTGCGCCAGCGCATTGTCAGCGGGGCATACGCCGGCGGGCAGCGTCTCTTCGAGGTGGCTTTGGCAGAGGACCTCAATATCTCTCGCACCCCGGTTCGCGCCGCATTGTCGAAACTCGCTGAAGAGGGATTGCTGGACCGCATGAAATCCGGCGGCTTTGCCGTTCGGAAGTTTGACCTGCGCGACGTCACTGACACGATCGAACTGCGCGGAGTACTGGAGGGGACCGCCGCACGGCTTGCGGCTGAAATGGGGGCGGATCCTGAAATCCTGGCGCAAGCCGACGATGCGATAAGCCAGATAGACAAGGTTCTTTCGGGAAAAACTGTCGATATGTCTAAGTATTCAAAGTATAATTCAATCTTTCACGACTGCTTGGCCCGGGCCTGTGGAAGCCGCGTTTTGGCGCGAGAATTGACCCGGGTGACTACCCTACCCTTTGCATCCCCGTCGGCCTTTCTGGACGACGAAAGCCGCGCCACACAGCTTTTGCGCAACTTGATCGTGGCCAACGAACAGCACCGGGCCATCCTTAACGCCATTGCTAATCGACAAAGTGCGCGCGCAGAAGCACTGACCAGAGAACACGCCCGAGCCGCGCTGCAGAACGTGGAGTTCCTGACCAAGAACGAAGCCGCCCTGAGGGAAGGCAGTGCGCCGCTTGCGATTGTCTCTGCATGAGATAGCGCGAAGAAACGCTCAGCGGTCCCGCCAGCGCGCCTGGTGATTTTATCTTGCCTTGTACGAATGTGACGATAACTATGTATACATCTTAACTGGGAGGACTCGAAATGGCTCATAGCCTGACATCAGCCATAGAAGCGGCTGGAAACCCCGTGTCGATGCTGCGCAACTCCAAAATCGGTATGTACGTATATCCGGTTGTTGCGCCTGAATTTATGAATTGGCGCGTAGAGCAAGAAGCCTGGCGTAAAAGCGCGGTACTTTTCGATCAAACTCATCACATGGACGAATTGATCGTTGAAGGGCCGCAAGCAACGGAATTCCTGTCCCATCACGGGATCAACAGCTTCAGCAACTTCAGTCTTAACCGCGCGAAGCACTTTGTACCCGTGACACCGAACGGTCACGTCATCGGTGACCACATCATTTTCCGAGAGCATGAGAACAAGTACATTCTGGTGGGCCGTGCGCCGACCTCGAACTGGCTTATGTTTGCTGCAGCTTACGGCAATTGGAATGTTCGTCTGCGTTACGACCCGCGTTCGCCGTCTCGTCCCGAAGGTGAACGGGTGATGCGAGAGCATTACCGTTTCCAGATTCAGGGCCCCGACGCCCCGGCGATCTTTGAAAAGATGAACGGGGGTCCGATCCCGGACATCAAGTTCTTCCACGTCGATTGGATCAACATCGGCTCTAAGAAGGTGCAGGCACTTCGCCACGGCATGTCGGGTGCGCCGGGTCTTGAGGTCTGGGGTCCTTACAAGGACAAAGATTATATCCTGTCGACCATTCAGCAGGCCGCGCGCGATGCGGGCGTCGATCTTGTTCAGTGTGGGTCGCGGGCCTATTCGACCAACACATTGGAATCCGGTTGGATCCCGTCCCCCCTGCCCGGCATCTATACCGGCGATGGGATGTTGGCTGATTACCGTGATTGGTTGGGCGCTGACAGCTACGAAGCAGCTGGTGCGATTGGCGGGTCTTTTGTCTCTGACAATATCGAAGACTATTACGTCAACCCGTTCGAACTGGGCTATGATTTCTACATTGGCTGGAAAAAAGACGATTTCATCGGGAAATCGGCCCTCGAAAAGATGAAGGGCAGCACTTCTAACCGCAAAAAGGTCACGTTCGAATGGAACCGTGATGACGTCTTGAAGGTCATCGCCTCTGCATTCGAAGAAGGGACGCCATACAAGTGGATCGACTTCCCACAGCCGAACTACGCCTCGTCCAGTGCCGACATGATCTGCGCTGAGGACGGGTCGATGGTCGGGATGTCGATGTTCAATGGCTACAGCTACAATGAGCGCTGTGTTCTAAGTCTTGGCGTAGTCGACCAATCGGTTAATGTGGGCGACGTGCTGACCCTGAAATGGGGTGAGCCGGAACCAACAGGAAAGACCTCGACCGAGTTGCACAAGCAGGCCGAGATCCGCGTTCGCGTGGCCCCCACGCCATACGCAAAAGAAGCCCGCGAGAACTATGCGGACAGCTGGCGGACCAAGACGATCGCCGCGGAATAAATGGCAAACCGAGGGGCCAGCGCGCTGGCCTCTCTAAAGATCCCGTTCAGCGGGACACCATGATCTGGGAGGATTATCATGAAACTAAAACGACTGATTGGCGCTGCATCCATGGCAGCAGTACTAGGCACGACGGTTTGGGCAGATGAGATCAAATTTGCCAACTTCACACCGCCGTTCCACACGATCAACGCCAGCGTTATCGAAAAGATGAACGAGATGCTTTCGGGTGCCACCGGCGGCGAAGTGACAGTACGCGGGTATCATGGCGGCGAACTGGGCGCGGGCCCGGTTGAGCAATATGTGCGCGTCGTGCAGGGCGTGGCCGATGTTGCCTGGGGCCTTCCGGGTTACACGTCGTCTCAGTTTGATGACACCATGATTGTGGAGCTGCCAAATGCGATCCCGCTGGACGCACCGGGTTGGGCCGCCATTTGGGCTGCTTACGAAGATCACCTGGCAGATGAATTCCCCGGCACGGTTCCCGTGGCGCTTTGGACTTCTGAACCCAATATCTTCATCATGAAGGACCGTGAAGTTCGCAGCCCGGCGGATGTGGCTGGCCTGAAAATTCGCGTTGCAGGGGCAACTGCAGCCAAAGTCGTCGAGGCTTTGGGCGGTACTCCGGTACAGATGCCGATTAACCAGGTCTACAACTCGCTGCAGACTGGCCTGATTGACGGTGTTATTACCGGATCGTCGACGCTGAACGACTTTAAACTGGATGAAGTGGCAAACAGCTACACGCTTGGTGCAAACCTTGGCCGCCTGTCATTCTTCGCTGTCATGAATCAGTCCGCCTATGATGGGCTGAGCGACGCGGCGAAGGCTGCTCTTGATCCGGCAGCCCTGTCGAAGTCCGCGGAAGATGCGTGGAATGCGACCTCGGATGACGGCCTCGCCAAGGCACGCGCCACTGGTGACAACACATTCATCGACCTGAACGCCGACGAAGCCGAAGCATTTGCCGCAGCCGTCGCGGATGTCGTGAATGCCTATGTCGCTGAAGTCGACGGTGCTGCGGCGCTGGAAGCAATGCGTGGCGCAGTCAACTAAGTGTCGTCTTTAAGAACCATAGCGGACAGGCTGATCAGCCTGTCCGCATTCATCGGCGGGCTCTGTCTTTTGGGGCTCGTCGGCGTCATTCTGATTGACGTAATTGGGCGCGCTTTCGGGGCGCCCCTTTTCGGTAGTCAGGACCTTATCAACATGGGTATGGCGATCCTGGTGTTTGGAGGCATGGCACTGTGTGACCGCCAAGGCGGGCATATCGCCGTCGATCTACTAGAGCCCCGCTACCCTGCCCGTCTGAACAGAATAATCGACATTGTCGCCGCACTGACTGGCGCGGTAATTTTTGTGATGATTGCTTACACGGTCCACGAATCCGCGAAGCTAAGCCAGATGCTGAATATCTCGACCAATCTTTTGCGCTTGCCGCGCGCTTGGTTTCAGTGGGGTGTCTCGGTACTTTCTATCGTAACCGCGCTTGGCATGGCCCTGCGCGCGCTTGAGCTTGCGCTCAAGTCCAAAGACATTCGCAAGGACACAGTATGAGTGACGGCATTATTGGTTTGATTGGCATCGTCGCCCTACTGACGCTGCTGCTTTTGCGCCTGCCCGTAGCCTTTGCCATGTTTATCGTGGGCTTCCTTGGGCTTTGGATCGTCGACGGCTGGAACGTGGCCGCGGGCCTTCTTTCGTCGGAAACCTTCACGCTTGCCTCTAAGCCCGAACTTGTAGTGATCCCTCTTTTCATTCTGATGGGTAACGTGGCATCGGCTTCCGGTATGAGCCGACAGCTTTATGACGCGGCCTACTCTCTTATCGGTCATGTGCGCGGAGGTCTCGCCTCTGCCACGATTATTGGCTGCGGCGGGTTCGCTGCCTTGTCGGGGTCCTCGGTCGCCTCTGCGCTTACGATGGGCAAAGTCAGCCTGAAAGAGATGGAGCGCTTCAAATACGATGACCGTCTGTCAACCGGCAGCGTCGCGGCTGGTGGAACGCTTGGCATCCTTATTCCGCCGTCCACCGGGTTTGTGATTTACGCGATCCTAACTGAACAAAGCATCGGTCGTTTGTTCATGGCAGGCATCCTGCCCGGTATCCTCTTGCTGATGGTCTTTGTGTTGACCGTCCTTATTCTGTGTCTGATCCAGCCCTCTTTTGGTCCGCCAGGCCCAAAAACCAGCTTTAGCGAAAAGCGCCGCGCATTGGTCGGTGCCTTGCCCATTCTGGTGCTTGTTCTGGTGACAATCGGCGGAATTTATCGCGGCTTCTTTTCACCGGAAGAGGCTGCAGGCGTCGGCGCCGGCTTGGCCATTCTATATGGTCTTTTCACCCGCTCGCTAAGCTTTTCCGCGTTGAAGGAAGCGATCACAGATTCCGTGGTAACGACTGCGACCGTGATGCTTATCCTTATAGCCGCGCATTTGCTGAATCCTTTCTTTGCTTTGACCCACATCACGGAAACCGTGGGCAATTTCCTTGCCTACCTCGATCTAAGCGTGCTTGGCACTCTTCTATTCATTTTGGCCGTCTATCTGGTGCTGGGATGCTTTCTAGAAGGCTTTGCAATGCTTGTATTGACGCTGCCGATCTTCTTTCCGGTGGTGTTGGAGCTTGGCATCGACCCGATTTGGTTCGGCGTTCTGGTCGTTCTGACGCTGGAAATGGGGCTGATCTCACCCCCGGTGGGCATCAACGTATTCATCGTGAAATCTGTCGCACCCAGAGTTCCATTGGGCCAGATCTTCCGCGGTGTGATCCCCTTCTGGCTGGCCATGGTGGCGACATTGGGTGTGTTGATTGCCTTCCCGCAAATCTCGCTCTTCCTGCCGAATACAATGTTTAACTAGGGCATCTAGTTGACCGCGCCGAACGGGTTTGCTTGGCGCAAGCTACCTGCGGATATGAGTTCGGATGAGCTGACAAAAACGCGCCCCCTCTACTTGAATAGAGGGGGCGCGTTTTTAGTTTTCTCGAAATTTTGATTGGGAAGGATGCTCAGTTCACACCCTTCATCCCATCATCAGGATTTCTTTTTCGGCTTCCGCGTGTCAGGCAGTCCATCCTCCAGGTTCAGCCCGATGGTCTCGCCGATCTTCTGCAACGCTGGAAGCTGAACGGCCATGTCCATGATAGAGTCCAGCGCCTGATTGACCACAGGCTTATCCCCGCCATGTGAACCGCCACCCGACTGAGAGCCAAACCCACCAGAAAGATGGTTGATGCTGATACCATTGATTTTTTCAGCGGGCTTAACCATTTCACTGACGATTTTCGGCATCGCTTCAAGACGTGCTTTTTCCAACTCCATGGCAACCAGTTCACTCGACCGAGCATTCTCGGCTTCCAGACGTGCCCTGATGGTTTCTGCTTTCGCAAGTTCGACAGCCTTGATCGCTTCGTTCTCGACTTGCATCGCCTCGGCCTTGTCTTTCGCGGTCGCTTTCTCGGATTTCGCCTTGATTTCAGCGCGGCGGGCCACAGCTTCGGCTTCGGCCTGTGCTGCGATCAGTGACAGGGTCTGACGACGTTCTGCCTCGGCGGTGGCTTTGGCGGTTTCCACGGCCTCAGCTGCTTTGACAGCATTAGCGCGCGCAGTATCCGCCGCTGCTCCCGCCTTGCTTTCTTCCTGGCTCTTCGCTGCAATCGCAATCTGGCGATCCTGCTCTGCAATAGTCAGAGCCTGTTCGCGGGCAATCTCGGCGGCTTGGATCTGTCTTTCCATTTCGATCCGCGCAGAGGCCGCAGATTGTTCGCTTTCAGCCTTACGCCGGGCGATCTCGGCCAGTTGGGCGGCAGAAAGTGTTTCAATCTCTTGCTGCTGAGCAATCTCGGCGCGGCGTTCTTCAAGGTCGATTTCTAGACGGCGACGGGCCGCTTCCATCGCAGCCTTGCGAACCGACACCTCTGCGTCAGCATCAATCTCGGCGCGTTCCTTCTTGGAATTGGCGATCACCTCGGCCAGTTTGCGCATCCCAACCGCGTTGAACGCGTTGTTCTCGTCCAAAGAGGCGAAGGGCGTCTGGTCAAGCGCCGTAAGCGACACGCTATCCAGTTCAAGACCGTAACGCGACAGCACGTCTTTCAACGACTCGCGAACCTCGGCGACAAAGGCCGCGCGGTTCTCGTGCAGCTCATCCATCGTCATGCGCGCCGCGACAGAGCGAAGCGCATCGATCATCATCCCATCGACCAGCGACCGCAGTTGATCCGACTGGAACGTGCGCTTGCCAAGGGTCTGGGCGGCGCGTGCGATGGCGTCTTCTTCCGGCGCGACCGAGACATAGAACTCTGCCCCGACATCGACACGCATCCTGTCCTTGGTGATCAGGGAGGAGTCGCCCTTTCGTGCAACATCCAGCCGTAGGGTCTGCATGTTCACACGAGAAATCTCGTGGAAATAGGGAACGGCCAATGTGCCGCCGTCCTTTATCACCTTGCGCCCCCCGACGCCGGTCCGAACGAGGCTGACCTCATTTGTGGCGCGTTCATAGAACCACGCTACGACCGCGACGAAGGCCGCGATGATGACTAGAAGAAGAATGACCCAGGCAAGTACGCTCATTTTCTTACCCTTTCCTTATGAGAAGCCGTGCATGTCGCACAGGATGTTCGACGCCATTCCGCCGTCGGTGTGAATGTTTGTGCCGCGCAACCAACTGGTCATGTCCGACAACAGAAAGGCCACGACGGGCGCAATATCTTCCGGTGTACCGGGGCGGTCCATGACGCGGGCATCTTCCTCGGCGCGGGCGCCCAAGGTTTCGAGGAAGTCCTGAAGGATCGGAGTGTCCACTGGCCCCGGGCTGACCGCATTCATGCGAATGCCGCGGTCGCGCCAGGTCCATCGGTTCTGCATGGTCCAGACGACCAATGCTTCTTTGGAGAAGAAATAAGACCGTCCACCTTCGTTGCCGACACTCCATTTAGCGATGAAGTCCTTTATGCCGGCGTAGCCAAGATTTTCCGAAGCCTTGATAGCCTCGACAGATTGCTGCCAGCCGAACCCGGCAAGCGAGGCAAGGTTCACGATCGAGGCACCGTCATTCAGTTTGTCGATCATGAGTTCGGTGAAGTGCTTCAGCCCGACAAGGTTCACCGCCAACACCTTTTCCGCCGGTGCTGTCGGTGGCAGACCCGCGACATTCGCAATCCCGTCGATGCCCGAGGGAAGAACGTCTACCAGTGCTTCGATGGTTGGACCGTCGCTAAGATCAGCGCGGTAGAACTCTTCCACATGATCAAAGCTTTTGTTGAGGTCGACACCCAGAACGGTCGCCCCTTGTGCAGTCAGCAAGCGGGCGGTTTCCTTGCCGATCCCCGAGGCCGATCCCGTGACGACGATTTTCTTACCTGCCAGCAGGTTTTGAACAGACATGTCTAATCCCTAAAATACCGGCGGATAAGGGCGACCGCCCCTGTCCATCGTGATCCAGCGTGTTTCGGTAAAGGTCTCCATTGACCAACGCCCGCCGTGACGCCCAACGCCCGAGGCTTTCGAGCCACCGAAGGGCACATGCGGCTCGTCATTCACAGAGCTACAGTTGATGTGACACATCCCAGTTTGCAGAGAACGGGCCATTTCAAGCGCACGCTCTTCGTCGGCAGTGATAATGCCCGACGACAACCCATATTCTGTGTCGTTGGCAATCGCGATGGCCTCTTCGTCGGTCGAGAATGGGATGACTGGCACTACAGGGCCGAAAGTCTCATCCTGATAGACCTTCATGTCGGGGGTGACCCCGGTCAGGATTGTGGGCTCGACAAAACGATCTTTGATGCCACCGCCGACCACAACTTTGGCCCCTCTTGCGAGAGCATCTTCTATCTGGCTTTTCACTCGGGCCACTTGCCGATCGTTGATCAGCGGACCGATAACATTGCCTTTGTCCGAAGTGTTCCCAACCGGAAGCTTGCGGGCGCGCTCAGCAAAACGGCGCAGGAATTCCGGGTAGATGCTTTCATGTACCAGAACTTTTTCGACGCTCATGCAGATCTGACCCTGATGCATGAAACTGCCAAAATTGGCAGCCTGTGTGGCGCGTTCCAAATCCGCATCGGCGCGGACAATCAGGCTGTCCTTCCCGCCCAGTTCGACACAGCACTTTTTAAGATGCGCACCGCACTTAGCCGCGATAGTGCGCCCTACCGGGGTCGAGCCTGTGAACGACACCCCTTTGACCAACGGGTTTTCGATCAACTCGTCGCCAACCACCTGAACGTTGTCGCGCGAGCAGACTACGACATTGAAAACACCGGCTGGCAGGCCTGCTTCTTCGGCTACTTCCGCGAAGAACAAACCGCCGCAATAGGGTGTATCCTCTGAAGGTTTCAGCACGATTGTATTGCCCGCCGCCAATGGAAAGGCGAGCCCGCGCGACGACAGAATGCCGGGGAAATTCCATGGGGAAATGATGGTCACCACCCCCATCGGCGAACGCACCGCGGTCGAAAACTTACCGGTTTCCGAAGGCATCACTTCACCAATTGGGTTGAAGCACGCAGCGGCCGCTGCCCGGAAAACTTCCGGCACGTAGCCGGCCTCGAACATTCCCTTGCCGAACCAGCCGCCACCTTCGCCCTGCATCGCGGTCACGAAATCGGGGATGCGACGTTCCCAGATGTCGGCCATCTTCAGCAGATAATGTGCCCGCTCGCTGAATTTCAGCGAAGACCAGCCCTCAAAGGCCGCCTGCCCGGCATCAATCGCTGCACGAACTTCAGCGATTCCGGCATCTGGCACGGTCGCCCATGTGCTGCCGTCTGACGGGTTTGAGTCGACGAATGTTCCAGTTCCCTGAACCCATTGGCCGCCAATGTAATGTCCCTTGATAACGGGACCAGATGTAGCCCTATCCAGCATGACTTTCTCCTTTAGTCCCTTTCAAATTCGTTGCTGCCTTCGCGACGGCGATAAACTTCGACGCGTGGCGCGCGGTAAACTTCGACCACGACAGGCTTTTTGGGTTCTTTCGGCACCGGCACTTCCGGGCTTTGCATGCGTACAGGCTGCAAACGCCGCTTCTGTCGCGCTCCGGCTGCCGCTGTCTCGATCTCCGCAATCATTGTCTTTAGGCGCGCCTCATGGCTGCCCGCTGTTGACGAGGCCTTTGGTCGCGATAGCGTGGGCGCAGACTTAACCGAAGCTGACGCCACGAGCGCATCGACCGACTGCCCAAGAAGGTCATCGGCGTTACGGCGCGGCACTACGCGCTGTCTGAACGGTTGTCTGGTGACAACGTCGGCAATGACCGCGTCTTCGGCGGATTTCTCTGCCGAACCCTTTTTCGCGGCTCCGGACGCCGTCCCGCCCGCGCCAAGATAGGCTTTCTGAACAGCCGGATCACTGGCCAGTTTCTGGGCACTGTCCTCGTGTACGATATGGGCGTTTTCTAGCAGATAGCCCCGATCAGCGATGGCCAGGCTTTGCTTTGCGTTCTGCTCGACCAGAAGTATCCCGATGCCAGCCTTACGCACCTCTGTCAGGCTCTGGAACAGCTCTTTGCAAAGCAGGGGAGACAGACCCAAAGAGGGCTCGTCCAGCATCAGGATCTGCGGGTTGCTCATCATTGCTCGGCCGATGGCAACCATCTGTTGCTCGCCGCCCGACATTGTGCGGGCGATTTGGTTCTGCCGTTCGCCAAGTTTGGGAAATAGGCTCATCACCCGTTCAAGGTTTGCGGCCTCGTCGTCTCGGGCGCGGTTGGCATAGGCCCCCAGCACCAGATTTTCCCGGACGGTCAGGTCACCAAATATCCCGCGACCCTCTGGAACAAGCGCGACACCGCCTTCGACAATACGATCTGAAGAAAGGCCAAGAATGGGGTGCCCATCAACGACAACATCACCGGAATGCTGCCCTTCGCAAATGCCGCTGATGGCGCGCAGAAGTGTTGACTTACCAGCGCCGTTGGCCCCAAGGATCACAACGATTTCGCCCTTGTCGATCTTGATAGACACGTTTTCCAGCGCGCGGTGCTGGCCATAAGCGACAGAGAGATTTCTGACCTCAAGCATCGTCATCTCCCAGGTAAGCGCGGATCACTTCGGGGTCGGACAAGACGACATCAGGCGAACCTTCTGCGATCTTCACCCCCGACGACATTACAACGCAGCGGTCGCAAAGCGAGCGAATTGCATCCATGACATGTTCAACCAGAATGACGGTACGGCCTTCCTTGCGAAGGTCATGAATAAGCTCGATACCGGTTTCCAACTCTGTTGGATTAAGGCCCGCAAGCCATTCATCCAAAAGCAAAATTTCAGGATCACCCGCCAGAACGCGCGCAAGTTCGACGCGTTTCTGATCGATATAAGTAAGCGAGGACACGGGGGCATAGCTCATCGCGTCCATACCAACGCGCTCAAGCATCCGATGGGCGTGATCCTCTGCTTCGCGCCCCCAACGCTTGCGATGCCCGAAAACGGCACCGGCAATGACGTTTTCCAGAACCGAAAGTGACGGTAGAAGGCGAACAAGCTGGAATGTGCGCCCCACCCCGCGACGGGTAATCTCTTGCGCAGGCAGGTCTGAGATCCGTGATCCCATCATCGAAATGGAACCAGAAGTTGGTTTGAACGTGCCAGAGATCATGTTCATCATGGTCGTCTTGCCCGAGCCGTTCGGACCGATGATGCCGACCATCTCGTGCTCGCCCACGCTGAATTCCATGTTGTCGACGGCGACAAGACCACCGAACCGCTTGGTGACACCGTTCACTGAAAGAGCAGAACCGCTATAACGCATCAGTGGCCTCCTTGACGGATTTTGACCGCCACCTGCTCTAGGCGTCCGACGATGCCGTTAGGCAAAACGAAGACGATCAGCAGGAAGATCAGGCCGATAAACATCGTGGTCTGATTGGGGAACTGCAACGAGACGTATTCCCAGACCAAAGTGAAAGGAATGACCCCAACGATTGGGCCCCAAAGCCGCCCTGCCCCACCTAGCAATGCCATGATCACAACCATGAAGCTAAGCTCTGGCGAGAACACCTGGTTCGGCTCGATATAACTGTAGCGCGGTGCAATCACGGCACCGACCAATGCACCGAAAAAGCCCGTCGTCATGAATAGAACGATTTTGGCGGTGGCAGTATTGATGCCAACATGGCGCGCGACGGTCTCATCATTGCCGATAATTCGCAGCGCGAAACCAAGGCGCGACCGATTGATATACCAACCAAGGAAATAGGCGGCCGCGGCCAGGACCAAAAGCATCCAATAGATATGCGCTTCTGTGAAATCGGTCAGGACATACAGCCCGCGCGAGCCAAGAAAGTTGTTTTGAACCCAGCTCACAAGGTTCCGGATCATCTCGGCCAGACCAAGTGTGAAGATCACAAAATAGACACCAGACAACCGCAGAGTCGCGGCCCCGATCAGTCCGGCCAAGATCGTTGCGACCAGCGCAGAAATTCCAGCCATCAGCCAGAAACTCATCTGGTAATCGCTCATGCCAGTGGCAACGAGGTACCCCCCAATGCCGAAGAAAGCGCCTGAGGCCAGCGAGATGTAATGCGTCGGACCAGAGAACATCACCCAGCTAGTGCATAGCGCGATATACATCATCGCCGTCACCGAGATCGACAGCCAATAGTTGTTGAACACCAGCGGCACGAAGCCAGCCAGAATGGCCAGGCAGGCGGCAATGGCCAGCTCTTTAAAACCGCTGCGGCTCATGCGGTACGCCTCCCGAACAGGCCCTGCGGACGGAACAGCAGGATAAGAAGAAAGATGAAGTAGGCGGAGGCAAGCGTCAGACCGGGGTCGACCAAGGTTGCGACGGCAGTTTCCACGATACCAAGGATGATCGCCGCCACGATGGTACCTCGAACATCACCGACCCCGCCCATGATAACGATGATCAGGGCCTTCATGGTGAAGATCACCCCGACAGAGGCATCCAAAGTGTAGAAGGTCGAGATCAAGCTGCCACCCATCGATGTCACCGCGCCACCAAGCGCAAAGGCAAGCGCGGACATCTTCGGCACGTCGATCCCAACAAGGCCTGCAGCTTCGGTGCTGACCGATACAGCACGTACGGCCACCCCAGTTCGTGTTCTGTTAAGCCAAAGGTACAAAGAACCGCCGATCACGACGGCTAGCAAAAAGGCCGCTAGACGGTTCAGCGAAGATGTGGAGCCGAGGATCGAGATAGTCTCGGAAAGGTATTTGTAGGCGAAAAAGCCCCCTTCAATGGACACCATGATGCCGACGATAAAGAAGCTCATCCCAAAGGTGGCGAGGATCGAGTCGACCTCTAGCTGACCTTGGTTTTTTGACCGCTTCACAAGCGGCACAAGCAAAAAGCGATAAATCAGCCAGTTGCCGATGAAAGCGATTGGTCCGACCATCACGACAGTCAGCAAGGGGCTGACCTGCGCGTTTATGTAAAGCCAGAAGGCTGCCAATGCGCCCAGAACCAGCATCTCGCCATTGGCAAGGTTCATGATCCTGGCAACGCCGTATTGCAGGTTCAAACCCAACGCCATTAGGGCGTAGGTGCCAGCCAGCAGCAGTCCTGAAACTAGGATGTCCATGCGTCTTTTCCGGTGTTCAAAGGTCTCCCGGCGCGGCTAAGCGCCGAGAGAGTATTGCTTTCAGATCACTTCCAGCCGTCTTTCAGGCGTACGTCGACAGCACCGTCGACATTGACGCCTTTGACGCCCCGGAACACACCGTCCTGCCATTGGCCAACGGTCCAGAATTTTTCAGAGAAGTTGTTCTCGAAATCCAAAGTGCCCATGATCGTGTCAAAGCTGTTGTCCTTGATGTACTGGGTCACAGTGTTCCGGTCCAAAGTGCCTGCACCTTCGATCGCCTGACCAAGAACTTCCAAAGCAGCATAGGTATTGGCTGAGGCCCAGAAGTCAGGTGTCGCACCGGTCACCTCTTCATGCGCCTGACGATAAGCCGCGATTTTGGGGTCGTCGACGTTCGTACCGCCTGCGCCCAGAACGTTGTCGATCTTGGACCCGTAGGCTCCGAAGAACGCCGGGAAAGAGGTCGCAACGGCCGAGTAGTAGATCGACACGTCAAGATCTTCGATGATCGCTTGTTCTGCCAGACCAAAGCTGTCCGGCGGATAGGACCAAGCGATGAACGCATCCGCGGCCGAGGCCTTGGCGCCTTTCATAACAGGCGACAGGTCCGGAGTGCCAAGCGGGTACGACTTGTCGTAAACCAGCTCAAACCCGGCATCGGTAAAGGCTTGGCGGGCCACATCGGCCAGTTCGATTCCGAATGCGTCAGCAACGTTCACCATAGCGACTTTGTTGCCAATGTTGCCGGCATCGCGTTGCTCAACCAGGATATCACGTACGGCTTCTACGAAAGCGGTCGTAGTGCCGAGGGTGAAGAACAGGTTGGGGAAACGTTCTGCCAGTTCGTCGACCTTGTCAGTGATCGCCGAAACCGCAACCATCGGATAACCGGACTTACCGTAGATCGGCGCCGCAGCGATGTTGAAGCCAGTGCCATAAGGCGCGACGATGAAGTGTACGTTGTCTTGGTTAATCAAACGGTTAGCGGCCTTGATATGCTCACCCGGGTTGGTTTTGTCGTCATATTCAACCAGCTCGACCTTCATCTGGGTCCCGCCGACGTTCAGACCGCCACGTTCGTTAACCTCGTGGATCCAAAGCTGGACGTTTGGTGTCTGGGTGACTTTCTCACCGCCCGCCAAAGGCCCTGTTTTGTGGGCAACGATACCCAGTTTCAAGGTATCCTCGGCCAGTGCCACTTGTGGCAGTGCCAAGGCCAGCGCCGCGGCTGCGGCAAGTTTTAGGTTTGTTCTGCGTTTCATTACATTCTCCCGTTGTCTTTCTGCAGATTGGCCGAGCCGCTGTTCCGCGCCTTCGGCAGAGTAATCACAAGAAATGCTCGCCCTCTTTTTCGTGAATTCCGATCCAGCGGAGTTCGGTAAACTCGTCGATGGACTCGACGCCACCTAGTTTTCCGTAACCGCTTGCTCTTAGGCCTCCGAAGGGCATCCTTGGATCGTCGTAAACCGTTGGCCCGTTGATTTGACACACGCCGCATTCAAGCTGCGCGGCGACCTTCTGCGCACGCGCGATGTCTTCGCTGAAAACAGACGCGGCAAGTGCATAGTCGGTGTCATTGGCCACGGTGATGGCTTCGTCCTCGCTGCGAACACGGATTATCGACAACACCGGACCAAAGCTTTCTTCGTGATAAATACGCATCGAACTGTCGACGTGATCCAAAACCGCGGGTTCCATTGTGGACTTTGAAATCGCCCCACCGGTCAGAAGCTGCGCCCCTTTGGAAACCGCGTCTTCGATCAGGTTGCCCGCACGAATGGCGGCGTCCGCTGAAATCATCGGGCCCACGTTCACGCGTTGAGTATTAGGGTCACCAACGCTTAGCTCACTGGTGCGTTGGACAAGCTTTTCGGCGAAGTCATCCGCCAACTGATCGTCGATGATCACACGCTCTGTCGACATGCAGATCTGGCCTTGATTGAAAAAGGCACCGAAAACGGCGGCATTAACAGCCCGGTCGGTATCAGCGTCGTTCAGTACGATGACGCCCGCCTTGCCGCTAAGTTCCAGAACCACGGGCTTCAGATGGCGTGCACAGGTTTCGGCCACGTGACGACCGACCCGGGTGGACCCTGTGAAGTTCACCCGCCGAACGGCGGCGTGTGCGATGATGGCCTCGGTTACTTCAGAGGCAAGATCGGGTGCATTGGTCACCAGATTGGCGGCGCCAGGAACGGCCCCTGCCTCGTTAATCGCCTCTATGACCATCGAATGGGTTTTCGGGCATCTCTCGGACGCCTTCAGAACAACTGTGTTTCCAACCGCAAGCGGGATTGCCACCGCACGGGTCGCCAGAACGATCGGCGCGTTCCAAGGGGCAATTCCAAGAACAACCCCGGCCGGTTGGCGTACCAGATATGAGGACACATGCGGGTCCCCGCCCTCGCGCACGACATGACGCTCATATCCACATTGGGACGCGGCGTGCCGCAAAACGTTGGCGGCGATTTTGCAATTGAAGCGCGCCCATGCCTCGGTCGAACCCGTTTCGCTGGCCATGACGGCCACGAAATCATCTGCGCGAGCTTCGATCGTATCGGCCGCCTTGCTAAGAACCGCTGCGCGTTCCTCATCAGGTGTCACTGACCATGCCGGGAACGCGGCCGCAGCTGCGTTGGCCGCATTTTTAGCGTCCCGAACTGTCGCGGCAGCAGCGACTGTTGATGGGCCTTCCAAAGTGGAAGACATCAACTGATAAGTCGACTTATCACGCGCATCGACCTTCTTACCGCCAACGATCAACTGTGCTTCATACATCTTGAAGCAACATCCCGTTGAACAGATTCCGACACGTCGAAATATGCATATGATTTGTGCGGTTCATGCAGACCGTTCCTCCCGTCATATATTGAAACGAGCAAAACGCTCGCAAATACATGTATATTTATGGAATTTGATTGTATATTTTCGGAAAAAATCAGCGTTTGTATCTAGAAAGCCGACAAATTTGCTAAGAGCCGAAAAAATCGAGCCGACGATTCGAGAACGAGTTTGGTCGACATCGCCGTCTGAAAGTGAACGCCATTGGACCGGGGCATTGCTCGTTTCCGGAACGGCGCACATCGAAGACGCGCACGAGACTTTGGCACTTGCCCCCGTGTCCATTTTCCTCGCGCCGGTGGACAAGGAAAGAACCTTTCGCATCCAGGCGGGGGGCGAAGCGGTGATCTGCACCATCCCAGAGCAAGTCGTGCTGACATCTATTGGCCGGGGTCCAGATTCCGCCGACATTCGCCGAGTGTTGGAACGCCCTGCCGTCAGTCAATTGCTCGACAAAGGTGGCATGGTTGAGCAGGCAGAAAGAGCCTTTGACACAATTCAGACAGAGGCGCGCCAAGAGGCACCCGGCCAGCAGACGATGATTGAGGCCAGCCTGAAAATGATTTTCGGGATGCTACTGCGCAATATCCCCGAAACGGTTATGCCACAGCACGTATCGGACAGAGGAAGCAATTTGCTTCTGCGGTTCCGGCAGTTGCTGGAAAACCGCTTTCGTGACCGTTGGACCGTTGCCCAATACGCATCTGAACTGGGCATAAGCCCGGACAGATTGCACGACCTTTGCACAGAGAAATTGAGCAAATCACCAAGCGTCCTGATTAGGGACCGTACGATCTACGAAGCGCAAATGATGCTGGCGCGCTCTTCGATCTCTATCAAGGAAATCTCTGACAGGCTTGGTTTTCGTGATCCCGCGCACTTCAGTAAGTATTTCAAATCCGCAAGCGCTGAGTCTCCGCGTATGTTCAGGGACAATCTTGCCCAGCAATTGCAGCAGAAAGAGACGCCTGCCTTGAACTTTGCGGACTGGCCCTAGACCGTCAGGGAAATTCCACTTGAGAAGGAAACCACCGGACCGCCAATTCGCGGATATCCGCGCCGCGAACGAGAATCTTGATTCTCGTTTTATGGCACCCCTAAGGGATGGGCTTAGGCATCGCAGGACGCTAAACAGCGCCCTGCCCAATCAAAGTCGAGTTATTCAAACGCGACCATTTTCAGACCTTCACTTTTTCCATTTTCGGGTCATACAACGGCGCAACACTCACATCGGCCGGAACTCGCACGGTCGCGACCTCCAATTCGTACTTGCCTGACAAAACATAGTCGCGATCAATCGGCGTTTCGCTGCGCACATAGCCCATACCGATGGATTTTCCGATGGTATGACCAAAGCCCGCCGAGCTTAGCCAGCCACAGCGTTTTCCATTTCGGTAGATTGTTTCCCGGCCCGACAGGATCACATCCGGGTCCGTTGTAAAGGTTGCCATGATCTTCTTGATGCCGTCCTTACGTTGCTTGGCCACGGCGTCACGACCCCGGAACGGGATATTTGACTTCATCTTGACGGCCCAGCCAAGACCAGCTTCGTCCGGCGTGTGATCAGGTCCGATGTCTGACCCCCAAGCGCGATACCCTTTCTCTAGCCTTAGGGTTTCGATCGCGCGGTAACCTGCATTGCGCAGACCAAGCGGCGCCCCTGCAGTATGAAGCGCGTCATAGACAGTTTGCGCATATTCCGCGGGCAAGTGCAGCTCCCAGCCGAGTTCACCGACATAGGTGATCCTCATCGCAAGAACAGGACATCCGGCGATCCCGATGCGATGCGCACGACCAAACGGGTGGCTCCCATCGGAAACATCGTCATTGGTGACAGCTTGAAGGATGTCGCGCGCCTTCGGTCCAAACAGCGAAAGAACAGCGTTCGACGAGGTCACGTCCACAAGTTCTGCATTCATCCCCTGGGGAATGTTGCGCTTGATCCAGTCAAAGTCATGGGTGGCATACCCCGTGCCGGTCACGATGTAATATTCGTCTTCTCGCGTGCGCACACATGTCAGGTCGCACTCGATGCCACCATGATCGTTCAGCATCTGGGTATAGATGATCGAGCCGACCGGTTTGTCGACACGATTGGAAGCAATATACTGTAACGCCGCTTCGGCATCCGGTCCGGTGAGAATGAATTTCGCGAAGGATGTCTGATCGAACAGAACCGCAGACTCTCGCGCAGCGGTGTGTTCCCGGCCGACCGGACCATGCCAGTTGGGACGCTCGAAGGTGTAAATATCACGGGCCTCTTCCCCGGCCTCAGCAAACCAATTGGGACGTTCCCAACCAAGTTTTTCGCCGAAAACCGCACCGGATTCCTTTAGGGTTGAGTAGAGAGGAGAACGCCGACAGGGCCGCCCACTCTGATGCTCTTCCGAGGGCCACGCCATGGTGTAGTGCTTGCCATAGGCTTCAAGCGTTCGCGCGCGAACCCAATCCGTATCGGTATGCGGCCGGCCAAAGCGACGAATGTCGACTGGCCAAAGATCATAGGGCGGCGCGCCTTTCGCCACCCACTCTGCCAGTGCCATGCCTGCACCACCGCCAGATGCGATACCAAAAGCGTTGAACCCCGCGCCGATAAAGACGTTGGCCATTTCTGGCGCCTCGCCCAGAATGAAATTGCCATCTGGCGTAAAGCTTTCAGGTCCGTTCAAAAGCTGTTTAACGCCTGCATCGGCCAGCTTGGGCACCCGCGGCAGGGCAAGTTCGACGAGTTGTTCGAAATGGTCAAAGTTGGATTCCAGTAGCTGGAAATCGAAGGGATCGGGAATCCCTTTTTCGGCCCAGGGAATGCCGTTGGGCTCGTAGCCGCCCATAACCAACCCGCCGACTTCTTCCTTGTAATAGGTCAGCCGGTCAGGGTCGCGCAGGGTCGGCAAATCGGAAGGCACGCCGAAAGGCTCTGTGATCATGTATTGGTGTTCGACCGATACCAAAGGCACGGTCACGCCGATCGTTGCCGCCAGATCGCGCGTCCATTGACCACAGCACAAGACCAGTTTCTCACAGCTCACGTCCCCCTGAGGCGTGCGCACACCGACAAGCTTGCCTTTCTCGGTCAAAATCTCGGTAACCGGGCAATTCTCAACCAACTTCGCCCCGCCGTTACGCGCACCACGCGCCAAGGCTTGCGTGATGTCCGATGGGCTGGCCTGACCATCTGTCGGCAGGAAAGCCGCGCCGACAATGTCGGAGATATCCATCAGCGGCCAAAGATCTTGTGCCTCCTGTGGAGTCAGAAGCTGCATGTCCAGACCAAAGGAATGGGCCGTGGTGGCTTGGCGTTTGACTTCGGTCCAGCGCTCTTGGTTACAGGCCAGTCGCAGGCCACCGTTCATCTTCCAGCCTGTTGCCAAGCCGGTTTCTTCCTCAAGTCGATTGTACAGTTCGATCGAATACCCAAGTAGCTGTGTGACATTGGCATTCGAGCGCAACTGCCCTACCAGCCCGGCGGCGTGCCAAGTTGATCCAGAGGTCAGTCCAGCCTTCTCCAGCAGCAGCACCTCGTGGCCCATCTGAGCCAAGTGATAGGCGGTCGAACAGCCGATGATACCGCCGCCGATAATGATGATTTTCGAAGAAGAAGGCAGGCTCATGTCACTCTCTTAGGTATTGTGGAAGTCGGACAGGACTGCTCGCAGTCTGTCGAAGTTCTCGGCCGTGTAGGCGGCGTAATCAAAATCAAGTTCGGAATGCAGTTCCGAAGTCATCGACCATAGGGTCTCACGCATCAGAGACGCGCATTTCATGGCTTGGTAGGACCGCCAAAACTTGTTTGGATCGCTGCCGAAATACTGGGTCAGCATTTCGCGCTCCTGTTCTTCTGACAGTCCGTTGTTGCTGGCGAGACCGGCCAGATCGAACAGCGGCGTGTTGTACCCGCCATATTCCCAATCGATCAGCCAAAGTTGCCTGCCATCATCCAGAATGTTGGCAGCAAGAAGGTCGTTGTGCCCAATGACCATTTCCACGGGTCCGGTGGCCACAATCAGTTTGTCCTGCTCTGCCTTCAATTCTGGCAATTTGCTGACATGGGGCGAGCCTTCGGCAATCAGTCTGGTCATGTAGGTCTGGTTGACCTGATAGGGCCAGAAGGCCAGTACGGGCGACGTCAAATGCGCGCCAAGGCCCCGATGTGTCTTTATGAGAAGATCGACGATACGCGGTAGGTTTTCAGGGTCACGCACATCGTCTTCAGAGAAGGTTCGTGCCTTAAGGAATTCTAGAACCAAAACACCGGGTTCGTGGTGAACGACCTTGGGCGCCACTCCTAGTTCATAGGCCGCTTTGCTGAGCGAAAGTTCGTTCCAACGCATAACGCCGTGTTCGGGAATATCTGAACCCAGTCTCACGACATAGTCGGCATCACCGTCCGTAACCCGCAAGTTTACATTGGTAATCCCACCACCAAGTGGCGTGATTTCGGTCGGCGCCTTGAAGCAGGACAGTCCAGCGGCACGTTCGATTGCTTTGTTCACAATCCCAACCTCCTACGTTGCCCGTCGGCGGCTGCATGTACCACGCGATCGGCGATGATCGCGATGAACGCAACACACAGTCCCGCGACGATGCCTTGACCAGCATTCGCCTTGGTCAACGCGATATAAACCTCTTGCCCCAGATCGCGAGTACCAACGAGAGCGGTGATCACCAGCATCGAAAGCGCCAGCATGATGGTCTGGTTCAGTCCCAGCAAAAGATGCGGGGTCGCCAATGGAAGTTTGATCCGAAAGAGGATTTGCCGCGGGGTGCAGCCAGCCATCCGCCCGGCCTCAATCAGATGCGCCGGCACCTCGCGAAGACCGAAGGCAGCATACCGCACCGCCGGGGCAAGCGCGTAAAGCACAACCGCAATCATCGCGCTGAAGTCGCCAACGCGGAACAACATCACCACTGGGATGAGGTATACGAAACTGGGAAGGGTTTGCAGCGTGTCCATTAAACCCAGAATGACACGGCCGGCTCTTGGACGTTCTGCCGCCCAGATGCCAAGCGGGATACCGATCAGTGATGCTAGAAAGACGGATACGCCGCACAGATAGATCGTGACCATCGTTTTGCCCCACAGGCCGCTGGCCGAAATAAAGGCCATGAAAAGCATGGCCATCAATCCCATGCGCCAGCCTGCAAGCTTCCACGCGAAAAGCCCTGTAGCGATGATCCCCCACGCCCAAGGAATGCCTGTGAAGAACTTTTTGACTGGCAGCAACAGCCCTTGCAAGACCACAAGTTTGATCGCTTCGAATGCATCGAAGAAGTTGACGTTGATCCACTCGATCGAGGCCGTCCAGAACGGCCCGGTGGTGATGGTTAGGTCTTTGGGATAGGTCTGCACAGCAGGAATGAACTGGCCCAGAAGAAGGGTACCGACGATGATCGCAAATGAAGTGGATGTCCACGGGTGGCGCTTCAGGTAACTCCCGCTGCGATGCTCATGTACACCACGCGAGGCAAAAGCCTGACTGACACGGTCCAGGGCTATTGCCATGACGACGATGGCTAGTCCGGCTTCGATACCACCGCCGATATCCAGACGACGCAGGCTGGCCAGCACATCAAACCCCAGACCTCCGGCGCCGATCATCGAAGCAATGATCACCATATTCAGGGTCAACATGATCACCTGATTGACGCCAACCATCAGCGCCGGGCTGGCCGAGGGTACAAGCACCTTCCACATCATCTGATGTCTGGTGCAACCCACCATGCGCCCCGCTTCTTTGATTTCTTCAGGAACCGCCTTGAGGGCAACGATTGTCACCCGCACCATTGGCGGCATGGCGTAAATGACCGTCGCCACAAGAGCCGCAACCGGGCCAAAACCAAACAAGATAAGGACCGGTACGAGGTATGCAAAAACCGGAACAGTTTGCATAAGATCAAGAAACGGCCGCAGGAGCTTTTCGAATAGCGGGCTACGATAGGCAGCGATACCAAGCAGCAATCCACCCACCGCACCGATCGGCACTGCGATCAGAACCGACGCCATTGTGACCATGGCACTGGCCCACTGCCCAAAAACTGCAAGGTACAGGAAACAAACGCCTGTCAGGGCGCCCAAGCTCAAGTCTCTGGCAAAGTGCGCGATCAAAACCGCCACCCCGATCACCGCGATCCAGCTGAGGGACGGCGCTATCTGTACTGCTTCTGCGCCAAGACCGCTTTGGAACCCTTCAATCAGCAGATTCCGCAAGAATTGATAAGGAATTTCGATCAGCGCCGCGATGGCGCGCGTTAGGTCCCGAAAGGTGAAGAAAACAAAATGGGCCGAGTCGACAAGCCAGTCGAGCAAAGCGCTGATCCGGCTTTCGGTCGGCAATTCGTAGGCTTTCGGAAACCTGACGATCCACCGCGCATCGAGGGCCTTGTAGAGTTGAAACGAATAGGAAGACAGCAGCCAGGTGACTGCGAACAGCCCGACCCAGAACCCTGTGCTCCATGTGATCCAGCGACGCATCACTTGCGCCCCACAAGCACGTCGATCACGGCCTGTTTGTCGATCTGGCCGACTATTTCGCCGTTATTGAGCACCCGTACGGGCCCCGAGGCCGCCTCAACCTGATCGGCAATGCTTTCAACCGTCGCACGGCAGTCGACCTCTCCGGCGAAACTCTCTGACGTCACGGGCGACATGATCGTTTTGGCTCGGATGACCTTCGCGCGTGACACATGTCGCGTGAACTCTGCCACATATTCAGTGGCCGGATTCAGCACCAGTTCCTCGGGCGCCGCGATTTGTTCAATTGCCCCGTCCTTCATCACCGCAATCCGATCTGCCAGACGGATCGCCTCGTCAAAGTCATGGGTGATGAAGACAATTGTTTTCTTCAACATGTTCTGCAGACGAAGGAACTCGTCCTGCATTTCACGGCGGATCAGGGGATCAAGCGCGGAAAAGGGTTCGTCCAGAAACCACAGTTCGGGCTCTACAACCAGAGAACGTGCGATACCGACGCGCTGTTGCTGGCCCCCGGAAAGCTCGCGCGGATAATAGTTTTCCCGCCCTTCCAAACCAACTAGCGTAACCACCTCGCGGGCGCGCGCTTCGCGGGTCTTGCGATCAACACCCTGAACATCCAGCGGAAACGCCACGTTTTCCAGAACTGTCAGGTGTGGCAACAAGGCGAATTGCTGGAAGACCATGCCCATTTTCTTGCGGCGGATCTCGATCAGCTCGGCATCTGACGCGCTTAACAGATCTATACCGTCAAATTGGATAGAGCCTGCGGTGGGTTCTACCAGTCGCGACAGGCACCGCACCAATGTGGATTTGCCCGAGCCAGACAGGCCCATAATCACAAAGATTTCGCCCCGATTGATCTGAACATCGGCTGCGCGCACTGCTCCGATGACACCTGCGGCTTTCAACGCCTCTGGGTCTGGACAATCATTCTCTTGCAGAATTGTTTCGGCTCGCGCGCCGTAGAGTTTCCACACATTTCGGCAATCCAACAGAACTTGGTTGGTCATATCAGGTCTCTCGGTCTCTTTTATTCCGGTCGCTCGAAAGTAAACCGAATTGCCGTTATTGTTGTGAGGTTTTGTGTGCGCCCGCCAAAACTGGCGGGCGCAATCTTACGAAAGAGCTTAGTTCAACCAAGCTTTCCAGGTGTCTTGGTTCGCATCCATCCAAGCGGCAACGGTTTCTTCAACCGATTTGCCATTAAGATCGACCTCAGCCACCATTGCGCCCATATCGGCGTTAGAGATGTTGAAATTCACGATTGCCTTGGTGGCATCCGGGTGGCTTTCTTGCAGCCCGGCATGTGCAACTTTCCAAATCGGACCGGTTGGCTTACCGCAGTCGTAAGCCGCATCGGGGTTAATCCCGACCGACGGATCATTGTAGCACTCTACCGAATACGGCGGGAACTCCACGAATTCACCATCATATTTGGCAGGTGCCCAGTGCGGCGAATAAATCCACAAGACGATCGGTGCTTTACGTTGGTAAGCCGACTCCAGCTCTGCAAAAAGCGCGGCATCCGTACCGGCATGAACCACTTCAAAGTCCATCTCGAGGGCCTCAACACGCTCGTCGTCGAAACCACCCCAAGTTACCGGTCCACCCAGATACCGGCCCATCGGCGCGGTTTCGGCAGTGGCAAACTCGGAAGCACAGTCATTCAAAGCTTCCCAATTCGGAAGGCCGGGGCAGACATCTTTCATATAAGACGGGAACCACCACTCTTCGATTGCGTCCATCCCGGTCGAGCCAAGATTGACGACTTTCCCGGTGCCGGTTGCAGCGTCCATCGCTTCGCGGCCCGTGGTTTCCCAAATCTCCATAGCGACATGCAGATCGCCAGTTTCAAGCCCGGCAAACTGCGCGATGTAATCGGCTTGAACATATTCGACGTTGTGGCCGCCAGCTTTGAGCACCTCTCCCATCAGGGTGGTAGTGATCAACTGACCCGACCAGTCATGCAATGTAAGCTTAATCGGATCGGCGCTGTCAGCCATAACCGGAAGCGCCGCAAGTGATAATGCGGACGCAGCTGCGAGAAATTTCATTGGAAGTCCTCCCTTTTGACTCTGTGCGGCGATGTCATCTCGTGGGGGCATAGCCGTCCGACTCGCTCTGTTATGATCCAATTCCAACAGCAATCCCGCCTCAAATCAACAAATTTCAACGTTTTACTGTCGATAGTTCAGTTTCAGCGCTATAGATTGATGCAAATTGAAACTTGGACCTTTAAACAATGAGCACACATACACGTCAGGAGCGACTTCGCGCAGCCGTCGATATCACCGAGATAGCCGCGCGAACTTCGATGCGTCACTTCAGGCGCGTTTCCGGATTTGACACCAAGTCCGATGAAAGTCCTGTCACCATAGCCGATCGGGAGACCGAAGGCCGAATCCGTGATTTGCTGGAAGAGCGCTTCCCCGAGGATCACATTTTTGGCGAAGAAATGGGGCGCTCTGGTAGTTCTGACCGAACCTGGATCATTGATCCAATCGACGGCACGCGGTCGTTTATCGCCGGACTGCCTTTGTTTGGAATGCTGCTTGGCTTTCAGGATCCTTCAGACAGCCCCGTCGGGGTCATTCGGATGCCCGCGCTTGGCGAGGTTTATGCTGGCGCCCCCGGCCTTGGGGCGACACGCAACGAAGAGCCGATCCATGTCAGCCAATGCAAACACCTGTCCGAAGCCAAACTTTTTATAAACGAAGGCGACAAACTTGCCGTACAAGAGCCCGATGTATTCAAACGCCTTGTGGGCGCCGGCCAATTGCGGCGCATGGGAGCGGATTGTTACGCCCATGCGCTGGTTGCTGCGGGCTCGATAGATGCCGTCGTGGATTTCGACCTGCAGCCGTACGACTATCTACCGGTTGCGGCTGTGGTAGAAGCTGCTGGCGGGGTTATGACCGATTGGAGCGGCGCCCCGCTGACCCTGAACTCTGACGGTCGTACCCTGACCGCTTCAACCCCCGAGCTTCATGCAGAATTGATGGCGTTGGTCGCGACCTAGCCGCGCCGAACCGCCTCGACATGATCCGCAAAGCTTGGGTCTTGCATCAACGCCTTGCAACGTTCGAACCGTTCTGTCGCGTATGCCCAGAAATCTTCGGCCGGGTTGTCATCGGCATGTTGGATCAGGCCCCAAAGCGTCCAAAGCAGGTCGCACATGGCCTTGTAAATGACCATCCGACCAGTTTCAGCCGCTGTCGGCTCTCGGCCGAAATACGCGCGCATCAATTCCGCATCTTGATCACTGTCCATACCCGCCTCGACCGAAAGATCACCGACATCCCACAACGGATCGTTCATGCCGGAATATTCCCAGTCGACGATCCACATGACCGCGCCGTCATCCAGAAAATTCTCGCACAGCGGATCGCAGTGGCACGGGCTTAGCGGCAGATCGGCATTCGCCAGCACATCCTTAACCGGCTTTGCGGCTTCAACCACGTCGTGATAGCCGGCAGGCAGGTCGACATCCTTGGTCGAAAGAACCTTCAAGTAATCGTCAATCATCGCAAAAAGCTCAAAGCGGAACTCAAACATCTGTCCCGAATTGTGCAATTTGGCCAAAGCCGCACCAGCGCGCGCCGGAGATCCCTTTCGCGATTTGAACAGATCGGGCGTCATTGTCTCGATGTTCGGAACCGTCTCGGTAATCATCAATCCGGTTGCTGGATCGGCAAAGATTACCTTGGCCGACACACCTGCTTGGGCGGCGGCCTCGGCGTTATGAGCCTCTACAGCCCGATCAATATAATCTTCCGTCCCCGCCCCGGGGATGCGCACGATGACAGAGCGATCGGCCATATCAACCCGATGCACCAAATTGGTCATCCCACCAAGTCGCGTAATGCTAAGCACTTCTGCCTTTTCCAATCCCGGAGCCTTGTGCAGCGCCTCTATCACCTGTTCAGCATGTTCTGTCATCGCTTACACCTCACCTTTCAGCGCCTTGTTTTCGGGATCATACAGCGGCCCATCTACCTTGGTGATGGGATGGCGGTCGCCAAAGACCTCCAGCATGAAATCCGTTTTGTCCCAATGATCCTTGTCGAGATAACCCCGCAAAATGGTCTTACCCACACTGTGCCCAAAGCCCACAGATGTCGCCAGTGAAACAACCCGATCGCCGTCAAGGATCGTCTCTCCCCCGGTCAGCGGCAGGTTGGCATCTGTCGTAAACGTGCACAGCTTGCGCGTCAGTTTACCGGCCTTCTGCTGTTCAAGAACGGCGCGGCCCATAAAGTCTCCCTTGGACTTCAAATGCACGCGAAAGCCGACCCCGGCCTCGACCGGCGTATAATCTGGCGTCACATCCCCCGACCAGTAGATATAGCCTTTTTCCATTCGCAGGCTTTCGATCGCGCGGTAGCCGACATTTGCAATGCCCGCGCTTTGCCCGGCTTGCCACAGCTGGTCATAGACATGTGCGGCGAATTCTGTGGGAACATGCAGCTCATAACCTAATTCCCCGACATAGCCGATCCGCGCGGCCAGAACTGGTGCTGCGCCCACGATGATTTCACATGCGGTGGAAAATGGAATGGCTTGGTCCGAAACATCCGATTCCGATGCTTTCGCCAAAACTTCGCGCGCCTTAGGGCCGACGATGTTTACGACTGCCTTGCCAGAGGTAACCTCTATCAGGTGAACGGATCCGTCATTGGGCATGTTGCGTTTGATCCAATCGCTGTCATGCACCCCAAAGCCAGAGCCGGTGACCATATAGAAGCGATCCTGTGCAAGCCGGATAAAGGTCACATCTGCCTCGGTCCCGCCCTGCTCATTGCACATCTGGGTGTAGATGACCGACCCGACCGGCTTGTCCATATTTGAAACGCACAACCGTTGAAGCAGATCTAGTGCGCCAGGCCCTAGAATTTCGAACTTTGCAAAAGAGCTTTGGTCTATCAGCGCCACACGTTCCCGCACCGCCTTGTGTTCTTGCGCGGCGTATTCCTTCCAGCCTGGATTGAGGAAATCGAGCTGGTCTACCCGTGCAACCCCTTCGGGGGCAAACCACAACGGTCTCTCCCACCCGTTTTTCGACCCATAAACAGCGCCCGCGTCCTTGAGACGTTGATACAGCGGCGACAGTCGCAGTTGACGCGCAGTCTCATGCTCCTGCCCGGGATAACGCATTTTATAATGATGGGCATAGTGCTCGACCGCCCGAGGATACATGAAGGCTCGCGTGCCGTGATGCGGCCCGAACCGACGCACATCCAGCGGCCACAAATCCAATGACGGCGCACCATCGACAACCCATTCAGCGATCATCTCGCCAGCGCCGCCACCTGCCGCAATGCCGTAAAGAAAGCCTGTGGCCAACATAAGGTTGTCGAACCCAGGCTGCCACCCCATGACGAAATCGCCATCAGCAGAATAAGGGATCGGGCCATTGATCACCTGACGAATACCGACTTCGTTGACAACCGGTGTCACTTTCCCGGCCAATTCAGCCAAGGGCAAGAAACGGTCAAGGTTTTCCGGCAAAAGCTGGCGCACAAAGCGACCGGGAATTTTCGGATCACCAAATGGCAAAGTGTCGTCTTCGTAGCCGCCAATCACAAGGCGGCCACCTACGTCCGGCTTGTAATAGACCAGTCTTTCAGGGTCGCGAAGGGTTGGGTAGTGACCAATATCGCTGCCAGTAGATTCAGTGACGATATACTGGTGTTCAACCGCACAGGCCGGCACTCTGATACCCAGTTTTTCACCAATCTCTCGGCTCCACATACCAGTGGCAAGGATCACCGTATCCGCCTCATAGATGCCGTCGCTGGTCATCACCTGAGTGACGCGGCCATTGTTGACGGTGAAATCCGTGACTTCGACGCCTTGCTTGATCACGGCACCTTGTTTGCGGGCGGCACTCGCCACTGCCTGACAAAGCGATGCCGGATCCACATAGCCATCAGAGGGAATATAGGCCGCCCCCTCAAGTCCTCTCGCATCGATCAACGGAAAGAGTACTTTTGCCTCTGCAGGAGAAATGATCGACATTTCAAGCTCAAAGCTGCGCGCCATCGTGGCCAGACGTTTGGCTTCAAGCATCCGCTCCTTGGTCGCCGCCAACCGAAGCGAACCCGTTTTTTTCCAGTCGAACTGGAACCCCTCTTCGTTTTGCAGGCGGTCGTACATCTCGACCGACTTCTTCAACATGCGAGTGGTGTTACGCGATGATCGAAGTTGACCGACCAGACCTGCCGCATGCCACGTGGCCCCTTCGGTCAGGCCTTCGCGCTCTAGCAAGACCACGTCCTTTTCGCCATTTCGCGTAAGATGATAAGCGATAGAGCATCCAATAATGCCTCCACCGACAATAAGATGCTTCACCGCCGTTTTTGCCATCTCACAGCCCCTGATTTTGCTAAGGCCACGATAACCCAAAGCAACAAAAGCACAATATTTTTGTTGATTTTTGTTGATTTAAGTCGATTTGCCTAAAGGGGTCGTGTAATATACCCCTATATTTTAAACAAAAAGATCAAGCGATGTCGAAATATGAATCTCAAATAATAGAGATCGTCAATCTCCGTGGCAGCATCAGCGTGCTTAACCTCGCTAATGAATTGCAGGTCTCTGATCAAACCATCAGGCGGGTTGTCAAACCCTTGGTGGAGCGCGGTGACATCAGTAAAGTCCATGGCGCCCTCGTATCCAATCGCTCGGCACTGGATCCGCCATTTTTGGCGCGAATGTCGCAAAATAGAACTGCGAAAATCGCTATCGCTCGAGAAGTCGCCCGTCTTGTCAAGGACGGGGACAGTATCGCGATCGACACCGGATCTACCTCGGCCTTCGCGGCGCAGGCCTTGCGCGAACGCAAGAACCTGACGGTCGTCACCAATTCCGCGTTTGTGGCAAGCACTTTGGCGATGATTCCCGGCAACAACGTCTCTATGGCAGGCACCCAGTTGCGCGATCATGATGGCGCAGCCTTCGACCGTTCTGCTTTTGAGGTGATTGAGCGGATGCAGGTTGACTATGCCCTTCTGTCAGCCTCTGTCGTTGACGCGCAGAAAGGCTTTTTGGTCCATGAACAGTGTGAGGTGGATATCGCAACAGCGATGATGCGTAATGCCACGCGCACCATCATGGCGGTCGACGCATCCAAATTCTCTCCGCAAGATCGTAGACCCGCGATGAGGCAGCCAAATCTGCGGTCCGGTGACTTCTTGGTAACAGACCGCCCTGTCGACGCTGGCTTTGAAAAAGTGACCTCGTCGCTCAATATTATCGTCGCTCAAGGCTGATATAGCATTGTTAAGCGTAAACACTGATGACGTGTCAGGACGGTGCTTTTGAAGTAAGGCAAAGGTGCACGTCCTATCCCAGACAGAAGCTAGATCGCCGCCCTGCCCTTCACAGTAGATTTTTCGGCACCATCTCGGGATGCCGTAAACTAACCTAGGTGAACTTCCGAAACAGCTTTGTTTGGTCGAACGCCGCTTCCAGCGCGTCTGTTCTTGCCTTGACCGTTTCCCAAAGAATCTCTTGCACGGCGGCGATGGTACATTCGGTCAGCATCAGCAGCGGCAGGCAGGAGTCCCAGGCCGACGGCACATCTATCCGGCTGGCGAAAGTGTGCTTGGCCAACCGGTGTATCGGCGAGCGCCACTGATCAGTGAACAAAAGGACATCGGCCCCCTTCTCATGGCACATCTGCGCCATCTGTAAGGTGCCGTTTTCATAGCGCCGCACATCATAGGCAAGCAAGACATCCCCGGGCTGGAGGTCAAGAAGGTCATGCGGCCACGACCCTCCGCTGGCAACAAGCCGCACCTGCGGGCGGATCATTTGCAGATGCAAGTAAAGGTAATGGGCCACCGTCCCGGTGATCCGGCCGCCGGCAATAAAGATCGTCCTGTTCGGGTCGCTAAGCAGGGAACACAGGCTGTCAAAATCCTCGGGGTCCACATCGCCAAGCGTACGCTGTTGGTTTTCAATCCCTTGCCTTGAATAGCGGTTCAGTATGTGTTCCTCGGGTAAGTCGGTTTTCCAGACATTGCGCTTGGCAATTGGGTCTGAAATCATCTGTTTCAGCTCAGCGCGCAGCGCGGATTGAAACTGTGGGAATCCATCGTACCCAGTCTTTTGCAGCATCCGAGCAACCGTTGTTGTCGATACGCCGGCAGCGCTGGCAAGCTCGGTAATGCTGCCCAGGCCAACGATCGGATAATCGTCGAGAAGCGTGTTCAGAAGTTGCCGCTCGGACGGAGTCATCTCGTCGCGGTGTTCGATCAGTCTGGCAGAAACAGTCATGACATGTGCTCCTTTTTTGGGGTGGCACGCTGACGATTGTCAATATTTGAACAGCCTCGTCAATGCTGTCGATATTATTCCGGAAAATCATTGACAGGTAAATTTCTCCTGTCAATGATTTGACGATGGAATCGCACGTAGAAGCATCTGGCTATGGCCAGCCACTTGAAGTGAGCGCCCCTGCTCAAGGGACGCCGTTCCTGATCCTTTGTGAACACGCATCGAACCGCGTCCCGGCCTGTTTAAACGACCTTGGCGTTTCGCAAGAGGTCCTAAACAGTCATGTTGCGTGGGATCCCGGCGCTTTAGGCGTGGCGAAAACCCTGCGTCAGAAATTGGACGCCTCGTTGATCAACGGAAACATCTCGCGGTTGGTCTATGACTGTAATCGCCCACCAGAAGCTGAAAGCGCCATCCCGGCACGCAGTGAAATCCACGACATTCCGGGCAACACAAACCTGAGCGAAAAAGCAAGGATGGAACGCGTTGAAAACGTCTATGTTCCCTTTGTCCAAGCCGTAAGCGAAGAGGTCAGGCAAAAGAGAAATGACCTTGAACTTCTGATCACTATTCACAGCTTCACCCCGATTTTTCATGGCAAGAAACGGGCCGTTGAATTGGGCATCTTGCACGGCGAAAACGACCGGTTTGCCAAGGCGATGATGGAGTTACAGCCTGCCAAAGCCCCCTACGTTACTCGTCTGAATGAACCCTATGCGGCGAAGGATGGTGTGACCCATTCGTTGGACCTGCACGGAGCGCAAAACGGACTGCTCAACGTGATGATCGAGATCCGAAACGATTTGATTGCAACGCCACAGCAGCAGGACGACATGGCCAGCTATCTTTATCCCTGGATCGAGAAAACGCTGGACCATCTGCGCAACTCAAAGGTTTCGGCATGAACGCTGCTTTAGGATTTGCCCGGTTTGTCGACCGCATCAACCGTTGGATCGGTCTGGTGGTGATGTATGGCGTATTCATCCTGATGGGTATCCTGCTCTGGTCCACGATTTCAAAGACCTTTTTCGTGCCGTCGCTTTGGACACTCGAAATGGCCCAGTTTGCCATGGTTGCCTATTACATGTTGGGCGGTCCCTATTCGATCCTAGTGGGATCGAACGTACGGATGGACTTGTTTTACGGAACTTGGTCATTGCGTCGGAAAGCGACGATTGATGTGATCACCGTCCTATTCCTGCTCTTTTATCTTGGCGTGCTGCTTTATGGCGCGCTGGGCTCGACGGCTTATTCGCTTGGCTATTGGGGGTCGGCGCCAGTCGAGTTCTTCATCGGACTAATCACCGGCGAGGAAAGTATCGGCCGTATGGAGCGTTCGTCCACCGCGTGGCGTCCGTATATTTGGCCAGTCAAGACGATCATGATCGTGGGTCTTTGCCTGATGCTGTTGCAGGCCCTGTCCGAGCTAATCAAAGACCTCGCGCGCGCCATTGGCCGCGACATTCCGGATGCCAAGCTATGAGCCAAGAATACATCGCACTGTTCATGTTCGCATCAATGATGCTGATGCTTTTCACCGGGCAGCGGGTTTTTGGGGCCATCGGTGCAATTGCCGCCATCGCCGCACTTGCGCTGTGGGGTACTGGCGGTCAGGACATCCCGTTCTCTGCGGCGATGAAACTGATGAAATGGTATCCTCTTCTGACCCTGCCAATGTTCATCTTCATGGGCTACGTCCTGTCGGAAAGCCGCCTTGCAGATGACCTTTACCGCATGTTCCATGTCTGGTTCGGCAACGTGAATGGTGGGCTCGCGATGGGAACCATCGGGTTGATGGTGCTGATTTCTGCCATGAACGGATTGTCGGTGGCAGGCATGGCAATTGGCGCAACGATCGCTTTGCCGGAACTTCTTAAGCGTGGCTATGATAAGCTTATGGTCACAGGCGTGATCCAAGCCGGGTCGTCACTTGGAATTCTGGTGCCGCCGTCAGTCGTGCTGGTACTTTACGCAATGATTGCACGCCAACCGGTCGGCCAATTGTGGCTGGCAGGGATCATCCCAGGGCTGATGATGGCGGCGTTGTTCATTCTCTACATCTGGTTCCGTTGTCGGTTGAACCCAGAGTTGGGACCGGTGGCCGAAGACCTGCACGAGTTTAGCCGCGAAGAGAAAATCCGCCTACTGGGCGCCGGAATTCTACCGCTGGCGATCTTTGCCGCCATGATGGTGCCCTTTGTCAACGGCTGGACCTCTCTGGTCGAAAGTTCGGCTATTGGTGCGTTGACGGCGCTGGTGGCATCAATCCTGAAACGCCGGATGACATGGGCCGTGTTTCACACCTGTACCAAGCAGACACTGGCGATCTCTTGTATGTTCATGTGGATCATCCTTTCCGCCTTGGGCTTTGGCGCGGTGTTCGACGGGTTGGGTGCGGTCAAGGCAATCGACAGCCTCTTTACTGACCAACTAGGCCTCAGCCCCTGGGTCATCCTGATCCTTATGCAGCTTAGCTTCATCCTTATGGGCACGTTTTTGGATGACACGGCCATGCTGGTCATCGTGGCGCCACTTTACGTCCCGCTGGTCGGTGCATTGGGCTTCGACCTGATCTGGTACGGCGTTCTTTATACGATCACCACACAGATTGCCTATATGACCCCGCCGTTTGGGTATAACCTGTTCTTGATGAGGGCCATGGCGCCGCCCGAGATCGGGTTGCGAGACATCTACCGCTCTATCATCCCCTTCGTCGGCATCATGATCCTAGCGCTGGCGATTATTATGACCTTCCCACAGATCGCTTTGTGGCTGCCCGAATATGTTTACGGAAAATAACCAGAAGGCCTGAAAGGCACACATTTCAACACCTGAATGGAGGTATCAAAATGACCAACACGACAAGACGGAAGTTCTTAAGTACTGCTGCGGCTGGCGCGGCGGCGGCCCCGTTGGCGACACCAGCACTGGCCCAAAGCACGATCAAGTGGCGGATGCAGACCTATGCCGGCCCGGCACTGGCCGCGCACGTTATCGATCCAGCGATTGAAATGTTCAACAAGATCGCCGGTGACCGGATGCAGATCGAACTGTTCTACGCAGATCAGCTGGTTCCCACAGGCGAGTTGTTCCGCGCCATGCAGAAAGGCACCATCGACGCGGTACAATCGGATGACGACTCGATGGCCTCGCCCACCGATGTGACTGTGTTTGGCGGCTACTTCCCGTTCGCCTCGCGCTATTCGCTCGACGTACCAGTTCTGTTCAATCAGTACGGCCTGAATGAAATCTGGGACGAGCAATATAGCGCCGTGGGCGTCAAGCATATCAGCGCCGGTTCCTGGGACCCCTGCCACTTTGCGACTAAAGATCCGATCCGCAGCCTTGCAGACCTCAAGGGAAAGCGAGTCTTCACCTTCCCGACCGCGGGCCGCTTCCTGTCGCAGTTCGGCGTCGTACCGGTGACCCTGCCATGGGAAGACATCGAGGTTGCCGTGCAAACCGGCGAACTGGACGGTATCGCGTGGTCGGGCATCACCGAGGACTACACCGTCGGCTGGGCGGATGTGACCAACTACTTCCTGACCAACAACATCTCGGGCGCCTGGGCCGGTTCGTTCTTTGCGAATATGGACCGCTGGAACGAGTTGCCTGACGACCTGCAAACCCTGTTCCGGGTGTGCTGTGATCAATCCCACTACTATCGCCAGTGGTGGTACTGGGGTGGCGAGGCCAACCTGCGTGTCAACGGCACCAAGATGCAACTGACCTCGATCCCCGACGAAGAATGGGCACAGGTCGAAAACGCGGCCGTTGCCTTCTGGGACGAGATCGCTGCTGAAGGTGAAGTACAGGCGAAGGTAGTTGATATCTTCCGGAAGTATAACGCCGACATGCAGAAAGCCGGACGGCCCTATCGCTACGGCTAAAGTACATGCAAACTGCGCGGGTGGGTCAACTCACCCGCGCAAATAACGATCGAGATTGCAATGACATTCGAAGAGCTCAAAAAACAAATAGCAGCAGGTGCGATTGATACGGTCCTGACCTGTATCGTCGACATGCAGGGACGCCTTATGGGCAAACGCTTTCATGCCGAGGCTTTCCTGGAGATGGCCGAGGATGAAACCCATTGCTGCAACTACCTGCTGGCAACGGACCTTGAGATGGCAACGCCTGACGGCTTTGCCTCGACGTCTTGGTCGTCAGGTTATGGCGATTACGTGATGAAGCCCGATTTGAGCACAATTCGCCCAGTGCCGTGGCTAGAGGGCACAGCACTTGTTCTGTGCGACGTTCAGGATCACCACAGCCATGAACCGATTGCCTTCTCCCCGCGTGAGGTTCTGAAGCGTCAGATCGCCAGAGCTGAAGCACTGGGCCTTAGCCCGATCATGGCAACTGAGCTCGAATTTTTCCTGTTCCAAGGCACTCATGATGAGATCGCTTCGAACGGTTTCCGTGATTTGCGTCCGATCTCGAATTATAACGAAGATTACAACATCCTTCAGACCTCGAAAGAGGAACCGGTCATGCGGCCGATCCGCAATCATTTGCGGGCCATGGGTATCCCCGTCGAAGGAACCAAGGGCGAGGCTGAAGCCGGCCAAGAAGAATTGAACATCAAATACGCCGATGCGCTGGCTACAGCGGATCACCACACGCTGGCCAAGCACGGCGTCAAGGAAATCGCCCATCTTAACGGATATGCCGCGACTTTTCTTCCGAAATGGCACCATGACCGCGTGGGCAGTGCCGCCCATGTGCACCAATCTCTGTGGAAAGGCGGCAAGAATGCCTTTCATGAACCTGATGCTCCACTGGGCAAGTCGGCGTTGCTGGATCACTACTTGGCGGGCCTGCTGAAATACGCTTCCGAAATGACCGTATTCTTGGCGCCCTATATCAACAGCTACAAACGGTTTGCCAAAGGCAGTTTCGCCCCAACGCAAACGGTCTGGTCTGTGGATAACCGTACCGCTGCCTTCCGCCTGTGTGGCGATGGAACCAAGGCGGTGCGGGTTGAATGCCGCGTCCCGGGCTCTGACATGAACCCCTATCTGGCACAGGCCGCGATGTTGGCGGCTGGTCTTAAGGGGATCGAAGAAAAGCTGGAGTTGCCTGCGCCCTATACCGGGGATGCATACGCGGATGATGAACAGAACCATATTCCCCGCACCCTTCGCGACGCGCACGAGGCTTTGCTGAGCTCGGACATGCTGAAAGAGGCCTTTGGTGAGGAAACCGTAACCCACTACGCCCGCGCGGCCGAATGGGAGATCGAAGAATTCAATCGCGTCGTTACTAACTATGAAATCGCACGAGGCTTCGAAAAGGCATGAGCACGCTAACCTGTATCTCACCCATTAATGGCTCTGTTTTTGCCACTCGAGAAACGCTTTCGGTCGAAGATGCTCGAGCGGCAGTAGACCGAGCGCGGGGCGCTCAATCGGAATGGGCAGCGCGTCCACTGCAAGAGCGTATTGACCTTGTTCTGGCAGGCGTTGCCGCCGTAGGCGCAATGAACGACGAGATCGTGCCCGAACTGGCCCAAATGATGGGCCGCCCGGTTCGCTATGGCGGCGAATTTGGTGGGTTCAACGAGCGCGCCAGTTACATGGCCGAGATCGCCGAAACCTCGTTGGCCCCGATTGAGGTTGGCGAAGATGCCAGCTTCAAACGCTATATAAAACGCGTGCCGCACGGGGTCGTCTTCGTGGTGGCCCCATGGAATTATCCTTACATGACCGCGATCAACACAGTGGCACCTGCCCTGATCGCAGGCAACACGGTGGTTCTTAAACATGCCACGCAGACGCTTCTGGTTGGTGAACGAATGGCGCGTGCTTTCCACGAGGCAGGTGTGCCGGAAAACGTGTTCCAGAATGTGTTCCTTGATCACGCCACGACATCGAAACTGATCGCCGAGAACTCGTTTGATTTCATCAACTTCACAGGCTCAGTCGGTGGCGGGGCCGAGATGGAGCGCGCCGCAGCCGGCACCTTTACAGGTGTTGGTACAGAACTGGGCGGTAAGGACCCCGGCTATGTAATGGAAGACGCCGATCTGGATGCGGCGGTCGAAACCCTGATCGATGGGGCGATGTTCAATTCCGGTCAATGTTGCTGCGGGATCGAACGGATTTACGTGCATGAAAGTCTTTTTGACTCCTTCCTCGCCAAGGCCATCGAAATTGTAAAAAACTACAAACTGGGCAATCCTTTAGAGTCCGAAACCACCATTGGCCCCATGGCCAACAAGCGTTTCGCTGACGAGGTGCGCGCCCAAATTTCCGAAGCGGTTGCCGCCGGTGCCACGGCGCATATTCCTACCTTCGAACAAGATGACGGTGGCACCTACTTAACCCCCCAAATTCTGACCAATGTCACCCACGACATGCGCGTCATGAAAGAAGAAAGCTTTGGCCCGGTCGTCGGTATTATGCCCGTCAGCAGCGATGACGAAGCCATCGCTTTGATGAACGACAGCGAGTTCGGTCTGACCGCCAGCCTGTGGACCCGCGACGTGGACCGAGCCGAACGTGTGGGGGACCAGATCGAAACCGGCACCGTGTTCTTGAACCGGGCTGATTACCTTGACCCTGGCCTGTGCTGGACCGGGTGCAAAAACACAGGGCGCGGTGGAGGCCTGTCAGTAATCGGCTATCACAACCTGACCCGACCCAAATCCTTCCACTTGAAGAAAGTTACATCATGACCCTTGTCGGCAATTGGTCCTATCCGACCGCAATCAAATTCGGCGCCGGTCGCATCAACGAACTGGCAGATGCCTGCGCGAGCGCTGGAATAACGCGCCCCCTTCTGGTGACCGACCGGGGTCTGGCCGGGCTGCCAGTGACTGCGCAAACACTTGATGTCATGGAGGCCGCTGGCCTTGGTCGAGCGATCTTCTCGGACGTTGATCCGAACCCAAACGAAAAGAACCTGTCTGCCGGGGTTGCTGCCTACAAAGCGGGCGGACACGACGGCGTGATCGCCTTTGGCGGTGGCTCGGGGTTGGATCTGGGCAAGATGGTCGCCTTTATGGCTGGTCAAACCCGCCCGGTCTGGGATTTCGAGGATGTGGGCGATTGGTGGACCCGTGCGGATAGCGACGCCATCGCTCCGATCATAGCCGTGCCGACCACGGCCGGCACAGGCTCGGAAGTGGGCCGCGCCAGCGTGATCACCAATTCGGAAACGGAAGAGAAAAAGATCATATTCCACCCAAAGGTCCTGCCGTCGGTGGTGATCTGCGATCCGGAACTGACCGTCGGAATGCCGCCGGCAATTACCGCAGGCACGGGCCTTGATGCCTTCGCCCATTGTGTCGAGGCGTTCTCTAGCCCGCATTATCATCCGATGAGCCAAGGCATCGCTATTGAAGGAATGCGGTTGGTTATCGACAACCTTCCGCGCGCCTATGCCGATGGCGGGGACATCGAGGCGCGAGCAAACATGATGTCTGCTGCGGCGATGGGGGCCACGGCTTTTCAGAAAGGGCTTGGCGCGATCCACTCGCTTAGCCACCCGCTTGGGGCGATGTATCACACCCATCATGGCACCACGAATGCGGTCTGCATGCCCGCAGTGTTGCAACTGAACCGCCCCATGATCGAAACCCGTTTTAACGAGGTGGCACCTTACTTGGGGATCAAAGGTGGGTTCGACGGATTCTGCGCCTTTGTCGACGAATTCAACGCCTCACTGGGCATCCCCAAGCGAATGTCAGATCTTGGTGTAACCAACCCGGACATAGATCGTCTTATCGCCGGGGCATTGAAAGATCCAAGCTGTGGCGGCAACCCCGTCGAGTTGAACGAAGACAACGTTCGAGCCTTGTTCGAAGAGGTTCTGTAACTTGAGAAACGAAGTGTTCCCTGCTTTGTAGCCCGATTGTTACAAAGCAGGTTCATGATCGCCAGGAGCTAGAAAGACTGAAAAAGTTGGCAAAGACCAATCAACCTTAAGCCAGTCGATCATGATCAAAACGAAAGACAACAGAGAGGAGAAGACCAATGAAGAACCAAACAGTTAAACTTGCCGCGATCGGCCTCGCCATGGCCGGACTGGCGCAAACGGCGAATGCAGACACGCTGCGCCTGCTGACCTGGGGCGGATACGCGCCAGAAGATGTCGTCGCACTTTTCGAAGAGGAAACCGGCCACACGGTAGAAGTGACCAAATCCAACAACGAAGAAATGATCGCGAAGCTTCGCGCCACCGGTGGTGGTGGTTTCGACCTTGCCCAACCCAGCCAGGACCGGATCACGGGTCCGCAACTGGAATTCGGCATCTATAAGCCAATTGACGTTTCCAAAATCGACCAGGGGCAATTCATCCAGTCGATGCTTGGGGCAACAATGGCCAATACAACGGTCGAGGGCGAAGTTTACGGCGTTCCGCATGTCTGGGGCACTTCGGGTCTGGTGATGGACACCAAGGCGGCCGGGGATATTGTCAAAGACTACACCGACCTCTGTGATCCGGCAGTTGCAGGTAAGGTCTCGTATCGCCTGAAACGCCCTACCCTGATCGGATTTGCGTTCGCGATGGGTATGGACCCCTTCGCGGCATATAGCGACGCCGACGCCTATGGTGAGGTGATGAGCAAGGTCGAAGCTAAGCTGATCGAGTGCAAATCCAATGTCAAAACCTATTGGGGTGGCGGCGATGAGTTGATGGGTCTGGTGCGTTCGGGCGAAGTTGTCGCCTCGATGGCCTGGGACACCGGCGGCTGGAAACTGAATGCTGACAATCCCGACATCACGTTTGTTGCACCCGCATCGGGCGCACTGGGCTGGATCGACACCTTCGTTCTGCCTGCTAAAGGGCAATCTGATAATGCGGCCTATGCCTGGATCAACTTCGTGATGCGCCCAGAGATTGCGGCCAAAATCACTGCAGCGGCGGGCAACTTCACCGCCTCGCAAGGTGCAGATGCCTATGCCGAAGATGCGCTTAAGGCCCGTTACCAGGCCAGCTTCCCGCCAGAAGCCGTGGACAACATCAAGTGGTATCCGCCGGTTCCTGCTGGTCTGGAAGCCATCGAAGGTGGCGTTCTGGATCGCGTGAAAGCGGCCCAGTAAGCAACCATTGAAGCTATGTTGGCACCCGCAACGCGCGGGTGCCGCAGCCATTTGAATAACCGGAAATCCGATGACGCCCGATCTTGAATGCAAAGGCCTGACCAAGCGGTTCGGCGATTTTACCGCCGTCGACGACGTGTCCTTCTCGGTGCCAGCCGGATCGTTCTTTTCGATCCTTGGCCCGTCGGGATGTGGCAAGACGACGATCATGCGGATGATAGCCGGGTTTCAGGATCCGACCTCGGGCGACATCGAAATCAAGGGCAAATCCGTCCTGAACGCGCCCCCGAACAAGCGCCCGGTGAACATGGTGTTCCAACATTTGGCACTGTTCCCGATGATGAACATCGCCGACAATATCGGCTACGGGCTGCGTAGGAAAAAACTTCCCAAGGATCAAATTGCCCGCAAGGTCGACGAGGCGCTGGACCGGATCGGCTTGCCCGGGATCGGCAACCGCAAGGTGGACGAGCTTTCGGGTGGTCAGAAACAACGCGTAGCGATTGCCCGCTGCATGGTGATGGAGCCGGATGTTCTGTTGCTTGACGAACCCTTGGGCGCACTGGACCTAAAGCTGCGCGAGCACATGAAGATCGAGCTGAAAGCGCTGCAGACGGCCTTTGATACAACTTTCATCTACATCACGCATGACCAATCCGAAGCCTTGGTGATGTCTGACCAGATCGCGGTGATGAACGAGGGCCGGTTTGAACAAACTGGCACTGGCCGAGACCTTTATTATCGCCCGGACTCTGCCTTCGTTGCGGCCTTTGTCGGAGAGTCGAACCGCTGGCGCGGCAAAATCGAACGGGTGCAGGGAAACGAAATGGAGATGCGCACCGACACCGGCATGCTTATGCGCGGTGCCACCCATGGCCGCTCTCTAAGCGCGGGCGACAGCGCAGATATCTTCGTGCGCCCAGAAGCCATCCGCGTGACGCGAGACGCCACCGAGCTAGAGCAATTCGACAATCGCATCACCGGTCGCGTTACCAGTCTTCTATTCAATGGCGCAGCCAGCCGCATCCTTGTGCGCGACGCCACAGCCAATGAAGAAATCGAGGTCAACCTGCCGCAATCGGGCGAATATGCCAGCTTGGCACGGGGCGACGAGGTGCATATCGGCTGGTCCGGGGCGCAAGGCAATTGCTTCCCAGTTGGGGCGGATTGATGCAGAGCGGTACTCGCCTTGGTTTCTACCTATTGCTGACACCACTGGTGCTGTGGTTGGCTCTGTTGATCGTTATTCCGCATATCGACATGTTTCTTGTGTCTTTGCGTGAACGGGTTGGTGTACGCCAGTATGAAACCAGCTTCGCCAACTACCTGACTTTCTTTACCGAGCCGCTTTATATCTGGACCTTCGTCCGCACCGCCGTGATGTCGGTTTTGGCGACGATCATCACTTTGCTGATCGCCTTCCCGGTGTCCCTGTATATCGCGAAAATTGCCCGTGGCCGATTGGGACAGGTACTGTTCGTTCTTTGCCTCATCCCGTTCTACGTCTCGGAACTCGTGCGCACCTTCGGCTGGATGATCCTGCTACGCGAGACGGGTTTGGTGTCGAACCTTCTGCAATGGGCGGGTCTTGCTGATCAGCCGGTCGAGATGCTGTATAACGACGCCGCCATTATGATCGGGCTGGTCTATACCTCGATGCTGTTCATGGTGGTGCCGCTGGTCACGACACTGGAAAGCCTAGACGACAGCGTGATCGAGGCGGGATACGATCTTGGTGGCAACGGCTTTTCAGTCCTGCGCGAGATCATAATTCCTCATGCCGCGCCGGGCATCGTTTCAGGTTCTATCGTGGTATTCATGCTAAGCCTTGGCAACTACCTGACCCCCACGATTCTGGGCGGCAAGGACAGCCTTTGGTTCACCGAGATGATCTACAATCAGTTCATCGTGCGCTTTAACTGGGAGTTGGGCGCCGCCTTTGGCTTTATGCTGCTGATCCTGTCGTCGTTGATTGTCTGGGGGATGCTGAAACTGACCCGGCAGTCGCTTGAAGAGACCATGGGATAGAAGGAGGCTCCGCGATGATTCCCACCATTCCCCAACCGCGTGCGCTTCGTATCGTCTATGGCACATATATCGCGCTGTTCTTCCTTTATCTGGCCCTGCCCCTTACCGTGGTGGCAGTGTTTGCCTTCAACGACAGCCAGTTCCCCTCGCTGCCGTGGGAAGGCTTCACCTGGAACTGGTTCTTTGGCGACAGCCGCCCGATGATCGGCGTATTCCACGAACGACCGATTATCCGTGCTGTCGGCACCTCTGCCTTTGTAGCAGGCATTGTTGGGCTCTTGTCTGTCGCAGTGGGCACCTCGAACGCATTCCTGTTCAACCGCTACAATTTCCGCGGCAAAGGCCTGCTTTATGTCCTGATGCTTTTGCCCTTGGTCATTCCGGGTATCGTACTGGGCATTTCCATACTGGTGTTTTCCTCGACCGTAGCCAACGGCATGTGGGACATCGCCAAAATGGATATCCAAGCCCTGCGCCCCGGCCTGCTTCTGGTCATCCTTGGGCAGTTCTCATTTATCGCTACGATCGCCACGCTCGTCATCTCGGCCCGCCTGCAAAAATTCGATCGCAGCCTGGAAGAAGCTGCCCTGAACCTTGGCGCTAGCCGCCTAACGGCCGTGCGCACCATTACCATTCCCTTCCTCATGCCGGCTATGATCGGCGCACTGGTCGTGGCCTTCCTGATGAGCTTCGAGAATTTCAACACGACCCTAATGCTGGTCGGTTCGGATGCTCCGTTGACCATCGCCATGTTTGATCGCCTCAAAGAAGGATCAACACCGCTTCTCAACGCTGTGTCGCTTCTACTGATGCTGGGGTCTTCGCTGCTGGCGCTTTCATTGATCCTGTTCCAACGGCGAAAGTGATACGACTTAGCGTTGCCATCAGTCTATTTCGAATCGTAATGGTGTAAGAGCAGTCCTTGCCCAAAGTTGGCCCGCAAGGCCGTCTCAATGATTTCGCCGCCAACGGCGATACAACAGTTGTTTATAAGGAAAAAACCAAAGCCCAAGGCCCCGTGAAAACGAGAGGCTACCGACAGCAATTGGGGTGAATGGCGGAGAGACAGGGATTCGAACCCTGGAGACGGTTTCCCGCCTACACACTTTCCAGGCGTGCGCCTTCGACCACTCGGCCACCTCTCCGTGCCGCGCTGTTTAGCCTTGTTGCGACAGGGTTTGCAAGAGCAAAGAAAGCCCTAACTTCGCGATAATTTCCAAGCTGAATCAAAGGCGCCACCCGATTGGGTGGCGCAGAGATCAAATTCAGGCAACGAAGCAGTCTTAGCTTTCGAAAACTTCGACCAATTTCCGCTTTTCTCCATCCAGCCATTCGGGGAACGGCAGTCCCTTTTCTTTTAGGAATTCAGGGTTGAAGACTTTGCTTTGATAGCGGTTTCCGTAATCGCACAGTACGGTCACGACGGTCTTGCCCGGACCAAGATCCTTGGCAAGACGCATGGCGCCAGCAACGTTGATCCCGGTCGACAGACCAAGGCATAGGCCCTCGTTTTGCAACAGGTCAAAGACCAGAGGCAGGCCCTCTGTATCTGGGATGTTGCAGCTGAAATCCGGGGTGAACCCTTCAAGGTTCGCGGTGATCCGGCCCTGACCAATACCTTCCGAGATCGATGATCCTTCGGATTTGAACTCACCCGTTTTGTAATAGGAATGAAGCGCCGCGCCATCAGGATCGGCCAGACCGATTTTGACGCCCTTGGGCTGTAGCGCCATACCGACACCCGCAAGAGTACCACCAGAACCGACCGCGCAGATGAAGCCGTCGACCTTACCTTCTGTCTGCTCCCAAATTTCGGGACCGGTGCCCTCGATGTGGGCCTGACGGTTGGCAACATTGTCGAACTGATTGGCCCAGATTGCGCCGTTCTCTTCTGTCTCGTTCAGCTTTTCGGCCAGACGTTTCGAATACTTCACATAGTTGTTCGGGTTCTTGTAGGGAACGGCCGGTACCTCCACCAGCTCTGCCCCAACAAGGCGCAGCATATCTTTCTTTTCCTGGCTTTGGGTTTCAGGGATCACAATCACGGTGCGGAACCCCATCGAGGCGCCGACGACGGCCAGACCGATGCCGGTGTTGCCCGCAGTCCCCTCGACAATCGTGCCGCCGGGGCGCAGTGCACCGCTTTTGACCGCGTCACGAATGATAAACAACGCAGCGCGGTCCTTCACCGATTGACCGGGGTTTAGAAACTCTGCCTTGCCATAGATATTACACCCGGTCGCCTCGCTAGGCCCTTTCAGGCGTATAAGAGGTGTATTTCCGATCAGGGCAGCAAGGTCTTCACAGCGTGTCATTCTTTTCTCCGAACTCTCTCGCGCCGGGCGTTCCCGGTGCAGACCTAAGGAATGGACGTAAGCTGCTGATGATTCAAGAGCAGCCAGAGGCCAGAAAGGATCAAAGGACTATTTTCCAGCACTCCATTCGAAATAAAGGCCCGGAATTCGTCCATTTCTATCAGATGCGCACGAATGTCCTCTCCTTCATCCTGTGCGCCGCCAAGCCCGGCGCAACCGTCAGGAAGGTCCGTAATGCCAATAAACGGATACAGGTATTCCGTCACTGCGCCCGGAGTGGTGTAGCAAGGGCTAAGGGGGACGAGCTTACGGATATCCAGATTTGCTTCTTCGCGGGCCTCTCGAAACGCGGCCTCTTCAGGGGTTTCGCCCGCGTCGATCCGGCCTGCGACGGCCTCTAACGACCATGGGTTTGTGTCACCCCTTACCAAGGGGCCGACACGAAACTGTTCGACCAACAGGACGCGATTTCGAACGGGATCAAAGGGAAGCACCGTGACCACATCGACTGCCACAAAGGCCTCTCTGTGGATCGCAGGACTGAGACCACCGTCAAAGGTCCGATGCCGAAGAGCTACCTCTTCCACGGTAAAGAAACCGGCGTGCGGCGTGGTCCGCTGAACAATCTCAACATCACCCTGCCCCGGCAGAAACCTTGGATCTCCTGCGGTAGAACTAGAATTCCCCGCTCGAAGTGCAGAGCTTGCCCGCGCCCTGATCGCCTCCATACGACGGCCGAGCTGTTCTAGAGACTGCCGTCCGAACATGGCCATGACGTCCTTGGCGGCAATCTCGGTCACGCTTGAATGCGCTTGCGCCCAATCGTTGAGCGACCATTCGACATCAATCACTTGGAGTGGGCTTTGAGGTTTATAGACCTGCGCGGTCTTAATCTCATCCCCGACCCGAACGCTTGCGCTAGTCAGCGCATAGTCAAATGGCCCTTCATAAAAGTTCAGCCGTTCGATTTCGGTGGCTGTGAGATTTGCTAAAAGCAATCCTTTGGCTGTGGCGCCAACCTCGTTCCGCAACGCCGGATAGATTTCATTTGCTACACAAAGGCAGCGATGATCGAGAAGAACGGCCTCTTGCGGGGTTCCTTCCCACGACCGACCAAGCACGATTTCAAGCAGCGGCAGATGCCGCAGCGTGCCAAAAACAAAGATGTCAGTCATTGATTACTTCCAGCGCTTATCAGCCCAGACACTGGCCCATGTGGCCAGCAGGCTTCCGATAAGCAAGGTCACAATAGAAGCCGGCGCCTCTATCATGACAATGGCATATTCCAGCATGATCTCGAATGTGCCCTGCAAAGCTTCCATCACGCCGTCATAACGTAGCTTGGTCGACTCGCTTAACATTTCATTGATCGAATGGGTGACCATCGCCCAGAAAACAAGGTTCGACAGCGCCCAGAATCCGAACGGAATTGACCCCCGATAACCTCGGTCGGCATATCGCCCAAGGACTTTCCAACCAACAAGGAACCCGATTGCGCAGTTCACGATCACAAACCTAGGACCGGCCATTCCGTCTGGCAGGGTCCGAACGATCTCTGTGGTCGCGAAGAACGCAACGACAGCAAGACTCAAAGCGGCGATCAGCTTGGCGGCTGTGGGCATCTTTGTCTCCGGGTGGTTCCTTATTCCCACCACACTGCGTTAACGCGGGTCACGCGGCAAGAGTAAGCTGGAAAAAAGCTGTCATAGCTCCGACTTAGCCACGGGTCGCGTGATAAGCCTGCAACGCCCGTTCACGCCCCTCTTTCAACCCAACAACCGGATCAGGATAGGCTCCGTCAGCGCATAGGCCCCAGCCTCGCGGGATGGCGTCGAAATAGGACAAGGCCGTTGCACCGGGGTTGGGCTGACCCTCGGCAATCCAGCGGTGGATATAGGTTCCATCCGGATCGAACTTGGCGCATTGCGTTTCGGGATTGAATATCCTGAAAAATGGGGCTGCGTCCGGGCCGCATCCAGCCACCCACTGCCAGCCAAGCGCATTAGCTGCAGGGTCCCAATCTGTCAGGCAATCTGCGAACCAATTCAGTCCGACCTTCCAATCAACCATCAAATGCTTGGTAAGATAGGAGGCCGCGATCATCCGGGCGCGGTTATGCATTTTGCCAGTTATATACATCTCTCGCATTGCGGCATCGACCAAAGGAACACCAGTCCGGCCCATCTTCCACGATTTAACATGCGGTGCATCTTCGCCGCCCCAGGGGAAATCGTCCCAACCGTCTTTCCAGTTTCGGTCCAATAAATGCGGCGTGTGATACGCAAGGTGATAGGAAAACTCTCGCCAAACGAGTTCCTTAAGGAAGTGTTCCGCACCCGAGGCGCCCTCTTCCATCGCCCTGCGACCCGCATGCCAGATTTGCCGTGCAGAGATCTCTCCGTAGGTCAGGTATTCGCTTAGGCCCGATGTCGCGGGCTTGGCCATAAAGTCTCTGTCAGCCTTGTACCCTTCGACTGCGTTCGTCAGAAACGCAGCCAGTTTATCCTGCGCGGCCTGTTCACCCACTGCAGTATGGTTGGCGATCACCGCTGCCCCTCGGTTCATGGCCTTGCCAAGCCCCCAATCCGTAAGCTTTTCTGAAACTGGCCACGCATCCGGCGCAGGCAGCTTCGCAAGCCGTGGCAAAATCGCCTCGACGTGTATATTCCGAACCGCACGCCAGAACGGTGAGTAAACCTTGTAATACGACCCCTGCTGCGTCTGAACGCTTGGGGGTTCGAACAACAGAAACCCTTTGAAAGAGCGGGCCTCAACCCCTGCATCTTTCAGTGCTGCCTTCACCCGCGTATCGCGCTTGATCGAAGCGGGGGTATAGTCGCGGCTCCAATAGACAGCCCCCGCCCCCGTTTCGCGGACCAGTTTTTGAAGTTCCTCCAGCGCGTCACCAGACCTTTGGATCAGTGCACTTCCGACGGCTTCAAGGTTTCCCTGCAAATGGGATAAAGCCCTTTCCAAACGCCACTTGGGGGCGCGTCCCATCGCGTCGACCAATGGGTCACGGATGAACACCGGAATGATCGGCGCACCGGTTTGAACGGCTGCGGTCAACGCGGGATGGTCGGATAGCCGCAGGTCGCGGCGAAGCCACAGAAGAACAGGTTTTTGGGTCATGGGACGTGCTTTTGATTGCTTACAGCAATCGATCTAGCGCGTTCAGCAATCGATCAACCTCTTCGTTTGTATTGTAGTGGACAAGGCTCAGTCGAAGCGCGCCGTGGTCAATGTCTTCCCCCATGGCCTGAAGCACACGGTTTCCATAGAACGTCCCGCACCCTGCGTTGATGTTATCGGCTGCCAGCGCCTGGGCGAGTTCTGCCGCAGGTGTTTTGGCCACGACGGCGATCGTTGGTGCGCGTGTTTTGGCATCCGATGGCCCAAGCAGGCGGACAGAATTTCGCTCGGCAAGGTAGGTCAAAATGGGCTGCGCCAGTTCGACCTCTTTCTGGCGCATCAAGCCAGATACTTTGGCGCATTTCTCTGCTGCATCAGTGGTTCCATCAAAATGATGGTCATAAATGGCATCAAAATAGTCGGCGATCCCCGCACAGGACGCGACCTGAGCATGATCTGGTCCTGCCGGTGTGAACCGCTTGTAAGGGACATCCGCGTTGAAATAGTGCGCCTGATTGGGCAGCAACGCATTCAGAGCGGGGCGCATGACCATGATCCCCTGATGAGGGCCATAAGTTTTATAGGCTGAGAACAGATAGATATCTGGCCCCAATTCCCCAACATTCGGCAACCCGTGAGGCGCATAACTTACCCCATCGACACAGGCGAAAGCGCCAGCCATATGCGCAGTCGCACAGATGGCGGCAACGTCGTTGATCTCTGCCACGACGTTTGAACAATGGGGGAAGCAAACCAGCCGGACCTTCTCATCCAGAATGGCCTCAAGATCGGCAGGGTCCAGCCGTCCGGTTTCTGGATCAACAGACCATTCGCGCACCTCTATCCCGTCGTCGGCCAAGCGACGCCATGGGCCCGAATTTGCCTCGTGATCCTGATTGGTTACGACAATCGCATCGCCGGGTGACATCCACTGGCGAAACGCCTGTGCAAGGACATAAGTGTTCTGGGTGGTTGACGGACCAAAGCTGACTTCGTCCGGCGTCACCCCCATCATGGCGGCCAAACGCGCGCGGGCCTCATCCATTTCCGCGCCAACCTTTTGGCTGCTTAGGAACGGGTAATAGGGCTGGACCTTATGGTCGGTGTAGAACCCCGTCAGCCTATCGACGACCTGCCGACAGGGATAGGACCCGCCAGCGTTCTCGAAAAACGCCTGATCGGCCAACGATGGTTGCGAAAACGCCGGGAACTGGGCGCGTACAAATTCGGTGTCCAGCATGATGCCCTCTTATTGTTGTCCGACAGACTGTGTGCCGGACAACGCAAAGAGGCAAGCGCAATCAAGCGTTTACGTCGACAACCACCCTGCCCTGCACTTGGCCGGCCAGAATGTCCGCACCAAGCTTTGGCAGATCGGCCAAGGTTGCCGGATTGATCATCTCTTCCAGACGATCCATCGGCAGGTCTTGGGCGACACGTTCCCACGCGCGAAGGCGATTTTCATAGGGCTGCATGACGCTGTCGATTCCAAGAAGGTTTACGCCACGCAGCAGGAACGGAACCACCGTCGCGGGCAGACCAGCCCCACCGGCAAGCCCAACCGCTGCGACCGAGGCCCCGTATTTCATCTGGCCCAGAACGCGTGCCAGCATCTCGCCGCCTACGGCGTCAATACATCCAGCCCAGGTTTCCGTCTCCAGCGGGCGTTTGACCGTTGTGTTGATGTCTTCACGCGGCACGATTTGACTAACTCCAAGCGACTTCAGGTACTCGGCCGTCTCTGGGCGCCCTGTGACCCCGGCAACCTCGTATCCTCGGTTCGCCAGAATGGCACTGGCAACCGACCCGACCCCACCAGCAGCGCCGGTAACCAGAACCGGGCCATTCCCCGGCTCCAATCCGTGATCTTCAAGCGCCATTACAGCCAACATTGCCGTGAAACCGGCTGTACCGACAGCCATGGCCTGCCGGGTCGTCAGCCCCTTTGGCAGCGGAACCAGCCAGTCGGCTTTCACCCGTGCCTTCTGTGCGTAGCCGCCCCAGTGAACTTCGCCGACGCGCCAACCAGTCAGAACCACCTTGTCGCCCGGCTTGTAACGAGGGTCTTCGGACGCTTCGACTGTGCCAGCAAAATCGATGCCGGGCACATGCGGATAGTTTCGCACCAAACCACCACCGGGGCCGATGCACAGGCCGTCCTTGTAATTCACAGTCGAATATTCGACGGAAACCACAACATCACCTTCCGGCAATTGATCGATGGAAATTTCCTGAACAGATGCATGGGTTTTCCCATCATCATTCTTTTCAACGACGAGAGCTTTGAACATCGGGACACCTCTGTTTCGTTCTTGTTGTAAGCGTGAATGAGTCGTACAAGTAAATGTCATACATTTAAATGTCTGACAATTGTTAAGACGTGAGTGCCATGGGAAAATCAGACCAAGATCTATCGACGCAGATCGCTCAAGTGCTTCGTGAAGCCATTCTGACAGGCCAGCTGATGGTAGATGAGCGCCTGCCGTCTGAGGCTGAATTGGCTGAAACGCACGGCGTGTCCCGCCCCACGATCCGCGAGGCGCTGAAGCGGTTGGCTGCGCAAAGCCTGATCCGAACCAAACGTGGCGCGGCTGGCGGGGCGTTCGTGAACCAACTGCGTTACGAAGACGCCTATCGCGATCAGATCACGACCTCGACTTTGCTTTTGTCGATGAATGCGATCGACTTTGAAACCGCCTGCGAAGCGCGGTTTGCGTTAGAGCGGGCGTGCCTTCCACTTGCAACGCAACGCCGCACCCCGGATCATTTGGCCCGAATGCGGGCGGAAATCGCCGCACAAGGGCAAGAAGGATTAAGCGATGAAGGATTCTGTGCTTCTGACGTCGCTTTTCACCGCGCCATGGTTGATGCGGCTGGTAATCCGGTACTGTCCTACCAACTGGCCGGCGCTGTTGAAGCCATGCAGCCCTTGATGAACATGATCACGTTTACGGCACGCAACAGATCGGAAATTATCACTCGACATCAGTATCTTACAGACGCTCTTGAAGGTAACGATACGGCGCGTGCGGAAGCGGAAGTCGACCTGCTTCGGGATTACACCATCAAACTTGGACAGGATGTTAAGGCGCAGCGGGACGAGCGGTCTGCCGGATAGGCCACAGACCAGCTCAGTTACTCTGCGCATCAATAAATTGCAGGATATGAGGGTTTACGACCCCTGGATGCGTGGCCGCCGCCATATGCGTCATCCCTTCCATCTCGACCAACTGCGCGTTTGGAAGTCTTTCTGATAACAGCTCCACAATAGCGGCCGCCGAACGACGCGTGGCCCCACCGCGCATCAACAGGGTAGGCAGGGTCAATTGCGAAACAGCCTCTAACTTTGGCGTGCCGGGCAGGTTCGGCAGCATTCCCGCCCAATCATCGGCAACACGCGAGACAGTTGCGACAACGTAATCTTGAACATGCTCTGGCGCGGCGTCAAAAGCGCCCTCGTCCGCCCAAAAATCCATGAACGATCGCGCTGCTTCCTCTGGGAGTTTCAAGTGCAAATGACCATGCACCATCGACGTGGCATAGTGTCCTTCGGCGATAAAAGGGCTGTTTGCTTGCGCAAGTAACATGAACAACACCGGCTCGATCAAAGTCACGGATTTAAACCGATCAGGCCATCGCTGCGCCGCCATATAGCCCAAAGCGCCCCCCAGTGAGTGACCAACAATATGCGCAGGCTCCGTAAACTGCTCCAGCAACGCCTCGATGACCTTCAGATCATGGTAAAACCATGGGTTCCCGTCTTTGGGAAAAGCGTCGGACCCGCCATAGCCATGCACATCTGGCGCAAATACGGTGAAGCGATCCTGCAGCGACTGAATCAAGGGTTTGAACTGGCCGCTGTGACTGGACGAACAATGCAGGCAAAGTACCGGTGGCCCGTTGCCAGATCGGCGATAGTTAATCTGTTGATCCGCGATATTTAAAGTATTCATGCGCCCTCCTGGCGCCAAGCTATCGTCAACCGCGGTGAAAGGTCGAGAGTCGTAGTAACTTGAATCGAAAAACTTTCTGTACTCACCTTCGCATCAGTCAATATCCATTTGTTTTTATTGTATTTAATTAATTCGGTACAAATCCGTTGAACCTTGGCATAAGCACACATATATTCAGGTTGTCCTTCGGGACTATGGACATAAATGCGCTCGTAATAAGCGGCTCGGACCCGGGGGCGGTACCCGGCGGCTCCACCAATAATCCTTCATTTGGGGATCATGGGGCCGAAATAGGATCGACGGACGTCTAAAGGTGTTAGCTTTGTCTCGGTGAGATACCACCGTTATCGGTTCAAACTGTACAATTGCAAATGACAATCGTGCTCCGGTAGCAGTCGCTGCGTAAGCAGTGCCTCACACCGAAACTTAAGTCCAGTTGTCTAGCAACGGCTGGCGGGGTTCGCAGGTACCTGGCAACAGAAACCTGCATTACTTCCACAAATCTCTGAGCAGTATTTGCAACATTCAAGCACGCGTTTCTTGCGCGCCTGAACCACGCTTTACTCCGCCTTGAATTCCAGCCAACTCTGAACAGGAATTCAACGGATCGGGCGTCCTATGTCACAGCCAACGATGTCAGAGCTTTTCCAAGCCTTCGGGCGGATTGGACTTCTGTCCTTCGGCGGGCCCGCGGCCCAAATGGCCCTGATGCATCAAGAAATCGTCGAGAAACGCCAATGGCTGACGGAAGAGGATTACCTGCGCGCACTGAGCTTCTGCATGCTGCTTCCCGGCCCCGAAGCAATGCAACTTGCCACTTACACAGGTTGGAAGATCCGGGGAGTCCTCGGCGGGATCCTGTCTGGTCTGTTGTTTGTCCTGCCGGGCGCGATGGTCATTCTGGTACTGGCGATTGCCTATGGCTACTGGGGGCGCCTCCCCCTGACCCAAGCTGCATTCTTAGGGGTTAAAGCCGCAGTCATAATTATTGTCGCGACCGCGTTATATCGATTGGCTGTCAAGACTTTGAAAGACAAGCCGCGCTGGATTGCAGCCATATTATCCTTCATTGCCATTTTCGTCTTCTCGGCCCCCTTCCCTTTGACCATCGCCGCCGCTGCACTTTTTGGTTTCCTCACCGCTAAGAAATCTGGACGGACTGAGCCCAGTCACGCGAAGGTCAAAACGCCCTACAAAGCTGCGGCGCTCTTCGCAGCGCTTTGGGCGATCCCGCTTCTCAGCCTGCAATTCTTCGGATCAGAGTTTCTTGCCGAACTGGCATGGTTCTTTTCAAAACTTGCCGTTGTCACCTTTGGCGGCGCATATGCGGTCCTTGCCTATATGACTCAGGCAACCGTGCAGGACTTCGGATGGCTTAGCCTGCCCGAGATGATTGACGGCCTCGGCCTTGCTGAAACGACCCCCGGACCACTGATTTTGGTGACTGAATTCGTGGGTTTTCTGGCCGCTTTCAAAACTGGCGGGCTTTGGTTTGGTATCCTTGCCGCTCTACTCACCCTTTGGATGACCTTTATTCCGTGTTTCCTTTGGATCTTTCTTGCAGCCGGTCATGTAGAGAACTTGACGCGCCAACCGCGCCTTGCAAACGCGTTAAGCTTTGTAACGGCAGCAGTTGTAGGCGTGATCTTAAATCTAGGAATATGGTTCTCTTTCAATACCTTATTTGCTGAATTTAACGTATATATGGTGGGTAATTCGACAGTTTCTTTGCCCAAACTTACCAGCTTGAATCCACATACTGTCCTTCTGACAATCGCCTCCTTTGGGCTTCTTGCCTTGGGGCGCGTTCCTTTGGGCATAACCCTTATATTGATGGCCCTTGCCGGTGTCGGCCTGTCCATGGTCTGACGAAGCTTGAATAAATTCTCCGCGAACCACTTTCATCTCCTGACGAATGGAATATGCTGACGGCAATTGGTGGGGTGATTTGATGTCCGACAGTATCGACTATGGAAATCTGATGCACGACGCGATGCGTGGTCTGATCCGTGAGGTCCTGAGCCAGGTCGCGGATGAAGGCCTGCCCGCAGAGCATCATTTTTTCATTACTTTCGACACCACTCACGAAGATGTCGCCCTAGCCGATTGGCTGCGTCAGCGGTACCCCGGCGAAATGACAGTTGTCGTACAGCACTGGTTCGAGAATCTTGAGGTTGGCGACAACGGATTCGGCATCACCCTGAACTTTGGCGACAGCCCGGAACCGATTTACATTCCCTACGACGCGATTAGCACCTTTGTAGACCCGTCAGTGGAATTCGGATTGCGGTTCGAGACGCAGGATAGCGATGAGGATGAGGGAGCTGAAGAAGAGGCTCCTCCAGAGCCCGATGTGGAAGGTGCAACCGCATCCGAGGCCGAAGTCGTCAGCCTGGATAGCTTCAGAAAGCACTGAACCATGTCGGCGCGCGACCTCAGCCTGTTTCTTGGCCAACTGCTACGCCGCCCGCACGAAATTGTCGCCCTCGCCCCTTCCAGCACCAGCTTGGCCCGCAAGATGTGCGAGGGCCTGTCGCCGGAAACGGGAAAAGTCGCCGAACTAGGTCCTGGAACCGGCAAGATCACCCGCGCCATTCTGGAAAGAGGCGTCCGGGAAGAAGACATTTCCGGGTTCGAACTGAATCCCTCTTTCCATGAAATTCTCACCAAGGCATTCCCGAACGCCAATATTCTGAACGAACCGGCACAGGCTTTAAACTCGGTCGAACCTGGGTCCTTCGGCGCCGTGGTCAGTGGGTTGCCGCTTCTTTCCATGCCGACCGCGGTGCAGCGCGAAATTGTTCGTGGTGCGTTTCATGCCCTGTCTGATGGCGGCAAGTTCGTCCAATTCACATACGGGCCTGTGCCACCGATCGCGCAAGAAATTCGCGAAGATCTTCAGCTTGATTGGACGGTCAGCTCAAGGGTCTGGGGCAATCTTCCCCCTGCCCGGGTCTATCAGTTCAGGCGAAATGGCGTTTTGAACTAACCGTTTCCACACCATTGACAGGTTGAGCATTTTGGTCGCGCTAACGGTGCCTTCTTGACGTTGCGAAAGGCAAATACGCGCCTTATACGCTTTGTGGACAAATGCAGGAGAGTTCGCATGACCGAGACCCGTACCGAAACCGACAGCTTTGGCCCGCTGGAAGTTCCCACCGACAAGTATTGGGGTGCTCAGACGCAGCGCTCGATCATGAACTTCCCGATTGGCTGGGAAAAGCAGCCCGTCGCGATCGTACGCGCCCTTGGCGTGATCAAGAAAGCCTGCGCCATGGCCAACAAGGAATCCGGCAAGCTGGACGCGAAGATCGCTGACGCCGTTATCCAAGCTGCTGGAGAGGTCTTTGAGGGCAAGTTCGACGACAACTTCCCGCTGGTCGTCTGGCAGACCGGTTCGGGCACCCAGTCGAACATGAACTCGAACGAGGTTATCGCAAACCGCGCGATCGAAATTATGGGTGGTGTTATCGGCTCGAAAGACCCGGTTCACCCGAACGACCACTGTAATATGGGTCAATCCTCGAACGACACGTTCCCGACCGCGATGCACATTGCCGCGGCGATGACCACGCGCGACGTTCTGCTGCCGGGCCTGAGAAAGCTGCTGGCTGGTCTGGAGGCCAAGTCGGAAGAGTTCAAAGACATCATCAAGATCGGCCGCACCCACACCCAGGACGCAACCCCTCTGACCCTTGGTCAGGAATTCGGCGGCTATGCCCACCAGATCCGTCAAGGCATCGCGCGTATTGAGGCCGCCCTGCCCGGCATCTATGAGCTGGCTCAAGGTGGCACCGCTGTCGGCACCGGCCTGAACACCCAGCACGGTTGGGGCGAAAAAGTCGCCGCCAACATGGCTGAGATCACAGGCCTGCCCTTCGTGACCGCGCCGAACAAGTTCGAAGCGCTGGCAGCGCATGACGCGATGGTCTTCATGTCAGGCGCTCTGGCGACAACCGCCGGCGCGATGTACAAGATCGCCAACGACATCCGCTTCCTGGGCTCTGGCCCGCGCTCGGGTCTTGGTGAGTTGATCCTGCCGGAAAACGAGCCGGGCTCGTCGATCATGCCGGGCAAAGTGAACCCGACCCAAGCCGAAGCAATGACCCAAGTCGCAGCCCACGTCATGGGCAACGACGCCGCAATGAAATTCGCCGGGTCGCAGGGACACTTTGAACTGAACGTCTACAACCCGATGATGTCCTACAACCTGCTGCAGTCCATGCAGTTGCTGGGCGACGTCGCCGACAGCTTTACCGAGCGTATGCTGAACGGCATCAAGGCCAACGAACCGCGCATCGACAAACTGATGAAAGAGTCGCTGATGCTGGTCACCGCTCTGGCCCCGACTATCGGATACGACAATGCGACCAAGGTTGCGAAAACCGCGCACAAGAACGGCACCACCCTGAAGGAAGAAGCGATTGCTTTGGGCTTCGTCGACGAAGCAACCTTCGATGCAGTGGTGCGTCCGGAACAGATGATCGGCCCCAAGGACTGATGTCCAAGGTCGTGAACCTTAGAACAGCTCGCAAGGCGCAACAGCGCCTTGCGAAACGCCAAAAGGCGGATCAAAACGCCGCGCTGCATGGCCGCAGTAAATCCCAGAAGAAACAAGAAGAAGATCAGGCCGAGCGCTCGGTCACTTTTCTTGACGGGCACAAGCGGGACGACACATGAGCGAACGCCCCGAAAAGCATTCGCTGACCCTGCGCGGGCATCGCACCAGCGTCTCGTTGGAAAAAGAGTTTTGGTCTGAGTTCCGGCAAATCGCTGAACGGCGCAATATTCCTATTAACGAACTCGCCGCACAAATTGATGCAGACAGAGGCGACCGCCTAGGGCTGGCCTCGGCGATCCGGCTTCATGTGCTCAATGACTTAAAAAGGCGCTTGTCAAAAACCTAGCTGGTGATTGCAGTTCGAATGCGGCTACGCAAACGCACCTCACCTATCTGCATCAGCTTGTCTTCATGTTCATGACAGGCCTGCTGCAGGTCCTTTTTACACAATTCCATCAATTCTTTACGGCGAATTGGCCGCTTGCCAGAAAGCTCTCTGCCACCCGCAGAGAGAATTGAAGATTTACGCCAGAAACGCCCGAAGAGCGCGGTTTTCCGCGCCATAGTTTTGATACTGCCACCCATGCCTCAACCTATTTTTTTATGTGATTAGGTGTGCTATCAGGAAACCATATTTCTGCCACATTTCAAAACTTGGCGTTAATTAGCGGTTAATCATCTTTAAACCTGCGGCAAAAAAGACTCACCTCTATAGCCCCTAGGTTGAGTACTTCTGGGAAAACATTCGCTAAAACCTAAGCGCGAGACCAAAATCGTAGATGTATTCCATTGGCTGACCGAACCGTCAGGTAGGCAGAGGGCTGCGGAATATGTCCCTCAACAGGACTAACATCCCAATCTGCCAAGATACGTGAAATCAGCAAACAGGCCTCCATCATGGCGAAACCCGCCCCGGGACAAACGCGAGGACCGGCAGAAAAAGGAAGAAAGGCAGACCGCACCGCGTCACGCTGTTCTGGATCATTGAAGCGCTCAGGACAGAATGCGTCGGGATCGGGCCAATACCGATCATTGCGATGCAAATGCCAGGGGCTGATCACGATCTGGCTGCCAGTTGGGACTTTGCGGTCTCGAAAAACCTCTGGCTGCGTGGATTCCCGAACCATCATCGGAACGGGTGGGTACAGGCGCATGGTCTCGCGGAAAACCGCCCTCGTTTCCTTGAAATCCGATAGTTTTGAAAACGCTGGTGCCGCCCAGAATTCCTGCGCCTCTTTGCGTAGTGCCGACTGCGTTTCCGGGGACAAAGCAAGCAGATAAAGCGACCATGCCACCGCCGAAGCCGACGTTTCATGTCCAGCGAGAAGGAAAATCGCAACCTGATCGACCATCTCTTCAGCCGAGAACTTCTCTCCGGTTTCGGGGTCCGAATAGGTCATGATCTTGGTGCAAAGATCGTCAGGAGCATTTCCCGCCGCAATCTTGTCTGCGCGCGCTTTGGTCAGGCGCAGGATCAAGGCGCGCAGGCGTCGTGCTGACTGTTTTGTCTTGCGCCGATGAAACCGGGGCAACCAGCCCGGTAGCGGTAGAAATGCGGCAAGATTCAACAAGGGTTGCGTGGATTGGTAGTCCTGAAACTCTTGATAAATCAATTCTGCATCAGGGGCATCAATCGGGATCGAAAATAGCGCGCGAAATATGATGTCGGCGGCAGCATGGCTGGTAAAGGGTTCGACGTCGATCGATCCTTGATCCAGCCGGTCGCTTGCGGCACGTGCCGCATCGCAAACCGTGTCAAAGCTGTCTTTTAATCTTCCATGCTCAAAGGCGGGGTCGATGATGCGCCGCTGACGCGCCCATGTCTTGCCATTGGTATTAAAGACCGACTGCCCCAACAGCGGGCTGACCCCTTCGGCAAAACGGCGGGATTTAGGAAAGTCTTCGGGGCGTTTTTTCAAAACCGTTTCGACCAACTCGGTCTGATTGATCATGAATGACCAGAAAAACGGTGTGCGCATCACAGCCATTTTGGCGCGGTACAGACGTTCGGGTTGAGCAGACAAGATATCCTTGCGAAAAAGCCGCACGTAGCGCCACAAAGACACTTTGGCTTCCCGTGATTTGGGCTTTGGCGGCCGGATCATGTGACGCTCCTATAGCCTGATCTCGGGGCCTCTATACGACTGGCAGAAGCTGTACGATCGGCGAAACGATCTTCCAAGGTTTTCGCACCCGCTGTGATTTGGAAATAGTCATACCCTTCGGGATTGTCGAAGGCGCAAAGATACTGGAAGTGAAGACGGAAGAACCGCCAACGCAGGGCTTTGTATCGTTCAGGGCTTAAGGTCTGCGTGAAGGCGGCTGATAAAACCAAAGGTCCACGCTGCTTGTTTGTCGATACCCCGCTCACAGCGACAGGATCGCACAGCGCAAAGGAACACCCGTCCCCCGGCGCAGAAACATCCAGCCAGAAGATGTCATTACGCTCAGATAGGATCCGCAGGCCGCGGCGCAACTCTGTTGCCTTGGGCAGGAAGCTGACCATCGGCACCACTTGCCCAAGCGACAGATAGGCCACCTTCGGCCCCTGCCCTGTCTGTAGCCCAGCCATCACTGAAACTCCGAGGTAGGCTCCTGACGAATGGCCGATTACCAGAACCTCTTCGATGTCTTCGTCCAAGGCAGCCTCGATCCGGTCCCTGAAGGACGACAACCGATCTTGCAACTGTTTGGGATAAGCGCCGTTCCAACGGGCTGAAAACGCATAATCATGCATCAGGTAATAGGCAAAAAGCTTGTTATCCCACTTCCGGAAAAGGTGGAGCACTGGCCAAACTGCTGCCAGGCCAAGCCAACCGACACACGGAATACCGCTGATGGCAAGGATCGCACCGGCAAACCGCGCCACCAAAAGTGCCAGTATCAATTGGATCAAAAGCAGGACAACCGGATATAGGGCGGCGATCACCGGTCCCTTTCGCAGGCGCATCAGCCGAAAAAGCGCTCCGCTCGCAAGATAGCGATAAGTGGTCACCAAAAGCTGGCCATAGGTCGCCAAGACCCCAGCATTCATCGACGCCTGAACGATATCGGCCCATTCAAGAACTTCGACCTCAACAGTCGAAGTCTGACCATCTTCTGTTAGCTCAGCAGACCAGCCAAACCCTTCGCCAGATTGGCGATTGACCATCTTCAACTCGTAGCCAGCGATCTGCGCCTGTGCTGCCCCTTCGCGTCGATAGATTTCGCGATATCTACGAGGAGGAAACGGGTCATATCCGGGGATGTAGAACACCCTCCGTTTCAGCACCGTCGTGTCGGACTTTTCGGCCATTTGCTTTGCCTGCGCTCCCCGTTTCAGGGGATCATAGACGGATGGCGCACGAAGGGAAGATCAGCCGACAAGAGCCAGCGCCGGAAATGTTTCCAGCAGCCAATAGGACATACGGGCAAACCCGCCGGTCAGCATCAGCAGACCAACGACGAGAAGAAGAAGCCCCATGACGCGTTCAATTACCTTCATATGGCGCTTCATCCAGCCCATCAGCCCTTTGAGGCGCGGGAAGTAGGCCGCCACCAATAGGAAAGGAACGCCTAGACCCAAAGCATAGACAGCCAGCAACAAGGTACCCCGAGCCAGATCTGCCTCGTTTGCGGCCATCGACAGGATTGCCCCAAGTTGCGGGCCGATACAGGGTGTCCAGCCAAAGGCAAACGCCAGCCCAAGCAGATAGGCCCCGAAGGCCGAACCGCCTTGGTCACCTGCATCAATGCGGGCCTCGCGGTTCAGAAACGGAATGTTGATGACGCCCAGAAAGTGCAGGCCGAAGATACTGACAACTGCCCCCGCGCCGTAATTGAAATACTGCTGGTTTTGCAGGAAGAACGCCCCGAAGGCCGAAGCGGCAAATCCTAAGAACAGAAAGACAGTCGACAGGCCCAGCACAAAGAAAAGCGCCGAAAACAACGCACGCCTTGACGCTTGCTGTCCTTCGGACAAGTCCTGCATGCTAACGCCACTCATATAGGCAAGATACGGCGGGACGATTGGCAACACGCAGGGGCTGAGAAAACTCAGCACCCCGGCCAAAAGTGCGATCAGCAGAGCTGGGAGCAGTCCCGCATCGATGATTTCAATTCCGAACATATTCCATCCTTTGTCGGACTGAACTTATGAGCGCGCGCCCCGAAGGTCACCTAAAAACGGCGTCACGTTTGCGTGCATTGGTGCCCAAAGAAAATTGCCCCGACCAATGGCCGGGGCAGCTTTCACTTGATGGCGTTAGCCGCGAGACCACCATCCACGACGTTTCGGTTTGGGTGGTTCGTCTACCGCTGCTGTCGCGGCCTCTTCTACAGATTCGGCGACAGCTTCCGACGCAACCAGTTCTGGCTCTTCCTCGACGGCAGGATCTTCTTCAGCCGAAGGCTCTTCAACCGCTTCAGGCTCTTCCGAGGCAACCTCTTCCGCAGGCGCTTCCGCTTCAACTGCTTCCTCGGCCGTTTCTTCTACAGCATCGACGGCCGGTTCTTCCGCAGTCTCAGACGCGTCCTCTTCCGTTGTCTCAGGCGCGTCAGCCTTATCAGCCCCTTCTGCGGCGTCCGTTTCAGACGTGCTTTCAGCGTCATCGTCCTGCGTCTTGCGACGGCGAGAACGCGAACGGCGCTTGCGCTTGGGCTTTTCTTCTTCAGTTGCCTCTTCCGAAGGAGCTTCAGACTCTTCGCCGTCAGAAGCCTCCTCGGAGGCTTCTTCCTGATCTTCTTCCGCTTCTGTCTGGTTCTCGGCTCCGTCGGTCGGCTTCCGACCACGACGACGGCGACGGCGACGGCGCTTCTTCTTGGGTGCGTCTTCGTCCTCTGCTGTCTCTTCCGGCGCCTCTTCGGCCTCGGGCATTTCAGGCATGTCGATCGAGATCACAGGAGCCGATGCAACCGGCACATTGCGTGTGGCGGTCTTGAAGCGTTCGATCTCAAAGTCCGGGCTGATCATGTGCCCATCGGCTTCGATCCGGATCGAGATGCCATAGCGCGCTTCGATCTGGGCGATATGTTCGCGCTTCTGGTTCATCAGGTAGTTGGCAATCGCCACAGGCGCCTTGACCAGAACTTCCTTCGATTTACCGCGAACGCCTTCTTCTTCCAGCTGACGCAGGATGCCCAAAGCAACGTTATCGTCCGAGCGCAGAAGCCCCGTGCCATGGCAATGCGGGCACGGCTGCGTTGTCGCCTCGATCATACCCGGGCGCAGGCGCTGGCGGGACATTTCCATAAGGCCAAAACCGCTGATACGACCCACCTGAATGCGGGCACGATCAGTTTTCAGCTTGTCCTTCATCCGCTTTTCGACGGCGTTGTTGTTCTTACGCTCGTCCATGTCGATGAAGTCGATCACAATCAGACCGGCTAGGTCACGCAGACGCAGTTGGCGTGCCACTTCTTCAGCCGCCTCCAGGTTGGTCTTCAGCGCGGTTTCCTCAATCGAGCCTTCCTTGGTCGCCCGGCCAGAGTTGACGTCGATGGCCACAAGCGCCTCGGTCACACCGATAACGATATAGCCGCCAGACTTCAGCTGAACGGTCGGGTTGAACATGCCCGACAGGTAGCTTTCGACCTGATACCGCGCGAACAGCGGCAGCGGATCCTGGTACTGTTTCACCTTCTTGGCGTGGGACGGCATGATCATCTTCATGAAGTCCTTGGCCGTGCGATACCCGGCCTCGCCTTCCACCAATACCTCGTCGATTTCGCGCGCATACAAGTCGCGGATCGACCGTTTGATCAAGTTGCCCTCTTCATAAATCGGCGCCGGAGCAACCGATTTCAGGGTCAGCTCACGGATCTGCTCCCACAGGCGCTGAAGGTATTCATAGTCGCGCTTGATCTCGGATTTGGTGCGTTTGGCACCTGCGGTACGGATGATCAGGCCAGCACCTTCCGGAACCTCAATCTCACCCGCGATATCTTTCAGCTTCTTACGGTCAGCAGCGTTGGTGATCTTACGGCTAATGCCACCGCCACGTGCAGTGTTCGGCATCAGAACGCAATAGCGGCCTGCCAGCGACAGATACGTGGTCAGGGCCGCGCCCTTGTTGCCACGCTCTTCTTTGACAACCTGCACCAGCAGAATCTGGCGAACCTTGATGACCTCTTGAATCTTGTAACGACGCGCCCGCGGTTTGCGTGGGCGAATTTCCTCGCTGACATCTTCGTCGGCGACGGATTCGATGTTCTCGTCCTTTTCAGACGCGTCCAGACCATCGTCACCTTCGTCGCCATTGGCGTCGTCGTCTTCTTCAGAAACCTCTTCCGCTTCCGCCTCTGCGGATGCCTCGGCCGAGTTCTCTTCAGATGCTTCGTCAGCTCCCGCTTCCTCGGCGACGACTTCTTCTGCCGGGGCTTCTTCGGCGACTTCTTCGACCGGTTCAGACGCTTCTTCTGTTGTCGCTTCTTCCGACGCGCCCTCGACTTCTTCGGTCACTACCGCGTCATCTGAAACAACCGACGACGCCTTGGCCGAAGGTGTATCTGCTTCAGGTTCTTCGGCCTGTGCGTCCTCAGAGGCCTGTTCCTCTGCAACATCCTCTGCAGGCGCGGCAGCTTGGTCGACTACCAGAGCGGATGTCTCTTCCTCTTCCGGGCCAAGGTCGATGACATCCATCCCCTTGATCTCGGTATCTGTTGCCTCTTCAGAGACGTCGTTAGCTTCTACGGCCTCTTCGGCCTTGGCCTTCGAGGCTTTAGAGCGCGAACGACGGCGCGAACGCGAACGTTTCGGCTTGGCCTCTTCTTCGGCCATTGCCTCAGCGTAGGCGCGCTCTTCTTCAAGCAGCGCTTCGCGGTCTGCCTGAGGGATCTGGTAATAGTCCGGGTGGATTTCCGAGAACGCCAGGAAACCGTGACGGTTTCCGCCGTAGTCAACGAACGCCGCCTGAAGAGACGGCTCAACCCGGGTAACTTTTGCTAGGTAAATGTTGCCAGCTAGCTGGCGCTTGTTTGCACTTTCAAAGTCGAATTCTTCGACCTTATTTCCGTCGACCACCACAACACGGCATTCCTCCGCGTGGGTGGCGTCGATGAGCATTTTCTTTGCCATTTGAACTCTTTGCACCACGGATCAAACCCTCGCCGCAGTGGGCTGGGTCGTGTCAGATGGTGTCTTGTTTGGGCGAAAGCGGGCGTAACGCGGCCGGTACCGGCGGCTGTAAGCCTGCCTGTCGTCTGCCTGTTCGTTCGCACGCGTTGCATCGCGGTTTATCTCCGACGCCGATCACGGCATCCGTTGGTAAAGGCCCGGTGTCTGCCACGCGGGACAATTCTGTTTGACCCAAAACGGGTCGGTTGTCGGTCTGTCATCGCGGCCTGTCAAAAAAGCGGCCAGCGCCTATCCAGAAAAACTGTTGGCGGTCGCCCGAATGAAAACGGACTTACCTCAGGCGACCATACCGGGGAAGTTGTAGGAAATACAATGGGCTTTTTTCAGACGCGGTATTAAAGGTAATCCGCTCGGCTTAAACCGTATTTTGCCATTTTCTCGTTCAGCGTACGTCTGGGAAGGCAAAGCTCTTCCATGACATTCACGATAGAGCCCTTGTGACGTCGCATCGTGTTGTCGATCAGCATACGCTCAAACGCTTCGACATATTCCTTCAAAGGTTTGCCTTCAGTGGTCATCACCGGCTGCATTTCTTCGTTATCGGCCATCAACAGCGAAGAGATGCTGCCCGTACCACGACGGTTCTGCAACACGGCGCGTTCGGCGACATTGATCAATTGACGCACATTTCCCGGCCACGGGGCTTGCAGCAACTGGGCCGCTTCCTGTGCAGTGACTTCCGGCGCGTCGCAGCCGTATTCCTCGGCGAACTGTTCGCTCATGCGGTTGAAAAGGGTCAGCACGTCCTCACCACGTTGGCGCAGCGGCGGCACGGTGATCTTCATCGCCGCAAGGCGGTAGAACAGATCGGGACGCAGGACGTCTTCGCAGGTTTTGCCCTGCTCTTGCAGGTTGGACACCGCGATGATCCGGGTTTCGGCCGGCGTGCCCTGATCGTTGATGAAAGTCAGCAGACGGGCTTGCAATGGCTGACTTAGCGCTTCGATATCCTCAAGGCACAGCGTGCCGCCACGGGCCTCTTCTGCCAATGGCAGGGTCTCACCCTCTTCGACGGGACCGAACAGGCGCTTGGCCAGATCTTCACTTTCGAAAGCCGCGCAGGAGACGTGAACGAACTTGCGCCCTGCCCTTGGACCAACGGCGTGAAGCGCGTGCGCAACAAGGGTCTTACCTGTGCCGGTTTCACCTTCGATCAGGACGTGACCGTCCGCCTGCCCCAGATCAAGAATATCCTCGCGCAGACGATCCATCGGATCAGAGCGCCCGATCAACTTCTTCATCAGAACCGAACCATCGGACAACTCGCGTCGTAAAGCACGGTTGTCCAGCGTCAAACGACGGGCCTGAATGGCGCGCTTAGCAAGCTCACTCATCCGGTCGGGGTTGAACGGCTTTTCCATGAAGTCGTAGGCGCCCATACGCATCGCCTCGACGGCCATCGGTACGTCGCCATGACCGGTGATCATGATGACGGGCAAAGTGCTGTCGGTAGACATCAGGCGCTTCAGAAAGGCCATTCCATCCATGCCGGGCATCTTGATGTCGGTCACAACCACACCGGGGTAGTCTGAACCGATCGCCTTCAACGCATCCTGCGCCGACGCATAGGTTTCGGTCTCAAATCCACTTAGCGCCAGCCATTGGCTGATCGACTGACGCATGTCCTGTTCGTCATCTACAATCGCAATTTTCATCGAGCGGTTCATTTTTCTAGCCTCGATCACTCTGCTGCGGCCATGCTGTCATCCAGCAACGGCAACTGCATTTCAAATACTGCTCCGCCCTCGTCCCCGTTCCGGGCCGTCAGGCGTCCTCCAAGGTCGTTCACGATACCAGAGGAAATGGCAAGCCCAAGACCCGTGCCATCGCCGGGCTGCTTGGTCGTGTAAAATGGTTCAAAAAGGTCATCCAGATTATCAATCCCGTGACCATTGTCGCGTACGGTCAGCGTGGCGGTTTCACCGACGGACAGGATCAATTCGATCTCGGCGTCGCTAACGACCTTGGTGGCATCGATGGCGTTGCGCAGCAGGTTGATGATGACCTGTTCGACCCGCAAACGGTCACCCATCACGAAGACCGGCTCCGAAGGCACGCTTCGGCTGATCCGAACGTCCCGAGACCGCAATTGAGGCTCCATCATCGACAGGCTAGTCGACAGGGATTCCCTTAAATCAAAGGGTTCAAACGCCTCTCCACCCTTTCGGGCATAGGATTTCAGCTGACGGGTAATCGCCCCCATACGTTCAATCAGATCGTCGATCCTATGGAACGATGTCAGCGCCTCTTCCCCGCGTTTGCGTTCCAGCAACAGGCGCGCCCCAGCCAGATAGGTTTTCATCGCGGCCAGAGGCTGGTTCAGCTCATGGCTGACTGCTGCCGACATCTCACCCAATGCGGCAAGTTTCGAGCTTTGCTCAAGCGTTTGCTCGGCAACCTCAAGGTTCTTTTCGGCCCGTTCCCGCTCGGCGATTTCCCGCTGCAAGCGTGCGTTCAACTGGCGAAGCTCTGCCGACTCTCGCTGGAAAAAGATTGATCGCGACTGCGCCCGGCGCGACAGGAAATAGAAGGAAAACGCCAGAAGGATCGCGAAACCCATGATCTCTAACGCGAGGAAGGTGTTCACCCTTTCGCGGACCGAGGCAAAAGTGGTGAAGGACACCAATTGCCAGCCTTCGAATGGCATCGCGACCTCGTTCCGCATGACCTGCGATTCTGGTGAATACAGGTCTGTCGGCAATACCCCCCAGTCAGAGGTCACGCGGATCGCGCGCTCGATCGCGGTCGGGGCGGACCGGACCTTCAAAGCTTCTTCGATTGTCAGGCCCCGCCAACGCGGCTCTGTCGCCAAAAGGATACGACCTGTACTGTCGATGACAGCAACTGCGTCCGAAATCCCCGCCCAACGTTGTTCGAACTGCGCAAGGTCAACCTCGACGACCACAACACCGACGGTGCTATTCTCGCTGCGAACCTGCCGGGAATAGGCAAATTCATAGTCGCCCTTCTCTGTCTCAAAGGACACGAACACCGTGTCCTGATTGTCTGCGGTGGCTAGGAAAAAGGGTTGGTCTGACAGATCACTGCCAAGCAATTGCCGATTGCTGGCAGCCACCACCTTGCCATCGGCATCCAGCAACAGAAGCGAGGCCGCACCGATTTCCTCGACATAGGAAATCAGTCGCTGTGACGTCGAAGAGAAATCGCCTGAATTCAGCGCACCGATTAGCGCGGGGTCGCGTGACAGCAGCAGCGGAACGATGGAGGCTCTTTGAACCTCAGACATCAGGTTGCCGGAATAAAGCGCCACCCGGACCTGCGCCAGGGTTCGGGTCCGTTCGGTAAAGCGTTCTGTCAGCAGGCTATTGGTCACAACAACGACCGAGACCGCCATGATGATCATGATCAAAACAAAAAGCCTGCGCGCCCAGCCAATATGACCGGACACGACACGAAACTCCTTGATCGGGTTGTTGACCATGGCCAAAGCCTACGCCCTAGGCGAAGGCGCGACAAGCATTAGGCAGTCGCCATCGCATCCAGAATTGAGCGGAACATCGCCGCCCCATCGGTGCCACCATGCGCCTTTTCGGTACAACGCTCTGGGTGAGGCATCATGCCAAGCACACGACGGTTTTCGCTTAGAACACCGGCTATATCCGCGACCGAGCCATTGGGATTGTCGGTGTAGGTGAAGGCAATCCGGTCTTCCCCGCGCAGTTTTGCCAACAGCTCGTCATCTGCGACGTAGTTACCATCATGGTGCGCAACGGGGACCGAAATCTCTTGCCTCTTCTGATAGCTGCTGGTGAAGGCGCTGTCGGTGGTTTCGACCTTCAGGCCGACATCCTTGCAGATGAACTTCAGCCCGGCATTGCGCATCAGCGCACCCGGCAGAAGGCCGGTTTCGGTCAGAACCTGAAAGCCATTGCAAACACCCAGAACAAAGCCACCTTTGTTGGCAAACTCGATTACCGCCTTGGCAATCGGCGAACGCGCGGCAATCGCCCCGCAGCGCAGGTAGTCACCGAAAGAGAAACCACCCGGAATGGCAACAACGTCCAGCCCCTCGGGCAGCGACGTTTCCTTGTGCCATACGGTCGAGACCTGTCCGTTACCGGCAACCCCTTCCAGCGCCACCGCCATGTCGCGGTCGCAGTTAGAGCCAGGGAACTGAATGACGGCAGCTTTCATCGGGCGGATCCTTTCGTCAGGCTTTAAAATCCGTAATCACGGCAACACCCGGAGGTGTCGGACCGTTGAACGCGCGCAGCTCTTCGCTGGCACCCGACAGACCGATTTCGCGGGCGATTAGCGGCGTCATATCCACCTGTCCGCTTTCTATCAACCCCAACAGGCTTGGATAACGCCAAGAAGGCATGCCTCGGGTACCATAAACAGCAAGGTTGCCCTGATAGATCGCGCTCATATTGATATCCATGCGGGCGGTGTGGCCGGTTGGAAGGCCCACTTGAACATGACGCCCCAAGGGACGCAGGCACTCCAACGAGGCGTTGACCGTCACTTCAATTCCAAGGGCTTCGACGCTGACATGCGCACCGCCCCCAGTGATTTCCTTGATTTGCTCTGCCACGTCACCTTCGCTGGCGTTCACCGCAGCGTCCGCCCCAAGGCCAAGCGCGTGGTCCAGTTTCTCCTGCACAATGTCGACCACGACCACATGCGCGCCCAGAGCTTTACCAAGCAGCATCGCAGACAGGCCAACCCCGCCCGTTCCGTGGACCGCCAGCCACTCTCCTCCTGCCAACGCTGCACGACCCGTCAGGGCATGCCAAGCGGTCGTGACGCGACACCCAAGTCCGGCAGCAACTGTGGGTGAAAGGCTTTCCGGCAGGCGTGCAAGATTATGGTCGAATGGAACAGCGATATATTCCGCGAAGGCGCCCGGTTCGATGAACCCCGGCAAGCGTTGGTTTGGACAGGTGTTCTGATGACCTGACTGACAGGACGGACACGTCCCACAGGCCAAAATGAAAGGTGCGACCAGATGATCCCCGACCTTATAGGTCGACTGTGGCCCGGCCTCTACCACCGTGCCGCAGTATTCATGTCCCGGGATCTGACCGGGTTTCACGCGCGGATGTTCACCAACCCAACCATGCCAGTCGGAACGGCAAACGCCGCAAGCCTCGACCTGCAGCACAACGCCATCGGCAGGGCACTGAGGATCAGCGACCTGCTCTAATGACAAATCTTCGTTATAAGCGCGTAAAACCGCTGCCCGCATGGTCACCTCCGGTGTGGTGCGGGCGAAGGGCTTTAGTCCAGCTCGACCGCGTAGCTTTCGATCACAGTGTTGGCCAGCAGCTTTTCGCACATGGCCTTCACCGATTCCTCGGCTTTCGCGGCGTCTGTTTCGGCCAGCTCCAGCTCGATGACCTTACCTTGGCGCACCGATTCAACACCGTCAAACCCAAGCGAACCCAAGGCGTGACGAACGGCTTCACCCTGCGGGTCCAGAACACCGTTTTTCAGCATGACATGTACACGAGCTTTCATCGGGTGCGGTCCTTTTAGTTGATCAGCGTCGGTTTGGTTGCGGGGGTTACGTTCGAGGGCATCACCCCCAAACGGCGCGCGACTTCTGTATAAGCGTCGGTCAGGTTGCCCAGGTCGCGGCGGAACACGTCTTTGTCTAGTTTCTCACCGGTTTTGATGTCCCATAGGCGGCAGCTGTCGGGGCTGATTTCATCCGCCACGACAAGGCGCATGAAGTCACCGTCATAGATGCGGCCGATTTCGATCTTGAAGTCGATCAGCTTGATGCCGACGCCATACATGACGCCCGACAGGTAATCATTCACACGGATCGCGATCGACACGATGTCGTCCAGATCCTGCTGCGAAGCCCAGCCAAAGGCGGTGATATACTCTTCCGGGACCAGCGGGTCGCCGAGGGAATCATCTTTGTAAGAGAACTCGATGATCGGGCGCGGCAGCTGAGTCCCCTCTTCGATGCCCAAACGCTTGGAAATCGAGCCAGCGGCAAAGTTACGCACGATGACTTCCAGCGGAATGATCTCGCAAGAGCGGATCAGCTGTTCGCGCATGTTGATGCGACGCAGGAAGTGGGTCGGCACACCGATGTTGTTCAGACCCAGCATGAAGTACTCGGACAGGCGGTTGTTCAACACGCCCTTTCCTTCAATTACGTCTTTCTTTTCAGCGTTAAACGCGGTCGCGTCGTCTTTGAAATACTGGACCAAAGTACCCGGTTCGGGGCCTTCGTACAGGATCTTTGCCTTGCCTTCGTATATCTTCTTGCGACGGGCCATTGTCTCTCCAACGCGTATAGGCCGGGAATCAAATGACCCGGCGGAATGCCTCGCTCTTTACGCCCTGCGGCAAGGCAGGGCAAGTTTTGGCGAGAAAACGCTTTTGCCGCTCTTGAGGCCACCTGTCAGTTCTGTAAAACTCCGTCCGACACTATTGATTAAGGGGATCAAGTGATGACCACCTTCGACGATCGCGAAAACGCCTTCGAAAACAAATTCGCCCATGATGAAGAAATGAAGTTCAAAGCCGCAGCGCGTGCCAACAAACTGCTTGGCCTGTGGGCAGCAGAGCTTCTGGGCAAAACCGGCGACGACGCAAAAGCCTATGCCGCCGAAGTGGTGAAGTCGGACTTTGAAGAAGCCGGTCACGAAGACGTCTTCCGCAAGGTTGCTGGTGATCTGGGCGACAAGGCCGACGAAGCCACCATTCGCGCCCAAATGGCCGAACTGGCGATCGTTGCCAAAGAGCAGATCATGAACGAGGTCTAAGCCTCGAACTGCAATTCGAATTTATGAGCGGCGCTCCAACATGAGCGCCGCTCATATTTTTATGTTCCAATTTGCATTTGCCAATCCGCAGGTTTCGTGGCATCCGCCCCGATGAATCTGACGCTCCCAAAGGATACTCTGAAATGAGCAACGCTCTGTCCCGCATGCTGGAAACCCGTGAATGGCTGCTGGCCGATGGCGCAACGGGGACGAACCTGTTCAACATGGGGCTTAGCTCTGGTGATGCGCCGGAACTTTGGAACGTGGACGAGCCAGCCAATATCAAGAAGCTGTACAGCGGTGCTGTAAACGCGGGCTCGGACCTGTTCCTGACCAACACCTTTGGCGGCAACGCATCGCGCCTGAAACTGCACAACGCCGAAAACCGCGTGCGCGAGTTGAACATCGCCGGCGCCGAGATTGGCCGTGAAGTTGCCGACGCCTGCGACCGTGAGATCATCGTAGCGGGTTCGGTCGGCCCCACCGGCGAAATCATGGAGCCGATGGGCACCTTGTCCTTTGATGGCGCCGTCGAAATGTTCCACGAACAGGCAGAAGCCCTGAAAGACGGTGGCGTTGACGTTCTGTGGGTTGAAACCATCTCTGCCCCGGAAGAATTCAAAGCCGCAGCCAAAGCCTTTGCCATGGCTGACATGCCTTGGTGTGGCACCATGAGCTTTGATACCGCGGGCCGTACCATGATGGGCGTGACCTCTGCCGACATGGCCGCACTGGTTGAAAAGCTGGACAATCCGCCAGTCGCTTATGGTGCAAACTGTGGCGTGGGCGCCTCTGACCTGCTGCGCACCGCGCTTGGGTTTGTGGCTTCGGGCACTGAACGTCCGTTGATCGCCAAGGGCAACGCGGGCATCCCGAAATACCACGACGGTCACATCCACTATGATGGCACGCCCGAACTGATGGCAGACTACGCCTGTTTGGCCCGCGACTGTGGTGTTGCGATCATCGGCGGCTGCTGTGGCACGATGCCGGAGCACCTGTCTTCGATGCGTGAGGCATTGGAAACGCGTCCAAAAGGCGACCGCCCGACGCTGGAAGAAATCACCGCGAAGCTTGGTGGCTTTTCTTCAGCCAGCGATGGCACCGGTGATGACGTGGCCCCCACGCGCACGCGCCGTCGTCGCCGCGGATGAGCAGGTCCAAAACTAGGGGCATCGCCTGCTCTTAGTGATCATATTCAAACGGTTACAGCCTGAATATGATCACAACTCATAAAAACTATTCGTCGATTTCGCGTTTCCAAACTGAAAAAAGTCAGTATACGGCAGGGAACGCGAAACCTTTTGAGGATCAGGAAAATGTCAGAAGAAGAAGATATTATCCTGTCGGAACTGCCCGATGATGAACTTGTCCCCCAGATGCAGGACGACCTGTATGACGGTCTGGATGAAGAAGTTGTCGAAGGCGTAAATATCCTGCTCGAACGTGGCTGGATGCCCTATGACGTCCTGACCAAAGCATTGGTTGGCGGCATGACTGTCGTGGGCAACGATTTCCGCGATGGTATCCTCTTCGTGCCCGAGGTTCTGATGGCCGCCAAGGCGATGAAGGCGGGTATGGCGATCCTGAAGCCTTTGCTGGCTGACACCGGCGCACCGCGCATGGGCAAGATGGTTATCGGCACCGTCAAAGGCGACATCCACGATATCGGCCAGAACCTTGTCACCATGATGATGGAAGGTGCTGGTTTCGAGGTAATGAACATCGGGATCAACAACTCGGCCGAAGAATATATCGCCGCTCTGGAAGAATTTGACGCCGACATTCTTGGCATGTCTGCCCTGCTGACAACCACGATGCCCTATATGAAAACGGTCATCGAAGAACTTGCAGCGCAGGGAAAACGCGACAAATATATCGTCATGGTCGGTGGCGCACCTTTGAATGAAGAGTTCGGCACCGCCATCGGCGCGGATTCCTATTGCAGGGACGCCGCTGTCGCCGTGGAAGTTGCAAAGGACCTGATCAGCCAGCGCTGATGCGCGTAGGGTCCTTATGAAGGGCAGATGCGAACCATGCCAGTAAAACGGCTTTTGATGTTACTGTTGGTGGTCTTGATCGCGGCGGGCGTGACCGTGGCGTTCTTCGTCGAACACGAGGTCGCGAGCACGGCGCTGATCCCTGCCCTACTGGCTGCGGCGGTTCTGGTCCGCTTCATGCGTGGCTGACGTGCGCATCGACGACAAAATCCTCACTGAAAAAGGACTGAACACGGGCGCTGCCGAGGCGAAAACGCTTCTGCTAGCATGCGGTGCGCTGGCTCGTGAGATTCTTGCCGTGATCGAGGCGAACGGCTGGACGCATCTGGCCCTGCATTGCCTGCCCGCGATTTTACACAACAGTCCGCAAGGCATCCCTGATGCAGTCGAAGCAGCCGTTCTCGAACATCGGCCGAATTACGATGAGATTTTCGTCGTTTACGCCGACTGCGGTACTGGCGGTCAGTTGCAACAGCGTTGCGAAGACCTAGGGGTTAAAATGATGGCTGGCCCCCATTGCTATGCCTTCTTTGACGGTGTCGAAACGTTTGAAGCGCGAGAAGAGTTCACCGCCTTCTATCTGACCGATTTTCTGGTTCGCCAGTTCGACGCGTTTGTCTGGAAACCGCTTGGATTAGACCGCTATCCAGACCTTCTTGAAACCTATTTCGGGAACTACACCAAACTGGTTCACCTCGCCCAGACGGACGATCCTGCCCTAACCGAAAAGGCCAGCGTTTGCGCTGCGCGACTTGGGTTGGAGTTCGAACACCGGGCGACAGGCTATGGCGAACTGACACCAGAACTGGCGCGGATCAGGCCTTAGCCGCAACCTGCTGAATGCGTTCTACCATCGCACGCAGCCCGTTAGAGCGCTGCGCAGACAGGTGGTCGTTCAGGCCAAGACGGCCCAGTTCTTCCGATGCGTTTACCGCAAGCACCTGTTCTATGGTCTGCTCAGAGTAAAGCGCCTTCAGAACGGCAATCAAACCACGGACAATCATCGCGTCACTGTCACCGCGGAAGCGGAACGTGGCCGTTGGGCCCTCACCTTCGATTTCGGGGACAAGCCAGACTTGGCTGGCGCAACCGTCCACTTTGGTGGCTGGAACGCGCAAGGCATCTTCCAGCGGATCCATATCCTTGCCCATGTCAATCACGGTCCGATACCGGTCCTCCCAGTCGTCCAGGAATTCAAAGGTTTCGACGATCTCTTCAAAGGCTTCGCTGGCCATGATGCCCTCACTTGATGTTGCCGGCTTGACCTAGGCCTTTGACAGCAAAAGGTCCAGACCCTGCTCTACTGTCTTTTCAAGCCGCGTGGTTTCGGCTAACCCCTTGGGTACGGATCAAAGGAGTTCCCATGTCACGCGTTTCATTGTTGGCCGTCCTGTCGATTGTTCTTGTGACCTCTGCCTGTTCGTCACGCCTGAACCCGCTGAACTGGTTTGGCCGGGACAAGGAAGTGAAAGTCGTGGTTCAAGAGGTGCCCGGCGGTATCATCGATTCCCGACCGCTGATCGCGCAAATTCAAAGCGTACGCGTCGACCGCGCCCCCGGTGGTGCAATTGTGAACACCGTCGGCCTGACACAGTGGCAGGGATACTGGCAGCCTGCGCTAATCGCCGAGAACCGCGGAGTTCCCGTTGATGGAGTTTTGACAATCCAATTCCGGGTTGCAGAGCCTCTGACCAACCAGATTCAAGGCACACAAGCCTCGCGCGAGATTGCAGCTGCGATGTTCCTGACGGACCAAGAACTGTCCGGCGTGCGCAGCATCGTTATCCGTGGTGCGAATAACGCGCGGTCCGTACGCCGTTAAAGTTCGATCACTTCGACAGTGGCACCCTTGGCTCGAAGGGCCAATTCTCCCTTGCACAAACGCAACGCGTCATCACCAAAAACCTCGGCGCGCCAACCACTTAGCGCAGCAACATCACGTTTTCCGGCAGCAATCTGATCCAGATCCGCCGAGGTCGCGATCAGCTTCTGCGCGACGCCTACGTTCTCGGCCTTTGACTTCAAAAGCACACGAAGAAGATCGGCCAAAGCTGGATTGACCTGCAGTTTGTCATTGCGCTGCGGGGCTTTGGGATAATCCGCTGGATCCATCACTTTCGCAGCCTGAATCGCGTCCAGAATACCCTGTGCGATTTCACCCTTCCGCGCTTCTCGCAGCAGAAGACGAGAGCGCCCCAAATCTTGTGGGTTTTGCGGTTTAGTAGACGCTAGTTCCAGCAACGCATCATCTTTATAGACACGCGACCGGGGAATATTCCGTACCTGCGCATAGCCTTCGCGGAACTGAGCCAGTTCTTTTACGACCGCCATGAACTTACCCGAGTTGGTGCGCGTCTTAACACGCTTCCAAGCCTCATGCGGGCGAATGATATAGGTTTCCGGGTCGGTGAGAACTTTAATTTCTTCTTCTACCCATTTGTAACGATTTGATTTTTCAAGTTCGGCAGCAAGGAATTCGTAGATTACCCTTAGGTGTGTGACGTCCGCCAACGCATAGGTCTTTTGGGCCTCGCTTAGCGGGCGACGGGACCAATCGGTAAAGCGCGAGGACTTATCCAACGGCTGTTTGGCGATTTTACGAACAAGGGTTTCGTAACCCACCTGCTCGCCAAAGCCACAGACCATTGCGGCGACCTGGGTGTCAAACAGCGGTTGCGGGAAAACTTTGCCTTCAACAAAGAAGATTTCCAGATCCTGACGCGCCGCGTGGAAGACCTTTACGACATCAGTATTCCCGAAAAGTTCGTAAAGCGGATCCAGCGACAGGTCTTTGACCAGTGGGTCAACAAGAACAGCCTCTCCGTCCCCCGGCAATGCCAATTGGACCAGACAAAGCTTGGAATAATAAGTCCGCTCCCTCAGGAACTCTGTGTCGATGGTGATATAGGGGCCGGATTTGGCGCGATGGCAGAACTCTGCCAGCTCTTCAGTCGTCGTAAGTGTCCGCATTAAAGGGTCTTTGCCCAATTCTTGTTGTTTTCAATCCCGCCCTCATGTGTATGCGGTCACACGAGAAAATGAAACCCTTTAGGTAAGGTGCAGGATGTCCCGATTTCCAGAAGCGAAACGGCGCAACACTTGCGGGTAAAGCAGGTGCTCTTGGCGAAGCACACGCTGCGCCAGAGTATCAGGATCATCACCGTCAAGGATCGGTACACGGGCCTGACCAAGGATTGGTCCGTCGTCCAGCTCTGCGGTTACCTCATGCACAGAGCAGCCAGCTTCGGAGTCGCCAGCCTCAAGCGCACGAGCATGCGTGTGTAACCCTTTGTATTTAGGCAATAAAGAAGGGTGGATGTTCAGCATCCGACCCTCAAACCGTGCGATAAAATCGGGCGTTAGGATACGCATGAACCCGGCCAGGCACAGGATATCCGGCTCGGCTGCTTCGATGTGTTTCAGCAGTTCCGCCTCGAATGCGGCGCGGTCCTTACCGAAAGGTTTGTGATCGACAGCCGCTGTGGGGATGCCACGTTCCGCCGCTTTAGCCAGACCTCCGGCATTGGGATCATTCGAGGCCACTAGGACTGGCCGCGCCGGGTGGTCGCCCACCATGCTGTCGACCAGCGTGACCATGTTGGATCCGCCACCAGAGATCAGGATCGCGACGCGTTTGGTCACAGAAGCGCCCCGGAATAGGCGACACCTTCACCCGATACTACCTGCCCCATGCGGGTCACGGTCTCGCCTTCAGCTTCCAAAAGCTCTGTCAGCGCGCCGGCACGGTCGGCCGAGACCACAAGGATCATGCCGATACCAGAGTTAAAGGTTTTCAAAAGCTCCGATTCCGCCATGTCCGCGGTTTCGGCCAACCAGCGGAAGACCGGCGGAAGGTCCCAAGAGGACAGGTTAATCTCGGCACCCAGTCCTTCGGGCAGCACGCGCGGAAGGTTTTCGGTCAGGCCACCGCCGGTGATATGGGCCAAGCCATGCACGCCCCCTGCCCGTACAGCAGCCAGCGCCTGCTTTACGTAAAGCCTTGTTGGCGTGAGAAGATTCGCACCAAGTGTTTGGCCGGACGACCACGGACATTCGGCGTCCCAGCCAAGGCCGGTCATCTCGACCACCTTGCGAACCAGTGAATAGCCGTTGGAATGTACACCGTCCGAAGCCAAGCCCAGAAGAACGTCACCCTCGGCCACATCCACGGGCAGATCTGCGCCACGCTCCATCGCGCCCACGGCAAAGCCTGCTAGATCGAAATCGCCGTCATCATACATGCCGGGCATCTCGGCGGTTTCGCCACCGATCAGCGCGCAGCCAGAGCGGACACAGCCCTCTGCGATACCGTCAACGACCGAAGCGGCCTCTTCCACGGCAAGTTTGCCAGTCGCGAAATAATCAAGGAAAAACAAGGGCTCTGCGCCTTGGCAAACCAGATCGTTGACGCACATGGCAACAAGGTCGATGCCCACGCCGCCAACTTCACCAGTGTCAATTGCGATGCGCAGTTTGGTGCCAACACCGTCTGTTGCACCTACCAGAATGGGGTCTTCGTATCCAGCTGCCTTCAGGTCAAACAAGGCGCCAAAGCCACCCAGACCCGACATCACGCCAGAGCGGTTCGTGCGCTTGGCCGCCGGTTTGATCCGGTCTACCAGCGCGTTGCCTGCATCAATATCAACGCCTGCGTCGGCGTAGGTCAGCCCATTCTTGCCCTCGGTCATGGCATGTCCTCATCTTGGTTTGCGCTTGCGATAAAGGATCAGCCCGCGACTGTCCACGGGGCATGCAGAATCCGTACAGATTCCGTGCAGAAAGCGTACATACAATCTTGCGGACAGATCGTCTTGAGGGTCCCGCTATTCGGTGCTAGCACGGGGGCATGGAGGGCCTGTAGCTCAATTGGTTAGAGCAGAGCGCTCATAACGCTTTGGTTGCGGGTTCAAGTCCTGCCGGGCCTACCACCTTCCTATCGGGCCAGAACAAGTTCTGCCTTGAGGCCGCCCAACTCCTTACTTTCGCCAAGACGCAGAAGACCGCCGTGACTGCGCGCTACGTCAGCCGCAATCGCCAGCCCAAGCCCCACGCCTGTACCACTGTTTTGATTCCGTGCCGTATCAAGCCGAGAGAACGCTTTGACCGCGGCGATGCGCTGGTCTTCTGGGATACCTGGTCCGTCATCTTCGACCGAGATCACGATCGCTTTTTGCCCCACGCTCAGCCCTACGCGCGCTTTCGTGCCATAGCGCAGTGCATTGCCCAGAAGGTTTTGCAGGGCGCGCTCTACCGCCACCTCTTTCAAAAGAACCAGTGGCGTGTCTGTGCTGCAGGTCACTTCGATCACACCGCCAGAACGCGTGAACCCGTCCACGACGCGATCAACCAATTCGGCCGGATTTGTGCTCACCGTTTCCTCGACCATCGAGCCACGCGCGAAATCCAGAAAGGTGTCCAACATCCGCTCCATTTCGGAAACGTCTTTCCGCATGGCTTCGGTGTCGTCGGTGTCATCGGCCAACGACAGGGCCAGCTTTAGACGAGTCAAAGGGGTGCGCAGGTCATGGCTGACACCCGACAGCATCATAGTGCGCTGTTCGATCTGACGTTCGATCCGGTTCTTCATGTCCAGAAAGGCGTTGCCTGCAAGACGGACCTCGGTCGCGCCGGTGGGCTTATACGTCATGTCCTTACCCTTGCCGAATGCATCTGCCGCAAAGGCCAGCCTGCGGATTGGGCGCAGTTGATTGCGTAGAAACAAGAACGCAATCAACGTCATAAGGAGACCCGTGAAGATCATCAGGACCAACAACTGGTGCGGATTAGAGGCAGACACGCGCGCACGTAGAACTTCAACCGTGACCGGGCCAAGGTGCGTTTCAAATCCAAGGATGACAAGCTTGGAAGAACTGCCCAGATCGACCGCATTCAGGTTTGGGAAGGATTCGGCCAACTCGCTTTGAATGGTTCGGCCGCTAAGATCGTAGAACGGTCGCGCACTGACAACGTGCGTGACTTGGGGTAGTGTCACAGCGATATCCAATGCCACCTCTAGCGGTTCCAGCGCAGTCTTAGCGATCACCACATCTTCAGAAGCGTCGATGCTATCCAAAATGAGGGTCAGTTCCGCGATAACCCCCCGTGTCATTTGCCGGGTTACGCCTTCGAAATGGCGCTGGATAAAGACCACCGAGACCACGAATTGCAGTGTCAGAATTGGCACCAACAGAATCAACGCGGCCCGCCCATACAGGCTGCGCGGCAGCATACGTTTGATCACACCCTCTTTCATGGGCTAGGACCGTAGCCAAGCCCAAGGCAAAGCGAAAGCCCGAACCCGATGACCACCCCATATGAGACCGGCGAAGTTACCTGGATCAATGACCTGATCCGCCTTGTTCTTGCACCGAATCCATCGCCCATGACCTTTTGGGGAACCAACACCTATCTTCTGGGTCGGGGAGAGGTCACGGTTGTCGACCCCGGCCCTTCTGACCCGGCACATACAAAGTCGATCCTGTCGGCGCTGGAGGCTGGCGAACGGATCACACGGATTTTTCTGACCCATAGCCACTTGGATCACAGCGCGGGGGTCCCTGCCCTTGTCACCGCCACCGGGGCGCAGGTTTTGGCCTATGGCGACAGCCTTGCAGGTCGCCGCGACGACACCGCAGCGCTAGAGGGTCTTGGCGGCGGCGAAGGCCGGGACAGGCAGTTTGCTCCTGACGTTGTGTTGAAAGACGACCAGATCATCGAAGGAGACAACTGGTCCGCCACCGCCATCTGGACACCGGGACATATGGGAAACCACCTGTGCTTCGGGATCGGAGAGGATTTACTGTCAGGTGACCATATCATGGGTTGGGCGACGTCTATGGTCTCTCCACCTGACGGGGATCTGACCGACTTCATGGCATCGCTGGAAAAACTGATGGGGCGTCAATTCACGCGGCTTCTGCCCGCTCATGGCGCGCCCGTCGCAGATGCAGAGGGCCGCCTGCAGGAACTGCACACACACCGCAAAACCCGCGAGGGTCAGATTCTGTCTGCTGTCCATGATACCCCCGGCACCGCACAGGAGTTTGCACAGCGTATCTACACCGAAACACCCGCCGCCCTGATCCCTGCGGCGACACGAAATGTTCTGGCACATCTTATCGACCTGTCCCGCCGCGGGCTGGTCACGACGGAAGGCCACCTAACGGAAACGAGTATTTTCTCTGGAAAATAAGGGGGTTGGCGTAACACTAAAAGTTACCCACACCTTTATCGCAGAAAGTTTGAGAAAATATCGCAAAACCCTCTGGACGCCGGAAACCGGCATTGCTATATCGCCCCACATGTTCCGGCGTAGCTCAGCGGTAGAGCAGTTGACTGTTAATCAATTGGTCGTAGGTTCGATCCCTACCGCCGGAGCCAATTTACCAATATTATCAATGTGTTATTGATAATTGGAAATTGGACCAAACCTTTTACAGAATTTGCGGAAGCACTACGGAAGCAGCGTCGCTGCCTTTCCACTTGTTGCAATCGGGCAATACTGTTCGAAGGTAGCCATCTAGCCGCCTAAAGCTTTCATAGCGAGTTCAAAAAGATTTGGTGTCTTTTAGCGAGCTGAAAAAGGGCGGAAAGCGGCCATTCGCGGCAGGAGCGACACAAGCAATCCGACTTTTAGAAAGCGGTCCGTCAATCGTAGTCTGGCCGTTCACTGCAACCAGCGCAAACAAGGGCACACTTTTTAGTTGCACAGACTGACCTTTACTAAGACAGTTCACAAAACCAATTAGACCCTTGGGCAAGTACTATGACCGCAAAGACCAAAACGCTGCGATTCAAACGTCTAATTTCACACGGCTTTTTCGCTCCTGAACTTCCCCCATGCTTCATATCGGATGACCTTGCCCGCTACAGAGAAAGTCTTTGGAAAGCGGTTGAGAGTGTTCCACGATTGAACAACGCGCGTTATCCGGGCGCTAAACAATTTATTTCCGAGCCGGCTTGGTTTTACTTTCCAAGGTACGGGCGAGACGACCGAAAACACGCCGTAATTAACCCGATCTCATATCTCGCGATATCCAAGGTACTTGCAGACAATTTCGTCCAACTCAGATCCGCTTCGAGAAGTTCAAGGTTTAGCACGTCTCCACTTGTATTTGACTGGGTTGGCAGCCGCGCGGTCTTCAGGCCTAGCATCGATTTGCGGGATGATTTTCGCGTCAATCTGGCTACACGACATGAACGGTACGTTGCGGCCGACATCCGAGCGTTCTTCCATTCAGTATACACGCATTCAATACCATGGGCTATCTACGGCAAGCCATGGTCTAAACAAAATCGACAAATTTCGCATTATGGTAACCTGCTCGATCTGTTTTGCCGCAACGCCCAAGATGGTCAAACAATTGGGTTACCTGTCGGCCCAGATACGTCTCGACTTATTGGCGAAGTCATAGCTTCTGCAATTGATCAAAAGCTTTCTGAGATTGTCCAAATCGAGGATTTAGACGCTTCGCGATACATTGATGACTTCACAATAGCGGTCGCGAGTGGGATGTCAGGAGACGGGGTAATAGCTGCGGTGAGGCAAGCCGCTGCATTTTTTGAGCTCGAGCTCAACAACGATAAGTCTTCGGTGGAACTAACGTCCATGCGTCCTTCGACAGGCTGGAAGCAAGCTGCCATGGCTTGCGTCCCTCGAAAGGACAGAACAACGAACTCGTTCCTTCGCTTCTTTTACGAAGTCGGTAGAGTTTGTAACGACCACCCAGAGTTAAATGTGGAGAAATTTGCATTTCAGAATGCAAGATCTGCATTCGTCAATGCAGATGAGTGGAGCGCTTTGCAAAGTCACCTCATCAATGCGTATCGACGCAACTCCACATTGGTCTCGCTTCTAGTAGAAGTGCTGGTTTTGCGAGAGACTGAACACGGCGATTTGGATAGGGCAAAGCTTGCTGGGTTCCTGGAGCGTAGACTCCCCGAACTAGCCCAAGAAAACAGGACCGGGGAGATTATATGGCTCCTCTTATTGGTGATTAGACTTGAGCTTGAGTTGCCCTCAAGTAGGCTCGCACCCCTATTTCAGCTTGAAAACTCAATGGTTGCTTTGATGCTAACCTACGCAGCCAATCAAGGCATTGTGTCAGGAGCGGTGGATCACAGTGCTTGGCAGCAACACTTGTCTGGGGAAGGCTTAAAGGGACCGATGTGGTTGTATGCCTATGAGACCATTCGCAACGGAACAAACCCATCGACAGACAGAACCTTTATTGAACAAGATCCGTTCTTTTCGGCACTGTTGAACCGAAACATAAAGTTCTTCGATCCTGAGCGAGGCTTCACCTCAATGGGGTCGGAACTTCGAATTCGCAAGGCTGAGAACACTAGAGCAAGAATTCTCCGCCAAGATTTTCTGGACGACTTTGGTATTGATTTGCTGGAGTTTGATGAAGATGTGACAGATCAAGAACCAGATTTGGATTTTGACGATGAGTACTAGTTCGCTCACTACGCTGTTACGAATGGCGGCAAACCACGCTGCGGCTGCAGCATCTGATCAAGGTTCGCTTTGGGCCGACCGGAAGTTGACCTTTCGAAAACACCGAGCTTGGTTCCGGCTTTCTATAGCGTACCCTTTGCGTAATATTGCTGAAGACAATGAGCTCATTGGCGGAGCAATTATCAAATGACGATTTCAAATGATGAAGTAACAAAACTGGTCAACTTTATCGAAGAGAAAGTACGCAGCGAAGCGACCGAACAGGACAAGGCAGGCATCGCAGAAATCATTAACCAATGGCGGTCTGATATTGAAATTGGCCGGCAGGTTGAGCGGAAAGTGACTGTCCGTCAAAGCCCAGGACTGGACGTGATAGCTGATGTTCCACGATCTCGGAGGGCGACCAGTGGTGATTTCATTGGCAGGGAAGACTATGAGCCAACTGAGCAACTCAACATGCTATTAGGGGCGCTTGGCATGGCATACCTTGCGCCTCAAATGATGGCTCAACAGTTCATGCAAGCTATCGAGGACTTTGGAGTTATAGACGAAGATGCAGAAGTTGTTCCTGATGTTCACCTAGTGGGCCTGGGTGAGATCGGCGAGTCTGACGAGGACAGTTGGTCCAAAATTTCGCGCGCAAACATTGAACAATCTCGCACCAAAACAAACAGGCTGTCCTTGCTTCTATCCGAACTTTCAAAAGAAGCGGGAATTAAGCAACGTAATTTTCCCCAAAACCAGGACCTTTCCTGATGTCACTTCGCTCAGACATGTGGAAAGATATCTCCGCAGCCATTGCTTCGGCGACTAGTGCCAATCTGACAGCCGCTTCGGCTGGCAATGATCTTTATGAGTGCTACGTTTGGGCGCTGGTACTCGATGCTGCAAGGCGAGAAGGCGCTACAATCCGGTTGTTTACCCGCAGTGGATCACCAGCAAAAAATTTCTTTTTCCGTACATCACCGAGTTCAATTTTCTCCACTAGGCATGATTACTGTCATGCTGAAATTAGGTTCCCCCGAAGTCCAATACTCGAGGCTCATATCGGCATTTATGTTTCTGGCAAGTCTCGAGTGAATCACGAGTGCGACGTTGCAGTAGTTTATCAGGACGAAGCAAACACGTGCCGTTCCAACAATGTGCATCCGCGCTCAAGCAAAGTTGTCATGTCGGTTGAATGTAAATACTACCTCAGCAGCTCTCTTGGGGTAGATTTAGGGAGGTCGTTCTTAGGGTTAATCGACGACATTTATTCCAACAACCGGTTTTTTGTATCAACTCAAAACGCCGGATCAGTCGACAAGCTCTTTGCTCGTCATAGAAAAGAATATGAAATCGGCCTTTCACCGCTAACACCTGACTTGGAAATACGACTTCGAGGATCGTTCGAGAAAGTGTTCCGCGACTATCAAGCCCGCTAGAGGTGAGTCTGTGCATCCAGACTAACCCGTCAGGTTTTGTATAGTGATTTCTTGACGGTTTCCTGAATACAGGTGCGCATTCCTCAGCCTTACGAGCGCAGCGAACGACCGGTTTGACGGGCCGCAATGCGGCATATTGATCTGATGCTGGATATCGGTTCTGGGCCCGTATCCAGACAAGTCAGTCTCAGTTGACGTTGAAGAGCGGTTGTCAGAGCTCAGCCCGTCACTCTCGGCCCCACGACGCGCGTAGGCAAATCCCGACTAGCTATTCGTCCGCGCTTGTGCGCTCGAACCCGTACTACTTTTCCGTTCGAATAACGTCTTTCATGTTCGGCCACCCAATGTTCTGTGGGCGTAGCTCTGCTTGCGGCTTGTTCTCTTTCAAATCCAATTCTTGCCCGTTGCTCAGCCAAATGCCGTTCAGCCGAAGGTCCAATTCGAATGGTGACGTGAGACTTTAGTGTTTCTGTCATCCAAGTCTTGCCAAATTTCCGTGCTGTTTTGGCTTGACGGCCTGAAAGGCTTGCAACCTCTTGCGACAGCAAATCGTCCTCACGTGCTGCAAGAGCTGCAAAGAGCATAAATCCGATCACCATCTCGTAGGTGAGGTGACCTTTATGTTCATCGAAGTGTTCTCTTATAGAAGCTTCGTTTCGTAATAATCCTGCCCTCATCAGTCCCGCAATTACGGTTCTCTCGAGTTTCCACTTGGTGTTGTTAAAGTCAGGCCGACCATCTTGTGATTTCGATATCTCGAGTACGAACGGCGCATCAAAAAAAATGGTGTCTGTCATTGCTGAGAAAAGACGCACGCTCAGCTTTTCGGAAGACCTATTGTCAAAGAGAAACCCTCGCTGATGCCGGCTGCTCAGTTCGTCTTCGCTCAGTGTCGTTATTTTTCGCGCGACACGATGTTCCCAAAGTTTGCGGTCGTCGTATTCGATCCAAATGAGGTCTCGCGGGAGGCTGACTTCGCGGACATAGCCCTGTATGTCGGCCTCTGACCGGTTCTCCCATGGCATTCCTTGGACATCCATTCTTAAGGAATCGAGGTAATTCGCTGCATTGTGGTCAAGTAAGTAAATTCTTGCTGAGGAGAGATCATTTAAAACTCTTTGCCAGTGCTGACGGATTTCCTCAGACAAAACCAACTGCCCATCGGGGCCAGGTATACTTTCGGGTTTTTCGTTTTCGAGATGGTGACCGAATTTTAGGGCGATGGTCTTGTAAAGGATCATTTCATTTTCTCAAAAATCACGAGGCCATTATATATCTCATCGAATAGCTCTCACGATCCTGCGCAAGATTTTGAGACATATTGGAAGCGCGCTAGCTAATCAAATCTCCATTGAATTCGGCCTCTGTTGCAACCGGAAAAGCAAAGATGGAGTAAATTAAAAACTATTTGATCGCACTTCCCTAAAGTAGCTTTGCCGGCGTCCTTGGCTGTCCGCTTTCGGGAAACCACATTGCAGGAAATCTAATAGTGACGAACAGCGGATGTAATCCATTTTTTCCTTGGGAATTCAATTGCTTTTACCGTGCGATCTAACCGATCACTTTGTTCAAATATATTTCAACAAAACATACTCAAACGCTGCTGTGTTTCTTCAGCCTTTGCTCTCAATTTTGGCTCGCTGATAGAACTCAAATACTCCTCAGCGTATCGATAAGCCAATTCGGGAAACGAACTGGATATTTCGATTGGATTAACACCATCTAGAACCATCGCATTAATCAAATTACCGAAACTTTGAGGAATCGCGATATCTCGCCTTTGGTCGCGCATTATTCGTAGCACTCGTTCGAGTAGTACTGGAGCTTCCTTTTTCTTTAAGACATTTTTTGCATGTTTCCGGACTTCTGACCAAAGCGGATGCTCCAATGACCGCGAAACATTTGAGGTGTCCCGTCGCGAAGTATATCGCACCTCGGAAAGCGCAGTTTTCAAGAAATCGGGAAGTTCAGCCTCGCACGCTTCAAAACTGCGTCTCAGAAGTTTTTTCGCTAGAGCGTCCCGACCTGCCCTAATTTCGACGCGCCAGATTTGAACACTTGGGTCCTCTCTATCCACCTTCCATGCATCAAACCACCAAGGCTGCCTTTGATCGATAGCAGCGCGGCGTTTGTCATAAATAATCACCTGACGATTTGGCATTTTCCCGACAGTAATACTTTCAAACCGTCCAGCACGGACCACGGACCTGATTTGATTGCCGGATTCGTCCAAGTCACTTTCGTTTGATAAATACGAACTCACTTTAGCTCTTGCCGGTGTAATGAGTTTTGAATGCTCCAATTCAAAACCATTGGTTTTAACGTCAATAGCAAAATCAATTCTATTCACGCTAAATTCTAATGTGCGAAAACCGATTTTTTCGAGCTTTTCGAATATCCAAACTTTTGTCTTTTCATAGCCGTATGTCAGCAAACGACTTGCCCGAATTGAAATGAATAAGTTCCATTCGTCCAAATCGGTATTTGCTTTTACCGAATAAATTGCGCCGGTAGGCCCATCTACCAATACGTATTTATATCCCCCGCGTTTTCCGTGCGGTTTTACCAAGAAAGAAACATCCGATTTCCCCAATTTAATTGGCTGATCCTTTTCTGTTTTTTCCGCTTCTTCTCGGGCATTTCTTAGGGTTTCTAAAACATCATTTGGAAAAGCGCCCCGAACGGCGAAATCCAATGTATCAATTCCGGAGTAAACGATTTTGTATTCGGACATTCTGTGCTCCAGACTGCGCTATGTCATTGATGAGGGGGGTGTTACAGGGACCCCCCTTTGTCGCTGTGCGACATGTTTGATTTGCAAGTTTTTGTGAAAGTTTTTTCAAATTGACCGGAATTGCGCCTCCGGCGGGGCAGCAATTATTTTGGGGCCGGACTCGAGAGTCCGGCCAACCTCACTGAGCTTGATTGACACGTCGCCCTATCCAAGTTTCTGCGCGTTCGGCGCATTTGGAAACGTTCAACAAATCGCTGTGCGAAAAGCTGTTCGTGGATCGCCAATCTCCAGCGTCGTTTTTGTAAGATCGCGAAATTTCAACGGAGTAGAACCCGTTGTTCTCCCAGATTGCCGCTGTGATGAGTCCGAGTTTGAACTTGTTTACTGGTTGATTGCTCATTCGAATATTTCCTTTCATTTACAGTGATCGCCGTCTTTTGGACAAAGGAAGGGCGCGAGATGGCGATTGACCTCGCGCCCTTAAGAGCCATCCGGCCCCAAAATCCCGTGTGACGCTGCCAACCTCACACGGGCAAAACTAGATTATTGAAGTGGTGTCTGGGTAGTATTGCCCACGGTGCGCTCATTGATCCAATCGAGTAGATCGCGACGACGGTAGCGGACGGACCGGGCCGATACTTTTACGAAACGCGGACCGCCTCCACGATGTCGCCAGTTCTGGAGCGCGCGCACGGAGTAGCACAGCACATCCGCTGCTTGACGTTCATCCATGAGTTGGTCGAGGTCGGGTGCCTCATCATCTAAGTTTGTTTGTTTCATCATCTCTTCAGTTCCCATTGCTGGTTGCTTGGCGTCTTGCCTGTGAACTGAAGCTATTTCAGCGTCCGGTTCTGAAATAGTCTGCACAAAAAACTTTAATCAGCACAATTTTGCGTTTTAATTATTCACTATATTTTTCAACGTGTTGACTGAATATTTCTTAAGAAAGCTGCTAATTAGAAAGCCAATCCGCGTTATTTTTTACCTGATTTAGTACGAGTGCGGCCCGGTTGCTTCCAAGCTTCTGGAACTGCCTGATCCCAGACTGAGTTGAACATTCGAATTGTAATGCTAGGGAAACGGCGCTGTGCCTCGGCGCGATAACTCTCTTTACTTCGCGCTTTGGCTTTGTCACTCCGCACCTTGTCTTCCAGCCAATTTCTAAGATGCTCTCGCTCCTCTGGTTCTCCCGTAATTTTGGCGGCTCCGAACCGGACCAGCCATGCATCTAGGTCAGGTTTGCGAACAAAACCCGCAGCGCGCCTGCGCTGCTGGGTATGGCTGAGAGGCAGCCGAACCATCGAAAGATCAAAATAAACTTTGAAGTCAGAATATTCTTCCCAATGCCGCCATTTAACAACATCGGCGGTGCTAAGAATGAGTTCTAGCTTTTCTTCGCGAAAGGCAGCGCGAAGCTCGTTTTCGACTCTCATTCTACGCTTAAAAGCGTTGTCGCTCGCGACCCAACTTTCCGTCAGATAGGGCAAGTTATTGAACTCCAAAACCAATGCGCTTCTTTTCTGTTTAAGTGGGCGCAACTTTTCAGATGTCTCTTTCGCTTCCTCAATGTCTAGGTCGATGCCAAACTGGGCCTGCAAAGGCGCGATTTGACCATCAAGTTCAGCTATTTTGTTTCGAAATTCGTATCGCTGTTTTTTAATACTGTTTGGGTCAGCGACCGGACGGGCGCCCACCTCGTCACCTTGCCACTCGGAGCCAAAAATCCGCCGTCCGGCCAGGTCAAATACTTGAAGCAGATTGTAATAGCGAGATAGGTCAAATCGCATTGATGGACTCCTTTTAGGAGCCTTTTAGCTTCGATACGCAGCAAAGCCCATTAGGATACATTATGCGGTATCGATCCAGATACTTATTGGCGCAGAACGTGCCTGAAATCGAGCGCGTCAGGAGTGCCAGTTAACCTTCGTCGTTGAGATGTTTGGGAGGTAAAATAATGATCCGGCGCGCAATTCCTGCACCCAAAGAAAACAGTATAAATCCGGCACCTATTACCATGTACCAGTACCTCTCGCCGCTACTGCTGTAGGTAAAAAACAATCCCTCTCGGTCTTCTGTGAAAACCGCTAACGCCAAGAACATACCGCCCAGTGCAGCGACAATTACCATCCCAAAAATATCAATCAGTTCAGACACCAGACGCCCTTTAGGTGACATCATGCGTTCTTTTCCGATAGGCCAATAGTAGATTTTTTCCCAAAAGGTTTGGTCAATTTTCTCGCCCATTTCTGCCTCCAATATTCACTCAGAACCGTACTCATCGCCATTACTTGAAGCAGGCAGCCGCAACAGCGGCAAGTAGAAATACCTCCACTCGATTAGCCTAAAAGAAACATGCACCGCAACCGTCGAGTCACACTCCAACAACGCGTAAAGTAGGTTTACCTGAAGGACTGGCCTTTAATGCCCCCGCCAACCTGCTCGCAACCGAACCCGCCGCGCGCTGAACTGCCTCATCTGCGAAATGCGCATAACGCAAAGTCGTTTGCAGGTTCTTGTGCCCCATGATCTCCTTAAGAAGGAATGGATCGATACCACTCATAACCGCAACACTTGCATAGGTGTGGCGAAGGTCATGCATCCGAACATCCTCAAGGCCAGCAGCTTTGCGAATACGAAGCCACGGCTTTTGAAGGTTCACAAGATGACCGTCTTCCGTCTCGCCTAAGATCACATAGGGGTTTCCCTCACGACGCGGCAGCGACATGATAACGTCATAGACTTCCCTTGGAAGCGGGATACGACGCCGTCCGGTTTTACTATCCGGCAGTTCCAGATGATGCGCCGTCACAAAATCCCATTGCAGCGTCAGGATTTCGCCAAGGCGGCAGCCGGTCAACATAAGCAGGTATATGGCTGAAACCGCGTAAGGCGACTCCTGCCCTGTCTCCAGCGCTTCCGCGAGCGCCTTTCCAAGCCGCGCCTGTTCTTCATCTGACAGGTAGCGCTTCTTTTCTTCTTCTCGGAATTTTCGGATGCGCCGCGCCGGGTTTGTTCCATCCGTCCGCAACCCCCAATCTTCCGCCAAGTTGAACATCTTTGACAGGATACTCACGGCACGATTTGCCATGTAAGGCCGGTCCCGCAGTCCATGATGAAACTCAACCACTTCGGCCCGCGTCACGTCCACGATTTTACGACTTCCTAAATTGGGTTTGATACAGGTCCGAACGACGATCTCGTATCCCTTGCGCGTGGACGGCTTGCAATGGTGCGCCGCGTACTCTTCCAAGAAGCGGTCGCAGAGGGAGGAAACGGTTGGGGCTCGGAGCATGCGCTGGCGCTCCTCTGCAGGGTTTCCCCCTTTTGCTACCTCCCCTAAAAGTTTTCGCGCCTCCTGTCGGGCTTCTTCCGCCGTCAGCACCCCGTGCTGACCAATGGACCGCCGTCTTGATCGGCCGCCTGCCCTGTATTGTACCAAGTACGATTTCCGACCCGACGCAAAGACGCGGACACCGAAACCCGCTATCTCGGTATCCCAGACAAAGTAGTCTTTCTCCTTGATCTCGAGCGCTTCGACGCTGCGTTTGGTCAGCTTAAACACTCCATGAACTCCGCCTTCGTTTTTCGCCCCCTCTCCCGGTCTACGGAAGCACTACGGAAGCAGCAGGGAGCGAATTCTGACGTTATTCATGAGTCACCTGCGCAGAAACGGTCAACGTAAATAATTGTTTTTACGTCATTTTTGTAGGTGTAGCGAAAATCGGAGAAATGCGGAGAAATGGCCCTGACGCGGCTGTTAATCAATTGGTCGTAGGTTCGATCCCTACCGCCGGAGCCAATCATCCCGCAAGGCGTTGATTGCACACAAAAAACCCGCTTCGAGATTTCGAGGCGGGTTTTTTGTTGCGTGTGGATTTGCGCTAGGTGATCGCCTTTGCCGGCCAGCTGAAAAGCGTTGGAAATTCTTATCGCGAATTTCCAATCCTACTTTGGACGTTTCAAAACCGGCTTCTTATCGCACAGGCGCGTCCCTGATGCAGAGCGAACTCAAAGCTACTCTGCGAGATCCCGCATCACGGCAATAAGATCGGACTTACCCTCAAACCCGATTCCCGGAAGGTCAGGCATCGTGATATGGCCGTCTATCACTTCGACACCATCTGGAAATCCGCCATAGGGCTGGAACAGATCAGGATAGCTTTCATTGCCGCCAAGCCCCAGACCGGCTGCGATGTTCAGGGACATCTGATGCCCGCCGTGCGGAATACATCTGGTTGGAGACCAACCCAGTTCGTCCAGCACATCCAATGTTCGCAGGTACTCGACCAGCCCGTAGGACAAGGCGCAGTCAAATTGCAGCCAGTCGCGATCCGGACGCATCCCGCCATGACGCAGCAGATTCCGGGCATCTTGGTGCGAGAACAGGTTTTCGCCGGTTGCCATCGGGCCGGGATAGAACTCTGCCATTGCTGCCTGAAGTCGATAGTCCAGCGGATCGCCAATCTCTTCGTACCAGAACAGCGGATATTGGCGCAGCATCTTGGCATAGGCGATGGCTGTTTCCAGATCGAAGCGGCCGTTGGCATCGACTGCCAACTGCGCTTCATCCCCGATTTCATTCAGGACAGCCTCGATCCGGCGCTGATCCTCGGCAAGGGACGCACCTCCGATCTTCATCTTGACGACGGTATACCCGCGATCGACGTAACTGCGCATTTCTTGGCGCAGCGCCGTGTCATCCTTGCCGGGGTAATAGTACCCGCCAGCGGCATAGACGAAGACGCGGGGATTGGCCTCGACGCCCTTGCGTTCGGCCAGCAGACGAAACAGCGGTTTCTGTTCGATTTTGGCGATGGCGTCCCAAACCGCCATGTCGATCGTCCCAACCGCAACAGAGCGTTCGCCATGCCCGCCCGGTTTTTCGTTCTGCATCATCGCGGCCCAAATTTTATGAGCATCAAGGTTTGACCCGTCTTCATTCAGCAAAGACGCTGGATCAGCCTCTAGAATGCGATCCCGGAACCGTTCTCGGATCAGACCACCCTGCCCGTACCGCCCATTGGAATTGAACCCGTATCCCACCACACGCCGCCCATCCCGTTCGACATCGGTAACGACAGCCACAAGGCTTGCAGTCATCTTGCTGAAATCAATGTAGGCGTTGCGGATGGGGGAAGAGATAGGTTTCGTTACTTCACAGATATCGACAATGCGCATCGGGTGGTCCTTTGGTTCAATGGCGCCGCGCTACGGCTGTTTGACGGTACCCTAACTGTCTGGCCCAACGAAAATCCAATGCTCTTACCGGCCTTATTTATACATATAGGTTATAGATCGGACTCTCTGTTTTCGACCACACGCTGCCAAAACGTCTCACTATGTCGCGAAAGGCGCGCTTTGCTGCGAAATATCATGATCCTAATCGGCACTTCGTTTTTTAGGTCACCTGCATGCACCAGATGCCCCGCTGCCAAGTCCGGCTCTGCGATTGAGCTAGGCAGGAAGGAGACGCCCTGTCCTTCTTTCGCCATCTCCAAGTTGGTCGCAGCCAATACCGAACTCATGATCGGCGTCATTCCCGGGCGCCCATGTGCGGCCCAGTAAGATTTAAGGATAGCGTGAAGACCAGATGCCTCGGCATAATCAAGCACGGGGAACGGATCTTCGCCGCCTAAGCACCAGCGTGGTGACCCATCGGCAAGCGGCACACACACTGGCACAAGCCGATCTTCACCGATTTGAATGGCGTTGAATTGGCGCCTGGAAAGCCCGCTTGGCAGATCCAACCCCATGTGAGTAATTAAAAAATTGACCTCACCGGCCTGTAAGAGCCGGATGGACTGCCTTTGCGTATCCGAGACCATGTTCAGTGTCCCAAGCTCGGCGGGTCCTGTTACTTGCATCAGCCAACGAGGAACGAAGGTGTAGGATAGCGCATGGGTGACCGCGAGGTTGAGTTGACGACGGCTTTGCCCCGCCGCGTCCTGAACATCCTGCCGTGTCTCGGCGATCATACGCACGATGTCTTCGGCCCGACCTTGCAGAGCCTCCCCGGCCGGCGTCAGTGTGACACTGCGCGTGGACCGACTGACAAGGGGGGCCTGAAGCACGTCTTCGAGGCTTTTAATCCGTCGACTGAAGGCGGGCTGTGTCATGTTCCGCTTTGCCGCTGCCCGCGAGAAATTCAATTCGCGCGCCAGTTCTAGAAAGTCTTCAAACAGATCAAGGTTCACCGGCGCCCCCCGTATATTGATACAATAATTGCATCAGCATACAGCCAGATCAATCGCTTCCATTAGGGGGCGTATACAGAGGCTAGGCATCCTTGATTTACCTGCTCTTGAAAGTCGCCTTGGGTCCCTGTCCTAAGCCGTGTCTATTTTGACGGGACACCTTTGGTACGCAGTTTTCTTTTCTGCGCGGCGATCCGGAACGGGGCGTTGGGCGCTCCGTACCCCTGATAGGCATCGACGCGCTGAACGATCTCGAAGAACAAGCCGCCATTGAAGGGCTGGCTGTAGAACTGGAAGAACGCACCGCTTTCGTCTTCATCGTACAGGATGTCAAAGGCACGCATTTTTTCTAGAACGTCTGCGTCCAACGAGAACCGCGCAGCAACATCTGCATAGTAGTTACCGGTCATCTCTAGTCTTTGGAATCCGTTCGCGGCCATCTGTGTCGCCGTTTCAAAGATATCAGGCGTCGAGAAAGCGACATGCTGAACGGCACCGCCAAAGCTGTCTGCAAGGAAACTGCCGGCCAAGGTCCGGTGCGTTTCTGCGCCGTTGAGGGTAATTCGGACGGCCTCATCCGGGGTTTGCAGCGCTTGGCTGCGCACCAGACCGTCAGGGTCCACCACATCCACCATCGGCGAACGGCTGATCTGGAACAGGGTTGTGTAGAAAAGCGCCCAGCTTAGCATCTCGTCATAGTTCATTGTCTCGGCGACATGATCGACCTGCTCGAGCCCGCAGTCAGAATCCTTTGGTTCCGACACGGGACGGAACTCGACAGACCAAACGTCAGACAGACCGCTTTGTTCATCGATGAAATGGATCAGGCTACCCCCGACACTGCGGATGGCTGGGATCTCCATCTCTCCGGGTCCGACCGGTTGGTTGAAGGGCGTCGCGCCAAGGGCCAAAGCACGTTCGGTGGTGTCTTTGGCGCTGCTAACCTGTAGGCCCAGATCACAAATGGTCGTTCCGTGCATCGTGTAGGCCGAGCTGGCGAAGCCTGTGGTCTCTTGGTTCAAGATGATGCGGATATCGCCCTGACGCCACAGCGCGACCTTCTTGGAAATGTGGTCACCTTCGTGGACAAACCCCATCGATTGCAGCGTCCGCGCCAAAGCCTTTGCTTCTTCGCCACGCGTCGCAAATTCGATGAATTCCACCCCCTCAAGGCGCACTCTGGCAGGGATGTTCGGAGTATCCACTTTTAGCGCCGGTTCGGCCAGCCGCACGTCATCCATCAGCGCGACCAAAGACCGGTATCCATCAACCGCCAGCGTCTCGGGCCGACCGCCGCGGAACTGATCGTTGAAAATCTCTAGGCTGATCGGCCCCTGATAGCCCGTTGCCGTCACAGCGCGCATGAAATCAAGAACAGGAAGATCCCCCTCGCCCGGCATATTCCGGAAATGGCGAGACCAATAAAGAAGATCCATGTCAATCAACGGCGCATCTGCCAGCTGAACAAAGAAGATTTTGTCGCCAGGAATTCGTCGGATCGTATTCGGATCAATCTTGCGAGACAGGGTGTGGAAACTATCGACAATCAGGCCAATGTTCGGGTGGTCTGCACGGCGGACGACCTCCCAGGCATCGCGATGGTCATTGACATGCTTGCCCCAGGCAAGGGCCTCGTACCCGACGAAGATATCGTATTGTGCCGCAATTTCGCCAAGCGCGGCAAAGTCGTCGGCCGCCCTGTCGATCCCGCCCAGTGATTGAGGGTGGCAAGACGAGCAGACCAGAATCCGATCCGTGCCCAATTCTGCCATCGTGTCGAATTTATACTTTGCCCGATCAAAGGCCTTGGCCCGCAAAGGCTCTGGCAACCCTTCGAAATCACGGAATGGCTGGAACAAGGTGATTTCCAAACCGTGGTCACGGATCATCTGTCCGATCTCCCGCGGGGAACCGGTGTCAGCGATGAAGTCCTGTTCGAAAATCTCGATACCGTCGAACCCAGCTTTGGCGATCGCGGTCAATTTCTCGCGAAGGCTGCCAGAGATCGAAACTGTCGCAATAGAGGTTTTCATGTCCGTGTCCCTTTGTCGATCAAAGTGAAAGGCTTGGCCCTTCGTGAGCAGCCTCACCGTAGAACATTCTAAAGCATTTGCCGTCTGCTTCCGAGAAATGCTGGAATAGGTTTGGAAGCGCTTCGGAAAGGTGGGTTTTTGCAGCGAGGACTGAAGAAGCATCTGTAGTTTCGGCCACCAAAAGAAGATCGAAATCTCCTTCGTTTCCACCGCGCATGGTCTTTTCGACGCTGTGCCGGTCTGTTGTGTCATGGTTCAACTGACAAACACGCAGGCTGACGATACCATCTTTGCCAAGGTAGATCGAAAGCTCTTCGTTCAGATGGGCGGTATCAAGCGCCGGGCTGGTAAGTCGAACTTTCCAAATCGCCACATGCGAGCCAAACCCATTACCAATTTTCAAAATCTGATGGCCAAGCGCGCGATCGAACGGCCCGAACTTTGGCATGATCCGCTGCGTCCACGGCGAAGGGTTATCGAGAATGGCCTTGTACTCGGCTCCATTCAGAACCTCTGGCCCGTCCGTGGCGTACAGAATGAAATGGGCCAAGGGGTTGTCCAGTTCTTCGAACACGCGGACCCCCAAAAAGCCTGGCGAAAACGTGCGGTCCGCAATGTGCTCTTGCGTCAGCCACGCGCGGTAGTCATCCAAATCTTCGGCGGAAATTTCGCACCAAATCGCAAGGAAACCGTAGTCCTTCATGTGTCAGCTCCATAGAGGGCTTGTCTAGCGACGGTCATATCCATGTCGACACCGGTCCAAAGCCGAAAAGCTGGGGCTGCCTGCCAAAGTTGCATTCCAGTACCGGGCACTGTTCGACAACCACGCGCTGCCGCTTCGCGCAGAAGACGGGTTTCGCGGGGCACATAAATCAGGTCACAAACCAAAAGCTCGGCCCGAAGCAATTCAAGATCAGGCAGCGCGGTCTTGGAAAGACTGCCTTCCATTCCGACGGGGGTCGCGTTGACAAGAATATCCGCGTCCCTAATGGCTTCAGCCAAAAGTGCGTGGTCCTCGAGATCAGCCAAACGAATAGGCAAATCACGTTGTTGAAGCCGTTCGATCAACCCCCGGGCTTCTTCGAAAAAGGCATCGCGTCGGTTGAAAAGAACGATTTCAGACACACCGTCCAAAGCGGCTTGAACAGCCACCGCGATTGCAGCGCCTCCGGCACCAAGGATGACCATTCGCTGACCAACAACATCGTGACCCGCATCCCTCAACGAAAGCATGAAGCCTTCCCCATCAGAGATTTGGCCGGTGAGCTTACCCTCATCATTAACAATCACATTGACCGCCCCTGCCAACTCTGCCGCCTCTGAGAGCGCATCAAGGTGCGGAATGATTGCGCGCTTAAGGGGCATGGTTACATTGGCCCCTCGCATGTTCAGCGCACGCAGCGCTGAAACTGCCTCTTCCACGTGATCGCCCCCAACATCGAAGGCTAGGTAAACATAGTCCAGCCCCATCGCTTCAAAGGTGCTGTTCTGCATTACCGGAGAACGGCTGTGATCAACTGGAGAGCCGAACAATCCGATCAGGCGCGTCTTTCCGGAAATCGAAGAAATGGCGGGAGCAGAAGTCATTAATCCTCCTGCGTTTCCAGCAGGTCGGCACGAAGCAGGGTTTCGTCCAAGGGTTTTTCAGCGAACAGCGCCCAGGCGTGTACACCTTGATAGATGAACAACTCATAGCCAGAGATGATATCCAGCCCTGCCGCTGCAGCGTCCGTCAGAAACTGCGTATCGACCGGTGTGTAAACCGCATCAAAGGCCCAATTGGCACCTTTCATATATGACGCGGACAACGGAGTTCCTTCGTAGCCAACCATGCCGACAGGGGTGCAGTTGACCACCCCATCCACCCCCTCACAGGCAGTCGCCTGATCAGATGAAACTACGATCCGGGTCTCTGAACCCGCAGATTTCAGATCAGCTGCAAGCGCCTTGGCCTTGGCTTCATCACGGTCCAAAAGGCGAATTTCTGTCGCACCCAAAGAGAGAAGCCCAAAGGCAACCGCACGCCCTACTCCACCGGTTCCGATCAGGCAGACCACCCCCGGCTCTGCGTCCCCGCGGACATTGCGATACCCTGCCTTGAAGCCAGAGTAGTCTGTGTTGAATCCCTTGGGTCCAGCGTCCTCGAACAGCACGGTGTTGATGGCTCCGATGGAGCGCACCAGCGGATCGTCGATCTGGGCCTTATGCGTGGCAAGCTCTTTGTAGGGGTACGTGACGTTGATGCCGCGATACCCCTTCCGTTTGCAGTCGTCAAAAACGGCGTCAAACTTTGCGCCCAACTCTACAGGGATTAGTCGGTCATAACGCACGTCCATAGCGTTCTGCTGCCCGGCCAACTTATGGAGGAGCGGGGATCGGGACCGTGAAATATTGTCACCAATCAGGCCGAGCAGCAGATCAGGGGTCGTTGTCATTTGGAGGTACTTTCTGATTTGCGACCCAGAAGCATTCTTTTGCCACGGGTCCACAGCGGGGTTTGGCTAACGAAGATCAAGATCACGGCAATGAACAGGACCAAAGACAGTGGGCTTGTGAATATCCCTTCAAAGAAGCGGCCCAGATCTTCGCGTTCCGAAATGATCGCGCGGCGCCAGTTGTCATCCAGAAGGCGCGACAGGATCACACCAAGAATGACTGGGCCAAGCGGATAGCCATAGTGGCGCATGAAATAGCCGAAGACACCAAAACCAAGCATCCAGTAAACGTCGGTGATCGAGTTGTTCACGGCATAGGCCCCGACGATGGACAGAAGCATGATCAGCGGGATCAGAACCGAACGAGGCATCTCGACGATCTTGGTGAACAGCTTGATGCCAGTCAGACCAAAAATCACCATGAAGATATTGGCCATAACCAAGGCGCCGACGATGAACCAGAACATGTCAGGCTGGTCGATCATCAACATGGGGCCAGGGTTCAGGCCATGGATGAAGAGCGCACCGATCATAATCGCGGTCACGGCGTCGCCGGGAATACCAAGGGTCATCATCGGAATGAAGGCACCGCCCACCGCAGAGTTATTGGCGGTTTCAGGTGCAATAAGCCCCTCCATCGCGCCATCACCAAACTCGCGCTCGGGGTCCTTCGTAACCCGTTTCGCGTGGTCATAAGCCATCAGTGCAGCGATATCTCCACCGGTGCCGGGTAGCGCACCAATAATGACGCCGATGGTGGACGTTTGCAGTGACAGTGGCAGATGCTTCTTCACGGTCGACAAAGAAGGCACGATGCGATTGATCTTCTGGCGTACGGCGTCCTTGTCTACGTGGTGCAATTGAAGAAGCGCTTCGGAAACGCCGAACATACCGATCATCACGGCGATGAACGAAATCCCCCCCTCAAGAAGTCGGAAATCGAATGTGAAGCGTTCGGTGAAAGTAAGCGGGTCACGTCCGACCGCCCCAATTGCGATGCCCAATGCGCCAGCAAAGATACCTTTCAAAAGGCTACCTTGTGACAGGGACCCAACCAGCAGAATTCCGAGAATTGCCAACAGCATGTAGTCGCGGGGCTGAAACTTCAGCGCAAAGTCAGAGACCACCGGCGCAGCTACGGCCAGAACGCCGATTCCGATGAAACCACCGATGAACGACATTACTGTGGTTACGCCAATGGCCGTTCCAGCTTCACCGCGCTTCGCCATCGGATATCCATCCAATGCCGTGGCAATCGCCGATGGCGCGCCGGGAATGTTCAGCAAGATCGCTGTACGCGACCCACCATAGACACCGCCCATGTAGATGCCGATCATCAACGAAATTGCGGGGTAAACATCCCAAGAGAAAGTAAACGAAATCAGGATCGACACGGCCATGGTGACCGACAGTCCCGGGATTGCACCGACGTAGACACCGGCAAAAGTCCCCAAACCCACCAACATAAGAAGCTGGGGCTGCGTGAAGACGGTCAAAAAGTTCATCAGGGCGTCCATTACGCGTCACCCCCATTGGTCAGATCACGGAAAAATTGGATGAATTCGGCCTCGGGGACGATGCCTGCGGGCATCAGAACGGTGAAGACAATGCGGAAGATCAGCCAGATCACAATCAGGCTGCTAAGCGCGACTGTCAGCGTCCAACCCCAACCGCGGCGCGCCAACAGCTTGATCGCACCAATCAGGAACAGGGCCGAGGTCGGGAGGAACCCGAAGGGCTTCAGCAAAATGCCATAACCGACAAGAGCAGCGGCAAAAATCAAAACAACGCCGGGCAAGATATCACGTGACAGGGTTTCCGAGGTATCCAGCGGCAAGCGCGCAGTCTTTGCAACGATCAGCGCGGCCGAGATGACCATCGCAAGCGTTGTGGCCATCGGCACAGATCCAGGCGCAGACAGGGCTTCGAAACCGGAAATACCGTAAGCGCTCCACAACAGACCAAGACTGGTCACCAGCATGACGACGCCAAAGATCAGTTCCCCTGGGCGGCGCATGTTTTCAGTTCCGCCAGGTGTGGCGTCCGACGTGCCGTCGTGGTGTTCGGGATCAATATGCTGCATGACGTCCTCCCCAAGTCGCATGAAAGAAAATGGCGCCGCACCTGCTGTAACGAGGCCGGCGCCAAAAGGGTTTGGACGGGAAATCCCGCCCAATCCAATTTAATTACGGGCGTGCAATACCGAACTCTTCAGGCGAGTTCTTGGCAAGACCTGCGTCCTGCAGCAGCCATGCTGTACCTTGCTGCCACTTGCTCAGGAAGGCATCCGCTTCGGCACCCGAGATGCCCATCATGGTGAAGCCACGGTTGTCCATCAGCTCGACAAAGTCGGGGTGCTTGGCGCCTTCCGCGTATGCTGCTTGCAGTTTGGCGATGACATCGTCCGGAGTGCCGTTCTTAACGAATACGCCAAAGAACGGGCCCCAAGGCAGATAAGTTTCAAAGGCAGCGTTGAACTCGGTCACGACCGGTGCGTCTGGCAGTTTTTCGTTACGCTCGACGTCGAACACGGCCAGCGGTTTCATCTTACCGGCGCGAACACCTTCGATCGCGGCACCCAGAACGGCAGGCATTACGTCAATAGCACCACCCTGCAGCGCGGTCAGCGCGGGGCCGTCACCATCGTAAGGAACCGAAATCACGTCCAGATCGCCCTCAATGGTGTTGATCATTGCGGTCACGACCGACGGCAGACCGCCGGGGCCAGTTGCGCCGAAACGAACTTCGCCGGGGTTGGCTTTGATGTAGTCCATCAGCTCGGCGTAGGTGTTGTAAGGCGCGTCAGGGTTGGCAACCAGCATCGGGGTGCCGCGTGCCAGAATGCTGATCGGGGTAAAGTCGTTATAGTCTTTGTCGCCCAGACCCATGATCTTGTACAGCATCGGATTTTCAGCGCCCATCAGCAGCGTGTAGCCGTCAGCGTCTTCGCCAACAACATGGTTCAGCGCGATTGCGCCAACGCCACCAGTCATGTTTTGCATGACGACAGTACCACCCAGAGCCGCCTCTGCATGCGGGGTAACCGAACGCATTACGGTGTCAGTCGAACCACCGGCGCCCCACTGAATGATGCCTTGAATTTCTTTTTCTGGATACTCGGCCAGTGCAGCGGTCGAGGTCAGAGCCAGAGCTGACAGAGCTCCGAATACGAAACGTTTCATTATTTCCTCCCAAAGGGCTTCGTGTTCATCCTGCCAGATTTGGCAGATCACGTCGGATTAATTGACGCAATCCGCATGTAACGTCAAATACCTAAGTAGCGCCGCTTTTAACTTGATGTTAATAGGCGGATCACTTCTGACTTTTCGCCGTTTCAGTAAGCCAAGGCTGATGCTCGACAGCGAGCGAAAGTTCACGTTTGAAGTTACGGATGGTATATTCGGCGAAGTTCGACAGCACTCGCCCTTTACGGCGGGCAATAAAGATCTCGATAGAATGCTCTTCTTTCAGAGGCCTGCGTACTAGGCCCGGCATATAGACTTCGGCCACCGAAAACACGTCGATAAGCGCGACCCCCAATCCATGCCTTACAAGACTAACCACGGTCTGCGCGAAGCGTCCTCGCATCGAATGATGTATCTCGATGCCCTCATCCAAAAAGGGTTTCGCCAGTTTTGCACCATAGGGGTCCATTGGATCCATGCTGATGATTTTTTCATCGACCAGATCATGAACGGATACTTCGGCTTTCTCGGCCAATGGGTGCCCTTCTGGCAGAATCACCACCAGACGTCCTTCGGCGATTTTCTCATTCTCGATTGCCGCGTTTTGAACCTCGGAAGACATGATTACGAATTCGCCCCGCTCAAGCAGCAAGTAATCCGGGGTCTCTTCGATCTTGAGGATATTTAGGTCGATGAACAGATCGTCGTAACGGGACCTAACCCGCTTTAAAACACGCGCTGCGATGAACTGTGCGACGGAAGGAGCCGAAGCAAACGCAAGGCTGACATCTTCCCCTTTTTGCAAGGAGCCAATCGATTCCTGCAGATTCTCGACACCCCGATAAACCTCTCGTATCTGATCGAAAACCGGACCTGCTTCAACGGATGGAGTGAAAAGCCCCGCTTTGCGTTCGAACAGCCGAATACCCAGAGATTCTTCTGTATGTTTCACCAAACGACTGATGCCCGGCGCTGAGACATTTAACATCTTTCCCGCACCCGTAATGGTACCGGTCATCATAACCGCACGAATGACCTCTATCTGACGAAGCGTCATTTCCGCCATTTTGCTCCTCCCTGACCAACCCTTGCGATTAACTTAATGTTATTAACTCACCCAAACAAGCAATTGACGTTACCCACTCTGTCGCAGAGGTTCTTCGCAAATACGATCGAAAGCTCTCATTTTGTCGACTTCGAACAATTCAAAAATCGAAACCTGTGACCTGTTGGTAGCCGGCTCTGGTGCGGCTGGCTTCGCAGCAGCAGTCGTCGCCGCGCATCACGGTCTGAAGGTCATTCTTATTGAAAAGGACATGACGCTTGGCGGGACCTCGGCACTGTCGGGGGGCTGGATATGGGCTCCGTGTAACCCGGTCGCAAAACGTCACGGTATCCTTGAAGAAATCGAGGCACCGCGCAGGTATTTGAAGGCAGTTCTAGGCAACAACTTTCGGCCCGAACTAGTGGACGCGTTTTTGAAAGCAGCACCCGAAATGGTCGCGTTTTTCGAAGACAATACCGCACTGACCTTCGATTGCGGAGCAAAGATTCCTGACACCTACTCTGAATTGCCCGGCGCCGGCATGGGGGGACGATCTGTGATCGCGCAGCCCTATGATGCCCGATCTCTCGGGGATGACGTTGACCTTCTAAGACCGCCCATGAAAGAAACAACCTTTCTTGGCATGACGATACAAGCTGGTCCGGACCTGCGAGCCTTTTTGACCGCCACTCGGTCCGTGAAGTCGATGGCTTATGTCAGCCTTCGCTTCGGTCGCCACCTGTGGGATTTATTGCGCTATGGGCGTGGTATGCAGCTTCGAAATGGCAACGCGCTGATCGGTCGTCTCTTACGGGCCGCTTTGGACAAGGGCGTCGACCTTCGCCCGAGCCACAAGATAACGGAGCTATTGCAAGACCAAACCGGCGTCATCGGGGCGGTTGTTGAAAGCGAGGCAGGCAAAACCACGATCCACGCCAAGCACGGTGTCGTTCTTGCCTGCGGTGGCTATGCCAATGACCTGGCGCGTCGAGAAAGCACATTTCCCCGACCAGAAGAACACCTGACGCTAGCGGTTCCGTCGGCCACCGGTGATGGGTTGCGCCTTGGTGAAACGGCCGGCGGGCACCAAGACCTTTCGGTTGCAGCCCCCGGGGCGTGGTGCCCGGTTTCTCAGGTTACATGGCCAGATGGAAGTACCGGAGTATTCCCCCATATTATCGACCGCGGCAAACCCGGCGTGATCGGGGTACTGGCCGACGGACAAAGGTTCTGTAACGAGGGCCTTGGCTATCACGATTATGTCCGAGAAATGCTGACCAAGGTTCCAGACGGCCAAGAGACCGCGTCTTGGTTGATCTGCGACCACCGCTTCCTGCGTCGCTATGGGTTGGGAATCGTACGCCCTGCCCCGATCCCGATTTCAGGATGGCTGCAAAGCGGTTACCTGACCCGCGGGAAGACGCTTGCCGACTTGGCCAAGGCCTGTGGTATCGACACGGCCGGCCTTGAAGCCACCGTTGCAGATTTCAATGAGGATGCTCGTCGCGGCGAGGATCCAAGGTTTGGACGTGGAACAACACCTTATATGAGGCTTCAGGGCGACCCGGATGTGCGCCCAAATCCATGTCTCGCCCCTATCGAAAATGGGCCCTTTTATGCAGTGAAGGTCGTGCCGGGCAGCTTCGGCACCTTCTCAGGATTGAAGACAGACGGAAACGCGCGGGTCCTTGATGACAACGAAGACCCCATCCGCGGCCTTTATGCAGCCGGAACTGATATGTCGAGCGTCATGGGGGGGCACTACCCCGCAGGCGGAATCAACCTTGGACCGGCTCTGACCTTTGGGTTCATTGCCGGGCGCCATGCTGCAAAAGAAAGCTGAGGTCGTTCATGCTATCACTCGCACATCTTACGGCAATTGACCTGCCTCCGCCCGAGCTGATCCGCCTAGCGGGAAAAGTGGGATTTGACGCGGTTGGCCTCCGCTTAATTCAGGTAACCCCGACAAGCCCCGGCTATCCGCTCATGGACGATCCGGTGATGATGCAGGAAACCAAGGCCGCCCTGCACGACACAGGTATACTTGTTCACGACATCGAGTTTATGAAAATCGAACCCGATAAGGATATTTCGGCGCTTGAGCCCTTTTTGGCCGCTGGCGCAGAACTGGGTGCGAAAGAGGTCATAACCGCCCCTTACGACCCAGATTTAAATCGTCTGGCAGATCAGCTAGGTGCCTTCTCAAACCTCGCAGCGAAATACGGTCTTGGCGTTTCTCTTGAGTTCTTTCCATGGACCGACGTTCCAGATCTAAAAACTGCTGTAAGAGTTGTCACCCAAGCGGGTCCTAAAGTTGGGATCCTCATCGACAGCCTACATTTTGATCGTTCGGAAAGCTCGCTGGACCAGTTGCTTTCACTTTCACCAGAACGCCTGCGCTTTGCCCATCTCTGCGATGCGCCAGTTCACCCGCCCTACTCTACTGAAGATCTCTTCCACGCCGGCCGCGCTGAACGCCTGCCTCCGGGTGACGGGCAGATCGACCTTGTGTCTTTCCTGCAAGCGCTCCCAAATCAAACGCCTTTGGGCGTTGAAGTCCCTATGAGTCAATTGACGAAAAGCCATGGACCAGAACATGTCGCTGAAACAGTCTTGAAAGCAGCGAAAGCTCTTCAAAAACAAGTGGCTGAAACCGGATAGCACAATCTTCTATTCAATCGCGATTTTTACAATCCAACGTAATAGATGCCGCTAGAGCCTCCCAATCAAGTAGAAATGATTGGGAGAGCATCAGCAGGCGGGCAAATGCTTTGCTTTGGTAACGGCAAAGTATTGCTGCAGTTTCAAAGGCTTGCTGGGCCAGCTTTGCCGACCCAACAAGCAAAGAAGGTTGGGCCCTACAGTCCCAGTTTGTCCCGCATAAAGGCCAAAGCCACACCAAGACCTTCGGGGTCGATGCCGTGGGCGGTGCCTTTCATGACGTGGGCGTAGACGTCTTTGAAGTCTGCGCCCTGCAGGGCCTCGATCGCAGCGGGAAGCGACTGGATCGGCACCACGTCATCGGCATCGCCGTGGACCAGAAGGATGGGCATGCGGCTGACGGTTTCCTCGGCCAGAAGTTCGGGTTCCAATAGGCGGCCAGAGAAGCCGACGACGCCGGCCACCGGGTCTTCGCGACGTGGCGCGACCTGAAGGCTCATCATCGTGCCCTGACTAAAGCCGAACAGAACAACTTGCTCTGGCAATAGATCTTCGTCGACCATCAGCGCATCAAGGAATGCATTAAAATCTTCGACGGCTTGCACCATGCCGCGCGCGGCTTCTTCTTCAGATGAGCCGTCGATCCATGGGATCGGGAACCATTGATAACCAAAAGGCATCCCCGGAATGGACTCGGGCGCATCGGGCGCCACAAACAGCGTATCGGGCAGATGTTCGGACAAGGGATCGGCCAGCCCCAGAAGGTCTGCGCCATTGGCACCATAGCCGTGGACGAACACCACCGCCGAACGAGTTTCGCCTGATTTCGGCCCTTTGCGGCCTGCCTGCAATACGCGTGTCATCGGATCCCTTCCCGTTCTTTCGCCACGTGGTAGTAGGCCCAAAGCGCCCGCGCTGCAACGCCTCTCCATGGTGACCACGCTTCGGCCATCTGTCGCAGCACTTTTTCCTTTGGACGCTCGTCAAGATCGAACAAAAGGCGCACGGCCTCCTGCAACGCAAGATCAGCGGGTGCAAAGACATCCGCGCGACCAAGGCTGAACATGGAATAGATTTCGGCTGTCCATCGGCCGATGCCGGGTACGACGATCAGCGTGTCGATGACCTCTTCGGTCGGCATCTCGCGCAGCGCATTGAAATTGATCCGTTCTGCCGCCAAAGCCTTGGCATACCGTATCTTTTGATGGCTCAAGCCGCAGGCCCTCAACTCTTCCTCAGAGGCCCAGATGATCTTGCGCGGGCCGGTTAACCGGGCATTCCTCAGACGCTTCCAGATAGCATTTGCAGCCGCGACCGAGACCTGCTGGCTGACGATCGAAGACAGCAGCATCTCAAACCCATCCTTGCGGCGTCGCAGAGGCAGCGGGCCTGTCAGCTCTAGCAATTCGGCAAAGCGCGGCTCTTTTCGGGCAAGGTATTCCGCCCCTTCGGCCACGCAGGCCTCTGTTTCTATGATACGTCCAACCATGGGCGCAGCCTGATACTTCCTACGCCCCTTGTCACCCCTGTTCGTGGATGAACAAGCCCTGCGTCAATCACGCACGAATTCCCGCTTTCAGAAGACCAATGGGCAGAGTACTCCTTTGTCCATGACTTTTGCCTCGCCAGAAGATGCCGGCGTCAGCCACGCCAACCGCAATGTTGCCATTCTTGTTTTGGCGCAGGCCGTGCTGGGTGCGCAGATGGGAATGGTGTTCACCATTGGTGGCTTGGCCGGGCAGTCGCTGGCCAGCAATGCCTGTTATGCGACCCTGCCGATCTCTTTGATCATTCTGGGGTCTATGCTGACGGCGACACCTCTGTCCGCCATCATGCAGCGCTATGGACGTCGGGTCGGGTTTTATGTCGGGTCGGCAGGGGGAACCATTGGGGCCGTTGTTGGGGCCGCTGGCCTGTATTACGCATCGTTTCCGCTGTTTCTTCTTGGATCACTTTTAACCGGTATCTATATGTCAGCACAGGGTTTTTACCGCTTTGCCGCCACCGATACCGTCAAGCCAGAGCTTCAGCCTAAGGCGATTTCCTATGTCATGGCAGGCGGCCTTGCCGCAGCCATTATCGGGCCGCAACTGGTCAAGGTCACCTCGGACGCTTTTGTCGTTCCGTTTCTAGGGACCTATCTGGGAGTCGTTGTCATCAACCTTCTGGGTTTTGCCCTGTTCGGCTTTCTGGACATCCCAACACCCGCGCGCGCCAGCGATACGACAGTCAAGGGCCGCACCCGGATGGAGCTTTTGCGCACACCCCGCATTGCGGTCGCGGTCATTTGTGCCTCGGTCTCTTACGCGCTGATGAACCTAGTGATGACCTCTACCCCTCTGGCCGTCGTCGGCTGCGGGTTCGAGACTGATAACGCGGCCGATGTGGTCTCTGCCCATGTGTTGGCGATGTTCGCTCCCAGCTTCTTTACCGGCCACCTGATTGCTCGCTTCGGGGTCGAAAAGATCGTTGCACTTGGTCTTGCGATCCTCGGGGCCGCTGGCGTCGTTGGCATGATGGGGGTCGAGCTAGAGAACTTCTTCATCGCGCTGTTCCTATTGGGCGTCGGCTGGAACTTTGGCTTCATCGGAGCCACCAGCATGCTGGCCTCGGCCCACACCCCCGAAGAACGCGGCCGCATTCAGGGCCTGAACGACCTGATCGTCTTTGGCTGTGTTACGCTGGCGTCCTTGTCATCCGGCGGTCTAATGAACTGCGCGGGCGGAACGCCGCAAGAGGGCTGGTTCACCGTCAACATGGCCATGGCCCCGCTATTAATGCTGGCAGGTGGCGCACTAATCTGGCTGGTTCTGCGTCCCACCGAAGAGGCACTCTAATCACCTCCGCAAGGCCTTTTCTACTTTGGACAACATACTAAGAATTTCCTTGGCACCGTCAGCGAGGTTGCGTGCGTTCTTGTAAGATTTAGGAGCATCAGCGCCCGTTGCTTTCACTGCGTCCAGCATCTTTTTATGCTCGCCGGCTATAGCCTTCCAAGACACCTTGAGATCTGAGGTATCCGGAAGCCCTTTAGCAATATTCTTGATTGCCTCACCCTGTGCACGCAGCCCTTTTATAGCCGCGTTGCGCTCTGCGGCTGGTAAGTTCTTCGCGGCGGCAAGTTCTTTTGCCATGACCCTTTGCTCTGAGGCAATCTTTGCGATCTCCATCTCTGCCAGCTTTCGCTGTTTGTCCATTGAGTTGATACGCCCTGCGATCGTTTTCAGCGCACCGGCTAAAGCCCCAATGTCTTTTTCGACCGCTGCTTGGTCGTTGCTGTAGGTATTTAGCGCAGAAGATAGATCCTCAGACGCTTTCATCATCGCGCTGCCTGCCTTCAAGATCGCCGAAGCCCCCCCGGTGATATTTCCTGTGAACAGAGAAACCGCCGCTGAGGCGAGCGCTAGCGTGGGAACTGTAAGCACTTTCCCCGCCGCTTTTACTTTCTTGACATTAAGGTCCTTAAGCTCTTTTTCCTTGGTGGTTTTCACCACCTCCTGCAATGCTTCTTCGGCAAGTTTATGAGCCAGTTTTTCAGACCATTTGGTCCACATTGCCTTTAGGTCAGCTTCTTCTGCCTTTAAAAACTTGGACGCCCTTGCTTGGTCGCCCTTACCTTGGTCAATCTCCTTTTGCAGCACGGCTCCCAAGGCGCGCACCTTGGTCCGCATGTCTTTCAGGAAGTTTCCGGACTTTCGTTCGACCAAGGCATTGAAGGTTTTGTCCATCCCATTGCGCAGTGCCTTACCGGCAGCTGGTGAAGGGGTAACCCCAAGTTTCAAATCGATCCTGCAGGCCATTTCGGTAGGCTCGATAAGTTTATCCGCTTCAGGTTTAACTTTCAGTGTGCAGGTTATCGTGTCTTTGGACCAAACAACGTCGAACATGGGGGCTCCAGAGTTGGCGGGAACTCTGGTTAATGTAGCATTATTTTTCCGTTTTCGCAGGAAAGGTTTCCCGATTTAGCTGCACCAACACGCAAGCCTTCGCCTTTTGCATGTATATGTAGCGAAAGATTGACGGGCTGGACGGCAAAAATGAAAAGGGCCCGCCGAAGCGAGCCCAATCCAAAACTGTTTGCAAAGCGAATTAGCGCTTCGAGAACTGGAACGAACGACGCGCTTTGCGGCGACCGAACTTCTTACGTTCAACAACACGGCTGTCGCGGGTCAGGAAGCCAGCGGCTTTCAGCGGCGAGCGCAGCGACGGATCGAACAGCTGCAGCGCTTTCGAGATACCGTGCTTAACCGCACCGGCCTGACCAGACAGACCGCCGCCTTTAACGGTGGCGTTCACGTCGAACTGGTCTTCAACACCAGCAACAGTGAACGGCTGGCGCAGGATCATCTGCAGAACCGGACGTGCGAAGTATTCGGACTGGTCCTTGCCGTTGACGATGACCTTGCCGGAACCCGGCTTGATCCAGACACGGGCAACAGCGTCTTTACGCTTACCGGTGGCATAGGAACGACCCAGTTCGTCACGAACAGGCTCACGAGGAGCGGCGATCTCGGCAACCACGGCCTCGTCACCACCGGCGACGGCGTTCAGCTCGTCCAGGGATTTGATTTCTTCAGCCATGATTAGCTCCGGGTGTTTTTCGGGTTCATGGACTTAACGTCCAGGACTTCGGGGTTCTGAGCTTCGTGACCGTGCTCGGTACCGGCGTATACACGCAGGTTGGTCATCAGCTTACGGCTCAGCTTGTTGCCGGGCAGCATGCGCTGAACGGCTTTCATGACGACACGCTCGGGGTGCTCACCCTCGATGATCTGGCGCATGGTGCGCTCTTTGATGCCGCCCGGGTGGCCGGTGTGCCAGTAGAATTTCTTGTCGTCACGCTTCTTGCCGGTCAGTTGAACCTTGTCGGCGTTGATGATGATGACGTTGTCGCCCATATCCATGTGCGGAGTGAAGGACGCCTTGTGCTTACCGCGCAGGCGCATGGCAACGATCGAAGCAAGACGGCCCAGAACAACGCCTTCTGCGTCGATCAGGATCCATTTCTTGTCGATGTCTGCCGGAGTTGCAGAGAAAGTTTTCATCGTGTTGGCCCTATGGCTTCGGGGCGGAAATCACCCCGGATAACTTGGATGGGCGTGTTCTAAGGATTTTGAAAGTGCAGTCAAGCGCTGCTATCATGAATTTATTATGCGAATTCAATGGCTTAAAAAATAGGTATTATTTTACCCCATAAATTTGCACGTATTCTCCGCTCAACCGGTCCGCTCCCGTGTAATTGGCCGAAAATAATTGCCGAAACAGCTTACTCCGACTAAATGCGGCACTCAAACTGTATGAGACCCGACAATGCAAACGCCCTATTACCTGATCGACAAGTCTCGGCTGCTGCCGAACATGGAAAAGATTGCCACCCTGCGTGAAGCGTCCGGGGCAAAAGCGTTGCTTGCCTTGAAGTGTTTTGCCACGTGGTCGGTCTTTGACATGATGTCCGAGTATATGGACGGCACCACGTCGTCCTCGCTGTTCGAGGTCAAACTTGGCCGCGAAAAGTTCCCCGGGGAAACCCACGCCTATTCCGTGGCTTGGGCGCCGCATGAGATGGCCGAGGTACTGGCCAACTCTGACAAGATCATCTTCAACTCGGCGCAGCAGTTGACCCGCTTCGAAGAGGAAAGCCGTTCTCACCTCTGCGGGCTGCGCGTGAACCCCGGCGTGTCGACCAGCGATTTCGATCTGGCAGACCCTTCCCGGCCCTTCTCTCGACTGGGTGAACATGCGCCCGAAGGGATCGAGCCTGTGGCCGATTTGATTAGTGGCTTCATGTTTCACAACAACTGCGAGAACGATGATTTTGATCGCTTCGCCGAAATGCTAGATCATATTGAGGATCGTTTTGGCAGCCTGATCCGCCGAATGAACTGGATCTCGCTTGGGGGTGGCATTCACTTCACGGGCGAAGGTTATCCGCTGGATCGGTTGGCGGAGCGTCTGAAACGGTTTGCCGGAGAGAACGAGGTTCAAGTTTATCTGGAACCCGGAGAGGCCGCGATCACCAACTCCACCACCTTGGAGGTGACCGTTCTCGACACGCTATTCAACGGTAAGAACCTTGCCATCGTCGACAGCTCGATCGAGGCGCATATGCTGGACCTGTTAATCTATCGAGAAAGCGCCAAGGTGTCCCCGAATGAGGGCCCAGAGGAATGGATGATCTGCGGAAAATCCTGCCTTGCAGGCGACATCTTCGGAGAGTTTCGCTTTCCTGCGCCGCTCAAACCCGGCGACCGGTTATCGATTCAGGATGCCGCGGGTTACACAATGGTGAAGAAAAATTGGTTTAATGGTGTAAAGATGCCTGCTATCGCCCTCCGCGAATTGGACGGGTCGGTACGTATGGTACGCGACTTCACCTATGACGATTTCGCGGCAGCCTTGTCGTGAGTGAACCGCCCTCTCGGGCACGCAACGGATCAATTCCAAAGGGGGTTTCCTGAATTGAAAAAGAACGTTCTCATCATCGGCGCCGGCGGCGTCGCTCAGGTCGTGGCGCATAAATGCGCTCAGAACAACGATGTGCTAGGCGAGATTCACCTTGCCAGCCGGACGCTTAGCAAATGCGAGGCGATCCTTGAGTCCGTCCATGAAAAGGGCGCGATGAAACAGACGGGCGTTCTGAAGGCCCATCAGGTAGACGCGACCGACAGCGCGGCTGTGGCGCAGCTGATCCGGGACACCGGCACCCAGATCGTCATCAACGTTGGCACCGCTTTCGTAAACATGCACGTGCTGGAGGCCTGTATCGAAACTGGCGCGGCCTATATCGATACGGCGATTCACGAAGAGCCTGACAAGATCTGTGAAACTCCGCCGTGGTACGCAAACTATGAATGGAAACGCCGCGATCGCTGTGCAGAAAACGGCATTACAGCCATTCTGGGTGCAGGCTTTGACCCGGGCGTCGTAAACGCCTTTGCACGTTTTGGCATCGACCAGATGGATGACGTGAAATCGATCGATATCATCGACATCAACGCAGGCTCGCACGGCAAATACTTCGCCACCAATTTCGACCCCGAGATTAACTTCCGAGAGTTCACGGGCGTTGTCTATTCGTGGCAGAACGGCGCATGGAACGAGAACAAAATGTTCGAGGTGCCCAAGATCTGGGACATGCCTGTCGTCGGCCCGTCGCAGTCCTATATGTCCGGTCATGACGAGGTTCAAAGCCTTGCGGTGAACTATCCGCAGGCCGACGTACGTTTCTGGATGGGGTTTGGCGATCACTACATCAACGTCTTCACAGTTCTAAAAAGCATCGGCCTGCTGTCTGAGCAGCCCGTTATGACCGCAGAAGGACAAGAGGTCATTCCGCTGAAAGTGGTCAAAGCTTGCTTGCCCGACCCGTCGTCGCTGGCACCGGATTACACCGGCAAAACCAGCATCGGGACCCTGGTCAAAGGCGACAAGGATGGGCGTGAGGTCGAGATATTCGTCTACAACGTCGCGGACCACAAAGAGGCCTATAACGAGGTCGGCAGCCAAGGCATCAGCTACACCGCTGGCGTGCCGCCGGTTGCGGCGGCGATGCTGGTGGCAAACGGCGACTGGGACACCAAGACCATGGTCAATGTCGAGGAACTGGACCCAAAGCCCTTCTTTGCCCTGCTCGATCAGATCGGTCTTCCAATCCGCATGCAGGTCGGCGGCCTTGGTGGCGAAGACAAGGCGTGGAACGAAGAGTTCACGCTTTAAGACTTTCGGCGTCGCCCCTCGGGCGGCGCCCTACCCCTTGGGCGGGATCGAATAGGTCATGTTGACCCGCGCGACCGGGGCCTCGTTCCCTTCGGAATAAAGAAGGCCATCGACAACCGCCAAAGCGCGCCCAAGTTTCAGAATTTTGACTTTGCAAAGCAGATCCGCATCAGCCTCGGGCTTGCGCATGAAATCGATGGTGGCATTCGTGGTGACGGTCAGCGCCTTCGGCCCGATCATCGCAAGAATGGCCACATAGACCCCCAGATCCGCCAAGGTGAACATCGTCGGCCCCGATACCGTCCCTCCCGGCCGCAGATGTCGATAGGCCACAGGCATACGCACATCGGCCTCCATCGGGCCAATTCGATCGATGACGAAATCATCCTTCACCTGCGGCATCTCACGCGCGATGAATTCGGTCAATTCGTCTTTGGTCATGACAGGTTGCATCAACTCAGACCCCATAGAGAGCGCCGAACTTGGCGTCGAGATAATCCAACAGCGGCGCCTCGGTCGGGGCTTGCCCACAGGCCTTTGTCACGACTTCAACCGGAGTGTACAGCCCGCCATATTGTTGAAGGTTTTGGCGAAGCCACCCGGTCGCCCCACTGGTGTCTCCTTCGGCTAATTGACCATCGAGATCGGGTAAATCAGCACGCAGCGCCTTGTTCAGACAACCAGCATAAACATTGCCCAGACTGTAGGTCGGGAAATAACCGAACAGACCCACCGACCAATGCACGTCCTGCAAGACGCCGTTCGAAGGCCTGTCGACCGCAACGCCAAAGTCGGCTTCAAAGCGGCTGTTCCACGCCGCTTCCAGATCCGCGACATCCAGATCACCTGAAATCAGAGCGCGTTCCAGATCAAAGCGCATCATGATGTGCAGGTTGTAATGGACCTCGTCCGCCTCGGTCCGGATATAGCCGGAATGCACGCGATTGACGGCCGCATAGAACGCCTGTGCATCCGCTGCACCGGCGTGGCCGAAACGGTCCTGCATCTGGTTGAACAGGTAGCCTGTAAAGGCTTGGCTTCGACCCAGTTGGTTTTCGTAAATCCGGCTTTGGCTTTCGTGCACACCCATCGAAACGCCAGCCCCGAGGGGGGTCAGCAAATGGGCGTCGTCGATCCCCTGTTCATAACAGGCATGGCCGACCTCGTGAATTGTCGAATACAGGCAATTGAACGGGTCGGCTTCATCAACCCGCGTGGTGATCCGAACGTCATGTCCCGACCCGCTAGAGAACGGATGCACGGCCTTGTCGATCCGACCATGGTTGAAGTCGTAGCCAAAGACTTTTGCGATGTTATTGGACAGAGCCAATTGCGTATCGGCGTCAAAACGGCCAGTTAGTCCCGCCGGGGAACGTTCGCTTCCCATGACCCGTTCGCGAAGGGCGACAAGTCGCGGGCGCATCCGGTCGAACATAGCGGCGATATCGGCACTTGTTGCGTCGGGCTCGTACCCATCCAGAAGCGCGTCATAAAGGCTTCCACCATCGGCCAAGGCTGCGGCCTCTTCACGGCGCAGCGCGACAACCTCTGTCAGGATCGGCAGGAAGTGGGCAACGTCGTCGTTTGCGCGCGCCTCGGCCCAGATGCCCTGCGCCCGGCTTGTCACGCGAGCAAGTTGCGCGGCCAGATCGGCGGGGACCTTGGTCGCGCGATCATACGAACGCCGGATGTGACGCAGGTTCGCAGCGCCAACCGCGTCCAACTCTTCGCCTTCCAAACCAGCCAGCCAATCGCCAACGCGTGGATCGGTGCGCCGAGCGTGAAGAACGCTTTCCATCGCGCCCATTTCCTCGGCGCGTTGTTCGACCGCGCCTCGGGGCATCACGGTTTCCTGGTCCCATCCAAGACGGCCTGCCACTTGGGCCAAAGCTTCTGTCTCGCGCTGAAAACCCATCAGGTCGTCATAGACAGCCATGAATTAGCCTCTTACGGATTGGGCCAAGGGGAACTGCGACAGGAACCGCGCACGCAGGATCAGCACCCACAGAACCACAGCGCCTAGCTGGTGCAGGATCGCTAGTTCCAGCGGCGCAGAGTGCATGACGGTCACGATGCCAAGAACCATCTGAAGCAGCATCATCCCGATCACGGCTGCAAACGCGGCGCGGGTCTTGTCATTTCCCGACTGGCGAGAGCGCCGCCAGACAACGATTCCGAAGATGAACAGCAGATATCCGGCGACCCGGTGCAGGAATTGCACTGTGCCGTCGTTCTCGAAGAAGTTGCGCCAGATCGGCTGAAGCTCCCACATGCCGGGCGGAGTGATCCCACCGGCCATCAGCGGCCAATCGATATAGTTTCGGCCCGCGTCGATCCCGGCCACAAGCGCGCCCAGTAGGATTTGCAAAAAGCTGAAATGCAAAAGGCCCGTCGACATCGAGAACAGCTTGGCCTCGCGGTTACGCCGTGCCTGCATCAGGTCGGCCTCTGGCCGCCCCATGGCGAACACATACCACGCGATGAACCCAAGAATGACGAAGGCCAGACCAAGGTGTGTGGCAAGGCGGTAAGAGGCTACGTCCAGCATCTCTCCGCCCAGACCAGAGGAGACCATCCACCAGCCGATCGCGCCCTGAAGCCCGCCAAGTACACCAAGCAGCGCTAGGCGCCCGGTCCAGCCGGTTGGGATTTGTCGCGCGGCCAAGAATCCGAAGAACCCAAGCGCCCAGACTAGGCCAACCGTGCGGCCAAGCTGACGATGGCCCCACTCCCACCAGAAGATCACCTTGAACTCTGACAGCGACATCCCTTTGTTTTGCAACTGATATTCGGGGATCTGCTTGTATTTCTCAAACTCTTCGGTCCACGCCGTTTCAGACATCGGTGGCAGGGCCCCGGTCACCGGTTTCCACTCGGTGATCGACAGGCCAGAGTCGGTCAGGCGGGTAAGGCCGCCGACGACGATCATCGCCACAACCATCGCAAACAGCACCATGAGCCACGCGCGGATCAAACCGCGCGCACCCTTGCGCGCTTTGTCGATCACGCCGGTCTCTGCCGGTGTGTCTTTCGGCTTGTCGCCTGCAACCTCTTCAAAAATCGAGCGTTTCTGAGCCATCTTGCCCCCTCGTGTCTTTGGGCTTGAACCTAGGGCCCGACAGGCCCCGCCGCAAGTCAGTCGCCGCGTTCTTTCCAGCGCACCATTTGCCGCAGCATGCCATGGAAAGTCTGCACATCCGCGCGGGTCAGCGGCATCCGGGACCACAGGTTACGCAGGTTCTGCTTCATCCCCTCGGCCTTGGTCTCGGGGAAGAAGAAACCAGCCTGCTCCATCCGTTCTTCAAAGTGGTCACCCAGCTTCTGGATCTCCAGCTTGCTTGCGAACTCTGTCTTGGCCAGCTCCATCACCTCGGGCACCACGTTTTCTGTCTGGCGACGCCATTCATAGGCGGTCAGCAGCACACATTGCGCAAGGTTCAACGAGGCGAATTCGGGGTTCACAGGGACCGAGATAATCGCGTTGGCCCGGGCGATATCATCGTTCTCCAGACCGGCGCGTTCGGGGCCGAATAGAACGGCGACCTTCTTGCCCTCGCCGATCATCGCGCGGGCCTGCTCCATCGCGCGTTCAGGCGTGACAACCGGCTTGGTCAGCCCCCGAGGTCGCGCAGTCGTCGCGAAGACATAATCGCAGTCAGCCAACGCTTCGTCCGTCCCGCCGAAAAGCCCGGCTTCGTCCAACAGGCGCCCTGCCCCGCTGGCCATGGCAACAGCTTTTTGGTTCGGCCAGCCATCGCGCGGCTCGACGACCCGCATCCGGTCGAGGCCGAAGTTCCACATGGCACGGGCAGCACCACCGATGTTTTCGCCCATTTGCGGACGGACAAGTACAAAGGCAGGTTGCGGGCGGTAGGTCTCTGTCATCGAATTTCTGTTCCCCAGTTGTCGCGGCGTGATACGCTGGATAACCCAACAGGACAAGGAGGCCCGCATGGCATATGACGAAGGACTTGCCACGATCCTGCGCGATGACCTGACCGAAATGCCGGGGATCACAGAAAAGAAAATGTTCGGCGGCCTGTGTTTCCTTTTGAACGGCAACATGCTGTGCGGCGTTCACAAAGATGGCGCTATGTTCCGCGTTGGTAAGGACAACGAGGCTGAGGCAATGGCAATCGACGGCGCCGGCCCAATGGAATTCACCGGCCGCAAGATGGGTGGAATGATTGATGTCTCAGACGATGGCTTGGTCGATGACGCGTCCCGCGCAGAATGGTTGCGCCTGTCGCTGGATTTCGTCAAACCAATGCCAGCAAAGTAGCCAAAGCGCGAATTCCCCGCTATAGGGGCGGAAATCAAGTTCAAGGAGCCCAAGAATGGCCGAGATCGAGCGCCCTCAGATTTACCTGATCACCCCGCCAGAGTTCGAGCTTTCCGACTTTCCCGGCAAGCTGGCCGCTGTTCTGGACGCGCATGAGATCGCCTGTATCCGCCTGTCCATGGCGACAAAGGACGAAGACCGCGTGGCCCGCGCCGCAGATGCGCTGCGCGAAGTGGCCCACGCCCGCGACATCGCCATTGCCATCGACAGCCATGTCCAACTGGTTGAACGGCTTGGGTTGGACGGGGTTCATCTGACCGACGGCGCGCGCTCTGTTCGCGCCACCCGTAAAGAGCTGGGTGCAGACGCGATTGTCGGGGCATATTGTGGAACATCCCGTCATGATGGGATGAACGCGGGTGAAGCCGGTGCAGACTATGTCAGCTTCGGCCCGGTGACGGCCAGCAGCCTTGGCGACGGTTCAGTCGCCCCGCTGGACCTGTTCCAATGGTGGTCGGAAATGATCGAAGTGCCAGTTGTTGCCGAGGGCGGACTGAATGAAGAAGTCATCAGAACCCTTTCCCCTGCAACGGATTTCTTTGGTATCGGGGAGGAAATTTGGTCGACCGAAGACCCGGCGAAAGCCCTCGGCCAATTCATCGCCGCGATGAGCTAAGCCTAGTACTTCGACAAGTATTCCAAAGCTGCCGCGTGGATTTCAGGGCTCGCGGCGGCGACTACCCGCCCCCCATCGTGGGCCGGGCCACCTTTCCAATTGGTAACAATTCCGCCGGCGGCCTCGATCACACCGATCGGGGCGCAAATGTCGTAGGACTGCAACCCTGCCTCAACCACCAAGTCGATCTGCCCTGACGCCAGTAGCGCATAGGCATAACAGTCCATCCCATATCGTGTCAGGCGGCAATTCCTTGCCAGTTCATGGAAAGCTTTCTGTTCTTCTGGCGATCCTACTTCCGGAAAAGTAGTAAAAATCGTGGCTTCAGACAGTTTGTCGCGACGCCTGGCCTTCAACTGTGCGCTTCCGTGAGGGCCTGACATTTGAGCGACCCCGTTGGCGCCAATAAACCGCTCTCCGATATAGGGTTGATCGATCAAACCCAGCACCGGCCCAAACGCGTTGTTAACTGCGATCAGAACTCCCCAGGTCGGCGTACCGGACATGTAGGCACGGGTTCCGTCGATCGGGTCCAGAACCCAGGTCAGTCCTGTCGTGCCTTCCTTGTTGCCGAATTCTTCTCCTAGGATGCCATCGTCGGGGCGCAGTTCAGCAAGAAGGTCGCGCATTGCGACTTCACATTCCCTGTCGGCCTGCGTGACGGGGTCGAAGCCGCCGTCCAATTTGTTGTCCACGGTCAGTTCGGCCCGAAAATGGCGGAGGGTCGCCTTTCGGGCGGCATCTGCCAAGGCATTGGCAGTTTGGATCAGGGCTGGATAGTCGATCTGGTCCATAGCGGTCCCCGGACATAGAAAAGGCGCAGCATACATGCCGCGCCTACCGCTAAGTCATTGAGTGGTCAAGTCGCGGCTTAGGCCGCGTCGCTTAGCACCCGTGCCAGATCGAACAAACGACGACGCTGGTTTTCGGGGATAGCATAGTAAGAACGAACCAGTTCAAGCGCTTCCTTGTCAGAAAGAATGTCGGCCGGAACCGAGACGCCCTCTTTCTGGTTCTGGGCATGCTCAATGCCCTCGAAGAAGAAGCTGACAGGCACTTCTAGCGCTTCAGAGATATCCCAAAGACGCGAGGCGCTGACGCGGTTCATCCCAGTTTCGTATTTTTGAATTTGTTGGAATTTAATACCGACACGCTCTGCAAGCTGTTGTTGGGTCATACCCACCATCCAGCGGCGATGACGAATTCTTTTACCGACGTGAACATCCACGGGGTGCTTCATATTTACGCTCCACTACCATGGCCAAGGATAGGTTAAGACTCACCTTCCAATCGGCGTGGTTTATTTCCAATTCCGAATACTACCAGAGAGTATAGCAATATTCGCTTCAACACCATCATAAAACTTACAAAGTACCAGTTAATAACCCTTACGTAGGGTCATGTTTTGCATTTTGCAACTTACACGCATAAATTGTTTTGCATTTTGCAATAACCTGCGGCGTCCTGTCCCCAATTCGCTCTGGATGCTTCGCGCTTAGCGAAATAGTGTCCGTCAAAAGGAGCACCAAATGAAAGCGTTCTGCGTCACAAGTTTCGAATCCCCACCCGATTTCATGGAGATCGAGCGGCCTGCTCCCGATAAAAACGAAGTGCTCTTAAGAATCGGTGCATGCGGATTGAATTTCGCCGACCTGCTCATGCTAGAGGGGAAATACCAAGAGACACCGACGCCACCATTCGTCCCTGGACTTGAGGTCGCGGGCACTGTTGTGGCCGTTGGTGAGAACGTCGATCCTGCGCTGGAAGGCAAGCGTGTTGCGGTCTTTGGCGGGTCTGGGGGTCTGGCGGAATACGGCGCGTTTCCGGCAGACCGCTGCATCCCCCTGCCCGACCAGATGACTATGGCCGAGGCCGCCGGCTTTCAGGTCGCTTACGGCACCAGCCATGTCGCACTGGATCATAAGGCAAAGCTGCAGCTCGGCGAGACGCTTCTGGTTCTGGGCGCCGCGGGTGGCGTCGGACTGACCGCCGTGGAGATCGGCAAACGCATGGGTGCGACCGTTATCGCCTGCGCACGCGGCGCCAACAAACTGGCCGTCGCCAAAGCCGCTGGTGCAGATCACGTGATCGACAGCGAGACCGAAGACCTGCGTGGCGAGTTGAAGGCCCTTGGCGGCGTGGACGTCATCTATGACGCCGTTGGTGGAGAGCTTTGCGAAACAGCCTTCCGAGCCTGCAAACCAGAAGCCCGCATTCTGATCATCGGCTTCGCCAGCGGTCGCCCACCAGTGATCAAGCCAAACCATTTGCTGGTAAAAAATGTCTCAATGCTCGGACTATACTGGGGTGGTTACCTGAAGTTCCGCCCCCAAGTCCTGACCGACAGCATGGCGCAGCTGTTCGACTGGTATAAAGACGGGGGCCTGAAGCCCCCGATTGGTCACATTTTACCTTTTGACGAAACGCCCGAGGCGTTGGATATGCTCAAAACCCGCCGGTCTACCGGTAAGGTGGTTATCCAACTGCCCTAAGTGGGGTCATCTGCATGTTGTCATAGCCTTGGCGGATAAGCTCTGCCAGGCGCGTGGTCGGGGTGTCATCGCTCTCACTCACATAAAGACCGACGTTCTGAATGGGCAGATCGGGCAATCCGTGACCAACGGGCAGCAATTGAAGCTGCGCGGGTTCTGTGCCCTCCAGCATCACGGTAATGGCCAAATCAGCGCTGACCGTGGCTTCGATGCTGCGGTCCGACTCTGTGTCGATAATCATCTCCCAGCCCAGATCCTCACAATCCAAAGCCGCAATCGCAACGGGACGGAACCGGCAATTACGGCCAAGCGCCACTGGAACCGGGCTTTGCTTCTGAACAGAGCCTCCAGGAGCCCCGACCCAACGCAGCGGGATTGATGTTAGAACTTCTCCGTTTCCGTCGATCTGGTTCTCAGTCGTCAGGATGATGTTGGCCTCCCCGCGCGAGAACTGCTCTTTCAGGCCGGTGGTATAGGACGCAATCAGCTGCACCTTCATCCGCGGAAACTCTGCATTAAAGCGCTGTAGAACCTGTGGGATCACCGGATAGACGATGTCATGCGGCACACCCAAAATGATTTCGCCTTCGTATTTCTGGTCTGTAAGCCGCCCGTAAATCTCATCATTCAATTCGATCATCTTGCGCGCATAGCTCAGCAACTGCTCGCCTGACGAGGTCAGGGCAATCTGACGCGAACTGCGATCCAGCAGTGAAACACCCAGACTTTCCTCAAGACGTTTCAACTGCATCGACACCGCTGATTGGGTCAGGTTCAAGAACCCGGCAGCACGGGTGACACCACCGGTTTCCGCCACGGTGACAAACGAGCGAAGAGAGGTCAGATCTAGGTTTCGGGGCATATCACAAATCCTGATGATAGGTATAAGAACCATTCGTTTGATAAATGAAACACAATCCCGCATATCAATCAAGGAAATTGATGGAACAACACCGATCCACGACAAACCTTGAAGGAGAGAGACATGCAAAACTCGGTTCAGCTTTCACATCGCGCAGCCCTTCGGTCGTCGCACAACCCGCTTCAGCGCGCCTTTTCGGCACTAGAGGTCTATCGCCAGCGCCGCGCCCTGCAGCGTTTGGACGCTCACCTGTTGAAAGATCTTGGCCTAAGCCGCGAAGATGTGGCCGTCGAAAGCCGCAAGTCGCTTTGGTCTGACGTCTAAGGCGCTACTGCGTTGCAAAATTTGGTGAAATCTTCCCGAAACTCGCCACAGAAAACCTTGAAAAAGAAGCCGTCCTAGCCAATATTTGCGCTAAGGGCGGCTTTTCTTATGAAAGCCGTGGAAAACGCAAATGCAAGGAGGCATTGATGGCTGACTTTAACACGATCCGCGCAGGGGCCGAGACGCGCACCGCACAGATCGACGAGGGCCTGCGCGCCCATATGAACAAGGTATACGGCACCATGTCGGTTGGCCTGCTGGTCACCGCACTGGCAGCCTGGGCGATTGGCACCAGCGACCAGCTGGTCATGGCCGTCTTCGGCACACCGCTGAAGTGGCTTGTCATGTTCGCGCCGCTGATCATGGTTTTCGCCTTTGGCGCAATGATCAACCGCCTGTCGGCCGCCGGAGCACAACTATTCTTCTACGCCTTCTCGGCCGTGATGGGCATTTCGATCAGCTACATCTTCGTGGTTTTCACCGGTGTGTCGATCGTACAGACCTTCCTGATCACCTCGGCAGCCTTCGCAGGGCTTAGCCTGTGGGGCTACACCACCAAGAAAGACATTTCTGGTTGGGGTTCGTTCCTGATCATGGGTGTGATCGGTCTGGTCATCGCATCGGTCGTCAACATCTTCCTGCAGTCGCCTGCAATGATGTTCGCGATCTCGGCCATCGGCGTTCTGATCTTCGCGGCGCTGACCGCGTATGACACGCAGAAGATCAAAACCGACTACATCCAGCACGCACATGCGATGGATGAAGAGTGGCTGGCGAAGTCGGCGATCATGGGTGCATTGAACCTGTATCTGGACTTCATCAACCTGTTCATGTTCCTGCTGCAGTTCCTCGGCAATCGCGAGTAACCAAGCGCAGATACGAATACCAAAGGCCGGCTTCACAGCCGGCCTTTTTCGTTACAGGGCGCGTTCCATCAGCACCGAGGGAAACGTGATACCGGGCCTCAGGTCGATACTGACTTCACCCATCGGGCGAAAGCCCAACGACTGGTAGAACGGAACCGCGGTTCTTGTAGACAAGCAGTCCAGCCACTCTGCCCCCGCAGAAGCCGCCTCTTCAAAAATCCTCTGCATCAGAGCCCGACCAACGCCTTGGCGAAGCTTCAGATGATCGGTCACAACGTGGCGGATGTTGCCCCGGCCCCTACGTGGCTGATGCCCTGTCGGTGCTGCAAAAGTCCATCCACCAGCCCCAACGACCCCGTCTGCGTCCTCGACGACATAATAGGTTCCGCAAGTGATCAGGTTTGGGTTGGCCTTGCTGATCAACGGCAGCGCCGTCACCAGAACGGACGGCGGGTAATCCGGTTTCAGCAAGATAGGATAGCTACGGGACAGCAGGACATCGATCGGGGCGATATCCCTTTGCGTTGCGACTCTGATCTCAAAACCATCCATACCAAATAAGATGGACGTCCTAGCCGAAATGAAAAGGCCTGATCGCCCGACCATTAAACGGCGCAGTCGAAGCGACAACCTTCTCGACACGCCTTCCTAGGCTTTGGAGAACTTGACGCGCTTCAATTGGCATCAGTAGGTTTGGCTCGATGTTTAAAGATATTCTTGCAGGGAAATAGCATGGTCGAGACGTCCCGAAACACCCGCGCAAAATTTGGTTTGATTGGCTTCTTTCTGGGCGTGATCAGCCTGCTGGCAATCTTTGTCCAAATCTCGGCCCTGTTTGAACCGGACCCCAAAAGCACCGGCCAGATCATCGGAGAGCTTGCCGCCGACATCAAGAACTCTGCCAAGAATGCTCTGACCGGCCAAGCAACGCCCGAAACACCAGAGCCCGCAATCAGCACCGGACGTATCGTGACGATTCTGGCGCTGTGTGCTGCGGGTGGGGCGATTGTATTGGGTGGGCTGGGCCTTTACCAAAACGAGCCGCACCGCCTACCCTACATGGCCGTAGGCTTTGGGGTATCCGCTTTCATGGCGCAGTATGTGTTTTGGCTGGCGATGCTGATCTGCGGGATAGCACTGCTGATCAGCGTACTGGAAAACCTCGGCAGCATGTTCGAATAGCAAAGCCCAAAAAGAAAAGGCCGCGCTTCTGCGCGGCCCTGAAAGGTCGTAAGACCAGAAGGCTTATTTGATTTTGCCTTCTTTGTATTCCACATGCTTGCGCACGACGGGGTCGTATTTCTTGACCACCATTTTCTCGGTCATGGTGCGAGCGTTCTTCTTGGTCACGTAGAAGTGGCCGGTGCCCGCGGTCGAGTTCAGGCGGATCTTGATTGTGGTAGGCTTCGCCATTTTGTCATCTCCGTCAGGCGGACCACAAATCGCAGTCCGTAGAATTCCTTGAAGTCCGCCTTTTACTTGCAGGGGGCGCGAAGTCAACCAGCTATCTGTAAAAACCGCCTCTCAAACGGAAAAACCCGACGGCAGGATCAGTTAATCCCGTTGTGGCGCTGCAACTCGCGGATATAGGCGATGATATAAGTCACATCAGCCCGTGAAAATCCGTCTTGCGGCTGCATGTCGCCAAACCGCCAGTGATGAGATCGGACACCAACTGCAACAGCACGCTGAAAACTTTCGTCGCCGTGGTGGCTAGGCTCATAAATCTTGTGAATCAGCGGAGGCCCCGCCCCATCGATTCCCGAAGCGTTGGGGCCGTGGCAGGCGATACAGCGGGAATTGAACGCCTTTTCGCCAATCTGGGCATTTGCGGACAGTGATGCTGGCACAGCCACGTTGGCAAGCACGACAGGGCCAGAAGCAACTGCATCATCGGGTTTCCCGTCGTCCGTCAACAGAATCCAAACCCCAAGCACCGCGGCCCCTGCCAAGGCACCCAGTCCTGCCACAACTCTACGTTCCAAATGCACGCTCCCTTTTTGTCCGGTCAGACTTTGAAAGGTTCCCATAGGGGAAGGTCAAGCGCGGATGACCTGTAAGCCGGATTCTGTCCAGGGGTTGCCCCCTTGGATGACCATTCTTCTGGGCGCGCCGTTGCCGACGTGCTCTAGCTGCCAACCCGGGCCTCTGGGCTGAAGCGTCCCTGCGGCGTACCGCACGAGGCCCCTATTCGGCATTGCTCCTGGTGGGGCTTGCCATGCGGGGTCTGTTACCAGCCCCCCGGTGGGCTCTTACCCCACCGTTTCACCCTTACCCCCAAGTGGTATCGCTTGCGCGACCCGTTTGGTGGCGGTCTGTTCTCTGTGGCGCTTTCCCTCGGGTTTCCCCGGCCGGGCGTTACCCGGCACCATTGCTTCATGGAGTCCGGACTTTCCTCGAAGGTTCCCCTCCGCGGCCATCCGGTCATCCGCGCTTGGCTGATTTAGGTGCTGATGTCGCTACGGTCAACGGGAAAGCGGCGCGCCAGATCAGCCATCAGCGCGCGGTCTGAGGCGTCTAATGGCCCGCTGGCATACGGACGAAAGCGTTGCCGAAAGGCGTCCAGCACAGCCTTTTCCCGGCCCTTAACGGCGTATCCGAAGGTGGTGGCTGATTGATGAAAGTCAGCGTCCTCGCCATGCTCTGGCCAGACAGACAGGCCTTCTTCGGCCAAACGACGCCAATCAAACCTACGACCCGGATCAAACTTGCGATCTGGCGCCATATCGGAATGGCCAATCACCTGTTCCGGGCGAATGGCCCAACGATCCATGATCTGCGGAAGCAAATCCTCTAACGCCGCCATCTGGGGTTCGGGAAACGGATGCGCGCCATAGTTGGAAAGCTCTATACCGATGGAATAGCTGTTCACATCCGTGATCGGGCCCCAAGCCCCTGCCCCGGCATGCCAAGCACGATGTTCTTCCGGCACAAGGCTAAACACCTCTCCACGCTCATCGATCAGGTAATGGGCCGAAACCTCGGCCACGGGGTCACACAGGCGCTCTAACGCGGCCTGTGCGGTTTCCATCGCTGTATAGTGAAGAACAATCAGGCAGGGCAGCGAGCCGCCCCGCCGCTCACCGAAATTCGGCGAAGGGTATGGGGTCACTGCACCGCCAAGCGGAATGGGCGCGGATCCCAATCACAGGCAAACCCGTCCCCATCGGGGTCAAGATTTTTGCGGTCTCGTTTCGGGCCACCAGACGCAAGGAATTCTTCCTGCGCAAGATCTGCCGAATTGAAGCGCGAGCAGGCCCGCTCTGACGCAGACGCCCCACGCAGGTTGGCCCGGGTGTAAATCTTCTGACCAACGTTGTTGTTGGTATCCAACGCGTATTTCACGATATTCGGACGGTTCGAGCTTGATCGGCTTGGCAAAGCGGTTGCCTCTACCTGAACATAGGTTTCACGCTGTGCTGCAAGCCGTTCGCGGTCGCTTTCAATGGTCTCACGAGACGATACAGCTTCGAAATCCTGCTCGTCCGAAATACCGGGGTTGTCGGTCGACGGCGTGATCACAGGTGCCGCAGTTTCTGCTTGGGCAACCTGCACCTCTGCGGGTGCCGTTTCGCCGCCGACAGGTGGCAATACAGTTTGCTCGACTGAGATATTGTTCCCGGCCAAGCTGGCCTCACGGTTTTCACGCGCCTGAATGTACTCTTCATAAGAACCGAAACCCACACCATTCTGGTAATAGGTTTCCTGCACGCAGCCGGCCAGACCAACTGCCAAGGCAATTCCAATCGCGATACGCATGATGGACCTCTGCTCTGTCTTCTTTTTATCTCGCGGGCGAGATTACCACCATTTGGACGGCTTGGAAACAAAACCAGCCGCGCTCTCAAGTGCATAGGCGGTGTTCAGCAGATCACCCTCTTCCCACGGACGGCCAATCAGTTGCAGACCAAGCGGCAGACCCTGCTTGTCCAGACCGGCTGGAACCGAGATACCGGGCAGACCAGCAAGGTTCACGGTAACGGTGAAAACGTCGTTCAGGTACATCTGAACCGGATCAGCATCCTTCATCTCGCCAAGACCAAAGGCCGCGGACGGGGTCGCCGGGGTCAGGATCGCATCGACATCTGCCGCGAAGACATCATCGAAGTCTTTCTTGATCAGGGCACGAACCTTACGGGCGCGGTTGTAATAGGCGTCATAGAAGCCCGCAGACAGCACATAGGTGCCGATCATGACACGGCGCTGAACCTCGGGGCCGAAGCCTTCGGCGCGGGTTTTCTCGTACATCTCGACGATGCCGTCCCCTGCCGCCAGTTTGGCGCGGTGGCCGTAGCGCACACCATCATAGCGGGCAAGGTTCGAAGACGCCTCTGCCGGGGCAATCACGTAATAGGCAGGCAGCGCGTATTTGGTATGCGGCAGAGAGATATCGACGATCTCGGCGCCTGCATCTTTCAGCATCGCGGTGCCGTCGGCCCAAAGCTGTTCGATCTCTTCGGGCATACCGTCCATGCGGTATTCTTTCGGGATCCCGATCTTCTTGCCTTTGATGTCGCCGGTCAGCATCGCCTCGAAATTCGGAACCGCCAGCTCGGCGCTGGTCGAATCCTTCGGGTCATGGCTGGCCATGGATTCCATCATGATGGCAGCGTCGCGCACGGTCTTGGTCATCGGACCAGCCTGATCCAGCGACGACGCAAAGGCGACAACGCCCCAACGCGAACAACGGCCATAGGTCGGCTTTAGCCCAACGATGCCGGTGAAGGCCGCAGGCTGGCGGATAGACCCACCTGTATCGGTACCGGTTGCTGCCAGACACAGGTCTGCCGCAACGGCCGAGGCCGACCCGCCCGAGCTGCCGCCCGGTGTCAGTTCACGGTCGTCGATCTTCCACGGGTTAACCGCGTTTCCATAGGTCGAAGTTTCGTTCGAGCTGCCCATGGCGAACTCGTCCATGTTCAGCTTGCCCAGCATGACCGCACCGGCGTCAGCCAGGTTCTGGCTTACGGTCGATTCATACTCGGGCTTGAAGCCTTCCAGAATGGCCGAGGCCGCCTGGCTTTCCACACCCTTGGTGCAGAACAGGTCTTTGATACCAATCGGGATACCGCACATGGCGGGGGCGTCACCGGCCTTAATGCGGGCGTCTGCCGCTGCGGCGCGTTCCAGCGCAATCTCGGGTGTCTTGTGCACGAAAGCACCCAAAGCGTCCGCCGCTTCGATTTCGGCCAGACAGTCTTTGGTCAGCTCAACCGCGGATACGTCACCGGCACGCAGCTTGTCGCGCGCGTCAGCGATGGTCAGTTTCGAAAGATCAGCCATTATTCCACCACCTTCGGAACCGCAAAGAAGCCTTCACGCGCGTCCGGCGCGTTCGACAGGATTTTGTCTTGATAGTTACCATCGGTCACAACGTCCTCGCGCCGCTTCAGGCGCATGGGCGTGACCGAGGTCATGGGCTCTACACCCTCAACGTCAACTTCGTTCAGCTGCTCCATGAAGGTCAGGATATTGGACAGCTCGCCAGCCAGTGCGGGCAGGTCACTTTCGTCCACGGCGATGCGCGCCAGATGCGCCACCTTCCGGGCTGTGTCGATGTCGATAGACATGGGTTACTCCGTCTTGGTCGGGCTTGGGTTTAGCCCCGCCGTGCGAGGGCTGCAAGGCTTGTGTCTTGCATAGACAAGGATCATCCAGCCCAGCATCACCGCATTCAGGATATGCCAGAGGAAATGTGTGCCAATTGGCAGCGATCCGCACAAAGGTTCATCAATCGTACGGAAGGTCAGCGAGACGCCAAGAATCGCTACGCCGATCAGCATCCCCTTCGCTGTCTGCGGGCTTTGCCGCCACATCAGGGCCGACAGGATGACAATCCCCAACGGGATGGGCATATACCCGGCCGAGCTTCCCAAGACCCCAAGCTGTGAAAATATTGGGACGGTCAGGGCCGCATAGGGGAAGAAGCCCACCACGGCAGCGACCGCTTGCCATGTCGGGCGGCCCATCATGTCGCGCACGATCGCAAACAGGTAGATCAGCACGAATATCAGGATCGGGATCACATCAGCCGTCGCCGACCACGCCGTCGCCAAGGTGTGAAACAGGCCCGAACCGACGCCGATCAAGAAAAGCGTGACGCAAAGCGCGGCGCCAAGCGGCGCCTGACGGGCCTGTCGCCACACCAAGACCGCAGCGACCATGAAGGCCAGATTGGTCACCGCATTGATCGGCTCTGCCCAAAGCCCCGGCCCCAGCCTTTCGCAATAAGCATCAATTTGTTCAAACGGATCCACGTGCTACCCTCTCGTTACGACGCGCAGAATACACTTAGGGAGTTTTTCGGAAATGCGAATTCTTTGGCTTGGACATTCCGGGTTTCGGATCGAAATCGGCGATCAGGTGTTGCTTGTTGATCCCTGGCTGACGGGCAACCCGATGTTTCCCGAAAGCAAACGCGCAGAGGCCGTCCAAGGGGCCACTCATATCCTGATATCTCATGGCCACGGCGACCATTCAGGCGATGCACTGGCGCTGTCGAAAGAGCTAAACGCCCCTCTTGTCGGGATTTACGACCTGATGAGCTGGTGGGAGGAAACCGAAGGCGTTCAGACTGTTGGTTTCAACAAGGGCGGCACTGTCGCGCTTGGCGATGTGAATGTGACCATGGTGAACGCGGCGCATTCATCCTCGATCAGCGGTGCGAATGGGCCGATTTATTCGGGCGCAGAGGCCGGGTTCATGATTTCGGGTGAAGGGCACACGATCTATTTCTCGGGCGATACAGATGTCATGGCCGACATGAAGATTTTCAACGATCTACATGCCCCCGATATCGGCATCCTGTGCGCAGGCGGCCATTTCACGATGGATATGAAACGCGCGGCCTATGCGGCGACGACCTTCTTCGACTTCAAGACGGTGATCCCCTGTCACTATCGCACTTTCCCGCTGCTGGAACAGTCAGCCGCGGAACTGAAAAACGCATTGTCAGGTGTCAACGTGATTGAACCAGAGGTTCTGGATCCAATCGAGATCTAGTAATCCGGCCAATCCGCGGGGAGACCACTGCGTACGGTCTCTTCGCAATATTTGGCGATCTCCTTGCGGTCAGCAAAATCGGCGGCCGCGACAGGTTTGTGGTAGATCACCTCGACCGAACCCTGTTTCTTGGCGGCCAGAACCTTTAGCAGGTTACCGCCAAATTCCATCTCTCCCCACCAACCGTAGAAACGCGGGTCTTCCTCGGTTCCGCGATAAACGACGGTAACCGGCTGGATGTGCAGTTCTTCCTTCAGTGGCGGCAGCATGAACGCCTGAAACAAGGTCGGCTTGAAGGTTATCACCCGACGGCCGTCGGTAGAGGTTCCTTCGGGGAAGAACAACAGTTTGTGGCCGGCGTGAAGGCGGTCTTCAAAAAGCTTCGTCTGAGCCTTCGCCTCGCGACGATCACGGGCGATAAAGACGGTGCCCGTGGCACGTGCCAACCAACCGATACCCGGCCAGCTTGCGACCTCTGATTTCGAAACGAAATAGATGCGCTTACGGGCATTCAGCGTGAAAATATCCAGCCACGACACGTGGTTTGCCACGACCGCCCCCGGCTCTTTCATCAATTGACCCGTGGTCTTGTACGGGATGCGCAGGATGACGAAGGCCATCCGGCAGACGAACTGAGTGATATATGGGGTGATCGGACGCCGAAGGCCGAATATCGGCCGCTCAATCAAACGGACCAGCAGCAGTAGCCCAAGACAGCCAAAGGTCACGATCCCAAGCGTCACACCACGCCATACAACCCTAACCCAGTCGAAGCCTTTGATCCGTGGCTCGATCGGGGGTGTTTCGGATTCCCAAGTCGTGGTCACAGTCCGGCCCCTTGAGTATAGCGCGCCTTGGCCTTGGCGGTCATACGCTCTGTATCCATCAGAAGGCACACGTCCACGGTATTAAACGCGTGGTCGACATAGGCGCCCTGCCCCACAAACCCGCCAACTCGCAGGTAAGCCTTAATCAAAGCGGGCGTTGCCAGCATCGCTTCGCGGCGGTCCACCTGATCAACGGGCAGTACATCCATCGCCACGCCATTATCCGCCAGAACAGTGACGCGCATATCTTCCGGTGCCAGATGGTTGTGATGCAGGAAAGACAGCGGCTGCGCCAAAGCCTGCACATCCGTGCCATGAAAGCTGGCCACACCGAACAGGATCTCGATTTCGTGCTTCAGGACGTAATCGCCGATCCCGTTCCAAATATGGTGCATCGCCATCCCACCGCGATAGTCGCGATGCAGGCAAGACCGCCCCAGTTCCAGCAAGCGCCGCCCAGAGGATTTGATCGGAGTCAGGTCGAATTCGCTTTCGGTATAGAACTGACCAATCCTTTCGGCCTGTTCTTGTCGCAACAAACGATACACCCCGACGACCTGCATATCGAACGGGCGACTTTCATCCAACAACAGCAGATGGTCGTAGAACGGATCGTAGGCGTCTTTCTCAAGCCGCGCTTCGTGATCGACCAACTCGCCGTCACTGCCCAGCTCTTCCACGAAGACCTCATAGCGCAGGCGCTGTGCTGCCTTCAGCTCGTCCGGGGTCTCGGCCAGCTTCAGTTTGAAATGGTCATCCGCCGCGATCATCTTGGCTTACTCGTCCTGCATTTGTTTGCCGCGTATCTATTCAGGTCCGCGACCCTTTGCAACAAAACTGACAGATCCAAGTAAAAGACCGAATTAACCTGCCGTTAAGCAGGCTGTGACAGGTCTTGACCTTCTAACAACCCTAAGACGTAAATACAGGCGTCAAAGCAACTTTGGAACCATCAATGACCACCTTGCCCTGTTCCTGGAAATTCACCGTGATGCGCCCGTTGATATTCGACTGGACTTGGCCCAGCCCCCAGTCGGGTTGGTCTGGGTGTCGTACCAGCATCCCAGGCTCTAGCATCGAATTCAAACTGGTCATTCCCGGTATCCTTTCCACAGGTGCCGCATGAAATCGGCTGAAGATCTAAGCGCGCTGGTCAGTTCGCGCATTTGCCATGACCTTATCAGCCCAATCGGGGCAATTGGAAATGGGTTAGAGCTGCTTTTGATGTCGCATGACGCCTCTTCCTTTGGGCCAGAGTTCGCCCTGATCCAGGATAGCGTCAAGAAGGCGAACGCACAGATCAGCCTGTATCGGATCGCCTTTGGTCAGGCCGCATCCGAATCCAGCGTTTCCGGGATCGAAATCGGGCGCGCGCTGAATGACTGCTATGGCGAGGGGCGTATCCGTGTGCGGCAGAATCTGCCGACCCAGATTGACCGCAGATCGGCCAAGGCGGCGCTTCTTGGCCTGATGTGTCTGGAAAGGGCCCTACCCCGCGGCGGTGACATCAGGCTGACTTTTCAGGAGGATCGCTGGACACTGCACGCCACTGGCGACATCCGTTCCCTGTCTTTCGAGGCTATCACAGCAGCCGACCCGGCAGACGTTCAGAACAGCCTGTTTCCGATCGCTGTCAAAGCCGCTGGCCGAACCCTCTCGGTCACCAAAGGCGACCGAGAGACCACGATCAACTTTTAAGCACGGGTCGTTCCGTCGCCTTCGACGATATACTTGAAGCTGGTCAATTGCTCGGCCCCGACGGGGCCGCGCGCATGCATCTTGCCGGTCGCGATACCGATCTCGGCCCCCATGCCAAATTCTCCGCCATCTGCAAACTGGGTCGAGGCATTGCGCATCAGGATCGCACTGTCGAGCCGTTCGAAGAACAACTCGGCAGCCGCATCATCCTCGGTCAGGATGCAGTCTGTGTGACTGGAGCTGTACTGGCGAATGTGGGCAATCGCGCCCTGCACATCGTCCACAATCTTCGCGGCGATGATCGAGTCCAGGTATTCCTTACCCCAATCCTCGTCCGTTGCAGCAACAGAACCAGACAGGCCTTCACCCGCGCGCACTTCGACACCGGCCTCGATTAGTGCATTGATTAGGTCCTGCCCCAAACTATCGGCGATATCACGGTGGATCAGCAGGCACTCTGCGGCACCACAGATCCCGGTGCGACGGGTCTTGGCGTTCAGCACAACATTCAGCGCCTTCTGGGGGTCTGCCGCGGCATCGACATAGACATGTACAATGCCTTCCAGATGCGCAAAGACAGGCACACGCGCCTCGCGCTGCACCAGCCCGACAAGGCCTTTACCACCACGGGGAACGATCACGTCGATATAGTCGGTCATGGTCAGCATTTCGCTGACGGCCGCGCGGTCGCGAGTCGGCACGCGTTGGATTGCATCCTCGGGCAGACCTGCAGCCCGCAAACCATCCTGAAGGCAGTCATGGATCAGACCCGACGAATGAAAGCTCTCGGAGCCTCCGCGCAAGATCACAGCGTTGCCCGCCTTCAGGCACAAAGCGCCTGCATCTGCAGTCACGTTCGGACGGCTTTCATAGATCACACCGATCACGCCAAGCGGTGTGCGTACACGCTTGATATGCAGGCCAGAGGGGCGATCCCACTCTGACATCACGGCCCCAACAGGGTCGTCCTGATCAGCCACGGCACGCAGCCCGTCGCAAATGCCCTGAATGCGGGATTCGTCCAGCATCAGGCGGTCCATCATCGCGTCCGACAGACCTTTGTTACGGCCAAACTCTAGATCCTTGGCGTTTGCGGCGATGATCTCGTCCCGGCGCGTCCAAACGGCATCGGCTGCTGCCTCTAGCGCTTTCTGTTTCGCCTCTGGTGCGGCAAAGGCCAGTTCTGCGGCGGCGGCTTTTGCCTTCGCGCCGATTTCAGCCATCAGTTCGGGGATATTATCCAAATCTTTCATAGCACCAGATCGTCCCTGTGAATTAACGCGGCGCGACCGGGATAGCCCAGCACCGCTTCGATGTCACGGCTGTGGTGGCCCTTGATCCGGGCGGCCTCATCCGAAGTGTATCGTGACAGGCCCGAGGCAAGCTGATTGCCCGACGGGTCCAGAACTTTGACCGGGTCGCCGCGTTCGAAACGTCCGGTCACAGAGGTGATCCCGGCGGGCAAAAGCGACTTACCCTTCATCAAGGCGGTTACGGCGCCTTGGTCGACCGTGATCGCGCCCTTCGACTTCATCGCGGCAATCCAACGTTTGCGCGCGGCTTGCGGGTCGTCCTTGGGCAAGAACCACGTGCAGTTCGCCCCCAGTTCAAGCGCCAGCAATGGGCGTTCGACCGACCCTTCGGTGATCGCCATTGCGCATCCTGCGGCAACAGCGGTCTTTGCCGCCATGACCTTGGTCTTCATGCCACCGCGCGACAGGCCAGAGCCTGCGTCACCGGCCATCGCCTCAATCTCGGGGGTAATTTCTTCAACCGTATCGAAGCGCGTCGCATCAGGGTTTGATGCGGGATTGTCGGTGTAAAGCCCATCCACGTCGGACAGCAGAACCAGCTGATCCGCCCCAATCGTTGCCGCCACCTGCGCGGCAAGCCGATCATTGTCCCCATAGCGGATTTCATCGGTGGCGATCGTGTCGTTCTCGTTCACGATGGGCACCACACCAAGGGACAAAAGCTGTTCGATCGTCGCGCGCGTGTTCAGATAGCGGCGACGATTTTGGCTGTCTTCAAGGGTCGTCAGAATTTGCGCGGTTGTGATGTCATGAGGGCTAAGCGCCTCTTCATAGGCACGCGCCAAACGGATTTGACCCGTGGCGGCCGCAGCCTGAGATTGCTCTAAAGCCAATTCGCCCATCGGCAGGCCCAGAATACCGCGCCCCAAAGCAATGGAGCCCGAGGACACCAAAACAACATCGGTTTCGCGTGCCCGGATCATCGCAATGTCCTGAGCAAGCGCTCGCAACCAACCGGACCGCAACGTACCGGTGTTCCGATCCACCAGCAGGGCCGACCCGATCTTTACGACCAGACGTTTTGCGTCCTTTAGGGCTGCCACGTGTCGGGCTCCTCTTCGGCCTTTTTCATACGCAGACGATCTTCAGTAATCTCTGCGCGAACAGCCCGCAGCACATCAACCGTGCCTTCCTGACTGACGCCAGACATCAGAAGAACGGGGCCGCCGACGGCCTTTTCCAATTCCGCCTTACGCAAGGCACGCTCTTCCTCGTCCATCGCGTCGATTTTGTTCAGAACAGTGACACGAGGCTTCTCGGCCAACTCTCCGCCATAGGCTTCAAGCTCTCCGATGATGGTTTTGTATTCTTCGACGAAATCGTCGTTCAGACCGTCCACAAGGTGCAGAAGAACCGCGCAGCGCTCCACATGGCCAAGGAACTGGTCACCCAGACCACGGCCCTCGGATGCGCCCTCGATCAGGCCCGGAATATCGGCCACGACGAATTCAGCGCCGTCAACACCAACAACCCCAAGGTTGGGGTGCAGCGTGGTGAACGGATAATCCGCAATCTTGGGGCGCGCGTTAGATGTTGCCGCAAGGAAAGTCGACTTGCCCGCATTCGGCAGACCCAGAAGGCCCGCATCGGCAATCAGCTTCAGCCGCAGCCAAATCGTGCGCTCGACACCGGGTTGACCGGGGTTCGCGCGGCCGGGTGCCTGGTTGGTCGCAGTTTTGAAGTGCAGGTTACCGAAGCCACCGTTGCCGCCCTTGGCCAGCAGAACGGTCTGCCCGACCTCGGTCAGGTCGGCAAGGATGGTTTCCTGATCTTCATCTAGGATCTCGGTGCCGACGGGGACCCGCAGGATGATATCATCACCCCCTGCCCCAGTACGCTGTGCGCCCATCCCGGGACGCCCGTTCTTGGCAAAGAAATGCTGCTGATACCGGAAGTCGATCAGGGTGTTCAGACCCTCGACCGCTTCGGCGATCACGCTGCCGCCTTTACCGCCGTCCCCACCATCGGGACCACCGTATTCGATATACTTTTCGCGTCGGAAGCTGACGCAGCCGTTCCCCCCGCTTCCCGAGCGGATGTAAACTTTTGCAAGATCGAGGAATTTCATGGTTTTCAGCTTTCGCGACTTAAGATGGGCAGGCGATAAAACGAAACGCGCCCTAACTCAAGCGAGCTTAGCGGGCGCGTTGCAGGAAAGACAGGCGCAATGCTGCGCCTGCCGGTGTCATGGCAGTTTCTTCAGGTAGGTCCAGGTGGGTACTTGAGCGTTGCGCGCGATCGAGAACGTCTCGGCATCGCCAATATATTCGAAACCAGCATTGGTCAGCACACGGGCAGACCCCGGGTTGTCCTGAAACACCTCGGCAAAGATGGTCTTGCTGCCCTGAGGGTTGGCTGCCAACAGCGCTTGCACGGCTTCAGACGCCACGCCGCTGTTCCACAGACCCGGCGCGACCCAGTAACCGATCTCTGATTGGTCACGGTCCATACGCGCCAGCGCGATGGTTCCCATGACCTCTCCAAGACCTTGTGCGCTGCCGTCCATAACCCAGACGTCCTCTGTCCGCTCGGGCGACTGTGCACGGCCAATAAAGGCCTCGGTCGCGCCCGGGGGCAAAGGATGCGGAATAGAGCGCGTAAACCGCGCCACGCGTTCATCGCCAGCATACATGTTCAAAAGACCCGCATCAGACTTGCGCACAGGGCGCAGTACGAACCGCTCTGCCTCTATTGAGGGCTGATTTATAATTGTATCTAATTTCATGCCTTCCCTCCTCCGAAAAGCACATACGCGACGCTGGCGACGGTTAAGGCCGCCAAGGCCCACATCAAATAACGCTCTGCCGTTGTCCCGGAAACGGTCGCTGCTAGTCTTTCTCCTCCAAAGACCCACAGCGGGTGCAGGATTACCTGACACGACAAAAAACAGATGGCGATCACCGCCGTTGCATACAAGACCGGGGTGTCCGGGCTCACGAAATTTGTGAACCCGGCCGTGATCATGGCCCAGGCCTTGGGATTTAGCGGATGCACGATCAGCCCGGCTAAGAAACCCGGTGCTTTCTGTGCGGCTTCGCCAACATTCAAACGCATGTTCGCGACCCGCCACGCCAGCCAGCAAATATAGGCAGCCGACGCCCATTTCAGTGTTTCAAACAAAAAAGGCACGGATTGGGCAAGAGCCAGCAGGCCAAAACCGACCGGCCAGATCACCAGCTGCTTGCCTAGCGCGACACCTGTAACAAACGGCAGCGCAGGCCGAAACCCGTACCGCGCACCGGTGGCAAGCAGCGCCATATTGGCGGGTCCGGGCGTCCCAATTTGCGACGCCGCGAACAGCAGAAATGATCCAATTGCAACACCCATCACTGGGCCTTTCGTGAAACGAGAAGAGGGACCGGCTTTCGCCGATCCCCCTAAAACTTTAAACCTTGAGGTTTCGGCTTACTCAGCGGCCTCCGCCACCGGGAGAACCGAAATAAAGGTACGGCCTTTCAGGCCTTTGTGGAATTTGACGGCGCCTTCTGCAGTCGCAAAGATGGTGTGATCTTTGCCCATGCCGACATTTTCGCCCGGCCACATCTTGGTACCGCGCTGACGCACGATGATGTTGCCCGGAATCACTGCCTGACCACCAAATTTCTTAACACCAAGGCGACGACCAGCTGAGTCGCGACCGTTACGGGATGAACCGCCAGCTTTTTTATGTGCCATTCCAGTCTCTCCTTAGCCTTTAGCCAGTTCTTTAGCCTGTTCGACCCAGTTTTCACGCTCGATCCGGCCTTTGAACGACAGTTTCTCGTCAAACTCGGCGATGTCCGCTTCGGTCCATGCCGCGATTTGTGCGAACGAGGTCACGCCTGCGTCCAGCAGTTTCTTCTCAAGTGCGGGGCCAACGCCCGACAGCTTTTTCAGATCGTCGGCGCCTGCCGGTGCTTCTGCCTTGGCTGCCTTCTTAGGCGCTGCCTTTTTGGCTTCCGCTTTCGGCGCAGCTTTCTTGGCCGGAGCAGCGGCAACAGCAGCAACAGCCGCAACCGAACCCGCGCCAACAGCCGCTTTCACGCCCGATTTGTCACCACCCTTTTCCAGGATGTCGGTGACGCGCAGGACTGTCAGTTGCTGACGGTGGCCCTTGGTGCGCTTCGAGCTGTGCTTACGACGACGTTTGACAAAGTTGATGGTCTTCGGACCTTTGATCTGGTCCAGAACCTCTGCCTGAACAGCAGCGCCATCAACGGTCGGCGCGCCAACCTGGGCACCTACCATCAGAATTTCGTTGAATTGGACGGTTTCACCCGCCTCGGCGGCCAGTTTCTCAACACGCAGTACGTCACCAGACTGTACTTTGTATTGCTTGCCACCTGTTTTCAGGACCGCAAACATTCGGTCTTCCTTCTCTTTGCCCGCGTCCTGTGGCCCTGTCTGTGACAGTGTTATGCCGTTTCCGGCGCCTCGAACAGCGCGCCCCTTTGGGACGTCATTACACAGAATCCCTGAACGCACTGCGCCCAGAGGCGCGCTGTGTCACTGATTTCCGTGAAGCTGTCAACCCTTAACACCTGTTTACACAGGGTTTCATGGCAATCGAGCTCTTAAATCTCTTCCGAAACCAAAAAGCCACCTGTGGTCAGGCCCAATTCGCGGGAAATCCTGCGGAAAACCGTGTCAAAGCTTTCAAACAGGACTGTAAACAACGCTTTGCCCTCTTCGGTCTTGGAAAAGGCGATGTAGCCCAAAACATCGTCATCCGTAAGATCCTCGTACGCGATGGCGTGATAGGCCCAGATCCAACGATCAACTTCCTGACGAATTTCCGGTTCCTGCGCCCAAACCTCGCGCAACACGTCGCTTTCAGACATACCGCCTGGGATCGCTCCGCTGTCGATCAGGCCATAGTAGAATTCATAGCTGGAATTCAGCGCACTGGTGACGTTGCGGTCGATCAGGTGGTTCAGATACTCCAGACGCTCTAGCATTTCCAAGCGTGGGTCTTCGACCTGACGCATGTGGTCTACCAGAGAATGCGCTTCGGCTTCGGCCTCTTCCGACAATAAAACCTGACGCGCGTCCAACTCTGCCTTGGCGATGGCTTCTCCGGCCCCGCCAACGTAATAGCCCAGCAACGCATCAAAGTCCGCGTCCTGCATCCGAGCGGTCATCTCGGCACGCAGTTCATCCTCCATCCGGGTTTGATCATAAATAACCTCGACCATGCCACCCCAATCGTCGATCACCCTGCCCTGCAACAAGGTTTCCGAGATCTCTTCGGCATATTCCAAACCTTCCACCCGCATCACAGCGATCAGTTCCGGCAGGTTCAATGCGCGATAAAGCTGGTCAAACTTCTCTTCAGCCCCGGCCGTCGCGGCCGACACCCACAAGGGAAAGCTAAGAAGGAAAACAAAAAGGCGTTTCATGTCACAAATTCAGAATATTTACGCAAACCTAACCAAAGTAAGGCTTGCGGCATAGCCCCGAATTTGTTTCGCCAGATCAAGAACGAAGAAGGACTTTGTTGGAACCCATCGCCTGCGCGATCCGCTGGTAGCTGACCTGACGACGCTTCGAGGTCCCGGCAGAGCGCAGCAACATAGTCTCTGTCTCTTCGATGATCTGGATCGCGGCTGCAAATGCCTCTGCCTGCTTGGCGGGGCTGGTCGGCGTCAGCGGACGACCCACCGGGGTGGCTTTGCCATTACGCTCTACCGTCAGGCGCTCTTTGGCGCCACCCGGTTCACCGGCTTCCTCCGCCAAGGCCCGAAGGCGGCTTGCTGCGGACTGAAGTGCTTCCTGCACTTCGGAATACTCGCCCGTCAGGTCCGGGGATTGCGCGAGGATTTCATATCGCTGCGCGATACAATCAATCCGAAGCCGCAGTGGAACGTCATCGCACCGGTCATTCACCGTCTCAATAGACCGTGTAACTTCACGAGTTTCTTTCGGTGAGGTCGGCTTATCGTCACCCGTGGTGTCATCACACCCCGCGAAGTAAAGCTTTTCCACTCCACGCAAGATAGGATTGATCGATCCTTCTTCCGTTTCACTGTCAAAGCCATCATGGCATTCGATCTGGTACGTACTGCCGGAAACACCCTCAAGCGTTGGTGTCGGCAGAACAGGAGATGCAAAAACAGGGGTTCCCCAAACGCTTTGCATCCCCAACGCCAATACGGAAACTGCGGAAATGGTTTTCATAGGGTTCCTCCGTCAATCATTCTTCAAGCCCATAGGCCTTGCGGATCCCCCGCTGAGTGCCCGGACCAAAATCTCCGTCGATACCGCCGGAATAAAATTCATTCTCTGCCAGCTTGGCCTGCAAGGCCTTGCGCGTGGCGTCGTTAAACATCGTCGGGCGTTCTGTCAGAATATTCAACACATCCTGAGAGCCCGTACGCAGCGCATCGTAAAGATAGCGCGCCGCGTCCCCTGCGGATTTGCCATCCACAATACCGTCATCAATCAAAGCGGCAAAGTTGAACATTGCCTGCGGGTGACGCAGATCGGCTGCGCGTTCAAAGAATTTCAGTGCTGTCAAAGGATCCTGCGGCAGGCCAACGCCGCCCTGATAATAAAGGAACCCAAGATCATTGATCGCATCAGCAAAATCCTGATCCGCGGCTTGCCGATACAGGTCCAAGGCCTTGGCGTCATCCTGAGCGACCCCGATGCCGGTTTCGTAAAGCTTCGCCAGTTCGAATTGCGCCTCTGCCGAACCGGCTTCGGCTGCGCGCGCCAACCAGTCAACGGCCTGCGCGGGATCATAGCCCTCTTGTTCGGGGTTCATACGCATATAGGCCATACCCAGCATTGACCGGGTATCGCCATCCTGCGCCAAAGCGGCCAATTGCAACTGCTGCTCGGGCCGGATTTCCGACCAGACCTTTGAACGATCCTCGATACCGGCGGTCAGTTGACTGTCAGTTGGGCCCGCCAAATAGAACGGTGTCCCTGACAAAGAACCATAGGTATGCGGCTCTTGCAGGTTAGCCGTGGCTGAAAGAACCTGATCACGCACCTGACGGAACATCAGGCTGATCTCCAACCCTGGTTGGGCCAGTTTGTCGGCCAATGCCAAAGCGAAGGGGCTGTTGTTGCCTTCGCCGTCCAGCGCGACATTGCCATCACGCGCGGCAAAAGACACAAGGGTACCGCGCTCCGGATCCGCAGGCGCCAACCCGCCCCCGCCCCCGCGCGTGGTGTCAGTCTGACCCGTCTCGGCCTGAACAGTCTCAATCGAATCCAGCGCATCGCCAAACGGGTTGTCGCGGCAACTGTCTAAGATCACGATCCGCATTTTGCGGGCTCGTTCCACTGTGTTCATCAGACCTTTCAGAGAAATGGACTGTCTTTGCACGTCTCGGTTTGATCGAACATTAGCATCTACGGGGACAAGAAAGTTCTCTCCCTGCACCTCAATCCCATGGCCCGCATAATAGATAAGTGCCAGATCGGCCGTCTCGGCTTCGAAACTGAAGGTGCTCAGCGCCCTTTGCAGGTCTTGAAACCCACCATCCACAACGGTCGTGACCTCAAACCCGATCCTTTCAAGGACCGAGGAAATCATCTGTGCGTCATTGGCGGTATTCTTCAATGTAGAGATATGCTGGTAATTCGCCATACCGATCACCAACGCAATCCGCTCTGCCGCCTGAACGCCAGACGCCGACACAACACACATACAGATCGCGATTAGCCGAAAAAGCTTCGACACGCCCCACCTCCTGCTTTCGGGCCTCAGCCTGCCCGTCCATCTGACTCGATGATATACCAAGTCACTCTATGACCCCAACATCGAATTCATGTGTCAGACGACAGACAATCGTCTGTGTTTTCAAGGGAAAATCTGTCGCGGGTGAGTATTTGATGGCAGGCATGTGCAGATTTCTGGCAGTTTGAATAATTTCTCTCTTGCACCCGGCAGCCCATGACCATATTCAGCCCCCCACGCGGAGAGGTGCCGGAGTGGTCGAACGGGGCGGTCTCGAAAACCGTTGTACCTTCACGGGTACCCAGGGTTCGAATCCCTGTCTCTCCGCCATAATTCCCCAGATACCACTTCCCAGTTCGTTTTTGCTCTCAGCGCTGCTTCAACGCCATCAAACGTGAACGAAATGGAATATCTTGAATAGCTGCCGCCTTTGCCCGGGCCAGCCTGTCAGCAATCTCTGACGGCATCGCCTCTGCATGTGGGGTCGGGTGTTGGTTCACATGAAGCAACATGAACTCGCAAATGGCGACGGGTTCGCCATTGTGGATCATCTGCAGATAAAGGTGGAACCGTTTCTGGTCACTTCCCAGAACCACGGTTTCCACCCTGACGCGGTCGCCGACCTTGACCTCTTTCAGGTAATATTTGTGCTCTTCCAGCAGGTAGATCGTGCATCCGGTCTGCTTGCGATAGGCCTCGTCAAAGCCGACCTCGTCTTGGAATGAATCCACCGCAAAGCTGAAGACCAGACCATAAAATGCGTCGCGCATGTGGCCATTGTAATCAATCCAGTCAGGGTGGATCTCTGTCTCGTAGAGGAAAGTCTCGCTCATCAGGACCTCGGGCTTACAGCGCATAAAACGTGGCGGCAGTGTTATGGAACACCTGACGATGCATCTCTTCCGGCACAATGGACAGGTGCGCCCGTGCCAAAGTGGCGTAGTCGGAATAAAGACTGTCGACCGGGAAGTTCGATCCGAACATGCATCGGTCGGGTCCGAATTGCTCTAGACAGGTTTCGATGATCGGGCGGAAGTCTTCCGTGCTCCAGTTATGCTGAAACATCCCCAAACCTGACAGCTTGCACGTCACCTGGGGCAGATCGGACAAGGCGCGCAAGCGCTTTGCCCAATCCGCAAGGCCCTGCGGCGTGCGGTCATGCGGGCTGCCAGCATGACACAAGGCGACCTTGGTTTCCGGCGCGGCTTCCAGCACCCGGGCTGTCTTGTCCATCAGTTCGGGGATGAGTTGCAGATCAAAGGAAAGGCCCCTGCCCCCGGCCAGCCGCAGACCATCGGCAAACCTTGGATCATCCAGCAGGTCATTGGTGCCGGTCACCGCGTCTTCACCCGGCGCACGTCCAACGATCTGACGAACGCCAAGGACGGAGGGCAACTCTTGAAAGGCGTCAAGCTGGGCCTCAAGGTTCGACGCCGTTAGGTCGCAAAAAACGACCTGAGCCATCGGCCAATCCGGGGTGGCCTCGGCCACCGACTGAACCCATTTCGCTTCGGCCAACCCATCTTCGGCACCGACCTGAATATGGACCGACGACGAAACCCCCTGGGCCCTAGCATCGCGCCGGAACTCATCGATCAGATAGTTGCGCTGGATCGGGGTTGGATCGCCGAAGAACCGTTCAACCCCTTTGGCCATCAGCCACGGATAGTTGACGGCACCAAGATCCCAAAGGTGGTGATGGGCATCAATCATGTCAGAGTACCGTCCTGCAATTGCGCCAAGATGTCGACACCCTGCGATTTCCAGAAATGCAGAAGGTCGATGAAGATCCAGTTCTCGGCCAGCTTGTCCCCGTCACGGCGATAGATATCGATAACCCGAAACTCTCCTCGTTTTCCGGTGGCGGGATGACCCATGAACTCTCCGGTTAGTCGGGCCGTGAAATTGGGCCAGCCAAAGAATCCACCAAAGTTCCCTTCGGCCAGTCGGGCGATATGGGACGTCTTTTCCCGATCGGAAAAGGCGGCACGGAACGGGCCGGAATGTTGCTTTGCATAGCGCGGAATGGTGTAGGTCGCCCCGATGCCTGTCGGCCCCCACCACAGCATGTCTTCAGCCCAATCCAGACGCAATTCGTCCTCTAGGCTTAACCCGCTGTTCCACTGTCCCAAATTGGTGATCATGCTGTTGATCAACGCCAAGGTGGCCTCGCCTTCGCTGGCAGGTTGCGCATCAAATAGAAGACCACCGTGGGTCCTTGGCCCGGGTTGCACCAGATGCTGCGCGGTCTGTTTCGGGAAGGCCCGGATACCGGCCTGCTCCATCAGGTGGGGCAAATCGAAATACATCGCGGTTTCGGTGATCTTGCCGTCCACGACGCGGTTGAACTCGCAATAGCGCAGCATGGCGATCTTGCCAGTTGGCGGAATGCCTACGAAAGCTTTGTCGAACAGGCCCATCAGGTGGCCCATGGACACAACCCAAACACCGTTGAACCCGTCAATCTGATTGAGGCCTGCGAAAAACACATCCTCGCGCCGCTGCAACGACGTCAGGCTTGCCCGCAAAGGGCCCCAAAACTTTTCCGCGACCCGCGCTGGCCCCCTGATTTCGTTGAACGGATGAAATCCGCGCCAAGTCAGTTCGTCCACACAGTGCTGGCGCAGCACTGCAGCCTGATCTGCGCCCGGCGCGTCCAGACCTGCATAAAGCGCCCGAACCACAGCTTTGGCTGCCTGAATCGCTTCCATATTTTTCCCGCTATTTCTGTTACTTACCACTTTTTTGCATGCGTATGCAAAATTATCTTGCCAAAATGTTGCAGCTAAGTCTAACCTTTTTGCAATCGTATGCAAAACCGATTCCGGTGGGAGGGGAGTCCGTATGGCAGAGATCCAGCTGCGCAACATCAGCAAGCGTTGGGGCGCATTTGTCGGTGTCGACAATTTCGACCTGACCATCGCAGATAAAGAGTTTCTCGTCCTGCTTGGCCCCTCGGGCTGCGGCAAGACCACCACAATGCGGATGATCGCAGGGCTAGAAGACGCGACCGAAGGCGACATTCTGGTCGACGGCCAGCGCGTCAATGATCTGGAACCCAAAGACCGCGACGTGGCGATGGTGTTCCAAAGCTACGCGCTTTACCCCAACCTGAACGTCTACGAAAACATCCGCTTTCCCCTTCGTGTTCGCGGCATCGACCCTTCGACCCATGACGAAAAGGTCCGTCGCGCCAGCGCCATGGTCGAACTGGATGAATTCCTGCACCGCAAGCCTGCCGAACTGTCCGGCGGTCAACGCCAGCGTGTCGCCCTCGCCCGCGCTATCGTCCGCGAACCCAACGTTTTCCTGATGGACGAGCCGCTGTCGAACCTTGACGCCAAGCTGCGGGTATCGACCCGTGCCCAGATCAAGAACCTGTCCCATGAGCTGGCGGTCACCACCGTCTATGTGACCCACGACCAGATCGAGGCCATGACCCTTGCCGATCGCGTCGTGGTCATGAAACAGGGCGTGGTCCAGCAGGTCGGCTCTCCGACAGAGATTTACGACAAACCGGCCAATGACTTCGTCGCAAGCTTCATCGGATCCCCGGCGATGAACCTGATGTCGGGCGTTATGTCCGGCGGCACTTTCAGCACTGAATACACCGAAATTCAAAACCTGAGCGCCCCCGACGGCCCCGTAACTCTGGGCTTCCGGGCTGAAGATGCGCAGGTCGTTGACAGCGGCGGCCAGATCAACGCGCCGATCTACACGATGGAACTTTTGGGTGACGCGACAATGGTCACCGTTCGTATCGGCGGCGCGCTGGTTTCGGTCAAAGCCGACAAAAGCTACCGCGCCGAAATCGAGGACATGGTCTCGATCCATGTGCCTTCCGAACAATGCCACCTGTTTGACGCACAAACAGGGGCACGTCTGGGGGACTGACCCCAAATTCATTCCCGCCTTGGCGGGGGCCAAAGGGGTGCAGACTTCGAAGATGCACCCCGAACTCAACAGGGAGAACTATCAATGTTTATGAAGAAACTCGCTCTTGCTGGCGGACTGTCGCTAATGGCAAGCACCGCGATGGCGTGCGAAATCAGCGCGCGTGTGAACATCGTTGGCAACGAATTCCCGGCGATCCAGACCGTGGGCGCAGGCGCTCAGGAATGCTCTGGCGCAGAGGTCAGCACCAACCTGACCGCCGACCACCAGAAGATCAACCTGCCCGGTATGCAGGGTGATCCGGCCGAATATACCTCGGCCATCATTGCGAACTCGTCCATCGTGGCGCTGATGAACGAAGACGTCATTCGCCCGCTGGATGATCTGGTGGCGAAACACGGTCAGGGTCTGAAGAAGAACCAGCTGATCACCATCAACGGCAAGGTTATGGCGGTCGCCTTCATGGCCAACGCCCAGCACCTGGTGTACCGCAAGGACATCCTTGATCAGATCGGCGTCGAGCCCCCCAAAACCTATGAAGACATGCTGGCCGCGGCCAAGATGATCCGCGACCAAGGCATCCTGCCCAACCCGGTTGGTGGCGCCTATGCCGCGAACTGGAACATCGCGCAGGAATTCAACAACATGTTCATCGGCTATGGCGGCGAGCACTTCAAAGCCGGCACAGCACAGCCGAACGTGAACAGCGAAGCTGGCGTCAAGGCGCTGGAAATGATGAAGGCGCTGTCGGAATACATGAACCCCGACTATTTGACCCACGACTCCAACGCTACCAACGCTGAGTTCCGCGCGGGCAACGTCGCCCTGATGAACATGTGGGGCAGCCGCGCCGCAACCCTGGTCACCGTCGACGGTGTCCCGCAAGAGGTCGTTGACGGCTTTGCCATCGCGGGTCCAATGACCGTGGGCGGCGGCTCTGTTCCGGCAACCACCCTGTGGTGGGACGGCTGGACCGTTGCCAAAAACATCAGCGACGAAGAGGCCGAAGCCACCTTTGTCGCGATGACCCACGCCATTCGCCCGGCCATTCTGGAAAGCGACGAGATCGCAACCCAGGCCGTCTGGCTGATCGACGGCTACGAGCCGACACCGGCCGCCGAGGGCGTCTTTGCCGCCGCACAAGCGGGTTCGGTCCCCTACCCGATGCTGCCGTACATGGGCCTGATGCACACTGCACTCAGCAACGAACTGGCCGACTTCATGCAGGGTAAAGAAAGCGCCGAGCAGGCCCTGAAAGACGTCGAAGCAGCCTATACCGCTGCCGCCAAGGAAAAAGGGTTCCTCTAAGAACTCTCCTCCCGAGAGGGGCGATATCGCCCCTCTCACCCTCTCTGAATTTCTGGAGCAGCCATGAAACATCGCACCTTCTTCTGGTTTTTCCTGCCCACAGGGCTGGCCATGCTGGTTTTCATCGCGGCTCCGCTGGTTTCGATCGTGACCCAGTCGTTCTTTGCCCCGCACGAAGCCGTGCTGATCGAGGTCGAGAACTGCGGCCCCTTCGGCTGCAAGAAAGAGACCACCATCGACCAAGAGGCCACCGCAGCCCTGCGAGAGGCCGAACCGATGGGTCGCTTTGTCGGGTTCGATGTGTATCTGGATCGTGGGCATCTGGCCGTGACCGAGGTTGGCGAAGCATGGCGCAATGCCGACGGTCTGGGCGAATTCTTCGGAACGCTCTTCAACCTGCCCTTCTATCGCGCGCTGTCGTTCACACTGACCTACACATTCGTCTGTACACCGCTGCTGATCGCCCTTGGCTTTGCGATCGCGATCTCGGTGAACGCGCTGCACCGCAAGCTGAAAGGCGTCGTGATCTTCTTCTCGCTGCTTCCGATGATCGTGACACCCCTTGTCGGCTCTCTGATCCTGTTCTGGATGATCGACAGCCGCGGGGTGATCGGGAACTTTCTTCAATATCTGACCAATGACCCGGACCTGTCGCTGAAAGCCTCATCGCCCCTGATGTGGACCTCGCTAATCGTCTACGGGATCTGGTCGTCTGCCCCCTTTGCCTTCGTGGTGTTTTACGCCGGTCTTCAGACCGTACCGAAGGATACACTTGAGGCCGCTCAGATCGACGGCGCAACGCGCTGGCAACAGATCCGCTATGTCACCATTCCGCACCTCATGCCGTTGGTGACCTTCGTGGCGCTTATTCAACTGATGGACAACTTCCGCGTCTTTGAACCGATCGTCGGCTTCAGCGCCTCGGCCCACGCGACCTCGCTTAGCTGGATCATCTTCAACGACCTTGGCGGTGAGACCCAGCAATTGTCGGCAGCCGCCACAACCTCGGTTTTGACCGTCGTCGGTGTGGCCATTCTTCTATCGCCGGTGCTTGTGCGCACCTGGCGCGAATTCAAAGGACGGACCTAACCCATGTCGAGTGCCGCAACCCGCAAACCGCTTCCGCTTAAGATCGCCCTGTGGGCCTTTGTAACCATCTGGTTGCTTATGGCCGCCTTCCCTTTCCTCTGGACGCTCTGGGGCAGCTTCAAGGTCGAGCTTGATTTCTTCTCGATCGCCGACTGGACCAACGCCATCACCGGCGCCAATACCGAACGCACCCACGGGTCGACCTTCACCGGGGCCGGTTATGACGGCGCATGGGTACAGGAAGACTTCTGGCGCAATGTGATCAACACCACTTTCGTCTGTATCTTCGTGGTCTGCACCTCGCTGACCATCGGGACACTTGGCGGCTATGCCCTGTCGCGCTCTGGCTTCAAATACGTGTTCTGGCTGCTGATCACCGCGCTGATCTTCCGCGCCATCCCGCCGATCACGCTTGTGTCGGGCTACCTGCCGGTGTTCTTCGACTGGAACGTCTGGGGCTTCCTGCCGACCGCGATCATCGTTCTGGTGGCCATCAACCAGCCCTTCACCCTTTGGATGCTGCATTCCTTCTTTGAATCGATCCCGAAAGAGCTGGACGAAAGCGCCAAGGTCGACGGCTGCACCCAGTTTCAGGCCTTCCGTCGCGTGATCATTCCGGTGATGTGGCCGGGCGTCATCACCACCGGCCTGTTCAGCTTCCTTCTGGCCTATAACGACTTCGCCGTGACCTCGATGATCCTGAACGAGGGCAACCGCACCATGATCCCGGCCATCGCAGCTTTCATGGGCACCACCCAGACCGAGGGTAACGTGATGTTCGCGGTCGCCGCCGTTGTCTCGGCCACGGCCCCGCTGTTTGTCATGGTCCTGTTCTTCCAGCGCCAGATCGTCTCGGGCCTGACCGCAGGTGCCGTCAAAGGATGAGCCGCTCTGCCCGCCATAACGCCCTGTCCCGCCACCCGGCGCTTAACAGAATGCCAAGGGATTTCCTGACGGGGGTGCTCGCCACCCCTTTTACACCCCAACGCATTCTGACAGGAGACACGCCATGAAAGGCTCTCGTCCCGAACAAGCCGTGCTGACGCGCGACACCGACATGACCAAAACCGAAGAAACGCGCCGCGTGATCGAAACGATGGTGGATGGTCTCAACGACCACCGCATCGACGACATCGGAGAGTTCTTCGCCCAGGGCTTCCGCTGGATGGGCAATCAGGGCTGCGGCACCAAGACCGGCCTGCAAGAGTTTCAGGACAACTGGCAGCGCCCGTTTCAGGCCGCGTTCAGTGACAAAACCTGCATCGACGAGGCCCGCCTTTACATGGGCGAATGGGCTGCTGCCTTTGGACGGCAAGAGGCCACGCATTCAGGCGAATTTCTGGGCATCGCGCCCACCGGCAAGCGGGTCGAAATCCGCTACATGGACTTCTGGAAAGTCGTCGACGGCAAGATCGTCGACAACTGGGTGAACGTCGATTTCGCCCATGTGGCCGCGCAACTGGGCGTGGACCTTTTTCAGGGTGAAGGCTGGGAAGCATTTGACCGCGGCGAACGACAAGCGCCGCGCCCCGACACACAAGGATAAAGACTATGGCGATTGAATATCTCAAACGCGGAAAACCCGAAGCTGATCGCGCCGAGGACGACGCAAAGACCGCAGCAGTGGTCGAAGCCACCTTGAAAGACATCGAAACGCGCGGCGACGCGGCCGTGCATGAACTGGCAGTGAAATTCGACAACTACGACCGCGAAACCTATCGCCTGTCCGAGGAAGAAATTCAGGCCATCATCGCCAAGGTCAGCCCGCGCGAGATGGCCGACATCAAGTTCGCACAGGAACAGGTGACCAACTTCGCACAGGCCCAACGGGACTCGATGCTGGATATCGAGGTAGAGACCATGCCCGGCGTCATCCTTGGCCACAAGAACATCCCCGTGCAGTCGGTCGGCTGCTATGTCCCGGGCGGCAAGTTCCCCATGGTGGCCTCGGCCCACATGTCGGTCGCCACGGCCAAGGTCGCAGGCGTGCCCCGCATCGTCGCCTGCACGCCCCCCTTCAACGGCGAGCCGAACCCTGCCGTGATCGCCGCCATGCATCTGGGGGGCGCGGATGAGATCTATGTGCTGGGCGGCATCCAAGCCGTCGGTGCCATGGCCATCGGGACCGAGACCATCGACCCCGTGCACCTGCTTGTCGGCCCCGGCAACGCCTTCGTCGCCGAAGCCAAGCGTCAGCTCTTTGGCCGCGTCGGTATCGACCTTTTCGCAGGCCCGACCGAGACCATGGTCATCGCGGACGACACCGTCGATGCCGAGCTGTGCGCCACCGACCTTCTGGGTCAGGCAGAGCACGGCTATAACTCTCCGGCTGTTCTGCTGACCAACAGCCGCGCCCTTGCCGAAGCTACCTTGTCAGAGATCGACCGCATCCTTGGCATCCTGCCAACCGCGAACACCGCAAGCGTGTCTTGGGAAGAATACGGAGAGGTCATTCTTTGCGACACCTATGACGAGATGCTGCAGGTCGCCGACGATATCGCCTCTGAACACGTTCAAGTCATGACCGACCGCGACGACTGGTTCCTTGAAAACATGACCTGCTATGGCGCGCTGTTCCTTGGCCCCCGTACCAACGTGGCCAATGGCGACAAGGTGATTGGCACCAACCACACGCTGCCCACCAAGAAAGCAGGCCGCTACACCGGTGGTCTTTGGGTCGGTAAGTTCCTGAAAACGCACAGCTATCAGAAGGTCACGACCGATGAAGCCGCAACGCTGATCGGCGAATACGGGTCGCGCCTGTGCATGCTCGAAGGCTTCGTCGGCCATGCCGAACAGTGCAACATCCGCGTCCGCCGCTATGGCGGGATCAACGTGCCCTATGGCGAAGGCGCGCCATATCGGGAAGCGGCAGAGTAAGCCGGGGACGCGGGGCCACCCCCCCCCGCCTTTCCTTGGAAATTTGGACTAACGGAAGATGGATCAACACAGCAGCAACAAGGCCCTCATCTCGCCGCTTCGGGCGGTCATGCGGGATTTTACTGAAGCACCCGTGCGGGCCGCCCTGGACCGGGTATTTGCCTCGGATGGGGTGATCCATCTCTCCCATCCCATTGGCGATCTGCAAGGACCCAAAGCGCTTTACGACAGCGCCTATGCCCCGCTTCTTGCCGCCCTCCTCGATCTGGAGCGTCGAGATTGGATCGTCATGGCCGGGGAAACCGACAAGGGCGACCAATGGGTCGGCTGTGGCGGTCACTATGTGGGCACGTTCCTCGCCCCGTGGCTGGACATCCCGCCAACCGGTCACATCGCCCACATGCGCTTTCACGAGTTCTATCGCATCGAAAACAACCAGATCGTCGAAATGCAGGCAATCTGGGACATCCCCGAACTGATGATGCAAGCCGGTGCCTGGCCGATGGTGCCATCGCTTGGGCGCGAGATGTTTGTCCCGGGGCCATCGTCACAGGACGGGTTTGTCCCCGGCCCGTGGGACAAGGCCCGGGCAACAGCCTCGTGCCAGCACATCGTCGACATGCTGGCCCATCTGATCCGCCACCCCGCCCAGGGCGGCCCCGAGGTGATGGAGATGGAAAAGTTCTGGCACCCGCGCTTCAACTGGTATGGCCCCGCCGGGATCGGCACCGCCCGCGGCGCGTCAGGCTTCCGAAACTGGCACCAAATCCCGTTCCTGTCGGCCATGCCCGACCGCGGCGCCCATGACGACGAACTGGTGTTCCACTTCTTCGGCGATGGTGATTACGCCGCCGTCACCGGCTGGCCGAATATGAAACAGACCATCAGCGCAGATGGCTGGCTGGGTATCGCGCCCGCGGGGCAAAAGATCACCCTGCGCTCGTTGGATTTCTGGCGAATGGAAGGCGGCCTGATCCGCGAAAACTGGGTACTGGTCGACCTGCTGGACATCTATGCCCAACTTGGCGTTGATGTGCTGGCCCGGATGCGCGCGTTCAACAAGGCGCGCAATCTTGGACCCATTGAACGACCCGGAGACGCCGCATGACCCTGCCCCAAACCCCTTCCTTCCGCCTTGACGGCAAGCGCGCTCTTGTCGCTGGCGCGAGTTCCGGCATCGGGCTGGCCTGCGCCGTCGCACTGGCCGAGGCCGGGGCGCATGTCGTCCTTGCCGCGCGTTCTGCGGACAAGCTGGCCAAACTGGTGGACGAGTTGACGGCAAAAGGCATGAGCGCCGAGGCACTGGCGCTGGACGTCTCGGATATTGCTGCCACCCAAGCCGCCGTCGCTGCGAACGGCCCGTTTGACGTTCTGGTTAATTCCGCAGGCCTTGCCCGCCACACCCCCGCAGAAGAGACCAGCGAAGAGGATTTCGACGCCGTAGCGGGCCTGAACATCAAAGGCGCCTACTTCCTGACCCAAGCGGTTGCAAAGGGGCTGATCGAAGCCGGCAAGCCGGGGTCCCTGATCAACATCTCCAGCCAGATGGCCAAGGTCGGGGGCTTGGACCGCGCGGTCTATTCCGCCACCAAACACGCTGTTGAAGGCTTCACCAAATCCATGGCGATCGAATGGGGCAAAAAGGGCATCCGCGTGAACACGATCTGCCCGACCTTCATCGTAACGCCCCTTACCAAACAGACGTTCGACCGCCCCGAACGCCGCGCGTGGGTCGAAGAAAAGATCAAGCTTGGCCGGATCGGAGAGGTCGAAGACATCATGGGCGGCGTGGTCTATCTGGCTTCTGACGCCTCGGCGCTGGTGACCGGCACGGCCCTGATGATCGACGGGGGGTGGACAGCGGAATGACCAGCCCCAAGGTAACATCAGCCGAGGTCGCCAAACTCGCCGGCGTTTCACAATCGGCGGTCAGTCGCGTTTTCACCCCCGGTGCCTCGGCGTCGAAGAAGACCGTGGACAAGGTGAAGAAGGCCGCGGAAGAACTTGGCTATCGCCCAAACTCGCTTGCCCGTGCGATGGTATCGGGGCGCTCTCGGATCATCGGTCTGGTGGTCGCTTATCTTGAAAACCACTTCTACCCCGAAGCCTTGGAGAAACTGTCCAACGCCCTGCAGGAACGCGGCTACCACGTGTTGGTTTTCCTCGCCCCGAATACAGCGGCGGACATCGATAATGTCGTCGAAGAGATCCTTGATTATCAGGTCGACGGGATCATCGCAGCCTCGGTCGGCATGTCGACCGAACTCTCGGCCCGCTGTCAGGCGGCAGGCGTGCCGATGGTACTGTTCAACCGCTCGCAAGACGGCCCAGAGATGTCTGCCGTGACCTCGGACAACTTCGCCGGTGGGCGTAAAGTGGCAGAGTTCCTGCTGGCCAGTGGCCACCGCAAGATCGGCTATATCGCGGGCTGGGAAGGTGCCTCGACCCAACGCGACCGCGAAGCCGGGTTCGTGCACAAACTGGCCGAAGAAGGCGTCGACCTGCACGCCCGTGGTGTCGGCAACTTCAAGATGGAACAGGCCGCCGAGGCCACCCGCACCATGTTTGCCCAAGACCCGCCCGAAGCCGTGTTCGTGGCCAACGATCACATGGCCTTTGCCGTCATGGACGTGCTGCGCTCTGAGCTGGGCCTGAAGGTGCCCGAAGACGTCTCTGTTGTCTCTTACGACGACGTGCCGACCGCGGCATGGCCAGCCTACAACCTGACCACGGTCCGCCAACCCGCCAACCGCATGGTCTCTGAGACTGTCGACATACTGCTGGACGAAATCGAGGGCGAGGCCCACGGCCCCCGCCGAGTCGAGATCGACGGCCCGCTAATAATTCGCGGCTCTGCCCGCATTCCTGAAGGATGGAAGACATGAAGGGATTTGATCCCAAATTCAAAGATTTCCCCGATTACATTATCGGGATCACCAAAGAGATTTGGGAAGACCGCGGCATCGCGACGCTGCACGACTATTACAGCCCCGATATCGTCGTGCGCTCGCCCGGCTCTGTGGTTCTGGGCAACCAAAACGTCATCGGCGCCACCATGGCCACCTTGGCCGAATTCCCCGACCGACAGTTGCTTGGCGAAGACGTGATCTGGTCCGGCACGCCAGAAGACGGGATGCTTAGCTCGCACCGCATCATCTCGACCGCGACCCATCTGGGTGACGGTGTCTATGGCAAGGCCACCGGCAAAAAACTGCAATACCGCATCCTTGCCGACTGCCACGCCAAGAACAACGCCATCGACGACGAATGGCTGATCCGCGATCAAGGCGCGATCGTGCGCCAGATGGGCTGGGATCCCAAGGACTATGCGCGCGACCTGATTGCCCGCGAAGGCGGGGCCAAGGCCTGCGTCAAACCCCTGACCCCCAAGACCGACCGCGACGGCCCCTATAAAGGAACCGGCAACGACAATGCGTGGGGCCAGCGCTATGCCGATATCCTGACGAGGATCATGAATGCCGACATCGCCGCGATCGAAGGCGAATACGACCGTGCCGTGCAATCGGAATACCCCGGCGGCCAGACCGGCCATGGCTGGGCCCCGGTTGATCGGTTCTGGATGGGGCTGCGCGCCTCTTTCCCGAACGCCGAGTTCAAGATCGAACACCAGATCGGCCGCGATGACCCTTCCATGCCCCCACGCGCCGCCATCCGCTGGTGCCTTTGGGGCAAACACGATGGCTGGGGCGTCTTCGGCGCCCCCACCGGGGCCGAGGTCTATGTGCTGGGCATTTCCCACGCGGAATTCGGCGAGCTGATCGGCGGCGAACCCAAGCTGCGGCGCGAATGGACCCTGTTTGATGAAACTTCGGTTTGGAAACAGATCCTTCTGGCAACCGGTGACCTCTGAATGATCTCTCGGGTGCCATATCTTGATGCCAGCCAAGCGGCGCAGCGCTTTCACGCGCATCGCGCGTCGTTGCGGGCGCGGCGTCTGAACAACCGTCCTCCGGGAAGGTGGGCTTTCCCCCACCCAACACCCAACCAGAAAGGACAAGACACATGAGCACCATCCAAGACCGCATCGTTCGCTATGGCGAACTGGTCCCCTGCAAAACCGCCTTTATCGACGCCCACACCCCGGGCAGCGACCAAAAGGAAAACTTCACCATCGTCGGCGGCGGCGTTTCGGAATCCCCCGATCAGCACGTCCACATCACCGACCAGATCGGCTTTAACATCGGCGCGGCGGGCCAGCCGCCCAAGTGCCGCAACTCTTTGCACAGCCACACCACGGCCGAGGTCTTCTTTGTCGCCAAGGGCCGCTGGCGCTTCTTCTGGGGCCGCTATGGCACCGCCGGAGAGTTCGTAGCCGAGGAAGGCGATATCTTCAACATTCCGACCGGCATCTTCCGCGGGTTCGAAAACATCGGCACCGACTATGGGATGATCATGTCGATCCTTGGTGGCGATGACGCTGGCGGTGGCGTCACATGGGCCCCGCAGGTGATCGAAGACGCGAAGGACCACGGCCTTGTGCTGGGCGAAAACGGCAAGCTCTACGACACCAAGAAGGGCCAGTCCCTGCCCGAAGGCATAGGCCCGATGCCCCTGCTGACCGAAGAGCAGCTGAAAGCCTATCCCGAGGTTCCGGTTGATGCCGTGATCGGCAAATACGTTGCCCGCTATTGGGACCTGATGGCCCTTGGTGCCGACAAACCTGCCGTCGTGATCGGCCAGGATGGCGTCATCAAAGACAAACCGGGGTTCGAGGTCGACTTCCTGACCCGAGGCTCTGCCGTCACCGCAGCCACCAAGGTCGAGAAACCTGTCGTGCTGATGCCGGTACGCGGCCATTGGCGCATCAATGTCGATGGCTATCAGGTCACCCTGACGGGCGGCGACACTGCGCTGGTGATGCCCGGCGAAAGCTATACCGCAGAACCCTCGATGACCGGAGAGGCCAGCCTCTATCGGATCACCGCGACCGACGATCCGGCAGGCGCGACCTGGACCGGCAACTAACATGAAAAGGGGCGGCCAGCGGGCCGCCCTGCCCCCGCAAAGGTTAACGCGGCGGGGCATCAATAAACTCATATGCAAGTCATATGCAGGTCATATGGCACTCATACGGACCGGAGGAACGGCATGTCGAAAATCTTAACAACCCACGTGGGCAGCCTGCCACGCACGCAAGACGTGGTTGATTTCATCTTCGCTCGTGAAAACGAAAAGCCCTACGATCAGGCAGATTTCGACGCTTGCATGACCGCTGCTGTCTCGGAAACCGTTAAAAAACAAGTGGATGCGGGCGTAGATATCGTCAGCGATGGCGAAACGTCCAAGATCTCTTACGCCACCTACGTCAAAGACCGCTACACCGGCTTTTCCGGCGACAGCCCACGCAATGCACCAGCCGACCTGAAGATGTTCCCGGGCTTCCTGCAACGCCTCGCCGACGACGGCGGCACCCCCCAATACGCCCGCCCCATGTGCACCGGCGAAGTCCGCTCAAAAGGCCAAGGAGAGTTGGAAAAAGACATCGCCAACCTAAAGGCGGCAATGGCCGAACACGGGGCCGAACGCGGCTTTATGAATGCCGCATCTCCCGGTGTTATCTCCTTGTTTTTGCAAAATGATTTCTACAAAACGCGCGAGGCATATCTGGCTGCACTCGCCGACGCGATGAAGGCGGAATATGAAACCATCGTCGCCTCGGGGCTGGACCTGCAACTGGATTGCCCTGACCTCGCCCTGTCGCGTCACATGCTGTTCAACGACCTGTCGGATGAAGAGTTCGTAAAGGTCGCCAACATGCATGTCGAGGCTCTGAACCACGCCCTATCCGACGTGCCCGCCGACAAGGTCCGCGTCCACATCTGCTGGGGCAATTACGAAGGCCCGCACTGCTGCGACATCGGCATGGACAAGGTGTTTTCGACCCTGATGTCGACCAAGTCCCGCTTTGTGCTGTTCGAGACCTCAAACCCCCGCCACGCCCATGAATGGACCGTCTTCCGAGACCGCAAGACCGAGATTCCAGACGACAAAGTGCTGGTCCCCGGCGTCGTAGATACCACCACCAACTTCGTCGAACACCCCGAACTTGTCGCGCAACGTATTGATATGTTTACACAAATCGTCGGCGCCGACCGCGTGATCGCTGGCTCTGATTGCGGCTTCGGCACCTTCGCGGGTTTCGGTGCGGTCGATCCTGACATTGCCTACGCCAAGCTTTCGGCCCTCTCTGACGGCGCGAAAATCGCCTCTGAACGCCAGTGACACCCCTGATCCTTTTACCCGGCATGATGTGCGACGCGCGGCTGTTTCAGCCGCAGATCGACGCCTTGTCCGGGCACATTCCCCTGATGACTATGCCCATGGGCGGCCATGACACGATGCAGGCCTTGGCCGCTGAACTCTTGTCCTGTGCCCCGCCCCGATTTGCCATCGCGGGCCTTTCCATGGGCGGCATTCTGGCGATGGAGGTCGTTAGGCAGGCAAAGGATCGCGTTACTGGTCTGGCCTTGATGGACACCAATCCCCTAGCCGAACTGGATGAGGTCAAAACCCGCCGCGCCCCGCAGATCGCCGCTGCCGAAGCCGGCGAGCTTTACCGCGTCATGCGCGAAGAGATGAAGCCGAACTACCTGACCGACGGACCCCGTCGCGGGGCAATTCTGGACCTGTGCATGGATATGGCGATGGGTCTTGGGCCTCAGGTTTTTATCAATCAATCCAAAGCCCTACGTGACCGGATCGACCAGACCGAAACGCTGCGGACCTTTGCCAAACCAACGCTGATCCTTTGCGGTCGAGATGATCAGCTTTGCCCGGTTGAACGGCATCAACTGATGCATGAGCTGATCCCGCACAGCACCCTTGAGATCATTGAAAACGCGGGCCATCTGCCCACGCTTGAACAACCCGAAGAAACCACGGCGGCCCTGTCCCGCTGGTTGGAGGCCCTATGAACCAATCCCTTCTGGACCTTTTGCGAAAGGTCGACACCCCCACCGTCTGTAACGCCATCGAAGTGGCGCAGGGCAAACGCGGCTTCAACGATTTCACCCGTGGAACGATGTTGTGCTCTGACCCAGACGCCGGGGCCATGGTCGGCTATGCCCGCACCGCAAAGATCGCAGCCCTTGCGCCCCCAACCGAACCGCCAGAGGTCATCAAGGCCCGCCGCATGGACTATTACCGCCACATGTCCGAAGGCCCACGCCCCGCAGTCACCGTGGTAGAAGACATCGACTTCCCCCACTGCATCGGCGCCTATTGGGGAGAGATCAACACAACCGTACACAAGGGGTTCGGGATCAGTGGCACCTTGACGAACGGCGTCATGCGCGATCTTGCCGACCTGCCCGACAACTATCCGGTGGTCGCAGGATCTATCGGACCGTCGCACGGGTTTGTGCACGTCAAAGAAATCGGAACCCCGGTCAACATCTTCGGCCTTACGGTTAATGACGGAGATTTGGTCCACGCCGATCGTCACGGCGCCTTGGTCGTTCCTGAAGATGTGGTTGATCGGCTAGAAACCGCGATCCTTAAACTCTTGGAAACCGAGAAACTGGTCCTCGACCCGGCAAGGCAGGAAGGGTTCGATTTCGACGCCTTCGAAGCGGCTTGGAACGCGTTTGAGTCCGCCCGAACCTAAACACCGCACTTGTGTTCAGACGTTGATCTGACATGAGCCACCAAATGAAAAAGGGCCCGTAAAAGCGGGCCCTTTCCTTTTATAATCGGGTGCATGGCTTGGATCAGCTGCGACCTTTCCACGGCACCAACCAATTCTCGGCCTTGCGCATCAGGATATCGATCCCGAAGCCAATGACACCGATCAGGATGATACCCATCAGAACGATGTCGGTCAGCTGGAACTTGGACGCCACCATGATCATCATGCCCGCACCTTCGGTCGCGGCAACCAGTTCGGCGGCAACCACGGTGCCCCAACAGACCCCCATCGCCACACGCGCGCCGGTGAAGATTTCCGGCAAAGAGTTCGGAACGATCACGTAACGCATGATCTGGTACTTGCTAGCACCAAGCGAATAGGCTGCGTGCACCTTTGAGATATTCACGCCAGAGACCCCTGCCCTTGCCGAGATCGCCATGATCCAAAGCGATGCCAGGAACAGCAGGATGATCTTGCCGGTTTCACCAATGCCGAACCAGATGATGACCAGCGGGATCAGGGCCAGCGGTGGCACCGGGCGCATGAATTCCACGATCGGCTCAAACCAGCCACGGAACCAGTTGCTAAGGCCCATGGCATAGCCAAGGGGAATGCCCAGAAGCGCCCCGAACAGGAAGCCAGCAATGACCCGGAACAGCGAATAGCCAAGGTGCTTGGCCAGCGTGCTATCGCGATAGCCTTCGCTTGCAATCTCGACCACGCGGCTGACCACAGCTTCGGGCGGCGGCAGCCAGATCGGCTCCATCTGCAGGCCCTTGGGGGGCGAGAAACTGATCGCGCCCTTACCAGTCAATGTAAACCGACCTGCGGGGGTTTGGATTTCGCCTTCCGCCCCGATGGCGACACCGTCGATGGCCACGACTTTGGCGCCATCTTTGCGGGTAACCTCGTCATTCTTGTCAAAGATGATCGTCGTCGAACGCGACGCCGGCATCCCCACCGCATCGTTCTTTGCGATACCATCGCCCGGGTCGACCTCAAACTTCTCGGTCTCTTCGCCAAAGTCGGCAACGCGCACAAAGACAGTTGCATCGTCCTTCTGACCATCCTCGGTTTCAATCGTGTAAACGAAAGAGGTTTCGCCCGCGAAAGGTCCCGGCGCATGCACGAAGCCCGGCACCCAAGATGACCCGGTGAATGATCCCCAAATCAGGAAGATCGTGACAACCGAGACAACAGAGGCAATTCGGTTCGCCTTCACCGCGCTTTCATCGCCGAAGGTAACCGTTTTCAGGGCCGTGTAATCCGTGGTGGTTTTGTGAACCAGAAAACGGACAACAAGGAATGAAATCGCGAAGATCGCGACGTAGACTAAGAGGATCAGAATACCGGTCATGCCATTTCCTCCGCCCGGCCCATGATTTCTTCTTCCATGTTCCAGATCATTTCGAGAATTTCTTCTCGCGTTTCGGCATAACCGTCAGCCTTCTTCACCTCGCGTAGATCGGCGCCCACGCCCATCTCGGCGAAGGGCAAACGATACTCTTTATGAATTCGGCCGGGGCGCGGCGCCATGACCAACAGGCGTTCGCCCAACAACAAGGCCTCTTCCACAGAGTGGGTGATCAGGATGATCGTCTTGCCGGTCTCTTTCCAAAGTTTCAGAACCAACCCTTGCATCTTTTCACGCGTCAGCGCGTCCAGCGCGCCAAGGGGTTCGTCCATCAGGATCACATCCGGATCATTCGCAAGACAACGAGCCAAAGCCACACGTTGCTGCATCCCGCCCGAAAGCTCGTAGATGGCTTTGTCTTTAAAATCGCCAAGGCCGGTTACATCCAACAAGTGGTCCACATGCTGGCCCCACTCGGCCTCTGTCTGGCCCTTCATTCGAGGGCCAAAGCTGACGTTCTCTCGCACGTCCATCCACTCGAACAGTGCGCCCTGCTGAAACACCATCCCGCGCTCGGCATTCGGGCCGGCGACGGTGTGGTTGTTCATCACGATCTTGCCTTCAGTCGGCGCAAGAAAGCCCGCCACGATATTCAGCAACGTGGTCTTGCCGCAGCCTGACGGGCCAAGCACGCTCATCAATTCACCTTCTTTCAGGTGAAGCGAGACGTCCTGAAGCGCCTGAACTGCGGTGCCGTTCGGAAGATCGAACCTCATGGAGATATTTTCGATAGATAATCCTGACATGGGATGCGCTTTCTGCTCCTGTCTTAAATCTCAGAAAACGAGTGGCGTGGGACCGCGCCACAAGGGGACGAGACGGCAAGACACGCCTGCCGTCTCGGGTCGTGTCAATTACATGCTGCCGGCCGAGCTTAGCGGACCGGTGTTCACGTTGTTTTCATAGGTATCCAGCGCGCCGTCGATGCTGCCAGCTTCCACGAAGACATCAGCAACGCCCTTCATGAAGGACTGAGCATTGCCGCCCAGCCAACCGGCTGCCAGCTGCTCTTCCACGGTCGGGAAGGTGAAGGTGTCAATGGTGCTGGCTGTGGCGTCCACATCCATACCGGCGTCCTTGGCGATAACCGGAAGCATTTTGTCGCGGTTTGCCGGGTCCGCCCACATGGCGTTTGCATCAGCGGTAACCTTCAGGAACTTGGCAACCAGATCGCCGTTCTCGGCAACGAAGTCTGCCGGACCCGAGGTCACGTCAAACACAAGAATACCAAGTTCGGTCTTCTCGTCGCCGGTCAGCAGAACGTTACCATGCTCCAGCGCGCGGCGCAGCGAACCACCCCAGCCACAGAACATGTCGATCGAGCCCTGCGCGATTGCAGCAGCGGCATCCGGCGGATCCATGTCCACAACATCCATCGAGGCGACGTCCACGCCAAAGTGGCTCATCTGCTTCAGGAAGCCATAGTGGGCCGCGGTACCAAGCGGAACGGCGACTTTCTTGCCGGAAAGCTCACCCGCGTTGGTCTTGTCGATCTCAAGCTCTGAACGCACAACGCAGTTGTCGTTATCGGCATAGCTGACCGCGACGTCGAGGATCTGCAGGTCCTGACCAGCGCTGGTCGCAACAACGAAAGGCGGAAGGCCTTGGCTGACCGAAAGCTGAACGTCGCCCGACGCCATCGCCGCCGACATTTTCACACCGGATTCAAAGCTGACCCAGTTGACCTTAACGCCAAGCTCTTCGTCATAGGTGCCCATCTGCTTTGCGTATTCGAACGGCATCGGCCACTCGAGGAAATAGGCGACCGTGATTTCATCCATTGCCGAAACGGCATTGGCGGACAGTGCCATCGCGCTTCCTGCCAGAAGTGTAGCGACAGTTTTCTTCATTGGATTTTCTCCCTGTTACTATTTTGTGCGACGCTTTTTTGCGCGCTTCCGAGTGTTGGGGCGCACCCCAGGAATATCCTAACACGACAATCGAAAACTCTGTTTCGGTAAAGTTTGGGAACCCTCACCCGAGTAAAGTGGCCGGGAGTACGGCGCCCAAATGTGTCTTCCTACTGATCCAAAGAATACTTTTCGCGCACGATTGCGTGTCGAATATCGAGTATTCACAAAAATTCTCGAAGCCAGACTCGGAACTTTCTATTTCGAAACTTTGCAACTAATGTTCAGATAGATTGATAAATTATGCCTTGATATAACTGGACTTGCTCAATGTCACGCCACCCTAAGTCTCGGGACCTCAGCCTGAAGTGGCTGAAGCTGTTTCAGATCTGCGCTCAAAAAGGGTCTTTGCAAGCCGCGGCAGAGGAAACCGGGCTGACTGTCAGTACGATCTCGCATCACTTGCGGTCGCTGGAAGAGCATCTGGGGGTTGAGCTGTTCAATCACAGCCGCCGACCAATGACGCTGACCCCCAAGGGGCTGATTTTCCTTCGCAATATCGACGGGGCACTGCATTCCATTCGCAAGGCAGAGGCCGAGGCATCCGCGGGAAATGTCGCCGAGGCAACTTATCTGCGCATCGGTGCGACCGATGACTTTGAAAGCGACATTATCCCGGAACTGGCCGTGTCGCTGTCCCGGCAAATGCCACGCTGTGACTTCTTGTTCCAAGGCGGCTTCAGCTACGACATCGTCGAACAATTGCGCGACCGAAAGCTGGACCTTGGCATCACCGCTAGCCCCGCCGAACGCCTGCGTGACTTGTACGAACGCCCGCTTCTGCGCGACCCGTTTGTCGTGGTCCTGAAAGTCGGGGAAGAGCAGGCGTTGAAAGACATCGTCGAAGGACGCACCAAGCTGCCGTTTCTGCGGTTCACCAGCAACCTGATTATCTCGCGCCAGATCGACTCTCACCTTCGGCGCAGCGGGATTTCGACATCAAACCGTTTTGAATGCAGTAATAACCAAACCCTGATGGCAATGGTTGCAGCCGGGGTCGGCTGGACCATTACGACACCGTTTCTTTATGCCCGCGCCAAACGGTTCCATTCAAAATTGCGCCTGCACCCCTTCCCCGCCAAAAGCTTTGCCCGCACCCTGTCGATCGTATCGACGCCCGACTGCTCTCGGTCTGTGGTGGAACTGGTCAATACCCGCGTTCGCGGTTTGCTGACCGACCACGCGCTGGACATTTTTCATGTTAGCTATCCCTGGCTGCGCGACAAGTTCACGTTGATCGACTAACTCGAACTCTCACAGAGTTTCTGAATTCCAGTTTGGCCTTTCCTTAAACTAAGTTGAGCAAACCAAGGCTTAATACGAAACTTTCCAAAACAGCTTTCGAATTTCCCCACCTCAAGCCTCCAGTATTGCGACGTTCAGCAATTGGCCTCACCAATATATGACGTGCAATCGGAGGGGCTTTGATGAAGTCGCGTACCAAGGTGGTTGTTATCGGCGGGGGGATCGCGGGCTGTTCTACCCTGTATCATCTGACGCAAGAAGGCTGGACCGATGTGGTCCTGGTCGAGCGAAACGAACTGACCAGCGGTACGACATGGCATTCCGCAGCCCAAGTGACCAACTTCGGTATGAACCAGACGATGGTCGGGCTGAAGTCACACTCGATAAACCTTTACAAAGAGTTGGCAGACGACGCCGACTACCCGATCAACTATCACCACGCCGATGGCGGCATCCGACTGGCCAACACCGAAGAGCAGATGCAAGGCTATCGCCACTTCGCCTCAATGGCGCGCGGGATGGATGTCCGTTTCGAGGTGATCGACGCCGAGGAATGCGCGCGCCGACACCCTTTGATCTCGACCGACAACCTGATCGGAGGGCTATGGGACCCATTGGATGGGGACATTGACCCCGCGCAACTGTGTCAGGCGTTGGCTCGGCGGGCCCGCAAGGCCGGGGCAAAAATCTATCGCAACACACCTGTGACAAACCTGACCCAGCACAGCGACGAAACCTGGACCGTCCATACTGAACACGGCGACATCGACTGTGACATCGTCGTAAACGCCTGCGGGTATCGCGTGAACGAGGTCGGCGCGATGATGGGCGTGCACCACCCCGTTGCCTCGATGGAGCATCAGTATTTCCTGACCGAAGACATCCCAGCCATTGTCGAAGCCGGCCACAGGATGCCCCTGATCCGCTGTCCCATCAGTGACTACTATTGTCGACAGGAAAAAAACGGTCTGTTGGTCGGGTTCTATGAACAGGACTGCAGGACATGGGGTATGGATGGGATCGACCCCGATTTCGTCAATGCCCTTTGCCCAGACGACGTTGATCGCGTGATGGACGTGCTAGAGGGCGCCTTTGCCAGAATGCCCGCCTTGATGGACGCGGGCATCCAAACAATCGTCAACGGCCCCATCACCTATACCATCGACGGCGCTCCATTGGTCGGACCCATTCCAGGCAAGCGCAACGCTTTCTGTATCATCGGGTTACGTGCGGGTCTGGGCGAAGGTGGTGGCCATGGCTGGCTGCTAGCCCAACAGATCGTTCATGGAGAAGCCATTTACGACACATGGTGCATAGATCCCCGCCGGTTCACCGGGCACGCCAATGTCGAACTAACCGCGCTGAAAGCCATAGAGGATTACCAAAATGAATTCCGCTTTCACTTCCCGCATGAACATCGCCCGGCGGGCCGTCCGGCGAAAACGACCCCCCTCACCCCGGTTCTGGCAGCGGAAGGCGCCGCTTTCACCGTCGTCAACGGGTGGGAGCGGATGGATTACCTAAAACCGACAGCAGACTTTCATCCAACGCTTAGCTTCAATTTTGATGAGACCTTCGCTCTGGTCGCCGCCGAGGTGAAAAAACTGCAGGAACATGTTGGCCTGTCCGAGGTCAATGGCTTCAACCGGTTCGAGATTACTGGCGCGGATCGCCATACATTCCTTGACCGAATGTTCTGCGGCAACATCACAAAACGCCCGGGCCGCGTGGGATTGGGCTATCTTCTGAACCACCACGGCATGATCAAAGGCGAAGCGACTATTGCCAACATACCGGCCAGCGACCGGGGGGCAGACCGCATCTGGTATGGCTCTGCCGCTGCATCCGAGTTTCACGATATGGATTGGCTGCGGCTTCATCTTCGCGACGACGAGGACGTCCAGATCAAAAGCCTGACCAATGACCAGACGATACTAGTTCTGGCCGGACCAAAGGCGCGCGATGTCCTGTCTGCCTGCTCTCGCGGGGATTGGTCGCGCAAGGCTTTCCCATGGCTGTCTGTGCGCGAGTGTTTCATCGGGTTCTCTCCTGCCACCGTTCTGGGCGTCAGCTTCTCGGGCGAACTGGCCTATGAAATCCACGTTCCAAACGCCTCTCTTTACGCCGCCTATCTTGCCTTGCGGAAAGCGGGTGAAACCCACGGAATGAAACTTTTCGGGGCGCGAGCCATCGAATCGATGCGGCTTGAAAAGGGCTTCATGCACTGGAAGGCCGATCTGCTGACAGAGTTTGACCCGTTTGAGACCTCTCTTGAGCGGTTCGTAAACCTTGAGAAAGATGACTTTGTTGGGAAAAAGGCCCTTGTGCAGCGCCACGGCGAGGGGCCACGTAGAAGACTCGTAACGCTAAGGATCGAAACAACCCATACTCCTGCCCATCCCGGCAGCTCCTTGATGCAAGGTGATACCGTTGTCGGAACCATCACGTCCGGCGCATGGGGGCATCGCGTGGGGATGAATGTGGCCTACGCATTTGTTGATCCAGAACAGGCGCGAAAGGGCAACCGGATGGAGCTGGATCTATGTGGAAAGCGCATCCCGGCAGAGGTCATTGCATTCTCTCCCTACGATCCAGACTTCACACGTGTCAGAAGTTAGCAACGACGCGTGACATCTGGCCCTATGGGTAACGCGAAACTGGCCCTACTCCACAATCGCTATTCGTCTCAACTGTCTTGATGCAAGCCGAAGATTGTGCCCCATGGCTATTCGGCCCTCACCCCAAACCGTAATGGAGCAACACCGTGACCCACTCTGCATCTATGAACGATTTTGATGAAGTGATCGCCTCGGACAAGGCGCATGTTTGGCATCACTTGCTTCAGCACAAACCGCTTGAAACCAATGACCCCAAGATCATGGTCGAAGGCAAAGGCATGCGCCTTTGGGACGCCACCGGCAAAGAACATCTGGATGCAGTCTCTGGCGGTGTGTGGACTGTGAATGTCGGCTATGGACGCGAATCCATCGCGGATGCGGTTCGTGACCAGTTGGTCAAACTGAACTATTTCGCGCAGTCCGCAGGCTCGATCCCGGGCGCGCAATTTGCGGAACGCCTGATCGACAAGATGCCGGGGATGAGCCGCGTTTACTATGTGAACTCGGGAAGTGAGGCGAACGAGAAAGCCTTCAAAATGGTTCGCCAGATTGCGCACAAGCATCACGGCGGCAAGAAGCACAAGATCCTGTACCGCGAGCGCGACTATCACGGCGCGACCATCGCGACGATGTCCGCAGGTGGTCAGCCCGAGCGTAACGCGCAATACGGGCCTTACACGCCGGGTTTCGTCGAGGTGCCCCATTGCCTTGAATACCGCGCACAGGTTGAAACAGAGCATTACGGTGAATGGGCTGCGGACCAGATCGAACAGGTAATCCTGCGCGAAGGCCCTGACACGGTCGGCGCCCTGTGCCTAGAGCCTGTGACCGCTGGCGGCGGCGTAATCACCCCGCCCGTCGGCTATTGGCAGCGGGTCCAGGAAATCTGCCGTAAATACGACATTCTGCTGCATATCGACGAGGTTGTCTGCGGTGTAGGCCGGACCGGTAAATGGTTTGGATATCAGCATTTTGGTATCGAGCCCGACTTTGTCACCATGGCCAAGGGCGTGGCCTCTGGCTATGCCGCGATCGCCTGCATGGTCACCACAGAGCGCGTGTTCGAAATGTTCAAAGACGACGCCTCTGATCCAATGAACCACTTCCGCGATATTTCGACCTTTGGTGGCTGTACCGCTGGTCCGGTGGCGGCTCTGGAAAACATGCGGATCATCGAAGACGAAGCCCTTCTGGACAACACCACGGCCATGGGCGAACGCGTAATGGCCAACCTGCAAGGGTTGATGGACAAGCACAAAGTCATTGGTGACATCCGTGGACTTGGGCTCTTCTGCGGGGCCGAGCTGGTTCAGGATCGCGACAGCAAGGAACCGGTGCCCGAAGCGCAGGTTCAGGCCGTGGTTGCCGACTGCATGGCGCAGGGTGTGATCATCGGGGCGACCAACCGATCCTTGCCCGGGTTCAACAACACCTTGTGCCTGTCCCCGGCCCTGATCGCCACAGCCGACGACATCGACAAGATTACAGATGCAATGGACAAGGCCCTGACCAAAGTATTTGGCTAACCGACAGATTGCGTCGGGCGACGCAGGACCCTAACATAAGTCCAAACGCCCGGCGCAATAGGTCCAGATATGGTAATACCTCCAGAGATGTTTTCGCTGCCCCCCGGCAGCGAGGCCACCCTGCAACAACAGATCCAGCAAGTCGTGTCCGAGGCCATCGTCTCGGGTCGCTGCGTGTCTGGGGAAAAACTGCCTTCTTCGCGTAAACTGGCCGACCATCTCGGCGTCGCACGTATCACCGTGACACTGGCCTACACCGAACTTGTGGCGAACGACTACCTGACGTCGCGGGGGCGCTCGGGCTATTTTGTTTCGGAAACAGCACCGCTTCGTCCAACATTTGAAGAGGTTCGTACGCCTCGCGAGGACGGGGTCGATTGGGCGGCAAAACTGCGGCCTACCCCGAGAATGCGAGAACAGATATTCCGCCCTCCTAATTGGCGCGAGTTCAAATATCCCTTCATCTATGGCCAATCGGATTCGACCCTGTTCGACCACCGTAACTGGCGCGCCTGCGCGTTGCGCGCGGTAGGTCGACGCGACTTCGATATGCTCGCAACAGACCACTATCAGCGCGATGATCCGATGCTGATCGAATACATTCTGCGCCACATCCTGCCCCGCCGCGGCATTCGTGCGAATCCGGATGAAATTCTGATCACCATGGGCTCGCAAAACGCGCTTTGGCTGACGGCCGAGGCCCTTCTTGGCCAAGGCCAGAAAGCGGTAATCGAAAACCCCTCATACCCCGGGCTGCACGAGGTTTTGGCCCCTATTAATTGCAAAATAGAGGCGATCGACGTCGATGCCGAGGGCCTGCCACCTTCACAGATTCCAAGCGACGCCGACGTAGTCTTTGCCACGCCCAGCCATCATTGTCCGACCAATGTCACCATGCCTCTTGGCCGTCGAAAAGAGATGCTGGACCTCGCGCGTCAGAACGACTTTGTCATTGTCGAGGATGATTATGAATTCGAGGTTTCCCTTCTGAAATCCCCATCCCCGGCGCTGAAGTCTTTGGATCAGGCCGGATCGGTGATCTATGTCGGGTCTTTCTCGAAATCTCTCTTCCCGGGACTTCGGTTAGGCTACGTTGTCGCCGCCCCACCCCTGATCGAAGAGCTGCGCCGCTTGCGCCGTGTTATTCTGCGGCACCCGCCCGGACACATGCAGCGGACGGCAGCTTATTTTCTGTCTCTTGGCCATTTCGACGCACAAATCGCCCGGATGTCCCGCGCCTATGCGCGCAGGCGAACTGTGATGGAGGACAGCATCCGGAAATACGGGCTAACCCCGGCCAGCAACGCCCGACACGGCGGGTCATCCTTCTGGATGCAGGCGCCCGAAGGAATCGACACCCGGCAATTGGCGCGCAACTTGCAAAAACAAAGCGTTCTGATTGAACCGGGATCTGCATTCTTCCCGGAAACCCCGGATCATTCGCATTTCCGGATGGCCTATTCCTCGCTCAGCGCGAACCGGATAGAGGACGGTATCGCGCTGATCGCAGAAGCGATTGAAAAGGTAGCCGCCTAGCCCATCCGCTCGGATGAGAAACTGCCCGGAGACGCCGGAAATACAACGGTTTTATTTCCGTTAAGGAAAGACCGGTGATGTGCATGGGCATGGATTGCCCGGGCCAGAACCTGGCTTTCCACATCACGCCCCAAAGACACATAGTCAGACGCAGATTGCGCGTGGGTGATCCGTACGATGTCTTGCTCGATGATAGGCCCCTCATCCAGATCGGCGGTCACATAGTGCGATGTCGCCCCGATCAACTTCACCCCACGCTCATAGGCCTGCTTGTACGGGTTAGCCCCCTTGAAGGACGGCAGGAAGGAATGGTGGATATTGATAATCCGCCCCGACATCTTTTGGCACATCTCGTCAGAAAGGATCTGCATGTAGCGTGCCAGAACGATCAGTTCGGCGCCTGTATCCTCGACCACATTCATGATCGCAGCTTCGGCTTCGGGTTTGTTCTCTTTCGTGACCTTGATGTGATAAAAAGGAATATCTGCGTTAACCACAACCTTTTGATAGTCCATATGATTGGAAATAACCGCAACGATTTCAATAGGTAACGCGCCGATCTTCACGCGATATAGAAGGTCGTTCAGGCAGTGCCCGAACCGCGACACCATGATGATGACCTTCATCTTCTGGCTTTCGTCATGGAAGGCGAAATCCATGTCGAACGGCGCGGCAGTCTCGGCAAAACCATCACGCAGGGTTTCAAACGAGGCCCCTTCTTCCACAAAGAAACTGACCCGCATGAAGAACTTCCCTGTCTCCATGTCATCGAACTGCGAACTGTCGAGGATGTTGCAGCCGTTCTCGGCCAGATAGGTCGAAATGGCAGAGACAATCCCGCGTTTGGACGGGCATGTCACGGTCAGGCAGATTTTCTTCATGGCTCAGACTTTCACACGTTCTGATTTCGGATCGTAAAGAGGCTTCAACGAGGCCGTCGCCGCAAACCTTTGACCAGCCACTTCAATCTCGAAGCTGGAGGCAAGCAGTTCCTGCACAGTTTCACCCGCACAAGGCACATAGCCCATGCCGACCGCAGCGCCAAGATGATGACCGTAGTTGCCCGATGTCAGATAGCCCACGGTCTTGCCATCCCGCAGAATTGGTTCTGCGTGATACAAAAGCGGTTCGGGGTCGGTCAGCAGGAATTGCACCATGCGTTTCTGCAAGCCTTGCTCTCGTTTGGCCTGAACCGCAGGGCGCCCAATGAACTCGACATCCGTCTTCTTGATCGCAAAGCCAAGGCCCGCTTCCAGAATGTGATCCTCGCTGGAAATGTCGTGACCGAAGTGTCTGAAACCCTTCTCGATCCGGCAACTGTCCATCATGTGTAGCCCGCAAAGCTTGGCATCCATCTCCCGGCCCGCTTCGCGTAGGACCTCGAAAACATGGACGGCCATGTCGGTCGAGACATAAAGCTCCCATCCAAGCTCGCCGACATAGGTCACGCGATGCGCTCGGGCCAGACCCATGCCGATTTCGATGTCTTGGCAAGTTCCGAAGGGGTTGGTTTCATTGGTGAAATCGTTGGGCGAGACCTTTTGTAGAAGGTCACGTGCATTCGGCCCCATAACGCAGATGACCGCCTCTGCCGCGGTCATGTCCGTTATCACAACACGATGGTCACCCACATGACGGCTCAGCCATGTCTCATCCGCCAGACGGGTCGCAGCGGGGGTCACGATCAAATAGGCGGTTTCGGACAGGCGCGTGATGGTGACATCGGCCTCGATCCCGCCGGTTCTGTTCAGAAACTGGCTGTAGACGATCTTGCCCACCGGCACCGACAGGTTGCTGGCAGAGACATAGTTCAAAAACGCTTCGGCATCGGGGCCTTCAACACGGATTTTACCGAAGGAACTCATGTCGTAGATGCCGACGTTTTCACGGATCGCCCTGTGTTCACGTGCCGAGTTCTCGAACCAGTTCTGACGCTTCCAGGAATACTGGTAGGCAGCCTCCTGTCCTTTGTCCGCGAACCAGTTGGCGCGTTCCCAGCCAGCAAGTTCGCCGACCACTGCCCCCTCTGCCTTCAGGGCCTCATGCAGGGGAGAGCGTCGAATGCCCCGCGCAGTGGCCTTTTGGCGGTAAGGGAAGTGGTCGGCGTACAAGAGCCCAAGCGTCTCTTTCGAGCGCTCGAACAAATAGGTTTTGTTGCCCTGGAAGGGCTGCATCCGAGAGATATCGACATCACCCAGATCAAAGGGTTTTTGGCCGCTCTCCATCCATTCTGCCAAGGCCATGCCAGCCCCACCTGCAGATTGAATGCCAATCGAGTTAAACCCGGCCGCGACCCAGACATTGTCCATCTCGGGCGCAAGGCCAAGGTGATAGGCGTCATCGGGGGTAAAGCTTTCGGGGCCGTTGAAGAAGGTATGAATGCCAGTTTCGGCAAGCAGCGGCAGACGATTGACGGCAGCCTCAAGGATCGGCTCAAAGTGGTCGAAATCTTCAGGCAGCTGGTCGAATTCAAAGTCCTCGGGAATTCCGTTCATGCCCCACGGCTTGGCCACGGGTTCGAAGGCGCCAAGCAACAGTTTGCCGGCATCTTCCTTGTAATAAGCGCATTCCTCGGGCACGCGCAGCACCGGAAGCTGGGTCAGGCCCGGGACAGTGTCGGTGACGATGTAGAAATGTTCACAAGCGTGCAAAGGCACGTTCACGCCCATCTTGCGCCCCACCTCATGGCCCCACATGCCAGCGCAGTTCACGACGTGATCGCATTCGATCACGCCTTGGCCCTGATCATTCTCCCATTCGACCGCTGTGATACGGCGGCCGTCCTTACGAAAGCCAGTGACCTTGGTGCGTTCGATGACTTTCGCGCCACGGTTCTTCGCGCCACGCGCAAGGGCCAGCGCGATGTTTGCCGGATCGCCCTGCCCGTCCTTGTCCAGATAGACCGCGGCGGTGGCGTCCTGAACATTGACATGTGGGTGCAGCTTCGCAACCTCTTCAGGGCTGATCTGTTCGACCTCGACCCCAAAGGCCTTCGCCATCGAGGCCTGACGCAAAATCTCTTCTTTCCGCTCTTCGCTCAGCGCAAGTGTGATTGATCCGTTTCGGCGAAATCCGGTGGCTACGCCGGTTTCTTCCTCTAGCTGGCCGTAAAGCTCTTGGCTGTACTTCGCCAAGCGCGTCATGTTCTGCGTCGCCCGCAACTGCGCAATAAGGCCCGCCGCGTGCCAAGTGGTGCCAGAGGTCAGCTGCTTACGCTCCAGCAGAACCACATCGGTCCAACCAAGCTTGGTCAGGTGATAGGCGACAGAACAGCCAATCACGCCCCCACCAACAATAACCACCCGTGCTTTGTTCGGGATATTCATGATGCTACCTTTCAAACCTGCCGTTGCAGCGGAAGGATGTTGAAGTTGTCGTGGAGTTTCTGGTCCAACTCTGCGGGGAACTGGTGCCCGTCCCGACCAAGAATTTCAGAGACTTTGGCGCGGGCCTTTTCCACCAGATTAGGACGACCAGCCAAATCCCATTCCCCCGGCGATTGGCGATCCGCCATGTCGGGATAAATGTATTCCGTCTGCATGATGCCAAGCGTCTGTTCGTGGCCCAGATAGTGCCCCGGCCCGCCCAGACAAACCGCCTTCATGACATCAAGGCCCACCGTGTCTTCGTTCACGTCAATCCCGCGAACACAACGCTGCACCTGACCCAGCAAGTCATTGCCAAGCACAAGCGATTCATGACTAAGCCCAAGAAGCGAGGCATGCATGCCAACAGCCTCGTAGACCATGTTGAGGCCCGAAAGACCCGCCATCACGTTGCTGATTGCCTGCTCCCAGCCAGCTTGCATGTCAGGCATCTTGGAATCCGACATGCCCGCAGCGGCCCCACCCGGAAGCCCATAGAAGTGATGCATCTGCGCGCTTGCGGCCGACAGCAATGCCTGCTCGCCCGAGCCAGAGCTCATGGCGCCCGTGCGTAAGTCACTGACAAAGGGCCATGTGCCGATTATTGCCGGCGCTCCGGGCTGGATCGCGTTGACATAGACAACGCCCGCCAGACACTCGGCAACCGCCTGCACGATCGCAGAGGCGATGGGCGCTGGTGCGGTTGCACCCGCCTGCCCCGCAGACAACAGCAAGACGGGCATCCCGGCGCGAACGCACAACTCCATCACCTGACAGCTTTCCTCTGCAAAGGTCAGCGGCGGCACAACGAAACAGTTGGTGTTCGACACGAATGGACGCGCGCGATACGCGGCCTCGCCCCCTGCGATCTCGTAAAGCAGCTCCAAACAGGGTTGGACGTTTTGAGGGCCTACAAAGCTGGTCCCGATATGCTTGGTAGTTCCGGCGCAAGAGGCGTAGATCGTGTTCATATCCAACGCGAGGTTGTCGGTGATATCCCGCGCCACCAAGGGCCGCTGGAAGAAGTGCACATGCTCTAGCTGCTCAACGATCCGCGCCGCGTCGTAGAGGTCTTGCAAGGTACTGTCGCGATAGCTGCCATCCTGCGTGTCCACGATGCTGATCGCGGCCCCCGCAGTACCGAAATGAACGCGGGAGTCTGACAAATCCAGATCATGTTTCGGATCTCGTCCGGGCAAGGTGACCGACTTTGCAGCCTTGGCCAACATGTCCATGACCAATGCACGTGGGAAACGGATGCGGCCATCATCGCCCAACGTACACCCAGCACCGGTCAGGATCTCCACCCCCGAATCCGGAGCGTTGACCATCCCGATCTGTTCAAGCGCATTCAATGCGGCCTCGTGGATACGTTGGATATCGCTGTCACTCAGAGGTTTGTAGACACCCCCGGTCATCCCCGCCCGCACCGGACGTAATTCTTCAGCCAGCGGAGCCGCACGAAGAGCGACGCGGGCGGCGCGACCGCCTCCTCTGCGTTTGCGTGGTGCATCGGTCATCGCGGTCTCCTTTGGTCTCTAGGCGCGAATACGTGCGTTTTCAGGGTCCCACAGCGGATCGTCACCCTGTACCGTAGCCTTCAGCATTTTGCCGTAAACTTCGACTGCGACTACCGTTCCGGGGGCCGTGCTGCCGATGTCCAGCATGGCCATGGCGATGGCTTTCTCAACGCGATATCCATAGGCCGAGGACAGAACCTCGCCCACGCGTTCGCCGTCTTTGAAAACCGCGGCCATATATGGCGCGTCCTGTTCGTCAGGATCGACGACCAGCGCAACCATACGTTTTGTAAGGCCCGCTTTTTCTTGGGCAATCAGCGCTGCCTTGCCGGGAAAATCCTGCGGCTTTTGCAGACGCACAAAGCGGCCAAGATTGGTTTCAAACAGCGAGTAGTCCGTCGACAGGTCACCCTTCCACGTCAGATAGCCTTTCTCGATCCGCATCGCGTTCAATGCGTACATCCCGAAGGGTGTCGCGCCAGCGTCGCGGATCGCCGCATAGACCTCTGCCGCGTCGGCGGTGTCTACATGGACCTCCCACCCCAATTCCCCAACGAATGAGACGCGCGCCAGCATCGCTGGTTTTCCTGCAACGGTGGCCTGCTGATGTGTCAGCCAGCCAAGGCTCAAGTCAGCATCAGAAATCCCCCCGAACAAATCGCGCGATTTCGGCCCGGTGACCAGCATCGTAGTGACGGATTTCGTAATGTCCTTCAGGGTCAGACCATCTGGCAAACTACGCGACAGGATTTCGAAATCGTGCCACTGGGCGACGGCTGCGGTCATCAGGGTGAAGTCATCCTCTCCATGACGAATACAGGACATCTCGGTCAGCACCCTACCGCGCTGATCTGCGATATAGATCAGGTTCATCCGGCCGACTTTCGGCAGTGCCCCGGCAATAGTACAACGCAGCCATTCCGCCGCACCGTCACCCGACAGAGTGTAGCGAGAGAACCCGCACATATCGATGACACCAACGCCATCGCGGATCGCTTCGACCTCTTCGCGCACTCGGGGTTCCCACGGACCGCTACGGTCCCAGGTATGGGTTGCCTCTTCGCTGGTATCATCGCTGCCCTTGGCGAACCAATTTGCGCGCTCCCACCCGCTATAGGCCCCCATCTGCGCACCATCCGCAATTAGACGGTCGTGGTTCGGAGAGGTCTTTTTGTTCCGCTCAGCCGGCCATTCATGATGCGGAAAGTGCATCGCGTATTCGTGGCCATAGGTCTCTAGCGCCTTGCCAAGATGGTATTGCTGGTCAGTGTAATCGGTGTAGCGACGCGGGTCGGTCGACCACATGTCCCACTCGGTATAACCGTGCATGATCCATTCAGACATGACCTTGCCAGCGCCACCACCCTGCGCGATGCCAAAGGTGAAGCTGTGCGCCTCGAACGCGTTTGGAACGCCGGGCATCGGGCCGATCATCGGCAACCCGTCGGGGGCATAGGGGATGGGGCCGTTAATGTTGCGTGACACGCCTTGGGTGCCAAGCAGCGGCACACGCTCCATCGCGTCCATGATGTACCATTCCAGACGGTCCAAATCGTCAGGATAAAGCTGGAAGCTAAAGTCATCGGGCATCGGGTCGCTGCTGGTGACCCAAGCGGCCTGACAGTTCCGCTCATACGGGCCAAGATTCAGGCTGTAGGTGTCTTGCCGCAGGTAATAGGACGTATCCACATCACGCAGCATCGGCACCTTGCGGCCATGTTCTTTGGTCCACGCTTCGATCTCTGGGATGGCTTCGGTCAGGAAATACTGATGGCTCATCACCGTCAGGGGCACCTTGCGGCCACCGTGCGGCAAGAACCAGTCCCCCACCCGCGCAGCATAGTAACCCGCTGCGTTCACAACGTAATCGCAACGGATATCACCCTTTTCGGTGTGCACCACCCATTCGCCATTCTCGCGGCTGACACCGGTCGCGGGTGTAAAGCGCGCGATCTTGGCGCCATGTGCCCGCGCACCTTTGGCCAGCGCCTGCGTGACCTGCGAGGGGTCGATGTCCCCATCTAATGGATCCCACAGACCACCTTCCAGATCATGGGTCTCCATGAATGGCATGTGCTGCTGCAGCTCATCCGGCGTGCAAATGTCCATCTGCAGCCCCATATGGGCGGCCATGCCGCGCACGCGATCGAACTCCATCATCCGTTCGTGGGTGTGGGCCAGTCTAACCGCGCCGGTGACGTGATAGTTGATCGGATAATCAACCTCTTCGGCCAGATTGCGATACAGTTCCAGCCCGTAGCGCTGCATGTTCATCACGCCGTAGCTGGTCGAAAAGTTCGGGCAGTTCCCCGCCGCGTGCCAAGTGGACCCGGCAGTCAGTTCGTTTTTCTCTAGCAGGACGCAGTCGGACCATCCGGCTTTGGCAAGGTGGTACAGCGTCGAAACACCGACGATCCCTCCCCCGATGATGACGACCCGTGCAGTGGATGGAAGCGACATGACAAGCCTCTTAATAAATCGGTGGAGAAATGACCCAGACCGAAACGGCCGGGACGTCATAGGGGTTGGCCCAACGGAAGGCGGCTTCCTTGATGCGGAAACTGTCACCGGCTTCGACGGTAAAGGGTTCACCTTCGATCCAGATATCCAGCTTCCCCGAGATCAGGTAACCGACCTCGGTCGTGGGGCGCTTGACCGTGTGTTCGATGGACGACCCCGGGTTGAAGGTCGAATGGATAACCTCGAAATCATCAGTCAGGTCAGGCGAGATCAAGGTTTCGATCAACCCGCTTTCACGTTCTCCAATAGCCCGGCGGGCCGAGGCGCGGACGATCTGCCCCTGCTCGTTCACAGCCGCAGTCGCAGTTCCAAAAAACAGCGATAGCGGCACATCGAAAACACCTGCGATCTGGCGTAGGTCGTCCATCGTCGGGGTCGAGATATCGCGCTCGACCTGAGAGACCCACCCCACAGAGCGATCCAATCGCTGTGCGAGCTCATCAAGCGTCATCTTCCGCGACTTCCGCAGCGCCCGGATGTCTTTGCCTAGCGTGGCTGGAAAGGTCGTCACAGACCCCATCGACTCACCCCTAATGAAAAACGTCCTGAAATTTTCACACGAGTCTGTGAAATTTCAAAACGTTTTTTCACGAAGCCGGTTAGTTTTAGATCAAGCCCGCGTCGCGCCGTAGTACAACTGGCTGACGTGCTCGGCTTCGGCGAAGAACAACCAGCGTTCCGTTGCGACGCCCCACCCGGCGGCAAGGGCCGCAATCAGATAGAGAACCGCCGCGCCACCCGGGGCGAAGACCGCGATAAGAACCGCAACAATCGGAACCGCGAACAGCGCGATGGCCGACAGACGGCGCAGACGAGAGGCATGCTTGCGCGCCACCTGATAGCCCATTTCACGCATCACGAAATTCGGCTTGGTGTGGGGCGGATCCAGCGGACGGACAGAGCCACCCTGCCCGCCAAGGCCGGTTGCCATTGCGGTCGTGTACTGACCCGGGTCGGCATCAATCTGGCGCCAATAGGCAAGCTTGGCGACACCCGCGATCACCAGCGAGACCAGAGTGATCACCCCGATCCATTGGGCCGAAGCGCCAAACAACGACATCAATACAGCCAGTAGAAGCGCCCCCGTTGCCCCGGAAAGCGCTAGGTAGACGACAGGTGTCAGCCCCTTGTTCCACTGCCGGATGGTACGCAAAGAGCCATAAATCATGCCTGTGCAATAGACCGTTGCAACCGCCCCTATTGCCGAAAGCAACGCCAACAGTTTGGTCACACCTGTGTCAGCCCCGATCAACCAGATCAGCGCCAGCAGGCCTGCCGGTGCATAGGTCGCAACCGCGGCCACGCCCTCGCGCGACAGCCAAGAAGACCGCCATTGCGAAAACGCCCCGATGGCGCGTTCGGGATGACCTAGGTGCATGGTCGAGGACAACAGACCGACAGTGATCAGCGCCAGCGCTAGTGCGATAGCGACGAAAGCCATCGCGCCGCCCGGCAAACGCCCTGCCAGATGGGCAAGAGACAGCCAGAACAACAGGCCGTAACCCGCGCCAGATGAGGTTGTGAAAACGATAACGGAATAGGCTGGATGCATCTTGGGACCTCTTACCGCGACAGGGCTTTGTCAGCCCAAGCAAACAGTTTTTCCAACCGCGACCCATCCGGGGCGGCGGGTTCCTCGGCTACGGGGGCAGCCTGAACACTGTTGATGCGTGGGGGCAGATATTTGTTCACCGGCTTGTAGCCGAATTCGTCAAGCAGGTTGAATCCGTCGCGCTCGGCCACGGACTTGGAAACGTCGCTGTCCGGATCACCAAGGTCCCCGAAGGCGCGGGCACCGGTTGGGCAAGCGCGGACACAGGCCGGGACGCGGTCTTCTTCGGGGATGTTCTCGTTGTAGATCCGGTCGACGCATAGGGTGCATTTCTTCATTACCCCATCGTCATAGTCGTATTCCCGAGCCCCATAAGGACAGGCCCAAGAGCAAAGCTTGCAGCCGATACAGGTGTCCGGATTGACCAGAACGATACCGTCTTCCTCGCGCTTATAGGACGCGCCGGTTGGGCAAACGGTTACGCAATCAGGCTCTTCGCAGTGGAGGCAGGATCTTGGGAAATGAACCGTTTTAGAAACGCCCTCGGCCGTTGTGGCCTCGAACGAATGAATACGGTTCAACCAAGCGCCAGAAGGGTCCGCGCCATAGGGATCATGATCCGACAAGGGCGCACTGTAGCCGCTGGTGTTCCACTCTTTACAGCTGGTCGCACAGGCGTGGCAGCCGACGCAAATGTCCAGATCAATGACAAGGCCAAGCTTCTTGTCTGTCTTTTCAGGAAGGCAGGTCATTGGGCTTTCCTCCGGAACTCTGCGCCGAAGGCGACTTTGGTTGGCGACGGTTCCTGCATGCCGGTTCCGACGGGTTCAAAGAAGGGCTCTGTTTTCTCGTCGCCATCGGCTTTCTCGATGGACACGCGCAGGTCGAACCACGCGGCCTGCCCCGTGATCGGGTCCGAGTTCGAATAGCGATAGCCGCCCCCACCCGCTGGCAACAGCTCCGAGATCAGGTGGTTCAGCAGGAAACCCTGATTACTTTCCGGCGCATCGTCGCTAAGCCCCCAAGCCCCACGACGTTTGCCGATAGCGTTCCATGTCCAAACCGTGTGCGGGTTCACCCCGTCCATTAGCTTGACCTGACATTTGACGCGCCCCTGATGCGAGCTGAGCCAGACCCAGTCGTCATCCTTCGCTCCGATCTGCTCTCCTACCGAGGTGTGGATATACAGCCGGTTCTGCGCCGTGATCTGCCGCAGCCACGCGTTCTGCGATCCCCACGAATGGTACATGTGCATGGGACGCTGCGTGATCGCATGCAACGCGAACTTGGACGTATCGACCATCGCCCCTTCCATGGGCTCGTACCAGAACGGCAGCGGGTCGAAGTACTTCTGAATGCGCTCGCGCGCCCGATCAGGCGGCTGGCGGTCTCCGTGGCCTTCCGCAGCCAGCCGGAACCTTTGCACCGGCTCTGAATAGAGCTGGAAAATGGTGGCGTCGGGCGTCAGGCGAATGCCCTTCTTGATCCCCCAGTCCAGATAGCCACGGTTCGCATGCCGGAAATACGCGTGTTCGGGATCAAAGCGCTGCTCCCAGAACGACCCGTTCTCGATGTAGCGCTTCAGCTGGTCAGGGTTCTTGTCACCGACACCATATTCGGTGCCGTCCTTCCCTCGGAACCCGGCTAGGGGACCGACACCCGGCTTACGCTCGTGGTTGACCATGTAGTCCGGATATCCACCGGGATAAAGCGGCGCACCCGCATCATCGACAAAACCGGGAAGACCCAGACGCGCGCCAAGGTCGATCAGCACGGTTTGGAACCCGCGCACGTCACGGTCGGGCTCGACCACCGGATAGCGGATTGAGTCCGCCAGAATCTCGGGCTCGGAAATCGGGCGATCCAGCAGCGAAATACAATCGTAGCGTTCTAGATAGGTCGTGTCGGGCAGGATCAGGTCGGCAAAGGGCACCGTTTCAGAGTAATAGGCGTCCGAATAGATGATCTTGGGGATCACATAGTCGCCGTTCTCATCCGTCTTGGTCAGCGCATCAATCGTGCCCGGCGTGTTCATCGAACTGTTCCACGCCATGTTGGCCATATACATGAACAGCACGTCGATCCCGTAAGGGTCTTTCTCGGCGGCGTTGTTGATGACCATGTGCATCAGCCCGTGCGCCGACATCGGCGCGTCCCAGCTAAAGCCCTTGTCCAGCCGGTTCGGCCCGCCCTCTTCGTCTAGCAGCAGATGATGCGGCCCATGTGGGAAGCCCAGATGAGGACCGCCAAGAGGCATCTCTGGCTTGATGTCGCCAGAAGCACCGTGAGGCAGCAAATTAGGGGGTGTTTGCTTGGGATACGGCGGCTTGTAACGGAAGCCCCCGGGGCAATCGATCGACCCCAGAAGGATCTGCAGGATGTGGATCATCCGGCAGGTCTGGAACCCGTTGGAATGGGCCGAAATCCCGCGCATTGCATGCATCGAGATGGGACGCCCGATCAGCTTGTCGTGCTTGCGGCCCCAGGCGTCGGTCCACTCACGCTGGATGATGACTTCTTCCTCGAAGGCAACATGGGCTAGCTCTGCCGCAATCTTGCGGATTTGAGTTGCTGGCACACCTGTGCGCTCTTCAACGGCTTCCGGGGAATATTCGTCACCCAGATAGCGTTCTGCCATCAACTCGAACACCGTCCGCGCCGTCCGCCCATCAGGCAGGGTGCGCGTTCCGGTTAGGGACGCGGACAGGTCGCTGATCTTGCCGCTTCCAAAGCCACCTGCCTCGTTCGACCAGACCAACGGGTCGCCATCGTCGTTACGTGCGAACAAGCCATGATCTTCTGCCCCCGGGTCCTGAATGACCAGCCAAGGCGAATTCGTGTAGCGGATCAGATAGTCCAGATCGATCTGCTGCATTCGGAACAGTTCGTGGATCAACGCCCCAACGAACAACGCATCCGTGCCCGGACGAATTCCGATCCACTCATCCGCAACCGCGTTATAGCCGGTGCGTACCGGGTTCACAGAGACGAACTTGGCCCCACGCTTCTTGATCTTACCGATACCCTTCTTGATCGGGTTAGAGGCATGGTCTTCGGCAACACCAAACAACATGAAGTACTTCGTGTAATCCCAATCAGGATCACCAAATTCCCAGAAAGCGCCACCGAAGGTGTACAACCCACCTGCAGCCATATTGACCGAACAGAACCCACCATGCGCGGCGAAATTCGGCGTGCCGTATTTCATCGCCCAAAGCCCGGTCAAAGACTGGCTTTGATCGCGCCCTGTAAAAAAGGCCAAACGCTTGGGATCGGTCTTGCGCACCTTACCCAGCCATTCAGTGGCCAGTTCCAGTGCTTCGTCCCACGAAATCTCTTCGAACTGGCCAGAGCCGCGCGGTCCCACCCGTTTCATCGGGGCCCGCAAACGAGCCGGTGAATAATGCTGCATGATGCCCGAGGCACCCTTGCCGCAGATCACACCCTTGTTCACCGGATGGTTCCGATTGCCTTCGATATAGCTGACTTTGCCATCGCGAAGGTGCACGTCGATGCCGCAGCGACAGGCGCACATGTAACAGGTTGTCTGGCGGACCTCGTCCGAAACTTTCGGGGACGTTTCGACGATTGGTTTTGTTTGCGCCATGTACTGAAATCCTTCCTCGCTCTATCCGCTTTACCTTAGTTCGACCCGCTATGTAAGCGCTTACACGATTTGTGCCCGTTTATCTGTCAGAAATCGCAACCCAGTCGCGTTTTTCGGGACCATTGTAGAGCGTCAGGGGCCGGATCAGGATATTTCCGCGCTGCTGCTCGATGCATTGGATGACCCATCCGGGCATCCGGCCAATGGCAAAGATCGGGACGTACAGGTCCATCGGGATGCCGTGCAACTGATAGATAACGCCCGAATAGAAATCGACGTTCACGTTCAGCCCGTGACGCGAATACGGCTTCATCGCCTCTACAACAGCCTGCAAGATCTCATACCACTCGGGCGCGCCCATCTCCTGACCCAGTTTGCGGACACCTTCACGCATGTGACGCGCGCGCGGGTCTTCGGCGCGATAAACGCGGTGGCCAAAACCGGTGACAGCCTCGCGGTTCTTGCGTTTGGCTTTCACGTATTCGGCCGCGTTTTCGGGTTTGCCGATCTCGTGGACCATCTTCATGACGTCCTCTGCCGCGCCGCCATGGGCAGGACCGGCCAGGGTCGACAGCGCCGTCACGATTGCCCCGTGCAGATTGGCCTCGGTGCCCACCGTGACCCGCGCCGCGAAGCTAGAGGCATTGGCCCCATGTTCGGCGTGCAATATGAAATCCACGTCGGCAAGGCGCGCAGCATCTTCGGATGGCTTTTCACCCTTCAGCATCCACAGCCAGTTGGCAGCGTGGCTTAGGCTGGCATCAGGTGCGACCGGATCACGGCCATTGCGCAGCGCTTCGTGCGCCGCGATAAGCGTGGGCACCTGAGCGGTCAGTTTCAAACCGTTTTCGACAAAGGCCTCTTCCCCGACCTGCAGGCTGCCTGCATCCAAAGCCGCCATAGCAGACACGGCGGTGCGCAGAACGTCCATCGGATGACCGTCCTTGCAGGCTTCAATCACTGACAACACCTGATCGGGCACACAGCGATATCCCCGCAGCTTGGCGTCGAATTCGGCCAGTTGGTTGGCGGTTGGCAGCTCTCCGTGGATCAGAAGATAGCAAACCTCTTCAAAGGTCGCGTGGGTCGCCAGATCGTGGATCGAGTAGCCGCGATAGATAAGCTCTCCCTTCGCGCCGTTGATATCAGAGACACCGGATCGCTCGAAATAAACACCCTTCAGGCCACGGTTGATCTTGACGGTCTCGGTCATGGGTGTCTCCTTGCAGGTAGAAGGGAATTCAACATGTCGGTTTTGAACAGTGCATATGAACAAGCCCGCGCCAAACAGGCACGGGTTGTGTTTCCGGAACTTGAGGATGCGCGCGTTGCCGAGGCAACTGATCGGATGCGTGACGAAGGCCTATGCCAGCCTGTCGGTCTGGCCGACGTGTCAGAGGCCCAGGTTGCCGCTTTGATTGCCGCACGAGGCCTGAAAGAGCCTGTCGCACGACGCATGTTGACGAAACCCCTGTATCGCGCGGCCGCGATGGTGGCTGCAGGCGAGGCCGACGCGATGGTTGCGGGCGCAGATAGCCCAACCCGGCGCGTGATCGAAGCGGCGTCGATCGGGATCGGTCTTGCTGATGGGGTCGCCCTTCCCTCGTCGTTCTTTCTGATGGTGTTCCCTGACGGGCGCGAAATGGTCTTTGCAGATTGCGCGGTGAACGTGGACCCGGACGCAGAGGCTTTGGCAGCAATCGCGCGGGCGTCAGAGGCCTCGGCCAAAGCCTTACTGGGCTCTGCACGGGTGGCGATGCTGTCCTTCTCAACCGGCACCAGCGGCGCCGGCGACAGTGTGGACCGGGTGCGCGCGGCGGTGAACGAAACCGGCTTTCTTGGCCCAATCCAAGCCGATGCAGCACTGAACCCGCGCATCGCGGCAGCCAAAGGCATGGGCGACGGCGACGCCAACGTGTTAATCTTCCCATCGCTGGACGCGGGCAACATCGGGTACAAATTGGCGCAAGAATTGGCCGGCGCCAAGGCAATCGGCCCATTCCTGCAGGGTTTCGCCCGCCCGGTCTGCGACCTTAGCCGCGGCGCCACGGTGGATGACATCGTCGATGCAACGGCTGTGGCGATCGCTATGGGATAAATGGAACCGGCCTGATCAGTCATTCATCAGTCTCAAGGCATCCGTGGCGATCATCTTCTCTTCTTCAGCCTTGATCACCCAAATCGCAATTTTCGAGCTTTTCGCGTGAAGGCGCGGCCCATTTCGGTGATTGGCATCGGGGTCCATGCGCGCGCCGATCCATTCCAGCCCTCGTAGGATTCGGGCGCGCACGCCGATGGCGTTTTCACCAATCCCGCCAGTAAAGGCGATGGCATCCAAACCTTCGAGCGCAGAGATCAGCGACCCCGCATGACGAAGGGACCAATAGCAGAAATGCTCGATAGCAAAGGCACTGTCAGCCGATTGATCCAGCATCAGCTTGCGCATGTCCGACTTGCCGCCGGACAGGCCCAAAAGACCGCTTTCATGGTTCAGGATCGCCTTGGTCCGCTCTAACCCGTTTTCCTCGACCAGTTTCAAAACAGCATTGGCATCAATCCCACCAGAGCGGGTACCCATGGTCAGACCATCAAGCGGCGAATAGCCCATGGTGGTCGCAATCGACTTTCCATTCTTGATCGCGCAAAGCGAAGCACCATTTCCAAGGTGAAAGGCCAGCAAGCGCGACGGCAGCTTTTCTTTCGAAACCACGGGCAGGCTCTCGGTCAGCGACGCGTAGCTGAGCCCGTGAAATCCATAGCGCCGAATGCCCTGAGTTTCCTGCATCCGAGGGATGGCAAAGCGCGTCGCAACCTCGGGGTTGGTCGCATGGAAAGAGGTATCAAAGCTGGCGAACTGCGGCAGATCCGGCGCGGCTTCGGCTAGGGCCAGAATGGCCGCCAAGTTATGAGGGTTGTGCAACGGGGCCAGCGGAGAACAGGCGGCGATCTCTGTCGTGACCTCTGGCGTGATCCGTACAGGACGGGTCAGATGGCGCCCACCATGCACAACGCGATGTGCGGCGGCAGCCAATTCTGTCGGTTTCACCCCGCGCTTTTCCAGCGCCTTCAGTATTCCGGTAAGGGCTGCACGATGATCAATGAACGGCGTCGCCTGTTTCTCATCATCAATTTGCAGAAAGCCACCGCCACCGATTTCGGCGGCGATGCCTGATAGCTTTTCGTTCAACTTTGCATCGAACAGAGCAAATTTGATCGAGGACGAGCCCGCGTTCAGAACGAGGATATCGCCCCCAACCGTCATTTAGCCGACCTGCTGTGGGCGCATGTCGTCCGGGTTGATCCCCGCGACGGCCACCGGCGCCTTCATGGCGTCGCGGCGGAAGGGTTCACCCAGTTCCTGGTTCAGCATGACCTCTAGGAAGGTGGTTTTGCCCTCTTCCATCTGCGCCTTGATCGCTTTGTTCAGGGCATCGGTCAGCTCTTCCATGCCATAGACCGCCACGCCTTCAATGCCGCAGGACTTGGCGATACCAGCATAGCTGACCTCTTGCGCAAGCTCGGTACCCACGAAGTTATCGTCGAACCAAAGCGTGGTGTTCCGCTTTTCCGCACCCCACTGATAGTTGCGGAAGATCACCATAGTGATCGCGGGCCAGTCGTCGCGGCTGATCGAGACCATTTCGTTCATCGAGATACCGAACGCACCGTCCCCAGCGAAACCAACAACCGGCGTATCCGGGCAAGCGACCTTGGCCCCGCAAATCGCCGGGAAGCCATAACCACAGGGGCCAAAAAGACCGGGTGCCAAGTACTTACGGCCCGTTTCAAAGGTCGGATAGGCATTACCGATTGCGCAGTTATTGCCGATATCAGACGAGATGATTGCCTCTTTCGGCAAGGCCGACTGAATTGCGCGCCAAGCCATACGGGGCGACATCTTTTCGGGCTCGCGGTCGCGGGCACGCTCGTTCCAGGTGGTGCCCGGATCGTCGTCTTCGTGGTCCATCGACGTCAGTTCCTGCGCCCATGCGGACTTGGTGGTCGCGATGGTTGCCTTGCGATCAGCGCGGCCTGCGTCACCCGCCTCGTCGGTCAGTTGCGCCAAAATTCCTTGTGCGACTTTCTTCGCATCACCCACGATGCCAACCGAGACCTTCTTGGTCAGGCCAATGCGATCAGGGTTGATGTCGACCTGAATGATCTTGGCGTTGGCGGGCCAGTAATCGATGCCATAACCCGGCAAGGTCGAGAACGGGTTCAGACGCGTACCAAGCGCCAGTACGACGTCGGCCTTCGCGATCAGCTCCATCCCTGCCTTCGAGCCGTTATAACCCAAGGGACCGGCGAACAGCGGGTGCGACCCCGGGAACGCGTCATTGTGCTGGTAGCCGCAGCAAACCGGAGCATCGAGACGCTCTGCCAATGCCATCGAGTCCGCAATTGCGCCACCGATCACGACACCCGCGCCATTCAGGATCACGGGGAATTTGGCTTCGGACAGCAGCTTTGCTGCTTCAGCCACAGCGGCCTCGCCGCCAGAGGGGCGTTCAAATTCGACCACCGCCGGCAGGTCAATATCAACAACCTGAGTCCAGTAGTCGCGCGGTACGTTGATCTGCGCCGGTGCGCTGGCACGCTTGGCCTGCAGGATCACGCGGTTCAGAACCTCGGCGATCCGCGATGGGTCACGAACCTCTTCCTGATAGGCAACCATGTCTTCGAACAGTTTCATCTGCTCGACTTCTTGGAACCCGCCCTGCCCGATGGTCTTGTTCGCCGCCTGCGGGGTGACCAACAGCAGCGGTGTGTGGTTCCAGTACGCCGTTTTCACCGGGGTCACGAAGTTGGTGATGCCCGGACCATTCTGGGCCACCATCATCGACATCTTCCCCGAAGCGCGGGTGAACCCGTCGGCCATCATGCCGGCGTTACACTCGTGCGCGCAGTCAAAAAACTTGATGCCTGCAACCGGGAACAAATCCGAAATCGGCATCATCGCCGACCCGATAATGCCAAACGCATGGTCGATCCCATGCATCTGTAGAACCTTCACGAAGGCTTCTTCGGTGGTCATCTTCATAAAGCTTCTCCTGAATCGCTAGAACCCCGTTCTTCGGGATTGATTTGAACGGGTTTTATTCCCTCTGGCTATACTTGGTTTAGGGCCAGATTGCAGACAGCGATAGGGCCAGTTGAATTTAGTGCCGACTTTGGCAAAAAAACTGCCAATTGGACCTAAAAATCAGTAAAATTCTGAACGCTTCGGTGCTTATTTTCTATGCATCAAAAGACCGGATACCCGCCGCAATCAACTGTCCAACTTCAACTTTCCCGACTTTGAGAACGTCAATCGATTGGCAGACCACTTGGAACCTTCTCTGGCTTGCCCAAACGGCCATTCAGCGCCCCATCGTCTGTTAACGCCTCAAGAAAAGAAAGGATGGCCTTCACTTCCACGTCCAGAAGACCCACCGGTTGGATGTCGTACTTGGCTTTGATCCGCGATATCTCTCTTTGATCTTCCCAAATCACAAAATCCGTAGCCGCGAACGCCGGATCAGGAGGCAACTGAACCTGTTCTCGGCTCCATGTCTTGAAAGAGCCTTCCGGGTCCAAATGGTGTCGCACCGTCGCCTCCAGGGTCCCAAAGGCCCCGTTGTGCCCCCACGGGCCAGTCAGCGTCACGTTTCGAAGCGACGGCGTCCGAAACCGGTAGGCATCCTCTAGCTGGTCCGTCTCGGACATCCGCCCCACATCGCGGGCATAAGGGTCAAACTTCCGCACACGCCCCGGCCCGAATGGCGGAACCGCCAGTGCATGAAATTGCTGATCTGTCAGCAGCGGGCCAGAATGGCAGGTAGAGCAGTTGGCCTTGCCATAAAATAACTCCATCCCCTGCGTTTGCTGATCCGTCAGCGCATCAATATCTCCGTTCAGATAGGCATCAAATGGGCTGGCTGTTGATCGCCACTCGCTGCTTTGGAAATCATCCAAGGCGTTGGCAATATGCACCGCCGTGATATCAGCCTGCACTTCGATGTCGGGATATGCAGTGACGAACAAGTCCACATATTCGGGCACCGCAGCTACTCGCGCGACCAAGGCAGGCCATACATTGTCGATACGTCTGTTCGCAGCGGCAGCAACTTCATTTTCCTCGCGCGATCCGGCCATTTCGACCTCGGACGTCAAGGGCATCAGCGCCTGTGCGGCGACAATACTTTGCAGACCCTCCGGCAACCATTCCTCGACCGGAGTGTTGAAACCAACACCATAGCTGTCTTGCGACGTCACACGCCCATCGTGGAACATCACCGAGATCGACTTGTGCCCCAGATTGAACAGCGCCGGAGAGTTGCGGGGCACCCGCTTGAACGGTTTGTCTGCGCCATCAGCAAAGCGCCGTTTGTGGCCGACACCAATGCCGCCTTCCCCGATCCCAAGCGGTAAACCATCCGAAGTTCCGTGTTCAATTGCATGGCAAGTCGAACAGGAAATATTGCGGTTGCCCGACAAAATCTTATCATAAAACAGAAGTTGCCCCAGCTTTGCCCGAACCGGATCAAACGGACGATAATCGCTGTCTCGGATCGGATCAGGAAGCTCTACCGCATAAGCTTGGGGAACCGACAAAAACAGGCTTGCCAGAAACAGGGATCCGGTCGCGATGTTCGTCAGATTTTTCCGCAGCTTATGTCTGTGCATAACAGTAACTATTGCGCCCTCTGCCAGCTTTTCCAATAGCGCATTGGAGGAAGCGCGCGATTTAATGGAAACCGATCAGTACGAAGCCGCGATGGAGGCGCTTTGGCCCCTCGCACGGTCGGGAAATGCGGATGCGGAAGAATTGATCGGCGTGATGTACGCCATGGGCTTGGGGGTCGAGCAAGATTATGAACGCGCCTTCGAATGGTACCTGCGGTCTTCGATGAAAGGTCACCCCGGCGCACAGTCCGGGGTTGGCTGGTACTACGAAGTTGGGCTGGGCATGCCCGCGCCCGACTTGGTGCGCGCCTACATGTGGTACGTTTTGTCCGCAATCGGGGGCGACCCGGATGCAGCAATCAGCCAAGAAGAAATCATCAAGAAGATGACCCCGGAAGAGATTGATCGGGCCATCGTGTTGGTCAAAGATTACCAGGCGTGGCTTTACCCCTTCCGAGAGTGACCGAGCATGACTGGCCCTTATGGACGCGGTCATCGAGGCCCAATCAATCCTGAAACAACGTGAAGCCGCCTTAGAGGCGGGTTTTGGAAGTTATCCCCAATTCTTTTGTGTTTTTAAAAAGTTGCGCGGCGTTTCCCCTTACGCATACTACAAGAAAGACAGCTTGATTGCGGGGCCACCCAATGACAGCGACTTACAATGATCAAGACGAGACTACGCGCAACGCACTGCGACTTTCACGCGATGCGGTGATCCAAAGCCTTGGGCCAAGGCTGACAGTATATCCTTCCAACGAAGAAATGATTGAGGCCTTCGCAAAGGCCATTTTTGATGACTATGTAGCGACGCTTGATGCGGGACGGACTCACTTTGTTGCCATCGTGCCGGTCGGCCCGGTGGGCCAGTACCCGCTTCTAGCAAAGCTCTGCCAAGGCGCTGGCGTTTCCCTTCGCAAAATGACGTTGATCGTGATGGACGAGTATCTGACGGACGAAGGCGCTTGGATCGACGATAGTGACCCGCTTAGTTTTCGGGGCCATATTGAACGGAACCTTCTCGCCAACTTGGCGCCGGACGATCAGCCTGAAGTCATCATTCCCGATCCCCGAAACCCAAAATCCGTCCAAAAGCGGATAGAGGCCTTTGGCGGCGTCGACATCACTTATGCAGGCGTCGGCATAACGGGGCACCTTGCCTTCAACGAACCGATGGAAGGTGTGACAGATGCTGCCTACTTCGCAACTCTGCCAACGCGGGTCGTGCCCCTGCTTCGCGAAACGCGCTTGATCAACTCTGTCACTGCGGCACGCGGCAACGTTGCCCGCATTCCCAGACTTGCTGTTACCGTTGGCATGCGGGAAATTCTATCTGCGCGCAAACTGCATCTGTTCATGAACCGATCTTGGCAAAGCGCGGCGATCCGGCGACTGGCATTCGGGCCTGTCACTCCCGCATTTCCCGCATCGCTGGTTCAAAACCACGCAGATTGGCAAATCTCGGCTGTGTCACATGTCCTTGAAACACCAGAACCGGAGCTTGCATGAAGTTGCTGACGCATCTTGACGACGTGGGCATGTCAGCCGGATCCGTCGAGGCTTGGTCCACCTTGTCTAAGGTAGGGGTCGTGAAATCAGCCTCGACGATGGTGCCCTGCCCTTACTATCTCATGGCCCGCGACCACTGGCAGGACAACCCCGATCAGGACATGGGGGTTCACATCACGCTGACATCTGAATGGTCAAACTATCGGTGGCGCCCGATGACCGGGCAACTTGGCGGGCTAGTCGACGAGGAAGGTTTTTTCCACCGCCGCCCTGAACAGGTATTGGAAAGTGCGGATCCGCTGGCTGTTGCAGATGAAATGGCGGCCCAAGTCGAGCGCGTCATTTCTGACGGCCTGCGCCCGACACATCTGGATGCTCATATGGGAGCCGCCTTGCTGGAACCATTTGTTTGGTCATTGTTTGATCTGGGCAAAAAGTTTGGCATCCCGGTGCTGACCTGCAAGACTTTAGACCCGCTGGTTAACAGTGTGCGGGTGCCCGATTTTGATCCGGGCTTTCTGTCAGAACTAAAACAGGAGGCAGAGCACTTGGGGTGGCCCGTGTTTGACAATTTCATCATCGGATTTTGCCCTGATGACCAGCCAATCGAACTACATGTCAAACAACTGATCGAAACGGCTTCGGTAGGGTTGTTATACTATGCCCTGCACGCCGATACGGCCCAAGGCATGGATCTCTTCGCCCCACATCACAGCAAGCCGCGGCGCAAGGAGTTTGAATTTTTCTCAAACCCGGAAAGCCAACAGGTAATCGACCAACTTGATATCGAACTTGTCAGTTGGACCGAATTGGCCTGAATAGAAAAAGGCCCCGACAACACCGAGGCCTTTGACTGTCTCATTCAGCAAGACCTATTTAATAGCCATGCCGTTCATACTGTCGATCTTGGCTTCAGCATCTGCCGAAGCAGCGATCAGAGCGTCGATAACTTCCGATCCACCGCGAACGTTCGAACGGAACCAGTCGTATACAGGCGCTGCTGCGTCTTTGAACGCGGTCTTTTGCTCGACGGTCGGAACATAGATGTTTCCGCCGCCTTCAACAAAGTCCTGATAGGCTTGGATCGCTTTGCGCTTTGGAGAGGCAAAAGTTGCCTGCTGAAGTGCGTAGAAGCCATTGTTGACGACGTGCTGCAGATCGGCCGGAAGGCTTTGGATCTTTTCGTTGTTCATCCACCACAAGGCCCCCATGTAGGCGTGGCCATCGAGCGTGATATACTGCAGGCCCGCTTCGGGGAATTTCATACCCATGATATCGGTGATGCCATTCTTCGAACCTTCAACCACACCCGTCTGGAACGAGGTGAACAGTTCAGGCCACGGGATCGGGGTCGGCGATGCACCAAGTGCCTTCACCAGTTCCTGCGGAAGGTCCGCAACAACGGTCCGGATCTTCAGACCAGCGATATCTGCCGGCTCACGAACAACACGTTTGGTGTTAGCAAAGTTGCGCCAGCCACCGGTGTTACCGATGGTCATCAAGCGGATCGCCCCGCCTGAATCTTCCAGCGCTTTGGCGCGCAGAAGATTCACGAAATCGCCACCGCGCAGCACCTCTTCGGCAACACGATCGTCGCGCATCAGGTACGGCAGGTCGAAGACTTGGATATAGGGGAAGATACCCGCGCCACCGCTGGAAGTGGTCATGGCAACGTCGATGGTACCGTCGGCAACCGACTGAAGACACTCTGCCCCGTTAGCGCAGAACTGGGTGCCTGCGAAGACTTCCACCGAAATCGCGCCGTTAGAGGCCGCTTCTACGAAGTCTTTGAAAACAACGATGCCGTCGTAGTCTTCGTCATTGATGTTCGAGCCGACCTGAACCCGCAGGTTATAGTCAGCCGCAACTGCCGGAACGGCAATCGCCGCAACCGCCAGTGTGGTCAGTAGTTTCTTAAACATGTGCTCCTCCTTGTTGATCTTTTGTATTTTCGATTACCACTCGACGAACCCGAAGAACGACGGGACCGCCAGTGAAATGGCCGGGATATAGGTGATCATGAAGATCACAATGATCTCGACCAGCAAGAATGGCAGAATTGTACGCGCAATGGACTGGACCTTCTCGCCGCTCACCGCACTGGCGACAAATAAGACAAGCCCCATCGGCGGTGTCGCAAGCCCTACGGTCAGATTGACGCTCATAATGATGGCGAAGTGGATCGGGTGAATGCCCAGATCAATAAAGATCGGCGCCAGGATCGGACCAAGAATGATGATTGCCGGTCCCGCGTCCAGAAACATGCCCACGATAAACAAAACGAGGTTGATTAAGAACAACAGCAAGAGCGGGTTCGAGGTCAGCCCCAGAACGAATTCAGCCATGTTTTCAGGTAGGTGGCTGAGGGCCACGATCACCTTGAACGCAATCGCCGCGCCGACCAGAAGCAGCACGGTGGATGAGGTGATCGCCGCACGCATCAGAACACTGGGAAGCGCCTTCAATGTCAGCGAACGAAGTACGAAGAACGAGATCAGGAAAGCATAGGCCACGGCCACGGCGGCGGCTTCTGTTGGCGTAAAGACACCACCCAAGATCCCGCCCAAGATAAGGACCGGGGTTTGAAGAGGCAGCGCAGCACGTTTACAAACAGATCGAAACTCTGGCGACACCGCCCGACGCATCAACAGCGCTGCGACATGAGATCCGACTAGCGCGGCACCAGCGTAAAGAAGTTTGGTTGTCCCGGGTGTCTCTTCCGTGACCGGAGCGAAGGCATAGATTAAGGCGGTCAGGTTCAGACGGACCAACAGGAACGACAGCCAGTATTCGACAAAGGACAGCGGCTCTGGGTTCAGTTCCACTTTGTGGGCTGCAGGCAGCTCATATTTGTCGGCCAGAAGGCGTACAGCCAGCATAAGACCGACACCGACCAGAATGCCCGGAACGATGCCACCAAGGAACAGCGCGGCAACACTTTCACCCATCACGAAGGCGTAAATGATCATGATGCCCGACGGTGGGATGATCGGGCCAATGACAGATGAAGCCGCAGTAATGGCGGCGGCAAAGCGACGGGAATATCCTTCCTTCTCCATCGCAGGGATCAACATTGATCCAAGCGCGGAAGTGTCGGCAACCGCAGAGCCCGAGAGACCGGCAAACAAGATCGAAGACAGGATGTTAACCTGCGCCAGACCACCCCTTAGATGACCCATAAGAGCCTGACTGAAAGCAACCAGACGCATGGTAATACCACCACGATTCATCAACTCACCCGCGAGCATGAAGAATGGGATCGCCATCAGAGGGAAGCTATCCATCCCGTTGTAAACATTACGGTAAAGCAGGTTCCAGTCACGTGTCGTGTCCGTGACCCACATCAGGATGCCCGGGCTGGCAAGCATTGCAAAGAAGATTGGCGTGCCGATCAGGATGAAAACCAGGAATAGAGGCAGAAACCAGACTAGCATAATCTTACTCCGCACTCATGACTGTTTGATCCGGGACGTCCCCGTAATCGACATCGCTGAACAACATGTGCAGGTTCTTCAGCAACATCTCTATGTTGACCAGCACCAGTCCGACAAAGCCGACGTAGACCGACATGTACATCCATGCCAGCTTCAACCGGATCGGCTCTTCCCCAATGATTTGCAGGGGAATTTTCAACGAACTGGAGTTGAACAGCCACCCAGATTTGATGTGTTTCAGTCCGAGTTGAAGCGCGACCACCAGAACCGCAAGAGACAAGAGAAGAATGAACAGGTTCAGGATCAATCCGCTGCGCCGTCCTAGAAGGTCACTGAAGGTATCAATCGCTACAAAGCCGCCCCAACGATACGCCGAGGGCGCCATTAACCCTGTCATCCAAAGCATCAGAAACCGTGCAGCCTCATCAGGCCAAGGCAACGCACTGTTGAGAACGTAGCGCATGAAAACTTGAAGCAAGATAATCAGCACCATCAGCCCAATCGCAGCGGTCGCAATATACCTTCCAGCCCGTAAAAGGTAGGTCAGCACAAACTCTAACGGTTTGATAACAAGATGCATTTTGGCGCACCTTTCTGTTGGTTTCCTCCCAGAGTGCCAAGTCTTTTGCCGGCATCACGTAGATGGACCTTGGAAAATTAAACCTATCCACGCAAGTCGGGGCGAATGGGAGCAACCCACACAGACGTTGATTATGGCGGACAACGAAAAGGATTGATCCTTTACACCGACCACCAATTTTCGGTTATCTGTAAAAACGAAAGCGAGGGCGGATGAAATCTGAACAGAGACTCGAGAACATAATCAAGCTTCTGACCAAGTCGGGGCGCGCATCAGTTGAAGAACTTTCGGCAGACTTGGGGGTGACCCCACAGACCATCCGCCGCGATCTTGGAACGCTAGCTGAAGACAACCGTGTCGTTCGATTTCACGGAGGCGCATCCCTGTTAGCCGGGATCGAATACACAGGTTATGAAGCCCGCCAAAACATCGCCGAGGCACAGAAGACCAGGATCGGAGACGCCTGCGCGAAACTGATACCAGACAACGTTGCCGTGATGATAAACTCTGGTACGACCACCTCTGCTGTAGCACGGGCACTTGTCCACCACAAAGGGCTTCGTGTGGTTACGGATTCTGTAAAAATATCAGATGAAATCAAGGACTTTCCCGGCGTTGATCTAATGGTTCCGGGTGGACGTGTCCGACCGTCGGACGGTTCCATCGTGGGACATCAGGCGGTAGAATTCATTTCGCAATTCCGGCCCGACTTCGCGATCTTTGGGGTGGCAGCAATCTCTCATGACGGCGCTTTGCTGGACTATGATATAGCAGAGGTGTCGGTGGTCCGGGCAATGATGAAATACGCCAGAAACACTATCCTTTGCGCAGACAGTTCCAAGTTTCAGAAGATGGCTCCGATCCGTGTTGCTGACCTAGATGACATCAACGTCTTGGTCACAGACACGAGGTGCTCTGAAGTGCTGAGACAGCTGTGTCAAAACAAGAAAGTCAGAGTGGTAGAAGCGTGATTTCGCCCGATATAGTGATTTTCTAAATTGCTTTCGTTTGTAAGAAAGTTCGAATATTTCGAAAAAATTGGTGATCTGAACCTTGGAACCAATCAGGTGGTGGCGTTGAATGAACTCTACACCTCAACTGATGAGTCGTCCGTGAAACCGCCAAGTATTGCCTCAAAATGGAAGTTTAAAGCATGACACGAGTGCTTTTGGTTGGCATGGCCGTTGCGGATTACGTCTTTTACCTAAAAGACTTTCCAACCGAGGCCACGAAATATCGCGCGGATGACGCAAAGGTCATTGGCGGTGGCTGCGCGGCAAACGCCGCTGTCGCCATCGCGCGGCTTGGGGGAACACCCTTGCTGTCGGCGCGTCTTGGCTCTGACGCGGTCGGTGAATCGATCCTGTCCGAACTGCGTGACGAAGGCGTGGACGTCGATCTATGCGATCGGTCGGGCAGCATTTCGGCATATTCTTCCATTCTAATCGACGCTGCGGGCGAACGTCAGATCGTAAACTTCCGTGGTCGCGATCTTGTTGAGACCACCGATCACTTCGACAGTACCCAAGACATCTCGGCCGTTCTGGCCGACACGCGTTGGACCAAAGGCGCAGTGACCGCGATGGAACTGGCCAAGAAGAGAAACGTACCCGGCATTCTGGATATCGAGGCGTCGGACGAACCGGATTCACTGTATCCAGCCAGCCACCTTGCGTTCTCTTTGCAGGGGTTAGAATCCTTTGTGCCGGACAAAACACCAGCGGAAGCGATTGCAGCTGCTCATGAAGAATTCGGCGGCTGGGTATGTGTGACCATGGGCGCGCAGGGCCTCCTTTTTCACAGTGACGAAGGGACAGGACACGTCCCAAGCCTTCCTGTCGAAGCTGTCGATACCCTTGGCGCGGGTGACTGTTGGCACGGCGCTTTCGCGTTGGCGCTTGGGGAAGGCATGAACGAATTAGAAGCGGCGAAATTTAGCAACGCTGTCGCCGCGCTCAAATGCACGCGGCGCGGAGGCCCAAAAGGCGCCCCCACCCGTGCAGAAACCGAACAATTCTTAAGAGAGAGGGCCTGATGCAACTGTCGCCTGGAAAACTGTGGGGCTTGCGCCGGATGGCGGATGCCAAAGGGAAATTCAAGATGACCGCAGTTGACCAGCGGCCACCGATCAAGAACCCGATCGCAAAACATCTTGGTGTCGACACTGCCCCATGGGATCAGGTTGCCCGGTTCAAACGAATGTTGGTTGAGACGTTGCAGGAACAGTCGTCAGCAATGCTTCTTGACCCGGCTTACGCGATTCCACATGCGATCGACACCTACTCGCCCACAAAGGGTTTGATTGTAACGCTGGAAGACTCTCTGTTCACCGAAACCGACGGGGGCCGCCTTTCCTCGGATATAGACGATTGGTCTGTGGCGAAGATCAAGCGGATGGGCGGCGACGCGGTGAAAGTATTGGCGTGGTATCGCCCGGACGCGGACCCGGCCGTGTGTCAGGCGCAGCAAGACTATGTCAAACGCATCGGCGAGGAGTGTGTGCACTACGACATCCCCTTCCTGTTCGAACTGCTGGTCTATCCGCTTGCCAAGGACGCGCATCAGACCAAGGACTATGTCGAGATGCAGGGCAAGAAGGCCGACGATGTGCTGGGCTCGGTCGAAGAATTCTCCAAACCGGACTACGGCATCGACGTATTCAAACTGGAAAGTCCCGTAAACGCCGCAGACGCGGATGGGTCGGCCAGCGTTCAGGGAACCTTTGACGAAATGGGCCGCCTTGCAGGACGCCCTTGGGTGATGCTGTCAGCCGGTGCTGGCAAAGCAGAGTTCAAGAAGGTTCTTGAACACGCCTTTACTGCAGGCGCCTCTGGCTTTTTGGCTGGACGCGCGATCTGGCTGGATGCGTTCAATCATTACCCTGATTGGGACAAGATTGAACGTGATCTGCGCACCGGTGCATCGGATTACATGAACGAAATCTCTGCCCTTGCTGACGACAAGGCTGCGCCTTGGTTCGAACATCCATGCTTTGGAGGAAGCGGCGCACGCTTTACCCCGGCTGACGAAACATTCAGACACGAATACGCAGGATTTAACGCATGAAGCTAGGCATCCTGCCACTTGGGCGTCCGACATTTGACGTCCCATTCGCCGAAAAAAACCTTTCGGCAATGCTGACAGCGCTGGAGGCGGCTGGCGCAAAGGTTTTGGGGCCTCGAACCCTTTTGTTCGATGCAGAAGCCACCGAAGCCGCAATCGCCGACCTGAAGAGGCAAGAAATCGACTTCTTGCTGCTACTACAGGTAACGTTCACGGATGCCTCGCTGACCGTTGCTGCCGCGAATGCCTTTGATCTGCCAATGGCCATATGGGCCATTCCGGAACCTCGGATCGGAGGGCGGCTGAGGCTCAACTCTTTCTGTGGGCTAAACCTTGCCAGCCACGCTTTGGGGCTGAGCGGACGGAAGTTTTCGTGGCTTTACGCCGATCCAGCAGACGACATTGCGGGAGAACTGGCAGACCTGCTGTCTGGCAAGCGCGTGGTTGGACAGTTGGAGGGAACGATCGCTGCAACCACCTCTGAGGCGGCAGAAGAGGTCGTTAGGAAGACAGCCGGGAAACGGATCGCGCGCTTGGGCGAGCATCCGGTCGGGTTTGATACCTGTGCTTATGACAAGGCAAACCTGAAAGCCCTGGCGGGTGTCGAGGTGGAGGAGTTAAACCTCGACACCCTTTTTGACGCGGGCAAAATCGCGGATGCGGATGACGTCGAAGAACTGCGCCGGACCGTGGATGCTGAAGGGCTGGAAGATGTCGACCAGACAGAGTTGGACCGCTCCCTTCGCCTGAAAATCGCATTGGACGGCATTCGCAAAGATGGTCGTTTCGACGCCTTCGCCATCCGATGCTGGCCGGAAACCTTTACCGAGTACGGCGGCGCTGTCTGCGGCCCTGTTTCCTTGATGGGTGAAGCCCGGGTTCCCTGCGCCTGCGAGGCAGACGTCTATGGCGCGCTCACCCAACTTGTTCTGCAAGAGGCAAGCGGGGAAGCCGTGTTTCTGACCGACCTCGTCGACATAGACACAAGCGACGACACCAGTGTTGTCTGGCATTGCGGCCAAGCCCCCCTGTCGATGCTGGCTGAGGGCGAAAAGCCGCTCGCAACGATCCATACCAATCGCAAAATGCCACTGCTCTACGAGTTTCCGTTGAAACCCGGGCGGGTCACTTTCATGCGGATCAGTCAAGCTCATGGGAAGCCAAAAATGATCCTGGCAGGCGGGGATATGCTGGACCGACCAAAGTCCTTTACCGGAACCTCGGGTGTTGTCCGTTTTGACACCTCTGCCGACCAAGTGCTGACGCGCGTGATGGATAGCGGCCTCGAACACCATATGGCGCTTGCCTATGGAGAGCACAGGCCTCTGTTAAAAGAAGTCGCGGCAGCCATGGGTCTGCCAGTGCTGGAGCTTTGAAATGGTAAGATACGGCATCATTGGCTCTGGTATGATGGGCCAAGAACACATCCGAAATATTTCCCTTCTTGGCGACTGCGAGGTTGCGGCGATCTCTGATCCAAACGATGGAATGCGAGATCTTTCGGTCAAAACCGCGGGTGGTCGCGCCAAGGCTTTTTCAGACTACAAAGACATGTTGTCGTCCGGCCTTTGTGACGCGCTGCTGATTGCAGCCCCGAATGATATGCACCATGAAATTTTGCTGGATGTACTGGACACCAACCTGCCCATCCTTGTCGAAAAACCTCTTTGCACGACGTCCCAGCATTGCCGCGATATTATGGCTCGATCCGAAAGCCGACAGGCTCCGGTTTGGGTGGCGATGGAGTATCGATACATGCCGCCGGTCCAGCGTCTATTGAAGGAATTGGCCGACGGCACCGTGGGCACGCCGCGCATGATGTCAATCCGCGAACACCGTTTCCCCTTCCTTGAAAAGGTAGGGGACTGGAACCGGATGAACGCCCGAACTGGTGGAACACTCGTCGAGAAATGCTGCCACTTCTGGGACCTCATGCGTCTTACCCTGCAAAGCGACCCGGTTCGGGTCTATGCCTCTGCCGGTGTCGATGTGAACCATCTGGACGAGAGTTATGACGGCAAGACGCCCGACATACTGGACAACGCCTATGTGGTCGTTGATTTCGAAAGCGGTGCGCGAGGGATGTTGGACCTGTGCATGTTTGCCGAAGGCTCTTATTGGCAGGAAGTTGTGTCTGTCACCGGTGAGAAGGCTCGCATCGACGCCAAGGTCCCCGGCCCTGCCCGCTTCAGTGTGGATGGTAAGGAACGCGCTGCCGAGATTGAGATTTCAGAGCGTGCTTCCAAGACGGTTACTGTCGAAGAAGTCGAAGTTGACGAGACTGTCCTTGCCGCAGGTGACCACCACGGTTCGACCTTTTATCAGCATAAAAGGTTCCGTGATCTTGTGGTCAGCGGCCAAGGTAAGCCCGAGGTATCTCTTCTGGACGGTCTTTGGTCAGTAATTGTCGGCGAGGCCGCCGAAGAAAGCGCACGCACCGGTCAATCGATCGAGCTAAAGTTGTGATCGAACCCTTTGGCATAATGCCGGACGGCCAGACCATTGATCGCGTAACACTTCAGGGCGGCGGCCTCACGGCTTCGGTCATTACCTACGGAGCGGTCTTGCAAGACCTTCGTTTGGATGGGCACGATGCACCGTTGGTTCTGGGCTTTCCAGAATTCGCCCCATACCTGATCCACTCCCCCCATTTCGGCGCTACCGCCGGACGCTATGCAAACCGCATTCGCGATGGGCATCTGGAACTGGATGGCACGACATACCAACTGGATCGGAATTTTCTGGGTAAGCACCACCTGCATGGCGGATCCAAGGGGACGGGCAAACAGGTTTGGAAGTTTCAAGACCATTCTGCCTCGCACGCCACACTAAGGCTTGATCTGCCTGACGGACACATGGGGTTTCCCGGCGACCTGACGGTGGAAGTCACCTTTGCACTAGAGACTGACGGTGTTCTGGATATTCGGATCATCGCGACGACCGATGCGCCCACGTTGTGCAACTTTGCCCATCACAGCTATTTCACACTGGATAGTGAAGCGTCGGCGTCAGAGCACTTGCTGACCGTCGCGGCAGATCACTATCTGCCTGTCGACGCAGAGCTAATACCGACGGGCGAAATACGTCCGGTTGAAGGAACGCCATTTGATTTCACGACGCCTGCACCAATCGTGCAGGCCTTCCCCATCGACCACAATTTCTGCCTGTCGAACTCCCGAACAGAGCTGCGTACAGTCGCGACCCTGCAAAGCCTTGCCTCTGGTGTCACGATGGAGTGTCGAACCACGGAACCGGGGCTTCAGATCTATGACGGTGCCAAGATCAACATCCCCCTGATCGGCCTGCATGGCCAGCCCATGAGCGCCTGCGCCGGTATCGCGATGGAGCCTCAGGTCTGGCCGGATGCCAACCACCATGATGGTTTTCCCTTAGCCGTTCTTCGACCGGGCGAAACCTATGAACAGCATACCCAATACGTATTCTCGAGGACGACAACATGACTGATTTCGACAACCTACTGATGCAGTCGAACCTGATCGGAGGCGAATGGACCGGGGCCGACAGCGGCGGCACAATTGACGTCACCAACCCCGCGACAAGCGACGTGATCGGCACTATCCCCAACTGTGGTTCCGCCGAGACCGAACGTGCCATCACTGCCGCGCAAGAGGCTTTTATCTCTTGGTCACACAGCGATCTGCTGTTCCGCGTGGGATTACTGCACAAGCTCCACGATGCCCTGATGGACAATCAGGAAACGCTGGCCCAGTTACTGACAGCTGAACAAGGCAAACCCATCTTTGAAGCGCGCGGAGAAATCGCCATCGGCGCGGCCTATATCCGCTGGTTTGCGGAAGAAATCCGCCGTGCGAAGGGGGAAATCGTCCCATCTCCGACCGCTGACCGCAAACTTCTTGTGACGCGCCATCCCGTCGGAGTTGTCGGCGCGATTACGCCTTGGAACTTCCCATCTTCAATGCTGGCCCGAAAGCTGGGCCCTGCTCTGGCCGCAGGTTGCACCGTTGTCGCGAAACCCGCGACCGCGACACCTTACTCTGGTCTAGTCTGGGGCAAACTGGCAGAAGATGTGGGCTTTCCTGCGGGTGTCTTGAATATCGTCACCGGATCATCCCGCCAGATCGGTGGGGCCATCATGGACAGCCCGATCGTGCGGAAGGTGACCTTCACCGGCTCGACCGAGGTGGGTAAAACCCTGATCCGGCAATCGGCAGATACGGTCAAGAAAGTCTCGATGGAACTGGGCGGGAATGCCCCATTTATTGTCTTCGACGATGCCGATCTGGATGCGGCGATTGATGGCGCGATGATCGCAAAGTACCGCAACATGGGACAGACCTGCGTTTGCACGAACCGGTTTTACGTTCAGGCCGGAATTCACGATGCCTTTGTCGCGCGCTTGAAAGAAGCCACCGCCGGTTTGCTGGTCGGCAACGGTGTGGAAGATGGTGTCCAGCAAGGCCCGATGATCGACCAAGCAGCCGTGGCCAAGGTAGAAGAGATGATCGCGGACGCGGTCTCTAAAGGCGGTGAGGTCGTTCAAGGAGGGCGCCGCCACGCCAATGGCGGAACATTCTTTGAGCCGACCGTGATTCAGAACGCCTCTGCCGACATGCAGTTTGCAACGGATGAGATTTTCGGCCCGCTATCTGCCGTGTTCAAGTTTGACACTGAAGAAGAAGCCATTGCCGCCGCCAATGCCACGGAATTCGGTCTGGCCGCCTATGCCTACACCCAAGATCTGGGCCGCGCTTTCCGCCTGAACGAGGGCTTGGAATATGGCCTTATCGGCATCAACTCTGGCTTGATTACCACTGTCGAAGCCCCCTTCGGTGGCCTGAAGGAAAGCGGCATGGGCAAGGAAGGCGGCAGCCAAGGCCTGGATGACTATTTAGAGACCAAATACACCTGCGTGGCGGGGCTTGGCATATGATCCTGATCACAGAATTCATGGATGGGGCCTCGGTTGAAAAACTGAAAGCCACGTACCCGACCACCTATGATCCGGACCTTGCTGACAGACAGTCTGATATTCCAACGATGATGACCGGAATACAGGCGTTGATCGTGCGAAACCGGACCAAGGTCACCGAAGACTTGCTGAACGCCGCGCCAGATCTGAAGGTTGTCGGGCGGCTTGGCGTCGGGTTGGACAACATTGACCTCGACGCCTGTCGCGCACGGGGGATTGAGGTCATCCCTGCGACGGGTGCAAACACCTTGTCAGTCGCCGAATATGTCATCACCAACGCGCTGATACTGCTGCGCAACGCTTATCAGGCCGGGGATCGGATGATGGCCGGGGAATGGCCCAGAACAGACTGTTCAGGACGCGAAGTGTTCGGGCGCGTCATAGGGTTCATTGGCTTTGGTGCCATCGCGCAGGAAACCGCCCGGTTGGCGCGTGCGCTTGGTATGGAGGTCATTGCCTACGATCCAATGCTTCCAGCCGACAGCCCTGTATGGGACGGCGCCACCTCCCTGCCCCTCGAGAACGTCCTGAAGACCGCAGACGTGATCAGCCTGCACGTCCCGCTAACCCCGGACACCCGCCATATCATCAACGCCGAGCGCCTTGCCCAAATGCGCTCCGACGCCGTTGTGATCAATGCCGCGCGCGGAGGCGTCGTGAACGACGCGGCCCTCGCCACCGCGTTGGCAGAGGGTCAAATCGCAGGCGCGGCATTGGACGTATTCGAAACCGAACCCCTTACTCAAGAGGCTGCCCAGATCTTTGATGGCCTGCAAAATCTCATTCTGACACCACACATCGCTGGCGTCACACAAGACAGCAACATCAGGGTCAGCGCGATGATCGCGGATCACGTGCTGGACCGGCTTTCATAGGAGGATTCATGGCCAAAGACATCGACAGACGGATCATCGGCGATTTCGTCGATAACGGGGTGGATTTTGTCACCTCGGTTCCGTGCAAACAGCTTGCGGGCGTGATCGAGGTTCTTGATCAGACCCCAGCAATTAAACATGTACCGTCCAACAAGGAAGACGAAGGCATGGGCCTGTGCGCGGGTGCCTATCTTGGCGGTGGACGCCCGGCGATCTTCATGCAGAACACGGCGCTTGGTGTTGTGGTGAACACGCTGGCGACACTGATCCAGTTCTACCAGATCCCCCTACCCATGCTGATCAGCTACCGTGGTGAAGTCGGAGAACCCGTCGCCTGTCAGGTCGAGATGGCCCTGCACACCAAGGCGATCCTGAACCAGCTTCACATCCCGACCTATCACTTCCACCGACCCGAAGATGTCGAGGAACTGCCTGGGATCCTGAACCACGCGCAGATGTGTAGCAAACCTGTCGCCATCCTGACTGACGCCACATTCTGGAGGACCGCAACATGATACGTCACGACCTTCTGAAAACACTGATCCCGGTGATCTCTGACCAGCTTGTCGTCTGCAACATTGGTGCGCCAAGCCAGGAACTGCATGCGCTGGACGACCAGCCCACCAATTTCTACATGCTCGGAACAATGGGACTGGCCAGCTCAATCGGGTTCGGACTGGCCCTAGCGCAGAACAAACCGGTGATTTCCATCGACGGAGATGGATCGGTCCTGACAAATCTGGCGACGCTCTCAACGATCGGGAACAACCCGCAAGACAACTACATCCTGCTGATCGTGGACAATGGCTCTTACGGATCAACTGGGGATCAACCGACCTATGCAGGCGGCAAAACCTCTTTGGCGGCTGTGGCCAGCGCTTGCGGTTGCGAGAACGTTGTTGAGGTCTCTGACGAAGAAACGCCAGAGGCACTGAAGGCCGCTTTGGCATCGAAGAAAATGACCGTCATCGTATCAAAATGCGACAGCGGCAACGTACAGGTGCCCGTGATCAAAACGAACCCGATCACCATTCGTGATCGCTTCATGGACGCGGTTCAGTCTTAAGAACGAATCGCAATGCCATGGTTGAAAACAAGGAACTGGCCGCTGTAACAGACACATTGGCCAGTTCGGATAGAGCCCCCCACCTTTGTACGAAAACCTATCCGAATGTCCCAAGAACCTTACGTTTGGGTCACGAAATTATATCAATGCCCCGGGAAGAATGATCAGCCAAGCATCAGGAATATAACGATTTCATGATAATTTACTCGTACGTCAATCATGGCAGGAGTGAAAAAATGCACACTGATCAAAAGACCCCCGAGTTGCCCAATCAGGCATCTAATAATTCGATTACTAACCCGTCCCATATGGATGCCAGCCGTCAGCGTGATCGCCGTGAGGTAGACACGCCAAAATGCCCCAGCCGCTTTCAGGACTGGGCCAGCTTCTAGGGTTTCAATTTAGGCAGCGGGGGCTATCCTGCGGGCTGAAAGGACCCGCACGTGGCGAACCCTGTGTCTTCAATCCGAAATCTTGGCCCCGCTATGGAAGAGGCCTTCCGCAAGGTTGGCATCTCCACGGCAGAGCAATTGCGAGAGATCGGTACAGACGCGGCCTATCGCAAACTTCTAGAAAACGGGCACCGCCCCCATTTCATCGGTTACTACGTGATCGAGATGGGCCTTCAGGGCCGTCCGTGGAACGACTGCAAAGGCAAGGAAAAGGACGCACTGCGCGTCCGCTTCGACAAAATCAAATCAACGTCGCAGCCTAAAGCCTTTTCAGCATTGGAAAAAACACTGGATGAGATCGGTGTGGTCAAGTGCCCTTAGGCGCGCAGCGCTGGTAGACCGACCCCGGTCGACTCGAACCCGCCATCCACGGCGATAACCTGACCCGTGACATAGCTGGCTTTTTCCGAGCACAGGAACGCGATCACATTCGCAATCTCTTGTTCGGAGCCGTACCGGTTCAGGGGGATCGCATCGTGATACGCATCGATGATCTCTTGCGAGTGGACAGCCATCGCCAGTTTTGTCCGGACCGGCCCTGGGCAAACACAATTGGCCCGAACATTGAACTCTCCCAGTTCCGCCGCCTGCTGCTTCGTCAGCTGGATCACCGCCGCCTTGGACGTGCCATAGGCCACCCTCAGGGTCGAGGCGCGCAGCCCCGAGATGCTGGCGATATTCACAATGGCCCCACCGCTTTCCCTCAAAGCCGGAGCCGCCGCCTGGCTGCAAAGAAAGACACCGTCCAGATTGGTTTCCATCACGGTGCGCCAACGATCGAAATTAGTCTCTTCAATCGGGCCAAAGTCGGCGACGCCTGCGTTGTTCACCAACCCATCGATCCGGCCCGTCCATTCCAGAACCGATGAAATCATACGATCAATTTGATCTGAATCGGAAACATCGCACAGGAAGGTGCGGGCGTTTTCCCCCAATACAGCCGCATCGGTTTCCAAAGCTTCCGCGTCGCGGTCAACCAGAGCGACCTTCCATCCATCGGCAAGCAGCTGGCGCGCAGTGGCCAATCCAATTCCTCTGGCGGCTCCGGTGACGATTGCACATTTCATAGCGACTTCCCTTTTTCGTTTCGGTGAACGCTAAGCCGGAAGACACTGACTGTGAAGCATAAAAAAACCCGGGCGCGACGGCCCGGGTTTCCGAAATTAGTATGGCCTAGGTTTAGCCAACCAGCTCGAGGCCCGAGAAGAAGTACGCGATCTCAACGGCCGCGGTTTCTTCTGCGTCCGAACCGTGGACAGAGTTTTCGCCGATCGACAGCGCGAACTCTTTACGGATGGTGCCTTCAGCAGCTTCTGCCGGGTTGGTGGCGCCCATGACTTCACGGTTTTTCGCGATGGCGTCTTCACCTTCCAGAACCTGAACGACGATCGGCTCGGATGCCATGAACTCGCACAGTTCGTCGTAGAAGGGGCGCTCTGCGTGCACAGCGTAGAAAACGCCAGCTTGCGCTTTGGTCAGGTGGATGCGCTTTTGCGCGATGATGCGCAGGCCAGCAGCTTCCAGCTTGGCGTTGATGGCGCCGGTCAGGTTACGCTTGGTTGCGTCGGGTTTAACGATCGAGAAGGTGCGTTGAATAGCCATGTCTAAGCCTCCTAAGGCACGGAAGTTGGAAATTGGCGCCCCACTAACATGGGATGACTGACTTGAAAAGCGGTGATTGACGCCGCCTGCGCCCTGCGGCACACGGGCGTTATGCTTAAGATCAGCGACATCACTTACTCTATCGAAGGCCGCCCCCTGTTCGAAGGGGCCAGCGCCACCATTCCTACGGGCCATAAGGTGGGTCTGGTTGGCCGGAACGGGGCGGGTAAAACCACCCTCTTCCGACTGATCCGCCAAGAGCTGTCGCTGGAAGGCGGTCAGATCTCTCTGCCTGCCCGCGCCCGCATCGGTGGTGTCGCCCAAGAGGTCCCCTCGTCCGAGACGTCTTTGCTGGATACGGTTCTGGCGGCCGACACCGAACGCGCCGAATTGATGGCAGAGGCCGAAACGGCAAGTGACCCCGGCAGGATCGCTGAAATTCAGACGCGGCTTGCCGATATTGACGCATGGTCGGCAGAGGGCCGGGCGTCGTCAATTCTGCGCGGTCTCGGGTTTGATGCCGACGAGCAGAAGATGCCCTGCTCTGCCTTTTCGGGCGGATGGCGGATGCGCGTCGCGCTTGCAGCTGTTCTGTTCTCTCAGCCCGACCTGTTGCTGCTTGACGAACCGACCAACTATCTGGACCTCGAAGGCGCGCTATGGCTGGAAAGCTATCTGGCGAAGTATCCTCACACTGTCCTGATCATCAGCCACGACCGCGGCCTGCTGAACCGCGCTGTCGGTGCGATCCTGCATCTGGACAATCGCAAGCTGACACTGTGGCAAGGTCCTTATGACCAGTTCGCCCGCCAACGGGCCGAACAGCGCGCTGTGCAGGCCGCCCAAGCCAAGAAACAAGAGGCGCGCCGCGCTCATCTGCAAAGTTTTGTCGACCGGTTCAAGGCCAAGGCGACCAAGGCGAAACAGGCCCAAAGCCGCGTGAAGATGCTGGAAAAGATGCAGCCCATCACGGCCCCGGAAGAGGCTGCGCGTGTTGTATTCACCTTCCCCGAACCCGAAGAGCTATCACCGCCCATCGTTGCGACCGAAAGCGCTTCGGTCGGGTATGGTGACACTGTTGTTCTGTCTCGCCTGAACCTGCGGATCGATCAGGACGACCGGATCGCGCTGCTTGGCAAGAACGGTCAGGGCAAGTCGACCCTATCGAAGCTGCTGTCAGACAGGCTTTCCCCGATGGGCGGACGCGTCACAAAAGCCTCAAAACTGCGGATCGGCTATTTCGCGCAGCATCAGGTGGATGAGTTGCATGTCGACGAAACCCCCTTGCAGCACATCCAGCGGGAACGACCCGACGTGCACCAATCGAAGCTGCGCGCCAAACTTGCTGGGTTCGGCCTTGGCCCGGATCAGGCGGACACCGTGGTCGGACGTCTGTCTGGTGGTCAGAAGGCACGTCTGTCGCTGTTGCTGGCCACACTTGATGCACCGCACATGCTGATCCTCGACGAGCCCACCAACCACCTTGATATCGAAAGCCGCGAGGCGCTGGTCGAGGCGTTGACGGCCTATAGCGGCGCGGTGATCCTGGTCAGCCACGATATGCACCTGCTGTCGATGGTCGCCGACCGGCTTTGGCTGGTAAGGGACGGGCGCGTTACGCCCTATGACGACGACCTTGAATCCTATCGCAAGCTGCTGCTGACCTCGGACAAACCCGCCGAGAAGACCACCCCGACCGCCAAGCCGAAACGCGCGTCGCGTGATGATATCCTTGCGCTGCGGTCCGAGGTCCGGAAATGCGAGGCTCGCGTCGAAAAGCTGACCGAGATGAAGGAAAAGCTGGATGGTATTCTGGCCGACCCCACTCTGTACGAACCCGGCAAGGGTGACGAGGTCGCCAAATGGCGGAAGAAGCATGCCGAGGTGATGGATGGCCTTGACCGGGCCGAAGCCTTATGGATGGACGCTCTCGAAAAGCTGGAAACGGCCGAGGCATAAGCTCTTGGCAAACCCCGGCGACCGTGATTCAACTGGCAGCAGGAGGCGGAAATGGACCCGACATTCTATCTGACCGTTTTTGCAACGCTCTTCGTGATCATTGATCCGATTGGGCTGACCCCGATTTTCGTCGCATTGACACAAGGCCAACCCGCCGCGCAGCGTCGGGCTGTTGCCCTGCGTTCGCTGTTTATCGCCGCGTTTGTGCTGACCCTGTTCGCCTTGCTCGGCGAGGCTGTACTGGGCTTCGTCGGCATCTCGATGGCGGCCTTCCGGATTTCAGGCGGATTGCTTTTGTTCCTGACCGCTCTGGAAATGCTCTTTGAGCGCCGCACCAAGCGCCGTGAAGATCAGGCAGAGGAAGAACCTCATCCCGATCCCTCTGTCTTCCCATTGGCCACGCCGCTGATTGCAGGCCCCGGCTCTATCGCAACGATGATCCTGCTGACGGGTGAATCTTCGGGCGACTGGGGTCAGATCGCCGTGGTTATCCTGATCATGCTGGGCGTGTTGGCCATGACGATGCTGTTCTTCCTGACCTCGGGTCTGCTGGAACGCGCCTTGGGTCGCACCGGGATCAACGTGGTCACACGCTTGCTGGGGATGCTGCTGGCGGCCCTGTCGGTTCAGTTCGTTTTGGACGGATTGCGCGATTTTGGCCTTGTTCCGGTCTGAGACCTGCAAACCTTCGCGATGATGCCTACATAAAGAGCACCACTTGAAGGAGCCCCAATGTCCGAAAATGAAATCGGTCGCCTGATTTACCTTGTCGTGCTTCTGATCGCCATCGGAGGCAGCTTTCTGCTGTCGTCGCGCCAGAACCTTGGCAAGACGATGCAGCAGCTATCGATCTGGGGGATGATCTTCCTTGGCTTCATCGCCGGTTACGGACTTTGGAGTGACATCCGCAGTGACCTATCCCCCCGGCAGTCCGTGTTCGAAGACAGCGGTCGGATCGAGGTGCCCCGGTCCTTCGACGGCCATTACTACCTGACGGTCACTATCAACGATACCGAGGTCGATTTCGTCGTCGACACCGGCGCGACCAGTATCGTTCTAAGCCGGGCCGACGCCCGAAAGGCCGGGTTCAGCGAAAACGATCTTCGGTTCACCGGTCAGGCAAGCACGGCAAATGGGATGGTCCGCACGGCCCCTGTCCGGCTGGATACGATTGCCATCGGCCCGATCGTGGATCGCAATGTCCGTGCATGGGTGAACGAAGGCGATTTGGACACATCGCTTCTGGGCATGGCCTATTTGCAGCGGTTCGACACGGTGACCTTCAACAACGGCACCCTAATCCTGCAAAGATAATCTGGACCGAGACAGCTTAGGCTGAGTCTGCCTTTTTCTCCCACCGGCCCGATTCCTCGGACCAGTATTGCGCAGCCACACCCTGACCGGTCAGCAACTTCCACTGGCCGCGCGCATGCTGCACCGCCTCTGGGTCGTTGCCGTCGAACAGGATGCAGACCCGTTCAGAGCCTTCACAGTCTTCAGCACTGATTTCTGCCCCGTCCACGGACATCAAGCACGCCGCCCCATTTGGGGCCGCATTGTCAGTCGTCAGCAAAACCGGCTGATCGGCGTCAAAGCCAGTACCTGCAACGCCATGGGGCAGAAACCCATCCTCAGGTCGCAGCCAAAGCCGTTCGTCCAGCCAGCGCATCCTGTCCGGGGTTGTTCCGCGCACAACAACGCGCCAGCCTGCTGCCAGAGATTTCTCCAGCAGCATGGGCAACGTCGCTTCCAGCGGTGCGCGGGTCAGGTGATAGAAATACGCAGCGCCCATCAGACCTCGAACTTGTCGCGGATCAGACGATCAAGCGCACGCACGCCCCAGCCAGTTGCCCCTTTCGGCGCGAAAGTTGTCGGCGTTTTGACCGAAGCAACACCGGCAATATCCAGGTGAATCCAAGGCGTCTCGTCCTTGACGAAGCGCTTCAGGAACTGCGCCGCCGTGATAGAGCCCGCATCCCGCCCGCCGACATTCATCATGTCGGCAATGCGCGACTTCAGCTTGTCGTCATAGGCCTGCCCCATCGGCATGCGCCATGCGCCTTCTTCCTCGGTCTCGGCCGCTTTCAAGAAGGCTTTGGACAGGTCGTCGTCATTCGAGAACACACCCGCGTTTTCATGCCCAAGGCCGATGATGATCGCGCCTGTCAGCGTCGCCAGATCAATGATCCCCGAAGGTTTGAACCGTTCCTGCGTGTACCATAGCACATCGGCCAGAACCAAACGGCCTTCGGCGTCTGTGTTGATAACCTCGATCGTGTCACCCTTCATCGAGGTCACAACATCGCCCGGACGCTGTGCAAGCGCGTCAGGCATGTTTTCGACGAGGCCTACAAGGCCGACAACATTGGCCTTGGCCTTCCGCAAAGCGATCGCGCGCATGACACCTGCAACGGTACCCGCACCGCCCATATCCATGGTCATGTCTTCCATGCCACCTGCGGGTTTCAGGCTGATGCCGCCAGTATCAAAGACAACACCTTTGCCAACCAGCGCAAAGGGGGCCTCATCTCCGCCGCCATTCCACTGCATCACGACAACCTTCGACGGGCTTTCAGAGCCCTGCCCGACCCCAAGCAGCGCGCCCATGCCAAGCTTTTCCAGTTCGGCCTCTTCCAGAACCTCGACCTTCAGCCCGATGTCCTTCATGGCAACCAGCCTGTCCGCGAAGTTTTGCGTGGTCAGCACGTTTGCAGGTTCGTTCACAAGATCACGCGTGAAGAATACACCCTCTGCGATTGCAGCGCCAACCGCGGCGTCATCGGCAATGTCATCCGGTTTCGTTACGGCCAAAGTCACAGTGCCCGTAACCGGGGCATCTGCGGTCTTGTGGTCGGTGAAGTCATAGGCCCGCAGGGCGAAGCCCAGACCGATTTCCGCAGCCTTTGGGGCCGAACCCGCCAAAAGAAGCACATCATCCTCGCCGCGAAGCTGTGCCAGCGCGGCACCTGCCTTGCGCGCCTCGGAAACCGAGGGACGCCGCTCTAGCTTAACGATATCAATTGCTTTGGCTTCCATCTGCGGCGGGAAGGTCAATGAGATCACACCGCCCGATTTCAGCTTCTCGAAGGCCTTGCTACCTAAGGCGCGTTGAACACCGCCTTTCGACAGCTTGTTCACCCGACGTGCAGCGGGGTCCATCTTGCCCTCGGCATTGATAAACAGGGCGACCCGCCCAGTTGCCGAGGCAATGGCATCCAGATCCAGTTCGACGATGGAAATCGAGGGGGGCGTTGTCATGAAGTCTCTCCGATTTTGGCTTTATCAAATACCTAGCGGCTGCCCGCCACCTTGACCAGTTATGAGTTTCACCCATCTGTCATTTGGTCTAGGGTCGCCCGCAGATTGAACCTTGGGATGGACCCAGTGAAAACCTTTGACCGATATCTTCTGTCACAGCTGACATTGCTGTTTGGTTTCTTCTCTCTTGTTCTTGTGTCCGTTTATTGGGTCAACCGCGCTGCGTTGCTTTTCGAAGAGCTGATTGGCGATGGCCAATCCGCGAGCGTCTTTCTGGAGTTCACCGCGCTGGCACTGCCGAATGTCATTCGCCTTGTGCTGCCAATTTCCGCGTTCACCGCGACCATATTTGTCATCAACCGCATGTCCAGTGAAAGCGAGCTGGTGGTTGCCCGCTCTATGGGGTTCTCACCCTTCCGAATGATGCGCGCGGTGGTGGTGTTTGGGCTTATGGTGACCGTGCTCATCAGCATTCTGAACCATATCCTTGTTCCCATCAGCCGCAGCGAACTGGCCGACCGACGACAGGCGATCGCCAACAACGACGCCGCAAAACTGCTGCGTGAGGGCCGTTTCATCCACCCCGGCAACGGGATCACCTTTTTTGTGGGTGAGATCACCGATCAGGGACAGTTGAACGGCGTCTACCTTCTGGATGCCAGCAATGAAGCGCGGCAGATCACCTATATCGCCAACCAAGCGCTTCTCGTTCCCAGTGAAGAGGGCCTGAAGCTGATTATGTTCGAAGGGACCTCGCAAACTTTGCGCACGTCGGACCAGCGCTTGACAACCACGCGCTTCAAGGACGCTGTTTATGACCTTCAGGGACTTGCCGACACAGGCCGCAGAAACGTCAGGATCGAAGAGCTATCGACGCAAGAATTGATCACCCCCACACCTTGGCAGGTTCATCATATGAACAGCTCAAGGGCGGAGTTCCTATACGAAGGCCACGCCCGGATCGCACAGCCGTTCCTTGCATTGGCCGGGGCAATGATCGGCTTTGCAGCACTGATGCTTGGCCAATACAGCCGCTTCGGCTTTGGTCGCCAGATCGCATTTGCGATCTTTCTGCTGATTGTCCTGCAACTGATCGACAACGCAGCTTCGGATCTGGCCCGTCAATCTGACAAGAGCTGGCCGGTGGTTTACCTGTCGCCGATTATTGGTGTCCTGATGGCCATTGGCCTGCTCTTTATCAGCCAAGGGACAAAGCGCAGCCACAATGCAACCGAGACAGAGGTGGAATCATGATCCTGCACCTGTATTTCGCTCGTCGGTTCGCCATCAACTTCGCCGCGATTTTCGCGGGCTTTCTGGTGTTCCTACTACTTCTTGATGTGGTCGACCAGATACGAAAGTTCGAGATCGGCACGATCAGCTTTGGCCAAGCTTTGGAATTGGCACTCCTGAACGCGCCCAAAGCGATTTATCGCATCCTGCCTCTGATCGTCATCCTGACCACCTTGGCCCTGTATCTGGGCCTTGCCAGAACCAGCGAGATGGTGATCACCCGCGCCGCAGGCCGGTCTGCACTGCGCAGTCTGATCGCGCCCGTGATTTCGGCGCTGGTACTTGGGGCGATACTGGTCGGGCTTTTCAATCCAATCGTTGCGGCCACCTCGGCCACTTACAAACGCCTTTCTGCGAATTACGAAAGTGGCTCGCAAAATACGCTGTCGATAAGCCGCGAAGGGCTGTGGTTGCGTCAGGCAACTGCTGAGGGTCAAATGGTCATCCATGCCGCTGAAGCCGACAATGACGGGGCTGTTCTGGGCGATGTCACCTTTATGTCGCTGGACGCACGCTCTCAGGCGCTGTTCCGCATCAAGGCCGAAAGCGCCGTTCTGGTCGAAGGCGCATGGCAACTTACAAATGCAAAACGTTGGGACCTTGGCCCCGAGATACTGAACCCTGAACAGTCCTCGACGTTGCATGCCACTTTGACCCTCGCCTCGGACCTGACCGCCGACCGCATTCGTGACAGTTTCGGAGAGCCGTCGGATATCTCTTTCTGGGAGCTTCCGACCTTCATTCGCGATCTGGAGCGTGCAGGCTTTACCACCCGTCGCCACGTGATGTGGCAACAGATGGAGCTTGCCCTACCCCTGCTGTTTGTCGCCATGGTGCTGCTAGGGGCCAGTCTGACCATGCGCCACTCGCGTTTTGGTCGCACCGGAACCATGGTTCTTACAGCTCTTGGCCTAGGCTTGGGCTTGTTTTTCATGCGCAACTTCGCGCAAGTACTTGGGGAGAACGGACAGATTCCCATTCTTCTGGCGGCCTGGGGGCCTCCGGTAGCAGGGATTTTGTTGGCCATGAGTATCTTGTTGCATCTGGAGGACGGGTGATGCGCCGCGTAATTTGGCTGGCTTTGTTGTGTTTGGCCCCGTTTGCCAGCTTTGCCCAGACGGCGGGCGTCACCATGATCGCCGACCGCATGTCCATCAAGTCAGACGATGTGTTGGTTGCTGAGGGCAACGTCGAGGTTTTCTACGATGGCTCCCACCTGCGCGCCACGCGTATCACCTATGACCCCGACACCGACCGCTTGAAGATCGAAGGCCCCCTGACGCTGGCATCCGGCGAAAACATCGTTCTCATGGCCAGCAGTGCCGATCTGGACCCGGCATTGACCTCGGGCATCCTGCAAAGCGCACGCTTGTTGCTGGATCAGCAGATGCAGATCGCCGCGGCACAGATCCATCGTGTAGATGACCGCTATTTGGTGTTGGACAAGACTGTTGCCTCATCCTGCCGCATCTGCGTGAAAGACGAAGTTCCGCTTTGGCAAATCCGCGCCAGCCGCGTCGTGCATGACGAGGAAGAGCAGCAGATTTACTTCGAGAACGCCCGGTTTGAAATCGCAGGCGTACCGGTACTGTATCTGCCGTCGCTGCGCCTGCCCGACCCGACACTGAAACGTTCGACCGGGTTCCTGTCCCCGTCGATCCGGATCACCGACGCTTTGGGCACCGGTATCAAGTTTCCGTATTTCATCACTCTGGGTGACCACGCTGATCTGACTGTCACACCTTATCTGTCGACGGGTCAGACGCGCACTCTGGAACTGCGTTATCGACATGCTTTCCGAAACGGTCGTATGGAATGGAACGGCGCGATTTCAAAGGATGATATCGAGGATGACCCGCGCTCTTATATCTTCGGTAATGGCCGGTTCGAACTGCCCCGAGATTTTGTGCTAGAGTTCCAGCTTCAGGACACCTCTGACCCTTCCTACCTTCTGGATTACGACTATTCCGATGCGGATCGTTTGGAAAGCAACGTGAAACTGACCCGTGTAACGCGAGACGAGATCATTCGCACCGAGGCCATTCATTACAATCCCTTACGCTCTGACATCGATAAAGAATTTGTACCCACGAAGGTTTTGGACCTTGGATACGAGCTCAAAATCCGGCCATCGCAATCCGCAGGCGTTTTCGGGGTCGAGGCCGGACTTTTGGCGTTTGAACGCGATTCATCCGACGATGCGGATGGTCGCGACATTCAGCGCCTGCACCTTGGCGCCGATTGGACCAACAGCTGGACATTCGACAACGGGCTTCTGCTAACCGCCGACGCACGTCTTAAATTCGATGCCTATAACGTCGATGACGACGGTTCTTTTGATAATCAACTGACGCGACTTACCCCCAGCCTTGCGGTGGAGATGCGCTATCCACTGGTCAAGTCGGGCTACAACGGGGCCAGCTACGTGCTGGAACCAGTGCTTCAATTGGCCTGGGCAGACCCATCGGGCGATGATGTCCCGAACGATGACAGCCTCAGCCCGGTTCTGGACGAAGGCAATCTGTTTGCTTTGGACCGGTTTGCCGGCGAAGACGTGGTTGAACGCGGATTGCGCGCGAACCTTGGTGTTGGATGGACCCGGTATTCTGCAAACGGATGGTCCTTCGGCATTGATGTTGGCCGCGTATTCTATGAACGGGATCTCGACCAGTTCGACCAGGGCTCTGGTCTGGATGGCTACACTTCGGATTGGCTGGTCAGCACAAAGATTTTCAGCTCTAAAAACCTGACGATTTCCAACCGCTCGCTTCTTGATGACACGCTCGGACTAAGCAGCAGCCAGCTTCGCGTGGATTGGCAGCAAGCCAAGTTCGAGTTCGAAACAGCCTATGTCTGGCTGGCAAAGAATGCGCTTGAAGGGCGTACAGAGGACAGTTCTGAATGGGACTTTGACGGCACCTACCGCTTTGACCGCAACTGGAGCGGCCGAGCTGAATGGCGCTATGACTTCACTCAGGACCGCGCTCAAGAGGCGGGACTTGGCCTGATCTATAAGAACGAATGTGTCATTGTTGACCTTTCTGTATCGCGCAGGTTCACTTCCTCGGATACAGTCAGGCCGACGACAGACTTCGGAATCGATGTCACCTTTGGTGGTTTCGGCAATAATGCGACCGGGCAAAGCTATCGCCGCTCTTGCACCGGTGTTTAACAGGTAGGATGACTTTGATGTTGCGCAATCTGCTTCTTCTGCTCGTGACTTTGACCATGGCACCAATGGCTGCCCTGGCACAAAACGCGAATCCGTTTGCACCTCAGATCATCGTCAATGGACGGGGCATCACCGGGTATGAACTGCAGCAACGCATCCTGATGTTGGAATTGTTGAATTCACCTGGCGATCTGGTCGAAGAAGCCGAAAAAGGGCTGATTGAGGACCGTCTGCGTGTGGATGCAGGGGCTCGGCTAGGTGTTTCTCCCTCTCCTGAAGACGTCACCTTGGGCATGGAAGAATTTGCGGGCCGTGCAAATCTGAATCTGAAACAGTTTGAAACATTGCTGACCCAACGCGGGATCGCTCCTGAATCCTTCCGTGAATTTGTTCGCGCCGGTTTGGTCTGGCGCGAGGTCGTTGGCCGTCGCTTTGGCCCTCGGTCCCAGATCACCGAGGATGAGATCGACCGCGCTATTGCGATCAGCTCGCGTTCGGGGTCGGCTCGCATTCTGATCTCAGAGATTATCCTACGCGCAGACACACCCGAGTTCAAAGAGCAGGCGCAGGCCACAGCTGCTCGTTTGAAAGAGCAGATCAAGTCACCTGGCGCCTTTGCAGCCGCGGCGCGCAGCCTTTCTGTTGCGCCGACTGGCGCCCGTGGTGGACGCGTCGATTGGGTTGACCTCTCGAACCTGCCGCCAGCACTTGCCAGCCGCCTTCTTGTTCTGGGGCCAAACGAGGTTTCGGACCCGATCCCGCTTGGCGGTAATGCAATTGCCGTATTCATGGTCCGTGATTTGGAAGAGCTTGACGCAGAGCTGCCGGACTCAGTGTCGGTCGAGTTTGCGCGCTATGCCTTGGGCGACACGGCCCCCGGTCGCGTGACCTCTGAAATCGACACATGCGACGACCTGTACGGCGTCGCCAAAGGACAGCCCGAAGAGCGCCTGCAGCGCGAGGTTCTGGCGATTGCAGATCTAGATGACGCGACGGCGCTGACCCTTGCGAAATTGGACGAAAACGAAACCGCAGTCGTCAATCAGGGCGGTCAGAATGTCCTGTACATGCTGTGCGGACGCACACCTGCGCTGGACGAAGATTTCGACCGCACGGCGTTGCGGAATAGCCTGCGTAACCAGCGCGTAAATGCCTATGCCGACGGCTACCTTGCAGAGCTTCGCGCCAGCGCGATCATCAAGCGTCCATGACCACCGCCCCCATCGCGCTTAGCTGTGGGGAACCGGCCGGTGTCGGCCCCGAGATCACCGCGAAGGCCTGGCAGGCACTGAAGGATGAATTGACCTTCTTCTGGATCGGCGATCCTGCGCATCTGCCAGCTGACCTTCCCGTGGTTCGCATCCCATCGCCTGATCAGGCGTCGGCAGCGATGGCTAACGGGCTGCCCGTCATATCTCTCCCGTTCGCAGAGGGTGCGGCACCGGGCCAGCCTTCTGCCGCAAATGCCTTTGGTGTTATCCAGTCGATCGAAATGGCCGTCGAGTACGCGCAATCCGGCGCAGCCTCTGCCGTTTGTACGAACCCGATCAACAAGAAAGCACTCAAGGACGGGGCGGACTTTGCCTATCCCGGCCATACAGAGTTTCTGGCCGCCCTTGGTGGCGTAGATCGGGTGGTCATGATGCTGGCTTGCGATGCATTGCGCGTGGTGCCCGCGACGATCCATATCCCGGTGTCCGAAGTTCCAAAGACCCTGACCAAAGACCTTTTGGAAGCAACCATCCGCATCACCCGCGATGGCCTGATCCGCGATTTCGGCATCTCTGATCCGCGCCTCGCAATCATGGGGCTGAATCCGCACGCGGGCGAAGGCGGCGCCATGGGACATGAAGAGCTGGATATGATCATACCGCTTCTGGATCGGCTAAGGGCCGAGGGCCTGCAACTGACCGGCCCCCACCCCGCCGACACAGCGTTTCATGCGGCAGCCCGCGCCAAGTATGACGCGGCCGTGGCGATGTATCACGATCAAGCCCTGATCCCGATCAAGACCCTCGATTTCGCGGGCGGGGTAAATGTCACTCTTGGACTGCCCTTCATCCGCACCTCACCTGACCATGGCACGGCCTTTGATATCGCGGGCAAGGGGCAAGCAGAGCCGACCAGCCTGATCGCCGCTCTTCGCATGGCACAAGCCATGGCGCTGGCGCGCGGAACCGCGTAAGAGACCCACATGGCTACGATTGACGGTCTTCCCCCCCTGCGCGAGGTCATCGCGACGCATGAACTTGCTGCCAAGAAATCTCTTGGCCAGAACTTCCTTTTGGATCTTAACCTGACCGCGAAAATCGCACGTCAGGCGGGCGATCTATCTGAATGCGACGTTCTGGAAATTGGCCCCGGCCCCGGTGGCCTGACACGTGGATTGCTCGCCGAAGGCGCGCGCCGCGTTCTGGCGATTGAGAAAGACCAAAGGTGCCTGTCGGCGCTGGCAGAGGTCGAAGCCGCCTACCCCGGTCGCCTGAAGGTGATCAATGGCGACGCGCTAGAGGTCGACCCGCTGGAACACCTGACCGCCCCAGTCCGCGTCGTGGCGAACCTGCCCTATAATGTCGGCACGGAACTGCTGGTTCGCTGGTTGACACCCGACTCCTGGCCCCCGTTCTGGGACAGCCTGACGCTGATGTTTCAGAAAGAGGTCGCAGAGCGGATCGTCGCCAAACCGGGCTCCAAGGCCTATGGCCGTCTGGCGATCCTTGCGCAATGGCGCGCCGAGGCGAAGATCGTCATGACCCTTCCGCCCGAGGCGTTTACACCGCCACCCAAAATCCATTCAGCAGTCGTGCATCTGAAACGTCGCGAGAAACCGGCGTTTGAGGCCGATGCGAAAATCCTGTCACGCGTCGTGGCCGCGGCCTTCAACCAGCGTCGCAAAATGCTGCGCGCAAGCCTGAAGGGTCAGGCCCCCGATATCGAGGACCGTCTTCGCGCAGCGGGGATTGAACCGACGCTGCGCGCTGAAAATGTATCGCTAGAGGGGTTTTGCGCCCTGGCGCGGGAACTGGCCTAGGGCCAGTTACTCTGCTGCCGGAGCGTCTTGTGCAGGCGCATCCTGCGGGGCGACATCTGCGTCCTTGGCTTCCGATTTCTTCGGACGACCACGGCGTGCAGGGCGCGGAGCGCTTTTCTTTTCTTCCGGAGTGTCCACCAGACCGCTGTCTTGTGACTCGTCCGCGAACCCCACGGGGCCCGCGTCAGCGATGTCGGGCTGATCGCCGGTGCCATCGACCTTTTGCTCTTTCGCCTGCTGCTGCTGCTCGCGCTGCTGCTGGCGTTCGCGGTTATGACGTTCCTGCTGCTCGCGCTTAGCCTCGGCCTCACGCTGTGCGTCGCTTAGAAGACGTGCGTAGTGCTCGGCGTGCTGCTGAAAGTTTTCAGCCGCAACACGGTCATTCGACAGCTGTGCGTCTGCCGCCAACTGGTTGTATTTATCAATGATCTGCTGCGGTGTTCCGCGCACCTTGCCTTCGGGGCCAGAGCTGTCGAAAACACGGTTGATGATGTTACCCATCGAGCGCGAACGGTTGTTCTTATTCCGCGAACGTGACTTGGAAGATCTCATACTATTATCTGCTGTTCAGCCTTATCTTGGCGAGTTGTGATCCGTTCCGTACCTCTTGCACGGGGTGCCACCGGATCTGGCGATTGTCTGGCTTAACGTGGTGGGGAGCGTCCAAGGCATCCAGCCATCCACTCCATCTGACTAACCATGCCACGGGTGGCAAGACAAGCCAAAAATCCAGAAAACGAAGGAATTGACCCTGTTTGCGGGGGAATTAGGACGCAAACCGATCGGTTTTCTAAGATTGTTGCCTACCGGTCACGACCCGGTCTCTTCCATCCAGATCGGGATGAACCGATACGGATTCAAGCCCGGCGGCCCGAAAAATCGCGGCAACAGCTTCGCCCTGCATCCAGCCGATCTCGACCAACAACCGGCCGCCCGGCGTCAGATGATCTTTGGCACCTGCCGCAATCACGCGATAGGCGGACAGCCCGTCAGCCTCATCGGTCAAGGCGCTGCGGGGTTCCCAATCGCGGACAGAGGCGTCAAGCGCATCCATTTCATCGGCGGCGATATAGGGTGGGTTCGAGACGATCAGATCAAAGCGCCCGGCGACATTGGCGTACCAGTCAGACCGAGCGAAACTTGCCCGATCCGCTATGTTCAACCTGTCCGCGTTTTCGCGGGCCACCGACAGGGCCGCATCAGACAGATCGGTGCCCAGACCTTTTACCAAAGGACGCTCTGCGAGCAAGGACAACAGGATGCACCCTGTCCCTGTCCCCATGTCCAACACATTTGAAAACGGGTGTTTCAAGGCCTCTGCAACCAGATCTTCGGTCTCGGGACGCGGGTCCAGCGTATCCCGCGTGACCTTGAACCGCCGACCGAAGAAGTCACGGTAGCCAATGATCTGAGACACCGGCTGTTTCTCTGCCCGCGCAAGAATAGCTGTTCGAAAGACGTCGTTCTGATCTTCAGTGATCGGGTCAGGCAACACCAAAGTCAGGCGAGACATGTCTTGCCCAATGGCAAAGGCCAAAAGGCGGCGCGCGTCGCGGGCCGGGTCTTCGATACCGGCGGCCTTCAGGCGGGCAACCCCAGCCCGCAGCGCCTCTGCACCGGTCACGCGTCCATCTCTGCCAGTTTGCGGGCCTGATCGTCGGCGATCAGGGCGTCGATAACCTCATCCAGATCGCCCTGCATGACCTGATCCAGCTTATAAAGCGTCAGGTTGATGCGGTGATCCGTCATCCGGCCCTGAGGGAAGTTATACGTGCGAATACGTTCCGAACGGTCGCCCGAGCCGACTTGGCTAGCCCGATCTGCCGAACGTTCATCGGCGATCCGCTGACGCTCTAGATCATACAGGCGTGTCCGCAGAACCTGCATCGCGATCTCGCGGTTGCGATGCTGCGACTTCTCAGAGCTTGTCACGACCACACCAGTCGGAAGGTGCGTAATCCGCACCGCCGAGTCAGTCGTGTTCACGTGCTGACCACCTGCACCCGAACTGCGCATCGTGTCGATACGAATGTCGCCGGCGGGAATGTCGATATCGACCTCTTCGGCCTCTGGCAGCACGGCGACGGTCGCCGCCGAGGTATGAATTCGCCCGCCACTTTCGGTCTCGGGCACACGCTGCACCCGGTGCACGCCGGATTCGTATTTCATCCGGGCAAAGACGCCCTCGCCCTGAATATTTGCGGTCACTTCCTTGATCCCGCCCAGTTCCGATGACTGCTCTTCAAGGATTTCGAACTTCCATCCCTGCGCTTCGGCGTAACGCTGGTACATGCGCAGCAGGTCCCCTGCGAACAACGCCGCCTCGTCACCGCCCGTACCCGGGCGAATTTCGATGATTGCCGGCCGGGCATCCGCGGCATCCTTTGGCAAAAGCGCAATTTGCAGCGCCTCTTCCATCTCGGGGCGTTGCGCCTTGAGGCCGGGCAGTTCTTCCTCTGCCAGCTCTTTCATCTCGGGGTCATCCAACATCGCCTCAGCCTCGGCGATATCGTCCAGCAACTGGCGATAGGCCGCGATCTGGTCGGCAACGGGTTTTACCTCGGCATATTCGCGGCTGACTTTAGCAAAGTCATCGGCCGCGCCGCCAGCAAGCTGCGCTTCGAGGTATTCGAACCTCTGGGTGATCTGATCAAGTTTATCAAAGGGAACCATGCGTTTGTCTTGCGCAAGCATCCGCCGGGGTCAAGAGGACTTGAAGCCCAAGATGTGGTAATCTGGGGTATGAGACTGGCATTTCTCATACTGGCCACCCTGCCCCATGCGGGAACGGCACAAGAGCCGAAACACAGTGGGACGGCTTTGGATTGCTTCTGCACAGACAGCGTGGGGGATCGTGTGGAGCTTGGGCAAAGTATTTGCCTGAATGTCGGTGGTCGTTCCTATATCGCCCGCTGCGAGATGGTTCTGAACAACCCCGCATGGCGTGATACAGGAACCGGCTGCTCGATGTCAGACGTCCGTGAACGTCTTCAACCAACCTTTCAACCGCTTGGCGTTCACACCCCAATCTGAGCCATTCCAACGCATCCGCGCAAAGATCTTCAACCGGGTGCCTTCGGGGCTATGAACGCTTTCGATGGTGGAATAATCCGCGAACCCCCAAAACAGGGTCCGCGTCACCAAGGTTATGCGACCACTTTCGACAGAACCCGCCAGCACCTTGGTTCGAGGAGAGTTCAACGCAATGTCCACAAACCGCTGCATCACAACCTGTGGGCTTTGTGGATAGGCATCCGTGACCGCAAGCGCCCCGATTTTTTTAACATCGAAGGTGGTTTGGTTCTCAGCCCTAACCTCTGTGTGGAACCGCTCCACGTCATGTGGCGCAAGACGCACCCAACCCATCAGGCCAATCACAGCCACACAAAGCCCAACCAACAGGTACACCATTAAACGCATCTTTCTGACTACTCTTGCCTTTCCAGCGCAAGTAATGCTGCCAATTCTTTAAACAAGGGAGGATTAAGAGGACGTCACGTCATACCCATAAAGCCAGTCAAACCGACGCAGCATCATGTCGGGCGACAGGCCACCCGCAATTCGTAGCGCCGTGTGGGCTGCAAAGCGCAGAGGTGGGAAACTCAGGTGATAGTTCTTGGCGTTTTTGCTGGCGGCATCGACAATCTTTTCACATCGTGCCCGACGCAGATGCTGGTAGGCCGCAAGGGCTGTTTCTTGGTCCGGATGGCTTGCAAGGCTATCGGCCAAAACCCACGCGTCCTCCAACGCCATGTTCGCGCCCTGCGCCAGAAACGGAAGCGTTGGATGCGCCGCATCACCCAGAAGAGCGGCATTTCCCTTGTGCCAGTTTTGGGCCACGGGATGACGGAACAATCCCCAAAGGTAAACATCTTCGACACGATCAAGAAGTGACTGAACTTCTGTCGCAAACCCACTGAAAGAATTGAGTAATTCTGAAGGATCGTCTTTGTAATTCCAACCTTCTTCCGCCCATGCCGCCCGCTCTTCGACGGCGACTATGTTCACCAGTTCGCCACCTCTAAGAGGATAAATCACCATGTGGCGCCCGGGCCCCATGTATACCGAAACCTCGTTCGGTAAACCGTCAGTGTTCGGCACCGTTGCACGCCATGCGACCTGACCTGTGAAAAACGGCTCGGCGGCCCCGTTTACAGCCGGGCGCGCCTTGGAATGAACACCATCCGCGCCAATCAGCAGATCGGGTGAGTGGCGGACATTTTGCATGGTTTCGAAAGAGGCTTTGCCGTCTTCAACGGTTACCTCTCGCACCTTCTGCAACAGTCGAATACGCACCCCGGCCTCTGTCGCGGCGTTGTGCAACATGTCGATCAGATCAGCACGGTGCAGGAAGTAATAGGCACCAGCCGCGTTCTGTAACGGCAATCGAGTGACCAAGCGCCCTTTACGATAGTCCCGCAGGTTTACCGCTTCGGCGCGCAGTCCGATCCGCTCTAACTCTGGCCCCAACCCAAGCGCCTTCAGGACCGCGACACCATTCGGGCTGATCTGCAGGCCTGCGCCGACTTCTCGGATCGCTTCGGCCTGATCCAATACATGCACCTGTGCCCCGCGCTGCGCCAATGCGATAGAAGCCGCCAAACCGGCGATCCCTGCCCCTAGAACCGTTGCACGCTGACCAATCAGCATCCGCACCCCCAAAAAACAAACACCGGAGCCACGGCCCCGGTGCTAATCCATTCCGATCCCACGGGATCAGTCGTCGCGATGGACCTTCTCGCGGCGCTCGTGACGCTCTTGCGCCTCAAGGCTCAGCGTGGTGGTCGGACGCGCATCCAGACGTTTCAGCGAGATAGGCTCGCCGGTGTCCTGGCAGTACCCGTATTCACCTTCGTCAATGCGGCGCAGCGCAGAGTCGATCTTACCAACCAGCTTGCGCTGACGGTCGCGAATGCGAAGCTCCAGCGCGCGATCGGTTTCCTCGCTTGCGCGGTCAGCCACATCGGGAATGTTGCGTGTACCATCCTGTAGGTGTTCGATGGTTGAACGGCTTTCATCCAACAGTTCAGCTTTGAGATGTTCCAGCTTGCGGCGGAAATACTCCAGCTGCATGTCATTCATGAAAGGCTCGTCCTCGGCAGGACGGTAATCGTCCGGCAAAAATACTTCAGCTTTCATACCTGCTCCTTGCTGCAGGCCGGTTTCAATATTCGTTTTTAAATCAGTCACCCGGCTCTCCTGCCGCTGCGTTTAGCGGAATGGACCCTTCTTGTCACTAGGCTTATAGATCAATCGTGGCATTTTTCTGCTCGTCGCTGGAAAGTGATTGGCAATACGCTTAGGAAGCGGGAAACAGATAGAAAAACAGGATCGAGCGCATGAAATTTAGCGGTACCGAAAGTTATGTGGCGTCAGCCGATCTGTCGCTGGCTGTGAATGCGGCGATCACACTGGAACGCCCATTGCTGGTCAAAGGCGAACCGGGAACCGGCAAAACAGAGTTGGCGCGCCAAGTCGCCGATGCCTTGGGCATGGAAATGATCGAGTGGAACATCAAATCCACCACCCGCGCAGCGCAGGGCCTGTATGAATATGACGCCGTCAGCCGGTTGCGCGACAGCCAGTTGGGCGATGAACGGGTGCATGACGTTGCCAACTACATCCGCAAGGGCAAGCTGTGGCAGGCGTTTGAGGCAGGCAAAAAAGTTGTTCTGCTGATCGACGAGATCGACAAGGCCGACATTGAATTTCCAAACGACCTTCTACAGGAACTCGATAAGATGGAGTTCCACGTCTACGAGACCGGTGAAACCATCCGCGCCAAGCAGCGTCCGGTGGTCATCATCACCTCGAACAACGAAAAAGAACTGCCCGACGCGTTTCTGCGCCGCTGCTTCTTTCACTATATCAGCTTCCCCGACGAAGAGACCCTTCGTCAGATCGTCGAAGTCCATCATCCCGGCATCAAGGACAGCCTGCTGACCACCGCCCTGACCCAATTCTACGAAATCCGTGACACAGGTGGGCTGAAGAAGAAGCCGTCAACCTCGGAAGTGCTGGATTGGCTGAAACTGCTTTTGGCCGAAGATCTGGACGCCGAGGACCTGAAACGCGGCGGCGCGAATGCTTTGCCCAAACTTCATGGCGCGCTCTTGAAAAACGAGCAGGACGTGCACCTGTTCGAACGTTTGGCGTTCATGGCCCGGCGCGAGCGGTAGATCCAAGATGGCGTTGCCGAACCTTCAAGTGCGTCCAATCGCCCCCTCGGACAAAGAGGCGTGGCACGCTCTTTGGCGGGCCTATCTGGAATTCTACGAGTCCGAAGTCTCGCCCGAAGTTTATGAAACCACCTTTGCCAGATTGGTCTCTGACGATCCGAACGAGTATCGCGGCCTGATTGCCGAGGTGGATGGAAAGCCCGTCGGGCTTGCGCATTATCTGTCGCACCGCCACTGTTGGCGCGTGGAAAATGTTGTGTATCTGCAAGACCTGTTTGCGGACCCCAAGGTCCGCGGCCAAGGTGTCGGACGCGCCCTTATTCAGGGGGTCTATGACGATGCAGATGCGCTTGGTGCCGGGGATGTCTATTGGATGACGCAGGATTTCAATACTGAGGCGCGAAAGCTTTATGACCGCATCGGTCGCCTGACCCCCTTCATCAAATATGTGAAGGGTTAGGCCATGCTTCGGAAGGCAGTTCTTTTGTGTCTGGCTCTTGGGGCCTGTGCGGCAGAGCCCCAAGCCCCAACAGCACAGCCTTCCGACCTTCCAGCGATGAAGCGGTTCTCGGGCGCGCCAACGCGCAGCTCTCCGCGCAGCAATACCGAGATCGCCGAAGACTTTCTTGATCTCGCCTTCCAGATGGAAAGCGGGCTGAAGCTGAAAAACATGTCCCGGTTTCAGGGCCCCGTGACATTGCGAGTGACCGGTAAGAAGCCCCCCACCCTTCAGACCGATCTGGACAACCTCATTTCTCGCCTGCGGCGCGAAGCGCGGATCGACATCCGAGAGGTTCCTGCCACACAGCCCGCGAATATCACCGTTGCAGTGGTTTCTCGATCGCAGATCGCGCGGGCCATTCCCGGTGCGGCCTGTTTCGTGATGCCCAATGTCAGCTCGCTGGAAGAGCTGCGGCGCAATCACCGGGCAGCATCTATGTCCTGGACCGCTTTGCAAGAGCGGACTTCGATGGCGATCTTCCTGCCGGGCGACGAAAGCCCGCAAGAAATCCGCGACTGTCTGAACGAAGAGATTGCACAGGCCTTGGGGCCAGTGAACGACCTGTACCGGTTGCATGACAGCGTCTTTAACGACGACAACATGCACACGGTCCTGACCAGCTTTGATATGCTGATCTTACGGGCCTTCTATGATCCCGCGATGCCCACGGGCCTGACGCGGAATGAGGCGGCAGCTCGAATTCCGGGTGTTCTGTCGCGGATCAATCCCACAGGCCGCGGCTACGGGGGCACCCCCCTTGCCGACACCCCCCGCACCTGGACCAACGCGATCGAGGGCGCCTTGCAGGCCTCGCCCGGGTCTTCCCGCGCGCAGCGTTCGGCAGAAACGGCTGTCAGGATCGCCGTGAATGCTGGCTGGAATGACGGTCGTCTGGCCTTCAGCCAGTTTGTGCTGGGCCGTGCGCTGATCGGGCGCGACAATGAAAACGCCGCACGCTTCTTGCTTTTGTCCGAGAAGACATATGTCGGTTTGGGCCGCACTGACCTGCAGGCCGCCCATGTCAGCTTGCACCTGTCAGCCTTTGCTTTGGCCACTGGCCAGTACGACGTGGTTCTGGACCGCGTGGACCACTATTCCCGTGTTGTCTCGGGCCACCAGAACGCCGCGCTACTTGCCAAGATGCTGATGCTTAAGGCCGAGGCGCTGGACCGCCTGAACCGAGGGGATGCGGCAAAGAAAGTGCGGCTCGACAGTCTGGGTTGGGCGCGATATGGCTTCGGCTCTGAACAGAAAATACGCGCCGAACTGCGCGAGATCGCCGCAATCGGCAAAGGGAGCACCTCATGATCTTTTACGCTGCAACATTCATCGGCGCTGTCTATGGGGCTTTCCTTGCGAAACGCCGTGGCGGCAAAGGGCTTGATATGCTGCAATACGCGGCGGGTTTCGGCATTCTGTTCGCGATCATCGGCCTATTCATCACGCTTGGCATCAACCGTTTCGGATAAACTGATGTTCCTGCGCTTTTTTGAAACGCTACGCGAAACCGGGGTGCCGGTGTCTTTGCGTGAGTTTCTGAGTTTCCTCGAAATTCTGAAGCGCGGGCTGGCGACCTACGACGTCGAAGCTTTCTATTACCTCGCCCGTATCTCGATGGTTAAGGACGAGCGTCATCTTGATCGCTTTGATCAGGCCTTTGCGAAGACCTTCGAGGGAATGGAAGCCATCGAACTTGGCGATGTGTTGGAGGCGTTAGAGCTGCCCGAAGACTGGCTGCGCAAGATGGCCGAAAAGCACATGACATCCGAAGAGATGGCCGAGATTGAATCCCTGGGCGGGTTCGACAAGCTGATGGAGACGCTGAAAGAGCGTTTGAAAGAACAGCAAGGTCGCCATCAGGGCGGAAACAAGTGGATCGGCACCGCGGGGACCTCGCCCTTTGGCGCCTATGGTTACAACCCGGAAGGCGTTCGGATTGGTCAAGACAAAAGCCGCCACCAGCGCGCGGTAAAGGTCTGGGACAAGCGCGAATTCCGCAATCTTGATGACACCATCGAACTGGGCACACGCAACATCAAGGTCGCGATGAAACGCCTGCGCAAATGGGCACGTGACGGGGCGCATGAAGAGCTGGATCTTGATGAGACCATCAAGGCGACCGCTGATCACGGCTATTTGGACGTCAAGACACGACCCGAACGAAGAAACGCTGTTAAGGTGTTGATGTTCTTGGATGTTGGCGGATCAATGGACCCGCATATCAAGATGGTCGAAGAACTGTTTTCGGCGGCAAAAACCGAATTCAAGCATCTCGAATACTATTACTTCCACAACTGCCTTTATAACGGCGTCTGGCGCGATAACGTCCGCAGATGGGACCAGCAGACACCTACCGCCGAGGTGCTGCGCACCTATGGCAGTGACTACAAATGCATCTTCGTGGGAGACGCCAGCATGTCACCCTATGAGATCTTTGCCCCCGGCGGCGCGAACGAGTTCTGGAACGAAGAACCCGGCGAAGTCTGGCTGCAACGCGCCCGCCAGCAATGGCCGCATCACATCTGGCTGAACCCGGTACCGGAACGCCATTGGCAATACACCCAATCCGTCACAATGATCCGCGAGATATTCGAAGATCGCATGGTCCCCCTCACCCTTGAAGGGATCGAACGCGGGATGAAAGAACTGGGGCGCTAGATGTCGGCACTCGGGTACCTCTGGCACAAGCACAAAGGCGCCCTGATCGCATTGGCATTGGCGCTGGTGGTGACCCTGTTCTTCGCGGTACGCATTGTTGCACAGTGGATCTATTGGACTGATCCCGCCCACCGGGATCAGCAGATCGAAGGCTGGATGACCGCTGGATACATCGCGCACTCTTACGCTGTGCCGCGGGATGTCATCCGCGACGCCCTTCCCGCGGACGTGCCTACCGGAAAACATATGCCTCTAGATCGGATCGCCGCTGAAAACGGTATTCGCCTGACGGTATTGATTGACGGGCTATACGCTGCAATTGAAGCTGAAAGAGCTGCAATTGACCGATAGCCTGCTTAGCCTTGTGTCGGTCTACGGGGTCTGGGTGTTGGGGATCAGCATCTTCCTGTCCTGCATGGCCGTGCCTCTTCCCACGTCACTGTTGTTACTGGTGACAGGCGGTTTCATCGCCGGCGGCGAAGTCACCCTGACGCAGGCTTTGCTGGTCGGTTCGATTGGCGCCATTAGCGGGGATCAGGCGGCCTATCTCGTTGGACGATATGGCGGAAAGCTATTGCTCGACCGGTTTGCAAGGGCCCCGCATAGGCGAAAACTTGTCGATAAGGCCTCTAATCTTTTGCACAAAAGAGGCTTTCTGACGGTGTTCTTCACGCGTTGGCTGGTGGCCCCGCTTGGCCCCTATGTAAACCTTGCAGGAGGCGCGAGCGGATTGAGCCACCGACAGTTCTCTTTGGGGTCAATCAGCGGGGAACTGGTTTGGGTCTTTGGCTACATCGGAATTGGCTATGCTTTTTCCAGCAGTATCTCACTTGTGTCGGACATTCTCAGCAACGCGACAGGGTTGTTGGCCGCTGCCTGCGTCGTTGTTGGGCTGCTGTTCTGGTTGCGCGCGGCACTGCACCAGCGACCTGATGCAAAAAGCTGAATTGCCCTTTGGCCCTTGCGCCCCCATATTCAAACTATGTTGAAGCTGACCCCAATCCTGCTGGCCGTTCTGTATGGCTTTTTCATGTACCGCTTTTCCGCGTGGCGGACTGCGCGGGAACTGGATGCACAGTCCACCGAACTGGCGGACCCTCTGTTGAAAGTTCTGACCGACCAGATGGCGCGGGCTTTGGATATCAAGCGCATCCCGGTCCATATCTATGAGGTCGAGCCTGTCAACGGACTTGCCGCCCCTGACGGGCGCATCTTCATCACGCGCGGGTTCTTCAACAAGTATCGCGCCGGAGAGGTCACAGCAGACGAGTTGGCCTCGGTCATCGCGCACGAGCTGGGCCACGTGGCCCTTGGCCATTCACGCCGCAGGATGATCGACTTTTCCGGTCAGAACGCGCTGCGTACAGCGCTTGGCATGATCCTATCGCGCTTTCTGCCGGGCTTTGGTGTCTATGTCGCAAACTTCCTGACCACCCTTTTGGCGGCCCGCCTATCACGCGCAGACGAGTATGAGGCCGACGCCTATGCCTCGGCCCTATTGGTGAAGTCAGGCATTGGGACGGCTCCGCAGAAATCTTTGTTCGGTAAGCTGGAAGGCCTGACCAAGCAACGCGGTGGTGCAGTGCCCGCATGGCTGATGAGCCACCCGAAGACGGAAGAACGCATTCAGGCGATCGAAAATCTGGAAGCCAGATGGAACGTGGCGGCCACCTAGGTGGCCAAGGCCTTCCCCAGTCGCGGAAGCCGGGCCTTTTTCAACAATTTACGCAGGTCCCAATGCTGTCCTGAAAGCCGTTCAGCTTCGGCATGGACACGGGTAACCGCGGCCAAGACCTTGTCGGGGTTCTGTTGCCAAAGCTCGAACAGGAAATGGTCTGGGCCATCCCGTAAAATTCCTTCTTCGGCCAAGGTGTTGCGCGGAAAATCCTGCGCGTTGAAGGTAAGCAGAAGATCAGCCGACCCCGCAATCGCGGCTGCCAGAACGTGGATGTCATGTTCATCCGGCAACCAAAGCCGCGCCAGATCAGCCTCTTTGGGCAGAACTTCGGCGCCGGGCCAGTTGGCCTTGAGCAACGCGATTTCTGCCCGTGCCTGAGGCTCTCCTTCTCGCCCCAACTTCCTAGCCGCGCGGGCCCATTCTTCTAGGATACGCGGCGACCAGAGGGGGGTAAAAAGCCCCTCTTTCGCGACGTTTAGCAGAACCTCACGCGTGACGGTTGGGTACAGAACGCAAGCGTCCAGCAACACCTTCATGGCAGCAGCCGATAGAACAGCGCTTTCAGATAACCGCTTTCGGCCAGTTGCGGCATCAGAGGGTGATCCGGCCCTGCAAATCCGGTGTGGATCAGTTGAGCAGAACGCCCTGCCCGCCCGATCCCCCGGTTACAGGCCGTGCGAAACTTCGTCAGGTCCGCAGCGTGGGAACAAGAGCACAGCGCCAGATACCCCTCGGGGCGCACCAGCGGGGCCGCCAAACGCGCGATGCGTTCGTAGGCTCGAAGACCGGCATCTAGGGATTGTTTGTTTGGGGCAAAGGCCGGCGGGTCGCAGATTACGACGTCAAAGGTTTCACCTTCCTCGGCAAGCGCTTCCAGCGTTTTGAAGGCGTCTCCTTTACGCGTGGCAAACCGATCGGCAGCACCCATCGCCTGTGCGCCCTGCTCTGCTAGTTCAAGCGCAGCGGCAGAACCATCAACAGCCGTCGCATGGCTGGCCCCGCCTGCGAGGCTGGCCAAAGAAAACCCGCCAACGTGGGAAAAGACATCCAGCACCCGCGCCCCATCTGCCAGCCGGGCAGCAAAAGCGTGGTTGGGTCTTTGGTCGAAGAACAGCCCGGTTTTCTGGCCGCCAAGCAGGTCTGCCATATAGGTCGCGCCATTCATCGGAACCGGGATCGGCCCGTCAACAGCGCCGGTCATGACCGTAGTCTCTTCGTCCAACCCCTCCAACGCACGGGCCCGCCCCGTCGCATTCTTGATTACACAGCTTGCCCCGGTGACCTTGGCCGCTGCCGCAGCAAGCGGCTCGATCAATGTATCTGCCCAAGCAGAGTTCGGCTGGATCACCAGCGTGTCACCGAACCGGTCGATGATGACGCCGGGAAGCCCGTCGGCCTCTGCATGAACCAAGCGATAGAACGGCGCGTCAAACAGTCGTTCGCGCATCTTCAAAGCCCGCGTCAGTCGCGCGGCGAACCATGCCTCGTCAATCTCGGCGTTTGGGTCAGCGTCCAAGACACGCGCGATGATCTTGGAATTCGGATTGACGCCGACCAATGCGATCGGCTCGCGATCCGCGTCTTCAAGAACAGCAATCGTTCCCGGCACCATCGCCTTGGTGCGGCGATCGGTAACGGCTTCATTGGCAAAAACCCAAGGTGCGCCACGGCGAAGCGGGCGGCTATCGGTTTTGGGGCGCAGGCGAATAGTGGGGCGAGTTAAATCGGTCATACCGCGTACCTAAAGGCTTCGCCTCGTCCGCAAAAGACCCAATCTTTTCCTTCGCCAGTTGCGACAATCACGACACGACCTTTCGCTTGTCGTGTTAGCGCTAACGTGTTACAGAGGCGCCAAGCTTAAGAACGGAGAGTTCCCGTGTCGCTGAACAGCATGATCGCAAAAGTCACCGACGATATCATTCGCCGGTCTGAACCGACCCGCCGCGCCTACCTAGACCAGATGGATGCGCTAGCCAAAACCGGCCCTGCCCGTGGTCACCTTGGGTGCTCAAACTTGGCGCACGCTTATGCAGCGATGGGTGACGACAAGACGACGCTGGTCGCCGATCGGGCACCCAACCTTGGCATTATCACTGCCTACAATGACATGCTGTCGGCCCACAAGCCGTATGAGACCTACCCCAACCTGATAAAGGAAGCCGCCCGTAAGGTCGGCGCCACTGCGCAAGTCGCCGGCGGTGTACCGGCAATGTGTGACGGGGTCACACAAGGTGAGATCGGGATGGAGATGTCGCTGTTCTCACGCGACACCATCGCCATGGCGGCCGCGATTGGCCTGAGTCACAACACCTATGACGCCGCGCTGTTCTTGGGCGTCTGCGACAAGATCGTGCCGGGCCTTGTGATGGCCGCCGCCAGCTTTGGCCATATCCCTGCGGTTTTCCTGCCTGCAGGCCCCATGACCAGTGGCTTGCCGAACGAAGAAAAGGCCGAGGTTCGCAAACAATTCGCCCGTGGCGAGGTGGGCCGCGACGAGCTTATGAAAGCCGAAATGGCCGCTTATCACGGTGTCGGCACCTGTACTTTTTACGGCACGGCCAATACCAACCAGATGCTGATGGAATTCATGGGGTTACACCTGCCGGGATCTTCCTTTGTGAATCCGGAAACACCCTTGCGCGACGCGCTGACGGTTGCAGGCACGGAACGCGCGCTTGAAATCACCGGGCTGGGCAATGACTTCCGCCCGGCAAGCCAGGTTCTGGATGAGAAAGCATTCGTAAACGGCATGGTCGGCCTGATGGCCACCGGTGGTTCGACCAACCTTGTCCTGCACCTGCCCGCCATGGCCCGCGCCGCCGGGATCATTCTGGACATCGACGATTTCGCACAACTTTCGGCCGTTACCCCGTTGATGGCCAAGGTCTATCCCAACGGTTTGGCCGACGTGAACCACTTCCACGCCGCAGGCGGTCTGGGCTTCATGATCAAAGAGCTTCTGAACGCGGGCCTTCTGCATGCGGACTCGACCACGATCGCGGGTCAGGGTCTGGAGGACTACTCCAAGGAACCCAAACTGATCGACGACAAGCTGGTTTGGACCGATGGCGCCGGGGAAACCCTGAACGACAAAATTCTGCGCCCCGTCAGCGATGGGTTCCAGAAGACCGGCGGCCTTCAAAGCCTTGATGGCAACATCGGGCGCGCGGTCATCAAGATCTCGGCCGTTGCCGAAGAGCGCCGCTTTATCGAGGCCAAGGCCCGTGTCTTCCACGATCAGGAAGGCGTCAAAGCGGCCTTCAAAGCTGGCGAATTCACCGAGGACACCATCGTGGTCGTCCGCTTCCAAGGCCCGAAATCCAACGGTATGCCCGAACTGCACGGCCTGACCACACCGCTTAGCGTGTTACAGGACCGCGGCCTGAAGATCGCGCTGGTCACCGACGGTCGGATGTCTGGCGCCTCGGGCAAAGTGCCCGCCGCGATCCATATGTCGCCAGAGGCCGCAGATGGCGGTGCCATCGCCAAGATCAGGGATGGTGACCTGCTGCGCCTTGACGCCGAAAGCGGCGAGTTGGTCAACCTGACCGAAGGCTTCGAGGACCGCGAGGCTGCGGTTGCAGACCTGACGGCCAACGCGCATGGTCTTGGCCGCAACCTGTTCCAAAACTTCCGCAATCACGTCAGCCCGGCCACGTCCGGCGCCAGCCCCATCGTCTGAGGACATTGAAATGACTCCCCAAGAAGCCAGCAAATTCACGTCAGAGCTTTGCCGCCGCGCCCCGGTTGTGCCGGTTCTGGTGGTAGACGATGTCGCCCACGCCCGCCCCTTGGCAGAGGCGCTGATCGAAGGCGGCCTGCCCGCACTCGAGGTCACCCTGCGCACCCCCGTCGCCTTGGATGTCATTCGCGAGATGGCACAGGTTGAAGGCGGCGTTGTCGGCGCAGGCACCCTGCTGACGCCCCAAGACGTTGTGAATGCTGTTGAAGCAGGCGCGAAATTCGGCGTTTCGCCCGGTTCGACTGACCGGCTGCTGGACGCCTACGAAGCAAATGACCTGCCAACGTTACCCGGGGCTGCAACATCAACCGAAGCCATGCGCCTTCTGGAACGCGGCTATTCTGCTCAGAAGTTCTTTCCGGCAGAGGCGAATGGTGGCGTTCCGGCCCTGAAAGCCATCGGCGCACCGATCCCGCAGGTCAGCTTTTGCCCGACCGGTGGTGTAACACCCCAAAACGCGCCTGATTACCTTGCCCTGTCGAACACCATGTGTGTCGGTGGGTCGTGGGTCGCTCCCAAGAAGCTTGTGCTTGCGGGCGATTGGAAAGCCATCACAGAACTGGCAGCAGAGGCCGCAGCGCTGGCGTCCTAGCAGCCGAACGAGGCTCGGCTCCAAGCTTGACCCTCAAAGACTGGCAAACTGCCTCTTCACAAATTCTCTTTTGGTCCCGCATCCAAGATGTGGGGCCTCAGCTTTTTTGAGAATCGCAAAATGGCGCCTTGTTTATTAAAAATAAGAAGTTTTCGAGCCGCTTGGTGAAACACTCGCCTTTCGAAGCCACTATTTTGCACTCCCTCAATACAGTCGCTCACCAAACAATTCGTCAATTTGGGAGGTAATGTTTTCTGTGGTATCTTAAATGTGGCTTTTTTTTGTCAATTACTAAGGGGATGTGTTGATGACCTTTTCCGAATTTTTGAAAAGCGGGTTTATGGCCGCGGCAGCATTTACAATTTTGACGTCAGACGCAGAAGCCAAACCGGTTTCTTGCGCGGATGATCCAACGCAGAAGAAGTGCAAAGGTGGGGATGATGACGGAGACACTACTCCGCCGCCTCCGCCCCCAACTGGAACGACCGCTGATCTTAACTGGATGCATTCGGACGTTGGTTTGGCACATGACGAAAATTGGACTGGTGTCGGAAGCCGGATCACCGTAGTCGACGACTTTCTGTCAGGCAGCACGATCAAAGGCCGACTAGAAGTCGGCGGCAGTCTCGGGGAACTCTCTGACCGCACTCACGGGGAATGGACCTCTCTTATCGCAAGCCTGGTCGCCCCCGGTGCTGACTTTGAAGACAACATGAAGATCGACTTCAACAGCTCTGCAGTTCCAACTTGGGACCCCAACAAGTTCGACGTGGTGAACCTGAGCTATGGCATCACCGCCCGTGCGTCCTTTGCTGGCGTCTTCAATGACTGGTCTTATCTCGGAGCACCACATGAGGCTGTCCTGCAAGCTGTAGATGGGAACCTTGCCCTAGCTGTGCAATCTGCAGGAAACGACGGCAATGACGTTGCAATAGGTGACACTGTAAAGGGCAAGATCGATGTTTTCGGTCAGCAATTCGTGCGCATTATTGAAGTTGATGACGTGATAGATGAGACGACCGGTCTCTACACCTACATGGCACCGGTCATCTTTGCCGGTGCGCTGGAATGGAACCCTGACGGTGCGGAGGGCGACGATATCGACGGTGAATTTAACACTGAAGCCATCGCGTCTTATTCCACCATCGCCGGTACGAACGTAGATGTTCAAAACCACTATCTGCTAGTCGGTGTCGAGGGAGGTCGCACTGCGACCGATGCGTTGGCGAACTATGGATCGGACTGTGGGAGCGTCAATAACGGAACGTGTCTCTATGGAACGTCGTTCGCCGCTCCTATTATTACCGGTTACGCTGCGATTGTTGCTCATAAATTCACGGATGTTGAAAGTTTGACACCTCCAGCACCCAGTCTAGTGGCGCAGCAACTTTTGGATTCTGCACGCATAACGACGATCACCGATTACAGTCCGGCAATCCATGGGCGTGGCGAGGCCTGTCTGTCCTGCGCGCTAGCTCCGATTGGCGCGCAGTAGGCCCAAACCGAAACCAATTCGTCGCTGAGCGTTCATCGACTGACGGTCAGCGGCATCTAACGATATGAGAGCTTTCAAACCTAAACATCTTACAGCTGCTCTTTGGCTTACATGGTCATTAGGCCTGTTTGCCTCTACAGCCAATGCTCTGGAGATATGGGAAAACACTGTTTTGGCCGGTATCTACCAAAGTGGCAATTCCACGACCGTTCAGGATGCAAGCTGGGGAGCCTTACCACTGCGTGACGGCTCAGAGATCCCACTGAACGAATGGTATTCAGACGACGCTCGGGATTGGCACGTCACCTTTCTGACATCGCTTTCTCAAAACTTTGGAATAATTTGGGGGCTGGGCATCGGTGAAGAGGGCGAAAAATACCGCATAGATCCAAGCCTGACGCTCGGCTTTATCTACAATGAGAAACTCAGCGATTCCAGCAGTCTCTCGCTTCGGTTCACAGCGGTTTTAGGAGGCCACCTAAACGAAAGACCCTGCACAGCAAACTATGGCGCTATTGGTGGTGTTCAACAAGTTAACTGTAGGTTTGCTGCAACCCCATTGCGTCCAGCCGACACACTAGATCTGTTATTTGATGAAGCACCGCGCGAAGAGGTCCAGCTTAGCGTAGTTTACAAGTACAAGTTTTAAGCGGCCTTTGCCCTTAGCGGCCTTCGTATTTCGCAGGGCGTTTTTGCAGGAAGGCCATCACGCCCTCTAGGAAATCGTGGGTCTTGCCCAGCTTTCCCTGATACCGCGCTTCGACTGCCAGCTGTTCTTCCAAAGTGTTCTCAAAACTTTGTCGCAGCGCCTTCTTGACCCGGCCATAGGCAACAGTCGGGCCCACGGCCAGCTTCGCCGCCCGAGCCCGCCAGTGGGCGTCAAACTCTGCATCGGGAACCGCTTCCCAGATCATACCCCAGTCACTCGCCTGCTGCGCCGAGATCGGCTCGGCGAACAGGGCCGCGCCCATTGCCTTGGAGATCCCCATTTGACGGGGCAGCCAATAGGTGCCACCGGCATCCGGCAGCAGTCCGATCCGCGTGAAGGCCTGAAGAAACGTGGCGCTTTCGGTGGCGATTACAACATCAGCGGCCAGCGCCAGATTGGCCCCTGCCCCGGCAGCCGCGCCGTTCACTGCTGAAATTGTCGGGATCTTGCAGTCGTAGATGGTTTTGAGCATGGGCTCATACTCATCGCGCAGGGCCCGCTCCAGATCGAGTGTCGCAGCATTAACGCCATCGGCAAGGTCTTGCCCAGAACAGAAGCATTTCCCTGCCCCCGTCATCACCAAGACCCGTGCACTTTTCTCTGCCTGCTTCACGGCATCCAGAATTTCGGCGCGCATCTGGGTGTTCAGCGCGTTCATGACGTCGGGCCGGTTCAACGTCAGTACCGCAACATCCTCGGCAATAGAAAGCTGAATCATCTGGTAAATCATGAACGGACTCCGCGACTTGTTATATCCTGTCGACCATAGATGCTTTGCCTGCCATTAAAAGCAGAACGCGGGGTCATTCGCCCATGATTTCCTTCAGGCGCGCCTGTTCCTCATCGGTCAGATCGTCAGAGGTTTGAGCCGAACGACGGCGAGAGCGGACAAACATGGCCCCTGCCCCAATCGCCAGCAGCAAAACAATCGGACCAGTCGCCCACAGAACAAGGTTCGCCCCACCAGTGGTCGGCTTTAGCAGAACGTATTCACCATAGCGATCCACGACAAAGTCGATCACCTGGTCATTGGTGTCACCCGCTACAAGACGCTCTCTCACCAAAAGGCGAAGGTCTTTGGCCAGATCGGCGTTTGACTCGTCGATGCTTTCGTTACGACAAACCAAGCAGCGCAGCCCCTTTGAAAGCTCTCTGGCCCGCTCTTCTAGTTTCGGATCGGCCAGGATTTCATCCGGTTCAACCGCCAGAACTGGGGTCACCAAAAGCGACAGGATCAGGATAAGGCGTTTCATTCCGCAGGCACCCCTTGGGTCGGCTTCACTGCCTTTGCGGCTCCCGCAGCAACGCGATAACGACGATCCGACAAGCTGAGCAGACCTCCAAGGGCCATTACGATCGTTCCCAGCCAAATCCAGTTAGCCAGCGGTTTGATATAGGTCCGAACGGCCCAGCTTCCGTCAAGCTGGCGGTCGCCAAGAACCACATACACATCCCGCAGGAACCCGTTGTCGATACCGGCCTCGGTGGTGGGCATTCCGGCTACGGGATAGACGCGCTTTTCGGGGCGCAACTCTGTGACAGCTACGCCTTCCTTAATCAACGAAACGAACCCCGTCGTCGCGAAATAGTTCGGGCCGCGAAGTTCTTGCACATCGTTCAAACGCAGTTCGTAACCGGCCACGTCGAAAGTCTCACCAATTGCGACGACGCGGACGTCCTCGACTTCCCATGCCAGCAGACCAGCAATACCCAGTATGGTGATTCCAAAACCGCTGTGCGCAACCGACTTGCCCCAATCGGCACGCGGCAAGCGCCACAGGCGCGCAAAACTTCCTTTGCGGCCCGTCCGGCTCCACAGATCAACCGCAGCACCCGCGACCAGCCAAGTACCAAGGAAGATACCGATCGGCCCAAGCGCACTGCGTCCGGTCTGCATTGCCCATGCCAAAGCAGCGATGGCCAAAGCCAGCGCAAAGGCCCAACGCAACTGCTTCAACGCCCGACCCAGTCGGCCGCGTTTCCAAGGCATGATGGCGCCTACCGGAAGGATCAGCGCCAAAATCACCATAAAAGGAGTGAAGGCAGTGTTAAAGAACGGGGGGCCCACCGACAGCTTGCGGTCCATGAACAACTCGGCAAAGAGCGGCCATAGCGTGCCGACGAAAACCACCATGCAGGACACGGCCAGCAGGATGTTGTTGGCCACCAACATGGTTTCGCGGCTGACCACGCCAAAGACACCCTTCGCCTGCATGATGCTGGCCCGCGCGGTAAACAGCGTCAGCGCGCCGCCCATGAAGAAGGCAAGGATGAACAGGATGAACATGCCCCGTTCAGGGTCATTCGCGAATGCGTGGACCGAGGTAATTACACCAGATCGTACGATGAACGTCCCGATCAAAGAGAACCCAAAGGCGGTGATTGCCAACAGGATGGTCCAGCTTTTCAGAACCTCACGCTTCTCGACCACGATGGCAGAATGCAACAGGGCTGCAGCGATCAGCCAAGGCATGAAACTGGCGTTTTCAACCGGATCCCAGAACCAGAAACCGCCCCAGCCCAGTTCGTAATAGGCCCACCAACTGCCCAGACCGATCCCGATCGACAGGAACAGCCATGCGGCCAGCGTCCAAGGGCGCACCCAACGGCCCCAAGCTGCATCCACGCGGCCCTCAAGCAGCGCGGCGACGGCGAATGAGAAACAGATCGAAAGTCCGACGTAACCCAAATACAGGAACGGAGGGTGGAACGCCAAACCCGGGTCTTGCAGCAGTGGGTTCAGGTCTTGGCCGTCGAACGGCGGCTGCGCCAACCGCTGGAACGGGTTTGAGGTGAACAGAACAAAGGCATAAAACGCCACCCCAACAGAGGCCTGTACGCCCAGTACCCGTGCCCGCAGGCTGGGTGGCAGGTTACCGCCAAACCACGCAGCAGTCGCGCCAAACAGGGCCAGAATCAGCACCCAAAGAAGCATCGAGCCTTCGTGGTTCCCCCAGACACCCGAAATCTTGTACAAAAGCGGCTTCGCGGTGTGAGAGTTCAAAACGACCAAGCGCAACGAAAAGTCCGAAGTCACAAAGGCATAGGTCAGCGCGGCAAACGAGCCCGCAACCAAGATGAACTGCGCGGTCGCCGCAGGTTCAGCCACAGCCATCCAACTGCGCCACCCTTTATGGGCACCGATTAAGGGAACAACCGTCTGCACAATGGCGACGGCGAAGGCGAGGATCAGGGCAAAGTGGCCAAGTTCTACTATCATGGCGCAGACATTAGGCCGTCTTGCAGGCAAGGCCAATGAGGCAATTGCCGCAGGACGCCCTAAATCACGCAAATTTCAATAAGGCGGCCCTAGCTGATTAGCTGAAACACCGTCAGCAACGTCGCCGCAGACAAGAAAGACAGATCCAAGACAGTGGATTCGTGGTCTTCTGGATACCAGTCAACGTAGACGCTTAGCATCAGGGCTGCGGTAAGTACGGGCATCAGAACGGTCATTGTTCGGACCTCCAGTCTTCCAGCGCCGGGTTTGGTCCGGTTTGATAAGTGGCACCATTTTCCAACGCCTCCAACGCGCGTAGATTTCCATGCACAACTTGGGTTCTTCCCAAGGTTTCTGCGATAGATCGCTGAAACTCCTGCCCTTTTGCCTGATGACGTGCCCCGAAATAGAAGCTGATGATCGCACCCAACAGCCACCAAAGCGGCTCTGGCACCAGCGATATCCCCTGCATCCGCGCCGAGAACCAAACCGGGTTCACCATCGCTGCCACAAACAAGCCAATCGTGCCGAAAGCCATCGCAGGACGCGGCAATCGGTTCAGCCCGTCGATAAAGCGATCAAACCGCGACACCCGGTTGCCCCCGAACTCACTGGCGAACTGGTTCAAAGCAGCAACCTGCCAATCCGCAGCTCTTACTGCCCCGTTTTCAGAGTTCTCTCGGAAAACCTCGGCCGTTTCGCGCACCACATTCCGACCGTTACCGAACAGCAAGGTCAACAGTCCTTCAATCACCCCCATGATGCGACCCTCGCAGCATGTTCGGCGTGGGTCAGATGATAGCGGGCCGAAATGAACTCTTCCGCCCGACGGATCCAGCCACCTTTTCCACCATCACGTCGGCGCGCATATTTGCGGCTTGCCGGACGTCTGTCGGCCAAAGCGTAGTAATAGTTCCGGCGCGCGATCCCATAAGCATCAACCAAATGGTTCGGCGCAGTTGCATAGGCCGTTTCAGCAGCCAAGATTGTCTTCGGGCCAATGACACCGTCCACCTCAAGAGCATGGCCCATGTCATTGAGAAGGCGCTGTAAAATGCGAACAGAATTGGTGCCCGCATTGACATACATGTCGAAAACAGACGCCTGCAACGCCTCTGGTAACGCATCCAGTCGCGGGTGGTGAAAATAGTCTTTCAGAAAGATTTTCCGGGCCTGACTGCGGCTAAGTTTACGCACATCCCGCGCATCAACCCGACCATCGCGGTTCAGGTCCAGACCTAACCGCTTCATTGTGTGAATAGTCACGCCGTGGTTTGTCGCCCCTCCCGGATCGTCGGGGTCATCCACAAAACCGCCCTCGCGGGAAATGATCTCATCGGCAATTGACGTGATACGATCCATCCTGAACCCTCGCTTTTTGCAGTGGGTTCAGGCTGAAGCCGTTGGGGTTAATCCGAAATTTACGAGCCGTCCGGCTCGACGTATGTGCCTTGTTCTTTCAAGGCATCAATGACCTCTTTCGGCATATAGGTCTCGTCATGTTTGGCAAGAATTTCAGAGGCTTCAAAGACACCGTTCACGTATTTTCCGGTGCCGACCATCCCCTGATTTTCCTCAAACAGGTCGGGCAGGATACCTGTGTAGACCACCGGAACCTCGGCCCCGCCGTCGGTTACTTTGAACCGGATGGTCTCGCCCTGACCGCGTTCAAGCGACCCTTCCGCGACCAGCCCGCCAATTCGGAATACTTCGGTCGGCTTCGGCGGTTCGGCCACAATCTGGCTCGGCGATCGGAAGAAGTTGATACCGTCCTGCAGCGCATAACCGATCATGCCGGTCGCTACGGCCAGCGCCACAAAGGCCAGCACGATGATCTGGATACGACGTTTCTTCTTCAGCCCACGCATCTGCGTTCCTCCTACGGGAAGACCGGGGCCAGCATCAGCCCGGTTTCTTCCGGCTCACCCAACATCAGGTTCGCGTTCTGCAGCGCCTGTCCCGACGACCCCTTTGTCAGGTTGTCGAGCGCCGCAACCACAATCACGCGGCCTTCGATCCGGTCCGTAATCACCCCGATATGAACGAAGTTAGAGCCGCGGATATGCTTGGTCGAGGGCAACTGCCCCATCGGCAGAACCTCGATGAAGGTTTCGCCTTCATATTTATTGGCCAGCGTTTGATGCACAACTGCGGCATCGCCGCGCACATAGACGGTCGCCAGAATGCCTCTGTTTGCCGGGATCAGATGCGGTGTGAATTGAACCTGCACCGGACGACCGGCGAGTTTCGAAAACTCTTGGTCAAATTCGCCAAGGTGACGGTGCGTGCCGCCAGCCGCATAGGCGTGATAGCCCTCGGACAGCTCTGCGTGCAGCAGGTTTTCCTTCAAAGAGCGCCCCGCCCCGGAAACGGCCGCCTTTAGATCAATCAGGATTTCATCCAGATCGATAACACCTGCTTCAACCAGCGGAGATAGCGCATATTGGCCAGTCGCAGCGTTACAGCCAGTACCTGCCACCAGACGCGCCTGCTTGATCTCTTCACGATAGAATTCGGTTAGGCCATAGACGGCCTCTTTCTGCATCTCTAGCGCCGAATGCGGTTTGCCGTACCACTTTTCATAAGCAGCCGGGTCACGCAGACGGAAGTCGGCAGACAAGTCCACGATCTTCAAAGTGGTCGGAAGCTGCGAGATCACCGACTGGCTTGTGGCATGCGGCAAGGCGCAGAAGGCCAGATCCACGCCAGAGAAATCGATCTCTTCGATCTTTACCAAGTTCGGCAAATCAAGATGGCGCAGATGCGGGAATACCTCTGCCATCGCCATACCGGCCTTTCGGTCCCCCGAAAGTGCGACGATTTCCATCGACGGATGGGTAGCGATGAGCCGGACAAGCTCTGCCCCGGTGTAGCCCGAGGCGCCGAGGATGGCGATTTTATGTGTCATGGTCTTTTCCTGTGCTTACACGGGATTTAGGGCAGAAAGACGCCTATCGCAATCAGGCGGCGTGAAACTCTACTTTGCGTCTCAGGAACTGAGTGGCTTTGTCGGAAACCACCGCGGGATCGCCCGTCGTAAGGTTAAGCGAAACTTTGCCGGGCCCGATCATTTCAGGGTGCCGTTCAAGATAGTCGGCAAGACTGTCCGCCACGAGGTTCGCCTGAGAGAACACGCGCACGTCGTCCCCCAAGGCCTTCTGGAAGGTCTTTTCCATCAATGGGTAATGAGTGCAGCCCAAGATAGCGGCTTCTGGATGCGGCATACGACGCTTCAAAGCTTCGACATGGCTGCGGACAAGGGCCTCTGCGAGGATCTCGTCCCCCTCTTCGATCGCGTCGACGACACCACCACATGGCTGCGCCTCGACATCGACACCGATCGCGCGGAACGCCAGCTCGCGCTGGAACGCACGGCTTGCTACCGTCGCGGGCGTTGCAAACAGGGCGACATGCTTGGTTTCAACTTCGCGCGGCGGAGAATTATCGCCCCACTGGCGCTCTGTCAGCGCCTCGATCAATGGCACGAAAACGCCAAGCACCCGCTTATCTTCGGGGATCCAGCCATCCTGCATCCGCCGCAAGGCGGCCGCACTGGCGGTATTACACGCAAGGATCACAAGATCGCACCCGGCTTCCCAAAGGCGTTCGACCGCTGCGGTGGTCAGGTTATACACATCATCCGCGTCCCTTACCCCGTAAGGCGCGTGAGCGTTGTCGCCCAGATATACAATCGGAACATCAGGCAACCGCTTGGTTACCGCATCCCAGACGGTCAACCCGCCCAGTCCTGAATCAAAAATGCCGACAGCCATCAGTCTTTGTGCTTTTCTTCAAACTCGTAGCCATGAGCATAAGACTGCAACGGAACGGGGGAAAGCGCATAAGTCGCCTTGCGCAAAAATTCCATCAGGGCTTTGGGGTCACCGGCAAAGCTTTGAAGTTCAGAACGATCCAAAGGCTCGCCAATGACCAGCTTTACTGGCTCATCGACCCTGCGCCCGAACTCTCGGATCAGTAGCGACAGGCGCAGCGTCGGACTGACCCGACTTGCCAACTGAAAGATGCGCGAATTCGTGCCCTCGAAGAAAATCGGGATCACCGTCGCATCGGATTTTGCAATCATCCGCGCGGTAAAGCTGCGCCAGCGCGGGTCCATCGCACGAGAGAATGGCTTGCGAGAGGTCGAAACCGTCCCGCCCGGGAACACGCCGATTGCGCCACCTTGAGACAAGTAATTCAGCGAATAGCGGCGGGTTTCGATGTTTACCCGCTGTGCCTCGCGCGTTTCGTCAAAGCTTATAGGCAGGACAATACGGTTCAACTCTTCCGCCTTACGGAAGACCGTGTTCGCCAGAATTCGAAAATCGCCGCGCCGCGTGGACAGGATATGCCCCATGATCAGCCCATCCAGAATGCCGAAAGGATGGTTCGCGACCAGAATGACGGGCCCTTCGGCAGGAATGTTGTCCAGCCCGCCGGCCAGAATGTCCATCGACAGCCCGTAACGTTCGATCATGACCTGCCAAAAGTCCCGCCCCTGCGCGACTTCGGTCTCATAGCCAGCCGCCCGGCGGATCAGGCTTAGCCTGCCCGTCGCGTTTTCGGTCAACCGGATCAGTTTTTGCCCAACGGTAGAACTTGCCGAGCTGGCATAACTGATTTCACGGGTTGCTTCTTGGCGTATTTCGTCGATCTTCGTCATCATTTCGAAGCCACATAGTCATATTTGTCAGACAGGACCAGTGAAACTGGCCACTAGAAACAAGCGCGGCGAATATCACTTTGTTACTTTTTAGCCATCCGATCACTTTTTTTTTGACGACAAGCTTTGCGTTTGAACCTTCTCCCGCATATTTGTAGAACAAGCACCCTTCGGTCATGCGCGACAAGACAACCCGTTGATTTTAAACAAGCGGATGTCGTGCAACCTTTAACGTGGACAAATTGCAGGAGGAGGCGAACGCGGGTCAAACGCCCAACAGCCTCACTTACGGAATGGATTGGGATAAACTTAGAATCTTCCATGCAGTCGCCGATGCCGGCAGCCTTACACATGCGGGCGACACCCTGCATTTGTCGCAATCAGCGGTCAGCCGTCAGATTCGTGCGCTGGAAGAAAGCCTGAACACCACACTGTTCCATCGCCATGCACGCGGGTTGATCCTGACCGAACAAGGCGAACTTCTATTCGACGCCACCCGGTCGATGTCCAAGCGCCTCGATACGGCGGCCGCTCGCATCCGCGACAGCGAAGATGAGGTCTTCGGCGAACTTCGTGTGACCACCACAACGGGCTTTGGATCGCTGTGGTTGGCCCCTCGTTTGTGGAAGCTGTACGAAGAGTACCCGGACTTGAACATTGATCTGATGCTTGAAGAGCGCGTGCTTGATCTGCCCATGCGCGAAGCCGACGTCGCCATCCGGATGAAAGAACCAAGCCAGGCTGATCTCGTCCGGAAGAAAATCATGTCCGTCAGGATGCGGCTATACGCTGACGCGGACTATCTGGAAAAACACGGTTCGCCCGAGAAGCTGGAAGATCTCGTCGACCATCGTTTGATCTGTCAGAACGTAAATTCTGTCCAAGTCAGCGCCGGCTCGACACTGGTTCAGGAAATTCTATCCTACGAACCGCCGTCGACCCTGCGGGTGAACAACTACTACGGTGTTCTGAAAGCCACCCAAGCGGGCCTTGGGATCGGCGTTCTGCCTGACTATGTTATCTCTGATTTCCCAAAACTGATCCGAGTCATGCCGGATGTGGAAAGCAACGAGGTACCGGTTTTCCTTGCCTACCCCGAAGAGCTTCGGCACTCAAAACGCATAGCTGTCTTTCGGGATTTCGTGGTTTCAGAGATCATGGAACACCGTAAACGCCTGAAAGAAGAGCAAGAATAGCGCTATCTGCCTAGAATTTACCTCACATAAAACTGTGAGCCATGCGCAACAGTCATAGCGGCTATGTTTGCTCCCGCAGCATTTTTTTCTTGATCGAAAAAGATTTGCCTCATATTTCGGTTCTTGAAGACGGCAGCTAGGCTGCTTCTTTACCTCCCTGTTGGACTTTGGCCGAGCTTTGTCTCGGCCTTTTTTTTGGCCCTCTGTCAGCCGTCAAATTCAAAGCCGACCAAGATATAGGCATCGACAACCCATCCTTGCCCCAAGAAACGGCAATATATTGATTGTCAGATTTCAACGTTTTTCCTGCTGTTTTCGCCATCTGGGACTTCCCCCCGGCGCTTGCTTGCACTAAACCCACGCGCAATCACGCAAGAGGATCCATGCGCATGCAAGAGCCAGCCATCACCGAAGAGCTGATTGAATCCCACGGTCTGAAGCCCGAGGAATATGCCGAAATTCTGCGACTGCTAAATCGCGAACCCACGTTTACCGAACTCGGTATCTTCTCAGCTATGTGGAATGAGCATTGCTCGTACAAGTCTTCGAAGAAGTGGCTGCGCACCCTGCCGACCGATGGCCCGCAGGTAATCTGTGGCCCGGGCGAAAACGCGGGTATCGTAGATATCGGCGACGGTCAGGCCGTGGTCTTCAAAATGGAAAGCCACAACCACCCGTCGTACATCGAACCCTACCAAGGGGCGGCCACGGGTGTTGGCGGCATCCTGCGCGACGTGTTCACCATGGGCGCGCGTCCGATTGCGGCAATGAACTCTCTGTCGTTTGGCGAGACCACCCACCCCAAAACCAAATCGCTGGTTAATGGTGTGGTCGAAGGCATCGGCGGTTATGGCAACTGTTTCGGCGTTCCGACTGTTGGCGGCGAAGTACGGTTCCACTCTGCCTATAACGGCAACTGCCTAGTGAACGCATTCGCTGCAGGTCTGGCGGACGCAGACAAGATTTTCTATTCGGCGGCGTCCGGCGTGAACATGCCAGTCGTCTACCTTGGCGCAAAAACCGGCCGTGACGGCGTTGGTGGCGCGACCATGGCCTCGGCCGAGTTCGACGACACCATCGAAGAAAAGCGACCCACCGTTCAGGTTGGCGACCCTTTCACCGAAAAGCGCCTGATGGAAGCTACGCTGGAGCTGATGGAAACCGGCGCTGTGATTTCGATCCAGGACATGGGCGCAGCGGGCCTGACCTGCTCTGCCGTTGAAATGGGTGACAAGGGCAACCTTGGTGTTCAACTGGATTTGGAATGCGTCCCGCAGCGGGAAGAGAACATGACAGCCTATGAGATGATGCTGTCGGAATCCCAGGAACGCATGCTGATGGTCCTGAAGCCCGAGAAAGAGGCTGAAGCCCGCGCCGTGTTCGAAAAATGGGATCTGGATTTTGCCATCGTGGGTCACACGATCGACGAGGACCGCTTCCTGATCAAACACAACGGCACCGTGATGGCCGACCTGCCGTTGAAGGCTCTGTCCGGCACCGCGCCTGAATACGACCGCCCGTGGGTCCCGACCCCGGAGGCAGCTCCGCTTGCCGACGTGCCCAGCATCGACCCGATCGAGGGGCTGCGCGCCCTCATCTCGTCGCCCAACTACGCGGGCAAGCAGTGGGTTTATGAACAGTATGACAGCCAGGTTATGGCCGACACGATCCGCAAGCCCGGTTTGGGTGCTGGCATCGTCCGCGTGCACGGCACCGACAAGGCGATCGCCTTCACCAGCGACGTGACCCCGCGCTATGTCAAAGCCAACCCGACCGAGGGCGGCAAGCAAGCCGTGGCCGAAGCATACCGCAACCTAACAGCTGTCGGCGCCCTGCCCTTGGCAACCACCGACAACCTGAACTTCGGCAACCCTGAAAAGCCCGAGATCATGGGCCAGTTCGTCGGCGCCATCAAAGGCATCGGTGAAGCGGTCGCCGCGCTGGATATGCCGATCGTGTCGGGCAACGTGTCACTTTATAATGAGACAGACGGACAAGGCATTCTGCCGACACCGACCATCGGTGCTGTTGGTCTGATCAAACACACCGACGATCTGATTGCCGGTCTGGCCTCGGAAGGCGACGTCGCATTGGTCATCGGCAAGACAAATGGCCACCTTGGTCAATCCGCCCTGCTGGCCGAAGCCTTTGGCCGTGAAGACGGTGACGCGCCCCACGTTGATCTGAACGCCGAGAAGAAAAACGGTGAGTTCCTGCGTGCCAACGGCAAGCTGATCTCTGCCGCGACCGACCTTGCGGATGGTGGGCTTGCTTTGGCTGCCTTCGAGATGTCTGAAGCCGCTGGTGTAGGCGTAGCCCTCGACAGCGGCGACACTGCGACCCTCTTTGGGGAAGATCAGGCTCGCTATCTGGTGGCTTGCTCGGCAGACGCGGCCGAAGCTTTGGCAGCCGCCGCCGCCGATGCCGGCGTCACGGTCGAAGTTGTTGGCAGCTTTGGTGGGGACACCATCAAGCTTGGCGATCAAGAGGCTCCTCTGGCCGATTTGGCTGCGACTTTCCGCGGCGCTTTTGCCAACGCAATCGCATGATGGTTGCGCCCACCCCGGGCGCACCCTACATTTCCTTTTGAAGACGTAAGAAGGAAACGCCGATGCCTATGCAGGCCCATGAAATCGAAGCCGCGATCCGGGCAAAATTCCCGGAAGCAACGATCAACATCACCGACCTTGCCGGAGACGGCAATCACTGGGCGGCCGAGGTGATCGACGAAAGCTTCCGTGGCCAGAACCGCGTTCAACAGCAACGCGCCGTCTACGCCGCACTGAAAGACGAAATGGCTGGCAGCAACGGAAACCTGCATGCTCTGGCCTTGACCACCAAGGTGCCGGAATAACACATTCGCACCAGTTTTCGGGAAGGCTTTCCCGACAGACCCATTTTTCGGAGACCGCTATGACTGACACAGCGACCCAAATCAAAGAAATGAACGACACCAATGATGTGGTGCTCTACATGAAAGGCACCAAAACCATGCCTCAGTGCGGCTTCTCGCAGCGCGTGGCAGGTGTGTTGAACTTCATGGGCGTCGACTTTGCTGACGTAAACGTTCTGGCCGATGAAGAAATTCGTCAGGGCATCAAAGACTTCAGCGACTGGCCGACGATCCCTCAGCTATACGTTAAAGGTGAATTCATCGGCGGCTGCGATATCGTCACCGAAATGACCTTGTCGGGCGAACTGGACAAACTGTTCGACGACAATGGCGTTGCCTACAACAAAGAGGCCGCAGACAAGATCCGCGAAGCCAACGCCTAAGGCGAACAAACGATTTAAAGTTGAAAGCGGCGCAGGTTACTGTGCCGCTTTTTCTTCGGCCTGTGCCGCAAGCGCCTCTGCACGGGCTGCCAGCTCTGCCATTGAATCGGCAAGACCCGCCGGAATTACGGGCACTTCAACACGCACAGGCTCTGCCGATTGCGCCTTGACCAAGGCCTCTTCCGCTTGCGCCATCACCTGCCCCGCTTCTGCCAGCCGATCCGCTAGGATCAACCCGGCCAAAAGCAACAAACGCGCCTCGGGCATTCGCCCTCCCTGCGCGACGAGCTTTGTGACCTCTTCATCCATCAGCGATGCCGCTGTCTGCAAAGCAGGCTCTTCTCCGGGCTGACAGTTGATCTGGTAAGAGCGGTTACCGATTTTAAGGTCTAGATCAGGCATTCTCGGCTTCCCCCATCAGTGGTTCCAGCTCGGCCAGAATAGAGTTCAGTTCTTCGCGATCCGCCTGACGCTGCGCGTCAGAGGCGGCCAACTCTGCCTCAAGAGCGCCATTCACCAGTTCAGGATCACCGATCTTGCTTGCATTTGCGTTACGCAAACCTTTGATCCGCCCCCGTAATGCGGCAACCACACCTTGCAAATTCTGGGCATTGTCCTCTGCCGCAGCAAGCTTCTCATTCAGCGCGGCAGTCTCTGCCTCATGCGCCGTTGCGGCCTCGGCCAGTGCGGATTGCAATTCCTGTACCTGCGCCTGAAGTGCTGCCACAGCAGCGTCGTCAACAGCGGGCGCGGGTTGAGACGGGCCGCCACTATTTTCGATCGCGCGTCCAATGCGTTCAAGCGCCGCTTGAAGACGTCCCTCTAAGATATTGATATCACTCATTCCGGTGACCCCTCGATTTGGACAAAATCTTCGCACATGCCAAAGAAAGCCGTCAACCTTGTTTCAAGCCATCACCACCAAACAAGTAGCGAAAGCGCCTCTAACCGCTCAAAGATTGCCAATATCGGCATAGACTTGCTTGATCTTGCCGCCAGTGCTGCTATCACCCGCAATTAACCGTTATTTTTAACGCTAACATTGGCCCAAACACAGAAAAGGACGGCCCTGGTGGATATCTCAGCCCTTCGCGAAGCAAACCCCGAGCATTGGATGAAAGCCGGTGCAATCCGCGCCCTGACCCTTGATGCGGTAGCCGCCGCGAATTCGGGCCACTCTGGCATGCCCATGGGCATGGCCGATGTGGCAACCGTTCTGTTCGAAAAGCACCTGAGCTTTGACCCCAAGAACCCGAACTGGCCGGACCGCGATCGGTTCATCCTGTCGGCGGGCCACGGTTCGATGCTGATCTATTCGCTTCTGTACCTCACCGGTTACGAAGCAATGACACTGGATCAGATCAAGAACTTCCGCCAGATGGGTGCGATCACTGCGGGTCACCCAGAATACGGTCACGTCCCAGGCGTCGAAACCACCACCGGCCCGCTTGGCCAGGGTATTTCGAACGCAGTCGGTTTCGCGATGGCCGAAGAAATCCTGCGCGCACGTTTCGGCAAGAAGGTTGTAGACCACTACACCTATGTCATCGCAGGCGACGGCTGCCTGATGGAAGGCATCAGCCAGGAAGCCATCGGTCTGGCTGGCAAACAAGAGCTGAGCAAGTTGATCGTCTTCTGGGACAACAACAACATCACCATCGACGGCACGGTCGAGCTTTCGGACAAAACCAACCAAGTGATGCGTTTCAAAGCATCGGGCTGGCACGTTCAAGAGGTTGACGGCCACGATCCCGAAGCCATCGACGCCGCCATCGAAGCTGCCAAGAAAACCAAAAAGCCCTCGATGATCGCGTGCAAAACGCACATCGCTCTGGGTTCGTCGGCTCAGGACACCTCAAAGGGCCACGGCGCCCTGACCGATCCTGAACTGATCAAGAACGCCAAAGAAGCGTACGGCTGGCCGCAAGAGCCCTTTACCGTTCCTGCAGACGTCAAAGCCCAATGGGAAGCCATGGGTGGTCGCGGCGCTGAAGCGCGCGCGGAATGGGAAGCCCGTTTTGCCACCCTGTCGCAGGGCCGCCAGAAAGAGTTCAACCGTGTCTTTGCAGGCGAAGCGCCGAAAAAACTGACGGCAACAATCAAAGCGCTGAAGAAACAGATTTCGGAAGAGCAGCCCAAAGTTGCGACCCGTGCGGCAAGCCAAAAGGTTCTGGACGCGGTCAACCCGATCATGACCGAAACCGTTGGCGGCTCTGCCGACCTGACCGGCTCGAACAACACCAAGTCGGGCGACATGGAGATGTTTGATCCGTCGAACCGCAAAGGTCGCTATGTCTACTACGGCATCCGTGAACACGGCATGGCAGCGGCCATGAACGGTCTGGCGCTACACGGTGGTCTGCGTTCTTACGGCGGCACCTTCCTGTGCTTCACCGACTATGCCCGTGGTGCGATGCGTCTTTCGGCGCTGATGGGTGTTCCGACCACCTATGTCATGACCCACGACTCCATCGGTGTTGGCGAAGACGGCCCGACGCACCAGCCGATCGAACATGTTGCAATGCTGCGCGCAACGCCGAACATGAACGTGTTCCGTCCCGCAGATACTGTTGAGACTGCGGAAGCTTGGGAAATTGCCCTGACTGCGCAAGACACCCCGTCGACACTGGTTCTGACCCGTCAGGGCCTGCCCACCGTTCGGACCGAACACAAGAACAAGAACCTGACCGCTCAGGGTGCCTATGTTCTGGCGGATGCCGAGGGCAAGCGCGAGGTCATCCTTATGGCCACGGGTTCCGAAGTTTCGGTTGCCATGGCAGCGCGTGACATCCTTCAGGCTGAAGGGATTGGCACCCGCGTCGTTTCGATGCCGTGCTGGGAACTGTTCGAGCAGCAGGACGAAGCCTATCGCAAGCGCGTATTGCCCGGTGGCCCCGTTCGCGTCGCCGTCGAAGCTGCCGCCCGTCAGGGTTGGGATCGTTGGCTGTGTGGCGAGCGTGGCAAGTACAACAAAGCGGCATTCGTGGGCATGGAAAGCTTCGGCGCCTCTGCCCCGGCTGGTGTCCTGTTTGAACACTTTGGCATCACGGCAGAAAACGTGGCCCAGAAGGCAAAAGAGCTTCTGTAAGCTTCACAATATCCAATTTCGAAAAGGGGCATGGCGAAAACCATGCCCCTTTTTTCATGGTTACGACTCACCCACATCCATTGGCGCACAATCGCATACCGTTAGCGCTGACCCATCAGGATTGTTAGCGCAACCCCTTTCAGCGGCGCATTAGTTTGCGCTAACATACTGGTAAAACACAGGTTTTCACCTTTCCCCAAAGCGTCTCGATGTCTATAGAAAGCGCAGCAAAATCGGGCACCTTAACAGAAGATGAGGCGTGAAATGGCAGTTACACTAGGCATCAACGGATTTGGTCGGATCGGCCGCTGTACTCTGGCGCACATTGCCGAGGCTGCGCGTGATGACGTTAAGGTGGTTAAGGTCAACGCGACCGGCCCGCTGGAAACCAGCGCGCACCTGATCCGTTATGACAGCGTTCATGGCCGTTTCGCCAACGACGTCGTTATCGACGGCAACACCATGGACGTCGGCCAAGGCCCGATGGAAATGTTCTCGACCTACGACCCGAACCAGCTGGACTGGACCGGTTGCGACGTGGTTCTGGAATGCACCGGGAAGTTCAACGACGGCGAGAAGGCCAAGATTCACCTTGAGCGCGGCGCCAAGAAAGTTCTGATCTCTGCCCCGGCCAAAAACGTCGAAAAGACGATCGTTTGGGGTGTAAACAACGACGATTTGCTGCCGATTCACAAGATGGTATCGAACGGTTCCTGCACAACCAACTGTCTGGCACCGCTTGCTAAGGTTCTGAACAACGCGATCGGTATCGAGCGCGGCATCATGACCACCATTCACGCATACACAGGCGACCAGCCGACGCTGGACCGCCGTCACGGCGACCTGTATCGCGCCCGTGCTGCTGCGATGTCGATGATCCCGACGTCAACCGGTGCCGCGAAGGCCCTGAAAGAGGTTCTGCCAGAGATGGACGGAAAGCTCGACGGTTCCGCCCTGCGCGTCCCGACACCGAACGTATCGGCCGTGGACCTGACCTTTGAAGCATCGAAAGACGTCACCGTCGAAGACGTAAACGAAGTCATGCGCGAAGCGGCCGCTGGCGCGATGAAGGGCGTTCTGGGCTACGACCCTGCCCCGAAAGTTTCGATCGACTTCAACCACACCTCTGAATCCTCGATCTTCGCGCCTGACCAAACCAAGGTCATCGGCGGCCGTACCGTTCGTGTACTGGCTTGGTACGACAACGAATGGGGCTTCTCGGTCCGCATGGCGGACGTAGCTGCCCGTATGGGTCAACTATCGAACTAAAACGACAGCTTTAAGTCTGGATTTACTTTCACCGCCGACGCTTCGGCGGTGAATTTCGTTTATGGGGTTGGTTGACTTATCCGTCCCCTCGCCCTTCATATGCAGGCACCAACAAACCGCGGGACCGCCCTATGACCAATGCAACAGCCGTATTTCTGGCCGCCGTTATCCTAGGCGCGTTGCTGGTGGACTATCTTAGATACGACTTTGAAAACGCACTGTTTCTAGCGATCAAGTTCGACGAATTCCTTGAATGGGTCGCTTTCTGGCGCTGAATGCTTTCATCGCGTTGTTTGATTGGCTATTTGTTTGGAAACGCAATCGGGCAATTCTTAAATGACCAATATCCTCTTTTCCTGTGCCCGTAATGAAGGCCCTTTCTTGCTGGAGTGGACCGTATTCCATCGGTTGATTGGATTTGACCGGATCATATTGTTCACAAACGACAACACAGACGGGTCAGATGACCTTCTGAAGGTTCTGAATGATCGAGGCTTAATCGAGCACCATACACACTCGCCAACCGAAGCTCCTCAGTTGGCTGCCGCCCAAACAGCGATGCAGGCCGGAATGTTTTCCGAAGGCGATTGGGTAATGTGGCTAGACTTGGATGAATTTCTTAACATTCATATCGGAGACGGAAAGCTCGATGACCTGACACAGCGATTTGATCATGCTGGCGGCGTCGCACTGAATTGGCGGACTTTTGGGTCAAGCGGACACCAGACCTGGCCTGGACGCCAGATTGCCCCTGATTTCTGTATGGCCAGCGCTCGTCAGTTTTTTGTAAACGCGCAGGTTAAAACTCTATTCCGCTACGGACCCCATATTGAAAGCTTGTACGTACACAGGCCGACATTCAATTCTCTTGAATTTTTAGAGGGCATTGGCCCCTTTATCGGGGGCGATGGATCTCCTGTTGCCGAAGAGTTTTATCTTGGCAAGCGGCGCAGCGGGACACCCATTCAAAAAACCTTGGCAAAACGTCGTTTCTTCAAGATTGCTCAGGTGAACCACTATGCCGTCAGAACGCCAGATATGTATGAACGTCGCAAGGCCAGAGGGCTTGGCGACCGCTATAAAGGCGACACGACGGTGAGGCACGACGACGAATATTTCGCCCGCAACGACCGCAACAACTTTGAAGATACTAGCATTCTTCGCTATCTTCCGCGCCTGAATGTCGAACTGGAAAAGCTAATCCAAGATCCAGAAATCGCCAGCGCGTTGTCCAAGATCACTTAAGGCAAGCGATTGCGCAAAGCTTTCTCTACCTCTGGCGTGACGAACTTATGAATGTCGCCACCCAAACGCGCGATTTCTTTGACCAGCTTTGACGCAATTGCCTGATGCCGGGCCTCGGCCATAAGGAAGACGGTTTCGATCGTATCATCCATGGCGCGGTTCATGCCAACCATTTGATATTCATACTCAAAATCCGCCACAGCCCGCAGGCCCCGGAAGATCACCGAAGCTCCGACGTCTTGTGCGCAGTGGATCAAGAGGTTTTCAAACGGATGAGAGACGATCTCTGTGCCCGTCTCTTCCGAAAGAGCCGCGCATTCAGCTTCAACCATGGCGACGCGCTCTTCCAAGCTGAACAGCGGGCCCTTGTCGCGGTTGATCGCAACGCCGATGACAAGCCGATCCACCAGTTGAGCGGACCGACGAATGATGTCGATATGACCTAGGGTAATAGGGTCAAATGTCCCGGGATAAAGTCCGACGCGCATGCCAGCTCCTTAATTTTTCGTCACGCAACAATATTGCGCTGCCGGATGCAAGTAAGAAGGGCCTAGTGGCCCATAATCATGCCTTCAAGCGCGTCTTTTTCCATCGCGAGCTCTGAAATCCGGGCCTGAACCACGTCCCCGATCGAGATCAGAGCGACGACACTGTCCCCTTCCATTACGGGCATATGGCGGAAGCGGCCTTCGGACATGCGCTGTAGAATGACTTCGCCGTCTTCAGTCCCAACGCAGGTTTTAATCTCGCTGGTCATGATCGCGTCAACGGTGTCAGCCATGCAGGATGGACCGCGCTTGCCAAGTTCGCGGACGATGTCGCGCTCGGACAAGATGCCGTCCAGCTTGGACCCATCTTCCGAGACCACGACGCAACCGATCTTACGCTCTGACAGCAAGGTCGCTGCGTCGGCAAGGGTCGCGCCGGGCGCGATGCTAATAACACCCGACTGAGGCTTATTTTTCAGAATCTGGTTTACAAGCATTGCTGTCCTCCTGTCATTTTCTTCAGCGTCGTCCAAAACTTATCTGACTGTCAAGCCAAGCTCTCCAGTCGTGCTATTTCGCCGCGGATTCCGTCGGCCAAGAGTCGCGCCATCCGGTTTTGGCGGGCTTGTTGCCGGTCGTCAGCATGACGCACCAGATAGAAACTTCGCGTCAGCGACAACTGATCGGTCAGAATGCGCTTCAACCCTGGCCAGATCGGCACGGCAAAGTCATGCAAGATACCGACCCCGTAGCCCTGCCTGACCAGATTGAACTGCACAGAGAATGAATTTGAGGTAAATTGCGCTGGCACCTCGCCGAGTTGGCCGAAGTAGTCCAACTCTTTGTCAAAAATCATGTCAGAGATATAGCCGGTGATCCGATGCCCACGTAGATCGTCCATAGTTTCGATCTTGGGATGTGCGTTTAAATAGTCCTCATGCGCGGCCAGATGCAGATGATAGTCCGTGATCTTTTGCACTGTTAGGCGCCCCGCTGTCGGGGGTGACACGCTGATCGCCATGTCAGCCTCGCGGCGGGTTAAGTTGAACACACGCGGCAGTGCCACGATCTGGATTTCCAAATCAGGATGCTCATCTGCGATCTTTGCGCAAACTTGTGGTAGTACGAAATTAGCGCAGCCATCGGGGGCCCCAATCCGGAAGGCCCCGGCCAGCGTCTCGGCTGAACCGCTTAACTCTGCGGCACCGGTATTGAAGGCCACTTCCGAGGCTTCTGCATATTTCCGTAACCTCTCACCGGCTTCGGTCAACCCATAGCCTTGTGGGGACTTCAGAAAGAGAGGGACGCCAAGATGGTCTTCCAACCGCTTGATCCGGCGACTTAGGGTTGCCGGGTCCTGCTTGGCAATCTGGCTTGCGCGTCCAAGACTTTCAGCGCGTGCTACCGCTAGAAAAACACGTAGATCATCCCAATTTTCCGCCATCGGCTAGCCTTGCATTTTTGCAATATATCTTTGCCATATTTCGCCTTCATTTTGTATTTTCGCAAGTATATTCTTCCGGCAACTACGTATCGGAGGACCCCATGGAAGAACTCAAACACTATGTGAACGGCGAATATGTTGCCGGCACCACCGGTCGCTTCAGCGACGTCTTCAACCCTGCCACTGGCGAAGTTCAGGCCAAAGTCCCGCTGGCCAGCAAAGCTGAGGTCGACGCAATTGTCGCCAAAGCCGCAGAGGCGCAAGTCGGCTGGGGTGCCACCAACCCGCAGCGCCGCGCACGCGTCATCATGAAATTCGGTGCTCTGATCAATGAGCACATGGATGAGCTGGCAGAACTGGTTTCCAAAGAACACGGCAAGACCCTGCCCGACGCACGTGGTGACGTGCAGCGTGGTCTGGAAGTCGTCGAGGTTTGCATGGGTGCCCCGAGCCTGTTGAAGGGCGAATACATGAACGACGGCGGTCCGGGCATCGACCTGTATTCGATGCGCCAGCCTCTGGGTGTTGTTGCAGGCATCACACCGTTCAACTTCCCGGCCATGATCCCGCTTTGGAAGATGGCCCCGTCGATTGCCGCCGGTAACGCGATGATCCTGAAACCGTCCGAGCGCTGCCCCTCGACCGCACTGCGTCTGGCAGAGCTGTTCAAAGAAGCAGGCCTGCCCGATGGTGTTCTGCAGGTTGTGAACGGCGACAAAGAGGCCGTAGACGCAATTCTGGACAACGATACGGTTCAGGCTGTGGGCTTTGTCGGCTCGACCCCGATCGCGCATTACATCTATCACCGTGCGGCTGAGAACGGCAAACGTGCTCAGTGCTTTGGTGGCGCGAAGAACCACATGATCATCATGCCCGACGCAGATCTGGACAAGGCCGCTGACGCTCTGGTCGGCGCAGGTTTCGGCGCGGCTGGCGAACGCTGCATGGCGATCTCTGTCGCTGTTCCGGTCGGTCAGGAAACCGCCGATGCGCTGATCGAACGCCTGATCCCGCGTGTCGAGAAACTCAAGGTTGGTCCCTACACCTCGGAAGAAGACGTGGACTATGGCCCCGTCATCACCGCTGCTGCGAAAGAACGCATCACCGGTCTGATCGACTCTGGCGTAGCGCAAGGCGCCGACCTGAAGATCGACGGTCGTGGCTTCTCGCTACAGGGCTATGAAGATGGCTATTTCATCGGCCCGTCGCTGTTCGACAACGTCACGCCGGACATGGACATCTACAAAGAGGAAATCTTTGGTCCGGTCCTGTCCACCGTGCGCACCGACAGCTACGCCGAGGCGCTGGATCTGGTGATGAAGAACGAATACGGCAACGGCACCTCGATCTTTACAGCCGATGGCGACACTGCACGCGATTTCGCGAACAAAGTGAACGTTGGCATGGTCGGCATCAACTTCCCGATCCCGGTTCCGCTGTCCTACTTCAGCTTCGGTGGTTGGAAAAAGTCGGCCTTTGGCGACCTGAACCAATACGGCGCAGACGCGTTCCGCTTCTATACCAAGACAAAGACGGTCACCGCGCGCTGGTTCTCGGGCATCAAAGAAGGGTCCGAATTCAACTTCAAACAGATGGACTGATCCATCCGCTAAGATCTTTCCGTGGCCCTACTGGGCCACGGAGCATTCTTGCCCCCGGGCCGCTTTCCTGCTGAAATCAGGTAACCGAACCAATCAGGTGAGCCCATGTCCCTTTCAGATCCCAGCTATACCATTGGCATTGAAGAGGAATATCTTCTTGTCGACCCCCAGACAGGCGCTTTGGCGGAGGCCCCCGAAGCCCTGATGACGGAGTGCGGTGCGGAACTAGAGGGTCAATTCAGCCCCGAATTTTTGCAGTGCCAGGTAGAGATAGGGACCCGTGTTTGCCAAGATATCGGTGAAGCCCGCGAAGACCTAAAGAAGCTGCGCTCGACCGTTGCGAAGATCGCAAAGAAACATGGGCTGGCCCCGATTGCGGCCTCTTGCCACCCCTTTGCAGAGTGGCGGGCACAGCATCACACCGACAAGGAACGCTATAACGACCTGTCCAAAGATCTGGCAGGTGTCGCGCAGCGGATGTTGATCTGCGGTATGCACGTCCACGTCGGAGTGGATGACAAGGACCAACGGATCGACCTTGTTAATCAGCTTAGCTACTTCCTGCCTCACATGCTGGCTTTGTCCGCCTCTTCCCCCTTTTGGCAAGGCATGGACACCGGGCTGAACAGCTATCGCCTGACGGTCTTCGACAACCTGCCTCGGACTGGCCTGCCCCCGCAGTTCGACAGTTGGGCTGAGTACCAGCGTTCGGTCGAGTTGCTGGTCAACCTTGGCATGATCGAAGACAGCTCAAAAATCTGGTGGGACCTGCGTCCGTCTGCTCGGTTCCCGACGATTGAATCGCGCATTTGCGACGTGTCGCCATTGCTGGAAAACACGCTTTCCCTTGCTGCGATCACCCAATGCCTGACCCGCATGCTGCGTCGTCTGGCGCGGAACAACCAACGCTGGCGCATTTATGATAATTTCCTGATTTCCGAGAACCGCTGGCGCGCGCAACGCTATGGAATCTCGGAAGGATTAATCGATTTCGGGTCTCGTTCCGTCAAACCGATTTCGCACCTCTTGATCGAGTTGTTCGAGCTGCTTGAAGAAGACATGGATACCCTGAAGTGCCGCCACGAGGTCGAGGCCGTTGCGAACATTCTTGGCACCGGGACTTCCGCTGACAGACAGCGCGCTGCCTATAGCACTGCGCTTGAAAACGAGAACAGTGAAGAACTTGCGCTGAAGTCGGTTGTGGACCTGCTGGTCGAGGAATTTCACGCTGATCTTTAACAGCCCGTAACACTGGTGTAACAATCAAGAATTAAACACGCGTTCAATTCTTTGACGTCAGGGAGGACACCCATGGATTTCGCATTGAGCGAAGAGCAGGAAGCCATCTTCGACATGGCGCGCAGCTTTGCCGCTGACAATATCGCGCCTCACGCAGAAGAATGGGAAAAGGCCGGCACCATCCCGAAAGAGCTTTGGCGCGAATTGGCCGAGCTTGGCCTTGGAGGGATCTACGTTCGCGAGGAAAACGGCGGCTCTGGCCTGTCTCGGCTGGATGCGACATTGGTGTTCGAAGCACTATCGATGGCCTGCCCCTCTGTTGCGGCTTTCCTGTCGATCCACAACATGTGCGCGGCCATGCTGGACAAGTTTGGCTCTCCCGAACAGCACGAACGCCTGTTAGCGCCTGCTGTCACAATGGAAAAATTCTTTGCCTACTGCCTGACCGAACCGGGTTCTGGCTCGGACGCAGCGGCATTGAAAACCCGCGCTGAAAAGACAAACGAGGGTTACAGCCTGACCGGCACCAAAGCCTTCATCTCGGGCGGTGGGTATGCTGATGCCTATATCGTGATGTCCCGCACCGGGGATGCAGGACCGAAGGGGATTTCGGCCTTGGTGATCGAAGACGGTGCCGAGGGGCTGTCGTTCGGCGGGTTGGAAAGCAAGATGGGCTGGCGGTCGCAACCAACCCGTCAGGTACAGATGGATGCCTGCAAAGTGCCCGCGAATAACCTTCTGGGTGAAGAAGGTCAGGGCTTTCGCTATGCGATGATGGGGCTGGACGGCGGTCGTTTGAACATCTCGGCCTGCTCGCTTGGTGCCGCTCAGGCAGCGCTGGACGCCACCCTGACCTACATGGGCGAACGCAAGGCATTTGGCAAAAGCATCGACCAGTTCCAGGCGCTGCAATTCCGTCTGGCTGATATGGAGATCGAGCTTCAGGCCGCCCGCACCTTCCTGCGGCAGGCCGCATGGAAACTGGATACCGGGGCCCCGGATGCCACCAAGTTCTGCGCCATGGCGAAGAAATTCGTGACCGAAGCGGGCAGCCGTATCGTGGATCAATGTCTGCAGTTGCACGGCGGTTATGGCTATTTGTCCGACTACGGGATCGAGAAGTTGGTCCGCGACCTGCGCGTGCACCAAATTCTTGAAGGCACCAATGAAATCATGCGCGTCATCGTCGCCCGGCAAATGCTGGAGTCCCGTGCATGAGCGACATCAACATTCGCATCGTCGGCCAGACGGGTCGGATCACCCTGACCCGCCCCAAGGCGCTGAATGCGCTCAGCTATGAAATGGCTCTGGCAGTTGAAGACGCCTTTGACGCGTGGCGAGATGACGACCGGGTCAAGATGATTGTCATGGATGCAGAGGGCGAGAAAGCCTTCTGCGCGGGTGGCGACATTCAGGAAATGTACGACACCGGAACCAAAGGCGATTTCGAATACGGGCGGAAGTTCTGGCGTGACGAATATCGCATGAACGCCAAAATCTTCAATTTCCCCAAGCCTGTAGCCAGCTTTCTTCAAGGCTTCGTCATGGGCGGCGGCGTCGGGGTTGGCTGTCACGGCTCGCACCGAGTGGTCGGTGACAGTTGTAAGATTGCGATGCCAGAGGTTGGCATCGGCCTGATCCCTGACGTGGGCGGTTCTCTGATCCTTGCCCGCGCGCCGGGCCGGTTAGGAGAGTATCTTGGCACCACCGCCGCGCGCATGGGCCCCGGCGATGCAATCTTTGTTGGCTTCGCGGACCACTACGTTCCGGAAGACCAATGGCCAGACCTGATCGCGCAGTTGGAAGAGACCGGTGATGCGGGACTGATAGAAGCGGCAGCGCTTGCCCTGCCCACCGCGCCCTTGTCCGAACTTCAGGACCAGATTGACACGCATTTCGGCGCGGACTCTGCAGCCCTGATCGCGTCCAGTCTGGGCAATGACGATGGCGAGTTCGCCGCAACGACATTGAAAACGCTACGCCGGAACTCGCCCCTTTCCGTGGCCTGCACGATTGAAATCATCCGTCGTGTACGCGAGTTGAACACGATCGAAGGTGCCTTGCGGACAGAGTTTCGCTTCACTTATCGTTCCGGAGAACAGGCTGATTTCCTGGAAGGAATTCGTGCAGCCATCATCGACAAAGACCGTAACCCCAACTGGCGCCATGCCGCGCTAGAGGACGTCAGCGAGGCAGAAGTCGCCGCAATGCTGGCACCGCTGGAAGAGGACGGTTTGAAATTTGAGGGAGAAGAGACATGAAAATCGGATTTATCGGTCTGGGCAACATGGGCGCGCCCATGGCCGCCAACCTTACGGCTGCAGGGCACGAGGTCACCGGATTTGACCTGACCGCCCCCTGCCCCGAAGGCGTGACCAAGGCCGAGACTGCCGCCGACGTCGCCAAGGGTGCAGATGTCGTGATTACCATGCTGCCCAACGGCGCGATCCTGCGCAGCGTTGCGGATGAGGTTCTGCCCTTGATGGCGGAAGGCTCTGTGCTCTGCGATTGTTCGACCGTTGACGTGGAAAGCGCACGCGCAGTTGCTGACAAAGCCAATCAAACCGGTGTTCTGGCAATCGACGCACCGGTCTCTGGCGGGATCGGTGGCGCGGCGGCGGGCACGCTGACCTTCATGGCGGGCGGTTCGGATGAGGCCTTTGCCAAGGTCGATCCCCTGTTCGACATCATGGGGCAAAAAGCAGTGCATTGCGGGGCCTCTGGCGCCGGCCAAGCCGCGAAGATCTGTAACAACATGATCCTTGGCGTGACCATGATCGCGACCTGCGAAGCCTTTGCTTTGGCTGACAAATTGGGCCTTGATCGGCAGAAGATGTTCGATGTCGTCAGCACCTCTTCCGGGTATAGCTGGACCATGAACGCCTATTGCCCGGCCCCCGGTGTGGGCCCGCAATCGCCGGCGGACAATGACTATAAACCCGGCTTCGCATCCGACCTGATGCTGAAAGACCTGCGCCTGTCACAGCAGGCCGCAGAAGCCGCAGACGCGGACACGCCAATGGGCCAGATCGCGACGGCGCTCTACGAGCAATTCGTAGAAAAGGAAAACGGCGCTGGCACCGATTTCAGCGCCATGCTGCCCCGGTTTGAAAAACGAGGCCGCAAAGCCTAGGCTGCCTGCATGAACTGGACCGAGCAATCCCCTTCTCTTGCCTCACTAGACACTGAGGCGAAGGAAGTTCTGAACGGATTGCCGGTCAGTTCGGTTCCCTCGGACACCGTATTGTTCCGGCCCGGTGATGCCGTGACCGGTTACGTCATTCCACTGGAAGGCCGGATCAATGTCTGCCTGACCAGTGCATCAGGCCGCGACCTGCTGCTGTACGAAGTCACCCCTGGGCAGTCCTGTATTCAGACAACGCTTGGGCTCATCGGAAATGAAAACTATTCGGCCGAGGCTTATGCCGAGACCGATGTGAAGTTGGTACTTGTTCCGAAAGCCGTATTTCTGGATTTGCTCGGACAGTCAGAAGGGTTTCGCAACCTCGTCTTTGCGACCTTCGCATCACGTATGCAAACAATGATGCAACTTCTTGAAAAAGTTGCCTTTCTTCGAGTTGAGGCACGCTTGGCGCAGGCATTGCTGGCGCGCAGCGGCGACCGGAATGAGGTAACCGCCACCCAATCGGAACTGGCCACCATCGTGGGTTCCGCCCGGGAAGTTGTCGCCAGAAAACTGGCCGCCTTCGCGCGCGACGGTTTGGTGGAACTGGGCCGGGGGCGGATCACGGTTCTTGACCGCGATGGCCTAGGTCAACGTGCTGAAGTTTCGGAATTGTAATTCCAAGTGTGACAGGAGTTACAGACGGATCGGCCAATTTCTTATAACATTGCATTTAGTGACATAGGAGATGGTCATGTTGAAAAAGAACGTTGGCGGGATTGACCGCACCCTTCGCATCGTTGTTGGCCTTGCTTTGCTGGCCGCTTTTGCTTTTACCCAGAACCTTTGGTTCCTGATCGGGATCGTGCCGCTGGCGACCGGATTGATGTCGAGCTGCCCGCTGTATTCCATCGTCGGGCTTAGCACCTGCCCGATGAAGAAAGACGCAGAGGCCTAGACCTTACGGACTTTGGGCGGTCGTTTCGGCCGCCCTTTGTTTTTCAGACATCGACCGGATGTCGACCTAGCTTCGCCAGTCATGGATGCTGAATCGTTCAGCTCTACTTTTCTCGTCCGGCCCTAATGGAACGCTCTGAAAAGCCATACAGAACCCGTACAGAAAGCGTACAGAACCTGTGCATACATCCGCGCATCAAATGGGCTTGCGGTTGCGTGATCGAGAAAAGCCGCGCACATTGGGGACAGCGCCATTGAAGGAGCCCCTATGTCCCCGATCAAAGCCCCCCTCGCCCTAGCCGCCATTTTGTCGTTGATCGCAACCGGCAGCGCCATTGCCCAAGGCAACGGTAAGGCTAAGCCCAAAGGGAACGGGGCCGATAAGGCGGCTGTAGGATATGGTGTCGGCGGCTGCCCACCGGGTCTGGCCAAGAAGGACCCCAAGTGCACCCCGCCCGGTCAGGCAAAGAAGGACGACGAGGCGCGTGACCGCATCGACGATCGCTATCGGCGTGTCGAGGATCTTTGGAAGTACCGGTTGGACATGGATCAGACCTATTACCAGCTCGACGAAGAGGTCGTGCGGGTCGACCCAGAAACCCGCGAAATTCTGGAGGTCGTCGGGGTTTTGTCGGACCTGCTGGACAACTAGCCTATTCCGCGGCGACCTTTCGCGCGTTCAGGATGTCCTTCAGATAACGCCCCGTATGACTGCGCGGTTCCTCTGCGACGTCTTCGGGCGTCCCTTCTGCAACGATCTCTCCACCACCGTCACCACCTTCGGGGCCGATGTCGATGATCCAGTCGGCGGTCTTGATGACGTCCAGGTTATGCTCGATCACGATGACGCTGTTGCCCTGTTCGACCAGCTCGTGCAGCACTTCCAACAGCTTGCGCACGTCTTCGAAATGCAGACCCGTCGTCGGTTCGTCGAGGATATACAGCGTCCGGCCCGTGGCGCGTTTTGACAGCTCTTTCGACAGTTTGACCCGCTGCGCCTCGCCCCCTGACAGGGTCGTGGCCTGCTGACCGACCTTGATATAATCAAGCCCGACCCGGGACAGCGCGTTCATCTTGTCGCGAATTGAAGGCACGGCCTTGAAGAACTCTTTTGCGTCTTCAACGGTCATATCCAGCACGTCAGCGATGGACTTGCCTTTGAATTTCACCTCCAGCGTTTCACGGTTGTACCGCGCGCCTTTGCAGGTTTCGCAGGTGACATAGACGTCGGGCAGGAAGTGCATTTCAATCTTGATGACGCCATCGCCCTGACAGGCCTCGCACCGCCCGCCTTTGACGTTGAAGCTGAAACGGCCGGGCTTGTAACCGCGGGTTTTCGCCTCGGGCAGACCAGCGAACCAGTCGCGGATCGGGGTGAAAGCGCCGGTATAGGTGGCGGGGTTCGACCGCGGGGTCCGACCAATCGGGCGTTGGTCGATGTCGATGACTTTATCAAGCAGTTCCAGACCCTTGATCGTTTCACACGGGGCCGGCGTCTGCCGCGCGCCGTTCAGGCGCATGCTGGCGGTCTTGAACAGGGTCTCGATGGTCAGGGTGGATTTGCCCCCGCCCGACACACCGGTCACGCAGACGAACTTGCCAAGCGGGAAGTCGACGGTCACATCCTTGAGGTTGTTGCCAGAGGCTTTCTTGACGGTGATCTTCTTGCCATTGCCTTTGCGCCGCTCGGCAGGGATGGCGATCTCGCGCGCACCAGACAGGTATTGGCCCGTCAGAGAGGCGGGGTCATTGGTGATTTCATCTGGCGTGCCCTGGGCAACGATCTGCCCACCGTGCACCCCTGCCCCCGGACCGATGTCGAAGACATAATCCGCCTCGCGGATGGCTTCTTCGTCGTGTTCAACCACGATCACGGTGTTGCCCTGATCGCGCAGGTTCTTCAGCGTGGTCAGCAGGCGGCCATTGTCGCGCTGGTGCAACCCGATCGAGGGTTCATCCAGCACATACAGCACACCCGTCAGGCCGGACCCGATCTGGCTTGCAAGCCGGATACGCTGGCTTTCACCACCCGACAGGGTGCCAGAGGCACGCGACATGGTCAGGTATTCAAGACCCACGTTGTTCAGGAACCCAAGCCGTTCGCGGATCTCTTTCAGGATCGCGCGGGCGATTTCGTTCTTTTGGGCGGTCAGATGGCCTGGAACAGACTCGCACCAGTCGTAGGCATCCCTGATCGACATTTCGACGACCTGCCCCACGTGCAGACCTGCGATTTTGACGGCCAAAGCCTCGTCCCGCAGGCGGTAACCCCCGCAGGCGCCGCAGGGGCGATTGTTCTGGTAGTTCTCGAACTCTTCACGGATCCAGTTGCTATCGGTCTCGCGGTAGCGGCGTTCCATGTTGGGGATGACGCCTTCGAACACGCGAGAGACCTGATAGACGCGCCCGCCTTCGTCATAGCGGAACTGAATTTCCTCTTCGCCAGAGCCATACAGGAAGACCTGTTTGACGTGGGCTGGAAGGTCCTTCCACGGCAGGTCTTTGTCGAATTCATAGTGGCGGGCAATGGCCTCGATCGTTTGGCGGTAATAGGGCGATTTACCCTTGCGCCATGGGGCGAGCGCGCCGTTATAGACGGTAAGCGCCGCGTCGGGCACGACGAGACGTTCGTCAAAGAACAGCTCTTTTCCCAGGCCGTCGCAGTCTGGGCATGCGCCGAAGGGGGCGTTGAACGAGAACAGGCGCGGTTCGATTTCAGGGATGGTGAAGCCGCTGACGGGACAGGCAAAGTTTTCACTGAAGGTAATGCGATCAGGGTCACCCTCTTTCGGGGCGGTCTCTAGCACGGCGATGCCGTCAGCAAGGTCCAACGCGGTGCGCAGGCTGTCAGCGAGGCGCGTTTCCAGCCCCTCTCGCACGACGATCCGGTCAACGACCACGTCAATGTCGTGGCGGTATTTCTTGTCCAGCGTGGGCGGCGTGTCGAGCTCATAGAACTCTCCATCTACCTTAACGCGCTGGAAGCCCTGCTTGCGCAGTTCAAGGAACTCCTTGCGGTATTCGCCCTTTCGGTCGCGCACGATGGGGGCCAGCAGATAGGCGCGTGTGCCTTCCTCCATGGTCATCACGCGGTCGACCATGTCCTGCACCTGCTGCGCCTCGATCGGCAGGCCGGTTGCAGGGCTGTAGGGCGTCCCCGCGCGAGCAAAGAGCAGACGCAGGTAGTCATAGATTTCGGTCACGGTCCCCACGGTCGAACGCGGGTTCTTGGACGTGGTCTTCTGTTCGATGGAAATCGCCGGGCTCAGACCCGCGATGTGATCCACATCGGGCTTTTCCATCATGTCCAGAAATTGACGCGCATAGGCAGACAGGCTTTCGACATAGCGGCGCTGCCCTTCGGCATAGATCGTGTCAAAGGCCAGCGACGACTTGCCAGAGCCGGACAGGCCAGTGATTACCACCAGTTCGTCCCGCGGAATATCGACGTCAATCGACTTGAGGTTATGCTCGCGCGCGCCGCGCACCTCGATCTTTTTCAGCTCGGCCATGCCTTACCTCGGATTGAATTCCTAACAGATAGTTGACCGCCGCTGAGTCTCCAACTAAAAAATGAGAACAAATAGTGAATATGACGATTTGCTTAATGCGGGTCAGCGTGCCCGCAGCTTTGCCAAAACCACTTGCAACACAATCGCGATCGCGAAAATGGAGATCAAGCCATAGTAAACGGCCTCTGCGCCCCCGCCAGCAAGGATCAGGGCGAATATAGGGGTGCCGCACAGATTGCCAAGGTTCCCCATCTGCGCCAGCGCCCCGTTGGCCAAAGATTGCTGACCGGCGCCGTCATTCAGTTGCGGCACCATGGCAAACCCTGCCCCTTGAATGAGCCCCCAGAACACCGCCAAGCCGAAGAACGGCCCAACCGCCGATCCGGTGATCCACACCAATGCAACCGCCACTGCTGCCCCGGCGAACCCGATCATCAGCACCAGATGCGCCTGTAGACGTTGAAGCATGAAAACGCCAACGGTGAGTGAGGCCGCGATGCTGACCAGCGGCATCCAGATCACCAGAAAGCCGCCCCGACCCTCGCCAGCAAGTGACGGAAGCAATGTCAGCAAGGCCACGAAGGTGGGTGTATAGAACAGCCAGCCCAAGGCCGCAGAACTGGTGAAGGGCGAGCGATAGATCGCGATGTGTCTTCGGAGCATCTCACCAAGTTTAGGCAGCGCCGAGCGAGCGACCGTGCCTTTTGGCAAGACCAGCATCAGGATGGCGGCCATCGCGATACAGGCCAGCCCGTGCAGCAGATACAGGCGCCCGGGTCCATAGGCCTCGACCAGCGGGACCCCGCCCCAACCGAAAAGCGCATAGGCGACGCCGAAAAAACAGCTCCACAATGTCATGACAGCGGGATGGTGACGCGGGGCGGATACGTTGGCGATCAGGGTCGGCGCGGCCACCACGATGGCAAGGTGGGATATCCCTTCAAGCAGACGAGAGGTCAGAAACACGGGGAAAGCCGGAAGTGTCGATTGCACCAAAGACATCAGCGCCCCGATGGTCAGGCCAATCACCAAAACCTTGCGATAGCCCATGCCTGCGACCAACACGCCCGCGACGGCCCCAAGCAGGACCCCCAGAAAGGAAATCAGCGATACAGCCAGCCCCAACGACGCGCCAGCATCGGGGTAGATCTCGCCAAGATGTTGATAGGAAACACTAATCTTAGCAAATTGGGCCGCGGCGCAAAGGCCTGCGACCCAGATGGTCAGAACCGTAAGAGTATCGGTTTTAACTGTGTCAGACATTGGCGGGGCCTCTTCGTGCCCCGCAATGCCGGGGTCTTCTTACATATGGATGACGCGGTCGAAGGCGTCCAGAACGCTTTCGTGCATCATTTCCGACAAGGTCGGGTGCGGGAAGACGGTGTTCATCAGATCTTCCTCGGTGGTTTCCAGTTGGCGCCCAACGACGTAGCCCTGGATCATCTCGGTCACTTCGGCACCAACCATGTGGGCACCAAGTAGTTCACCAGTTTTGGCGTCAAAGACGGTTTTGATCATGCCTTCGGGTTCACCCAAGGCAATCGCTTTTCCGTTGCCGATGAAGGGGAAGCGACCAACTTTGATGTCGTAGCCCAGTTCCTTGGCCTTCGCCTCGGTGTAACCGACGCTAGCGACCTGCGGGTGGCAGTAGGTGCAGCCGGCGATGCTTTCGGGCTTAACCGGGTGGGCGTGTTTGCCGGCGATCAGGTCAGCGACCATGACACCTTCATGCGAGGCTTTGTGGGCCAGCCACGGTGCGCCTGCGATGTCGCCGATGGCATAGAGGCCATCAACACCGGTGCGGCAGAATTCGTCAGTGATAACGTGGGTGCGGTCGATCTTGACGCCCAGCTCCTCCAGACCCAGACCTTCGACGTTGCCAACGATGCCCACGGCCGAGATCACGGTGTCAAACTCTTGCTTCTCGACCTTGCCGCCCACTTCAATGTGCGCGGTGACCTTGCCCTTGGCGCGATCCAGCTGCTTGACCATGGCTTTTTCCATGATCTTCATGCCTTGTTTGACGAAGGCTTTCTTGGCGAAGGCGCTAATTTCGGCGTCTTCCACCGGCAGAACGCGGTCCATTACCTCGACCACGGTCGTGTCGGCGCCAAGCGTGTTGTAGAAGCTGGCGAATTCGATGCCGATGGCGCCAGACCCGATAACCAGAAGTTTCTTCGGCATGCGTGGCGGCTGCAGAGCGTGTTTGTAAGTCCAAACCAGATCGCCGTCGGCTTCCAGACCCGGCAGTTCCCGAGCACGCGCGCCGGTGGCCAGAACGATATTCTTGGCGGTTAGTTCTTCGGTGCCTTTGTCGGTCTTGACGCTGACCTTGCCCTTCGCAGGGATGGTCGCTTCGCCCATGACAACGGTGATCTTGTTTTTCTTCAGCAGGTGGCCAATGCCGCCAGACAGCTGGCCCGCAACACCACGAGAACGTTTGACGACGGCGTCCAGATCATAGCCGATCCCGTCGGCTTTCAGGCCGAATTCTTTTGCACGATGCATCAGGTGGAAGACCTCGGACGAGCGCAGCAACGCTTTGGTCGGGATGCACCCCCAGTTCAGACAGATCCCACCAAGGTGTTCACGTTCGACCACAGCGGTTTTCAGCCCCAGTTGCGCCGCACGGATCGCAGCCACATAGCCGCCCGGTCCTGCGCCAATCACAACAACATCGTAAGAATTGCCAGCCATTTATCGTCCTCCGTCCGAAATTAGTTTGGCATTAAACTATATTTCGATTTGCATCAACGCTTGGTTCAATCCTAAACCGGTTTTCGGGCGCAATCCCGAAATGCTTGCTGCGCATAGCTATGCCGCTGCCTGTAATTCACGAACGATCGCGCCGTAGCCTCCTTGATTTATAAACGCCAACTCTTCTTCAGAGCTATTTCTGGACAAAGCCTCATTTCTGTAAGGAAACCGCCCGAACTTGCGAATGATCTCTCGATGGGCCCGTGCGTGCAGCACGCTGCTATCAGCGGACATGCCAAGCATCATAAGGCGCACGCAGCGATCCTGATCTGTCAGGCATTCCGAATGCATCATCGGCAGATAGAAGAACTGCCGTTCCGGTTCCGCGACACGCATGTCAAAGTCCTGATCGACGGCCTGCTTCGCTGCGGCACGTGCGAGGCGGTCGGTGGAAAACGCCCGGGGATCATTTCGGAACATGTTTCTTGGAAATTGGTCCGTGACGATCAAATAGGCCAAGATCCCTTCTGCGGATGCCAGCCATCCATGCAGCTTGCCGTCTCTGGCGCATTCCCAGACGTCCATGAAACGATCGCGAATTGTCTGATCAAGTTCGTCGGATTGCTCGTACCAACCTTTGGGTCCGACGTCCTTTACCCAAAAGTCGATTACCTCTTGCGGGTCCATAGCTTGGGCCTCCGTTTTACGGGGCCAATCGCGGCTTCTGGGCGCGTGGCCCTTTTTCTGCTCTGTAAGCTTACCTTCACGCAGAAAAGTGGGTCACGTCCAGCATTTTTTGTAGGAAAAGCACCTAGTTGGCGGGAATTAGAAGCGAGGAATCCCCGTAGCTGAAGAACCGATAGCCGTCAGCGATGGCATGCGCGTAGATTTCCTTGACCTCGTCCACCCCCATCAGGGCCGAGACCAGCATCATCAAGGTGGACTTCGGAAGATGAAAATTGGTCATCAATCCATCGGTGACGCGGAACTGATAGCCCGGGCGGATGAAGATATCCGTTTCACCCTGCCATGGCTTCATCGGGCCCGAGGGCTCTGCGGCGCTTTCAATCAGACGCAGGGCCGTGGTGCCGACGGGAATGACGCGCCCGCCTTCAGCCCGGGTCTGGTTGATCTGGTCGGCCGCCTCGGCCGTGACCTGCCCCCATTCGGCATGCATCTTGTGCTTGGTCACATCGTCGACCTTGACCGGCAGGAAGGTGCCTGCGCCTACATGCAGCGTGACCTCGGTAAAGGTGACCCCCATATCAGCGAGCGTTTCCAGAAGCGCGCGGTCGAAGTGCAGCGACGCGGTCGGTGCGGCCACTGCCCCGGAATGACGAGCGAAAACGGTCTGGTAGTCCGTCTTGTCCCGAGCATCTGCTGCACGCTTGGCGGCGATATAGGGCGGCAGCGGCATGGCGCCCACCTCTGCCAAGGCCGCGTCGAAATCGTCGCCTGCCAGATTGAAGGTCAAGCGCAGCTCTCCTTCTTCCTTGGCGGTGACGGTGGCTGACAAGTCGTCAGAGAAGGTTACCACCTCACCCTCGCGCAGTTTGCGCAGCGGTTTGGCCAGCGCTTTCCAGCTGCCATCGGCCTGAGGCTCTAACAAAGTGATCTCGACCTTGGCCGAAACCTGACCCTCGGGGGTTTCACGCAGTCGGTGACCAAACAGGCGCGCAGGAATGACCTTGGTATTGTTCAGGATCAGTCGGTCACCCGGTCGCAGGATCTGCGGCAGATCAAAGACGTTCCGATCCACAATGGAACCGCTTTCGGCGTGCAAAAGCCGGGCCGAGGTACGCGGGTTCGCGGGCCGGGTGGCGATCAGCTCTTCCGGCAGGTCAAAATCGAAATCGGACAGTTTCATTGGGCAACCTGTGGCGGTGGGCGGCGGAAGAGTTCTCGGAACATGCCCGGGGTCAGGATCGACAGTGGGTTGACCGAGATTTTCGGATCGGCGGGATCGCCCTTCATGCGATAGTTGAAGCCAAACAGCCCCTCGCCCCGGCGGAAGATGCTGCCGACGGCATTGAACATGTAAATCGGCGAGATCACGCCCTGAATATCCATACGCTTGTTGCCCATATCAAAGACACCGGCGGCCGAGATCCCAAGAGACGGTCCGGTCGCCGCGGCTGATGTGATCTGCAACGCATTGGGGGTCAAGAGGAAGTCGACATTCAAATCCGCAAAGGACAGGCCCTCACCGTCCAACATTTCCAGAAGGCCCACGATCGACAGCGCGCTAAGCAGTTCAGCAAGCGCCGAGGCGTCCTTGACCCGGATCGGGCCGTCCACGGACATATTGCCATTGTAGAACCCATCTTCGGGCAAGGGGTTCAGGATCAGGTCCATCTCCCCGCCATTCGCGTTTTGCAGAACACCTGCTGCACGCATCACTTCGCCAGCGTTGTCCGAACGCACGCGGATCGCGCTGCCATTTTGCGCCGGGATCAGGGCCGCACGGATCGGGGCGGCTCCGTTCACCAGGCCGGAAAACTGTCCACTCATCCGGGACTGGGGCACCAATTCCCCGCGGACCGCGCCAAGGTATAGCCCATCGGAAATCTGCAGGCGGTCAAGGGCCACATCAATCGGTTCTCCGCCGGACCCACCCCCTGCCCCATTGCTTTTGGGAAGGTTACGCAAGTCGACCAGACCGCCGGTGATAGACACCGCCGGGCTGCCCCCTGCGCCACGGCCACGAAGCGTGACCGGTGCATCCAGCCAACCGCCAAGCCGGACCCGGTCAAGCTTGACGGTATCCAGCGTTCCATCTTCATTTAGGTTTACAGAGCCTTCCAGCTTCAGGCCCGAGGCGTCCAGTCTTAACCGATCGACCTGAGCGGGTTGTCCCAGCGTACCAGCGACCTCAAGCGAGCCGGTCGCGGCGGCAGGGCTGGACCAGTTCAGCTGTGGCAGGCGCAGAGCAAGCCCATCAAGGTCAGAGGTCATCTGAAAACTGGCAGGCGCGCCCTTGGGCAGGTTCAATTCCAGCAACCCCACACCGCGGCCAGAGACGCTGCCTTCTGGCAGAGCGATATTGAACGTCTTTAAAGCCTCGGGCGTGATGCTGACCCGCCCTGACAACTGGCTGCCCCCATCGCGATCTGGTCCAATCGTTTGGCCCCATGCCGCGCGCAACCCAACGCCATCAATGGTCCCAAGACCAGATATCTCTATCCGGTCATTATTCGCCGTAAGGTCCAGTCGTTCGGCCTGCAGCCGACGCCCTTTGACCAGCTTATCCGTATCGACGGAAAGAAGGGTTCCCTTGGTTTCGAATTTAATATCTTCAGTTTGCACGCCCTTCCTGAGGATCATGTCGATTTGAGTTTCGGATACCGCACTCCCCTGCGCCAAATCGACAGGCAGATTGGCTTTCTGCATTATATTGAGCGGTCGCTGATCCAGCAGCGAAAGTGTCGCTGACAACGGCCCCTCACTTCGTACGTTAATCTGTGTAGGAGGGTGTTTTTGCCGAATGTCCTTGATCTGAAAAACCGTTCCCGCGGCGCTAAGATCACCGCCAATGGGTGGCGTCACGGTTGCCTCGTCCACCACCAGCGTGAACTTATTGTCATTGATAGAGGCATAGCCGGACCCGTCCCTGGCGCGCGGCATATACTTCATGAACCGCACATCCGCGTCCGAAAAATCGAAGGTCAAAGAGATCACTGGCTCTTTGTCGGGAACCAGCCGAAGTGCCGCGTTCACATCCGAGAACGAGCCGCCAAAGATGTTGGTCTCTAGCCATTCACGTGTCCTTGGCACAGCGTTAAGCGGCCAGAAGGCCAGCACGCGGTCCCGGTCGGTCTGTTCGACTTGAGCATCTACAGCGACGCGCCAGCCATCGGGACGCGCCTCGACCTCTCCGGAGGCGTGATAGGCTTCACCAGTGGGGCCGACCAAGGCCAGCTGTCCCAAATGCACCTTGAACGGATCAAGATCGATCTTCAGGTCCATGGCTCCTTTGTCGAATACCACCGGGGTTTCGAACACGCCTTCTGGGTCCAGCGCGATCCGACTAAAGCCCGTTTGCAGGACAAGAGAGGTTGGCCAGCCGTCTACAAGGCCTCCAAGAAACCCCTGCCCTTCGGCGCGTAACTGCAACCCCTCTGTGTCGACCTCTAGAGAGCTAAGTTGGAACCGCTTCTCCAGCGGGTCATAGCTGAAAAAGCTGCGGCCACGCTCGAACTGGATCGGCGGGACACTTTCCAGCGGACGTAAGGCGCCGCGATCAATTTCCAAAGCGGCGTTCAGCGGGGTCAGATTGCCCTCTTCATCGACCCCGGTGCGCATCGCGCCCGAGATCGGCGCATCAATCACTGACAGAAACGCAAGGGCCGCTGATTGGGCTGCCAGATCAACCGAGGGCACATCACTGAAACTGACCGACAGCCGCGAGGCCAGCGACCCCTTCATTGTGCCAAAACTCATCGCGACTTCGGCGGGGACACTCATCCCATTCAGAACCGAGAAGAAGACCTGCAGCGACAGATCTTTCTCGGTCTGCTCCAAGGTCATCAGCCCGTCGTCCACCAGCCACGACCGACCGCTGCGATCATCTGTGTACCAAAGGCTAAGCTGTTCGACCGCGATGCTTTCCACGGCGGTCAACAAGGGGCCAGCAAAGACGGCGTCGATCTGGTCCAACACCTCGACAAGGGTGGCCCCTCGTCCAACGCTTTGGCGGGCTTCGCCGAACACGATGGCCAATTGTCCGTTAAAGTCGCGACGCAATACCGCCTGTGCGTCCTGAATGGCCACATGACGCAATATCGGCGCATCCGTGAACAGGCTGCGCCCCCGTAGCGTGGCCGTCACCTGACGTAACGAGGCCACCTGCTGATCGGCCGCATCATAGAAATCGACACCGTTTAGCAAAACGCGGGGTTCGCCCGTTCGGGTCAGGAAGACGGCTGTCTGGGCAAGGTTGACCCGCAGCGGCGCGATACGCTCGTTCAACCGGTCCTCGACCCAATCGGTGACGCGCCACGGCATCGCCACCATCCGGCCAGTGAACGACAAGTATATGGCACCGACAATAACCGCCAAGACCAACAACAGGCTTACACCCCACTCAAAGCGGTGCAATCGGGTCTTGCGTTTGGACTCTTCCTGAGTGTCGTTCATCTTGTTGCCCATTGCTGGGGTGCTCTTGCCTCTGCCGAAGCTGGCGTTATCTTCCCGCCGAAGGAACAGCAAGTCCAGACTGTTCCGCAATTTCTTGGAGGAAGCCCAATGCCCGACATCGGCGAAAAAGCACCTAATTTCACCCTGCCACAGGATGGAGGCGACCCTGTTAGCCTGTCCGATCTGGCGGGCGCGCCGGTGGTCCTGTTCTTTTATCCGCGCGACAACACCCCCGGCTGCACCAACGAGGCGATTGCCTTCACCGGCCTTCTGCCAGAGTTCGAAAAGGCCGGGGCGAAGGTTTTCGGCATCTCTAAGGACTCAATCAAAAAGCACGAGAACTTCCGCGCCAAGCACGGGCTAGAGGTCGCGCTTTTGTCGGATGCCGACAGCACTATGTGTGAAGACTATGGCGTCTGGGTAGAGAAAAGCATGTATGGCAAGACCCACCTTGGCATCGAACGCTCGACCTTTTTGGTCGCTGCTGATGGAACCATCGCCAAGGTCTGGCGCAAGGTGAAGGTACCCGGCCACGCCGAGGAAGTTCTGGAAGCGGTACAGTCCCTGTGAGCGAGAAGACCCTGACGCAAATGGCGGTCGAGGTTCTATCGACCGCCGATGGCCGCGAAAAAACCGCCCTGTCCCACAAATACGCCGCCGAATGGTTTGCTGCGCGCAAGGCTGGCAACATGCTGCCTGTGGGAACTGCCACGCCACCCGACTTCCCTGCCCGGCCCGAAAAGCCCGAATTGCTGGATCCCCGCGATGTGCCGCGCCGCAAGCCGGGGTCCGAAAAGGGCCGTCTGGCCATTCTTCACGCCGTTGCGCATATCGAACTGAACGCCGTTGACCTGCATTGGGACATCATCGCACGCTTTGGCCATGTACCGATGCCCCCCGGCTTTTACGACGACTGGGTCAAATCAGCGGACGAGGAATCCAAGCATTTCAACCTTGTTTGCGACTGTCTGGAAGGTCTAGGCAGCTTTTATGGCGACCTGCCAGCGCACGCAGGCATGTGGCGCGCCGCCGAGGACACGGCGGATGATCTTATGGGCCGCCTTGCTGTTGTTCCCATGGTGCTAGAGGCGCGCGGACTGGACGTGACCCCCAACATGATCACCCTGTTCGAAAAGGCCAAGCTGGACAGCGTGGTCGATGCGCTGAAAGTGATCTATGCCGAAGAAGTCGGCCATGTCGCCTATGGGTCGAAATGGTTTCACTTCCTCTGCGGGCGGGACAATCATGACCCTAAGGACGCGTTTCACGAGTTGGTGCGCAAGTACTTCCCCGGCTCTCTGAAGCCGCCCTTCAACGAGGAAAAACGGGCCGAGGCCGGGTTGCCGCCGGACTTCTATTGGCCGCTTTCTGACCAGCCTAAGGGCTAGTCAGGGCCACTCGGCACGAATCCGCGAAGGATATACTATTTGTTCATATTTCTTGCGTGAGCGCCTCAGTCTGAGTAATCAGTTCGGGACCGTGCGGTGGGAGGCGCGGTCACGATGGGGAAAGGTTACAAAAAAACGTGCCAAAACGTATTGCTGACCGTCTAAACAACAGTCTTGAACGCTTGCTGCCAGAACAGCGGCTATTTTTGCGCACCGACACGGAAACGCGCTTTGTCCGACTTCGGCCACTGACCCAGCTTATTGCTTTGGGCGGAAGCACTGTCGTCGTGGCGTTTGCGATCTTGTCGGCTGCCGTGATGCTGATGGAATCCATCGGCGCCGGGAACCTGCGTGAACGCACGCAGCAAGAGCAAGCCATCTATCAACAGCGCCTTGACGCGCTGGCCAGTGATCGCGATCTGCGCCAGCAAGAGGCGCAAGCCGCGCAAGAACGTTTCAACGTCGCGCTGGCCGAAGTTTCGAAGATGCAATCCGAGCTTCTGGCGCTAGAGGAACAGCGCCGCGAGTTGGAATCCGGTCTTGAAGCCATGCGCCTGTCACTTAGCGCCGCGATTGCAGATCGGGATACGGCGCGCGCCGAAACCAAAGCGATCCGCGCCAAGCTGGACAATCTGGAATCGGCAGACGGCCAAGCCGTCGCTCAGGCAGAGCAGCTGTCGAACACACTTCAATTCATTTCGGGCGCCCTGCAGCAAACCGCTGCCGAGCGCGACCTGATTGCGACCGATGCCGCTTTGGCAATGGAACGGGCCGACGCACTGGAACTGGACCGCAGGCTGACAGAAGAGCGCACGGGCCGTATCTTTGAACAGTTGGAAGACGCGCTGACCGTCTCGGTCGAGCCGCTGGACAAGATGTTCGAGAAAGCAGGCCTTTCGACCGAGAACCTTCTGAACCAGGTCCGCAGCGGCTATAGCGGCGTGGGCGGCCCCCTGACCCCAATCACGGTCTCCACGAAAGGTGGCATTGAAAGCGCTGAACAGATCCGCGCCAATGCGATCCTGACAAACCTTGATCGGCTGAACATGTATCGCATCGCCGCCGAGAAGACGCCCTTTGCCGTACCGGTCAAATCGGCCTTCCGTTTCACCAGCGGTTATGGTCCGCGTTGGGGACGGATGCACAAAGGTACCGACTTCGCCGCCTCTTATGGCACTCCGATCCATTCCACCGCTGATGGCGTTGTGATTCATGCCGGATGGTCCTCGGGGTACGGTCGGTTGGTAAAGATTCAGCACGAGTTCGGTATCGAAACGCGCTATGCGCATATGTCGAAAATTCACGTCAAAGTCGGACAAAGAGTTTCACGCGGAGACCGAATTGGTGCTATGGGAAATTCTGGGCGTTCTACCGGCACGCATTTGCACTATGAAGTGCGTGTGGATGGGAAGGCCGTAAATCCGATGAACTACATCAAGGCAGCCAGAGATGTTTTCTAAGAGTAAAATCAACGAGCCGGGCCCCAAAAAGGCCGGTGAACCCGAAGCAAACAAAGCACCGGAAAAAGCAACTATGAACAAACCCGCACCCGCAGCGCCCGCAGCACCCAAAGCCAAACCCCCGGCATCTGTGCTGTCTTCTGACCTGACTATCACCGGCAACCTGAAGACTACCGGTGACATCCAAGTTGAAGGCGTTGTCGAAGGTGACATCCGCGCGCACCTGCTGACCGTTGGCGAAGGCGCCACTGTCAAAGGCGAAGTTGTTGCGGACGACGTGGTTGTGAATGGCCGCGTTATCGGTCGTGTACGTGGCTTGAAAGTACGCCTGACATCGACCGCGAAAGTCGAAGGCGACATCATCCACAAAACGATCGCCATCGAAAGCGGCGCGCATTTCGAAGGTTCGGTTCAGCGTCAGGACGACCCGCTTAGCAACGGTGGCGCCAAGCCGGCCGTAGCTGCCGCTAAAGCCTGATCAGCTTCTACACAAAAAATTATCTGAAAGGGCACCGTTCGCGGTGCCCTTTTGGTTTTCGGCTTAAACAGTCCGTCCCTGAAAAACTTTTTGCCTGAAGATCGAGCTTGTTCCCCCAAGCACAATCCCGATTGAGAAAAGGCACCAAATCGCTGGCATCTCAAACGGATTGTCGGTCAGGATCATCGCAAGCAATGGTCCGACAGCGGCGTGAAATACAACGAACCGCCAAGCCCCGTAGAAAAGCGGCAAAACGAACACCGCGAGCAAGTAGTCCGGGAACTGGATAACCTTGGACACAGGTCCGATCAATGCACCCCATAAATCGTTCAGCGGCACCTGCCAACCCAAATGCCAGTTGCCAGCGACTGTACAGAACTGGCGGGCGCACAAAACCTGTCCTTCTTTACACGGACCCCAAAAGTCCAACGGAACCAGACGCAACAGTAGGAAAGCAGAGGCTAAAGCCGACAGCAGGTATACTCGACGGCGCATAGCCTGTGACACGCCAATCGGCGTGATCGCCATTGCAAAAGCGTTGATGAAAATCGGCTGTAACGCAATGTGAAGATAAGACAGTAAGGTGACGGTCTGGTTTCCCACTGCCCCACATTCGTTCAACACCTGATAGCCCGCCGCTTGAAGCGCCTCCATAAAGGTAAAATAACCCAGTGCTGCAGGTATGGCACGCGGTTCTCCTCGGCGGAGGGCCACGACTGTCGCCACGGTGCCGATACCGACCATCGCAAGGGATGCTCCTTCGCTCCAGCACATCTTGACGACCTCCTATCTCACCCGAGTTATGACGACTGCCCCTGTAGAAGATTATTTCAGGGCGCGTCGGTACATATGCCAGCTGGCATGTCCCAGAACCGGCAGGCTAAGAAACAAGCCTAAGAATATCGGGATCATCGAAATCAGAACGCATCCTGCAATCACGACGGCCCAGACAAACATGATCGGGAAATTCCCTTTGACCACTTTGATACTGGTCAGCATGGCGGTGACGAAGTCGATCTCTCGGTCCAGCGCCAGAGGCAGGCTGACAACGGCAATACAGAACATGAAAAGCGCGAAGGCAAAGCCGACGATAGCCTCGACCCCAAGCATGGTCAGGCCATTCGTGGTCAGGAACGCCTCATAGGAAGACGAGATATTGGTGATCGCAGACAGCCCCATGAAAAGGGCAAAGATCATATGAGCCAGAAAGGTCCAGAACAGGAAAGCGATGACGATGATCGCACCGATCCATGGGACCTGCCGCTTACGCTCTGCCAATACGACCCCTAGGACACTGCGCCAGTCCAATGGCTGCCCTGCCTCCAGCCTGCGGCTGACCTCGTACAGGCCGACGGCAGCGAAGGGCGCAATCAGCGGAAACCCAAGACTAAGCACCAAGGTCCAAGTCATGGTGCCGGCGCCAAGGGCCACCAAGCCAATTCCGCCCAGCACATAGACCATGCTGAAGAACGCACCAAACTGGGGCGCGGCCCGAAAGTCGCGCAAGCCCAGGGCCAAAACGTCCCGAATGTCTTTCATATTGATACGCGCGACCTGTGGCACAGATTGCCCAGGCTGCGTCGAGGTATCACTCATGCGGCTCCTCCCAAAACCGCGCGTTTCCACACACGATCAGAGCAGCCAAAGATACATCATGTCAATGGTTTAGCCGGTCAGTCTTCCGCTTGCGCATCCGCACGCGACTTGCCCGCCACGTCTTGCGCCAGAGTTGCGGCCATGAACTTGTCCAGATCGCCGTCCAGCACACCCGAGGTGTCCGAAGTCTCGACATTTGTCCGAAGGTCTTTCACCATCTGGTAGGGCTGCAGAACATAAGACCGGATCTGGTTACCCCAGCCCGCGTCACCCTTGTTTTCATGCGCCTCGTTGATCGCGGCATTACGGCGATCCAGCTCCAGCTGGTACAGGCGCGACTTCAGGGCCTTCATGGCGATGTCACGGTTCTGGTGCTGCGACTTCTCAGAGCTGGTCACAACAATGCCCGTCGGGGCGTGGGTGATCCGCACCGCCGAGTCGGTGGTGTTCACGTGCTGACCGCCAGCACCGGACGACCGGTAGGTGTCGATGCGGATGTCAGCAGGGTTCACTTCGATCTCGATATTGTCGTCGACAACCGGGTACACCCAGACAGAGCTGAACGAGGTATGGCGGCGCGCCGAACTGTCATAGGGAGAGATGCGCACCAGACGATGAACACCGCTTTCCGACTTCAGCCAGCCATAGGCATTGTGACCCGAAATCTTGTAGCAGGCCGACTTGATGCCTGCCTCTTCGCCCGCGGTTTCCGACTGCAGCTCGACCTCATAGCCCTTCTTCTCGGCCCAACGGACATACATCCGCGCCAACATCGAGGCCCAGTCGCAGCTTTCGGTGCCGCCCGCGCCTGAGTTGATTTCCAAGAAGGTATCGTTGCTGTCGGCCTCGCCGTTCAGCAGCGCTTCCAGTTCTTTGGCCGCTGCACGTTCCTGCAGGGCCTTAATCGCGTCTTCGGCTTCTTTAACGACCTCTTGGTCGTCTTCCATTTCGCCAAGTTCGATCAGCTCGATATTGTCTTCCAGCTCTTGCTTGATCGACTTGTAGGTGTCGATTGCATCCACCAGCGCCTGACGTTCGCGCATCAGCTTCTGTGCCTTGGCCGGGTCGTTCCACAGGTCGGGGTCTTCCGACATCGCGTTGAACTCTTCCAGTCGATGCTCTGCGGTTTCCCAATCCATACGCTGCGCCAGCAGGTCCAGCGACTTTCGAACAGCTTCAGAGATATTTTGGATTTCGGCGCGCATGGGGCACTCTTGCTTTGATTTGTGGTTCTGCGTGGATAGCGGCTTGGGCCGGGACGGGCAAGCTTAGTAAAGCCCGCCTGCCGACAAGGTTCCGAAGCTGGCGTTGGGCTGCGGGAGGTTCTCTTGCCCCTCGACCGGCTTGCCCTCGGCGTCGACCTCAGGGCCGCGACCAACAGAGCCCAGTTCTTCCGGGGTAAAGAGCGGCAGGTTCGAGCCCATGGCAAAGCCGCCGTCGATTAGGGCGCTCATGCCAAAGATAGGCTCTTCCCCACCTCGGAAATACTCTGCCACCACGTCCGGGCCACTTGCGTCAGGCGATAGGCGCTCCCCCGAGAAACGGTCGATCTTGATGAAATGACCGCCCGGAGGCACTTCGAACGGGCCACCACCGTATTTCTCGGTCGCTTTCTGCATGAAGTCGTTGAAGACAGGCGCGCACATACGGCCACCCCCTGCCCCGCGTCCAAGCGGCTTGGGAATGTCATAGCCCATGTAGCAGCCTGCTACGATGTTCGAAGTAAACCCGACGAACCAGACGTCACGCGCATCATTGGTGGTACCGGTCTTGCCAGCCGTCGGCACACCAAGCTTGACCCGGCCTGCGGCTGTCCCACGCTCTACCACGCCCTTCATCATCGAGGTCAGCTGATAGGCAGTGATCGCGTTCATCACGCGCGTGCGGTTGCTGTCGATCCACGGGGCCTGACCGTCGCGCAGATCGGGTTCGTCGCAGTTGACGCACTTGCGTTGGTCGTGGCGATAAATTGTGTTGCCATAGCGGTCCTGAACACGGTCGACCAGAGTTGGCTCTACCCGCTCGCCGCCGTTTGCAAACATCGCATAGGCCGAGACCATACGGTAAAGCGACGTGACTTCGGACCCAAGAGAGTTCGCCAGATAGCGACCCATCCGATCGTACACGCCAAAGCGTTCCGCGTAACCCGCAACAGTGTCCATCCCGATTTCCTGTGCCAAACGGACAGTCATCAGGTTGCGCGAATATTCGATCCCGGTACGAAGTGGCGCAGGGCCGTAGAACTTGTTCGACGCATTCTTGGGTCGCCAAATGTCACCGGACCCGTCGTCGATTTCGATCGGCGCGTCGATGATAACAGTCGCTGGTGTGAAGCCACTGTCCAAAGCGGCGGCATAGACAAAGGGTTTGAAACTAGAGCCCGGCTGACGCTCTGCCTGGGTCGCGCGATTGAAGACCGAGTGCTGATACGAGAACCCGCCCTGCATCGCCAAAACACGTCCGGTGTTCACGTCCATCGCGACGAAGCCGCCTTGAATTTCGGGAATCTGGCGCAGCGACCAACGATCAAACGCACCGTCCTTGTCTTTTAGCGCTGTGACATACACGACCTCGCCGACTGCCAGCAGGTCACCTGCGACTTTGGCTTTACGACCCAACTCTCCGTTTTCAAGTTGCTTGCGGGCCCATGTCACATCCTTGGGGGAAATCCAGTGGCCGTCTTCGTCGTTCTCTACATTTTCGATGCCGATCCGAGCGCTGTTTTGGCCAACTTCCAGAACAACAGCCGGGCGCCATTCCTGAATGTCGCGCGGCGTGTCGACGGCGGCCAGAGCGGCACGCCACGCCTCTTCGTCACCTAGTTGATCGGCGGGGATGGTCAGGCCGGTGGGGCGCCAGACGCCCTGCTCTCGGTCATATTCTTCCAGCCCTTTACGCAGAGCCATCGCGGCCTCGACCTGCAATTCCGGGTCTACGGTCGCACGGATGGTCAGGCCGCCTTCGAAGAACTGGCTTTCGCCAAAGTCCTGGCTTAGCTGTCGGCGGATTTCATCGGTAAAGTAATCGCGCGTCGGCAGGCTGTCACGGAACGGTGGGAAGTCCCCCGTCTGCACAGTGACAATGGGTTCGGCTCTGGCCGCTTCATAGGCCTCTTCTGTGACATAGCCATTCTCTTTCATCTCGCGCAGAACGAAGTTCCGGCGATCGAACGCTTTCTGATATTCGCTCTCACGATCGGGGCGATAGCTGTAGGGCGCTTTCGGATGAACCGCGAGGAATGCGGCCTCGTGCAATTCCAGCTGATCCAGCGTTTTGTTGAAATAGCTCTGGGCCGCTGCGCGAACACCGAAGCTGCGGACACCAAGGTCGATGTCGTTCAGATAAATCTCTAGCACCTTTTCGCGACCAAGCGAGGTTACCATCCGGCTCGCCAGAATGATCTCTTTGATCTTCCGCTCTGCCGTGCGTTCGCTGCCAAGGAACGAGATCTTCGCCACCTGCTGCGGAATGGTCGAGGCGCCGCGAAGGCTTTGCCCGCGGGTCTTCACCGCCTGAATGAAGGCCGCCCCCATGCCGCGTACGTCATAGCCTTGGTGGGAATAGAAGTTCTTGTCCTCGGCCGAGATAAACGCGTGTTTCACAACGTCGGGAATTTCGTCGATGGGGGCGAACAGGCGACGCTCTGTCGCGAATTCGTCCATCAAACGGCCCTCGCCCGAATAGATTCGGCTGATGGTTTTCGGGGCGTAGTTCACCAGTTCATCGTGGTTTGGCAGGTCTCGGCTGTAGAACCAAAAGATGCCGCCCACGATTAAAGCGCCCATCACCATTCCGATGGTGATGAAGGAAAACAGCGTTCCAAAGAAGGAAAAAATGAACCTAAGCACAAGTACCTCGAGTGATATGCCGCGCCTATATAAGGCCTGCCCTTCGAAGGGTCAAAAGAACTCCGCATAGGGTTCGGCCATTTCATGCCAGTTTTACCCGCATCCCAACAGATGGGGTTGCGAGACCCGCTTCACAAGCGTAGCGCCTAGGCCATGCACGCGAAAAATGTCCTGAAAACCTACGAGTCGGTCGCCGCGACTTTTGATCGAGAACGCGACAAATCCCTGTTCGAACGGCGCTGGTTGGACCGCGCACTGAACCACGCGACAGGACGGCGCGTTCTGGACCTTGGTTGCGGCTCTGGCCGACCAATTGCGCAATACATGTCAGAACGCCGAGCGACTGTGACAGGCGTTGATGGCGCCCCCGCGATGATCGAGTTGTTCCAGAAGAACCTGCCAAAGGCAGAGGCGATCGTGGCCGATATGCGCACGCTCGACCTTGGGAAAAAATTCGATATCATATTGGCGTGGAACAGTTTTTTCCATCTGTCGCCGGATGATCAAAGGGGGATGTTTCCGGTTTTCGCAGCCCATGCCGCGCCGGGAGCTGTTCTTCTGTTCACCAGCGGCCCCGCGGCCGGAGAGCCCATCGGACAGGTCGGTGGCCAGCCGATCTATCATTCCAGCTTCGATCCGCCCGAATACCGCACACTCCTGGACGACAACGGTTTTGAAGAAATCGCCTTTGTGCCAGAGGACCCCGATTGCCAGATGCATTCGGTCTGGATGTGCCGTAAACGACCTAGCGCCTAAGCTTGACGGCTTCCGCAGCGTCATCCTTAGCCCAAGCCTGAAGCGCTTTCAAAATCCCCTGCTGAGCGCGCCCTTGCCAAACGGGATCAGTTAAGCGCTCCAGATCATTTGGGTTGGACAGAAAGCCAAGTTCCAACAGAACCGAGGGCACCTCTGCCGCCTTCAAAACCGAAAAACTCGCCTCGGACCGAGGACGCGAATGCAGGTCCCCAACCGTGGCTTGAAGGCCCCCAATAATCGCGTCGGCCAGCGCGCGTGATCGGGGCAAAGTGTTATGACGCGCCAGATCGACCAGCACATCGGCAACGGCATCGTCTTGCGCCGTCAGGTCCACACCTGACAACATCGCGGCCCGCTCTTGTCGCCGGATCAGCAACTTCGACAACCTGTCGCTGGCCTCTTCCGAGATGGTGTATGCCTTCGACCCTGACGCGCTTTCATCATCTGCCGCATCGGCGTGCAGCGACAGCATCAGGTCTGCCTGCGCTTGTTGCGCCAGCGCGACTCGGCGCTCTAGTGAAACGTAGTAGTCACCGTCTCGCGTCAGAAAGGCCTCCATCCCGGCCTCTTGCAGAAGACGCTGTAGGTCTTTCGCAAACCCAAGGATCAACTGCGCCTCAGTCAAGTCTCCGGCTAAAGCACCCGGATCAATACCCCCGTGCCCGGGGTCCAGCATGACGCGAAGCGGGCGTGAGCCATCCTGCCGAGACAGCGTTTGGGATGGAATCGGCGCCGCGTTTACCTTTGATTGATCCGCTTGCCGCAAAGCGCGCTCTGCCAGTTCCGCTTCCGAGGACGGGCGTAACGCGACAACCACCCGCAAAGCCTCTGAGGGTAGCGCAGTGCGGACAGCCTCGACCACAAAGGGCCGATCGAATTGCAGCACCAGCCGTGATGTTTTCGGGTCCACCAACCCGGCAGCCCCATCCACCACATGATCAGAGCGCGACAGATCAAGGAGCTGCAGCCCACTCAGATCCGTCGATTGCAACTCCACCGCCAACCGAGGTGGCTTTTGCAGGTGGATCACGCGGAATGGCACTGGCCGTGACAGGGTCAGAGTGATTTCGACCTGCCCTTTCTGGTCGATGATCTTAGACAGGGCAGGATTAAGACGGGCCAAATCCTGCGCCACGGCGACTGGCGCTAAGAGCAACCATATCAGGGAAAGCAAAAGCCACCGCATGGATCAGGCAAATCCTCGTGACGACATGAAACGCTTCAAGCGGCGTAGCCCTTCCTCGATCTCCTCGGTGGCGCGGGCATAGCAGAACCGCAGGGTCCCTGCCCCGCGGTCGGGATCAAAGTCCAGCCCCGGTGTAACGGCGACACCGGCTTCATCCAGAATTTCAGCAGCAAAGCTCAGGCTGTCGTCGGTCAAGTCAGACACATCGGCATAGATATAAAAGGCCCCGTCCGGCGGAGCGATTTTGTGGAACCCTGCCTTGGGCAGACCTTCCATCATCAATGCACGGTTTTGGCGATAGACTTGCAGGTTCGCCTGCATCTCGTCTTCACAATCAAGCGCGTGCAGAGCGGCGACCTGGGCCGCGTGCGGGGCGCAGACAAACAGGTTCTGCGCCAGCCGTTCGATGGTCCGCACGTGATCGGGCGGCACCACCATCCAGCCGACGCGCCAACCCGTCATCGAGAAATACTTCGAGAACGAGTTGATCACATAGACATCATCGGAAACCTCAAGCGCGGTTACCGCTTTCTTCTCATATTCGATGCCGTGGTAAATCTCGTCCGAGATAAAGGCCGTCCCTTGATCAGCGCAGGCATTGATCAAGGCGGCCAGTTCGTCATGCCCCAGCATTGTCCCCGACGGATTCGCGGGTGAGGCCACCATCAGACCGGCAAGATCGGCCGGCAGTTCTGATGGAACGGGCTGGAAACGGTTCGCCGCCTGCGTTTCGATCATGACAGGGTCAATATCCAACGCCTTGGCGATCTGCCGATAAGACGGATAGCCCGGCGCGCCGATGCCAAGACGTTCACCGTCGTCAAAAAGCGCGGTAAAGGCCAGAATGAACGCGCCCGACGACCCAGAGGTGACAATAACGCGCTCTGGGTCCAGATCGACGCCATACCAATCCTTGTAAAGCCGCGCGATCCGCTCTCGTAATTCGGGGATGCCAAGCGACACGGTGTAACCCAAAGAGCTTTGGTTCAGCTCTTCCGCCAGTTTCGCGCGCGCACCGGCGGGGGCTGGTGTGCTGGGTTGGCCCACTTCCATGTGGATGATGTGCTGTCCGTCGGCTTCTTTCCGCGCAGCGGCGGCCACGATGTCCATCACGATAAAGGGATCAACCAAACCGCGCCTTGAATTCCGCATCCCGCTCTCCATAGTCTTGGGCATGACTGCTTTGTTTCAGCGCCTGCGCGCGCCGTCAATGGCCGCGGGACGTGCGTTTTTCGCGCGCGTGCTATTACTTGCTTTGCTTGCGCTGACTTTCGCAGCCCCGGCCAAAGCGCAAACCCTGATCCGTGATGCCGAGATCGAATACTCTCTTCGCCAGCTGATGCGCCCGATCGCGGCAGCGGCGGGGCTGAACGCAAATTCGCTGCGCGTGGTGATTGTCAAAGACAACAGCCTGAACGCCTTCGTGGCGGACAACGAATCCATCTTCCTGCACAGCGGGCTGATCCTGAAGCTGGACAGCGCTGCAGAGATGCAAGCCGTGCTGTCGCATGAGATTGCCCATATCGCCAATGGCCATATTGCCAGACGCCAAGTGAACGCGAAAACCGCAGGTAACGCGGCCAAGATCGGTACGCTTTTGGGCATGGCTCTGGCAGCTTCGGGCAATGGCGCGGCCGGATCTGGGATCGCGGCAGGTTCGGCGTCGTCTTCTCAGCGGGTGTTCTTTGGCCACACCCGGGCCGAGGAATCCGCCGCTGACCAGTCCGGAGCACGCTATATGGCACGTGCCGGGGTCTCTCCGCAGGCCATGGCAGATGTGCTGGATATCTTCCGTGGCCAAGAAGCCCTGATCGGAGGGCGACAGGACCCTTATGTTCGCACCCACCCGCTTAGCGCAGAGCGTTTGCGGCGGGTGAAAGGCTATGCCGCCGCCTATCCGGTGGACGGGGCCGATACGTCCACTGCCGACTATTGGTTCGCACGAGCACGCGGAAAGCTTGGCGCGTTCCTGCAAAACCCATCGTTCACGCTGCGCAAGGTTGGAAAGAAAGACCAAAGCGACGTGGCCCTGATGCGGCGGGCGGTCGCCTATCACCGCAAGCCAGACGCCAAGAATGCACTGCGCGAGATCAATGCCCTGATGGCGAAACGGCCCAAGGACCCATTCGCGCACGAGTTGAAAGGTCAGATACTGCTTGAATCCCGCCAGTTCGGGGCGGCGGTCAACGCCTATGCCAACGCGGTGAATCTGTCCCCCAACCACCCCCTGATCCTTGGCGGATATGGTCGGGCGCTGCTGGCGCTTAAGACGGCGGATGGCAACAAACGTGCGCTTTCGGCTCTGCAAAAGGCCCGATCTCGCGACTTTTTGAACCCCGGTTTGCTGCGTGACTTGGCCGTGGCCTATGCCCGTTCTGGGCAAAATGGTCAGGCTTCACTGGCAACCGCAGAGCGTTATGCCATCACGGGACGCTTGAAGGACGCGGCGGTGCATGCGAAACGTGCATCTGACCTGCTTCCCAACGGCTCTCCGGGCTGGCGGCGAGCACAAGATATATTGGCGGCGGCAAAGACCGCCGGAACAAGGAGGTAACAATGGCTTTGAAACGCCTATCGGCCCTAGCGGTCGCAGCCCTGATGGCCAACACGGCCCCCGCAGCGGACCAGACCAACATGACAGAGGCCGAACGTCAGGCCTTTCGTGCAGAGGTTCGCGCCTATCTTCTGGAGAACCCAGAAGTACTGATGGAAGCCATCGCCGTTCTGGAGAACCGCGAAGCCGAGGCGCAGGCCTCTGCCGACGTCAATCTGGTACGCCAGAATTCGGACGCGCTGTTTAACGACCCGAATGACTGGGTCGGAGGCAACCCCGATGGCGACGTGGTGATGGTCGAGTTCCTGGACTATCGCTGCAGCTATTGCCGCCGCGCCCATGACGAGGTGGCCGAACTGCTGGAAACCGACGGCAACATCAAGATCATCGTGAAGGAATTCCCGATCCTGGGCGAAGAATCGATCCTGGCATCTCGCTTTGCCATCGCGACGCTGCAGCAGATCGGCAGCGACGCCTATAAGAAGGTAACCGATGAACTGATGACCATGCGCGGTCAGGTTTCCAACGGCAACCTACGCAAAATCGCGGACGAACTGGAGCTGGATGCAGACGTCATCATGGGGGCGATGGATGCGGAAGAGGTCACAGCCGTGATCGCCGCCAACCATGCCCTTGGTCGCGATATGCAGATCAACGGTACCCCGACCTTTGTGGTGGGTGAACAACTTCTTCGCGGCTATCTGCCCTTGGAAGGGATGCGCGGCGTCGTGGCCGACGTGCGCACCAACTGATCCTTACTCGGCCGCGTCCTTGGATGCGGCCGCTTCAATCTCGGCCGCTTTCAGCTCTACCTGTTCTACGATGTGATCGACCATCTGGTCGTTCGACATCTTGTGGCTTTGCTTGCCCGCCAGATAGACCATGCCGGACCCTGCCCCGCCACCGGTGAACCCGACATCGGTCATCAACGCCTCACCCGGACCATTCACCACGCAGCCGATGATCGACAGGCTCATCGGGGTTTTCACATGCTCCAGCCGCTTTTCCAGCGTCTCAACCGTTTTGATGACGTCAAACCCCTGACGCGCGCAGGACGGGCAAGAGATGATGTTCACGCCACGGTGCCGCAGGCCAAGGGATTTCAGGATTTCATAGCCGACCTTCACCTCTTCCACCGGATCGGCGGACAGAGATACCCGGATCGTGTCGCCGATCCCCATCCACAGCAGGTTGCCCAGACCGATGGCCGATTTGATCGTGCCCGACACCAGACCACCAGCTTCGGTGATCCCAAGGTGGATCGGGGCATCGGTGGCCTCTGACAACTGCTGATAAGCCGCCGCTGCCAGGAATACGTCAGACGCCTTCACGCTGATTTTGTATTCATGGAAATCGTTGTCTTCGAGGATCTTGATATGCTCCAGCCCGCTTTCGACCATCGCGTCGGGGCATGGCTCGCCATATTTTTCCAGAAGATGCTTTTCCAGCGACCCGGCGTTCACGCCAATGCGGATCGAACAGCCGTGATCCTTGGCCGCCTTGATAACCTCACGCACGCGGGTCTCGTCACCAATGTTGCCGGGGTTGATCCGCAAACAGGCTGCGCCGCTTTCGGCAGCTTCGATCGCGCGTTTGTAGTGAAAGTGGATGTCGGCCACGATCGGAACCGGGCTTTCGGCACAAATCTCTTTCAGCGCGCGGGCGCTCGCCTCATCCGGGGCCGAAACACGAACGATATCCGCGCCGGCCTCTGCCGCGGCCAGAACCTGTTTGATCGTCGCCGGAATGTCGGTCGTGATCGTGTTGGTCATCGTCTGGACCGAGATCGGGGCATCACCGCCAACAGGCACTTTGCCCACGTGAATCTGACGCGATTTACGGCGGTCGATGTTGCGCCACGGGCGAATGGGGTTCAATGACATCAGGCTAGGGTCCGGTCGCGATTAAAGTCGCCCCAGTAGATAATCCCCCAAGGCTTGGGGGGCAATAAAGGCAGTAAAGTTTATTCAGCTTCCGCTTCGGGCGCTGGTGCCTTAGCCAAAGCAACGATAGAGGCCATGTCAGGGTCCGATGCCAGATCAGCGACCTCATACACGCCCTGCACCGCTTCCACGGACAGTTCGACATTCTTGGCAACGGATCCACCGTCTCCGGCAGGGCCAAAGGTTTCACCATTCACCGCGAAATAAACCGCGCCGGAATTCCCCGCACGCAACAACGGCGCTTGTTCGGTCGAGGGGATGATGTAGCGCTCGCCGCTTTCCAAAATCTTCTCAAACAGGACCGAGCCATCAGCACCCGACACACGCACCCAAGCGGGGCGTACGGCAATAATCGCCAGTTCCGGCGCAACGGGTTCGACGACCTGAACCGGCTCTGGCAGATCAGGCAGTGTCGGCAAAGAATCCAAGGCGATCTGTTCCAGACGCTGCTGTTCATTCGCCAGCACGCCCATCGCCCTTGGATCAATCGTCGCGATCGGACCGTCCCGCGCCTCTAGCACCGGGACATCCAAGGCTTGCGGGCGATACAGGCGGACAAGCGCTGCTTCGCGTTCTTCGTCTTCTTCAGCTGCAGGGGTCGAGGCACCCACCAGCGGATCAACGACGGCCAGAACCTCTGGCGCGTCTTCGACCGGTGTCAGGTTCACCTGCTGTACCTGTTGCAGCACCGACCAGCCGCCATAACCCAGCGCCGCGATCAGAGCCAACAGCACCAGCGAAGAGCCAAGCGCGCCAGCCTCTAGCTGACTGAAGAAACCCGAACGTTCAGGTACAAAGGCCGTCTTTGCGGTCAGCAGCGGGTCATTCGCCGACTTGCTGCGAGATTTGACAGGCGTTTTGTTGGATGGCGCTTTCGTCGTCGCGGCAGGTCCGCGCGGTGTTTCAAACCCGCTTTCTTCGCAGAAGCGGCGGAAGGATTCGTCTGGATCCATACCCAGATAGCGCGCATAAGACCGGACAAACCCGGCAATAAACCCCTTGGAATCAAAGGCATTGGGATCTGCATTCTCGATCGCGGCGATATAGCTTGCCTTGATCTTCAGCTCTCGCTGGACGTCAAGAAGGGACTTTCCAAGAGTCGCACGTTCTCCGCGCATCTCGTCACCGAGACGGAACTCAAAGGCATCAAACCCTTGAAGCTCTTCTGCATGATCGCCGGAATGCGGATCTTTGGACCCGGTCATCTGCTCTGTGCCCCTGCGAAACGAACGTTTTAATGATTCCCCTTACCGGGAACCTTTAAAGCGTTCATAGCACAGAACAAGTGCGATTTCATCCACAGGGTAAATCAGGCCGACAGGTCGGCACGATTCAGCGCGCAGTGGGACCACAGCGAATCCATCGCTTTGACCAGCGCATCAATCTCTTTGGGCCCATGGACCGGCGACGGGGTAAAGCGCAGACGCTCTGTCCCGCGCGGAACGGTCGGGAAGTTGATCGGCTGGACATAGATGCCATGCTGTTCAAGCAGCATGTCCGACAGCAGCTTGGTATGAACCGGGTCACCGACGATCACAGGCACAATGTGGCTGCCATGGTCGATGATCGGCAGACCCAGCCCCTTCAGGCGGGTTTTCAGGATTTTCGCCTGAGTCTGGTGCTGGTCGCGCAGAACTTGTTCGGTCTTCAGAACACGAACCGAGGCCGCCGCCCCTGCTGCGATCGCAGGTGCCAGCGACGTGGTGAAGATGAAGCCCGGGGCGTAAGACCGGATCGCGTCGCACATCTTGGCGCTGGCCGCGATATAGCCGCCCATGACACCATAGGCCTTTGCCAGCGTCCCATTGATGATGTCGATGCGGTGCATCAGCCCGTCACGTTCAGCAACACCAGCACCACGGGGACCGTACATGCCAACTGCGTGGACCTCATCAATATAGGTCAAGGCGTTGAATTCGTCTGCCAGATCACAAATCTCTTTGATCGGGCCAAAATCGCCGTCCATCGAATAGACCGACTCGAATGCAATCAGCTTCGGCGCGGCGGGATCGTCAGCTTGCAGCAACTCGCGCAGATGCGCCACGTCGTTATGGCGGAAGATACGCTTGGCGCCACCATTGCGGCGCACGCCTTCGATCATCGAAGCGTGGTTCAACTCGTCCGAATAGATGATCAGACCGGGGAACAGTTTCGGCAGTGTCGAAAGCGTCGCATCATTCGCGATATAGGCCGAGGTGAACACCAGCGCGGCCTCTTTCTGATGAAGATCGGCAAGCTCGGCTTCCAGACGGTTATGATAAACCGTGGTGCCAGAGATGTTGCGCGTACCGCCCGAGCCCGCACCTGCGGCGTCGATGGCTTCGTGCATCGCGCTCAGGACTTCGGGATGTTGCCCCATGCCCAGATAGTCGTTGCCACACCAGACGGTGACTGGACGTTCGGTTCCATCGGGATGACGCCACGTCGCGTGCGGAAAGAAACCTTTGCGGCGCTCGATGTCGATGAACGTGCGATAGCGGCCTTCGTCATGAAGTTGGCCAATCGCTTTATCCAGACCTTCGTTATAATCCACCGCGTGTCTCCTTCTAATCGCCGATTGCTGGCGACGCCTTCCGTCTTCCTTGGCATCCCGTAAGGGGCAACTTCAAGAAATTATTAGTCTCTGATGCCACATTTAGCTCTTTGGATAAACTCTCTTAGCTGTACCATGTTGTCGCGGGTTACGCTTCGGAATGCGCTTAAATCCGACTGCTACTGAACCATTGTAGTGCAAAATAGCCGGTAAATCTTCGAATCTCTGACGGCTGGCCGACACCGTTATGTCATTGGTTTGACCGCCCGGCCACGCGTTTGGCGCCGCTGACGTCCAGTCGGTCTGGACAGCACGCAGCCGGATGATAGGTTTGGCGCAACCTCAAAATACTGGATGACCCCATGTCCCTTTCCCCCGTTTTGGCCAAAATCGACGAAACATTGCCCGAGGCGACCGACCGCCTGCTCGAACTATTGCGGATCCCGTCAATCTCGACCGATCCGGCTTTTAAAACTGACTGCGATGCCGCAGCCGATTGGCTGGTGGCGGAATTGAGCTCGCTTGGGTTCGATGCCAGCAAACGCAGCACACCGGGCCACCCGATGGTGGTAGCGCATGGTGATGGACCGGGTCTTCATGTCGTGTTCTATGGCCATTACGACGTGCAGCCTGTTGACCCGTTGGACCTGTGGGACCGCGACCCGTTTGACCCGCAGATCGAAGACACTCCGGCGGGTAAAGTCATCCGCGGCCGCGGCTCATCCGACGACAAGGGCCAGTTGATGACCTTTGTCGAAGCCTGCCGCGCATGGAAAGCTGTGCATGGCTCACTGCCGATCAAGATCTCGTTCTTCTTTGAGGGCGAAGAGGAATCGGGCTCTCCGTCCCTGATCCCTTTCATGAAAGAAAACGCCGACGAGCTGAGTGCAGACGTCGCCCTGATCTGTGACACCGGTCTCTTTGACCGCGACACCCCAGCAATCACCACGATGCTGCGCGGTTTGCTGGGCGAAGAACTGACCATCACCGGCCCCAACAAGGACCTGCATTCCGGCATGTACGGTGGCGCGGCCATGAACCCGATCCGGGTTCTGTCAAAGGTCATCGCGGGCCTGCATGACGATCAGGGGCGGATCACCCTGCCCGGCTTCTATGACGGTGTTCCGGAATTGCCCGCCGAAGTCGCCCAGCAATGGCGCGATCTTGGCTTTGACAGCGACGGGTTCCTTGGTGAGGTCGGCCTGTCCTCCCCCGCTGGTGAAGCAGATCGCACACCGTTAGAAATGATCTGGTCCCGCCCCACCTGCGAGGTTAACGGCATCTGGGGTGGCTATACTGGCGAGGGCTTCAAAACCGTCCTTCCCAGCGAAGCCCACGCCAAGATCAGCTTCCGCCTTGTTGGCACCCAGGACCCCCATGCCATCCGCAAGGCCTTCCGCGATTATGTTCGCTCTGCACTGCCCGCAGACTGCGAAGTAAGTTTCAGCGCGCACGGCGCCTCGCCCGCGGCACAGATGTCGATCGAGTTGCCCGCGTTCGAACAAGCCCGTGCGGCCCTGTCCGATGAATGGCCGAAACCCGCAGCCTATGTCGGCTGTGGCGGGTCCATCCCGATTGCTGGCTATTTCAAAGAGTACCTGGAAACAGACGCAATGCTGATCGGCTTCGGCAATGACGACGACGCCATTCACTCGCCCAATGAGAAATACGACCTGCGCAGCTTCCATAAAGGTATCAGAAGCTGGGCTCGGGTTCTGGACGCCTTGGCGGGTTAACTGAAAACCTTCACATCTTCAGGCGCAAAACAGGTCGGCTCTCAGCATAAAGGGTCGTCAGGATGCTTACCGAAAGCATGAGAAGAATCCATTGAACGAACAGAAAGAAAATATCCTGAACATACGCCAAGGCTGGGATTTGCGATAGCTGGACGAAGACGGATGCAGTGATGCTAAGATAGCCATAAAGCAAGGTTGCCGCAGAGTAGAACACCGCTATACCGATGATCGAAAATCTTCGGTCGCTGGTCCGGCGCCAAGATTCGCTAAGAGTAATGGTTTCTCCCACTGCTTTCGCAGGAAGGATCATCGCGTAGCGCAGGAACATACTTGTGAAGACTGTGGTGACCAAGAACGTGAATGCAACGTGCACCGCGCCAGAGTGCAACGCCGGTTTGAAGTTTCCAACAACGATATGGTTCACCCCGATAACGATTCCGACCACCAAGGCTGGAATCAGGACAAAGATGGCACACAACAAGATCAGCATCAAAATACGCCAAGCATAGCCATAGACAGCACTCAGCTGAAAACGTGGGAAGATCCCCAAAACGTTTTCGCCGACAAGCCGGTGTCGATGCCAGGCGACAGCGGCCCAAGCCGTCGCGACTATCAATCCCATAAATGACCCATGAATAATGGTATTGGCCACGCGCTGGATGGTCCGCATTTGCTCGTAGGTAGGTGCGTCGGGGACGCTGTTCTGCAACCCTATCAAGGCGAGGAAAGCCAGCAACACCAGCCCCCAAACCGGCAAGGATATTCGAAGGGCCTGCAACGGGTTCCGAATGATTGATCCAAACGCATCGCCGACAAGTCTCAAAGTAGACATACACACCCCTAAAGCTATCACTGAAGCGAGTTAACAGCCTTTGGTTGCAGCTTCCAAGGTGAAAACCGGTGTAAGGACCCTAATTTTAAGATTGGTCAAATAATGCCAAAAAATCTTTCAGGAAGCTCATTCAGAACATCATTTTTGAACTTCCCGAATTCCCACAAAGGCGTGTTCCCACGTGGTTGCCAGCTTTCATACATGCCTTTGATCTCGGGCGAGAAATCAAAACCATCAGCGACTGGCATCTCCTCAAACTTCGCAAAAATTTCATCGTCGTTGCGATTTTCGCGGTACCAATGCGCCCCCATCATCACCGGGCGGTTGGGCTTGTTCCCGCGGACGTCATCCACAACCTTGTTCCGACGATCCAAAGTGTCTTGGTAAAGGTCAAAGTCGCAGTGCTTCAGGTGCAGCATGTACAGACCTTCTGGCACATTCAGTTTATCAAAATCCGTATAGTGCCCGCCCCGCGCAATCTTCGCGCCGCCTGACAGAACACATGGTTTTGAGTAGAAAACCGACTTTCGAACGAACCTGCGAGGTCCAATTATCCGTTCTTGCGAGATCGCCTCGGGTTCATCCTTACGGCGGTGCATGACATCCAAGCCAAACGGGGTCAAAACCTGCCCAGTCGGGGTCTGCGCAAGAAACTCTTTAAGAGACGGCGAGACATCGGGATCCACAATAACAAATTCGTCGACATCGCCAACGATGATGTGCCGATAATAGGTGCGGATGCCGTTGGTCAAACCGCTCAGCAATCGCCAGCGCTTATTATCGAAACCTTTATGCGGATCCCCCGGCAGGCCGATGATATTGCAGCCTTCAGCAATCCGGTCGACGCTGGCTTCATATCCGTGGTTAATCACATATAGGTTCGATCGCCCAAACAGTCCCCCGTAATAGTCGACCCATTTCTCGAGGAAAAAATCGTCGTCCCGCACCATCGTGAGAACGGCAACATCTGATGCCATCGTCTTACCTGCCCGTTTATTGCTTGGCCGTAGAAAGGATTACCCTCGCATGATAGACGACGCAATGAAGAACGATTGAAAAGAGTACAGGCATGACGCTTCAAGATTCGGGAATCGAAATTCATCGCAACCACACGGTCGCGCCGACACGGTTCCAGATTTTCGGAGAGCGGTCGACCGGCACCCATATTGTTGGGCGCTTTGTCATGCGGCACCTGAACCTGAAGCTGATTCATGACTACGGCTGGAAACACGGTTTCCCATCCATGCCCGGCGTGGCGCCAGAGCATCTGATCATCGTTTGTTTCCGCAACGCCGAAGATTGGCTGCGCTCGATGCATACCAAGCCTTGGCACTGCTCACCAGCGATGCAGAAATTGGATTTCAGCGACTTTATCCGAGCCCGTTGGGACAGCGTGGTCGACCGCGAAGACGCCTTTCCATGGACCGCCCCCGGCACACAGATGATGGATCTTCAGCTGGACAGGCATCCGATAACCGGCAAACGGTTCCGTAACTTGGTTTCGATGCGCAACAGCAAACACCGCGCGCATCTAGGATTCCGCAACCGCAATGTGAACTTGCTGATGGTAAGGATGGAAGCTGTTCTGGCTGATCCGGAAGGTTTCCTGCAAAAAGTCAGCGATGGGTTCGCCCTGCCGGATCCGGAACCCTTCCGTCCGATCAAGCAACGGCTCGGCTCTAAATTCAAAGCGCTTGTAGATGACCGTCCGGAAACCCCTGACGCCATTACCATCGAAGACCGAGAGTTTCTGCTGGATCAGTTGAACCTGCAGATGGAAGCCGAAATAGGCTACACCTACGACTGAGTTTTGATTTTCAGGTAAAAAGTGGCGCGGTTGACGGGACTCGAACCCGCGACCCCCGGCGTGACAGGCCGGTACTCTAACCAACTGAGCTACAACCGCGCATCTCGCTCGGGACCGTCTCGGGTATGCAGTGGCGCGGTTGACGGGACTCGAACCCGCGACCCCCGGCGTGACAGGCCGGTACTCTAACCAACTGAGCTACAACCGCTCTGCATGACCCGGGCTCTGCCCGGCGTGAGGGGGGTTTTATGCGGGGCGGATGGTGGCGTCAAGCGGGTTCGAAACGGATGATGACAATTTCTTATCTTTCTTTTCACGAACCTGCTTTGCCCATGACCAAACGGCGCAACCAAAGGGCCTTGAAGCGTCTGATTTTCTGCCGCAGACCCCACTTGATGTGCAGAACGGGTCACATTCTTGGAAGGTGGCGAGAAATATTCTATAAGAAGTTAAAAACTATACTTAAGAACACTTCGAGCGTCACAAAACTATAAGACTTGCAAACTATGGGCCGTTTCCATCCTGCCAAAGTCGTGAATCGGGTATATTGTCCCGAGGAGTGTGATGCGTGGTAGAGGTCACCTTCCCCGCCTACACCTATGCGGAAATTCAACGCATTAAAGGCGAGTGGGTCGTCGTCAGCGTTTATACGGAACCTCTAACCATCGACATAGACGACCTAGATGGCGATGGAACCATTTCGAATGACGAGTGGGACTCTCATTTTGTCGCCCATGGAAGTCAGGGCAACGATGTCGGCGGTACTTTCTATGGGTATGTTGGGGATGGGGGCAAAGGCACTCTATTTTCCACCAACGGGACGATTTTCGAAGAAGGCCAAGTCGTCTCCGACATTCGGGAAAACCTTGGCAATGATTTTGAGCTCGATATCGGTGGAGTGGTCTGCTTCACACCCGAGGCCCTAATCCAGACGGTTACGGGGCTTCGACCAGCATCCTTGCTGAAGATAGGAGATCTCGTTCAGACCCGAGACAACGGGATGCAGGAAATTCGGTGGATTGGGCAACGGCACCTTGGGCCCCAAGTTCTTCAACAAAGCCCCAAGTTGCGGCCTGTAATGATCCGCAAGGACAGTTTCGGCGCAGGTGTCCCGGACCGAGACCTTTTGGTGTCCCCACAACACCGTCTTCTGATTGACGATTGGCGGGCGGACTTTCTTTTTGATGAACCAGAGGTTCTGGTCAGCGCAATCTCATTAATAGATGACACGCGAGTCACCCGGCCGCGAACAGAGCAGGTCGATTATGTCCACTTCTTATTCGACCGGCACGAGGTCGTCTTGTCGAACAACATGTGGACCGAAAGCTTTTTTCCAACGGATTATAGCCTGTCTATTCTCCCCTGCCCCCAACTCGACGAAATCACCACCTTGTTTCCAGAGTTGAGCATCGACCCAGCGCGCTATGGACCCTGCGCCAGAACTACCCCAAAGACAAAACCGGCCCGCGTGATGGCGACGCTTTAAAGTCTCAGGATTCGGCCCAACGAGCTTCGGTTCGGCCCTCAACCAATTGCTCAAATGCCGGCGCCAAAAACGTCTCGGGCCAGCGCATAAATCGCGTGCCTCTACGGACGTTCTTTATTTCTTGGGGGGAGAATGGTGGGTGATGAGAGACTCGAACTCCCGACATCTTCGGTGTAAACGAAGCGCTCTACCAACTGAGCTAATCACCCTTTCGGCGTGCCTGATAGCGCGGTATCCGGGGGGAGTGCAAGCCCCGATTTCAAGTTTCTTCGCCCTACCCCGAAAAAAGAAAAACGCGCCCTCATCATGACGCGCCTTTAAAGGATTTTGGTAGGTGGAAAGAGGTTTGAACTCCTTACACCTTTGATGCGAACGGAGTGCTCTACCACAGAGCTAATCGCTTGTACCGGGCGAATTGGCGCTGACCGCCCGGCTACTTAATCTTACAATTGCTACTGGCAAAACTTGTCTATTTGAACGAAGGCAGCAGATTCCGGGGTGAAAAACACAAGTTATTAAGCTGCTTTTCAGGCCCCTCGACTTCCGACGGTGCCCGCACCAGTTCCCAATCATGGGGCACGTCTTGGAACTTTGCAAAAAAGTCCCGAAACTCTTCCAACATCTCGTCGACCGGGCGCTTTTCTCCACCTTTCTGAATCAAACGGAACACGGTTTTTACGCGCCCTTCGCGAGTCATCGTGCAAGTGCTTATCAATACGGGTGCCGCAAGTAGGTGTGCTGTCTCAAATATGGCCGAGCTTAGATAAAGCTGGTGGGTAAGACTACAAGCTTCCCTTCGAGTGAAATCTGCAAGAACAGAAATCGACTTCCCTTCTTTCAGCGCCTTTCGGATCGAAAGTAACGTTGCTTGATCGGTCGAAATGTAATCAGTCTTCTTTACGACATCAAAAGCCTTTTTAGGATTGCGGCGCGGCTTTGCGATCTGAACGACGTCATGGCCCAACTCTTTCAACACGTGGAGACGGGCAAAGCCAACTTTTACATGAGTGCCAATGACCAATGCTGGCCCCGTCTCTGAAGCTAACCCGCAGGCACGAGAAGCCCCGTCCAGTTCGTAAAGCCAAGACTGTTCACCCGAGGACTTCAAAAGCCTACGAGCAAAGCTATTTCCCAGATGGTTGGTCCAGGCACAACGATACCGATTTACATAAAGTTCTCGCCCCCTGAGAAGAAAAGACAACTTATTTGCCAGCGACCACTTAAGCAGGTGGGTTTGCTCTGCGCTCTTTCCCGAAAGCGTTAACGCATAGATTCCAAGAATTGCGCGCCCAACCTGAAACCGAACCAAACCCACAAGCCCGTCAAGAAACCGTAAGACCGAAATCATGCTGCAGCAGACAACCTGTCTACCATCACCGCAAAATCTCCGACGACCTTGGTCATTGCCACTTCGTCCTCGTCCAACGCAATCTCGAAACGATTCTCAATAGCCATCACAACTTCAAGAACATCCAAACTGTCCAAGCTCAAATCTTCCAGATGTGTTTTAAGAAAAGCAGCCGTAGCAACCCCTGAACTAGGCTCCACCAGATTGGCCGCATAGTCCGAAAGTATTTCGTACAGTGCCTTAGCTGTTTCGTTCATGAATCACCTTGATTGTCATGGCCTCTGGGGCGTTGAATAAGTGGTCGGAGCGCCGGTAACGGTAGTCAACCAGTTCGATCCGCGCAGTTTGCTGCCGAAGAGTTCTCGACACATGCTGCCAAGCTCGCATGGAAAGCGCCTTGCCAAGGCACACATGCGCACCTACGCCAAAAAAGGCTCTTATGCGCGACGATTCTATCGACATAGGGCACACCTGTTCGCGGCATTTCTTCTGGCCAATTCATCTCGCACAAGCGCTGTCCTAGATGCGCGCGCAAGACAGCGGCGACGGATTCGGAGCAACTGGCAATGATGGAGTCCGCTCCAACGATGTTCAACGCTAAGCGCCTAAGTGTGTCGTCTGGCGACAACTCTTCGCGAAACTGCTCAAGGGCAGCGGCAACTTGTGCGTCGATCTTCAAGCGACGGTTCAGACTAATTTTTCGGTCAAAAATTTGCGACCATGAGGCACGTAATTGGTCTTTCTCAGCCGGCAAACCGGTCAACTCAAAAAACATTGCAGTGTTGCTGGGGAGCAAAACTTCAGTAAGAAAATCCGCTTCCCCCGCTGCATCCAGAACACGCGTCAGATGTTCGTCAAACGTCTCTTCAAAAGCCTTGGCTGCGTCAGGCACCGCTTGCTTAAGATAGAGGGTCTGGGCACGCCGCTCTGCCATATGCTCTTCCCCGTTCAGACCAAGCGGCACATGATCAAGGACCTTGACCAAACGACGAAAATCAAGCCCAAACCTGTCGGCGAAAGATTCATAAATCAAACGAAAATTTACCACATGAAACACCTCTCGATCACGAAGGATTTTCTGAATTGTTTCGATGTCTGCCGAGAACCACGTGCCAAGACCATCGTTCCACTCTAATCGATCCGAAGATTTATAAACCGCAATTCGGTCTGGCTGGCGATGAAGTAAGGAATAGTCGTCCATTTCGCACACACATTTGGTCTCTGCGAAGCCAAAACAACATCTTACCCCTTCAAGCACGCAAACATCGCGACCTGACACATTAATGGTACTGACGCGATAGCGCCCTCAATAGAGCCAGAGATTTCGTTAGTTTGAGTTCAGAACCGAAATTGCACACATGATCTCCAGAAGCTCAGTTGTTTAAGGGCCCATGCTTCTTTGAGTTCTCAATGCTGACGCTTCTAATACAACGAATTGTTTTCAGAATATAGTAAAGGGCACCGTAAAACGGTGCCCTTCTATTGCTGATTGCCAAACTAAGAGATCAGTTTTGCGCAACGTGTTTTGACAGAAATTCCGCAGTACGTTGATGGGCAACCTCGGCCGCGTCTGCGACGTAGCTGGGGCGCGCGTCGTTGGCGAATGCGTGCCCAGCGTCGTACATGTGGACCTCCATCTCGGGAAGGTAGGCCTTGGCTTCAGCCAGCATTTCAGGCGGCACGTGATCGTCTGTCTCTCCGAAATGGCCAAGGAAAGGCGCCTGTAGGGGGGCATCCAGATATTGCGGCAGGCGCGTACCATAAAATGCCACGGCTGCTGCGACGTCGGATTTCTGCGCGGCACGCAGCGCAAGTCCACCGCCCCAACAGAACCCGATAACGCCGACGCGGCCACCCTTGTTTGCCAAGGCGGTAACGGCGGCATCCACGTCTTTCATCGTGTTTTCCAGCTTTGCAGCAAGCATCAGGTCACGACCCACTGGCCCTTTGTCAAACGGGATAACGGCGCCGCGTTCCTGGCGGTCAAACAGCGCGGGAATGGCAACGTTGTATCCCAGTTGCGCATAGCGATCCGCCACACCTTTTAACTGGTCGGTGATCCCGAAGATTTCTTGCAGGATGACGATGCCACCCTTTGCGGGGCCCTCGGCATCAACCATCCAGCAGTCAAGGCTGTGGCCATCAGAGGCGGTAATCGTGGTCAACATGTGATGTGTTTTCCTTTGAAGTTGAAAATGGCCCCGCGCAAAGGCGGGGCCGTCAGTGTCATTGGCCGACGCTGATGCCAGCTTCTTCGTAATAGCGAAGCGCACCGGGGTGGTATGGTGTCTCGTTCGCTGGTGCCATCTTCTCGGCATTGGCGCTGCGGAACAGCGGGAAGGCATCAACCAGCTTTTCCTTGTTCTCTGCCACGGCTTTGACAAGATCATAGACCAGATCATCCGAGACATCGGCGCTGGTCAGCAGCATCCACGGGATACGCATCAGGTTCGCACCGGACTGACCCAGACCGTTGATTTTTTCATTCTGCGGAAGGCTTGCGATAGAGCCCGCGGCAAGGAACTCTTTGAATGCCGCTTCAGCTTCGTCGCTATCGTTGAGCGAGATGTAGCAAAGCCCACCACGATCCTTCAGTTTGACGGATGCCTGCTGCCCGGCGCCTGCGTTCAGGCTGACCAGCGCGATATCGACCAAGCCATCGCCAAGTGCATTGATCCCGGCGACAAAGCTGGACACGGGGACATTCTTGAAGTCGTCATAGCTAAGTCCACCGGTCGCCAGTGCGCCCGAGATGTAATAGGGGATAATCGTCGACGAAGTGTATTCCGACGCGATGCGCAGGTCGGTTTTGCCTGCCAGGTCCGAAACAGAGGACAGGCCCAGATCGCAAGGCGCCATGATCCCGGTGGTCAGGTTGAACATGGTGCCGACAAGGCGCACGTTCGGATGCTCGCGGTCAAAGTTGCCGGTGCCTGTATAGGCGAAACCGACCTCGACCCCGTTGGCAAATCCAAAGTCCACTTCACCCGCCTGGATCAGGGCCATATAGCCGACCAAGGGCTGTGTGCGCACGGTGATGCCTTCGTCATTGGCGACGCGTGCAACCGCTTGCCCCGAGTTATAGGCCAAAGAGCCCTGCGCGCCGGTGGCCATGGTGACGACCTGCGCATTCGCGCTTGCCGCAAGCCCAAGGCCCATCAGCCCGGCAATGGTGAGTGTTTTCAGTTCGTTCATGATTTCCTCCCTGGATTAAACGTTCTGTTGGTTCGTGTGATTGGTGTCTGAAGCGCGGGGCGCTGAGAAAAGCAGCCCGACGGCCAGCAAGATGGCCCCGGCCGCTGCCGCAGCGTGGGCGAGCGTCGGTAGATCGACAAACCCAAGCGGCAATGCCAGCGCGCCAAGGACGGTAAAGACCAAGCGCAGGACCATGGGCAGGGGGCGCCCCCAATAGCCGGTGATCCCGGTTGTAACGGCAAAGATCCCAACTGCGGTCAGCAGGCCTGCGAAAATTGTCTCGACCAAACTACCTTCGAACAGCAGCGCGGGTGTCGAGACAAACGCAAACGGCAGGATAAACGCTGCCCAACCAATCCGCATAGCGGCCAGTCCGGTGGTCAATGCCCCTGCTTTAGAGATCGCCGCTGCGGCAAAGGCGGCAAGCGCCACCGGCGGGGTGATCATCGACATCATCCCGAAATACAGGATGAACAGATGCGCCGCGATCGGGGCGACACCCGCCTCGACCAAGGACGGAGCGACAAGTGCAGCCAGCAGGACATAGACGCCAGAGGTAGGCATCCCCATACCAAGGATGATGCAGACAACCGCCGAAATCAGTAGCAGCAGAACAAGGCTGGATCCAACCGAGTCTACCAATAGAAGCGTCAGCGCGAAGCCAAGGCCGGTGATGTTGAGAACCCCGATCACAAAGCCTGCAGCTGCGACCACAAGGATCAGCTCGACCATCGAGACACCTGTCTGCACGAAGACATTGAACAGTGTCGAAGGGCTTAACCGGGTACCGCGATAGCCACGCAGGAACCCCACCACGACAATAGCGACCGAGGCATACAGTGCGGAATCTTCGGGGTCCGCCCGCAGCCAGAACAGAGAACCTAGCAACACAGCGAATGGGACGAGGAAGTGCCAACCATCTGATAGCACGCGCCGAACGGTCATGCCGTCATCCTCTGGCGCTTTGATCCCGTCGCGCACGGCGATCAGGTCGACCTGCAGGAAAACCCCCAAGTAGTATAGGATCGCGGGCAACAGCGCGGCCCCGGCGACGGTGGCGTATGGGATGTCCAGAAATTCGGCCATCAGAAAGGCCGCCGCGCCCATGATCGGCGGGGTCAACTGCCCACCGGTCGAGGCTACGGCCTCGATCGCGCCGGCATCTTCTTTCGAATAGCCCCCGCGTTGCATCAGTGGGATGGTGATCACGCCGGTGGTCGCTACGTTCGACACCGCGCTGCCAGAAATCGACCCGAAAAGCGCAGATCCCACAACAGCGATCTTTGCGCTCCCCCCGCGGGAACGCCCGGTGGCGGCCATGGCAAGGTCGGTAAAGAAGGCGCCGCCGCCAGCGGCGAACAGCAACTGGCCGAAAAACACGAACAGCAAAACAGTGATAGTGCCGACAGCCAAGGGCAGCGAAAACACCGCCGAGCTGTCAAAGCCCACGTAATCCACCAGCCGTTGCGGGGACAATTCGCGACCGATCAAGCGCCCGGGAACCTTGTCTGCAAACAGGGCATAGACCAAAAACACGCCGACAATGAAATACAGCATCATGCCTGCCCGGCGACGGATGCCCTCCATCACGGCAAAGACGACGACCGCGCCGATCATGGTGATTTGCCACGGGCGATAGAACTGTTCTTTCAGCAGCCAGACAAAGTCATAGGCCGCGTACAAAAGAACGCCCAGACAGGTCACCGCAATCCCGATATCAAGGATCGAAGGCCGTCCCACGACCTCGCCGCGCCAGCCAAAGCGCAGAAAGGCAATCGCTAAGGCCAGCCCCAGTTGCAGGGCCATGTACTGTTGACGCAGAAGCGCGAAGCCAAGCCGGGTGTGTACTTCAAGGTTCCACAGGATGCAGGCCACACACATGACCGTCGCCAGCGTTGCAATGGTCCAGCGGACCCAAGGGGTGTCTTGATGCTCGGTCATCAGGACGCCTCCTCGGGCCAGTACAGGCGCATGGGGTTTGTAACCAGCAACTTTTGCTGGGCCTGCGCAGTCGGCGCAATCTGGGGAATGATATCGACCAGACCCCCGTCATCGGGCATGTGTGAACGCATGTTGGGGTGAGGCCAGTCGGTCCCCCACAGTACGCGATCGGGGTAGTCGGCGACCAACTTGCGCGCAAAGGGCACCACATCCGCATAGGGCGGTCCAGCGACAGACAGCCGTTCTGGGCACGACACTTTGATCCAAAAACGCGGGTCTTCCATCAACTTGCGCACCTTTGCAAAGCCGGTGCCCTCGACCCCTTTTTCGACCTCTGGGCGCCCCATGTGATCGATGACGATCGTGCCGGGCAATGAACGGATGAAGTCTTCTAGATCGTCCAGCTCTTGCGATTCAAAGTAGATCACGATGTGCCACCCAAGATCCGCAACCCGTTCAGCAATCCGGCGGTACCGGTCAATCGGTGCATCACCGACCAGACGTTTCAAAAAGTTAAAGCGCACGCCGCGAATGCCACCTTCGTGCAGTTTTGTCAGATCGGAGGTCGAGATATTCTCGTCAACCACGGCCACCCCGCGGGCCCGGCCATCCGATTGCGCAATAGCGGCCAGCATCGCGCTGTTGTCGGCGCCATGGCAGGTCGCCTGCACGATGACGTTGCGCGTAAAACCCAGATGATCACGCAGCGCAAACAGGCGTTCTGCCGGCGCATCAACTGGCGTGTACTTCCGCTCTGGCGCATAGGGGAACTCTGTTGCTGGACCAAAGACATGGCAATGCGCATCCACGGCGCCCTCGGGCGGGGTAAAGTCAGGCTTGGACGGTGCCGGACAGAAGGGAATATAATCCTTGTCGGCGGCCAATAAGTTGCCCGAAGCGTCGTTCATAGTCTTGAGTCCTCTCTTTAGTCCCTCAAGTCTGTCTCGCCTCTGAGCATTTGTAAAATTAATAGTTGTGTTATACAAAATCATTCAAATTAATGAAGGGATTGATTTTGTTTCATAATTTCGACCTAAATCTACTTGTTGTCTTTCACGTTCTTATGGAAGAACGAAGCGTGACCCGCGCAGGAGAGCGGCTTGGTCGAACCCAGTCTGCGATCTCCAACGCTCTGAAGCGGTTGCGCGATCGTTTGGAGGACCCGTTATTCGTGCGCACTCCGGAGGGGCTCAGCCCGACACCTCGGGCCGTTGCGCTGGCCGGAACGGTCGCGCGGCTGTTGCATGAAACGGAAGAGAGCATCATCAAGCCCGATGCCTTCGATCCACACACCGCCGAGGCCCATTTCGTCGTGGGCGCGCCTGATAGGATCAGCCTGCCCGTGTTCCTGCCATTGATGCGAAGACTGGGGCAGATCGCGCCAAAGGTTGGCTTGCAGCTGCGCACAACTGACCGGGACTATGCGATCCGCCTTATCGAAGGCGGAGACATTGCCTTGGCCCTAGGCTGGTTCGAGCAGACCCCCCCACATATCGAACGCCTGCTTGCGTTCGAGGATGTCTTCGTCTGTCTGTGCCGATCGGATCACCCGCTTCTCGCTGGTAGTAAAATGCCAACATTGACGGATATTCTGGAGTACGGGCATCTGGTCGTCAGCTCGACCGGCGATCAACGGGCGGTGTTCGATACCGTTCTTGAACGTCATGGACTGACCCGCACGATCGCAGCGACCGTGATGAATTTCACCATCGTACCAGAACTGCTGTTGGGGTCGGATCTGATCGGCGTGTTCACACACCTGACGGCAGATTACCTGACCCAACGCTATCCGCTGACAATTGCCCCTGTTCCCCTAGAGGTCGCTCCAGTCGCGAACCATCTGATCTGGCACAGACGCTTCAACGAAGACCCGGCCCACAAATGGCTGCGAGAAGAGCTGCGATTAGCGTGGAAAGGTTCAAAGTTTTTACCCAGTCAACTTTAGAAACAAAAAATCTATAGGGCCATCTGCCCGTTAAGGCGATCCGTGGCCAGACGACCGCACTCGTATCGCGAGGGCCTCCCGAATTCGAATAACAATTTGCCTAATAACCAAATAAGAGAACGACGATCGCACCCCTGCTGGATTGGAGGTCGCACCAAAAACTCGCATGGCAAGGCTTAACTTGGCAGGTTCGATTTTGGGCCCCTCCAAGATATCGGGGCAAGCCGGGTATTTCGACTAGTATAGCACTCTTTGGGTTGTACGATATTGCGTACTAAGACCAAGTCGTCTCACCCTAGTACTCTTTTTCATAATTTTTTAAGAGAAGACGCTTCCGTACCAAAGACCCCTCCTAATTGACCAGCAACCAAACCATCGGACCCGTTTGAAACAACAAGTAACGCGAATTCATTCATGCCTTACAGGCTACAAATTTAGGGGACGGGCCCAATTAGACTGCCACTGTTCTCCAAAATAACATCACAATAAGCAATGATATTGGCGGTGCTGGCAGACTAATTCGGAAAAGTCTCCACTTGGAAAGTCGCTCTGTCCTTTATGCTGTATTAAGACCGCTCGGCTCGTCACTGGCACCGGAACGGCTGGCCATTAATCGTGATCTGCTAAAGAGGCCGCGCTCCTAGTTGAAGTGGTTCCTGGCAAAGGCATGGACGGCAGCGAATTTCTGAAGGCTTCGCCTGTGCAGGAAAACCGGAACTTGTCCATCGTGATGACCTCAGGCTGATCATGCGTAGCTGAGAAATTTCAGCTCAACAGTCTTAGCACGTGGCTTCGTTACTTATCCTTACCCACCTTCGCCTTCCTGACCTAAGTTCCGTTTGAGCAGCAGATATCCCACGTTACGAAGCGAGAGTAGGCATCGCAAATAAAGCATGACCGCCAGGCACATGATTTCGGGGCTGGTATTGATCTACCTGTTTCGGGCGCCCTTGGTCATAGGGGAAGGTTACAAGACTGCCCTTCCCTCACTTAAGCCAACCTCCACTGACAAGATGGTAACGGAAAGCCCTCCGCCCCAGTCCTCATATTTTGACCCTGCCGTCTAGCTATTCTCTTTTTTCCACGCCTCGTAGCGCGCCTTCGTCTCGGCGTTCATGGGATAGAGACCCGGGAGTTTTTCTCCACGCTCGACCTCTGACACGATCCAGCCTTCCATCCGCTCCTGTTCGACAGCCTCCTCGAGAACTTCGCCCAGAAAAGCCGCAGGGATCACCACCGCTCCATCCAGATCGGCGACGATGGTGTCTCCGGGGATCACGCAAACCCCGCCACAACCGATCGTCTCATCCCAGCCGACGAATGTAAGACCCGCAACCGAGGGCGGCGCGGCCGCGCCCCGGCACCAAACCGGCAGGTCGGTGCCAAGGACACCCATCAGATCGCGTACAACCCCGTCGGTCACAAGGCCCGCCGCCTTTCTTTTCATCATGCGTGCGCAGAGGATGTCACCGAAAACGCCTGCATCGGCGACACCCATTGAATCGATCACCGCAAAAGCCCCCTCGGGCATAGATTCGATCGCGGCACGTGTGGAAATCGGGCTGCCCCAACTGGCTGGCGTGGCAAGATCTTCACGGGCTGGCACGAACCGGAAGGTAAAGGCCGGTCCAACAACGCGTTCCTGTTTGTCGTGGATTGGGTTGGCACCCCGAATCCACACATTCCGAAGGCCTTTCTTAAGCAGGATCGTGGTAAGCGTCGCGGTTGTGACGCTCTTCAGCGTCTCGATGGCGGCCGCGTCGAGTTCGGTTGTCTTTTCCGTCATGCGTCTTCCCTTTCGGAATAGGGTTCGGTGTCTACTGAGCGAACCAGTGGGTGAGTTAGTGTATCAGCAGTCCTGAATCCCTCGGGCGCTTGTGTTGCCAACCGCGTCGCAGGCATGCTGAAGGGCGTCGAAATCGACCAAGGCATTTCATCATATCCTGAACAAGCCGCGCTCGGTATCGCTGAGTTGCCCCACGAGCCCTTTTTCCCACGCGAGGTAAAGCTGCGATGCCTTCAGGTTTCCCCGGTGGCGGCCGTCGGCAAAACTCGTGATATCCAAGGCTTCGGAAAGTGGCATGGGGCTGGACGTTTCGATTTCGGCCCCGGCCGCCGTCAACGCCGTCATCCCACCATCGACGACGGCGGCATCAAAGGCGCCAGTGGACCGCAGCGTGAAAGCAGCAAGATCGGCCCGAGCCGTCTCATCGCCGACCAGGTGGAGCCGACCGATGTCGGACGGCAAATCATGCAATCGCGGTCGAATAGTCCAGATCGAACCCCTGACATGTCCCGTCGCAAAATCGCCCGAAGGCCTGACATCCACAAGCCGAGCATTGCCAGTCTCGAAATCCGCGAGCGCCTCTGCCGCGCTGATCCGCAGAACCCGTTCGGCGACCGCGGTAGGTTTCGGAGCGACACTTCTTCCGCGCAGGGCGTCGGATGTCCGGACAACGAAGGTCTGAAAGCCAAGCGCGCGCAGCCAATAAGCGGCGATCGCCCCCCGCAAACCGAGATCGTCGGCGAGGATCACGCGGGCACGCCAGACACCGATTTCTTGGTCCGTTGCCTGAACAAGGCTAACGACCGGCACCGCGGCAAATCCCGGCAACGGATCACGTCTCGCCTCCTCTGGCGCGCGCACGTCGAAAAGATATGTCGTCACCCCATTCTCGGAGCAAAGCGCATCGACCTCCGGCGCCTCGAGCATTTCAAGGCCTTCACGCGCCAAGAACTTCAAGGAGCGCGCTTCAGTAGCAGCGGCGGCGCCGTCATTCAGCGCTGGCAACTTTTCCTCGGGCAGGTCGTGGGCCAGTTCACGCCCCGAGAGCCGCCAGCCCTGAGTGCCATCTTCCAACCAGAAAATCTCGCGGTCGGGCGCAACCAGACCGACGCTTGCGGCGCCGATGATTCCGCGGGTCCGTCCCGCGCAGGTCACGACGATAGGCGTTTCGGCCGGCAGAGTTTCCAGACGATGCAAGAGCTCTCCGTTCGGGAGGTAGGTGGTCCCCGGAACGGTCATTTTCATGTGTTCAGCGGCGGGACGACAATCGTAGAACTGAAAGGGTCGCCCTTCGTCGCGCCACTGAGAAAGCGCGTCGGGTCCAAGGCTTCTGGGATGCAGATGCTCCTCGGCCAATTCGCCAAGTGTTTTCGACGGAACGTGAACTCCCTTGAAATTAGTGAACCCAGCCTCGGACCAACCTGGCACCCCTCCCTCGACGAACGACACATCTGAATATCCAAGGCATTCCAGCGACCGAGCGGCGAGCTCGGCTATTCCGTCGCCTCCGTCGATCAGAATGACCGGCACATCCCGACGGGGTACAAGCGCCACCACACGCTCCTCGAACCGGCTCCAAGGGCATGGCACGGCGAAAAAGGGATGGCCTTCGGAGAAGGGGCCGGCCTCGCGCAAGTCCAAAAACGCGACTTCGCCCTCGCCTACGATGCGACCCATCGCTGAGTCTGCCGAAATCCGAGCTGACACGACTTACCTCCGAACCTACTTGCTTATCTGGCCCAAGGATCGCCGCTTGCGCGGTGCGCGATGCCCGGCGGGCCGCTATCCGGCCGCGTCACGCGCCTAGGCCACTAAGGGGACGGGCATCAAACGGCCCGGTTCCGGTGAACAGGTCCGAAGCAAAGGCGCGAAGTTCCTCGGCCGCTTCCGGCGAACGCCGAGCGAAGATCAGATTCGCGCGCGCTTTTTCGACGATTTCATCCTGCGACATCCGCTCCTTCGTTCCCCCTCGCAATTGACCCTGTCTCTCTTCGAAAACCTCGCCATTCGCGAGTTCGGCGCGGATATGACCTGTATAGTTGCGTGGGTATTCATCGTCGGGGTTGATCACGTAGGACACCTTGGCAGCGAGCGCCTGCGCTTCGGGCGCTGCCACAGCTTCTTCCGTAAATTCGGCCAGACCTGCACCGCCATACAAAAGACCTGCGGCAATCGTATAGGGCGACGAGAACTTGGCAGCATAGGCGCTTGGCGGGGATTGCTTGAAGGCAAGTGGCTCCCACAGCCTGTGCACTGTGCCCTCGCCGACCTCGCAGGTGATCCGCACGATGTCCTTAGGGTCGATACCCCGCTTCCGCAGTCGGATTGCACAGTCGATGAACGGTTGCGTCATTGTTCCGCAGGCATAAGGCTTGAAGGCGACGCGAGCCGATTGCCAAACCGTACCGAGATCATCAATCAAAGGGGAGAAATCCGGCGTGATCGATGGTGCGAAGGCTGCGTAAAGCCCGTGGACGCCCTCGAAGACGGTTTGCGGGCCGCGAAAGCCTGCCGCGCCCATCTGCGCCGCCCGTATCCCCGATTGCGCGGCCCAGCCCGCGTGCATGCGCTTGGTCCAACTGCCATCGGCAAGGTATTCGATAATCCCTGCAGCCATGGAACCAGCAACACCCAAGCTATCCCGAATCTGTTTCGGTGACTGCCCCATGGCCCCGGCGACACCGGCGGCAGCGCCCATCGTGCCAAGGATCGCGGTCGGGTGGAAACCTGCGGAATGCACGGACTTTCCAGCGATGACACCCAGACGATTGGCGACTTCGATGCCGACGACTAGTCCCTTCGCGACATCCGATTTCGACAGCCCTAGGGCCTCGCCTGCTGCGAAGAGAGCTGGCACGACGACAACGCCGGAGTGAACGGGGCATCCTTCGAATGTGTTATCGTAGTCCTCGCCGTGACCACAGGTTCCATTAACAACGGCGGCGGCTGTAGGCTCGAATCCTTCGGACAGACCCCAGACCGTTCCGCTGCCTTTTCCAGCAAAAGCTTTCCGGACGGCCAATCCATAGTCGGTTTCAAGTGCCGCAATCGTCAGCGCGACGGTGTCGATGACAGTCGATTCGGTATCGCGCCGGGCGTCCTCGGCGATATCCTCGATCTGAAGGCTATTGATCCATTCTGCGAGGATGCCGGATACCGTCGCTTCGTTTGTCATGGCATTCCCTTTCAATGTCTGAAGGCCGAAAAGTCGGCCAGATCGGCCGCCTTGTCTATCGTCTGGCAAAAAGTCATCAAGTCCTCCGCCTGCGCCCTGCTCCATCCGCCATAAGCAGCATTTGCGAAGAATTTTTCTGCGATGTCGGAATCGCTCAGAGGTTCGTGCTGGCCGCCGCGCATATGCGGCTGATGATAGCGAAGAACGCGACCGTCCTTCATGTAAACCTCGAGATCGCCGGTATAGTTGACGGGATAAGGGTTCTTGGGGTCGATCCGATAACTGATTTTTTCGGCAAGGCCTAACAGGTCAGGCCGAGTGACGACGCTGTCTTCGAACTCTCCAAGGCCAGCGGCATCGTCGTAGAACCCGAGCGCCATGCAAAAGGGCATCGAGAACTTGGCGGCATAACCCGAAGGCGGGCGCTGCTTGTCGGCCAGCGGCTCCCAAAGCCGATGGACAAGACCCTCGCCTGTATCGCATACGATCCTGTCGATTTCTTCCGCGCGCACGCCGTCCCTTCCCAGCCGTCGCGCGCAATCGATGTACGGATGAATCATTGTCCCACAGGCATAGGGTTTGAAGACGATGCGGCTCATGTACCAAGTCTCGCCCAACCCCTGTGTCAGGTGGCTGTAGTCTGGTTCGGCCGTGGGTGCGAAGGTCTTGAAAAAATTGTGCCCACCCTCGAACACGGTTCTAGGCGCAAAGAAACCTTCGCGCGCTATCAGCGCGGCGCGCAGCCCCGATTGTGCGGCCCAGCCGGGATGAAGTCGCTTCGTCCATGCGCCGTCGGTCAGGTACTCGAGGATGCCCGAGGAAAAGCTGGCGGCCACGCCGAAAGCTGCTGCGAAACGGTCTCTGTCAAGACCAAGAGCCGCCGAGACGCCGGCTGCCGCCCCGAGCGCGCCGATGACACCAACGGGGTGAAACCCCGCGCGGTGCATATGCCCGGCGGCAACATGATTGAGCCGGCAAACCGCCTCCAGCCCGGCAATCATACCGGTCAATACGTCCGCACCTGAAAGCCTGTACCGCTCACCCGCGGCGAGAACGGCTGGCAGCACCATTGCGCCAACCCGGATCGGTGCGCCTTCCAGCGTATCATCGAAATCCTCGCCATGAATCGCGACCCCGCCGACAAACGCTGCGCCAGCCGCGTCGAGCGCCGCCGACTGGCCGATGACAGTGCAATTGCCGGGCTCGACGGCCCGCAAAAGACTACCGATGTAATCCGTGTTGCGCGCGGAAAGATAAAGTCCGGCCGCATCCACAAGATCGCGAATGGCGGTGTCCCGCACCTCCTGCGGAACCTTTTCTAGGTCAATCGCAGCGAGGAAGTCCGAGAACTGTTCAGAAACCGTAAGACCATCTGCCTGATCCAAGATCTTCAAACCCTCCCTAAACCGGCGGCAATCATCGCGAGGGAACTGAAAAATGTCAACAATTGACATTTTACTGTATTTGAGTGACATCCATAGGCACTGACCGAAGTAGATATTGGACACGCCAATGCCCCAATCCGCTCCTCTCGACCGACTCGATGGACAGGTCGCGATAGTAACCGGTGCCTCGCGCCGCATCGGCCGTGAAACTGCATTGGGCCTTGCGCGCCACGGTGCGGATATGGTGATCACCGCCCGCAGCGCTAAGGACGAAATCGACGCGGTCGCCGACGAGATCCGCGCGCTCGGGCGACGCGCAATCGTGGCCATGGGCGATGTCACCAAAGAGGACGACGCGCTGTCGATGGTGCAAGCGGCCCGTTCGGAATATGGCCGCCTCGATATTCTCGTGAACAATGCCGCGATCCGCCGCCAGGTCCCCCTACTTGAGATGTCGTTGGACGAATGGCGCGAGATAAACTCGGTCATTCTCGACGGAGCGTTTCTTATGTCCCGTGCCGCCCTGCCACTGATGATCGAAACAGGCGGCGGCACAGTAATCAATATCGGTGGCGTGACCGCGCATATCGGTGCCGTGAACCGTGCACATGTCTGCGCAGCGAAAGCCGGCCTTGTCGGCCTCACCAAGGCGATTGCTCGCGAGTTCGCAGATCGGAACATCACGGCGAACTGCGTCGTGCCCGGAAAGATCGGCGGTAAACGCTCGGCCTCATCGGGAGCCTCGCCGAACATGGGGACCGAAATTCTTCGTGGCCGCGAGGGCGAGATTGGCGAGGCAGCGGGAATGGTGGTCACGATGTGCCTACCACACGCTGGCTTCATGACCGGACAAACGGTGCATGTCTCGGGCGGATTATACATGCCGTGATTGCTGACAAGATGGCTCAGCGAGCGCACGGCGCCCAAACCCACACCGTACAAGCGGCCATCGGCCCGTTCCCCCCGTGGTTCAGCTTTGCCAACGGAACGGATCAAGGGCGAGATTCTTTGATTTTTTATGCTCTGACAAGAGGCTATAAATCACTTTTTTTGAATATTACCAATATCTTACGATACTTTTTCTACTCTCCAAAATTGTTGACAGTTGACAATTCAGCCTCGAATCCACGAAGCTATGATCATTGCAGGGTTCGACTGTCCGGTTGGAAATCCCGCGATGTGACCCAATCAAGGGAGGATAAAAAATGCTCAATAGCGCTCGCAATCTAATTGCCGCATTAGCCACGGCCGCAGCGGCCGGAACTATGGCTCTACCGGCGGCAGCTCAGGAATATCCACATGATACGGTGACGCTCGTCACGCACTCACGCTCGGGTGGCGGTACGGACGTCTTCCTGCGTGAGATGACGAAATATCTCGGCAAGTATCTCGGCGCCGACTTCGTCGTCGAAAACGTTCGCGGCGGCTCTGGCGCCAAGGCGATGGCCAAGCTGGCGAACTCACCATCGGACGGTTCGATCTTCTATGGAACGACGCCGACCTTCATCAACACGTCGCTGCTTTCGAAGCCCGAATACACTTACAAGGACCTGACCGGCGTCTCCAACGTGTTCCTCGACCCGCAGGTCGTCTACGTCGCCGCAGACAGCCCGTTCAATAATCTGACGGAAGTCGTCGAGGCGGCAAAGGCTAGTCCCTTTGACGTGGTCTTCGGGGTGACGACGCCTGGATCGCTCGATCGCCAGGTGATGGAAAAGTTCAAAGCCCTGACCGGCGTGACCTCGCCAGTCGTCACGCATGACGGCGGTGGCGAGCTGTTGATCTCGGTTCTTAACGGCACCGTGGCTCTTGGCATTGGTGAAATTCAGGAACTCGACGCCCAACTCAGAGCGGGTGAGGTGCGCCTGATTACAACTTACACACAGGATCGTTTGGATGGCTTCCCCGATGTGCCAACCGCGATGGAGCAGGGTATCGACCTTGTCGTGAACAAGTTCCGCGGCATCGCAGGCCCGGCCGGTCTTCCCGACGACATTTTCAACAAGTGGGAAGCCGCTCTGACCGCCGTTCTTCAGGACGAAGAGTTCCAAGAGTGGTACTCGGCTCAGTCCCTCGTCCCGGCCTTCATGCAGCATGAGGAATACAACGCCTTCCTTGAGCAGTTCGCCGAAGATCAGCGTGAATTCTTCGTTACCTACGGTATCGTGGACGGCTGAGCGAAACGGCTTCGGGCAAAAGGAATACAAAGATGACGTACTTCACCCGGGACATTTGGATTGGCCTTGTGATGTTGGGCGTATCCATTTTCTACTGGCTCGAAGCCTCTAAAATACGCGTCAGCCCGCTCGACGATCCCGTGGGTGCGTCGGGGCTACCAAAATCACTGGCTTGGGCGCTCGGTGCCCTTGCCATTCTTTTGATCATTCGGGCGATTTCCATATCGCTCATGACCAGCTCCGAGACAGTGGCCAAAGAAGATCCCCAGCCGTTGTCCGAACGCATTAGGCCGCATCTTCGCGCCATCGGCATGCTGGCCCTTGGAGTTGGCTATCTGCTGGTCGTGAATACGCTGGGATATGTCATTTCTATCGGCCTTCTGATTTTCTTCGTTTCGCTCTACATCGGGGCTCCTCTTAGCCAGAGAACCATACTGATAGCCTTGATTGGGCCCTTCGGCTTTTACCTTCTGTTCGTTTTGTTTCTTGGCATCCCGCTGCCAGGCGGCACGATACTTCCCGCGCTTCCCGGTACCGGCTGATATGCCGATGACCGCAGGCAAGCATTTTCTAATACAGGAGTGAGATAATGGAGCCACTCGGCTACGCATGGTCAGCACTAACGACGACACCGGCGGCCTTTGCCGCGATGGGTGGTGTCGTTTGGGGCATCCTTGGTGGAGCCCTGCCCGGGATTTCGCCGTCGATCGCGATGGCGCTCTTGCTGCCCTTTACCTATACGATGGACCCAATTCCCGCGATCGTCCTTCTCGCGGCGACCTATGTGGGCGCTGAATATGGCGGTTCGATCCCGGCGATCCTGATCCGCACCCCCGGTACCAATGCCGCTGCTGCCACCTCGATCGACGGCTACGAGATGCAAAAGCAGGGGCGCGGTGGCGAGGCCCTCGGGATATCGCTCGTTTCTGGCGTGATTGGCGGAATGATAGGACTTTTCTGCCTTGTCCTTCTGACCAAGCCACTGGCGAGCGTCGCCCTGTATTTCACGCCACCCGCCTATTTCGCACTCGGCGTGCTAGGGCTCAGCGTGATTGCATCCCTGTCGAGCGGGTCGCTGATCAAGGGACTTATGGCTGGTGTCATCGGTCTGATGATCGCCACCGTCGGCACCGACCCGATTTCCGGGGTGAGCCGCTTCACATACGGTGCCCCCGAGTTGCTGGGCGGCATACCCTTCATTCTCGTGATGGTCGGCGTCTTCGCGGTTTCGGAACTGCTCGTGCAGGCCGGAAAACCCGAATACAAGCGCCCCAAGAGCGAGACACGGCAGATGCGGATAAAGCTTCCGTCATGGGCGCTACTCAAGCGGCTGCGCAAACCTCAGGCTATCGGTTCCGGCGTGGGTCTTTTCGAAGGTGTCATGCCGGGTGCCGGCGGCTCGATCGCGGCCTTCATGGCCTATAACGAGGCGCGGCGTTGGTCTTCCAATCCGGACGAGTTCGGCAAAGGGTCGCCCGAAGCCATTGCGGCCCCGGAAAGCGCCAACAACACCGTGGCAGGAACGGCCCTTGTTCCAATGCTCTCATTCGGCATCCCAGGATCGAACTCGACCGCGATCCTTCTCGGCGGCCTTCTTATCCATGGACTTCAACCGGGCCCGCTTCTTTTCGAAGAGAACCCGGACTTCATCTATGGGCTCTATGGCGGGCTGCTTGTCGCGAACCTGTCGCTTTTCTTTATCGGCATGCTGATCCTGACGCCGGCAATCTGGCTTGTGAACCGCCCTAAACCATATCTTATGGCCGCGATTTTCGCGCTAATCTTCTCGGGAATCTACTCGATCGACAACACGCTCTTTGACCTCTACCTCGTCCTCTTCGCTGGGGCGATTGGCTATGTCATGCGCCTGCTCGGCTTCCCTTTTCTGCCATTGGTTCTGGGCCTCGTGCTTGGTTATCTGATCGAATCGAACTACCGCCGCTCTCTCTTGCTGACTGGTGGCGATCATTCCGTTTTCATCAATGATGGCATCTCGCTCGGGCTGCTGATTACGGCGCTTCTCTTCGTGGTGGGATCGGGCCTCCGGGACTATTTCGACGCGAGGAAAAAGAAGAACGCGGCGAACGCGGACAGCGCAGAATAACTCTTAACCGATAAAAAACTAATCGACGCGCGCCTGCTGGTGCGCGCCGATCAGATTAGGGACTTCACAAGTGGCAAAATCGTCGGCAGATCCGCGATGTTGCGGCAATTCGCAATAAAGGTATCCTGCGCCCCCTTTTCGATAACCCCTTCGCTGCAGTCTCTAAACTTTTCGACCAGCTCCTCCCAAGTAAGAGGATTGCGCGGTCCACCTCGGTAGTGCTCCTCAGATCTCTGAACATGAACAGCGCCGCTATGAGTGTGTAGCTCGATCTCAAATACGATCTTGTCCTTGCCGAGAGCCGCGATATCGGGCGCGATAACGGCCGTCACCCGTTTCTGCATTGCCTGACAGGCTTCGGACGCAACAAAATCATCCGAAAACTCTGCTAGCCCCGCCTTCCGGCGCAGGATCATCGCTGCCATCTGGAATGGAACGCAGAACTTACCTTCGAGCGCCGTGCGTGCATGCGCGACGCGCAACGGGCCGGGGGCAATCACGTTCAGCCCTGTTCTGACCACGACTTTTGCCACGTCCCCGGGGGCTATGTCGTGCAGGGTAACCAGCGTTTTCATCGCATCCATCCCGGGATGTCCGACGACGCCGGACGGGTAAGGTTTTATCGACGAGCCTGGGTCGAGGATCGCAAATGGCGCGCCAAGTCGATCCACGATTTTCTCTGCGGCAAAGCCGCCACCGAATGCCTCGAAGAAACCACGTCCGCCTTCAAGCGCATTGCCTGGGCCATCGAATCCAAGGCTTGCGAGCCGTGCCGCTGTCACACCGGTTTCCGCCGACCGCCCCATGTTGAGGGGTTTCGACATCGTGCCGTGATTAACACCCAGACCAGCCGACATTGTCGCAGCGATAGCGAGCGCATGGCACGTCTGCTCCTCGGTTAGCTTCATCAACTTTGCCGCCGCCGCTGCCGAGCCGAAAACACCGATTGTTCCACTCGAATGAAAACCCCGACCGCCGGCGAAATGATCCGGGTGGATCGCTTCCGCGACCTTCACCTCGGTCTCGAACCCCAGAACGAAGGCCGTAAGAAACTCGGGCCCGCTCGCTCCGGTCAATTCAGAGACAGCCAATGCCGCGCAGAGCGCGGGCATCGTCGGATGGATCAGGACAGAACGGTCCTTTTCGAGCGACAGCGCTGTATCGTCATAGTCAAGCGCGTGCCCTGCAATTCCGTTGGCGAAAGCGGCAAGATGAATGGGCGACCGCCTGCCCCCTGCTCCGAAAACCGTGACTTCTTCTTTGCCCCCGACGGACCTAACGTAGTCCCTGGCAATCGTTGCGCAGGCTTCCTGCGTACCCGCGATCATTACAGCCATGCCGTCCAAAACGCAGCGGACCGCAACCTGTATGGCATCGTCCGGCAAATCCTCGAATCTCGTCGCCGCGATAAAGGAGGCGATTTGGCGCGTCACCTCAGGAGGTTCGATTCCGGTCATGTTCCACCTAGCGCAATTGTGTCATTCGGATGCGGTCCGATAAGACACGCATCAACAAGATCGCCCGGTTGGAAGTTTTCTTCCAAGCAGAGGCTGATCAAGCGCGTCCCGCCATCAGGAAGTATGCCGCCAAGGATATCGCCGGCCTTTTCGCAAACCTCATCCGGAGACATCGGGTCGTCTGGCGTACCACGCACGACCCTGGCGTGGTGCCGGAGCGTTTTCCCGTCCGCCATGCGTATCTCGACGATCGATTGGCGTTCGGGCCGCGCATGGGTCAGCGCGTCATCCGCCACCAGTCGGATCTTTTGACGAAGGGCAAGAATTTCGGGGTCCGACATCAGAGCCGCGTCATGCGAAGCGGCAAAGCCGACCCGGCCGCGTAACGTCGAAAGTGCCACGAGGTGCTGTGCACAAACCGCCGGCATGTGACGATTGTCAACGATATGAATCCGGTTCGAAGGAAGGTGCACCGTGATAGCGTCGATGTCCTCACCTCGTTGTGTCTTGCCGCCGAAGATTGCCTCGACCGCGTCGAGCACGGATTGCAGTGGCGAGCCGACGGACCATTTCTTGATCGACGAGCGTGCTATTTCGAAACGCTCTCCGAGCTCTTCGTACAGGGCCTCTGGACGCGGGGCTTCCGCGAAGGCCGCAAGAAAACTGTTCTCGCCGGTCAAGGGATGGTCCGGCGCCGTCATGCCGGCTTCGGCAAGCAGCGCCGCAAACACGCCGTTCCGTGCGCTTTTGGCGCCGAAGTCAAACGACTTTTGAACATGGTCCGGATCGCGGTTCCAATAGGACAACCCTGAGGTCTGCTGAACTGTAAATGACAGCATCGCCTCGCATTGGGCGGCGCTGAGCTGGGCCAGAGTGCCAGAAGCCGCAGCAGCGCCGAAGAGCGACCCGAAGGAATGGGTCGAGAACACCGTTGTCTTCGGGTTGGAATATCCCAACGCCATGGTTGCCCGCGCACCGATATCGTATCCAAGAGCGATGGCGCGAAGAAGCGCCGCGCCAGAAGAACCCTGACGCTCGGCCATGGCAAGCGCCGCCGGCACGATACCGCATCCGGGATGAAAACGCCCCCAAATATGGCTGTCGTCGGTCTCATCCGCATGGGCAGCCATCGCATTGGCGAATGCCGCGTACTCGACGCTTGTTCGGGACGTCGATCCGAGCAATGCCGCCGGTCCAATCTGTTTCGCACCTTCCACAAAGCGGTAACCGAACTGACCCGCGGGCAAAAACCGGCCCGAAAGAATCGCCGCTATGGTATCGAGAAGATGGCATCGCGCGCGCATTTCGACCTCGGGCGGCAGTTCCATTCCCCCCGCTTTCGAAATGTATCGGGCAACCGTCGCGTCTATGCTGTCAGGGTCATTCATGGCGTTGTAATCCTATCTAGACCGCCCGAAAAAACCAACATTCGCGAGTGTTTCGAGCAGTGTTTTAAGGCCAAGCGCTCGTCTGTGTAATCGTAGACGAAGCAGAGCTTAATATGCCTTTCTCGAACGCGATCGAAGCTGGAACCTAGTAGTTGCCCTGTACTCCTACGCAACAACCCGAGGACAGGTGTACCGGTGTAGAGTCGGCGTTTTCGCGACCCGGAGGCACTCCTCGTCACGGATTGCCAATCGTTGGGTATCCGACAAAGTGCGGCAGCCCGCGCTTTCCACGGCTGCGCAAAGTCGGGCGCACGTCGATGCCTCGGCGTGTCCGAGATGCGGCAAGAAATCCGAGAAGGTGACCGATGCCGAATTCGTGTTTGTCGTACTGGAAAGTAACGGTCAGCCTCGCCCCGTTCTTCAGAAGACGCAGGGCAAACATAACTGTTTCCGATACTGGCCAATGTTGAACAGTTGCGGGGTTTCGGTCGTGTTCGAGAAGTCGGAAAGAGCATGATCGGTCCCTATCCAATACGGCATTCGCGCAAAAGACGCTCATTAGGTTCAAGGCCCAGACCCGGGCGATTTGGCACGGCGATCTTGCCCGCGGATAACATGGGCGGGTCCGCCATCAGAAGACGCACGATACGGACTTGGGCTCGGTGCAATTCGACAGCTCCTGTCGTGAACGCCCCGCAGATCCAGTGAAGGTTTACGATCTCCCAGCCTCCTGCCATCGAAATCGAAATCCTCCGGTCGACCGCGTCTTGGGCCGCGTCGATGGCCGCTTTAAAACCGCCAAGAAAAACCGCGTTTGGCTGGATCATTTTAACGCCGGCCTCGCTAAAGGCCTCGAACCGCGCGGCGCTCTGTTCCATCTGCCCGGCCCCGATCGGGATACCTTCGGCCGCAAGGCGAGAAAGAGCAGCAATGTCATTTCCGATAACCGGTTCTTCAAGCCAGGCGAGGTTTAGGTGTCGTGCACCATCGACGAAACGCAGCGCTGCCTCCAAATCCATCCTGCAATTAGCATCGGCGATCAGCTCGGCTTCCTCTCCAATAGCTTGTCTCACAGCCTGAAGCCGAGCGAGGTCCTCGGCAACGCTTCTTCCGCGCGCGGCGACAAGAACCTTTACGCCAAGCGCACCGCTGGCGACCTCTTTTCGGCACACCTCGGCAAGCACCTCGGTCGAGAGTTCGGGAAAACCGCAGGTTACGTGGAACGGTGCTGCCGCGCGGGCTCCTCCCAGATGGGCTGCAACGCTCTGGCCCGCGCGCTTTGCGCGGAGATCCGTCAGTGCGATTTCGAGCGCAGAAAGCGCCGAAATCACGACCCCACCCATGTTCCTCGGATTGAACCTGTGCGCCATCACGGTCACCGGATCTTCGACACCTTCCGCAAGGATTTCCGGCAAGGCGCGATTCAGGAAATGCGCGACTTCAGGGGCTAAGAAGCGCCCGGAAAACCCGTTGCCTTCAACCCCGTCCAGATCGCGCAGCCGAAGCCTGACAAACGTAAAACTGTCTGACCCGGAATAGGCAGAAGGATCACCCTTCATCGGCTTGGGTGAGTGAACCGTCGCTTCGACCTGCCAAGACGCCGCCATGACTCTATGTCCCGTCTTTCCCGGCGTTGAAGCCGAGAAGGCGCGCAGCGAGCGGCGAGCAGGTCAAGATGAAAAAGACGCGCGTGACGTGATGCAGGACCACGAACCCGAGATCTGCCCCGACGACTATAGCGAGGATCGCCATTTCAGCCTGACCGGCAGGCGCGAAAGCGAGAAACCCGTCAAGGGCTGGCGCGAGCCCTGCCAGAATGACGATCTCTGCAAAAAGGGCGGCGACGGCAGCTACGATGATCACATACGCCAGCCCCGCGACGACATCCTTGCGGATCTCGGACAGTGTCACGCCGACATAGCCCGCACCAAGCCCCATGCCGATAAAGAACTGCGCTGCTAGGATCGCCTCGGCCGGCGGGCGGGAATGAATGACGTCACCAAGAGAGAGCGCAGCCGAAAGCACCATCGGCCCGATAATTGCGGCCCCGAACATTCCGATGCGCTTGAACAATTGCCAGCCGATAAGTGCCGCAGCAACCATGATTAGCATCTCGTGGATAGGTATGGTGGCGGCGGGCGCTCCGATCGGATTGTCAAGGTCAGCACCGAAACCGGCGACCATGATCAAGGGCACAACTAGCACGATAACAAGAAGCCGTGTCGCGTGGATCAGGGTAAGCGTTCGCACCTTTGCACCCGACTCCTCGCCAAAGGCAGTCATCTCCTGAAGCCCGCCCGGCATGGCCGCAAAGAAGGCCGTCGCCTTGTCGAGACCGTAGACCCGGCGAAAGAACTGGAAGCCAATCACGGCCACCACCAGGACGTAGAGCGGTACCATCGCGAGCGAGACCGTCATCAGCGGAAGTCGCTGGATCAATTCGGGCGTGATCGATGCCCCGATCGCGACGCCGAGAATGGTTCGCATGACCACGCCGATCTGGCCGGAACCGACCACATGGATGCCGAAAAGTGCAGCCAGAAGACAGGCCATAAGCGGTCCGAATAAGAACGGAAGCGGCAACCCCAAGAAAAGGAAAACGCCGGTCCCCGAAAGACCCATGGCGATAGTGGCTAGAATGCGAGGAAGATTTTCAGCCCCACCGGCTGGTCGCCTGAGACCGACGCGGGCTATGTTTCTTCTCCACCATTCACGGCGATCATCTGCCCGGTGACAAACCGCGCCTCGGGCGATGCGAGATAGCCCACGCAGGCGGCGATATCAGGGGATTGCCCCATGAACCCGACTGGAATGGTTGCCACGCGCTTGGGGTCGTCGGCGTTGTCCTCATCCTTCCGGATCTGGCCCGGCGAGATGACGTTTACTGTGATGCCTTTGGGCGCGAACTCGGTCGATAGCGCCTTCGACAGCCCCCAAACGCCGTGTTTCGCCGCAGAGATGGGCGCGCCTTCAAAATAGCCACGAATGGCCTTCATACCCGCGAAATTGATGATCCGGCCCCAACCCTTGTCGACCATGCCCGGCAGGAATGCACGCGCCGTTCTGAAAGCGCCGGTAAGCGCAACGTCGACCACGCCATCCCAGTCCTCGTCCGTCATTTCAAGGAAGGGTTTGTGCGGGCGGCGGGCAGCGTTGTTGACGAGGATATCAACTGTACCAAAGCGTGTCTTCGCGATGTCAGCGGCGCGGGCGACGTCATCGGCTTGCCCCATGTCGCCCATCACTACCAATGCCTCGGCACCGGCCTCGGCCACCAGACGCGCCGTTTCGGTGCAGGCGGCCTCGTCGCGCGATCCGTTAATCACGACATTCGCTCCGAGACCTGCAAGATGAACTGCGATCCCGCGCCCAATATTCTGGCCGGAACCAGAGACAAAAGCGGTTTTTCCAATGAGTGGTTTTGACATTAGGTTCGGGCCCTCCTCGCCCAAATTCATATTGCGCAATGGCTCGTTCTGCACACAGTGAATAGCCGTATGCCCCCCGCCAATCAACAGAATATTGTTGACATTCTACATTATATCTATTTGCTTGGCGCCATGATCAGCACCCCTAAACAGCACGAGTTTACTGGCTTCAAGCGTCGACGCCCGCTTGTATTGGAGGTGCGTGACGAACTTGAACGCATGATCCTGGAGGGCGAAGTCCCTGGCGGGGAACGGCTGAACGAGCACACGCTCGCGGCTCAAATGGGTGTCAGCCGCGCTCCAGTTCGGGAGGCTGCGCGATCCCTTGAACGTGATGGCCTTGTCACTACGGTGGCCAAGAAAGGCGTCTTTGTCCGCAAACTTTCGGTAAAGGATGCACTCGAGCTCTACGATCTGAGAGCCATGCTTGCCGGTATACTCTGCGCCTGCGTGGCTCGACGCTGCGGCGCCGATGCGGGGGCTGCTCTTAGAGCTCAGGTCGAGAGTATGTCAGAGGCAATCGAGGCACGGGACGAAGAGAGCTACTTCGCTCAGAACCTAGCCTTTCACGATTGGATCGCTGAAGCAGCGGACACAAAAAGGACCGCGGCACTTTACATTGCTCTCGGCAAAGAGGTGCGGCTGTTTCGCCATCGTGTTCTTACCGGGCAGGACTCTTTGCGCGTTTCAAATCTGGAACACGAGCGCATCGTAACGGCCATCGAGATGGGCGACGTTGAAGCTGCGCGCGAGGCAGGAAGCGTGCATCACCTGAACGGAAAAGCGCGCCTTCTGGACCTGATGGGAGGGAGCCCAGAAGAGACAGCGTAACGCGATCAACATTTATCTGCCCGGCGCAGGAGGCGCCGAGCCGAAATTCCATGCAAAACCTAGGGAGGATACTCATGGACAAGACTGAAACCAAATTCGGACGCGGACTTCTCGGCGCCGTAGCGGCGGCCGTTGTCGCCGCCCCCCTCGCTGTGGCAACGCCTGCGATTGCGCAGGACTATCCCTCGGCCGATGAAACGCTCGACTGGACCATCGCCTTCGGTCCGGGTGGCGGCAACGACATCATGGCCCGCAGCATCATCGAGATCCTGAACAAGTACGACCTCTATCCTGGCGAAATTTCGGCCGAGAACCGCGCGGGCGGCTCTGGGGCTGTCGGTTGGGGCTATCTCTATGCACAGGACGGCAACGGCTATGGCATCTCGACCACGTCGGGCAGCTTCGTGACCACACCGCTTCAGGCAGATACGCCTTGGCAGCCCGAAGATTTCACGCCCGTGGCGCTTCTGGCAACCGACGACCTCGTCCTCGTGGTGAACGGCGAAAGCGATATCCAAAATATCGACCAGTTCATCGCGAACGCGAAAGAAAACCCGATCACGATCGGCGGTACAGGTTCGGTCAATGTCGACTTCATCGTGCCGACTCTCTTTGCCAAGCGCGCGGGCTTCGAGTTCGACTACGTTTCGTTCAACTCGATGTCCGAGCAGACCACAGCGCTTCTCTCGAACGCGCTAGACGCCATGGTCGGCAACCCAGGTGAAATCCTTGGTCTGATCGACTCCGGAGACCTGCGCCCGATGGTGTTCTCGGGAACATCCACCCCGGCCGCGCTCGAAGGCGTACCGACCATGGGTGATATCGGTTACGACATCGGCGTGTCGATGCCCCGCGGACTGATCCTGCCGCCAAATGCGCCGGAAGAAGCCCAGACGTTCTGGATCGAGACCATGAAAAAAGTCGTCGAGACGCCGGAATGGGACGAGTACATCTCAAGCAATACGCTGACACCGACCGTACTCTACGGCGACGAGTTCCGCACCTTCCTTGGCAACACAAAGAACGGCTTCGAGACCGTTCTGCGTGAAGTCGGCGCGATCGAATAAGCGGCATCTGCCAAAACTATGGGCCGGCCGCGGAATGGTCCGCGGCCGGCCTTCTCCATCACAGGATTTCAAATCATGCGCCGCGTCTTCCTTGTCGTTCTCCTCGCCGGGGTGATCTACTATACCTACGTCGCATTCGCCGACCTTAACTTTCTGACGCGGACCGGACGCCCCGGCCCAGGTTTCTTTCCGCGTGTGATCGGCATCTCTGCTATCTTCATCATCCTCTGGGCGCTGATCGACGAGCTCAGAAAAGGCGCGGATGAGCAGGAAAAGGCGAACCCGGAGGCATGGCAGGACGTGGTCATGCTCATGGCCCTCGCTATTGGTTACGCTGTGCTACTCCGGATGTTCGGCGGCTTCGTCGCTACCGTGATCTTCCTTGGCGTGACCCTGATGGTTCTAAACCGCACACAACCGCTCAAGAACTTCGCCTTGGCCATCTTGATCCCAGGCGGCGTCTATCTTCTGTTCGACAGGGTGCTGAACGCCAACATGCCGCCCGCGCTCTACGACCTACCAATCTGAGCCTCACAATACACTAGCCGGAGCAGCCGCAATGGACATCTTTTCGGATTTGATGATGGGGCTTTCGATCGCCATCTCCCCGATCAACCTCTTCTACCTTCTAATCGGTGCCATCGTCGGCATGATCGTCGGTGTTATACCGGGCTTTGGACCCTCGGCGGGTCTTGCGATCCTTCTACCAGTGACATTCGGGATGGACCCAATCGGCGCCATCATGATGCTCGCGGCCATTTATTACGGCGCGATGTACGGCGGAACGATCACCTCGATCCTTCTCAACACCCCGGGGGAAAGCGCTACAGTCGCGTCGACCTTCGATGGCTTTCCACTTGCCAAGAAAGGCCGCGCAGGGCCCGCTCTTGTTATGCAGGCAGCGGCCTCTTTCGTGGGTGGCACCGTAGGCGTGATCCTGATCACCATCCTCGCACCACTCTTCGCTCAGGTTAGCCGGAGTTTTGGGCCACCCGAGTATTTTCTGCTGGCTGTGATGGGGATGCTGACGCTTCTCGTCATGATCGGAACCAACTGGAAATTTGGGGTGATCTCGGCGCTGATCGGCTTCGCCCTTGGCACAGTAGGCGTCGACCTTGAAACCGGACAGGGCCGCTACACTTTCGGCTCTGCCGAGCTAATCGGGGGCATCTATTTCATCCCGATTGCGATCGGTCTCTTCGGCCTTGGCGAACTGTTCTATGCCTTCTACACCGGGCTTCACAAAACCGGCACGGGCGGCATCGTCCAGTACGACAAGGAAGAGCGGTTCTGGCCGTCGATTGAGGACTGGGTTTCCACACGCTTCACCATGGTGCGCGGTTCTATCCTTGGCTTTGTTGTCGGTGTGATCCCGGGCGCAGGAGCGACAATTGCCTCGCTCATGGCCTACTCCACCGAGCGGTCGATCTCAAAAAATGGCGATAACTTCGGCAATGGCGAGATGGCGGGCCTTGTCGCCCCGGAAACCGCGAATAACGCGGCATCGTCCGGCGCAATGATCCCGCTTCTGACGCTCGGTATACCGGGGTCGGCTTCGACGGCGGTGCTTCTCGCAGCATTCCTTCTCTGGGGCCTCCGTCCTGGTCCTCTCTTCATGGAGCAGAACCCCGAGTTGGCTTGGGGCCTCATCGCATCGATGTATCTTGGGAACATGGTGCTTCTGGTCATCTCGATCTTTGCGATCCCACTCTTCGTCCAAATGATCAAGGTGCCCTACCGGGTGCTCGGGCCCTCGGTCGTGGTGGTCTGCGCGCTTGGCACGTTTAGCGTTCACGCGAGCTTTATCGAGACCTACCTGATGTTTGCCGCCGGTATGGTCGGTTTCTTCATGCGGCTCTACGGCTTCTCGCCCGCCGCTCTGGTCCTGGCGCTAGTGCTCGGCCCCCTCGCCGAGGAAGCCCTTCGACAAACGATGACCATCTCTCGCGGGTCCTTTGGCATCTTCATCGAGCGCACGCCATCATTGTCGATCATCTGCGTGACGATTGCCCTTGTGGTACTGCTTCCACTGCTCAACCGGTTCGGAAACACCAGTGCCGGGGAATCCGAAAAAGCGGGCAGTTAAGGTAGTGGAGAGGATCGCTGAATGCGAGCTGGTCGGGCTCGTTGGGTCGGCTTTCCGCGCGGCGGCGATGCGCGCCGATATGGCCGATGACGCCGCGCGGATGCTCGTTACCGCCGAGATGATGGGGATCAGCACCCACGGCGTGTCACGGACCGGGTACTATGTCGACCGAATGGAAAAAGGCGGCGTCAATCCCGATGCAACGCCCATAATCACCGCCCCTGCAGCGGCCCTAAGGCAGGTGGACGGTCAGAACGGCCTTGGTGCGGCCGTCGCATTTCGCGCCATGACCTCTGCGATGGAGGCGGCGCGGGAGGTCGGCATAGGCGCGGCCTTTTGCCGTGCCTCATCACATCTCGGCGCGTTGGCGCCGCTGCTGCTCCAAGCGGCCGAGGCTGGCTTCGCCGCGATCTGCACCACCAACACCGCACCCATGATCGCTGCCCCCGGAGGACGCTCTCCGATACTTGGCAATCAGCCGCTCGGGATCACGATCCCCGATACCGGCGGTCGGCATCTCATCTTCGATGTAGCTTTGTCAGTCGCCGCCCGATCGAAGGTGCGACAGGCAGCGGCTGCAGGCATCCCGATCCCGGACAGTTGGGCGACGGATGCGCAGGGCCAGCCAACGACCGATGCGGCCGAGGCGATGAAGGGGTTCATGCAGGCCATCGGTGGTAGCAAGGGCGCGAACCTCTCTCTAGCGCTCGACCTCTTTACAGCCGTCCTTTCGGGGTCGTCGTTTCTATCGGAGATCCCGAACGCCAATCAAAACCCCGAAGCCGTAAGCAATACCGGGCACCTGTTCCTGGTGATCGACGCCGGGCGCCTCTTATCGCCCCAATCCGCCTCGGATCGTCTTGGCGTGGCACGCTCACTTCTGAAAGAGAGCGCCGCACCAGATGCTGCGCATGGGCCGCGCCTTCCTGGCGATCGCGCGCTGGCGTCGCTCGCCGAGGCACGTGCCAAAGGCGTACCGATCGCGCCTGACCTGCTGGGAAGACTCAAGGCGCTCGCGCGGGTCTAGTTGGCTTCAGCAATCTCGCGGATCGCCTGAAGGAACTGCGCGACCTCGGCTTGGCTGTTGTAGTGACACAAGGAAACGCGAACGGCAGAAGTAATGCCAAGCGGATCAAGGATGTTGCCAGAGTAGTGATCGGCCTTGCGCGTGTGGGTTCGGATGCCCCGCTTCCGCAGCGCTGTTACGACGTCGGGAGCGTCCATTCCCTCGACCACCAAGGACACAAGACCCTCGCGTTTCGGGTTTTCGGCCCCGCCAATGATCGTTATCCCGGGTATTTCTGCCAGACCCTTCTGATTGCCTGTGCCTTTGATCATGGCGTCGGTCAGCGCCATCTCATGGGCATGGATCGCCTCGCCCGCGGCAACGATCCTTTCGCGCCGGTCCTCGGCAGACGAGACTTCGCCCCCTAGCCAGTCGAAATAATCTACCACGTCGGAAAAGGTGGCATAGGCACCGGTATCCCGAGTTCCGAACTCCCAAGGCTCGCCGGGCGCGTCGATAAGATGCTCGTGCTTAAGCCCGTTTAGGCGGTCCGAAACCCAAGCCACACCATAGCCATGGCGCGAGAAGACCTTGTAAGGCGACACGACATAGCCGTCGATGTCATAGCTCTCGATGTCTAACCGGCCATGCGCGGCGTGCTGAATCCCGTCCACAATGATGATGCAGTCTGGGGCGACGCGGCGTATTTCGGCTGCAACTGCGCCCACGTCAACACCCATGCCGGTCACGGGCGATGTGTGCAGGATTGTGGCCACGCGGGTATCGGGAGTGATCTCGGGCCGATATCCATCCGGGTCAACTGTTCCCGTCGCGTTGTCATGAGACACAAGGACATGTGCCTTGCCCGCAACTTCAGACCAGTGCCGCGCGGCGCTGCGGGTCGCGGGATGCTCGAGCGTACTGCCAAGAACGCGGCCCTCCTCCGTCGCCAAGCAGGCGGTACGGATCAGCCGGAAAAGAAGCTCGGTGCCGCTTTCGCCGACAAAGAATTGACCACCGGAAGTATTGAAGAAGACCGCCATATCGGCCTTGGCCTTGTCGATCAGGGCCATCAGTGCATGAGCGGCAGGGTTGTCTCGGCCCTGGTTGTCGGGAATGGCTGCAAATTTCGCAGAGGTCTCAACAACAGATTTCAGGGTCAGCGCGCCGCCCGCATTCTCGAAGAATATCCGCTCGCCTTCGAACGGGCAGGTATCGACATGAGCGAAACGGCTACGAACTTCCGAGAGAAGTTCGGCGTCAATAGGTCGTATTAGCATCGTCATCAGCCTGGCATCTTCCACGTGGCGGTTGCGAGAGCTGCGAGTTTGCCATCCGGCCCCTTGAGCCGACTTTCCATGAAAGACAGCGTCCGCCCCTTCTTGGTGAATCGGCCCTCACAGGTCACAGTTCCCTCCATAACCGGGCGCATGAACTGCACCTTCAGTTCTATGGTCGCGCCAGGCCCTGCGATCTTTTTAACCAGATGCCCCATGGAAATGTCCATAGCAGAGGCCATTGCGCCCCCATGAAGCGACCCCTGCGGATTTCGAAGCATGTCGGTGACCGGAAACGTCAGCCTGCATACCTCTTTCTCAGAGTCCGGAACGCCTTCAGGAAGATACTCGAAGCTGAGCCCCAGAAACCGCGAAAAGAAGAAGGTTTCGAAGGCCTGCTCGTGACCTTCGATCGCTTCATTAAAATGCGCCCGGGCTTTCGCCTCGTCTATGCGCTTTGGTGCGGCATCCTCCATCAGGACCCAACGAACTGAGGTTTGCGCTTTTCAAGAAAGGCACGGCGGCCTTCGATATAGTCCTGACTATTGAAGCAGGCCTGCACGCGGCGCTCGCATTCTTCAAGGTCTCGCTCACTTTCTGGCAGAACCACCTGACTCACGATGTACTTGACCGAAGTGACGGTCATCGGCGCGTTTGCCGCAATCATCTTCGCGGTCTCTTCGGCGGCCTCGGCCACTTTTCCGTCTTCGACCACACGATTTACAAGACCCATGGTTCTTGCCTCTTCAGCGTTGAAGCGCCGAGCGGTGAAAAAGATTTCCTTGGCAAAGGACGGTCCGACAACGTCGACAAGTCGCTTGATGCCGGGATAGCCGTATCCAAGGCCAAGTTTGGCCGCTGGCACCGCGAACTGCGACCCTTCTCCGCAGATCCGAAGATCGCAGCTGAGCGACAGGGCGACGCCGCCCCCAATGCAAAAACCGTCGATCTGCGCGATCGTGGGTTTGGGAAACGCTTCGAGGCTGTCGTAGACGCGTTTTGTGGTGGCATTGTAATGCGCGACGGCCTCTGCGCTGGCGCGCTCGCTCTCAAACTTCGATACATCGGCCCCCGAGACGAAAGCTTTTCCACCGGCACCTGACAGGATCAGGATCCGCACCTCTGGGTCTGCGGCGAAACGAGCCAGAGCTTCTTCGACAGCCTCCCACATCTCCAGCGAGACGGCGTTTCTCTTTTCCGGCTGGTTGAAGATGATCCGCGCGATCTCGCCATTCTGCTCGGTGATAATTTTTTCAGTCATTTATTACGTCCGTTAGATTAGATTGCGCCATTTTCTTTCATGGCAGCGATTTCGGTTTCCGAATAGCCTATCTCTTTGAGGATGGCTTCGGAATGCTGACCCGCCAGCGGCGGCGGCGCCGCGATTCTGCTGGGCGTCCGGCTCATGGTGATTGGCTGGCCCACAAGCCGAGTTTCACCACGTTCGTGGCTATGGACAGGCTGGGCAAGGCCAAGATGGTGCACCTGCGGATTGTCAAAGACCTGTCCGATGTCGTTGATTTCACCGGCGGGAACGCCCGCCTCATTCATGATATCGATCCACTCCGCCGTCGTCCGGGTGAGGGTTATCTCCTCGATCTCTTCCCCAAGAACATCCCGGTTCTCGGATCGTGCTGGCGGCGTCGCAAATCGGTCGTCCTCGATCCAATCCTTGCGATCCAGCGCGGTCGCAAACCGCTTCCATATCTCCTGTCCCGCGACGGCAAGGTTCATGTGCCCATCCTTAGTCTTGAAGACACCGGTCGGAATCGACGTCGGGTGATTGTTGCCCGCCTGCTTTGGCACGTCTCCATCCATGAGGAAACGCGCCGCCTGAAAGTCCAGCATGAAGACCTGCGCCTGAAGGAGCGAGGTTTGAATCCACTGCCCCTTGCCCGATTTTTCGCGTTCGAGAAGTGCGATCAGGATGCCCTGTGCGGCGAAAAGCCCTGCGCAAAGATCGGCGATCGGAATGCCGACGCGCATCGGGCCCTCACCGGGTTTGCCGGTTATCGACATCAGACCGCCCATGCCCTGCGCGATCTGGTCAAAGCCTGGCCGCGCGGCAAGCGGACCGTCCTGTCCAAAACCGGATATGGAGGCATAGACCAAACCCGGGTTGTCCACAGAAAGCGTCTCATAGTCGATGCCGAGGCGCTTTTTTACGCCGGGACGGAAATTCTCGACGATGACGTCGGCCGTCTTGGCGAGTCTCTTGAAAGCCGCGATCCCTTCCTCGGTTTTCAAGTTAAGCGTCAGCGACCGCTTGTTCCGATGCAGGTTCTGGAAATCGGGTCCGGAGCGCGGACCGCCAAGCTGCGCGCTATCTACGGGCGTCTCGATCTTTATGACATCGGCGCCCCAATCAGCGAACTGGCGTACACATGTGGGACCAGAGCGGACCCGCGTCAGGTCCAGAACGCGAATGCCCTTCAGGGCCGTACTCGGGAGAGGAAGCGACATATTGGTTTCCGTATCCTGCATTTCGCCAACGGCCTCCTTTTGGGACTGCGCCATTATGCTCCCCCCTTGGAAATTGTGTCGTTGGCATTACTATGCCAAAGATCAGTGCTTAGCAATATAAATGTTGATTGTTGACAAAAATACGGCGTTGGGAGAAGAAGACGTATGACGATTTCGGCCAGAACAATTGGACAGGGACGCGCCACACTCGCCGGCGAAGTACGCGGCGAGATTGAGCGTATGATAGTCGAGGGAGATCTCGCCGCCGGAGAGAAGCTGAACGAACTGGCGTTGTCGAATGTCATGGGCGTGAGCCGCGGCACTGTGCGAGAAGCCATCCGATCACTGGCCGATTCCGGATTGATCGACCTAATCGCGAACCGGGGCGCCTTTGTTCATGAAACCACCCTCGGCGAGGTACGGAACCTATATGAACTGAGGGCCGCGATTTTCGGGCTTGCCTGCGCATCATCCGCTCGCAGGGTTAGGGAAAGCACCGAACCCAACCTTCCCAATGCTCTAACCAAGAACATCGCGAAGATGGAAAAGGCGCATAAGAGCGGAGAAACGGCGGCCTACTACAAACTCAACATCGAATTTCACGATCTGCTTCTCCACGGCGCGGGGAACCCGCGCGCCAAGGCCATGTATGACAATCTGGTCAAAGAGATGCATCTGTTCAGGCGCCGCGGTCTTTCTGTTCCGCACAATATCGCGCGGTCGCTCGAAGAGCACAGCGCCATCAGCGATGCCGTCATTTCTGGCGATGCGGAAGCGGCAAGAAAGGCGGCCGAACACCACATCGCAGCAAGCCTCACACGTTATATGAAAATGGTCGAAAAAGAAGACGTCGGCTCCACCTGACGCCCGCCCGACCGACAGCAAGGAACACCTCAACATGAGCAACCCGCTCTACGATGCCCTTTTTGCCCCGCACGAAGACAAGTCAACACCGTTTCTACATCTGGCCGACGGCTCGACGATTACGCATGGCGCTTTTCTAAATGAGGTGGGCCAAACTGCAAACGCGCTTCGGGCGCTCGGCGTCAAGCCCGGAGACCGTGTCGCAGTCCATGTCGCGAAATCGCCGCAAGCGCTGGCGCTTTACGCGGCCTGCGTCAAGTCGGGCGCGGTCTTTCTCCCGCTCAACACCGCCTATACTCCGCGTGAGCTCGAGTATTTCGTCGGCGACAGTGGCGCGGCGCTCTTCGTGTGCGACCCAAGCGAAGCCGACGACCTGCAAGCTATCGCTGGTGAAACAGGGGGTGTCCTGAAGACGCTCGGTGGCGACGGGAAAGGCTCTCTGACCGATGTGGTCGCAACCCAACCCATCGATTTCGAGACTTGTGAACGTGGGGCAGATGACCTTGCCGCTCTTCTTTATACCTCGGGCACCACCGGCCGGTCGAAGGGTGCTATGCTGACCCACAAAAACCTGCTTTCGAACGCGGAGGCCTTGGTCGAAACGTGGCGCTTTACGTCGGATGATGTATTGCTCCACGCCCTGCCAATCTTTCACAGTCACGGGCTTTTCGTGGCGACGAATATTATGCTGCTCGCTGGCGGCTCGATGATTTTCCTGCCGAAATTCGATGCCGAGATCGTGCTCGATCGCCTGCCAGACGCGACCACCATGATGGGCGTACCAACATTCTATACCCGACTGCTGGACGATCCGCGCTTCACGAAAGATCTCGTGGGCCATATGCGTCTTTTCATCTCAGGATCCGCGCCTCTTCTGGCCGAGACACACAAGCAGTTCGAAGAACGGACCGGTCACAAGATACTGGAACGCTACGGCATGACCGAGACATCGATGAGCACGTCAAACCCTTATGACGGCGAACGCCGTGCCGGAACCGTGGGGTTACCTCTGCCCGGCGTCGAGGCGAAGATCTGCGACGCAGAGACCTGCGATGAGATTCCGACCGGCGAAATCGGGGTGCTTTGGGTCCGCGGGCCTCATGTCTTCAAGGGCTATTGGCAAATGCCCGAAAAGACCCGTGAAGAACTCATGGAAGATGGTTGGTTCATCACCGGCGATCTCGCGCTGATCGACGAACGGGGCTACATCCATATCGTCGGGCGCGGCAAGGATCTCATTATTTCCGGCGGCTACAACATCTACCCCAAGGAAATCGAACTCTTCTTGGACGCGATCCCAGGCGTGAAGGAAAGTGCGGTGATCGGCGCGCCGCACCCCGATTTCGGCGAAAGCGTGGTGGCAGTTCTGGTCCCCGAAACGGACGCATCCCTCGACACTTCCGAAATCGAAGCACTCGTGCGACGTGACCTCGCGGGGTTCAAGCGGCCTAGACGGATCGAAATCGTGGACGCGCTGCCGCGCAATACGATGGGCAAAGTTCAAAAGAACCAACTTCGAGAGACCTTTGCGGATTCGTTTCAAACCGCAGCAAGCTGAGAAATATCATTTAGAACGGCGCAGGCGAGCAAAGCCGTCTGCGCCGCTCCCAAACGCACTGAAAGCACCACACAACTTCAAAGAAACCGCTCAATTTCTTTGGTACTCTGCAACAAAAGATCCGAAGCAAACTGAGATCGACTGCAACAATCCTACAATTTACAATTAGGGGACTTATAGGGGGACAAGAAAGGCCAATACCCCACTAACTGTTTATTATTTAAAAACAGTTATGGGGTGAATGGCGGAGACGAAGGGATTCGAACCCTCGATACCGTTTCCGGTATACTCCCTTAGCAGGGGAGCGCCTTCGACCACTCGGCCACGTCTCCGCCGACGGGTGTAGCCTTAATCGCAGGGGAAGGACAAGCGGGATTTCCGGGTGTTGGTGATTTTCCTTCCTCAGACCTATGAAGCCCAGTTTCGCTATTGCAGCGGCTATGGCTGCGTGGCTATATCGAAGACGTTGCGGGTGTAGCTCAATGGTAGAGCAGGAGCTTCCCAAGCTTAAGACGAGGGTTCGATTCCCTTCACCCGCTCCATCCCCTCTTTACCCCCCGCCCTGACCGGGTGCAGAGTGTCGCCATGATCGACAAGCTTGAGATGTTCATTGCGCTGGCCAATCAGCAGCACTTTGGCCGCGCGGCCGAGGAATGCGGTGTGACCCAGCCCACCCTGTCGGCAGCGATCAAACAGCTGGAAGACCAGCTTGGCGTGATGCTGGTCTGGCGCGGCTCCCGGTTTAAGGGGCTAACGCCAGAGGGGCAGCGCGTTCTGGTCTGGGCGCGGCAGATTGTCGGCGACGCGCGGACCATGCGCGAAGAGATGCGGGCGGTGAAACAAGGCCTGTCTGGCGATCTTCGGATTGCGGTCATTCCCACCGCATTGGCGATGGTCAGCGATCTGACCAGCCGTTTGCGGGCCCGTCACCCCAACTTGCGATTCACCGTGACCTCGCAAAGTTCTGTCGAGATTCTGCAGCTTCTTGAGAACCTCGAGATCGACGCAGGTATTACCTATCTCGACAATGAACCGCTTGGGCGGCTGACAACCGTGCCGCTGTTCTACGAACATTACTATTTGGTGACCCCTGCCAATCAGGCGCGCACATCCATCACCTGGGCAGAGGCCGCGCAACTGCCACTGTGCCTGCTGACACCAGAAATGCAGAACCGACGGATCGTGAACCAGTATATGGCCGCCGCCGGGGCAGAGATCGCGCCAAGACTGGAATCGAACTCTGTCATCACCCTGATCAGCCACGTTCTGACGGGCGACTGGGCGACCATCCTGCCGCTGAAAACCGCGCGCCTGTTCCTGAACTCTGGCGAACTGGCCGCCTGCCCGATCACAGAACCCGAGGCCGAACATATGGTGGGCCTTGTCGCGCCCCCGCGCGAACCGCACACACCTGTGCTGGAGGCGCTGATATCCGAGGCGCGGAAACTGTCTGACATCGACTGATCGGTCGCCCTGTTTCATTGCGAAACGGGATATTATTTGATAGACTATCTCTATCAAATAACGAATATTCAATATTGAATTGCCGATCAAACCACCACAGAACAAACCAATAGACTTACTGTGGGGACGACCTGTGCAAACAGCCACCGACGCAAGCGCCATCCGCGCCCGAACCTTAGAGATCGCCACGGCCCATGACGGGCTTGAGGCGCCCTTGCTGCCCACCCTGCATGGCGTTCAGAATGCGCTTGGCCATATCCCGGAAGAGGCTCTGCTTACACTGGCCGAACACTTCAACCTGTCGCGGGCAGAGGTTCACGGGGTGATGTCCTTTTACCATGACTTCAAAACCAAACCCGGCGGGCGCAAGGTTTTGAAGATTTGCCGGGCCGAAGCCTGTCAGGCCATGGGTGCCGATGCCGTGGCAGCAGCCGCCAAAGATAAGCTAGGTGTGGACTGGCACGAGACGACCCCGAATGGGGCGGTCACTCTGGAACCTGTCTACTGCCTTGGCCTGTGTGCCTGTGCACCTGCGGCCATGCTGGACGACAAGGTCCATGGCCGGGTGAACGAACAGCTCGACACGCTGCTGGCGGAGGCACAGTCATGATGAAGGTCTACGTCCCCGGCGATTCCGCCGCCCTCGCCCTTGGGGCTGACGCCGTGGCCCGCGCGGTCATGACCGAGGCTGAAACACAGGATTTGGACCTGCATGTGGTGCGCAACGGCTCTCGTGGGATGATCTGGCTGGAACCTCTGGTCGAAATAGAGACAGAGGCCGGGCGCACCGCCTTCGGCCCCATCACCCCGGATGAAATCCCAGACTTGCTGGCCTCGCCCAGCACCCACCCCAAAGCCCTTGGCCCGGTCGAAGACCTGCCGTTCTTCGCCAAGCAAACCCGCCTGACCTTCGCCCGCTGCGGCCTGACGGATCCGCTTAGCCTTGAAGACTATTGGACCCACAGCGGCTTTGCCGGTCTAACCAAGGCCCTGAAGATGTCGCCACAAGAGATCGTCGATACAGTCACCACCTCGGGCCTGCGCGGTCGCGGCGGGGCGGGTTTTCCGACGGGGATCAAATGGCAGACTGTTCTAGATTGCGACGGACCCCAGAAGTACATCGTCTGCAACGCCGACGAAGGCGACAGCGGCACATTTGCCGACCGGATGATCATGGAGGGCGACCCCTTCGTCTTGATCGAAGGCATGATCATCGCAGGTCTCGCTGTCGGGGCGACCAAGGGGTACATCTACCTGCGATCCGAATACCCAGACGCGATCCGTGTCATGAAGCGCGCAATCGAAATCGCCCAAGGCGCAGGCATTCTGGGCGACAGCATTTTGGATAGTGGCAAAGCGTTCGATATGGAGGTCCGCGTGGGTGCAGGCGCTTATGTCTGCGGCGAAGAAACCAGCCTTCTCAACAGCTTGGAAGGCAAACGTGGTGTGGTTCGCGCCAAGCCCCCGCTTCCTGCGCACGAAGGGTTCTTGGGCAAACCAACCGTTGTGAACAACGTCATCTCGCTGGCCACTGTGCCGGTCATCTTGGACAAGGGCGGCGAGTATTTCCGTGACTTCGGCCTTGGCCGGTCGCGCGGGACGATCCCCATTCAGATCGCGGGCAATGCCAAACACGGCGGGTTGTTCGAGGCCGCCTTTGGCATGTCCCTTGGCGAGTTGGTCGACGAGATCGCAGGCGGCACTGCGACGGGTCGGCCCGTGAAAGCGGTCCAAGTGGGCGGCCCCTTGGGCGCCTATTTCCCGCGCGAGAAATTCGACACACCGTTTGGTTATGAAGAATTCGACGGCCAAGGCGGGCTGATCGGCCACGCCGGGATCGTGATCTTTGATGACACCGCCGATATGCAATCCATGGCCCGTTTTGCGATGGAGTTCTGCGCCATTGAAAGCTGCGGAAAGTGCACCCCCTGCCGTATTGGTGCGGTGCGCGGTGTGGAAACCATCGACCGCATCGGACGCGGCGACCTTGAGGCGACCGAAATCCTGACCGACCTGTGCGAGACAATGCGCGAAGGGTCCCTTTGCGCGCTTGGCGGCTTTACGCCCTTCCCTGTCATGTCGGCCTTGACCCACTTCCCCGAAGACTTCGGACCTCAGAAGGAGGCTGCGGAATGAAAGACTTCATCATCCCCGATCCCGATTTCGGCACCCCTGCCTCGAAATCCACAAACACCGTCACCCTGATCATCGACGGCCAGCAGGTGAGCGTGCCAGAGGGCACCTCTGTCATGCGCGCCAGTGCCGAGGCCGGGATTAAGATCCCCAAGCTTTGCGCCACCGATATGGTTGACGCCTTCGGGTCCTGCCGCCTGTGTCTGGTCGAGATCGAAGGCCGTCGCGGCACCCCGGCCTCTTGCACCACGCCCGTGGCCGAGGGGATGGTCGTCCACAGCCAGACCCCCAAGCTGCACAAGTTGCGCAAAGGGGTGATGGAGCTTTATATCTCAGACCACCCGCTGGATTGTTTGACCTGTGCCGCTAATGGCGATTGCGAGCTTCAGGACATGGCTGGCGTCGTCGGCCTGCGCGACGTGCGCTATGAACCGGGCGAAAACCACTTTGAGACCCGCCAGAACGGCGAGGCCAACCCCGCCTACCAGCCCAAAGACGAAACCAACCCCTATTTCACCTACGACCCGTCGAAATGCATCGTCTGCTCGCGCTGCGTCCGCGCCTGTGAAGAGGTTCAGGGCACCTTTGCCTTGACGATCGAGGGTCGCGGCTTCGACAGCCGCGTCTCGCCCGGCATGGGGTCTGACGACTTCCTAGGCAGCGAATGCGTCAGCTGCGGCGCCTGCGTGCAGGCTTGCCCCACCGCAACCCTGCAGGAAAAATCCATTATTGAGGTCGGCCAGCCCGACCATTCTGTCGTCACCACCTGCGCCTATTGTGGCGTCGGCTGCTCCTTCAAGGCCGAGATGCGCGGCGAAGAACTGGTTCGCATGGTCCCCTATAAGCAAGGCAAGGCGAACCGGGGACACTCCTGCGTCAAAGGGCGCTTTGCCTATGGCTATACCAGCCACAAAGATCGCATCCTGAACCCGATGATCCGCGACAGCATCGAGGACCCGTGGCAAGAAGTGTCCTGGGACGAGGCCATCAGCTTTGCCGCCACCAAGCTGCGCGATCTACAATCGAAACACGGGGTGCGTTCGATCGGCGGCATCACCTCTTCCCGCTGCACGAACGAGGAAACCTTCCTTGTTCAGAAACTGATCCGTCAGGTCTTTGGCAACAACAACACCGACACTTGCGCACGGGTCTGTCACTCGCCCACCGGTTACGGGCTGAAGACCACCTTTGGCACATCAGCCGGGACACAGGATTTCGACTCCGTCGAAGACACCGACGTGGTCATCGTCATGGGCGCCAACCCTACCGACGGCCATCCGGTCTTTGCCTCGCGTCTGAAGAAACGCTTGCGCCAAGGGGCCAAGCTGATCGTCATTGACCCGCGTCGGATTGATCTGGTCCGCACCCCGCATATTCAGGCCGCCCACCATCTGGCGCTGACCCCCGGCACGAACGTTGCGGTCATGACAGCGCTGGCCCACACCATCGTGACAGAGGGCCTGTGTGACGAAGACTTCATCCGCACCCAATGTGACTGGGAAGAGTTCCAGGATTGGGCCGAATTCGTCAGCCGCCCGGAAAACTCGCCCGAAAGCACCGCCCTTCTGACCGGCGTCCCCGCGGAAGAGCTGCGTTCTGCTGCGCGCCTATTCGCCACTGGCGGCAATGGCGCGATCTATTACGGTCTGGGTGTGACCGAGCACTCTCAAGGCTCCACCACAGTTATTTCAATCGCCAACCTCGCCATGGCCACCGGCAACATCGGTCGTCGAGGTGTGGGTGTGAACCCACTGCGCGGGCAGAACAACGTGCAGGGCGCGTGTGACATGGGCTCTTTCCCGCACGAACTGCCCGGCTATCGCCACGTCTCTGACGATGCCACCCGCGAGGTGTTTGAAAAGATCTGGGGCACCAAGATTGACGATGAACCCGGTCTGCGCATTCCCAACATGCTGGACGCCGCTGTCGAAGGCACGTTCAAGGGCCTTTACTGTCAGGGCGAAGACATCCTGCAATCGGACCCCAACACCAAACACGTGGCCGCGGGCCTGAAAGCCATGGAATGCGTGATCGTTCACGACCTCTTCCTTAACGAAACCGCAAACTACGCCCATGTCTTCCTGCCGGGGTCGTCCTTCTTGGAAAAAGACGGCACCTTCACCAACGCCGAACGCCGCATCAACCGCGTTCGCAAGGTGATGGCACCCAAGAACGGCTATGCCGACTGGCAGGTCACCCAGCTTCTGGCCAACGCCATGGATGCTGGATGGAACTACACGCACCCCTCGCAAGTCATGGATGAAATAGCAGCCACAACCCCTTCTTTTGCAAACGTAAATTACGATGCACTGGAAGAGAAAGGCTCAATCCAGTGGCCCTGCAATGACGCCGCGCCCGAAGGCACGCCGATCATGCACACCAACGGGTTCGTGCGTGGCAAAGGCCAGTTCGTCGTCACCGAATACATCGCCACGGATGAGAAAACAGGCCCCCGCTATCCGCTGTTGCTGACCACGGGCCGTATCCTGTCGCAATACAACGTGGGCGCCCAGACCCGTCGGACAGAGAACGTCGTCTGGCACGATCAGGACGATCTGGAAATCCACCCGTTCGACGCCGAAAACCGCGGAATTCAGGATGGTTCATGGGTCCGACTGGCGTCACGCTCCGGGGAAACTGCCTTGCGGGCCAAGGTTACCGATCGCGTCTCTCCCGGCGTGGTTTACACGACCTTCCACCATCCTGACACGCAGGCCAATGTCATCACAACGGACTATTCCGACTGGGCCACGAACTGCCCGGAATACAAGGTGACGGCGGTACAGGTCAGCCCCTCGAACGGACCAACCGACTGGCAGGAAGACTATGCCGCGCGGGCCAAGGCTTCGCGTCGCATCCTTCCAGCGGCAGAGTGATGCCGCGCCCGTCGCAATCTGTTTCCAGCGTGGCGGTGTCCCGGGGCACCGCCCGCCCCAATACGCGGGACATCCCCGAGGAAACCGCCGTCGCGCTGTCTTATAACGGTACGACGCAGGCGGTGATGATGGCCACGCCCGCCGATCTACAGGAATTCGCCATCGGCTTTTCACTTGGCGAGGGGATCGTCACACATCCTGACCAGATCGAACGGTTAGAAATCGAAGAACTGGACGCCGGTATCGACTGTCAGATGTGGCTGTCGGACGAGGCCGCCGACCGCCTTGGTGAACGCCGCCGCCAGATGGCGGGACCCGTTGGTTGTGGCCTATGTGGGATCGATTCACTGGAACAGGCCATGCGTCCCCTGCCCCAATTGCCACCTGACAACGTATGTACGGGTTCTGCACGCCTTCTTCACGCAATGCACATGCTGCGAAAAGGCCAGAAATTGCACGATCTGACCCGCGGCGTTCATGGCGCCGGATTCCTGCACGCAGACGATACCGTAACCGTGAAAGAGGACGTCGGCCGCCACAACGCGCTGGACAAACTGATCGGCTCTTTGGCGCTTCAGGGGATCGATCCGGCCAGCGGCGTGATCCTGCTGACCAGCCGCGTTTCCGTCGAACTGGTGCAAAAAACGGTCCTTGCGGGTGCGCCTATTCTAATCGCTGTCTCTGCCCCGACAGCCCACGCCGTCCGGCTGGCCGAAGATGCAGGCCTGACCCTGATCGCGCTGGCCCGCGACGAGCGTTTCGAGATTTTCACCCATCCCCACCGGATTACCCCACAAGAGGCCCATAATGTCGCTTGAGAAACTCACCTACATGGCCAACCAGATCGCTTCGTTCTTCAGGTCGCAACCCGAAGACAAGGCCGTCGCCGGAATTGCGAACCATATCAATGATTTCTGGGAGCCTCGCATGCGCCTTCAACTGTTCGAAATCCTGGATGCGGGCGGTGACGGGCTGTCGCCACTTGTGATCAAAGCCGCCGACCAGATCCGCCGACCCAAAGCTGCATGATGCGCCCGGGGCTTTGATACGTTAAAAGACCCGCGACTCACGCAATTACAGGCAACGCACATGTTTGACCGTTCAATCAAAATCGCCCCGTCGATCCTGTCGGCGGATTTCGCAAACTTCGGTAAAGAGATCGAAGCCATCGAAACAGAGGGCTGCGATTGGGTTCACGTCGATGTCATGGACGGCCACTTTGTGCCGAACCTGACATTCGGCCCGCCCCTCTGCAAAGCCATCCGCAAGCACATCAACACCGTGATGGATGTGCACCTGATGATCTCGCCCGTCGATCCCTATATCGAAGCGTTCGCCGACGCCGGTGCCGATGTCCTGACCGCCCACCTAGAGGCCGGCCCCCACATCCACCGCACCCTGCAGGCCATCCGCGGCGCAGGCTGCAAGGCTGGTCTGGCCCTGAACCCCGCGACGGGGATCGAGGATGTCGAATACCTGCTGGATATGGTCGACCTGATTTGCGTGATGACCGTAAACCCGGGTTTTGGCGGACAAAAATTCATTCACAGCCAGATCGACAAGGTCAAGAAACTGCGCGCCATGATCGGCGATCGCCCAATCCATATTGAGATCGATGGCGGCATCACCCCCGAAACCGCCCCCTTAATGGCGGCTGCGGGTGCTGATGTGCTGGTCGCTGGTTCGGCAGTTTTCAAAGGCGGCTCGGTCGACAATCCAGCTCCCTATGGCGACAACATCCGCTCCATCCGCGCAGCGGCCGAAGCCGCGCTGTGACGGCCGTTATCTTCGATCTGGACGGCACGCTGATCGACAGTGCGCCAGACATTCGAATTGCCGTGAACAAAATGCTGGCCGAGCGGGACAAGGACCCGCTCGACCTGCACACCATTATCGGATTTGTCGGAAACGGCCTTCCCAAATTGGTCGAGCGTGCGATGCGCCACGTGGGTCTGGACCTTGCCGATCACGCCGAACTGACCAATATCACACAGACCCATTACAAAGCCTCTCCTTCTGCGGAAACGCGCCTTTATCCAAGTGTGATGGACGCCCTCGCTGCTTTGCGGGACGAAGGACGGCCATTGGGCGTTTGTACAAACAAGCCCTTCGAGCCCACCGTTCAAATTCTGGAAGAACTGGCATTAGCCCCCTTCTTCGATGCCGTTTTGGGCGGTGACAGCCTGAAGGTCCGTAAGCCTGATCCTGCCCCGTTGTTCGAAACAGCCCGGCAGTTGAATGCCTCTGACTACATCTTCGTGGGCGACAGCGGCACCGACGCCGAAACAGCGGATCGCGCCGACGCGCCGTTTCTGCTGTTTACCGAAGGCTATCGCCGCGACCCGGTCGAGGCGCTGCGCCACAACGCGACCTTTAACCACTACGATCAGCTTCACGCGCTCGTTCGTGGGTTAAGCTGACGCAAGTGCGATCAGACACAGTCGCGGTAAGCGCCTTGAGAAACTTCTGTGCGCATGGCAGGTCCTGTCATGAACCTGTTGCGCATCGGCTTTATGACGGCGACCATGACGAACTTTAAAAGATATGCAGTCTTTTACACCCCAGATCCGGGTCCGCTTATGGATTTTGGCTCTGCTTGGCTGGGCTGGGATCCGGTTGCAGGCGCCCCCGCCGCGCCGCCCGCCATTGAGGGCCTGCCCCAGCCGCTGGATGTCATCACCGCCACGCCGCGCAAATACGGGTTCCATGGTACGATCAAGCCCCCCTTCAGACTGGCCGAGGGCATGGGCCAGGTCGATCTAGTCGCTGCTTTCGATGCTCTGGCGCTTAGCCTGAATTCAGTTCATCTGCAGGGATTGCAACTGTCGCGCCTTGGTCGGTTTCTGGCACTGAAACCACAGGGCGACACCACTGAACTAAAGGCACTTGCGGCGGCCGTCGTTCGTGGGCTGGACATCTTTCGCGCGCCACTTACCGACGCTGACATCGCTCGCCGCAATCCCAACCGACTAAGCGCCCAACAACGCAGTTTGTTGCTTCAATGGGGCTATCCCTATGTCATGGAAGAGTTCAGGTTCCACATGACCATGACGGGCCGCCTGGGCCCTGAAGACCTAAACCAGACCGAGGCAGTGCTGAAACCTCTGATCACCCCCCTACTGCCATACCCCTTCATGATCGACAGCCTGTGCCTGTTCGGTGAAGCCGAAGATGGTAAGTTCCATCTGCTTCATCGGGCAACGCTTTGATGGTCAAACCATAGGCTTTGGATTAACACCTGCCCTACAAGGCATTGGCACCTCACAATTGGCAAATGGCAGGTGATGTACAAAGCTCGCCAAACTCAAAACAATCCGCGCCGCATAAAGCATTTCGCCCGACAACTAAGACAAGCACGGCCGAAACTCTTAGAATTCACGGTGATTAGGGCGATACCTGCCATTATTACGACATTTTTCCGTGAGAAATCAGAGATCGAACCACCGATGGAGCGATTGACATGGATATCTTCCAGCCCGTGACTATGGACCAAATGCTGTATGCGCTGATCCTGACCGGCATGCTGCGTGAAGCCATGATTTTCACCCTGCCCGACGCGATTGCTGGGCCCGGCGGCTGGCTGATCAACACAGCCGACGACGACGAATAATCGACTACTCTGTGGTTAACGCCTCAGCGCGACACTTCTGCACCAATTCCAGTTCAGTTTGAAATCCACGTTATGGGGCATTTGACGTGTCCCAGACTTCTGGCGCGTCTTCGTTCTCTGTTTCGCCTATACGCTTAGGCTGCGGCACGGCAGTTACAGATCAGGTAAATCACCTTGATTAAGACAATCGAGCAGAATTTATAGCCCGCCCCGAACATTTCCGTTCTCTTTCATCTTGAACCCTGTTTCGGCCAATGCTAATCGCTGTGCCGTTGCCCCTATAGCTCAGCTGGTAGAGCAACTGATTTGTAATCAGTAGGTCCGCGGTTCGAGTCCGTGTGGGGGCACCATTTCCCAAACTCAGACGCTTAAGATCGCCAAAGGTGTTTGCGCGGTCTATTTGGTTTTTGCACCCCTGCTTCGGCATCAACCGAGTGTGGGAATGCTGTGCCGGGCAATGTGTTTCGAGATTGCTGATTGCATGAAAGAGAAGGCTGATTGTACGCTGGCATCATCAAAGGATCGAAAAGCGTGCTGAAATGACGACTGAGTTGCTGGTTTTGATGGTGCTTTTTCAAATGAAGCACATGTTTGCGGACTATTTCCTTCAACCAGAATTTATGCGCAGCGGCCGAGACACCTACCTACATTTTGGACGCTTGGCACATGCTGCGGTACATGCCACGGGAACCGCGATCGCGCTGGCATTTGTACCCACGCCGCTAACATTGTTGGCTATTTTAGCTATCGGCGATCTTGTCATCCATTTTCACATCGACTGGTTAAAGGCGCGGGTGACAGATGGATCGGGCCTGACACCAGCGGATGCAGGATTTTGGCGTGCAGCTGGCGTTGATCAGGCCGCACATCAATTGACTTACGTCGCTATCTTGGCGGTTTGGGCGACGGCCTGAACCTGCTGAAAGTCCTCGACCCGGTTCTCAATCTGGGAAAGGTAGTCGATCAACTGCCTGCTGACGGATGGCGCCAAAGACTGACACTCTTGCAGGGACCCAGTGTTCAGGACTCCCAACTTAAGACCGTCTAACAACCCGTCGTATGCCCTGCAGAAGGCTTGAAACGTTTCCGACGCCTTCAGTTCAGCGTCACCGACAAGAACGTAGACGGGTTGGCGCTCTGAAATCCCTTTAAGCGCGACCTTGCCAGCGTAAATCCACGCAAGATCGTCGGCCTCTTCTCGAACCCGCTCCGAGAACACCAGTTCGGCCGACAGGTGACGGCAACTTGTTTCAAGCCGCGCTGCTACGTTTACGGTGTCGCCGATCACGGAATAATTAAATCGTTGCCGCGACCCCATGTTGCCCACGCTGGCCATCCCCGAGGCGACACCAAGACACACACGGATTGGTGGATCGATCTCTGGGTGTCTTCGGGCAAACTCAGCCGTTGCTTTTTCGATCTGAAGCGCGGCCAAGGCTGCCTTTCGACAGTGCTGCTCTACCGGCAGCGGTGCGTTCCAGAAGGCCATGATGCTGTCGCCGATGAACTTGTCGATCGTTCCTTCCTGTTCAAGGATTTCTTCGGACAGATCGGTAAACAGTTCATTGAGAATTGGAACCAGTTGCTGCGGAGAGACTTTTTCTGCCATCGGAGAAAAATTCCGAATGTCCGTGAACATGATCGTCATGTCACGCACTTCACCGTCCAGCGTGATTTCGTAGTCGTGCTCTTCGATTTGTTCTAGAACGGAAGGCGCAAGATATTGGGAAAACGAGCCGCGAATGCGACGCTTGTCCCTATCCGCCACGATAAACTGAAAGGCGTTGAGAAAGCCGAAATTGACCAGCCCGCCGAGCAGCGGAAAGGTCGCGTCGAACAGAATGTTGTATTGGCTGAAAGCGAACCAGCTTCCCGCCGTCACAATCACAGCGACAATTGCCCCTGCAAAGACGGAATGGGCCGCGCCAGACCTGTGCATCAGGCGTGTCACCAGAAATCCCAAAATGACGAAGGCAAGAACCTCTAGCCCTGCAATCGTGTCATTTCGGAACAGGTAATCTTCGGTCAGGATTTGTTCGAGGATCTGCGCGTGGATCGAAACCCCCGGAACGCTTTCTCCAAGCGGGGTCGCCCTGATATCAAGCAGCCCTGCGGCAGAGGTTCCGACCAGCACAATCTGCCCCTGCAGCGCCGCCTGCAGGTCTTCAGGGTTTCGGTCCGTCAAGACGTCATTAGCCGAGATATAAAGGTCAGGATGATCCTTCCTGTAGTGAACCCAGATCTCCCCTCTTTCATTCGTGGGGATGTTATAGCCCGCCACCTGAAGCGATTGCATGACCCCTGAGATGTCAGGCGACCCGTTCAGCAGGAAAATAGGTTGGCCAAGCGCGACACGCAGGGCTTCAGTCGACAGCGACGGCAGGTAACCATCACCCAGTCGCCAGACCAGTGGCACCTGGCGCACGACGCCGGTCGTTCGGATCGGGGTCACGTTCACGTTCCCAATCCCCAGAGAGGCATTCCGTAAGACCGGGATGATAGGCGTGACAGAGCGTAGTGGGATCACTCCCTCACCGGGTGATTGGCCTACCTCGACGAAGCCGGCCTTGTCATATGCCGTTTGATCCGTGCGACTGCCTGAACCCGCGGCCTGACCCAGCACGACGGGTACGCGGGACATCGCCCTCGCAAATACTTGATCCGTCGCCAACCTGCTGGAAAGAACGTCGCGCGCGTCCGGGGAAAGCATATCGGCCAAAACCGGATCCTGAAGCAACCTTGCAAGGTTATTTCGGTCCGGTTCCGCAAACAGGATATCCAGCGTTATGACCGCGGCACCATAACCCGCGAGTTTGTCCAGCAAGATAGCAAGTTGGTCACGCGGCCAAGGCCATTGCCCGACCTCACGCAGCGAATCCTCATCGATATCAACGACGCGTACAGGAAGTTCCTGATAGTCACGAGGCTCCAGCCTTTGCAGGAAATCAAAGTAGCTCAGGCGGAGCGTCTGAATGGGATGCGGGTTTGCAAGCCTAAGCGCTGTCAGCACCAGAATAAGTGCGGCCCCGAGAAGAAGAACAGGCGCGCGCAAGACCTAGGTCGCTTTCTGCGGGATAAAGCCAAAGGGCAAAACAAAAGCTGTCATTCGGATTGCCAGACTTAGTCCCGATCTTTCTGCGATCCTTCACGACCTTCACTATTTCCGTTCCCTGTTCCGGGTTCGCAGCCACTGCCGTTACATCCGGTTTCAAGCTCGGGCTCCGGTTCAGGTTCAGGTTCTGGTTCGGGCTCAGGTTCTGGTTGCGGAGGGGGTGGCGGCGCAGGCGTTTCTTCCGTCTCTTCATCTTCAGGAATAGATTGGACGACAATATCGAAATGACGACCACACCCAGATAGATCAGCTTCGAACTGCTCGTCTAGAAGAGACGGGTCATCAATAAACACGAACTTCGAGGTCAGCGCCCGTGTGGCGCGCCGACCGATGAATTCACGCACGACCTTTCGGCGAGGAACAGACGCAATCGCACAAGGGTCCTGGATCAAGCCGCAATAGGCTTTGTTGTGGCACATCTTCACCTGCCCCTCGAGCAGGGCCATCACAGTATCACCACGGCGAACATTCAGATCGAAGGCCGTTCCACGAATACCCATCGTCGCTGTCGGCGTCGAAATCTCATAAACATCGCGATTGCTATTGCCAGAAATAAACCTGAACCCGCCGCCAATCGCTTTCACTGCAAAGCGGCTTGCGCGATTGGAGGACCGCATCAGGACATCGGTGATTTCCAGTTTGGAGTTCGGCCCCATCGCGATCTTTGTGCCGTCATCAAATACCAGCTGAACGCGTGACTTTGCGTCGGTCTCGATCGTGCTGCCTTGCTCGATCCGCGCGCCCTGTTTCAATGCTGTCGCGGTTGATCCTTCTTTGACCGTCGCTTGGCCCGCCAAACCGGTGACAGTCGCGATTGGCGCAGCAACACCCCCCGCAACGGAGCCAACAATCAAAACCGCGCAAAGCGCAATAGACTTCAGAAAATGTGAAAATGACATGGCTTCACCAAAAAAACAGGCGCCCACAGGCGGGCTTGAAATCGGGAGAATTACCTCGCGATTAGACAACAATCGCGGTTATTTTTCAACATAATTACAATTTTAAGCAATCTAATGTCACATTGATGACATTTTTCGCGAACGCGCAACTTCACACAAATTCCTTCGGGTGCTGTACGCACTATGTGAGGATGAAACCTACGCGATTTGATCTGATCGAAAGCTACAGTCGCAACGCCCCGGATCAAACTGACCGACTTGTTCGCGCCAGCAATGCCACCGCCATCAGCCCCACCCCAACAACTAGCAGCGCGGCAGGTGCGGCACCGCCCAAGTCTTCAAGCGATGCCTTCTCGTACACGCGCGTGGCCAGTGTGTCATAGTTGAAGGGACGCAACAGCAAGGTCGCGGGAAGTTCTTTAACGCAATCAACGAAGACAAGCAGCAGCCCGGTTCCAACCGACCCGCGGATCAGTGGCAGGTAAACCGACCACAGGGTGCTGCGGGCATTTCGACCCAAGGAGCGGGCCGCCATCGGCAGGCTTGGAGAGATACGACCCATCGCAGATTCTGTCGCCCCTTGGGCCACGGCGAAAAACCGGACGGCATAGGAATAGACAAGCGCGAAGGCGGTCCCGGTCAGGACCAGCCCCACATCGACACCGAAAGTGTTCTCGACACCGTCAGCCAGCACGTGGTCAACACTGGCAAGGGGGATCAAAATGCCAACAGCCAGAACAGCGCCCGGTGCCGCATATCCGATGGTCGTCACAGGCAGCAAAAGGCGCGGCAGTTTTTGACCGCTCAAACGCACCCCATAGACAAGGAACAGGGCCGCGATCATGGTCGCGACAGCCGCCGCGCCGCCAACGAATAGCGTGTTGATAAGGGCCTGAAGAAGGCCCGGCTCGAACCAGCTTTCGTTGCTGATCGCATGGGACAGCAAAACACCGACCGGCAGAGCAAAGCCAATCAGGAAAGGCAACAAGCACAAGCCAGATGCGGCCCACGCCGTAGGACCGGTTAGCTGTTTCACAACGATCGGACGCGGCTGGCGGCTTGGGTTGTGGAAACGCAGGCGCCGGCGGCTGAACTTTTCCATGGCCATCAGCGCCAAGATCAGGATCAGAACCACGCTCGCGATCTGGGCCGCGCCACCCGCATTGCCGCTTTCCAGCCAGACAGAGAAGATGCCGGTGGTCAGGGTCTGAACCGCGAAAAACTCTACCACGCCAAAGTCATTGACGGTTTCCATCATGACAATCGCTGCACCGGCCGCGATTGCAGGCCGGGCCAGTGGCAGGCCGACGCGCCAGAACCGGCCGAACGCCCCAGCCCCCAAGGCTTGCGCGACCTCATAGATGCTGCCTGACTGTTCGCGAAACGCTGTTCTGGTCAGAAGATAGACATAGGGGTACAGCGCGAAGGACAGCACCAAGATCGCCCCACCGCGAGAGCGGATTTCGGGGAACCAATAATCCCGGGCACTTTGCCAGCCAAACATATCGCGCAACGCGCCCTGAACCGGGCCCGCGTATTCTAGAAAATCGACCAGCGCATAGGCCCCGACATAGGCCGGGATCGCCAGCGGCAGAAACAACAGCCATTCCAGCCAGCGCGACAGCGGGAAGCGGTACATTGACAACAACCATGCAGTCCCTGCCCCGACAAAGGATGACAATGCCGCCACCGCCAACATCAAGGTGACCGAGTTGCTTAGATAGCGCGGCAACGTGGTCCGGATCAGGTGGGGCCAGATGTTCTCTTCCGGGTGAAATGCTATCCAGACGACCGACAGGATCGGCATCAAAACCAGTGCCGAAATCAACAATGCCCCGATTGACCAGGGGTTGGCCTCGATCTTGGGTCGTTTGCGGTTCATGGCTGGCTGGTTTGCGACGGTCATTTGCCTGACCTAAACGAATGCGGTTTACCTGTCCAGAAAGGCTGGTGTAACCAGAGGATAACAAAATTCATTGGCGAGAGAGTTCATGAAGTTCGCATATCATTTCGGCGCCCATTGCACCGATGAAGATCGCCTGTTGAAATGCCTGTTCAAGAACCGTGGCGCCCTAGGTGAGCGCAGCATCAATGTTTCCGGCCCCGGACGCTATCGTGCACAGCTGCGCGCCGCTGTTGGCGAACTGCGCGGAGAGATCGCTTCTGATGCCAAACAGGACGAACTTCTGGATGATGTGATCATTTTCGACAACGTCGAACGCGTGATTTTTTCACACTCCGCGTTTCTGGGAAGCGCCGGCGGCGCGGTAGGATTAGGGCGGTTTTACCCCAAAGCAGGCGAGTTGGCGCAGGGCTATGCCCGGTTGTTTCCGCAAGACCACTGCGAATTCTTCATCGCTGTCCGCGACCCGGCCACCTACTTTCCGGCCATTTTCAAACAAAGCGGCGAAAAGGACTTTGAAAAGTTCATGATGGGGATCGAGCCCATCAATATGTACTGGTCCGAAACGATCTCTCGGATCAGACGTGCGTCGCCGGGATCGCCCTTGATTGTCTGGGCCAATGAAGACAGCCCGGTTATCTGGCACGACATTCTGAACCGGTTCGCGGGGATTGGCCCGGATATGACCCTGCGCGGATCATATGACTTCCCGGCAAGCCTGATGAGCGAAGACGGGGTTCAGGCGCTGGCCAGTCGACTGAAAACAGATCCGCCGAAAGACGCCGCATCGAAACGTGCGCTTCTGGCCGACATGCTGGACACCTATGGCCGCCCTGACGCCATGGAAGAAGAGATCGACCTGCCCCACTGGTCGCAGGACCTGATCAACGCGCTCACCGAGGCCTATGAAGAGGATCTGGAGCGGATCGCCAAGATGGAGGGGGTCACGTTCCTGACCCCCTGATCATCACATCCCAAGCGCTTCTTTATACATATCAAGGATCGCCTCTTCCTCGGCGATGTCGTCCTTGTCACGCTTGCGCAGCGCGATCACCTTGCGCATGACCTTGGTGTCATAGCCGCGGGACTTGGCCTCTGCCATGACCTCTTTCTGCTGCTCGGCGATGTCTTTCTTGTCGGCTTCCAGCCGTTCATAACGCTCTATAAACTGGCGCAGCTCGTCTGCGGTCACGCGATAGCTTGCGTCGGATGCGGAACCTTCCATGTCGGCCTCTGATCTGTTTCGATGTTTCCCCCTCGGATAGCTGCCGCGACGCCCCTTCGCAAGCCCTGCCCTTGCCTTGAGCCCCCGCATCGTCTAGGCGCGTGGCAAAAGGACAGGAGACTGACATGGAATGGCTGGTTTGGGCAGGCGCCGCTGTATCGCTTTTGGGGCTCGCAGGGCTTCTGTATTGTGTCCGCGTCGCAATGAAGGCCAAGAAAGAGGGCTTGTCCGGCGAAGAGATGCACGCCCGCCTGAAAGGCGTGGTTGCTTTGAACATGGGCGCCCTGTTCGTGTCGGCCATCGGGCTGATGATGGTCGTCATGGGCATCATGCTGTAACCCTAAACGAAAACACCCCGCGAAGACGCGGGGTGCCCTAAAAAACTCGGTCGGTTGCAGGTCAGACCGGCATGTTGTCAAACATGTCGTCCGCTTCTTCCTGTTCCAGTTGGTCAACAAACCGCAAAAGATCGTTTGGGACTTGCAGACCCAAGGTCCGCATCTCCGAGACTTTTTCACGCAGCTGCTCCAGCAGGATATGTTTATCCTCCGGGTCTTTCTCTACTTCTTCCAGAAGCATGAGTGCTGCCGCGCGAAGTTCTTCAAAAGCCATGTATTCTCTCCCAATATCTTTGGCCGTCTCTGCCACTGGAACTACCAGCGGCGTCTTTAATCCGATGCGCATCTTCTGAGCAAGACTGGTTAATCAGGTCTTAAACAAACAAAAGCGGAAACACGCAGATCGCCTTCCTGACAGAAGTAAACCCTTTGACGGCTTTTTCCTTGATACATGTCAAAATTAACGCGGCTATGACAGTTTGGAAGGTTCACCATGGGTGTTTTTCAACTGTTTGCGCAAACCTGCCTGTTTTCTAGTCAGAATATGAACATTTCCCGGTCTTGCCTTCGTCGCGGGCATAGGGTTTTTTGTGGGCACAGTTGATTAAGGACGCTTTCATGGACATCCGCCCGCTTACCGACACGTTTTCGGCCGCCCCGCAAATTGACCCAGCAGAGCTGCCAGACATAGCTGCCGCGGGCTACACCACCGTGATCTGCAACCGGCCGGACATGGAGGTGACCGAAGACCTGCATGCCGAGGCAATGGCAAAAGCCGCAGCCGATGCCGGGCTGGCGTTTTTCGTGATCCCGGTTGGGCACGGCGGCATGTCGATGGAGATGCTCGACCAGACCGCAGAAATTTTGGAAAACAGCGCCGGTCCAGTTCTGGCCTATTGCCGCTCTGGCACCCGATCGACCCATGTCTGGGCCTTCACAATGGCTGGAAAAATGCCCGTCGATGACATCATCGCAGCAGCAGCCCGCGGTGGATATGATCTGTCCCCCGCACGCGGCCAGCTAGAGCAGCTTGCCGCCGCGCGTTAATCCTCTTCGCGTTCCGGCATATCCAGCGGAAAGCTGACCCGGAACGCCGCCCCACCCTGCCCGGGCAGATAGACGATATCACCGCCCAAGTTGGCCATGATCTCTTTACAGATGGCCAGCCCTAGACCCGCGCCACCAGCCGCTGCCTGATCTGACAAGCGTGAGAACTTCTCGAAGATGATCGCTTGGCTTTTGGTGGGAATGCCGCTGCCGTTGTCGACGAAATCGACCGTCACCATGTCCCCGCGATGCGTTACTTTGATCTTCAAGCGCGGGTGTTCGGCGTCGCAATATTTCCGCGCATTGGCGATCAGGTTGATGAACACCTGACTCAATCGGTCCGTATCGGTGCGGACAACGATGTCTTCACGGATTTTTCTACGGGAATAGACCATGTCTGCCCCATCTTCCATCGACGAGGTCGCACTCATGGCCTTGTCCAGAAGGTCAGACAGGTTGCCTTCTTGCGCGTTCAGTGTGACCTTGCCCCGCTCCAGCACGCTGAGGTCCAGCAGGTCGTCCAAAAGACGGGTCAGGCGGATCGCCTCATCATGGATGATGGTAGAGTAATTCTTTTGCTCCTCTGGCGTCAGCATATCCGTTTCCATCAGGATTTCGGAAAACGCCCGGATCGAGGTCATCGGTGTCCGCAATTCATGGCTGATCTGCGACAGGAAGGCGTCCTTTTGCACCGACAGTTCTGTTAGCTTTTGGTTGGCTTCCTGCAGCTGACGGGCCGTGCGCGAAAGCTCTTCGGACTGCTGTTCTAGCCGCGTGGAGTATTCAAGGATTTGCGCGGTCTCATCCGCCACCGCCATCAGGTCTTCGACCGAAACCGACGACCGGCCCACAATCTGGCTGACCATCGCATGGGCCGTTGCCGCACCAACCGAACCGGAAAGCTCTCTTTCCAGAGTTTCCATGAAACGGGGAGTGATCTCTGGCAGATAGCCCTGTTTGCCCTGCTCTTCCGCCGCGTGACGGAACAGGGCCTGCGCATCTTCCGAGCCAAGAATCCGCTGCGCCATCATCAGCAAGTCCTCGGCCTGGGCGTGACCCTCGGTCCAGGTCCACGTCGCACGAGAGTGGTCAAACACGTTCACGAACTGCGCGCCCTGCAATCGCTCCATCGGTGACGGGAAGCTGATAAGCGAGGCGCCAAAGAAGGCAAAGCTGTTCAGGATCAGGCTCCAGAAGATCGCGTGGACCAGCGGATCCATATCGGTGACACCGAACAAGGCCTGCGGACGCAGCCAATTAATGTCGAAGGGACCGTTTTGCAGAATGCCAGAGCTTAGGAACGCGTCAGGTCCGAAGCTGGGCAGGAACAAGGTATAGGCCCAGACTATGAACCCAACCGACAGACCGGCCGCCGCCCCGACCCTAGTCGCCCCGCGCCAGAAGATCCCGCCGATCATTGCAGGCAAAACCTGTGCGACGCCGGTGAAAGAGATCAGACCGATCGCCGCCAGTGCCTCTGTCCCGCCGGTCAGGCTGTAATAGGCGTAGCCCAGCACCAGCACCGCCGCGATAGAGATCCGGCGCGACCGCAGAACCAGCGTCCGAACGTCACCGGAAATCGTCGCCGAGGCCCCCTGCCAGCGCAGGAACAGCGGCATTACAATGTGGTTACTGACCATCGTCGACAGCGCGATCGACGCCACGATGACCATCGAGGTCGCCGAAGAGAAGCCGCCAAGAAACGCCAGCGTCGCCAAGCCGTTTTGCCCAAGGCTAAGCGGGATGCTGAGAACAAACAGGTCGGGGTTGCTGCCCTCAGGCAGGATCGCCAAGCCGGTCACGGCGATAGGCACCACAAACAGGCTCATCAGCATCAGATACAAAGGAAATGCCCAAGACGCGGTCGCAAGGTGGTTTTCATCCGCGTTCTCGACCACCAAAACCTGGAACATCCGCGGCAGCGTAAAGATGGCCGCCGCCGACAGGAACGTCAGACCGACCCAACGACTGGAACTGATCTGGGCATTTGCAATCGGGCTTTCAGCGATCCGGTTGATCATGTCTGTTGGGCCGCCTGCAACGCCCCAGACGACCAGAATGCCAATCGCAATAAGGGCGACCAGTTTGACCACAGCCTCGACCGCGATGGCGATGACCACACCGTGGTGACGTTCGTTTGCGTCAAGGTTGCGCGTGCCAAAAAGAACCGTGAACAAGGCCAAGCCAACAGCAACCCAAAATGCAGTGGCGTTGTGATCTTGCGAAATCCACTTCGCGCCTTCGCCCGCGAAGACCGTGAAAGACAGTGTCACAGACTGAAGCTGAAGCGCGATATAGGGCGTTGTGCCGATCACCGCGATCAGCGTTACCATCACACCCAGCATGTTGGATTTACCATACCGCGAGGAAATCAAGTCCGCGATAGAGGTGATCCGCTGTGTCTGCCCGATCCGGACCAGCTTGCGCAGGAACCACCACCAACCGACCAGTACAAGTGTCGGCCCAAGATAGATCGTAACGAACTCTAGCCCCGATCGTGCGGCATATCCGACGGCCCCGTAAAAGGTCCAAGCGGTACAGTAAACCGACAGCGACAATGTGTAGACCATCGGCGAGCGCAACCAACCGCCCAAGCCCCGCGCCGCGCGACGCTCTGCCAAAAAGGCCACAAGGAAAAGAAAGACCACGTAGGCAAGGCAAATTCCGACCAGAAGGTTGAAGGAAATCACCCTAGGCGCTCCTCTGCCTGTTCATCCGCCATTTGACGCACCAGAGCACGGGCCACCAGCATGGCCAACAAGATCAGCACCGCCCAGGCGAGGAAGAAGTAGACCAGCAAGGCTGCAAGATCACCGCCGAATTTCTGCGTTCCTAGCAAAGGCACCATAAACAGAAACAGCCCAAGCACAGGTGTTAACCGCGACATGTCCTGTAACCGCCTGCGGCGATATCTTTGGCGTTCCAAGAAGAGCGGAGACTTCACTGCCCGGCCAGTTCCCGCACAGCGGCAAGAACATCCGTGTTGGAAAAGGGTTTCGACATGAACTTGCTTACGCCCAGCTCTTCGGCGCGGGCGCGGTCCTTGCTTTGGCCTTTGGCTGTCAGCATCAGGACCGGGATGTCGGGACGTTCACTTACGCTTCGGACATCGTGAAGAATGTCGAATCCGCTGCGCCCAGGCAGCATGACGTCTAGAATGATCACATCCGGTTGTTTCTCGGTGATTTTTTCGAACGCAGTGGTGCCGTCGGAATGCGTATGCACGACCCATCCGTCCCGCGACAGGATAAACCTGATCGCTTCGATGATGTTTGGCTCATCTTCGATGAGCAGAACTTCTTTGCTCATATAAGAGCCCTCCCCCCGACGATTGCTCGCCGCCCCTTACCTGCCTCTGGCAATTGAGTGACGCACACTATCACCAAGAACGCTTCCACTGTCAAAGCCCATCCGCAAGGATCGAAGGCTCTCTTCGTGCGACACATTTGCGGCGTTCACATATCCGGCAGCTTGTGCCGGCATCCAAATGCAGGGCATCGCTGGCCTCTCCTGCCTTCCGGGGGAAGAACAGCATCACCGCACGATAGACCTGAGGTTCGTCGAACTGTTCAGCATTGATCGACTGGCAAACCGCATAAGTTTCAAAGACCTCGTCACTACGGGCAGATACGGACACAACCCTGTGAACCGGCATCATAGGCTGCGCCAATGCCTGATACAGCGGCCATAGCGGACAGGCCGCCCCAAAACGCGGCAGCGGGAAACCTTCGATCTCTTTGCGGTAGGTCAGCGTGCCCGATCCGTCGCACTCTACCAGTCCAATAGATCGCCCGATTTTGTCGCGCGGAACTGATGCAAGTCGGCGCAGGATCGTCGACAGGTCCACCCTGAACTGTCGGGCCAGCGCAGACGGATTTAAGGCACCATCTTTCAATGCCTCCAACAAATCGCTCATCGGCACTTTTTCGGCGTCGCTCTGGTAGCGGTGCAAGAACGCCTCTGCCAACTCGACCGCAGAGGCCGATTTCAGATCTTCGTCACCCACAACAAGGTCATGTACAGCGGCCTCATCACCTTCTTCCAGATCAGGCAAGTGGAATTCACGAGCCTTCAGAAAGGCAACAACCTCTTCCTGCGGAGAACTGCGCACATCGGCATCGCCCCCAGCACTGTCCAGATAGGATACGAGCGCCTCTGCCCCATCGGCCAATCGCTGGCTTTCCTCGAACATGTTGCGGTGAAAACGCTCGCGCCATTCGCGGTCAATATCCTGCGTATCGTTCAAAATCCCCGCGGTCGAACGGATCGCCGTCACGGTCGACAGGATTTCGTGCAGAGATTCGGACAGGAACGGGTCATGCGCCATACGCTCTGTCAAAGCTTCTACTGTTCGCTCCAGATCGTCGATCCGGCGGTGGCTTGAAGACAGCAATTGCGCCCAACCCGGGAAGCGCCCAACAAACTCTTCGATTCTGGGCATTTCCTTCTCGGCTTCTGCGTTACCAGAAGCGGCATCTCGAAGGCTGGCGATAAGTGTGGCACCTGCCCCTTCGGTCAATGCAGTGGTCTCAACCTCCAACTGGCGCGCTATATCTACCAACAGTTTGCCACCGATCCGGCGCCGGTTATGTTCAATAAGGTTTAGATAAGAAGGAGAAATTCCGACTGAACGTGCAAGTTCGGCCTGTCGCATCTTCAAAACTGTTCGCCGCTCTCGAATGCGACTTCCCACTAAGGCCGTTCTAGGCATTTGCCCTCACTTTGTACGATTTCCCCATTTGCTTGCCTAAAAATAAACAAGATTCTTGTCCAACCAGTAATTGTTTTTACAGCTGGTTGTGGCGGCCGCCTACCCAATGGCGACAAATGGCCCCAAATCGGTTCCAAAGCAGAAACGTACGGCCGATGAGGAGCAACAACGGCCTGACCATTGAGGAACGGGAGTAAACAATGGCTACCAACAAACTGACTCGTCGGGGTGTGCTGAAGACCAGTGCAACAGCTGGTGCCGGCCTGGCATTGCCGACCATTTTCACCGCGCAGTCCGCCGCAGCCTACACCAACGAGCCGACAGGTCGTTTCGTGACGCTTGGTCTGAACGTCCCACGGTCTGGCCCCTATCGCGACGAGGGCACCGACCAGATGTTCGCCTTCCAGCTGGCAGTTGAACACCTGAACGGCGAAGGCGACGGTGGCATGATCAACACCTTCTCTTCCAAGGCTCTGACTGGCCGCGGCATCATGGGTAAGAAGGTAAACTTCGTAACTGGCAACACCAAGACCAACGCGCAGGTCGCAACTGACTCTGCCCGTCGCCTGATCGAAAAAGAAGGCGCGCTGATGGTTACCGGGGGGTCCTCTTCGGGCGTAGCCGTTGCCGTGCAGGCGCTGTGTCAGGAACTGGGTGTGGTCTTCATGGCGGGCCTGACCCACTCGAACGACACCACCGGTAAGGACCGCAAGGCCAACGGTTTCCGTCACTTCTTTAACTCTTACATGTCGGGTGCAGCACTGGCGCCGGCTCTTGCTGCCGAATATGGCACCGACCGCAAAGCCTACCACCTGACTGCCGACTACAACTGGGGCTACACCACCGAGGCCGCGATGGTTGCCTCGACCGAGGCTCTGGGCTGGGACACCGTGTCGACCATCCGTACGCCGCTGACCCAGACAAACTTCCAGAACTTCCTGCAGCCGGTTCTCGACAGTGATGCAGATATTCTGGTTCTGAACCACTACGGCGGCAACATGGTGAACTCTGTGACCCAGGCCGTGGCCATGGGCCTGCGCGATCTGGAACGCAATGGCAAGCGTATGGAAGTTGTCGTTCCGCTGTATTCGCGCCTGATGGCACGCGGTGCGGGCGATGCGTCAATCGGGGTGCTTGGCACCGCGAACTGGCACTGGACCCTGCCGGACGAAGGTTCGCGCGCATTCGTGAAGTCCTTCGGCACCAAGTACGGCTTCCCGCCGTCGCAGGCCGCACATACCGTCTACACCCAGACTCTGTTGTATGCCGATGCGGTAGAGCGCGCTCAAACGTTCAACCCCTGCGGTGTCGCCGACGCCCTGTCGAACTTCGAGTTCGACGGTCTGGGCAACGGCCCGACCCTTTACCGTGGCGAAGACCACCAGTGCTTCAAAGACGTTCTGGTTGTCCGCGGTAAGGCGAACCCGACTTCGCAGTACGACGTGCTGGAAGTGGTCGAGGTCACTCCTGCCTCGCAGGTTACATATCCGCCAGAGCACCCGATGTTCGCAGGTGGTGCACTGGGTCGCTGTAACCCGGGCGTATAATCGCCCAAACAAAAGTCTAAATATTCGCGCCGCGCAGTCCAACTGCGCGGCGTTTTCGTTTCAAGACATCCGCCTTCTCGGCCAGACACAGCATCTACGCTTCGCAGGAGCCGGTTTCGACGCCCTCCCCGCTGCACAGCTGGCGCTTAACGCCCCTTTACTCAGACGCTTTGCGATCTACTGACTACGGAATTCCCACGTGTCAGGGTAAAAGTTGTTGGTGGCAAAGGGGATTCGCTTACCGCGACAGAAACGCGTGCCTAATTTTTACTCAAATCACCCAGTTTTCAGAGCAAGGAAGATACCCTTCACAGCTATTTTCCAAAATTTTATTTCCGACGGACAATCCGAATTCTGAACAATATCAAAGGCTTTCTGCACCTGCGCGAAAACGTATTTACAAACTTCGCCCCCGCATCGTTTACAAGTTTACAAAATGGACATTCAAGAAAAACCAATTGTTGCAAGGTTTTACACTACTCACCGATAATTAAGGTGCTGAAAAGTGTGGGTCGTAAATGAGGAGAGCGGCCCATTTTTACAATTTTTGGGAGGAATACATGTCCAATTCGAACATGACCCGTCGCGGCATGCTCAAAACCGGTGCCGTCGCTGGTGCAGGCGTTGCTCTGCCGACGATCTTCACCGCGTCTTCGGCTGCTGCCTACACCAACGAGCCGACCGGCTCGACCGTGACCCTGGGCTTCAACGTTCCGCAGACCGGCCCCTACGCTGATGAGGGTGCTGACGAACTGCTGGCACAGAAACTGGCCGTCGAGCACCTGAACGGTGAAGGCGACGGTGGCTGCCTGAACACCTTCAGCTCGAAAGCGCTGAAAGGAAACGGCATCCTTGGCAAGAAGGTCGAATTCGTCACCGGCGATACTCAGACCAAATCGGACGCAGCTCGCGCATCGGCAAAGTCGATGATCGAAAAAGACGGCGCTGTCATGATCAACGGTGGCTCGTCCTCGGGCGTTGCTGTTGCTGTTCAGGGCCTGTGTCAGGAAGCTGGTGTTATCTTCATGGCGGGTCTGACCCACGCCAACGACACCACCGGTAAAGACAAGAAAGCCAACGGCTTCCGTCACTTCTTCAACGCCTACATGTCGGGTGCCGCTCTGGCGCCGGTGCTGGCCGCAGAGATGGGCAAAGACCGTCGCGCTTATCACCTGACCGCCGACTACAACTGGGGCTGGACCCAGGAAGAGTCGATCGTTGCTTCGACCGAAGCGATGGGCTGGGAAACCGTCAACACCGTCCGCACCCCGCTGGCGGCAACTGACTTCTCGTCCTACATCGCCCCGGTTCTGAACTCGGGTGCTGACGTTCTGGTTCTGAACCACTACGGCGGCAACATGGTCAACTCGCTGACCAACGCGATCCAGTTCGACCTGCTGGCCAAAGTGGCCAACGGCAAAGACTTCAAGATCGTTGTTCCGCTGTACTCGGAGCTGATGGCAACTGGTGCGGGTGAGAACATCAAAGGCGTTCTTGGCTCGATGAACTGGAACTGGCAGCTGACCGACGATGGCACCAAGGCGTTCGTTAAGTCGTTCGGTGAGAAGTACGGCAAGCCGCCGTCCAACTCGGCTCAGACCTGCTACGCACAGACTCTGCTGTACGCAGACGCGTGTGAGCGCGCGGGCACCTTCAACCCCTGTGGTGTTGTAGAAGCTCTCGAAGGGTTCGAGTTCGACGGTCTGGGCAACGGCCCGACCCTGTACCGTGCCGAAGACCACCAGTGCTTCAAAGACGTTCTGGTTGTGCGCGGTAACATGAACCCGACGTCGCCTTACGACACTCTGGAAATCGTCGAGAAGACCCCGGTTGAGCAGGTTACTTATGCACCTGATCACCCGATGTTCGCTGGCGGTGCTCTGGGTTCGTGTAACCCGGGCGCATAAGCCTTGCATAGTTTGCCGGCCGCGTTCTAACGCGGCCGGCATTCTTTTTTCGGCTGACCCGTCACAGACCTCGGGCAGCTTCACTCCAACACCAAGACCGGGTGGGGAAAATGGACGCAATCCTATTGCAGATTCTCAACGGCCTCGACAAAGGCTCGGCGTACGCGCTGATCGCCTTGGGGCTTACGCTCATCTTCGGCACCTTGGGCGTCGTGAACTTCGCACATGGTGCGCTGTTCATGATTGGCGCCTTCTGTGCCGTTACACTCAGCAAAATTCTGACGATTTCGAAAGAAGTTGTCGATCCGACCAAGACAGACTTTCTGGGTAACCCCTTGAAAGTAAAGGTTCCTTATATTGAAAGCTGGTTCGGAGAAAGCTTCGGCGGCGCGATCATCGATTGGTCGGTCCCGCTGGCGATCCTGTTCGCCATTCCGATCATGCTGTTCGTTGGCTACGCGATGGAGCGCGGCCTGATCAAACACTTCTACAAGCGCCCCCACGCCGACCAGATCCTTGTGACCTTTGGTCTGGCAATCGTTCTTCAGGAAGTTGTGAAATACTTCTATGGCGCGAACCCGATCCCGACCCCTGCCCCGGAAGCCTTCAAAGGGTCTTTCGACTTCGGCGCGATGCTGGGTTTCGAAGCGAATGCGATCATCTACCCCTACTGGCGTATGGTCTACTTCCTGTTCGCAGGCGTGATCATCGCGGGCGTCTTTGCCTTCCTGCAGTTCACCACCTTCGGGATGGTTGTCCGTGCCGGTATGGCTGACCGCGAGACCGTGGGCCTTCTGGGCATCAACATCGACCGCCGCTTCACCATCATGTTCGGCCTGGCGGCCGCCGTGGCTGGTCTGGCTGGTGTGATGTACACGCCAATTAACTCGCCGAACTATCACATGGGGATGGACTTCCTTGTCCTGTCCTTCGTTGTGGTTGTTGTGGGCGGCATGGGCTCTTTGCCCGGCGCTGTCGCCGCTGGTTTCCTTCTGGGTATCCTTGAGGCCTTTGCTTCGATGAACTGGATCAAGGACATCATCCCCGGCATCGACCAGATCATCATCTATCTGGTTGCAATCGTTATCCTGCTCACCCGTCCGCGGGGTCTGATGGGCCGCAAAGGCGTGATGGAGGACTAAGGACATGTTTGGTCTAGATAAAAAAGACACTTCCCTATTGATGATCGTGGCGGTCCTGACAATGTTCGCCCCCTTCATCCTGAACCCCTTCCCCACTGACTCGGGCCTGGCCCAGTTCAACGCGGGTTACCCTGACCTGATGCAGCGCTTCGTGATCTTCGGGATCTTTGCAATCGGGTTTAACATCCTGTTCGGTCTGACCGGATACCTGTCCTTCGGCCACGCGGCCTTCTTGGGCATCGGTTCCTACTCGGCGGTCTGGATGTTCAAACTGCTGAGCATGAACATCATCCCTGCGATCATCCTTTCGGTGATTGTCTCGGGTCTGTTCGCAGTGGTCATTGGCTACGTCAGCCTGCGCAGATCGGGTATCTACTTCTCGATCCTGACACTGGCGTTTGCACAGATGTGCTACAACATGGCCTACTCGGTTCTGGGCAACCCGGCCTCCAGCTACAACCTGACAAACGGTGAAACCGGCCTGCAGCTGCTGCTGGATGACCCGCGCGTTCTGGGTGTTAGTGCAACGGCCGACGGTTCGATCCCGGTGACCAACCTGTTTGGTCTCGAGATGCGCGGTTCGGAAACGATCGAAATGGGTGCATGGAGCTTCAGCTTCTCGGCTGGTTACTATGTCAGTGCAATCATCATGCTGCTGTCGTTCTACATCGCGATCCGCGTGTTCCGTTCACCCTTCGGCATGATGCTGCGGGCTGTGAAATGTAACCAGAACCGCATGAACTTCACCGGTCTCAGCACCCGTCCCTACACCCTTGCAGCCTTCGTCATCTCTGGCATGTATGCTGGTCTGGCGGGCGGACTGATGGCCTGTATGGACCCGCTGGCAGGCGCCGAGCGCATGCAGTGGACCGCGTCGGGTGAGGTTGTTCTGATGACCATCCTTGGCGGTGCCGGCACCCTGATTGGCCCGGTTCTGGGCGCAGGTGCGATCAAGTACATGGAGAACATCTTCTCCAAGATCAACGACACCGTTCTGCACGGCTGGTTCTCTTTCCTGCCGGATGGGCTTGAAGACTTCGTTGTCTTCGTGATCCACCCGTTCGTCGGTAAAGGCTGGCACCTGACCCTTGGTCTTGTGTTCATGGCAGTGGTTATCTTCCTGCCAGGTGGCCTGGTCGAAGGTGGTCAGCGCATCATGAACCTGATCAAACGTCGCAAGAAGTCCGATGACGACGCGGCTGAAACCCAGCCTGCGGCTGAATAAGGAGGAACGGAACTATGGGAATCCTTGAAGTCAAAGGTGTTGGCAAACGCTTCGGCGGCCTGCAGGCGCTCGGCGATGTGAACCTCAGTGTGCAGGAAAACACCTGCCACGCGATCATCGGTCCGAACGGTGCTGGCAAGTCCACCCTTCTGAACTGTCTCATCGGGAAACTGATCCCGGACACCGGCAGCGTCATGTTTGACGGCCAGTCGGTTCTGGGTCGCAAACCCTTCGAGATCAACCAGATGGGCATCAGCCGCGTGTTCCAGACCCCAGAAATCTTCGGAGATCTGTCGGTCCTGGAAAACATGATGATCCCGATCTTCGCAGCCCGTGATGGGGCGTTCGAACTGAACGCCTTCAGCTCGGTCTCGTCCCAGAAAGACGTGATCGAACGGGCCGAGAAGGTACTGGAAGAGATGAACATGGCAGACAAGCGTCACATGAATGCGGCTTCGATGTCGCGTGGTGACAAACGTCGTCTTGAGATCGGCATGTGCCTGTCGCAAGAGCCGCGCCTTCTGTTGCTGGATGAACCGACCGCGGGCATGGCCCGGGCCGACACCAACAACACGATCGACCTGCTGAAGGAGATCAAGGAAGAGCGCGACATCACCATCGCGATCATCGAGCACGACATGCACGTGGTGTTCTCTCTGGCAGACCGGATCACGGTTCTGGCGCAGGGTACTCCGCTTGTCGAAGACACGCCGGAAAAAATCAAAGGCCACCCCAAAGTGCGCGAAGCGTACCTTGGCGAAAGCGCGTAAGGAGGCGATACAATGAACGTCAAACCCGACTTCAGCAAAAACGCCAACCAGGCGACCACCGCACCGGCCTTCCTGTCGGTATGGGACATGCACGCTTACTACGGCGAAAGCTACATCGTGCAGGGCATCAACTTTAACGTCCACGAAGGCGAGATCCTTGCCCTTCTGGGACGTAACGGTGCCGGTAAAACCTCGACCCTGCGCGCAATCGCGCGCACGGGCAGCCCCGAAACCCGTCAGGGTGAGATCTGGCTGGACCACCAGCCCCTGCACAACATGTCCAGCCACGAAGCTGCGTCTGTTGGTCTGGGACTGGTCCCCGAAGATCGTCGCATCATTCCCGGCCTGACCGTGGAAGAAAACCTGCAACTGGCCCAGATTGCCCCGCCGATCGGCTGGTCACTGGAACGCCTGTATGACCTGTTCCCCCGTCTGGGCGAACGTCGCAAGCAGGAAGGTGTGACCCTTTCGGGCGGCGAGCAGCAGATGCTCTCGATCGCCCGGGCCCTTGCGCGGGACATCAAGGTACTGCTGCTGGATGAACCTTATGAAGGTCTGGCACCGGTGATCGTGGACGAGATCGAAAAGACCCTCATCCACATTAAAGAACAGGGTATGACCACAATTATCGTGGAACAGAACGCTGTTCGTGCGCTGGAACTGGCCGATCGCTCGGTCATTCTGGACACCGGGTCCGTCGTGTTCGACGGTACTGCCAAAGAGGTTCTAGAGAACGCGGATCTACGCTCGGAATACCTCGCAATCTAAACTAAGCCACCACTCACGCGGCTAGGGGCGCCCTTCGGGGCGCCCTCTTTTATTGGCTAGATCGCTCTTTCGTTCACTACGACCCGGCTGGGGCTTAGCATCTGCTCTAGGGGCACCTCGTCGCAAACCTGCAAACCATCCGGCCCTTCTAGAGGGCGTGAAATCGTGCGGGGCCCAATCTGCTGGACGATAAAATAGCACCCGTTCGACAGTCGGCGCAGGTCGGTGATCTCGACCCCCTCGGGCATTGCAGCCGCTGCCTTGGCCGAGATCGGAACTTTCGGCTCTGGGGTCGCGCAACCCGCCAAAACCCCAAAACTTGCAAGGCTCACTGCGCAGATAAAACTTAGGCGCATCATCGAACACTCCTGAAAATTCATTAACTGCCTAAGCCATAGCACCCGCATCGGCCCCGGGGAACTGGCTGACTTCGGATTTCTATGCGTTATATTTGATTTCCGGCTGGACAGCCCAAAGCCCCCCAACATAGTTTTAGCCCTATGAAGAAGCCTCTCTCCCGTATTCAGTCCAAGAACCGAAAAGCCATTCTAAACGCCGGGTTAGAGGTCTTCTCGCAGCACGGATTTCGCGGCTCTACGCTAGAGCAGATCGCTCAGACTACGGGAATGTCGAAGCCCAACCTGCTGTATTACTTCCCCTCGAAAGAGGCGATCCACGTCGCCCTTCTGACAGAGTTGATGGATATCTGGCTTGCCCCCCTGATCGAGATGGACCCAGAGGGCGAACCGATCGACGAAATCCTGAAATACGTCCGTCGCAAGCTGAAAATGAGCCGCGACATGCCGCGCGAAAGTCGCCTATTCGCAAACGAAGTCATGCAGGGCGCGCCGCGGATGGAAGGCGAGCTGATGGGCGACCTGAAGAAGCAGTTCGTAGAAAAGTCGATTGTTATTCAGGGCTGGATCGACTCTGGGCGCATCGCCAAAGTGCATCCCCACCACCTGATCTTTTCAATCTGGGCGCTGACACAGCATTACGCAGACTTCGACGCCCAGGTGCATTTCATGATCGGCGCTGATGACCCCTACCCCGAGGCAGAGGCCTTTCTGGAACAGCTGTTCACAAAGACGCTGGCGCCCTAGCGCAACGCGTCCTGAAGAAAGGCGACCAGCGCTTCGGTTGATCCGTCCTGAGGCGCGTCGCTTTCGCCGGTCAGCACCGGCTCTAGCTTGATTGCCAGTTCCTTGCCCAGCTCAACGCCCCACTGGTCGAACGAGTTGATGCCAAGGATCACCCCTTCGACAAAGACGCGGTGTTCGTAAAGGGCCACGATCTGGCCGAACAAATGGGGGGTCAGTTTCGGGTAAACCAGCGTGGTCGACGGGCGGTTGCCCGGGAAGACGCGGTGACGCGCCTGACGTTCCAACTCGTCCCCTTCCAGCCCTTTGGCTGCCATCATCTCGCGCGCGGTCTCCAGCGACCGGCCCAGCATCAGTGCCTGACTTTGCGCCAGACAGTTCGCCGCCAACAGTTGATGATGGCGGCTACGGCCCATCTCGTTGCCTTCGGCGGCGACCATGAACTCGCACGGGATCACAGCGGTACCCTGGTGGATCAACTGGTAAAACGCGTGCTGGCCATTGGTGCCCGGCTCGCCCCAAACAACAGGGCCAGACACGGTTTCCAAAGAGCTGCCATCCATCGCGACACCCTTGCCGTTGCTCTCCATCTCTAGCTGCTGCAAGTATGCCGGAAGGCGTGCAAGCTGTTGATCATAGGGCAAAACGGCGCGGGTCGTGTGGCCACAGAACTGGTGATGCCACATGCCAACCAGCGCCAGAAGCACCGGCAAGTTCGACCGCAGGGGCGTCTCTTGGAAATGGGTGTCCATCGCCTCGGCGCCAGCCAGAAACTCGCGGAAGTTTGCAGGGCCTACGGCCAGCATGATCGGCAGGCCAATCGGCCCCCACATGGAATAACGTCCACCAACCCAGTCCTCAAAACCGAACACACGCTCGGCCGCGATGCCAAACTCGGCGGTTTTCTCGGCAGAGGTCGACACGGCTGCGAACTGCACGGCGGGATCATCAACCACTTCGGCCATCATGTCCCGCGCGGTCTGCGCGTTGGTCATGGTCTCGATCGTGGTGAAGGTTTTCGACGCCACAATCACCAGTGTCCGGGTCAGATCCAGCCCGCGCATCACCTGCGCGATATGCGCCCCGTCGACGTTCGACACGAAATGCACCCGCGGCCCGTCGCTGTATGACGCTAGCGCCTGACAGGCCATCACCGGCCCCAGATCCGAACCGCCAATCCCAATGTTCACCACATCGGTGATAGAGCCGCCCTGCCCCGTGAACGCACCGCTGCGCACCTCATTGGCAAAGGTCTCGATCCGGTCCAGCGTCGCATGAACGCCCGGCATGACATCCTCGCCGTCCACATAAACGCCCACGTCCGACCGGCGCAGGGCTGTGTGCAGAACCGCGCGGCCTTCGGTTTCGTTGATCTTCTCACCGCCGAACATCGCCTTGCGACGGCCCACCAGATCGGCCTCTTCCGCCAGTGCGATCAGGGCCTCCAGAGTGTCGGCCTGAAGCGTTGTCTTGGAATAGTCGAACAGCAAGCTGCCGAAACGGGCCGAGAAATTCTTGGCCCGGTCAGCATCGTCAAACAGGCCCACAATCGAGGTGTCTTTTGCGGCTTCGGCCTTCGCGGCCAGCGTAGTCCAGAGTGTCATCGCTTAGTCTGCCCAGTGAACGGTTGCATCATTTAGAACGGCGGCGACAGGAGCGTCGCGCAAGTTGGATGTCGCTTTCGCTGTTTCCAGCGCGCGACGCTTTTCTTCGCCGGTGATCAAAAGGTGGATCGACAGCGCACCAGCCAGAACCGGAGCGGTCAGGGTGATCCGGGGTTCGGGTGCGCCGGGCGCACGCATCGGCAACAGGATCGGCGCGTTGGGCGACAAAGCTTCGTCCAGCCGGTCGGCACCGGGAAACAGCGACGCGGTATGCATATCCGCGCCCATACCCAAAAGCAGCACGTTGATCGGCAGCGCCGGGCGAATGCCCTCGCATAGATCGTCCAGCTTGTCCTCTGGCTGCGGGGCGTCAGCGTACAGCGGCAACAAGGTCGCCTTGGCGGCCTTGCCCACCAGCAGACGCTCGCGCAATAGCCGGGTGTTCGACCGGTCAGAGGTTTCAGGCACCCACCGTTCATCGCCCAGCATCACGTCCACGCGCGACCAATCCAGATCGGTGACTGACAGTGCATCAAACACCGGCCCCGGCGTGGTCCCGCCCGGCACAACAAACGTCACGCGCTCTTCGTGCAGCAAGGCCATTTCCAGCTCTTCTGCCAGTACGCCGGCCAAATCCAGCATCAAGGCATCGCGGTCGGGGTAATCAATCAGCCTCATGCCCGGACCTCACGCCAGCGGCGCCCGTCGCGGTGCAACAGCATCAGCGAATCCTCGGGGCCCGAGCTGCCAGAGTCATAGGGACGCGGTTTATCGCCCCGCTCTTGCCAGCCCTCGATAATCGGGTCGGTCCAGGCCCATGCTGCCTCGACCTCGTCGCCGCGCATGAACAGGGTCTGGTTGCCACGGATGACGTCCATGATCAGACGCTCATAGGCGTCATGCACATCATGCGCCTCGTCCAGCGCGTCGGCAAAGCTCATATCCAGAGGCACCTCGATCAGGCGCATACCACCCGGCCCCGGCTCTTTGATGGTCACGCGCATGGTGATACCTTCATTCGGCTGAAGACGAATGACCAGCACATTGCCGCGACGCTCTTCCTGTGCTTCGAAGATCGAGTGAGGCGGGTCCTGAAACACGATCGCAATCTCCGAGGTCCGGTCGCGCAGCCGCTTACCGGTACGCAGGTAGAACGGCGTTCCCTTCCAGCGCCAGTTCGAAATGGCGACTTTCATCGCCACAAAACTTTCGGTCTTGCTGTCTGGGTTCTCTGAGTCTTCAAGATAGCCCGACAACTTGTCCGTCCCCGAATACTGGCCACGTACAATGTCAGACGGGGATACAGGGTCCAATGCCCTGATAACCTTAAGTTTTTCGTCACGCACCGCGTTGGGCTCGAACTCGTTGGGCGGTTCCATCGCTATCAGGCAAAGAAGCTGCATCAGGTGGTTCTGCACCATGTCGCGCATCGCGCCGGACTGGTCATAATAAGACCCTCGCCCGCCAACCCCGACGGTCTCTGCCACCGTGATCTGAATGTGGTCGACGAAATGGTTGTTCCAAAGCGGTTCAAACAGGATGTTTCCGAACCGCACGGCCATCAGGTTCTGAACCGTCTCTTTGCCAAGATAGTGGTCGATCCGATAGATCTGGGTCTCGTCGAAATGCTTGGCCAATGTCGCGTTCAGCGCTTTGGCCGTCTGAAGGTCATGACCGAAGGGTTTTTCAACCACGATCCGGCTTTCAGAGGTCGCGATATTGTTGCTGCGCAGGCGTTCGGCCAGATCACCGAACAGGCTGGGCGCAACCGAGAAATAGAAGGCCGTGACAACATCCTTGCGGACCTTCCCGGCCAGTTCTGTCCAGCCGTCATCGCCCTTTGCGTCAATCGCGACATAGTCCAACCGCTCTTGGAAGCGCTGCATGTCGTCGGCCGTGGCCTTGTTCTTAGGGTCGAATTCGGAAATTGCGTCGCTGACAAGCTGCTGAAAACCGGCAACGTCCATTTCAGTGCGGGCCGCACCGATGACGCGGGCTTCAGGCGGCATTTGCCCTGCGCAGAACCGGCGGAACAGCCCCGGCAAAATCTTGCGCCGAGACAGATCACCGGTGGCTCCGAAGATCACAAGATCAAAGGTTTCAACTGGAATAACGCGCGAGACCATATGGCTTCCTCCGCAACTACGTTAGCGCTAACGCTCACCTAATACATTTGTCATAACCTGTCTAGCACCCAGATACGACAAACCCCAAGATGTTCCGATAACGTTATTGATCGCGCTCCAGTTCGGCGTCCCAATACAGGAAGTCCATCCAGCTATCATGCAGATAATTCGGGGGAAAGCGCCGCCCCATATTCCGCAATTCCTCCGCGCAAGGCTGCTTCGGCGTTTTGCGCAGGGACATCCCCGCCTGCCGCAGACTCTTGTGCCCTTTGCGAAGGTTGCAGGGCGAACAGGCCGCAACGACGTTTTCCCAGCTGGTAACCCCACCGCGGGCACGCGGCACCACGTGATCAAATGTCAGATCACCCCGGCTGCCGCAGTATTGGCAGGAAAATTCATCCCTTAAAAATAAATTAAAGCGCGTGAAGGCCACGCGCTTTCGAGGTTTTACATAGTCTTTCAGAACAACAACCGAGGGGATCCGTATCTCGGTCGAAGGACTTCGAACCACCTGATCATATTCAGCGACGATATCCACCCTGTCGAGCCACGCCGCCTTGATCGCCTCTTGCCAAGGCCACAGCGACAACGGGTAATAGGAAAGCGGTCTGTAATCCGCGTTCAAGACCAACGCCGGGTGCTGCTTCAGCCCACCGGGTTGATGTACAAAACTCGTCCTGAAATCACCGTCCATCGGGACTCCGCCTCCGCCTCGTCTGCCTTCACGACACCAAGGCGGGACGACCCGCCCCAGCTATGATTCAACTATATATCGAGTTGCCCTTCTGGCAACCCCCACAACATACTGTGGACATCACAATACTTAGATTGAATTCGTTACAAGTGTGTGACGGTTACCCACAGCCCATTCCTGCCCGAAATATGGTCACTCGGGCATCATTCTCAAGCTAAGCGCACGCCGTACGACCGGGAATCACTCGGCCTCAGATCCTCGGACAGCTTCGGGATGTTCATAGATAAAACGGCGCAGGACGGTGAACAGCTCTCGCGCGTGGTTCAGGTCGCCGTTGTGCAGCGCCTCGCGGATATCCTCGCAGATCACCTGCTGGATATGCTGCGGCCCCTTTGCTTCGTGTATCAAATAGTTGGCGGTCATCGCCGCCGTCATCAGCGGCACATGGTCATGTTCTGCAATAGCCGCAATTTCGTCGCGGGTCAGATCGGTCATGTCTTCAACATCGTCGAGTGTGATCATGGCTCCTCCTCCTGATCGTCCACACAACGAATTTAATGGGGTTTTGACCCTGTTTCCTTGATGAACGTCAATATAGGCGCCCGGAACCACCCAACAAAAAACGCGCCCCGAAGGACGCGTTTTTAAGTGTTTCACTAAAGATCAGTGGTGCCGTGCGGCGCCTTCGGCCTTTTCAGCCGCCAGCGCCTTGGCGGCGGCCTCTTCCGCAGCCTCGTCCCATTCAATGGGTTCGGGCTGCTCGACCAGCGCCTGTTCCAGCACTTCGCGGACGTGGGTGACGGGAATGATCTTCAGCCCCTCTTTCACGTTGTCCGGGATATCCGCCAAGTCTTTTTCATTCTCTTCAGGAATGAAGACCGTCTTGATCCCACCGCGCAGCGCGGCCAGCAGCTTCTCTTTCAAGCCACCAATCGGCATCGCATTCCCGCGCAAAGAGACCTCGCCCGTCATGGCGATATCCTTGCGCACCGGGATCCCCGTCAGCACCGACACGATCGAGGTCACCATCGCCAGACCGGCCGACGGCCCGTCCTTTGGCGTGGCCCCATCGGGCACGTGCACGTGGATGTCGATCTTCTCGAAGGTCGGCGGCTTCACCCCGATCTGCGGAGACACAGAGCGGACATAGCTGGATGCTGCGTCGATGCTTTCCTTCATCACGTCGCCCAGCTTACCGGTGGTCTTCATGCGACCCTTGCCGGGCAGCTTCAGCGCCTCGATCGACAGCAGGTCTCCACCCACGCTGGTATAGGCCAGCCCAGTGACAACACCCACCTGATCGTCTTTCTCGGCCAGACCATAGCGATACCGCTTCACCCCAAGGAAATCCTCAAGATTTTCAGGGGTTACAGTGACTTTCTCATCCTCTTTCTTGATAATCTTGGTCACTGCTTTCCGGGTCAGCTTGGCCAGTTCCCGCTCAAGGTTCCGCACGCCCGCCTCGCGGGTGTAAGTACGAATGATCTCTTGCAGGGCCTCATCGGTCAGCTCGAACTCCCCCTTGCGCAGACCGTGGTTCTTGACCTGTTTCGCGATCAGGTGCTGACGCGCGATCTCGGTCTTTTCGTCCTCGGTATAGCCCGCCAGCGGGATGATCTCCATCCGGTCCAAAAGCGGGCCCGGCATGTTGTAGCTGTTCGAGGTCGTCAGGAACATCACGTTCGACAGATCGTATTCGACCTCCAGATAGTGGTCGACGAATGTGCCATTCTGTTCCGGGTCCAGCACCTCCAGCATGGCCGACGCGGGGTCGCCACGGAAGTCCTGCCCCATCTTGTCGATCTCATCCAACAGGATCAGCGGATTAGTGGTCTTCGCCTTCTTCAGCGCCTGAATGATCTTACCGGGCATCGACCCGATATAGGTCCGACGGTGACCGCGAATTTCACTTTCGTCACGCACGCCACCCAGAGAAATCCGGATAAACTCGCGCCCGGTTGCCTTGGCAACCGACTTACCCAAAGAGGTCTTGCCAACACCCGGAGGGCCAACAAGGCACAGGATCGGGCCTTTCAGCTTCTTCGAGCGCTGCTGAACCGCCAGATATTCAACGATCCGCTCTTTGACCTTCTCAAGGCCATAGTGGTCGTCATCCAGAATACCCTGCGCACGGCTCAGGTCCTTTTTGACCCGAGACTTCGTGCCCCACGGGATCGACAGCAGCCAATCTAGATAGTTGCGCACCACGGTGGCCTCGGCCGACATGGGCGACATGGATTTCAGCTTCTTGATCTCGGCATCGGCCTTTTCACGGGCCTCTTTCGACAGTTTGGTCTCTTCGATCTTCTGCTCAAGTTCCAGAATCTCGTTCTGGCCCTCTTCGCCGTCGCCAAGCTCCTTCTGAATGGCCTTCATTTGCTCATTCAGATAGTACTCGCGCTGCGTCCGCTCCATCTGGGACTTCACGCGGGTCTTGATCTTCTTCTCGACCTGCAGGACCGACATTTCGCCCTGGATCAGGCCATAGACTTTCTCCAGCCGCTCTGCGATCGGCAGAGTTTCCAAAAGCTCTTGCTTCTGGTCAACTTCGATACCCAGATGCCCCGACACAAGGTCGGCCAGCTTCGCCGGTTCACGGGTTTCCGCAACCGCCGTCAGCGCATCTTCGGGAACGTTTTTCTTTACCTTGGCATAGCGCTCGAACTCGGCCCCGACAGAACGCACCAGCGCTTCAACCGTTGCCTCGTCGCCTTCTTCTTCTTCCAGAAGGGTGGCGCGAGCCTCGAAAAACTCTTCGTTTTCAATGAATTCGTCGATGGACACACGTGCGCGCCCCTCGACCAGCACCTTCACGGTGCCGTCGGGCAGCTTCAGCAGCTGCAACACATTGGCAAGAACGCCAGTGCGATAGATGCCCTCTTCCGCCGGATCATCGTCAGACGGGTCGATCTGGCTGGACAGAAGGATCTGCTTGTCGTCCGCCATCACCTCTTCCAGCGCGCGCACCGATTTGTCGCGGCCGACGAAGAGCGGCACGATCATGTACGGAAAGACAACGATATCGCGCAGCGGGAGGACAGGATAGGAATCGCTCGAAAGCAGGGTCATGAAATTTCCTTGTTCTTGGCAGAAGAGACCGGCCCCAACGTCGCGGCAGCAAGGTCTCTCCCCTTAGGTCAGACCCTTTATCTGGGTAATCGCGCGGATGAGTCAAGCAACCGACCCTTCAATATACCTTTGAATTGGGTCTGCCGCCCAGATTGCCGGGGCTCTGCGCCGGTCTGGCGCCAAATCGTCGGATTTACAGACCCTCGGCGAAAGCCTAGCCTGCTGCGGAAATGACTCAGGCTGTTTCAGACTACTTACTGCAGGACACCCAACACTGATGGCACGCGGCAAGATCCCGGACTTTCTGAACACCCAAGTTTCGCAGGGTCGAACGGGTGATTTGCTGGTGTTTGGGTTCAAGCCGAATTTCGCGCGCCAACTGCCGGACGCCCCTGCTGACACGCGGCCCGTGCGCGTGACCGCCGTCCATCGCGACCGGCTGGACCTAATCAGCCCCGATGGCCCCTCGACCTGCCCGCAATTCGACAGCACCACCGTCGGCGACTGGCTTTGGTTGGACGATCAGGGGCAGCCTATGGGCCTGCTGGAACGATCCAGCCTGTTCAAGCGGCGCGCCCCGGGCAAGGACCGGCGGGAACAGCTGATCGCGGCCAATGTCGACACGCTGTTCATCGTCAGCTCCTGCAATCAGGACTTCAACATCGCCCGGCTAGAGCGCTACCTCGCGCTGGCCTACGAGGCCGGCGTCACCCCCGTAATAGTGCTGACCAAGATCGACCTGACAGACGACCCCAATACCTATCGCCGGCAGGCAGAGGCGCTTCAGCCCGGCCTGCTGATCGAAGCGATTGATGCCACCAACCCCAATGACATCGCCGTGCTGCGCCCATGGTGCAAGCCGGGCGAAACCGTCGCGCTGGTCGGCTCTTCTGGCGTGGGCAAATCCACCATCGTCAACACGCTGCTAGGCGACACCATGATGGCAACGGGCGCGATCCGCGAAGACGATGCCAAAGGCCGCCACACCACATCCTTCAGACAGATGTTCCGCATTCCGGACGCGGGCTGGATCATCGACACGCCGGGCATGCGAGAGCTGCAACTGGCCGACGTCCGCGAAGGCATCGACGAGGTCTTCTCGGACCTCTCTGAACTTGCCCACCAGTGCAAATTCAACGACTGCCAGCACCAGACCGAACCGGGCTGCGCCATTCAGGCCGCGATAGAGGCCAATGACGTTGACCCCGCGCGCGTGGCCCGCTGGCGCAAGCTGCTGGCCGAGGACGCCTATAACGCCAAATCCCTGCACGAACGCCGCGCCGAAGACAAAGCCTTCGGCAAGATGGTGAAAGATGCGATGAAGCCCAAGCGAAACCGCTAAAGGCTACAGCGGCTCGATATCGCCCTGCGCCCGCTTGGCGTGGAAATCTGCTTCGAATGCCTTGAACTGCCCCGCCGCAATCGCGTCGCGCATGCCCTGCATCAGATCCTGATAATATTGCAGGTTGTGCCACGTCAGCAGCATCCCCGAGATCATCTCGTTCGAGCGGAAGACATGGTGCAGATAGGCCCGCGAATAGTTCTGACAGGCCGGGCAGCTACAGTTTTCATCCAGCGGACGCGGGTCGTCCTGATGGCGGGCGTTCTTGATGTTTACCACACCATTACGGGTAAAGACCTGCCCCGTCCGGCCCGACCGCGACGGCAGCACACAGTCCATCATGTCCACACCGCGCGCCACGGCGCCCACAATGTCATCAGGCTTGCCAACACCCATCAGATAGCGCGGCTTATCGGTGGGCAGCATGTCGGTGGCAAAGTCCAGCGTATTGAACATGGCCTCTTGCCCCTCGCCCACGGCCAGACCGCCGATGGCATAGCCGTCAAACCCGATCTCGCGCAGCGCCTCGGCGCTTTCTTGGCGGAAGTCCTGCTCCAGCCCGCCCTGCTGGATGCCGAACAAGGCATATCCCGGGCGGTCGCCAAAGGCGTCTTTGGACCGTTGCGCCCACCGCATAGACAGGCGCATGCTTTTGGCAATGCGGTCACGATCCGCGGGCAGTGCCGGGCATTCGTCGAAACACATGACAATGTCCGACCCCAGCAGCTTTTGGATTTCCATCGACCGTTCCGGCGTCAACTCGTGCCGGGACCCGTCGATATGCGACTTGAACGTCACGCCCTTCTCGGTCAGCTTGCGCAGCCCGGCAAGGCTCATCACCTGAAACCCGCCACTGTCGGTCAGGATCGGCTTGGACCAGTTCATGAACTTGTGCAGCCCACCCAACCGGTCGATGCGTTCCGCCGTCGGCCGCAGCATCAGGTGATAGGTGTTGCCAAGCAAGATATCCGCCCCTGTCGCGGCCACGCTTTCCGGCATCATCGCCTTCACGGTCGCAGCCGTGCCCACCGGCATGAACGCCGGGGTGCGGATGTCGCCCTTGGGCGTGTGGATCACACCGGTCCGAGCCATCCCGTCGGTTGACGTCAAATCAAAGTTGAATTTCTCTGTCATTGCTGATCCTGAGTGCTTTGAGCTGGAATGGCGGGTATATGCGATTCTGGCGGGATTCCAAGACAGGTGGAAACATGGACAAGATTTCGAACGCCGGCGAACCGTTTCGTTTGGGCTGGGAAGAGTGGCTATCTTTGCCCGAACTCGGCCTGCCCGCCCTGAAGGCCAAGATTGACACCGGGGCACGGACCTCGGCCCTGCACGCTTTCGATATCGAACCTTTCGGCCCCGCTGCAAAACCGAAAGTGCGGTTTGCCGTGCACCCGATACCGGGTCGCACAGACGTGACCATCGCCTGCTCTGCGCCAATCACCGACCGGCGCGAGGTGACCAGTTCGAACGGGGAAACCGAACTGCGCTATGTCATTACCTCGCAGTTGACCATGGGCGACCGGTCTTGGCCGATCGAGATCACCCTGACAGACCGGGGCACCATGGCTTATCGCATGTTGCTGGGACGTCAGGCCCTGACTGAAGACCTTATCGTTAGTCCAACGGACAGTTTCTGCCAGCCGCAACTGTCCTATGACATTTACGCCTCACCCTCTGTCCGAACTAGCGCCCCGCCCCGGTCGCTGCGCATCGCGATCCTCAGCCGCGAGGCGAACAACTACTCCACCCGCCGCCTTGTCGACGAAGGTGAAGCCCGCGGCCACGTGGTCGAGGTCATAGACACCCTACGCTGCTACATGGCGCTGAACGCGTCCTCGCCAGAGGTCCATTACGACGGCAAACGCCTTCCCCGCTATGACGCAGTGGTCCCGCGCATCGGCGCGTCAATCACCAGTTATGGCACCGCTGTTGTGCGTCAGTTCGAAACCACGGGTACCTACTGCGTGAACGGCTCTGATGGCATCACGGCCAGCCGTGACAAGCTGCACGCCCATCAGATCCTTGCCCGCCACCGGATCGGCATGCCCGTGACAGCCTTCGCAGCCTCACCCAAGGATACGAACAACCTGATCGGGCTCGTCGGGGGTGCGCCCCTAATCGTGAAACTTCTGGAAAGCACCCAAGGCAAGGGCGTGGTTCTGGCCGAAACTAAAAAAGCGGCGGAGTCCGTGATCTCGGCCTTCAGGGGCCTGCGCGCCAGCTTCCTTGTACAGCACTTTGTAAAAGAGGCCGCTGGCGAAGACATCCGTTGCCTGGTCGTCGGCGGCAAGGTCGTCGCAGCCATCAAGCGCACGGCGCAACCCGGAGAGTTCCGTTCGAACCTGCATCAGGGCGGTGCTGCCAGTGCGGTAAAGATTACCAAGGAAGAACGCGCTGCTGCAGTTCGCGCGGCTCGGGCTTTCCGCCTGAACCTTGCAGGCGTCGACCTGCTGCGCTCTGAAGAAGGCCCCAAAGTGCTCGAGGTCAACTCCTCCCCCGGACTGGAAGGGATTGAACGCAGCAGCGGCAAGAACATCGCCGCGCACCTTTTTGACGAGATCGAAAAGAACATGCGCCCCGCACCGACCCGCAAACGTGTAACAAGCTAATCAGGGCAGGCGTATTAACCTTTGCGCCCCGCTCAAAGGTCATATGCAACTCATATGGCAGTCATATGCAGGTCATACTGCCCGCACAGCCCATGTGCTTAAACGTAAACAATGCGTCCAGAACGCACCTTTACGCCCCGGGTCTTAAACCCTATATCTTTGGTCGGAATTAAGGACAGACGACTATGACCGAGCAAACTCAACCGATGGAGGGCGCCCCCCTCATCAAGCCTTCGACCACCGAGCACCCGCTGTTTGACAGCGTGATCGAGGCATGTCGCACGGTTTACGACCCCGAGATTCCGGTGAATATTTACGATCTTGGCTTGGTCTATACGATTGAAATTACAGACGAAAATGAAGTTTCGATCATCATGACCCTGACCGCACCCGGCTGCCCCGTTGCTGGCGAAATGCCGGGCTGGCTGGCCGAGGCGGTAGAGCCGCTGGACGGCGTCAAACAGGTCGACGTGCAGATCACCTGGGATCCGCCCTGGGGTATGGAAATGATGTCGGACGAAGCTCGTCTGGAACTGGGATTCATGTAAAATGTTTGGCATTCCTGGCAAAAACGCGGTCACCATGACCCCCGCTGCCGAAGCGCAAATCGCCCGCCTCATGGCCCGCGACGGCCACAAAGGCCTGCGCATCGGCCTCAAGAAAGGCGGGTGCGCGGGAATGGAATACACCATGGAATTCGCCAACGAGATTGACGCGAATGACGAGGTTGTCGAACAGGGCGACGCCCGCGTGATGATCGCCCCTATGGCCCAGATGTTCCTGTTCGGAACCGAGATCGACTATCAGACCAGCCTGCTGGAAAGCGGCTTCCAATTCAACAACCCCAATGTCGAAGACGCCTGCGGTTGCGGCGAGTCGATCAAGTTCAAAGACGTATCCGAACTCGACCTCCCTCAATAGGCAATTTGCCCGTTTCCCTGCCCCACACGACAAGATAGTGTGATCGCGAATTAACGCAGATGAGGGATAGGATGCGAAAACTCGCCGCAGGAAACTGGAAAATGAACGGCACTTCTGCCGAACTGTCCGAACTGGATGCCTTGGCAAAAGTTCACGCCGAGTCCTCTGTGGACGTGCTTATCTGCCCTCCTGCAACGCTTTTGTCTCGCGCCGCCGACCGCGCTGGTAATTCAATCTTTGTGGGTGGCCAAGACTGCCACGCCGCCAAATCTGGCGCACACACTGGTGATATTTCTGCGGACATGCTGAAAGACGCGGGCGCAACTCATGTCATCCTTGGCCACTCGGAGCGCCGGACCGACCACGGGGAAACCGACGCCACTGTGCGCGTCAAAACCGTCGCGGCCCTTGGCGCAGGTCTGCTACCTCTCGTTTGCGTTGGTGAAACCGAAAGTGAACGTGACGCGGGCGATACGCTCGACGTTATCCGTTCACAATTGGCCGGCTCCCTGCCCGATGATCTGAACGGGGCGGATTTCGTCGTCGCTTATGAACCGGTCTGGGCAATTGGCACGGGCCGCGTCCCGACGCTGTACCAAATCGCCGAGGTTCACGAACTGATGCGCGCTGAACTTACCGGTCGCTTCGGCTCGTCAGCAAATGAAACACCCCTCCTGTACGGGGGCTCTGTCAAACCCGGTAATGCAGCTGAAATTTTCGCCACCTCGAACGTGGACGGCGCATTGGTCGGCGGTGCTTCCCTAAAAGCCAGCGACTTCGGTGCCATCATCCAAGCGCTAGAGGCCGCCTGACCCCAGACCACAATTACCAAGGCCGCCCTCACAGGCGGCCTTTCTACGATAGACTTGCGCCACCCGTGGGTGGCGCTCTGCTTTCTAAACATCTATCGGCAGAACCGTCGTCGCCTTGATCTCTTCCATCGACAAAAGCGCCGTCACATTGTGAATCTTCACCTCTGCGATCAGTGCTTGATAGAAAGCGTCATAAGCCCGCGCATTGGGCACCCGGACTTTCAGGATATAATCAATATCCCCCGCCAAACGGTGCGCTTCCAGTACCTCGGGCCGCGAATGGAGTGTCTCTAGAAACGCCTTCTGCCAGTCGGCCTCGTGCTCGGAAGTTCGGATCAGAACGAAGAAACACGCCTCCAGCCCCAAAGCCTCTGCATCCAGCAAGGCCGTCTGCCCCTTGATCACACCGGCATCGCGCATTTTGCGAATACGATTCCAGACAGGCGTCTTTGACGACCCAACCTTACGTGCAATCTCGTCCAAAGACTGCGATGCATCCATCTGAAGCTCGTTCAGAATCTTTTTGTCTATCGTGTCCAATGCATTCGACATCACGGTTTCCCGGGAAATTGTTTCTGTTCACAGCGACTCTGCTGACTAGTATCGAAAACATTTCCCCCAAACAAGCCGCCAATGAGAACAAAGAAAAAGCCGCGACCCGAAACGGATCGCGGCTTTCCTGCTCGATGGGTTCAGCAAGTCAAAGCCTGCCAAACTCCGAAAATCAGTTGTTGGTAATGACCTTTTTCAAAGCATCAGTGGCAGTGTCCACGGCCGAGTCCGTAGCCGTTTCAGCGGCACCTTCCACGGCCTGAGTGGCCGCATCTTCGACAGCCTCTTTCACGGCGTCTGTGGCGGCTTCGGTCGCCGCCTCGGCAGCTGCTTCGCCTTGCTCACCAAGGTTCAAAGCGTCACCCAAAGCTTCTTTGGCTTCTTCAACGGCGCCCTCAACGGCCTCGGTGGCTTTCTCTTCCAATTGTTCAGCGGCACCATTCAGGACCTCTTCGGCCTCTTCCACTACGCCCTCAACGGCGTCCTGAACCGTTTCTACGACGTCTTCTGCCTTGGGGGTCTCCTGCGGCAATTCAAACGGTTGCTTAGGCGCCTCGGTGGTCGTCACCGGTTCAGGCGTACCCTGCTGACTTTGAAACACAAAGAATCCACCCAAGGCCACGACGGCCAACGCTATTACCAAGATAACTGTTTTAGACATCTTAATGCCCCCTTTCAAATCTTACCGGTCTACCTAGGTAGCGTGCCCCAACACTAACAGGGGGAAAATCCCATCGAAATACCCCGCACCGCGGCCCCGCAACATTTATCGGCTCGGGTAAGACTATCGGGTTGAAAGACAGGCCCCTCACGTCTATTTTTCCGCCACCTGAAATCTCAGAAGGAACAAGGACCATAGCCCGCAGACCTCATAACGCGCCCCCGCAGCGCGACACCGGCCCTCGCGTCAACGACCGTATTCGCGCACCTGAAATTCGCCTGATTGGCGCTGATGGTGAGAATATTGGCGTTGTGCATCCTCGCAAAGCCATGGATTTGGCAGCAGAGGCAGGCCTGGACCTGGTGGAAATCTCGCCCAATGCAACGCCGCCCGTGTGTAAGATCATGGACTTCGGCAAGTTCAAGTATGAACAGCAGAAGCGTGAATCCGAAGCCCGGAAAAAGCAGAAAATCATTGAGGTCAAAGAGGTCAAGTTCCGCCCCAACACGGATACGCACGACTATGACGTCAAGATGCGCAACGTGTTTAAGTTTTTGGAAAACGGCGACAAAGTGAAGGTGACCCTGCGCTTCCGTGGCCGCGAGATGGCTCACCAGAACCTTGGCCGCGAACTGCTAGAGCGGGTCGCTGAAGACATCAAGGAAATCGGCAAGGTCGAGAACATGCCGAAGATGGAAGGCCGCCAAATGGTCATGATGATCGGCCCGCTTCCCAAGTAAGCTGATCCAGATTGTATTCGAACGCCCCCGTTTTCGGGGGCGTTTTTATTTGCATAATAGGCCTATGAAGATTGCGTGCAGAACCTGTACATACGAATGTGCGCGACGATGCTGGTTTCGGGCTATCCTGCCCCATCTTTGAATTGGAGCCTGCCAATGTGGGAAGAACGGTTTTCTGCCACGGAAGAGTTCGTCTTCGGAACAGAACCCGCCCGATTCATGACCGAGCACAGCCAACACTTCACCCCCGGCGCCACGGCCCTGTCCGTGGCCGATGGCGAAGGCCGCAACTCTGTCTGGATGGCACAACAAGGGCTGCCGGTCACTGCGCTGGAATACGCGCCTTCGGCCATCTCCAAGGCACGGACATTGGCGGAGGCACGCGGCGTGGCGGTCGATTTTCGTGAAGCGGATGTACTGGCCTATGACTGGTCCGAGCAGTTCGATCTGGTCGTCGGCGTGTTCTTTCAGTTCGTCGGCCCCGAGGGGCGGAAAGTGATATTCGACGGGATGAAACAGGCGGTCCGTCCCGGCGGGCTGATCCTGATCCACGGCTATACGCCCAAACAGGTGGACTACGGCACCGGCGGCCCATCAAACCCCGCGAATATGTACACCGAGGATCTGCTTGCCGAGGAATTCGCCGGATGGGATATCATCGAGAACCGCGCCTATGAGCACGAAATTCAAGAGGGCAAAGGGCACTCTGGCATGTCGGCGTTGATTGATTTCGTGGCGCAGAAACCTTTGCCTTGAAATTGATCTTGGTAATCAGGTTGTTCTGCTCAAAAACCTGCCTTCGCATCGGAACTTAGAAAGCGTCGAATCGTGGGAGCGACGGAACGCTTTGCGTCCCGCCGGACGTTGCTTCTGGGCGTGTTGAGCAGTATTTCGGGGTGAAGCTTTTACGAACGGCTTCCTGGCGACACCGCGAGTCTCCCTCAAATTGGAAAAGAGCGTCGTTTTCGTGCATAATTCGTGCCATCACAGAGGAGGGAACTATGACCGTTGAACGCTCTATTCTTTTGATTGTTGGTGTAATTGTTCTGGGAAGTGCTCTTCTAGCCGCTTTCCATAGTCCGAATTGGCTTTGGGTGACGGGCATCATGGGGGCGCATCTGGTGCAGGCGTCCTTTACCGGGATGTGCCCTGTTGTCATGACACTGAAGAAGCTTGGTTTTCCGACAAAGGCTGGCTTCGCCTAAACACTGCGTAACTCGAACTTCCAATGAGAAAAGCGCGCCCTCTCAGGCGCGCTTTTCCTTTGTTTATGGGTCGCGCCGGTTAGCTGGCTGCCGCAACCGCCCGCTTGGTCATCACACCGATTAGATGCGCGCGGTAGGCCGCGTCGCCGTGCAGGTCGCTGATCAGACCGTCAGCAGAGGCCGACAAGCCAGCCACCGCGTCGACACTGAAGTTGGCGCTTAGCGCCTCTTCTGCCTCGGTCCAGCGGAAGACGCCGTCTTCCGAGGCGCCAGTCACTGCGACACGGACGCCATCGGCGTATTTGGCGACGAACACACCAACCAGCGCAAAGCGCGAGGCGGGTTGTTCGAACTTCGCATAGGCCGCGGCGTCGGGGACCGGGAAGCGGACAGCGGTGATGATCTCACCTTCTTCCAAGGCGGTGGTAAACATGCCCTCGAAGTAGTCGTCCGCCGCGATCTCGCGCGTGTTGGTCACGATGGTTGCGCCAGAGGCCAGTGCTGCTGAAGGGTAGCAAGCCGACGGGTCGTTGTTGGCCAGCGAGCCGCCGATAGTGCCGCGCGAGCGGACCGCCGGGTCACCAATGTTGCCAGCCAGAGCAGCCAGCGCCGGATAGGCCCCTGCCCCTGCAGCAACAGCGGCATGGCTGGTGCCACCGCCAATGGTGACGGTACCGCCATCAGCCGAGATGCCTTTCATCTCGGCAATGCCGGACAGGCTGACCAGTTTGCTTGGAGAGGCCAGTCGCTGTTTCAGCGTCGGGATGAGGGTTTGACCCCCACCCAGTGCCTGCGCGTCCTCGGTTGCCAATGCTGCGACCGCTTCTGCGATAGTGCTCGGGCGTTCGAAATCAAATTCATACATGGGATGATCCTTTCTTACCCGTTCATTGCAGCCCAGACGCGCGATGGCGTCAGTGGCATATCTATGTGAGTGACATCATGGCCCGCGCTACGCAGCGCGTTGACGACGGCGTTCACAACGGTCGGCGGAGAACCGATGGCCCCGGCCTCACCACAGCCTTTCACACCAAGCGGGTTGTGCGTGCAGGCGGTGCCGTTCGAATGGTCAACGACCATCTGGGGCATGTCATCGGCGCGCGGCATGGCGTAGTCCATATAGGACCCGTTGGTCAGCTGACCGTCGGCGTCGTAGGTGCCGACCTCTAGCATGGCCTGACCGATGCCCTGACCCAGGCCACCCTGAACCTGACCTTCCACGATCATTGGGTTGACCACGTTGCCGAAGTCGTCGCAGGCGACGAATTTCAGAATGTCGACTTTGCCGGTTTCGGGGTCGACCTCGACCTCGCAACCATAGGCACCCGACGGATAGGTGAAGTTCGCCGGGTCATAGAAGGCGGTTTCCTCTAGCCCCGGCTCGATGTCTTCCAGCGGGAACTCGTGCGGGATATAGGCCTTCAGCGCCACATCGCCGAAACCGACCGATTTGTCGGTTCCTGCGACGGTGAACTGACCATCGACCAGCTCGATATCTGCATCCGATGCTTCCAGCATATGGGCCGCGATCTTCTTGCCTTTGTTGATGATCTTCTCGGTGGCGCGGACAACTGCCGAACCACAAACCGCCAGCGAGCGCGAGCCATAGGTGCCCATGCCGAAGGGGATCTTCGAGCTGTCACCGTGGACGATGTCAATCGAAGCCTCGTCGATCCCCAGCATCTCTGCCACGACCTGCGGGAACACGGTTTCGTGGCCCTGACCGTGGCTGTGCGCCCCGACCATGACCGAGATATTACCGGTCGCGTTTACGCGGACGGTCGCAGCGTCATACAGGCCAACACGGCTACCCAACTGGCCCACAAGGTTCGACGGCGCGATGCCGCAGGCCTCGATGTAGGAGTTGATGCCGATACCGCGCAGCTTGCCGTTCGCTGCACTTTCAGCGCGGCGCGCTTCAAAGCCAGCAACGTCCAGACGACGCTCGAGCGTGTCCATCAGAGCATCATAGTTGCCGATGTCATAGGACAGGCCCACCGGGGTGGTGTACGGGTACTGATCGGGCTGGATGAAGTTCTTCCGGCGGATTTCAATCTTGTCGATCCCCAACTCATCGGCGCATTTGTCGATGACACGTTCGATCGAATAGGTCGCCTCGGGGCGGCCCGCGCCGCGATAGGCGTCAACCGGTGCGGTGTTTGTGAAGACAGTCTTCACGTTCACATAGACATTCGGAACTGTGTACGTGCCAGCCATCAGCGTGCCGTGTAGGAAGGTCGGCGTCGCGGTCGAGAAGTTCGACAGGTAGGCGCCAACATTCGCAAGGGTCTCGGTACGGAAGGCGATGAAGTTGCCCTCTTTATCGCAGGCGAGTTCAATCTTGGTGACGTGGTCACGACCGTGCGCGTCTGTCAGGAACGCCTCAGAGCGCGATGCAGTCCACTTGACCGGACGGGCCAGTTTCTTTGCCGCGGCCAGAACCAGCGCCTCTTCACCGTAGTGATAGATTTTCGAACCAAAACCACCACCAACGTCAGGTGCGACAACGGTCAACTTGTTCTCGGGGATCCCCAGAACGAAGGCCGAGATCAGCAGGCGCGTCAGGTGCGGGTTCTGCGACGTGGTGTAGAGCTTGTACTCGTCGGTGCCCGGGTCATAGTCGCCAATGGAAGCGCGCGGCTCCATCGCGTTCGGGACGACGCGGTTATTGATCAGCTCGAGCGTGGTGACGTGCGGGGCGTTCTTGATTGCCTCGTCGGTGGCCTCGCGGTTGTCTTCGATCCAACCCCAGTCGAAACACTGGTTGGTGCCGATTTCGTCATGGACGAAGGTCGAGCCAGACAGAGCTGCTGCCATGTCGATAACGGCGGGTTGCTCTTCGATGTCGATCTCGATCGCCTCGGCCGCATCGCGCGCCTGTTCCGGGGTCTCAGCGACGACGGCGGCATAGGCATCACCTACGTGACGGACCTTGCCGTGCGCCAGAACCGGGCGCTTTGGCTCGTGCATCGGGGTGCCATCACGGCTGGAGATCGCCCAGCCCGCGGGGTTGCCGCCGACCTCGACAAAGTCTTCGCCGGTGAATACCGCCAGAACGCCGGGCATTGCCTCGGCCGCTGATGTGTCGATGGATTTGATAACACCATTGGCCACGTCCGAACGCGCGAAGCACGCGTAAGAGGTGTTGGCCAATTGGATGTCGTCTGTGTACTTTCCTCGGCCGGTCAGGAACCGGACGTCTTCGCGCCGCTTGGGGCTGGCGCCAATGCCATTGTCTTTGGGCATGTAATATCCTCCCTAAAGGTGACGCTTATTCAGCAGCCATGCTGCTGACGTCCTGACCGGACGCGGCCATGATCGCCTTGACGATGTTGTGGTAACCGGTGCAGCGGCACAGGTTGCCTTCGAGGTAGTCGCGAATTTCTGCCTCGGAAGGCTTCGGGTTCTCTTTCAGCAGAGACGCCGCCGACATAACCATGCCGGGGGTACAGAAACCGCACTGCAGGCCATGATGCTCTTGAAACGCAGCCTGAATGGTGCCTAGCGAACCGTCGGGGTTTGCCATGCCTTCTAGCGTGGTGACCTCGGCGCCTTCGGCGTCTGCGGCGAACATGGTGCAGGCCTTCACGGCTTCGCCATTCACATGCACAACACAGGCGCCGCACTGGCTGGTATCACAGCCGACATGGGTGCCGGTCAGGCCCAGCCCCTCTCGCAGGAACGTCACGAGCAGAGTGCGTCCCTCGATCTCTCCGGAAACGGCCTTGCCGTTCACGGTCATGGATACGTTTGTCATTTGATAGAGTCCTCCCGGAAAATCTTCTGCGAAAGTTAATCACGGAAGTGCTGACTTGAGAACCTCGAGTCGCGAAAAATCCGGTAGTCCTTTGGTCGTAGAGACTGCTAGGCCTTGGTCTTACGCTCTCGTGGATGGGGGCGTGTGGGGATTTCCTTGAGCAATCCCCCGACCCCCATTCGGGCAAAATCATCACTGGAAATCTCTAGCCCGCAGGCCACGCGTTCCAGCACCCAGTCTGCCCCATTCAGCGCGGGGGATCGTGCACAACCTGGCAGTCCGATCACCGGTTTTCCCATTAGATCGCCAAGGAACAAAAGGTTGCCGGGGTCGACGGGCATCCCGAAACGCTGTACCTTCCCGCCCGCCTTGCGCACCGAATTTGGGCCAGTGTCGTGCAGGTCCGAGGTCGCCGATCCGGTCAGGATCAGCTGCATGTCACCCTTCAGGGATTTCAGGGCGTCGGCCATCGGGCCCGACTTATGGGGCACCACCTTCACCTCGGCCAGCGTCACGCCAAGAGCGGCCAACCGAGCGGCAATGACCTTTTCAGCCTTCGTCGAGATCGTGGCCTTCTGGCCCGGAACTTCGGTCAGCAAAAGCCCCGCCGACTTTCGGATAACCGGCTTGACGCGAAGCGCGGCACGGGCGGCTGCGCAGGCGTCGTCCAGCGCCCCGCCGGGCACCGCGTAGCCGATGATTTTCACTGTCCCGACCAGCAGGCCCTCGGTCACGCGCATCATTGGCGGCAGCGTCGCCAATGTGATTTCGGGGTGGATGCTGTTAAGGTCATGGATCGCCTCGGCGTCCAGTTCGACCACCCCGTGGCAAGCCGCGTTCAGGTTCACCCGGCCAGTGAAAGCATGGGACCGGATCAACCCGGCACGCTCGGGGTATGGCACGATGGCGCGGGCCAAACGGTCGGCTGCGGTGTTTTCGGCGACATCGTCCCGTTCCAGACGGGCGACGGTGACTTGATCGATGCCTGCCCCTGCAATCCGTGCGATATCTTCGGCGTCTAAAATGGTGCCCTTCTTAAGCGCACCGCCTTTCAGCTTCAGCGAATGGGCAAGGATCGCGCCTGCGGCGTCCTGCGTATCTACCGGACCGAACTGCATCAGCCTTTCCTTAGTGTCTGAGTGATCTGGGCCATGACCGAGACCGCGATTTCCGCAGGGGATTTGCCGCCGATATCAAGGCCGACAGGCGCATGGATACGCGCGATTTGCTCTTCGGTCAGGCCGGCCTCGGTCAACCGCGCCACGCGTTTGGCATGGGTGCGGGTCGATCCAAGGCAGCCCAGATAGAACGCCTCAGAGGCCAGTGCGACCTTAATCGCGGGATCGTCCAGTTTCGGGTCGTGGGTCAGGGTGACGACGGCTGTACGCGCATCCAGACCGATCTGTTGAAGCGCCTCATCCGGCCATTCGTGCAGGATGGTCTCGCCGGGGAAACGCGCGTCAGAGCCAAAGGCCTCTCGCGGGTCGACAAGCGTCGGGTCGTACCCCGCCAGCCGCGCCATCGCGACCAAGGGCTGGGCGATGTGGACCGCGCCCACGATCATCATCCGTAGCGGGGGATTGTGGATTGCCACGAAGGTCTCACCATCTTCCTCGATCCCAGAGCGATCCATGCGGAACCGATCAGCAACCTTCGGATCGTCGCGGTCCAGCAATTGGCGCTGCCATGTCTGGGTGTTCACGCAATAGGCCACGGGACGCCGCGCAGCGCGGGCTTCTACCAGTTCGGCCAGCATCGCTTCGGGCATGGCCCCGCCGATCGGTTCGACCATAACACGGATACGCCCGCCGCAAGCCAGCCCGACGGCAAAGGCCTCTTCATCGGCGACGCCAAATTCCAGAACGCGGGCTTTGCCGTCATCCAAGGCGTCAATCGCCTCGGCCACAACAGCGCCCTCGACACAGCCACCAGACACAGAGCCCTGTAATTCCGCATCGCCAGAGATCACCAACTGCCCGCCAACTGGACGCGGGGCGCTGCCCCAGGTCTCGATCACAGTAGCCAAGACGGCGCCGCGTCCCTCGCGGTGCCATGCCAGTGCGGTTTCGGGCATCTGTTCGTGATCTTGCATCTTTTCCTCTTAGGCCATGGCCATCAGACGTGTTTTGTCGCCTGCATCTTTGGCATTTGCAATCACATCTGCCAAAGCCTCTAGCGAAGCAACGTTGTGCCCCGCCACCAGCGTATCAGCAAAAGGCAGCATCGTGCGAATGCCTTCGGCACGCGGCATGAACCCGTCGAAACGTAGAAGCGGGTTTATCCAGATCAAGCGCCGGGCCGACAGTTGGAGGCGTTGCATTTCGCGCTTCAGCTGCTCGATATCGCCGCGTTCGAGCCCATCAGTGACCAGCAACACGACCGCGCCACGTGACAGAACCCGGCGCGACCAATCGCGGTTGAAGTCATGCAGGCAATCGCTGATCCGCGTTCCGCCTTCCCAATCCTGCGCTTGCGATCCCGCAGCGGCAAGGGCGGCATCCACGTCGCGGGTGGCCATATGGCGGGTGATGTTGGTCAGGCGCGTGCCAAAAGTGAAACCGTGCACACGTGCCCAGCCCTGCCCCTTGGCGTTGCTGACCGCGTGCAGAAAATGCAGCACCATCCGGCTGTATTGCGACATCGAGCCGGAAATATCACAAATCACCACCAGATCAGGCCAGCGCTCTTTCGGGGCGCGGTGGTTCAGGGTCGTAATCTCTCCGCCTTGCCGCATAGAGCTTCGCATGGTGGCCCGCCAGTCAGGCTTGCGCCCGTGAACCTTGGGGGCCATACGGCGGGTTCGAATGGGTGGGACCGGCAGGGTCAGTTTGGCCAGCATGCGCTTGGCTTCTGCTATTTCGGACAGGCTCATCTGTTCGAAATCGAGCGTCTTCAACCGTTCCTGAGAAGTTGAAGTGGTCCGCGCGTCGATTTCCAACTCTGTCCCCTGCTCTTCTTCAAGGTCCGGCAGATCGAACTGATCCTGATCCAGCAGGGCCTCTGCGGCGCGTTTGGCAGCAGCAGCGGCTTTGTGCTCCTCGTTCACTCCGCGCACCATGGGCGACAGCATCGAAATCATGTGCTCCAGATACTGCGGATCGCGCCAGAATAGGCGGAAGACCTGAACAAACACGGTGTGATGTTCGCGCTTAGAAACGAAACAGGCGTGCAACACCCAGAAGAAGTCTTCACGACGGGAAAACCCTGCGGCCTGCACAGCCCGAACGGCGCGTATCACCTGACCGGGGCCCACCGGAAGACCGGACTTTCGCAAAGCACGCGCAAACCAGATGATGTTGCGCACAAGGGCGCCATCTTCGTTGACATCAATGGGGTTGAGTTCGACCATTTGCGAATCTCCCATAAGGTGTCATAGTCGCCGCATGAACCAACCGCTCGCCAGGGGTGCCTTGCCCACGGGGTGGGTTCGTCTCAGCCCCAAAGTCAGTGCAGCGCTGACCGAACGCCTGCTTGCCGAGCAGAAGCGGATGGCCTTGTTGACCCAAGGCTTGTTGACCGTGGTCGCCCGAAACGAGGCTAAGAACGCGTTGTTGGTGCAATGTGATCCGACCGGCCGAAACTTTTACGTCACGCATCTGACCGGAGCCACGCAAAACTTTCTGAGCAGCAAGATGGTATCCGTCTCGACAGTGGCGGAGCTGGCCGAGGCACTGCAACCTAGCTGACATCAGATGACCATCTGCAGGTCGGCCTTGGCGGCATCCAGCATGCGTTTGATTTCAGAGTTCTCAAGCTTCTGAATGTCGTCCTGATACTTCAGGATCGCGCCCAGAGTGTCAGCGATGACTTCAGGCGACAGGGTGATCACATCCAGCGCCAGCAGGCATTTCGCCCAGTCGATTGTCTCGGCCACGCCGGGTTTCTTAAACAAGTCCTCTCCCCGCAGCTTGTGGACGAAAGCTACGACCTCGCGGCTGAGCTTCAGCGCTGCTTCGGGCGCGCGGGCTTGAAGGATCTCGACCTCACGCTCGAAGCCGGGATAGTCAACCCAGTGATACAGGCAGCGACGTTTGAGCGCGTCATGAACCTCTCGGGTGCGGTTCGAGGTCAGGATGACGATCGGCGGCTCTGGTGCACGGACGGTGCCCAGTTCGGGAATCGTAACCTGAAAATCGGAGAGGGCCTCCAGCAAGAACGCTTCGAACGGTTCGTCGGTGCGGTCGACCTCGTCGATCAGCAGGACCGGGGCGCCACCGGGTTGCGGGCGCATGGCCTGAAGCAGCGGGCGTTCGATCAGATAGTCCTCGGTGAAAAGCTCTGTCTTCAGCAATTCGCGGTCCGCGCCACCCGATGCTTCAGCCGTTCGAATCGCGATCATCTGTTCGGCAAAATTCCATTCGTAGACAGCGCTGGCGGAATCCAGACCTTCATAGCATTGCAGTCGGATCAAATTACGCCCCAATGCCGCGGCAATGGCTTTGGCGATCTCGGTCTTGCCGGTCCCGGGCTCTCCCTCCAGAAACAGGGGACGCCCCAGTTGCAGCGACAGAAACGCGACCGTCGCCAATGGGCGGCCACAGACATAGTTCTGCTCTGCCAGCATCTGCTGGATGTCTTCTATCGAGCCCGGACTATTGCTCATGACGTCTCCCCTCAGGCGTTTCCCTATGGAAGGCACCGCTTGCCGTCGGGGTCAAGCGGCACGAAAGTTGCAGATGGCCAACTGTGGCAGAGATCACCCCGGTTCGAATTGACCTGCGACGGTGGATTTGGCACTAATCCCGGCAATCAAAGAGCAAACAGGCGACTGACGGAATGATCCTGATCAAGACCGCAAGGCGAAAGGCGCATGAATGCGCATAACAGCCGTCACCTGTGTCAAGAACGAGGGCCCCTTCCTGCTGGAATGGATCGCCTTCAACCGGCTGATTGGCGTGACCGATCACCTGTTTTATTCCAACGACTGCACCGATGGCACCGACACGATGCTGGACGCATTGGCCAAGCGTGGCGGCGTGGTGCATTTGCCCAACCCGGCCGAGGGGCGGAACTACCAGATGGAGGCGCTGAAGGACGCGCGCCGTCAGAAGGTTGTGAAGGACGCAGACTGGGTCTGGATCGCGGATGTCGACGAGTTTCTGAACATCCGCGTCGGCGACGGAACAATCCCCGCGCTGATCGCGGCTTGTGGGAACCCTAAGGCCATTTCGGCGACATTCCAGTTCTTCGCCAATGACGGGATCAAGGACTACGAAGACAGGCCGGTGATCGAACAGTTCACGCGGTCGCATAACCCCGACATGTGGACAGATCAGGCCGCGCAAGAGGTCAAGACGCTGATCCGCAAGGACTTCCCCGTGCAGTATTACGGCGCGCACCGGCCGTTCTTCAAAGACGGGTTGCCCGCCGACAAGCTGCCCGCGTGGACCGATTGCGCGGGGCGAGAAGTGCCAAACAAGTTCCTGCATGCCGCCAACAAGCGCCGCATCCGAAAGTTCCCCGCCAAGGGTGTACGCGCCTTTGCGACGCTAAACCACTATGCGCTGCGGTCGCTGGACAGCTATCTGGTCAAGAACGACCGGGGTGATGTGAACCGCGAGAACCGCAATTTCGACGACACTTATTGGCGCGAGCGGAATGACGGGGCGTATGAGGATACCTCGATCCAAAGCTACCTGCCCCGACTGAAAGAAGAACTGACCAAGCTGAAGTCCGATCCAGAGATCGCACGCCTGCATGATCAGGCCGTCGAAGCCCACCGTGCGACGCGGGACCGGTTGATGCAGCAGGACGACTATCGCGCGCTGTACGATCACCTGCAGACGTTGCCGCAGGAGTCTCCGCAAGAATTGGCGCTGATCGAGATGCTGGACGGTGTCGATGGATGAGCTGAAGGTCATCAATCTGGGGCTTCCGAAATCCGGCACCACGACGCTGGCCGAGGCCCTTCGTCAGGCGGGGCTTCTCGTCGCCGACTGGCGTATCCGCAAGGGCGAAGGCAGCAAGGCCCGCCTGCAGTCTCATTTCGTTGGCAAGCTGATGTACAAGGCTTATTTCAACACCGGCAATCCACTGGCGCGGCTTGGTGATTTTGATGCGTTCACGGAAATCAGCGTGGTTCGCGACGGGTTGTGCCTGTGGCCGCAGACCGACCTTGGCCTGATCACCGCGATCGAAGAATTCCATCCGGGTGTGAAATTCCTGCTGTCCTACCGGGATTCCGTAGCCCTGAGCGACTCGATGGAGCGTTGGTCCGACCTTGGATCAGACCGCCTGCCCGACAACCCGATCCCCGGCCTGCCCGTAGGTTTTGGCCACCGCCATCCGCACCGGCTGCGCTGGATCGAAGGGCATTACGAATTCTGCCGCCGTGTCTTTGCAGGACGTGATAACTTTCTGGAGTACGACATCGAAGACCCCGAGGCGCCCACGAAAATCGGCGCCTTCCTGGGCCGTGACCTGCCGTGGTGGGGCGTTGAAAACTTCAACGAATACCGCACCTCCGACACCGATATTGAAGGAGAGGACGCGTTTTGAAGCTGACCCTTCATATCGGCCTGCCTTCGGCGGGCACCCCGGCGATGCAGTCGGTTCTAGATGCCAAGCGGAACCAGCTGGCAAGCAAGGGCGTGCTTTATTCGGCGTCTCTTGGTCGAAAGAACCACACGCGCCTGTTCATGGCGGTCACCGACCCCGATCACATTGATCCGCTGCGGGTGGCCCGGGGTTTTGCCGGGCGTCAGGCTCAAGCGCGGCTACACGCGGATGTGCTGGCCGAACTGAAGGCCGAGATTGCGCGAAGTGATTGCAAAAGGCTGATCCTGTCGGCCGAGCAACTGGCCATCAGCCTTTATCACCGGTCTGAACTGGTGCGCCTACGCGAGTTTCTGGACGAGGTGGCCGACGAAGTCTCTATCGTCTGCCATGTGCAGGAACAGGCGCGCGCCATGCTGCGCAACTATATCGGACAGGTCATGGCCGGGCGGACCACCCCGCTGACCCGCGATCTGGAGTTGATGGCAGAGGCCGACTGGGAAACCGCTTGCCTGAACCAATGGCCCAAGACCCCGCAACCTGCGCATAAATCGCCCGAGGTGGTCGCCCCCGCCTTCTGGCTGGACTATGGCCGACTAGTAGAGCGTTGGGAGGACGTCTTTGGCGAAGGCCGCGTCACGCTGCGCCCCGCCCTGCCGGAAGACCCTAGCCCAAAACAAGTGATGGACGAGGTCTGCACCGCTTTCGACCTGCCGCGCTCTATTGGCAAGGCCGATCCTGTTGGCGCGCCCACGCTGCCCTCTGCCGCGTCGCTGACCCGCGCGCGGTTGCTGAACGAAGGCTTCGCCAAGCTGATTACGACCGGCAAAATCATACCCCGTCGCCTGTGGCGCATCCTGCATGCCGAGGCTTCGATCCCTGGCCCTGCGCCTGTTGCGGGACAGTTGGCAGAGGTCTCTGCCCGCTTCAAAGCGATGAACGCAGAGCTGATCGAACGGTTTCCCGACATCGCGCCCGCCTTGGTACCGGATGATCCGATTTCCAATTGGCAAGAGGCAGACCCGGACTTTGGTTTCCGCGCGTCGCAATATCTTGCCGCCTATTTGCCACGGATCGAAAAGGCGACGCAGGACACAAGGCGCGAACACCTGAAGGCGGTGATTTCGCAGAGGGAGACCGCCAAAGAAGTTCTGTCGCCAGAAGCCGAACAGCTGCTTCCCCCCTTGGCTAAAGCGAACTTTGAGCGGCTGCGTGGTGGCCCCTTTGCCCCAAGCAACCGGTTGGCCAAGGGCGATCTGACCCGGCTTGGCGCCGACTACCCGCCCGCCCCGGCGCGGAAGCTGCCGAAGGGATCAACCGGCAAGGTGATCGTTGGCTGCATGAAGAATGAAGGCCCCTACATCCTTGAATGGGTCGCCTATCACCGGGCCATCGGCGTCGACAATTTCCTGATCTACACCAACGGGTGCGAGGATGGGACAGATGAAATTCTGGATCGCCTGCAAGAGATGGGAGTGCTTCAGCACCGGCTGAACGATGACTGGAAGGGGCAGTCTCCGCAGCAATACGCGTTGAATCAATCCAAGAAGGAACCAGTGATCCGGAAAGCCGAATGGCTGATCCATATCGACGTGGACGAGTTCATCAACGTGCGTTGTGGCAATGGCACACTGGATGATTTTCTGGAACTTGTCCCAGAGGCGACGAATGTCGCCATGACATGGCGCATGTTCGGCCACAACGGCGTGACGGACCTGTCAGATGATCTGGTGATCGACCAGTTCACCCGCTGCGCCCCCAGTTTTTGCCCAAAGCCGCACACGGCGTGGGGTTTCAAGACCATGACGCGGAACCTTGGGCTTTATGGCAAGCTTAGCTGTCACCGCCCGAACAAACCCGATCAAAGCCGCCTTGCACAGGTGGCTTGGGCCAATGGCTCTGCCCAGCTTTTAGGACAGGACCTTAAAACCGGCGGCTGGCGGTCGTCGAAAGGCAATATCGGCTATGACCTGCTGCAACTGAACCACTATGCGCTGCGCTCTGCTGAAAGTTTCCTGATCAAGCGTCAGCGCGGGCGTGCGCTGCATGTGGATCGATCAATCGGGCTGAACTATTGGATCCGGATGGATTGGAACGACCACGAAGACCATTCGATCCGCCGCAACAGCACGCGGGTGAAGGCAGAATTGGACCGCCTGAAACAGGACCCCGAACTGGCTAAATGGCATGACAAGGCTTGCGCTTGGCATCGCGCCAAGGCGGACGAGTTGCACAAGGTGCCCGAGTTCGAAAAGCTGTACCAACGCGCCCTGACCCTGAAGCTGACCGCGATGGAGCGCGTGTCCTACGCCCTAGCCTTGGACATGGAGAGTTAGATGCGGGCGCTGGCGGTTCTGACGGTTCGCAACGAGGGCGCCTTTCTGCTGGAATGGCTGGCTCACCACAAAGCTGTTGGCTTCACCGATTTCCTGATCCTGTCGAACGACTGTCAGGACGGCACGGATGCCATTCTGGACCGGCTGCAAGACATGGGCGAGATCGCCCATATGCCCAACGATCCACCTTATGACGGCGGCATCCAGTGGGCAGGCCTGAAGAAGGCAAACAAGCATCCATTGGTCCGCCAGGCCGACTGGATCTTGACGTTGGATGTCGACGAGTTCGTGAATATCCATGCGGGCGATCACACGCTGCCCGCCCTGCTGGCCGCCCTGCCCGAGGCAGGCGCCATTCCGATCACATGGAAGCTGTTTGGCAATGCCGGGATCGACCGGTTCGTGGATGAACCGATCACCGAACAATTCACTATGGCGGCGCCAGAGCAAATGAAATGGCCGTGGCGGGCGGCGATGTTCAAAACGCTTTATCGCAACGACGGGACCTATGGAAAACTTGGCGTTCATCGCCCCCGGCAACCGGACAAGACCCGACTGAATGAGATGCGTTGGTTCGATGGCTCTGGCCGTGAATTGCCGGCACAGATCAAGACCAGCAGGATTTTCTCGAACTACCATCTGGAAAACCACAATCTGGTCCAGTTGAACCACTACCCTCTTGGCGCCAAAGAAAGCTATCTTGTGAAATGCGACCGGGGCCGGGCCGTACACGGACGCGATGTGCTGGGTATGGATTACTGGGTAGAGCGGAATTTCAACACGGTCAAAGATAGCTCGATCGCCAGCCTGCGCCCCCAAATGCAAGCCCATCTGAACGCCCTGAAAACCGATCCCGTTCTGTCGGACCTTCATGGCGCATCGGTGGAGTGGCGGCGCGCGCGGTTTGCGGCCCTTTTGATGGATGAAGAGCTACGCGCACTTTACGGTCGCCTGCTTCTTACCCCCTCCAGCCAGCCCCTGTCCAAGGCCGACGCGCAGTTCATGCATGAGGTCGGGCTCAAAGCACAAAAAACCTCTTCCGGTTCAAAAACGTAGCCAATTCCACGAATTCGCCCTAATTTTGCAGGGAACGTGAATTACTCTCGGGTCAAACGCTTCTTGAACCTTAGAGTAATTTGTAAACGGGATTAACCAGATGATGTCGCCAGATCCGCAACCAAATGTGATTTCAAACCCCCTATTCTCTTATTGGGGGCACCGCGAAAAAGATTACGATACCACTTTGATTTCAGAGGGTTACGCCTCTGCCTTCAAAGAAGAAGGCTCGACCTTGCTGGTCAGCTTCGAGCTCAAGGACGCAGATGCAAAACCCTTCGCTGCCCCCTTGGCTGAAGAGTCCGGAACGTCTTTCCTGACGATTCTGACCGACCGCCAAGATTGGTTCCGCGAAGACACATTGTTTAACTATTTCGACGAATTAACCGACCAAGGTTTCTTTGACCAGTTCGACCAGATCGTCTTCTTTGGCGTCGGCATGTGTGGTTACGCGGCCGCGGCATTCTCGGTCGTCGCCCCAGGTTCGACCGTAGTTGCCATTGCTCCGCAGGCGACGCTGGACCCGACCTTTGCATCTTGGGACATGCGGTTCCGCAACAAGCGCCGTCTGGATTTCACCAGCCGCTATGGCTATGCGCCAAAGATGGTGCAAGGCGCAGATAAGGTGTTTGTCATCTATGACCCCAGCCATCAGGAAGACGCGATCCACGCAGCGCTGTTCAGCGGCCCGAATGTCGCGCTTTTGAAATGCAGCCTGCACGGCCACTCTGCCGAGGCTGACCTAGAAATGATCGGTGCTTTGACCGAGATCGTGGATGCGGCCTGCGAAGGTGAAATGTCGAAACCGACCTATCATCAGATCATGCGGTCCCGTCGTCGGTCAAAACCCTACGCCGTCACCCTTCTGCGCAAACTGCGCGGTCAGGGGCGTGACAAGCTGGCCGCCAGATTGGCCGCTTGGGCCTCGCGCCGTTATGACCAGACCTATTTCCGCGATCAGTTGGACGAGATGGAAGGCAGAGAGCCGCGCTCTGCGGTCTGATCTGCGCCTCCTATTCATGGATTGGCCCGTGCAGACATGTGCGGGCCATTCTTTTTTAGGTCTTCACTATAACCGGCCGTAAATGGCCGCTGGACAGCGGACTGCGAAGGAAGAATTGCAAATCTGTTTGTCCGATCTATCGTTAGCACCATGACGATATCGAGAAGAACATTTCTGGCCTCCACGGCGGCAGCGACGATTGCGCCGACCTTTGGCATGGCGAAGACACAAAGCCTTAGGGCAGAGCCTGTCATTCAGCAAATACTTGCGGGGGAGTACCGTGACTTTGGTCCGACGCCAGCGCTTGGGTTTAACGGTGGCACGCCGGGTCCGCTGCTTAAGGTGCGTCAGGGCGAAGAGCTTGCCGTAACCTTCCAGAACAGATCAGGCGCTGACTCGTCGGTCCACTGGCATGGTATCCGCATATACAATGCGATGGACGGCGTCCCCGGTCTGACACAAGAGCCTGTCGCCGATGGCGAAGATTTCGAGTATCGCTTTGTCGCCCCGGACGCGGGGACCTTCTGGTACCATTCGCACAGCCGGTCTTGGGAACAGGTCGCAAAAGGGCTTTATGGCCCCCTTATCGTCGAAGAGGCCACGCCCCCGGATGTGGATGCCGATATCATCGTGATGATCGACGACTGGCGTCTGGGAGAGGACGCCGCCTTCATTGACGACTTTGGCGCCATGTTCCAATTCGCCCATGGGGGGCGGCTTGGGAATTACGCGAAGGCGATGCCGTCTCAGTCCACCGTTCGACAGGGGGATCGTGTTCGGTTGAGGCTGATCAACACCTCGAACGCACGGATTTTTCCGATCGATATCACGGGCATTGATGGCAAGCTTGTTGCGCTGGACGGAATGCCCCTGACGCAAGTCGAAGACTTCGGGAAAATCATGATGGCGCCGGCACAGCGGGCCGATATCATTGCCGATGTCGTGGAAGATATTCAGTTCAGCTTCCAGACCCGGGAAGGCGACTACGGCCTTGGCACGATCTTGGCGGAAGGCATGAACCCCTCAAAACGCAGCTCGGCGATTTCCCCCCTGCCGCCCAGCGGGATCATGCCCCCCAGCGGAGAAGCCAACCGGCGCGAGGTTCTTCGGATGCAGGGCGGAGCGATGGGTGGGCGGCATGCCGGGGACGACATTTGGTCTTTCAACGGGATTTCGGATTTGCAGGACGAGCCGTGGCTGAAGATTGATCGGGGCACCTCTGTTCTGATGACATTGGTGAACGACACATCCTTCCCGCATGGTATTCACCTGCATGGGCAGCACTTCTTCGAGATTGAAGCCGACGGATCAGTGGGTCCACTGCGCGATACGTCGCTGGTCGACCCGGGTGAAAGCAGGGACATCTACTGTGTCTTCGACAACCCCGGAAAGTGGTTATTGCACTGTCATATGCTTGGCCATGCAGCCACCGGCATGAGGACATGGGTAGAGGTCATATGATCCGAAAAACAATCGTTCTTGCGTGTCTTCTGAGCCCGGCAATCGCTTTTGCAGGGCACGAACTTGATGATCGTGACATTGAAAACGGCAAGACGCTTTATGCAGAGCAATGCGCCGTATGTCATGGCGCCAAGCTTCAGGGGCAGCCGAACTGGCGAAGTCCGAATGCAGATGGCACGCTACCTGCGCCTCCGCACGATGAGACCGGGCACACCTGGCACCATGACAATCAACTGCTGTTCAGCTACACCAAGCTTGGCGGCCAAGGTGCCTTGGAAGCACTCGGCGTGACCAACTATAAAAGCGGAATGTCCGGATTTTCTGATGTCCTCTCGGATGAGGAAATCTGGGATATTCTGGCTTATATTCGGTCAACATGGCCGAAGCGCGTTCAGGCAATTCAGGCCGGGAGAAACCCTCCGCACTAGCACAGTGCAGAACGGTCATGTTCCTGATCTTACCCTGTCAGCCAGTCCGAAAAAGATAAGCCCGCGCTGCATGCACGGGCCTAAACAAGGTTTTCAAGGACCTCTGATCAACCCGCAAGGCCCCGGCGTAATTGCAGGGCATCGGGTTTGGTGCGGTAGTTTTGCGCCGCTTACTGCTTGAACGGCTGGTCCAGCTTGGCCGGGGTACGGCGGCGGCGGGTGGCTGGTTTTTTCTCTTCCGGTGCCTTCTCGGCGGTTGCCTTCGTAGCCGGAGCAGCGGCCTTAGCTGCCGCAGGTTTCTTAGTAGCAGCAGGTTTCTTGGCGGCAGCCTTTTTAGCAGCCGGTGCTTTCTTGGACGGTGCTGCTTCCGCTTTCGGCGCAGGTTTGGCTGCTACCTCTGCCTTCGGAGCTGCTTTGGGGGCAGCTTTCTTGGCGGCGGGCTTTTTGGCGGCCGGTTTGGCCTCTGCCTTGGCGGCAGGCTTGACCGGGGCGGCCTCTGCCTTTGCAGCAGGTTTCGCGGCCGGTTTCGCCGTTTTCTTGGCGGCAGGTTTCGGAGCGGCAGCCTTCTTGGTAGCGGCCTTCTTTGCTGCTGGCTTTTTGGCTGCAGGCTTCGGCGCGGCTTTCTTCACGGCAGGCTTGGCAACCTCTGCCTTGGCTTCCGGAATCCGGTAGCCCAGACCAACCGGCGCAATATCGATTGCAAGATCGCACCATGCTTTGAAGGCATTGATTTGCATGTCGACGGTCTTCGCCCACAGTTTCACGGGGGTGGTGTCAAACATCACCTTGCTGGTGAATTTGATAGGGGTCATCATATTCTTGTCCTTTCGGGCCTTTTTACCGGGGCTCGCCCAGTGCGATGATTGGTTCAATTAGCGGTGCTGCCTTGGGTCGATACGCAGCGGTTGGGTTGCGGCGATCCGGTGGTCTGGATCCTCGGGGCGGTGACCTTCGGCCGTCTCTGCCCGCGATGCGCCTCTCTGTCGAAGTTTTCTGTGTGGCACGGGGTCAAAAACTCTCTCGCTCGCCCAAAGGCGACGCGCGCGGAATGCTGGTTCCGCTGCAGCTGCTGTGTCTGGTTGGCATGAACCTTCATGACAATTGCCTAATCCGCTGCTCGGGTCGATTGAACATTAGCACAATGCTGCGATGCAGCAATAAAAATCTTCATAAAACTAAGGGGGAAAATTGGTAATTTTGACGCAGCCTGCTGCATCTGCAAAGGATTCTAACCTCAGACAGGCGTTATCCGGTCTGGTCAGGCGGCAAAGCTTGTTGTATCGCACGGGCCATGACCCAAAGCCTGACGATCCGCCGCCCCGACGACTGGCACCTGCATTTGCGCGATGGCGCGATGCTGGAAGGTGTGCTGCCCGAAACCGCTCGCCATTTTGAGCGGGCCATCATCATGCCAAATCTCGTGCCGCCTGTCGTGAAGGGCACCGATGCGGCCGCCTATCGCGAGCGTATCCTGGCCGCCCTGCCCGACGGCATGACGTTCGAGCCGCTGATGACGCTGTATCTGACAGAGGACACCGACCCGGACGACGTCGCCGCGGCCCATGCCAGCGGATTGATCAAAGCCGTAAAGCTTTACCCGGCGGGTGCCACGACCAACTCTGCCTCTGGGGTCACCAACTTCGACAACGTCCGCGCCGTGCTGGAAAAGATGGCCGAGATCAGCCTGCCGCTGTGCGTGCATGGCGAGGTCACAAGCCACGACATCGACATCTTTGACCGCGAAGCCGTCTTTATCGACCGCGTTCTGGACCCGATCCGCAAAGCCACGCCCGGCCTGCGTGTCGTGATGGAACACATCACCACCGCCCAAGCCGCAGCCTATGCCGCCGAAGGTGGTGACGATCTGGGCGCCACGATCACCGTTCAACACCTGATGCTGGACCGGAACGACATGCTGGTAGGCGGCATCCGCCCGCACTATTACTGCTTGCCGATCCTGAAGCGCCGCGAGCACCGCGAGGCCCTACTGGCCGCTGCGACCTCTGGCGACCCACGTTACTTCCTTGGCACTGACAGCGCGCCTCATGCGACACACACCAAGGAAAACGCCTGCGGATGTGCCGGTTGCTTTACCGCGCCGATCGCCCTGTCTTGCCTGGCCGAAACCTTTGAGGCCGCCGGCAAGCTGGAGTTGATGGAAGCTTTCGTCTCGGAATACGGCCCCAAATTCTACGGCCTGCCGCTGAACGAGGGCACGATCACCCTGACCAAAGGCGATCCGATTACGATCCCAGAGCAAATCGAAACTGGCGCTGGCCCGGTCACCGTCTTCAACCCCGGTATTCCGCTGCATTGGTCTGTCGAGGCCTGAGCGACTTGAAAGGACATTAAATGATCCCCTCTTCCTTCCCCGACAGCACCGAGATCGCCCGCCTGTCTGCCCGCATGCTGCTGGAGATTGGCGCGGTCGACTTCAATTCGCGAGAGCCCTTCACCTATGCGTCCGGCCTTCAGGGGCCGACCTATGTGGATTGCCGCAAGATTATCTCTTTCCCCCGCGTGCGCTCGGCCCTGATGGATTTCCTTGTGGTCACCGTGATGCGCGAGGCCGGGTTTGAGGCGTTCAACAACATCGCGGGTGGTGAAACAGCGGGCATCCCGTTCTCGGCATTCGTGGCCGAACGCATGGCGCTGCCCATGTCCTATGTCCGCAAGAAACCCAAGGGCTATGGCCGCAACGCCCGCATCGAAGGTGCGATGACCGAAGGCGACCGTGTGCTGCTGGTCGAGGACCTGACCACCGATGGCGGGTCCAAGCTGTCCTTCGTCGACGCGATCCGCGAGACCGGCGCCACCTGCGGCCATACGGCGGTAATCTTCTACTATGGCATCTTCCCGGAAACCGAGAAGACGCTTGGCGATCACGGCGTGAAGCTGCATTCGCTTTGCACATGGTGGGACGTTCTGGCCGAGGCCAAGGCGCAAGGGTCCTTTGACGCCGAGACGCTGGCAGAGGTCGAATCGTTCCTGAATGATCCGCGAAAATGGCAAGAAGCGCGACAGAAGGGCTGACCCAACCACGGGTTTACCACTGTCCTTTGGTGCGGGCGCAAAAGTTTTTTGAGGCTCCGCACCCCTAAAGGTCAACAATTGTGCCGCAACTTGTTGCGGCATTTTTTGTCCAGACCTCCACAATTTGTGCTATGGTAGCTATCCACAGGCTATCCACAGAAACATACCATTTGCACCCGCATGCGTGGGGGCTGTATCCAACTCGACCAAGGGGACAGGGGCAGTTCATGAACGAGTTAGCCGCAATTCGGCAAGACCAAGAGGGCAGTGAAGGAAACGGGGCGCTCCCGCATTCCATCGAGGCCGAGCAGCAACTTCTCGGGGCCATTCTGACGAATAACGAGATATTCGACAGGGTGGCTTCGATCATCAAGCCTGTCCATTTCTACGAACCTGTGCACCAGCGGATCTATGAGGTCGCGATGCAGCGCATTCAGAAGAATGCGCTGGCCAGCCCGGTGACGCTGAAGGCCTTCATGGAAGAAGACGAAGGCCTGAAAGAACTGGGTGGTCCCGCCTACCTGGCCCGCCTTGCCGGTGCAGCGATCTCGTCTTTCGCAGCGCGTGACTATGCGCAGATGATCTATGACATGGCGATCCGCCGAGAGCTGATTGGCCTTGGTCATGACATCGCCGACCGCGCGACCCATATGAAGGTCGACAACGATCCCAAGGACCAGATCGTCGATGCAGAGCAGAAGCTGTATAAGCTGGCCGAGCAAGGCCAGACCGAAAGCGGGTTCCAATCCTTCCTGAAAGCCGTCACCGACGCGGTGAACGTGGCCAATGCCGCCTATCAGCGGGACGGTGGTCTGGCGGGTATCTCGACCGGTCTGATCGACATGGATGGCAAGCTGGGCGGGTTGCACCCCTCGGACCTTCTGATCCTTGCCGGACGTCCGTCGATGGGGAAAACCTCGTTGGCGACCAACGTCGCGTTCAACATCGCCAAGGCCTATAAGAAAGGGCAAAAACCCGACGGCAGCGAAGGCGCGATTGAGGGCGGCGTTGTCGGCTTCTTCAGCCTTGAGATGAGCGCCGAACAGTTGGCTGGTCGTATCTTGGCCGAGGCGTCCGAGATTTCGTCGCACAAAATCCGTCAGGGTGACATGACGGAACAGGAATTCCGCCGCTTCGTGGAAGCTGCGAAAACGCTGGAAAGCTGCCCGCTTTATATCGACGACACCCCTGCCCTGCCAATCTCGCAGGTCGCCGCGCGGTCCCGTCGCCTGAAGCGGACCCATGGGCTGGACCTGATCATCGTTGACTATCTGCAACTGCTGCGCGGCACGTCGGACAACCGGGTGCAAGAAATCGCCGAGATCTCGATGGGCCTGAAGGCCATCGCCAAAGAGCTGAACATCCCCGTCATCGCCCTGTCGCAGCTGTCGCGTCAGGTGGAAAGCCGTGACGATAAACGTCCGCAGCTGTCAGACCTGCGGGAATCGGGCTCGATCGAGCAGGACGCCGACGTGGTTATGTTCGTGTTCCGCGAAGAATACTATGCCGAGCGTGAAAAGCCGTCCGAGGACAAGCTAGACGAAATGGCCGCGTGGCAGGAACGCATGTCGCGCCTGCACGGCAAGGCCGAAGTCATCATCGGCAAACAGCGTCACGGCCCAATCGGTACGGTCGAACTGTCGTTCGAAAGCCAGTTCACCCGCTTTGGCAACCTTGTGAAGCCATGGCAGCAGGGGTCGGACCAAGGATTCTAAGCGGTGATTGAAGCAATCGCGCGGGTGCCTTGGCACGGATGGTTCGTGGCGGTCTATCTCGCCGTCTACGTTTCGATGTTCACCAAGCAAAGCTTTCGCGACGCCCACAGGAAATGGTGGTCATTCGAGGACCCGCTCGGGTCACAAATTTGGAAGCGTCACCCGATTTACGCGCTGTTTAACATCGTGTTCTTCATCGTGTTTGCCATCGGTATCGCGCTCTGATCGCGGCCGCGCAGGACGAACAGTCAGCCATATTTGATTGGACATGGCGGCGCTTTCGGGCCTCAATAGGTCCATGCTTCGCATTCTTGCCCTTTGTCTTGGCATCGGCCTTAGCCCTGCGACTGCCTCTGACCTGACCGAGGTGGATGTAGAGCTGTTCTTGGCCGTGGATGTTTCACGCTCCATGAACCTTGAGGAACTTGAAATCCAGCGCCGCGGTTATGCCGATGCACTGGCCAGCCCCGAGGTTTTTGCCGCCATTGAAGGCGGTTTGATCGGGCGCATCGCGATCACCTATGTCGAATGGGCCGGTCAGCGCAGCCACAACGTCGTCGTCCCTTGGACCCTGATCGAAAGTCGAGACCAAGCGATAGAGCTGGTCGAAGAACTGTTGGTACAGCCCCGCACCAATATGCGCCGCACCTCGATTTCTGGTGCGCTAGATCATGCTAGAATTAGCCTAGAATCTAACGAATTCATAGGGCTACGACGCGTTGTTGATGTATCCGGAGATGGCCCTAACAACGGGGGACGTCCCGTACTGGACTCTCGGGCGGCGTTACTGGCCGAAGGTGCCATTATTAATGGTCTACCGCTTATGACGAATGACGGGACCTATAGTCGCTGGCATCTGGATGATCTTGATACCTACTACCGCGAATGCGTGATTGGCGGTCCGGGCTCTTTCCTGATCCCGGTTTTCAGCTGGGGGCAATTTGCGGATGCAATCAAGCGCAAGCTTGTCCTTGAAATCGCGGCGGCCCCGGCGCCCTTTGCCCCGGAACAGATCCGACCTGTCAGCGGGTATGACTGCCTGATCGGAGAAAAGATCCGCCTTCAACGTCAGCAAGAGTGGGAGGAATTCTGACCGCTTCGGCAAGCTGGGCTGTTTTTCCTTGACCTTGCTCGCCCTGCGGCGGAAACCGTTCCCATGTCGACAGGAAAATTGCATATCGATCTGGACGCCGTCGCTGCCAACTGGGCCGCGCTGGATCAGCTTTCGGGCCCGAACACGCAAACCGCAGCCGTGATTAAAGCCGATGGCTATGGCCTTGGGGCGGGTCGCGTGGCGCGTCGTCTGGCCGAAAACGGCGTGCGCCGCTTCTTTGTAGCCGTCGCCGAGGAAGGCATCGCCGTGCGCGAAGCCCTTGGCCCCGGCCCCGCGATCTGCGTCTTTTCAGGCCATATGGACGGCGACACGGAATTGCTGGACCAGCTAGCAATGACGCCCATGCTGAACTCGATCGAGCAGCTGACCCGCCATCTGGAAGCCCTGCCCGGCCACCGTTTCGGCGTTCAGCTGGACACCGGCATGAACCGTCTAGGTATGGAACCTGCCGAATGGGCCGCAGTCTCTGATCTGGTACTGCAGGCCAATCCTGACCTGATCATGTCGCACCTTGCCTGCGCGGACGAGCCCGATCACCCGCAGAACGCCGAACAACTGGCGGCTTTCCGCAGGATGACGGACGGTTTGAACGTACGACGTTCGCTGTCGGCCACCGGCGGGATCCTTCTGGGCAAAGACTATCACTTTGACCTGACACGACCCGGTGTCGGCCTATATGGGGGCGAGCCGTTTGTGAACGCCACCCCGGTCATTCGCCTGTCGCTGCCTGTCGTGCAGACCCGCGATCTGGAACCGGGAGAGACCGTAGGCTATTCCGCCACCTTCGTAGCTGACAAGCCAACCCGCATCGCCACCGTTTCGGGCGGCTATGCTGACGGGTTGCTGCGCAGCCAGTCGGGCAAAGGACAGTTGTTTGCGGGCGACATTGCCTGCCCCATCGCCGGACGCGTGTCGATGGACCTGATCTCGGTCGATGTGACCCATCTAAACGAGGTGCCGGACTATCTGGATATCGTCTGCCCCGCGCAAGGCGTGGATGACGTGGCAGGCCATGCCGGGACCATCGGCTATGAAATCCTGACCTCTCTGGGTGCGCGCTATGACCGAACCTACGTCGGAGGCAAAGCATGATCCTTCTGGCACCAGTTGCAGGGATTGGGCGTTCAACGCTGGCTTTGCTGGCAGGAATTGGGCGCATGACGCTTTATTTCCTGCAAACCTTGGCAGCGATGCTGCGCCCACCCTTCTATATCAAAGAGACGCTGCATGCGTTCTGGACCATCGGCTATAACAGCCTGCCGGTTGTCGGGCTGACAGCGCTGTTCACCGGGGGCGCCCTTGCCCTGCAGATCTACGCAGGCGGTGCCCGGTTCAACGCCGAACAAGTTGTCCCCTCCATCGTCGCCATCGGCATGGCACGAGAGCTGGGCCCTGTGCTGGGTGGCTTGATGGTTGCCGCCCGGGTCGCGTCTTCGATCGCGGCGGAAATCGGCACCATGAAAGTGACAGAGCAGATCGACGCGCTTGTCACCCTGTCCACCGACCCGATGAAATACCTGACCGTTCCACGCGTGATCGCCGCGACCCTGTCGGTTCCGATCCTTGTCGCTGTAGGCGATAGCATCGGTATCTTCGGCGGCTATCTGGTGGGCACAGGCCGCCTTGGCTTCAACGAGGCAGCCTACCTCAAGAACACCGCGGATTTCCTAGAGCTTTGGGACGTCACCTCGGGCCTGATCAAAGGCGCGGTGTTTGGTTTCCTGATCGCCCTGATCGGCTGCTACTTCGGCATGAACTCTGGCCGCGGCGCACAGGGCGTCGGCAAAGCCACTAAATCCGCCGTTGTGACCGCCTCGGTCATGATCCTCGCTTCCAACTACTTGCTGACAGAGCTGTTCTTTTCCGCATGATTATCTTCGATAACGTCCATAAGGCTTTTGGCCCCAAGAAGGTGCTGCGCGGGATGAACCTGACCATTCCCAAGGGCGAGTCGATGGTGATCATCGGCGGGTCCGGCACCGGGAAATCCGTGTCGCTGAAATGTGTTCTGGGCCTGATCAAACCGGATCAGGGGACGATCACTGTTGGCGGGCAGAACGTGGCCACCGCCGAGCGGGAAGAGTTCCTTGCCCACTTCGGGATGCTGTTTCAGGGCGGCGCGCTGTTTGACAGCCTGACCGTCTGGCAGAATGTCGCCTTCCGCCTGCTGCGGGGCGAACACAAGATGTCCAAGACCGACGCCAAAGAGGTCGCCGTGGCCAAGCTGAAACGCGTCGGCCTGACCGCCGACGTCGCCGACCTGTTTCCGGCTGAACTGTCTGGCGGCATGCAGAAACGCGTGGGCCTTGCCCGCGCCATCGCCGCCGACCCGCAGATCATCTTTTTCGACGAGCCCACCACGGGCCTGGACCCAATCATGGCCGGCGTCATCAACGATCTGATCCGCGAGATCGTGGTAGAGATGGGCGCCACGGCGATGACCATCACCCACGACATGTCGTCCGTCCGCGCCATCGCCGACAAGGTCGCGATGTTGCATGACGGGGTGATCAAATGGACCGGCCCCGTGGCCGAGATGGACGCCTCTGGCGATCCCTATGTCGATCAATTCATCCATGGACGGGCCGAGGGGCCGATTGAAGCGGTTCGCTAATGCCCTTGGCCTATTTGAAATACGCCAACCTCGCCCTTCTCATCCTATTCCCTATCTCGTGGTTCGCACCTTTGATGCGGGCGGGGCTGTTGCCGTTGTTCAAACTGGATGAGATTTCGGTCATCTCGGGACTTCAGGCGCTATGGAAAAGTGATATTTTCCTCGCCCTTCTGGTGACCTTCTTCGCCCTCGTCGCGCCTATGGTAAAAACTGTCGGCTTGGCACTGGTGCAGTTTCGGATGGCCTCACCCCGCTTGCTGCCGGTACTGACGGTGATGGGAAAGCTCGCAATGGCGGATATCTTCCTGATTGCCCTCTATATCGTGATAGCCAAGGGCGTGGGCGTCGGACGCCTGGAAACGGCTTGGGGGCTGTACCTGTTTACCTTCTGCATTTTGGCCTCTCTGGCGATTTCGATGCTAACGCCGAAAACGGGGCGATAAGGGACGCGCCCGAGCCTTGGGTGGGCGCTTTGGGGCCTAGGGCTTGTGCAGTTTATCTCACCGCTCACATCCAACGTTACGTCCCCCTTGAAACGTCGCAAATGCGCCCTCCCGGGGGGAGGGTCGGGCGCGGCCCGGGCTAGACGCCCGCACCTTGGGACGTTCTGGGGTTGCCCCCCTCGCCCCCATCCGGCAAAGCTTGCCCATGGCCAAAAGCATGACCTTCTCTTGCACCGCATGCGGTGCCGTTCATTCCAAGTGGTCCGGGCGTTGTGACGCCTGTGGCGAATGGAACTCTATCGTCGAAGAAAAACCGCTGTCATCAGGACCCGGCAAAAAGGCCTTGGGCTCTACCCGCGGCAAAGGCATGGCGCTGACCTCGCTGGACACCCGTGAAGAGCCGCCCAAACGCGACTTGTCGGGCATGGATGAATTGGACCGGGTGCTAGGCGGCGGTTTGGTTCCCGCCTCGGCCCTGCTGGTGGGCGGCGATCCCGGCATCGGGAAGTCGACGCTGCTGTTGCAGGCCGCCGCGAAGTTCGCGCAGGCTGGGTTAAAATGCGTCTATGTCACGGGCGAAGAGGCCAGCGCGCAGGTCCGAATGCGCGCACAGCGTTTGGGTCTGTCGAACGCGCCGGTGCAACTGGCCGCGGAAACGAACCTGCGCGAAATCCTTACGACGCTGGATAAGGAAAAACCTGATCTGGCGATCATCGACTCGATCCAGACCATGTGGCTGGACACGGTCGACAGCGCGCCGGGAACCGTAGGTCAGGTGCGCGCCGCCGCACATGAGCTGGTCAGCTTCGCCAAAAGGTCGGGCACAGCGGTGATCTTGGTGGGGCATGTCACCAAAGAGGGCCAGATCGCGGGCCCGCGCGTGGTCGAACATATGGTCGATACGGTCCTGTACTTCGAGGGTGAACGTGGTCACCACTTCCGCATCCTACGCGCCGTCAAGAACCGCTTTGGCCCAGCCGATGAGATCGGCGTATTCGAAATGACAGGCGCCGGCTTGGCCGAGGTCGGCAACCCCTCTGCCCTGTTCCTGTCAGAACGCGAAAAACCCGCCGCCGGATCGGTGGTTTTTGCTGGGATCGAAGGCACGCGCCCGATTCTGACCGAAATTCAGGCCTTGGTTGCGCCATCCCCACTAGGAACGCCCAGACGTACAGTTGTTGGGCTGGACGCTGGTCGCCTTTCGACAACATTGGCCGTGCTAGAGGCCCGTTGTGGCGTCCCGTTCACCGGTTTGGACGTATTTCTGAACGTCGCCGGTGGTATGAAAGTCACAGAGCCCGCCGCCGATCTGGCCGTCGCTGCCGCTTTGATGAGTGCCCGGGAAGACACACCCTTGCCCGCAGAATGCGTGATTTTTGGGGAAATTAGTCTCTCGGCGGCGCTTCGTCCGGTAAACCAGACCCAGAACCGATTGAAAGAAGCGCATAAACTAGGCTTTACTCAAGCCATATTCCCGGAAAGCCCCTTGTCAGGGCGGCCCGAGGCTGGCTTAAACTTAAGGCAGATGAAAGATTTGCCGGGATTTGTTGAACAAGTATTCGGTACGGGCTAACCCCCGGAAGGAGAGATTATGGAAGGTTTCACCGTCGTCGACGCAGGCGTATTCGCCATCGTTATCCTCTCGGGGATTCTTGCGTATTCGCGCGGACTGGTGCGTGAAGTGCTGGCGATTGCCGGGTGGGTTGCCGCCGCGATCGTGGGCTATATGTTCGCCCCACAGGCGGAACCGCTGATCCAGCAAATTCCCGTTGTCGGTGATTTCCTGCGCGAAAGCTGTGAGCTTTCGATCATTGCCTCCTTCGCCATTGTCGCCACTGCTGCGCTGGTTGTGGTGTCGATCTTTGCGCCGCTATTTGCAGCCATTATCCAAGGCTCTGCGCTTGGTGGCATTGACCAGGGCCTTGGCTTCCTGTTCGGCGTGGCGCGTGGCCTGTTGCTGATCGCTGTGGCCTTCTTTGTCTACGAAATGGTCGTGACAGAAGAAGTTCTGGTTGTTGACGACAGTAAATCTGCTGCGATTTTCGCGCAGATGACCGACCGTATTCAGGAACAGCGCCCCGAAGACGCGCTTGGTTGGGTGACCGACAAGTATGAAGACCTGATCGGTGGCTGTTCGCCCGATGCTGGCAACGACGCCCCCATTACCCCTCCGCCGGCCGTGGAAGAAGCCGCCCCGGCAGAGGGTGAAGCCCCGTCGGCGAATTAAGGAAATGGCACAATCGCACTGGCGATTGTGATCCTTTCGTGACATGAGGGCCGCGACCCCCTAAGTAGGGGCCAACCTGACCACAGCGGATTCGGAGCATAGCCCTAAATGGCCGACTTGCCCCCCAGCCACCCGTTCGACGACGACAAGCTAAAAGAAGAGTGCGGCGTGTTTGGCGTCGTGGGGATCGCCGACGCGGCGAACTTCGTAGCTCTGGGGCTTCATGCCCTTCAACACCGGGGACAAGAAGCTGGGGGCATCGTGACTTACGATGCCGAAGAAGGCTTCAACTCGGCACGCCGCTTTGGCTATGTCCGTGACAACTTCACCAAGGCAAGCCTGATGGAGACCCTACCGGGCTCTTTGTCCATCGGCCACGTGCGCTATTCCACCGCCGGGTCGAAAGGCAACACCGCGATCCGCGACGTACAGCCCTTCTTTGGCGAGTTTTCGATGGGCGGCGCTGCGATCGCCCATAACGGCAACATCACCAATGCCGACGCCCTGCGGCGCGAGTTGATAGAGCGCGGCTCGATCTTCCAATCGTCGTCTGACAGTGAATGCATCATCCACCTGATGGCGCGCTCGTTGCAGAAGAACATCCCAGAGCGGATGAAAGACGCCCTGCGCCGTGTTGAAGGCGCGTTCTCGGTCGTTGCCATGACCCGTACCAAGCTGATCGGTGTGCGTGACCCGATGGGCGTGCGCCCGCTGGTTCTGGGTAAAGTGGGCGACCATGGCTGGGCGCTTAGCTCGGAAACCTGCGCGCTGGACATCATCGGCGCGGAATTCATCCGCGAGATCGAACCCGGCGAGATGGTCGTAATCACCGAAGAAGGTGGCTTGGAAAGCTTTCACCCGTTCGAGCGTCGGCCCTCGCGGTTCTGCATTTTTGAACATGTCTATTTCTCGCGTCCGGATTCGATTCAGGGCGGTCAGTCGGTCTATGAGACCCGCCGCCAGATCGGTGTCGAGCTGGCCAAGGAATCCCCGGTCGAAGCGGATCTGGTCTGCCCCGTCCCTGACAGCGGCACACCTGCGGCGATCGGTTTCAGCCAGGAAAGCGGCATTCCCTACGCGATGGGGATCATCCGCAACCAGTATATGGGCCGGACCTTCATCGAGCCGACCGAACAGATCCGCAACATGGGCGTGCGCCTAAAGCTGAACGTCAACCGCGCCCTGATCGAAGGCAAGCGCGTGATCCTGGTCGATGACTCGGTTGTGCGCGGCACCACCAGCCGCAAGATCAAAGACATGATCCTTGATGCAGGCGCAAAGGAAGTGCACTTCCGCATCGCATCGCCCCCCACCGCGTGGCCGTGCTTCTACGGGGTGGACACCCCAGAGCGCGAAAAGCTGCTGGCCAGTCAAATGACCCCGGAAGAGATGGCGGGTTATCTGGGCGTAAACAGCCTGAAGTTCATCTCGCTTGACGGACTGTACCGCGCCGTTGGCGAAAAGAACGGCCGCAATCCAAAAGCGCCCAGCTATTGCGACGCATGTTTCTCGGGTGAATACCCGGTCGCCCCAAGCGATATGATCGAAAAGGGTTTCGAGCTGAAAGCGGCTGAGTGATCTGATCCAAAGCAAAGGGCTGAGCAGTAAACCTGCCCGGCCCTTTTTCTATTCTTAGCACTCTTCCCAGCCGTTATTCGGCGGCAAGCTCTCCTGTTTCGATCTGCTCTTGTTCGATCGATTCAAAGAGCGCCTGAAAATTCCCTTCGCCAAAGCCATCGTCGCCTTTGCGCTGAATGAATTCAAAGAAGATCGGGCCGACCAAAGTTTTGGAAAAGATCTGCAACAGGATCTTGGTTTCGCCACCTCCCAAGACACCCTCGCCATCAATCAGGATCCCGTGCTTCTGCATTTGATCCAACGGCTCTTGATGACCTTTCACCCGATCCGTGCTCATCCGGTAATAGGTTTCCGGCGGCCCCGGCATGAAGACAACGCCATTTTCGGCAATCGCATTCACGCTTTCATAGATATCATCGGTTCCCAAGGCGATGTGCTGGATGCCCTCGCCGTTGTACTTCTTGAGATAGGAAACGATCTGCCCTTTCTCACCCCGGTCTTCGTTGATTGGAATGCGGATCCGCCCGCAGGGTGAAGTCAACGCCCGGCTGTAGAGACCAGTGAACTTTCCCTGAATGTCGAAGAAGCGGATTTCCTTGAAGTTGAACAGATCGCCATAGAACTTGAACCAAACGTCCATGTTCCCCTTGAAGACGTTGTGCGTAAGATGATCGAGGTAATAGAACCCCTCGCCCTTGGGCTTGGATTTGTCGATCCAATCGAACTCCTCGTTGAACGGCGAGGTGGTGTAGTACTGATCGGTAAAATAAATCAGGCTGCCCCCGATCCCTTCAATCGCAGGCCAATCCAGTGTCTTGTCCGCTCCCTGATAAGGGGTCGCACCATTCTTCACGGCATGATCAAAGGCGTGCTGTGCATCAACCACGCGCCAGCCCATTGCCGAAGCACAGGGCCCATGCAGGTCCGCGAACCGCGCCGAGAAACTGTCAGGTTCGGCGTTCAGCAGGTACGACACATCGCCCTGCTGCCAAAGCTCTACCTTCTTGGTCTTGTGATTGCCGACATGGGCGAAACCCATCTTGGTAAAGGCATCACGCAGGGACTGAGGGTCTGGATGGGCGAATTCAACGAATTCAAACCCATCAGTGCCTGCGGGGTTTTCACCTGAAATCGTCGCGCGCTTTGCGTTATGGGGGAAAGGTCCCATCTGGCATCTCCTGTTTTCCTAAGATCAGAATGACACGAGACAGATGCACCTTTTGCGCAAAACGCGCCTTACTAGCGGAAATTTTGCGTGATATGGTGCATTATATCGCTTAAATACGCACAAATACCGCATCATGCTCGACCAGATAGACAAAACCCTACTCTCTAACCTTCAGGCTGATTCCCGTTTTAGCGCGCAGGAATTGGGTGAACTGTGCGGCCTTTCCGCAAGCCAAGTCAGCCGCCGCCGCCAACGGCTAGAGGCCGATGGACTGATCCGAGGCTACACCGCAAAGCTGGACCCCCAGAGAGTGGGGCTGGCCATTCAGGCCTTCGTGCAGGTGCAAATGGCCAAGCATGGCACAGAACCCGCAGGGGACTTTGCCCGGCTGGTCGAACTGCGCCCTGAAATCACCTCTGTCTGGACCTTGACCGGCGAGGCTGACTATCTGCTGCGCGTATATTGCGCTGATCTGGAAGAGCTTAATCACCTTGTGCAGAACGTCCTTCTTGCCCATCCGCATGTTGCCCGGGTCCAAAGCCAGATCGTGATGAGTCAACTGAAGCAGGACGCCCAACTGCCGCTTTGACTTTTGCCCCCTTGAATGCAGCAAGGAATGGACGCAGACAGAACCCACCCCGCAGGAGACAGTTGATGAACCTTCTTGACCTCGACAAACGCTGGCAGCGCTTCAACGACGCGAACCGCGAATGCCCGTGCTGTGGTCAGACCTACGGCGGGGTGTTCGATATTGGCTTCGATCACCCTTTGACGTGGCCACACGAAAATCGCGCCGACAGCGGACAAGAGGTGATCGAGAAGGACGATGACAAGCTAAGCGCCGACCTGTGCCGTGTTGGCGATGATCGGTTCATTCGCTGCATCGTCGCCTTACCCATCCGTGGCAGCGATGAAACCTTTGCCTTTGGCGCCTGGGGCAGTGTCCACCCCGACCACTTCGCCGCCTATGTTCAAGCCTGGAACAGCGGCGATTGGAGTGGTTTCGAGGGTTGTTTTTCTTGGCTTTCCAACGATCTTCCCGGCTTCGAAAGCGAAGAGCCCATCGCGTGCAATCTGTGGATCGGCGAGCCCGGAGAGCGCCCCGCCCTGCAAGCCCAAGGCGGTCCGCTGAAAGAAGCGCAAGAGAACGGGATCAGCTTCGATGACCTGCTGGACATCTACGCTGCGACGGGCAACGATATTCGCGCACATCTGACCTCAGACTGACCGCATCAAAGGCCCGACATGATCGACATTCAGAACGACCTGCGTTGGAAACGGTTCAACGATCCCGACCGCATCGCGCCAAACAGCGGGCGCCAGTTCAACGGGATGTTCCCGATCGACTTTGATCACCCGCATCCTTGGCGTCATGTCAGCCTGCAAGTCTCAGGCGAAGATACCTTGGAATTCGGTGACGACCGGCTGACTGCGGACCTATGTCAGGTCGGTCAGTCCTTCTTCATTCGTGGAGAGGTACGACTACCCCTTCTGGGCACCAAAGAGGCGCTTGTCTACACACCTTGGATCAGCGTTTCCCTCGACAATTTCAAAAGCTACTTGAACAGTAAGCAGTCTGGCGATTTTTCCTCATTTTCAAGCGCGAACGGGTGGATGATGAACTATCTCCAAGGCTGGGATATGACCAGCTGGCTGCCCGCCACCTTGAACTTTATCGCCGAAGCATCCCGCCCGGTGATCGATGTCCACCCGCACCACCACCCGATCAGCATGGCGCAGCGCAACGGTGTCAATTTTGATCAGGTGCTGGACCTATATGCCGCCGCGGGCCACGACATTCGGCCGCATTTGCTAGAGGATTAGACGCTCTCTCTTGACCTTGCGTGCCAGTTGCTCCACACCCCCGCCCATGACCAAACTTGCCCTTATCACCGGTGCCTCGCGCGGCTTTGGCGCGGCGGTTGCCGAGGCCCTCGCCCCGACCCATCACGTGATTGCCGTGGCGCGCACCACTGGCGCGCTGGAAGAACTGGATGACCGCATTCAGGCGAAGGGCGGTCAGGCGACACTGGCGCCGATGGACATCTCGAACATCGATGCGATGCGTCACCTGTGCCGGTCGATCCATGACCGTTGGGGTAAGCTGGACCTTTGGGTTCATACCGCCATCCACACCCCGCCCCTTTCCCCCGCTGATCACATCGCGGAAAAGGACTGGGACAAGACGATCAACATCGACATCAAGCCGATTGGCATGCTGATCCCGTTTATCTCGCCCCTGCTGCACGCCTCTGGCGCAGGACAAGCCGTGTTTGTCGATGACAGCAACGCGGGCAAATTCCACGGGGCCTATGCCGCCGCGAAAGCCGCGCAGCGCGCCCTGTTTAGCGCGTGGGAAGCCGAGACAGCCACAGCTGAGGCACTGACGGTTCAAGCTTTTGAGCCCGCGCCCATGGCGACCGCGACCCGCGCGCGCTTCTATCCCGGCGAAGACCGGACGCCGCTGGCCGACGCCCATGCAGAGGCCGCACGTCTTTTGTCAGCGCTGTAATCAGGCTTTCTTGCGCTAAAACTGCCTGCCCGCTTGCTGCGATTCACCTTGTGTTCTATGCAGAACCAAGACCAATAAGGCGGGCGGTACATGCGTATTCTTCTTACCAATGACGACGGCATCAACGCGCCGGGACTAGAGGTTCTGCAGGCCATCGCCGCAGACATCGCGGGCCCCAACGGCGAAGTCTGGACCGTTGCCCCCGCGTTTGAACAATCCGGCGTCGCGCACTGCATCTCTTACACCCGCCCATTCATGGTCTCGGAACTTTCCGAACGCCGCTTCGCAGCCGAGGGCACACCCGCCGATTGCGTGATCGCTGCCCTTTACGACATCATGCAAGAGACGCCGCCTGATCTGGTTCTGTCTGGTGTGAACCGCGGCAATAACTCGGGTGAAAACGCCATGTATTCCGGCACTCTTGGCGCCGCGATGGAGGCCGCGTTGCAAGGCCTGCCCGCGATCGCCCTGTCGCAATATCTGGGCCCCAAAACCTATGGCAAACCGTATCAGTTCGAAGCCGCCGCGCAGCATGGGGCCGCCACGGTCCGAAAGCTGCTAGAACACGGCGCTTGGGACGAAGGGGATTACCGGCTGTTCTACAACGTCAATTTCCCACCCTGCCGTGGTGATGAAGTCTCGGGCCTTCGCGTATCCCCCAAGGGGTTCCGCCGCGACACCTACTTCCGCGTTGTGCCACAAGACAGCCCCACAGGCCGCCGCTTCCTTTGGGTGACTGGCGGCAATCAGCAAGGCCCCACCCTGCCCGGCAGCGACGTGGCCGAGAACCTGAATGGATATATCAGCGTTACTCCGATGCGCGCCGACCTCACGGCCCATGACCAACTGTCCGGTTTGAAAGAGCGCCTCGAATGACCACCGCAGAGAACCAGATGCGTTTCATGTTTGCGCTCCGCTCTCACGGGGTGACGGATCCGCGTGTTTTGACCGCGATGGAACAGATCGATCGCGGTGAGTTCGTGAAAGAAGGCCTGTTCTCGGATCGCAGCTATGACGACATGCCGCTGCCTATTGCCTGCGGGCAGACCATCAGCCAGCCCTCTGTCGTGGGGCTGATGACGCAAGCGCTGAATGTCGGCCCACGTGACAAGGTATTGGAGATCGGCACTGGCTCTGGTTATCAGGCTGCGATCCTCAGCCAGCTTGCGCGCCGTGTTTATACGATCGAACGGCACAAACGGTTGGTGCAAGAGGCCAAAGAGCTGTTTCAACGACTGGACCTGCACAATATCACCACCTTGCATGGCGACGGATCCCGCGGATTGCCTGAACAGGCACCCTTTGATCGGATCATCGTCACGGCCGCCGCCGAAGATCCACCAGGTCCGCTCTTGGCGCAACTGCGAGAGGGCGGTATTATGGTCGTACCGGTTGGGCAGTCTGATGCCGTTCAAAGCTTGATAAAAGTGACGCGGACTGCCGACGGATTTGAATATGACGAGTTGCTTGCGGTACGTTTTGTACCCTTGCTGGAAGGGCTCGGTCGCGATTAGAGCAGTTATCAAACCCCGGAAAAACATGGGGATAGAATTGAGGAACACGCGCTATGACAACCTTTAACCTCCACCGCCTTGCGGTGTCTGGCCTGTTGTTGGCCACCTTGACCGCTTGCCAAGCGCCCGATTTTGATCTTCGCAATGGCACCAGCATTGACACCACCAACGCTGTCCGCAATGCGGCGCCTCGCCCCGAACCGGACGCCCGTGGGGTGATTTCCTACCCGACCTATCAAGTCGTGGTCGCGCGTCCAGGCGACACGGTCGCGACCGTCGCCGCACGCGTGGGTTTGAACGCGCAAGAGCTGGCCAGCTACAACGGATTAACGCCAGAGACCCGCATGCGCCCGGATGAAATCATCGCATTGCCCACTCGGGCAAACGGCAGTGGCACGATCCAACCAGACGGCGAAATCAGCATCACAACACTGGCCGGCAACGCGATTGAGCGCGCCGGTGGCGGGCAATCGACAGCGGGCACAACTCAGCCTACCGCGGACACACCTGTGCGCCACAAAGTAGAGCGTGGTGAAACAGCATTTTCAATCGCGCGCCTCTACGGGGTTTCGGTACGCGCCTTGGCAGATTGGAATGGGCTTGGCCCCGATCTGCAGGTGCGCGAGGGCCAGTATTTGTTGATCCCGGTTTCGGCAGAAACCCAAAACGTGACCACCACAACAACCAGCCGACCCGGCGGGACCAGCACTGTTTCTGCACCGCCCAGTTCCGGTCAACCGTTACCAACCGAAACTGTTACGACTGCGGCAGTTCCGGCCAGTGACTTTTCCTCGCAAAGAAGTTCCAGCACTCGGTTCCAAATGCCGGTCAGCGGCAAGATCATTCGTGATTATCAGAAACGAGTGAATGATGGGATCGACATTGCGGCCCGCGAAGGGGACGCCGTTCGTGCCGCTGAAAGCGGAACTGTCGCGGCGATCACGCGCGATACCGAAGGCGTGCCGATCCTAGTACTTAAACACTCGGGCAACCTTCTGACGGTTTATGCCAACATCAAAGACCTTAAGGTGAAGAAGGGCGACTCTGTCTCGCGCGGTCAAACCATTGCCGCCGTTCGAGGTGGTAACCCCAGCTTCCTTCACTTCGAGGTTCGGGAAGGTTTCGACAGCGTCGATCCGACGCCCTACGTCAATTGACCTGTTTCATCGGCGACGCTTGCCTAATGCCCATAACAGCCGCGTTTCACGGGCAAGTGTCACGGTCAGTTTCCGAAGGGTGAAGTCGGCCTTTCATCTTGAAAGGCCTACTACCCTCAAGCGGCTTGAAAGTAGGTTTCCAGCTCAAGCACTAGCTTCTTCTTCGACAGGGGCTTGGCCAGGAACCCGTTCATTCCAGAGGCAATGCAAGCCTCAATGTTCTCGGGAAATGCGCCCGCACTTAGCCCCAAAATAATCGTGTTAGCCATTTTGGCGGGCCCCTTCCGAATTCGGCGTGTCGTCTCAAGACCATCAATGCCAGGCATGTTCACATCCATCAGGACAAGGTCGAATTCTTCGTCTTCCAGCCGCTCCAATGCCCTCATCCCGTTCTCAGCCGACGACGGTGCGTGCCCCATCGACTTCAGGATTGCACTGGCGATTTTTAAATTCGTGCGGTTATCATCGACAATCAGCACACGCAGACCTGTACTCTCAACCGTCTCAGCCATCTTGGGCACATCTGTCCGCACAGGCATAACATCATCCTGAAGTACCAACTGTGCCACTTTTGCGAGCGCCGGGGTTTGTTTCGGCTGATCTTCTGCTTCCACCAACGGCAAAGTGAAATAGAAGCGACTACCTTCCCCAGAGCGGCTATCGACCTGAAGTTCTCCCCCCATCGCTTCGACCAGAAGTTTGCAGATCGACAACCCAAGCCCGCTACCCTGAAACTCTCGGTTGCTCCGGTTGTCGACCTGAGTAAACCGCTCAAAGATCTTTGCCTGATCGTCATCGGAAATGCCGATTCCGGTATCCACTACTTCGAATTGGTATTTCGACGACGAGGTACCGTCACCAGCGGGTTCAACCCGTATCGTTAGCTCGCCCTGCGGCGTGAATTTAATCGCATTGCCGACCAAATTTATAAGCACCTGTCTCAGCCGGTCAGGATCGCCCACAACGTTCTGATGGCACCTCGCATCAAGCTCGACGTTCAAGGACAGCCCCTTTTGGCGAGCGGAAACCTGGAACATACCCGCTACTTTCTGGACGAGTTCGTGGAGGGCAAAAGTCTCACTTCGGATAACAAACCGACCTTCGTCCAATTTCGAGATATCCAGAATGTCATCAATGATGATTTTCAATGCCTTGCCAGAATCCTGAATCGTTCCAACCAACTGCCGTTGCTCCGGCGACATAACCCCTTCCAACAGTAATTCTGCTGCGGGGATGACGCCATTCAATGGCGTTCGAATTTCGTGGCTCATCATGGCAAGGAAGCGCGACTTCGCCTCGGCTGCACGTTGCGCCTCGTCGCGAGAAGCGATCAGCTTCTTTTCATTCTGACGAATGGTCTGACGCATCTTGCCGAAACTTCGTGTCAAAAGTCCGATCTCATCGCTGATCCCATCTGGGAGCCGCGCGTCATAATCACCAAGCGAAAGTTGGCGTGCTGCCGAGGCTAGCAACGCAATTCTTCGGACAACCCAACGCTCGAACAGCAGGCCAAGCAAAACCAGAAGTCCCAAGAAGACAACGCTTAACAGGATCGAAAGTTCCCGCACTTGCTCCCGGATTTCTCCAAGATCTCCTGAGATGTCGGATCCGACCCTCAGGGTTGCCAGCTTTCGCCCTTCGAAAACAATGGTTTTCTCGGCAAAAATGGTGGCGCCTTCCACCTGCTCTTGAACTGATGACAGCGGGTAAAGCAACTGCCCGCTCATATTGGTCAAAGTGACCTGTTCCCAATTTGGGATCCGTGCCTGGGTGCTGTCCAAGGTCTCAAATATCGCACCAAAATCGTTTTGCAGAAGAAATGGCACCAAAGCGTCTGACAGAATCTCTACTTTGAGTTCGAGACTTTGAACCTGAGCCTCAGTCATGACGCGTTCGACGCGGGGCTCCCAAAGCAAGGACATCCCCAGAACACAGACAAGCATCACCAACGCCAGAATGGCGACAAAAACTGTTCTTAGCCGAAAGCGCCGCTCAGGGGGCTTTGGCGTTACGTGCTTGGTGTCCAGCAAAGCTCTCCCCTAGTTCACTACGATGAATTCATCCAGACCCATCGCACTCAACGGTTTGTATTCCTTGAGGCTGGTAGGAACGGCTTCAAGAATCGGAACTTGCTCTAGAATTTCACGACCGTATCCAGACTTCCAAAGATCAAGGAACGCGGCTTCCACAGCCTCCCGAACATGTTTCGGAACCCGTGGATGAACTGAGATTGGGTGCGGGGGCACGCGTGCGGTTTCATAGAGAACCCGCAATTGTTCTGAAATCTCAATAGGTTGAGAGCGGAACGTTCCCATAACGCCACCGGCTGCTGCGACCTGCTTTAAGATCACGTTGAGATACGCAGAGCTATGGGTCGACACATAGTTCGGTTTAAACGCGACCCCGTGCGCCTTCGACAGATCCGAACGAATCATCAGTGACGCACCAAGTGCATTCGGCGCGGGAAATGCGATTTCCTTACCGTTCAGATCTTGGACCGACTTGTACGGGCTGTCCTCGCGGACCACCAAGATCCCGTAAAGCTGCCGAGCCCCATCGCGGATGAACGGCTCGTACCCCTGCGCATCATTCGCCAGAATGGCATGATATGGGTTCATATAGGCGAAATCATAGTCGCCGTTCGTAAAAGCCTCTTCAAAATCTGGGATACGGGGCGCACCGAGAATTTCGAACTCAAATCCTGTACGCGTTTCCAGTTCCGAGAGGATTGGCTCCCAGATTCGGGCCAGCTTTCGTGCCTCAAACTGGGGAACCACGCCGAAAGAATAGGTTTCGGCAAAAACGTTTGTACTTGCAGATAGAACAAGCCCACAGACCATAACTGCGCGACGTAAACTGGGATTTATTCGCTTCAACATCAAAGAAAGCCCCACCTTTTTGCTTAACCGGCTGGCCCGGAGAACTCCCCGGCAAGACCAACCCCTTAGATTCAAGAGGGAAAGGCGTTAAAATTTCGATAGCGGCAAAAAGAAGCTCTCTAAACTTTTCACAGATCCCGACCCATTTCGTTAATTCCTATTTCAACAACGTTAACGGACCGTTTATTTTTATTCTCTTTGGTTGAGCCGAGTCGCCTTCGCTCGCCGCTACCTTGCGTTGGCATTTCTGAACCGAACTCGGAGCTTACCAAATGCCCTATTTCATGATCGGAACCCAACGGTCCGGATCAAACCTTTTGCGAGTCATGATTAACCAATCGCCCGAGTTGGTGGCCCCGCACCCCCCTCATATCCTGGAACGTCTGGCCCCTTTATTGCCGGCCTATGGAAATCTGGGGGAAGACAAAGCCTTCATGCAGTTGGTCGAAGATGTCTGTCTATTGATCGACACCAATCCGGTCAGTTGGGAGCTTGGGCAGATTGACCGCTATGCGCTTGCCGCTTCGTGCAAGGAAAAATCTCTGGTGGCTTTGTGTTTCGCGATACACGAGCAATTGACCCAGAAAAATAACGCGCGTGACTGGGTCTGCAAGTCGCTGGCCAATGTCCATTTTGTAGACGAAATCGACCGGTTTGGTGGAGAAAGCGCGAAGTTCATCCACCTGCATCGCGATGGCCGCGACTCTGCCCTGTCCTTCCAGAAAGCGATTGTTGGCGAAAAAACACCATTCCACATTGCCCGTCAGTGGCATGAAGAGCAGCAAAAAGCACTGGCCCTCGAAGCACGTCTACCAAAAGAGCGTTTCTGCTCTGTCGCCTACGCTGACTTGGTTAATGACCCAGAGACCGAACTGCGCCGCCTTTGCGACTTCATGGAAATCGATTTCCGTTTTGACATGCTGGAGTTCCACCGTTCGCGCGAAGCTGCCAGTACCTCTCAGGCCGGGAAAATGTGGAGCAACGTGCAAAAGCCCGTGATGAAGCAAAACACCAGCAAATTTCTTCGGGAAATGTCGCCGGAAGATATCGCCATCTTCGAATCCGTGGCGGGGGACTCGCTTGTCGCCTTGGGGTATCCTTTGACCAATGGGTTCGATCTGGAGAACGACCGCCTGAAGGAAGAAGCCCTAAAAAAGGCAGATCCCGCGGACCTGCAACGACGCAAAGCGCAGGCCACGGCCATGAAGCAGATCAAATCCCGGCTTTTGGGTGAACAACGAAATGTCGCATGAACAGACGGCCAGTGAGAACAGCTTCCCCTCTTTGTGGCGCCTATTCCTGATCTTCTTCAAGATCGGATGCGTCTCGTGGGGCGGCTATATGGCCTTGGTTTCGGTCGTCAGAGCCGAGATCGTAGAAAAGCATCGCCTGCTTCGCGACGATGAAATCATGGACGGCATCGCCTTGGCGATGCTGCTTCCGGGGCCCGTCGCGGTGAATGTCGTTGCCTTTGTCGGCAATCGCCTGCGCGGAACCCTTGGCGCAGCCCTATGCGCCACTGCGGTCATCTTACCGTCCTTCTTCCTGATGCTGGGTTTCGCCACGGTCTATTTCGCATGGGAAGGTCAGGAAGTGGCCGAAAAAGCCCTGTCGGCCATCATCCCGGCAATTGCTGCGGTTATCGCCAATGCGGCGTTGAAGATGCGCGGCAAAGCTTTGCCCGGACCTTTGGAATGGACTTTGGCTGCGATCGCTGCAGGCTTGATCCTGTTTGTTGGCGGCATCTGGATCGTGGCGGCGATTATCGTGGGTGCCGCTACTGTTGGCATGCTGCGCTTTCGCCTTAGCTCTCGCACAGAAACCTCTGCCACTGCTCACAAAAACCCTGTTTCATTTGGATTAGGGTCGTGGCTCGCAATGGCTTTTCTGGTCGGGTGTCTCGCCCTCTTCCTTTTGTTCCCCAGCCTGGATATCACGTCCCTCAGTGCGCAACTATTCTCGCTGTTCGCAGGGATGAGCCTGATGCTCTTTGGGGGCGGCTATATCTTCATCCCGATGGTGCAAGAGGCCGTGGTAGGCGCGCAGGGTTGGCTTGGTCCAGATGAATTCGCCGCCAGCATCGCCTTGGGACAGGTGACCCCCGGCCCCATCCTGATCAGCGCGACTTTCGTGGGCTATAAGGTCGCCGGCATCGCAGGGGCGATTGTCGCGACAATCGCGATCTTCCTTCCCCCCGCCACGCTGATCGTTCTGGCTGCAAACCAGTTAGAGCGTATCAGCCACCACGCATACTACAAAGCGGCCCAAAGCGGCATAAGGGCTGTGGTCTGCGGAATGATCATGGCGGCAGCCGTGTCGTTGCTGCGGTCGATCGACTTTAGCGGAGGCTTGGAAGAGGCGTGGCCCCAATTGGCGATCTTCGGCGTGTCCCTGATCGCCCTCGCCGGGTTCAAACGCGATGAGGTTTGGGTGATCTTGGCCGCCGGATTGGTCGGACTGCTGTTGCCTTAGATCCTGACACCGCGACGACCTGCAAGGTCGCAAACAAATTGCCAAGCCACCCGGCCCGAACGCGCGCCACGGGTGGCTTGCCATTCAATCGCCTCGGCCCAAAGCGTGTCTTCGTCGATCTCGATCCCGAAAGCCGCGCAATAGCCCCGAATCATATCCAGGTATTCATCCTGACTGCACGGGTGGAAGCCCAGCCACAGGCCGAACCGATCAGACAGAGATACTTTCTCTTCGATCGCCTCGGACGGGTTGATCGCGCTTGAGCGTTCATTCTCGATCATATCGCGGGGCATCAGGTGACGCCGGTTGGAGGTCGCATAGAACAGCACGTTGTCCGGCCGCCCTTCGATCCCGCCATCCAGAACCGCCTTCAAGGATTTATAATGCTGATCATCATGGCTGAACGACAGGTCGTCACAGAACAGCAGGAAACGATGCTCTGACGCGGCCCGTAGGTGGTTTAGCAACCGCGACACCGATGGCAGGTCTTCGCGCTGAAGCTCTACCACTTTCAATGGCAACCCCTCGGCATTCACCTGCGCATGGACCGCTTTTACAAGGCTGGACTTACCCATCCCCCGCGCGCCCCAAAGAAGCGCGTTGTTGGCGGGCAACCCTTTAGCAAATTGCCGGGTGTTGTTCAGAAGCGTGTCGCGCGAGCGATCAATGCCGATCAGCAGTGACAGGTCCACGCGCGCCACATCCGGAACGGGCGCCAGATTGTCTGGCGACACGTGCCACACAAAGGCGTCCGCAGCAGAAAAATCAGGCGCGGCCAGAGGCGCAGGAGAGCGACGCTCCAACGCCTCGGCAATGCGGCGCAAATAGACTTCGCTACTCATTCCTTTGAACCGTCCGCACTGTGCTCTGCCGCGTCTGCAGCTTCGTCAGCATCAAAAGCGTTCTCTAGGTCATCGTCGTCGAACCAAAGGCCCTGCTCTTTCAGCTCTTTCTCGCGTTTCTTTTCGACGCTGCCGACAAGGAAAATCGAGATCTCATAAAGGCCATAGACCACCGTGAACAGCAGCACCTGAGTGGTGACATCCGGGGGCGTGACCAAAGCAGCAACCGACAAGATACCGACAACCGCGTATTTCCGCGTGTTGCGCAGGCCCTCGGCGCTGGCAAGACCCGCCTTGCCCATCAGGGTCAGAAGAACCGGCAGCTGAAAACACAGGCCGAAGGCCACGATCATTTTAAGCGTGATATCAAGGGTTTCGTTAACCTTACCGTTAAAGACAATGTCGATCCCGGTGTCTTCTGCGGTCTCGGCAACGCCAGTGCCCTCTACGAACATGGCAGCCACGAATGACGGCAGATCCGCGAACCCAAGGAAGAAGTTCATCGCCAGAGGAACGACGACGAAATGGGCAAACGACGCGCCCAGAAGGAATAGCACGGGCGACGCGATCAGGAACGGCAGGAACGCGTTCTTTTCGTTCTTATAAAGGCCCGGCGCAACAAAGCGCCAAAGCTGATAGCCGATCACCGGGAAGGACAGTGCCAGTCCGCCCACCACAGAGATACGAATCAACGTGAAGAAATATTCCTGCGGCGCGGTGTACTGCATCACCGGGTTGGGATTACCCAAGGACCGCATGGTCTTTTCGATCGGAACCAGCAGGAAATCAAGGATCATCCCGCCGACCGTGAAACAGATCACCATCCCCACAAGGAAGGCGGCGACGGACCAGATCAGGCGCGAGCGCAGCTCTGCCAGATGTTCAATCAGCGGCGCGCTGGAGTTGTCGATCTCGTCCTGATCGCTCATTCTTTGGCCTTTCCGGGCTCTTTCAGAGGCGCATAGCCTTCTTCATTGTCGACGTCGGCCGCGGCGGACTCTTCAACCTGACGATCAAGCGCAGACTTGGCGGTCGCATTCCTGATCTTTTCTGCCATCTCTTTGCGCTCTTCCGTCATTTCGGCGGTCTTGGGCGCATCAGAGGTTTCAGGCGGCTCCCAAGCGGTCAGCTCGTCTGCAGCCTTGTTGATTGCATCCAAACCCATCTTTTTGGGGTTGGTTGCGCTTTTCAGGTCCTTTGCGACATCCTTGACGCCTGCGTCATCCGCCGCGTCCTCCATCGCGCGCTGAAAGTCGCGCGCCATTCTGCGAATCTTTGCCGTGAACTTGCCCAAGGTCCGGAACAGGTCCGGAAGGTCCTTGGGGCCGATCACGATCAACGCAACGATGCCGATAACCAGAAGCTCTGACCAGCCGAGATCAAACATAGAAAACCTGCCTTATTGGCGCGGGGCCAATTAGGCCTTGTCTTTTTCGGTCTCAGCTTCCGGAGTGACGTCTTTCGCCTCTTCCGCTGCTTGGTTTTCCAGCTCTTCGGTGCCGTCTTTCACGCCGCGCTTGAACGCGGTGATGCCTTTGCCAACTTCACCCATCAGCGACGAGATCTTGCCACGGCCAAAGAGCACCAGAACGACGACGGCGATCAGAAGTAGGCCCGGCAGGCCAATGTTGTTCAGCATTTCTTTCTCCCACAGAGCGCTATTGGGGCGCTCTTTTTTGAATTCTGCCAGACGTATTTATTTGTTTGAGAGGCCAGTTCAAAGCCCCTTCGCGCAATTTCTGCCAATTTATTTGCAGCAATACGAATGTTAGCGGCGATAATAAGTGAGATTTTTGAAAAACAAGGGATCAAAAGGCGCAAATCCGGGCCGTGATCCGGGTCAGGCCGCGGGTGTCTCTTGATAGACGTGACAGCGTTCGCGCCGCACCATCAGCCACATCGGGGTTCCAGGCGCGGGCAAGAACACGGCCGGGACCGCTGCCGTCATGTAAGAACCGTCATACTCCAGCCGGAATTCCACAAGGCTTTCCTTCCCCAAGAAGCGCGCGCGCTCCACGATTGCCCTTGCGGGTGTTCCTGTTTGTGGTGAGGGGTCGGGCCCACGACCGCTGCGATCGAAGTCGATCTTCACATGCTGCGGGCGGATCACGATATTCACGCGCGTTCCATCGGCCACGCCGGGCGCCAGAAATTGGCCAAACGCGGTATCCGTCAGCGCCCCCTGCACCGTGCCGTTGATCACATTCACATCGCTGAAGAACTGCGCCGCATTCAGGTCAACCGGCGAGTTGTAGATGTTATAGGGTGCGCCTTGCTGCACGATCTTGCCGTCACGCATCAACGCGATTTCATCAGCCATGCGCATCGCCTCCTCGGGTTCGTGCGTGACCAGAAGAACGGCAGAGCCTTCGGATTTCAGAACCTCAAGCGTGCTGTCGCGAATTTCGTCACGCAACCGATTGTCGAGACCAGAGAAAGGCTCGTCCATCAGCATAATGCGCGGGCGCGGAGCAAGGGCACGGGCCAGTGCCACGCGTTGCTGCTCTCCGCCGGACAGGTTGTGTGGGTATTCGTCGATGAACCGCAAAAGGTTCACGCGGCTCAGCAATTCTTCGACCCGCGCGCGTTTCTCTTCCTTGCTGCCGGACAGGCCAAAGGCCACGTTCTCGGCGACGGAAAGGTGCGGAAATAGCGCGAAGTCCTGAAACATAAGCCCAACAGACCGGCGTTCAGGCGGAATACGGAAGACCGTGTCGCAGACCAGACTGCCGTCGACGTAAATCTCACCGCTGTCCTGCATGTCGACGCCCGCGATCATCCGCAAGGTCGTGGACTTGCCGCAACCGGAGGGACCCAGAAGGCAGGTCACCTGCCCCGGCATAACAGTCAGAGACACGTCATTCACCACCATGCGCCCATCGAACTGGCGCATGAGGTTGCGGATTTCCAAACGTGGAGTCGTGTCGCTCACCTGTATCCCTCGCATTTCCGATCAAAAAAATCGGACTTTACGAGGGTTTAACAACCGCCCAAGCCCGCCGCAAGCGCGTTTGTTACGGCGTCAGGTTGATCCGAAGCGTTGCCACCCGGGTTCCATTGATCTGCAGGTGCAGGTCGTGTGGACCCGGGTAATAGGTGATCGTTGTGGCCTCTTTCACAAAGCGGTGCGTCTTGGTCAGCAAGACCTCTTCCCCGGCAGACAGTGCAAGCTGTTTCAACTTGAAGACTTTGGACGCGGCCCTGCCAGAGGGTCTTGGCATGTCCACGACATAGTCGATCATAAGCGCTGCTTTGGCATTGGCTCGCAGCTTCAGTGATAGGGTTGCAGCCTCTCCCAGCCCGGTTTCTGCGGCCCCCGGCGCCCACATGACCACCTCGATGGGCGGGTTCGGATGGAATCCAAGCAAAGCCAGCGCCTCCGGGTGGCCCTTCTTCACCAGCCCACGAAGGGCGTGGCGGGTCATCCATCCCAACTCTTTGGGGTCCTGCCGGGCCTCATCCTGCCAGCGCCCCAACGTATGAAGCACCAGATCGGGATCAATCTTGGCGATATCGTTCAGATGATTTGCCACAGAGCGCGTAACATAGCGGGTCGGATCGGCGTGTAGCTCATCCAACAGCGGGATCGGTGCGTGGGTGTCCAGATGGATTTTCTGCCCCCAGGGTAATTTGGGCCGAGACCCTTCACTGACCAGCCGACGCACGTGATAATTCGGGTGACTGGCCCATTGGCGCATCTGCGCCAATGTCACCTCTGGGTGAGCATTCAGGAAGGCACGGATATCGAATTCGACCGAGAACCTTTGCGTCAATTCCTCAAGCAGATTGAAAGCGACCGGCAGGTCATTCGCCCCTAGCCCCCGCCGCGCGACATAGGCCCCAAGCGGAGCAAAGATGAAATCACCAAAATCATCGTCCGTCTTGGAAGGGTCCAAAGGCGGCGGCAGCGCCTTCTGAATGGCTTGTGCTGCCTGTGTGAAGTTGGTTGGCAGAAACCGCTCCAGCACTTCGGATATCAGCGTGATCCGCTGCTTCAGCTCTAGCGCTGGCAGGTCCTGCATGACCTCGTCAACGAAGCGATCCGCCGGAAAGGACGGATCGCTGTCACGGAACAGCCCGGCGAGGTAGACCAGCTTGTCGCGATTGAACAGCTGGTCTTTCAGACTGAACCCCTTGGCCATTGCCTACATCGTAGAGTTGATGGCACCGCCATCCAGCAGGATGTTCTGCCCTACGATGAAGCCAGCGTGCTGCGAGCAAAGGAAGGCGCACATCGCGCCGAACTCTTCCCGCGTGCCATAGCGATTGGCCGGGATCGTGGCGTAACGGTTCTGCCGCGCCTGATCTTTCGTAATCCCCTGCTGATCGGCAACACCCTGATCCAGGGACGAGGCCCGGTCAGTGTCGTGGATGCCCGGCAGTAGGTTGTTGATGTTCACGCCATACTGCGCCACTTGCCGCGAGGTACCCGCCACATAGCCGGTCAGACCTGCACGGGCAGAGTTCGACAGGCCCAGTACCGGGATCGGTGCCTTGGTCGAGCCAGAGGTGATATTCACCACACGGCCCCAGCCCTTTTCGATCATCCCCGGCAGAAAGGCCTTCATCAGCGCAATCGGCGCCAGCATGTTGGCATCCAACGCCTTGATGAAGTCTTCACGGTCCCAGTCAGACCACATCCCCGGAGGTGGACCACCTGCGTTGTTGACCAGAATGTCCACGCCCTGCGCGGCCTCGATCAGCTCTGCCTGACCTTCTGGTGTCGAAACATCCGTCGCTACGGTCTTAACCTGCACACCATATTTCTGGCGCAGTTTTTCTGCTTCGGCTTCCAAAACCTCGGCGCCACGCGCGTTCATCACAAGATTTACACCAGCCTCGGCCAGCGCGGTCGCGCAGCCCAGACCTAGACCTTTTGACGAGGCGCAAACTAAAGCCGTCTTCCCGGCAATTCCCAAATCCATAGGTTCCCCCTAATATTCTTTACGGGCTTTTTAACACCCGGGTTTGATATGCTCCATATGGACCAGATTTCCAGAAATTTACCAGCCCTGAGCTGCCAAGAAGCGATTTCAGGAAAAGCTGGACTCCTGCTTTTTGCCCGGTAGCCTTTGATTATGAGCCAAGACACCGCCAATATTCTCGTCTTCCCGCCATCGGTTTCCGTTGCCGCACCCGCGTTCGCAGGCCTGATGGAATGGCTGTTGCCATATGGAATTCTTCCGGCCCCGGGCGGCTCCATGTTGGTTGCTGGCGTGTTGCTGATGTTGCTCGCCGGCGGTCTGGCTGTCTCTGGCACCCGCGCCTTCAAACGCGCGAAGACCAATATTGATCCGCGACAGCCCGCGCTGGTGCTGGTGAACGACGGCCCCTACCGGTTCACCCGCAACCCAATGTATCTGGGCATGATCACCCTGAACCTTGGGCTGACCCTTGCTGCCTCGTTGGATTGGGGTCTGTTGACCACGCCCCTGTTGGCGCTGACCCTGCACTTTGGCGTCGTGCTGCGGGAAGAGGCTTATCTGAAGACGAAATTCGGCGAACCCTACGCCATGCTTTTGAAACGCACCCGCCGCTGGCTTTAGGGTCTTTCACAGCGCCTCTTGGATCGCTATATCGCGCCTATGTTAGACAACGCCTCAAACCGCCCAGAGTTGCCGCCCGAGATTGCTCGGCGTCGGACCTTTGCGATCATCTCTCACCCCGACGCGGGTAAGACGACCCTGACCGAGAAATTCCTTCTGTATGGTGGCGCCATTCAGATGGCCGGACAGGTGCGCGCAAAAGGCGAAGCACGGCGGACGCGGTCGGACTTTATGAAGATGGAACAGGACCGCGGGATCTCGGTCTCGGCCTCGGCCATGTCGTTTGACTTCGACAAGTACCGCTTCAACCTGGTCGACACGCCCGGCCACTCTGACTTCTCGGAAGACACCTATCGCACGCTAACCGCTGTTGATGCAGCCGTCATGGTGATCGACGGCGCGAAAGGCGTTGAAAGCCAGACTCGCAAGCTTTTCGAAGTCTGCCGCCTGCGCGATCTGCCGATCCTTACCTTCTGTAACAAGATGGACCGCGAAAGCCGCGATACGTTCGAGATCATCGACGAGATTCAGGAAAATCTTGCGATCGACGTGACCCCAGCCTCTTGGCCGATCGGTGTCGGACGAGAGTTCTTGGGCTGCTATGATCTGCTGCGTGACCGTCTGGAGCTGATGGACCGCGCCGACCGGAACAAGGTCGCTGAAAGCATCGCCATCGAAGGTCTGGACGACCCCAAGCTGGAAGAACACATCCCCGCCAACCTGCTAGAGCAGCTGCGCGAAGAGGTCGAAATGGCCCGCGAACTGTTGCCGCCGCTTGACCCGCAGGCCCTGCTGGATGGCACACTGACCCCGATCTGGTTCGGCTCTGCCATCAACAGTTTCGGCGTCAAAGAGCTGATGGACGGCATCGCCAAATACGGGCCCGAACCGCAGATTCAGGCAGCCGAGCCGCGCAAGATTGCGCCGGAAGAGAAAAAGGTCTCGGGCTTTGTGTTCAAAGTTCAGGCCAACATGGACGCCAAGCACCGCGACCGGGTGGCCTTTGTCCGCATGGCCTCTGGTCACTTCAAACGGGGCATGAAGCTGACACATGTGCGCTCGAAAAAGCCTATGGCCATTTCGAACCCGGTCATGTTCCTCGCCTCGGACCGCGAACTGGCGGAAGAGGCCTGGGCGGGCGATATCATCGGCATCCCCAACCACGGCCAATTGCGCATCGGCGACACGCTAACCGAAGGCGAAGCCCTGCGCGTCACCGGCATTCCCTCGTTCGCTCCGGAACTGCTGCGGGCCTGCCGCGCGGGCGACCCGCTGAAAGCGAAACATCTGGAAAAAGCCCTGATGCAGTTTGCCGAAGAAGGCGCAGCAAAGGTCTTCAAACCCATGATCGGCTCTGGCTTTGTGGTAGGCGTCGTTGGTCAGCTGCAGTTCGAGGTTCTCGCCAGCCGGATCGAACTGGAATATGGGCTACCCGTACGGTTTGAGCCGACCCAGTTCACCAGCGCCCGCTGGATCACCGGACCGGAAAAAGATGTTGATGCCTTTGTGAACAAGAACAAGGGCCATATCAGCTATGATAACGACGGCGATCTTGTCTACATGACCCGCCTACAGTGGGACATCGACCGGATCGAACGCGATCACCCGGAACTGACGCTTAGCGCAACCAAGGAAATGCAGGTCTGACCCGATGACCCCTGAAGACGAGACAGAGGATCAGTTTTCAGAGGTCTTCGACGATCTGCACTCCGTTGCCCACGAAACCGAGGCGACCACCCTCGGAGAGCTTGTCGACGCACTTGGGAGACGGGGCACTGGCCCTTTGCTGGTGATCCTGTCTGCGGTTCTTATCCTGCCGGTCGGGATGGTTCCCGGGATGCCGGGGCTCGTGGCAATTGTGTTTGTGTTGATCGGTATTCAGCTTCTGTTCGTTCAACCAAAGCTTTGGATGCCTGCACGCCTGCGCCGCATTACCATCAAGACCGAAACGCTCAAATCCATAGTGGATCGTGCCCGGCCCCTCCGCCGAAAAGCGCGTTTGCTTTTGTCAGAGCGCTTAACCTTTATCATCGACAGTCGCGCTTTTCAGTTGGCCAATGCATTAATCCTGTTGCTCACGGGATGCGTGATTTTCTTCATCGGTTTTGTCCCCGGCCTGCCATTTGTCCTTTCGATCCATATCCTTCTGATCGGTCTGGGCCTGACTGCCAGAGACGGCGTCGTCATGAGCCTTGGCCTAACCGCTATTGCGCCCGCTATCTGGTTGGTGGCCAAGGTGTTGTTTTGAACACTTCACTTGCTGCAAATAAAGGCTAAGGCCCCGACAATCTTGACTGTTTCAAGCCTTTCGCATATGCGTCAGGCCTAGATGACGATCGGCAATTCGGCTGATCGGGCCGCGCAGAACTGCGGCCTTCCATAAGAGCCGCAGCGCCAAAGGATCTCAATGACCAAGTTCTCTGACTTGGGGTTGCACCCCAAAGTTCTTTCCGCCGTTTCTGACGCGGGCTACGAAACCCCTACCCCTATTCAAGCCGGCGCCATTCCCCCTGCTCTTCAGGGTCGCGACGTTCTTGGGATTGCCCAAACCGGCACAGGTAAAACCGCCAGTTTCACCCTGCCGATGATCACAATGCTCGCCCGGGGCCGCGCACGCGCCCGGATGCCGCGCAGCCTTGTTCTTGCCCCGACGCGAGAACTGGCCGCTCAGGTTGCCGAGAACTTCGACATCTATGCGAAGAACACCAAGCTGACCAAAGCGCTTTTGATCGGCGGCGTTAGCTTCAAGGAACAAGACGCCCTGATCGACAAAGGTGTCGACGTCCTGATCGCCACCCCCGGCCGCCTGCTGGACCACTTCGAACGCGGCAAGCTCTTGCTGACTGGCGTGCAGATCATGGTCGTGGACGAAGCTGACCGGATGCTGGACATGGGCTTCATCCCGGACATTGAGAAGATTTTCCAGCTGACGCCGTTCACGCGCCAGACCCTGTTCTTCTCGGCCACCATGGCGCCCGAAATCGAACGTATCACCAACACGTTCCTGTCGAACCCCGAGAAGATCGAGGTCGCCCGCGCCGCGACCACATCCGAGAACATCAAACAGGGCGTTGTTCTGTTCAAATCCTCGCGCAAGGACCGTCAGGCCAAAGAAAAGCGCATGGTTCTGCGCAGCCTGATCGATAGTGAGGGCGAGGCCTGTACCAACGCGATCATCTTCTGCAACCGCAAGACCGAAGTCGACATCGTTGCGAAATCGCTGAACAAGCACGGCTATAATGCCGCCGCGATTCATGGCGATCTGGATCAGGCGCACCGCATGCGTACGTTGGACGGGTTCCGCGATGGCTCTATCCGGTTCCTCTGTGCGTCGGACGTTGCCGCCCGTGGGTTGGACATCCCGAACGTCAGCCACGTTTTCAACTATGACGTCCCGACCCATTCCGAGGACTACGTGCACCGCATCGGCCGCACCGGTCGCGCGGGGCGCAAAGGCACCGCGATGATGATCTGCGTCCCCGCAGATGAGAAATACCTGGCCCAGATCGAGGATCTGGTAAAGCAGGAAATCCCGCGGATCGAGACCCCGGAGCTGCCCGAGGCACCGTCACGCAGCCGCCGCAAGCCGCGCGATGAAGATGGTGAAAAACCGGCAAACAAGGGCCGCAAGCCGCGCGAAAAGTCCGAAGAAGCCGCTGAGAAGCCCGCCGAGGAAAAACGCGAAAACCGGTCCCGCTCTCGTCGTGGCGGTCGTGGAAACGGCCGTTCGCAGGGTGAGCCCGTCGTCGGTCTGGGCGATCACGTTCCGGCCTTCCTGTTGCGCTCTTTCAAGGCTCCGAAGCCGGAACCTAAAGTGGAAGCAGAATCAGAACCCGCACCGGCCGAAGGCGCAGCTGAAACCGAGGAAAACGGTTCAAACTAAGCCAACTTGCGGAATACAGACACCTGAAACCGTTGGTTGGTTTCGAATGGTGTTTCGTGGACAACGTCTTGGGTGCCAAGGCGCTTAAACCTGTCTGGCGCAAAGGCGTTGATCCTGTGCTCTAGCGTTTCACCGGAATACCGCTGAACTGGCAGGCCCGAGCACTTTTCGGGCCCGTCCAAGGCAAAGGTGGCAATGATCGCGACACCACCGGGCTGAAGCGCGGCGTCCATTCGCGACAAGTACTTTTCTTGATCCTGCGTATCCGTCAGAAAATGAAACACCGCACGATCATGCCAAACCTGATACGCGATCTGTGGGTCCCATTCTGTCACGTCGGTCGCGATCCAGGTAACTCCCTCTGCTGCTGCCCCCAGTCTGACTTGGCTGACACGCAGCGCGGCCTCTGACAGATCCAATACGGTGATCGGACCAAGTTCAGCAGAGACAAGCTGATCCACCAGACGCGAGGCCCCTGCCCCGACATCTACAATTGGGTCACCCGGCTCTGCGTATTTTTGGACAAGCTCTAAGGAAAGCGCAGGGTCAGCCTGGAACCAGCTGACCGCATCTTCAGGTTTTGTCTGGTAAACCTTTTCCCAATGATCTGCATTCGTCATTATCGTCACCCCCTACCCTAACGATAGCGCAGGAGGTGAATGCAAACCAAGTGGTTAAGCCGACAGACGGCTGATCACCACAACGACTTCGGGTTTGCGGCCAATCTCTTCGTTGGCAACCTGACGCGTGCGGCGACGCAGGGCGTCTTCCAACTTGTCATCATCACGCAGAACCTTGTCGTCGGTCCGACCCAGCATCTGGCCCAGATCACCTTCAAGCACATCTGCCAGCGGCGCATTGGAAGTGCCCGTCTCTGGCAAACCACGCAGTTCGACCCAAGGATCGCCAAGCGGCTCGTCCTCTTCATCGATGATGACATTGACCAGAACGATCCCATTCAGAGCCATGCGGATACGATCGCGGACTACGCCATCCAGTGCGCCAATTTGGATAGCGCCGTCCAGATAGGTGCGCCCGGCCTCTATATATTCAGCTACTTTTGGGACGGGGCCCGTCAGGTCAACCATCGTGCCATTGGTGGCAATGATCGCGGGGATGCCGTTTTCTTCTGCCAGTTTTACGTGCTCGCGCAGGTGGCGGTGTTCACCGTGCATGGGGATGACCATCTCGGGATGCATCAATTCGTGCACGCGCTTCAGGTCGGGGCGGTTGGCGTGGCCAGAAACGTGGTAGATGCCAGAGCTGTCGTCGACCACATCAACACCCTTCTCAGACAGCGCGTTGATGATCTGGATCACACCCTTTTCATTCCCCGGAATGGTCTTGGAAGAGAACAGGAACAGGTCGCCCTTTTTCATCTCAAGCCCCATGTACTTGCCCCGCGCCAGTTGCGCACTTGCTGCCCGGCGTTCGCCTTGGCTGCCAGTGACGATCAGCATCAGGTTTTCACGCGGGATTTGCGTTGCTTCTTCGGGGCTGACGACGGTCGGGAAATCGGTCAGGACGCCGCTTTGGATGCCTGCCTCAACCATGCGGCGCATCGCGCGGCCAAGCAGCACAACAGAGCGTCCCGCATTCTTGCCCGCCTCGGCCAGCGTTTTCAGGCGAGCGATGTTCGAGGCAAAGGTGGTCGCCACGACCATGCCTTTGGCCTGAGACACAAGTTGATGGATGCCCGGGCCAACGGTGGCCTCGGACCGGCCGCCTTGCGGCGAAAAGACATTGGTGGAATCGCAGGTCAGGACCTTCACACCCTCTTGCCCCAACTGGCCCCACAGGGCGGGGTCAAAGGGTTCGCCCACTACCGGGCTTTCATCCAGTTTGAAGTCGCCCGTATGAACGATCCGGCCCGCAGGCGTGTTGATGATCAGGCCAGAGCTTTCGGGGATCGAATGCGACACTGGCAGGAAAGACACGCTGAACGGCCCAACGTCGACTTTCTCGGGATAGGCACCCACGATCTGAACGGCCTCGGGGTCACCGCCGCGCTCTTCCATTTTCCGCACGGCCAGATTGCCGGTGAATGCACGGGTATAAACGGGGCACTTCAGGCGCGGCCAGCCAAGGGCCACAGCCCCGATGTGGTCTTCGTGGCCGTGGGTGACAAAGATCGCCTCAAGCCGGTCAGCGCGCGCCTCAAGCCATGAGATATCGCCAAAGATCAGGTCCACACCGGGCGTGCCGTCCATGTCAGGGAAGGTCACCCCCAAATCGACAAGGATCAGGCGTTCCTGATCCTTGGGCCCGTAGCCATAAACATAGGCGTTCATTCCGATCTCGCCTGCCCCGCCTAGAGGAAGATAGATCAGCCGGTTCTCACTGCTCATTGCTTGTTGTTTTCCTTATTGTAAGCATGGATCACGGTCAGGCCGTGCATGGTCAAGTCGTCTTCGATTGTGTCAAATAACACATCTCCCTGCGCGAACAACGGGGCAAGACCACCAGTGCCGATGATCTTCATGTCTCGCCCATATTCGGCACGGATCTGGTTGCAAATACCCTGAACCAGCCCGACGTAGCCCCAGAAGACGCCCGACTGGATACAGGCGACGGTATTCGTCCCGATCACCTTTTCAGGCTTGGTGACGTCGACATGCGGCAGAGCGGCCGCAGAAGAGTGCAGCGCCTCGACGCTGAGGTTTACACCCGGGGCAATCACGCCACCGATATAAGCACCATCAACGTCAACAACGTCGAACGTGGTCGCGGTTCCAAAGTCGACAACGATCAGATCCCCACCGTGACGATCGAAGGCCCCGGCCGTGTTCACCAAACGGTCCGGGCCGACCTGCGTCCCTGCATCGACGCGCGGATTGTGCGGCAACAGACACTCTGGCTTGCCAACCACCATCGGGCGGCACCCAAAGAACCGGTCTGCGAAGACGCGCAGGTTGAAGACCACGCGCGGCACGGTGGACGAGATGATCACCTCGGTAATGTCCACCTCGATCCCGTAGTGCTTCACCAGCGTCGAGTACCACGTGAAATAAGCATCCGCGGTGCGGGCGTGGTGTGTCGAGGTGCGCAGGGTGCAGAGGAATTTCTCTCCGTCCCAGATAGAGAACACGGTGTTGGTGTTTCCGCAGTCAATCGCAAGAAGCATGGATGCCTCCTCTAGAAGAATACATCGGCGGCAGCGATGGCCTTTTGGCCTTCGGCGGTGCGCAGCACCAAATTGCCGGATGTGTCGATGGTTTCAAAGGTTCCTACCCATTCCTGCGTGGCGGTACGGGCTGTAATGACCTCTCCAAGTTTCGCAGCGCGGGCCAGCCAGGCCTCGCGAATAGGTGCAAAACCGTAAGTGGTGAATTGCGCCTCATATCGGGCATAGGCCGGGGCCAGAAGTTGCAAGAACTCTCCGGGCACTACGGTCACCCCGGTTTCAGACGCAAGGCTGACGGGGGCAACAGCTCCCTCTTCCAGATCGCGGACTTCCGGTGCGCCGATCAAGTTTACACCGATACCGATCGCCAGATGCCCCACCTGATTGCCGTGTCCGACACCTTCCAACAGGATGCCAGCAACCTTTCCACCGTTAAGCAGAACGTCGTTGGGCCATTTCAGGGCGAAGCTTTGCGGACGGCCTGTCGCCTCGACAAAGGCATCAAACAGGGCAAGCGAGGCCACGAACGACCGCAAGGCGACTTCTTCCGGTGCCTCTTTGGGCTGCAACAGAAGCGTTGCGGTGAAATTGTCGGTGGGACTTAACCAGACGCGCCCGCGACGCCCGCGACCTGCGGTTTGTTCGTCAGCGGTGATCCATGTGGGGCCGGGTAATTCGGCCACCCGGCGTGCGGCCTCGGCCTGGGTGCTGTCCACCCGGCCGAGGTGCATATGGGCATACCCGCCCGGAAGCGGGTTAGTTGACAAGGGTACCCGCGGCAGCGGCCGCCATGCCGTCGACGCCGAACAGGTTGATGACACCGGCCAGCATGACGAACGCCGACAGCATCAGGAAGCCAAACAGGACCGGATTGCCAGAGGTATCCAGCGCCTGATCACGCTCTTCCCCGAAGTACATGTAGAAGACGATCCGCAGGTAATAGAACGCACCGATCACGGACGCGATCACACCGGCAACCGCCAGCCAGACCATGCCAGCATCAACAGCGGCCTGCAGAACAGCCAGCTTACCGAAGAAGCCAACCATCGGCGGCACACCTGCCAACGAGAACATCAGTACAAGCAGCGCCGCCGCTTTCAGCGGTTCAACCTTGCTGTACATCTGCAGGCTGTCGATATCGGTAACCGGCTTGCCGTCTTTCTCCATCGACAGGATGAAGGCAAAGGTACCGACGTTCATGGCCACATAGATGGTCATGTAGATCAGCATCGCTTCAACGCCAGTCGCAGTGCCAGAGGCCAGACCCATCAGGGCAAAACCCATGTGGGCGATCGACGAGTACGCCATCAGTCGCTTGATGTCGCGCTGGCCAATTGCGGCCACGGCACCAAGGAACATCGACAGTACCGCCAGCAGAGCAATGACCTGCCCCCAATCCTGGGTCGCGGTACCGAAGGCGTCATGCATTACACGGGCGAACAGGCCCATCGCGGCCATTTTCGGCGCAGTCGCGAAGAAAGCGGTGACCGGGGTCGGCGAACCTTCGTAAACGTCCGGGGTCCACATGTGGAAAGGAACCGCCGAAACCTTGAACGCCAGACCGGTGATCATGAAGACCAGACCGAACAGCAGACCAAGCGAGATACCTTCATCTCCAATCGACGCGATGATGCCGTCGAACAGGGTGGTGCCCGCATATCCATAGGTCAGCGACGCACCATACAGAAGCATGCCCGAGCTTAGCGCGCCCAGCACAAAGTACTTCAGGCCAGCCTCGGTCGAGCGTGCACTGTCACGGCGCAGCGATGCGACGACGTAAAGCGACAGCGACTGAAGCTCTAGGCCCATGTACAGCGCCATCAGGTCGCCAGCCGAAACCATCATCATCATACCGACGGATGCCAGCGTGATCAGGATTGGGTATTCGAACCGCAGCAGGTCACGCTTGGCCATGAATTCCTGACCCATAACCATCACGGCAGCTGCAGACAGCAGGATCACGACCTTGGCGAAACGGGCGAAGCCGTCGTCGACAAAGGCGCCGTTGAACGCCTCTTTCGTGCCGTTGCCGCCCATCCCGATCCAAAGCGCAACCACGACGAAGACCGCCGAGGTGACCCAGACCAGAAGACCCGCTGCTTTGTCCTTGCTGGTGTAGACCGCAAAGATCAGAGCCGCCATGGCGTAGACCGCCAGAACGATCTCGGGGAGAACTACATTGATATCAGCAGAGATCATCGTCACGCCCCTTTAGTGCGAAGCCAATTTGACCGCCGCGCCGGTGTCGGCCTGCGCCATTGCGGTCTCATAGTTGGAAATCAGCGCCTCGACCGACGGGCCGATCACATCGGTGATCAGCGCCGGGTAGACACCCAGAAGGATGGTCATGACCACCAGCGGCGCAAAAATCGCACGCTCGCGGACATTCATATCGGAAATCGTCTTAAGGCTTTCCTTGATCAGGTCACCCCAGACAACCTTGCGGAACAGGTACAGCGCATAGGCCGCCGACAGGATCACACCAGAGGTTGCGATCATCGCGACCCAAGTGTTGACTTGGAAGATACCCATCAGGGTCAGGAATTCCCCAACAAAGCCCGAAGTGCCCGGCAGGCCGACGTTGGCCATGGTGAACAGCATGAAGACCAGTGCATAGGCCGGCATCTTGTTAACCAGACCGCCATAAGCGTCGATGTCACGAGTGTGCATCCGGTCATAGATCACGCCGACACACAGGAAGAGCGCGCCCGAGATGAAGCCGTGGCTCAGCATCTGGAAGATCGCACCGTCGATGCCCTGCTGGTTCACAGCAAAGATACCCATGGTGACGTACCCCATGTGCGCGACAGACGAATAAGCGATCAGCTTCTTGATGTCCTGCTGCGCCAGAGCAACCAGCGAGGCATAGACAATCGCGATGGCCGACATCCACAGCACCAGCGGTGCCAGCAGATCAGAGCCAACCGGGAACATCGGAAGCGAGAAGCGCAAGAAGCCGTAGCCGCCCATCTTCAAGAGAACCGCCGCCAGAATGACCGAACCCGCGGTTGGCGCCTGAACGTGCGCGTCGGGCAGCCAGGTGTGCACGGGCCACATCGGCATCTTCACCGCGAAGGACGCGAAGAAAGCCAAGAACATCATGGTCTGCAAACCACCAGCGATCTGCCAGCCAAGCACCTTGATCGGGCCCGCGCTAAACTCGTGGCTCAGCAGAGCGACGATATCGGTGGTGCCTGCGTCCATATACATGGCGATCATAGCGACCAGCATCAGAACCGAGCCGATGAACGTGTACAGGAAGAACTTGAACGCCGCATAGATACGGTTCTGACCGCCCCAGATACCGATGATCAGGAACATCGGGATCAAGCCTGCTTCGAAGAACAGGTAGAACAGGATCAGGTCCAGCGCACAGAAGACGCCGATCATCAGCGTTTCCAGCAGCAGGAAGGCGATCATGTATTCTTTCACGCGGTGGGTCACACCCCAGCACGACAGGATCGTAATCGGCATCAGGAAGGTGGTCAGCATCACGAACAGGATCGAGATACCATCCACACCCATCTTATAGGTCAGACCCATCAGCCACTCGCGCTCTTCCACGAACTGGAAGCCTGTGTCCTGTGGATCGAACTGAGCGATCAGGAACAGCGAGACCAGGAAGGTCGCCGAGGTTGCGATCAACGCCACCCATTTTGCATTGGTTTGCGCGGCTTCATCGTCGCCTCGCAGGAAGAACGCCAGCACCAACGCCGCAATCAGCGGGATGAAGGTGATGATGGACAGGAGGTTCTCCATTATTCAGCTCCTCCGCTGATCGTCATCCAGGTGACCAGAACGGCAATGCCGATCACCATGGCAAAGGCATAGTGGAACAAGTAGCCAGACTGGGCACGGCCAGCGAGGCGGGTAAAGAACGGGATGATCCCCATGGCAACGCCATTCAGGAAACCGTCGATGACAGTACCGTCGCCCTTCTTCCACAGGAAGTTACCAAGCGCGCGCGCCGGGCGGACAAACAGGAAGTCATAGATCTCGTCGACGTACCATTTGTTCAGCAGGAACAGGTACAGCGGACGCTGCTGCTCTGCCAATTTCTTCGGAAGCGCCGGGTTCACGATGTAGAACAGGTAGGCCACGCCCAGACCAATCAGCATCGCGATGAAGGGCGAGATCTTGACCCATTTCGGAACATAGTGTGCGTCATGCAGCACGTGGTTGTCCGGGCCCATGAAGATCGCGCCTTCAGGTGCAGTTCCGTGCAGATCGGTTGCCTTAGCATGATCGTCCGATTGATCCTCATGTCCATTGGAGTCCGCGTACTCAGCCTTGGCCTCTTTCGAACCCTTGGCAGAATCGTCGCCATGGCCGTCTTTCGCTTCGCCATAGGCTGCTGCCGGGATACCGAAGAACTTGTTCACGTTGTCACCGAAGAAGCTGCCATACCAGACCATGCCCGAGAACACGGCACCCAGTGCCAGCGCACCAAGCGGGATCAGCATGACTTTCGGGCTTTCATGCGCATGTTCATGCGTATGCTTGTCCCCACGCTCTTCCCCGAAGAAGGTCATGAACATCAGGCGCCAGGAATAGAAGCTGGTGAAGCAAGCCGCGACAACCAGTGCCCAGAAAGCAAAGCCAGTGCCACCTGCATAGGCGCTTTCGATCACGGCGTCTTTCGACAGGAAGCCAGCGAAGCCGAAGTGCGTCAGCGGGATACCAACACCGGTGATGGCCAGCGTACCGATCATCATCGCCCAGAAGGTATAGGGGATCTTCTTCCGCAGGTTGCCATAGTTCCGCATGTCCTGCTCGTGGTGCATCGCATGGATGACCGAGCCGGCGCCAAGGAACAGCATCGCTTTGAAGAAGGCGTGCGTGAACAGGTGGAACATCGCGACCGAGTAGACGCCGACGCCCGCCGCTACGAACATGTAGCCAAGCTGCGAACAGGTCGAGTACGCGATCACGCGTTTGATGTCGTTCTGCACCAGACCCACGGTCGCCGCGAAGAAGGCAGTCAGTGCGCCAAGGAAAACGATGAAGCTGGTCGCTTGCGGTGCGTATTCATAGATCGGCGACATACGGCAGACCAGGAAGACACCGGCGGTAACCATGGTTGCTGCGTGGATCAGCGCCGAAACCGGTGTCGGGCCTTCCATCGCGTCCGGCAGCCATGTGTGCAGGATGAACTGGGCCGACTTACCCATCGCGCCAACGAACAGCAGGAAGCCGATCAGGTTAGCCGCGTTCCAGTCGCGCCACAGGAAGTGCAAGGTTGTGTCTGCCAGCGCCGGGCCAGCCGCGAAGACATCGTCAAACGCAATGCTGTCGGTCAGCATGAACAGCGCGAAAATACCGAGGGCAAAGCCGAAGTCACCAACACGGTTGACCACAAACGCTTTGATCGCCGCTGCACTTGCCGTCGGTTTCTTCCAGTAAAAGCCGATCAGCAGGTAGGATGCGACACCCACGCCTTCCCAGCCAAAGAACATCTGGACAAGGTTGTCAGCGGTCACCAGCGACAACATCGCGAAGGTGAAGAACGACAGATACGCAAAGAAGCGCGGCTTATAGGTCTCGCCCTCGCCCCACTGCGGGTCGTGGTCCATGTAGCCAAAGCTATACAGGTGAACCAACGCGGAAACAGAGGTCACAACGATCAGCATGATCGCGGTCAGGCGGTCCAGACGGATGGCCCAAGCCGTATCAAGCGAGCCCGACTGGATGAAATCCAGAATGTGGATCTGTTGCATTTGGCCGTCGAAGCCAAGGAATACAATCCAGCTTAGAAGACAGGCGAAGAACAGCAGACCCGTGGCAACCCACATGGCGGCTTTTTCGCCGATGATCCGCCAGCCGAAGCCGCAGATGATCGCGCCCACAAGCGGGGCAAAGAGGATGATGCTTGCCATTGTCCGTTACCCCTTCATCACGTTGACATCTTCGACCGCGATGGTTCCGCGGGTCCGGAAGAAGCAAACCAGAATTGCCAGACCGATCGCTGCTTCCGCAGCCGCAACGGTCAGGACGAACATCGTGAAGACCTGGCCGACCAGATCGCCCAGGAAGGACGAGAACGCCACAAGGTTGATGTTCACCGCAAGCAGCATCAATTCCACCGACATCAGGATAATGATGACGTTCTTGCGGTTCAGGAAGATGCCGAAGATGCCTATGACGAATAGCGCGGCGGCTACTGTCAGGTAATGTTCCAATCCAACCATGTCGTCCCTCCGAGCCTTTGGCTCGATTTCGTCTTTACTATCGCGGTCCCGGTTGCCCGGGGCCGATTGTTATCTTGGGAGAAGCTTACAGCCCCTGCCCCGGTTTCACGTCTTTCAGTTCCATAGCGGTCGCCGGATCGCGGTAGATCTGGGCCAGGATGTCCTGACGCTTGACGTCCGTGCGGTGGCGCAGGGTCAGTACGATCGCACCGATCATCGCGACCAGCAGGATCAGGCCCGCAGCCTGGAACAGGTAGATGTAATCGTCATAGATCAGCTGACCCAAAGCGGCGGTGTTGTGCACCTCATCCACGGCTGGCGTTACAGCCGCGCGGGCCGCCTCGGCCGTTTCGGCCACGTGCCAGTTGCCAAAGACCATGCCCAGTTGCATCAGGATCACCACGCCGATCAGGCCGGCAATGGGGATATACCGTGCCATCTGCGCCCGAAGCTCGGCAAAGTCGATGTCCAGCATCATGACGACAAACAGGAACAGCACGGCAACCGCGCCAACGTAAACGATGACCAGAAGCATCGCCACGAATTCCGCACCAAGCAGAACAAACAGGCCTGCCGAAGACAGGAAGGCCAAGATCAGCCACAGCACCGAATGCACCGGGTTGCGAGAGATCACGGTCATGAAACCCGCACTCACCACCACCACGGCGAAAACATAAAAGATGATATCGGCGACGCTCATTCCTCGTCTCCTTCAAGTTCGTTAAAGACCTCTTGCGCCAGTTGCAGCGCCTTGGCCATCGCCGGGACACCGCCCAGCATCGACATCTGATAGATCACCTCGGCGATCTCTTTCGGGGTCGCGCCAGCCTCGATGGCGTGGCGGACAGTCAGTTTGAACTGCGGCTCGGCCTGTGCGCCCAACACGGTCAGGCCACCCAGAACAACCAGCAGGCGGGTTTTTGCGTCCAGACCGTCCTTGTTAAAGGAGTTGCCCCAGATCATCTCCATGAAGTCCTTGGGCATGGTCGGGATCAGCTTGTCGAACCCAGAGACCTGGAAACTTTCCAAAGCAGGATTGAAAGCCTTCGCCATAGCGTGACTTTGTTCCATCATCTGCTCGAAGAGTTTGCTTAGGTCGTTCATCGGTACGGCGCATCCAGTTCCAGGTTACGAGCGATTTCCGCTTCCCAACGTTCGCCGTTCGCAAGGAGTTTCTCCTTGTCGTAAAACAGCTCTTCGCGGGTCTCGGTTGCGAATTCGAAGTTCGGACCTTCGACAATCGCGTCTACCGGGCAGGCTTCTTGGCAGAAACCGCAGTAGATGCATTTGGTCATGTCGATGTCATAGCGCGTGGTGCGGCGCGAACCGTCTTCGCGGGGTTCCGCGTCGATGGTGATCGCCTGTGCCGGGCAGATCGCCTCACACAGTTTACAGGCGATGCAGCGCTCTTCCCCGTTGGGATAGCGGCGCAGCGCGTGTTCACCGCGGAAACGCGGGGACAGCGGGCCCTTTTCGTGGGGATAGTTCAGCGTGGCCTTGGGGGCAAAGAAGTAACGCAGCCCCAGCTTCATGCCGACGAAGAAATCGTGCAGCAGGAAGTATTTGCCCGCGCGGTTCCAGTCGATAGATGCCATATCAGCCTCCGATTACCCAACGGGCATATGCACCGCCGAAAAGTTCAAATTTCGCGAAGAACGCCACGATCACGACCCACACCAGCGACATCGGCAGGAAAACTTTCCAACCCAGACGCATCAGCTGGTCATAGCGGTAGCGCGGCGTGATCGCCTTCACCATCGCGAAGAGGAAGAAGAAGAACGCCATTTTACCGACCATCCACAGGGCGCCATCCGGCAGACCCGGGATCGGGGACAGCCAGCCGCCGAAGAACAGCAGCGAGGTCAGTGCGCACATCAGGAAGATCGCGATATATTCACCGGCCATGAACAGCAGGAACGGGGTCGAGCTGTATTCAACTTGATAACCGGCAACCAGTTCCGATTCCGCTTCTGGCAGGTCGAACGGCGGGCGGTTTGTTTCAGCCAGCGCCGAGATGAAGAACAGGAAGACCATCGGCAGGTGCGGCAGCCAGTACCAGCTGAACAGGCCATACTTGCCGTCTTGCGCTGCAACGATGTCGGTGAAGTTCAGCGAGCCGGTCGACAGGATGATGCCGATGATGATCAGGCCGATCGAAACCTCGTAAGAGATCATCTGTGCCGCCGAACGCAGCGAGCCAAGGAACGGGTATTTAGAGTTCGAGGCCCAACCACCCATGATGACGCCGTAGACCTCTAGCGAAGAGATCGCGAAGACATACAGGATCGCGACATTCAGGTCCGCCAGAACCCAGCCATCGGCAAATGGGATCACGGCCCAAGCGAGGATCGCCAGAACGAAAGAGATCATCGGCGCCAGCATGAACACCGTCTTGTCGGCGCCAGCGGGGATAACCACCTCTTTCACAACATATTTCAGTGCGTCAGCCACCGATTGCAGCAGACCAAAGGCCCCTACCACGTTCGGACCCCGACGCATCTGGACAGCAGCCCAGATCTTACGGTCGCCGTACACAAGGAACAGCAGCGAAATCATCACGAAACCGATGATCAGCAGGCCTTGAGCCGCTATCAGCAAGAAGGTTCCGAAGCCAGTGTTCAAGAAATCAGCCATCGTTCCTCATTCCCTCAGTCCGTCGGTGTGTCCGAAACGGTACGTTTTTCGTCGTGGCAGGCGCGTTTGAAACACGCATGCCGCGCGGCAGCATCGGTGAGTTGCTGTTAACAGCATCTGCGCGACGATTGCCAGTATCTTCGTTGAATTTATTGCGAAACATCGCCGCAGAGTCAGACACGCCCCAACCAGCCCCGTTCTCGCCACCGCGAGCCAAGACTGTCAGGTTCGCGACCTGCATCTGGGGGGATATGATCTGGGCGTTCAGCACAAATTACTCCGCTGCGATCGGCGCTTCGGCGCGGGCCTTGGCGTTGGCAGACAACTCTGCCATCAGGGCCGACGCACGTGCGATCGGGTTGGTCAGGTAGAAGTCGGCAACCGCGTTGCGGAAGTCGGCCTTACCCGGTTTCTTCGCTTTGATCGGCGTCCATTCGTTCTGGGCAACCACGTCGATCTGACCCAGATGCGGAACTTCGGCGATCAGGGCCTGACGCAGGGCGGCAAGGCTGTCGTATGCCAGCACTTCACCGGTTTGCGCGGACAAGGCACGCAGGATGGCCCAGTTCTCTTTCGCATCACCCGGAGGGAACGCAGCGCGCATCGCCAGCTGCGGACGACCTTCGGTGTTCACGAACAGACCGTTTTCCTCGGTGTATGCGGCACCCGGCAGGATGATGTCAGCGCGGTGCGCGCCACGGTCGCCATGGCTGCCCTGATAGATCACGAAGGCACCCGCGTCGATTTCGACCTCATCGGCACCGAGGTTATAGATCACCTCTGCCCCGTCGATGGCCTTTTCCAGACCGCCTTCGGTCACACAACCAGCGTCCATCGCACCTACGCGGCTGGCCGCAGTGTGCAGGATCATCAGCTTGCTGTTCGAGGCTTCGGCAATCGCCATTGCCTGGCTCAGCACCGCCTCGCCGTCGGCTTCACGCAGAGCGCCCTGGCCAACGATGACAACAGTGTTCTTCGCCTTGGTTTCTTCGGTCACATCCTTGGTCGCGACATCAACCAATGTGTCACGGTCAGTGCCCAGATGTGCATAATCATAGGTCAGGTCAGCAGCTTCACCGATCAGACCGACATCTGCGCCAGCCGCCCATGCCTTGCGGATACGGGCGTTCAGGACCGGTGCTTCAACACGCGGGTTGGTGCCGATCAGCAGAACCATCTCTGCGCTGTCGATATCTTCGATGGTGGCGGTGCCCACATAGCCCGAACGGTTGCCCGCGGGCAGTTTGGCGTTGTTGGTACGGCACTCAACCGAACCACCCAGACCTTCAACCAGTTGTTTCAAAGCAAAGGCCGCTTCGACAGAGGCCAGATCACCGATCAGACCGGTAACTTTCTTGCCCTTCATCGCAGCAGCGGCAGCGTCCAACGCCTCACCCCAGCTTGCTTTGCGCAGCTTGCCGTTTTCGCGGATATACGGCGTGTCCAGACGCTGGCGACGCAGGCCATCCCAGACGAAACGGGTCTTGTCCGAAATCCACTCTTCATTCACGCCATCATGGTTACGCGGCAGAATGCGCATCACTTCGCGACCTTTGGTGTCGACGCGAATGTTCGATCCAAGAGCGTCCATCACATCGATGGATTCTGTCTTGGTCAGTTCCCACGGACGGGCGGTAAAGGCATAAGGCTTCGACGTCAGCGCACCCACCGGGCACAGGTCGATGATGTTGCCCTGCAGGTTCGAATCCAGTGTCTGGTTCAGATAGCTGGTGATCTCTGCATCTTCACCGCGGCCGGTTTGGCCCATCTGGGTGATGCCAGCAACTTCCGAGGTGAAACGCACGCAACGGGTGCAGCTGATGCAGCGGGTCATCGCGGTGCCAACAAGCGGACCAAGGTTCAGGTCTTCGGTGGCGCGCTTGGGTTCACGGAAACGGCTGAAATCCACACCATAAGCCATGGCCTGGTCCTGAAGGTCACATTCACCGCCCTGGTCGCAGATCGGGCAATCCAGCGGGTGGTTGATCAGCAGGAATTCCATCACGCCTTCGCGGGCCTTCTTGACCATGGGCGAGTTGGTTTTGACGACCGGAGGCTGGCCTTCCGGCCCCGGACGCAGGTCTTTAACCTGCATCGCGCAAGACGCAGCCGGCTTGGGCGGGCCGCCAACGACCTCTACCAGACACATCCGGCAGTTACCGGCAATCGACAGACGCTCGTGATAGCAGAAGCGCGGCACCTCTACCCCGGCTTGCTCACAAGCCTGGATCAGGGTCATGGCGGGATCTACTTCGATCTCCTGCCCGTCGATGACAATCTTGCGAAGGTCGCTCATAGTCTATTTGCTCCTCAACAGCGCGCCGATTTGGCTGTTCCGGTCAATTTCAGCGAGACCAACAGTGCAGTAGGTCTGCGGTTCGGCCAGATTGACGCCCTTCGAGTACAAGTATTCCCGGGCCGCGCCTTGGACGCGGGCCTTTTCATCCTTGTTCTCGACAAAGGCCTCGATTTCTTCATCGCTGAACCCATCGGCCTTGGCCGTGTATTCCAGCGACTTGATAAAACGGTAAGCGCGGATCATCCGCGGCTCGATCTCATCGCACTCTTTGCGGAGGATGTCCGCAATAGCGACGATGGTCAGCCCGTCATTGATGGGCTGGTGATAACGCAATTCGCTGGCTAGGGCCTGAACGGTCGAAGCCGAGGCCAAAAGAACAGCAATTGCAGTGGTCATAAGGGGTTTCATGCGTCACCTCCGATCAGCGTCGCAGGATTTGCGACGATGGTAGAGGTGGGAGGCGCAGCTTTCGCTATGCAATAACAAGGGGCACGTTCCGCGTCGGAACGGCGGATACCGGCCAAGAGAGAATACCCCTTACCCGTCCGCTTGGCAGCTAGTGCTACTTTATGATGCCCCTGAAATTGCACGATTATTCTGCCGCCATGGCCCCCATGCGACCTGTTTTCTGAGCCTTGATCCGGTCTTCGATTTCCTCACGGAAGTTCTTGATCAGACCCTGGATCGGCCAAGCCGCCGCGTCGCCAAGCGCACAGATGGTGTGGCCTTCGACTTGCTTGGTCACGTCGAACAGCATGTCGATTTCCTCGACCTCTGCCTCGCCGCGCACCAGACGGTCCATGACACGCATCATCCAGCCGGTGCCTTCGCGGCACGGGGTACACTGACCACAGCTTTCATGCTTGTAGAACTTCGACAGGCGCCAGATGGCTTTGATGATGTCGGTGTTCTTGTCCATGACGATCACGGCTGCGGTACCAAGGCCCGAGCCCAGTTCACCGCGCAGATAGTCAAAATCCATGATCGCGTCGCGCATGTTTTCGCCACGCACACACGGCACGGACGAGCCACCCGGGATAACAGCCAGCAGGTTGTCCCACCCGCCGCGGATACCGCCACAGTGCTTTTCGATCAGCTCTTCAAACGAGATCGACATGGCCTCTTCCACAACACAGGGGTTGTTCACGTGGCCAGAGATACCAAACAGCTTGGTGCCCGCGTTGTTGGGGCGGCCAAAGCCGGTGAACCACTCGGGGCCGCGACGCAGGATGGTCGGAACGACGGCGATCGATTCAACGTTGTTCACAGTGGTCGGGCAGCCATACAGACCCGCACCCGCCGGGAATGGCGGCTTCATGCGGGGCATGCCCTTTTTGCCCTCAAGGCTTTCGATCAATGCGGTTTCTTCACCGCAGATGTAAGCGCCCGCACCGTGGTGCAGGAACAGATCAAAGTCCCAGCCAGAACCAGCAGCATTCTTGCCAAGCAGACCCGCGTCATAGGCTTCGTCAATCGCCGCCTGCAGCGCTTCGCGCTCGCGGATGAACTCGCCGCGGATGTAGATATACGAGATGTTCGCACCCATCGCGAAAGAGGCAATCAGCGCACCTTCGATCAGCGTATGCGGATCGTGGCGCATAATCTCGCGGTCTTTACAGGTACCCGGCTCCGACTCGTCGGCGTTGATAACCAGATAGGACGGGCGGCCATCACTTTCCTTGGGCATGAAGGACCATTTCAAACCCGTTGGGAAGCCAGCCCCACCACGACCCCGCAGGCCCGAGGCCTTCATCTGGTCGACAATCCAATCACGGCCCTTCTGGATGATACCAGCCGTGCCATCCCAGTGACCACGCGCCTTCGCACCGGCAAGGGTACGGTCGTGCATGCCGTAGATATTGGTAAAGATCCGGTCCTGATCTTTCAGCATCTTACTGTCCTTCACTGTCCCGGCGTTTCCGCCAGATCCAAAAAATGTTCACGAACGCCCAAACGAACGCCGCCAAAGCCAACAGGTCGATCAGAAACGCAAACCGGGGAGGAAGCCCCAACTGCGCTCCTAAAACCTGCGCTCCCATCCACAGAAGCATGGCTCCTGCGATCACCAACGCGACGATGCGTCCCTGTCGTGCAATCTCTTGGTCCGTTTTCCGGGCCATGTGATCTCTCCATCAGGGCCAAGCGCCACCGCGCTGCCGTTTGTTCCGCCCGGTCCCAAGCCGGGACCGGGCCTAAGTTCATGCGCCGTTGTAGCGCCAGGCCCCCTTTCGGGACGCCAGTTCCTGTTCGCCCGCCAAAACCGCCGACGGTTTCCACTTGGCAGCGGGCTTATCCGCCACCGGGGCGGGTTTTGAAGCAGGTGCAGCCTCTTCCTGCGCAACCGGCGCCGCTGCCTTTGCAGGCACTGCAGCACTGGCCTCCTCCTGCGCGGGGGCCGCACCTACGTCTTGAGTGCCGAGATACCCGGCAAGGACAAAACCGACAACAACGCCAGCTATAATCCCAAAGATGACCATTCCCATCACGATCAAGACAATCGCAACGATCGCGCCGACGATACCGCCCGTCAGCTTGGCCTTATCGATTCCTCCAGTTTCAGACATATTCTCTCCCTAAGATGTGGCATTTACTTCTCGTAAACGCCTCCATCTTTAACACGGGAGCTGAATTCAGTCTCTCCACCAGCGGCTAGTACTTTAGCCTGATCTACCCAGGCATCGCGGCTGACCCGACCCTTGAACCCAACAAGGTTCTGATCAACCCAAGCGACCTCTTCAGCGGTCCATTCGGCGATCTGGTCAAAGTGGTAGTAACCCATCGAGTTCAGCAGCGCCTCGAGCTTCGGACCAACTCCTTTGATCTGCTTGAGATCATCAGCTTGTCCGCCACGTGCAGTTTCCAACCCTGAAGGTTTCGTGCCCTCCGTCGCAGGAGCCGCCTCGGCGGCCTTTGCTTTCTTCGGCGCAGCTTTCTTGGGCTCGGCTTTCTTCGGTTCTGCTTTCGGTGCAGGCGCTTCTGCCTTCGTGGCCGACTTGTCGCGGCCTTTCAGCCACGGGGTCAGGATCGGAACTTCGGTGCCGTCGATGCGTTTGACGGTTTCACCCAGATCCACAGCCAGCTGCGCCGACGCATTATACTGTTTCTTGCCGCTCTCATGCTCGGTCAACGAGGTCAGACCCGACAGAGGCTCTGCCGCGTAGCGACCGTTTTGCGGACCCGGAACCGGAACCTTACCGGCACGCAGTTCGTCGATGATCTCGCCAAAGCGTTTGGCGGTCAGGTCTTCGTAATAGTCCTTGCCGATCTGGGCCATCGGAGCGTTGGCACAGGCGCCAAGGCATTCGACTTCTTCCCAGCTGAGCTTGCCGTCTTCCGACAGCTCGTGCGCATTGGCAGCAATCTTTTCCTTGCAAACCGCTATCAGGTCTTCGGCGCCGCAGATCATGCAGGACGTGGTGCCGCAAACCTGAATATGCGCAACAGAACCAACCGGTTGCAGCTGGAACATGAAGTAGAACGTAGCAACCTCAAGCGCCCGGATATAGGGCATTCCCAGCATGTCAGCGATGTGCTCGATCGCAGGACGGCTGAGCCAGCCTTCCTGTTCTTGCGCACGCCACAGCAGCGGAATAATGGCCGAGGCCTGACGGCCTTCGGGGAACTTGGTCATTTGCAGTTCCGCCCACTGTTGGTTCGGGGGCGTGAAGGCAAAGCTTTCGGGTTGCTCGTGGTGCAGACGGCGAAGCATTAGCGGTCAATCTCCCCAAACACGATATCCATAGTGCCGATGATCGCGGCCACGTCGGCCAGCTGGTGGCCACCGGCCACGTAATCCATCGATTGTAGGTGCAAGAACCCCGGCGCGCGCAGTTTGGCGCGATAGGGTTTGTTGGTGCCATCGGACACCATGTAAACGCCAAACTCACCCTTGGGCGCTTCGACAGCGGCGTAAACTTCGCCCGCCGGAACGTGGAAGCCCTCGGTGTACAGTTTGAAGTGGTGGATCAGTGCTTCCATCGAGGTCTTCATGTCGCCCCGCTTCGGCGGCGTCAGTTTCCCGCGCGCCAGCACATCCCCTTTTTCGACGCGCAACTTCTGCACGCATTGTTTCATGATCGACAGGCTTTCGCGCATTTCCTGCATACGGCACAGGTAGCGGTCATAGCAGTCGCCATTTTTACCAACCGGAATCTGGAAATCGAACTCGTCATAGCATTCATAGGGCTGCGCACGACGCAGGTCCCATGCAAGACCCGACCCGCGAACCATCACGCCCGAATACCCCCAGTTCAGGATGTCTTCTTCGGTGATGACGCCGATATCACAGTTCCGCTGCTTGAAGATGCGGTTCTCGGTCAGCAGGTTGTCGATATCGTCCAGCAGGTTAGGGAACGTGTCGCACCATGCCTCGATATCGTCGATCAGCTTCTCGGGCAGGTCCTGATGAACGCCACCCGGGCGGAAGTAGGCCGCGTGCAGACGGGCGCCACAGGCACGCTCGTAGAATTCCATCAGCTCTTCGCGTGCTTCAAAACCCCACAGCGGCGGGGTCAGCGCACCAACGTCCATCGCCTGAGTGGTCACGTTCAGCAGGTGGTTCAGGATACGGCCGATTTCCGAGTACAGAACGCGGATCAGCGATGCACGACGCGGCACTTCGGTGCTGGTCAGCTTTTCAATCGCCAGACACCATGCGTGTTCCTGGTTCATCGGGGCCACATAGTCCAGACGGTCCAGATACGGCAGGTTCTGCAGATAGGTGCGGCTTTCCATCAGCTTTTCGGTGCCACGGTGCAGCAGGCCGATATGTGGGTCCGCGCGTTCGACGATCTCGCCGTCCAACTCCAGAACCATGCGCAGCACGCCGTGGGCCGCAGGGTGCTGCGGGCCGAAGTTGATGTTAAAGTTGCGGATTTTCTGTTCGCCGGTTTGGGCGTCGTTGAAATTTCCGTCCATGTCTTAAACCCCTACCATGTTGCGCTGCCACGCCTCGGGCAGATGCCCGAAACGTTGCGCCACGGCTTCGTATTGGTCGCGCAGAAGCTGCTGCGCGGATGCCCGCCGGTCGTCATCCAACGCCAGCGCGGGTCCTTCGTTCACCCGGAACGAAAAATCGCCCGGAACGTAGGAAAGACCCAGAAAATCGCAGATCCGTCGCACCGTTTTCTCGGTGAACAGCTCTTCGAAAAACAGAACCAGACGCGAAGCGGCGGGCACGGCGGCCTCTAGCGCTTCAAGCGTCGCTTTATAATTTGAACGTTTCAGCGCCCGATGATCGGACTTTCGCAAAGTACGATCCATGATGCGATTAGACACACCGGCATAATCGGTTTTGGCCTTTTCCTTGCGCAGGGCCACCATGCGCACGTTCGACCAAAGACGCGCAACCGGATCGCGGATCAGATAGATGAACCGCGTGGTCTGCGCCAGCTTGGACATACGCTCGAAGGTTTTGGCGGGCAGCATGCTATAGGCCGGGGTGATGTCCCCAACCAGCCGTGCCTGAGCCGCCTGCCCCATAAGGTATTCCAGATAGGCTGCATCGCCGTCCCGCGGCGCGGTCAACATCTCGCTGGCCTCTTCCAACACGCGATAGCGACGACCGCCAACGATCCCGCCTTCGTCCGTCGTCACAGCGTGACGAGCCAGACGATCCATCTGAAGCTCTAGCGCTTCGGGAGTATCGGTGTTGAAATAGTGCAATTCTTTTACCGGCGGCATCGCGCATTCAGGATGCGACGCGAGATAACGGTAGAGCCAACTGGTCCCCGCTTTTGTCGCACCAATCCCATACATGAGCGTCGCCTGCCCCATTCCTTAGCCCTTCGCCTCGGTCTTCTCATCACCCGGAAGGATGTATTCAGCCCCTTCCCACGGCGACATGAAGTCGAACTGGCGATAGTCTTGAACCAGCGAAACCGGCTCGTACACAACGCGCTTCTGCTCTTCGTCGTAACGCACTTCGGTGTAGCCGGTGGTCGGGAAGTCTTTGCGAAGCGGGTAACCGCGGAAACCGTAGTCGGTCAGAATACGACGCAGGTCCGGATGGCCCGAGAAAAGGATGCCGAACATGTCGAAAACTTCACGCTCGAACCAGTTGGCCGAAGGATGCACGTCGACGATTGACGGCACCATATCGTCCTCGCGTACCGAGAACTTCACGCGGATACGGTGGTTCTGGTACATCGACAGGAAGTGATAGACCACGTCGAACCGCGCTTCGCGCGACGGGTAGTCAACCGCGGTGATGTCGACCAGCGTCGAAAACTTGCAGGTCCCGTCGGTTTTCAGGAACTCGACAAAGCTTACAAAATTGGCCGGGGTGACGACCATGGTCAGCTCATCGCGCACGATCTCGTAGGACAACACGCAATCGGGGCGCTTCAATTCGATATGAGCGCCAAGCTCTTTCAGGGCTTCACTCATCGCTTACCTCACAATCGTGCCGGTACGGCGGATTTTGCGTTGCAGTTGCAGGATGCCGTAAACCAGCGCCTCTGCGGTCGGAGGGCAGCCCGGGACATAGATGTCGACCGGAACAACGCGGTCACAGCCACGCACCACCGAATAGCTATAGTGATAGTAGCCACCACCGTTCGCACAGGACCCCATCGAGATCACGTAGCGCGGCTCTGGCATCTGGTCGTAAACCTTGCGAAGCGCCGGGGCCATCTTGTTGGTCAGGGTACCCGCAACGATCATCACGTCAGACTGACGCGGGGACGCGCGCGGGGCGAACCCGTAACGCTCGACGTCGTAACGCGGCATCGCGGTGTGCATCATCTCGACAGCGCAGCACGCCAGACCAAAGGTCATCCAGTGCAGCGAGCCGGTCCGCGCCCAGTTGATCAGGTCTTCGGTCGAGGTCAGCAGGAAACCTTTGTCCTGCAGCTCTGCATTCAGCGCCTGGGTTGCGACCTCGCGGTCACCACCAGCCGTATTCGCGCCGGTCATCACTCCCATTCCAGGGCCCCTTTCTTCCACTCATAGGCAAAGCCAATGGTCAGCACCGCCAGGAACACCATCATCGACCAGAAGCCAACCATGCCGATCGTGCCGAAAGAGACGGCCCACGGGAACAGGAAGGCGATTTCAAGGTCAAAGATGATGAAGAGAATCGCGACCAGATAGAATCGGACGTCGAACTTCATCCGCGCGTCGTCGAAGGCGTTGAAGCCACATTCGTAGGCGGACAATTTCTCTGGATCTGGGTTCCGGACCGCAACAATTACTGCAGCAAGGATCAATACAATCCCAAGTGCGATGGCGGTTCCAAGGAAAATGAGGATCGGGAGGTACTCTCTAAGAAGTTCTTCCACTGGGCGGCTCTCCTCTTAACGCGCGGACTACCGCGCCTGATTGCTGCAGCAGCTTTACTCCTACGAAAGTGCCGGGTCAACCAATCCACCCCCCTGTGTTGGCGCTAAATTCGCTTCAAATGGCCATTTAGTATACCAAGGCATACATTTTTCCGATCACTCTGCCTCAAGCGAATAGAATTGCTGTGCCCACAAGACCGGGTCACCGTCTTGCGGCAACGACTTCTGAAAGGCCGGACGCGCGGTAATCCGGTGATACCAGACTTCAACATGTGGGAAGTCAGAGGTCCGCACAAAGTGGCGCAGCATATAAACTGATTGCCCAACGGCGATATCAGCCGCCGAGAACCCGGATCTCAGCAAATGGTCACGCCCATCGGCCAATTTGTCTTCCAAGGCTGCCAGACATTTTTCAGCACGTTTGCCTTCAAGCTTCACGACAACTGGACTACGGGCCTCGGGGGGATAGATGAACAAAATCTGCTGATTCAAATTCGCAACATGCTGCCCAATGGTTTCGGCAAAATGGAGCCAGACCAACCACTCGGCCCGCTCTTCGGACCCCGCGGCACGCCCCATGCCAGTCTCTGGAAAGAGATCACAAAGATACTCCAGCATGGCACCGCTTTCGAACATCGATTGCCCGTCAATTTCCAGCGCAGGAACACGCCCGGCAGGGCTCATTGCAAGAAAATCAGGCTCGCGAAGAGAGCCATCAAACGGGTACACAGCCAGTTCGAAATCAACCCCCATCTCATTCAAAAGCCACAAGACCCTCATCGAACGGGTCTGATGGCAATGGTGCAACCGAATCTTCATGAACTTCCCCCTGTCTCGACGCACTTCAAAGGCGCCCACCGCAGCCCGCATGGGCTGCTTATTGGCTTGCGCCGCAGGCGCTCTGCTTAATGCCCGATAATTCTCGCAACTTCCGACCGGACGATGCGCGCAATCAAAGCGACATCGTCTGTGCTGAAGGTCAAGGGCAGACGCATGTCCAACAGCCCGCCCAAGACACGATCAGTCTGAGGCAGGTTCTGCGCATCCGCATAACGCCAACTGTCGTATCGCGAGGTAAACCCCTGAGGCTCTGCCCCGCCAAACCATTTCAACTCGACACCGCGTTTCGCGCAGCGTTTTACAAAGTCGATAATCTCCTGTGGTGACCAATCGGGCAGCAGGAACTGGAAAGAGGACGCGACATAGCCTTCTTTCGCCGGACGATGCGGAATCACGAGACCGTTCACACCAGACAGCCCGACCTCCATCTCTTTATACAGCGCGTTCCAGCGGCGCGCATTCTCCGCAAGGCCCTTCAGCTGTGGCCGCAAGATTGCCGCCCGCAGATTATCCATCCGCCCTGACACGTTGGGCGTTTCCAAACGGATCTTTTCAAAAGCGTCGGCAGAGGGCGCAGCCAAATGGCGTTCGTACAACATATAAGAGCCCGACAGCATCACCGCGCGCGCCATCAGAACTTCGTCGTCCGACGTCAGGAACCCGCCCTCCCCCGAATTCACATGTTTATAGGTTTGGGTGGAGTAACACGCTGCGACCCCATGCCGGCCAGAGGGGACGCGATTCCAATTGGCCCCCATCGTATGGGCGCAATCCTCGATCACTTTGACACTCGCCGTGTCACAAATCGCCATCAAGGCGTCCATATCGCAGATATGCCCACGCATGTGTGACAGCAACAAAACCTTGGCGTCTGTCTCAGCGATTTGACGGGCCAGGTGCTCCAGATCGATCAGAAGGTCCTCGGTAACCTCGACGAAGACGGGTTTGGCCCCAAGCGCCGCGATCGCCCCGGGAACGGGCGCCAGCGTGAAAGCATTGGTCAGCACGGAATCACCGGGCTGAACGCCCACCGCGCGCAAGGCACATCCGATCGCATACCCGCCCGACGCGACAGCCAGACAGTATTTGGCACCCGTGAGCGCCGCAAACTCTTGTTCCAGCAAAGCGGTCTCACCCGCCTCGTCTCCGACCGTATTATAACGGTGCAGACGTCCGCTACGCAGAACCGCGACAGCTGCCTCGATCCCCTCTTCGGGGATGGGTTCCTGTTGGGTAAAAGACCCAGTGAAAATCTCGTCAGTCATAGCGCGAGAATGAGCAGATCATTCGGGGCCGTCAACGGCCAAGCAATCGTTCCGCGACATCGCACATCTGACCATAGTCGTGCAGCAGGGCCTCTGGTTCCAATCGTGAAATCCCCTGCCCCTCTGGACCGAAAGTGACCAGAACCGACGGCACGCCCGCTGCCTTGGCCGTATCCCTGTCCGTCACCGTATCGCCGACCAGCAAGGAGCGATCAACACGCCCCCCTGCCTGTTCAACAGAGGCAACAAAGGGTGCCGGGTCAGGCTTGCGCACCGGAAGCGTATCGGCCCCAATCAGCGATCCGAACAGGTCCCGCACACCAAGCCGGGACATAAGTGTTTCTGCCAGACCTTCGGGTTTGTTCGTGCAGATTCCGACCTTGAAGCCGTTCGACAACAGGCCTTCCACCGCCTCGACGGCCCCGGGATAGAGAACCGTATGAACGTCGATTGCCGCCTCATAGTGCTTCAGCAGCAGCGGAAATTGGGCATCAACGTCGCTCTCATCCGCTTCTGGCCTCACACGAGAGAATCCAAGCCGCAACATCGCGCGCCCCCCTTGGAAAGCGGTCAGCTGATCAGCCACCGGATCAAGCGGTTCGCCCAACCCAAGCCCTGTAAAACAAGCGTTTGCCGAAGCGATCAGGTCGCCGCTGGTATCAGCCAAAGTGCCGTCCAAGTCGAAAATAACGGTGCGCATCCAGCCCCTCTCCGGCGACAAACCGCCGATCCCTGAAACGAAACGAAACGCCTTTTGATGCCCATTGGACTTGCGAAGCGTCCCTGCCCCGATAAAAGGAGTGCGAGCAGAAGAAAAGGGAAATCCCATGCCCACAGCGCTGATCATCCTGGCCGCAGGTCAAGGAACCCGGATGAATTCCGAACTTCCAAAGGTGCTGCACCCGATCGCGGGCGCACCGATGCTGGCGCATGCAATGCGCGCTGGTGCTGTGCTGGAGCCCGAGAAAGTCGTCGTCATCGCAGGTCACGGCTCTGAACAGGTGCGCAAGGCCGCGCTGGCCTTTGATGAATCCGCAGAGATCGTTCTGCAAGAGGAACAGCTTGGCACCGGCCACGCGGTCGCGCAGGCCAAAGAGACACTCGCGGATTTCGATGGGGATGTAATCGTCCTGTACGGCGATACCCCCTTCATTTCGCCAGAAACGCTAGAGGCGCTGGTCGCAGCGCGCGCGTCGCATGACGTGGTTATCCTAGGCTTCAACGCCGCAGATCCCGCCCGTTATGGCCGCTTGGTCATGGATGGCGACGATCTGGCACGCATCGTAGAGTTTAAAGACGCCACCGATGCAGAGCGTAAGATCACCTTCTGTAATAGCGGTGTACTGGCCGCAGATGCCAAGACCCTGTTCGACCTGCTTGACGCGGTTGGCAACGACAATGCGGCTGGCGAATACTATCTGACCGACGTCCCCGCGATCGCGCGTGACCGAGGTCTGACCGCGACCGCCATTGCCTGTGACGAAGCTGAAACGCTCGGCGTCAATTCTCGTACCGAACTAGCGGCTGCCGAAGCCGCCTTTCAGGCCCGAAAACGTGCTGAATCCTTGGAAAACGGGGTGACGATGGCCGCACCCGAGACCGTCTTCTTCGCCTACGACACCTATATTGGCCGCGACACAGTAATTGAGCCCAACGTGGTGTTCGGCCCCGAGGTCACCGTTGAATCCGGCGCAACCCTGCGTGCATTCAGCCATCTGGAAGGGTGCCACGTGTCGCGCGGTGCGATCGTTGGTCCCTATGCCCGCCTGCGGCCCGGCGCCGAACTGGCCGAAGATGTGCGCATCGGCAACTTTGTCGAGGTGAAAAACGCCACCATCGCCGAGGGCGCAAAGGTAAACCATCTGTCGTATGTCGGGGACGCGTCGATCGGTGAGGCCACCAATGTCGGTGCAGGCACCATCACCTGCAACTATGATGGCGTGTTTAAACACCACACTGAAATCGGCGCGCGTTCCTTTATTGGCTCGAACACGATGCTGGTTGCCCCGGTCAAAGTTGGCGACGAGGCGATGACCGCGACCGGAACCATTGTCACCAGAGATGTTCCCGACGGCGCCATGGCTGTGGCCCGTACAAGGCAGGACAACAAGCTGGGCTTTGCCCGGCGGTTTTTTGATCGCTTGCGCGCCCAGAAGGCCCGCAAACAGGAGACGAAATAATGTGTGGTATTGTCGGCGTTCTTGGAAACCACGAAGCCTCGCCCATTATTCTTGAGGCGCTGAAGCGGCTTGAATACCGCGGCTATGACAGTGCGGGGATTGCGACCGTGAATGGCGGCGTGCTTGATCGTCGTCGCGCGGTGGGCAAGCTGATCAACCTGTCGGACCATTTGGTGCACAACCCGCTGCGCGGAAAGATTGGTATCGGCCACACTCGGTGGGCGACCCACGGCGCACCGACGACGCATAACGCGCACCCACACCAGGCTGGACCCGTAGCCGTTGTTCACAACGGAATTATTGAAAATTTCAAGGACTTACGCGCCGAACTTGAAGACAAAGGCGCAGAGTTCGAATCCGAGACTGACACCGAAACCATCGCCAAACTGGCAGACTTCTACATGCGCGAAGGACTGGCCCCGGCTCAAGCGGCTTTCAAGACAATCGACCGTCTGGAAGGTGCCTTTGCGCTGTGTTTCATCTTCGAGGCTGAAGAAGACCTGATGGTCGTGGCGCGCAAGGGATCACCCTTGGCGATTGGGAACGGCGAGGGCGAAATGTTCGTCGGATCAGACGCGATTGCGCTGGCCCCGATGACCGATAAGATCACCTATCTGGAAGAAGGCGACCGGGCGATCATCACACGTGCCGGCGCGCAGATTTTCGATGAGGCGGGCAACCAGACGGACCGCGAAATCAAGATCATCCGCATGGATCAGGCACAGATCGACAAGGCTGGCCACAAGCACTTCATGGCCAAAGAAATCGCAGAGCAGCCCGTGGTGCTGGGGGACGCCCTGCGCCACCACGTCGAAAGCGAGACGCTGCTGCCGGAACTCGACATTGATTTCAATGCGTTAGAGCGCATTTCGATGGTCGCCTGCGGGACCGCCTATCTGGCATGTTTCACCGCGAAGTACTGGTTCGAAAAGCTGGCGCGCTTGCCAGTCGACGTCGATGTCGCCTCGGAGTTCCGGTACCGCGAGCCCCCGATCCCCAGCAAGACAGTCGCCCTGTTTGTCAGCCAGTCGGGCGAGACTGCTGACACATTGGCCGCGCTGAGATACTGCGTCGGGAAAGCTGAAAAAATCGTATCCGTGGTGAACGTCGCCGAAAGCTCGATCGCGCGGGAAAGCGATGTGGCCCTGCCCATTCGGGCCGGAGTCGAGATCGGGGTCGCTTCGACCAAGGCGTTTACCTGCCAGTTGACCGTGCTGGCGCTGATGGCGCTGAAGGCGGGTCTGGCCCGGGGAACGCTGACCGAGGACGAGGTCAAAAAACACCTTACCGACCTGCGCAACCTGCCGGGCCTGATGAACGCAGCCCTTGGTCAGGAAAGCCAGATCCGCGCGATCTCGGCCAAGCTGGCAGAGGCGCGGGACATCCTGTTCCTTGGACGCGGAGACATGTACCCGCTGGCCCTTGAAGGCGCGCTAAAACTTAAGGAAATCAGCTATATACACGCTGAAGGTTATGCGTCGGGAGAGTTGAAACACGGCCCCATCGCGCTGGTCGACAAGCATGTTCCGATCATTGTCATGGCCCCGCGTGACGCGCTGTTCGACAAGACGGTTTCCAACATGCAAGAGGTCATGGCCCGTGGTGGCAAGGTGCTGCTGGTGTCGGATGCAAAGGGAGTCGAGATTGCTGGTGAGGGAATCTGGAACAGCATTGTCCTGCCCGAAGTTCCCGACCTTCTGGCCCCGATCCTATACGCCCTGCCCGCGCAATTGCTGGCCTATCACACGGCTGTTGCCAAGGGCACAGACGTGGATCAGCCGCGCAATCTGGCAAAGTCCGTGACGGTGGAATAGCCGCGTCCAGCCGCTTGCTTGGGCTGGAATCGGCTATATGACCTGCATATGACTTACATATGAGTTGCATATGACCTTGGGGCGCGGGTCTTTCGGGCCGTAGCGGAGAGCATTATGGCCAAGCAGTTTGATCAGATCGAAGACGATCACCTCAGCTTCATTGAAGAACAGGCGATCTTTTTCACCGGCACGGCCGGCCCAGAGGGGCGCGTGAATGTCTCTCCGAAAGGGATGGACAGCTTGCGGGTTTTGGGGCCGAACCGGATTGTGTGGCTGAACTGGACGGGCTCTGGCAATGAGACCGCCGCGCATCTGATGCAGGCGAACCGGATCACGCTGATGTGGTGCAGCTTTGGCAAGCGGCCCCTGATCCTGCGGACCTATGGCACGGCGCGCACGGTGCACGAGGGCGACGCGGACTGGGATGACCTGCTTGGCCTTTTTGATCCCGCCCCCGGCGCGCGTCAGATCTATGATGTGACCGTGGACCTAGTGCAGACCTCTTGCGGCTATGCCGTTCCTTACATGGAGGCCCCGCGCGAACGCGACACGCTGAAGAAATGGGCCGATCGCCAAGGACGTGACGCCGTGCGAGACTATTGGACAGAACGCAACACACGCACCATCGACGGTGCCCCCACGGATTTCAAATGACACTGGATGATGCTCTCGCCGCGCTGGAAGCGCTTGTTGAACCCGGACGGGCCGGAGGTATGGCCGCCTATCACAAGGTGGACCGCCCCTATCTTGGCATTCCGAACCCGGCCATAAATGACCTGACCAAAGGTTGGCGAAACGAGCTGACCATCGACGAACAGGTAGAATTGGCCCGCGCCCTTTGGGGCACCAATATCTTCGAAGCGCGGCTGGCTGCGGCCAAGCTGTTGACCAAGGCGCGCTATCGTCCGGATCAGGAGGTTTGGGACCTGATTGCGTCGTGGGTACCGGATTTCGACAGTTGGGCCATTGTGGATCACGCCTGTATGGCTGGGCAAAAGCGTCTGGTCATGGACCCGTCCCGCGTGGATGAGGTCGAGGAATGGACCAAGTCCGAGCACATGTGGACGCGGCGTGCCGCGCTGGTGATCACCCTGCCCTGGGCGAAGAAAAACTTTCCCAAACCGCAGGATTTGGAAATCCGAGAGCGGGTTTTGGACTGGGCGGCATCTTATGTCGAGGACCGGCAGTGGTTCATCCAGAAAGCCATCGCCTGGTGGGTCCGCGACCTGTCAAAACACGATGCCGAACGCGCGCAGGCATTTCTGGACGCATTTGGTGACCGGATGAAGCCTTTTGCCCGGAAAGAGGCCGCGCGTCACCTTCCGACCAAAGCCTTGTAGACCCGATCAAAATCATCCTTGTCGTGCGTCGATTCCCGCCCTAGTTTTCTGGCATGACACCTAAGCTGATCGATCCATTCGCCCGCGCCATCACTTACCTGCGGGTTTCGGTAACGGACCGCTGCGACTTCCGCTGCGTCTATTGCATGGCGGAAAACATGACGTTCCTGCCGAAGAAAGAGCTTTTAACGCTCGAGGAACTGGACCGGATGTGTTCGACCTTTGTCGATCTGGGGGTCGAAAAACTGCGTATCACCGGGGGTGAGCCTTTGGTGCGCAAGGGAATCATGACCTTCTTTCAATCGATGACCCGACATCTGGATTCGGGCGCGTTGAAAGAGTTGACGCTGACCACCAACGGGTCGCAGCTAGAGCGTTTCGCCAAGGATCTGTACGCTGCGGGCGTGCGCCGGGTGAATGTCTCGCTGGATACGCTGGACGAAGAGAAATTCGCGCGGGTGACCCGATGGGGCCGCCTGCCGCAGGTTATGCGCGGGATCGATGCTGCGCAGGCTGCGGGGATGCGAGTGAAGATCAACGTCGTCGCCCTGAAGGGCTTCAACGAGGAAGAGCTGTTCCAACTGGTTGAGTGGTGCAACAGCCGTGACATGGACCTGACCTTTATCGAGGTCATGCCGATGGGCGATCTGGGCAACGAAGACCGTGTGGGCCAGTATTGGTCACTGAAAGACCTGCGCGGACAGTTGTCCGAACAGTATTCGCTGATTGATCTGGCCGAACGCAGCGGCGGACCCGCCCGCTATGTTCAATTGCAGGAAACGGGGCAGAAGATCGGGTTTATCACCCCGCTGTCGCATAACTTCTGTGAAAGCTGTAACCGCGTGCGGATGACATGCACCGGAGAACTGTACATGTGTCTGGGTCAGGAAGACATGGCCGACCTGCGCCCAGCCCTGCGCGACCATCCAGACGACAACCAACCGCTGGTCGAGGCGATCCACAAGGCGATCGGTCTGAAACCCAAGGGCCACGATTTTGACTATTCCCGCCAGCGCGCGGACGGTCAGGTCAGTCGTCACATGAGCCACACTGGCGGCTGACAACCGAAACTCTCGACAGAGAGCCGAATTTTCTCGGTTGACCACACGCCGAACCAAACCGGCATTCAGCGGACAAACCTCTCTAAATCTTAGGGACCAACGTTCATAAAATTACCCCGATCGCAATTCAGCAACCGGGGTAGAACGTAATGAAACTCTCCAGAGCCTGCCACTCACGGACTCTCAGGAAGTAATAATAAACTCTTTGAACGCCGCATCATTGTCAATATGACAATATTAGAATATTGAAAAATTGCTGCGACATTTTTGAACCCTTGGGATGGAGACGAAATTGACAAAGAAATCAAAAGGAACGCTCTCAGCCCTCTTTGAGCTGCGAAGCATGCTGCGCGAGATGGAGCAAGAGGTCGGGCTGGATAGCCTCACACACATCGAAAAGGATGTGTTCCTTGCGGCGCACGCCCTGTCAGGGGCGAAGGGTAATGTTGTTTCCTCTGACGCAATCCGAAACCACCACCTGACGGCTGGGATTGCCCAAGCGTCTTACCACCGGGCGCTGCGTTCCTTGGTTTCCATGGGCCTGCTGAAGAAAGCGGAAGGCTATAAGGCCAAGCTTTACTTGGTGCGTCAGGATCTTACAGGTAGCTAATCGCCATTGCCGGATAGTGTGATCAATACGCGGGACAATCTTCAGAGCACCAACAGATTTGACCTTGGCCACTTTTCACATTTAACGAGTGAGCGCTTTTCATGATCTATTTCATCATCATCGCCGCCTACGTTTTTTGTCATGGATTGATAGCTTTGGTCGTGACGCCTGTTCAAAGCATTATTCTGCCTGATATCACAGTTTTCGCGAGCCTGATCTATTTGCCTCACGGTGTCAGGGTACTTGCCACTTGGGCAATTGGCTGGAAAGCAGTGCCCGCTTTAGTAGTTGGCGCGATCTTATCTGTCTGGATATTCAGCCCGTCCGAAGATGTGAATTTTCTGGAACCAGCCCTGCTAGAAGGCATCCTAGTTGGATCCGCTTCCGCTTTTGTTGCGTTCGAGATAGCGCGGCTTGTTGGCTTCAATGTCTATTTCGGGGGCGCGAGAAAGCTCAAGTGGAAGGGATTGATCGCGGTAGGCGCCCTGTCTTCCGTTGTTAACTCTGTTGGTCAAACTCTAGTTTATTCGGGGATTATCGATCTGGATAAGGTCATCGGAGTTTGGGCAGTTTATGCGATCGGCGACCTGATCGGTCTGATTGTGTGTATGGTCGCTTTGATGTTCATTTTCCGTTGGAGCCGGGTTCGGAGCACCCTTAAAGCTGGCAGCGATTGAGCGTGAAAATCGACGCATTGCTGATAACTGCTACAAAGAGAACGCAGTGGGCGGCAAAGATGCAATCCGCCAGAAAGTCATCGCACAAAAACCGCGCCTTCAAACCAAACGGGCGCAAAGTCTGACCTGCCGCGCTGCATAATGCCGCAGGACCTATGGCGCGCCCCATTTTTACCTTATCTTAAATCTCAAACTTAGGGAGAGGTCGGCTGCCAGCCCCACGGTGACAGCAGGGCCTGTGAAGAAGTAGAAGCTAAAGACATGGACAGCCGAAAGCCGCGGACCGACCGACAGCATCTGCCCACGCAGCCAAAACCCGGCGCTGCCGCCCCTGTTCTGAAAGGGCATGGCGCAGTGGGCAGCGGGACATATGACCCGCCCGTCTGGATCGAGGAATGCGGCTCGGCGCTAGCCTATGCCGAGCATTTGGTAATCTGGGGCAACACCCGCGATCTGTATCCGGTTGAAACCGAGGCGGGCCTTGGATTCGCAGAGCTGACCGATACGCTTTGGCACATCCTTCAACGCCATCAGACCAAGGCACTGTTCCAATATGACAGTCTGCGCCAAGAGGTTCGGCTTGCGCGTTTCAAAGGATCCCAAGACGAACACGAACAGTTGCAAAGGGCCATTCCGGCAACGGCAAAATCTTTGGAAGACCTTGCGGCTGCCCAACGCGCGATCACTGGATTTGCAGAGTTTCGCGTGGCGCTGATGATCGACCATGCATCGCAGTTGCATGGCACAGCCGAGAAGCCGCTAAGCGATTTTTTCGTGGCAATTGACCGGCCCACCCATGGGCACGACCAGACCGCTCCCGACAACCCAACACTGTGGATTTGCGACCATCCCGCCACCCTGCCCGATTGGTTTGTGGTGGGGAATGCCTCTATCCGCGAAATTCACGTCGAACCCCCGAACCTGGAAGACCGCTTCTTATTCGCCGAAACCCTTTTCCCCGAAGCCTCGAAGGCCACCGGGGCCGAGCCCGAGCAGCAGAAGTACCTTCAGCAATTCGCGCTAGAGTGCGAAGGCAGCACCCTGCAGGCGATGGGGGCGATGTCGGCCATTGCTAGGGTCGAGAACCTTGGCGCGGAAAAGCTGCAACAGGCCATTCGCATCTATCGAACCGGCCAGCGGCGCGATCCTTGGGCCTCTTCCCTGCTGAAAGAGCGCGTGTCCAATGCCCGCAGCCTGATCGAAGCCCGCATCAAGGGGCAACCGAATGCGGTGGAAAAGACCGTCGACGTGCTGACGCGGTCGGTCATGGGGATGTCGGCGCTGCAATCATCCTCTCGGTCTTCGCGGCCTCGGGGGACGCTGTTCTTTGTCGGCCCAACCGGCGTTGGTAAAACCGAAATGGCCAAGGCCGTGACCGAGTTGCTGTTTGCCGACGACACCGCCCTTCATCGGTTTGATATGTCCGAATTCATGGACGAACGCGCGATTGCGCGCCTGATTGGCGCACCGGCCGGGCAAAACGGCCACGAACGTGGCGGAGAACTGACCAACGCGTTGCAGTCGAAACCCTTCTCGGTGTTCCTGTTTGATGAGATCGAAAAAGCGCATCCAAGAGTGCTGGACCTATTCCTTCAAATTCTGGACGAAGGCCGGTTGACCGATACCCGTGGGGTGACCGGGTATTTCTCTGAAGCCCTGCTGATCTTCACCTCAAACATCGGTCTTTCCACTGGCTCTCGGGTCGAAAACGCCGGGATGAACGTGCTGCCCTCGGACAGCCATGAGGTGCTGGAGCAAAAATTCACCCGCGCAGTGCAGGACCACTTTCGGATTGACCTGAAGCGGCCCGAACTGATCAACCGGATCGGTCAGAATGTCGTCGCCTTCGGGTTCCTGTCCCCTAATACGATCCGCTTGATCTTCGAAGGGTCGGTGAAGCGGGTGCTTAAGGCAATCGAACAGGAACACGGTATTACAGTCACGCTTTCGCCCCTGGCAAAGAACAAACTGCGCGAGGCCTGCACCCATGACCCGATGGAAGGTGGCCGCGGAATTGCAAACCGGGTGGAGAGCCATCTGGTCAACCCGCTGGCGCGCAAGCTGTTCGACCTGGAAGACACGAAAGACGTCGAGATCGTCGATATCATTCAGGAACAAAACCGCATCTGGCTGATCATGGAGGGTGAAGACCCCGAAGCGGTGATGGCCGCAGCGCAGCCCACCCCGACGAGTGTGCAACCCCACCGGATTCGCGCAGAAGGCTTAGGGTTCGGCAAAAAACCTCGCAAGCTGCGCCGGCCGTAACATCGGGCTACTCGGCTTAAGTTCGTTTGGCGAAAACGCTTTCGCTGCCGCGGCCGCCTTTCTATGATCCGCTCAACACGACACGCTGCCGCTGGCGGAGAGGTTGAATGATCAAAACAATTCCGCCGGGCATTTGGCGCATCCGTCTGGAACGGCGCATCCGAAAGCGTATCCGAAAATATGGTCTAAAAGACATTGATCCTGCTTTCCGTTCTGTCCGGTTTGAAATCACTGACGATCCGATCACACCTTGGGATTTGCAGATCGAGCGGCGTGAGGGTGCAATCGTCATTTCTTGGCGCGCTGAAGCTTTGGAGGGTGGAAAAGCATTCGAAGCGGCGTCGAACAGATCAAGCCCCTACATGTACTATTTCGCCAAGGCCGGGCCCAAGGCTGTGCGCATTGTCTGCGACATCTCGGATGGGAATTTGCCTAGCTGCGCGGATATCGGCTTTTCAAGCTTTCTACCGGACAGAGGTTTGGTTCCGGACCTATATTTCTTCCAATCTGGCGGCTATGCCGAGCAGCGACGGCAGGTGGCTGAACACTCTGTCCCTTGGTCGGAACGTGACGACCAGATCGTATGGCGCGGCGGGTTGAACAATACCGGATTTGCGTTCGGGCGCCCCGATATGACTGAGAACGGCATCATCGCCCAGCGCCTTCGTCTGGCCTATGCCTGCCGCGGAACCGATATCGACGTGAAGTTCGTCGCGGGATTTGATGCGACCCCGATTTTACAGGCAGAGGGCCTGATGGGCGACAGGGTTGCGGCTGAAACTTGGCTGGACCGCAAATACGCGCTGGATATCGATGGTCATTCGAATGCATGGGACAACCTGTATCACCGCTTGCTGTTCGGCTGCTGCGTGCTGAAAGTCGAAAGCCAGCCCGGATTCCGCCAATGGTATTACGACAAGCTGAAACCCTATGAACACTATGTGCCGATCAAGGCCGATCTGAGCGACTTACACCAGCAGGTCGACTGGGCCCGCTCGCACCCCGCCGAGGCTGAAGCGATTGCGCATCAGGGAAGTGAACTGGCCCACTCAATGACATTTGAAAGCGAGATGGCCTATGCGGCGGAAGAGGTTAGGAAACGATGCCGGAACAGGTAACCCACTTCAAAGACGGTGAAATTGTTGTCGCCGGCGGCGCAGGGTTTGTCGGCGCGCATCTCGTGCGGTCTTTGCTAAAAGACGGCGCAAGGGTGACAGTGATTGACAACTTCCACACCGGGACACGGGCCAGCCTGTCCGCACAGAACCGGCTTCAGGTGATTGATCACGATGTGGCGACCCCGCTGGATCTGCCCGGACCCGTCAGCCATGTGTTCAATCTGGCCTGCCCCGCCTCTCCGGCCCATTATCAAGCCGACCCGATTTCGACGTGGCGCACCTCTGTTTACGGTGCAGACCACCTTGCCCAGTTCGCAACTGACAAGGGCGCAAGGCTGGTGCAGGCCTCGACGTCAGAAGTCTATGGCGACCCGCTGGAGACACCGCAAAGAGAAAGCTATCGCGGCAATACATCCACGATCGGACCAAGGGCCTGTTATGACGAAGGCAAACGGGCGGCTGAAAGCCTGTTGATGGACTTTCATCGCGTGCATGGGACGCAAGTTCGTATCGCGCGGATTTTCAACACCTACGGACCGGGTATGGCAAAGAATGACGGACGGGTGGTTTCGAACTTTGTCGTTCAGGCCCTGACGGGCGCGCCCCTGACCCTGTTTGGCGACGGCTCTCAGACCCGCAGCTTTTGCTATGTGTCCGATATGGTCGCGGGGTTGAAAGCACTGGCAAGCGCCGACAATATCGACGGTGAAGTCATCAACCTTGGCAACCCCAACGAGATTACCGTTGCCGAACTGGCGGCCCTATTGGGTACGCTGTTGGAAGACGGGGTAGAGATTTGCCATGAACCACTGCCTCTGGATGACCCGCGCCGCCGAAGACCGGATATCGGCAAGGCACAGCGCTTGTTGAATTGGTCGCCCAAGGTGTCCCTGCAAGAGGGGCTTTTACACACGATTGACGATTTCCGGGCGCGGTTGGGTTGAATCGGGTCGCGTCAGAAGGCAGAGCCAATTTTCGCCCATTTTGGTCAAAGAATTTGGTGCGAGACTGAAAAACGTGGAAGACGCGCATTTTCCTCTTGCAGCCCTCTGGCGGAGTTAGTAAATCCCCGCTTACTCAAGGACGCGGGCGTAGCTCAGGGGTAGAGCGTCACCTTGCCAAGGTGAATGTCGTGAGTTCGAATCTCATCGCCCGCTCCAATTTCTTTCCTTTAAAAATTGGACAATCGCCGTCTTGAACGGGCCTGTCTTTCTGTTCGGGCATGTTTGCTCACCCGTGTCTGAAGCAAACGTGATTGGCTGGTTATCGCATCAAACCCGCATAAAGCAGGATACGGGCCGCCAACCAAGGTGGTCTGGTGATCCCTGCGAAAGGTGATGCGATGACTTGGTTCACTGGCTCTTTTTCCCGCGCAGCAGCTTTGGCGCAGGCTGGACTGACAGTTTTTGTTCAGGCGAGCAGTGCACAACAAACCTCAGCGCTTCCCGCCTATGTGACCGAGCAGTTCGGGTCGCCACCCCCGGTGCCGTCGGGCGCACTATCGCCCACGGTCAAAACGGCCGTGAAAATGGCCTTTGTCGACAGCATCAGCCAAGGATGGGGACGCGACCAATCGCTGGCGCTGGCAGAGGTGGCCGAGTCTGGCGACCCGCGTCTGGCGTGGATCATCAGTGACCTGATGCGTTTCGCCACCCATCCGCAGCTAAACGCCGAACTGGGCGGGGCTGCATCGGCCCTTCTGGGCATCACGGACAAGGGCACGATGCATTGGGGGATCGTCACTGACCACCTGATTGCGTGGGACATCCCTGCCCCGCCTGACTACCTAGAGGTCAAACGCACTATCTTCACCAACATCATTCCGGGATGGGAGAGGATCTTCGTCGAGGGGGACATCGACTGGCGTCTGGTGTCTTGGGGCGGTGTGATGGTCGACGATCGACCTTATGGCACCACGGATGATCCCTGCAATTGCATCCCTGCGGCGGACAACCCCGAAGTCAGCTCTGCCAAGGACGCCACATGGCTGAAGGACAGCGATATCGTCTTCGGGATCGAGGTAAACGGCGAATACCGCGCCTACCCGCGTCGGATCATGGAGGTCCGCGAGATGGTCAATGACACGCTTGGCGGGCGCGATCTGGGCATCCCCTATTGCACGCTATGCGGCGCGGCTCAGGCATATTTCACGGACAATCTGCCCGATGGGGTGGAGCGGCCCGTATTGCGGACCTCGGGTCTGCTGAGCAGGTCGAACAAGGTGATGTATGACATCACGTCGTGGTCGGTGTTCGACACATTCCTCGGCAAGGCCGTCACGGGGCCGCTTGCAAAGAAGGGTATCGAGCTGGATCAGGCCACCGTCATCACAACCGACTGGGGCACTTGGAAAACGGAACATCCAGAAACGACCGTGCTGATCGAGGACCTTGCCTTGGGGCGCGACTTTGATTTCCGCAACAACCGGGATGCTGATGGACCCATCTTCCCGATTGGCGACGTTGACCCGCGCCTGCCGGTTCAGGAGGACATCATCGGAGTGATCGCAGCCTCAGGCACCCCGGTCGCCTTCCCCCGTGGAAAGGCGCTGATCGCCCTGCAAAACGGGCAAGAGATCGCTTTTGAAAACGTCCGCCTTAAGTTGGACGCGGGGGGCATTCGGGCTGTGGATGTTGATGGGTCAGACCTTGGCAGCCATCAGGCCTTTTGGTTTGCGTGGTCGCAATTCCACCCCGGCACCGCCCTTTGGGAGGGGTGATCCCCCGCAGAAGAATTTTTACAAAATCTGGGGATTAGCCCTTGCGGTGCCCCCGACCAGTCGCTAAATCACGCCCTACCCAAGGACGCGGGCGTAGCTCAGGGGTAGAGCGTCACCTTGCCAAGGTGAATGTCGTGAGTTCGAATCTCATCGCCCGCTCCAATTTCTTCCAGACAGAATTGGTCAACCGCCCTTGGGGGTCGCATAGAGCCATTGCATTTGGCCAGCGCGAAACTCATTCAACAATACTGCTCCGATCACCGGGCTAAACTGAGAAACCTCGGCAAAGTCCTCTACCTGTCGGGATTGCTGAGACGCAATTTGCAGATCGTGGCTGTCTTTCAGAGTCTCGACTAGCATTTCGGACAAACCGGGGTGGAACAGGTCATGCAGTTCTATCAGAAAACTTGACCGGTCCCGAACCGACGCTGGCATATCGACGACCCCGGCTTCACAACCTTCGCAATCAACAACGAAAAACGGGCGGCGAGCGATTCCAGCGATGCTGGTAAGCGGGTCAGAAAACGCGAATTCGGTCAGGACATGAACCGAAACAGAATTTGTCGCGGCGCATTCCTGAAGACTTCCTCTGGAAGGTATATCAATGTCGAAGGTGTAGACTTCGGATGAGGCAAGCCTGCGTTTCAATCCCACCGCATAAAACCCCTCGGAGGCGCCGATGTTGATCACAAGGTCCGGGTCTTGCCGAATTTCGGCTTCGAGGAAGTCAAAGACTTCTTGCTCGTAGGACCCGATCAGCTTGGCGAACAGGTCCAAATCACTCCACGATCCTTTGGGGGGCAATTGCAGTCCGGCAAAGGGGCCGCGCTGAACCTGATAGTCCAATTGCCGCGCGAGTTTTGGGATGATCATGGTCTTGAACTCGACCAAAGCCGTTTCGAATTCGCCTGTCTTCTCTGAAGACCCTAATCGATGAACTCCAAAGCCCATCGGGCGTAACATTTTGTTCAGAAGCGTTTTTCGGCCCAAGGTCTGATCCCCCATTGGTTGTGTAATTTGTCTATGCCTTCGCGATATGAAGGACAACAACTACGGGCATCTCGACCCCTAGACAGCGCCCTGCCCTGCAAAACTCCTTTCCTTCCGGACTGGCCTGACCTTAACTTGCCCTTGGTCATACTGATCGTTTTGAAAGCAGGGGAAGACAATGTCCGAACAACCGCCCGCAGGGGTCGAACCCGTAATCCGCACGATCGCCATGCCCGCCGACACCAACCCGTCAGGCGATATCTTTGGCGGTTGGCTGATGGCGCAGATGGACCTTGCCGCCGGAAACGTCGCCGCACGGGTGGCGCGGGGGCGCTCTGCGACGATTGCGGTCGATGAGATCAAGTTCCACAAGCCGGTGAAGGTTGGGGATGAGGTCACGCTTTATGGCAAACTGCTAGAGGTCGGGCGCAGCTCGATGAAGATCGAGGTGATCGCGTGGCGCAGGCAGAGATTTGGCGAGTTCAGCGAACGTGTGACCTCGGCCAACTTCACCTTTGTCGCGCTGGACGCCGATGGGCGCCCGCGCCCCGTCGCCCCCGATTTGCCCCTAAAGCCCGAAGGGTAATTGAGTCGAGATGTCAAAGGCTCGCCACACACGCTTGGTCCTTGCCGCCGCGATTTTGATCGCAGCCGGGGGCCTGTCGCTGTGGTACATGCGCTTCGAGAAAACGACCGATACTGTCACTGAACTACTGGAAACATACGACATTCCCGGTGCCGTTTTGGCAGTGGGCCAGCCCGGTGCGCCGATAGAGGTTCAGGCGTTCGGGCATAGGGATTGGGCGCGGACGGAGCCGATGCTGGCAGACGACCGGCTGCGCCTTGCCTCGCTCTCTAAGCCTGTGACTGCAGCCGCGATCCATGTTTTGATCCAGCGGGGTGAGCTGACCCATGAAACGTCAGCGATGACAATAGCCCGCCCTGACGGGGATATTGCCGATCCACGGGCCGAGGCGGTGACAATTGGTCAGTTGCTGCGCCATCGGGCGGGATTTGACCGCGATGCCTCGGGCCACCCGTTTCTGGAGCCCCGCCCGCAGGACAGCGGCCCGCTGACGAATTGCGCGCCGATCCTTGCTGACGCGCTGGAACAGGGTTTGGATTTCGCGCCCGGGACCGTATACGCCTATTCCAACGTCGGATATTGCTGGTTGGAACAGGTCATCGAAGGCGTAACCGGGCAGGACTATGAGACCGCGGTAAAGTCACTTCTGCCAGAGCTACAGGGCTTCAGCCTTGAGCCATCCACGATCACGGCACACCCGAACCTAAGATCAGAAGAACCTGTTTATCCCAACCTAGACCCACGGATCATCGGGGCTGCGGGGGGATGGATTTCTGATGCGGCCTCTTACGCAGCCTTCTTGCGGGATGCGCCAGCCGGACGCGCCGCGGATTGTCCCGCGACCGAACCTTCATGCTATGGGGATGGTTGGCGTCATTGGCCGGACGGGGAGATCAGCCACTACGGAACCATGCCCGGGGCCTTCAGCGTGGCCCTGCGGTTTTCTGATGGCGCGGTGGTCGTCGGGCTGTTCAACGCGCGTCCGATGGACGATCTGGCCTTGTTTGACGACTTCAAACGCTTGGCCACTGCTCAGATCGGGCAATAGCCTTTCTGCAACGTTACTCAAGGATCCGCGCCGAAGCTCTTGGCGTTAGGGAGAATTCTTCCTATACCGCCCGCACGAGTGAAGGAGCAGACCATGCGCACAGCAACCGTCAGCCGCGCAACCGCGGAGACCGATATCACCGTCGAGATCAATCTTGATGGTCAGGGTGTTTACGACAACCAGACCGGTGTGGGGTTCTTTGACCACATGCTGGACCAGCTGGCGCGCCACTCGCTGATCGACATGACGATCCGAGCCAAGGGCGATTACCACATCGATGATCACCACACGGTCGAGGACACAGGCATTGCCCTGGGTCAGGCGCTGGTCAAAGCGCTTGGCGACAAGAAGGGTATCCGCCGCTATGGCGCGTGCCACCTGCCGATGGATGACGCACAGGTGCGGGCTGCGCTGGACCTGTCTGCCCGTCCCTACCTGATCTGGAATGTCGAACTGCCGACCCCGAAGATCGGCACGTTTGATACCGAACTGGTGCGCGAATTCTTTCAGGCGCTTGCGACCCACGGTGGGATCACGCTGCACGTGGACCAGTTGCACGGGTTCAACAGCCACCACATCGCCGAAGCCGCATTCAAGGCCGTGGCCCGCGCGCTGCGCGAGGCGGTTGAAACCGATCCGCGCAAGGCTGATGCGATCCCGTCCACCAAGGGCGCGCTTTAAGCTGCTTGCGTCGCCACTGGGCGGCGCAACCACTTCTCTGCACTTCGCAGGTTCGGCATACGCCTCAGCGACGCGACAACCATAGGATCGGGGTTGACCCCGCCGACAATTCGCGCGACCTGAAGCACAGCAAAGGAGACTGCGCCATGGTTACAGCCATCGTCGATTACGAATCCGGCAACCTGCACTCGGCCGAGAAGGCCTTTCAACGCATGGCGCGGGAAACCGGCGCGGGCGAGGTCATCGTGACCTCGGACCCTGACGCGGTACGCCGCGCGGATCGTGTTGTGCTGCCGGGAGACGGCGCCTTCCCCGCTTGCCGGAAAGAGCTGTTTGACCACCGCGGGCTGTTCGAGGCCATCGAGGACGCTGTCATAACCGGCGGTAAACCTTTCATGGGCATTTGCATCGGCATGCAGATGCTGGCCACGCGCGGGCTGGAATATGAAGAAACCCCCGGCTTTGATTGGATCGGCGGTCAGGTCGAAAAGATCGCGCCCTCTGATGCATCGCTAAAGGTGCCGCACATGGGCTGGAACGATCTGGTGATCGACAATCCGCATGCTGTGCTGGAAGGGATCGAAACGGGCGACCACGCCTATTTCGTGCACAGCTACCACTTCAAAGTGGCCGACCCTGCGCATCTGATCGCCCACTGCGACTATGCCGGAAAGATCACGGCCATCGTTGGTCGCGACAATATCGTTGGCACTCAGTTCCACCCGGAAAAGAGCCAAGACAACGGCCTGCGCATCATTGGAAATTTCCTGAACTGGGCTCCCTGATCTATTTGGGGCGCCAGAAGGCTATTTGCCTTCGGCCGAGCAGGTAAACCCGGGCGTAAGCGTGACGGTGCTGTGATCCAGCAACGCCCAGGATGAGGCCTCTATCAGGACACCCTCTGGCAGCATTTGAAATATCATCACGCTGCGGCCACGCTCCGCATGTTCCACCCATCTGTGACAGACGCTGGTGTCATCTGGCTGCGTGGTGCAGTTAAGCGCCCAAGTACGCGCGATCCCGTGATCTTCCCATGTGTACGCCCCTTTGTCGCCGTCGACCGAATAGGTCGTCCGGCCCAAAGTACTGTCATAAATGCAGACCGTCGCGGCAGAGACGGCTTGGTGACAGACCAATGTCAGCAAAGTGGCTAAGGCCAATGTCTTTGATTGCAGCGCCATGCCCCATTCTGAGCGATACAGGGTGTTTCGGGCAAGTCTGCAGGGTTTCTGGCCCCTCGCGACAATGCGCTAGGCCCCTACGCGCACCTTCAACGGTGTTTCGCCATAGTGCCGCCGGAAACGGTGTTGAGGATTTTGCGGAACGTGGCGTGGCCACGATCATGACCCCTAAAAAGTAAGACGGCGCGCGGTGAATACGCCGGCGCCGTCTAATTCCAAAGACGGGCGCTCTGCCCGTCTTACTTTACGCGGGTCCAGGTCTGCTTTTTGCAGATCGGACCAACGCAACCCGACACTTTCAGAACGTCCCCGTTCAGCGCCATTTTCGAACGATACTTCTTACCGGTCGAAGGCTGCCAGATGGTGCCGCCCTTGTAGTTGCTGCCGTTGGCATTCATGCCCCAGACAAGCGGCTTGCCGATATTGTCGCTTTTCCATTCGCCATCAGAGTTGAAAGTCCGGCTGATGACGCCACAGATTTCTTCGCCACAGTTGCCAATGGTGATGTGGGCGTAGTTGCCGTCGTCCACTTGGGTCTTCCAAACACCGTGAACCGGGTCGGCAAATGCGGGCCCAGCGGCCAGAATTGCTGCGATGATTGCTAGTTTCTTCATAGATTCCTCCCTAGTCGCGAAAACTCTGCCTTACGTTTCGGTCAACTGGCAACTGTGACGTTGGGTCGGAACGTCCCGTTGCATTCTGCGCCCATAGGTGCAAAACACCGCCCAAGACCAGTTTGGAGAGCCCAATGATCCTCTATCCCGCCATCGACCTGAAAGACGGCAACGCCGTGCGCCTGTACAAGGGCGACATGGACCAGACCACCGTGTTCAACGAAGACCCCGCCGCCCAAGCGATGGAGTTTGTGAACGCAGGCTGCGAATGGCTTCACCTTGTGGATCTGAACGGTGCTTTCGCGGGTGAGCCCGTTAATGCAGCCCCGGTCGAGGAAATCCTGAAACGCACCAAGGTCCCCGCCCAGCTTGGCGGCGGCATCCGCGACATGGCCACGATCGAGCGCTGGCTGGACAAGGGCCTTCAACGCGTCATCCTTGGCACCGTGGCAGTCGAAAACCCCGATCTGGTGCGCGAAGCGGCCAAAGCTTTCCCCGGTCATGTCGCCGTGGGCATCGACGCCCGCAACGGCAAAGTCGCCACCAAAGGCTGGGCCGAGGAAACCGACGTTATGGTCACCGACCTTGCCAAGTCGTTCGAGGACGCAGGCGTCGCCGCTATCATCTATACCGACATCAACCGCGATGGCGCGATGCAGGGCCCGAATGTTGAGGCGACGGCAGACCTTGCCAACGCCGTGTCGATCCCTGTGATCGCCTCTGGCGGCGTGTCTTCGCTGGACGACCTGCGCAACCTGAAGTCCTGCGGCGCACCCTTGAACGGCGCGATCTCTGGCCGGGCGCTGTATGATGGTGCAATTGATTTGAAAGAGGCGCTGGACCTGCTGAAGGCCTGATCTTCCTTTTATCAAAATAGCTTGCGGGACTTGCTGAATTGCGACGGGGGCAGAGTCCCCTTGCCCCCTGCCCCTCAACAAGGGTAACAGACACCCATGTTGAAAACTCGCATCATCCCCTGCCTCGACGTGGCCGACGGCCGCGTGGTCAAAGGCGTGAACTTCGTGGGCCTGCGTGACGCAGGCGATCCGGTCGAGGCCGCCAAGGCCTATGACGCCGCTGGCGCGGACGAACTGTGCTTTCTGGACATTCACGCGACCCATGAAAACCGGGGAACGATGTTCGATCTGGTCCAGCGGACCGCGGAACAGTGCTATATCCCGCTGACTGTCGGCGGCGGTGTGCGCACCGTGGAAGACGTGCGCGCCCTGCTGCTGGCGGGTGCCGACAAGGTCAGCTTCAACTCTGCCGCTGTGGCGCGGCCAGACGTGATCGCCGAGGCCGCCGACCAGTTCGGCAGCCAGTGCATCGTCTGCGCCATCGACGCAAAGACCGTTGAACCCGGCCGGTGGGAGATCTTTACCCATGGCGGGCGCAAACCCACGGGCATCGACGCGGTGGAATTCGCGAAACTCGTCACCGAAAAAGGTGCCGGGGAAATCCTGCTGACCAGCATGGACCGCGACGGGACACGCGCGGGCTTCAACCTGCCGCTGACCAAGGCAATCTCTGATGCCGTCGACGTGCCCGTGATCGCTTCGGGCGGCGTGGGCAACTTGGATCACCTTGTGGAAGGTGTCACCAAAGGCGGGGCCAGCGCCGTGCTGGCGGCCTCTATCTTCCACTTCGGCGATTACACAATCGGCGAGGCCAAGCAGTACATGGCCGACGCCGGCATTCCGATGAGGTTGTCATGAACGCCCTAGACCGTCTTGCCGCCACCATCGCGTCCCGCAAGGGCGCGGACCCGGAAAGCTCCTGGACCGCCAAGCTGTTTGCCAAAGGCCCCGAGAAATGCGCCGAGAAATTCGGAGAAGAAGCGGTCGAGGCCATTATCGAGGCCGTTAAAAACGATCGCGACAAGCTGACCAGCGAAGCCGCCGACGTACTGTATCACCTGCTGGTGATGCTTGCCACGCGTGACGTGTCACTGGACGATGTTCTGGCAGAGTTGGAACGGCGCGAGGGAACCTCTGGCATTACCGAGAAAGCCTCGCGCAAGGACTGATCAGGCAGCCGCGTCCGTGATCAGACGCGAATGCTCGATCTTCGGGCAACGGTCCATTACGACATTCAAACCGCGTTTGGTCGCCTCGGCCTCGGCGTTGTGATTGATGACGTTCAACTGCATCCAGATGGTTTTGACTGTGGGCAGGTGGGCAATCCCCTCCATCAACACCGGACAGACCTGCTCGGCCCGGCGGAACACGTCAATCATATCAACGTTCATCTCGGCGGGAATATCGGCCAATGAGGCATACACCGTCTCTCCAAACAGGGTCTGGCCCGCCAGCCCCGGATTGACGGGAATCACTTTGTATCCCTGAGATTTAAGGTACTTACCGACACGATTGCTTGGCCGTTCTTCGTTCTTAGACGCGCCAACAAGGGCAATGACCTTGGTCTGGGTCAAAATCCCTTTCAGGTACTCGTCACTATAGGTGGTCATCAAGATCGATTCCTTTATGGAGTGCGCGCTCCGCCGACCGTCATGGCACAAAAAGAACGCCCGGACTAGAAGCCCGGGCGAGGTGTCGGAACGAGGGACAGTAAATGAAGCAGGCAGTTCCAGTGCTCCGCTTCTACCCTCTCCATCTAGGTACGATTTTGAAAAATACCATGGACGCTCAAGTTAATGTGAACGCGGGGCTAATCGATGATATCGACCACCGCATCCACAAGATCCTCTAGCGTATCAAAGTCAAAGAAGTCCCTTTCAAAGAAGCTTTTGCACTTTTTCTTGCGGCGCTTCTTCTCTGACTTCTTACAGCGGGCTACAGATGCCGCCGGATAAGAGTGTTGCGGCTTCACCTTTACCGGCCGCTCCAACGGCATCTGCTTGATCTCGTGCAGCGGCGCACCACAGGCAGAGCAGGCCAGCTCGTGCTGGACATGTCCAACAAGTTTCAGCGCAGCACGAGTACCGCAGTAACAGCAGGTGGCGATTTTTGTAGCCATAAGCTCCTCAGTCCTTGGGGGCCTGAGAAGCATATAGGGCGACTGCCGCCGCGTTGGAGACGTTCAGTGACCCAAAATCCTGTGCAAACGGGATTTTGACCAAATCATCGCACAAATCCCGGGTTCGTTCGCGCAAACCGGGGCCCTCTGCCCCAAGAACCAGCGCCAGCGGGCGGTCAGAGGCCTCGGCTACGGCGGTTTCAATCTCGGTGGTGGCTTCGCCAGCTAGGCCAAGAATGGTGTATCCCATCTTGCGTAGCTCAAGCATCGCATCGCCAAGGTTCTTGATCCGCAAATATGGCTGGCGTTCAAGCGCGCCCGAAGCGGTTTTGGCCAGCGCCCCGGTTTCCGGTGCGGAATGGCGATGGGGGGCGATCACGGCCTTGGCGCCAAAGACTTCGGCCGAACGCAGGATGGCCCCAACGTTATGCGGGTCGGTTACGCGATCCAGCAAAACCAGACGGGGTGCACCCTGCCCCGGTTCGCAGACGTCGCGCAGGCTACCCCAGTTCAGCGGTTTAACCTCTAGCGCTGCGCCCTGATGCACGGACCCCTTGTCGATCGGGACAGAAAACTTCCGCGGATCGGTAATCTCTGGCTCGATCCCCGATGCAGCTACAGCCTCGGCCAGCTTATCCGAGGCATTCTTGGTCAGCACAAGCCGCAGCTTTTCCCGGTTCGGGTTCATCAACGCATCGCGCACAGCATGCAAGCCGAACAACCACACGGTTTCCGCAGCGGCCGCTCTTTTCGCGCGCTCTTTTTCGATGACCCAGGTGGGTTTTTTCATGGCTTTCGGCCCCTTGATGATTGAGCGCGGACCATGGCCCGAGAGAATGTCTTGTGCAAGGTATTTTCCGGTTGACGCGAATGTCCGCTCTGGATATTCAGCGCCTCACGGTGGGCGACAGGCCGCAAGGTGTGGCAGGGGACTGTAACTCCCTCGGGGCGACCCACGCCTGGTTCGATTCCAGGGTCGCCCACCATTTTCTTAAGTTTCAAGGGGTTGCTCTCTCCAATGTAAGGGAGATTGAGCGATGACCCGTACACTTCCCAAGGGCATCTTTAAGCGCGGAAGCGTTTACTCGTTGCGGTATTCCGTACCCACCGAAATCCAACCTGTTGTTGGCAAGAAAGAAATCATCCGGTCACTCGGAACATCCGACCTAGCGGAAGCCTTGGCGAACCGCGCTGCGGTGCTTTCAGAAATCAAAGCCAGCCTCTTTGAGGAATACGAAGAACGCCCAACACCGTCCAAGAGCCAACAGGTAGGCACCACTGTCCGAGAGACAACCCAGCGCTGGCTGTCTGAGAGCGATGGAATCAAGAATGCGACCCGTCATCGGTACCAGCGTATCCTTGAGAGGTTCGAAGAGTTCTCGGGCAACATTGAGGTCACCAAGATCAACCGGGCGATGGCGTTGCAGTACATCGACCACCTAAAGACCACTCCCTCAGAACGGACAGGCAAGCCCCTGTCACACCGTAGCTTGTCCACCCACCAAATCTGTCTCGCCTCGTATTGGCGTGTCTTGGAGCATTGGGGGCTTGTCGATCAGGACATGAAGAACCCCTTCTCTTCCCTAATGCGCCGATTGGCCGGGCAACGGAAGAAGGTGGACCCTCGACAGAAGAACCTGAGACCTGTCACCCGAGATGAAGCGGAAGCACTTCTCGAATACATCGCTGGCAACACCCGCCTCAAATACCAGTTCGAAATGTTCGTCACAGTGAGGTTGCTTTGGGTAACCGGATGCAGACTTGGGGAAATCGCAGGACTGCACCTTCATGACATTGACGACCGAGACGACCACATCCGCTTGGCGATACGCGAAGCCAAGACCGAAGCTGGAAACCGTTTGGTTGTTGTTGGCGGAGATAGCGACTGTGAGTTGCTGAGAGCCGCTGTAAGACGCGCAAGGATCACCGAACCTTCATGCCCCGACAATGTTGGCATCCTCTTCCCTCGCCTAAAGCGTGGCGGCTATGACCGAACCCTTGTCCACTACCTAGGTAAGGCTCTTGAGAGCGCACGTAAGACGCTCCCAGACAACAACCAATGGGACATGCACTCATTCCGTCGTTCTGCGGTTTCGGCTCTGGTGAACGCAGGTGTCGCCAAGGAAGCCCGAAACCTAGCCGTAGGCCATTCCAACAGCGACGACATTGGCATGTCTGTCTACGCCAAACGAGGCGACCTCAGCGAGATCGTAAGGTCCACCTTTGAGGCCCTCTACCAAGAACTCGGGGGGAGCCTGAGCGTCTCCTTCCCCAGTACCTACAACCAGTAATCCACCATCATCGCTACAGGAGAAAAGACACGATGATCAGTATTCGTAACACCACCGCACCCTTGCGGCGAAGCAACAGGAACTACACCGAGAGCGTCGGGGCGAACCCCCCCCAACTAAGTCGATCTCAGTTCGAACTGTCCAAGCACTTGAACTAACTGTCCTCCGGCTTCTTGTCCCTTTTCTCAATAGCGTTGAGCGCACCCTCAGGAAGCATCGCGTACACTTCGTCTATGTGCTTGGGCTCTGAGATCATCTTCTCGACAATCACATTGAGTAACCTGAATAGGCTCTCTGCTGTCGTTCTATCATCATCGAGATTGATTTGTCCCGGATGTACTGCGTTGTTTCCAATGACCCTGACCGCATCCAATGCCTTTTGAACTCGGCTATCCAAGCCGTTGGCAACAAGTGTCTTAATGTTCTCATTGATAGGTTTTTTCGGATTAGCCAACTCGCCGCATAGCTTATCAATCGCGAGACGGATCAATGCTGCTGCGCCACGCGGAGACAGGTTCAGTATTCTACTCGCCTCGTTGTAGTCCCGAAGGACACACTTGGGCATATCAGGATTTGCCGGAGGCGCTTCTCCCATTTCCGGGAACACCAACCTGTCGTGCAGCCACAAAGACAATTGGCTACAGTTGTAGCACTTAGAAATATTGACGTTATTCAAATAAATTCGCGAAGAGCGGCTTTCATTCAGTTTCTCGAAGAATGGAAGTCCGTCCGCCATTTTTTCGATCCACTCCTGCACAGATTTTTTAACCTCTGGGTCGCCAATTTGATCTGCATTCCAGTTTTCATTTTCTTTGAGAGTATAGATGTGCGGTAGTGGATGATCTTCACGGATGGGCTGGGCCAAAAGACAGTACCAGAATTGCTTCGCAAGTGCGCCGCAATATGGACAGTTGAATGCCGTCTCTTTGACTGAGGGGGAAACGTACTTCATGCTCACCTTCTCCGTTTTCCGGCTATCTTTTGGGTAAAGCTATCAACCCCGGACAGAATAGTTTTCCGCAACATCTTCGTCCATCTGATAGAACCAAAGACCCGCTTGCCGACAGCGTTCATAAAAGTCTGCGTCGTACATTGCTGCGTCCAAATAATTGCTTGGCGTTGCGCTTTTAACTGCGCTCCAAACAACTCGCATCCCGATGAAACCGGGAATGAACCACCACCACTTATCCGTGAAACTAAAGTAGATTGATACCAGAAACGCACCAACAGCTACCCAGCCAAAGAATGCCGCCGCAATATCAGACGTTCCTTTCTTCGGCCCTAATCCAGATGCATGAAGTTTCATGGCTACATCATTGTTAATTCCAAGATTTAGCCTCCCATCGCCACGCAGATCAATAAGGTCATCGTGTTTGATAAACAGTTGGTCAGTTGTATAGGTTTTCTGCATTCGAACTCCGCCACTTTGAAACGTTTTAGATATCAACTGATACCCATCAGCCGTGGATTGACAACCCAAGGGAGATCAAAACTCAAAAAATTTGTCTGTGTACTTACGAGGACTACTCGCCCACCTTCCCCCCGTACCCCCTAGGTGAACCCGGCTAAAACTGGCGGTGAAGCCCTAGGTTGGGAGTGGTCAGGATATAGTGCTCATACGGAGTACACTGCACCTCCACATCGACCCAGCTAGCGCAACCGAATAATAAAAGTGTCATATAGCACATAGTACGGTTTGAGATCGCATTGCCTCGCTGCGTCAAATAATAAACGTGCCATACGGCACATACTACGTGAACAAACTTTCCCTACTACGATCCTCGACAATCACACCAACCCTATAAATTTCAATAACTTACAATCAACAGTGTAAGTTTTCTGTACGGGTTCGACCCTTGGTTACCCTGAGATCAGACTGGATTTAACCCAGCCCTTGCCTTTGCGCTCTCCCATTTTGGAGACGGAGGTAGTCCACCCAAACCATCGACGCTCGCAACAAGCCCCCCACCAGTGGGCTTCTTACGGTCGCTGAGACCGGTTAGCGGGAACTTGAAGCGGCCTCAGATTCAATCTGGGGTCGCCTTTTTTGTTCCATTCTCCGTTTCAACACCACCCCTTTGGAGGCCCTGAATGAAAATCTACGAAGCCAGCTTGAAGACCAAAGACCCAGCCACGGGTAACATCACAATGAAGCGCCTTGTCCAGATGGAAGCGCGATCTAGCCGACAAGTCGAACGCCGCGTCCAATCTCTTGGTCTGGCGAACGGCAGAAACGCCGAACTCGTTGTCTACGCTTTCTGATTAATCGGACTGTAGTGGACGTTTTCAAAACGGACCTATCAGGTCCCTCTGTTGTCGATGAGGTTTCACGCGAGAAACCCAAGACAGCCCCAAAGCAATCTGTCTGCCCCAACTGCGGCACCCTGTTCAAATACCGAAGCAACAAAACTTATTGCTCACCCAAGTGCCGAAAGAACGCCTCGAAAAAACGTGAGCGAATCAATACCCCGGCCAATGCTGCAAACAGTCTGACCAAGGCTCGGGAACAAGCTGAGAAATTCGATCTCGCCTTACGTATGGCAGAGCGGCTCTATTCCCTCCCACCATTCGAACGGCTTGGATATATCGAAACCATCATTCGATTAGCGAGAGACGGTCACTCCCCACTCGTCCGAGATATCCTTCTTACACCTCAGCTTCTATTACCGAACCCAGAAGACAAGCATCTGTTCCACAGGCGACAACCATTGTCGTACTGCACGATATCGCAAGCGGCTAATCGCTATTGCATTTGGTCACCTTGGGCGAACCAGCTCTTGGCTGTTGTACGTGGGGATGCGCCTGAGCCACCAACTGGCGAGGTCTTTTCGGACGGAGGTGTCGATGATCCTGAACCCAGAGGCCACCGCTCCAATGGCTTCCGTACTAGCCAAACGCAAGGCGTCGACACCCTAATTAAGGAGAACCGCAAAGTTCACCCATGGTATGGTTTGGGGAATGAATATCCTTACAAACTAAGACCTCAGCCTGATCTCGGGATCATCACTGAGAAGTGTACTGAGACGGTTTTCGATGAAATCAATAAGATTGTCGAAGTCGCTACAGCAAAGGCAACGGAGGCCGGGCAAACAATGAATTTGCCGGATCGCCCTCCAAGCGATTGGGGCTATGAAAATAGCACCCCAAAAGCAAAAAGCGTCGACACCCTTATTAAGAGAGAAGATCAGATACCCCTAGCAGCCTAAGGTTCCTAGGGTCGATTTCAAGCAACTCAAAAGCGTCGACACCCTTAATAGGAGAAGAACCAAATGTGTCCTGCTCCTACCCATCAGTCATTTTCAAAAATGATCAATAATCAAATGCGCGACAGCGCAAACCTAGGTTTCGCCTATGGCAAACCAGAAACGACAAACCAGAAACAGAATGGATACCATCAACAATTACGCATCCATAGTCCCAATACTCATGGACTACTTCGCTTTTGCTCAAGCAGGACCCTATCACCCCAAACAAATCATGGAGGACCTCAAGCTAGACTCTCAGTTCTGGCGAAGGGCCGCTAAAGATTACATCTACCCAGACAACTGCCTAGGTCGTCGAGCCTTAGCGTCAGTCGGTGTCACTATCTGCAGTGATCAGCATGGTGTCTCCCAACTCGGTCGTCCTATCATCGCTTCCATCTTCGTTAAGGCCGTGGATGACTGAGGGTCTCCTTGAGAGAACTAAGAGGTCCAAAACCGACGACACAAACCGGATTAAGCAAAGAGCCAAGCGGAACCGCGAACTTCCTTGCTCTTGTCCGGGGTGTGATCGACACCGAAACGACCTCTCAATTTATTGTCTCTACCATCGGGACCGATACCGACGACACGGCCACCCTACCCTAGCAAGTCCTACTGGGGCTGAACTTAGGGCCTTGGAAAACGTGATCAGGGATTGGATGGATAATGACTATTTGTTGTCTTCCTTTGAAAGGAACGCCTTCAAGAAATCATGGGGAACCGCCCTAATCCAACTCAGGAAGCACCCCAAGTTCGCTGTTCCCTTCTTCATGCTCGAAGGGGCGATGGGGTACACGGCCAAGTCCAAGGCGTATGTCTTGTTGTCTTGGTACCATCACAGACAAGGCAAGCCATTGGGAGCAGCAATGCTCCGATACATGGCTGTGCGTCTTTGGGCCGGTCTCAGGTTCCAACAGCCCCCCGGCAAACCCAACCGAGCCAAGGAACTGACCTACTTCGTCAACACCCACACGGGGAAGTTCGTCTCGGCCAATTCGGGTTTCTCGAAGACCACCACAGAACAACAGATCATCGGATGGGAGCGTCCTTACATCATCTCATCAATTGAGAGTGAGAACGCAGCACGACCTATCACCGATACGGTGACCAAGAAGGTCCGTCTCAGCCACAATTCGAGGGCAGGTATCAACCGCGCTATCGGTGCTGAGGTACGGTCTGCTGTCGAACATGCAATGGGAACCAAATGGGTTTCCAACCACACACTTCTGGCAAACGCCAGCGATGCCCTGAGTGCACTAGCGGCTCCTAAAGCCGATGGCTCAGGCAACTAGAAATCAAAGAAAGTAAACATGAAGAGTACACAAGCTATCGACGCAAGCGGCAATGTCGTCGCCCCAAAATCCAACCTAAGCGAAACCAATGAACTTCGAGCAACCGCCCGTGACCTTACCGCTGAGGCTCGTGCCAAGGGACACTTCAATACGGCATCCACGTTCATTGAGGACGGTGTAGCCAACAACAACCCAAACGTGGTTCGTCGTGATGGTTCCCGACAGCATGTGACTGGGGGATATCGACCTACTGATCTGATCATGATCGACGGAATGGAAATACAGTACGAAATCGCCCAGTCGCTCGGGATGGTCCAAGGCGGTTCGACCAGCGCCCAACAGAATGATTTCGTCCCACTGCAGGTATCCTTCCAGCCCAACGCTGAGGCCGCGGAGGTGCCTGTAGAAGGCCCTTTAGAAGGCCCCGCGCTACTTAGCGCCCAGATCGACTTGGCAACTGACGGGCAGTCAGAGAGCGTCCTAGAGTCCTTCACAAATGACGTAGTTGAACTGGATGATATCAGCGAAGAGAACATGGCGTTCGCCGCTGAGAAACTCGGGATGAATGAGAAACACGTCATCGAGCAGTATAACGATTTGGTCGATATCGGTGGTCAGAATGTCTTGTCGGCTCTTGAAACTGGCGACGGTCTCGGAAGTGATCGTGTCGCCTTCCTCGTCGATCTTTACGAGAACGGCACCTTGGCCGAACAGAAGCAGGTTCGCCAGCTATGGGCTGGGGCCGCTTTAGGCAAACTCAATAAGGTCGATCTTCAACGTCGATTTGATCAGATCGTTAGCCCCTACGAGGCCTGAGCATGACTGACACTCTCAATGCCACTACGGTTGAACTCGAAGAACTGAACGGTCTTCTTGTTCGTCGTCTTGTCGAGAAGATCAAGGATGGGTCTGCAACGTCTACAGACTTGGCGACCGCCATGAATTTGGTGAGATCGCACAAGGTTGTGCCTGTAGATCCCGATGTGGAAGCACAGACCGAGGCTTGGAAGTTCGACGCTATGGACTACCCGGTGAAAGTCTGACCACCAACATCCTCCCCGAGGTTCGTACTCCGGGGAAGAGTAAGAGGAGAGCTCCTCCCAAATCTAGTTGACGAGATTCAGGCCCTTGGCTTCATCCGCATCAAACCAAGACATGCTTTCGGGCGGCGTCTCTATCATTATGTCGATGACCTCGTTTGAAATATCACTTTCACGGATTACCTTCGAGAAAAGCGAAAGATGCAAAAAGCCCATCCGATATGTTTCCGTCAGGCACTTAGGGTCCGATTGTTCATTCAGAAGGTATTCGAAATTTCGTCTACCCGTTGGTTTGGGCGCGACGGTCTGGCAATAGCTCTTCACAGATTCAGGTTCCAAAGCTAAGAACGGCAGATGAAAACCGAGCCGTGATCCTTCCTCGAGTTTCCTGTCTTTTCCAGCAATGAACATTAGGGAACAAGCACTTGCGCACTCACCCTTCTCAGGGACAACTGTTCTAAGACCCTTAGCCTGAATTTCGTTGGCTATCGCAAATGCTGCTAGCAATGCCCCTCCGGGGCCACGCAAAATAACGGTCTCTACATTCTTTTCCGAAACGAAGTGCCGAAATTCACCAACATCTTCTGGCACAGTTTCGCCCATAACTAAGAGCGTTTTGCTTTCACCTAAGTAAAAAAACTCGGCGGCTCCTACTAATTGTGACTGCACAAATGAGCAGACAATTAGTGCGGCCAATTTGGTCAGCTTTCGCATTTGAACCTCTCAGTTGGATCGTCACGCCAACATTGCAAAGGAACGCAGCTTCGGCCAGTGAATTCAAAGAATCCAAAATCCTAAGTGGAACGCTGTAAGGGTTGACAGGGGATTCATCCTTACACTACCAACCGTAATCGTAGTAGCTGAGAGTAAGCCTTCTCGGAAGCTTAGAGAATTGGGATTTGTCCTTTCAGCGCCTCACGGTGGGCGACAGGCCGCAAGGTGTGGCAGGGGACTGTAACTCCCTCGGGGCGACCCACGCCTGGTTCGATTCCAGGGTCGCCCACCATTTTATTTCTACTTGATAGCAACAAACGAAGCTTCAGCGCAGTGCGCTGCTGCAAGTTTTCTTTTGCACGCTACCGGGATGCCCCGAGCCCAGATTTCTTTTCTCTATAATTTACGCCCCACCCCAAAAGAAAAAGGCCCAGATCAACCCGGGCCTTCTTTGAAAATGTCATCGCAAGCTTCTTGGCTCTTAGAAAGGCCAGTGAAAAGCACCGACGGCCAGACTTAGGCCGATCACCCAGAACGCAGCCCGGCGAATGCGATACTCGACCGAAAGACCCTGCGGCCCATCCTCTACCACGGTGTCTTCCAGCCAATCCGATTCCCTCGTTTCTTCCAAACCTAGAGGTCTGGAGATCACTGACCGGATGATGCGAAGCGTTTTTGATGTGATCCGTCTCTCAGTCTCTTCATCGACCAGAAGGCTCTCATCATAGCTTTGGCGCGTGATCTTTTTTGGTTTCTCAAACTCGGGCCGCTTTGAAATCTCTCGTTTGGGCAGCGGTTCGGTCTTCACCCGCGTGTTCGGGTTTTCGTCCAGCCAAGTCATAAGCGTCGAAATCGCTGCTTCTGCACCTTGGTTACTGATCTTCCCATCAAGGAAAAGGCGCCACTCTTCGGCAGATTGGAAACGATCTCGGGGCAGTACGCGCAGCGCTTTATCAACAGCGCGCAGAAACTCATCCGGATATCCCGGCGCGCGACCAATCAAAGATTCGTAGGGGTCGGCCTGGCCCTCGGCGATCTTCAGAAGGCGCGAGTTGCCATCAGGCGGCACGTCGCCAGTGATCACGTGATAGAACGTGGCCCCTAGCGCATAGATATCGATGGTGGGCGCGTTCTCAGCACCCTTGATATACAGCTCTTGCGGCGAATACCCGTCCTTGACGATTTGCAGACCCGACAAGGCACGGCTTTTTCGCGCGCTTTCCTCTCGGGCAGCGCCAAAGTCGATCAGCACCGGATCACCCTGATCATCCAGCAGAATATTATCCGGCGAGATGTCACGGTGCAGCATGCCCATGCCGTGAATGTGGGTCAAAGCGCCGAGCAGCTGTTCAAGCATATCCATGACACGCTCGGGGGTCAGAACCTCAACCCTGTCGTCGATCACATCCAGAAGGTCGGGACCACTGATCAGATCCATCGCCATGTAGGCAGTGTCATTCTCGTCAAAGACGTCATGCACCTTAACGATATTCTTATGGGCAATGCGCGACAGCGCGCGCACTTCCAGCTTGAAGCAGTTGACCACCTTAGCCAGTTCCCCAAGCGAGTGGCGCGAACGTACGACTACAGAATGATTATGACGCGCACAGATAGCACCCGGGAAACATTCCTTGATCACGACGTGACGGCCCAAAGAGTCATGGGCGATATAGGTGATGCCGAAGCCGCCGCTTTTTAGAAATCGGTCGATAGTATAAACACCGCCCAGGAGTTTCGTTCCCGGCGCCAAGGCATCCTCGCTGCCTGGAAGTTCATCCATTGGATCTAACTGTGCTTCCACGCTATCCATCTCGCATCTCCAACACCGAAGCTTTCGCTGCTTATTTGTCCGACCCTGAACCGTTTAATTCGGCGTTAGGCCTGGACCGTAAAACTTCGGTCTGCACTCTTACTCTTAATAGATCGAACCACCACCCGGCCGACCGTTCATTCACACGGGTTTCCCCTAATACCTTTATTTATCGAACCCTCTTTTCCGGACACTTGGCATACGGCAAACGCCCGACAAATCCGGGGATCGTTGGTCAAAAGCTACTTTCAGACTGTGGCAAAACTATATCCATTTCGGGTTCAATCCCGTCGACCAACCCTCGATTTTGGGCCATTTTCAAAGCCTCCCGCAACAATTGAGGGCAAAATTGTGTCATTCGTATAGTCCAGTTATCGACTCGGTTAGGAATCGATTGGAACAGAACGGGTGAGAAACTAGCCAACAGAATCATACAGTTGCAGAGTTTCTTTGCCCCCCGACTCTCTGATGGATTGTCGCAATGGCCGGATTGACTTACCGTTTCACCTGACATCAAGGGAGGACAATATGTCTGATACACCGGCATTGGGTTTTGACACTTTGCAAATTCACGCGGGCGCCTCGCCCGATCCAGCCACCGGCGCGCGTCAGACGCCGATCTATCAAAGCACGGCCTTCGTCTTTCGTGACGCCGATCACGCGGCCGCTTTGTTTAACCTTCAGGAAGTGGGCTTTATCTATTCCCGCCTGACCAACCCGACAGTTGCGGCACTGGCCGACCGGATCACCGCATTGGAAGGTGGCGCAGGCGGCATTTGCTGTTCTTCGGGCCACGCGGCGCAAATTATGGCGCTGTTCCCGCTGATGGGTCCGGGCAAGAATATCATCGCCTCGACCCGTTTGTATGGCGGCACGGTCACCCAGTTCAGCCAGACCATCAAACGCTTTGGCTGGTCGGCCAAGTTCGTGGACTTCGACGATCTGGACGCTGTGAAAGCGGCGATCGACGATGACACCCGCGCGGTCTTCTGTGAATCCATCGCCAACCCGGGCGGCTATATCACCGACATGCGGGCCATTGCCGATATCTCGGATGCGGCGGGTGTTCCGCTGATCGTCGACAACACATCGGCGTCGCCTTACCTCTGCCGCCCGATCGAGCATGGGGCGACCTTGGTTGTTCATTCGACCACCAAGTATCTGACAGGCAACGGTACGGTCACTGGTGGCTGCGTTGTGGATTCGGGCAAGTTCGATTGGTCGGCAAGCGACAAGTTCCCGTCGCTCAGCGCGCCGGAACCGGCCTATCACGGCCTGACCTTCCACGAGGCACTTGGCCCGATGGCCTTTACCTTCCATTCGATCGCCGTGGGCCTTCGGGACCTTGGCATGACGATGAACCCGCAGGGCGCCCATTACACGCTGATGGGCATCGAGACCCTAAGCCTGCGCATGGCGCGCCACGTCGAGAACGCGGTAAAAGTTGCCGAGTGGCTAGAGAACGACGACCGGGTCGACTACGTGACCTACGCCGGACTGCCCTCTTCCCCCTATCACGGGCGGATGGCGCAGTACTGCCCGAAAGGTGCGGGGGCGCTGTTCACCGTAGCGCTGAAAGGCGGCTATGATTCCTGTGTGAAGCTGGTGGATAACGTCAACCTGTTCAGCCACGTGGCCAACCTTGGAGATGCGCGATCGCTGATCATCCATTCGGCCTCGACCACGCACCGTCAGTTGACACCGGAACAACAAGAAGCGGCGGGCGCCTCGCCCAACGTTGTGCGCCTGTCCATCGGGATCGAAGATGCGAACGACCTGATCGCCGATCTGGATCAGGCACTGGCCGCTGCCACCGCCTGATCTTTCCGGTTCTTCTAACTCAAAGGCCATCCGCCCCGCGGGTGGCCTTATTCGTTGGGTTGCACCAGCGAATAGACAATCGTGACCTGCGCAGCGGTTGAGACCTCTCCGGCAGCGATTGGCACGGCTTCCATCACGGCATCTGCCATTCTCATCTGAGCAACGACCGGCGCAGAGAACCCGGGCTCGGTGATCGAGACGATCGGGCCAAGCTGGACACCGGCAGCCTGCGCATACAGCTCTGCTTTCCGGCGCGCATCTGCGACCGCATCCACCCGCGCAAGATCAAACAACGGCTCTGGCTCTTGTAGGCCAAAAGACAGACCATGGAATGTCGTTGCTCCGACACGCACCACGGCATCCAAGACCTGCCCTAGCTGGTCGATCTCCTTGACCCGAATGCTGATCCGGTTCGACGCGCTATACCCCACCAAACGCGGCTGGCCGTCCTCGTTACGAATCTGATGGTCCCAGACCTCGCCCAAGGACAAGCCGCTGGTCTGCATATCCTGCGGAGCAATTCCCGAGCTGCGCAGAACACCCAGCACATCATTGGTGGCCTTGGTCATTTCATCCAAAGCCTGCGCTGCTGTCTTGGACCGTGCCTCGGCCCCGACCGTGATCGTGGCCATGTCTGGCGGCGCGGCGATCTCTCCGCGGCCCTGAACTGTTAGCGTTGCCGCCCCTTCCTGCGCGGCCAAGGGTGTGGCCAAGCCCATCAATAGAAAGGCGAAAATCTTCAATTTGGTCATCGGAAACTCCTGTCACTGACCTAAGGCTCTTACGCTTTGACGCAGCTGCCAAGGAATTCCTTGGCAAATCACACCGCTATGGGCAAAAAACTGCTGTGACATGCAGTCGGGCTCTCGTACCTGCGGCTGTGGCTGATATGATGGGGCCTTATGAAGACGCGGTTCAATATCCTTCTTTCTCCCGATGGGATCGCCCTGGCGCGCAGCGGATCAGAGGAAGAGGTTTTGCACCGCTTCCAACTTGATCCGGAACAGTTGCCCGAGCAGATGGAGGCGCTTCGCGCCGCCGCAGATAAGGACGCGCCCGAAGGATGGGAATCGGTGCTTGTCCTGCCAGACGACCAGATTCTTTACACCCGCCTGACCATGCCCGATGGGCAGGACCTGCAGAGCGATATCCGAGAGCGGCTGGACGGGCTGACGCCCTATGACGTGAATGATCTGCTGTTCGATTGGGAGCGTGAGGACGAGTTCACAGTTCAGGTGGCTGCCGTCGCGCAAGATACACTGACCGAAGCGGAAGAATTTGCGACCGCTTTCGACTTGAACCCGGTTGGCTTTACCTCGACCCCGCCCGAGACCCGGTTCCCGCGCGAACCCTGGTACGGCCCGACGCAGTTCGCGCTTTCCAACCCCGTGCCCGAACCCGCAGCCGAAACTGATCAGCCCTTGGAATCAGACCCCGTTCCCGTTGATCCGGTTGTGGAAGAAGAGCCAGAGACCGTGGAAAAGCCTGAAGCCTCGGCCACTGAGGTGCCTGACGATCTTAAGCCTTCAACCGACCCCGATGAAGCGGAGCTGGAGACGTCTGAAGAGGGTGCCACAGACGCCGAGCAAGGAGAACCTGAGGTCGTCGAGGAACCCGAAGCCGTCGTCCCGGTCGAAGTAGCCCCGGCTTCAGATACGCCTGAAGTCGTTGACGAAGAGGGTTCAGACGATGAGCCCGCAAACGATCCGGTGTCGGAAGAGCCAGTGACAGCCACCGCGCTGCCGGACAAACTCGACACACCAGAGATCGAAGAGCCAGAAGAGGCCGTGGCTCTGCCCGCTGCCGCTGAAGACGATACGCCTGAGCAGCATGCGCCCGCCAAACCCGTAAAGCATGACCTACGCCAGATTCTGATGGCATGTGCCGCGCTTTTGGTTCTGTCCATCGGATTCTGGGCATATCTGTCTTATAGCGACCGGCCAAAAGCCCCGGTCGAACTTGCCGAGATCGAGCCAGCGGTCACCGCGCCAGAACCGGTCGAAGCGGAAGAGACGACACCCGTAGAGGCACCCGACCTTCCGGTCCCCTCGACGCAGGCTGAAATTGCAGAGCTTCCCCTGCCCCCCCAATCAGAGCCTTCCGAAACGCTCTTTGACGCGGGCCCACAGATAGAGACACCGGTGCTGCGCGCCACCCCGGCCCTGCCCGAACCCGCAGAGGCCCACGCTTTGCCAAGCGTGTTGAACACGACACCGCCTGTCCCCACTCCGCCAGCCGAAGAAGTGGCCGAAGCCCCAACTGAGCCTGCGGATGTAGAACAACCCGCCGAGCCAGAAGTCGTTGAAAGCGCTGAGGTAGCGCCCTCGACTGAGGAAGCACCGACAGATGTAGCCGAGGCCGCCACCACTCCAATTGAGATAGAAGCGCCCCAACTGGAAACCGCTTCGGATTCCGCAGAGCCAGAGCAAACCGTCGAGGCCCCAATTGCTGAGGAATCAGTACCTTCAGACGCGGTCGAAGCGGAAACCGACGCGGCCGATACCGAGCTTGCCACTTTAGATCCTGTAGCTTCGGAGCAAGTCGAGCCCGCGCCAGAGGAGCTTACCGGTCTGGAGGAAGAAGAGCCGCTGTCCTCTTCCACTGAAACTGCGACAGCCGATCCCACATCTGGAGATCCGTCGGAAGAAACGACCGAAACCCCGGTCGAGCCGACCGAAGATTTCGATATTGCAGTCATTGAAGGCGCCCCAGAAGACGCTCCAGCGATCCGGCCCGTCCCAGAGGCGACCACGGATGATTTGGCCTCGTATCGCCCTGCCACGCGCCCAGAGACTATACTGCCGCGCCCCGAGCTTCGGGTCGTGATCGCGACAGAGGAATCACCCGGCTTTCGCCCCATCGAACGCCCCGCGGCACTGTCTGTACCTCGACCGACCGTGATCATCGCCAGCAATCCGCCAATCCGGCCGACAGCCCGTCCCCGCAACCAGTCAGCAAGCATCAACGACGCAGTTCGGGCCGCAACGACTCCGCAGGCGTCCTCTCCTGCGCCATCGTCGAAACCGGGCATACCAACCTCGGCCTCGATTGCTGACCGCGCCACGGATGAAAACGAGCTGCGCCTGCGCCAAGTGAACCTGATCGGCGTGTTCGGCTCTCGGTCAAATCGGCGCGCTTTGGTGCGCCTGTCGTCAGGCCGCATCCTGCGCCTGCAAGTCGGTGATCGACTGGACGGCGGGAAGGTTTCAGCGATTACAGACAATGCGCTAACCTATGTGAAACGCGGTAAAAACGTCGTTCTCAAGATGCCCAACAGCTGATCTGCCACTTTGTAGCATCGGCATTTGTGCGCCTGCAGAAAACCTCTTAGACTGGTTTCATAAATTGGAAACTTGGTGACTTTTCGCGAAGGTCACACTGGCCCTTCGCGTCGGAATTGGATTGATGGACGGAATTCTTCTGCAGGCCATGATTTACCTTACAGCCGCCGTAATTGCGGTTCCGCTGGCCGTACGCCTGCGGCTTGGATCTGTGCTTGGGTATATCGCAGCAGGCATCCTGATTGGCCCAATCCTTGGGTTTGTCGGTTCTGAAACGCTGGATTTACAGCATTTCGCCGAGTTCGGCGTGGTCATGATGCTGTTCCTGATTGGTCTGGAACTGGATCCGAAAACTTTGTGGGAGATGCGCCACCGGTTGCTTGGCCTTGGTGGCCTGCAAATCGTCCTGACCATGGGAGCCGTTATGGGGGCTGCCATGGCCTTTGGTCTGGTTTGGCAGACCGCGCTGGCGGTTGGAATGATCCTTGCCCTGTCATCAACCGCGATCGTGTTGCAGACGCTCAACGAAAAGGGATTGATGACCACAAAAGGTGGGCGCAACAGCTTTGCCGTTCTGCTAACGCAGGATATCGCGGTTATCCCGATGCTGGCGCTGATCCCGCTTTTGGCCCTGCCCAAGACCGCCCGACTTGGCCCTGACGGGTCCGTTCAGGTCCATGACAAGGCGCATGGCGCGGCCCACGGCCTGTCATTGGTCGAAGGCCTTCCCGCCTGGGGTGTCACCGCCGCAACAATCGCGGCTGTCGCAGTCACCATCCTGGGCGGTCATTTCCTGACCCGCCCGCTCTTCCGACTGGTTCACGCCACCCACCTGCGCGAGATGTTCACCGCCTTCGCCCTGTTCCTTGTAACGGGGATCGCGATGCTGATGATCGCCGTTGGCGTCTCACCCGCGCTTGGCACGTTCCTTGCCGGTGTGGTTCTTGCGAACTCGGAATTCCGGCACGAATTGGAAAGCAGTATCGAGCCCTTCAAAGGCCTGCTGCTTGGCCTCTTTTTCATGACGGTGGGTGCGGGCATCAATTTCAAACTGCTGTTTGCGGACCCGGTGACCCTAATCGCCTTGGCCTTGGGGCTTATGGCCGTGAAAGGGCTGATCCTGTTGGCCCTGACCTTCGTCTTCGGGCTGAAACGGCGAAGTCGCTGGTTGTTCACCCTCTCCTTGGCGCAGGCTGGGGAATTCGGCTTTGTTCTGATCAGCTTTTCCCTGCAGACGAATGTTCTGACGGTGGCCCTGGGCCAGCGCCTGCTGTTGATCATCGCGCTGTCGATGCTGCTGACCCCGCTGGCTTTCATTATCAACGATTTCCTGTCGCGCCGGTTTAAGGACACCGAAACCACCGTCGAAGACGACCCGATTGACGAGACTGGTCCGGTCATCATCGCCGGGATCGGGCGGTTCGGACAGGTGGTCAACCGGATGCTTCAGATGTCGGGGATTCGCGCGACCGTTCTGGACCACGACCTGCAAATGATCGAAACCATCCGGCGTTTTGGGTTCAAAGGTTTCTTCGGCGATCCCACCCGGCCAGAGCTTCTGCACGCCGCGGGACTGTCCAATGCCCGCGTTCTGGTCGTCGCTTTGGATGACAAAGAGGCCGCAATCCGACTGGTTAAACTGGCACGCCGGGAACGTCCCGATTTGCATATCGTGGCCCGCGCGGCCGACCGCGTGCATGTGTACGAATTGTACCGCGCTGGCGCCAACGACATCGTGCGCGAAATGTTCGACAGCAGCCTTCGCGCAGGTCGTTACGTTCTAGAGAACATGGGCCTGTCACAATTCGAAGCCCATGAACGCGAAGTCGCCTTCTACAAATACGACCGCTACAGCCTTCGAGAATTGGCAGCGCTTTGGAAGCCCGGCGTGTCTTTGACCGACAATCCCGAGTACCTGAAACGCGCGCAAGAGCTGAACAAAGAAATGGAAACCGTAGTCGCGGCCGACGATGACAAATTCCATCCATTGTTGCCACCACAGGACGATGACGAGGTCGAGCCTAGCGACAGCGCCGAGACAACATCCCAAGATGACGAACCGCTGGTGTTGGAACCGCAAAAGAAGCCGGCGGAATAGCAAAAGCCGCGAAGGATCCCCTCGCGGCTTTTACCAGTTAAACTTCTAAGATGGATCAGGCTGCGCGCGACAGCAGGACGTCGTCCACCTTCTTCTGAGCGCCACCTTCGTCCAGACCGCCGACAGCCGCGACTTCACGGGTCAGGCGTTCCAAGGCTGCTTCGTACAGCTGACGTTCGGAATAAGACTGTTCGCGCTGGTCATCGGCACGGTGCAGGTCGCGAACGACCTCGGCGATGGCGATCAGGTCACCCGAATTGATTTTCTGCTCATATTCCTGAGCACGGCGCGACCACATGGCCCGCTTTACTTTGGCTTTGCCTTTCAGAGTGGTCATCGCCTGATCCACAACGTCCGGCGACGACAAAGAGCGCATGCCCACGTCGGTTGCCTTGTTGGTCGGCACGCGCAGGGTCATCTTGTCTTTCTCAAATGAGATGACAAACAACTCCAGCTCGATGCCGGCGATTTCCTGCTCTTCGATCGATACGATCTGGCCCACACCATGTGCGGGATAAACGACGTAATCGTTCGGGCGGAATTCCAGTTTCTTTTTGCTCATTCAGCACTTCCTTGCAGCCCACCCTGTTGGCGACGAAAAGACCGGGCCGAATGCGTGACATTCAGCTGTAGGTCCCATCAAAGCCAAAAAAAACCGCCGCTCGGGCGCGATCCCGCAGGCGGTGACAGGGTAATTTTCATATTGGTTCAGCCAATATAACAAAAAAATGCAGGTTTTCAAAGCGCCGCACTGCGGAACCCTAGCGTAACCCTTATTTTTATTGGAAGAATCTGGCTCGAACCGGTGTTCATCGCGGGGTTTATGCCGCGATACATCGAATCAGGTTCAGCCGCCCTCACCTGGTGTTTCAGAGAAGTATTTCTCTAGCTTGCCGCTTTCGCCATCACGCTCTTCAGCTTCGGGAAGCGGGTCTTTCTTGGTGATGATAACCGGCCACATTTCCGAATACTTGCGATTGAATTCGACCCATTTTTCCATGTCCGGCTCGGTATCCGGGCGGATCGCATCCGCGGGACACTCTGGTTCGCAGACGCCGCAGTCGATGCATTCATCGGGATGGATGACCAGCATGTTCTCGCCTTCATAGAAGCAATCCACCGGACAGACTTCGACGCAGTCGGTGTATTTGCAGGCGATACAGTTGTCGTTGACGATATAGGTCATGTTTCCAACCCCATTTCGGAAGATGCCCGACTAGCTAGACCAGCCCTGCGGATCATTCAAGACACACCAGTCCAAAAAAGATCACAGAATGTAAGGCACCAACGATGTCGGTGACGCTGTTCTACTCAATCCCCGCTCGCAGGATCAACGTCCACGTAAAGCTGTTGCGCCTCGGAAGCCGGGCCGCGACGGTCGCCCAACGACAGTACGCGGACGACCCGAATTTCATTACCTTGTGGAAAAGTCAGGACATCAGTGACACGCACCCGTTGTCCGGGTTTCAGGGTCTTGGTGCCATTCAGGCGAACCTTGCCTTTGGTCACACGTTCGGCGGACAGGCTGCGAGTCTTGAAGAACCGCGCCTGCCACAGCCACTTGTCCAGCCGGATGTAATCTGGCGTTTCGGCCAAATCAGCCCTTGTCCTTCAGCCCCATCAGAGCCGCGGCAAAGGGGTTGTCCGGATCGATCGGCTTGTCCTTTTTCGGAGGGCGCGCCTGGAAGGATTTTGCGCCGCCCTTCTGACCGCGCGGACCTTTGCCCTTGGGCTTGCCCTTGCCTTTGCCCTGCGGGCGATCGCCACGATCCTGACGCGGACGTCCCCCGCCCTGACGACGCGGCGCCCATGTGAAGGTATAGAAGACCTCCATCTCTGGGCCGGTGTCTTCGGCAGGTTCAGCAGACGCTTCGGTGGTCGAAGCTTCTTCAGCAGCGGCTTCTTCAGCAGGTGCATCAGTCTCTTCAGCCGGGGCTTCGGTCGGCGCAGCTTTAACTTTCTCGCGTTCGCCCTTCTCGGCCCTATAACCCAGACCTTCCATCAGGTTGGCGAACTGTTCCAGCGTCATACCGGTGATCGACAACATGTCCGGGTTGGCCTCAAAACCACCGCGGCTGTCTTGGGCGCGCAGCAGATCGGCCAGACGTTCCAGCATGTCGATACGGATCGCACGCTCGCCCGCGCTGCGGTAGCCAGCCAGCGTGAAGACCTGACGCGAAACACCGTCGATTGTAGGAATGGTGACCAGGCCCGGGGGCGGGCTTTCAGGGAATTCGTCCAGCTTCTGCGCCAGCGACCAAAGCACCAAACGCAGACGCGTCGGGGCGGGCTTCAGCAGCAAAGGCATGAAGATGGTGAACTGGCCAAAGCGGATACCGTGCTTGCGGAGCATGCCGCGCGCGTCCTGATCCAGCTCTTTCACTTCAGAAGCAACCTGATCGCGCGGGATTACACCCAGCGCTTCGACGATGCGGAAGCCAAAGCCACGGGCCAGACCGGTCAAGGTCTCGTCGCGCTGTACGTTCAGCAGAGGTTCGAAAAGGGTCGCAACCTTGCGGTCGATGAAGTGCTGCAGGCGGCGTGTAACCTTTTCGGCCACATCGGTTCCGGCTTCGTCATCCACGAAGGCCTGAACCTGTGGCTTAAGCACATCGTCGCCGGCGATCAATTTGCCAACGGCGTGCTCGCCCCACATCAGGCCACCCTGTTCGGTGAAATCCAATTCTGTGTCGGGGGCGTTATAGAAGCGGTCCGCACGCAGGTGGAACTCTGGCGCCAGCGCAGCAAGGCTTGCCTGACGCAGCGTTTTGGCTTCTTCGGGGGTTGCGCTTGCGTCCTGCTGAAAGCGGAACCCTTCCAGACGGCCGACGAATTCGCCCTCAACCGTCACTTCACCTTTATCGTTCACCTCGGCCACAAGGCCCTCCTTCTGCTTCAATCGGCGCAGCAAAACTGATGTGCGCCGATCAACAAATCTTTGGGTCAGCGCATTATGCAATGCATCCGACAGGCGGTCTTCTACAGCGCGAGTCGCCTCGCGCCAATGCTTTTCATCATCAACCCACCCTTTACGCTGCGCGACATATGTCCAGGTGCGGATAAACGCCAACCGTTTAGACAGTGCGTCGATATCGCCTTGGGTCTTGTCCAGCCGCTTAACTTGACGGGCCAACCAATCGTCAGGAACCCGCCGGTATTCCTGCAAAAATTCAAAGATTCGCCCGACAAGGCTGGCGTGTTCCGCCGCACTGACTCCTTGGAAATCGGGGATTCGGCACGCTTCCCACAGCAGGCGTACATCGGGAGCGCTGCGCAACCGATCCCGGACCTCTGGCTGACTGGTCAAAGTTTTAAGCGCGTTCAGATCATCCGCCGGGCGGCCCTTTGTCAGCCACTCGTTCTGAGTGCTGGCCTCCAGCGAAGCAATCAGCCGCTCAGCCGTGCCGAATTCCAGATCAGCATTACGCCATTGCAGCTTTTTCAAAGGCGTGAAGCGGTGATTGATGATCGCATCGGCTACGTCTTCATCAATCGGAGGGGCCTCACCCGTGACGCCAAAAGAACCATTCGAGGTGTGCCGCCCTGCCCGGCCTGCAATCTGGGCCAATTCATTGGGCGCCAGCTGTCGCATCTTGCGCCCGTCGAATTTGCGAAGGCCCGAGAACGCGACGTGCTTGATATCAAGGTTCAACCCCATACCGATGGCGTCGGTGGCGACCAGATAGTCGACCTCGCCGTTCTGGTACATGGCCACCTGTGCGTTGCGGGTTCGCGGGCTTAGCGCGCCCATCACCACGGCACAACCGCCCTTTTGGCGGCGGATCAACTCGGCAATCGCATAGACATTATCGACCGAGAACCCGACGATCGCCGACCGCGCGGGCATACGGCTGATCTTCTTTGATCCTGCGTGGATCAGTTCCGAAAACCTTTCGCGGCGCATGAATTGCGCTTGGGGTTCCAGTGCGGCAATCGCCCCACGCATCGTGTCGGACCCCAGAAACAGCGTCTCGTGCAACCCGCGGGCCCGCAGCAGGCGGTCGGTGAAGACATGACCGCGCTCGGGGTCAGCACACAGCTGGATTTCATCGATGGCAAGGAAATCTGCGCCAATATCGGTCGGCATCGCCTCGACCGTGCAGACCCAGTACTGGGTGCGGTCGGGGATGATCCGCTCTTCCCCGGTTACGAGCGCTACGACAGACGGGCCCCGGATGGCGACGATCTTGTCATAGACCTCTCGCGCAAGCAGGCGCAGAGGCAGACCAATCACGCCGGTGCGATAGGCCAGCATCCGCTCGATCGCATAATGCGTTTTGCCCGTATTAGTCGGGCCCAGCACCGCTGTTATGCGGGATGGCGTTGCCATGTTCGTGAATTCCCGATGCCTGTATTAAAGCTGCGTGCCCGTGACGAAGGGCTCTAGCCGTTCCACGGCTTGTTTTAGGTCCGGGTCGTGGGGATGTATAGCCCGCGCTGCGACATAGGCGTCATAGGCAAGCTTTTCATAACCCGACTGCTCATAGATAGTCCCAAGCCCCATCAGCGCCCCAAAATGACGCGGGTTCAGTATCAGGACTTGGCGGATATCGGCGATGGCCGGCCCGTAAAGCCCCGCGTGGAAATAGGCTATAGCGCGCGCGTTAAAACCCTCTGCAAAATCGGGGGCATGATCGGTGAGGGCCGTCAGATGCTCAATGGCCAGTTCGGTATTCCCGGCTTCTAACGCATCGCGCCCCCGGCTCAGAAGCAAATCCATTGTCGGCGACCCCGACCGAGACCATTCCAGCATAATCTCTTCCTGGACAATTTCCCAATTGGGCAGATCGTCAATCAAAAGCTGCTCAAACAGTTCATCAAGACGCGTTTTTTCTTCCTGCGCAGAAAGGTGGCAGGGCGAAAGAAACAGAAGTGCCGCAACGGCATATTTGAGAAACGGGCGTTGACAGATCATATCAGTACAAAGTGTAACTCATTGGCAGGGAAAAGCGAGTTTCCTGTCTTCACATTTCGGAGGAAAGACATGAGCGATGTGATTACGGCAGCGGTCGAAGCGCTAAGCGGCAAGATCGAAGGCGGCTTCGACGGAAGCGCGAAATTTGTCATTGAAGGCGAAGGCGCCATCGTTGTGGATGCAGATGGTGTTCGCGCCTCTGATGACGAGACTGACGTGACCCTGACCGCCGATGCCGAGACCTTCCAGTCGATCCTTGAGGGTGACTTGAACCCAACCGCTGCGTTCATGGGTGGAAAACTGTCTGTTGACGGTGACATGGGCATGGCAATGAAGCTGGGCAGCGTTCTGAGCTAAAGTATGGATTCTGCGCCGCTGTATAACGAGCTTGCCGAAGGCCCCAATGGTGGCGCCGGCTATTGGTTAACCGCTCCTGACGGTGTGCGGCTGCGGATCGGCGTGTGGCCTGAAGGAACAGAAGGCACCATCTTTCTGTTCCCGGGCCGCACCGAATATGTTGAGAAATATGGTCGCGCGGCACAAGATTTTAACGCGCGCGGCTTTGCCGTTCTGTCGGTTGACTGGCGCGGTCAGGGGCTGGCGGACCGGCTTTTGGATGACCCGATGGTTGGTCATGTTGACCACCTGACGGATTACCAGAAAGACGTCGAGGTTGTGCTACGTGCGGCGGACAATTTGGCCCTGCCAAAGCCGTACTATCTTTTGGGTCACTCTATGGGCGGATGCATCGGTCTGCGCGCGCTGCACGAGGGCCTGCCGGTTGCGGCGGCCAGTTTCAGCGGCCCCATGTGGGATATCCAGTTCGGACCCTTTGCACGGCCTTTCGCCCAAGTCTTTTCGTCCATGGCGACGAACTTCGGTAAGGGGCACATGTACGCGCCAACCACTTCCGGCGACGTGACCTATGTGCTGAACGATCCGTTCGAGGACAATAACCTGACCCATGACCTGCAAATGTGGGAATACATGACGGCTCAGGCGACGGCGCGGCCAGAGTTGACCCTTGGTGGCCCAAGTCTTCGGTGGCTCTCGACGGCGCTGCTGGAATGCAGCGTACTGGCAGCGAAACCAGCCCCCAAAGTGCCGGCGATTACTTTTGTTGGCGAGGCTGAGACTATCGTCTCGAAACAGGCGATCGCGATCCAGATGCGCAAATGGCGGAACGGCGATCTTTACCTGCTTCCCAAGTGTCGCCATGAGGTCATGATGGAAACATCGGATCTGCGTACGGAGTTCTATGACCGGACTGCGCAATTCTTTAAAGACCACGCCAAGGGCCGAAACGCGGCCTAGACCCCTTGCGCCCGACGGGGGCGGATGCCTATCTGTTTCCCAAGCTAGAACAAGAGGTCCGCATGACATTTTCCGCCCCAAAACCCGTCTTTGACACCGCCATCGCCGGAGGCGACGCGCTTGGCAACCTGCCAGATTGGGACCTGACCGATCTTTACGCAGACCAAGACGCCCCCGAATTGGCGTCAGATATGGAATGGCTGGAAAAGGCCTGCGCGGACTTCGCAGCGGATTATCAGGGCAAACTGGCCGATCTCGACGCTGCGGGCCTGCTGGAATGTGTGCAGCGGTACGAACAGATCGACGTGGTCGGCGGACGCATCATGTCCTTTGCAGGGCTGCGTTATTATCAGAACACCACTGACGGTGAGCGGGCCAAATTCCTGTCCGACTGTCAGGACCAGATTACGACCTTCACAACGCCGCTGGTCTTCTACACGCTGGAAATCAACCGCATCCCGGACGAACAACTGGACGGGCTGTTCGCAGAAAACGCCGAGCTGAACCGCTATAAGCCCATCTTTGACCGCCTGCGCGCCATGCGCCCGCACCAGCTGTCAGACGAGCTGGAACAGTTCCTGCACGACCAATCCGTTGTCGGCTCTGCCGCGTGGAACAAACTGTTCGACGAAACCATCGCCGGACTGGAGTTCACCATCGACGGTGAGAAACAGGGCATCGAGGCCACTCTCAACCTGCTGACCGACAGCGACCGCGCCACCCGCGAAAAAGGCGCGCGCGAACTGGCCCGGGTTTTTGGTGAGAACGTCAAACTCTTCTCGCGTGTTCACAACACGCTGGCCAAGGAAAAGCAGGTCGAGGACAAGTGGCGATCCATGCCCACCCCGCAGACCGGCCGCCATCTGGCCAACCACGTCGAACCAGAGGTCGTCGAGGCCCTGCGCAACGCGGTGGTCAACGCCTACCCCAAGCTTTCGCACCGCTACTATGCGCTGAAGGCCAAGTGGCTGGGGCTGGACCAGATGGAGGTCTGGGACCGCAACGCCCCCCTGCCCGAAACCGATGATCGCACCGTCGACTGGGACGCCGCCCAGAAACTGGTGATGGAAGCCTATGCCGATTTCGACCCCGAAATGGCCAATATCGCTGAGCCTTTCTTCACCAAAGGCTGGATCGACGCGGGCGTGAAACCGGGTAAAGCCCCCGGCGCTTTCGCACACCCGACCGTCACCACAGTGCACCCCTATGTCATGCTGAACTACCTCGGCAAACCGCGCGACGTGATGACCCTGGCACATGAGCTGGGCCACGGTGTGCATCAGGTTCTCGCCGCCGAACAAGGTGAATTGCTGGCTTCGACTCCGCTGACACTGGCTGAAACCGCCTCTGTCTTTGGTGAGATGCTGACCTTCCGCAAGATGCTGGCCGCAGCCGAAACCAAGGACCAGAAAAAGGCCCTTCTGGCCCAGAAGGTCGAGGACATGATCAACACGGTCGTCCGCCAGATCGCGTTCTATGACTTTGAATGCAAACTGCACGCCGCCCGCGCCGAGGGCGAGTTGACGCCGGAAGACATCAACGCCCTGTGGATGTCGGTTCAGGCCGAAAGCTTAGGCCCGGTCTTCACCTTCATGGAAGGGTACGAGACCTTCTGGTCCTACATCCCGCACTTCGTGCATTCGCCGTTCTATGTCTATGCCTATGCCTTCGGCGATGGGCTCGTGAACGCGCTGTATGCTGTGTATGAAGAGGGTGATCCCGAGTTCCAGAAGAAGTATTTCGACATGCTGAAAGCCGGTGGATCGAAGCACCACAAGGAACTGCTGGCGCCCTTTGGTCTGGACGCCAGCGATCCCGCATTCTGGGATAAGGGCCTCAGCATGATCTCTGGCCTCATCGATGAATTGGAAGCGATGGAGGACTAACCTCTATTCCGCCTCTGACCAAGGCCATGGACGATCTTCGGTGGCCCCGGTTTGATAACGGGCGGTGGCGCGCAGCCACTGCCCAATTCTTTCGCCAAGATCCGCGATGTTTTTGTTCGGTCCTTTTCCAAAGACATACCAACCGAACTGAAGAATGGCGCAGACAAACAAGACCGCCTCTGCCAAGGCGAACAAGGCGGCAAGGATCAACATCCACAGCCCACGTATCCAAGGCTTTTTCGCTTCCTCTTCCAGCGTATCTTCTGAAAGGATCTCTTCAGGGGAATCCGGGTTTGGCTGTTCTTCTGTCTCGGTCATAATCCAATTCCTTTTTTGTAATTAAAACGCAGCGACTGTCGCAAAGTGATCTGAAAGTTCAGATAAAGGAATCGGAACAAGATCTTTGCTTAGTTCAGCGGTCAACGCTTCTGCCAATGGCCCATCAAGCTTGCCACGCAACGCCCCTAATGTCTTTGACGGAGCTGATAGGATCAAACGATCATATCCGTTTTTGGCCCAGATTTCCTTGGTTTTGTCCAAGATTTCATCGACAAAATGATCCCGCCGTTGGGTGCGTTCGTCGGTGCTGCGATCGAAACCGTGCCGCGCGCCGCCGCCTGTCGCCTGAGAACGCCCCGGAGTGTCAGCATAGCCCGGCTGTTCCGCCCCGGTCAGATGGTCGGTCTGAACCAACCCCTTACCAACCCCGCTGTTCACTAGGAAACGAGCTTCTTTCTCATTTGCGACAACAACAAGTGTCTGAACAACTTTCATGGTGCCCTCCTGCAAAATATGCAGGAAGAGTGCCACAAAGAACCTTGTCACACTTTGATGCAGCGCAAGCGCCGTGGTCAGGGCCGAGCAGAGGCAAAAGCCCGGTCAATGACCGCTTGTGTCCCCTTGGCATCTTCCAAAGACCACGGGTATTCGGCCCCGGTGCGCACGGTGTTACAGAAGTTCTCGACCTGCAGGACATAGTGGTTCACGCCCGGGAACCGCTCTACCCGCTCCGATAGTTCGGGCTGGTGCAGGTGCAATTCTGCCTGACTATAAACATTGGGATTGAAAGGCGCGGTCACCTTCAGCACGCCCCCGTCGCCGTGGAACGTGATCTCTTGCCGCGGGAACATACGCATGGACACCACACAGGTGTAGCTGAAGCCCTGAAACTGGGCCGCGACACGAGATATCACATCAACCTCATTTTCCCATGTGATGTTGGCACTGACGACTTTCGGTTCTTGCCCGGTCACGTAGCGCGTCGAGCCGATGGTGTAGACGCCGATATCCGGCAAAGCGCCACCGCCGGTTTCGGGGTGATTGCGGATGTTGGCTGTGTCGGCGCTGTTGTCATAAGAGAACACCGCATCCACATGCAGCAACTTGCCAATCGCACCGTCCGCTACCATTTGACGGGCGCGCTGCCATTGGGGGTGGTGGACGATCATATAGGCCTCGGTCAGCAGCAGACCTGTCCGGTCGCGCAGGGCGATCAACTCGTCGATGTCGTCGGCGGCCATCGCAATCGGTTTCTCACACAAGACGTGCTTGCCCGCCTCGGCGGCGCGCTTGGTCCATTCGACATGGAGATGGTTGGGCAATGGAATGTAGACCGCGTCGATGGTCGGGTCAGACAACAACGCGTCGTAACTTTCGTAGACCTGCAAAGCCGGACAAAAGTCCTGAAACGGCTTTGCCTTGTCAGCGGAAGAGGTCGCAATCGCTGCAAACTCTGCCCCGCGCGCGGCGTGGATCGCTGGAGCCATCTGTTGAAGTGCAAATTTCGAAGCGCCCAAAACGCCCCAACGGACCGGATCAGTCATCGGTATCCTCCTGAGTTGCCCTTAGGTTAACGCATCGACTGTTAGCGTCAACATTCAAGCGCAGATCTGCGTCTTTGCGTCCTGAACCACACCTCAAGAAGAAGAAGGTAAGGAAGGTAGAAAGCGAACACCTGAACCCTGTCAAAGGTGCCCGAAAAGTCCGGCAGGCTCCAAACTCCACCAGTCAAAATATACCAAACCGTGTAATGCACCCGGTAGAGCCACGATCCGACAGCAAGCACGAAGGTACGCAGCGCCCATTGGCGATGAATTTCGAATGAACCTTTCCGAGCATAGCGCACAGTTTGAAAGGCACAAACCAGCAGGCAAACGCCGTAGAGGGCGAAGCCAACGTCCATTATCGTTCCGCCAATCGTTCCTCGTAGAAAGATAAACGTAAGGCCCGCGAAGCCAGTCAAAATCGCGAGACCGAAGATCAGATAGCCTGCCACACGGTGAACCTTTGGCCATAAGCGACGCAGCCCGAGCAACAACTGAAGTGGCGCCAGCACTGTCAGCAAAGCGCCTGAAACCATATGGATAAATATCGCCCCATTAGAAAACGGCGCACCGGCGGTAAACAGGTATGTCTCTGTGCTCAGATCTTGGCTTAATCCACTATAGCCAAAGAAAAACGCGCGCAGCACAAAGGGCAAAACCAGAACCGCAAGCAAGCTTAACGACACCGTCAGTAGCAGGTCGCGTTGTCGCAAGTGTCTGTCCCCCCGCCTGTCGCCTAAAACAAAAAACGCCCGCGTCTGGCGGGCGTTTCCATTAATCGTATCGGATCAAACCGTTGCAAGCATGCCTTTTTCGCGGGCAAGGTTCTGCATGCGTTTCTGTAGCTTCTCGAACGCCCGAACCTCGATCTGGCGAATCCGCTCGCGGCTGACGCCGTATTCACCCGACAGTTCTTCCAGCGTCAGAGGCTGGTCCTGCAGACGTCGCTTCAGAAGGATATCCTTCTCGCGGTCGTTCAGCACTTCCATAGCGTCGGCCAGTAATTCACGACGGGTTTCCAACTCGTCCTTCTCGGCATAGGCCTCGGCCTGGTTGGCGTCTTCATCTTCAAGCCAATCCTGCCACTGGCTGGCGCCGTCCTCGTCCGACCCGATGGTCGCGTTCAACGAGGCATCACCACCCGACAGACGGCGGTTCATATTGATGACTTCTTGCTCGGACACGTTCAGATCATTCGCGATCTTTTCAACGTGCTCCGGACGCAGATCACCATCTTCCAACGCGCCGATACGCGCCTTGGCCTTGCGCAGGTTGAAGAACAGTTTTTTCTGAGCCGAGGTCGTACCCAGCTTCACCAGCGACCACGAGCGCAGGATATATTCCTGAATCGAGGCGCGGATCCACCACATGGCATAGGTCGCCAGACGGAAGCCCTTTTCAGGGTCAAACCGCTTCACGGCCTGCATCAGGCCCACGTTCGCTTCGGAGATCACTTCGGCTTGGGGCAATCCATAACCGCGATAGCCCATGGCGATCTTGGCCGCCAGACGCAGGTGAGATGTTACCATCTTGTGCGCCGCTTCCGAATCCTCACGTTCCACCCAGGCTTTTGCCAGCATGTATTCCTCTTCAGGCTCCAGCAGGGGGAACTTGCGGATCTCCTGCATATAGCGGTTCAGACCCTGTTCGGGGCTGGGGGCAGGAAGATTTGCATAGTTACTCATATGGGTCCCTCTGTTTGCGATACCAATTGCATCTAGGTACTTAACGTATCTGTTCAAGATTTCCGTCGCGAACCTGTCAACACTATGAACGCATCTATGCTTTCTCACCAATCACGAGAAGATGACGTCACACCGATGTGCGGAATGTTTCAGTGTCGCAAAGTCGAAATAAGCTGTGACATATCGTCAGGCAAAGGCGCCTCAAAAGACATTTTTTCTTTTGTTATAGGGTGGATAAAGCCCAAAGTTGCAGCATGCAAAGCCTGCCTTGGGAAGTTTCGGATGGCATTCAGCGCATCCGGCGAAAGCGCCTTTTCTGAAACTTTTCGCTTCCCGCCATAGGTCTGGTCCCCGATCAAGCCAAACCCAGCATAAGCCATGTGCACACGAATTTGATGGGTCCGGCCAGTTTCCAGCCAGCAATCGACCAACGAGGCAACCGGGGGTGTCCCAAAAGCCTCTTCGATCCGTGCGCGGGTGACTGCGTGGCGCCCACCCTGAAACAGAACAGCCTGTTTCTGGCGGTCATGTTTGTGCCGGGCCAGCTGCGTGGTGATTTTAAGAATATTGCTGCCGTCGAAACTGACGCCTCGCAGGCCCCGAAGGCGCGGGTCACCCGCGTCTGGGGCGCCATAAACCGCCGCTCTATAGTGCCGTTCCACCGTGTGCTTTTCAAACTGCGCAGCCAGACCAACATGCGCCTTGTCGCTTTTGGCCACGACCAGTAGGCCGCTGGTGTCCTTGTCGATCCGGTGCACGATGCCAGGGCGCTTTTCGCCGCCAATGCCGGACAAGCTGTCGCCGCAATGGTGCAGCAATGCGTTTACGAGTGTGCCGCCCGGGCTCCCCGGCGCGGGGTGAACCACCATGCCCACCGGTTTGTTAATGACGATCAGGGCGTCGTCTTCGAAAACCACGTCCAGCGGAATGTCCTCAGGACGTGTTTCAACGTCTTGGGCTTCGGTAAAGGTCAGCTCCAGCACATCCCCTTCGGCGACTTTGGTCCGTGGGTTGTCCAGCACCTCCCCTGCCCGCGCAACACCGCCTTCGGCAATCAGTTTCGCCAAACGCGACCGCGACAGGCCTTCTTCCTCTGGCACGTCCCGCGCCAAAGCCTTATCAAGACGGGGTGGCGGGTTTTCCGCGATTACGACAGAGAGGCTGCGGATGGCTGACATGGACAATGCTCCGATCGAGGTCGAGGAACCGGCGAACCTCAGGTTTTTGCGTATTCTGGTGACGGTTCTGACCGTCATAATGATTGCGGGCGTTGCGCTGATTATCGCCCTGCTTGTGATGCGCTTGCAACGGCCCGTAACGATGTCCCTGCCCGATACGATCACCCTGCCCCAAGGCACGACCGCCACGGCCTTTACACGCAGCACCGATTGGATCGCAGTTGTCACCGACGACAACCGCATTTTCATCTATGATGAAACCGGCGAAACCCTGCGGCAGGAAATTCAGGTTACGACTGAATAGGCCCTACTTTTTCATCGACCGTGCACGGTTGGCAGCGGCCCGGATTTCCTCGGCAATCTCTTCTGCCTCTTCCGGATCAAAATCCATCGGCAGGTCGATACCCTCGGCTTCGATATAGATTCGCACCATGCCCATGTCGGTCGGGCCGATTTGCAGGTTGGCGGCGATTTCGCTTTCCTTGTTGATGCTCATCACGTCATTCCTTTTGATCTTCACCCCGGCTAACGTTTTCAGGCGCTTGGCGCAAGTCCATGGCGTCATTCGGGCTTCTGGAAATGCAATAAACTGATGACCAAATTTCCCCGACAAGGACTTGCATTCCCCGCGCGGCGGGCGTAAATCACCCCCCAGTGCCGCCTTAGCTCAGTTGGTTAGAGCGCCTGATTGTGGATCAGGAGGTCCCCCGTTCGAGCCGGGGAGGTGGTACCATCTCTTTCTTTGCAGTTTCAAACATTTGCGTGAGCCCGCTTGCGTGCGCCCATCTTTTCGCAAAGATGAGCGGACCGATAGGAGCCCACCATGCTAGACGCTGCCATGCGCAAACTGATCGACCCACCGCTAAACCGGTTGGGTCAAATCGCGGCGCGGCGGGGAATCACCGCTGATACAGTCACGCTGATCGGCTTGGCCTTTGGATTGCTGGCTGCCGGAATTATCGCGTTGGGCGCGCCTTTGCTTGCCTTGCTGCCCCTCGCCCTAAGCCGAATAGCCGATGGGCTAGATGGCGCTGTCGCCCGTGCCACGCAGAAGACCGACTTTGGCGGCTATCTGGATATCACCTGCGATTTCATCTTTTACGGCGCGATTCCGATGGGGTTCGTTTGGATGGATCCGTCCGTGAACGGGGCCGCAGGGGCCTTTCTATTGGCCAGCTTCTACACCAACGGAGCAAGCTTCCTTGGCTACGCAATCCTTGCTGAAAAGGCCAAGATGGTCACCCAGGCGCGCGGGATCAAATCGCTGTACTTCACCGGGGGTCTTCTGGAAGGCACGGAAACCATAGCGTTTTTCGTCGCGCTATGTGTCTGGCCAGACCTCTTCCCCCTGCTCAGCTGGATTTTCGGAAGCCTGTGCTTTGTCACGGCTGCGTCCCGCGTTTTGCTGGCGCGGCGGGTGTTCGAAGGTTCAGATCAGGCCGGTTAGCTTCGGGTCACGCAGCGACTGCAGGCGTGTTGCCGCATGCCGGGCGAATTTCATCGTCATGACCTTGCGACGCGCTGGCGCAAGCTTACCCTCTGGCCCCATGCGCTGGATTTCGGCGTCATAGGGGTCGGCCAGGATCAGACCGGTGTCATCTGGCAAAAGCTCTACCGGGAACTCTGAATCCACGGCCCAGAAGAACCGATCACACCACTCCAGATAGCCCTGCCACTTACTATCGGACATGTAGTCAGCACGACTGGATTTGCATTCGATCACCCAGACCTCCCCCTTCGGGCCAAGCGCCATCACGTCCACGCGCAGGCCAGAGGTCGGCACCAGTTCCTCAACACAGACAAAGTCATGCGAGCGTAGGTGGCGGCAGACTCCACGGGCCAGAAGTTGTCCAGGTTGAAGAAGGTCATCCATCCCCCAAACATGAACAATACGTGAACAAAACGCAAGCGGCAAAACCTGTTGACATAATACCATAAGGTTTCATATTTAAATGATACTGATTGGTATCGCGAAAGGTGGCCATATGACCCCACAAGTTCAAGACAGCTTCAAAGCCCTCGCCGACCCAACCCGGCGCGAGATCCTGAAGCTGCTCAGCCAAGACGATATGACCATCGCAGAGGTCTCGACCCATTTCGACATGACACGCGCGGCGGTGAAGAAACACCTGACCATCCTTGAAACAGGCGATCTGATCCGGGTCGAGGCCCGGGGGCGCGAGCGGATCAATCACCTGAACCCTGATGGATTTGCCCCTGTCTTCGACTGGCTCAGCCATTTTGACCAGTTCTGGGATGACCGCCTGTCCGCATTGAAAGACGCTATTGAAAAGGACCTCCAATGACCGACACGACCATTCGAAAATCCGTTTTCCTGCCTGTCTCTAAACAGCACGCTTGGGATTATCTCACCAAAGCTGATTTGCTGAACAAATGGTTTCACCCTGCGGACGCCGATATGGCCCCGGGTCAGGATTACACTCTGCGCAGCCAGAAAGACGGCGACCGCATGTGCTGGGGCACTGTCGAGGAAATGGTACCGCACGATTACATGCGCTGGTCTTTCACCGTCGGTCCGGCCAACGGTGTGATGTCGACCGTAGAGTGGACCCTAAGCGACGCCCCGGGCGGCACCCGTCTGTCTTTGGTCCACAGCGGCCTGCCCACAGATGCCGAAGGCTTCGGCCTTGTCCTTGCGCTAGACAAAGGCTGGCATGGGTTTCTGGGCGGCCTGCGCAATTGCACGGAGGAGTGATAGGTGGACTATTCCGCGACCATTACCGTGCCTGCCGGTCCGGCAACGGCCAAACGCGCAATTTGCGACGAAATGCATATCTGGTGGACCAAACGCGTCGAGCTGGATGGCCCCATCGCGACGGTGCGGTTCAACAACTCGCATGCCACGTTTGATCGCGGTGAACCTGTAGGGGACACGATGCGATGGCCCTGTCTTGATGCCAACATGATTATCGAAGGTATCCCTGACACCACCGAATGGACGGGGACATCGCTGCGCTGGACAATCAAACCCGCCGGAGACGGCAGCAGCATTACCCTGACCCACGCGGGCCTGAACCAAAGCCTAGAATGCCTGGAGGTCTGCACCCGCGGCTGGCAGCACTTCTTCGAGACCAGCCTGAAAGCGCATCTTTCAGGCGACGCGCCCAGCCCCGAGACGCGATAACCCTTGCACCATCCGCCATTGCGCCCTACCTAAGGCGCTGGCGGGTGCTGCCCTTCTCGTGCCGAGGTCAGATTCCGGTGGCCTTAAGAAATTCCGAGGGAGCTGGCTCTGTCTGGACCCTGGTTCAGTTACCTGGCGCCCACCTGTGTAAGCAGGTCCTCGGGAATGAGTTACCTCGACGGCTGCGTGCGGGCCCGCCAACTTTTACTTCTCAACAGACACCGGTGCAGTTGCATAAGAGCGCAGCGGAATGCGTTTGCCACCTTTGGGGCCGCCCCTACGCTCGGCCATCATCAGGATTTTAAAGGCGAACTGGGCACCCGCGAAGATGATCCCGTTGCCCATGAATAGCATCACACCGGCCAGATACCCCGCAGATGAGCCCAGAACGAGGCCCTGCAAGCCCCCAATATCTAGCAACAGCAACATTCCAAGGAACAAGGCGGACAGGCCGAAACCGATCAGAACTTGTTGGATATAGAGGCGGATAAGCTTGGGCATTGCGGTCTCCTTTTCAGCAGGAACTACAACGATCTTAGCTCGGTCAAAGGCTTCGCCAAGGTGGCTTGCCGTCGCAGCTTAGCGGTGTCGCCTGAAAAATTGTCGGTTCAGCCGGATAAACTCTCTGATCATGCCCGCAGAGCCACCAAGCTCGCGTCCCTTGAGGTAAAAGAACCCGATCGTCGCCCCGATGAACGCCCCGATCATATCCACGATCATGTCCCACATCGTGTCCATCAGCCCGGACTTCTGCATGTTCAGGCCAAAGATCTGATCCATGAGGAACTCGAACACCTCCCACGACGCCCCGATGCTGATCGCCACGCAGAACGCCAGAACGGACATCGCAAAGGGCGGCGCGGCATAGCGGTCGCCCTCGAAAAGCAGCAAGACAAAGACCACGCCCATCAAGCCGAAGGCCATGGCTGACCCGCCGTGCAAAACCACATCCCACCACCAATAACGCCCGTAGAAGTCCCAGACCTCTCCTAAGAACAAGGTGGCGAAGATGAACAAGGTGATCAGCGCCAGCAATTGCACGGGCAATTGCACGCCCAAACGGCGACTGATGACAGTCGGGACATAAGAAATCAGCAATGTCCAGATCGACACAAAGGCCACGGACCATTGCCCACTTATGCCCGAAAAGATCAGCTCTCCGACCAGAAACAGGCGGATGGCTTTGATCAGTATTGTGTACCGAGACATGGTTTTCATGGGAAAAGGCTAGCGCCTGCGGCAGTTCGTATCAATGTGCGGTACTTACGCTGGCCATTCACGATCCCCATATGGGGTACATGAAACTGCGTGTCGCCAGCTACAACATTCGTAAATGCGTCGGGTTAGACCTGCGACGCAAGCCGGATCGTACACTGAATGTCATCGCCGGATTGCAGTCCGACATCGTGGTGCTGCAAGAGGCCGACAAGCGGCTTGGGCCACGCCCCTCTTCGATTCCGGTTCAGCATATCGAAGATCGTACGGGTCTGCGCCCGCTGCCCTTGGCCGCCAACGATGTCTCGGTTGGCTGGCACGGCAACGCGGTACTGGCGAGCCCGGACGTAGTCGTTAAAAAGGTTGATCGCCTGCATTTGCCGGGGTTCGAGCCTCGGGGGGCCGGCATCGCTGAAGTTGAGATTGGAGGTCAAACAATTCGCATCGTCGCAACCCATCTCGGGTTGATGCGCAAGCATCGTGCGCAACAGCTGCATTATCTGCGGCAGGAACTGGAGGCCCTACCTGATCTGCCGACTGTCATTGCTGGTGACATGAACGAATGGTCCCCCAATGCCGGTTTCGAGGCTTTGGGCACAGGCTTTACGCTGCATTCACCCGGCCGCAGTTTTCACGCCTCGCGCCCGATTGCCGGATTGGACCGGATCGGCCATTGCGGATCCTTTAGCCTGTATGACGCCGGGGTCAGCGAAACACCCGAGGCGCGCCGCGCTTCGGATCACCTTCCGGTCTGGGCTGATCTGACTCTGAATTAAAACGCGTCGGGCTGCGCTTCGCGCGCCATGTGGTCCAGAACCGCGTTCACGAATTTGGGCTCGCGGCCTTCGGGGAAGAAGGCTTTGGCCACATCAACGAATTCAGTGATGACGACTTTGGGCGGGGTGTCCGCCGCCACCAGTTCGGCACCCGCCGCCCGGAACAGCGCACGAATGGTGGGATCGATCCGGTCGATGGGCCATTTGGCCACCAGTGCGCGGTCGGTCATCTGGTCGATCTTTGCCTGCCAGTTCACGGCGTTCTCAAGGATCGAACGGAACAGGTCCACGTTGCCCTCGGCCATTTCCACACCGTCATATTCCGCACCAAAACGATGGTTCTCAAATTCCTTGCGAACGGTTTCGAAGGACTGGTCGGAATGTTCCATCTGGAACAGGGCCTGGACGGCATAAAGCCGGGAGGCAGATTTCTTTTGGCGCTTGTCTTCGCGGGTCATGCGGTGGGCGTTCCTTCGGCCTCTCCGGCCAGTTTGATCTCTTCCGCGGCGGGCTTGAAGCCAACGCCTTTGGTCTGGGCGCCCCATTTGCGCGAAAGTGCGATCAGGTGCAAGGCCGCAGCAGCCGCTCCGCCCCCTTTATTTTGCCCTTTAGGGTCTGCACGCACCTCTGCTTGCTCCTGATTTTCAACTGTCAGGATGCCATTGCCCAGACACGCGCCCTGCAGACCAAGCAAAGTCAGGCCACGGGAGCTGTCATTGCAAACCGTGTCATAGTGAGTCGTTTCGCCCCGGATCACGCAGCCAAGCGCCACGTAGCCGTCGAAATTCGACATGCGATGCGCGGTTGCAATGGCTGCCGGGATCTCGAGCGCGCCGGGCACTTCGACGATCTCATGCCAAGCACCTGCGGCTTCCAGCTCGGCGATGGCGCCTTCGACCATGTTGTCGGCAATATCTTTGTAATAGGGCGACACGACGATCAGCACCTTTACGGGCTTGTCGAACTCAGGACGTGGCGGGGTGTAATGGGATGCTCCGGCCATGGGTTAATCCTTTGCGATCGGGCGGGTGCCGACGATGCGCAAGTCATACGCATCCAGACCCAGATATTTCGTTTGGGGCGAGTTGGTCAACAAAACCAGATCATGCAGCCCCATGGCCGACAGGATCTGAGCACCCAGTCCGGTGTGCTTGATGGTCTTGGGGCCCTCTTCCTCGGGCGGCTCGATCTTGGCATGGGGTTCGCGGAACAGGCAGACGGCGCCGCGCCCCTCTTCCGCGATGATTTCCATCGCCGCTCCAAGTTCGCCCGTGTGTTCGGTATTGATGCCCAGAATGTCTTCCAGCACGCGCAGGGCATGGGTGCGGATCAAAACCGGCTCGGGCGTGGTGATATCGCCCTTGGTCAGAACGATATGCTCGACCCCGCTGGTCTCCTCTGTGAAGAGGCGCATCTGCCATTCGCCGCCATGGGCGGACTGGACGGTTTGCGTGCGCGTTTCTTTCACCAGATGGTCGTGGCGGCTTCGATATGCGATCATGTCCGAGATCGTGCCGATCTTCAGCCCATGTTTCTGCGCGTATTCGACCAGCTGCGGTAAGCGCGCCATGGTGCCGTCTTCGTTCATGATCTCACAGATCACCCCGGCAGGTTTCAGGCCCGCCAGACGCGACAGGTCAACGGCCGCTTCGGTATGGCCTGCGCGCACCAGAACGCCCCCGTCCCGCGCTTTCAGCGGGAAGATGTGGCCCGGCGTCGCCAGATCGGCGTTGGTCATCGTCTCGTCAATCGCGACCGAGATGGTCAGCGCCCGGTCAGCGGCAGAGATGCCAGTATCGACCCCTTCGCGTGCTTCGATCGACACGGTGAAAGGCGTTTCATGGCGCGAGGAATTGCTGACCGCCATCATCGGCAGTTTCAGCGCCTCACAGCGTTGGCGGGTCATCGGCAGACAGATCAGCCCGCGCCCATGGGTGGCCATGAAGTTGATCGCAGCGGCATCTGCAAACTCGGCGGGGATCACCAGATCGCCCTCGTTCTCGCGGTCCTCATGGTCGACAAGGATCACCATTCGGCCCTGACGGGCTTCTTCGATGATCTCCTCGGTCGAGGACAATGCGTGCGCGAATTCAGAGTTTTCAGTCATGGCCGGTCTTTCAAGTTTCAAAACCAGTTACCGCGCGAGGCGGGAAATGGCCAGTAAAAGCAGTTAGCCTTGGCGCTGTAACGTAGCGAGAAGTGCCTGCATATAGGCCTGTCCGGCCTCGAATTGCGCAATCGAGATATACTCGTTCGGCTGATGGGCCTGTTCAATATTTCCAGGCCCGCAGACAACAGCCGAATAACCGGCCTCTTGAAACTGCCCCGCCTCGGTTGCGTAGCTGACGACATGGTTGGCATTGTCGCCCGTAAGCGCGCGGGCGATGGCTTCGGCCTCGCCATTCTGTTCCGGGACCAGCGCGGGGATGTCGAACTTGGGCACCAGATTCACGCCGGCATCCGGTTGGATCGCGCTGATACGTGCATGGATCTTATCGACCTCTGCCACGAAAGCGTCTGCCCACTGGGCGGTCGTCTCTCCGGGCACGATGCGATAGTCAAAGGTAAAGCGGCAATCCAGTGCGGTGATATTGCTTGCGGTGCCGCCGTTCACAACCCCCATGTGCAGCGTCGTGAATGGAGGGTCAAACGGCGCAGCCAGATCGGACACTTTGCCCGCGTTCGCTTCGTTCTGCTCGTTCGCCCATTGGATCAGCCGACCGGCCTCCATCGTCGCGGATACGCCATAGGGCAGCAGCGAGGAATGCACCTCATGCCCGCGGATATGGACAGAGAAACCACCCATCCCCTTGTGGCCGGTGACCACTTTCATCATCGAGGGCTCGCCCACCAAAACCGTCGCGCCGCGCGGCATTCCATGGCTAAGCATATGCTCGATTAAAGCCGGGGCACCGATGCAGCCCAGTTCCTCGTCATAAGATAGGGCCAATTGCAAAGGGCGTTCTAGGTCCATCTTATGCGCCTCGACCAGCGCCCAGATCGCAAGCGCGTCATACCCCTTCATGTCACAGGTTCCACGCCCGTAAAGCTTGCCGTCTTTCTCGACCACTTCAAACGGGTCGGTGTTCCAAGGCTGACCATCAACAGGCACAACATCCGTGTGACCCGATAGGACAATCGCGCCTTCGATCTCGGGGCCTACATGGGCATAAAGCGCTGCTTTCTTGCCGCACGGACTGTCCATGCGAACCGGTGCGACCCCCTGAGACCGCAAGTACTCTTCCAACCAATCCACCAGCGGCAAATTGCTGTCACGACTGACGGTCGGGAAAGAGACCAGTTTCTCAAGAAGTTCGCGAGGGCTGAGCGTGCGGGCCATATTGCCTGTCCTAATTCGTACCGGCTTAAACTGAGCACAGCACGAGTAGAGGTCAAGCGCGAAACCCTAATGCATCGAATGTTTGATCCGTCGCACCAACCACCAGACCAGACCGATCACCGGCAAGGTGACCGCTGCCGTCAGCATGCCCTTCGAAATTTCCAAAGCCTCTGCCAGTGGATACAGCAGGTAGGTCGCCAACGAGACTGCGTAATAGCTGATCGCGACGACCGACAGCCCTTCGACGGTTTGCTGCAGACGCAGGGCAAGATCGGCCCGGCGGTCCATGCTTTCCAGCAGTTTCTGGTTCTGCTTGGACCGGGCCACATCGACCTGTGTGCTAAGCAACTGACCGGCGCGCCCTGCCCGTGCTGTCATTTTCGCCAAGCGCTTGCTGGTCGATTCAACGGTGCGCATCGCCGGATCGAAGCGGCGCATCATGAATTCGGTGAAGGTTTGGCGTCCGCCAATACGCGCCTCGCGCAGGACCTCGACACGCTGGTTTACGATCGCCTCATAGGCACGCGTGCCACTGAACCGAAATGCTGCGGCGGCCTGCATCGCCTCTAGCTCGGCGGAAATAACAAGCAACTTGTCCAACGACCGCTCAGGGTCGTTCTCCTTCAGCGGCAGTTCTGCGACGAGCGCCGTCAACCGTTCCTCAAGTTCTGCCATGCGTGGCGCAAGATGGCGGACCTTGGACAGGCCCAGCATTGCCATCGACGTATAGATCTCGATCTCGCAAATCCGCTGAAGGATGCGCCCTACCCGCTGTGCCCCTGTATCCGGGTTGGTGAAAACCGCAAACCGGGCATTGCCAATTCCGTTCAGCCGGAAATCGCTGGCGATCAGCGCGCTTTGGTCCAGCACGGTCGAGACGGCAAGGCTTTCAGACTGGAACCATTCATCAAGCTCTGGCGGCGTTTCGTCACCCGACAGGTCATATGGCGCGATGTGGATCTGCATCGATGTGATCCGGGTCGCATAAAGCCCTGCCACCCAATCATCCGGGAAAACCTCGAAATCGGCCGGGTCAAACGGCCGGGCACCGGCCCCGTCGAAGAAGACGGTATAGGTGACAAACTCTGTGTGCCGTTCCCACTTCAGGCGGTGCTGGCCAATCTCACCGCTGTAGTGTTTTGCGTCGGGCACCGGATGCACCGCGCCATAGCGGTCAAGCAGGCGGATCAGAGCCTTCAGCGGTTCATCCTCGGGCGTTTCCTCGGCAGGCTTCAAGGCAAGACAGATCGCCCGCCCTGGGGAATCCTGCACCGGAAATGGCCGGGCATGCAGTTCGTTCCGCGTCGAGAAACGGCTTGGGTGGTCGATCAGTTTATCCATGGTCGGTCCGCTCGTTGAATTCGCCCCTTTTAGCAAAGATTTGAAAAATTACCACGTAAAAACATTGGGTTAGCGGAATACATTTGCATACCGGACCGGCAGCACTGCAAGAGACGGTTAAATCGGGTCATGAAACAAAAAGCCCCGCCAATTTGGCGGGGCTTTCGTGTGTTATGTGTGACTGGCTCACTCGATCATGGTGAGGAGCTTGTCCAGCGATGCTTTCGCGTCACCGTAGAACATGCGCGTGTTCTCTTTGTAGAACAGCGGGTTCTCGATGCCCGAATAGCCGGTGCCCTGACCCCGCTTGGAGACGAAGACCTGCTTCGACTTCCAGCACTCCAGAACCGGCATGCCGGCGATCGGCGAGTTCGGGTCCTCTTGTGCGGCCGGGTTCACGATGTCGTTCGAGCCGATGACGATGGAAACATCGGTTTCCGGGAAGTCGTCGTTGATCTCGTCCATTTCCATCACGATGTCGTACGGCACTTTGGCTTCTGCCAGCAGAACGTTCATGTGGCCCGGCAGACGACCCGCAACCGGGTGGATCGCAAAGCGCACGTTCTTGCCTTTGGCACGCAGGCGTCGGGTCAGTTCCGCGACGTTCTGCTGTGCCTGAGCAACGGCCATACCGTAGCCAGGGATGATGATGATGCTGTCGGCATCTTCCAGAGCCTGTGCAACGCCGTCCGCCTCGATCGCGATCTGCTCACCCTCGACTTCCATTGCAGGACCAGAGGTACCGCCAAAGCCACCAAGGATAACGCTGACGAACGAGCGGTTCATCGCCTTACACATGATGTAGGACAGGATCGCACCCGAAGAACCGACCAGCGCACCGACCACGATCAGCAGATCGTTGCCAAGCGAGAAGCCAATCGCCGCCGCGGCCCAACCCGAGTACGAGTTCAGCATCGAGACAACAACAGGCATGTCCGCGCCACCGATACCCATGATCAGGTGATAGCCGATGAACAGCGCGGCAATGGTCAGGATCAGCAGCGGGAAGACGCCGCCAGAGTTCAGGTACCAGATCAGGCACAGAACCGAGATCGCAGCAGCCGCTGCGTTCAGCAGGTGGCCACCCGGCAGCTTGGTTGCCGCAGAGGTCACTTTGCCAGACAGCTTGCCATAGGCGATGACAGAACCGGTGAAGGTTACCGCACCGATCCAGACGCCAAGCACCAGCTCGACGCGCAGGATGCTGGCCTCAACCGGGATCTTCTTGGCCAGAAGTGCAGCAAAGCCATCAAGACCTGCTGCCAGGTCTTTCGGCAAAGGCAGCGTGCCGTCCGGGCTCATCGCGATGACGCGGCCCAGTTCGATATGCGCGTTGAAGCCCACGAAGACAGCCGCAAGACCGACCAGCGCGTGCATACCGGCAACCAGTTCTGGCATCTGGGTCATTTCGACTTTTGATGCCAGCATGTAGCCGATGACGCCGCCCGCTGCGATCAGGATGACCGACAGCCACCACAGACCGGCACCGGGGCCGATCAGGGTTGCAACAACCGCCAGCGCCATGCCGACGATGCCGTACCACACGGCGCGTTTCGCGCTTTCCTGACCCGACAGGCCACCAAGCGAGAGGATGAACAGAACAGCCGCAACAACGTAAACGGCGGTAGTGAAGCCCAATTCCATAATCCCGGCCTCCTTAAGATTTCTGGAACATGGCGAGCATGCGCCGTGTTACGAGGAAGCCGCCGAAGATGTTGATCCCGGCAAAGAAGACCGAGATCGCGGCAAGAAGGATCACGAGGAAGCTGCCAGAGCCAATCTGCAAAAGCGCCCCCAGAATGATGATCGACGAGATCGCGTTGGTCACCGCCATCAGCGGTGTGTGCAGCGAGTGGCTGACGTTCCAGATCACCTGGAAGCCAACAAACACGGCCAGAACGAACACGATGAAGTGCTGCATGAAGCTGGCAGGCGCCACGGTGCCCATCGCCAGCATGATCGCACCACCAATGGCCAGCAGGCCAACCTGCTGCTTGGTCTGTGCCTTGAAGGCCGCAATTTCCTGCGCGCGTTTTTCTTCAGGGGTCAGCTCTTTGGGCTTCTCCTGAGACTTCGCGGCAATCGCCTGCACTTTTGGCGGGGGCGGCGGGAAGGTGATTTCACCCTGATGGGTAACCGTCGCGCCACGAATGACATCGTCTTCCATGTCGTGGTTCACCTGACCGTCTTTTTCCGGGGTCAGGTCAGCCATCATGTGACGGATGTTGGTCGCGTACAAAGTCGACGATTGGGTCGCCATGCGCGACGGGAAGTCGGTGTAGCCGATGATGGTCACACCGTTGTCGGTCACGACCTTCTCGTCCGGCACGGTGCCTTCGACGTTGCCACCACGTTCGGCGGCAAGGTCAACGATGACCGAACCCGGTTTCATCGCTGCGACCATGTCCTCCAGCCACAGCTTCGGTGCCGGGCGGTTGGGGATCAGGGCGGTGGTGATGACGATGTCGATATCAGGGGCGATCTCGCGGAACTTCGCCAACTGCGCGTTGCGGAACTCTTCCGACTGCACCGAAGCGTAACCGCCGGTGGCCGCGCCATCCTGCTGTTCTTCCTCGAAGTCCAGATAGACGAACTCGGCGCCCATGGATTCAACCTGCTCGGCCACTTCGGGGCGTACGTCAAACGCGTAGGTCACGGCACCCAGAGAGGTCGAGGTCCCGATCGCGGCCAGACCGGCCACACCAGCACCAACGACCAGAACGCGCGCCGGAGGAACTTTGCCTGCAGCGGTGATCTGACCGGTGAAGAAACGACCAAAGTTGTTGCCCGCCTCGATAACGGCACGGTAGCCCGCGATGTTGGCCATGGACGACAGCGCGTCCATCTTCTGAGCGCGGCTGATCCGCGGCACCATTTCCATCGCGATGACGCTTGCACCGGATTTCTTGGCCGCTTCCATGCCCTCTTCGTTGCCCGCCGGGTTGAAGAAGCTGATCAGCGTCTTATCGGCCGTCAGGCGTTTCAATTCGGTCGCGTTCGGCTGGCGAACCTTGGCGATGATGTCGACCTGTTTCCAAAGCGCGGCGGCGGTCTTGATGACCTCTACACCGGCTTCCTTATAGGCAGCATCTGTAAAGCCGGCGGCTACACCTGCCCCGCTTTCAATTGCACAGTCATACCCCAGCTTCTGAAGCTGACGGGCAGAGTCAGGCGTCATCGCAACGCGATTTTCGCCCTCGAATACCTCTTTGGGTGCTCCGATTTTCACTCTTCTATCCCTCTTCGCTTGTAATGGCACAGCGGAGGAGGCCACGTGCCATGATGCGCCGTACCATTGTTAAGATGCTTCATACATGCAAGCCCGAATGGAGACGGACGTTAATTACGTGCGGTTATTTTCTGGGGAAATTTTATTGCGCACAGAATTTATGCAACCGCAGCATAGCTTTATTTTTCTTGCGCAAATTGGACTATTCGGGGTCCGCTTGGCGCAATGACAATATACCGCAGGCAATTTATCGCCAGAGTCGGTCTGCTCCCTACGCATTTAGACCCTGAAACCGCACAGGGTCGAGAATCAGTATCCCTTTATTTCAATTGATAAATTTAACTGACTGTGCATTTCGAACGCCACAATTGTGCGAATTTCTTCAGAACCAGCCAAGAATACCGCGAAGGTATTGGCCCACGTACCACCCCTTGCGCCTGACTGTGCGATCGCGGCTTGGCCTCTGCGATCAAGCCTTCGCCCAGGTTCGGACGGCGTCGCCAAAGGCCTCGAACAGCGGGCGCGAAACAGGGTCGGTCGCAGCGCAATATTCCGGGTGCCATTGCACCGACAGGCTGAACCCTTTTGCATCACGGATATAAGTTGCCTCGGGCGTTCCGTCCTCTGCATGGCCATCAATAACAACCCGTGATCCGGCGGTTTTGATCCCCTGCCCGTGCAGCGTGTTCGTCATCACCTTGGTTGCCCCAAACAGGTTGTGGAACGGGCCACCCTCCGAGACGGTCACCGTGTGGCGCAGGGCAAACTTCTCTTCCAGAGTTCCATCAGGCGGCATCCGGTGGTTCATACGCCCCGGCAATTCGCGGATTTCGGGGTAAAGCGTTCCGCCCATGGCCACGTTGACTTCCTGAAAGCCACGACAGATGCCAAGAAACGGCTGACCACGGTCAACCAGCGCCCGGATCAAAGGCAGAGTGATCGCATCGCGGGCCCGGTCAAACGCGCCATGCGCCGCGGTCTCGGCCTCTCCATATTCTTCGGGGTGAACGTTGGGGCGACCGCCCGTAAACAGGAACCCGTCACAAGTTTCCAGCAGTTCCCCCACCGTCACAAAGCGTGGGTCGGCAGGGATCAGCAGCGGCATGCAGCCCGCAACCTCTGACACGGCCAGAGAGTTCATCGTACCACCAGCATGGGCCGGGTATTCATCATTCAGCAGATAGTGGTTGCCGATAATGCCAACGATTGGCCTGGACATGATTTCCCCCAAGAACACACGCTTATTCACCGAATATAGCGATACATGGCCTGCGCCCCAGCGCAAGAGCCGCACAACATCTGTGCGCTGTCCTTTTGAGTGCTTGCCGTCCACTTGAGTGCTTGCCGTCCACGTCAAACAGGTTCACTTTGTGCCGACACACAGGAGCGCCGAATGACAAACCCCGCACAGCAAACGATCTGGCTTAAGGACTATACCCCCCCGGCCTATCTGGTCGAGAGTGTCAGCTTGACCTTCGCCCTTGCCCCCCGCGCAACTAGGGTGGTGTCAAAGATCGCGTTCCGCCCGAACCCCGAGACGGCTGATCGCAGCTTTTTCCTGCATGGCGAACAGTTGAACCTTCTTTCGGCGAAGATTGACGGGAAAGAGGTCACTCCAGACGTCACCGAGGACGGCCTGACCTGCCCCGCCCCAGACGCACCATTTGTCTGGGAGGCCGAGGTCGAAATCTCGCCCGAGACCAACACCGCCCTCGAAGGCCTGTACATGTCGAACGGCATGTATTGCACCCAGTGCGAGGCCGAGGGGTTCCGCAAGATCACCTACTACCCTGACCGCCCCGATGTGATGGCACCGTTCACCGTACGGATTGAAAGCGACCTGCCGGTGCTTCTGTCGAACGGGAACCCGTCCGCCAGCGGCGACGGATGGGCAGAATGGCACGACCCGTGGCCCAAACCTGCTTATCTCTTCGCACTGGTCGCCGGAGAGCTGGTTAACCACCCCGACCGGTTCACCACAAAATCCGGCAAGGATGTTGAACTGAACATCTGGGTCCGCCCCGGGGATGAGGGCAAATGCGCCTATGGCATGGACGCGCTAAAGCGCTCGATGACATGGGACGAAGAGGTCTATGGCCGCGAATACGATCTGGACATCTTCAACATTGTCGCTGTCGACGACTTCAACATGGGCGCGATGGAGAACAAGGGGCTGAACATTTTCAACTCTTCCGCCGTCCTTTGTTCGCCAGAAACCAGCACCGATGCGAACTTCGCCCGCATCGAAGCGATCATCGCGCATGAGTATTTCCACAACTGGACCGGCAACCGCATCACCTGTCGCGACTGGTTCCAGCTTTGCCTCAAAGAAGGCCTGACCGTCTATCGCGACCAACAGTTCTCGCGTGATATGCGGGGCGAGGCCGTCCACCGGATCGAAGAGGTTCTGGCCCTGCGTGCGCGCCAGTTCCGCGAAGATGCGGGGCCATTGGCCCATCCGGTGCGGCCCGAAAGCTTTGTCGAGATCAACAATTTCTACACCGCCACCGTTTATGAAAAGGGTGCCGAGGTGATCGGGATGCTCAAGCAACTGGTGGGGGACGAAGGCTATGCCAAGGCCTTGGACCTGTACTTTGAGCGCCATGATGGCGACGCCTCGACGATCGAGGACTGGCTGAAGGTCTTCGAAGATGCCACCGGCCGCGATTTGACCCAGTTCAAACGCTGGTATTCGCAGGCCGGAACTCCACAGGTCCGCGTGACGGACGATTATGCCGATGGGCGCTATACCTTGACGCTGGAACAAGAAACGCAGCCCACACCGGGCCAGTCCAACAAGGACCCGCTGGTCATCCCGGTGGCGGTCGGTCTGCTGAACCCCAATGGTGACGAGGTCCAGCCAACCACCGTTCTGGAACTGACCGAGGCCAAGCAAAGCTTTACCTTCGAGGGCCTGTCCAGCCGCCCGGTGCCGTCGATCCTGCGTGGGTTCTCGGCCCCAGTGACCATCCAGAAAGACAGCGACGACGCAGAACGAACCTTCTTGCTGGCCCATGACACCGACCCGTTCAACAAATGGGAGGCCGGGCGCACTCTGGCAAAATCGGTTCTTTCACGCATGGTCCTGAACGGAGAAACGGCGCCGACGTCGTATCTGGACGCGCTAAGGGCCGTGGCACGGGACGACACGCTGGACCCTGCCTTCCGTTCTCTGGCGCTTGCCCTGCCCGGCGGCGAGGACATGGCCCAGTCGATTTTTGCGCTTGGTCACTGCCCTGACCCGGACGCGATCTTCCGAGCCTGTCGATCCCTGCGCGATGCAATCGCAGCGCATCTGTCAGAGCCGCTTGCGTCTCTCTACGATCAAATGGCAATCGACGGGCCGTTCTCGCCCGATGCCAAGGACGCGGGCCGTCGCAGTTTGCGCCAAAGCGCGTTGTCCTATCTGACCCGCCTTGACGGCGGAGAGCGCGCAACTGCCCTGTACGCCGCTGCAGACAATATGACTGAACAACTTGGCGCGCTAGCCAGCCTGATCGCCAATGGTCACGGCCAGTCCGAGGTGCAAAGTTTCGCCAACCAATGGGGACACGATCGTCTGGTCATGGACAAATGGTTCGGCCTGCAGATCAGCCATGCCCAGCCGGAAGAGGCCGTTTCGACCGCAGAGGCCCTGACCCAGCGCGACGACTTCGACTGGAAGAACCCCAACCGGTTCCGCTCGGTTATTGGCGCACTGGCGATGAACTCTGCCGGATTCCATCAGGCTTCGGGTGCGGGATACGCTTTCGTAGCAGACTGGCTGATCCGCATGGACGAAGCCAACCCGCAGACCGCTGCCCGCATGTCTACCGCTTTTGACAGCTGGCGCCGCTATGACGCGGACCGTCAGGGCATGATCCGCGACGCATTGACCCGAATTGGCGACCGTCCGAATGTCTCGCGCGATATGGCCGAGATGGTGACGCGAATGCTGGGCGCCTAAGCGGGAAAATCATCACCCAAGCATTACAACAGAGTGATGCTTGGGCTCATCCAAGACAGTATCGACGCGCTTCGGCGCTTTTGGATGCCGAAGGTGCTGACCAACCAGCGTGTAACCTTAGTTGCAGTAGTCCTGCGCGCGGGTCCATTCCATGATGTCTTGCCGTTTTCTGCGCGAATGGAAGGGCCCCCAATCCGCAGCCACGCCCCGCATCCCCGAGGAAACCACCCCGTCCCGAGGAACCGTCGAAGCCCAGATACGCACGGCGCAGGACAGGTTCGCGGGGCCATCCTGCAACGCCTGACCAGAGCGCGCCACGCAGCCATAGGCGCGTGCAGTTCCGGGCGAGATTTGCAGCAATCCATGCCAGCGCCCCTCTCCACCGACAGCGTCGGGCTGCCAAGTGCTTTCATGTTTGGCAAGCGCAGAGGCCAGTCCGGACCAGAAGGCGCGACGGTCTTCCATGTCATTGTCCGGATAAGCAGGGCAGTAGTCTTGGATATCATCTGGGACCAAGGACGGCAGCACCGCCCCATGAGTTTCAAGCGCTGTGAAAGCGGCCCCTGTCCAGTCATCCCCGTCTGGCAGATGATCCCAGCGCATCGCGGGCACTTCAGACCTTGTGGCCGCGTCTAAATCCGCATCGCTGGACGCGCAGGCACTAAGCGTGCTGGTGATCACCAGCGCAATTGGAGCAAAATAACGAAACATGAAACACGCCTCTGATTAAGTTTGACGCAGATTGCATTCGGCAAATGACTTCGTCCATACCGCTTATTTTCAGACGGCGGGATCTGGCTTATGCGCCACCCAAAGGGGTTGCACGTCAAACTCTCTGTCAGATTGCCTAGTTTCACCCTATCTATTCAGAAAACCGCGTTATTTGGGGGATCCTGCCCGGTGGAGGCGCGACAGTTGGCACAGGGGGCCTTGCCCCCTGCGCGCCCCTGCCCTAGAACGCTGAACGACCTCGTAACAGGACAGACTCATGCTTGACCATCTCGCTTATGATGCCCCCAAACCCAAAACCATCGCAGGCGCCACCGGCGACTGGGAACTGGTCATCGGACTTGAGGTCCATGCGCAGGTGTCCTCGAAGGCAAAGCTGTTCTCGGGCGCGTCGACGGAATTCGGGGCAGAGCCGAACTCGAACGTGGCATTCGTGGACAGCGCCATGCCCGGCATGCTGCCCGTCATCAACGAGGGTTGCGTCGCACTGGCCGTCAAAACCGGTCTGGGCCTGAAGGCAGAGATCAACCTGTTCTCGGCCTTTGACCGCAAGAACTATTTCTATCCTGACCTGCCGCAGGGCTATCAGATTTCGCAACTGTACCACCCGATCGTGGGCGAAGGCGAAGTGATCGTCGATATGGGTCCCGGCGTGGCGCGTAAGGTACGGATCGAGCGTATCCACCTAGAGCAAGACGCGGGTAAATCGATCCACGATATGGACCCCCATATGTCTTTCGTCGACCTGAACCGGACCGGCGTCGCCCTGATGGAAATCGTATCGCGCCCCGACATCCGTGGCCCGGAAGAGGCCGCTGCCTATGTCGGCAAGCTGCGCCAGATCCTGCGCTATCTGGGCACCTGTGATGGCAACATGCAGAACGGCAACCTGCGGGCTGACGTGAACGTGTCGGTCTGCCGTCCGGGCGACTATGAGAAGTATCAGGAAACGCAGGACTTCTCGCACCTTGGCACCCGCTGCGAGATCAAGAACATGAACTCGATGCGCTTCATCCAGCAGGCCATCGACTTTGAAGCCAAGCGTCAGATTGCCATTCTGGAAGACGGTGGCGAGGTGGATCAAGAAACCCGCCTGTTCGACGTGGCCAAGGGTGAAACCCGTACCATGCGTTCGAAAGAAGAAGCGCATGACTATCGCTACTTCCCCTGCCCCGACCTGCTGCCGCTTGAGATCGAGCAGGCTTGGGTCGACGACATCGCAAGCACCTTGCCGGAACTGCCAGACGAGAAAAAAGCGCGTTTTGTCAATGACTTCGGTCTGTCCGAATATGACGCGGGCGTGTTGACCGCCGAGGTCGAAAACGCGGATTATTTCGAAAAGGTCGCCGAAGGCAACGACGGCAAACTGGCCGCGAACTGGGTGATCAACGAACTCTTCGGCCGTCTGAAAAAGGACGACGACAAGGGTATCGAAGACAGCCCTGTGAATCCTGATCAACTGGCTGGCATCATCAAGCTGATCACCAAGGGCGACATCAGCGGCAAGATCGCGAAAGAGCTGTTCGAGATCGTTTACACCGAAGGTGGCGATCCTGCTGAAATCGTTGAGAAACGTGGCATGAAACAGGTCACCGACACCGGCGCGATCGAGGCCGCTGTCGACCAGATCATCGCCGACAACCCGGCACAGGTCGAAAAGGCCAAGGTGAACCCGAAACTGGCGGGCTGGTTCGTGGGTCAGGTCATGAAAGCCACTGGCGGCAAGGCCAACCCGAAAGCTGTGAACGAGATCGTCTCGGCGAAGCTAGGCCTGTAAAAACAGCCATACAGAGCACGTGCAGACAGCGTTTGGATTGCGTCCATACGCTGTCTGTTTTTTTGGGCTACAGGCCTTGCCGGCCTAGCTCTGCCATCTCGGCAAAAATCTTTTTGGCGCGGGCCTCTGACATCGGGTCCACACGACCGATCAGGGACTGCCGGATTGGCTTCACCCCTGAAAACCCCATGACAGAGCGCTGCAGCACCTTGGTGCCGTGCTGGCCAAAGTACCATCGGTAGAACATCGCGGGCATCCCCATGGTCACCACCAGACGCGCGGACTTCCCTTTCAGCTTTCGGACCCAGCCCTTGTCGGTCACATCCATGGCAAAACCATAACGGAAGACCTGTTCGAACCACGCCTTCACGACGGCGGGCATGCCACCCAGCCACAGTGGAAACACCACGACGATGTGGTCGGCCCACTGGATCGCACTTTGCGCGTCGTCCACATAGTCGGGGGTATCGCCGCTTTCGAATTCTTCCTTGGACCGCAGCGGGGTAACGGGGGTCTCTGCAATCCGAATTTCGCGCACTTGGTGACCAGCCTCGGTCGCGCCCTCGGCATAGGCCTCTGCCACGGCATGACAGAAGTGCGGGCCCGAGGTATCGGGATGCCCTTGCAGGATCAGGATATTCATCGTCCGACTCCATTCTTGGTTCAGGGCCAATCTGGGTTTCGAACGGTTCTTTGTCTTTGACCTCACTCAAGTCGGCAAAGCTGAGACAAAAATGTAGATTTACGTCGGGCAATTCTTTCCGTCCCTCAATCCTTGAGGTAAAGTGCGGTCTTCCAAATCCTGAGGCAGCAAAATGCAAAGCTTTGAGTACAAAATCGTTCCCGCCCCGAACCGGGGCAAGAAGGCCAAAGGCGTGAAAACGACAGAAGATCGTTTTGCCAAGGCGATGACGGACCTGCTGAATGAACAGGCCGCAGAGGGCTGGGAATATCAGCGCAGCGAAAGCCTACCCTGCGAGGAACGCTCTGGTCTGACAGGAAAGTCTGTCACCACCCAGAACGTGCTGGTTTTCCGGCGCGCACTCAGCTCTGGGGCGTCCCAACACGGCCTGCGGCCAGAACCGCGGATCGTCTCGGGTGATCGGCCAGTGACCCTGTCGGCCTCTACTGAAAGCGATACGGGCGACAACTGATAAAATGTGGCCGGCACCGCAAAAAAATTTGCGTTGCCCCCTTCATTCCGGCGCTCAAAACGATAAACTCTCACGTCCGAGTCGAAGAGGTGACGACAGATGAGCAAAAGCGACCCGTTTGGTTTCGATATTTCCGTATCCGCTTCTAAAAAGAAGAACCCGCGCGGACGGCGCGGGATGTCCGGTGCGTTCGAGACTTCGAAGCGGAAATGTGAGCATGAAGGCTGCACCGAGGCGGGCCAGTATCGCGCGCCACGTTCGCCCGACCATCTGGATGAATACCTGTGGTTCTGCAAAGACCACGTGCGCGAATACAATTTGAAATGGAACTTCTTCAACGGTGCCACTGAAGAGGAAATGAACGCACAGGCCGACAAGGATCGCGTCTGGGAGCGCGAGACCAAGCCGTTCAAGAAAACTGCCGAACAGCAGGCTTGGGCGCGTCTTGGCATTGACGATGCGCATCAGGTTCTGGGCGACAACGCGACCCGCAACCCGGGCAAGTCGATCACCGGCACCCGCCGCCTGCCCCCGACCGAACGCAAGGCGCTGGAAATTCTGGATGCCAAGGATCACTGGACTAAGAAAGAGATCCGCAAGCAGTACAAGTCTTTGATCAAGGACCTGCACCCCGACATGAACGGCGGCAACCGGTCGGACGAAGACCGGCTGCAAGAGGTTGTCTGGGCCTGGGATCAGATCAAGGACAGCCGCAGCTTCCAAACCTGACACAAGGCGGGCCATCGCGGCCCGCTTTTTTATGCCTCAGCGGGTTGGAACTTTAGGCTGACCCCATTGATGCAATGCCGCTTGCCCGTCGGCGCGGGCCCATCATCGAACACATGACCAAGGTGGCTGCCACAGCGGCGGCAGTGGACCTCTGTCCGGGTAACCAGCAGTTTGCGGTCAGGTTTGGTTTGAACCGCATTCGGTAGCGGTTTCCAGAAGGACGGCCAACCGGTCCCGCTGTCGTATTTGGTGCTAGAGGGGTACAGCGGCAGGTCGCAGCCCTTGCACAGAAAGTTGCCCGCGCGCTTTTCGTCATTCAACGGGCTTGTAAAGGCGCGCTCGGTCCCTTCACGCCGCATGACCTTGTATTCCAGCTTGGTCAGCATCGCGCGCCATTCTGCATCGGTACGGGTGACCTCGAACTCTTCGGCCAGGGCTATCCCGCCTGTCGCAGAAAAAAGTCCAGCCCCTGCGGTGGTGATCAGAAAGTCTCGGCGGTTCATTGTACACCTCTCTTACTTGATGCTCTGAAGATAAGAGATGCGCCCGATCACCGTCATCTCACATTCGCTTGCGCTGATTATGAGTCCAGCTTCCGGTTGCCCTTGCACCCTTGGGGAATATGTTCCACTACAACAGTTCAGGCGCTTGCCTGGATCGCAGAGATTAGCGGAGCGGATGGTAATATGGATAGTGCGGTAAAACCCACGGAAGAAGTCTCGGTACGCGAGGCGTTTGGGATTGACTCGGATATGGCCGTGAAAGGCTTTGCAGAGCGCACTGACCGCGTGCCTGAAGTTGACAGCACTTACAAATTCGACCCTGACACGACGCTGGCGATCCTTGCCGGTTTCAGCCACAACCGCCGCGTCATGGTACAGGGTTACCACGGCACGGGTAAATCGACCCACATCGAACAGGTTGCCGCCCGACTGAACTGGCCCTGTGTGCGCGTGAACCTCGATAGCCACATCAGCCGGATCGACCTGATCGGTAAGGATGCGATCAAGCTGCGCGACGGCAAGCAGGTCACCGAATTCCACGAGGGCATCCTGCCCTGGGCGCTGCGCAACCCGACCGCGATCGTTTTCGACGAATATGATGCGGGCCGTGCAGACGTTATGTTCGTGATCCAGCGTGTTCTGGAGCATGACGGCAAGCTGACCCTTCTGGACCAGAACGAAGTCATCACGCCGAACCCGTATTTCCGCCTTTTTGCGACCGCCAACACCGTTGGTCTGGGCGACACCACAGGCCTGTACCACGGCACACAACAGATCAACCAAGCGCAGATGGACCGCTGGTCGCTGGTCGCGACGCTGAACTATCTGTCGCACGACGCCGAAACCATGATCGTCCTGTCGAAGGCGCCGCACTATAACACCGAGCCCGGCCGCAAGACCGTCAGCCAGATGGTGACCGTGGCCGATCTGACCCGGACCGCCTTCATGAATGGCGACCTGTCGACCGTCATGTCGCCGCGGACCGTCATCACCTGGGCCCAGAACGCGGCGATCTTCCGCGATGTGGGCTATGCGTTCCGCCTGTCTTTCCTGAACAAATGTGACGAGCTAGAGCGCCAGACCGTGGCTGAATTCTACCAGCGCTGCTTTGACGAAGAGCTTCCCGAAAGCGCTGCCAGCATGAGCCTTGGCTAAGTCAATCTGACCCTGTTTTGAACAAGGCGGCCTTCAGGCCGCCTTTTCTTTTTCAAAGCCTTCGATACACTTAAGGACTCGCCATCTGAAAAAGTTTTCATTTTGCTTATTTGTAGGGCGCAGTTTCCGCGCTATATTACAATTAATGAGCAGTTTAAAAACTTTTGCGATTGCAGGCATTTCCAGTCTGATCCTGCCCACGCTCGCCGCGGCCCTGCCCGAAAAGGCGACCGATCGCGTACAGGTTTTCGCAACCTGCGCGGGGCGTTTGTCGGCACTGGAAGAAAGCCAAAGACTGTTCGAAGGCCCGTTGTCTGAGAAAACCGCAACCCGCCGCGACATGTTCAGCTTGCTGGTTGATGCAACCCTTCCCGATGCCAAAGACGAAGGCCTGAATGGGCGCACGGCACTGCATTGGCGGGTTGAAGCGAAGATGGCGCAGGCGGTTCTTTTGCAGCAAGCCATGTTCGGGACGGACCCGCTTCGGTCGGCGCAGGCACAAACGGCAGCCGACCAGCACATCGCCACGTGCGAACAACTGCTGCTAGGGGCGTGAATTCCGCTGCCTGCTATGGTCAACACCCCCGACTAGGTCTAGATTGCGGGGAAGACCCGCATAGGACAAGCTGACCGAATGAAACCCTCTGACAATCCAGCCGATCCGTTCAAGAAAGCTCTGGCCGAAGCAACCAAGGTCATGGCGGACGAACCCGATATCACGGTCAGCTACTCGGTGGACCCACCGGGCATGACCGATGACACCGTACGCCTACCTCAGGTCAGCCGCCGGATGACCCGCGAAGAGGTCCTGCGCGCCCGCGGTACGGCAGACGCCTATGCGATGCGGCTGAAGTATCACGATGCGGAAACCCACGCGCGCTATGTGCCAGAAGGGCAGATGGCCCGCGAAATCTATGAGGCGATGGAGGCCGCGCGCTGTGACGCGATCGGAGCCCGCGTCATGCCCGGCACCGCCAGCAATATCGACGCCACGATCGAGGAAAGCGCGATGCGCAAAGGCTTCGATCAGATCACCTCGGCCAGCGACGCGCCCTTGGCCATCGCGGCAGGCTACCTGATGCGCCACCTTGCGACGGGCCGGAAACTGCCGCCTGCCGCAGAAAACGTGATGGAGCTGTGGCGCGGGTTTATCGAAGAACAAGCTGCCGGCACGCTGGAAGGGCTTGAAGACGCGCTGGATGATCAGGCGGCCTTCGCCAAGTTTACCCGCAAGGTCATCAGCGATCTGGGCTATGGCGACCAGTTGGGCGAAGACCCCGATGCGCAGGACGAAGACGCCGAGGAAGAAAGCCAGCCCGAACAGGACGAGCAGGAACCCGAAAGCACCGGCGACGAGGACGAAGAAGACCAGCAGGACGATCCCGACGCCGAGGCAGAACGCGATCAGGATCAGCAGCAGGACATGTCCGAAGCGCAGCTGAACATGGACGATTTCGCCGAGGACGACATGTCCGAAGAAGCCGAATTGCCCGAAGGCGATGCACCGCTGGAACCGCCTCCCCCGCCCCCACATTCCGAGGCGGACCCGGAGTATCGCGTCTTCGACACCTCGAACGACGAAGAGATCCGCGCCGAAGAACTGGCCGAGCCCGCAGAGCTGGAGCGCCTGCGCGCCTATCTGGATCAGCAGCTTGAGCCGCTGAAAGGCGCCGTGTCGCGTTTGGCCAACAAGCTGCAGCGCCGATTGCAGGCGCAACAGAACCGGTCGTGGGAGTTCGATCTGGAAGAGGGCATTCTGGACGCAGGGCGGCTGGCCCGTGTCGTGGCCAACCCGACAACGCCCCTGTCCTTCAAGATCGAGAAAGACACAGAGTTCCGCGACACGGTGGTCACGCTGTTGCTGGATAACTCTGGCTCGATGCGCGGGCGACCGATCTCGATTGCGGCGATCTGTGCCGACGTTCTGGCGCGTACGCTGGAACGGTGCGACGTGAAGGTTGAGGTTCTGGGCTTTACCACGCGCGCGTGGAAGGGCGGACAGGCCCGCGAAAAGTGGCTGGCAGAGGGACGCGATCAGCAGCCCGGCCGCCTGAACGACCTGCGTCACATCATCTATAAGTCTGCCGATGCACCGATGCGGCGCACGCGGGTGAACCTTGGTCTGATGATGAAAGAGGGCCTGCTGAAAGAAAACATCGACGGTGAGGCGCTGGAATGGGCGCACCGCCGGATGCTGATGCGGCCCGAAGCGCGGAAGATCCTTATGGTGATTTCGGACGGTGCGCCGGTGGATGACTCTACCCTGTCTGTGAACCCCGCGAACTATCTGGAAAAGCACCTGCGCGACGTGATTGCCTTGGTCGAGAAACGCAAAGCGGTCGAGCTGATCGCCATCGGCATCGGCCATGACGTGACTCGCTATTACCAGCACGCCGTGACGATCACGGATGTGGAACAGCTGGCCGGTGCGATGACCGAACAGCTGGCCGGGTTGTTCGACAGCGACCCACGAGCCAGAGCGCGGATGATCGGGATCAAGAAAGCCTCGTAACACCCTGTCAGGCTTTATTTTCAGTAAATTTCGGAACCAAAAGAAGGGGTTCGCATGTTTCAAAGTTTCACCGCGACTGCGAGCCCCGAGTTTGGCCCAAAACGGCTGGCCGCTTTGCGTGCGGCGATGGCCGAAGCAGAAATCGACGCCGTCATCATTCCCCGTGCCGATGCGCATCAGGGCGAATATGTCGCCAGTTGCGATCAGCGGCTGGCATGGCTGACAGGCTTTACCGGGTCCGCCGGGTTTGCGGTTGTGACAATGGACGAGGCGGGTGTCTTCGTGGATGGCCGCTATCGCGCGCAGGTGCGGGTTGAGGTCGACCTTGATCACTTCACGCCGGTTCCTTGGCCCGAAGTCCAGTTGACCGACTGGATCGCAGAGCGACTGTCAGAAGGCGCGATCGTGGCCTTCGATCCGTGGCTCCATACTGTGGAACAGGTGCAAAAGCTGGCCGAAAGGTTTGATCCGTTGGGGATTGAGACAGGTTGGGAAGACCTGATCGCACAGATCTGGGACGACCGCCCTGCCCGCCCCGCAGAGCCGCTGACGGTTTATCCTGAAAATCTGGCTGGGCGCAGCCTGTCGGACAAATGCGATGCGGTCGCAAAAGACCTGCGTGACGCGGGCCATAGTGCGGCAGTTCTGACCCTGCCGGATTCCATCTGCTGGCTGCTGAATATTCGGGGCGCGGATATCCCGCGTATTCCGATCATGCACGCCTTCGCAGTCATTCATGCGGACGGGACAGTTGACCTGTGCACCGATGCACCCGCAGGGCCAGAGGTCCAAGCTGCCCTGACGGACCGCGTGCGCCTTCATCCCTATGACGCGCTACTGAACGTTTTTGAGACGCTGGAAGGTCAGGTTCGACTTGATCCGCAATCGGCACCAATCAAGCTTTGGGCCTTTCTTGGTGGCCGAGCGGCGCTGGATAATGGCGCGGTTGCCCCGGTTGAAGGCAAAGACCCCTGCCAGCTGCCGAAGGCTTGCAAGACAGAGGCCGAAATCGCAGGGGCGCGCGCCGCACATCTGCGAGACGCCGCTGCCGTGTGCGAATTCCTGTGCTGGTTGGACACTGAGGCCCCAAAGGGTGGCCTGACCGAAATCGACGTTGCCACCCGGTTGGAACAGGCCCGCGTGGCCACGGGCGCGTTGAAGGACATCAGCTTCGAAACCATCGCAGGTGCTGGTCCCAACGGCGCCATCGTGCATTACCGTGTGAACGAAAAGACCAACCGCCCCGTCAAAACTGGGGAACTCTTGTTGATTGACAGCGGCGGGCAATATCTGGACGGGACCACCGATATCACCCGCACCGTCGCGGTGGGCGAAGTTGGCGAGGAAGAGAAAACCTGTTTCACCCGTGTTCTGCGCGGCATGATCGCGATCTCGATGGCGCGGTTTCCCAAAGGGCTGGCCGGGCGCGATCTGGACGCACTGGCGCGGATGCCTTTGTGGCAGGCAGGTCAGGACTATGACCATGGGACGGGCCACGGCGTGGGCAGCTATCTGAGTGTCCATGAAGGGCCGCAAAGGCTGTCACGGATCAGCCACGAACCCCTGCGCCCGGGCATGATCGTGTCGAACGAGCCCGGATACTATCGCGAAGGGGCTTTCGGCATTCGAATCGAGAACCTCGTCACGGTGACAAAGGCCGCCGACCTGCCCGGGGCCGATGCGCGCGAGATGCTGACCTTTGAAACACTGACCTATGTTCCCATCGACAGGCGGCTGATTGTCGCAGAAATGTTAAGCCCTGCGGAACTGGCATGGATCAACGACTACCACGCGACCGTTGAAAAGAAGCTGTCCAAGACGGTGCCCGCAGACATCTGTGCATGGCTGAAGAGTGCTTGCGCCCCTCTCTAGGGTAGCTTTGTTGACATATCTCTGTCATGAAGCGCCTTCATGGATACGCGCGGACAGGAAGTGGAGATGACGATGACAGGCTATATCAAGATTCATAAGGCAGAGGGCACCTGGACTGTTCGCGCAGGCGGGGCCGTATTGGCCGAAACCCGCAATGCTGTCGAACTGAACGAGGGCGAGATGGCCCCGGTGATCTATTTCCCCCGCGAAGATATCGCGATGTCGTTCTTTGACGCCTCTGATCTTCGGTCGAACTGCCCGCACAAGGGTGAGGCGACCTATTACTCGATCCAGACCAAAAGCCAGACTTTACAGGATGTTGCATGGTCCTACGAAGACCCGAAGCCGGGTCTGGAAGCGATCAAGGGCCATCTGGCCTTTTACATCAGTGACAAGCTGGCCGTCGAACGGGTCTGACCCGTTACGAATGTTCTTCAGCCGCGGTCTCACTGAGGGCGCGGCTGAATGCTGTCAGGGCATCCACGTGATGCAAAGCCCCCAATAATTCCGACGGTTTGCCCGGCTCGGCCTTGGTCACGACCGGAATAAAACGATGCCCCCATTCGTTGAACATGGGCATGGCATCTTCCAGCGTCGTTTCCGGATGCAGGAATATCCCCTGCTCGATCATCGCCTCACAAGCATCGCGAGAGGCCGCCTTGGGGCTGTCGATCCCGCGCATCAGGACCGCCGCCGAATAGAGTGAAAGAAGATAGGACTGCGGACCCGCCGCGACGTGTTTGTTGCGCCGCTCCAACTGCGTCAGGAAGAAGGACCGGTCCACGATCCTACTGGACAGTGCGGTGGACATCGACACGGCCACCATAACCGCCAGACCTGTCTGCCAGTCGCCCGTCAGTTCGAACACAATCAAGGTGGTCGAGATCGGCGCCCCCAGCACGGCGGCAGCCACTGCCCCCATCCCGGCCAGTGCATACAGCGTGACCGAAGGCGCGGCCTGCGGGAAGATGCCCGTTGCCACGATGCCAAAAGCCAGCCCCGTTAACGCACCGACCATCAGCGATGGTGAGAACACACCGCCACCCATGCGCCCACCCATGGTGATGGCCACGGCGATACATTTGATGATCGCAAAGATCACCAATTCCCGGAACAACAGTGACCCGTTCAGGGCTGCCAGCGTGGTTTCATAGCCGACGCCGATGATATGCGGGAACCAGATGGCCAGCCCGCCCAGCATGGCCCCCGCCATCGCGGGGCGGAGCCAATTGGGCAGACCTGTCGCCTCTTGAAACGCGTTGCCGAAATCTTCTGCCAAAAAGATCGAGCGCATCAGCAGCACCGCGACCAACCCCGACACAAGGCCCAACAGCAGGAAGGCGGGCAGTTCGATATATAGGATAAGATCGGCCTGTCCGGGGCGGGCGAACTCTGTCACGTCGCCAAAGCTGAGCCGGTTGATCACGGTGCCCGCGACGCTGGCGATCACAATAGGCGCAAAGGCGTGAACGGCAAAGTGGCGCAACACGACCTCTAGCGCGAACAAGGCGCCGGCAATCGGCGCGTTGAACGACGCTGATACCGCCGCTGCCACCGCGCAGCCCAAAAGGTCTCTGCCGGTGACACCGTTTGCGTGGATACGATCCGACACCCATGTCGAAACCACCCCCGCCAGATGCACCACCGGCCCTTCCCGGCCCGTGGACCCGCCCGAGGACAAGGTGATCAAAGACGCCAACGCCGAGGCCAGACCGGCCTTCACCTCGACACGACCCTCGTTCAGGGCAGAGCCTTCGATCACGTCGGCCACGGATCGGACACGACCGTCGGGAGTGAACCGATTCAGGATGATCCCCACGACTAGTCCCCCCACAATCGGGATCACAAGGATCATTTGCCACGGTAGGCTTTCGACAAAACTGTGCAGCATACGGGGGTCCGGCACACCATAGACGGCCTCTTGCAGGGCCGAGATGGCCAGACGGAACCCAAGTGCGGCAAACCCGGCAACGATTCCGATAATCAGTGCGATGAACCAGAACTGGATCTGCGACGGCCCCTTTTTGCGGATCACCGTCAACCCGTGCCTCCACCCTTGTCGCAGATCAACGCGGAGTCTTAGGTACAATTTGCGTAACGGGGCGATTGCCAAGAGGGTCAGCCTTGCCGGGCTTGGTATAGATTGGCTTTCCCGGCCAGCCCGATTGACCTAGGATGCGCTGAACACGGGACAAGAAAGAAAAACCATGCCCAATGACAAGGCGTTAGACGCCCTTTCCTCTTTTCTAGGCGATCGTTTCAGCACCTCCAAGGGCGTTCTGGAAGCGCATGCTCAAAGTGAGACATTTGTGACCGCCCCACCACCTGAAGGCGTCGCATTTCCAGAAACCACCGAAGAAGTGACCGAGATAGTCCGGATCTGCGCCGAACATGATTGCCCGGTGATCGGATGGGGCGCTGGAACCTCGCTCGAGGGCCATGCTTTGGCCCTGCGCGGCGGCGTGACCGTAGATTTTTCACGCATGAACAAAATCTTGGCGATCGACGTCGAGGACATGAACGCCATCGTTCAGCCCGGCGTCACCCGTGAAGAGCTAAACCACGAACTGCGCGCCACCGGCCTGTTCTTTCCGGTCGACCCCGGTGCAAACGCCACCTTGGGCGGCATGGCCGCCACGCGGGCCTCTGGGACCACCGCCGTGCGCTATGGCACCATGCGCGACAACGTCAAAGCGCTAGAGGTCGTGCTGGCCGACGGCCGTGTGATCCGCACCGGGACCAAGGCGCGAAAATCCTCGACCGGGTACGATCTGACCGGGCTGATGGTGGGCTCTGAGGGGACGCTTGGCCTGATGACCGAACTGACCCTGCGCCTCCAAGCCCAACCCGAGGCGACCTCTGCCGCGGTCTGCGCCTTCGAGACCATCGATCAGGCGATTGCCACCGCGATGACCACGATCCAGATGGCCATTCCGATGGCGCGGATTGAACTGTTGGACGGAACGGGGGTCGCCGCTGTGAACGCCTATTCCAAGACCTCGCTTCCGGAATGCGCGCACCTGCTGGTCGAGTTCCACGGCAGCGAAACCTCGGTCAAGGAAGACGCCGAACGCTTCGGCGAGATCGCGGAAGAGTTCGAGGCCAAAAGCTTTGACTGGGCCACCCGGCAAGAGGATCGCACCCGACTTTGGGCTGCGCGCCACAACGCCTATTGGGCGCTGCAGGCGTATAAGCCGTCGACCACCGGATTTTCGACCGATATCTGCGTTCCGATTTCCAAGCTGGGGCAGGCCATCGCGGATACCAACAAAGCGCTTGAAGAGGCCGATTTCATCGCCTCGATCATCGGGCACGTGGGTGATGGCAACTATCACGTCAACATGTTCGTCGATGTCTCTGACCCGGTTCAAAAAGAGCAGGCCAAGGCCCAAGCCGAAGGCATGGCAGAACGCGCCCTGAAACTGGGGGGCACGGTGTCCGGCGAACACGGGATCGGCTTTGGTAAGCTGAAGTTCATGCGACAGGAACACGGGGATGCCTGGGACGTGATGGGTCAGATCAAGCGCACGCTGGACCCGCAAAACATCATGAATCCCGGAAAGATGGTGCCGGGGAACTGATTTTCATAATCATCCCCTTTCGAAGGAGGTTTTCATGCTGACTGGACGTTGCGAATGCGGGACGGTGAAATTTGAGGTGTCAAAGGTCCGCAACGCTGTCACCGCCTGTCATTGCAGCCAGTGCCGACGGTTGAGCGGGCACATCTGGGCCACCACTGTCGCGCAGTTGGGCGATCTGCGGTTCCTTTCAGACAAGACCCTGAAATGGTACCGCTCATCAAGCAAGGCAAAGCGCGGGTTCTGCAACACTTGCGGGGCAAACCTTTTCTGGCAGCTGAACGACAATGATGAAATTTCGATTGCAGCAGGCAGTCTGGACGACACAAGCGGGCTGTCGCTGACCAAACATATCTTCGTCAAGGATAAGGGGCAGTACTACGACATCGAAAAGGGCACGCCGCAGTTCGAAGCGTTCTAGCCTATCTCGCCAGCAGCGCGCGGGCGGCGTCTCGGGCGGCGTCGGTGACCGTGTCACCCGCCAGCATCCGGGCGAGTTCATCCACGCGCGCGTCTGCATCCAAGGCCGTGACCTGCGACAGCGTGGTGCCATCGGTGATCTGTTTCGCGACGCGCCAGTGATGACCACCAAGGGCTGCGACCTGCGGCGAGTGGGTCACGACAAGCACCTGCCCCCCATCGGCGATACTGGCCAGACGGCGACCAACCGCGTCCGCGGTGGCCCCACCGACACCCCGGTCGATCTCGTCAAAGATCATGGTCAGGCCACTTTCCCCTGCGGTCAGGCAGACCTTGAGCGCCAGCAAAAAGCGGCTAAGCTCGCCGCCCGAGGCGATCTTGTTCAGCGGCCCGGCAGGTGCACCGGGGTTGGTGGCCACGGTGAAGGTGACGCCTTCGACGCCCTCGGGGCCGGGCTCTGCCGAGGCCAGAACGGTGCGAAAAACGGCGCGCTCCATTTTCAGCGGTGCCAATTCGGCCCCCATGGCCGCATCCAGATCCTGCGCGGCCTCTTCCCGACTAGCGGTAAGGGTCGCAGCGTCGTGATCGTACCGAGCTTTCGCATCCTTCAGAGCGCGGCGCAGGGTATCCAGCCCTTCTTCACCTGCATCCAGCGCCTCAAGCCGTGTGCGTAGGCCGGTTGCGAACTCTGGCAGATCGTCGGGCTGAACCCCGTGCTTGCGGCACAGACCCCGGATTGCAAACAGACGCTCTTCAACATCTTCAAGCTCGGCCGGGTTGAAGGCCAAGGCTTGCAAGAAAGTTTCCACCCCTTGCTGCGCTTCCCCCAATTCGACCTGCGCGCGCCCGATGGCATCTATCGCCCCGTCCAACTGCCCCTCGGCATGATCGGCTGCGTCTTCAAGCCAGCGCAGAGCGTTGCCCATCTGGCCCTCTGCCCCGTCATAGCCAAGTGCGGCGAAGGCGCGGCTGATGTCCTCGCGAATGCGGTCCGCCGCCTGCATCATGCGGCGGCGCGTATCAAGTTCGGCCTCTTCCCCGAGTTGCGGGTTCAGCGCGTCCAATTCCGACACCGCGTGGCGCAGGAAATCCTCTTCGGTGCGAATGTCGTTTAGCGCGGCTTCGGCGGTTTCCAGAGCTGCCCGCGCCTCTGCCACACCCCGCCATGCGCTGCGAACGGCCTGTACCTGCGCCCCCAGCCCGGCGAAATCATCCAGCATTTGCCGATGCCCACGCGGGTTGAGCAGCCCCTTGTCATCGTGCTGACCGTGCAGCTCGACCAAAGTATCCGAAAGCGCCCGAAGTACATCACCCGAAACCCGCCGGTCATTAACCCAAGCGGTCTTGCGCCCTTCGGTCGTGTTCACCCGGCGCAGGATCAGTTCGTCATCGGTCGGAAGTCCGGCGTCTTCCAACACGGCATGGGCAGGATGGCCTTCTGGCAGATCGAAAATCGCCGTGACCTCGCCTTGCGCGGCACCGGCACGAACCAATTCGGCCCGACCACGCCACCCAAGTACGAACCCAAGGGAATCCAACAAGATCGACTTACCGGCCCCGGTTTCTCCGGTCAGCACGTTCAGACCCGGTTGAAACGCAAGCTCCAACCGGTCAATGATCAGGATGTCTCGGATATCGAGGGACCGAAGCACGCCGCCCTCTTCAGTTTACAGCCACTGGCCTTTGACCATCTGGCGATAGATGTCCTGCAGCCAACCACGTCCGCGCGGCGCGGGCTCAAGCCCACGACCTTGCAGCAGGTTATAACCATCCTCGTACCAATCAGACGATTGGAAGTTGTACCCAAGGATCGCACCAGCGGTCTGTGCCTCGTCCGTCAGGCCAAGCGACAGATAGCCCTCGATCAGGCGATACAGCGCTTCGGGCGTCTGGGTGGTGGTCTGGAAATCCTCAACCACAACGCGGAAACGGTTGATCGACGCGGTATAGTGGCCACGCTTCAGATAATAGCGCCCCACTTCCATTTCTTTTGCGGCCAGGTGATCGAATGCCAGATCGAATTTCAGAACGGAACTCTGCGAGTATTCGCTGTCTGGATAGCGTTCAATGACGGTCCGCAACGCTTGCAGCGCCTGGAAAGTCAGGCCTTGGTCCCGGCCAACAAGTTCGATCTGGTCGTAATAACTAAGGGCCACCAGATAGGCTGCGTAGGCCGCATCGTCGTCAGCGGGGTAAAAATCGATATAGCGCTGCGCCGTTGCGCGGCTGTTTTCATAGTCCTTGTCGATGTAGAAAGAGTAGGCCTGCATGATCAGCGCCCGCTTGGCCCATTCGGAATAGGGGTATAGGCGTTCTACTTCGCCGAACAGTCGCGCAGCCTCATCCGCATCGCGCGGGTTTTTCAGCGTTTCTTCCGCTTGCGTGAAAATTTGCTGCGGCGGCATTGATTCCAGTGGATCGACTTCAGCCTCGCGCTGACCGCAGGCGGAAACCGCCAGCACCGATACCATTGCTCCGAAGATGACTGCACGCCCACCAAATTTGGTCATGAACCACTCAACCCTGTTTTTTTACATCGCCCCGAACCAAGGGGTCAGAGTTGTCCTAGCACAGAAAAATCCGGTGCAAAATGACTTTGAGGGGGTTTTCGCGTTCAGGCAACGTCTGCAAGATCGGCTTGCTTAACGCCAACACCGGGAAGACGGCCCGCAACCTCTGTCGAGCAGGTCACCATCCGGAACGCCGAAGGCGTCGCGAAAAGCTTGCGCAGTAACTTGTTGGTGATGCCGTGACCCGCACGAACACCCGTATAGCGACCCTGAATCGGGGCTCCGGCGAGCGCCAGATCGCCTAGCGCGTCCAACATTTTGTGGCGCACGGGCTCATCCGCGTGGCGCAGGCCACCGCGGGTTAGCACTTGAGACCCGTCAAAGACAACGGCGTTGGCCATGTCGGCAATGTCACCACCCAAGGCCAGTCCTTGTTCCTGCATCGCGACGATATCAGCTTTACGGCAGAAAGTGCGGCTGTCGCACAGCTCGCGTACAAAGGACCCGTTGGCCATGTTCAGCGACTTTTCCTGACGACCGATCGCGGCGTCGGGGAATTCGATCTGGAAATCAATCTCGAAGATTTCCGAAGGCTCCAGCGTCGCGCTGGCCAGCCCTTCTGAATAGGTCACAGGCTCAAGAATCTCAATCATGCGGGCGGGCGCAGAGAGTTCCTGAAAACCGGCGGTCATAAAGGCCTGTACGAACTGGGCAGAGCTTCCGTCCATAACCGGAACCTCTGGACCATCAATGTCGATCAACGCGTTATGTACACCACAACCCGCCAGTGCAGCCATGATATGTTCAATGGTGGAAACGCTGGCGCCGTCCACATTTTCGATCTTGGTGCAAAGCTGCGTCGAAGACACCGCGTTCCAGCGAGCCGGAATCAACGTGTCACCTTCGGTCAGATCCGTGCGGCGAAACCAAACACCGTATTCAGCAGAGGCCGGACGCACCACAAGACGCACGTTCTTGCCAGAGTGCAAACCGATACCGGTGAACTCTACTGCAGTTTTAAGCGTCTTTTGCACGTATGGCTTCCTATGGTTTCAGACGGACTCAGCTCCGATCGCGGTCATAGGTATTCAGAGGACCTAACGCGCTCAACTCAAAGTTTGTAACCAAGTGAAACATCGCCCGTGATCGGTAGGCGAAATCCCGCCACTGAAGTTTACCTGACTGACAAGTCATTGCTTCAAAACAGAAAAAGGGCCGACGGTTCGGCCCTTTTCCACTTATATCTTTGAAAGATTTTAGTTTGCCTGACGGCGCAGGAAGGCAGGAATTTCAATTTTTTCCTGTTCTGCGTCCATCTCTTCCTCTTCGAAGGACTGCATCGGCGGAGGACGACGGAAGGCTGCGGGCTGTGCCGCCTGCTCTTCGTGATGGTGGCCCGACATGCGGTTGATCAGCGATCCAATGCCAAAGCGTGCCCGGTCTGCGGGGGCCTCTGTGGCTGGACGCGGGGCCGGCTCAGCCTGAGCTTCCTGGCTACTGTTCGGCACCTTGGCCACGGCGGCCTGGAGCCGCGCCAGAGCTTCGGGCGACGGTGTGCCGGGCGCGCGGGGCGCTGCTGCCTGTGCCGGCGCTGGTGTTTCTACACGCGGCTGATAGGCGGGCGGCGGCAGGTCGTCCTGCGCTTCGGCAACCGTTTCCATGTCACCAAAAAGCGACGGTTCCGGCTGAGTTTCGACAGGCGCTGCAGCAACCGGTGCGGCGGCAACCGGTGCGGCGGCGACAGGCGCTGCCTCAACCGGAGCGGCCACAGGGACCTGTGCTACCGGGGCTACTTCAGGTTCTGCTTTCGGCGGCAGCGGTTCTGCCAGCGAACGGCGCGGCGGGTGATGCTCGGCAGCTCCTACTTCAGCGTCGATACCGGTCGCAACGACCGAAACGCGCATCGCGCCTTCCATTTCTGTGTCCAGCGTCGAACCAACGATGATGTTGGCCTCGCCATCCACCTCTTCGCGGATGCGGTTGGCCGCTTCGTCCAGTTCGAACAGGGTCAGGTCGTAACCGCCGGTGATGTTGATCAAAACGCCCTTCGCACCGCGCAGGCTGATTTCGTCCAGCAGCGGGTTGGCGATAGCCTTTTCAGCAGCCTGAATGGCGCGCTCTTCCCCGGTGGCTTCACCGGTGCCCATCATGGCTTTGCCCATCTCGTCCATCACGGCGCGAACGTCCGCGAAGTCGAGGTTGATCAGGCCCGGACGAACCATCAGGTCTGTCACACCTTTGACACCCTGATAGAGCACGTCGTCGGCCATCGAAAACGCCTCGGTGAAGGTGGTCTTTTCATTGGCCAGACGGAACAGGTTCTGGTTCGGAATGATGATCAGCGTGTCGACGACCTTCTGCAGGGCTTCAACACCCTCTTCAGCCTGACGCATACGCTTAGAGCCTTCGAACTGGAACGGCTTGGTGACGACACCCACGGTCAGAACCCCCAACTCGCGCGCGGCCTGCGCGATGATCGGGGCTGCGCCGGTGCCGGTGCCGCCGCCCATCCCGGCAGTGATGAAGCACATGTGTGCGCCCGCCAGATGGTCAACGATGCCTTCGATGGTTTCTTCCGCAGCAGCTGCACCAACCGAAGGTCGCGCGCCTGCGCCCAAACCTTCGGTGACTTTTTCGCCAAGCTGGATACGGGCGGCGGCGTTGCTCTGCTGCAGCGCCTGGGCGTCGGTGTTAGCAGCTACGAACTCGACCCCTTCCAGCTGTTTTTCAATCATGTTGTTGACGGCGTTACCGCCGGCCCCGCCTACGCCAAAAACCGTAATCCGGGGTTTTAATTCCGTTTGGTCATTCATCGAAAGATTCAATGTCATTTAAATATCCGCCTGTGTGCTCTGCCGGGCCGGATTCGAGTGGCCGCGTTTGTGATTTTCTTCCAATTTACCGCGTTGAAAGGGTCTGGTCACGCAAAAAACGCAGAAAACGCTACCAAATATGGCACTAATGTGAACAAAACCAGCGGCATTTCGCCGAAGCTACATTATGTAGCGGTTACCAAGAGTCCTTGAACCAGCGCATGGTGCGACGCAGGGTTCGTGCCCCATAAACTTCGTTTGGCATGTCAAAGTCCCACCACTCATCCTGCGGATGGGCCGCGAAAAGGCTAAGGCCGACACTGCCAGCGAATGCTGGACCCGTTGTCGCCTGCGGCAGGCCCTGAATACGCAGCGGGCGGCCCAGTCGGACCTGCTGTCCAAGAATACGAGACGCAAGGCCGTCCAGCCCGGGGATCTGGCTGCCGCCCCCTGTCAGGACGATCTTCTGGCTGGGAAGGTGTTCGAACCCGGCCGCATCCAATCGCAGGCGTACCTCTTCCAGCATCTCTTCGACGCGCGGACGCATGATGCCGATCAACTCGGCCCGGCTGACGGTGCGGCGGTCGTGCTCATAGTCGCCCGTGTCGCCGCCGATCTCGATCATTTCGCGATCATCCATCCCGGTGGCGACAACGCCGCCGTGGAAGGTCTTGATCCGCTCGGCCACGGACATCGGCACACCCAGACCCTTCGAGATATCGCTGGTCACGTGGTCCCCACCCATACGCACCGCATCGGCATAGATCATGTGTTTCTTGATAAAGATCGACAATCCGGTCGATCCGCCGCCAAGGTCGATACAGGCCGCGCCAAGTTCTTGCTCGTCTTCGACCAGCGCCGCCCGACCCGAGACATAGGCAGACGAGGCCAGCCCGGCGAGCTCAAGGTCACAGCGTTTGATGCAGTACAGAAGGTTCTGAACCTCGTCGCTGCCAATCGACAACAGGTGCATATCCACCGACAGACGGTTGCCAATCTGGTCGCGCGGGTCTGTCAGGCCGGTTCTGTGGTCCAGCGCAAAATTCACCGGATGCGCGTGGATCACCTCGCGCCCTTCGCCAATGTCCGGCACATCGCAATTGGCCAGCGCCTGCGCGATGTCCTGCTCGGACACCACCTGCCCCTGCAATTCTACATGACCGTCCAGCCCATAGGACCGCGGCCGCGCGCCCGAGAAACAGACGATCGCATGATCAACACGAACCCCGGCCATCTTCTGAGCCTGCTGAACTGCGGTCCGAATGGCACGTTCGGTTTCACCCATCGCGTTGATTTCACCGAAACACACACCACGCGACTGCGTGGTCCCTGCCCCGATCACGCGGAAACTGGACTGACCCGCCATCGAGCCAATTCCATCAGCCTCAGAGAACTGGGCCGGACCGTTAAACCGAAGCACAAGGCAGGAAATCTTAGACGTCCCAAGATCCAGAATCGCAACGACACCCCGATCCATCGCGGCCTTGCGCATCCGACGCATCGCTCGTTGAGACTGATACAGGTCCGTCATCCTTGCGTATCCCCATCTGGTGTTCTTGAGTACAGCAGGTCTTGCGCTGCTGGTTGGGACAGGCGCAACGTCGGGCGACCCGGCTGACGCATATCCACGGCACGCACATCGCGCGCCAACATGTCTTCGGCAGTGTGCAGGGCTTCGACCCGCAGCAGGGCCGTTACGGCACCTTTTTCCGGCAGCAGGATCATCTGGTTCTGATCCAGCACTACGGTCCAGCGCCGCTCTCCGACGCGCATCAATCCGCGAATACGGGGCTGAAGGGGACCAGCGGCGGCATAAAGCTCTAGCGCCTCACCCACGTAACGGTCCGCGCCGATGCCTGCGATCAACGGCAGGTCGGGACGGTCGCCGCGCGTTTCTAACGGGGCAACACGATGACCGGTCGCATCAAGAAGTTCCAGCTGGTCATGGACACGCCAGACGATGGCCGGCTCACGCTCAGTCACGGTGATTTGCAGGATGCCGCCCGGACGCACGCGCAGATCGGCCTTGGCCACGGCATCCAGCCCCGAGATCGTCCTGTGCATCTCGTCGAGATCCAGATCGAAAGAGCTGACAGGGAAGTCCACCGGCAAGACCTCGCGGATGTCCTGCCCCAACTCGGTCGAGGCCCCGTCGATGGCCATCAGCTTGACCATGAACTCGGGCCGATCCTCGATCGACTGGCGGATTTCCGACAGCGAGAGCATCAGCGCATCGCGCCGTTCTTCATTGGCAAGATAGGCCCAGGCGGCCAGCGCCACGACGATGACCGGCATACCGGACCGCATGAAAAAGCGGAAAAGCGGCGTCAACCAAAGGCGGTGAAGTCGATAGGAAAGACGGCTTGGCGCAGGATCGCGGCGGTTCAGATGTGGCATGGGTTACCCCCAACACACGAATGGGCACCCACTGCGCCCGCTGCGGTCACCCCGCAATCAGCCTCTGACAAAGCGGCCACAAATACACGTTCCGCATGCACGGGATATCCGCGCCGGGACAGTGATCTGCCCTCTCGTACCACCACTTTGACGGCTGCCCTGCTCGACATGCCTGTCAATTTCGCCTCGTTCCCGGGGTTTTCCCCTTAGGAGTTCTTTATTCTTCTGCCGCCGGTTCGCCGACGCGCATGATCTCCCATTGTAGCTCTATTCCGCTGTTTTGGAAGACCTTTTTACGGACCTCTTCACCTAAATTTTCAAGATCGGCGGCGGTGGCCCCACCAGCGTTGATCAAAAAGTTCGAGTGCTTCTCGGACATTTGCGCCCCACCGATCCGTGCGCCCCGCATCCCGGCATCGTCAATCACTTTCCACGCCTTCAGGTCATGCACATCATCGGCACGGCCCGTCGAGCTGAACCCGGCGGGGTTGCGAAAGGTCGACCCCGCGCTGCGATCCTTGGTGGGCTGGGTGGCATCCCGCTTGGCAAGCTGGTCCTCCATCCGCGCAGCCAGTTCGTCGGGGTCGCCAGCAGGCCCTTCGAACGTCGCACCGATCAGGACCCAGCCTTCTGGCAAGTCTGTCTGACGATAGCGCGGATTCAGATCGTCTTTGGTCAGGGTCACCAGCTTACCCTCGCGGGTCACCGCCTGAACCTCGACCAACACATCCGCGACATAAGAGCCATAGCAGCCCGCATTCATCCGCAACGCCCCGCCAATCGCGCCGGGAATGGTACGCAGAAAGGTCAGATCCACACCCTCGGCTGCGGCCTTGCGCGCGACATGCGCATCCAACGCCGCTGCACCTGCGGTGACGCGGGTGCCATTGATCTCGATCCCGTTGAAGCCGCGCCCCATACGGATCACCACGGCCCTCAGACCGCCATCGCGCACGATCAGGTTGCTGCCAACCCCCATCGGAAAGACCGGCACCGAAGGGTCAAGTGCGGCCAGAAAGTCCTGCAAATCCTGCACATCTGCGGGCTGGAACAAGGCATCCGCCGGGCCACCCACGCGCAGCCACGTCAGCGCCGAAAGGTCGGCGTCTTTCGTGATCCGCCCGCGCACCTCTGGCAAGTTCATCTCAGCCTGCATCTTTCCTCAGCCCCAGTTTTCGCGTGATCCAGCGGAACAGGTAATAAACCGGCCAGCGCAGGATCCACCCACCTGTGATCAACAACCCAATCCCCCAAACAGGTCCGTTCTCGTAAACCACAAAGCCCAAAAGCGGAACCCCCAGCGACATCAGCACATAGGCCGACGTCCAGTGCTTATCCTTCGTCGGCAGGATGGCGATCACATTGGCCACGACCAGCCAGATACAGGCAAGTACAAGGGAAAGGGTCATTCCGCATCCCCAGTCACCTTGCGCCGCCCCCACCTGACCAGCGCAAACAGGGGCGACGAAACATGGAAACAAAGGCAAACAGCGCTAGGACTACCCAGATCCAGCCGTGTTCATAACCGATAAATCCGATGACAAATGGCGCTGCCACCAGCAAGGTTATTCCCGGCGGATATTGATGGCGCATCGGCAGCAAGGCCGTGATCGCGGCGACAACGACCCAGATGCAGCCGATCAGAAGTGACGCGCTCATCCCGCGCCGCCGAACAGGGCAACCACCAGCGCCGCAAGGGCGGCCAACAGGCCAAACCACGGCACTGCGACGGGCACGCGGAACGGGGCCTCTGGTTCGCGACGTTTCAGGCGGATCAGCGCAAGGTTCACAACGGCGAACACGCTCAGCAGAACGATGGAAGTCAATTCCGCCAAGGAAGACACCGGCAGCAACAGGGCTGCCCCAATGACCAACACACCCAACATTACGGTCGCGCGCAACGGGGTCCGGAACCTTGGATGTGTCTCGAAGAATATGGAAAGGCGCGGCTCTCGCCGCCCCAGCCCATACAGCACCCGCGCGGCCATGACGATCTGCGCCAGCACGCCGTTCAACGCGGCGGCAACGGCGATCAGGGACAGGAAACCGGCGCTGCGGCCTGTTCCCACCTCCCACACCAGCGCCAAGGGGCGCGTGCTTTCGGCTAGGTCAATCAAAGGGACGGCACGCACGGCGGCATAGCTGATCAAGGCATAGATGACCGAGGTCACCACCAAGGCAATCAGGATCGAGCGTGGCAGGTTTCGGTTCGGGTCGCGGACCTCTTCCGCCATGTTCACGATGTCTTCGAACCCGATGAACGCAAAGAAGGCCAAAACGGCGGCTATCCCGATCCCGGCGACCGGCATGGCGGTCGGGGCGACCCAGTCGAATGTGGGCGTTGCCTGTGTACCCGCCCAGAAGACCAGCCCAAGCCCGATGATTTCGATCACTGTGAAAACGGCGGCCACGGCAAGGCTTTCCAACACGCCCAGAACCGCAACGGCTGTCAGGATCAGCCCAAGCCCGATGACAACGCCAACAAATGGCAGGTCCACGACCGCCAAAAGGTACCCTGCCCCACCCCGCAAGACAGCGGCGGCAGAGACAGTGCCCGCAACAACGATGCCCAGCCCGACCAGAACCGACAAAATATGAGAATTCAACCCTTTTTCGACATAGGCGGCCTCGCCCGCTGCTTCGGGGATGCGCGTGGAAAGTTCAGCATAGCTAAGCGCCGAAGGGGCCGCGATGAGACCTGCAATCAGGAAAGCAAGCGGGGCATAGATCCCAGCCTCGGCCGCGACGGCCCCCACTAGGACGTAAATCCCGGCCCCAACCATGACTCCGACGCCATAAGCCGTCAGCAGCCCCAAACCGATCCTTCGTTTCAGGGCCTCAGTCATGGTGTCAGTCCTTCAGTCTTTCGGGCAGCCTGTTCGCCCAGGTAGAGATCGTCCCCGCTCCAAGGCAAACAACCATGTCGCCCGGTTGGGTCTGTTCACGCACCAGACGTTCCAGATCGTCCTCGGACACGATGGCGCGCGCATGACGGTGACCGTGGGCAATCAGCCCGTTGACCAGATCGTCACGACCCGCTCCTTCGATCGGGTCTTCCCCAGCGGCGAAAATCTCGGCGATACCGACCACGTCGGCCTCGTTGAAACAGGTGCAGAAATCTTCGAACAGCGACGCAAGGCGCGTATAGCGATGCGGCTGGTGCACGGCGATCACGCGGCCCTCGGTCGCTTGACGAGCGGCCTTCAGAACGGCAGAAATCTCGACCGGGTGGTGGCCATAATCGTCGATGATGGTCACGCCATTCACTTCGCCAACCTTGGTGAAGCGGCGGTTCACGCCTGCGAAATTGGCCAGCGCCTCGCGGATTTCGTCTTTCTTCATGCCCAGATGGCGCGCAACTGCGACAGCTGCCAAAGCATTGGACACGTTGTGATCGCCGGGCATCGGCAAGGTGCAGCCTTCGATCACCTGATCCTCGGCCTGAAGCGCCACGTCAAAATGCGCGATACCAGCCTTATAGGTCAGGTTCACGGCACGCACGTCAGCCTGCGCGTTGAAGCCAAAGGTCACGACACGGCGGTCAGTGACACGGCCCACCAGCGACTGGACCTCGGGGTGGTCGGTGCAGCACACGGCCAGACCGTAGAAAGGGATATTCGACACGAAGTCATAGAACCCCTGACGCAGGTTCTCGATCGTGCCCCAGTGTTCCATATGCTCGGGGTCGATATTGGTGACGATGGCGATCGTGGCTGGCAGACGGTTGAAAGTCCCGTCGGATTCGTCAGCCTCGACAACCATCCATTCCCCCGCGCCCATTCGCGCGTTCGAGCCATAGGCGTGGATGATCCCGCCGTTGATAACCGTCGGGTCAATCTTGCCCGCGTCCAGCAGGGTCGCAACCATGGTGGTGGTTGTTGTCTTGCCATGCGTCCCGCCCACAGCGACGTTCGACTTCAGGCGCATCAGCTCGGCCAGCATCTCGGCGCGGCGCACCACAGGCATGCCTTGGACACGCGCGGCGTCCAACTCGGGGTTGCCCGGTTTGATCGCGGAAGAGATCACGACGACCTCGGCATTCTCAAGGTTCTCGGCCTTCTGGCCGATGAAGATGGTGGCGCCAAGCCGTTCCAGCCGCTCGGTAATCTTGCTGGATTTCAGGTCAGACCCCTGAACGGTGTAGCCAAGGTTCAGCAGCACCTCTGCAATGCCCGACATCCCGATCCCGCCGATCCCTACGAAATGGATCGGCCCCACATCGGTGGGAAGCTTTGTGGCGGCTGCGTTCATCTTGCTATCCTTTGGCGGCCAGGTCTTCGACGATTGCTGCCAAACGCTCGGTTGCGTCGGGGCGACCATGGGCCAAGGCATTATGGGCCATTTTCACCGCAGCATCGGGGTTCGACAGGATCATGTCTATCTGCTCTGTCAGCGCTTCTGGCGCAAGAGCCTTTTCGGGGATCAGGATCGCGGCCTCGGCATCGACCAGCCCACGGGCATTGGCCGTTTGATGGTCAGCGGTGGCCGCAGCAAAGGGCACAAGGATCGAAGGCCGACCCACAACACTGATATCCGCCACCGACGAAGCACCAGAGCGAGAGATCACCAGCTGCGCCTCTGACAGGCGACCGGGGATGTCGTTGAAGAAGGTTTTGACCTCGGCCTTGATGCCCGCTTCGGCATAGGTTTGCTCGACCTCGGCCAAGCCCTCTTCCCGCGCCTGATGCGCGACCCGAAGATTGACTTTTAGCGCGTCAGGTAAACCCACGATCGCTGCGGGCACGACCTGAGACAGGATGCGTGCCCCTTGCGAACCACCGATGACCAGCAGGCTCATCGGATAGTCCCCCGGCGGGATATAGGGTGCCCCGGCCCGGCCCAACACAGCGGCGCGCACCGGGTTCCCGGTGTAGGTGCCGGTGACACCTTCGGGCAGCGGCGTTGGATCGGTTCCGCAGGCAACGGTAGAAACACGTTTGGCGAACAAGCCGTTCACCCGGCCCAGCACACCGTTTTGTTCATGGATCATGCGCGGCAGCCCCAGAAGCGTCGCCGCCCCAAGCGCCGGGATCGACGGGTACCCGCCAAAGCCTGCCACCACGGTCGGGCGGTCCTTGCGCATCGCCATCAGTGCAGACGTAACGCCCCCCAAAATCCGGAACGGCACCGCCAGCTTGGCCAGCACCCCACCCCGGGCAAAGGTGGCCGAGGCGATCTGTTCTACAGAAACCTCATCGGGGAAGCCGCCCGCATAGCGCGCGCCGCGTGCGTCGGTCGACAGCTTGACCCGCCAGCCGCGCGCCAGCATTTCTTCGGCCAGGGCCTGCGCCGGGAACATATGCCCCCCGGTGCCACCTGCCGCGATCACCAACAATGGTGCCTGTTCGTTCATATTCGCCCCCAAATGCGCCGCTTACCGGCGGCGCAGGATATCCGCGATCTCGCCTTGCGGTCTGCGGCGGGTAAACGCCAAAAGCATGCCGACTGCAATGCCCCCTGCGATCAAAGAAGACCCACCATAGCTGACAAACGGCAGGGTCATGCCTTTAGCCGGCAACAGCCGTACTGCAACACCCATGTTGATCATGGCTTGAACGCCGAACATGCAAGCCAGTCCGGTGCCCGCCAGCCGGATGAACGGGTCGCGCTCGCGCATCAGGCGGTAGAGCGAACGCATCACGATCGTCATGTAAAGAAGGATGATCAGCAGGACGAGCATCAGCCCGTATTCCTCTGCTGCGACGGCGATAATGAAATCCGTATGCGCGTCAGGCAGCGACCATTTGACCTGCCCCTCGCCCACGCCAACACCAAAGAACCCGCCCTCGGAAATCGCATTCTGAGCATAGCCCAACTGCGTCCGTGGATCGAGCTCTGGTGACAGGAACCCGTCAATCCGCCGCGCGAAGTGTTCCGAGTTGTCATAGGCAAACATCCCGACCAGAACGACCGCGCCCGCGATCATCACCAGCAGGACCATGGGCGCACCCGCCACGAAATACATCACACCCCAAGCGAACAGAACCAGTGCGGCCTGCCCAAAGTCGGGCTGCAACGCCAACATCGCGACAATCGCAATCGCCACGCCAAAGGACATCGCCTTGCCGGGCGGTCCGTTGATCTCTTGAGACGCCGCCATCAGCCACGCGGCCAGAACCACGAAACCGGGCTTCAGAAACTCAGACGGCTGGACCGAGGCAAATCCAAGCGAATACCAGCGCACCGCACCCTTGCCGAAATCCGTGCCCAGCACGGGCAATAGCGCCAAGGCGACGAAGGCCGCCAAAAAGCCCAACACCCCAAGTCGCCGCACCAAAGTGGGCGACATCATCGAGGTCACCAGCATGACAAACAGGGCAACACCGCCAAAAAACGCCTGTCGAGAGACATAGTGGAACGGCTCAAACCCGTTCTTCGCCGCCAAAGGCGGGGACGCGGCCAAACCCAGCAACAGCCCGATGCCGAACAGCATCAGGATGCAAGACATCGTCCATTTGTCGATTGTCCGCCACCATCGCGGAAGAACCGGATCGCCACCCCGCTGCGGGATGGACCCATACACCATTTCCGTCATCGGAAACCGCCCTTTACTGCCTCTCGAATGCCCGGTTTTCCGGGTCTGGAAGGAATTCTAGCGAATCGCATTGAATCTGGCCAGCTTTATACGAAGACACGCGCATGAAAGCGCCGATCAATCCGCTGGCCACTCTGCCGGTTTCAGGTTCAACAACTTGGTCAGCTGTTCATAGACCTGTGGCTCTTCTCGCTGCAATTTCTGCGGCTTCTCAAAGAAGACTTCCATCGCCACGGCAAAGAACTCTTCCGGACCTTCGGCCCCATAGGGGTCCAGAAAGGTTTTATGGCCGTGTTTCACATCCTCGACATGCGCCTTGAAGCGGTTCGAAAACACCTTGGCCCATTCCTCGAACCGATGCCCTCGGTCCAGCAGCGGCGCGCCATCGGTGTAGCCAGACAAGCCGTCCAGTTGATGGGCAAACTCGTGGAACACCAGATTATGCCCATCCAGATCGTTCAGCGCACCCTGCTCAGAGTGCGGCCAGGACAGGACGATCGGGCCGTGCTGCCAGCTTTCGCCCAAGCGATAGGTCTCTTTTTCGGAAACCACAAAGCCATCCTGATAGGTCTGCTTCGATTTGAACGCGCCGGGATAAACAAGGATCGTCCGCAGGTGCTTGTACCACTGGTCAGAGTTCACGACGATCAGACAGGCCTGCGCCGCAATCGACAGCTGCATCTCTTCGGTCAGGTCCAGCCCGTCGCAACCGTAAAACTCGACCTGATCAAGGAACAGGTTGATCTTGCCTTCCAGCTTTGAATGAAACTCTTGCGGCAAGCGCTCTAGCAGGGGGACCTGCTGAAACACGATCTCTCGCTCTTCTGCGGATAATGGGGCCGCCAACAATGCCGCTCGGCGCTGGCGCTTGGACCAGACACGATAGACGAACAGACCTGCCACAGCGGCAAGAGCAATCAAAAACCAAACCATGACCCCAAGATAATCTCGGGGCCGTCAGATTACAGACCCCGATGCAGGTTTTGCTAAAATCTTGAGTAAAAGGCGCCCCGCCCGAAGGCTTAGATCACCACGACGTCCAGCGGCGGGAAGCCATTGAACCCGACCGAGGAATAGGTCGAGGTATAGGCACCACAGGCCCGGATGATCAGACGGTCGCCCGCGCACAGGCCAACGGGCAGCTGAACCGGGCGCTTTTCGTACAGAACGTCGGCGCTGTCACAGGACGGACCAGCTAGCACACAAGGGCCGGTCATCTCGTGGTCACGGTCGGTGATGAACTGATAGCGGATGGCTTCATCCATGGTTTCGGCCAGACCAGAGAACTTGCCGATATCCAGATAGACCCAGCGATAGGTGTCAGTGTCGGATTTCTTGGACACCAACAGTACTTCAGCGGCAATCATACCGGCCTCGGCCACCAGCCCGCGACCCGGCTCTGCCATGATCACCGGCACGTTGTCGAAGCGCGCTTCGACCATGCGCATAACCTCGGCTGCATAGGTCGAATGCGGAACCTCGCCCTGACCGTAATCGGCCGGGAAGCCACCGCCAATGTTCAGCAGTTGCAGGTCGAACCCAGCCGCTTGCGCGTCGCGCCAGACAGCAGCCACCTGATCCAGAACGCCGGTCCACATGACTGGCTCGCGCGTTTGGCTGCCCACGTGGAAGGACAGACCGTGCGGGACCAGACCCAGATCACGGACCATGCCCAGAAGCGACAGAACCTTCTCGGGCGCACAGCCGAACTTGCGCGACAGCGGCCAGTCGGCCTCGGTGTTTTCAACAACTACGCGGATATAGACCTTCGCACCCGGAGCATGCTCGGCAAGCTTGTGCAGCTCTTCCTCGGCATCCGCAGCAAACAGAGCAATCCCTGCCTGATACGCAAATGCGATGTCTCGCGGACGTTTGATGGTGTTCCCGAAAGAGATATCCTCGGGCGCGGCACCCTGCGACAGGCACAGTTCAATCTCGGCGCGCGAGGCAGCGTCAAACCCGCAGCCCTCGGCCGCAAGTTTCCGCACGATTTCCCGCTCGGGGTTCGCCTTCACCGCATAGTGGATCTTGGCCCGGCCCAGACCGGATTTCAGCGCATGGTATTGACCAACAATTGCACTGCTGTCGACCACCAGAGTCGGGTGATCGAAATCCGACATGCGGATAAACTGTTCCAGCCGTTCGGCAGACGAAATTACAGGGAGTCCGACAAAGCCGGTTACAGTAGCATTCATGGTCATCTCCAATAGACCCGGCCATATATGACCGCTCACTTCCAAGGGAGACGTTACCGTCGCTACATAAACACGTGTGGGCTTTCCCCACAGGCCAGAGGCGCGTGCGTTGGCGTCTTGAACCGGGCATTTAGGGCCGCGAATGAGTCGATGCAAGACAAATATTTACCTGTAGAGAAATCATTTTTAGCTATGGCGCCTGTGCGATTGACATCGCTTCCGTCAGGGCTTTTGCCATCACCCTTTGGCGCAGGCCTTTTAAGACGCTGAGAGGTCACCAGCGTCGCCAATTCCAAGAAGATTCTGGGCGCTAAAGGTCCTAGCCCAGCGTCGCCTGAACACAGGCGATGAAATCCTCGCCGCGCTTTTCGAAACTGTCATACTGGTCGAAACTCGCCGCTGCGGGGGCCAGCAGCACGGTATCGCCCTGCTCTGCCTCTTCTGCGGCCTTGGCGACCGCCTCGGCCATGGTCGTGCAGACCTCTAGCGGTGTGTCGCCCAGTTGCAATGCGAACTGGGCCGCCTCGCGCCCGATCACATAGGCCTTGGTGACGTTGCCCAGATGGGCGTTCACCGCACCGATGCCGCCTTCTTTTTCAAGCCCGCCGCAAATCCAGCGGATGTTCTTGAACGCGGCCAGCGCCTTGGCAGCGGCGTCAGCATTGGTGGCCTTGCTGTCATTGATGAACCGGACCCCGTCGCTTTCGGTCACCAACTGGCTGCGGTGGGGCAACCCACCGAAACTGTGGAACGCCTTTTCGATGACGCGCGGGGCAATCCCCAAGGTCCGCACAGCAGCATAGGCTGCACAGGCGTTCTGGTGATTGTGCGCACCGGGCAGGCCTTTGACCTCTCGCAGGTCGATAGAGCCCACTTGCCGGCCCTTGCGGTACTCGCTCAGGAACCCTTTGCGCGCGAACACATTCCAACCCGGCCCCGCAAGCTTCTGCCCCGAAGACACGCGGATCAGCCGATCGTCGCCGTTGCCTTCAGACATCTGGTTGGACAGAAACTGCCCCTCGGCCTCATCCACACCGATCACGGCGCGATCCGGCCCGCCTTCTGCGAACAACCGCCGCTTGGCCGCGAAATAGCCGCCCATACCGCCGTGCCGATCCAGATGGTCGGGCGACAGGTTGGTAAAGACCGCAACATCCGGCGTCATCGCGCGGGCAAGTTCGGTTTGATAGCTCGACAGTTCCAGCACCACGACACCGCCATCGCCGGGTGGATCAATATCCAGCACCCCGCGCCCGATATTGCCGGCCAACTGGCTGTCACGGCCAACCTCTGTCAGCACATGGTGGATCAGGGCCGAGGTCGTCGATTTCCCGTTCGACCCGGTGACCGCGATCACCTTCGGGGTCACATCGAACTCGTCCCATTCGCTGGTCGCGGCAGAGCGGAAGAACAGGCTGATATCATTGTCGACAGGAACGCCCGCCTCCCATGCGCGTGCGATGTACTTATTGGGCTCGGGGTACAGGTGCGGAATGCCCGGAGAGGTGATCAGAACCGCCACCCCATCAAAAGCCCCTGCCTTGCCCAGATCGTGAATCTCCAGCCCTTCAGCCTCGGCCCGGGCACGTGCATCGGCATTGTCATCCCAGCACAAAGCCTCGGCGCCGCCAGCCTGCAAGGCCTTGGCCGCCGTCAGACCAGACCGGCCCAGCCCCAACACGGCGACACGCGCGCCTTCAAATCCACGAACGGGTATCATTCAGTCGTCTCCTGTTGGGCGCGAAGATGCACCGGAGACTGTGGGGAACGCAAGGACAGAGGCCCCTCTTCCTTGCGGCCCTAGGTGCGAATTGCACAAGAGCCTTTGCTTACTCGGCCCTCGGGCAATCCAATCCGACCTGCACTCAGATACGCAAGACCAGCACCGACACATCGGCATGACGCACAATCCGGGCTGCGTTTGGGCCAATGATGCGGTCCGCCAGATCAGGCTTATGGGCGCCTACGATGATCATGTCCGCGTCGCATTTCTTGGCCGCGTCCAGAATTTCCTCATAGGCAGAGCCGATCTCGACGATACATTGCACCGTACCCGCATCTGGCAGCACCTCGTCGACCAAAGCGTGCAACGACTGCCGCGCCGCTTCGGCGGCCCCTTTCAAGGTTCCGTCCTTGAAGAACGAGCCGACAAAAGAGGACCCATAGTCGGGCAAGACCGTCACGACGCTTAGCAGCGCCTGCTCCATGTTGGCGATCCGCCCCGCTTCGGTCACAAGCGCACGCGCGTTGTCCATATGGGTCAAATCAATTGCGCAAAGGATGTGTTTGCTCATGCCAAGGCCTCCTTTGGTTGGCGGCGGCGTTGCAGGAAGAAGACCAGCCCGACGATCAGCAGCGCCGGCAGGTAGAAGATTTCCTTCGGAAGACGATCCGCAGGAACCTCCAGCTCGACCAACTCCCAATCCCAATCGATGCCAAGCTGTTCAGCTGGCCCGCCAAAGTTCAGGTTATCGACGAAGATCTTGCCCTCCTCGTCCCGGAACTCGATCCCGGCACCGTCGAGCAGACGGCTTTCACCGTCCCCTCCCGCGGCCCCAAGCGGAAGCAGGTATCGCGCATCGATCAGATCACCCTTCAGGTTTTCACCAACAAGGCGCACCCTAAGCGAGGCATCGTCTGGCGCAGCTTCGGCCATAGAGAACAGATCGGTCCCTGGCCTTGTTTCGAACTCTGGCGACAACTGGTTCAGGAAATACCCCGGCTGGAACAAGATAAAGGCCGCCAACAGCAAACCCGCACTTTCATAAAGGCGCGACGGCACAATGAAGTAGTTCATCGTTCCCGCCGCAAACAGCAACATGGCGATCAGCGCGAAGATGAACACGAACACCGCCTGAACCGGTCCGACATCAATCAACAGCAGATCGGTGTTGAAGATGAACAGGAACGGCAACAGCGCGGTCCGGATCGAATAGAAGAACGCCTGAAAGCCTGTTTTCAGCGGATCACCTTTGGAAATGGCGGCCGCCGCGAAAGAGGCCAGCCCCACAGGGGGCGTCACATCCGCCATGATCCCGAAGTAGAAGACGAACATGTGAACCGCGACCAGCGGGACGATCAGCCCGGACTGCGCGCCCAGCTCAACAACCACGCCCGCCATAAGCGAGGACACAACGATATAGTTCGCCGTCGTCGGCAGGCCCATGCCCAGAATGATCGAGATGACTGCCACGAAGAACAGCATCGCCAGCAGGTTGCCACCTGACAGGAACTCGACGAACTCTGCCATGACCTGACCGATGCCGGTCAGTGTGACGGCGCCAACGATGATACCGGCAACACCCATTGCCGCGGCAAGACCGATCATATTGCGGGCCCCGGCAATCATGCCTTCCGCAATATCGCTGATGCCTTCCTTGATCTTCGTGCCGACCTCGCTTTGGCCGCGGAAGAACGCCTTGAGCGGGTTCTGGGTCAGCAGAATGAACAGCATCGCGATCGTCGACCAGAAGGCCGAAAGACCGGGGGATTTCCGCTCGATCATCAGCAGATACATCAGCAGAAGGATCGGCATGATATAGTGGATACCGGTCTTGAAGATTTCCCGGACCGGCGGCAGGTGCTGCATCGAATCCAGGCTGGCCTCCAGATCCGGGCCCTTGGCTGCGAACCGAACTGCGGCGACATAGGCCACCAGCATCAGCAGCAGGATGACATACATCGCAGCGCCGCCAAATGTGCTGGTGATGGTGTCGACAACGACGCCGGTCAGGAACAGCAAACCACCCGCGATGACGATGGAAATCGCGATGATAAAGATCGCACCCAGAATGAATTTCACAGGATGCATGCGCGAGGTACCGGTCATGCCGGACTTCAGCGCTTCGAGGTGCACGATATAGACCAGCGCGACATAAGAAATCGCCGCAGGGACAATCGCGGTTTTGACCACCTCGACGTAAGAGATGCCCACATATTCCGTCATCAGGAACGCGACCGCGCCCATTACCGGCGGCGTCAGCACCCCGTTGATCGAGGACGACACCTCAACCGCACCCGCCTTGGTGGCAGGGAAACCCACCTTCTTCATCAGGGGGATCGTGAAGGTCCCCGTTGTCACAACATTGGCGATGGACGAACCCGAGATCAGCCCCGTCGCGGCCGAGGCGATCACGGCGGCCTTGGCCGGTCCGCCCCGCAAATGACCCAGCGCAGCAAAGGCCAATTGAAGGAAATAGTTGCCCGCCCCCGCTTGGTTCAGCAAGGCGCCGAACAGGACGAACAGGAAGACGAAACCAGACGAAACGCCAAGGGCCACACCAAAGACACCTTCGGTGGTCAGCCACATATGGCTCATCGCCTTTTCAAAAGACGCGCCTTTCCACTGGACCACTTCCGGCAGGCCGGACCACGATCCGAAGAAGACATAAGAAAGGAAGAACAGGGCCACGCCCATCAGCGGGAAACCCAGCGACCGGCGCGCCGCTTCCAGAAGCAGGACGATCCCGATCCCGGCAAAGATCAGGTCGGTCGTATTCGGGGACCCGGTCCGGTCCGCAACGCCGCGATAGTCCCACCAAAGGTAAGAGGCCGCAGCAGCTGCGACCAATGCGACGACCCAGGTCAGTGCAGGAATTTTGTGACGGGGAGAGGACTTCAACCCCGGGAAAGCCAGAAAGGCCAGAAGCACGGCAAACCCAAGGTGGATCGACCGTGTTTGGGTGTCGTTCCAGACAAACCCGACAATGAACGGCAACGGGGACGCGATCCAAAGTTGATAGATCGCCCAGCAAAGAGGCAACACCCACAGGGCACGACGGCCAAATTTGTCCGCAGGAGCGCGTCCGCCTGTATCGGCGTCAGCAACGATGTCTTCCAGCGCCGGGTCTATGCCGGTGTCATTACGTGCGTCTGTCATGGAAGTCCCTCTGTTGGTTGGGCGGTTGGCGATCTTCGCCGCCAACCGCTGTCATATTAGGGGCGCTTCAGTCGGCGCCGGGCCGGTTACATCCAGCCGCGTTCTTTATAGTACTTCGCAGCACCCGGATGCAGAGGCGCGCTCAGACCATCCTTGATCATCTGCTGTTCTGTCAGACGACCAAAGGCAGGGTGCAGTTTCTTGAAGTCATCGAAGTTCTCGAAGATCGCCTTCACCAGAACATAGACAACGTCGTCAGAGGTCGACGCGTCAGTGACAAAGGTGGCTTTCGGACCCCAGGACTGGATGTCATCCGGGTTGCCCGGATACATGCCACCCGGAATACCCGCCGCAGCATAGGCCGGGTTTTCAGCAAGCACTTTGTCCATACCCGACGAGGTCAGATCCAGGATCTTGATGTCACAGGTCGAGGTTGCTTCCATCGACGATCCGTTCGGCAGACCGGCTGCCCAGATCGCGGCATCCAGCTTACCGTCGCACAGCGCTGCGGATTGCTCGGACGACTTCAGCTCGGCTGCCAGCGCGAAATCATCCGGGGATACGCCAGCGGCACCCATCAGAACATCAGCCAGTACGCGCGTACCGGAACCGGGGTTACCGATGTTTACGCGCTTGCCCTTCATATCCATGACAGAGTTGATGCCAGAATCCGCACGCACCATCACATGCATCGGCTCTGGGTGGACTGAGAATACGGCCCGCAGGTCGCCATAGGGCTCGTCGTTTTCAAAGGCACGCACACCGTCGATGGCTGCGGACTGCACGTCCGATTGAACCACGCCGAAGTCCAGCTCGCCTTCGCGAATGGTGCGGGTGTTGTAAACCGAACCACCGGTGGATTCGACCGAGCAACGAACGCCGTGCTCTTTACGGTCCTTGTTCACCAGACGGCAGATCGCGCCGCCCGTCGGATAATACACACCGGTCACACCACCAGTACCGATCGTGATGAAAGTCTGCTGAGAATAAGCGGCACCACCTGCCACTGTCAGCGCGACGGCTGCTGCCGTCAGTTTCAGTTTCGCAAACATGTTTTACTCCCGTGTTATATGTTTGGTCGTTCGCGGGTTACCCAGTCCAGGTTTCTCCAAGACTGCGTATCTGGTCCTCGGCGGCGCGGATCATGTCCTCGGCCTCGGGTCCTGATTTGGTCAAAAGCATTGTGACTATTGTTTCGATAAGAACGAGCGTCGCTGCATACGACGAAAAAAACTGTGGGCTCTCTGTCGGAACGACAAAGGCATGATCGGCAAATTCCAGTGCGGGTGAACCATGGTTGTCGGTGATGACCACAGTCGTCACACCTTTTTCCTTGGCGGCCTTCAGCGCCGAGATCGTCCGCCGCGCATAAGGTGCTTTGGACAGGGCAATCACCGCGTCATCTGTCCCCAGCTGCGCCATGGTCGCTGCCAGCGTCGTGCCGTTGCGCCCGGCCACTGTCCAATTACCGGAAAACCAGTGCGTCAGGTAAGAGAAGTAATCGACAAATCCCGACGACCCCAAAGAGCCCACCAACAAGACTGACCGAGCGTTGTGAAGGGCATCCACTGCCGCCTCTAACTGATCGTTAGAGATATCCCGGTCCAGAAATTCGATATTCGCGATACAGGCCGCAGCCTGACGATGCAGGTAGATGCGCCCTTCTGGCGGCTGGGAACTGGACCTCAAGGCATGTGCGCGCTCGGAAAAAGATTCCATCTTCCGGCCCATCGCGGCACGGCCGTCTTCGCGCAATTGCTCGTAATCGCTGTACCCCAGCGCCCGCGCCAAACGCGAGAAAGTCGCCGGAGAAACGCCGCTTGTCGACGCGACCGAGCGCAGAGAACGGGTCGCAACATCGATGGGATTTTCAGCCACGTAGTCGGCCGCAAGCTGCAGCTTATCGCTGAGCCCGGCATAACTTTTACTGATCCGCTCTTCGATTGTTGTCGACTGCGGCACGCGGTTCCCCCCGGATTCGTTCTGAAACAGAGCGTTTCAATTGTTTTGCATCTTGTCAACCTTTGAAACAGATGTTTCACTTGGGAATTCATAGGGGAATCGCCGGGGTGAACGCTTTTCCGGATCACACATCAGTTGTCGTTATCGGCGGGGGCGTCATGGGATGCTCGACGCTGTACCACCTTGCCAAGTTCGGCGCGGACACGGTGCTGCTGGAACGGAACAAGCTGACCTCTGGGACAACATGGCATTCGGCCGCGCAGGTGCGCGCCTTGCGCTCTTCCCGGAACCTGACGCGGATGATCCAGTATTCTGTCGACCTCTACAGCCAGTTGGAAAAGGAAACCGGGCAGTCGGTGGGCTGGATCCAAAAGGGGTCGCTGTCCATCGCCACGAACCAAGACCGGCTGACACTGATCCGCAGACAAGAGGCCCTCGCCCACGCCTATGGGATCCGGGCAACATCCATCTCTCCGGGCGAAGCGGCAGAGCGCTGGCCGCTAATGAACAGCGAAGACGTGATCGGCGCGGTCTGGTCGCCAGAAGACGGGCGCGTTTCGCCGTCCGATGTCTGCGCCGCCTTGGTGAAAGGCGCAAAATCCCACGGCGCCAAGATTTTCGAAGATACCGGCGTTACAGGCATTCTGACCGAAAACGGAAAGGTCCGCGGGGTCGAGACCACGCAGGGCACCATCCGTTGTGACGCCGTTGCAATCTGCTCTGGGCTATGGTCCCGCGAAGTTGGCGCCCTTGCCGGTGCCGAAGTTCCGCTTTGGCCGTGCGAGCATTTTTACCTGCTGACAAAGCCAATCGACGGCATCACCGGCAACATGCCCACCCTGTCGGACCACGACAACTATCTTTACATCCGCGACGATTCCGGCGGCCTGCTTGTCGGCTGCTTCGAACCGATGGGCAAAGCGATTGCGCCGGGTGTTCTGGACGAAAATTTCGCTTTCGGATTGCTGCCCGAGGACTGGGATCATTTCGAGCCGATGATGATCAACGCGCTGCATCGCCTGCCCGCGCTGGAAACGGCCGAGGTGAAGATGCTTCTGAACGGGCCTGAAAGCTTTACCCCGGACGGATCCTTCATGTTGGGGGAAACCGCCGAAACACGCGGCTTGTTTCTGGGCTGCGGCATGAACTCAATGGGGGTTGCAGCGGGCGGCGGTGCCGGGATGAACCTTGCCCATCAGATCGTTCACGGGCGCACGGCCTATGACCTGTCCGAGGCTGACGCCAAACGCTTTGCCCCGGTGTTCAACTCGGTTCAGCACCTGATGGCCCGCGCCCCTGAAATTCTGGGTACGCATTACGAGATACCGTTCCCCGGCAAGCAACTGCGCACAGCGCGTAACCTGCGCAAACTGCCGCTGCACGACACCTATGCGCAGGCAGGGGCAAAGTTCGGTCAATTCTATGGGTGGGAACGTCCGCTGTATTTCGGTGGCACAGAGCCCGAACTGCGCTTTGGCCGCCCCGACTGGCACGACGCGGTACAGGCAGAGGTCAAGGCCGCGCATACACTTGCCGCGATCTTTGATGCCTCATCCTTCGGCAAGATCGACGTGACCGGCCCGGATGCCGAAGCCTTTTTGCTGAAGGTCTGCTCTGGTCATGTAGGCCGGAAGCCAGGGTCGGTGATCTACACCGCCATGCTCAACGAACGCGCCACATTTGAAAGCGACCTGACCGCACAGCGGATCGCCGTGGATCATTACCGGCTGTTCGTGGGCACAACCGCAATCAAGCGCGACCTCGCGTGGCTTCACGCCCATGCCAACGGCTTTGATGTCTCGATCAACGACACGACAGAGACCTGCGCCGTTCTGGGCCTTATGGGACCTCAAGCCGCGCGGATCGCCACCGAAATCGGCGCCGCAGAGCTGAACGATCTTGGCTATTTCAAGATCGGCACCGCCAAGATCGCCGACAAACCCATCCGCGCAGCACGCATGTCCTATGTGGGCGAAGCCGGGTGGGAAATCACCATGCGATCCGAAGATTCGCAGGCCGTCTATGACGCGCTGACCGCAGCCGGAGCGACCCCGGCAGGCCTATACGCCCAAACCTCCATGCGGATCGAAAAGGGCTTCTGCGCGATGGGCCACGAACTGGACGGCGATGTCACGCCCATCGACGCGGGGCTGGAATTCGCGACGCGCAAATCAGGCGGCTTCATTGGATTTGACGCCCTGCAAGATCAACGCGCAGCCGGCACGCCGTCAAAGATCATCTCGCTGACCTTCAGCAATAAGGCCGCCATGCCATTGGGCCACGAACCGATCTATGCAGGTGACAAAATCGTCGGCCAAACCAGCTCTGCCGGATATGGCTTCCGCGTCGATGCCCCGGTCGCCTTGGGCAACGCCAAGGGGCTGCGCGACGGACAACAGGTTCAAGTCGACATCGCGCGGCAGATGTTCGACGCCACGGTCACTCTGGGCCCACTATACGACCCCACCGGGGAAAGGATGCGGTCATGACAATCATGGTCTCCCCCACCGGATCACGCCTTGGCAAGGCTGACCACCCTTCCCTGCCAATCACGATACCAGAAATCGTCGCCGCGACCGTGGATTGCGCGGCTGCGGGGGCCGACGCCCTGCACCTGCATGTGCGCACCCGGGATGGGCAGCACAGCCTTGATGCGGGTCTCTATTCCGAGGCCATCGCCGAACTGGATCGCGTCCTGCCCGGCTTTCCCATCCAGATCACGACCGAGGCCGGCGGAACCTTCGACACCGACACGCAACTGGCGCTGCTGAAAGACCTAAAGCCCGCTTGGGTCTCTATCTCGCTGCGAGAGGCCGCCCGTTCAGAAACCAACGCCCAAGCCATGTACGAATTCTGCAAGGCACAGGGGATTACGGTCCAACACATCGTCTATGACCCCTCTGATGCTCAGATGTTGCGGCGCTGGCAGGACCGCGGTGTGTTGTCGGAACAAGAAAGCGTCATTCTGGTTCTGGGCCGATACGACACGAACCAGACAGCCGACATCACAAACCTCGACCCACTTCTTCAAGCCCTGCCCCCCGTTGGGTCATGGATGGTCTGCGCCTTTGGCGCGACCGAACATCTGGTCCTCGCCGAAGCGGCGAAACGGGGCGGCGACCTGCGCGTTGGTTTTGAAAACAGCCTGACGGATTCTCACGGCACTCCCTGGGCCGATTGCGCCGCCTCGGTCCGCGCGTTGCGCGCCCGCATAGAGGCTCGGCCATGTTGACCCGTCACACCCTGAATTACCCAAAACCAGACAGGCCGCTGTGGCCTTCTGGACCTCAAATGAAATGGTTCCGCACAGCCGCCAATTCACTGCGCGCCTGTCCGAAAGGAGACCAGTAATGTCACATGTTTTTCCACGAAGCATGAAATCCTCGCCGCCGCGCGCTGTGCGCGGAGAAGGCTGCTACCTTTATGACGACACCGGCAAAGCCTACTTTGACGGATCAGGCGGGGCGGCTGTCTCTTGTCTGGGGCACGGCGATCCGGATGTGATCGCGGCCGTTCAGAAACAGGTCCAGTCCCTTGCCTTTGCCCATACCGGGTTCTTCACATCAGAACCCGCGGAAGAGCTGGCTGATCTGCTTATCTCGAAAGCGCCCGGTGATCTGGATCGGGTCTATCTTGTCTCAGGCGGGTCCGAGGCGACAGAGGCCGCCATCAAACTGGCCCGCCAATACTATATCGAAATCGGCCAGCCCCAGCGCAGGCATGTCATCGCACGGCGGCAAAGTTATCACGGCAACACGCTTGGTGCGCTTGCTGCGGGCGGCAACGCATGGCGGCGCGCCCAGTTCGCGCCCCTGCTGATCGACGTCAGCCACATCGCGCCCTGCTATGAATATGTTGACCGGCACGACGGCGAAAGCGCCTATGACTATGGTCAACGGGCCGCGCAGGAACTGGAAGATGAAATCCTGCGCCTTGGGCCAGACACGGTCATGGCCTTCATGGCAGAGCCGGTCGTCGGCGCCACAATGGGCGCGGTGCCCGCGGTCGAAGGATACTACCGCCGGATCCGAGAGATCTGCGACACCTACGGCGTTCTTCTGATCCTTGATGAGGTCATGTGCGGCATGGGACGCACCGGCCACCTGTTCGCCTGTGAAGCCGATGAGATCGCACCGGACATCCTGTGCATCGCCAAAGGGCTGGGCGCAGGTTACCAGCCCATAGGCGCGATGCTTTGCACGCGGCAAATCTATGAAGCGCTCGAAAACGGCAGCGGTTTCTTCCAGCACGGCCACACCTATCTGGGCCACCCGGTCGCCGCGGCAGCCGCCGCCGCCGTGTTCAAAAAGCTGGACAGTCAGAACCTCGTATCCCGCGCAGCGATGATGGGAGAGAAACTCCATACCGCACTTGTCGAACGGTTCGGCCAACACCCGTTCATTGGCGATATTCGCGGACGTGGCATGTTTCAGGGGCTTGAGATCGTCGCTGACCGAGAGACCAAAACACCCTTCGACCCCGATCGGAAGGTGTCCGCCCGGTTCAAAACCGCGGCATTCGAGGCCGGACTGGTCTGCTATCCCATGGCTGGCACCAGAGACGGCAAGTATGGCGATCACGTCCTGCTGGCCCCTCCGTTCATCATGGAGGACGAACAGGTTACCGAGATTACAGATAAACTGGCTCAGGCACTTGCGACGGCGACGGGGTAGACGGCCCTAATCCTACGCCGGGGTTCCGGGCGGAGATTTAGCGGTCGAAAGCTGTGAAGATGGCGAGGGGTCGGCCCCTCGCACCCGCACGGGCGACGTTCAAAAAACTCATATGCAGGTCATATGTCGGTCATATGCAGGTCATACGACCGATTTCGGTCTTAACGCAGCTTCAGCGTCGCCAGCCCGATCAGCGCAAGGATCAGGGAAATGATCCAGAAGCGGATCACGATCTGCGGCTCAGCCCAGCCCCGTTTTTCAAAGTGGTGATGGATCGGCGCCATCAGGAACACGCGCTTACCGGTGCGTTTGAAGTACAGAACCTGAATGATCACGCTCAGAGCTTCAACCACGAACAGACCGCCAACAATGGCCAGCACGATCTCGTGTTTGGTGCAGACTGCGATGGCCCCCAATGCACCGCCCAATGCCAGCGAACCGGTGTCGCCCATGAAGACAGCCGCAGGCGGCGCGTTGTACCAAAGGAACCCCAGCCCGCCGCCGATAAGTGCCGAACAGAAAACAAGAATTTCGCCTGTGCCGGGCACGTAGTGCACGTCCAGATACTCGGTAAAGTCGACCCGGCCGACGGCATAGGCAATCACGCCCAGCGTGCCTGCCGCGATCATCACAGGCATGATCGCCAGCCCGTCCAGACCATCGGTCAGGTTCACCGCATTGGCCGACCCCACAATCACGATCATTGCGAACGGCACAAACAGCAGACCCAGATTGATCAGCGTATCCTTGAAAACCGGCAAGGCCAGTTGGTTGGACAGGGCCTCGGGATGGAAGATGGTCGCCGCGAACCCGGCCGCCGCGGCCACCACGAGGCCCAAGCCCATCCGCACCTTACCGGAAACACCCTTGGTATTGTTCTTGGAAACCTTGGCATAATCATCCGCAAACCCGATCAAACCAAACGCCACCGTCACCAAAAGCACGATCCACACATAGGGATTCGTCGTCTTGGCCCATAGCAGCGTGGAAAAGATCAGCGCCGACAGGATCAGCAGCCCGCCCATGGTTGGAGTGCCTGCCTTGACGAAATGCCCCTCGGGGCCGTCGTCACGAATGGGCTGGCCCTTTTTCTGCTTACGACGCAACAGGTTAATCAGCGGCTTTCCGAAAATAAACCCAAAGATCAGCGCGGTGAAAAACGCTCCGCCAGCCCGGAAGGTGATGTAGCGGAACAGGTTGAAAAAGTCGCCGCCATCCGAAAATTCCGTAAGCCAAAAAAGCATCTATCCTGTCCGCCGTTCTAATTTGTTCCGGACCGATTGGCCCAATTCGCCCTTCAGGTCAACATTGCCGATCAAGAGACCCGCCCGTCCAACGCCGCCACAGCAACGCTTGCCTGTTCTACATCGTCAAAAGGATAGACGTCGTCGCCGACAATCTGCCCTGTCTCATGCCCCTTGCCCGCAATCAGCAGCGCGTCGCCCGGCCCAAGGGCATCGACACCCCGCAAGATCGCCTCGGCCCGGTCGCCGACCTCGGTCGCGTCCGGGCAAGCCGCAAGGATCGCCGCACGGATAGAAGCTGGGTCCTCGCTGCGCGGATTATCATCGGTCACAAAGGCCACATCGGCGTATTCTGCCGCGGCCTTGCCCATCAGGGGGCGCTTGCCCGTATCCCGGTCGCCACCCGCCCCGAAAACAACAACTAGTCGACCCATCACATGGGGACGCAGCGCCTTTAGCGCTGTCTCCAGCGCATCGGGCGTGTGGGCATAATCCACAAACACCGCCGCCCCACTGTCGCGCGTCGCCGCAAGTTGCATCCGCCCACGCACGGTGGTCAGGTCAGACAGCGTGTCAAAGACGTGATTGGGTTCTTCCCCGGCCGCGATCACCAGACCTGCTGCCAGCAGAACGTTCTGTGCCTGAAACCCGCCGATCAGGTTGAGCCGAGTTTGATAGGTCTTGCTTTCAAAGGAAAACAACAACTCTTGCCCGGTGGCATCGAACCTCTGGTTCAGGATTTGAAGGTCCGCGACCTCGCTCTCGCCAACGGTCAAAAGGTCCTGCCCACGCTCGTCGGCGATGGCTTCAATATCTGCACCGCGCGGGTCATCGATATTGATCACCGCGGTCCCATCTTCCGGCAGCACCCGGTCAAAAAGCCCGGCCTTGGCGGCAAAATACTCTTCAAAGGTTTCGTGATAATCGAGATGGTCTTGCGTAAAGTTCGTAAATCCTGCCGCGGTAAGTTGCACCCCGTCCAGCCGGCATTGCGCCAACCCATGGGACGAGGCCTCCATCGCGGCGTGTGTCACGCCTGCCTCTGCCATCTCGGCCAGAAGCTTGTGCAAGGTGATCGGCTCGGGCGTCGTATGGGTCATCGGCGCGGTCATCGCCCCTTCAACCCCGGCGGTGCCAAAGTTGCAGGCGTTAAGGTCCAGCAACTCCCAAATCTGGCGCGTAAACGTGGCGACAGAGGTCTTCCCGTTGGTCCCGGTCACAGCGACCATGGTCTGCGGCTGCGCGCCAAACCAAAGAGCTGCGGTATAGGCCAGCGTCTGGCGCGGATCTTCCGCGACGATCAAAGCTGCGGGGTGGCCAGCCAGTTCTTCGGCAGCAATCCTTGCGCCTTCGGCATCGGTCAGAATGGCGCCTGCATCCATGCGCAGGGCATATTGGATGAACTCACCACCGTGAACTTTGGTGCCGGGAAGCGCTGCAAACAGGTGGCCGGGTTTTACTTGGCGGCTGTCGACCGACAGTCCGGTGATCTGCGCCTCGGCGCCACCCTGGGCGGTCAGACCAAGCTCTGCCAGAGATTTCACCGGTCGCATCGAGGCCCCTTTCGCATCAGTTCGAAGTTCGGATCAATGCCACCGGTGTGTCAGTTTCAAAGTCGGGCCGCAAGCCCATCAGGGGGGCGGTTCGGCGGATAATCTCTGCTGCGACGGGCACGGCGGTCCAGCCCGCAGTACGACGGGGTTCGCTGCCGGTCCGGTCTTCGGGCTCGTCCAACGTGACGATCAGCACATATTCGGGGCTATGAGCCGGGAACATCGATGCGAAGGTCGCAATTACCTTGTCATCGTAGTACCCGCCCCCGCGTTCCTTGGGCTTATCGGCGGTGCCGGTCTTGCCACCCACGGCATAACCTTCCACGTCGCCGAAACTGGCCGTGCCGCGCGTCACGACCTGCCGCAACATAGAGCGCGCATCAGCCGCGCTTTCCTGGCTGAGGACGCGCTTGGCCTGAGTTGGTTGCGCATCAGCAAGCAGCGTGGGTTTCACCAGAATGCCGCCATTGGCGATGGTCGCGTAGGCGCTGGCCAGATGCAGCGGGCTGGCCGACAGCCCGTGCCCGTAGGAAACGGTGATCGTGTGAATATCGCCCCAATGCTTGGGTGTCAGCGGCTTGGCCCCGGGTGCCTCGACCAGTTCGACCGAAGTCGGAGACATGAACCCAAGCTCTTTCAAAAAGGCGCGTTGGCGCTCTTTGCCGATCTGAAGCGCAAGGTTCGCTGTGCCGACGTTCGAGGACTTAACCATGACATCCGTCACAGACAGGTACGGGCCATAGTTCTTGTTCTTGAATTCCTTGATCTTGTGCTTGCCCCACTTCATCGGGGCGTCGGCATCGACCAAAGAGTTCGCATTGACCAACCCAAGCTCCATCGCTTGCGCGGCGGTAAAGATCTTAAACGTCGAGCCAAGCTCGTACACGCCCTGAACCGCCCGGTTGAACAGCGGACTGTCCGAGGCATCGCCTTCGGTCAGCGGCGTGGGGCGTTCGTTTGGGTCGAAATCCGGAAGCGAGGCCATGGCGACGATCTTGCCGGTCTTGGCCTCCATCATCACGGCGGTTGCGCCCTTGGCATTCATCATGACCATGCCACCGTGAAGAACGCGCTCCAATGCTGCTTGAATGGTCAGGTCGATGGACAGTCGCAGCGGCTGGCCGCCGTTGGCCGCGTCGCGCAGATAGTCATCAAACGCCTTTTCCACGCCCGCCGTTCCGATCACCTCGGCCGACTGAACACCCTCACGGCCAAAGCTGGCCCCACCAAGGATATGAGCGGCCAGTGCGCCGTTGGGATACAGGCGCATCTCGCGCGGGCCGAACTGCAAGCCGGGGTCACCGATATCATGGACCATCTGCTGCTGCTCGGGGCTGATTTTCTTTTTGATCCACAGGAACTTACGCCCATCCGAGAACCGACGCGTCAACGCCTCTTCCTCCAGATCGGGGAAGATTTGCACCAGCTCGCGCGCAACGCGGGCTTTGTCGATCATATGGTGCGGTTGGGCATAAAGCGCGTGGGTCGCCAGGTTGGTCGCCAGCACATTGCCATTGCGGTCAGTGATATCCGCCCGTTGCGCGATAATCGCCGCCTGCGAAGCGCTGGCCACTGGTTCTTGCGGTTCGGCAGACGAGATGGTTGCCATCCGCCCGCCAATCGCGCCGAAACCCGCGAGGAAGATCAACCCCAGAACCAAAAGGCGCCCCTCGGCGCGGATGCGGGATTTGTCTCGCATCTGTTCGTGGCGTTCACGCAGGTTTTCGCGCTCGATCTTGTCGGGGTTCTCCCCTTTTTCCCGCGCCTCCAGTACGCGGGCAAGCGGACGCAGAGGCGTGCGGATCATTGCGCGCCCTCCTGCGTGCTCATCACGTCGATCGGCACCATGATCGGTGGCAGATCAGGGGCCGGGTAAGAGACATTGCTGACGCGCTGGAATTGCTCTGGACGCAGCGGCACAAGGCCAAGCCGGTCGTAGTTGATCGCAGCCAGCTCCCGCAGCCGGTCAGGGCGGTTCAGATAGGCCCATTCGGCCCGCAAAACACCAAGCGTTTCGCGCATCTGGCCGATTTCGCCCTGAAGATCCTTGGTCTGCGCCAAAGCCTCACGCGTGCGGTGGTTCTCTTGATAGACCCAAAAGGCCAGAGCCATCACAGACAGGGCAGATAAAACAAAGAACAGACTGCGCATCAGCGGGTTTCCTTTGTCATCAGGGCGGGAAGGCCCAAAGTTTTTAAATCAATCGGTGTTGTGGGGGCGTCCGTGCGGATGCCCACCCGTAATTTCGAGGACCGGGAACGGGGGTTTTCTTCCAACTCCTGTTCATCGGGACCAATCGCCTTGCGGCTTTTCAATTTGAACTGCGCGGCGACCTCTTCGACCTCTGGCGCATAGCGGTTGGCCCGCCCGCCGCCACCGGAACGTGCTTGGAAAAAGCGCTTCACGATACGGTCTTCGATCGAGTGAAAGGTCACAACTGCCAATTGCCCACCCGGCTTCAACGCACGTTCGGCGGCGGCAAGGCCTTCGACCAATTCACCAAGCTCGTTGTTCACGGCAATACGGATCGCCTGAAAACTGCGGGTCGCCGGGTGGCTTTGCCCGGGTTTCGGACGCGGCAGGCATTTTTCGATCACTTCAACCAACTGAAAGGTGGTCTCGAACGGCGTGGTCTTGCGCGCCTCGACAATCGCGCGGGCAATCCGGCGCGAGGCACGTTCTTCACCAAAGTGGTACAGCACATCCGCAATCTGGGTGTCGCTGCTTTCATTGACGAAATCGGCAGCAGACATGCCCGACTGGCTCATCCGCATATCCAGCGGCCCGTCCTGCATGAACGAAAAGCCGCGCTCAGCTTGATCCAGCTGCATCGAGCTGACCCCAAGGTCCAGCACAACGCCGTCCAGCGGCACGTCACTATAAGTGTCCAGCTTCGAAAAGGTGCCTTCGACCATCGAAAGTCGGTCTCCATAGTCGCCAGCCCAGGCTTGCGCCATCTCGAACACCATCGGGTCGCGATCCACGCCAATCACGTGTTCCGCACCTGCATCCAGTAATGCCCGTGTATAGCCCCCTGCCCCGAAGGTTCCATCCAACCAGCGGCCCTCTACCGGTGCGATCGCCTTCAGAATGGGCCGCAACAGGACCGGGATATGCGGGCGGCTGTCGTTTGCAGCGGCCGGCATCGCTCAGAAATCCTCGCGTTGGTCGAGCATCAGGTCCAGTGCATCCAGCGGATCAGTGCCCTCGGGGATATCCTCGCCCAGCTCTTCAGCAAAGGCGGCGTCTTCAGCTTCGAATGTCTCGGGCTTCCAGATTTGGAACGTATCACCCGAGGCAATGAAGAAAGCCTCTTTTTCCAGCCCGATCTTCTGGCGCAGCTTTTGCGGCAACACCAGACGGCCATCGCCGTCGACCTCGGTCTGGTGGGATTGACCGCTGATCATCCGCTCTAGCCGCCGTTTCAGGGGCGAACGGGGAAGACGCGCGATCTTGTCATCCAGCGCGTCGATGGCGGTCATCGTATAAACTTCAAGAAAGTCCCGGCTGTCGTCGCCATAGACGATCACAAGCTCCGGGCGCAGCCCTTCGGTCCAGTTCGGGTCGCCAGCTTCCAGCACACGGCGAAAAAGGGCCGGGATCGACATCCTGCCCTTCGCGTCCACCTTGAAGGTGTATTCGCCTCTGAACCTACGCGCCACGCTGACGCTCCTTGTTACTGTCGCCCGAAACGGAAACGGCGGATTGAGCTGCTGCCACTGCCCAATCCGCCGCCCTCGTCCCGTGAAGGGGTGTCCAACTGTGCAAGCCACCTGGGGGGATGTCTGCTCGCTTGCGCGCCGGATCTGATTTGATGATGGCGGGTGCCTGTATGAAACCTGACTTGGTGCCTTGTTCGGGGTTCTTAATCTGCCCCTGATTTGCCCGTCTTCATCGAGTAACTAATGGATGACATGGTACTTCATGGAAATCAACTGTTTTTTACGGGAGCTGACTCCCCAAAACGCAAAGAAACTTCTTAAAAAGCAGTTATTCCGCAGCTAAATTACGCCACTGCAACCAAATTGTAGCGGAAAAATTGCCCGCACCCTCTACATTTAGTGCCAGACCGGGTTTGAAAATAAGTACCAGAAAATCCCACTAATAAGTAGAATTTTTGCCGACGCGATTTAATTTGGCAGGATAACCAGCCCCAAATCAGTTGCAGCCTCAGCGATTTACACCGCTAAAGCTGCAAAATCCCCCGCAATGACCATGAATTCCCGCGGTCAGGCCATCCCGCCCGCAACCAACCGGTGCGCGAGTTGCGCATAAGCATCCGCCACCGGTCCATCCTGAAGCGCGATCGGAGTACCCGCATCGCCGGCCTGACGGACCTCAAGCGCCAGAGGAAGCTCACCCAGGAAGGGCACACCGATCCGATCTGCCTCGGCCCGCACACCGCCGTGTCCAAAGATATGGCTTTCCCCACCGCAATGGGGACAACAGAAAGACGACATGTTCTCTATCAACCCCAGAACCGGCGTCTTTAGCTTGCCGAACATGTCTATAGCCTTGCGCGCATCCAAAAGTGCAACGTCCTGAGGCGTAGAAACCACCAGAGCTCCGGTCATTTGGGACTTCTGACACAAGGTTAGCTGCACATCACCCGTGCCCGGCGGCAAGTCTACGATAAGCACATCCAACTCGCCCCATTCGACCTGCCCCAGCATCTGCTGAAGGGCCCCCATCAACATCGGACCGCGCCAGACAACCGCCTGATCAGGATCCACCATCAGACCAATAGACATCATAGTGACCCCATGCGCCTTAAGTGGAATGATGGTTTTACCGTCAGGCGAAGCTGGGCGCTTACTGACACCCATCATCCGCGGCTGCGAGGGACCATATATATCTGCATCAAGCAGGCCGACCCGACGCCCCTGCCGCGCAAGCGCCACCGCCAAATTGGAGGAGACTGTCGACTTACCGACCCCACCCTTCCCCGAAGCGACGGCCAGAATACGGTCGACCCCCGCCGGCTTGCCACCGCCATCTTTGGTTGGATGCTGACCGATCTTTAGCGAGGGTGCAGGCTTTGGGGCCGGCTGACCGCTATGCGCCGTTATAACGACGACCGCCTGCGCAACACCGGGGATCGCTTCGACCTTGGATTGGGCAAGATCGCGCAGCGGGCCCAAACTACGCGCCTCTTCTGCGCTCGCCGCCTCTAGCACGAACCGAACAACGTCACCTTCTATAGTGAGAGCTTTCACACGTCCCGATTCCATCAGATTAGAATCACCCGGACCAGTAATTTCACCCAGCACAGCAGCAATTTGGTCTTTGATAACGCTCATTTCGCCCTCTTCAACGGTTTAGGCAAAGATTGTTTTTGCGAAGAATTTTGCAAGCCGAAACGTGATTTGCCTAAAAATGCATCACAAATTCAGTTTTTACGTGGCGTCACTTGCGTAATTTTTCAGCGACTAAACTAAAAGCTGCAAACCATGCAAATTCTGCATAGCAGCATTGCCTCGAAATTCATTGTGCACCTGCAGCAAACCCCTAAATTGAGGATCAACGAGAGCGAACAAAAACGAAAGAGGCAGAAGATGGCAATCGCGCAAAGCACATTCGGCGCGTCGAACTGGGTCGTAGGAACACTGACGACCGTTATCGGCCATGCCAAAGATTACCTCGCGAAGCGCAAGCTGTATCGCGACACATATAACGAGCTGAGCGAGCTGACCAATCGCGAGCTGGCTGATCTAGGAATTAGCCGCAGCATGATCCGCTCGCTGGCGCTTGAGGCTGCAAAAGCAGCGTAAACAACAGAATCAGACGGCCCTTCCTCCTCCCTGGGTCTTCTGAATTAGGCGGCGATACCTTCCTCCTCCCTTGGTATCGTCGCCACTTTTCCCGAAGCGGGACACCGCTTCACCACAGTTTAGGCATCTCTCCTCCCTATGATGCCTAATACCCCGGTCGGCAGCCTTCTCCTCCCTTTGGCTGTCGACCGCAAAATACCGGCCAAGACGTCGGGTTCGTATACGATGACCGTCCTCCTCCCTTGGTCATCGTTAAAAAGAACGGCGGTGCCTCCTCCTCCCTGGCACCGCCGTTTTTATTTGCCTTGACCTAGGTGCATAGCTCGCGTCCGATTCAAGCCATCGAACGGAGACCCAAATGACCGAGAAATTCGTACTGAAGCGTACAGAAATCGACGCTGCTGAAGGACTAAGCAAAACACACTTCCTGAACAGCAACGCCAGACGGATCAACAAGTCACTTGGCGACATGGTTGGCTTGACCGGAATTGGCGTTCACATCATCGAAGTGCCGCCGGGCTGCGAAAGCACCGAGTACCACCGCCACTATCATGAAGATGAATGCACCTATGTTCTGTCAGGCACGGGTGAAGTCATTCTAGATGGCCAAACCGTGGTGATTGGCCCCGGCGATTTCATCGGTTACCCCAAGGGCGGCCCGGCTCATACAATGAAGAACACCGGGACAGAGGTTCTGCGCTGTCTGGTTGTCGGGGAACGTCTGGCGCAGGACGTCGCGGACTATCCCAACAAGGGTAAGCGCATTTACCGGAATGCTGGCATGCCGTGGGACCTTGTCGATCTGGATCAGATCGACAACCCCGTCGCTGGTGCAAAGAAGTAGGACCTAGAAAGGGATCTCGTCGGCTTTTGCAGCATCGACAATGAAGCGCGCGACAACTTTTTTCGCCCCCGCCTTATCGAATTCGATATCCAGCTTGTCACCTTCAATGCCCATGACCGTGCCATAGCCGAACTTCTGGTGGAACACGCGATCACCCTTGGCGTGGCTGGACACCGCAGTGGCATCGATGACCAGCCCCTTGGTCTCGGTCGGTTGCGCGGTCTGTCGCGATTGGCTGCGAGCTTGCATCCGCTTCCAACCCGGCGAGTTATATGCATCCGCCCGATCCATCCGCTCTTGCATTCCGCTTGAGGGCGCCGCGGCGCCGTAGCCGCCGCCATAAAGGCCCGGCGCGGTCAGAACGTCGACATTCTCTTCGGGCAGTTCATCAATAAAGCGCGAAGGCAGGGCCGATTGCCATTGACCAAAGATCCGGCGGTTGCCCGCAAATGAGATCGTACACAGCTCTTCCGCCCGCGTAATGCCAACATAGGCAAGACGGCGCTCTTCCTCGACCCCCTTCAGCCCGCTTTCATCCATGCTGCGCTGGCTGGGAAACAGGCCGTCTTCCCATCCGGGCAGAAAGACAACAGGGAATTCCAGACCTTTGGCGGCATGCAGGGTCATGATGCTGACCTTGGGGCCACCATCATCCGCCTCGTTGTCCATGATCAGCGCAACGTGCTCAAGGAACCCCTGAAGATTCTCAAAGCTCTCAAGCGCCTTGATCAGTTCCTTCAGGTTTTCCAGCCGGCCCGGCGCCTCGGGCGTTTTGTCGTTCTGCCACATCTCGGTATAGCCGGATTCCTCTAGGATGATCTCGGCCAGTTCGATGTGGTTTTCATTGTTCTGGACTGCAGCCCGCCAGCGATCGAACCCTTCGATCAGCTGACCAACCGCCCCGCGGGCTTTGCCCTTAAGCTCTCCGGCAGACACCAGCAGCCGGGCAGCCTCCAGCAAAGAGGTCTCATTGGCGCGCGCCGCCCGCTGGATATTCTGAAGGGCCTTATCCCCCACCCCGCGTTTTGGGGTGTTTACGATCCGCTCGAACGCCAGATCATCGTCCGGCGAACAGGCCACACGGAAATAGGCCATCGCGTCCCGGATCTCCATCCGCTCATAGAAGCGTGGTCCGCCGATAACCTTGTAAGGCAGACCGATGGTCAGGAACCGATCTTCAAACGCGCGCATCTGGTGCGAGGCGCGAACAAGGATCGCCTGTTGGTCCAGCTCATGCGAGCGCAACCCACGCGTGCCACGCTGTAGTGCCTCGATTTCTTCACCGATCCAGCGCGCTTCTTCCTCGCCATCCCAATGGCCGATCAGACGAACCTTTTCACCGTCATCCCGGTCGGTCCACAACGTCTTGCCAAGCCGTCCCTTGTTCCCGGCGATGACGCCGGAAGCTGCCGCCAAAATATGCGGGGTCGAGCGATAGTTCTGCTCCAGCCGCACGACTTTCGCGCCGGGGAAATCTTTCTCGAACCGCAGGATGTTGCCCACCTCGGCCCCGCGCCAGCCATAGATCGACTGGTCGTCATCGCCCACGCAGCAAATGTTCTGATGCTTTTGTGCCAGCAGCCTCAGCCACAGGTATTGGGCAACGTTGGTATCCTGATACTCGTCGACAAGAATATAGCGGAACCAACGCTGATATTGCTCCAGCACATCCCCATGAGTTTGAAAGATCGTGACCATGTGCAGCAGCAGGTCACCGAAATCCACGGCGTTCAGGGTCTTCAGCCGCTCCTGATAGGCTGCGTACAGTTCGGTCCCTTTGTGATCGAAGGCCGAAGCATCGGCGTTTGGCACCTTCTCGGGCGTCAAAGCCCGGTTCTTCCAACCGTCGATCAACGAGGCTAGGGCCCGCGCAGGCCAGCGTTTGTCATCTATATTGGCAGCAACGATCAACTGCTTGAGAAGACGTATCTGGTCGTCCGTATCCAAAATGGTGAAATTCGATTTCAGCCCGACAAGCTCCCCGTGCCGGCGCAGTAGTTTCACACAAATCGCGTGGAAGGTGCCCAGCCACGGCATCCCCTCGACCGCCTCGCCCAGATGGCGGCCGACACGGCCCTTCATCTCGCGCGCGGCTTTGTTGGTGAAAGTTACTGCCAGTATTTCGTTCGGGCGCACACCTTGGTTCATCAGATGCGCGATCCGCGCGGTCAGCGCCTTGGTCTTGCCAGTCCCCGCCCCGGCGAGCATCAGAACCGGCCCTTGCAAAGTTTCAACGGCCTCGCGCTGCGCGGGGTTCAACTCGTCCAGATAGGGCGCGGAACGCGCCGCCATCGCCCGCTGGCTTAGCGGCACGGCGGCTTCAAATGCATCGTTTTCGTCAAAACTGCTCATGGCGGGGAACCTAGCGGGTTCGGGAAAAAATGGGAAGCTATGTTCTTAGATTGTTCCGCCACCACAGCAAAGGCACTTCCGGCAAGTTTTTCCCAAATCACACCTCTTGGAAGAATGTGTCTTACTTTTTCGAACCGAATCTATAGCCTCGGCGATGCGATAAGAACTCGTGCCCAACAAGCGCCTGAAAAAAGTTTGAAATAAAATTACCCAACAGCCAGATCGGTCAGCGGAAAATTTCTCGACCAAGCGGTCCATCTCATTTTGGTAACATTTTTATACCGAAATCCGCATTTTGCACCCGCAGAAACCTTGTTTGAGTTCATAAATCCTTCATAACACTTTCAACTCGACATACCTGGGAGCCTACCATGCCTGACTTCGCCAAGATTCTGGTCGCCAACCGAGGGGAGATCGCCATTCGCGTCATGCGGGCGGCGAACGAATTGGGGAAACGAACCGTCGCGGTCTATGCCGAGGAAGACAAGCTGGGCTTACACCGGTTCAAGGCGGACGAGGCCTATCATATTGGCGAGGGGCTGGGTCCCGTTCAGGCCTATCTGGCGATTGACGAGATCATCCGCGTTGCGAAGGAATGCGGCGCCGACGCGATCCATCCCGGCTACGGTCTGCTGTCCGAGAACCCCGACTTTGTAGACGCCTGTGAAGCCAACGGCATCGCCTTCATCGGCCCCAAGGCCGAAACCATGCGCGCCCTGGGCGACAAGGCCAGCGCCCGCAAGGTCGCCATCGCCGCTGACGTGCCAGTCATCCCCGCGACCGAGGTTCTGGGCGACGACATGGACGAGATCCGCAAGCAGGCGGCTGAAATCGGCTACCCGCTGATGCTGAAAGCCTCGTGGGGTGGCGGCGGTCGCGGCATGCGCCCAATCATGAACGAAGGCGAGCTGGAAGAGAAAGTGCGCGAAGGTCGCCGCGAAGCCGAGGCCGCCTTTGGCAACGGCGAAGGTTATCTGGAAAAGATGATCATGCGCGCGCGCCACGTCGAGGTTCAGATCCTTGGCGACAAGCACGGCAACACCTATCACCTGTGGGAACGTGACTGCTCGGTCCAGCGCCGGAACCAGAAGGTCGTCGAACGCGCCCCTGCCCCGTACCTGTCGTCGGCTCAGCGCGAGATGCTGTGCGGCTTGGGCAAGAAGATCTGCGAACATGTGAACTATGAATGCGCAGGGACCGTTGAGTTCCTGATGGATATGGACTCGGGCGAGTTCTACTTCATCGAGGTGAACCCCCGCGTTCAGGTAGAACACACCGTCACCGAAGAAGTGACCGGCATCGACATTGTGCAGGCCCAGATCAAGATCGCCGAAGGCAAGTCGCTGACCGAGGCCACCGGGGTCGCCAGCCAGTATGACGTTCAGCTGCGTGGCCACGCCCTGCAGTGCCGGGTCACCACCGAAGATCCACGCAACAACTTTATCCCCGACTATGGCCGCATCACCGCCTATCGCGGCGCGACCGGGATGGGCATCCGTCTGGACGGCGGCACCGCTTATTCGGGCGCGGTCATCACCCGCTATTATGACTCGCTGCTGGAAAAGGTCACCGCCTGGGCGCCAACGCCCGAGGCCGCGATTGCCCGTATGGACCGCGCCCTGCGCGAATTCCGTATCCGTGGCGTGGCCACCAACATCGCCTTCGTCGAGAACCTGCTGAAACACCCGCAGTTCCTGAACTATGAGTACCACACCAAGTTCATCGACGAGACGCCCGAGCTGTTCGATTTCAAACCGCGCCGTGACCGCGCGACGAAGATCCTGACCTACATCGGTGATATCACCGTCAACGGCCACCCCGAGACCGAGGGCCGCGCCAAACCCGCCACTGCCAAACCACCAAAGCCACCGAAACTGCTGGTCGAGACCCCGCCGTCTGGCACCAAGCAAATCCTTGAAAAGGATGGCGCAGAAGGTCTGGCCAAGTGGGTGACCGAGCAGAAGCAACTGCTGCTGACCGACACCACCATGCGTGATGGCCACCAATCTCTGCTGGCGACCCGCATGCGCTCGATCGACATGATCCGCGTGGCGCCGACCTATGCGGCGAACCTACCGCAGCTCTTTTCGATGGAATGCTGGGGCGGTGCGACCTTTGATGTCGCCTATCGCTTCCTTCAGGAATGCCCGTGGCAGCGCCTGCGTGACCTGCGCAAGGCCATGCCGAACCTGCTGACCCAAATGCTGCTGCGTGCTTCGAACGGCGTGGGCTACACCAACTATCCCGACAACGTCGTTCAGGCCTTCGTCAAACAGGCGGCCGAGACCGGGATCGACGTGTTCCGCGTCTTTGACAGCCTGAACTGGGTCGAGAACATGCGCGTCGCGATGGACGCTGTCATCGAAAGTGGCAAGGTGTGCGAAGGCACCATCTGCTACACCGGCGACATCCTGAACCCTGATCGCGCGAAGTACGACCTGAAGTACTACGTCAACATGGCGAAAGAGCTGGAAGCCGCTGGCGCCCATTTCCTTGGCCTGAAAGACATGGCGGGTCTGCTGAAGCCGACTGCGGCTGGTGTGCTGATCGAGGCGCTGAAACAAGAGGTCGGTATTCCGATCCACTTCCACACGCATGACACCTCGGGCATCGCGGGTGCGACCATTCTGGCAGCATCCGAAGCTGGCGTGGATATTGCCGACGTGGCCATGGACGCTTTCTCGGGCAACACCTCGCAGCCGACCATGGGCTCGATCATCGAAGCGTTGACCAACACCGACCGGGACACCGGTATCGATCCTGCCATGGTGCGTCGCATCTCGGACTATTGGGAAGCCGTACGCGAGCAATACACCGCCTTCGAGTCCGGCTTGCAAGCCCCCGCGTCCGAGGTCTATCTGCATGAAATGCCCGGGGGTCAGTTCACCAACTTGAAGGCGCAGGCCCGCAGCCTGGGTCTTGAAGAGCGCTGGCACGAGGTCGCAGCCATGTATGCCGACGTGAACCAGATGTTTGGCGACATCGTGAAGGTGACCCCCTCGTCCAAAGTGGTTGGCGATATGGCACTGATGATGGTCAGCCAAGGCCTGACCCGCGCCGACGTCGAGAACCCCAAGACCGAAGTGGCCTTCCCGGACTCGGTGATCGACATGATGCGCGGCAACCTTGGTCAGCCTCCGGGTGGTTTCCCGAAAGCGATCATCAAGAAGGCGCTGAAGGGCGAAAAGCCCAACACGGAACGCCCGGGCAAGCATCTGGCACCGGTCGATCTGGAAGAGATCCGCGCCGACTTGTCGAAACAACTGGACGGTCTGACGATCGATGATGAGGACCTGAACGGTTACCTGATGTACCCCAAGGTCTTCCTTGATTACATGGGCCGCCACCGCACCTATGGTCCAGTCCGTACCCTGCCGACCCCGGTCTTCTTCTACGGCATGGAGCCGGGCGAAGAGATCAGCGTCGAGATCGACCCCGGCAAAACGCTGGAAATCCGCATGCAGGCCATCGGCGAGACCGACGAGAACGGCGAGGCCAAGGTCTTCTTCGAACTCAACGGCCAGCCCCGCGATGTCCGCATTGCGAACCGCAAGGTCAAAGCCTCTAGCAGCGTGCGTCCGAAGGCAGAGCTTGGCAACGCCAACCACATCGGCGCCCCCATGCCGGGCGTCGTGGCGACCGTTGCCGCGCAAGCAGGCCAAGAGGTCAAACAAGGCGATCTGCTGCTGACCATCGAAGCGATGAAGATGGAAACCGGCATCCATGCCGAGCGTGACGCCAAGGTCAAGGCAGTCCACGTCACGCCGGGTGCCCAGATCGACGCCAAGGACCTGTTGGTCGAACTGGAATAATCAACTTTCCGCCGATCCACCGCCACTTGGTGGGTCGGCGACACGTTCTCGTTGAAAATTTGCCCGGTTTGGCGAATACTCTTCATCAATGATCGAGTAATTCGGCACCAAACGAGGCATAGCATGAAATTTCCAACCCGATTTGCACTGGTGTTGACCGTCGCAGCTTCTGCGCCTGTCGCCAGCTTTGCCGGTCCGATCGAGCAGGCCTGCCTGCGCTCGGACCGCCCCTCTGCCAATCGCGCCGTTTGCGGTTGCGTGCAGGATGCAGCGAACCTGACCCTGACTAAGGGCGACCAGCAGTTGGCCGCCAGCTTCTTCAAGAATCCACAGCGTGCGCAAGATATCCGTCAGTCGGACCGCTCTAGCCACGAATCCTTCTGGCAGCGCTACAAAGAATTCGGGGAAGCTGCGGAAAGCTTCTGCGGATAACCCGCCCGAAGACGCGATATGAGGCCGTCACTGGCGGCCTCTATCAAGTCCAGCGCCAGTTCGAACCCGCCTGAATAGTAAGGGTCCGGCACTTCCATTTCCGTAACTTCAGCAAACGACAGAAACAGCTCGACCGGTATTTCGCTGGTCGAGGGTCGCATCCGTTCGAGCGCGGTCCAGTTGGACCGGTCCATAGCCACAATCAGGTCAAAACGATCAAAGTCCCGAACAACAGCCTGCTGCGCCCGAAGCAGCGACAGATCATAGCCACGCCGCATCGCTTCGGCCTGCGCGCGCCCATCTGGCGGGTCACCGACATGCCAGCCCCCGGTCCCTGCGCTTTCCACATAGACATCCAGTCCTGCGGCCTGCGCCTTGGTCTCAAACACCGCATGCGCCATGGGCGACCGGCAGATATTGCCAAGACAAACGAATAGAATACGCGTATTCATAGAGGCCTCCTGCGCACAGACGTTACCAAAGGAAAAAGCCATGGCAAGCATCGTGATCCTGACCGGAGCGGGGATCTCTGCGGAAAGCGGGCTTGGGACCTTTCGCGACAAGGATGGTCTGTGGACGAAGTATGAATTGAAAAAGGTCGCCACGCCCGAAGGCTTTGCCCGCAATCCCAGACTGGTTCACGAGTTCTACAATGCGCGCCGCAAAAACGCGGTCGAAGCCAGCCCAAACGCAGCACATGAAGCCTTGGCCCGGCTGGAACGGGAAATGCCGGGAGAGACCTTGATCATCACTCAGAATGTGGACGACCTGCATGAACGTGCTGGGTCAAAGGCCGTCTGGCACATGCACGGCCAATTGGCAGGCGCCCTATGCGCGGCCTGCGACCACCGCTGGACCGCACCGCTGGTTATGTCGCACACCGACCCCTGCCCTTCGTGCGGGGCCCCGTCCACACGACCTGACATCGTCTGGTTCGGCGAGATGCCCTATCACATGGAGGATATCTGGGTCGCGCTAAGCGAAGCAGCCTTATTCGTTTCCATCGGCACCTCTGGCACGGTCTACCCTGCGGCAACATTTGCACAAGATGCAGCACAAGCCGGGGCCGAAACATTAGAGATGAACTTGGAACCTTCAGACGTCTCTCGGGACTTCGACATGGCAAGGTTCGGGCCTGCATCGGAACTCGTCCCGCAGTGGGTCGACGAAGTCCTGAAAACATAGCCCCGGGGGCAAGGCATTCCCTGCCGCCGGGTGAAGCGTGAAGTGCAGTTGTCCTAGTTCTTCATACTTTGGGCATTGTGACCCAAAGGACCGCCCATTGGCTTGCGATCCAAATCGACGGGGATCTCGATGGTCATATCACCCGCCTTCTCGAAGGTCAGGGTAACGGTCAGAACCTCCCCGTTTTTGAACGGCTCTTTCAGCCCCATAAACATCACGTGGTCGCCACCACGCGCCAGTGCGTGGCTCTCGCCAGCCGCAATCGGGAAGCCCTCTTCGACTTCCATCATCTTGGCAACACCATTGGCGTCGATCTTATGGGTATGCAGTTCGACTCGCATCGCCACGTCCGAGGCTGCCGCAATCAAGCGATCGCCTTCGGGCCCGGTGTTCTCGATCACCATAAAGGCGGCACCTGCTTTGGGGGAAGACGAACGCGCGTAAGCGTCGTTGATCATGATGCCTTCGGCAAAGGCTGGAAGAGCGAACAGGGTGACAGCGCCTGCTGTCAGCAGAGTTTTGGAATTAAACATTATGGTCTCCGTTATTGATCTGAGTGGCTGTGGGATCAGATCAGCGACGGAGGTCCCCTTGCAGGTGGTGTGCCGAATTGGCGGCTTGGCACGGCATACGCAGGCTCGACCCGTGTCAGCGTTGCCCATGCGGTAGAAGGCTCTGCCACGACCACACTGGCCGAGGCGCCGATGACAAAGGCTGCGACCCCATCCGGGCACAACGTCGGCCCTGTAACCGGGTTACCGTCTTCGTCCAGATAGACGACATGCGTACCGAAGCCCGAACAGATTACGGCCGCAGTGGTAGGCTCGGCCTGCCCGCGTGCTGTGGCCAATGCAACTGAAGCCAGCACAAGGCATAGCGAAAGCACATAGGCGATATAAGAGCGGAAGCGCGTCATACTCCGCACTTAATCTGTCAAAGCGGGAATGTGAACCGAGACAAAAAGAAGCGGCCCCACCAATTGGCGGGGCCGCATTCATTCAATCGCATAAAGGATTAGGCGGCTGCCTGTGCCTTCGCGATGTCTTTTTTGATTTTCAGAGCTTTTGCAGACAGTTCAGCATCCTTGGCTTTCGCCAGGAATGCGTCCAGTCCACCCCGGTGATCCACCGTGCGCAGTGCCGCAGCGGACACACGCAGTTTGAACGAACGACCCAGAGCATCAGAGATCAGGGTCACGTCGTTCAGGTTCGGCAGAAACCGGCGCTTGGTTTTGTTCTGGGCGTGGCTGACATTGTTGCCAGACATCGGGCCTTTTCCGGTCAGTTCGCAAACGCGCGACATGGGTCTCTTCCTTGTCTCGATAATAGATCAGGCGCCGCAATTGCAGCGCCCCAAATTCTGTCCGGCGTGATTACGGTGAATGAAGCAGGGCGTCAAGTGATTCATTTCATTGGTTTGAGAATATAACCATCCGCACCTATGGTAGCATGACTCATCACTCTGGAGATCCAATTTATGTTCACTCGCCTGCTTACTGCAGTGTTTGCGCTGCTTTTCCTGACAATTCCAGCTGATGCGAACTCAGCAAAGGTAAAAGTCCCGGCCGACACGACCTTGATTATTTTGCGCCATGCGGATCGCGATGGTGAATTGTTAAATAAAATCGGAGAGCAACGTGCCGCTGCACTGGTGGATGCGCTTGATGGCATTGCCATAGATGTCGTCTATTCGCCCGGCATTCAACGCAACCTCGATACTGCAGTGCCGCTTCTTGAAGCGAGGGGAATGGAGGTGACTCGGATCAGTCCCACCAAAGCTGCTGAGATCATGTTCAGCGAAAGCGCGGGGAAAACTATTGTTTGGGTCGGCAACAAGGGAAACCTTCGTGGAATCTGGGAAGATATCGCGGCACCCGGAGAGCCCCCACTAAACTATGGTGATCTGTTTTTCGTAACTGCGGGAGCAGACGGCCAAGTGCAGGTGGAACGACGCCACCACGGCCCGAAAAACTAATCCAACTAGCCCTTGAGAGCGGCCAGCATATCTGCTGCCGCTCCTGCCACCGAAGCTTCACCGTCAGCCACGCGGTCCCCCAAGGCAGCCAAACGGGCACGCATCTCAGGATCGCGTTCCAGGCGTGCCAGTAGGCCAAGGCGCACCTCTTCTTCGAACCACTTACGGGACTGATCCGCACGGCGGGTATCAAAATGCCCGTTCTCACGACGCCAATCGGCCAAGGCCTGCATCTCTTCCCATGCTTTCTGAAGCCCCTCTTCTTCCAAAGCAGACACGGTCATCGCTTTGGGGAAGTCTTCGGGGTCTTGCGGACGTTTGCGCAATAGGCGCAAGGCCCCGGCATAATCCGCACAGGTGCGCGTCGCGGTGGCTTTCAGATCGCCATCAGCTTTGTTCACAAGAATCACATCCGCCATTTCCATGATGCCGCGTTTGACACCCTGCAATTCATCCCCGCCCGCAGGCGCCAACAGAAGGATGAACAGGTCGGTCATGTCAGCAACCATGGTTTCCGATTGGCCGACACCCACGGTTTCGATCAGGATGACGTCAAAACCCGCGGCCTCACACAAAGCTACGGCATCACGCGTCCGACGCGCCACGCCGCCAAGCGCCGACTGGCTGGGAGACGGGCGGATAAAGGCGTTCGGGTCGCGCGACAGGCGTTCCATCCGGGTCTTGTCCCCAAGGATCGAGCCACCAGAGCGCGCCGACGACGGGTCCACAGCTAGAACCGCCACCTTCAAGCCCAAGCCGGTCAGCAAACAGCCAAAGCTTTCGATAAACGTCGACTTGCCCACGCCGGGGGTCCCGGACAGGCCAATTCTTAGGGCTTGCTTCTCTTGCCCCAAGGTATCCAAAAGCTCGGTCGCTTTCTGCCGATGATCCTCACGTCCGCTTTCAACCAGCGTAATCGCACGGGCCAAGGCCCGGCGTTCCCCGGTTTTCAGTCGCTTGGCAAGATCGGTGATGTCCATTGGCGGCCCCTTGTAAGTCGGGCGCTTTGATGCCTTGCCGCAGCCCCCAAGTCCAGAGCCAATGGCCCACTAGCCCCTTGCGACGATTTCGCCCATAAGGTCGGGGATGGTGATGAAACTGCCCATAGACAACGCCCTGCCCGACCTTCTGACCGCCCTGCGCGCCAAGGGTCGGGCCGTTCTACAAGCGCCCCCGGGTGCCGGTAAAACCACGCGCGTTCCTTTGGCGATGCTTGAGGCCGGGCTTTGCGACGGCCGCATCCTGATGCTGGAGCCCCGTCGCCTTGCCGCCCGGGCCGCCGCCGAACGTATGGCCCAGACATTGGGCGAAAAGGTCGGCCAGACCGTGGGCTATCGCATTCGGGGCGAGGCCAAGGTCAGCCGCGACACGCGCATCGAAGTCGTCACCGAAGGCATCCTGACCCGCATGTTGCAATCCGATCCGGAATTGCCGGGCGTCGGCGCCGTGATCTTCGACGAATTCCACGAACGCTCGCTGAACGCTGATCTGGGTCTGGCCTTGGCATGGGAGGTCCGCGAGGCCCTTCGCGATGACCTGATCCTGCTGGTCATGTCCGCGACGCTGGACGCAGAGCCTGTCGCCAAGATGCTGGACGATGCGCCTGTCATCACATCAGAAGGCCGCGCCTTCCCGGTCGAAACGCGCTGGCTTGACCGGCCCGCACCCAAAGATCGTCGTTATGAACAGGCGGTGACCGATCTGGTCGAACAGGCCGTGAAAGAAACCGAGGGCAGCATCCTCGTCTTCCTGCCCGGGGAAGGCGAGATCCGACGGGTTGCTGCCCAACTGCGCCTGCCTGACGACTGCGCGATCCGCCCCCTTTACGGCGCGATGCCTTTCAAAGAGCAACGCGCCGCCATCGAGCCCGCGAAATCAGGGCGCAAAGTCGTTCTGGCCACGTCGATCGCCGAAACCTCATTAACCATCCAAGACGTCCGCGTGGTCGTCGATGGCGGACGCGCCCGCCGTGCACGGTTCGACCCATCCTCTGGCATGTCCCGCCTTGTCACCGAACGCGTCACCAAGGCCGAGGCCGAACAACGCCGGGGCCGGGCTGGCCGGGTGACCGAAGGGACCTGCTATCGCCTTTGGACCAAGGGAGAGGAAGGCGGCCTGCTGCCCTTCCCTCCAGCCGAAATCGAAGCGGCGGACCTTACGGGTCTTGCGCTGGAACTGGCGCTTTGGGGCGCAGGGGTGTCGGATCTGGCGTTCCTCACACCTCCGCCCGACGGCTCTTTGGCCGAAGCGCAGGCGCTTTTGACCCAACTGGGCGCACTGAAAGAGGGGCGCATCACCGATCATGGCCGCCAACTTGCCGCCCTGCCCCTTCACCCGCGCCTAGGTCACATGATGGCCGTTGCGGGACCAAACGCCGCCATCATCGCAGCGCTTCTGGCAGAGCGGGACCCACTGCGAGGCGCCCCGGTGGATCTGTCGCTACGATTGGAAGCCCTGACCGACCTGCGCAGATTTTTGGACCGCCGGCCATATCAGCCGAACCGCCCGACACTGGAACGGATAAAATCCGAGGCCAAACGTCTGGCGGCCCAAACCAAAACAAGTCCCGCGACAGACCTAAGCGCGGCAGAAATGGCGGCCCTTGCCTATCCCGACCGGATCGGCCTGCGCCGTAAGGGCGATACACCTCGATGGGTTCTGTCGGGCGGCAAAGGCGCCATTCTCGATGAGGCTGATCCTTTCGTGAACCAGCGCCTGCTTGTCGCCCTTGATCTGGATGGCAACGCGCGAGAGGCGCGGATTCGTCTGGCTGCCGATCTGACCGAAGCCGAATTGCGTGGGCTTTTCTCTGATCAGATCCACTGGAAGAACCAATGCGAGTGGTCCAAGCGCGAACGGCGCGTGGTCGCGCGCCAACAGGAATGTTTCGGTGCCCTCGTCCTTGATGACCGCATCTGGAAAGACGCTCCGAATGAGGCCATCGCCGAAGCCATGTTGGACGGTGTCCGTGACCTTGGCCTACCAATCAGCGAACCCGCGCGCCGATATCTGGCCCGGGTGGAGTTGCTGCGCGCACAAGGCGCCGATCTGCCGGACATGTCCGTCGACAGCCTGATGGACACGCTGCATGACTGGCTTTTACCCCACCTGAACGGCGTCAAAACCGCCGAAGCCCTGAAGAAGTTCGACATCCTGAACGCGCTTCGCGCCATGCTGGACTGGAACCAGCAACAGATGCTGGACCAACAAGCCCCCGCCCATTTCGAAAGCCCCATGGGGCGGCGCGTGCCCATCGACTATGACGGCGATCATCCGCAGATCACGCTGCGCCTGCAGGAATTGTTCGGCGTGACAAGCCACCCCACGGTTGGCCCAAAACGCCAGCCTTTGCGGATTACACTGCTGTCACCGGGACAAAAGCCGGTGCAAACCACGCTGGACCTTCCCGGTTTCTGGGCAACCAGCTATGCCGATGTGCGCAAGGACATGCGCGGACGTTACCCCAAGCACCCTTGGCCCGAGGACCCCACGCAGGCCGAACCCACCCTTCGGGCAAAACCGCGCAAGTCGTAAGGAATTCCAAATCCCGACTGGCAATTTGCATCGCATTGCGCCAAACCAGACCAAAGACAGAGACGAGGCAGAGCATGGCGCTGATCAACGACCTGGCCGAAGAACTGGCCCGCGACGCAATCGCACTTTCGAAAAAGACCGGGGATGACGAGTTTCCCGAAGAACTGGGAATGGACATCGGCCGCACGTCGACCACCCTGGAAGAGGCCTATATGACAGCCCTGCGCTTGCTACGCTCTGCCGAACGTGCGCGCGCTGTGTTGGCGGCCCGGGGGGCCCAGGCCGCCAGTGAGGATAAGCGCTGAGTGGGCCAGGCCAAGCCTGACGACGCTATCCAGATCTACCGATTGTTAAGGCTCTGCACCAAGCCTCAAGATCAGTAGGTTTTCTGCGCGACCAGAAACTCTATAAAGTCGCGCAATTCTTTGCCGGGCCAGCCCAGCCCGTTCATCTGGGTAATCCAGTTAACAGTTGCGGGTTCGGCAGCCATATATTTCAACCGCTCACGTCCGAGGTCGCTGAACACAACCCGATCAATACCGCGGTCTGACAGCTCTTGCTGCCACTTCACCGTGGTCTTGGCCTTGTAGTTTTCGATGTAGTGATCCATCGCCTCGGGCACCGCTTCGAACAGCGCGTTATAGTGCTCTTCGCTGAGCGAGTGCAGAGCGTCCAGATTGACGATCACAGGGCAATCCAGCGTCCCGGGGTCAAGGTTTGTCGTCCACCAGCGCGCCTTGTCCAGCGTACCGAAAGCCATATGCGCGTGCGGCGCAAAGGACACGGCGTCGACCTCTCCGAACTGTAAAGCTTGCTGGACCTGCGTGGCGGGCATTGCCACGGGGATCGCCCCTATGGAGCGTATCGCCTCGCCGACGCTGCCGGTTGCCCGAACGCGCATCCTGCGGAATTCAGCGATACTGCGGGGCGGCTCTCCCTTGCCGATCAGGTTGTACTGGGGCAAGGGCGACGGCATCAGAAGGAACGCATTCCATCGGGCCATATCTTCTTGCACGACGGGGTGCTTGTAAAACTGCGTCGAGACGAACCGAGCCTGTTCAATGCCGCTAACCCCAAGAAACGGCAGTTCCAACGCCGTAAGCGTTGGGGTCTTGTCCCCGTGATAGCCCGCACAGAACTGCGCCATCTGGAACTTGCCTTCGGCAATCCCGTCCAAGTTCTCGACGTTTTTGGCCAAACCACCGTAGTTGATGTTCAACGTGAACTCGCCATCCGTCTTGTCTGAAACAAGCTCGGCCAGTTTTTCCACATGCTCCGTAAAGGCTCGGCGTTCACCCCAAAGGGACACGTCCCACGTCACCGACAATGCCGGAAACGCGGCCACGACCATAGCAATCGCAAGCACCAAAGTTCGTTTCACCTTTGGTACCTCCTGATTCCAAATGGTGGGTCAGGTCTTACTGGGCTTGGTTTGGGCGCCACATGAAGCAATCCGCAGGAACCCAAGAAAAAGGCCTGCGGAAATCCGCAGGCCTATTCGTTTTTGTTCGGATAAAGTTCGAACTTAAGTCACACACCACTTCATGACCGCTTTTTGCGCATGCAGGCGGTTTTCGGCTTCGTCGAAGATGACAGAGTTTGGGCCATCCATGACCGCGCTTGTCGCCTCTTCATCACGATGAGCAGGCAGACAGTGCATAAACAGCGCGTCATCCTTGGCATGTGACATCAGTTGTTCATTCACCTGATAAGGACGCAGGGCGTTATGGCGGCGCTCTCTGGCGGATTGCGCATCATGCATGCTGACCCAAGTGTCGGTGACTACCAGATCGGCCCCCTGAACGGCTTTGACAGGATCGCGAACGATATCGACCGAGACACCCTTGGCACGGGCTTCTTCGATAAAGCCCATTTCCGGATCGTAAATCTCGGGGCCGGTGAAGGTCAGATCAAAGCCGAACTGACCCGCCGCATGGGCGAAGCTTGCAAAGACATTGTTGCCGTCGCCGGACCAGACCACTTTCTTGCCTGTGATCGAGCCGCGATGCTCTTCGTAGGTCAGGATGTCAGCCATGATCTGACACGGGTGCGTGCGATTGGTCAGACCGTTTATGACGGGTACGGTGGCGTATTCTGCCATCTCTAGCAGGGTCGCCTCTTCAAAGGTCCGGATCATGATCAGATCGACATAGCGCGACATCACCCGGGCTGTGTCTGCAATGGTTTCGCCATGACCAAGCTGCATGTCATTGCCGGACAAGACCAAGGTCTGGCCGCCCATTTGCCGCACGCCCACATCAAAGGATACGCGTGTCCGGGTAGACGGTTTCTCGAAGATCAACGCAACCATCTTGCCGTCTAGTGGCAGATCGTCGTCGAGCGCGGCCTTGGAACGCCCTATGCGAGCACTTTTGATCGCCTTGGCGCTTTCGATAATGCCCCGAAGTTCTGCAGGGTCGGTCTTATGGATATCAAGGAAGTGTTTCATCACTGTGGTCTTTCGGCTTGGACGTCCGCGGTATGAACAGCGCCCATAATAAATTCCTAATGGATCCGGGTCATAACTACGACCAAATCCCCGTCTTCTGAAGAACAAGTTTTTCGTCGGACGAACCCGGCCTTTTCATAGCAGCGTACAGCCCGCACATTGTCCGGATCCGGATCGACGGCGACGACAGGAAAAGTCTTGAGCAAATCATCAGACCTTTCTCTAAGATACACGCTGGCATGACTTTTCCCGACAAAGGCAGGCGCGCCCAGAAAGGTATCAAGCGCCCGGCTGCCCTTCGGCAAATCCGCGTATTGCGGCATCGGCCAGTGATGCGCGTCATAGTCCTGTACATAGGCGAAGGGGACGCCGTTATGCTCGACTATCCGCTGATCAGTCGCGCCGGTCTCCATGTCTTCCTCAACCAAGGCCCACTCTGTCTGCGCATCGCGCCACCAGCCGCCGATATGCGGCTGAGCAAGCCAATCGTCAAACAAGGGACGATCGGACCGAGCAAGGGGCCGAAAGCTATAGTCAGCCATTTTCCAGTGCCTTTGCCGCTGTTTCCAGCCGGACAAGGGCCTCGGCGATATCTTCATCGGTAATGTTGAGGGCAGGCAGAAGGCGAACGACGTTGTCGCCCGCAGGAACGATCAGCATTTCCGCGTCATAACCGGCACCAACCACATCTGCGGCCGGCACTTTGCATTTCAGCCCAAGCATCAGCCCCGCGCCCCGCACGTGGTCAAACACCTCTGGATGCGCGTCGACCAGACCTTCAAGCTTTTGACGCAGTAAGCCAGCCTTGCGGTTGACCTCTTCCAGAAACGCCGGCTCTGAAACTGTCTGCAATACTTTCAACCCGACAGCACAGCCCAGTGGGTTGCCGCCATAGGTCGATCCGTGAGTGCCTGCGGTCATGCCGCTGGCGGCCTCTTCGGTGGCCAGAACGGCGCCCAAAGGGAAGCCCCCGCCAATACCCTTGGCAACCATCATAACGTCAGGGGTGACCCCGGCCCATTCATGGGCGAACAGCTTACCGGTCCGGGCAACGCCACATTGCACCTCGTCCAGAACCATCAAAGCGCCGGTTTCATCGCACAGATCGCGCAGACCTTTCAGGCAGGCATCGGGCAACGGCCGAATACCACCTTCGCCCTGTACCGGTTCGACCAGTACAGCGGCCAATTCGGGGTCACGGATCGCCTTTTCCAGCGCTTCGTGATCGCCAAACGGCAAATGGATAAACCCTGGCAGCAGGGGACCAAAGCCCTCGACCATCTTGGCAGAGCCCGCTGCGGCGATACCCGCCGAGGACCGACCATGGAAAGAGCCTTCAAAGGTGATGATCTTCACCCGCTCTGGCTGGCCTTTGTTATACCAGTACTTCCGCACCATTTTCACGGCCAGTTCACAGGCCTCGGTGCCCGAGTTGGTGAAAAACGCAGTGTCAGCGAAGGTCAGTTCGACCAACGCATCGGCCAAAGCCTGCTGCTCAGGAATTTGGTACAGGTTCGAAAGGTGCCAAACCTTGCCCGCCTGTTCGGTTAGTGCCGCAATGAGATCGGGGTTGGCATGGCCAAGCGAGTTCACAGCAATACCTGCCGCCAGATCCAGAAAGCGTCGCCCGTCCGTCGTCTCTAGCCAAGAGCCCTGCCCGCTGACAAAGCTCAGGGGCGCACGGTTATAAGTCGGCAGAAGCGAAGGGATCATCGCGGTATTCCTTTGATTGGAGCCCTGAGTGGTGACTCAGGAGCATCAGACTGTCAACGATTGGATGAGTATTTGGCGTGCAGACACGCCGATGAAACGTCAGGCGCGCAGGGCGCGACGTCGCGAACGGGCGATATGGGTACGTTTCATCATGGATGCCGGATAGCGCGGGCAAGCCGCGCTGTCCAGATAGTTTCGCCGCTCATCTGTTTCCAAGCAACTTGAGGATGCTCTTCTTGGCCTCATCTTCCAGCTTGTCCTTCAGCAAATCCTCAGGCGATTTGGGCTCTTCCTCAACCACTGCGGGCTGCTCTGGAGTGATCGCAGGTTCTTCAGTCGTTGCGGCAGGCTGCTCAGGCGAAACGGCAGGTGCCTCATTAGTGACAACCGGCTCTGCAGGTGTCTCCGGCTGGGGAACTGGAAGGCCCAGTTTCTTAGCCAGATCAGCCTTGGCCTTATCCTCTAGCTTTTTCAGCTCGTCTTTCGCCTTGTCTTCCAGCGCCTGTTTCTTGGCATCCAGATCAAGACGCTGTCGCGCCAGTTCTTCCAGATCAATGTTGAACTTGGGGTTCGCCCATGTGCCGGTAATCTTCAGCGGAACCTTGATTCCGTCCCCATCGCCCGAACCGCCAAACGCCGTAGGCGCGACCTGATAGTTCAGGGTCTGCGACCCGATCCCGATCTGGCCAAGCCCCGCTGCTTTCAACAGTGGCGCAAGGAAGCTGAGATCGCTGTTTTGCAGGACCCCATCCTTGATCGAGAAACTCGCCCCGATGCTTTCATAAATGGTGCGGTTGTTGGCCCCAACGAACGAAGTGTCAAAGTTCCGCAGCATCCCGGCAAGGTCAAACCCACGGATTTCCCCCTGCCCAAGCGCAAGACTGCCAGAGCCCGACAAAGAGTTCATGATGGCTTTCATCGAATTGCCCGAACCGAGGAACTTGAAAGAGAAATCGCCAGTGCCCAGAAGCCGGTCGTAATCGGCAAGGTCCTTCAGAAGGCTTTGGGTCGACAGACTGGCAACGTTCAGGTCGCCCCCTACCGACAGGCCCCCACGACCGTTGATCACCACCTCGCCGGTGATCGTCCCGTCATAGGCACGTACCTCGCGCAGGGTCAGCACCAGCCGACGATCTGTCAGTTTTGCCAGAACATTGGTCCGGCCCAGCTTTGTGTCGCCCAGATCAACGCTGCTGGCCACAATCGACACATCAGCGTCCATAGCCCCAAGAGCGCTGACGTCGATAGGATCGGTTGACCACCCCTCGCCGCCACCGCCATCAGAACCACCGGTGAACGCGCTGAAATCAAGCGCGCCGGCTTCAAATGCTCCGCTCAGGAACGGTTTGTCGCCGAAGGTCAGATCGGCCGAGCCGTTGATCTTGTTGCTGTCCAGTGTCAGCGCCGCATTGCGCAGGTGCAGGGACCCTTGCGGTGCCAAGGTCACCTGACCTTTGGCCAAAACGGTTTGCCCCACACCTGCGGGCAAGGACGGGGCAGGCTGTCCTGCAACTGCGGTCAGGGCGCGCAGGTCGGACAGGTCGGCATCCAGCTGACCCTCTGCCGCGACGGGGGAAATCCCGGCCCGCCCGTCAAAATCAATTCTGGCTTTGCCCACGCGGACCGAGGTCTTCATCGGGGCAACGCTGCCGGTCATGAACTCTTCGAACGCAGCAATAGACAGGTCAGCCCGTACAGACTGGCCATTGACCAAGGCCTCTACACCTAGGTTGGCGGGCCCGGCGAAATCGGGAAGTGTCAGGTCTGCATTCACCCCGGCGACCAGTGTTTCGGTCCCCGCAGAGTGATCGATAAACCGTACCGTGCCCGCAGAGATCAGCGCCTGATCAATCGCAACCGCAACATCCGACCCGTCGCTTTCACTTGGGGCGTCAATCGCTTTGTCCTCACCGCTGCCGCTGAACTCCCAGTTCACCCGACCGTCTGCGGCTTTTTCCAACAGGATAATCGGCTCGATCAACTCCAGTTTGCTGACCCGAATGCTGCCCTTCAGCAACGAGGCCATATCCAGCCCGACCGAAAGCGCCTTGGCAGAAATCATCGTTTCTTTATCTGACCACTCGGCATTGGAAATCCGAATACCATCGGTCGACAGCCCGATTTGCGGCCAAAGCGAGGGCTTGAACCGCCCATCAAAGGTCACATCACGCCCTGTCGCTGCCCGGATTTGGTCCGATGCAAGCCCGGCGATCCTGTCTGCTGGCAGCATGAACAAGGCGCCGATCGCTAGCAAGATAATGATAAATATGGTGAAAATGAAACGAAGCAGGCGTCGCATGGGACCCTCGTGATGATCTTAATCCTGCATAAAATGTAGTGGGCCGTTCGATCCACAACAAGTCAGAACTCGACTTCCCCCGCAGCCCTTGATGGCTTATATCCCGCGCATGACAACGAACCCGCCCAATCTTCGCCCCGACCTCGCCCCGACCCCGCGTTTTGATCAGAAACCGCGAGAGGGCCAACCGACTGTCGGCATGGTCTCGCTTGGCTGCCCCAAGGCGCTGGTCGATAGCGAGCGTATCCTGACCCGCCTGCGGGCCGAGGGCTATTCGATCTCGCCTGACTATTCCGGCGCTGATGCAGTCATCGTCAATACCTGCGGGTTTCTGGACAGCGCCAAGGCCGAAAGCCTTGAGGCGATTGGTGAGGCGTTGAACGAAAACGGCAAGGTCATCGTGACCGGCTGTCTGGGCGCGGAAGAGGATTACATTCGCGGCACTCACCCGTCTGTGCTGGCCGTAACAGGGCCGCATCAGTACGAACAGGTGCTGGATGCCGTGCATGGGGCGGTACCGCCCTCGCCCGATCCGTTTGTCGATTTGATGCCTGCGAGCGGGGTAAAACTGACCCCGCGCCACTACAGCTATCTGAAGATTTCCGAGGGCTGCAACCACAAGTGCAAGTTCTGCATCATCCCTGAAATGCGCGGCCGTCTGGCCAGCCGCCCAGCCCACGCCGTGGTGCGCGAGGCCGAGAAACTGGTGGAAAACGGCGTCAAGGAATTGCTGGTCATCAGTCAGGACACCAGCGCCTATGGTGTTGATATCAAACACGAAACCACCAAAGGCCACCGTGCGCACATCTCCGATCTGGCGCGCGACTTGGGGTCGCTAGGGGCTTGGGTGCGGTTGCACTATGTCTATCCCTACCCGCATGTGCGCCAGCTGATCCCGCTGATGGCCGAGGGGCTGATCCTGCCCTATCTGGACATCCCCTTTCAGCACGCGCACCCCGATACGCTGAAACGCATGGCCCGCCCTGCCGCCGCCGCCAAGACGCTGGACGAAATCGCGGCGTGGCGCGCGGACTGCCCGGATATCACTTTGCGCTCGACCTTCATTGTCGGCTACCCCGGCGAGACCGAAGAAGAATTCCAGACGCTTCTGGACTGGATGGACGAAGCGCAATTGGACCGAGTGGGTTGTTTTCAATACGAAAATGTCGATGGAGCCCGGTCGAACGACCTGCCCGACCACGTGCCCGCCGAGGTCAAACAAGAGCGTTGGGACCGCTTCATGGAAAAGGCGCAAGCAATTTCCGAGGCCAAACTGGCTGCCAAGGTCGGCCAGACCATGCAGGTTCTGGTGGACGAGATCGACGAGGATGCCGCGACCTGCCGGACCATGGCGGATGCGCCGGAAATCGATGGGAACCTGTTCATTGATGAAGGGTTCGAAACCCTGTCCCCCGGCGATCTGGTGACGGTCGAGGTCGACGAGGCCAGCGAATACGACCTTTGGGGAAAGTTAACGTAATCGCCAAAGTTTAAAGACTTCATGGAAGTCTTTGATGGGGTCCCACACCCGAAGTTTAAAGATATGGTGCGCGGCGGACCACGCCCCGCATTGCGATTCCCGAAGGCGGCAGGCAACACTTGCCAAAACGTGAAGGGAGAGCACCGTGGACACCACCATTCAGGCAGCCGTCGCCAAGAGTTTTGCGGGTCAGGGAATGATCCGTGCCTTGGGCAAGAAATTGGGAACGTGGACGAAGGCACGGTCGAAATCTTCCTGCCGAACTCTGACGCGGTGACGCAGCAGCACGGGTTTTTCCACGGGGGCGCGATTGCCACGCTGGCCGATGATGCCGCCGCCTTTGCCGCCTATACGATGATGGAGGACGGCCGCCAGCCGCTGACCATCGAGTTCAAGATCAACTTCCTTGCCCCCGCCGAAGGGCCGCAACTGCGCGCCATTGGCACCGTGCTGCGGGCCGGGCGCAGCGTGGCCCATTCCCGCGCCGACGTCTTCGCGCAAGCGACGGGCGGAGAGGTTCTGGTCGCCACGGCGCTGGCCACCATCAAGGCAACGCAGGCGGTGATTAACGAACAGTAAGTCCCCAAGCTCGTTAACAATTTTTCTATCGCGGCATTCATCACTACGGAGAGCAGCCTACCGCGAAGCTATGCTGGCCATCACTGACAACTTACCCAAACAATCCTATTTAAGAAATAGGGTTGCTATGCCAGCCCATTGCTCGAGAATGCAAATAAGCCAGAACGGCAATATCCCCTGTCTGCTCGAACCAAAGAAACCGAAATGAAAGAAGACCAAAGAAATCGCTACCATCCAGACAGCCTGTCCACAGGCACCACATTAATTCAAAAAGAATTTGAGAAATTGGGGTGCGAAGTATCTCGCCACGGAACCATACTTTATGTGAAATACAATGGAAAATTCTGCTTTTTGAGCGGCTTCAAGACAAGCTTCACCTCTTATGTTGCTCGCCCCGTGTTCGGCTCCAAAGAACTAACTAAGCGACTTCTCGGAGATGCTGGGCTCCGCGTGCCGATGGGAAAGTTATTTACCCGAAAACAAAAAAAAGAGGCACTAGAGTGGGTAAAAGAAAATAGCCCGGCAGTTGTGAAGCCTTCGAACGGAAATAAGGCAAGGGGAGTTTCCACAAATGTTCGCGAGGAAACCTTTGATGAAGCCTGGTCAGCCGCTAAGTCTGTCTCGGGAAGAAAAATAATTGTAGAAAAGCATATCTCTGGAATTGAAGCCCGATACTTCGTGCTGGACGCGAAGTGTATTGCGGTAGTTAAGAAACGACCTCCAGTAGTGATCGGTGATGGCGTAAAAACAATTTCTCGGTTGGTCGAAGAAAGGAATGCCTTCCGATCGGAATGCAACTCGACTCGAGAGAAGTATCCGGTTGTACTAAATTCCCATGTGATCGCCTCCTTGTCGGACAAAGGCTACTCTCTCGACAGTGTACTGCCCTCTGGCGTAGCTATACAGATTCACTCTAAGGGCGGCGTGGCTGCAGGTGGAGATGTCGAGAACATTACTGAAAGTACAGCTCCAGAGTTAAAAAAAATTGCAGAGCGCGCTGCGACCTTGATCCCGGGCGCAGATATCGTCGGACTGGACATTTTTGCACCCGATCACTCTGATCCGACGAATGTAGATGACTATGTCATTCTTGAAATCAACACCGGTCCCGGCTTGATGATTCACCAATACCCCGACTTCGGTAAGCCTGTCGACGTGGTTGGCATGATCGCTCGATATTGTATTGAAAAAATGGAGACCTTGTACGCGCCCCTAGATTGAAGGCTATTTAATCTCTCAAGTCTGATTCTAGTGCTGTCTAGAATCTCGGCGACGACACTTATAGATCTTTGCGTGGGCAGAGGGAGCGAAGGAAGGCTGGATTAAAGAAAGGCGAAAACGCCTTCCCGCAGGAAAGATGCGGAGAACTTCAATCGGCCGCTTCTGAAATTATACAAATACCCAAGATGTATCGAACAAAACTTGGCATTTCCGAAGAAACGATAGGCAGAGCTTTTCTACGGTAGACCCAAAGGCCAGTTTTCGACAGTTGGGGGTTAAACGGGCTACGTGAACCGCGCATTGCGCATGCCGAAACACATTTGACAGGTTCAGCCAAGGAAGAATTCCCGCATCCCGGGTAGGTAACTTGCGATAACAATGCAGCCTTTTTGGCTTGAGTTCGCAGGGTCAAGGATTGTGCGGGAAGAATGGCCTTCGACAACGACCGCTTTTGAAATTAACGACTACGTCAGTAAGCGATCAGAGCTTTTCCGATACGGGGTTTCACGCTATTTCCAGAGGGTCCCTTGGTAGAATTTCACGGGCGTATTGTGAAATCTAATTTAGGTATTTGCGGGGAGGTAGTTTTCTCACCCGGCGCTCGGATGGCGTTGGCGATTTCAAGAGCCCCTTGAGTATCTCACCCTGCTTCGAAAGGAACAGGCACAAGAGCATTTTCATAAGCTCCCGAACTACCAGAAGATTTGGCGATGGGCATGAAAGTAGAACACGCCCATCGGTCAGTAGCGGTGTTCAAGAGGTGAACATCCCTTGGTATTGGTCGCGCAGAATGTTTTTCTGAACTTTGCCCATGGTGTTCCGGGGCAGCTCGTCCAGAACGACCAGTTCGCGCGGGTGTTTGAACCGGGCAAGAGACTTGCACACAGCGTCCATCATCGCGCTTAGATTCGGTGAGGCACCGTTTTCCGGAACAACCACCCCCAAGACGGTCTCGCCAAAGTCCGGGTGCGGGACACCGATCACGGCGCTTTCCAGAACGCCGGGTTGGTCATCCAGCACCAACTCGATCTCTTTGGGGTAAATGTTGTAGCCCCCCGAAATGATCAGGTCCTTGTTGCGACCAACGATGTGGACATAGCCGTCTTCGTCGATGCGCCCCAGATCCCCGGTAATGAAGAACCCATCCTCGCGCAGTTCGGCGGCGGTTTTTTCAGGCATCTTCCAGTAGCCTTTGAAAACATTCGGACCACGCACTTCAATCTGGCCCACGTCACCGTCTGGAAGGGTCTCTCCGGTTTCGGGGTTCGTGATCTTCAGCTCTACGCCCGGCAGGGGGAAACCGACGGTGCCCGCACGGCGTTCCCCTTCATAGGGGTTCGACGTGTTCATGTTGGTTTCGGTCATGCCGTAACGCTCTAGGATGCGATGGCCGGTGCGCTCTTCGAACTGCACGTGGGTTTCGGCCAAAAGCGGGGCCGAACCGGATACGAACAGGCGCATGTGGGCGGTCAGGTCCTTCGTGAAACGCGCGTCTCCAAGCAGACGGGTGTAGAAGGTTGGAACCCCCATCAAGGCGGTTGCTTCCGGCATCCGGGCGATGATTGCATCGACATCGAATTTCGGCATGAAGATCATGCTGCTGCCCGATGTCAAAATGACGTTCGTCGCCACAAACAGACCGTGGGTATGGAAGATCGGCAGGGCATGGATCAGGACATCGTCTGCCGTAAAGCGCCACTCGTCCACAAGGGTGTTGGCATTCGACAAAAGGTTGTCCTGGGTCAGCATGGCCCCCTTGGAGCGTCCCGTGGTGCCCGAAGTGTACAGGAAGGCGGCCAGATCGTCCTTCTCCCGGTCAACGGTGGCAAAGGTGGAAGGCATGTCGCGCGCCTGATCCATCAAAGAGCCACTTCCGTCTGCGTTCAATGTTTCAACGCGCGCTCCAAGTTCACTGCCAAGCTGGCTAAGTTTTTCTTCGTTCTTCCCATCACATACGATCAGGGACGCACCGCTGTTTTCGATGAAATAGCTTAGCTCATCGACTGTGTAGGCTGTGTTCAGCGGCAGGAAGACAAGACCTGCCTGAGCGCAGGCAGCGTAAAGCGCAAGCGCTTCGGGAGACTTTTCGACCTGCGCGGCCACGCGGTCCCCGGGCTTCAGCCCAAGCTGAACCGTGACATTGGCGATCTGCGAAGCCGTAGACAGGAAATCCTGATGGGTAATCACCTCTCCGTTGAGGAGGTGCATAAACGGGGTAGTTTTTCCGGTATGAACACCGAACAGACCATCGTAGAGCGGGTTTGCCATGGAGTTACCTTTCTTGCTTCGGAGTCTTGTCGAATGAGTTGGCCAATGCTTCGACCTCGGTAGAGGCGACAATCTGGCGCGTATTCGCGAAATTTTCGTGGTTTTGGGCGACCTTCGAGAGGTCGTAGAGATAGTTCACCATCGTGCCGCCTGACTGGGCGCGCCCCTTGTCAGAGATGTCGGCATCGGCGTGAACCGCATGGACGATGGCTCCGTTGCCCAAGTGGAACCGGGCGACAGGATCAAAGGGAAGCCCGCCCCGCGATTTGGCGTTCAGCAGGTAGTGGGCTGCCTGTGCCCGCATCGCGTCGGGTGCATCAACGTCCCAATCTATGCCTTCCTTTTGCAACCAAGTGGTCAAACCGGGAATGGGTGACAGGGTGACGAAGGTGTTTAGCCCCGACAGTTCGGACGACAGATCCGCTGCGACCTGTTTGATCAACGAGTTCCCGAAGGAAATGCTGGCCAGCCCGGCCTGACAGTTGGAAATCGAATAGAACACGGCTGTATCGGCCTCTTCCGCAGGCATTGCTGCCCGGTCTTCAGCCAGCAAGGTCTGAACAGAGCCGGGAATGCCCTTTGTCAAAGCCACCTCGACAAAGATCAAAGGCTCATCCGGCATCGACGGGTGGAAGAACGCAAAACAACGGCGATCTGCGGGTTCAAGTCTTCGGCGCAGATCGTCCCAGCTGTCGATGGCGTGGACGGCCTCGTAGGCGATTATCTTTTCCAGAATATGCGCGGGGCTTTCCCAGCTGATGGGGCGCAGCACCAGAAAGCCGCGATTGAACCAGCTGGCAAAGAGGTGGCGAAGATCCAGATCCAGCGCCTGAAGTTCCGGTTCGTTACGGCCCAGCCTCAGCAGGTCGGCCCGCATATTCACCAAGATCTCTGTCGCGCCCGGAACCCGGTTCAAGCGGCGGATCAGCTCTTGCCGGGCGGGTTCGGCCGCGACTGTGAAGGCGCGATAGCTCTCTTTGGACGGATTGCGTTCGTATTCGTCCAGCGTGGTACGCACGGCCTCGGGGTCGATATTCATCGTGGCGGCGATGTCGTGAAAGAAGGTAAGCTTCGCGTCATCGTCCAGCGCGGCAAACCGGGTCAGAATTTCCCGCGCCAATGCCAGCCCCGAGGTTTCACCTGCCGACCCCACCAAGGCTCTGGCAAGCTCGGTCAGCGGGCGGCCGTCCTCGGCCGCCGCCGGTGTCTCGCGGCGATGACGCCGCTCGAACACCGTGTTGAGAAGATCGGCAAGCAGGGTCATACCGCCACGCCCATGATCACGTTGGGCAGCCATGTAGCAAGCCCCGGGAACAGGCACAGCAGGATGATTGCCAGCACCATGCAGGCCACGAAGGGCAGCGAACCGGTCAGGATTGTCTTCAACGAGATATCGGGCGCGATGCCGTTGATCACGTAAAGGTTCAATCCAACGGGCGGTGAGATCAGGCCGATTTCCATGTTGATCGTCAGCACGACTGCAAACCAGATCGGGTCAAAGCCAGCAGTCGTGATGATCGGCAACAAGATCGGAGCCGCCATCAGGATCACTGCAACCGGCGGCAGGAAGAAGCCGGCAATCAGCAGGAAGACATTGATCGCCCCCATCAGCACCCAACGGTTCACATCCAGCGTGCCGATCCATTCGGCAATCGACTGGGTGATGAACAGCGACGACAGCATGTAAGAGAACACACCGGCGGCCGCGATGATGAACAGGATCATCACCGATTCCTTGGTGCTGTCGCGAAGCACGTTCCAGATCGCGCTTGGGTGCCACAGCTTGTAGATGATCATGGCGATCAGCAGGCACATCAGGGCACCGACAGCAGCGGTTTCCGATGGCGTGGCAATGCCGCCATACATGGCATAGAGAACACCCAGAATGATGGCGAGGAACGGCAGAACGCGCGGCAGGATCTCGAACCGTTCGGCCCAAGTGTAGCTGCCCGAACCCAAGCGGGCAGCATCACCGGATTTCCATGTGGAATACAGCGACCACGCCATGAACAGGCCAACCAGCAGCAGGCCCGGGATGACCCCGGCCAGAAACAGGCGGCCGATAGAGGTTTCTGTGGCGATGCCATAGACGATCATCGTGACCGAGGGCGGGATCAGAATGCCAAGTGTCCCACCGGCAGCGATTGACCCTGCGGCCACGCCATCAGGATAGCCACGCTTGCGCATCTCTGGGATGCCCATTTTGCCGATGGCCGCACAGGTTGCCGGCGAAGAGCCAGACATCGCGGCGAACAGCGCACAGGCACCAAGGTTTGACACAACCAGACCACCGGGAACGCGGGTCAGCCAGCGCTCCAAGGCCTCGTAAAGGTCGGCCCCGGCGCGGGTAGAGGCGATAGAGGCCCCCATGATGATGAACATCGGGATCGACAGCAGCGCAAAGTTATCGAGCTTGCCGAACAGGATCTCTGGCATCAGCTCTAGCGAGCGGGGGCCATCAAAGATGATCAGGAAACCGGCCGACACGATCAGCAGGCCGATGGCGACCGATACGCCAGAGAAAAGCACAAGGATGGTGGCAATCGCCACGATCCCACCAAGAACGAGTGGATCCATCGTCGTTATTCCAATCCAAAGGGTTTATCGACGCCGATCAAAACGGCCACGAGGTCAGCGATCAGCTGCAAAAGCAAAAGGCCAAAGCCTATGGGCAGCGCCAGATAGGGAATCCAAAGGCGAACACCCCAGACTGTGTCGGAACGCCAGCCGCGATCCCAGGCGAAGTGCCAGTATTCGTATCCGTAGAAAAGCATGACCGCGACGATGGCGATCGACAGGACAGAGGTCAGGATCGCCATGAAGAAACGGGGTTTTGCGGGCAGCGAAAGCGGGATCAGGTCAACGTTGACGTGCCCGCGAAGGCGCTGAACATATGGCAGCCCCACCAGAGTGGCTGCGATGACCAGATAGATAACGGCCTCTGTCTGCCAAACGGTCGAACCGTTCAGGACAAAGCGTACAACAATCATCTGGCAAGTGATGGCGACTGCGGCGACGATCATCCCGGCAGAGCACCAGCCCGCCAATGTCGATATTGCGGCTACCGCGCGAAGAAAGGGATTGTTCCCTGTGTGGGAAGCAACGGCAGAGCTATGACCGGCCAATTGCGCCTCCTGTAGTGTTAGAGCAGAGGGGGGTGGTGGGCGGTTTTGTAAACCGCCCACGCAGAGATCATTCGACGGCCAGCGCCAGATCAAGCAGTTCCTGCCCGTCTTTCACTTCTTCAACGAATGCCTTGTAGGATGTGTCCATCGCCAGCGTACGCCAGGCTTCGAAGTCCTCGGCGGACATCTCGGCGAGTTCTACACCAGCTTCGGCAAAGACTTTGGCAGAGGCCGCGTCTTGCTTCTTGGCCTCTTCCAGATAGTAGGCCTCTGCTTTGGCCGAGGCTTCAAGCAGCGCGGTCTGCTGCGCTTCGTTCAGACCTTCGAAGGCACTCTTGTTCATCAGCAGCGGCTGATACATGAACCACAAAGCAACATCGCCCGCAGGGGTATAGCAGCTGACCTGCTCATAGATGCGGTAGCTGACGAAAGACGACGACGAGGTATTTGCGGCCTGCAGAACACCGGTCTGAATGGCGTTATAGATCTCGGACGATGCCATCGACGCGATCGAGGCGCCTGCACCTGCAAGCATCTGCTCAAACGACTTACCCGCGGCGCGAGTTTGCAGACCTTTCACATCTTCCGGCTTGGTGATGCACTTGTCCTTGCCGACAAAACCACCGGCCAGATAGCCGTGAACCAGAACCATCACGTCGTCTTCGGCCATCTTGGCCTCAAGCGCCTCCATGAAGGGAGAGTTCGACAGACGTGCCGCGTGGTCGTGGTTTTTCACCAGACCGGGCATCAGGGTCAGGTTATAGGCAGGCTGCTGACCACCGGCATAGGACAGCGGCAGAACAGTCATATCCAGCTGACCGCGGCTCAGCGGCTTATACTGCTCGCGCGGTTTGAACAGAGATTTCGAACCAAAGATCTTGATGTCCAGATCGACATCGGCGGCCGCGACCTCATCGGCCACAATCTGGGCAACCTGATGGCGGATATCTTTGTTCGACCACTGGTGCGAAAGACGCAGTTCCGTGGCAGTAGCGACAGAACCTGCAGAGGCAAGAGCCAAAGCGGCAACTGCTGTTTTAAGCATGGATTTCATTTTTTCCTCCCAACGAATCCAACCCGGCACATCCGGGGGCGCCCTTAGAATAGGCATATTTTGTTTTTTTAAGTCAATATTCTTGTATACAAAAATCGAATTCTTGAATTTTTAATTGGAGAATATTAATACAAAAGAATGGAACGACGACGCGCAGATATTATTGCCGAAGAGCTCGAAGAGCGCATTTTTGACGGAACATTTCCTGATGGCGCGCGCTTGGACGAGGTGCGCCTTGCCGAGAAATTCGGTGTTTCAAGAACCCCTTTAAGAGAAGCCTTACAAAGGCTTGCCCGCTCCGGACTGGTTGAACTGATCCCACGCAGAGGCGCCTTTGTCAGACAGCCAGGGCCAGTGGAACTCATGGAGATGTTCGAGGTGATGGCCGAGGTCGAAGCCGTTTGCGGGCGGCTTGCGGCAATGCGAATTTCAGACGAGGCACTGAAGGACCTGCACGATGCGAACGTCAAATGTCAGGCCGCCATCAATGCCTTGGATCCGGACACCTATTACATTGAGAACGAGCGTTTCCACAGAATCATCTATCAGCAATCCGGAAACAGTTTCCTCGCGTCAGAGGCCAGCTCGTTGCACCGGCGGCTGAAGCCGTTCCGGCGCCAACAGCTAAGACTTCGGGGCCGCATGAAACAGTCGATGGCCGAACACGAAGCAATCCTGAACGCGCTTGAAAATGGGGCCTCAGAAGAGGCCGCAAACGCCCTTCGTGGCCATGTTGCGATCCAAGGGGAAAAATTCCACAGCCTAATGGCAACCCTCAAGAGCGCGGCTGAATGACAGGCACTTTTGGATCGGCGGACGACTTCTTACCCTAGATTGCACTGCGAGAACTGTGCCTCGCTGTTGGATTGGAATTCAAATTGAACTGGCGACCAAGGTGGACGAGGCCAGCGAATACGACCTTTGGGGAAAGTTAACGTAATCGTCAAAGTTTAAAGACTTCATGGAAGTCTTTACGTGCCGGGAATCGCGAAGTTTAAGGGTCTGTCGCGGTTTCTCTGACGAAATGCGACCCGTCAGAAAGAAATCCGTTGGGCTTCGGCGGGGCCTGTGCATACTTGCGGAACCCATCCGGAGAGACGCGAAATGCCCCTGAAAGTCATCGGCGCTGGCTTCGCCCGCACAGGCACAGATTCCATGCGTGAAGCGCTGGAGATTCTGGGCTTTGGCCCCTGCCACCACATGTTCGAGGTTATGAGCAATCCTGTTCAGATGGATCGCTGGCGCGCCTTCGTGAAGGGGGCCGATCATAGTTGGGAAGAGTTGTTCGAGGGCTATGCCTCTTGCACCGATTTGCCCTCGGCGCACTACTGGCAGGAACTGTCAAAGGCCTACCCGGACGCCCCCGTTATCATGAACTGGCGCGACCCTGAAAGCTGGTGGCCGAGCTACGAGGCGCTACGGGCAGCGGCGGACAAGTTGCCCCATGACCCGGACTCTTTGTTGAACACGCTGATTGTGCCCAAGGTTATGCGGGGTCTTGCCCATACCAAGGAAAACGCGATTGGGGTGTTGAAGGATTATTATGCGGCTGTGCAGGCAACCATCCCGCCCGAGAGACTACTGGTGCACAAGCTCGGTGATGGCTGGGCGCCCCTGTGCAAGCACCTTGGGGTCCCCGTGCCGGACGTGCCCTATCCGCACCGCAACACCAAGGGTGGATTGGATGAGAAGCTGAAGACATTCGGTGCAAAAGACTAAACAGCGCTAGCAGCGCCGATTGCAAATCCCAACGCCAGCGGGCAACACTTGCCGAAACGTGAAGGGAGAGCACCGTGGACACCACCATTCAGGCAGCCGTCGCCAAGAGTTTTGCGGGTCAGGGAATGATCCGTGCCTTGGGCAAGAAATTGGGAACGTGGACGAAGGCACGGTCGAAATCTTCCTGCCGAACTCTGACGCGGTGACGCAGCAGCACGGGTTTTTCCACGGGGGCGCGATTGCCACGCTGGCCGATGATGCCGCCGCCTTTGCCGCCTATACGATGATGGAGGACGGCCGCCAGCCGCTGACCGTCGAGTTCAAGATCAACTTCCTTGCCCCCGCCGAGGGGCCTCAACTGCGCGCCATCGGTACCGTGCTGCGGTCCGGGCGCAGCGTCGCCCATTCCCGCGCCGACGTCTTCGCACAGGCCGAAGGCGGAGAGGTTCTGGTTGCCACGGCGCTGGCCACGATCAAGGCGACGCGGGCGGTGGTGGAGAAAGAATTAGAAACACCGCAACAAGCGAACTTTGCTCCGGAAGGGTTCTTTCGAATTCCTGGATATGAAAACTATGCAATCGACAAAGGTGGACGAATCTACAGCAAGAAAAAGAAGAATGGCTTCTTAAAACCGTGGACGGAAAAGAATAACGGGTACCAGAGAGTTGAGCTTCGAGACAATCCGGAGAGGCGAGAAAAGCCCTTTGTACATGACCTAGTATTGAGGACATTCAAGGGGAACAGACCCAACTTTGAGTACGTGGCGAGACACTTAAACGACGATCCAGAAGACAATCGAGTCGAAAATCTCGAATGGGGTTCTCGTCGGCAAAACAGCAAGGACAGCCTTCAGAATAAGGGACAGCCCGCGCTCTCTGACGGGGAAAAGTCACAAATCGCAAAGCTTTACAAAAGTGGAAACACCCAAACCGAAATTGCGAATAAGTTCGGGGTGTCCCAACGGACTATCAGCAGAATTATTAGCGGAATTTCATAGGATAAAGCCTTACGAAGGCTACTTTTCAACCCCTAAGTTATCGCAGATTCAACGCCAACTAGAGGTTTTGGTGTCAAGAAAGAGGGCCGCAAGGTCGCAAAAGCGCCTGGGTCTGGTCGCCCGTTCCGTGGGGAGGTGTAGGATGGGTGATTTCACCCATCATTGGGTGGATTGATGGGTGTGAACACCCATCCTACGGGTGGTTCGTGTTTTGGGTGCAAACAAAAACACCCCCGCCTGGGCGGGGGTGTGGGTCTCCTCCCAGAGATTGGTCGATTAGCCGACGAAGGCTTTTTCGACCACGTATTGGGCTGGGTCCGAGTTGGCGCCCTCTTTGAGGCCAAAACCGTCGAGGATCGCCATGATGTCCTTGTTGAACGCCAGCGAGCCGCAGACCATGGCGCGGTCGTGCTCTGGGTCCATCTTGGGCAGGCCGAGGTCTTCGAACACTTTGCCTGAGGACAGGTTGTCGGTGATGCGGCCCATGTTCGCGGTTTCTTCCCGCGTGGTGGTGGGGTAATAGCGCAGCTTGTCCAGCGCGCCCTCGCCCAGCAATTCCTTCATCAGCTCGTCTTCGCGCAGGCCTTCGATCAGCTCGCGGCCATAGTCCAGCTCTGCCGCGTCACGGCAGGTGTGCATCATGATGATCTCATCATAGCTTTCATAGGTCTCGGGGTCGCGCATCAGCGAGGCGAAGGGCGCGATGCCGGTGCCGGTGGCCAGCATCCACAGGCGCTTGCCGGGCAGCAGCGCGTCAAGGACCAGCGTGCCAACGGGCTTGGGCCGCAGGATGATCTGTTCGCCGGGCTGGATGTGCTGCAGTTTCGAGGTCAGCGGACCGTCCTGCACCTTGATCGAGTAGAACTCGAGCTCGTCGTCCCATGACGGCGAGGCGATGGAATAGGCGCGCAGAAGCGGTTTCTGGCGGCCGGTTTTCGGATCGGGATCGCCCATCAGGCCGATCATCACGAATTCACCCGAGCGGAAGCGCAGGGTCTGCGGGCGCGTCACACGGAACGAGAACAGGCTGTCGGTCCAGTGTTTCACGGCCGTGACGGTCTGAGCGTCAGGCAGGACAGGTTGCGCCGCAGTGGGCTTGGCTGCGTTGGAATCTTTCATCGTCATGAACCTTCTTTTATCAGGCGTTTCCGCGAACGCGAGCCTGATAGTCGTTTTCCTGCCAATTCGCGCGAGTTTGCCACAGCTCCCACGGTTGGCGTTGGGCCAAGTCGTCCGAGATTTCGACCTCGTCGAAACCAGAGCGGCGGGCCATTGTGTATTGCTCTGAAATCACGTGGCCCTTGGCGCGCAGGCGGCCCTGAAAACCAAGCAGGCGCAGGCGGCGGGCCAGTGTGAAGCCCCGGCCATCGGCGAAGGACGGGAAGTCGATGCGGACCATGTCCACGCCATCGACCAGCTGGGGCAGCTCGGCGGGGTTGGTGTCCGAGGCCAGATCGACCGACACAACCGCGCTATCGCGGTTGGCTGCCAGATGATCGAAGGTCACGAAATCATGGATCCAGTCGTCGGCTTCAAAGCCGGTATCGGTTACGATCACGCTCATGCCGCGTCTCCTTTCGGCAGCGGTCCGCGGACCATTTTGCCGTTGATGAAGTGAATTCCGCATTCCTCTTTTTCCTCGTTGCGCCAACGGCCTGCACGGGGATCTTCACCCGGTTTGACCTTGCTGGTGCACGGCGCGCAGCCGATAGAGGGGTATCCTTGCGCCACCAGCGGGTGACGGGGAAGACGGTTGTTGATGATGTAGTCCTGAACGTCGTCCGGCGTCCAATGGGCCAGCGGGTTGACCTTGATGCGGGTATCGCCTTCGTTTTCAAAGAAATCAAGCGCGGCGCGGGTGCCCGACTGGAACCGTTTGCGACCGGTGATCCAGGCATCATAGTCTTTCAGCGCGTTTTCCATCGGCTGGACCTTGCGCAGATCACAGCAGGCGTCGGTCGACGCCTTGTGCAGGGTGCCGTCAGGGTCGCCCTGAGACACTTCTGCCTGAGAGGCGCGAACGACCTTTACGTTGGTCAGGCCCAGCTTCTCAGAGACCGAGACCTGATAATCCAAGGTTTCCTGAAAGAGCATCTGGGTGTCGATGAACAGAACCGGCGCGGTCTTGTCGAACAACGACAACAGGTGCAGCAGCACAACCGATTCTGCCCCGAAAGACGACACCATCGCGATACGGCCGACCTGCGGATCGGTCAGCGCGCGGCTAAGCACGTCCTTCGCGGCGTGGTGCTTGTATCGTTGGTTCAGGTGCGCGACCCGCTCTGCGACGGGTTCAAGAGGGGCCTCAAGCGGCATGTTTCTCTTTAGCCTCCGGGTAGAGCGCCGCTTTGAACGGGCTCAATCCAACACGGCGGTAGGCCTGCAGGAAGGTCTCTTCCTCGTCCTCACGCAGATCAAGGTAGGCATAGATCAGACGTTCGATTGCCGGGACGATCTCGTCATAGGCAAAGCCGGGGCCTGCGCGTTCGCCGATGGTGGTGGTTTCCGACCCGTCACCGCCAAGGGTGATCTGGTAGTTTTCCACCCCTGCCCGGTCGAGGCCAAGGATACCGATGTGACCCACGTGGTGGTGGCCACAGGCGTTGATGCAGCCCGAGATCTTGATCTTCAGCTGACCGATTTCATGCTCGAGCTTCAGCTCGTCGAAACGGGTCGCGATCTGTTGGGCAACAGGGATTGAGCGGGCCGTGGCCAGCGCGCAATAGTCCATGCCCGGGCAAGCGATGATGTCCGAGATCAGGCCAACGTTTGCCGTGGCCAGACCAGCCTGCTGCAGGCGGGCAAAGACGGCGGGCAGATGCGACTTGTGAACATGCGGAAGAATGACGTTCTGCTCGTGGCTGATGCGAAGTTCGTCATGGCCGAACTCTTTCGCGATATCGGCCATCACGCGCATCTGGTCAGAGGTCGCGTCACCCGGCGTCTGGCCGTGCGCCTTGATCGAGATCGTGGCGATGGCGTAATCGGGGTTCTTGTGCGGCGCCAGATTGGTGTCGGCCCAGGACCGGAACACAGGGTCGGCGTCATAGGCGACATCAAACGCGTTGGTCGAGGCGTCCAGATAGTCGGGCTGCTGGAAGTACTGGCGGATGTCCTCTAGCAATTCCAGATCCGCGCCATGGAACGTCGGGCGGATGCGGGCATATTCCTTCTCGGCCAGCTCGCGGAATTCATCCAGACCGTTTTCCAGAACGGTGATCTTGATCCGGGCTTTGTATTTGTTGTCGCGGCGACCCAGCAGGTTGTAGACGCTGAGGATCGATTCAACACGCGGCAGCAGGTCTTGGCGCGGGATGAAGTCATACAGAACCTGACCCACGATCGGGGTCCGGCCAAGGCCGCCACCAACGAAGATCTTGTATCCGACCTCGCCCGCGTCGTTCTTAACGATCTGAACCGCCACGTCGTGCGATTTCAGAACCGCGCGGTCGTGCTCTGATGCGCCGACGGCGATCTTGAACTTGCGGCCAAGGAACTGGAATTCGGGGTGGTCGGTCGACCACTGGCGCAGCAGTTCGGCCACCGGGCGCGGGTCTTCGATTTCATCCGGGGTGGCCCCGGCGAAATGGTCCGAGGTCACGTTGCGGATCGTGTTGCCCGAGGTCTGGTTGGCGTGCATTTCCACATCGGCCAACGCGTCCAGCATATCCGGCACATCGGTCAGTTTCGGCCAGTTGTACTGGATGTTCTGACGGGTCGTGAAGTGGCCATAGCCCTTGTCGAACTTGTCCGCGATGAAGGCCAACTGGTTCATCTTGGTGCTGTCCAGCGTGCCATAGGGAATGGCGACGCGCAGCATGTAGGCGTGCAGCTGCAGGTAAAGCCCGTTCATCAGGCGCAGCGGGCGGAATTCGTCCTCGGTCAGGGCGCCGCTGATGCGACGTTCGACCTGCGCGCGGAATTGGCGGGTGCGTTCGCGGATGAAGGCTTCGTCGAAATCATTGTACTTGTACATCAGACTGCCTCTGCCTGTTTGCCGTGGAAATAGTTGGACGGACCGCGGGTGCGGAACTCTTCCCGGAAGTGGGTGGGGGCCGGACCTGCGTCGCCTGACACGGCGTCCGCCAGATAGGGGCCAACGACCTTGTCCAGCTGACCTTCAGCGACCAGCAGGCGCAGTTGTGCGTGGGCTTCGTCTTCGATCAACTCGGCGTCGTCCATGCAGCGCGTCCACTGGTCATTGGCGGTCAGCCAGATGACATCACCCTCGATCAGGGCATTTGCAGTCACGACCTTCGGAGTAAATTTGCGGGGCATGGGATCACCTTTCTGGGGTTCCGGGTTACCCGCTAGAGATAGGATATTTTCCCGGTTTTGGGCAGGAGGGGGTGATAGATAAGAACGATCCACCCCTCCCCGCGGGATTAGGAGAAATTTTCCCCAAACCGGCAGTTTAGGGAAAAACAACCGTCCAAACAGGTGGGACAAACCGAAACGGCAGAAAATCCTTCCTGTCGCTGCAGGGCGGCAAAGCAGTCCGAATCTGTTGAATTTGCGTGCTTTTCGCGCGCCCGGAAAGCCTCTATCAAGATGGGTATGAGCTTCCCATTACCCCCGCTTGCAGACCTGCCCGACCTTCCGTTTGATGAGATCATCGACGTCCGTTCCCCGGCGGAATTTGCCGAGGATCACCTGCCCGGCGCAGTGTCGATGCCAGTGATGAGCAATGAAGAACGGGCCGAGATTGGCACGATTTACGTGCAGGACAGCCCCTTCACGGCGCGCAAGAAAGGCGCGGCGGTCGTGGCGCGGAACGCGGCGCGGCACCTAGAGACGCTGCTGGCCGACAAGCCCAAGGGCTATCGCCCGCTGGTCTATTGCTGGCGGGGTGGTCAGCGGTCGGGGTCGTTCGCGGTAATCCTGCGGCAGATCGGCTGGCAGGCCGAGGTGGTCGAGGACGGGTACCGCGCCTATCGGCGCTTGGTGCAGCAGGCAATGTATGACGCGCCCTGCCCTTTTCCGGTTGTGGTTCTGGCGGGTGATACCGGCACCGCGAAGACCGCGATCTTGGCCGAGTTGAAACGCCAAGGCACGCAGGTGCTGGACCTTGAGGGGCTGGCGAACCATCGCGGGTCGATCTTTGGCGCGATGCCAGAGGGTCAGCCCGCGCAGAAAGGATTTGAAAGCGCGCTTGCGGCGCAGATGGCGGCGATGGACCCCGTTCGTCCCGTGGTGGTCGAAGCGGAATCCAACAAGGTGGGCGACATCCGCCTGCCCCCCGCGATTTGGCACGCCATGATGAAGGCCCCTCGGATCGAGGTTGCCGCGCCGGTCGAGGCTCGCGCGACCTATCTGACCCGCACCTATACCGACACATTGCCCAATACCGACGGTGTTGTTGCGCTGATCCAGAGCCTCTCAGACCTGCACCCCAAAGACCGGATCGCGGGTTGGGTGGAGCTGGCGCAAAAGACTGAGTGGCAAGAACTGTCGCAAGAGTTAATGCTGCACCACTATGACCCCCGCTATGCGCGGACCAGCCGGCGAAACCCGGCGCCCGAGACCCGTTTGGACCTGTCCGACCTATCTGACGCGACCCTGCGCGATACGGCGGGGCAGATTGCGGATCTGGTCGCCAAGATGGGCTGATCTGCGGCGGCGCAGGGCAATGGTGCGCGCAGGCGTACTTGTTACACTATAACGCATCCTTATTTGCCGGGCATGACCCACACAATTGATGTCAGACAGGGCCTGCCGCCCGAGATGCAGGTTCTGCTTCGGGATTATCCGCGCGATGCCTGGCCGGATCACCCGAACTTCGCCCGCTCTATCCGCAACTGGATGGGCGCCCACCACATGTTTCGCCAACTTGGCGAGATCGCAACCGGAGAGACAGAGCTGTACCTGACCAAGGGCCGCGCGCCCGAGGACTATGCCGTGCGGCTGTCGGAGTTCGGCAACCTTCTGGTACGCAACCTACATGGGCACCACACCTGGGAAGACCGCAAGTTCTTTCCGGAATTGGCAGGCGCGGATGCGCGATTTGTGGACGGGCTGGACCTGCTGGAAACCGATCACGACACCTTGGATGAGGTGCTGGATCGTTTCACGCGACAGTCCAACCGCGTGATCCAGTTGATCCATCTGGACGAGGCACAGGCCCGCGACGAAGCCGGGACGCTGCACGAAACCGCGACCGAGATTGAACGGTTTCTGGCCCGGCACTTGGCGGATGAAGAGGACCTTGTTGTCCCGATCATCCTGCACCACAAGTTGCGCGGTTAAATCGTGATTGACCCCGGTGTTAAGCCGGGGTCTTTTGCGGGGGCTGGAGGCCCCAATGACTCAACCCCAAATCACCGGAAAAAGCTGGCTGATGGTCGCCACCCTTGGCATCACCTGGGGGGCCACCTTTATGGTGATCGAAATTGCCCTTGAAGGCATGACACCGTTTTGGCTGGCCGCCGGGCGGATCAGTTTCGCGGCGCTTTTGATGACCGCGATCTGGGGCGCTCAGGGGTTCAAGCTGTTCAAGACAGAGGTGCGGGACTGGCCTTCGGTCGTGGTGATCGGTGCGCTGAGCTCTGCCATACCCTTCATGTTGCTAAGCTGGGGGCAGCAATTCGTCACCTCGGGCTTTGCAGGCGTGTCGATGGCGGCGGTGGCTTTGCTTGTCCTACCGCTGGCGCATTTCTTTGTTCCCGGTGAGCGGATGACACTGCGCCGCGCTCTTGGCTTTCTGACGGGGTTTGTTGGCGTTGTGATCCTGATTGGCGCGCAGGCCTTCGAAAGCTCTGGTGCGTCGTTAGAGACCCCGGGCCGGATCGCCTGTCTGTGCGCGGCAACGGGCTATGCGATCAGCTCTGTCATGATGCGCCGGTTGCCGCCTGTGGACTCTATTGGGCTGGCAACTGTGTTCTTCCTGATTGGCGCTGTCATCGTCCTGCCCGCGGCGTTCATCGTCGAAGGGCCGCCCACGATACCACCGTCCAAGTCGTTGATCGCGCTTATTTTTCTGGGCCTTGTCCCGACGGCGGGCGCGAATATCCTTCGGGTGCTGGTGATCAGATCCGCAGGGCCCGTTTTCATGAGCCTGACCAATTATCAGGTCCCTTTGTGGTCCGTGCTGTTTGGCGCGCTTATCCTAAGCGAGCCCCTTCCGCCCAGCCTGCTTTACGCGCTGGTCCTGATTCTGGCGGGGGTCGCACTTAGCCAGTGGGGCGCGTTGAAACGCCTGTTCTTCGGGGCTTAATTCCGAAGCGGATTATTCGAACACCACCTCCAGCATTTCTTCGGAACGCGGGCGTTCGGCGCACCACAGGTCGCCTGTGGGCTCATAAACAACGCGACCGATATCGGCGTTTACGATGACGCGATCTTCCGCGATCAAAATGCGGTCTTGTGGCAGAAAACTTAAAAACAAAACCAAGGCTTCAATGCTAATACACATGGCTCACCCCTTTCTGGCAGACCTAGGACCGCCCAAAGGAGGAAGGGTACCCGACAGGATGAAATGCGTCCAATTTACGGCGGAAAAGTGTCAGATTACGCCGCAAAACAGAAACAATTAGACCGATTTGCAATCAACGTATCAAATTAAGCATAGAACTGACGGTTTACGGTCAAGAGACCACAGATTCGACCTTGGCGACGATCCCATCCACCACGTCGTTCAGCAGCACATCGTCTTCGCATTCCGCCATGACCCGGATCAGGGGTTCTGTTCCGGATTTGCGTATCAGCAGGCGACCCTTGCCGGACAGTTGCGTCTCTGCCTGTGCGATGGTGGCCTGAACCTCTGCGTTGTCCAAGGGGGCCTGCCCCGCCTGATAGCGCACGTTCTTCAGAAGCTGGGGCACGGTTTCAAAGCTGTTGGCCAGTTCGCTGGCTGGTTTGCCCGTGTCGACCAGGGCCGCAAGGAACTGCAACCCGGCCAGCAACCCGTCGCCGGTGGTGGCGTAGTCGGTCATGACAAGATGGCCGGACTGTTCACCGCCCAGATTGAAGCCGCCCTTGCGCATCGCCTCGACGACGTAACGGTCGCCTACGGGGGTGCGCTCTAGCTTCAGGCCTTTTGCGTGCAGAAACCGCTCCAACCCAAGGTTGGACATGACCGTCGCGACCAAAGTATCGTTCTTCAGCAAGCCCTGCTCGGCCCAACGGGTGGCGAATAGCGCCATGATCTGGTCCCCGTCCGCGACTTGGCCCTTTTCATCAATGATGATCAGGCGGTCGGCGTCGCCGTCGAGGCAGATGCCAACATCGGCCCCATGCGCGATAACGGTTTCCGAGGCGATCTGCGGTTGGGTCGAACCGCATTTGTCATTGATGTTAAGCCCGTTCGGAGAGATGCCGACAGGGATAACCTCTGCCCCCAGTTCCCACAGGACCTCGGGCGCTGTGCGATAGGCCGCGCCATTGGCGCAGTCGATGACCACCTTCAGCCCGTCCAGCTTCATGCCAGCCGGTAGCGTGGCCTTGACCCGCTCGTTATAGCGGAAGCGACCATCGTCGATCCGCGTGGCGCGACCGATGTTAACGGCATTCGCGGGCTCGACACCCTCGAAGATCAGGCGCTCGATCTCGGTCTGGGCCTCATCGGACAGTTTGAACCCGTCGGGGCCGAAGAACTTGATCCCATTGTCGTGGTGCGGGTTGTGGCTGGCTGAAATCATCACACCGACATCGGCGCGCATAGAAGTCGTCAGCATGCCTACGGCCGGTGTTGGCACGGGGCCAAGCAGCAGCACGTTCATGCCCGTAGAGGTAAATCCGGCGGTCAGCGCGTTCTCGAACATATAGCCCGACAGGCGTGTGTCCTTGCCAATGACCACGCGGTGCGCGGTAGAGCCGTCCCGGCGAAAGTAGCGACCCGCCGCCGCACCAATGCGCAGGGCCATTTCAGCGGTCATCGGGGCGGTATTGGCGCGACCGCGCACGCCGTCGGTGCCGAATAGTTTCTGTGTCATGTGATTAGCCCCATACCGCCTCGGACAGGCTTAGCGCCTGCCGGGTCTCTTTTACGTCGTGTACTCGAAGGATTTGAACGCCCTGCCGCGCGGCCTCGAGCGCGATGGCGATCGAGCCGGGAGCGCGTTTCAGCGCGTCTGGCTCTTTTCCGATCTCGCCGATCATACGTTTGCGCGACACGCCCAGAAGGATCGGGCAGCCAAGCCCGTGGAACAGGCTGATACCCTGTAGCAGCGTCAGATTATGCTTTAGCGTTTTGCCGAAACCGATGCCGGGGTCGATCATGATGCGGGATCGTGGGATCCCGGCGGTTTCCGCAGCTTGGATCCGGTCCGCAAGGAAGTCATAGACGTCCAGCAGCACATTGTCATAGCTGGGCGCGTCCTGCATCGTCTTGGGGTCGCCCTGCGCATGCATCAGGCAGACGGGCGCGTTGTTCAGCGCGACCACCCCTGCAAGCAGCGGGTCATAGGTCAGCCCGGCCACGTCATTGATGATATTGGCCCCCGCCGCCAGCGCGGGCTGAGCGACAAGGCTTTTGCGGGTATCGACCGAGATCGGCACCGTCACGCCCGTCAGGCGCAAGGTGGTGATCAGCGGGACAACGCGGGTAATTTCAAGCGGGACAGGAACGGTGTCAGCACCGGGACGGGTGGATTCCCCACCGATGTCCAGAATATCGGCGCCCGCCTCTATCAGCTGGTTGGCACGGTCCTTGGCGGCACCGGGGGCCGACAGCATACCACCGTCCGAGAAACTGTCGGGCGTGACATTCATCACCGCCATGATCCGGGCCCGATCCATGGACAGCCCGGCGATAGGCTCTCGCGGTTCGGTCAGGGCGGCGTGGGCATCGTCGGGCAGCTCTACGGCCTCTATCCGTTCAGACGGGCGGCCACGTTCCAGAATTTCGACATGCGTGAACCACGAACGACCGCCAGCCAAGGGCAAGGCGTTGTCCGGGCGGAACGGGTCGGATTGAACAAGGGGGCGGTAGTAGACGCTCATGCGGTTGTTATTGGCGATCTGGCGGGATTTGCCAAGAGATCAGAGCGTTTGCGCGGCGTCCTTAAGCGAGACCGCGCGCACTGGTAGTGCAGATGTCGCCGGGGCCTCTGCCCCGATGACCACCAATTCCTCGGCATGGACCTGCCCTGCAAACCACTCCATCAAGTCTTGCGTATCGCGGGGTTGGGCCGAGGGGCCATCAACGGCGTCCAGCACCATCTTGGACGGGGCCCAGACGACCATCTGACCATGTTTCGTGGCCCAGTCGAGTTCGGTTCGGGTCTGCGTCACCACACAGCGGTCGTCCTGGCCCGCCAGAACCCAAGCATTCTGTTCGATGGCAAGCAGGTCGATCCGGCGCTGTGCCATCATGTGCCCCGCCTGCGGCGCAGGCTGATCAGCCGGTCCAACCGCAAGGATCACTGGGACTTCGCGCGCCTCAAGCCGGTCCAGCCATTTGGGCAGGTCGGGATGGGCAATCCCTTCGTTGGTCAGAAAGACTACGGCGGGGGCAACCCAGTGATGCGGGTCTTCATCGACCAGACGCGGCTTTTCGGCCTCGCGCTGGCGGACGATTTCCACGCCAAGGGCACCGGGGCCACGATCAAGCTTTTCGATCCGCACGAACACACGCAATGCCAGCGGTTCGGTCAGGATGTAATCCGCGATCCGCTCTGACAGCGTTTCCAGAAGGTTCAGGCGTTCGGAAGACAGTTCAGAGTGAATGGCATCCGTGATCGTGTCATAGGACAGGATCCGGTCAACATCGTCGTTCAGGGGCTCGGGGGCCGGGCGAACTTCGACCACGATGTTGAACCGCACACGTTGGGTGGCGCCGCGTTCCGACTGAAAGGCGCCGATTTCGACTTCGACCTCGTAATCACGCAGGGAAATCCGATCGGGGGGCGTCACGCTGTCCGTCGACGCCTGAGCACGGGCGTCGGGATGGGCAAAGGCCAGGCGGATTTCGTCAGTCATAGTTTGCGTCCATCAACCAAAGTAGAGGGGCACCATAGGGAAATTGCGCCATTCTACAACAGCCAACAGAGTATACCGCCGCTATCAGCGTTGCGCTGTGCGGGTCTTCTCGCGGTAGAAGTGGTGGACACCAATCGTAGCAGTGCGCGGGAAGACGCGTGCCCAACGCGGGTTCACTGCTTTGGTGTGATAGTGAGTCGCGCCACCGGTCAGTTTACGCTCTACCCCGTCGATCATCAGCTTGGCGACTTTGCCAACGCGGGCGTAGGCCGCTGGTTCAGCGATGTTTTCGGCGATGCCGTCACAGGTATAGCTGAACTGGCACTGGTGCTTGCGACCCGTGCCTTGATTAACCACACCACAGACAGTGTCAGGGTAGCGGTTGGAATCGACGCGGTTCAGGATAACCTCTGCCACGGCGAACTGGCCTTTGACGCTTTCACCGCGGGCTTCGAAATACAGCGCCTCTGCAAGGCAGGCCCACTGTTCGCCGCCTTTGACCTTGGGACGGGCGTCAATCCAATCACGGGTATAGGTGACACGGTTTTCGTCGAATTCGACTTTGGGCAGCGAAACCAGCTTGTTCAGGCGACGGGTGTTGACCTTATCAAGCCCCATCCGTTCGGCTCCAAGCAGAGCTGTCATGTGAGAGGAAACAGACACAGCCGGATCGTTGGACTGCGATACAGTCACATCCGCCGACGTCGTCGACCCCAAAGTAAGCGCAAGCGCAGCGATCGCTGCCCCTTTAAGAGTGCGTTTCATCATTGGTTAGCCCCCAAATTGCCTTAATTCTCAGCAAACCGTCAGGCGACATAGCCCCCTATGACGGGTTCGGGTAGGTCGTCTGATGCAACGCAGCTATGCAAAAAACGGGACGCTTGCTAAAGATTTAGGACTTTTCGGACCCGGAAGGTAAATTTTTCCTATATTTTTCAAAGCCCTATTTTCCGGAAGCGGATTTTCAGGCGGCGGCGCCATGCGCCTTGCGCAACACCGCATGAGCGATCGCAAGACGCGCTATGGGCACACGAAATGGCGAACAGGACACGTAATCAACGCCAGCGTCTTGGCAAAACGCGATTGATTCGGGGTTGCCGCCGTGCTCTCCGCAGATGGAAATCACAACGTCTTTTTGCGCCTCTCGAGCGCGCTGAACACCAATCAGCAATAGTTCGCCAACTCCATCCAAATCCAGCGTGTGGAACGGATCCTCTGGGTAAACGCCCTGCTGGACATAGGCCCCCATAAAGCGCCCGGCGTCATCCCGACTAAGCCCATAGGTCATCTGCGTCAGGTCGTTGGTCCCGAAGCTTAGGAAAGCCGCATGGCTGGCAATATCGCCTGCCCGCAGCGCAGCGCGCGGCGTTTCCACCATGACGCCCAGCTTGTATTTGAACTCTGCCCCGGTCTGGTTGTGAACCGCCACGGCGATGGCGTCGACGCTGTTCTTGACCAGCTCGACCTCGCGCATTGCCGAGACCAGGGGGATCATGATTTCCGGCTCGACCAGACGACCGCGCTCGCCAGCCTCGATCGTGGCTTCAAAAATCGCGCGGGCCTGCATCTCGTAGATTTCAGGGAACAGCACGCCAAGGCGCACGCCGCGCATCCCCAGCATAGGGTTGAATTCGGATAGCGCCTCGATCCGGCGGGTCACCTGCGAGATCGGCAGGTCCAACGCCTCGGCCATGGCACGGATGCCGCTGCGGTCGCGGGGCATGAATTCGTGAAGCGGCGGGTCAAACAGGCGAATACAGACCGGCAGGCCTTCCATGATCTGGAACAGGCGCACGAAGTCCTCGCGCTGCATCGGCAGCAGCTGATCCAGCGCGGCCCGGCGGTCGGTTTCTTCATCGGCAAAGATGGTTTCACGCATCACGGTCAGGCGGTCGCCCTCGAAGAACATATGCTCGGTCCGGCAAAGGCCGATCCCGTCGGCACCAAACCGGCGGGCTGTACGCGCGTCATCCGGCGTATCGGCATTGGCGCGCACTTTCATGCCGCCCAGTTCTTCGGCCCAGCTTAGCAAAGCCGAAAAGCAGTCATCCACGGCGGGCGGAAGCATCTCGACCTCGCCCATCAGCGCTTCGCCGGTACCGCCGTCGATGGTCACCAGATCACCTTCGTTCAGGGTTCGCCCATCCGCAGTGACCAGAACGCCATCGCGCGAGCGTAGGGTGATGTCCGAGGCCCCCACCACGCACGGCAGGCCAAGACCACGTGCGATAACGGCGGCGTGGCTGGTAACCCCGCCACGAACCGTCAGAACGGCGTTGGCGGCATGCATGCCACGAATGTCTTCGGGCTGGGTTTCCTGACGTACCAGAACGCAGGCCTCATCGCGGGCAGCACTGGCCTGTGCGGCGGCCGAACTGAACACAAGCTTGCCGCTGGCAGCACCCGGGCTGGCCGCGATGCCCCGGGCAAAGCGATCGCGCTTGCCGCGCGGATCAACCTGACTGTGCATCAACTCGGACAAAGCGCGCGGTTCGATCCGAAGCAGCGCTTCTTCTTTCGAGATCACGCCCTCACGCGCCAGTTCCACTGCGATCCGGACACTGGCCCGGGACGAGCGTTGAACGCGGACCGCGTCCAGAATGTGCAGGTGACCGGCTTCGATCGTGAATTCGATCTGCATCTCTTCCCGCAGCTTGGTGCGGCAGACTTTTCCGGCCTCGATCAGTTCCTTGAATGCCGTATCGCATTGCTCTTCCAGCGAGGGCCCTCGCGGATCGCGGGTCAGGTACAACACGCCCCCGTCCCCGGCCAGCGCATCGCGGCCTTGGCTCTGGCTCATATATCGGCCGGTGATCTGCGGCAGCCCGGTGGTGGGGTCCACAAACTGGATCACGCCCGATCCGCTTTCCTCTGCCCCGATACCAAAGGCCATGCGCTGCACGATCAGGCCAAGCCCGGCATCTGCTGGCGCGCCTTTGGCCTGCCGCAGCAGGCGGGCGGTCGTGCCTTCCCAAGCGCGCGCCATGGAACGCAGCACCATGTGCAGCTGATAACCCGGGTCCTGCGGAAAAGCCTCGTCCGTTTCATCTTCGTAGGCGTCAAGAACCTCGGCCAATGGCTTTTGGCCGTCGAACATATCCGGGTCCAGCCGGGCGACGTGGATGGCAAAGGTTTGGACAAAGCGGCGATACAGTCGATCCGCAACATCCTGCCCCTGCGTCTTGACCAGTTCGGCGTGGCGGTCGTCATTCATCCCGATATTCAGGATCGCACCGGGTCCACCCCAATCCGGGTCTTCCGAGCTTGGCCGCACAGACACCAAGGGCGCCTCGCCAAATACCGCCAAAAGGGCATCGGTATCCAAACGGTGTCCGGCCGCAATCTGATGCACCGTGTCAAAAGAGATCGCAACGGTCTGCGGAACCGGCAAATCCAACCGCACAAGGCGCTGCAGGCACTTTGCGCGCCCCCCGTGCTCTGCCACCGTGATCGGTGCAGTTTGCGTTATCTCATGAAACTCGGCCATTTCGCGAAGCATAGATTGCCCCCATTATTCCGGGGGTCAAAGATAACCAGTTTCTGCAGTTGCACAAGGCGTCACTTCGGGCAGGTCCCCCTGCCCTGCGGGCAATTCGGGAACCTGCGCCAAAACAGGGTGATTTTAACCTTCAACGCGCGACAAATCTGCCACCTGAGAACAGGTTTCGCGGATCGTATGCAGCATATTCAGACGATTGCGACGCACAATCTCGTTGTCGGTGTTCACCTGCACAGACTCGAAAAACGCATCGATCGGCCCCCGCAACGCGGCCATGCCGCCCATGGCGGCGGCGAAATCTTCGGCCTCGATGGCCGAAGAGATCGCACCCTTGGCGGTTTCAAGAGCCTCGAAAAGGGCCTTCTCTGTGGCGTCTTCGGCAAATTTCGGATCCGCGCCGAATTCATAGGACACACCGTCTTTTTCTTCGGCCTGGCTTAGGATGTTGTTCGCGCGTTTGAAGCCCTGCAACAGGTTCTCGCCATCGTCTGTCTTCAGGAAGTCCGACAAGGCGGTCGCGCGCTTCACCAGCAAAGTCAGATCGTCACTGCCCGGCATCGCGAGGCAGGCGTCGATCACATCATGGCGCACGCCTTGATCCCGCAGATAGACCTTCAGACGGTCGTGGAAGAAGCTCAGCAGGTTTTCGGCGACATCCGGTTCGTGATCTTTCAGCTTCGCGATCCATTCCGGGGCATCGCCGTCCAGTCGTTCGATGATGGCGCGAACAGCCGACCCAAAGACACCGTGCTGGGCCACTTCTGTCAGCATTTCGTTCAGCAACTCTGTTTCTTCTGAATCGGTCACTTCGATCTCGTGGCGCAGAAGCTGCGCGTCAAAGAAGTGGTCCAGATTCAGGCGCAGATCATTGGTCAGGACCAGACGGATCACACCCAAGGCTGCACGACGCAGCGCGAACGGGTCTTTCGAGCCGGTCGGCTTTTCATCAATCGCCCAGAACCCCGTCAGCGTGTCCAGCTTGTCCGCCAGCGCCACCGCAACAGAGACTGGGGCGGTCGGTACATCGTCAGACGGGCCAAGCGGCGAGTAATGCTCTTCGCACGCTGCCGCAACTTCGCGCGGCAGGCCCGCAGCCTCAGCATAGTAGCGGCCCATCAGGCCCTGCAGTTCCGGGAATTCATAGATCATTTCGGACGACAGGTCTGCTTTGGCCACTTCGGCGGCTTTTGCGACCAGATCAGCATCCGCACCCACGACCGAAGCCAGCTTGACCGCCAGCGCCGCAATCCGTTCGATCCGTGCTTTCTGGCTGCCCAGTTTGTTGTGGAAAGTCACGTTCGACAGCTTGTCAGTCCACCGCGACAGGTCAGACTTGGCAACACGCAGATCGTTTTCCCAGAAGAACTTGGCGTCCGACAGGCGGGCGAACAGAACTTTCTGGTTCCCCGCCAGAATGGTGGCGCCATTATCGGCGGTTTCGCGGTTCGCCACGGTGATGAAGCGCACGATCTTGCCCGACTTCGGGTCGCGGACCGAGAAGAACTTTTGGTGTTCTTTCATTGAGGTCTGCAGAACCTCGGGCGGTAGACCAAGAAAGTCCTCTGCGATCTCTCCCATCAGGACGACGGGCCATTCGACCAAACCGGCAACTTCGGCCAGCAGCCCTTTGTCGTCGACCACTTCCAAACCGGCCGCAAAAGCCATGTTGGTGGCGTCGTGCCAGATCGCCTCGGCGCGTTCCTCGGCATCCAAGATGACATTGGCGCGCTTCAGCTTGGCGGCATAGTCGTCAAACCCGGTGACAGCGATGCTGCCCGTGGACATGAAACGGTGCCCCTCGGTCGTGTTGCCGGCAGCAATCCCGTCGATTTCCATCGGAACGACCTGCGAGCCCTCTTCATCCGACAGGATGCACAGGATCGAGTGCAGCGGGCGCACCCAACGCAAGGAACCAGAGCCCCAACGCATGGATTTCGGCCACGGGAAGTTGCGGATCACGTCCGACAGGACATGGGCCACGATCTCGGCCGCGGGGCGACCGGTTTTTTCGATCACGGCGAAATAGACCTGGCCCTTCTTGTCATCACGGATTTCCAGATCGTCCATGGTCAAGCCGGTCGACCGCAGGAAGCCCTCAATCGCCTTTTCAGGCGCGCCAACCTTGGGGCCTTTGCGTTCTTCACGGGTGTTCGGGCTTTCGGCCAGCAGACCTTCGACCTGCAACGCCAGACGGCGCGGGGTCGAATAGGCCCCGGCATGGGCATAGGTCAGACCCGCGTCGACCAGACCGTCGGTCACGCGTTTCTTCAGATCCTCGGCAGCCTTCGCCTGCATACGGGCGGGGATTTCCTCGGAAAACAGTTCAATCAGCAGATCGGGCATCAGTTTTTCTCCGGCGGTAGCGGGCAGCCAAGGGGCAGCGGGTTGCCGGAGAATGCCGACTTGCCGCAGGAATTGACTTGGTTCCAGACAAAGCCGCGGCCGTCTGGGTAGACGGCGACAATGCGGTCAATGCCATATTCGATGTGTTTTTCACCCATGAAGGCGATGGCCTCTTCGCTTTCCAGCGCCTCGCCAATAGCGGCGGCGTTGAAACAGTCGAACGTGTCGGGCGCGACCAGCGGCACAGCGCGATCGAAGACCTCGTAGGTTTCGGTCAACAGCGCCAAGGACGTCGGCGTGGTGAAACAGGCACGATAGCGGATTGGCGAGCTTTCGGAATCGATGGCGGTCAGGTTCTCGGTCAGGATCACCTCGGGCTTACCCGAAGTGATCGAGGTGATCTCGACCTTAGCGTCTTCAACCGCTACCGGCGCATAGAAAGCTCTTTCCTGCGTGTACCAGACCCCGACACCAGCGGCGATGGCTGCAACGACGACAGATCCAACCATGAATTTGCCCCAAGTTAGGCCTGCCATCCGCCAGCCTCCGTCTGAACGAAGGCGTCGGCGCATTTCTTGGCAAGCGCGCGGACGCGGCCGATGTAGGCCTGGCGTTCGGTGACAGAAATCACGCCGCGCGCGTCCAGCAGGTTGAACAGGTGCGAGGCTTTGATGCACTGGTCATAGGCAGGGTGCGCCATGATGATGGTCTTGCCGGTCTTGGGGTCCTCTGCCGGATGGGACAGGATCTCTTCGCACTCGGCTTCCGCATCTTCGAAGTGGCGAAACAGCATCTCGGTGCTGGCGGCATCGAAGTTATGGCGCGAGTACTCTGCCTCTGTCTGGCGGAACACATCGCCATAGCTTAGCTGGATCGGCGCTTCCGGAGAATTGTACGGCATGTCCATCACGTGATCGACGCCAAGAACGTACATTGCCAGACGTTCCAAGCCGTAGGTCAGCTCGCCCGAAACGGGTTTGCAGTCGTGGCCACCGACCTGTTGGAAATAGGTGAACTGCGACACTTCCATGCCGTCGCACCAGACTTCCCAGCCAAGGCCCCAAGCGCCAAGGGTTGGGCTTTCCCAGTCGTCCTCGACAAAACGGATATCGTGCAGGTCCATGTCGATGCCGATGGCTTCGAGCGAGCCCAGATAGAGCGCCTGAAGATCGGGCGGGCTGGGTTTGATCAGAACCTGATATTGGTAATAGTGCTGCAGGCGGTTCGGGTTCTCGCCATAGCGCCCGTCGGTCGGGCGACGCGAGGGCTGCACATAGGCGGCGGCCCAGGATTTCGAGCCCAGCGCGCGCAACGTGGTTGCCGGGTGGAAGGTCCCTGCGCCCACCTCCATATCGTAGGGTTGCAACACGGCGCAGCCCTTGGAAGCCCAATAGTTTTGAAGCCTCAGGATGATCTCTTGAAAAGAGCGGGGTTTGTCTTGCGGCGCGGCCATGGTTCCACCTGCTGGTTTCGTCTGCGACTGAATAGGCAAGCGGGACGGAAGGGTCAATCAATTGCGGGGCCTGCTACGCAGGTGAATTGACTTTGGACCCCTGATTTTACTCGACCGTCGGTATCTGATCGGCGGTCACCTCGTCCTTCAGAAGCTCAACGACTTTTTGGTGCTCGTCCATCCAGAGGTGTAAAGCCCGGTATCCCCGAAGGCTGAGCTTGTTTCTTTCGCGCAATGGCAGCTGATTGAAATCCTCAAATGACATCTGGGACACAAGGGACAGTTTGAGGCGCTCGAAGATCATTCCGCAGGTCGAGGCTTCGCCGAAACTGGGAAGACGGGTTTCGGCCAAGGCGTTACATGCGAAGTAAAACCGCAGATCTGTCCTGTCTGGCGGGAACCGTGGCTCCGGGACCGTGTCGGCAAGCGGCGCAGTACCCGCAGTGGCCAGTGTCACGGCCAGTATGTGCGTTCTCATTTTGAATGTCTTGGGCATCGGAACGGCTTTGCGCTTAAGGAACTGCATTCGCAACGCGCGAAGACTTCTTAAGCGCGCGTCGAGAGGTCTTACCTTGCTTGATTGAAGCATGTTTTAGGGACGATTTGCATCGTTTTTGGCGGATCTGACAGAGTTGTGAGATCATCCAAAACAGTCGTGACCGCCGCACTCGTCAACCGGTTTCAAGTATGCTGAAGGGGCGTCGGTGCGGTCGCTTCCGCCCAAGCCCCCGAAATACGGGCCTGAAATCTTAGGAAATTTGGCGGGAAATCCTATGCCGCCGTCAGCTTTTCAGCCAGTTCCTGCACCATCACCACCAGCGCCCGCAGGTCCCGGTCGCGGGTGCGGTGGTTGGTCAGGTTGATGCGGATCGCAGTCTGGCCGTTCAGGACCGTGGTCGAGGGTACGGCAAAGCCGCTTTCCTGCATTTCCCAGACGATTTCGTTGTTCAGCTTATCCAGATCGCCCTGCCCCGTCGCACGGAAGCAGACGATGTTTAGGGCGACAGGGGCCATAAGTTGAAGTCCCGGCGCTTCATCCACCAGTTGCCCCAGAAGCTTTGCTTGGCGGTGGTTGTCGTCGACCGCCGCGCCCAATGCCTTGGTGCCGAAATGTGAAAGATGCGCCCAGACCTTCAAGGCGCGGAAGTCGCGGGACAGTTCGGGGCCATAGTCGACGGGCCAGAAGTCACCGCCGGATAAGCCTCGGGCGGATTGTGCCAAATAGGCGGGACGTTCGTTGAAGCTGGCGTAATGGGCATCGGCATCGCGGATCAGAACGCAACCAGCGTCGTAATTAACCTGCAGCCACTTGTGGAAATCAAAGGCGACGGAATCCGCGCGTTCCAACCCTTTGAAGCGTGGGCGCAGACCGTCACTTAGCATAGCGGCGCCACCTATAGCGGCGTCGACGTGGTACCACATGTCATGCGCGCGAGCGATGTCAGCAAGCGCATCCAGATCATCGATCGCCCCGACGTTCACGGCACCAGCGGTCCCGATCAGCGCAAAGGGGGAGCGGCCGGCGGCCAGATCATCGGCGATCATCTTGCGCAGGGCGCCAAGGTCGATTGTGTAATCGTCAGTACAGGGCACCAGCCGCAATGTGTCTGCGCCCAGCCCGATGATATCAAAAGCCCGCGCCACGCAGCTGTGGGTCTGGGCCGAGGTATAGGCCACCAATGAATGCGACCCCAGACCTGTCTTGCGCGTCTTGACCCCCAGCATGGCGTCGCGCGCAGTCTTCATGGCAATCACCGTCGCCATCGACGTGCCTGACACCAGCAGACCGCTCGCGTCCTGCGGAAAGCCCATCATGGCCTTGGACCAGTCCAAAACCTGTTTCTCGACATGGATCGCGCCGGTATCGCGGCCACCCAAGTTGGCGTTCATTGCTGCCATGGCGATGGCAGGCAAAAGCCCGGCAGGCGTGCCGCTGCCATGCACCCACCCCCAGAACCGCGGGTGGGTATTGCCCGGCCCGAACGGCAAGAGATCGGTCAGCTGCTCCCCTATCGCCGCAATCTCTTGGCCTGCCTCTGGTAGGGGCTGGCTCATCGCGTCGATCAGCTCTGGCGTAGGGGCGGTCCAGACACGGGCGGTCTCGGCCGTTTCCATCTTGTCCAGCGCATCATCCAGCATTTTATGCGCGGCATCGCGGAAGGACGGCCAGTCCTTGGGATCGAGTTTTCCGTTCGCCATGAAAGCCCCCGCATGAAGATTGTGGCATTGTGGGCGCACTGCGCCGGACATGGTGCTTTTGCCGAATAGAAACGTGCAAATCCAGCCCACTATAGATACATCTAATAAGAATCTGATTTATTCTGCTTATTCGGGCTGACAATGAAAAAACTTCTCGCGCTCGCCACTTTGATTTTGGGCCTTTCCACCACGATTTCCGCTGCACAGACCTCTAACTGGGTCCAGATAGAGGCGCATCCGACCCTGCAAGAGGCGCAGGCGCGCGCGCGGGTCTATGGCTCTTCCCTGCCCGATATCGCCGGGTTCCGATTGGGAACGGGGTGGTATGCCATCGTGCTTGGTCCCTACACGCGCCCCGGCGCCGAGGCGCGTTTGGATCAGTTGCGTTCGCAGGGCCGCATCCCAGAGGACAGCTATATCGCTGAAGATGCCGGATTGGGTGAGCAGTACTGGCCCCAAGGCCAACAATCCCGCCCCGTGGCACAGCCCGCCCCCACCCCGCAGGCCCCGGTCGCCACCCTGATCGACGAAACCCCGCGTGAGGCGCGCCGGTCCGAGGCGCTTTTGACCCGCGAAGAGAAGATCGCCATTCAGGAAGCGATGAAATGGGAAGGCGTCTATTCCGGTGCGCTGGATGCGGCCTTTGGGCCGGGCACCCGCCGCGCGATGGGGGAATACCAAGCACGGATCAACGCCGAGCCGACGGGTATCCTGACCACTGCCCAGCGCACCAAGCTGATCGGCGACTATCGCGCGGCCATCGGCAAACTTGGCATGGTCAACGTGCAGGACATCGCCGCCGGGATCGCCTTGGACATGCCGATGGGATTGATCGAGGGCGACACCCCGCTAAGCCCGTTCAGCCGCTATAAGGCCAAGAACGACAGTGGTGTGACCGCCATGTTGATCAGCCAGACCGGGGACGAGGTCACCATGTCCGGCCTGTACGACCTGATGCAGACGCTAGAGATCATCCCGCTGGAAGGTCCCCGCGAACGCAATCGTCGCAACTTCACCATCACTGGCCGCAACGACCAGATCGAAAGCTACACCTATGTTCAGACCTCTGATGACGAGGTCAAAGGCTTCACCCTGACATGGCGCCCCGAAGATCGTCGCCTGATGGAACGTGCGGCCCAGATGATGCAGGCCAGCTTTGCGCCGATCAAAGGCTCTGTCCTGCCCGATACAGCGGGTCGTGAAGACCAGTCTATCGACCTGTTTGCCGGACTTGAAATTCGCCGCCCCGAGGCCTCGTTCACCGGTTTCTTCGTCGATGGCAAAGGCGCGGTGCTGACCAGCGCTTTGGACCAATGCACCCGCGTCACCATAGGGGACGAGCAAGAGGCGGAAATCGTCGCGCAGGACACGGCGCTTGGTCTAAGCCTTCTGCGCCCGACCACCGACCTGTCGCCGATCGAGATCGCTGGTTTCCGTGAAACCGCGCCGCGTCTGCAGTCGGAAATTGCCGTGGCGGGATATTCCTATGGTGGGCTTCTGGCGCTGCCTGCGCTGACCTATGGCACCTTGGCGGATGTGAAGGGCCTGCAAGGCGAAACCGACCGTGCCCGTCTGGCGCTTTCCGCCCTGCCCGGTGATGCTGGGGGGCCGGTGTTTGACGCGGCTGGTGCAGTGATCGGCATGCTGCTGCCTCGCGCGGACGGCGCGCGGCAATTGCCCGAAGACGTCAGCTTTGCTGCGTCTGTCTCGCCCATGGCCAGCTTCCTGCAGGCCAATGGTGTCTCGGCCCGGATCAGCGACAGGACCGACCCGATCGCACCCGAAGACCTGACGGTTCAGGCCGCGGATATGGCGGTTCTGGTCAGCTGCTGGAACTAGCCCCGCGCAGCCCCATGTTCGCAGGTTTCGAAGAGATCGACGTCGCCCTTCCCGAGGCAACCATTCACGCAAGAGTGGGCGGAAAGGGCGACCCTCTTCTGCTATTGCACGGGTATCCGCAGACCCATTTCATGTGGCACCCAGTTGCAGAGCAGCTTGCCGAAACACATCGCGTGATCATCCCCGACCTGCGCGGGTATGGCGACTCTGTTGCCAAGAGCGATGACTTCACCTTCCGCGCCATGGCGCAAGATTTCATCTTGTTGATGGAACACCTGGGGCATTCGCAGTTTCAGGTGGTTTCCCATGATCGGGGCTCTCGGGTGGCGCATCGCATGGTGTTGGATCATCCGGATGCGGTGCGCTCTGTTGCGATCCTGGACATCCTACCAACGCTTGATGTGTGGCGGGTGATGGATGATTGGCTGGCAAAGAAATACTATCACTGGAGCTTTCTGGCCCAGCCCGGTGACATGCCACGTCGTCTGATCAACGGGGACCCGATCCTGTTTCTACACTCTGCGCTGCTTGGCTTGTCTGGCTCAACTGATCTTTTTGCCAAAGAGGCGCTGGCCGAATACGAACGCGCGGCGCGTAACCCGGATGTGGTTGCGGCATGGTGCGGGGATTATTCGGCGGGCGCGTCGACAGATCTGGACCATGACCGCGAGAACCTTGGCCAGACCAGCGACATTCCTTGCCTCGTGCTTTGGGGCAGCAAAGGCGCCGTGGCGCATCATATCGACCCGCTTGAGGCTTGGAAGGTCTGGTTCCCCAATGCGGTGGGCCATGCCGTAGACGCGGGTCATTTTCTGGTCGAAGAACGCCCTACCGAAGTGCTTGAGGCCCTGATCGAACACTTGCGGTAACCTGCGCCTTCTGCGGGATCTGCCCAGAGGAAGTACCGATAAAAGTAAAAAGCCGACCTGCCAAGAACTGGAAGGTCGGCTTTGTTGTTTAGATCACCGGCCCTTAAAGGCTGGCCGCAACCCGGTTGATGGTTGCACGGCGCTCTGCGTTGGGTGGGTGCGAGCCAAGGAACCTGTCGCCCGGATCAGGAGACCGGAAGAAATAGGCAGCACCAGCCCGTGGGTCATACCCGGCCTTATGGGTGATCACCGCGCCAAGCGCGTCGGCTTCAAGCTCCATATCCTTGGAATAGGCGCGCGCGCCAACCGAACCACCCAGCTGCTGACCGACGTCCACCGCGACCTGAGAACCAATAGCCGCACCGACAAGCGCCCCGAAAATAGAGCCAGCCGTTGCATTCACTTGCGTCTTAGCGATGTGGTTCTCGATATGATGCGCGGCCTCATGTCCCATGACAAAGGCGATCTCGTGGCTGTTCTGCAGGTCGTTCAACAGGGCCTGGGTAAAGGTGACCACCGGCCGACGCCCTTCCAGCGACTGATAGGCGTTGGGCGGCAGGTCCGCGTTGGGGTGGATCACGATCTTGAAGTCGCAATTCACGCCAGACCGGGCACGGGCGCGGCATTCACGCTCTGCCACGGGTTCCACACGGGATTGAACCGCGCTGAACCGCTGCATCTGGGTCGAATTGATAGACGGCGCCTTTGAAACCTGCCCACCGGTCGTGGTGGTTTCCGTGCACGCAGCAAGCGCAAGGCACAGAAGTGGGATAGTAAATCGCATGAAATTGCCTGTTCTCGTTTCCTTGGGGGTCACTCTAGCAAAGCGGGATCGCGGAACCAGCCAGAAAATCCATATTCCAGTTCACAAGCCGAAATCCGCAAGCTAGCCTGAGCGTATGTTTACCATCGAGCACGAATTCGACGCCACCGTCATCACCCTTGTGGACGAAGGCGAAACCCATCTTCAGGAAGATGTGACCATCAACGCTTTTGAAGAGTGCATCACCATCGAACAGCTGGACCCGATGACCGACCGCGTTCACGTCGTGACCCTGTCGATGCAACAGTTGAAAGAACTGGCCATGGCACTGGACCTGCCCGAAGGCGCCTATCGGATCGCCAAGGAAAAGGCTGTGCCCAAAAACGTCTGAGACCCGTCCGACCCTGCGACGGGGTATCGTGACACGTTCAGCTAGGGCCCCAACACCCGAAACAGCTTGTCGCGAGAGGTCGAACCGCGCACCAGTTCCAGCCGGGACTTCGGGACGCCAAGCGCCTTGGACAAGAGCTTGACCACCGCCACATTGGCTTTGCCCCCTTCCGGCACGGTGGTCACGCTGACCTTCAGGCGCTCTCCATCCACACTGACCATGTTACGAGACGCCTTGGGGGTTACCCGCACCTCTATGGTGCGGCCCGGCGTGGCAAAGGGGGACAGGTCATCGCTCATATCCGGCAGATTGGCGGCGACGTCGGGTCAGCGCAAGGCTCACCCCTTCCCTTTTGGCATCACAAGGTCTATATCGCCGCCTGTTCGGGATGATCCCGGCAACCGGTCGCAGCCTACCCGGTTCGCTAAAACAAGGACTACATTGATGAAAACCATTGTCATCTGCTCCGGCGGACTGGACAGCGTATCTTTGGCCCACAAGGTCGCAGACGAGCACGAACTGGTCGGGCTGGTCTCGTTCAACTATGGCCAACGCCACTCCAAAGAGCTGGACTATGCGCGGCTATGCGCAGACCGTCTGGGCGTTCCCTTTCACCTGATCGACATGTCCGGCATCGGGGCGCATCTGACCGGATCGGCCCTGACCGATGATCTGGACGTGCCCGATGGGCATTACGCCGAGGACACGATGAAGATCACTGTCGTGCCCAACCGCAATGCCATCATGCTGACGATTGCCTTCGGGATTGCGGCAGCCAAGGGCGCTGATGCCGTGGCGACCGCCGTTCACGGTGGCGACCACTTCATTTACCCGGACTGTCGCCCGGCCTTCACCGAAGCGTTTGAAGCCATGCAAAAGGCAGCGCTGGACGGCTATGCCGATATCAGCCTCTACACGCCTTTCGTGCATGTTCCGAAGTCCGACATCGTAAAGGCAGGAGCCGCCCACAACACACCGTTTGACCAGACATGGTCCTGCTACAAGGGCGGCGAGGTCCACTGCGGCCGCTGCGGCACCTGCGTTGAACGGCGCGAGGCCTTTCATATTGCGGGTGTCGAAGACCCGACGGTCTATGAAGACCCCGATTTCTGGAAATCCGCCGTGGAAGGAGCGCAGTAATGTACCGCATCACCAAGGAATTCCACTTTTCTGCCTCGCACCAGCTGTGTGGCCTGCCCGACGATCACCCCTGCGCCCGGCTGCATGGGCACAATTACATTGTCGAGGTCGAACTTAGCGCCACAGAACTGGACGCGAATGGCTTCGTTCTGGACTATCGCGAACTGTCGCCGCTGAAGCGATACATTGATGACGAGCTGGACCACCGTCACCTGAACGATGTCTTCGGCCATGATGCCGTGACCTCGGAGGTGCTGGCCAAGACCATCTATGACTGGGCGAAATCCCGTTGGGGTCAGGTCACTGCCGTCCGCGTCAGCGAGACCCCGAAAACATGGGCCGAGTACCGCCCGTGACCCTGCGCATCGCCGAAATCTTTGGCCCCACCATTCAGGGCGAAGGCGCCGTGATTGGCGCGCCCACCGTCTTTGTGCGGGCGGGCGGCTGTGACTACCGTTGCAGCTGGTGCGACAGCCTGCATGCGGTCGACAGCGCTTACCGCCACACCTGGGCGAAGATGGACACGGCCGAGGTCTGGGCGAAGGTCACGGAACTGGCCAAGGCACCGCTGACCGTGTCGATCTCTGGCGGCAATCCCGCCATTCAGGACTTCGGCCCGCTGATCGAAATGGGCCATGACGAGGGGTATACTTTCGCGCTGGAAACCCAAGGGTCGGTCGCGCAGCCATGGTTCGCGAAGCTCGACACGCTGGTTCTAAGCCCAAAACCGCCGTCTTCGGGCGAGGTCGTGGACTGGGCAAAGTTTGACGATTGCCTGACTGCCGCCAAGGACGCCCCGACCGTCCTGAAGATCGTGATCTTCGACGAGGACGACTATCTTTGGGCCCGCGAGGTCGCTGACCGCTACCCCGCCCTGCCCCTGTATCTGCAACCGGGCAACCACACGCCTCCTCCGCCCGAGGCCGAAGATGCCGCCATCGACATGGATGGCATCAACGACCGGATGGAATGGCTGGTTGACCGCGCTCTTGCCGACAACTGGTACCGCCCCCGTATCCTGCCTCAGCTACACGTGCTGATCTGGGGCAACAAACGCGGCGTATGAACGAAAGGACAACACAATGGCCAATGATGACATCTACCAGAACCTGACCATGCTGGGGTCCGAGACCAAGGCCCCGCAATCCCCCGAAGAGGCCGTGCTGGAACGCGTCCCCAACCCGCAGGCTGGAACCGACTATGCGGTGCGCTTTACCGCGCCCGAGTTCACCTCGCTTTGCCCGCTGACCGGGCAGCCCGACTTTGCGCATCTGGTGCTGGACTATGTGCCGGGTGACTGGCTGGTCGAAAGCAAGTCGCTGAAGCTGTTCCTGTTCTCGTTCCGCAACCACGGTGCCTTCCACGAAGATTGCACCGTCACCATCGCAAAGCGCCTGATCGAGGTTCTGGACCCGAAATGGCTGCGCATCGGTGGCTACTGGTACCCACGCGGCGGCATCCCTATCGACGTCTTCTACCAGACCGGAGAGCCGATCCCCGGTGTCTTCCTGCCGGATCAGGGCGTGCCGACCTACCGCGGCCGGGGCTAGGTCACATTCGATCGGCGTTCTCCCCTTGACCCTTCGGGCCCAAAACCCGACATGGGATGGGACACAACGGAGACGCCGATGCCCAACCCGAACGAAGCCGCCCTCGAATTTCTGCAGACCCGCCGCTCGCGCCCGGCCAAAACGCTGACGACCCCGGTTCCGACCCGCGAAGAGTTGGAACCGATCCTGACCGCCGCCCTGCGCACCCCGGATCACGGAAAGCTAGAGCCTTGGCGGCTGATCGTGCTAGAGCGCGCGGCCATGTTGCGGCTGGCCGACCTTGTGGGCACACGTGGTGCCGAGCTTGGCGAAGACCCCGAAAAGATCGAAAAGGCCAAAGCGCAGTTCGGGAATGCGCATCTGGCCGTCGCCGTGGTCTCTTCCCCCGTGGTGTCCGAGAAAATCCCCGCGATCGAACAGGTCTATTCCGCAGGCGCGGTTTGCCTTGCCCTGCTGAACGCGGCGCTGGCCTCTGGCTGGGGCGCGAACTGGCTGTCTGGCTGGGCGTCTCATGATGCGGCTTTCGTTCAAACCGGTCTGGGCCTGAACGAAGGCGAAAAGGTTGCTGGCCTGATCCACATCGGCACAGAAAAATTCACTCCGCCGGAACGCCCCCGCCCTGATATGGAAGATAAGGTAAGCTGGGTAAGCGAATGATCTTCAACGATTTCCTCAAAGCGCTGGCGCAACTGCCCGAGCGCCGCTTTCAGGGTGTCTTTTGGCTGGGCATCGGCATCACCATTGCCGCGCTGTTTGTCATTACCACCGTGTTTGGCTGGTTCGCTGGCTGGCTGGCCCCCGACAATTTCGCCCTGCCCGTAATCGGAGAGATCACATGGCTCGACGACGCCGCCACCTTCGCCGGAATTGGCGTGATGCTGGTAGCTTCGATCTTTCTGATGGTGCCGGTCGCCTCTGCCGTGACCGGGTTCTTTCTGGAAAGCGTAGCGCAGGCGGTCGAGGACAAACACTATCCCCATCTGCCGGATGTAGAGCCGATGCCGATTGCCGATGTCATTCGGGATTCGGTCGGCTTTTTCGGCCTGATGATCCTGGTGAACCTTGTCGGCCTGATCGTTTACCTGCTTTCAGGCCCGCTTGCCCCGTTTGTCTTCTGGGCTGTGAACGGGTTCCTTCTGGGGCGGGAATATTTCCAGATGGTCGCCATGCGCCGCATCGGGCGCCAAGCCGCCTCGGAGCTGCGGAAAAGATTTACTCTGCGGATCTGGTTTGCGGGGTGCCTAATGGCGGTGCCGCTGTCGGTGCCAATCTTGAACCTGCTGGTGCCGGTCTTAGGCGTGGCAACTTTCACGCACCAGTTTCACCGCCTGGCCGCGCGCGGCCAAGCGTAGCTTTTATTCCGGAGCCGTCGGACGGGGCAGACGTTCCGTCCAGTCGAAATCGCGCGGGTTGATCACACCTGACAGGATGATCGCCGTCAGTACCACCCAAATCGGCACGGCGATCAGGGTCACCCGGATCGCGACTTTGCGCGGTTTGAAATCGGCCGGGGCACTGGCATGTGTTCCCGGCACGACGTCGCCCTCTTCCCCCTGCGTGCGCGCCATGAAGGGCAGCACGATGAACAGCGTCATGAACCAGCAAACCGCCAGCAGTACGAGGGCAGAGGTAATGGCCATCAGACCTGCTCCAGCTCGACGAGGGTGCCGTTGAAGTCTTTCGGGTGCAGGAACAGAACCGGCTTGCCGTGGGCACCGATTTTCGGCTCACCCGTACCCAGAACGCGGGCACCTTCGGCTTTCAGCTTGTCGCGCGCGGCCAGAATGTCTTCGACCTCGTAGCAGATGTGGTGAATACCGCCCGAGGGGTTCTTCTCAAGGAAACCCGCGATCGGAGAGTTGTCGCCCAGAGGGTACAGGAACTCGATCTTGGTGTTCGGCAGTTCGACGAAGACAACGGTCACACCGTGATCGGGCTCGTCCTGCGGTGCGCCGACCTTTGCACCCAATGTGTTGGCATATTGCGCCGACGCGGCTTCCAGATCCGGCACGGCGATTGCGACGTGGTTCAAGCGACCGATCATGACGTCTTCTCCTCTTATCCCTAGTTATCAGGGGTTATGGGGCGCAGGACCGTCCCCGGCAAGGGGTGCCCCTGCGGCTTTTGCGCATCTTTTACGAAAGATTAGGCAAGACTCCAATCTACTGGGGCCTCAACTGCCGAAAGCTGCCCCCATGCCTGACACTTTACACCCCGTTCCGAACACCACCGTTCTTTCCAACCGCCCGCTGGTCGGGCTGACCCTGCTTGTGGTCGAAGACAGTCGCTATGCCTCTGATGCGGTGCGCCTGTTGGCAATGCGATCCGGGGCACGATTGCGACGGGCCGATTGCCTTGCCTCGGCAGACAGGCACCTGAAGGTCTATTGCCCCGATGCGATCCTGATCGACCTTGGCCTGCCGGATGGCCGAGGAGAGGACCTGATCAGACGGCTGCGGACCGCCTCGCCAAGGATCCCCGCCATTCTTGCGCTGTCGGGACAGGACGATGCCGCGCCTCGCGCCATGGCGGCCGGGGCCGACGGGTTCATGGCCAAACCGATCTCGTCCATGTTGGCGTTCCAGCGCAGCATCCTTTCGGCACTGCCACCCGACCCGACCCCGCGCCGTTGTGACAGCGATGACCAGACCATTCGGCCAGACCCTGTGGGCCTGAGCGACGACCTGCGCCATGTGGTGCGGGCCTTGACCAAGGCCGGGCAGCCGCCCTCTCGCGATTATGTCGCGCGGTTTCTGGGCAGCCTTGCGCGATCTGCCAGCGACCCCCGGTTGGAACGCGCCGCCAAGGATTTTGCCAGCCAAGCTCCGGCGGCGCAGGTTCTGGCCCATCTCGAGGGGCTGCTGGACACACGAATCGACGCGCCAACCCGGCTGTAGCAATCCTGCAACCAATTCAGGAAAACGCGCATCGCCATGGGACGGGACCTATTATAAGGGTCATTTCCCATACAAACGCGCTAGTTTTCGCCGATCATCCAAAGAAATCAGCGAAAAACCGGCCAAATATGGCGATATCACCCTATTCGCCGCATCACAGCCCGATCCATGACAAAAAACCCTGTGACCCTAATCCTTAGGATTATTGATCGAGGCCCCCAAGTGCACGACCCATCGTTCCAGCCCCCGGAAGACCGGGACAAGTGGCAACTGTCTGATTGGACAGTGCGGCTGGCGCTGGTCACCATTCTGGTGCTTGGGTTGTTCGTCTCTTTGTCGACGGGGTCTTTGGATGCCGAATACTGGGACCTTGCCGACCGTTCAGCGGTACAGACCAAAGCCACAGGGGAATAAGCGCTAAATCCGGTCGATCAACTTTATGGCCAACCTGCGCAGCCCTAGACCCGTCCGAATTTCAAACGCTTCATAGTGATAGTTCCGGGCCGTCAGGCCAAAGGGTGCCAATGCCAGACCCAAGGCGCGGCGCATCGCGACCGGACCGCAGAACAACACACGATGGCCACTCAGGTCCTTACCGGTGATTGAAGCCACGCCCTCACCATCCAGACGCCCCTTCTCTTCACTAGCCCATGGAACCAGCGTTAAGTTGGGTTTGTCCGCTGCAATGGCCTCCAATTCGGCCAAGTGCGCGGCCTCATCAGCACTTCGGAAGGCATAGATCATTGTGACGGGGGCGGCATCTGGCGCCAAGGACTGGGCCAGCGCGGTGAATGGCGTGATGCCGACACCTGCCGCGATCCAGACCTGAGGCGTCTTGCCCGGTCGCCCGAAATGCCCATAAGGACCTTCCACCGTGACTGGTTGCCCCTCTGCCAAAGCACGGGACAGGCGCGCGGTCAGATCACCCAAGGGCGCAATGGTGACCCGCAGCGCACCGGTGTCATCCGGGGCTTTGCTGATGGTGAACGGGTGCGGCTCTGCCATGCCAGACCCGGTAAAGCCGAAGAAGGCGAATTGGCCCGCGCGATAGCGCACCGGTTTGCCCTCGGGCATCATTTGGACCGCGACGGCATTACCTTCGGACGACACGCCGGTTATGCGGTAGGGCCGGCTTGGCCGCACGCCGCGCGGGGCGGCGGTATAGGCATAGGCGACAATTCCCACCAAGCAGATCGCGGTCATGTACAGCCCAAGCGGATCAGAGTTTTTGAAGGGCTTCAGAATGAACAGGTAATGCAGGAACCCCGCCACGAAGAAGATGCCGATAAAGCGATGGGTCCATTTCCACAGGTGATAGGGAATGAAGACCGCGATGGTTATGGTCACGAGGATCAGCAAACCATAAAGGCTGATCTCGCCCGCCGTTTCCGCCGCCTCGACCAACAAGGTTTCAGGCCCCAATCCCTTCATCTCGGCATCGATCGTGTCGTGCAGCAGCAACGCGACCATCGCGCCGATCCCCAGCCATTTGTGCACGCGGTAGGACTGGTCCATTGGGCCGAACACGGCCTCGACCCCGCGCCAGCGGGTGGCAATCAGATGGGCGAAGGCCATCGCGATCAGTGACACCAGACCCAGATACTGGCTGCCCAAGGCAATCACGTCTTTGCCCTGACCATGCGCAGGCAACCAGATCAGCGGCGCCAGCAGGGCCACAACTATCAAACCAATACCAAGTATTTTCACAGGACCCTCCGAAGCTATCGCGCATTTCTAGCGTAGTCGGGACTGTCCAGCCAATAAACCTGAGTTTTAAAAATATATTTCGAGAGGTCAGACAAGAAAAAGCCCCGCGCTTGGCGGGGCTTTGATCTTAGTCCTGCTGCTCTACCACCCGAAGGCTGAGCTCTCGCAGTTGCTCGTTTGTGGGATCCGACGGCGCGTTCATCATCAGATCTTCGGCGCGCTGGTTCATCGGGAACATGATGACCTCGCGGATGTTCTGCTGGTCGGCCAGCAACATCACGATCCGGTCGATCCCGGCAGCACAGCCACCGTGCGGCGGGGCGCCATAATGGAAGGCTTGGTACAGGGCGCCGAAACGCTCTTTCACTTCGTCTTCGCCGTAACCGGCCAGTTCGAAGGCCTTCAGCATGATCTCGGGCTTGTGGTTCCGGATCGCGCCGGAAACCAGCTCGTAGCCGTTACAGGCCAAGTCGTACTGATAGCCCAGAACGTCCAGCGGATCGCCGTTCAGCGCATCCATGCCACCCTGCGGCATCGAGAACGGGTTGTGTTCGAAATCGACCTCGCCGGTTTCTTCGTCCTTTTCGTAGATCGGGAAGTCCACGATCCATGCAAAGGCGAAACGGTTCTGTTCGGTCAGGCCCAGTTCGTCACCAATGACGGTACGGGCGCGGCCTGCGACGGCCTCGAACACTTTCGGCTTGCCGCCAAGGAAGAAGGCCGCATCGCCGACACCCAGACCCAGCTGCTGGCGGATCGCTTCGGTACGCTCGGGGCCGATGTTCTTGGCCAGCGGACCGGCCGCTTCGTTGCCAAGTGTGATCTCGCCCGATTTGACCAGCGCGTTCACCTCTTTGACGGTGATGCCACGCTCTTGCGCGATCGAGTCCGGCGACTGCTTGCGCCAGAAGATGTACCCCATGCCCGGCAGGCCCTCTTTCTGCGCGAAAGAGTTCATGCGGTCACAGAACTTGCGGCTGCCGCCACCCGGCGCGGGGATCGCGCGGATCTCGGTGCCGTCCTGTTCCAGCAGTTTCGCGAAGATCGCAAAGCCAGAGCCGCGGAAGTGATCAGAGACAACCTGCATCTTGATCGGGTTGCGCAGGTCGGGCTTGTCGGTGCCATACCACAGCGCCGCGTCCTTATAGGAAATCTGCGGCCAGTGCTTGTCGACCTTATGACCCCCGCCGAACTCTTCAAAGATGCCTTCCAGAACCGGCTGGATCGTGTCGAACACGTCCTGCTGTTCAACAAAGGACATCTCAAGGTCCAGCTGGTAGAAGTCGGTCGGCGAACGGTCAGCGCGCGGGTCTTCATCGCGGAAGCACGGCGCAACCTGGAAATACTTGTCAAAGCCCGAGGCCATGATCAGCTGTTTGAACTGCTGCGGGGCCTGCGGCAGGGCATAGAACTTGCCCGGGTGCAGACGCGACGGCACTAGGAAGTCGCGCGCGCCTTCGGGCGAGGACGCGGTGATGATCGGCGTCTGGTATTCACGGAAGCCCTGATCCCACATGCGACGACGGATCGAGGCGACCACGTCCGAGCGCATCGTCATGTTCTTCTGCATCACCTCGCGGCGCAGGTCCAGATAGCGATAGCGCAGGCGGGTTTCTTCCGGATACTCCTGATCACCGAAGACGATCAGCGGCAGCTCTTCGGACGCGCCAAGCACTTCGATCTCGCGCACGAAAACCTCGACCTCGCCGGTCGGCAGTTTCGGGTTGATCAGCTCGGGATCACGGGCCTTCACTTCGCCGTCGATGCGGATACACCATTCGCTGCGGACCTTCTCGACATCGGCAAAGGCTGCCGAATCCGGGTCACACAGAACCTGGGTCACACCGTAATGGTCGCGCAGGTCGATAAACAGGATACCGCCGTGGTCACGGACACGGTGAACCCAGCCCGACAGGCGGACCTTCTCGCCTACGTTGTCTTTTGTCAGCTCGGCGCAGGTATGGCTGCGATATGCGTGCATCGTGGTCCCCTTGGGCGCGGTGGTTAAAACATCTGCGCCGATACACATGGAAGCGCTCGGGAAGTCAAGTCAGAGTGGCCCGATTTGGGTGCGAATACGGGTGCGAAGGATATTTGGCGGCGTGACCGGGTCAGAAAGGCCGCGTGACGTTGCCCGAATAGAAATAAACGCCCATCCCGATCAGGAACAGCAAATTGCCCGCAATCGCGTGCTGAAGCACCGCCTGAGGGAAGTTGCGCTGCTTTTCATAGGACCAGGCAAACACCAACCCGCCGCAGAACGTCATGAAAGCGACGATCCAGTTCCAGTACATCAGATGCGCGAAAGAGAAGATCGCTGCATTCAGAACAAGCGCCAGTTTCGGCGACGGCAGCAACTCTCCGTACCGACGGAAGAACAGTGGGCGATAGATCAGTTCCTGCGGCAGCGCAGACATGATCGGGTAGAAGATCCAGATCATCACCAAAAGCTCCGGCCGCCAGCGCAGGATCTGGAACAGATCTCCCGGCGCAGTCAGGTACATCACCACAAGGCTGAACGCGACCACCGCGGCGGTCAGGGTTCGTGTCATGCGCCAGTCGATATTGCGCGCACCGGTCTTCAGCTGCCCCCACTCAAACCCGGGCGTTCGGTGCAACAGGATCACGCCCAGCACCATCACCAGCCCAAGTACGGTGAACATCCGTTCGGGTGGCAGGAAGACCGCCATGATAATGGGGGCCACGATGAACAGCCCCAAGAACTCGGCCCACAGTTGGACACGGCGGGGCATAATTCGGTTTGTCTGTTCAACTGTTGTCATCGGGCGCCTTGGGTTGCTGACATCCGATATAGGCTTGCGATTAGGCCTGAACCAGTCGTGCCGGGATTAAGCCGCGCAAAGAGTTGCCAACAAACAGCGGTCCTTCCTGAATGTCCCGCGAGGTCAGGACATGTTCTTTGGCCCGCCCCGTCTCCAGCAACTCTTCCCGCAGCACGCCAGGCAGGCACCCGCTGGCCAGTGGCGGGGTCAGCAAAACCCCGTCCCGTTCTAGGAACAGATTGGTGATCGTACCCTCGGCCAGCTCTGATCGTTCGTTCAGGAACAGCCACTCGTCGACCCCGTCGGGCAAAGTGGCGCGGGCGCGATCATAAAGCGCGCGCTGGCTGGTTTTGATCTGCAACCAAGGATCGTCGGACTGCAAGGTCTCGGGCGAGATCGCCACGCGCCATTCTTTCGCCGCCTGAGGCAACGGAAAGGTTTCCAGCCGCACCCCTTGCCCCGGGGCAAAGGTCAGCCGCAACCGTATCGGGCCGTCGCCGATCACGCCGTCCAAATGGGCCGCAGCCTCCATCTTATCGAAGGACAGGCCCAGCAGGGACGCGGTCCGCTCCATCCGTTGCAAATGCCGAAGCCCCCGTACCGGCCCATGGGCCGGGTCATACCGCAGGGTCTCGATCAGCGTCAGCCCATCGGGGAGAGGTTGGTAAAGCGCGCTTTCCACAGGGCCTCCTCATACTCTGACGCGGCGGTGCTGTCATAAACCACGCCGCCCCCCACATTCAGACGAACCCGGTCGGGACCAGTTACCGTCAGCGACCGGATCGCCACGTTGAAATTCATATCGCCAGAGGGCGCAATCCAGCCGATGGCCCCACAATAGGCACCACGCGGGTCGGGTTCCAACTCTCGAATAATCTGCATCGCCCGGATTTTTGGCGCCCCGGTGATAGAGCCGCAGGGAAACAGCGCCTCGAAGATATCAAACAGCGTCGCGCCCTCGCGCAGCTCTGCCCGCACGGTCGAGACCATCTGATGTACCGTCGCAAAGGTTTCGACCTTGAACAGCTCTGGCACCTTGACCGAGCCAACCTTCGCGACCCGGCTGATATCATTACGCAGAAGATCCACGATCATAAGGTTCTCGGCCTGATTTTTCTCGTCGCTGGCCAACCACTTCCGCGCCCGGTTGTCGTCTTCGATCGTATCGCCGCGCGGCAAGGTCCCCTTCATCGGGCGTGTCTCGATCACACCGTTCGCCACTTCGAAAAACAGTTCGGGCGAGCGTGACAGGATCGGCTTGCCGCCCAAGTCCAGCATCACCCCATGCGGCACCGGCTGCGCCAGCGCCAGCGCCCCGTAAAGGCCCAGCAATGGCCCTTCGAAACGGGCCTCCATCGGCATAGTCAGGTTCGCCTGATAGATGTCGCCCGCCGCGATATACTCTTTCACCGGATCAAAGGCCTGCGCGTATCGCGCGGCATCCCATGCAGGGACAGGCTTTGACAGCTTTGCCTGCGCCACCAACCCAGCGGCCTTGGCAAAAACCGCCCCGCCCGGTTCAGGCGCCTCAAAGACACCGAATTCCAGCAGGGGCACATCGCGACCCTCTGGCATCAACTCTTCCAGCTTCGAGGAAAACACATAGCCCAGTTCATAGCTGGCCATCCCCGCCAGCCACTTGCCCTGCGCCTGCGCGGCTTGCATGGCCTCAAAGGCCGCGGGCACCTCTGACGCGGTGTCCGCACGGATCACCGAACCGGGCACAGCAAACAGCGCCGGATCGCCCAATGGGCCGTGATCGAACAGAACAAAAGGCGCGTCGGCCATCAAGGGATTCTCCATCCGCGGGTCGCGGTCCCACAGGAACTAGGTTACCGACGCAGCACACGCAACCATTGCCCTGACCCGCCTTCCCTGCCTACAAACGTGCAAGACGTTCCAGAGGCGAAAAGGCCCGAGCAGATGAGAAAACTCAGCCCGACCCGGATCATGATGATCCTTGTGCCGATCTGGCTGGTGTTTGGCTGGATTGGCTTCGTCGACAACAATCCGATTTCAGATGGCTACAGCAAGGGCGGCGACCTTTATGCCCTCTATATGGCCGGGGTTGCCTATCAGGCCGGGCTGCCTGAACTGGTTTATGCCTCTCCTGAAAACTTCTTCTCGGGGGATATGCCCGGCGGTTGGGGTCAGTTGATGATCAGCCGAGGGATGCCGGAAAGCTTTGCCTTCCCCTATCTCTATCCACCGCTTTGGGTCGGAGTGGTCGCACCGCTGACAGACATCGTGTCGATGCACAGCTTTGGCACAGCGGTCCTGATCGCACATATCCTGATGCTTGCGGCACTGCCTTGGATGGCGCTGAAGCTTGTGGGCGCAACAGATGCTCCTTGGGCGGCGCTCTGGCTGATCATCGCATTCGGCTTCATGGTCGGGACGACACCGTTTCAAAGCGCGCTGTTTTTCAACCAGCTTCAGATCACCTCCAGCTTTCTGATCGTCGCAGGGCTGCTTGCCTACCGAGGGGACCGAGCCGTTATGGCAGGTGTTCTAATCGGGCTCGCCGCGTCCATCAAAATCGTCCCAGCGCTTTTTGGTCTGATCTTTCTTCTCGACCGGAACTGGCGCGCCGCTGCGGTGACCGCCCTGACCGGAATTGCCCTGCTATTGGCCAGCATCGCCATGATGGGCGTTGACCTGCACCAACACATGCTGGCGCAATTCCAAAAGATCAGCGCAATGACACCGATCGGCCATTCAAACTGGGCACTGGAATCGCTGTTGTATGAGGTCCACCGCTGGCTGACCAGCACCCCGATGCCCGACACCTCGAACGAGGTGATGCCTGTTCTCAACGCGCCCGCATGGGTACAGACCACGCCGCGCATGTTGTTGATCCTTGGCATCGCCCTGACCGCCGCACTGTCCTGGTCCGCCCCCGCCAAATCAAAGCTTGGCCTACAAGTATTGGCCCTGTCCTTGCTTCTGGCCTTGATGGGCCCACTGGGGTGGAGCCACTACTTCACCCTGCCGCTGCTATTGCTACCCTGCCTCATCCCGCCGTCCCCAACCGGACGGTTCTGGGCAATCTTTCTGGGAATCGGCGCCGTCATCAGCATGGTGATGTTTCAGACACTGTTACCGCTGAACGCCTTGGCACAGGCTACCGTTATCGGACCTGCCCTGGTGATGCTGGCCCTATTATTGTGGACTTTCCCCATGTTGGGGTCGTCTTCGACCTCTGCGCGCTAAAGCGACGCCTAAAATCTTCATTTCTTAGGCCCACGCCCCCTTGCGTATCGCCGCGCCAGAGCTATAACCCCCAACAATTTGCGTGCACCTGTTTCGGGTGTGCCTCGACTGCTGCTGCCTAAGGGGTCTCTCATGCCAAAAAGAACTGATATCAAGTCCATCATGATCATCGGTGCAGGTCCCATCGTCATTGGACAGGCCTGCGAGTTTGACTACTCCGGCGCCCAGGCTTGCAAGGCCCTTCGAGAAGAAGGCTACCGCGTCATTCTGGTGAACTCGAACCCGGCGACGATCATGACCGACCCGGAACTGGCCGATGCCACCTATATCGAGCCGATCACCCCAGAAGTTGTCGCCAAGATCATCGAGAAAGAGCGCCCCGACGCGCTGCTGCCGACCATGGGCGGCCAGACCGGCCTGAACACCTCGCTTAGCTTGGAAGAAATGGGCGTGCTGGACAAGTTCGGCGTCGAGATGATCGGCGCCAAGCGTGACGCGATCGAAATGGCAGAAGACCGCGCCCTGTTCCGCGACGCGATGGACCGTCTGGGCATCGAAAACCCGCGCGCGACAATCGTAACCGCGCCGAAAGATGCAGATGGCAAGAAAGACCTCTCCGCAGGCGTCGCGCTGGCGATGGAAAGCCTGGACGAGATCGGCCTGCCCGCGATCATCCGCCCTGCTTTTACCCTTGGCGGCACTGGTGGCGGCGTGGCCTATAACCGCGACGATTACGAAGCGATCTGCCGTTCGGGCATGGACGCCTCACCCGTTGGTCAGATCCTGGTCGATGAATCGCTGCTGGGCTGGAAAGAATACGAGATGGAGGTTGTGCGCGACAAAGCCGACAACGCCATCATCGTCTGCTCGATCGAAAACGTCGATCCGATGGGTGTGCACACCGGTGACTCGATCACCGTGGCCCCGGCCCTGACGCTGACCGACAAAGAATACCAGATCATGCGGAACCACTCGATCAACGTTCTGCGTGAGATCGGCGTGGAAACCGGCGGTTCGAACGTCCAGTGGGCGATCAACCCGGTAGATGGCCGTATGGTCGTGATCGAAATGAACCCGCGCGTGTCGCGTTCGTCGGCTCTGGCCTCGAAGGCCACCGGTTTCCCGATCGCGAAGATCGCCGCGAAACTGGCCGTTGGTTATACACTGGACGAGCTGGACAACGACATCACCAAAGTCACCCCGGCCTCGTTCGAGCCGACCATCGACTATGTCGTCACCAAGATCCCGAAATTCGCGTTTGAGAAATTCCCGGGTTCTGAACCTTACCTGACCACCGCGATGAAGTCGGTGGGCGAGGCCATGTCCATCGGCCGCACCATCCACGAGTCGATGCAAAAAGCTCTGGCCTCGATGGAATCCGGCCTAACCGGGTTTGACGAGGTCGAAATCGAAGGTGCACCTGAAAAGACTGCTGTCATCAAAGCGATCTCGGTCCAGACCCCTGACCGCCTGCGCACCATCGCGCAAGCCATGCGCGAAGGCCTGACCAACGACGAGATCCAAGCCGCGACCTCTTTCGACCCTTGGTTCCTGGATCGCATCCGCGAGATCATCGAAGCCGAGGCCGAGGTCAAGAAAAACGGCCTGCCCCTGACAGAGCGTGGCCTGCGTGACCTGAAAATGCTGGGCTTCACCGACGCCCGCCTTGCCAAGCTGACCGGCCGCGACGAAGACAACGTCCGCCGCGCCCGCCTGAACCTTGGCGTGAAGGCCGTCTTCAAACGCATCGACACCTGCGCGGCAGAGTTCGAAGCGCAGACGCCCTATATGTACTCGACCTACGAAGCGCCCGCGATGGACGAGGTCGAATGCGAAGCGCGCCCGTCCGACAAGAAGAAAGTCGTCATCCTTGGTGGCGGTCCGAACCGGATCGGGCAAGGCATCGAATTCGACTATTGCTGCTGTCATGCCTGTTTCGCCCTGACCGATCAGGGCTATGAAACCATCATGATCAACTGCAACCCCGAGACCGTGTCGACCGACTATGACACTTCGGACCGTCTGTATTTCGAGCCGCTGACCTTCGAACACGTCATGGAAATCCTGCGCGTTGAACAGGAAAACGGCACCTTGCACGGTGTGATCGTGCAGTTTGGCGGCCAGACCCCGCTGAAACTGGCGAATGCGCTGGAAGACGCCGGCATCCCGATCCTGGGCACCACGCCCGACGCGATCGACCTTGCCGAAGACCGTGAACGCTTCCAGGCGCTGGTCAATGAACTGGGTCTGAAACAGCCGAAGAATGGCATCGCCTCCACCGACGCCGAAGCCCTTGAGATCGCAAAAGACATCGGCTTCCCACTGGTGATCCGCCCGTCCTATGTTCTGGGTGGCCGCGCGATGGAAATCGTCCGCGATATGGGCCAGTTGGAACGCTATATCAAAGAGGCCGTCGTGGTCTCGGGCGACAGCCCGGTCCTTCTGGACAGCTACCTGTCCGGTGCGGTCGAGCTGGATGTCGACGCGCTGTGCGACGGTGAAAACGTTCACGTCGCGGGCATCATGCAGCACATCGAAGAGGCCGGCGTCCACTCGGGCGATAGTGCCTGCTCGCTGCCACCGTATTCGCTTGGCCAAGACGTTCTGGACCGTATCAAAGAGCAGACCCACGCGCTGGCCAAGGCCCTGCACGTGGTCGGCCTGATGAACGTGCAGTTCGCCATCAAAAACGACGAGATCTACCTGATCGAGGTCAACCCGCGTGCTTCGCGCACCGTGCCCTTCGTCGCCAAGGCAACCGATAGCGCCATCGCATCAATCGCCGCGCGCCTGATGGCGGGTGAGCCCCTGTCAAACTTCCCCGAGCGCCCCGCGTACAAGGAAATCGACAGCACAGAGCCGCAGCCGATGGCCGACCCGATGACACTGGTCGACCCGAACATGCCGTGGTTCAGCGTGAAAGAGGCCGTCCTGCCCTTCGCCCGCTTCCCCGGTGTCGACACGATCCTTGGCCCGGAAATGCGCTCGACCGGCGAGGTCATGGGCTGGGACCGCTCCTTCGCCCGCGCCTTCCTGAAAGCACAGCTTGGCGCAGGCATGGTCCTGCCCGAAGGCGGCAAGGTGTTCTTCTCGATCAAGGATGACGACAAGACCCCGCAACTGGTCGAAACCGCACGAATCCTTGTCGATCTGGGCTTCGCCATCGTCGCCACCCGCGGCACGGCCGCCTTCCTTGAAGGCCACGGCATCGCATGTGAGGTCGTCAACAAGGTCTATGAAGGCCGCCCCAACGTGGTTGACATCTTGAAAAACGGCGAGATCGACCTTGTCATGAACACCACCGAAGGCGCGCAAGCTGTTGAAGACAGCCGCGAAATCCGCTCGGTCGCACTCTATGACAAGATCCCCTACTTCACGACTGCCGCAGCCAGCCACGCAGCTGCCCTAGCGATGAAATCGCGGGAAGAAGGCGATGTCGAGGTGCGCAGCCTGCAAGGCTAAACCCCAGTACGAAAACCATGCTAAGGTCATCTCCATTGAATTGGAGATGACCTTTTGCGTTTCATGATCCTTGCCATCCCGCTCGCCGCCTGCACAGCCCCGGCCCCGACCGAGCTGCCCCTGATCCGCGGCTACCGCGCCCCGGCCGACCAGTGCCAGCTTGTCGGAGAAAACGCCTTCACCAACCAATACCTAGACCACACCGCCGACCTCGTCGCCTGCCCTGTCGGGTACGAAGGGACTGGTGTATTCGTGACAGAAACCGGGGCGGTGTTTTTGGAAACTTTGACTGGCTACGACCTATTTTCAGTTCCTACCAATCAAGGATGAGGCAGCCCCCACCCCGAGAGTTGGCAAAGGGCGCCTACCCTTGGGCCGACCAGGCGATGCCCCGGCATTGTCTCCTCGGTGAAACGGTAGATAACACGCCCAGTGCCGCCTCTTCGGTCGCAGCCCCTCTCGCTTCGCTTGGTCGAGACCTAGGATGTAGTCGGTCGTATCAGGCCCCTCGACCAGCTTGGCCAGCCGCATGTGCGTATAGGCTCGCAGCACGCGGTTCATCCGGTGCTGATACCCCGGCCCCAGCGCCTTGAAGAACTTCACCACATCTGCGTCAAACCGAGCCGTCACCCGTGTTCGCCGGTCGTCGAGGCGGTCTTCGTCTTGCCAGATACTGTGCCATTCGGTGGGGATCTGACCAAATGTCATCAGGCGCGAGTGCAGATCATGCTCGATCATCGCCAAGGCATCGGTGCCAGAGGACCAGTGCAGGCGCTCAGCCTTGGTCATCTTGTTTGGGGTCACTTGGGTGCGGGGCATGGGGCCTCTTATCGTTCGAAAAAGAGGCCCCAGCCTGTCGTAAAGGCGTTAACGCCTTCCCGTAGATCCGTGCGCACAGGTTCTGTACGCTGTCTGTACGGGTTCTGTATCGCTATTCTGCCGCCTCGGCATAGTCCTCTAGCGGAGGACAGGTGCAGATCAGGTTGCGGTCGCCGTGCACGTTGTCGACGCGGCCGATCGGGGGCCAGTATTTGTCGACGCGGAAGCTGCCCGGAGGGAAACATGCCTGTTCGCGGCTATAGGGGCGATCCCATTCGGCCACGAGGTCGTTCACCGTATGAGGCGCGTTTTTCAGCGGGTTGTTAACCGGGTCCATGTCGCCCTTTTCGATCGCTGCGATCTCGTCGCGGATCGACAGCATGGCGGTGATGAACCGGTCCAGTTCGGCCTTGGTTTCCGACTCGGTCGGTTCGATCATCAGGGTTCCGGCGACAGGCCAGCTCATGGTTGGGGCGTGGAAGCCGCTGTCCATGAGGCGCTTGGCGATATCGTCAACGCTGACGTGGGCGCTGTCGGCATAGGGGCGCGTGTCAAGGATACATTCATGCGCCACACGGCCCTTGCCGCCCTTGAACAGCACGTCATACGCACCTTCCAGCCGCTTGGCGATGTAGTTGGCGTTCAGGATCGCGACCTTGGTCGCCTGCGTCAGGCCCGCGCCGCCCATGGCAAGGCAATAGGCATAGGAAATCAACAGGATAGAAGCCGATCCATTGGGTGCCGCCGACACCGGACCTGCGATATCGCCACCCAAAGGGTTGCCCGGAAGATAGGGTTCCAGATGCGCCTTAACGCCGATCGGACCCATGCCGGGGCCACCACCACCATGAGGGATGGCAAAGGTCTTGTGCAGGTTCAGGTGGCTGACGTCGCTGCCGATCTCACCCGGTTTCGACAGACCGACCATCGCGTTCAGGTTGGCACCGTCAAGGTACACCTGACCGCCGTACTGGTGCGTGATCTCGCAGACCTCGCGTACGGTCTCCTCGAACACGCCGTGGGTCGAGGGATACGTGATCATACAGGCAGCCAGATTGTCGCCTGCTGCTTCGGCCTTGGCACGGAAGTCTTCGACATCCACGTCGCCGTTCTCGGCCGATTTCACCACAACAACCTTCATCCCGCACATCTGGGCCGAGGCCGGATTGGTGCCGTGCGCCGACACTGGGATCAGGCAGATATTGCGGTGCGCGTCGCCGTTGGCCTTGTGGTAGGCCGCAATGGTCAGAAGGCCCGCATATTCGCCCTGCGCGCCAGAGTTCGGCTGCATCGACATCGCGTCATAGCCGGTGGCCTGACACAGAATTTCCGACAGCTCTTCAACCACTTGCGCGTAACCCGCCAGCTGTTCCGCCGGTGCATAGGGGTGGATGTTCGAGAACTCGTGCCATGTGATTGGCATCATCTCGACCGCGGCGTTCAGCTTCATGGTGCAGGACCCCAGAGGGATCATCGCCCGATCCAGCGCAAGGTCGCGGTCGGCCAGACGGCGCATGTAGCGCATCATCTCGGTCTCTGCGCGGTTCAGGTGGAAGATCGGGTGTGTCAGATAGTCCGACTCGCGCGCGTTGGCCTCGGGGATGCGGTATTCGATATCATCAGGGTCGTCCTGACGCGTGATCCCAAAGGCAGCCCAGACTTTTTCGATCACGGCACTGCGGGTGGTTTCATCGACGGACAGGCCGATCTTGGTGTCGCCAACCTTGCGTACGTTGATCTTGCGGGCCGCGGCGGCCTCGATAATCAGGCCCTGCATCGGGCCAACGTCCACTGTGATCGTGTCAAAGTAGACATCGGGCTGTACAGAGAAGCCTGCCGCTTCCAGACCCTTCGCCAGACGCACTGTCTTACGGTGGATCCGCTGCGCAATCGCCTTCAGCCCCTCAGGCCCGTGGAAGACCGCGTAGAAGCTCGCCATCACCGCCAACAGCGCCTGCGCTGTACAAACGTTCGAGGTCGCCTTTTCGCGGCGGATGTGCTGCTCGCGCGTTTGCAGGGACAGGCGATAGGCCTTGTCCCCGTGTGAATCGATCGACACACCGACAATCCGTCCGGGCATCGAGCGTTTCAGTTGGTCGCGGCAGGCCATATAGGCCGCGTGCGGACCACCTGCCCCCATTGGCACACCGAAACGCTGCGTGTTGCCCACAGCAATATCGGCACCCATGGCGCCCGGCTCTTTCAGCAAAAGCAACGCCATCGGATCAGCAATCACGATGCCCAGCGCCTTGTTTTCATGCAGTGCATCCATCTCGGCGGTGAAATCGCGGACGTGGCCGTAAGTACCCGGGTACTGGAAGATCGCACCGAAAACGGCGGTGGCATCCAGATCGTCAGGCGCGCCGACAATCACCTCTATCCCCAGAGGTTCCGCGCGGGTTTTCATCACTTCGATGTTCTGCGGGTGGCAGTTTTCATCGACGAAGAAGCTCATCGACTTGGACTTGGACATCCGCTGCGCCATGGCCATCGCCTCGGCCGCGGCGGTCGCTTCGTCCAGCAGGGACGCGTTGGCAACCGGCAGTCCGGTCAGGTCCGACACCATCGTCTGATAGTTCAAAAGCGCCTCAAGCCGGCCCTGCGAAATCTCGGGCTGATAGGGCGTATAGGCCGTGTACCATGCCGGGTTTTCAAGAATATTGCGCTGGATCGCGGGGGGCGTGGTGGTGCCGTAATAGCCCTGCCCGATCATGGTCGAGAAGACGTCGTTCTTCTTGGCCACCTGCCGCATGTGCCAGATCAGCTCGCGTTCGGAGAGGGGTTTGCCGAACTCCAGCGGGTCGGCCTGTCGAATGCTTTTGGGCACCGTTTCGTCGATCAGCTGGTCAAGGCTGTCGACACCGACCACCTTGAACATCTCGGCCATTTCTTCGGGCGAGGGCCCGATGTGACGACGGTTCGCAAAGTCATAAGGGCGATAGGTTGTGGGCGTGAAGGGCATGGTGCCTCCGGTCATATCAATAGGGCCAGATCCCGTGGCGCATTGCGGCGCCACGAGAGAAGTTCGTTTTTAGGTCAGTGGCTTAGCCGATGAAATCTTTATAGGCGGCTTCGTCCATCATATCGTCCATGGACGACAGGTCTTCGACCTTCATCTTGAAGAACCACGCCTCACCCAGCGGGTCGTCGTTGACCAGGCTCGGGTTATCTTCCAGCGCTTCGTTCACCTCGACGATCTCGCCGTCCAGAGGGGCCAGAATGTCGGACGCAGCTTTGACGGACTCGATCACACAGATCTCGTCATCCTTGCTTACGGTCGAGCCTGCCTCGGGCAGTTCTACGAAAACAACGTCACCCAACTGGGTCGAAGCGTGTTCGGTAATGCCGACGACGACGACATCGTCTTCGATACGCAGCCATTCGTGTTCTTCGGTGAATTTCATTGGGGTCTCCCGTTAGCGTTTGTAGGTAGAGGGACGGAACGGCATTGCCGTCACGGTGGCGGGCAGACGCTTGCCGCGCACCTCGCCGTAAATCGTATTGCCTGTGTTGGCATGCGCAATGCTGACATAGCCCATAGCCACCGGTCCTTCGACCGTTGGGCCAAAACCGCCCGATGTGACGGTGCCGATCGGCGTATCTGCATCGACCGAGGCGTAAAGCACGGTGCCTTCGCGCATCGGCGCGCGGCCTTCGGGGCGCAGACCGATACGTTTGCGGGCGATGCCTTCGGCGAGATCACCAAAGATGCGATCTTCGCCGGGGAAGCCGCCCTGACGTGCGCCACCCGGACGGCGGGCCTTTTGGATCGCCCAAAGCAGGTCGGCCTCGATCGGTGACGTCGTGGTGTCGATGTCGTGGCCATACAGGCAAAGCCCAGCCTCAAGGCGCAGGCTGTCACGCGCGCCAAGGCCGATGAATTCCACCTCTTCTTCCGACATCAGGGAATGGGCGAAATCGACAACGGTTTTGTTCGGGACCGAAATTTCGAACCCGTCTTCTCCGGTATAGCCGGAACGGGAAATCCAAAGCTCTCCGAAGGGGCTTTCGAAGGTTGAAACCTCCATGAACCGCATCCCTTGGGTCAAGGGGACGAAGCGCGCCATGACCTTTTCTGCGGCGGGACCCTGCAGCGCCAGAAGCGCGCGGTCCTCGATCACGTCGATATCACAGGTATCGGACAGGTTCGCCCGCAGATGGGCAATATCTTCGTCCTTACAGGCCGCATTCACGACAAGACACAGGTGGTCCTCACGTTTGGCGACCATCAGGTCGTCCAGAATACCACCCTGGTCATTGGTGAAGAACGCATAGCGCTGGTGGTTTTCTTTCAGCTCAACCAAGGCAACGGGCACCAAAGCTTCCAGTGCAAGCACCGCGTCGTTCAGGTCGCCCGACTTGGCCCGCAAGATCACCTGCCCCATGTGGCTGACATCGAACAAACCGGCCTGCGCGCGGCAATGCAGATGCTCTTTCATCACGCCCAGGGGGTACTGAACGGGCATCTCATAGCCCGCAAACGGCACCATCTTGGCACCCAGTTCCACGTGTAGGTCGTAAAGCCCCGTTCGTTTCAAATCCGCCATTGGCGTTCCCCCTGTCTCGCCGGGCGCATCGCGCACTTCCGGCATCGTTTTGGCGGACCCCCGCCTTCGATGCCCCCTCTGTCCCTTTCGCCTGAGATCGCTATCCCTTCGGCGGACGCTTGATGCGCCTCTCTCCAGAGTTTGTGCCGACGTTGGTCCGGGGGCCTGAGAGTTTACCGGGGCGGTTGCTCCTTCGGCATCTGAGAACAGATTCTCCCAACGTCTGCGCGCAAGCTAGAGCATGTCCGGGGCTCAGGCAAGTCCTTGCAATCGACTTACACGATGGCATCATTTAAATTATGAATGAACCCTTCTTTTTCGGCTACGGATCGCTGGTAAACCGCGCGACACACGGCTTCACCACCGCCTTTCCCGGCCGCTTGCGTGGCTGGCGTCGGGTGTGGCGACAAACCCGGTTGCGCGAGGTGGCCATGCTGACGGTAGAGCCCGCCGAAGGTGTTCAGATCGACGGGTTGGTTGCGGCCGTGCCCGGCGCCGACTGGACGGCACTGGACGAACGGGAAGGGGCCTATGACCGGCTTGGGGCGACGCACCAGACGGACCATAGCGGCCCTGAAGCTGCCGAGGTTCACCTATATTCGATCCCCGATCTTCATCGCGACAGCGACGCGCTGCATCCGATCCGGCTTAGCTATCTGGATGTCGTGATCCAAGGGTATCTGCGCGAGTTTGGGCAAGCCGGGGCCGAACGGTTCTTTGAAACAACGGTCGGGTGGGACGCGCCTGTCATGAACGACCGGTCAGACCCAATCTATCCCCGCCATCAACCCCTGACGCCGACAGAGACGGACTTTGTCGACGCGAACCTGCGCAACCTATCGGCGGAACTGTGACAGGGACATCAGGCGGCCCTGACGGGCAAAGGGCTCTGCCTTCGTCTCGACCTGTTCACTGGCACCTTGACGGCTGACACGCCAGCCCATCCAGATCGACACAAGGCCAAACACGACGCCCCCGGCGCCCTGACCGATCAGCACCCCGGGCGCACCCAGCCAAGCGGCCCCGGCGATGACGAATGGGATCGTGCCAAGCGTATGGCGGCCCCAGTTGACCATCGTTGAATAGAACGGGTGGCCCAGGTTGTTGAAAGCCGCGTTCGAGACAAAAATTGCACCATTGAAGAAGAACACCAAGGCCAGCGGCCCGCAGAACAGGAAGACCAGCGACTTGGCGACCCCGTCCAGATCAAACAGCAAGGCAATCGGATCCCGCGCAAGAAACAGGATCAAGGACATGCCCAGAACGTAGATCAGGCAGAAGATCAAACCGTCCCAATAGGCCTGCGATACACGGCTGAAATTCTTGGCCCCAAAGTTCTGCCCGATGATCGGTCCGATGGCCCCCGAAAGGGCAAAGATCACTCCGAACGCCACGGGTGTCAGGCGGCCGATGATGGCCATGGCTGCAACGGCCTCTTCGCCAAACTCCGCCATCGAGCGCGTGACATAGGCCTGACCCACCGGCGTTGCCAACTGGGTCAGAATTGCAGGTATTGCGATGACGGCAATAGCACGAAAGTCGACACGGAATTGTTCTGGCGTGGGTTTGGCCAACCCCTTCGCGCGCAGGATCGGCAAGATCGCAACCACCGCCATCGTGATCCGCGCCGCGACCGAGGCCATCGCCGCCCCGGTAAGTTCAAGATCAAGACCGAAAATCAGGATCGGGTCCAGCACCGCATTCACTACACCCCCGGCCACCGTCGCCATCATCGCCTGCCGCGCGGCCCCGTGGGCGCGCAGGATGGCCCCACCGACCATGCCAACCAGCAGCAGGGGCAGGCTTGGGATAATGATCTGAAGGTAATGCACAGCTAGATCCAGCGTCTCGCCAGAGGCCCCAACCAGACGCGCCAGTGGTGTCAGGTTCAGCCAGACGATCAGGGCAAACACGGCCGCAAACAGAACCCCGTAAATCAACGAGGTCGCGGCCCGCCGTCCGGCCATCTGCCGGTCGCCCTCTCCCAAGGCTTTTGCCACCAATGCGCCGGCCGCAATCGCAACGCCAATCCCGAAAGACGTGGTGAAAAACAGGATCGCCCCGGCATAACCAACGGCGGCGGCCAGTTCTGCCTTACCCAGCATCGAGATGAAGATCATGTCGACGAAATCGACCACGAAAATCGCGATCAATCCGATCGAGGCCGTCAACGACATGACGGACACGTGCCGGAACAGGTTTCCGGTCAGAAATTTCGCTTGCTTGTCGGCCATGAGGTCCCTCGGGATCGTTGGGACCTATCATGACCTAAAAGTGCAATTTTTCCACGCCGTTTGCGCACAGGCGCTGTGTGGATCAAGGGTTAAAGCGACGGCTTGACCTGCAACAAAGGCAGCACATCCGACATATCCGGACCACGCTCGCGACCGGTGACGGCCTTGCGCAGCGGCATGAACAGGCCCTTGCCCTTGCGGCCAGTGGCCTCTTTCACAGCAGAGGTCCAGTCTTTCCACGCGGTGTCGGCATAGGGCGGCTCTGGCAGCATGTCGAAGGCCTGCGCGATGAACTCGGCGTCTTCGTCAGCAACCAGTGGCGTCGCGCCGTTTTGGAACAGGGTCCACCATTCGGCCATATCGGCCTTCACGGTGATGTTCTCGCGCACGACGTTCCAGAACGCCTCTGCCTTGTCGGCGGGGACGCCAAGCGCCGCCACATCCTCGGCCACATCGGCCAGCGGCAGGCCGCCCAGAATGCGCGCGGTCAGCGGGAACAGGTCATTGGCATCGAACTTGGTCGGTGCCGCCCCGAAGGTGGTGATGTCGAAGCCTTCAACCAGCTCGTCAATGCTGCTGCACAGTTCGATCGGCTGGTTCGACCCCAGACGCGCCATCAGCGACAACAGCGCCATCGGCTCGACCCCTTGGTCGCGCAGATCGCGCAGGGCCAGCGTGCCAAGACGCTTTGACAGGGCCTCGCCCTGAGGGCCGGTCAGCAACGAATGGTGGGCGAACGACGGCACCGAACCACCCAAGGCGTTGATAATCTGGATCTGCGTCGCCGTGTTGGTCACGTGGTCAGAGCCACGCACAACATGGGTCACGCCAAAGTCGACGTCATCACAGACGGACGCCAGCGTGTACAGGAACTGCCCGTCACCACGGATCAGAACCGGGTCGGACACAGAGGCCGCATCAATCGACAGATCGCCAAGGATACCGTCGGTCCATTCAATCCGCTCGTGGTCCAGCTTGAAGCGCCAGTGGCCGTTGCCACGCTCGGCGCGCAGCGCCTCTTTCTCGGCATCCGACAGGTCCAGCGCGGCGCGGTCATAGACCGGGGGCTTGCCCATGTTCAGCTGTTTCTTACGCTTCAGGTCCAGCTCGGTCGGGGTCTCAAAACACTCATAGAACCGGCCCGCCTCGCGCAGCTCGTCCGCCGCCGCGTTATAGCGATCCAGACGCGACGACTGGGTTTCGACCCGGTCCCAAGTCAGGCCCAGCCATTCAAGGTCTTCCTTGATCGCATCCACGTATTCCTGCTTCGACCGCTCTGGGTCGGTGTCATCCAGACGCAGGATAAACGTGCCGCCGGCTTTGCGGGCGATCAGATAGTTCATCAGCGCGGTGCGCAGGTTACCGACATGGATATAGCCGGTGGGGGATGGGGCGAAACGGGTAACGGTCATTGCGGTCTCCTGTTGGGGCGGCTCTTTTCACAGGATGGCGGCTTTGTCCAGTTCAAGGTCGCGCGGATGTGATCTGACCGGGCCCTGGCAGCGTAGTAGCATGCAAGGATTACAATCAGGGAGCATATTATGACCACCTTTACCCGCCGTCAGGCGCTTGCCAGCACCTTGGCCGCGCCCGCCCTTCTTTCGCTGACCTCTGCCGCGCGCGCCGCCGCGCCCATGCAAGAGGTCACCATGCCCAAATTCCACCGTTTCAAACTGGGGGGTTTCGAGGTCAACACCCTGCTGGCCGGAAGCGCCACCCGGGACGAGCCACAAAGCATCTTTGGCCAGAATGTCAGCGCCGAGGAATTCGCCAGCGTCAGCGCCGAGAACTTTATTCCTACCGACAAGGTGCAATTCTACTTCACCCCGACACTGGTCAACACCGGATCAGAGCTGATCCTGTTCGACACCGGCCTGAACGCGGGCGGCATCACGGCGGCCATTGCGGCTGCGGGCTATAGCGCCGATCAGGTCGACGCGGTTGTGCTGACCCACATGCACGGCGACCATATCGGCGGGCTGTCCGGCGATGCGGGCGAAACCTTCACCAACGCGCGCTACATCACCGGTCAGGTCGAATACGACCATTGGGCCGGCGCCGCGAATGAGCGGTTCGACGGCAAAGTCAAACCTCTGGCAGAAAAGATGAGCTTCCTGAAAGGCGGCGACAGCGTTGCCTCTGGCGTGACCGCGCAAGAAGCCTTTGGCCATACGCCGGGCCACATGGCCTATCGTCTGGAAAGCGGTGGCAAGCAGCTGATGATCATGGCCGACTTCGCCAACCACTATGTCTGGTCGCTGGCCAAGCCCGACTGGGAGGTCCGCTTTGACATGGACAAGGGTGCTGCTGCTGCAACACGCCGCAAAATGCTGGATATGATGTCAGCTGACGGCATCCCGTTCATCGGCTATCACATGCCCTTCCCGGGCATCGGGTATGCGCAGACAGACGGTGACGGCTACCGCTATGTCCCGGCCAGCTATCAGATGTTGCTGTGATCCATTCGCGAACCTAGCGTTTGCCCCGAAGGCCCGCCCGAAACCGGCGGGCCTTTTTAGTTCGGCAGCGACACAAGGTGCAGAAGTTGGTATAAATCCTTCATGCGCCTTACAAAATCATACCTTCAACTTCTTGCGGCACCCCTGTCGGGTCCGACCAAGACTGCACAAAAACAGGGCGCAGGCGTTCTGGAGGGAATGTCCTTAACCATAGGCCTTTGGCCATACATGCCAGCGTTCACTGGACAACAAGCCACCAAGGAAGAGGCCGCAATTTGGCAAAGCTGACACGTTGGCTGCTGCGCGCAGCCGCATTGGTCGCACTGATCTACGCCGGGCACACGGTCATCGAGATCGTCGTCCCGTGGTTCGACATGACCTTGCTGCCCGAAACCGAAGAGCTGATGCACCGCGCCATTGTCGTGGCCATTGGCCTCTTCATGATCCTGATGGCGATCCCCTTCGTGCCGGGGGCAGAGATTGGCCTGACGCTTTTAACCGTCGTCGGCGGCACTCTGGCCCCGCTGATCTATCTGGCGACGGCGACCAGCCTGACCTTCGCCTTTCTGGTTGGGCGCCTGTTGCCGCCGGGTGTGTTGCACAAAGGGCTGAACGCGCTTGGACTGCATCGCGCGGCGTCCCTAGTGGCAGAGGCCGCCGCACTGTCCGAAGCCGAACTGCATGAAAAGCTGATCGCCGGTGTCACTTCGCCTTGGGCGCGCAACCTGTTGCGTCACCGCTATGTCGCGCTAGCACTAATCATCAACCTTCCCGGCAACATGGTTCTGGGCGGGGGTGGCGGCATATCCATGATCGCGGGTCTTAGCAGGATGTTCCACCCTCTACCCTTCGTCCTGACGGTCCTGATTGCGGTCTTGCCGGTACCGCTGATATTTTACGTCGGGTTGAACTGACCCCCTGCCCCAATTCACAATCGCCTCTTGGCCGTGGGCACAGACAATGCCAGTCTATGACGGACACGAAGAAGGACCCGCCCCGATGAGCGACATCCTTACCATCACGCTGAACCCTGCGCTGGATATCTCGACCGCCGTCGACAATGTCCGGCCTGGCCCAAAGCTGCGTTGTGAGGCACCGGCGATGTCGCCCGGTGGTGGTGGTATCAATGTCTCGCGCTCCATCCACATTCTTGGGGGAAGCTCTGCCACCTTTGTCGCTCTGGCTGGTGAAACAGGTCATTGGGTGCGCACGCTTTTGGCCGAAGAAGGCATCAAGGCCATTGTTTTCGAGGCCCCATCGGAAACCCGCGAAAGCATCGCCGTAATGGACAGATCAACGGGCGAACAATACCGCTTTGTGCTGCCCGGGCCGCATTGGGCCGACACCCAACCCCTGATCGAAGCCATAGCCGAGCATGTGAAACCGGGGACCCTTGCCGTCATCTCTGGCAGCAACCCGCCTGGGGCACCCGACAGTTTCATCTCTGATCTCAACGACCGGCTTAGTGAAAGTGGCGCCCGCCTTTTGGTGGATACCTCCGGCGCAGCACTGCATTATCTGGCGCGGGCCGAACGTGCCCCGCTCTATGTCCTGCGCATGGATCAGGTAGAGACCGAAATGCTGGCCGGAACGCCGCTGTCAACAGTTCGGGACAGCGTGGATTTGGGCCGAAAACTGGTACAGGATGGTGTTGCAGAAATCGTTGTTCTGGCACGCGGGGCCGAAGGATCAGTGATGGTCTCAGAGGACGAAGCGCTTCTGGTTGTGCCGCCCAAGGTTACCGTTCGATCCAAGATCGGTGCAGGCGACAGTTTTGTGGGGGCTATGTCCATGGCGCTTGCCAACGGTGACACCCCGCACCAAGCGATGCAAAAAGGCGCCGCGGCCGCCGCGGCCGCCGTCATGAGCGACGAGACCCACCTGTGCCGCAAGACGGATTATCTGAAGGTTCTTCCCGACTGCATCGTCGAGCAGATCGACTGACCAACCTAAAAACGAATGCGCCCGACAAAATGACGAGCGCATTCCGTTAAAAAGCTTCGTAATCTTAGCGGTCATATCCCGCAGCATGACCCGCGAATTCCGCTGCCAACCCCATTTGGGTCGTCGCTTGCTGAAGCGGTTCAGGGACATCCCCGAAGAACAGGAACTGCCCGGGCGTCGCGACTTCCAGAAGGTCCGGGAAATGTGCGGCTGCGGTCTGGCTCAGGTGGAACCCCAACGCATTGGCATCCGCAAATTCGTCCCGCACATACAGGGAATTCTCGGCTTTGGACACGAACACGTGGACCGCCGTCGCGCCGGGTTCATTGTCTTTCATGGCTTGGGTGACGCCTTTGTAGATCTCGGTCAGGGCATCCAGCTTTCCGGGTTTGGCCGTCCATTTGTAGACAACGGTAATGTTCTGCATGGTCATCTCTGTTCTCCTTCAAGGTTCTAATTCTCAATGGTAACTGATCGATTACCTTTACATTGGGTAACTGAATGGTTACCCTGAGTCAAACACTATTTTTGAGGACCCAATGGCCGGACCCAAAGGATACAAACGCGAAGAATTGTTGGATCGCGCAATCGAGCTGTTTCGAAGACAAGGCTATGCCGCGACCAGCACCGCCGAATTGGTGGATACGTTGGCGGTGAATCGCAAAAGCATGTACTCGGAATTCGGGTCGAAACAGGACCTGTTCGAAGCCGCGCTTGAACGCTACAGCGCGGTCAACCTCAGCCGCGTTCTAGCACCGATCGAGGCCCCCGGTGCCGGTCTGGCAGAGATCCGCGCCGCTTTCCAAAGCTACGCCAAATCAAGCGAGGGCGCGTTTGCTGGCCTTGGCTGCCTGATGGCCAATACCGCCGCCGAGCGCGCCGCACTTGACCCAGGCAGCGCCAAATATGTCGATGCCTATCTCCAGCGGGTGCGCAGCGCGTTTCGCAAGGCTCTCGAAAATGCGAAAGAGGCTCAGCACCTTGGCCCGGATGCTGACGTCGATGGGCTGGCGGACCTATTCACCATGTCGGTCGTAGGGATCTCTGTGCTGGTCCGCGCCAAGGCAGACCCTGCCCATGTCCACGCGGCCGCACGTGTGGCGACCAGCCTATTGCCCGAAAGGTGACCGTTGCCCAGGCCGAATAATCAGGCTGGCTGGACCGGCCAGATTTTGTTCAGGTCGCGCAGGCCTGCCAAGATCAACTCTTCCAGCACAGTCAGATCAATATCCGCCAGCTTGTTGATATAAAGGCAGGATTTGCTTTTCTTGTACTTCCCAAGCCGGTCAAGGATGGCCCCGTAATCGGCATAGCCCGGCATGATATAGACAACGAGGTTTCGTTTGCGAACTGCAAAACCCGTGGCAAGAAAATCCCCCTCACGTCCACTTTTGTACCGATAGTGATAACGACCAAATCCAATGATCGCGGGGGCCCAAACGACGGGCGCATAGCCTGTTGCCCGTTGAAACATCTCTAGCAGGGTCTGCCCATCGGCGCGCCGCATCGGATGTTCCACCGCCGCGATCAGCTCTGCGGCAGGGGTTTCCGATGGTTTTGTCTTGTTCTCGCTCATACGGCCCCCTTTCTCAGGTGCCGGAGCCGTCCCTCCAACGGTTCACGATGGGATAACGGCGATCCAGCCAGAAAGCGCGTTTGGTCAGGCGGGTGCCCGGCGCGGACTGAAAGCGTTTGTATTCGGAAATGTATAGCAGGTGCTCGACCCGTTTCACTGTCTCGCGATCAAACCCCTCTTGCACGGCGTCCTCGACGCTGGCCTCTTCGTCGACCAGCAGTTCCAGGATCCGGTCCAGCACCTCATAGGGTGGCAGGCTGTCTTCGTCTTTCTGATCCTCGCGCAGCTCGGCCGACGGCGGCTTGTCGATCACGCGGTTTGGAATGACCTCGCCCTCTGGGCCCATCATCCAATCGCGGTGATTGGCGTTGCGCCAGCGGCAGGTCTCGAACACGCGGGTTTTGTACAGATCCTTGATCGGGTTATAGCCGCCGTTCATGTCACCATAAATCGTGGCATAGCCCACCGCGACCTCGGACTTGTTGCCGGTGGTCAGCAGCATTTCGCCAAATTTGTTGGACATCGCCATCAGCAGAAGGCCCCGCAGACGGGACTGTACGTTTTCCTCGGTCACATCAAACGGGCGGTCGCCGAACAAGGGTGCCAGCGTCTCGGTCACCGCCTGACGCGATGGGCCGATCGGCACATAGTCGTAGTGGCAGCCAAGCGCCTTGGCCACGGCCTCGGCATCTTCCAGCGAGTGCTGGCTGGTGTATTCCGACGGCAGCATCACGCAGCGCACGTTCTCCGGGCCGATGGCATCAGCGGCAATAGCCGCAACGATCGCACTGTCGATCCCGCCCGACAGGCCCAGAAGCACCTTCTTGAAGCCCGACTTGCCCAGATAGTCGCGCAAAGCCTCGACCATGCAGCGGTAATCCTGCTCCCATTCACTGGGAAGCGGGGCCAGTTCGCCCTTTTCAGCACGCCAGCCGTCTTCGGTCCGCACCAGATCAAGATGGGTGATCGCCTCATCAAACACAGGCATCTGCACGGCAAGTTCCCCACCAGGGTTCAGCACGAATGTGCCCCCGTCAAAGACCTGATCATCCTGCCCGCCGACCATGTTCAGATAGATCAGCGGCAGGCCGGTTTCGACCACGCGGGAAACCATGTGGTTCATCCGCAGGTCCATCTTGTTGCGATAGTAAGGAGAGCCATTGGGCACCAGCAGGAACTCTGCCCCGGTCTCTTCCAGCGTCTCGGCCACGTCCGGATGCCAACTGTCCTCACAGATGGGGGAGCCGATCCGAACACCATCAATGCTGTAAGGCCCGGTGACAGGACCTTGTTGAAACAGGCGGACCTCGTCAAAGACGGTCTCGTTCGGAAGGTGGTGTTTCAGCACGCGGGCCGCGACCTTGCCGTCTTTCAGGATGTAATAGGCATTGTAGAGGTCAGCGCCTTCGATCCATGGACCACCAATGGCAATCGCCGGGCCATCGGCACAATCGGCAGCCAATGCCTCGATCCGGGCCATCGCATCCAACACAAAGGCCGGTTTCATCACCAGATCCTGTGTGTTGTAGCCGGTGATGAACATCTCAGTCAGCGCCAGCATATCGGCCTTGGCCTCGCGCGCGGCCTCCCACGCAGAACGCGCTTTTGCGGCATTTCCGGCCAGATCCCCAACAGTGGGGTTCAATTGTGCAAGCGTCAGGCGAAAGCGATCGCGCATACTTCGTTCCTCTTTGTTCATCGCCGTCATACCAGACCCGCCAAGAAGGGAAAGACCGGCAAGGAAAAGCGTTGTCACTGATAAGGCAACGTTTTAACGTCTGTGCAACCGGAAATACCCGCCTTTGGGCGACGAGGAGAACTTGATGCGGACGTCCATATCCCTGTTGGCCGCGGCACTTATGGCCACTGCCCTTCCTTTGCAGGCCCAAGAGAGCGTTACAAAACAGTATGACGACGGGGGCATCTACGAAGGTAGCTTCAAGGACGGCGTCCAACATGGGCGCGGCACCTATCGCCAACCCAATGGCTACGAATACACTGGCGACTGGGTGATGGGAGAGATTCGCGGGCAAGGCATCGCGCGTTTCCCCGACGGTTCTGTTTACGAAGGCAACTTCGAGGCTGGCGGCCCCCATGGTCAGGGCAAGATCACCTTTGCCGATGGCGGCACCTACGAAGGCGACTGGGTGAACGGCAAGATCACCGGCAATGGCGTGGCTATCTACGCCAATGGCTCGACCTACGCAGGTCAGTTCGAAAACGCCCTTCAGCAGGGGCAAGGTCGGCTCGAGGACCCCTCGGGCTTTGTCTATGAAGGCAGCTGGGTCGCGGGCCAGAAAGAAGGGATCGGCAAGGCCACCTATGCCGACGGTGCCGTCTATGAGGGCGAGTTCCTGTATGACCGCCGCAATGGTCAAGGCTCTTGGACCACGCAGGACGGGCTGAACTATATTGGCGGATGGGTCGATGACCTGTTCGACGGCGAAGGTGTGCTGACCCAACCCAATGGCGGCCGCTATGAAGGCCAGATGAAACAGGGCCTGCAAAATGGCGAGGGCATTCAGGTCTATGAGACCGGCGATGTCTACGAGGGCGAATTTGCCATGGGCCAACGCCACGGGCGCGGCATCTATCGCAGTCAGGACGGCTATATCTATGAGGGCGACTGGGTCGAGGGCCGCTCGGAAGGTCAGGCGATCGTGACCTACCCCAATGGCTCTGTCTATGTGGGCTGGTTCGAAAACGACCTAGCCAATGGTCAGGGCAAGATCACCCACACCGATGGCTCGACCTACGAAGGCGCTTGGGTCAACGGCATTCAGGACGGCGAAGGGGTGGAAACCCACCCAAGCGGGCTGGTCTATGAAGGCGGCTATTCCAAAGGCCAGTACAACGGGCGCGGCAAGATGCGCTATGCCGACGGCTATTCCTATGATGGCGAGTGGAGCGATGGCCAGCGGCACGGCAAAGGCACCGCCACCTATCCCGACGGCACCGTCTATACTGGCGACTTCCTAGAAGGGCAGCGCCACGGTCAGGGCGAAATCGTAACCCCGATCAACTTTCGCTATGTCGGAGGCTGGGTCGACGGAGAGATTCAGGGCAAAGGCGAAGCCACCTATCCCAACGGCGACGTCTATGTCGGCCACTTCCAGCGCGGCGAGCGTCAGGGCGAAGGCACCATGCGCTATGCTACCGGTCAGGAAGAAACTGGCGAATGGGAAGCGGATCAGCTGAAAACAGCGGCCGAGTAAGCCGGTTCCTTCGTTTGGCAATGGTGGCCTAGATGCAGATCATATTTGAGCGTGACAGCGTTTGTGCGGGCGATGATATGGACGCGCCCAATAACGCGACTTTTGACTTCCCGGATGCCGCGCTTTTATCCACTGTGCTGAACGCCCAAGGGCCGCTTCTTGGCTACCTGCCTTGCGTTCACGCCTCTCGCACCTTTTGGCGCGCCTACATCGACCAGACCTGCGTCGCCGAGCTTTCTTTCACGCATGACCCGGAACGACAGGCAAAAGTCCGGCTGCTAGTGGCGGACACTCCGGCTTCCTGTGACAAAATCTATTTTAACATGACGGCTCAGCTACCATTGAGCCACTAACCGTTGGCCTTACCACTCGACCCGCTTGCCCGCCCAGTCAAAGAACTGCCCTGTCTGGTCGGGCCCCAAGCCTTCGATCACTGACAACAGGTTCTTTGCGGCCTCTTCCGGGGGCACGGCGGGATGGCGTCCGACATATTTCCGGGTGAATTCCGTGGCCACCGTTCCGGGGTGCAGCGCAATGCAGGCGGCCTGCTTGTGGGTCCGCGCCAGCTCGATCGAGGCAGAGCGCACCACTTGGTTCACCGCCGCCTTCGCCACCCGATAGCTGTACCAACCGCCCAACCGGTTATCCCCGATCGACCCCACCCGCGCCGACAGAACGGCAATCACCGACGGGCGATCCTTGGGCAGAAGGCGCGCTCCATGTTTCAGCACCATCGCCGGGCCAACCGTATTCAAAAGGAACTGGTCCACCATCGCCTCGGGCGTCAGCTCGCGCATGGATTTCTCTGGGGTCGCCTCATGAACCTCCAGCGCGCCGATGGCGACAAGGATCAAATCAAAGGTCCCCTCCAGCGCGCCCAGATGGGCGGCGATGCTGGCCTCTTGCGTCATCTCAAGCCCGTTATGGGATCGGGACAGGCCGGTGACCTCGACGCCCCTCGCCCGTAACTCTGCTGCAACCGCGCGGCCGATGCCGCCACTTTCCCCGATGATTAATGCGCGTTCCATTCTCCGGAATTAGCCGCCTGCCCATGCACGTCAACCACGCCTCTGGCGCAAAATCGTATGTACAGGTTCTGCACGCCTTCTGTAGGGGTTCTGCATCCCCGATTTGGCCCGTTTTACACCCTGAAAAATATGGGTTTTCATTTCTGTCCCAAGGCGTATAGTCCACCCCATGATCAGACCCGGACATATCGCCCCTGCTGCTGCGCGCCACTTGGCGTCGCTGTCCGGTCTTGCCCTACTACTGCTTAGCCGCCTCTGAGCGTGCCGGTCCGGCGCGTCCGCTCAGAGGATATGCCTATCGCGCCCAAATACATGGCTAAGAAGAACGAGATATTCAGATGACAAATGCATCCAAACAGGACCGGGTCCTGATTTTCGACACAACACTGCGCGACGGCGAACAGTCGCCCGGCGCCACCATGACGCATAACGAGAAGCTTGAGATCGCCGAGATGTTGGACGACATGGGTGTCGACATTATCGAAGCGGGCTTCCCAATCGCGTCCGAGGGCGACTTTGCCGCCGTTAGCGAGATTGCGAAACGGTCAAAGAATTCAAGGATTTGCGGGCTGGCGCGCGCGAATTTCAAAGACATTGATCGTTGCGCCGAAGCCGTCCGCCACGCGGGCCAGTCGCGCATCCACACCTTCATCGGCACCTCACCCCTGCACCGCGAGATTCCGAACCTGACCAAGGACGAGATGGCCGACCTGATCCACGAAACGGTCACCCATGCCCGTAACCTTGTCGAGAACGTGCAATGGTCGCCGATGGATGCCACCCGGACAGAGTTCGATTACCTCTGCCGCGTGATCGAGATCGCCATCAAGGCCGGTGCCACGACGATCAACATTCCCGACACCGTGGGCTACACCGCACCGCGCGAAAGCGCCGACCTGATCCGTCGCCTGATCGAGACCGTCCCCGGCGCGGACGAGGTGATCTTTGCGACCCACTGCCACAACGACCTCGGCATGGCCACTGCCAACGCTCTGGCCGCCGTCGACGCAGGCGCCCGCCAAATTGAGTGTACGATCAATGGCTTGGGCGAACGTGCGGGCAACACCGCTTTGGAAGAAGTCGTGATGGCGATGAAGGTTCGCAACGACCTGATGCCCTATCAAACCGGGATCGACACCACGAAGATCATGTCGATTTCGCGCCGTGTCGCGGCTGTGTCTGGCTTTGCTGTCCAGTACAACAAGGCCATCGTCGGCAAGAACGCCTTCGCCCACGAAAGCGGCATCCACCAGGATGGCATGCTGAAAAACGCCGAGAACTTCGAGATCATGCGCCCGCAGGATGTGGGCCTGTCTGGTACCTCGCTGCCCTTGGGCAAACACTCTGGCCGCGCCGCGTTGCGTGCCAAACTGGAAGATCTGGGATTTGAGCTGGGCGACAACCAGCTGAAAGACGTCTTCGTGCGGTTCAAGGATCTGGCCGACCGCAAGAAAGAGGTTCACGACGACGATATTCTTGCCCTGATGCGCGACAGCGAAAGCGCGGCCCAAAACGATCATCTGAAAGTGAAGTTCCTGCGCGTGATCTGCGGGACAGAAGCACCTCAGTCCGCTGACCTGACCCTGACCATTGACGGTGTGGATCATCAAGTGACCGCAACCGGTGACGGTCCTGTGGATGCGACCTTCAACGCCGTTAAGGCCTTGTTCCCGCATCAGGCGCGTCTGCAACTGTATCAGGTGCACGCCGTAACCGAAGGCACCGACGCACAGGCCACGGTCAGCGTCCGAATGGAGGAAGACGGCAAGATCGTCACCGGCCAATCGGCAGATACCGACACTGTAGTCGCCTCGGCGAAGGCCTATGTGAACGCGTTGAACCGCCTGATCGTGCGCCGCCAGAAAACCGCCCCGGATTCTGATGTCAAAACCGTAAAATACACGGACAGCGTCTAAGGTCCTGCTGTGCAACGATCCATAACGATCACTGGCTTCGAAAGACCGAAGCTTTTCAACCAAGTCGTTCAGGATCTTGCAAAGTGTAACCCGGACGGCTGGCACCTATTTGCCGGGATCGAACCAAGCCCATCGGCGGCGCAATTTGAAGAAATCTGCGCCGCCCATCTTCCCGAGGGCTCCTTCACGCTTTGGGTGAACCAAACGTGTTTGGGAGTTGCCCAGAATCCGCTGCAAGTCCAAGAACGGGCATTTGAAGCGGGATCAGAGCTCAACCTGCACCTCGAAGAAGACCTTTGCCTGGCACCTGACAGCTTGCAAATGGTTGACTGGTATCAACAGAACCGAAAGCCAAATTGGGTGGCGCTAAACTTGTTGGCAGGATGCTGCGGAACCACCGCGTACATGTCCTACCCGGATCACCCGGAGCTACTGACAGAGACCCGCTCTTTCAACTCTCTGGGCTTTGCCGTCGATCGCGAAAGCTGGCACAAGGTCTTTCATCCAGTGTGGAGCCAGTGTTGGAAGCACCGCTGGCTAAAGCCGCGACACCTAAACGCCATTGGTTGGGATTGGGCCATTTCAGGTGCAATTTTCGATGCCCCCGATTTGCGGGTGGTGCAACCGGTGTCGGCGCGCGCATCGCACTTGGGCGCAACTGGGACCCATGCCGAACCTGAATTCCATTCAGCGGCCTTTGACGGTTTGGTGATTAACCGACAGACACCGAAATCATACCAACTCGTCGCGCGAGAAGAACTGCCAAGAAACGTTCGAAGCCATTTCAATTCCTATGAAGAAGCGACATCTTTGCGCGCGGAACTGGAAGCTAGGCACCCTAGAAAATTGGAGCGCCGGTTGAAACGTGTGATCGCGCAACGCTTCCTATAAAGCGGCTATGGGGCCAAAACCGGCAATAACCGGCCTTGATCTCCCTTCCCCTCTTTCATGTGCCGGTTCCCGCGCATATAACTTTCCGGAAATCGGGATTCTCCACACAACAAAGCATATAAGGCTTAGGGGCAACATGGCAGTTTTTGGCGGTTTGTTTTCGGCGGATATGGCCATTGACCTTGGGACAGCAAACACGCTGGTTTACGTCAAGGGCAAGGGCATCATTCTGAACGAACCTTCCGTTGTGGCTTTCCACAACAAACACGGCCGCAAAGAAGTGCTGGCCGTAGGCGAAGACGCCAAGCTGATGCTGGGCCGGACCCCCGGCAGCATCGAGGCGATCCGCCCGATGCGCGAAGGCGTTATCGCGGACTTTGACGTGGCCGAAGAGATGATCAAGGCCTTCATCCGCAAGGTCCACAAACGCTCGACCTTTACCAAGCCGAAAATCGTGGTCTGCGTCCCGCATGGCGCGACCCCGGTTGAGAAACGGGCGATCCGCCAGTCGGTTCTGGGCGCTGGTGCGCGCCGCGCTGGTTTGATCGCAGAGCCTATCGCCGCGGCCATTGGCGCAGGCATGCCGATCACCGACCCCACAGGCAACATGGTTGTCGACATCGGCGGCGGCACCACCGAGGTCGCGGTTCTGTCCCTTGGCGACATCGTTTACGCGCGATCGGTTCGCGTGGGTGGCGACCGTATGGACGAGGCCATCATCAACTACCTTCGCCGACAGCAGAACCTGCTGGTGGGTGAAGCCACCGCCGAGCGGATCAAGACCTCTATCGGCACTGCCCGCATGCCCGACGACGGGCGCGGTGCGTCGATGCAGATCCGGGGTCGTGACTTGCTGAACGGCGTGCCGAAAGAGATTGAGATCAACCAAGCGCAGATCGCGGAAGCCTTGGCAGAACCGGTTCAGCAGATTTGTGAGGCCGTCATGGTCGCGCTGGAAGTTACCCCGCCCGATCTGGCCGCTGACATTGTGGATCGCGGTGTTATGCTGACCGGTGGCGGTGCCCTACTTGGGGATCTGGACCTTGCCCTGCGCGAACAAACAGGTCTTGCGATTTCGGTCGCCGATGAAACGCTGAACTGCGTGGCACTGGGCACCGGCAAAGCGCTGGAGTTTGAAAAACAACTTCGGCATGTGATCGACTACGAAAGTTAAGGCAGCGCCGTCTGCCTGAGACGAGGCAAACGTGGCCATAAACAGGAACGAACAATCAGACTATGGGCGCCCGATCCGTCGGATCGTTTTCGGCGTGCTTCTGTTCGTATGTTTCGCGCTGTTCCTGCTTTGGCGGATCGATAGCCCACGGGTGGAACGCTTGCGCGCGGCTTTGGTGGATCGCTTTGTGCCTTCTTTCGACTGGGTTCTTCTGCCTGTAGATCGCGGCGCCGATATGCTGAGAAACTTTGAATCCTACACCCGGATTTACGAGCAAAATCAGGAACTTCGCCGAGAGTTGCAACAGATGAAGTCGTGGAAAGAAGCCGCGCTTCAGCTAGAGCAGGAGAACGCCAAGCTTCTGGATCTGAACAAGGTGCGGCTGGACCCTCGACTGACCTTTGTAACAGGAGTTGTACTTGCCGATAGTGGCTCACCTTTCCGGCAGTCTGTCCTCCTGAACGTAGGCTCGCGGGACGGGATTCGCGATGGCTGGGCGACGACCGATGGTCTGGGCCTTGTCGGCCGCGTGTCTGGCGTCGGGAAATCCACTGCACGGGTGATCCTTCTGACCGATTCAAACAGCCGCATCCCGGTCACCATTCAACCCACCGGACAGCGCGCCCTTTTGGCGGGCGACAACACCGTTCAACCGGTTCTGGATTTCGTAGAGGACCCAGACCAGCTGCGCCCGGGGGACCGTGTCGTCTCTTCCGGAGACGGCCGGGTGTTCCCAGCAGGGCTTTTGGTCGGTCAAGTGGTCCAAGGCCCGGACGAGCAGTTCCGCGTCACCCTGTCGGCTGACTACAGCCGTCTGGAGTTCCTGCGTGTTTTGCGCAGCCAACCGCGCGAAGCGATCGACACTCCCGGCGTTCTTGTGGGCCCCAAATTGCCCGTAGATCAGGTCACGGAGGCCGGCGATGGTTGATCCCGGCACCTCGCAGCGCTGGCTCTATCGCCTGATTTTCACGGGACTTGCCCTTGGCGTCCTTCTGGTTCAACTGGTCTCGGTCGGAGACGGAATTCCCGGCATTCCCGGCCCGGACTTGCTCATTTGTCTGGTCCTGGTCTGGATTCAGCGCCGCCCAGATTATGTCCCGCTGCTGTTGCTTGCACCGGTTCTGCTGATCGCGGACTTCCTGCTTATGCGCCCCCCCGGACTTTGGGCCGCTTTGACCCTGATCGGGGCAGAGTTCATGCGCCGCCAGCAAATCGGCGGCAAAGACCTGCCCTTCATGGTCGAATGGGGCACGGTGACGGTCGTGATCATCGCGATCACGCTGGCCCACTGGGCCATCAACGCCTTGGTTGCCGCCCCTCCAGTTCTACTATTGGCGGGGATGCTTCAGGCTTTGACAACAGCACTTGCCTATCCGCTGGTGCTTGGCGTTTGCCTCTATGCCTTTAACATCCGAAAACGCCCCTTGGATGGGCAGCGGTTCGGAGGCACCTGATGCGCAAAAACGCCCGCGATCTGGAACTTGGCGCCAAGCGCTTGACCCGCCGGAGCCTATTGCTGGGCGGGGTTCAAGCCGTCGTCATGGGCGGCCTTGCCCTGCGCATGCGGTACATGCAGGTGAACCAAGCTGACCAGTTCCGCACCTTGGCCGAAGAGAACCGGATCAACGTGCGCCTGATCCCGCCCGTGCGCGGATTAATCTACGACCGCAACGGTCAGGTCCTGGCCGAAAACGAACAAAACTACCGCGTTGTCGTCGTCCGTGAAGATGCGGGCGATGTTGAAGAGACGCTGGCAAAGCTGGCCGAGATCATTCCGATGGACGAAGCCGCCCGTGCCCGTGCGTTGAAAGAGATCATGCAGCGCAGCGCTTTCGTGCCCGTTACAGTCGCCGATCGCCTAAGCTGGAAAGATTTCAGCCAAGTCGCGGTGAACGCGCCCTCATTGCCCGGCGTCACGCCCGAGGTCGGCCTGTCGCGCCATTACCCGGTGGCCGAAGATATGGCTCATGTCGTGGGCTATGTAGGCCCTGTCAGTGACTATGATCTGTCGAAACTTGAGAACCCTGATCCTTTGCTCCAAATTCCGCGGTTCCAGATTGGTAAAAGCGGTGTCGAAGCAAAACTTGAAGGCGACCTGCGTGGCAGTGCTGGCACCAAGCGGATCGAAGTGAACGCGCAGGGCCGCGTCATCCGAGAACTGGACCGCGCGCCGGGCCTTGCGGGCACCGACCTGCAGCTGACCATCGACGAAGGGCTTCAGAACTTCATCAAGGCCCGGTTGGGCGAGGAAAGTGCCGCCGCCGTTGTCATGGATGTACGGAACGGGGACCTGCTTGGGATCGCCTCTTCCCCCAGTTTCGATCCGAACAAGTTCGTGCGCGGCATCTCCAGCAGCGACTATGGCGAACTGACAGGCAACAAGTACCGCCCGCTGGCCAACAAGACCGTGCAGGGGCTGTACCCGCCGGGATCGACCTTCAAGATGGTGACGGCCCTGGCAGCGTTGGAAGCTGGCGTCATTTCGCCAGAGGAAACCGTCTGGTGCCCGGGCCATTACACGACCGCAGGCCGTCGGTTCCACTGTTGGCGTCGCGGCGGCCATGGCCAAGTCAACCTGAACAAAAGCCTCGAGCAGTCCTGCGACGTCTATTACTACGAGGTCTCCCGGCGTGTCGGCATCGACAAGATCGCCGAAATGGCCCGGAAGCTGGGCCTTGGAGTTAAACACGACTTGCCGATGTCAGCGGTGGCAACCGGGATCGCCCCTGACAAGGCGTGGAAAGTGGAGAACCGGCAAGAGGATTGGCTGGTCGGCGACACGCTGAATGCATCGATCGGACAGGGCTTCGTTTTGTCCTCCCCCCTGCAATTAGCGGTGATGACCTCGCGCCTCGCAACCGGAAGGTCGGTTGATCCACGGCTGATCAAGTCGATCAACGGCAAGGATCAGCAGGAAACGGAAGCACTGGAACTGGATATCTCGGCCGAGGGGCTGCGACAGGTTCGGCGCGGCATGTATTCGGTCTCCAACAGCGCTCGCGGCACAGCGCGGCGGTCCCGGATCGTGCATGACACAATGATCATGGCTGGTAAAACCGGAACCAGTCAGGTCCGCAACATTACGGCCGCTGAACGCGCGCAGGGGGTATTTCGGAACGAAGATCTACCTTGGGAACGTCGCGACCATGGCCTGTTTGTTTGCTATGCCCCCTATGATGACCCGCGGATCGCGGTCTCGGTCGTGGTGGAACATGGCGGAGGCGGCTCGACCGCAGCGGCCCCAATTGCCCGAGATATCGCGGTTCGGGCGATGGCGGGCGACCTTCCACCACTTGAAGCCTATCCCAAAGAACAACGAAACGAGATCAAAGAACGGCTAGAGGCGCTTCCTCTGCGTGAGCCAGTCGTGCCCAAACCGGGACGCAGCCGCGCATGACCTACCTACAGTATAACGTCAAATCAGTCCCCACGGGCTGGCGAAAGATTCTGTACCTGAACTGGGCGTTGGTCCTGCTTTTAAGCGCAGTCGCCGCCGCCGGTTTCCTGATGCTTTATTCGGTAGCTGGCGGATCCTTTTCGCCATGGGCAGAGCCTCAGATGAAGCGCTTTGCGATGGGCATGACAGCCATGTTCATCGTCGCCTTCATCCCGATCTGGTTCTGGCGCAATATTTCGACTTTGGCCTACCTCGGGTCTATTGGGCTGCTTCTGGCGGTGGAATTCTTTGGTGTCGTTGGCATGGGCGCGCAGCGGTGGATCGACTTGGGGTTCATGCGGCTTCAACCGTCCGAGTTGATGAAAATTGCGCTCGTGATGATGTTGGCAGCCTATTACGACTGGCTGGATATCAAGAAGGTTTCGCGACCTCTATTCGTGCTGATCCCGGTTTTGCTGATCCTTATTCCCACGGCGCTGGTCTTGAAACAGCCAGACCTTGGAACGTCGCTATTGTTGCTGATGGGCGGGGCGGTTGTGATGTTTGTCGCGGGCGTTCACTGGGCCTATTTCGCGGCGGTTGCCAGCCTTGGGGTCGGCGCCATCGTGGGTGTCTTTGCCTCTCGTGGTACCCCTTGGCAGTTGCTCAAGGACTACCAATACCGGCGGATCGATACCTTCCTTGACCCTTCCCAAGACCCGCTTGGCGCGGGCTATCACATCACCCAGTCCAAGATTGCATTGGGTTCTGGCGGATGGTCCGGGCGCGGGTTCATGCAAGGCACCCAAAGCCGCCTGAACTTTCTGCCCGAGAAGCACACCGATTTCATCTTCACCACATTGGCTGAAGAATTCGGTTTTGTTGGCGCCTCATCGCTGTTGCTGCTTTATGCGCTGATCATCATCTTCTGTATTTCCTCGGCGATTAAAAACAAAGACCGGTTCTCGTCTCTACTAATCATCGGGATCGCGACCACCTTCTTCCTGTTCTTTGCCGTGAATATGTCGATGGTCATGGGGCTTGCCCCGGTGGTCGGCGTTCCGTTGCCGCTGGTTTCATACGGAGGATCGGCGATGCTGGTCTTGTTGGCGGCCTTTGGGCTGGTACAAAGTGCCCATATCCATCGACCGCGCTAGATAAGGGGGCACCATGCCATCGCTGTCTCACCTCGCCCATCACGTGACCGATCTTGAAGGCGCGCGGAGATTCTGTGGCGAGCTTCTGGGCTGTGCTGAAGGCCCCAGCACCGAAACATGGGTCGATTTCGGCTTTTTCGGACACCAGATTTCCCTGCATGTGGGCCAGCCCTTTGCGACATCAAATACGGGCAAGGTCGGTGATCAAATGGTGCTCATGCCGCATTTGGGGGTAATCCTTGATCTTGAAAGCTGGGGGAAACTCGCAGGCCGGTTGGTCGCCTCTGGCCTAGAGTTCGTCATCCCTCGGACTTTGCGGTTCGAAGGGGACCCCGGCGAACAGCGAACCATGTTCTTCCGCGACCCCTCGGGCAGCCCGATCAAGGTGAAAGGGTTCGCCAGCACCTCTGGCGTATTCGCCTCATGATTAAAGCGCTCTTCTCTGCCCCCATCGACAAGTGGGACAAATACGAAGCCCCGCTGCACGCGGCTTTTGCGCTGAAGGGGCTGCAGGTTGATTTGTCACCGGACCATGCGGCAGAGGATGTGGATTATGTCATCTACTCTCCACACGGGCCGGTCAGTGACTTTTCGAGCTTCACCAAGGCCAAAGCCGTGCTTAGCCTTTGGGCCGGGGTCGAAAAGATCGTGACAAACCCCACCCTGACGCAACCGCTTTGCCGCATGGTCGATGCTGGGTTGGAGGAAGGTATGATTGAATGGGTGGCAGGGCATGTGCTGCGCTATCACCTTGGCATGGATGCCCATATCGTGAACCCCGATCACCACTGGGTTCCGGCTGTGCCCCCGCTGGCGCGTCGCCGCAAAGTGACCTTGCTGGGGCTCGGGGCGCTTGGCGCAGCCTGTGCGAAAACTCTGGCTAGCCTTCGGTTCGACGTCAGCGGCTGGAGCCGTCGCCCCAAAGACATCGCAGGCATAACATGCTTCAGTGGGGATGACGGACTGAAAGAAGCGCTGGAGCGCGCTGAAATCCTAGTACTTTTGCTACCGCTCACCACAGAGACCGAAAACCTGATGAACGCCGAACGTCTTGGTTGGCTGCCTAAGGGAGCGTTCTTGCTCAATCCGGGGCGCGGAGCGCTGGTTGATGACGAGGCATTGATATCTGCACTGGATACTGGGCACTTGGCCGGGGCGACGCTGGATGTCTTCCGCGAAGAACCGCTGCCGCAGGATCACGCCTTTTGGCCTCATCCCAAGGTCACCGTGACCCCTCACATCGCGTCTGAAACACGTGCCGAGACCGCTGCGATGGTGGTGGCTGAAAACATCCGACGCTCAGAGGCCGGAGAGCCCCTGTTGTATCTAGTCGACAGGACCGCCGGGTACTGACCTATTTCAGGATCGGCGGGCTGTCGGGGTCCATTCCCGGCGCTTTGGGGGTGTAGTCCTCTTTCGGCGGTTCGGGCATTTCCAGCTTAAGACCATTGGCCGCCAGTTTGGCCGCGAATGGATCGCTGGCCGCAACGAACAGAACATCCAAGGCCCCAGCCTCGATCCCGCTGAAGATCAACGCTTCGTTCACGGCCTTGGCCAACGCTTCTTGTGCCGGATCCAGTGCATCGACGAAGGCCAACATGTGGCCACGCCGACCGCTTTCATAGGTAACACCGGCAAGGTAAGCCAGCTTCACAACCCCGGCCATCGTCGCGAACTTGCTGTCCAGTGCCGTCAGCAGGGCTTCGGGCAAACCAGCGGGGCGACGCAGTTCGACGGGCGTGTCTTCTTCTGCCTCAGGTCCGTCGCGCAAAGAGCTTTCCAGCCAATCCACTGCCTGTGACGGGATCAGGATCGAAGACGGCGCAACACCAAGGTTCAGCCCCAGACCTATCCCCTGCCCGGCCAGCATGGATACCAGACCGCGCCCGGAAAGGGCGGCATAAGGGGCCTCTCCCTCTACAAAGTCTGCCAGACGTTCTTCACGGTCGAAGACAAGAACACAGGGGCCTGTTTCGGGCTCTAGGATCATGGGCGAAATCTGGTCGCCCTCGGCCTCTTTCTCTAGCAGTAGAAACAGTTCGTTATCTGCCAACCGCTCGTAGAACCGCATGCGGATCGCGTCGTCCAGCGGGTTGGCTTCCATCGCGGCATGTGCCTGATCTAGCGGGGTCTCGGTCATGGGCGCAGCACCTCTTGCACGCGGGCGCGAAGGACGGGCAGCAGATCGTCCCCGAACCACGGGTTTTTCTTCAGCCATGCCGTATTGCGCCAAGACGGATGAGGCAAGGGAAACACGCGCGGCACATGGTCCCGCCAGCCAGAAACCGTAGCTGTCACGCCCGCTTTCGCCGACTGGCCAAGGTGCCATTTCTGTGCGTAACCGCCGATCAGCAGGATCAGGGGCACGTCGCCAATTTCCTTAATCGACCTTTGGCGCCATGTTTTCGCACAGATCGGGGGCGGAGGCAGGTCGCTGCCCTTCGCGTTGTATCCGGGGAAACAGAAAGCCATCGGCAAGTTGGCGAGGAGATTCTGATCGTAAAACTCGTCTTGCCCGATCCCCATCCAATCACGGAGCCGGTCACCGGAGGGATCGTCGAATGGCCTTCCCTTCTCATGCACCTGCATGCCCGGCGCTTGTCCCGCGATCAGGATGCGCACGCCGCTGCGAAACCACACCACCGGACGCGGCGCATGAGCGGTGTGGGTCTGGGCAAAACGGTCCTTGCACAGGCGGCAGGCGCGGATGTCGGATTGCAGGGCAGTCATAGACCCGTCCTAGCCCAAAAGCGGGACAGACCAAATGGGCTTGCATCATTTCGATATTTCTATAATTGTAGAAATATGAAAATGGAATCGACAGACGACCTCGCCTTGGCCGAAATGGCCGCCCGCTTCGCCGCTTTGGGATCAGAGCAGCGGCTTTCCGTTTTGCGCACCCTTGTTCGCGCTGGACCTGATGGTCTGAGCATCGGGGAACTTGGGGCGCGTTGCGGAGTGACCGGATCGACCCTGACCCATCACATGAAGATTCTGACCCAAGCCGGGCTGGTGAGCCAAGTGAAACAGGGGCGCAGCATCATCTGCGCTGGGGCTGGCTTTGACCAGATCGAAACCCTGTCCGACTTCCTGTTGTCCGAATGTTGCGCAGATGCCTGCGATGGAGCCCACAATCATGGCTGAAACCTCTCTGCCCCGCCCTTCTTTCAAGTCTCGTTTGGCCGGGATCGACAAGGTTTGGCTGGTGATCCTGTCCATTCCGATGGTGCTGGCTCTTGTCGACACCCCCGCAGTTGCCCCCACGCTTGAAATCGCCGCAAAAGCCATCGCCCAGACGGGTATCTTCATTGTCGTCGCGATCTCATTAGTCGCCTATGTCAAAGCAACCGGCGCCGAGAACCTTCTGGCCAAAGCCTTTGAAGGAAACCCGGCAAAGATGGTCGTCATGGCAGCTCTTCTGGGCGGCCTGTCGCCGTTTTGCAGCTGTGAAGTCATTCCATTTATTGCAGCCCTATTGGCAGTTGGGGCACCGCTGGCCGCAGTGATGGCCTTCTGGCTTGCGTCACCACTAATGGACCCGGCGATGTTCACAATCACATGGGGCGAAATCGGGCTGGACTTCGCAATTGGCAAGACGATCGCGGCGGTTGGCCTTGGCATGATGGGTGGTTTTCTGACGATGGCCTTCGCCCGCAGCGCGGTATTCGTCGACCCACTGCGCGAGAAACCCGCCGTAGGTGGCTGTTGTGGTGTCAAAAAGCCCTTTAGTGCCAAACCTGTCTGGGCGTTCTGGACAGAGGGTGACCGCCGCGAAATCTTCCGCGCGACGTGGTTAGAAAATGCCGTGTTCCTGTTCAAATGGCTGTTGCTGGCCTACCTGTTTGAGGGGCTGATGCTGCGCTATATCCCAGCCGAGACGATCTCGACCGTCTTGGGGGGCGAGGGCCTTGGCACCGTGATCCTGGCTGCATTGGTCGGCATGCCCGCCTACCTTAACGGCTACGCCGCTGTTGGTTTGGTCGGCGGCCTATTGGAGCAAGGCATGTCGCAAGGGGCGGCCATGGCCTTTGTCCTTGCAGGTGGGGTCAGCTGTATTCCTGCCGCCATTGCGGTTTGGGCACTGGTCAAACCGCGTGTCTTTGCCGCCTATCTTGCCTTCGCTCTGACCGGTTCTAACGTCGCTGGAATGCTGTGGACCTTCGCATCTTGAGGCCCGCCACGCTTGCGGCAGAAGCGTTCATAATCTAATTCCTTTTCCAAGGGATTGGGGAAGTCAGACATGTATCGCGTTTGGGATTTCGTAACGAATTATTCGCTGCTTCTGATCGCTGGCGCGCTATTGGCGCTGGTCTGGGCGAATGTCGATCCGCACTCTTATCACCAGATGGTCGAATACCCGATATGGTTTAACGACCTTGTTGGCATAGACGCCTCTAAGTGGCTGCACACATACGGGGAAGAGTTCGGCATCACCGAGGTGGGCGACGTAACCCGGGTGCTAACGGCGCATTTTCTGGTGAATGACATCCTTATGGCCTTCTTCTTTGCCATCGCGGCGAAAGAAGTCTGGGAAGCGATTATCTTGGAAAGCGGCTCGCTTCGCGGGAAAAAGGCCGCGACCCCGCTATTCGCGACCGCGGGTGGCATGATTGGCCCGATTGCCGTCTACCTTGGCTTGGCTGCCCTTCTGGGCTCTGACACCTATGACGCGGTCTCTCGCGGATGGGCTATTCCCACAGCAACCGATATAGCGTTCTCGTATTTGGTGGGCCGATTGGTCTTTGGCGCTGGCCATCCGGCCGTGCGTTTTTTGCTGCTTCTGGCGATCGCCGACGACGCTGCGGGCTTGGTCATTCTGGCGATCTTCTACCCTTCGGCAGAGGTTGCCCCTGAATGGTTGTTGGTATCACTTGGCGCGGCAATCTTCGTCTATGTCGCTTTCAACTGGCTCCCGCGTCGCCTTGATCGCGGCAATCAAGACCGCCCAAACTCGACCTGGATGCGGCAGAAACTGTCCTTCTGGCCATACCTTCTGGCGGGCTGCATCAGCTGGTTTGCCTTTCAGAAGTCTGGCTTGCACCCCGCGCTTGGCCTTCTGCCCATCGTTCCGACGCTACCCCATGCCGACCGAGCCTTCGGGATCTTCGCAGAGGCAGAGCAATATCTGACCGATCTGCTGAACCACGTAGAGCACCTGCTGAAGCACCCGGTAGAGGTCATCCTGTTCCTGTTCGGCCTGTTCAACGCAGGGGTGGAATTCTCTTCCATCGGCTCTCCGACATGGTTGGTTCTGGGGGGATTGGTAATCGGCAAACCCTTGGGTGTCCTTCTGTTCGGCTGGTTCGCCGCGGGCCCGATGAAACTGGGCCTGCCCTCGGGGATGCGCATGGTAGATCTGTTGGTCATCGGCTGCGTGGCCGCCATTGGCTTTACCGTGTCGCTGTTCTTGGCCTCGGTCGCCTTCGACAGCACGGCCATGCTGGGCGACATCCGCCTGCAGGAAGCTGCGAAGATGGGGGCCTTGTTCAGCTTCGGCGCTGCCCTTGTTGCCATCGTCGCGGGAAAGCTGACCGGGGTACAGAAACGGAACACCTGACGGCATCACCATCAGGAACACATTTTGGAGAGCGTTTGCCTTTTCCAAAGCTGTTCATTGTAAATTAGGGCCCTCTTCGGACATAATGCTGCCCGAGAGGTCAACTAGCCAAGAACCGACCAAGTAGGTCGAGATAATCAAGGGCGACTCAGAGCAGCGCATGTTGGAATTTGTCGAAGTCAGCAAGTCCTTCTGGACCGGCGTCCGGCGCAAGGTGATCCTTGACCGGGTGTCCTTTCGCGTCGAGCTTGGTAATTCCCTTGGCATCCTTGCCCCGAACGGAACGGGCAAGACCACGCTGATCAATATGATGGCGGGTCTGGAAAAACCCGACGAAGGCACCATCCATCGTACCTGCACCGTGTCCTTCCCGATTGGTTATATGGGTGGCGTGGAATCCAAGCACTCGGCGCGCGAGAACGCGCGGTTCGTTGCCTCAATCTATGGATTGGACCCGGACTATATCGAAGCGTTCTGTCGCTGGCTGTGCGAGCTGGAAGAATACTTCGAAATGCCAATTGCCACCTACAGTTCTGGCATGAAAGCGCGCTTTTCCTTTGCCCTGCAACTGGCGCTGGATTTCGACATCATCCTGATTGATGAAGGGATGCCCGCCACTACGGATGTGTCCTTCAACCGACGCGCGGGCAGCATTCTGCAGCAACGGCTATCCCGGACCACATTCGTCATTGTCTCGCACCAGGCAGCGACGTTAGAGAAGTTCTGTCGAACAGCTGCGGTTCTGCGCAACGGACAGCTTTATCATTTCGACAGTTTGGAAGAGGCGGCAGCACTTTATGACTACACTTCCTAAAGCCAAGAAATACCGCGTCCGCGCGCCCAAAGCCTCGGCCGAGACGGAACAGCCCGAACCCGCAGCCAAGCCCACGAAGAAGTCTGATCCCGTTGAGGCCATCAAGCAGATCGAGGCTGAAGGCCTGACGCCCAAGCAATTGCGCCTTGCCCGCCGCAACGCACAACGTCACGGGTTAGAGCCCGCCTCTGACTATGACGCGGTGCGTATGCTGCGCAATCATGATCTGGACCCGTTCGAAGCGCCCCGTTCACTTCGGGTCGTGCGCGATGCGAAATACCAAGAAGGTAAAGACCTGCCTGCCGAGGGTGCGGCCCGCTCTGCCCCGGGACCTCAGCTTCTGACAACAGATGCGCAGGCCGAAAGCATCCGCGCCATTCAGCGCGACATCGTCCGCCGCCGCCGCCGCAACTTTGCGCTGCTGGTGATGCGGCTTTGCTTTTTCATCCTGCTGCCTACCATGCTGGCGGGATATTACTTCTACACGGTCGCGACGCCTATGTACGCAACCAAAACAGAGTTTGTCATTCAGCAGTCAGAATCTTCTGGCGCCCGCGGTGGCGGCGGCTTGTTTTCAGGCACCGGGATGGCGACCCAGTTGGATTCGCTGAACGTGCAAGGGTACCTGCAATCGCGCGAGGCGATGTTGCGGTTGAACGAGGATTTGGACTTCAAGTCCCACTATCAGCAGGAACATATCGACCCGATCCGTCGACTGCCTGCCGATGCGAGCGACGAAAAGGCGTATAAGTTCTACAAGCGCAATGTCCGCATCAGCTATGACACGACCGAAGGCATCGTGAAGATGGAGATCATTGCTGCCGACGCTGAAACCAGCAAGGCCTTCGCACTGGCCTTGATCGGTTACGCCGAAGAGCGGATTGACCGGCTGACAGAGCGGATGCGCGAAGACCAGATGCGCGGGGCACGTGAACATTTCGCCGAGGCCGAAGCACAATTGCGTGCGGCCCAGCAAGAATTCCTGACCCTTCAAAAGCAAAAGTCCGTTTTTGATGCGGACGCGGAAACGGGTCGCGTCATGGGTCAGGTTTCTTCATTTGAGACGGAACTGACGGAAAAGCGCCTGACCCTTCAGCAACTTCTTAGCAACCCCGATCCAAGTGCTGCTAGGGTCAACGGCTTGCGCAGCGACATCGCGCGCCTTGAAGGCATCATCGCCGAGTTGCGCTCGTCCCTGATCGAAGAAATTGACGGAGCAGAGTCTTTGGCCAGCGTTTTGGCTGAACTGACGATTTCCGAGATGAATATGGAAACGCGTCAGGCGATGGTCACCGCAGCGCTTGAAGAGATGGAGAATGCGCGCGTCGAAGCCAACCGCCAAACTCGCTTTCTGTCGATGAGTGTGAACCCGATTCTTCCCGACGAAGCGGCTTACCCCCGCGCGTTTGAGAATACTTTCCTGACCCTGCTGATTTTCAGCGGCGTTTACCTTATGATCTCGATCACCGCAGCTGTCTTGCGCGAACAACTAGCAGGCTAATATGAAACACGTCCCCATCGGCGACCTTGTCGTCGGCAATGATCGCCCTCTCACCCTTTTGGCTGGCCCTTGTCAGCTGGAAAGCGCCGACCACGCGCAGATGATTGCGGGCACTCTGAAAGAGGCCTGCGATGCCGCTGGTGCGCAGTATGTTTTCAAAGGGTCGTTCGACAAGGCAAACCGGACCTCTCTTAACGCGGCCCCTGCCCTAGGGTTGGACGCCGGCCTGAAGGTGCTGCAGTCGGTCAAAGACACGATCGGCGTGCCGGTCCTGACCGACATCCACGAAGCATCGCAATGTGCGCCCGTGGCCGAGGTGTGCGACATCCTGCAAATTCCCGCCTTCCTTTGCCGCCAGACTGCTTTGCTGCTGGCAGCGGGTGAAACCGGCGCTGTGATCAATGTTAAGAAAGGTCAGTTTCTTGCCCCTTGGGATATGCCCAACGTCGTGGCCAAAATTGAAAGCACAGGGAATCAACGCATCCTGTTGACCGAACGCGGCGTTTCCTTTGGTTACAACCGACTGGTGGTCGATATGCAGTCCCTGCCCGAAATGGCCCGTACCGGATATCCGGTTGTCATGGACGCCACCCACGCTGTAGCCCAACCCGGTGGCCTAGGTGGCGCATCTGGCGGACAACGAGAGTTCGCCCCGGTCCTAGCCCGTGCAGCTGTCGCGACAGGTATCGGCGCTCTTTTCACCGAGACTCACCAAGATCCCGACAACGCCCCCTGCGACGGACCGAATATGATCTACCTTTCGGATATGCCGAAACTGATCGACACGCTCATGGCGTTCGACCGGCTTGCCAAGGACAACCCGATCGAGCTGTAGTCAATTTTTGCGCTAATTAAAAAAACAGAAAATATTGTCGGAAATGGGCTTGCAGAGCGGCGGCCGAGGACGTAATTAACCGCTCACTGTTGGGGTGTAGCCAAGTGGTAAGGCAGCGGTTTTTGGTACCGTGTATCGTAGGTTCGAATCCTACCACCCCAGCCACGATTTCCTTTTAATAAGAGATTGAAGCACAGGTGCCGGAATCGGCAGCGTATACTCAAAGTGCTACGACAGGCCCGACTTGGAGAAATACGTCGAGCCGAGCGAAGATAACCGCAGCACCTCTGAAGACGCCGTCCGCTGAATTCGCCATACGATGTGCGATTTAAGAATATCTTAGGGTCGCAATCAAATCGCGTTTTCTCTGCTAATCGGAGTGTAGCTGAGCGGCTGATAGCCACCCCAAACGTTATCCATGACTCACCGTGCGAAGAGAGCCAGAATGAACATCCGCAGGATACCGCATTTTGAGCTAGAGATGTCGGATGAGAAAAAGGCGATTCATGCACGCCTTGATCTTTCTGCACAAAGGACAAGCGATATTCGTGATACCGGTCTGAGTGGTTACAGAAACTTGGCGAGGAAATGTGAACTGCAAAACCCAGAAGAAGGCTTTACCGCGATTTTGAGGCTTTTACTTCTGGTCAGGACCAGAACAGCAAACGGCCTTTCCTGGAGATTTTGCTCCGATCACTTCAACAGATCGGGAACAAGCTTCCCCCATTTGGGGAAAACCTGTCGCCCTAGAGAATCTGATTTTTAGCGTCAGGGTCGGCGAAAGCCCGACTAAGCGATCTCGCCCATGCAGAGGTATTTGATCTCGACGAAGTCGTCGGTCCCATACTTGGACCCTTCGCGGCCAAGGCCGGACTGTTTAATCCCGCCAAAAGGCGCGACTTCGGTCGAAATCAGGCCGGTGTTGATACCCACCATTCCGCTTTCCAGTGCCTCGGCCACGCGCCAGACCCGCGCCAGATCACGGCTGTAGAAATACGAGGCCAGACCGAATTCGCTGTCGTTGGCCATGGCCACGACATCCGCTTCGTCCTCAAACTTGAACAGCGGGGCAACCGGACCGAAAGTCTCTTCTTTGGCGACCTTCATCGCGGTCGTGACGCCGGTCAGGACCGTGGGGTGGAAGAAGGTTCCGCCAAGGTTGGAACGGTTTCCGCCTTCGATCAGTTCGGCCCCTTTTTCGAGGGCATCGGTGATGTGATCCTCGACCTTGGCCAAGGCCGCCTCGTTGATAAGCGGGCCGGTGGTCACACCGTCTTCGAAACCGTTACCGATGACCAGAGAGCCTGCCTTTTCTTTCAGCTTGACTGCGAACTCGTCATAGACGCCGGCTTGCACGTAAATCCGGTTGGCGCAGACGCAGGTTTGGCCATTGTTACGGTACTTCGCGATCATCGCGCCTTCGACCGCGGCATCAACGTCGGCATCGTCAAAGACGATGAACGGCGCATTGCCACCAAGCTCTAACGAGATTTTCTTGATCGTGTCAGAGCACTGTCGCATCAGGATTTTGCCCACGCGGGTCGAGCCTGTGAAGGTGATCTTGGCGACCTTTTCGTTGGCGCAAAGCTCTTGGCCGATTGCGGCGCTGTCGCTTGAAGGGATCACGTTCAGGACACCGGCGGGAATGCCAGCGCGTTCGCCCAGAACGGCCATTGCTAGTGCCGACAAAGGCGTCAATTCCGCCGGACGCGCCACAAAGGTACAGCCCACGGCAAGTGCCGGCGCCACCTTCCGCGCGATCATCGCGTTCGGAAAGTTCCACGGTGTGATGGAGCCCACAACACCAACAGGTTGCTTCAGCACAACGATCCGCTTGTCGCGCTGGTGGCCAGGGATGACGTCACCGTAGACGCGTTTGGCTTCCTCTGCGAACCACTCGATGAACGAGGCGCCGTACAGGATTTCGCCACGCGCCTCGGGCCATGGCTTGCCCATCTCGGCGGTGAGGATGGTCGCCAGATCGTCGGCGTTCTCGATCATCAGATCGTACCATTTGCGAAGCACTGCTGCCCGTTCTTTACCGGTCCACGCGGCCCAATCAGCCTTGGCGTCATAAGCGGCGTCGATGGCTTTCGACGTGTCCGCGACATCCAAGTCAGTAACATGGGCGATGCAGTCGCCGGTCGCCGGGTTATAGACCGCGAAAGTCTTGTCCTTCGAAATCCACTCGCCGTTAACAAAGGCGCGGGTTTCCAGAAGAGAAGCGTCTTTCAGGTTCAGGCTGACGATTGCGTCTTTTTCATCTAGCATCTCAGGCTCCTTTAACGGCGTCGATGGACGCTTCAAGAATGTCCATCGCCTCGGCGAACACATCATCGGGAACGGTGAGCGGGGCCAAGAAACGGATCACGTTACCATAGACACCACAGGTCAGCAGGACCAGTCCACGCGTCAATGCTTCGGCGCGGATTGCATTGGCCATGTCGGGGTTGGGGGCGCTGCCATCAGTGGTGTTGAACTCAGCGGCAACCATGAAGCCCGGCCCGCGAATATCGACCATTTCAGGTGTGCGAGCACGGATGGATTCCAACCGCTGCTTCAGGCGCGATCCCAGTTCGTTTGCACGGTTGCACAGGTCTTCTTCTTCGATCACGTCAAGCACAGCGTGTGCCGCCGCAATCCCAAGCGGGTTGCCGCCATATGTGCCACCCAATCCACCCGGCAGGGCAGCATCCATCAGGTCAGCGCGTCCGGTCACCGCGGCGATCGGAAGGCCGCCGCCAAGACCTTTGGCCATGGTCGTAATGTCGGCAGCGACATCATAGGCGTCCATTGCGAACAAGTTGCCAGTCCGTGCGAAACCGGTTTGCACCTCGTCGGCGATCAGGACGATACCGTGCTCATCACACAGGCTGCGCAGACCACGCATCAGCTCCGGAGGAGCAGGATAGAAGCCGCCTTCGCCTTGCACCGGCTCGATGATGATGGCCGCTACGCGTTCTGGATCAAGGTCAGCTTTGAACAGTTTGTTCAGCGCGCCCAGAGAGTCTTCGGTGCTGACGCCATGCAGATCGATCGGGAAAGGTACGTGATAGGTGTCGGGCATCATCGCGCCGAACCCTTTCTTATAGGGGGCGACCTTACCGGTCAGCGACATACCCATGAAGGTTCGACCGTGGAAACCACCACCAAAGGCGATGATGGCCGGGCGTCCAGTTGCAGCGCGGGCGATTTTAACCGCGTTTTCAACAGCTTCAGCACCTGTCGTCACGAACACGGTTTTCTTTTCAAAGTCGCCGGGAACCTTTGCGTTCAGACGTTCAGCAAGCTGAATGTAGTTCTCGTAAGGCAGAACCTGATGGCAGGTATGCGTGAATTTCGCGGCTTGCCCCTGAACGGCTTCCATCACCTTCGGATGGCAATGGCCGGTGTTCACAACCGCAATACCAGCGGCGAAATCAATATAGCGCTTGCCTTCGACATCCCACACTTCCGAGTTCGAAGCGCGCTCGACATAGACCTGAGTTTGCATTCCGACACCCCGCGAAATGGCGGTGTTGCGGCGTTCTGCGACTTCGGCGTTCAGCATGACATTTCCTCTTTAGAATTCTTGGCTCTACGGAATCAGAGCGCTTTGACATGAAAGTCTATGCTGTTCGGCAGAGTTGAAAAGTCTGTTTCTTGATCGCGGTAACTAACTGAAATATATAAGATGAATTACTTTGTGTTGAGAATATTGAACATGCAGAACACGAACATCGAAGATATGGAATTGGGGCAGCGCCTGCGCGCAGTCAGAGAGCAGGCAGGCCTGTCGCAAAGGGCGCTCGCGAAAAGAGCTGACGTGACCAATTCCACCATTTCATTGATCGAGTCCGGCAAGGTGAATCCATCTGTTGGGGCTCTCCGCCGGATCCTTCAGGGCATCCCGATTGGGATGTCAGAGTTCTTCGCATTTGAGCCAGAACCCGAGAAGACGGTGTTCTACGCGGCCGAAGAATTGACGGAAATTGGTAAAGGGGGCCTGTCTTTGAAACAGGTTGGTGGCAACCTGATCGGACGCCAATTGATGATCCTGCTCGAAACGTACGAACTTAACGCGGATACGGGTCGTGTGATGTATGGGCACGAGGCCGAAGAAGGTGGTATCGTGATCTCTGGCCGTGTCGAAGTCACCGTCGGCCACGAACGGAAAATCCTTGGCCCCGGCGATGCGTATTATTTTGACAGTCGATCACCGCACCGGTTTCGGCAGGTCGGACCCGAAAAATGCGTACTGGTCAGCGCCTGCACACCACCATCATTCTAAATCAGGGAACCCTCTGTCCCTTCGGCAGCGGGCCGAGTGAATTGAGCTAGCTGGAAGACTGGCGAACCCAGAACCAGGTTGAGAAGGACGGTGGAAAAAGGAATATCTCCGACCGTTGATCGCGCAATTACGTAGCCAACATTTTGAAAATTAGCCCGTGCTACCCAAGCTGTGAAAGCTTGTCGCGCAACGTATAGTAAAACATACCGATCGCGATCATCAGGCTACCCATTGTGCGATTGACCGGGAGATGCCAATGCCGAACGTTTTCAAAGACGTCGAATTCCCGAGTATGCCCTGAAATCGCTTCGGCCGTTATTTCAGCCAGAATGTGGCTTAGTGCGATGCCGTGCCCGCTGTAGCCCTGCACATAAAAGATGTTTCGATCTAGTCGGCCGACTTGAGGAATACGGTTGAGGATAATCCCGTCGGTACCAGACCAGCTGTAGTCGACACCTATTCCCTTTAGACGGGGGAACGTACGCTCTAACAGCGGTAACAGTTCCCCGACAATGTCCTGACTATCGCGGCCCGAATAATTCGTACCGCCGCCAAACATAACGCGGTTGTCTTCTGTCAGGCGATAATAGTCGAGCACAAAACGACTGTCATAGACCGCCAATTTGTGTGGATTGATGGCCTGCGCATCCTCTTGTGAAAGAGGTTCCGTTGCCATGTTCGACAGCGCGGCAGGGAAGAGCTTTCCGCCCAGCTTTTTCTGCTCAAGAAGGTGATAGGCATTCCCAGCCAAAACGATCTTTTCCGCTCGGACAGATCCCTGTGCCGTTCGAATGATGGGTTTTGGACCGTATTCAATTGCCTCAACTGGGCTGTTTTCAAAAACGCTGCCACCTAGATCGCAAACGGCTTTGGCTTGTCCAAGACATAAGTCGAGCGAGTGGACATGCATATTTCGTTTGTTCAGAAGCCCGCCGATGTAGAGATCTGTTTCCAGATAGTCCCGCATCTGGTCCTGAGGAATTAACGAAAGGTCATCTTGCATGCCCTTGGCGCAGCCCTCGGTGTAGGTCTGCGTCAGTTCTTTCATATGTGCTTGCGTCATCGCGGTCTGCATATGCCCGAATTGAAGCGCACAGTCGATTTTGTACTTTTCGACCCTATTCTTGATGATGTCATGCCCGCGCCAGCGCAGTGACCAGACGAAATCTGACGCCTCATCCCCCAAGGTTCTACGGAACTCTCGTTGCATTGCGACATCGCCGGACAAACTGCCGGTTATCTGCCCGCCATTGCGACCTGTCGCGCCCCATCCGATCTTGTTTGCTTCACACAGCGCCACTGAATACCCGCGCTCTGCCAATTCAAGGGCTGTTGCTACGCCCGTGAAGCCCCCACCAACAACGGCAACATCCGCTGTGATGTCAGACTGCAAAGTGGGATAGTCGACACGGTTGCGCGCGGTTGCCGCGTAGTATGATTTTATGTGATCCATAGTGATGAAACTTCGATGGGTCGCTGCGACTTGATCGTCCCCTTTGCGGACCGGTCACAAACGATGGTCAGACGCCTTTCATACCACAGACCAAAGACGCAATGATGCGCACCAACCAAAACATCACAATGGCTGGGACATTTAATCATTCCCGTGTATCGCCCCCCGAAGGGCGTTTGATGCTGGGAATGGTTCTGGTTTTGAAGAACGCTTCGACGGTATCGGCAAATGCGCGGGATGTGAGGTTGTCACCCATCCTTTCAAGCGCAGAGGTTTTGACCTCATCAGGCAAAATGTCGCCCCGCGCTTCAAGGAGGTCTGCCATAAATTCGGCGGTAAACTCAGGATGCGGCTGAACCGTTAGCGCAGTATCGCCATATGCGAGGATTGCGTTTTCGCAGAAACTTGACGAGCCAAGGACGCGTGCCTCCGCAGGCCGTTCGATGACTTGATCCTGATGCCAGGCAATCATGGTTTGGTCGCCAAACAATGGGCTTTTGTATTCTGTGGGCCCAACGGCCCAGCCCTTGTCAAACTTTTCAACGATGCCACCCAAGGCCTGGGCCAAGATTTGATGCCCAAAACAGACACCGAAAATCGGAGCGCCAGCGCGATAGGCAGCCCGAAGGAACTCTTCGAGCGGCGGAATCCAATCATGGTCCTCATACACGCCAAAACGCGACCCCGTGATTAGCCAGCCATCTGCATCGGCGGGGGATTTCGGCAGAACCCCGTCTAGAACCTCATAGGTTTCGAATTCGAAACCACGGCCATCAAGGAAGCGGCGAAAGAAGTCATCATAGTCGCCGAACTCGTCCTGCAATTGGTCGGGGGATCGTCCCGTTTGTAAGATACCGATCTTCATAGATTGTCTCTAAACTCGACCAATGGGATTTGGCTTGGCACCCAATTGGGCTGCGAGGACGCATAGCCAATCATGTGCAACATGTGCAGCGGCCAGCGCCGTGATTTCGGCGTGATCATAGGGCGGGGACACTTCGACTATATCCATCCCGATCAGGTCCAGATCACCAAGGGATCGTACGATTTCCAGTCCTTGCCAAGAGGCCAGACCACCCGGAACCGGTGTACCTGTACCCGGGGCAAAGGCAGGGTCCAGTCCGTCGATATCAAAACTTAGATAGACCGGCGCACCAGCGGCACGCTCTTTTGCGATATCGATGGCAGCATGGATTCCGTTTCGGTGGATCCAAGGGCTTGTTACGATTTCAAAGCCGTGGTCGCTGTCGTTGTACGTCCGCAGGCCCAGTTGCGTGGACTTGGATACGTCAACGACCCCCTCCGCTGCGGCGCGGGCAAACATGGTTCCATGGTCTTGGCGCGTCCCGTCGTCTTCCCAAGTGTCGCAATGCGCATCAACTTGGATCAATGCGATCGGGCCGTGCTTTTCGGCATGAGCCTTCAGCAATGGGTAAGAGATCGAATGATCCCCCCCAATCGTCAAAAGCTTAGTACCATCTGCAATAATTTCTGCTGCCTGCTTTTGGATCGCAGGCAGAACTGTTTCTGGATGGTGCGGATCAAGCATCACGTCGCCAAAATCAACGACACTCAATGTATCAAAGGGATCAAAGCCCCATGGGAATGCCTTGAGTTCAGCCAACTGCACCGAAGCGGCACGAACCGCGCGCGGACCAAGCCGGCAACCGGGGCGATAGGTTACGGCGTTGTCAAATGGGACCCCCATTACAGCAACATCGACACCTGTCAGATCACGTGAATAGTTGCGGCGTAGAAAGCTGAGGGCGCCGGCATAGGTCAGCTCTTGCCAGCGGCCCTTGGTTTCTTGCTTCAGAAATGCTTGATCACCTGTTGAGCTCATTGGGACCTCATAATCCGAATTTGTCTTTGAAGCCGTAGTACCAAGATCCGATCACGGAATAGGGCACGCGGAACATCCGGCCACCTGGGAATGGTATCCAAGGAACGTTTTCGAAAACGTCGAACCGTTCGGCATCGCCAGAAATCGCCTCGGACAGGATCCGCCCAAATGTATGCGAGCCGGTGACACCATGCCCCGAATAACCATGGGCAAAGTAGGTATTGTTATTCAAACGCCCCATTTGAGGCACACGGCTAAAGGACAAGGCGAAATTCCCACTCCACGCGTATTCCACCTTCACTTTCGCCAGTTCAGGGAAAACCTTGTTCATGTTCTTGCGAAGTTTCGCCTCGATGTCTTTCGGGTCCGCGCCGCCGTAGACGGTCCCACCGCCAAACAACATTCGATTGTCCGCAGACAGGCGGAAGTAGTCGAGGATAAACCGGATGTCCTCAACACATGTATCTGTTGGCAACAGCCTTTTGGCGAGATCATCCGAAAGCGGCTCGGTCGCCATGACTTGAGTGGAAACCGGCATCACGCGAGAGGTCAGAGCCGGGACGACTTTGCCAAGATAGGCGTTCCCACACAGAACCAATGTCTTGCAGGTGATCGATCCCTTTGAGGTTTTCACAACGGGCTTCTGCCCACTGTAATCGACATCCGTGACCATCGACATTTCGAAAATGGTTCCGCCGTTGGTCTCGATCGCGTCAGCTTCACCCAGAGCAAGGTTCAACGGATGCATATGCCCACCTGCATGGTCGATCATGCCACCAGCATAGACATCGGTACCGACATGGTCGCGGATTTGCTCTGCTGAAACCATCTCTTGCGTATTGATGCCGTAGCCCTGCCAAAGCTTTAGCCGCTCTTCCAATTCCCGCATGTGCGCGGGTGTATAGGCTGTAAACAGGTTGGTCGGTTTAAGGTCGCACTGGATGTCATACGTGCTGACACGTTCGCGGATGATATCCCCACCTTCCATCACCAGACCGGCAACGAAGTTTGCGGTGTCTTGGCCATACCGACGTTTGATCGTCTGCAAGGAGGCATTCAAACCGTTTACGATCTGACCGCCATTGCGGCCAGAGGCGCCCCAGCCAATCCTCGCACCCTCGATGACTGCAACGGAAAACCCCTTTTCCGCCAGATGCAACGCGGTCGATAGGCCAGAATAGCCTGCCCCCACAACACAAACATCAAACGCATGATCCCCCAACAATTCAGGGCGCAGTTTCCGCTTGTTGGCAGAAGCCGCATAATAGCTGGTGGTGTGTTCGCAATTACCAGCGTAGTGGCGCATGACGGCACTCATCAAACAGTCTCCAAATAAGTCTGGTATTCTAGCTCGGTCACCTCGGACAGGAAGTGACCCAGTTCTTGTTGTTTGGTCTGCGCAAATAAACGCAGCAGCATCGGAGAGAAAATAGTCGGTAGGATTTCTCCGCTCTGAAACCGAGCGATTGCTGAATTCCACCCCAACGGCAAAGACGGCAGTGATGCGTCATAAGCGTTGCCTTCAATAGGTGCAGAGGGTTCAGTTTTCTGCGTAATCCCGTAAAACGCTGCTCCAAAAATCGCGGCCAAAACCAAATACGGGTTGGTGTCAGCGCCCGCGACGCGATGCTCTATTCGCCGAGCCTCGTTCGGCCCGCCCGGAATCCGCACTGCGCAGGTTCTGTTTTCATACCCCCATCCTGCGCCGGTTGGCGCATGCGACCCGGGACGAATGCGCCGGAAGCTGTTGAGATGCGGCGCGAAAATCAGCGTGCTTTCCTGCATAGCAGATAAAATACCACCTACCGCGTGCCGCAGCATCTGGCTTCCCTCTTCCGTCCCATCATCGAAGACGTTCTTGCCAGCACTGTCGAGCAGGGAAAAGTGCACGTGGAACCCGTTCCCCGGCTGGTCGCCGAATGGCTTTGCCATGAAGGTGGCTGTTAGCCCGTGTTTATCGGCTACATCCTTGACGATGTTCTTGAACTGCAGCGCGTCATCCGCGGCTTTCATGGCGTCGTCAGTGTGCAGTATATTGATTTCAACTTGCCCGGCACCTGCTTCCGATATGGCGGCATCGGCAGGGATATCCAGCGCTTCGCAGGCCGCGTATACGTCGTCCAAGAAGGGCGTAAGGCTATCCAGTTCACTCACTGACAGCACATTGTCAGAAGGCGATGTGTTGCCGTTTCCGTCGGACGGGACGACTGTCCCGCCTTTGGACTTGGTCAGATAGAATTCAAGCTCCGTCGCCACGACAAGAGTAAGGCCCGCTTCAGCAAATCTGGAAACAACCGTTGCCAGCGCTTGGCGTGCGTCCACTTGAACCGGCGTGCCATCTTCATGAGCCATTGTGACTTGAAGCAAGGCTGAAGGGTCCTGCTTCCAATTTCGCAGAACGATACCGCGCTCAGTCGGAGCGCAGATGCCATCGGCATCACCGCTTTCGAATACCAGCTCACTTTCCGCAATATCGCGGCCCCAAATATCAACAGCGCAGGCAGACAGAGGCATGCGAACGCCGCCTTTGAGCGCCTTCCTGACCTGATTGCGAGGTACCCGCTTCCCACGCAGAACCCCATTGAGATCGCAGACCGCAACGATCACCCAATCAATATCTGGATTCGCTTTGAGCCAATCTTTGGGCTTGTTCGCCGGCATGGTTGAGATACCTTTTCCAAAAAGTGATATCATTTGTGATTTTGTGACACCTTTATTGACACCTGTCAAACTGAAACGTAATGTCTTGGGACTTCGGACAAGCGAGTAAGCCCATTGAGTTTCAACATTCCGGAACTAGAAAATGTGAGCGGCCTGACCAGTCAGGAATACGTTTACGCACGCCTGCGGAACGCGATTATGGTTGGCGCTATTCCAACTGGAACGTCGCTCACTATGCGTGGCTTGGCCCAGCTGATGGATTTGAGCCCAACACCTATCCGCGAAGCATTGCGCCGTTTGAATTCTGAATCTGCGGTCGAACTAAAGGACAACCGACGCTTAATTATCCCCAAGATGACGATTGGGCGTTTTGAGGACTTGGTCGCAACGCGCGTCGCCTTGGAAAGCCACGCCGCTGAAAGAGCGTTACCTTATGTCTCCGATATTCTGATCGAAGAAATGAGCGAAATTGACTTTGAAATGGACAAGGCGATCCCAAATCTGGACTATGACCGCCTGACCAGCCTCAACCAAGCATTTCACCGGAAACTTTACTGCGCAAACCCGAACCACAGCGCAATGCCACTCATTGAAAGCGTATGGCTGCAGTTAGGTCCCTTCCATCGAGAAATGATCACAGACGTAGGCAAGTTTTATCTCGTCGACCATCACAAAACAATTTTGGCAGCCCTATCGGATCGGGACGCCGTCGCACTGGTCCTTGCACTCAAGCAAGACATTAAAGACGGCGTCCTTTTAGAAGGACGGGCGATGATCGCCCTCAGAGCCGAAGACAAGCTTAAATCCGCTTTAGAAGAATTCACGAGGAAATGATGAGAGATATTGCTGATATCGACTGGCACTCTGCTGCCCGCGACCTGAACATTTCCGAGAAAGCGATCGTAGACGGTCGTCAGGTCGCCGCGCTAAGCGGAGAAACATTTGAATCCATCAGTCCGATTGATGGCCGCCATTTGGCCAACATCCCCAAAATGGGTGAGGATGACGTAGATGCAGCGGTGTCCGCCGCCCGCAAAGCGTTCGAAGACGGCCGTTGGGCAGACAGATCGCCGACCGAACGTCGCTTGGTCTTGATCCGTCTGGGCGAATTGATCCGCGAACACCGTGACGAACTGGCACTGCTTGAAACGCTTGATATGGGCAAACCGATTGGCGACAGCACGTCGATTGATGTCAGGGCCGTTGCTAACTGTTTCACCTACTATGGTGAAGCCTTGGATAAGATTTACAGCGAGATCGCGCCGACCGGCAAAGACTATGTCGCGATGGTGACTAAGGAACCTTTGGGAGTTGTTGCCGCTGTTGTTCCTTGGAATTTCCCGATGCTTATGGCTGCGTGGAAGGTTGCGCCGGCTTTGGCGATGGGAAACTCTGTCATCCTGAAACCTGCGGAACAATCATCGCTTTCTGGCATTCGTTTGGCTGAATTGGCGCTCGAAGCAGGCGTTCCTGAAGGGGTGTTCAACGTTGTGACCGGGCTGGGGCCAGATGTTGGCCGAGCCTTGGGTCTTCATATGGACGTTGACGGCCTGTTCTTCACCGGCTCCACCATGGTTGGAAAATTCTTCATGGAATATGCCGCCAAGTCTAACCTGAAGAAGATTGGTCTGGAACTTGGCGGGAAGAGCCCGAACATCATCCTGTCCAGCTATCGGGATACGGCCCATGCAGCGCGCACCTCGGCAAATTCAGCTTGGTTCAATCAGGGTGAAATGTGCACCTGCCCAAGCCGCCTCATCGTCGAGCGTTCTGTTCAAGATGAAGTGGTTGAGGTCCTGAAAGCCCAAGCCAAGAACTTTGTCCCTGGTGACCCATTGGACCCCGCAACATCTATGGGTGCTTTGGTTGACGCCCGGCACACTGATCGCGTCATGGGGTTCGTTGATATCGCAAACGAAGATGGCGCAGAGATTGCCTGCGGTGGCAAACGTGCCCGCGTTGAAACGGGCGGCTCCTATATCGAGCCGACTGTGTTCAACAACGTTCGCAATGACATGCGCGTCGCGCAGGAAGAGATCTTTGGCCCGATGGTCTCGGTGATCCCGGTAGATAGCGCCGAGGAAGCGATCAAAGTCGCAAACGACAGCCCCTATGGTCTGGCATCTGCCGTTTGGACCGATGACCTGTCTACGGCGCATAAGATGGCTGCCAAGATCCGTGCAGGGATGGTTTATGTAAATGCCTATGATTGCGATGACATGACGACACCTTTTGGCGGCTATAAGCAGTCAGGTATTGGGCGGGATAAATCGCTTCATGCGCTCGACAAATACGTCGAGCTGAAATCGACCTGGATCAAGATCGGTTAAACCAAAAACAAGCGGGCACCACATTATTGGGTGCCCGTTTTCGTTTCAGTTACTCGAAGCTGGCGTAGATCTTTTTGACCGTGCCAATCGATTTCCAAGTGCCCTCAAAGCCCGATGGAATAACGAAGGCGTCGCCAGCTTTGAATTCAGCGACCGCGCCGTCTTTCGACGTCAGGGAAACGCGACCTTCAACAATCACGCATAGCTCGCTCTCAGAATAACTGACATCAATCTCGCATTCCTCGCTGCCCCAATGGCCCACGTGGAAGCGATCAGATGCGTCGGAAAACGTGTGCCATAACTGCGTTGCCTTTTCACCAGAGATCAACTTTGTCGCGGAAATTTCGTCCGCCACAGGATCGGAGTTGGTATTTACAGGGATGACTTGAACCATTTTGCCCTCAGAGTTTGTCGCGGAAAGAATACCAAAGCATGGCAAGCACCAGTAGCGGCTGGCGCAAAAGCGGCCCACCCGGAAACTGGCGCGTTTCGATTTGTTCCATGATATCGAAACGCTCTGCCTGACCCGAGATTGCCTCGGCAGCGAGTTGTCCAGACAGAGTACCAAGCGCGACACCCTGACCAGAGAATCCGGACATGCTCAGGATGTTGCCTTCGTACCTTTGAAAATGTGGCAAACGGTTCATTGTGATAGCCAAAGTACCGCCCCAAGCATAATCGATCGCAAAGCCAGAAAGCTGCGGGAATATCTCTTCCATCGGCTTGCGGACCTGCGCAGCGATGTCTTTCGGGAACCGATAGCCGTAACTTTCCGTGCCGCCGAACAGCATCCGGTTGTCATCGCTAAAGCGGAAATAGTTGACCACAAATTTCGTATCGGCCACCGCAATGTTCTGCGAAAGAACACTGTTTTTCTGCGCTTCTGTCAGCGGTTCCGTCGCAACGATGTAGTTGTTTATCGGCATGACACGGCGTGTGACATCGCGGTGCAGGTCACCGATATAGCCGTTACAGGCCAACACCAAATGGCTTGCCTTAACTTCAGCATCTGCAGTTTTGATCGAGACCTGTTTTCCCGGAATGATCTGGGTAACACGGCTGCGTTCATGCAGCTTTGCGCCGGCTTTCTGCGCTAATCGCGCCAAACCAAGCGCGAATTGGAGAGGGTCGATATGACCCGAACGCGTGTCAAATGTTCCACCATAATAGGCGGGCGAATTCACAAGCTCTCGCATCTCGATTTTATTTAGGAAAGAAATATGAGGATAGTCATAGTCCTCATTCAATTTCTCTACATAGGCCTGACTGTGGGACACAAACCTTTGACGGTGATCAGCATGGGCAATCCCGGGATGAAAATCCGCATGGACCTCATCTGACTTGGAAAGTTCACGCACCAATTCGACCGCCTGCGTCCCGATCTTCCACAGGTCGCGCGCACGATCATGTCCCATCAAGTGTTCTAACTGGTCTTGATCCAGTCGCTGCCCCTGCCCGGCTTGACCGCCGTTGCGACCAGAGGCGCCAAAGCCGACACGCTGCGCTTCCAGTAGCCGGACATTGTAACCTTTTTCAGCCAAATGCAGAGCCGTCGACAGGCCGGTAAACCCGCCACCAATGACGCAGACATCACATGTCACGTCACCTTTAACAGCCTCTACATCCGTCAGTTCTTGAATGTTGCTCGCATAGAATGACGGGGGATAAGTCCCCGGCTTGTCGTTCGCTTCCAGTAGATCCATTAGACGTTCAGCAGCAAATGCCGTCTCTCCCAGGGCGAGATTTCGCGTTGGTATTCCTCGTTCTCGGCACGCTTGATGTCATGGTAGAGTTTACAGAACTCTGGTCCGAGCAATTCATGAATCTCATCATTGTCGCGGAAAAGGTCGAGCGCGGCGTTCAGGCTTGCTGGCAGATTGAGTTCTGTTTCCCAAACCTCGCTCATCGCTTGCTCTTGGGGCTCGATCTTGTTTCGCATTCCCAACAGTCCGCATGCCAACGACGTGGCGATGGCGATGTAAGGATTGCAATCCATCCCAATGACACGGTTTTCAAGCCGCCGGGCTTCTGGCCCAGAGTGCGGGACACGCAGCCCGGTTGTACGATTGTCCGCAGCCCATTCCAGATTGGCCGGCGCGCTTTGCCCTTCTTTCGTGATCCGACGATAGGAGTTCACATAAGGCGCAAGCAGAGGCACGCAGTTCATCAGATACTTTTGCGACCCGCCAATGAAGTGATAGAACGCCTCGCTGGCGTTTCCGTCTTCGTCGGAAAAAATGTTTTTCCCGGTCTTCGCATCTACGACAGATTGGTGGATGTGCATCGCGCTGCCCGGTTCATCGCGGATAGGCTTGGCCATAAAGGTCGCGAAAATTCCGTTCTTGAATGCGGCTTCGCGAATGGTGCGCTTGAAGAAAAACACTTGGTCGGCCAACGACAATGGATCGCCATGCTGCAAGTTGATTTCGATCTGACCTGCACCACCTTCTTGAATGATGGTGTCGATCTTCAGGCCCTGAGGTTCCGCGAAGTCGTAAATCGTATCGATGACAGGACCATATTCATCAACAGCTGACATCGAAAAGACCTGGCGGCTTGCGCCCTTGCGACCAGTACGTCCGATCGGTGGTTCGATCGCCTCATTGGGATCGATATTTGGCTTGGTGAGGTAGAACTCCAATTCCGGAGCGACAATCGGCTTGAGACCCGCGTCTTCGTAAAGCTTCAAGACCCGCCGCAGGACGTTACGTGGCGCGACCTCGAGGTCCGTGCCATCCCGTTGCTTCATGTTGCAAATAATCTGAAGCGTTACATCATCTGCCCAGGGCACTACCGTAGCAGTGGACATGTCTGGCTCCAGAACAATGTCTGTTTCCATCCATTGGTTCTCGATGTCCATATCCACGTATTCCCCTGAAATCGTTTGGTAGAACAACGAAATCGGAAGGAAAATCGTCTCCTCCGGCTTGAACTTGTAGGATGGCATTGCCTTCCCGCGCGCCGTGCCTGCCAAATCGGGGATGATGCATTCAATTTCTTCGAGCCGCCGCCCTTCAAGAAACTCCTGCACAGTGTCCGAAAGCTCTGATTGCCACGTGTCTTTTTCTTTGGTTTTCTTCGGTCGTTTCATTAGGCGCCTCAAATTTGATCAAATTAATCCGCCGAGGACTGGCATATGAGATCCATTCCCTGTTCCAGGTCTTCACGCATCGCGATTGCAGCTGCGCGCGGGTCTTGGGCCCGAAACGCACTCAGCAGTTCAGAGTGTTTATCTGGCAAGCTCGCCGTCCCATAGCGACCGCACACCACCCGTTGGCTGGGGCCAATTTGCACCCAAAGTGACTGTACGCATCGCAATAAGACGGGCGCATCAGCACAGTCGTATATTGAGAAATGGAAAGCGCGATTGCGCTCAAGATATGTTTCTACATCCCCGCGCTCGATGGCAAGGTCGACTTCCTTATCCACAGCCGCCAGCATCTTAAGGTCATGTTCTGACATGAGTTTTGTTGCTTTAGATGCCAGTTCGGGTTCGATCGTCAATCTAAGGAAATAGATATCTTCAATTTGACGGCGCGTTAGCTCTGGAACAATCACACGACGGTTGCCCAAGGTCTGAAGCGCATGCTCTGCGGTTAATCTACGAATCGATTCCCGAACCGGCGTCATTCCAGCACCGTAACGTTCGGCCAAACCCTGAATCGTAAGAGGTTCGCCCGGGGCAAATTTCCCAACAAGAATCGCATCACGCAGCTTCTCGTATATCGCCTGATGCTCTGGGATTTTCTTAGATTCGGTCATTTTTCAATCAATTGCGCAGGTGTAACAGCCTATTCCCCCTTAGACTTCAGAAAAAACTTGTGCTTGTCAAACTTTTGATCAAAATATTTGCCATACAAGGAGGAAACAATGAACAAACTGGGTACAATCTCTGCAGTCGCACTTATTGCCTCTGCATCAGCCGTATTCGCCGAAGAAGTTCGCGTTTACAATTGGTCCGACTATATCGACGAATCTTTGCTTGAAAAGTTCGAACAAGAGACCGGCATTGAGCTCATCTATGACGTCTTCGACAGCAACGAAGTTCTGGAAACAAAACTGCTCGCCGGTGGCTCTGGTTATGACGTTGTCGTTCCTTCGGCCACCTTCCTGCAGCGTCAGATTCAAGCCGGGGCGTTCCAGAAGCTGGATATTTCGCAACTGCCCAACCACGGCAACCTCTGGTCGGACATTCAAGCACGAACAGAACCCTACGATCCGGGCGGCGAGTATTCCGTAAACTACATGTGGGGCACCACTGGCATCGGCTTCAACATCGGCAAAGTTACCGAAATTTTGGGCGAAGACGCACCCTTGGATAGCTGGGATCTAGTGTTTGATCCTGCCAACATGGAAAAGCTCGCGGAATGTGGTGTGTATTTCCTTGATGCACCGACAGAGATGATCCCAGCCGCGCTGAACTACATCGGCGAAGACCCCGACAGCCATGATCCGGAAGTGATCGCGAAAGCGGAAGCTGTCTTTGAGGCGGTTCGCCCGTATATCCGGAAATTCCACAGCTCTGAGTATATCAACGCGCTCGCCAATGGTGACATCTGCGTTGCTGTCGGCTGGTCCGGCGACGTCTTCCTCGCACAATTCCGGGCGTCAGAAGCAGAGAACGGTCACGAGATCGACTATGCGATTCCGAATGAAGGCGCGCAAATGTGGTTCGACCAGCTGGCGATCCCTGCCGATGCTCCGAACCCAGAAGGTGCGCATAAGTTCATCAACTTCATTCTGAATGCTGAAAACGCTGCGGCCGCTACGAACTATGTTTGGTACGCAAGCGGTAACGAAGCGGCACAGGAATTCATTGATGATGAAATCCTTGAGTACCCGGCGGTTTACCCAAGTGAAGACACTTTGAACAAACTGTACATCACAACGCCGTACCCGCCTCGCGTACAGCGGACGGTGACCCGTTTGTGGACCACCATTAAGTCCGGCACCTAACTCGTCGACGTCTATCAGCGCCGGGCCTTCGGGTCCGGCGCGACCGGCTGGGGGAATCCAATATGAACAATGCGCAATTTGCACCGTGGGAAGATCCTGCAGCTAAACCACTCATTGAATTCAAGGGTGTCACGAAAAACTACGGGACATTCACTGCGATCGATAACATCGATCTGAAGATCTACCCGAGAGAGTTCTTTGCGCTTTTAGGGCCTTCCGGCTGCGGCAAGACAACTTTGATGCGCATGCTTGGCGGTTTCGAGACTGTCACGAAGGGCTCTATCACCATCGACGGCGAAGACATGGCGGGCATCCCCCCGAACAAGCGGGCCGTGAACATGATGTTCCAATCCTATGCTTTGTTCCCACACCTTTCCGTCGCCGATAACTTGGCATTCGGCCTGAAACGGTCTGACATGCCGAAATCTGAAATTCAGGGCCGGGTCGAAGAAATGCTTCGCCTGGTTAAGCTCCAAAAGTTTGCAGGCCGCAAACCACATCAGTTGTCGGGCGGGCAAAAACAACGTGTCGCTTTGGCGCGCGCGCTCGCAAAGGCTCCGAAGCTGTTGTTGCTGGATGAACCACTTGGGGCATTGGACAAAAAGCTGCGCCAGGAAACGCAGTTTGAGTTGATGGACATCCAAGAGAAAACTGGAACAACTTTTGTCATCGTGACGCACGATCAGGAAGAAGCCATGACAGTGGCTAGCAGGATCGCAGTTATGGATGATGGTAAATTGGTGCAGGTCGATACACCCGACCGCATCTACGAGGCGCCAAACTCGGTCTATGTCGCGGACTTCATTGGTGACGTAAATATAATCGAAGGCGGCGTTTCCAACGTGTCCGGGGAAGCTGCCGAGCTTTCTTGGAGCGAAGGCAAGCCAGCAATTAAGGGCGTATCAGGTGAACGCATCCAGAAAGGGTCTTCCGGCGCCTTCGCTATTCGCCCTGAAAAGATCGCCATTTCACGAGACAAACCAGTGGACGTTCATAACTGTGTGCAAGGTGTCGTCGAAGACATCGCCTATCTTGGCAACATGTCCACGTATTATGTGCGGCTCGACAATGGCAGCTTGATTAAAGCACAAACCGCCAACAGTCGCCGGATTGCGCGCCGGGGCCTCACTTGGGAAGACAGCGTCTGGCTGTCATGGACCGATACAGCCGGGATCATCCTGCCAACCTAGGAGGCCGATATGAATTTCTCGAGAAAAGCACTTATTGGGATTCCATACGTTTGGCTGCTTGTTCTATTCTTGGTCCCGTTTTTGATCGTGTTCAAAATCTCGCTTTCAGATTACGCGATATCTATCCCCCCTTACACGCCGACACTGGATACAACCAACGGCTGGTGGGCAGGAATCAGAGAGCTTTGGGCTGGATGGGATTTTGAAAACTTTGTCTTCCTGACGCAGGACGACTTGTATTGGAAAGCCTATCTTTCAAGCCTCAAGATAGCGGTGATTGCGACCTTGCTTACGTTGCTTGTTGGGTTCCCGATCGCCTATGGCATGGCAAGCGCTCCACCAGAGTGGCGGACAAGCTTGTTGATGCTTGTTATCTTGCCATTTTGGACCAGCTTCCTGATCCGCGTTTATGCATGGATCGGCATCTTGTCGAACGAAGGGTTTTTGAACCAGTTCCTAATGTGGACTGGCATTACCTCGGAACCATTGGTCATCCTAAACACCGACTGGGCGGTCTACATCGGGATCGTTTACACCTATTTGCCGTTCATGGTTCTACCTATCTATTCCAGCCTTGAAAAGCTGGACGAGTCCTTGATTGAGGCTGCGCTGGATCTTGGCTGCACACGGATTGGGGCGTTTTGGTCAGTCACCATTCATCTGGCAAAACCAGGCGTAATCGCAGGTAGCTTCCTAGTCTTCATCCCAACATTGGGTGAATTCGTTATCCCATCGCTCTTGGGTGGATCGAAAACTCTGATGATCGGCAAAGTCCTTTGGGAGGAATTCTTCTCGAACCGTGACTGGCCTGTCGCGGCGGCAGTCGCAGTGATCCTTCTCATGATCCTGATTGTTCCGATCGTCCTGTTTCAACAGAACCAACAAAAGCAACGGGAGGCCGCGAAGTGAGAAAGCTATCATGGTTTAACGTCGTTTCCCTCACCTTCGGGTTTGCGTTCCTATACATCCCGATGGTGATTTTGGTCGTCTACAGCTTTAACGAATCCAAGTTGGTTACGGTTTGGGCGGGCTTCTCGACCAAGTGGTACGGCGAGCTGATGCAAAACGAGGCGTTCCTCGACGCGGCTTGGGTGACCTTAAAAGTCGCCGTCATTTCATCAACAATCGCGACGGTCCTTGGAACGATGGCGGCCTTTGTTTTGGTTCGCTCCGGGCGCTTCTTTGGGCGCACGCTGTTCTCGGGGATGATTTACGCCCCATTGGTGATGCCCGAAGTGATCACAGGCTTGTCCCTGCTTCTCTTGTTTATCGCGATCGGTATGGACCGTGGTGTGATGACCATCGTGTTGGCGCATGGCACATTCTCGATGTGCTATGTCTCTGTGGTCGTTTCATCGCGCATGGCGACCTTTGATGAAAGTCTGGAAGAGGCCGCGATGGATCTTGGCTGTACCGGTTGGGATGCCTTCAAATCCGTGACCCTACCGATCATTTCACCGGCTGTGATTTCTGGTTGGCTGTTGGCTTTCACCCTGTCTTTGGATGACCTAGTGATTGCATCCTTCACCGCTGGCCCGTCAGCGACGACCTTGCCAATCAAGATCTTCTCATCCGTCCGATTGGGGGTCAGTCCAGAAATCAACGCTCTGTCGACGATCATTATCGCGCTTGTGGCGATCGGTGTCATCACCGCATCTATCGCCTCAAAACGAGCCATCGTTCGCCAACGACGAGATGAGCAGGTGGCACGGTAGTAAACTCTTGTCCCGCGCATATGTTTGCGCGGGTCAAACAATCACGGCGCCGGCGTAACCCCATACACTCGATGGAAGCGTCGTCCTCGTAATCCAGTTCGAAATTGGGAAGAAGAAATTAGATCTAAAGATGAACAAACTCGGTTTTGTCGCGGCGGCTGCCTTGGCAGTTTCGGTCTCGACTGCAGCAGCTGAGGTATCGTTCGAGTTCGGGGTCGACTTCGTATCGGATTATGTCTTCGAAGGCTATTTGCAAACCGACGGCGGCGCTCCGCAGATAGCGACGCGGGCCTAGTGGCAATGGTCTCGCTTGCGTTCTAACGCTTAGCTATTGAGCTTTACAGCAGGCGAGGACTTATAAAGCCCTCGCCTCTACAAAGGAAGTCTGGCGAACAATATCTGGGTCGGCAACTCAACTTTCGCGCCCCAAATTCTCTGCAGGCAAAAAAAGAACCAAACGCAAAGTTGCATTTGGTTCCTTTTCCACAAATTTTCAGATTGATCAGTGAGCGATCATCACATGGCGCACTGCGGTATAATCTTCCAGCGCGTACATCGACATGTCTTTGCCATAGCCCGATTGCTTCAAGCCCCCGTGCGGCATTTCATTGGTCAACATGAAGTGCGTGTTGACCCAAGTACAGCCGTACTGAAGGCGGGCGCAGGTCTCCATCGCCTTGCCGATATCCGAGGTCCAAACCGACGAAGCAAGGCCGTATTGGCTATCGTTGGCCCAGCCAACCACATCGTCATCAGCATCGAAACGGGTGACCGAAACAACTGGTCCGAAGACCTCGCGCTGCACGATTTCGTCCTGCTGTTTGGCCCCTGCGATCACGGTGGGTTTGAAATAAAACCCGTTACCATTGTGATATTCGCCACCGGTCGTAACTTCCATGTGGCTTTGCTCGGACGCGCGCTGAACGAAGCTGGCCACACGGTCGCGCTGACGCTGGCTGATCAGAGGTGGAATTTCGTTGACCGTATCGTCCGCGTCGTCAAACACGATCGACGCCGCGGCAGATGTCAGGTCCGCGACCAGATTGTCATAAATCTTGGATCCCGCGTAGATCCGGCAAGCAGCGGTACAGTCTTGCCCCGCATTGTAATAGCCAAACGCCTTGAGCCCTTCGACCACGCGATCAAGGTCCGCATCGTCATGGACGATGACCGGTGCCTTGCCGCCCAGCTCCAAGTGCGTGCGTTTGACAGAGTTAGCGGCAGCGACAAGGACTTTCTTACCGGTGGCAATATCACCGGTAATCGAGATCATATCGACGCCTGGGTGGTTGATCAGGGCGTTGCCAACGCTTGCGCCCTGACCGACGATCACGTTCAGAACACCCTTTGGCAGGATGTCATTCATGATCTTCGCGAGTTTGAGTGCCGTGAGTGGAGTTTGTTCGGACGGTTTCAAAACAACGGTATTACCGCCGGCCAATGCCGGGGCTAGTTTCCATGCCATCATCATCATGGGATAGTTCCATGGTGCGATCGAAGCGACGACGCCAATCGCGTCGCGCCGGATCATCGAGGTATGGCCTTCCATGTATTCGCCAGCAACCGGCCCATGCATGTTGCGCACTGCGCCCGCGAAATAGCGGAAGCAATCGGCGACGGCGGGGACCTCTTCGTTGCGGACTTCGTTGATCGGCTTTCCGCAGTTCAAGGCTTCGAGCTGGGCCAGTTCTTCTAGATTGGCATCAACTGCGTCGGCTACGGCCAGCAGGATTGCGGACCGCTCGCCAGGAGTTGTGCGCGACCAGGTCGGGAATGCTGTTCGCGCCGCAGCGACGGCCCTGTCGATCTGTTCGGGGCTTGCCTCGGGCATCTTCAGGATCGTTTCACCGGTTCTGGGGTTCAGAACGGTTTCGCTCATTTCCGTGCCTGCCTCAAAGGCCCCGTCAATCAACATGCTGATTTCCATGATTTTCTCCCTGTTATTATTTTCCCTGACCGGCAACCGTGTCGGTTCCGCGGGTGAGATAGTAGGCGCCGAGGATCGGCAGGAATGTAACGATGACCACCACCATGGCCACGACGTTGGTCACCGGTCGCTGACGCGGGCGCACCAGTTCTTCCAGCATCCAGATCGGCAGCGTTTGCTGTTGACCAGCGGTAAATGTGGTGACGATCACCTCGTCAAAGCTCAGTGCGAAGGCCAGCATCCCACCGGCCAAAAGCGCGGTCGCGATGTTCGGCAGGATCACGTAGCGGAACGTCTGGAAACTGTTGGCGCCAAGATCCATCGACGCCTCGACAAGCGAACCCGACGTGCGACGGAAACGGGCCACAGCATTGTTGTAGACCACGACAATACAGAACGTTGCGTGCCCCAAAACGATGGTCCAGAAGCTGAACGGAATATCCGCCAGATTGAAGGCCGAGCGCAGCGAAATACCGGTCACAATGCCCGGAAGCGCGATGGGCAGGATCACCAGAAGCGATATCGTCTCACGCCCGAAGAACTTCGTCCGGCTAACCGCTGCGGCGCAAAGTGTACCCAGCACAAGGGCGATCACGGTTGAAATGGACGCAACCTTGGCCGAAAGCGTTAACGCCTCCCAGACGTCGGGACGGTTCCAAGTGACTGCAAACCACTTCAGGGTCAAACCGGGGGGCGGCCACTGATAGGATTTGTCCTCAGTTGTGAAGGCATAGACGAAGATCAACAGGATGGGCAGGTGCATGAAGGCAAGGCCCAGACCCGCGGCGATTTTCAAGCCGGTCGAAGCGCGATCAGAGTGCATCGAATGCCCCTTTTCGTTTGGCGGCCCACAGATAGACGCCCATGATTACAATCGGCACCACCGCGAAGGCGGCAGCCAGAGGAATGTTTCCGGCCGTCCCTTGGTAGGCATAGACAGCCTGACCGATGAACCGGCGCGAGGAGCCGACGATCTGAGGGATGATGTAGTCACCCAAGGTCAGCGAGAATGTGAAGATTGATCCGGCAATCACCCCCGGCAACGCCAGCGGCAGCAGCACGAACCGGAAGCTTTGGCCCGGCGTGGCGCCCAGATCGCCCGAAGCTTCCAACATCGAGCGCGGGACACGCTCGAGCGCGGCCTGGATCGGCAGGATCATGAAGGGCAGCCAGACGTACAGGAATACAAGGAACGTTCCGGTCCAGCTCACCGACAGCGAGTTGCCGCCAATGATCGGGATCGACAGATAGGCGTCCAGCAACCAGCTAAGATGCAAGGTCTCGAACAACCAGTTCAGGATGCCTTCCTTCGCAAGGATAAGCTTCCAGCTATAGACCTTCACAAGGTAGCTCGACCACAAAGGCAGCATGACGCCAAGATAGAAGATGGCCTTCCATTTCCCTCTGGCATAGCGCGCTGCGTAATAGGCGATTGGAAAGCTGACAATCGCCGCCGCGATCGTCACGGCTGATGCCATCATGACGGTACGAACGATGATGTCGAAATTCGCCGGCGTGAACAGCTCTGCGTAGGTCTTGAGAGTAAACTCGTAGATGATGAGCCCCGAGAACTCATCAATCGAAAAGAAGCTTTGGGCGAGAAGGGCAAAAAGCGACCCAAGGTAGACGACGCCTAGCCAAAGCGCTGGAGGAGCCAGCAATAACAGGACCGTCAGCCGGGGGTTCCGCCACAAAGTGTCGGAAATCCTGGCCATGATCCCATTGCGACCCGTATCGAGAATGGCGTCACTCATCCGCCGTCTCCATCAGGTGGATATCATCCTCACCCCAGGAAACATGCGTGTGTTCGCCAACTTCGGGAATGTTCTGCCCTTTCGCCAGAAGGGCAACCATTTGGACGCCCTCAAGTTCTAGCGAAACTCGGGTGGAGGTGCCGAGGAAGCTGGTCGCCCGCACTGTGGCGGGTAACCCACTGTCGCCAAGTTTGACCGCTTCGGGGCGCACAGATGCTGTCGCCCTCGTGCCGGTCACTTTCTCGGTGACATGTGGAGGAATTACATTAGAAGACCCGACGAAATCCGCGACGAAGGGGACTTCTGGGCGATAGTAAATGTCTTCGGGTTTGCCGACCTGAACGATCTTACCCTCATTGAACACCGCAACCCGGTCCGCCATCGACAAGGCTTCACCTTGGTCGTGCGTAACAAAGACGAAGGTGATCCCCAGCTTGCGCTGCAGCGCCTTGAGTTCTTCTTGCATTTGTTCGCGCAGCTTCAGATCAAGCGCGCCAAGAGGTTCGTCCAAAAGCAGAACTTTGGGTTTGTTCACCAGCGCACGGGCAAGGGCCACCCGCTGCCGTTGGCCCCCGGAAAGCTCTGAGGGTTTGCGAGCGCCATATCCGGTCAGAGCGACTAGCTCCAAGGCCTCTTCAGCCGCCTGATGCCGATCCCGTTTCGAAACACCGGAAATCATCAGCCCATAGGCAACGTTGTCCAATACGTTGAGATGCGGGAAGAGCGCATAGTCCTGAAACACGGTGTTTACGTGGCGCTTGTAGGGGGGCACGCCCTGAGCGGATTGCCCGAAGATCGAGATTTCACCGGCAGTCGGTTGCTCGAACCCGGCAATCAAGCGCAGGCAGGTTGTTTTGCCAGAGCCCGACGGGCCCAGCATGGCAAAAAACTCTCCTTCTGCGATGCTGATATCGACATTGTCCACAGCGCGAACAGATCCGAAGTGGCGTGAAACGCCTTTAAAAACGACAGCTGATGTCATGGGAATTCCGTTTGGTTTGCTGGCCACCACTAAAAATTGGTGGCCAGCAGTTTTTTGACAGAGAGTGGGTTACCGGCCGCCGATTACGCCAATGTAATCAGACACCCAGCGATAGTAGGGCACACAGGTTCCCTGACTTTCGCACTTGGAGACCGGCGTCTGCCAAAACTTGATTTTTTCGAAGTCGTCCAGACCGTTCTTGGTGCAGCCTTCAGCAGTCTGCATGCCACGACCATCGGTACACGCGGCTGGAACCGCCGGGTTCGCACCGAACCAGACCGACAGGTCCGATTGCAGGTTCGACGCCAGCGTGTGCTCCATCCACATGTAGGAACAGTTCGGGTTCTCGGCCTCTGCATGCATCATGGTGGTATCCGCCCAGCCGGTCGCACCTTCTTGGGGGATGACCGAAGCGACATTGGCACCGTCGCCCTGAAGCAGGTTCACCTGAAACGGCCACGAACCGGATGCTGCCATACCTTCGTTTTTGAAGTCGTCGATCTGGATGAATGCATCATGCCAGTAGCGCGACACCAGTTCACGCTGGCCACGCAGCAGGTCCAGCGCTGCGTTGTACTGATCCTGGTTCAACTCGTAGGGCGAGGTGATGCCAAGCTCAGGCTGGTGATACATCAGGTAGTTGGCCGCGTCCGCGATGTGGATCGGACCATCATAGGCCTGAACGCGGCCCTTGTTGGACTTGCCGTCCGAGAGAGTGGTTTCTTCAAATACGACCGACCAGCTGGTGGGAGCTTCGGCAAATGCATCGGTCGAATACATCAGCACGTTTGGACCCCACATGTAGGGCGTGCCGTAATGCGTGTCGTTCACATAATGCCAGGGCGCCTCTTTGAGGCGATCGTCCACCGTGGACCAGCTCGGGATCAGGTCGATGTTGACCGGCTGAACGCGCTTGCCTGCGATCATGCGCAACGAGGCATCGCCCGATGCAGTCACAAGGTCAAAGCCGCCTTCGTTCATCAGGGCAACCATTTCGTCACTGGTGTTGGCGGTCTTGACGTTAACCATACATCCGGTGGCTTCTTCGAATTTGGTCACCCAGTCGAAGGACTCGACGGTTTCGCCGCGTTCGATATAGCCCGGCCATGCCACAATATTCACCTGGCCTTCACCGGGGCCGATCTCGGTGACCATGTCCGCCGCCAGTGTTGGGCCGACGATGCTTACGGCACAGGTGATCGCCGTACAGGACTTAAGGAATTTACTCATGCTTTTCTCCCCGAATGTTGACGTAGTCATTGGGCTCTGACGGCCCGGCATTGAGCAAAGCATGTTGCGAAACGCGAGAATTCGCAAATTCAATTATCAGAAAAGTGATATCGGAAAAACCGATATGAGAGCCCCAATCGGCCTAAGTGCTATGAATTCCCTGCACTATTTCGACAAAGTCCCGGGCAGCGGAAGAAAGCGGGGAGCCCTTCCGCCAAACCAATCCAAGCTGTACAGACGGCAATGCACCCGAAATATCACGAGACTCAATCCGGTCCCCTTCCAATGACCAAGGCCGGTAAACCAAGTCTGGCAGCAGTGCGATTCCCGCACCTGTCGCCACAAGGCTGCGCACCGCTTCCACCGACCTTGTACGAAACGCCACCTTTGGCCGTATGCCTAGTGCAGATAGAAACTTGGTGGCGTTTTCACCCATCTCATCAATGTCGAGCGCGATTAGGGAGTCAGCAGAAATATCTTCAACGCTGATACTGTCTTTCCTAGCAAGATCGTGGCTGATCGGCAGCCAAAGCCTATAGGGCGAAACGTCCAGAATCTCGACATGAAGCGCCAGCCGGTCCAGTTGATCCGAGATCACCATCACGGCCACATCCAGCTCACCGCCAATCAAAAGGTGCTCTAGGTACTCGCCATTGTCCTCGATGGCCGAAACTTCCACATCGGGATTGGCGCGCCGAAACCGAGCCAAGAGGTCGGACATTACGTAGCCCGCCATCAGCGAGGTGACGCCCAGATGAAGGTTGCCCTGAATCTCTTGCTCTTTGGTTTCCAGCGATCTTCGAGCTTCGGAAACACCCGAAAGGATCGAGGTCGCATGCCTCAGGAACTGATGCCCCTTGTGGGTGATACTGAGACCACGAGAGTGCCTGACGAAAAGTTTTACCCCAAGATCTTCTTCAAGAAACTTGATCGCTTCAGTCACTGCGGACTGAGAGATTGCCAGAGATTGAGATGCTCGACTTACAGATCCCTTCTCCGCAACGGCGACGAAATACTGAAGCTGACGTAATGTGAAGGCCATGGTCCGAGTATGGTATTCACAGAGTGCCGAAGAACGAAAGGCTAATTTCGCGCTAAGGATTTAATATCAGGGCTATTCAAGCTCTTGATAAAATGTATGAATAAAGTCGATTAAATGAACGCTTGTTCACTTGGTGGAATGAGGAGGAATCTACCATGTTGAAACGCAGAGCTACCATCGAAGAGACGCGTGACGCCTTCAGGTGGGACATTCCGAAGCGTTATAATATCGGTGTCGATGTCTGCGACCGGATTGCTTTGAACACCCCCGATGCCCCTGCGATCATCGTGGGTGAAACGGTAACTTCATTTGCCGCGCTCAAGGCTCTCAGCAACAAGATAGCCAATGTCTTGTCAGGCCATGCCAAACAAGGCGATCGGATCGCGGTTCTTTTGCCTCAACGTCTTGAAACAGCGGCTTCTCATATCGCCATTTTGAAAATGGGTGCCATTTCACTTCCGCTCTTCACCTTGTTCGGGCCAGAGGCGCTGATGCACCGACTGCGCGATTCCGGTGCACGCGTCTTGATTACCGATGCGCAAAGCGCCTCGGTCATCAACGGTATTCGTTCGGAACTTCCCGACCTTGAGGTGGTGTTTTCAGTTGATGCTTCAACGGAAGAAGCGACCGACTTGCACAGTGCTTTGGCAGCTGCGTCGGATCAATTCGACCCGGTTGATACAGCCGCAGATGATCCCGCCTTTCTGATTTACACCTCCGGCACCACCGGAAACCCCAAAGGGGCGCTGCATGCCCATCGGGTTTTGTTGGGCCATTTACCGGGGGTCGAAATGTCCCACAATTACTTCCCGCAACCCGGAGACCGCATCTGGACCCCTGCTGATTGGGCGTGGATCGGCGGGCTCTTGGATGTTCTGATGCCCGCGCTTCACCACGGCGTTGCTGTTGTTGCCCATCGCTTTGCGAAGTTCGACGGTCTCGCTGCGTTTGAGCTGATGAAAAAGCACAAGGTCCGCAACGCCTTCCTGCCTCCGACCGCGTTGAAAATCATGCGCCAGGTCGAGACCCCTCCCGAAATCGAACTTCGTTCTATCGCATCCGGGGGCGAAACGTTAGGGGCGGAACTGATCAGTTGGGGAGAGAAGGTCTTTGGGACCACGATCAACGAGTTCTACGGCCAGACCGAATGCAACATGATCGTGTCTTCCTGTGCGGAACTTGCCCCTGCCGAACCGGGGGTGATGGGATTCGCTGTGCCGGGCCATGAGGTGCGAGTCCTTGCCGAAGGCAACAACGAAGGCCCGATTGCAGTGCGCGCACCGGATCCGGTTATGTTTCTTGAGTATTGGAAGAACCCAAAGGCAACCGCCGAAAAATTCGTGACGATTGACGGCGAACAGTGGCTGCTGACCGGCGATACCGGCATGATGACCGAAACTGGTCGGATCCGCTTTGTCGGGCGTGACGACGACATCATCAGTTCTGGCGGATATCGTATCGGTCCCGCAGAGATCGAAGATTGTCTTCTTACGCACCCCGCTGTTCAAATGGCCGGGGTTGTCGGAAAACCCGATGCGTTACGCGGGGAAATCGTGGTGGCCTTTGTTCAATTGGCCGACAGCTTCAGTGCCAGCGAAGCTTTGGCCAAAGAAATCGCCGCCCACGTTAAAGAGCGCCTTGCCGCCTACGAATACCCGCGTGAAGTTCGCTTTCTTGACACTATGCCAACCACCACCACTGGAAAAATTATCCGTCGTAATCTTAGGGAGATGTGTAATGACTGATGCCGTTTTGCTGGAGGTAGAGGACAGCATCGCCAAGGTTACAATAAACCGTCCCAATCAACGTAACGCAATCAATCACGACGTTTGCGAAGGAATGCGCGACGCCTTTGATCGCATCGAAAGCGATGACGCCATTCGCGTCGCCATCCTAACGGGTGCTGGCGGCATGTTTTGCGCGGGCATGGACCTCAAAGCCTTCGCCGATGGTGATGCAGAGCGCATCCTTTTCGGTGAATTTGGCTTTGGCGGCTTCGTGAAACGCAGGCGTACCAAGCCCGTGATCGCGGCCGTTGAAGGGGCCGCATTGGCAGGTGGTTTCGAATTCATGCTGGCCTGCGATTTGGTCGTCGCCGCAACTGATGCCAAGTTTGGCCTGCCCGAGGCCAAGTTGGGGCTGATCGCTGGCGCTGGTGGCGCGATGCGTCTGGCGCAACGTATTCCACGCGTGCGCGCAAATGAAATTTTGCTGACTGGAAAACCCTTCAATGCGGCCACCGCAATGGAGTTGGGCTTGCTGAACGAGATCGTCCCACAGGCCAAAGTCATGGAGCGGGCGCTAAGTCTGGCTGCCAGCATCGCTGAAAACGCCCCGATGTCAGTCGCCACGAGCCTAGAGCTTGCAGACTCAGCAATTCGAATGATCGAAAATTGGGATCTGAACGACCAGAAGCTGCGCGAGATCATCGATACCGCTGACAGTTTAGAAGGTGCACGAGCATTCGTTGAGAAACGGCGCCCTGCACGGTGAACCACAAATCTTTGTATGGCTGCCGTCAGGGGTGACATCCGATTTCGGTACATCGGCACGTATCAGCTTGGCAAATACTCCTCGCTCCAGCTTTCGCTGATGTCGCCGGCCTTTAGCATCGCATCAATGGCCTGATCGGCGTAGCCAACTTCCTTAAGAATGGCGCGCGTCGAACTGCCAAACTTCTCGGACGGTTCGACTGCAAAGACCTTGCCGCGGGTCGCGCGCACCGCATAGGGGTCCAATTGGGTAATCTCGTGCCCGCTTGGGTGGTCCGGGTAGGTGGAGAAAGAGTAACTCCCATTCTCCGTCCCGGGCAGACCATCGGCGTCGCGGGTATTTTCAGCGCGAAGCGCCTCGATGTTCTCGCAAATGGTGACCCCAATGTCCGCGGCGCGCAGACGCCTAATCCATTCGGAAGCAGGCTGGGTCTGGAACATGGCGGACAGATACCCGGCCCGGGACCCTTCAGGAAGTTCAACAAGCGTTTCCAGCCCTTCGACCTGACGGAAGCGCGGTAGATCGGAAGGGTAAGCGCTAAGAAGAATATAGGTGCCGGACGCCGTCCAATAGAAACGGGACAGTTCGTCGAAGCCATTAGCTTCTGGACCGGATGGTTCGTCGAAAAGCCCCCTGCCCTTGTAGTCGTAACAGAACGGCACCTGAAGCAGACCGCTGTTGGCAGACAAAGACGTTCGTCCACGCCCGATCCGGCCATGACGGTATTTCTGATACAAGGCCGCGGCGACTGACAACGCCCCACCAAATCCGCACATGACATCTATGGTGCCAACATGCGCGTGCTCTTCGGGTCGGTCCATCGCCCCGCCGAAACGCAACATGATCCCGGTTGCGGCCTGCACCAAATCGTCATAGCCGATATAGTCGGTTCGCACGCCCCGGCGCACACCCGAGAAACAGTCCAGCTTGCAGAAGATCGCATCGGGATTGAGCTTGTGCAGGCTGTCCCTGTCCAAGCCCATCTTCTTGATCTGGTTGTCAGGCGCATTCCAGATGATAACGTCCACAGTTTTCACGAGGTCTTCGAATACCTTGCGACCGTGATGCGATTTCATATCGGCCAGAATCGAACGTTTGCCTCGCATTTGCGACAGCCCGTAAACCACCGTGTTCCAACTGTCATAAAGCGGCTGCGCCGGGTCCAGTTTAATCACCTCGGCGCCAAACCGGGCCAGGTAACTGGCGGAATGCGGCCCGGCAATAACGTTACACAGATCCAACACGCGGACCCCGGACAACCAACCCTCTTCGGGGTCATCCACGGGATCAGGTATTTCGGTGCGGATTTTCTTCAGGATACCAAGCGCCTCGTTGAACTCTACCCAACGGCGGGGGGATGGGTTCAAGGCCTCTTCGCCACTCTCCTCCATCCAGACGATTGGTCCGGGCTGGGTCATCTCGCCATATTCGGGATCCCAGGCGTCAATCATCAGGCCCGAGTTTTCCGCATACTCGTCGTGCACCCATTCCTGAAGCCATCGCTGCGGCGCACCCGGCACGCCACCACGCCCGAACATCTTCTTCCACTCATGAGAGGTCCGGGTCATAAAGACCTCTTTCATGCGTGCCGAAAGCTTATCCGCCCAGAACTTTGGCATCGGATAGACACCCAAAGAGGTATCAGAAGCCCATTCGCTGTAGGGCTTATAAGTGTCTTCTTCGGACGTCAGGCCCTCTTCGACCATTTCTTCGTAGATGCCGAGGATTTCGAGGCATCGCCGCGCGTGGTTTTTGTGAGAGGGGCAGACCACGTAGAACATGCGCCCGTCCTTGCACATGTAGCTGCGGAAGAACGGATCAAGAAGCTCTTGCAGATCCTCGTAACTGATGTTCATTGGCAGGCCTTCGGCACGGCGCCGTTCGATCTCGACCTCGCGCTGTGTCAGATAGCGTTCTGGCATGTTCTCGACCTTGATCGAGTTGTAGCAAAGCCCCTCCATCACGGCGGCGGCCAGCGGTACCTCGATCTGGTCGCCCAAACCGGTTACCTGTCGGGACTGAAGCGCCAGAACGGTCGCCGAAGCCGCGATTTGTGACGCGTACGCCGAAGCCAAAGGCAGCGGCGAAAACGAAGGGTTCAGCCCCATCAACACGCGGTTCAGCCCCATATCGGTGAAAACGCCAGAAGAGGCCGCCACGATGCTTTCATATGCGCGTAATTCGCGCCGCTGTTCGTCATTAGAGGCAAAACCGGGCAATGAGATTGTAATAAGCTCGGGCCGCGTCTTCCGCATCTCCGCGAAGTCGACACCCAACGCCGCCAGTTTTCCGGGGCGGAAGTTTTCAACCACGATGTCCGCTTCCGCACAAAGTTCGAGCGCCTTTTGCAGCCCGTCCTTGGTCTTTAGATCAAGGTTAACAATGATCTTGTTCCGGTTAAGCGTCGCATTGGCCGGGCTATCCCACATCGGACCACCCGGCGGATCAATGTGAACGACAGTCGCGCCCAGATCCCCCAGCAACATGGCGACGGCGGGGCCTGCAATATACTGGCCAAAATCGACAACCTTAACGCCGGTTAACGGTAGCTTTGAGAACGAAGAGCGCATGTTTAACCTCAAAAACTTCTGAACATCAGGCTTATTGGCCAGCCAGCATCCAGCCGGCGGCCTTCTCTGCGATCATGATTGTGGGTGAATTCGTGTTGCCACTGGTAATCTCTGGCATGATCGACGCGTCCACGACGCGAAGCCCGGCAACCCCTTTGACCCTTAGATGCGGGTCCAGAACGGCCGTTGGATCGTCATCGCGGCCCATCTTTATAGTCCCGACAGGATGGAAAATCGTGCTGGCAATGTCGCCTGCCAGCCGGGCAAGCTCTTCATCGCTTTGATACTGGATGCCCGGTTTGAATTCTTCCGGCTCGTATACCGCCATCGCCGGCTGCGACATGATCTCGCGGACTTGCCGAAGACTGTCGGCGGCTATCTTACGGTCTTCGTCCGTGTCCAGATAATTCGGTGCGATTTCGGGGGCCTGCCGGAAATCTGACGACGCAATGCGCACGTGACCGCGGCTAGTCGGGTTCAGGTTACAGACGCTGACCGTCATGGCCGGGAAGTCATGCAAGTCTTCGCCGAACGCTTCCAAGCTGAGCGGCTGAACATGGTATTCAAGGTTCGCGTATGGACGGCTGGGGTCAGACCGGGTGAAAGCCCCCAACTGGCTGGGGGACATGCTCATCGGTCCAGAGCGTTTGAACAGGTACTCCAAACCAATCTTCGCTTTGCCCACCATGGAATTGGCCAAGGTGTTTAGCGTTCTGGTGCCTTTCACTTTATACACCGCACGAATTTGCAAATGGTCTTGCAGGTTCTCCCCGACATTGGGCGCGTCCATGACAACGTCGATCCCATGCTCTTTCAAAAGCGCCGCTGGCCCGACCCCCGAAAGCTGCAAAATCTGTGGAGAGTTCACAGCACCGGCCGATAAAACGACCTCTTTAAGCGCGTTTACTTTTGTCGTCTGGCCTTTGCGATGCACAAGCGCGCTGTGGCAACGTAATTGTCCAGCCTCATCCTTTTCAATGAGAAGTTTTTCAACCTGTGCTTCGGTCCAGATCGTCAGGTTCGGCCGCGACTTAACTGGACGCAGAAAGGCCTTGGACGTGTTCCAGCGCCAACCCGAACTTTGGTTGACGTCGAAATACCCGACACCGGCATTGTCCCCCGAATTGAAGTCGTCCGTTTTTTGGATACCAGCCTCAGTGGCCGCGTCGGCAAAGCTGTCCAGAACGTCCCACTGCAGTCGCTGTTTTTCGATACGCCATTCACCACCATGGCCGTGAAGGTCGGAGAACCTCATGTTGTCCCCAGCAACAGGGTCCGCTCCGTCATCCAGTTTGTAGTGGTCTTCGTGCGCCTTGAAATCGGCAAGAGAATTTTGCCAGCTCCACGCGTCCTCGCCCGTCAGCTTGGCCCAATTGTCATAATCGCGGGCCTGACCGCGCATATAGATCATGCCGTTGATCGAAGAACACCCCCCAAGCGTCTTACCGCGCGGGTACAGCAAGCTGCGTCCGTTCAAGCCATCAGCCGGTTGAGTTTTATACATCCAGTCGGCACGTGGATTGCCAATGCAATACAAATAGCCAACCGGAATATGGATCCATGGATAGGTATCGGGTTTGCCCGCTTCCAGAAGCAAAACGCGGTGCTTCGGGTCGGCACTTAGCCGATTGGCCATAAGGCACCCGGCCGATCCAGCCCCAACGACGATATAGTCGAACTCGGTCACTTCTTCTGACACTTTCACTATCCACTTAACATTTAATGGGCCACCAAATGCGTTGCGGGAAGATCGTGAAAAACCCTCGTCCCCGAGAAATCGCGACAGGACAGGATTTTAGGTCAGTTTCACGCCCCTCCCCGGGCGCTTGATGGAACCTCTCTTGAGGTCTCGGTGTGAAGAAATCTAATGACGAATCTCACAGTGGCATATTAGTAATTTTTATATGGAGCGTTTTTCCAATATAAACACGATCTTAGCCTTCGTTACAGTGGCCCGAGAGGGCAGCGTGTCCAAGGCAGCAGAAGTGCTGAATTTGACCCAGCCAGCGATCAGCCACCAAATCAAGCGCCTGACAGAAGAAACAGGAATAACACTCTTCGATCGCACCCCGGGCGGCCTGCGAATTACACCGGATGGTAAAGCGCTGTTGGGAAAGGCAGAGCAAGTTCTGGAGGTCATGACAGAGTTCCACCGCAGCGCGCATCGGCGCGCTGGCCGAGTACGCGGAAAACTTAGGATTGGCACCATCGTCGATCCAGAGTTTATCCGGTTGGGGCGCTTACTTAGCAACTTGCGCGTTGAATACCCCGAGATCGAAACAGAACTGGTCCACGGCATGAGCGGCAATATCTTGGCGCGGCTCAGGCGAAACCAGATCGACGCAGGGTTCTTCCTAAGCGGGCCTGACGACGTCGATCAATTCTCTTCAGACCAAGACGAACCGATCCACGCGGTAAAGCTGGCTGACTTTTCATACAAGGTTATCGCGCCCGATGGTTGGCAGGACCGCATCACGGGCGCCGACTGGACACAGCTGGCGGCACTCCCCTGGATTGGGACGCCAGAGCTTTCCGTTCATCATCGGCTGCTTGGTAAAATCTTCGAAGAGCATGGCTGCCAGCAAAACGTTGTTGCGCTGGTTGATCAGGAGTCGTCCATGTTGGAGATGGTCCGGGCCGGGGTCGGGCTTTCGCTGTCGCGTGACTCGATCGCGTTGCAACAGAAACAGTCTTTTGGACTTGCCGTGTGTGACGACGTGTCCATTCCCGCGAGCCTGAGTTTCATCACGCTAGAGCGCCTTAAGGGCAACCCTGCCGTCTCTGCACTTTTCGAACTGCTGCGAAAAACCTGGCGGCGCGCTGACAGAGAATTGTGATACCGCCTGCGGACGGCCTGATACCCGCGTCGGCCTCAAGTCAAAGATAAACCCAGCCAAATGCAGAAAGGCCAGCGAAACCGCTGGCCTTTGAGTTTTGGGTTAGTAGGGCAGTCCCACGTAGTTTTGCGCCAAAACGCTTTGTGCTTCGCGGTTGTCGCGCAAGAATGTGAGATCCGCGAGTTGCATCTTGATATCGAACTCTGTCTGGTCGGGGAAACGGTGCAGCAGGTTGGTCATCCACCAGCTGAAACGCTCCGCCTTCCAGATGCGGGCCAAGGCCTTTTCCGAATAGCGATCAATCCCTTCGCTGTCGCCCTCTTCAAAGTACTGAAGCAGACCATGATAAAGATAGTGGATATCCGAAGCCGCCGTATTCAGCCCCTTGGCCCCGGTCGGCGGCACGATATGAGCGGCGTCGCCACACAGGAACAGTCGCCCCCAACGCATCGGCTCTGTCACGAAGGAACGCAGCGGAGCAATGGATTTCTCAATCGAAGGGCCCGTCACCAGCTTTTCAGCGGCCTCTTCCGGGATCCTGCGCTTGAGTTCATTCCAGAACATCTGATCGGTCCAGTCTTCGACATCGTCCGACAGAGAGCACTGGATGTAATAGCGGCTTAGGTTCGCATTGCGCATCGAACAAAGGGCAAAACCGCGGTCCGAGTTCGCATAGATCAGTTCGTCATGCACAGGCGGAGTCTCTGACAAGACGCCCAGCCAGCCAAAGGGGTAAACCTTTTCGTATTCCTTGCGCACGGACAGCGGAATGGTCTGGCGGCTGACACCGTGGAACCCGTCGCAGCCCGCCACGAAATCACAGTCGATCCGTTCTTCTCTTCCATCAACCGAGTAGGTGACATAGGGCGCATCACTGTCTGCATCGTGGATTTCCACGTTCTCGACATTAAACACGATCTTGCCGTCCATCGCTTCACGAGCGTCATACAGGTCGCGCGTCACTTCGGTTTGGCCATAGACAACCACCGGAGTGCCGGTGTGTTCGGTGAAGTTCACCTGAAACTGTTCGTTCCCGAAAGCAATTACAGTGCCGTCGTGGACAAAGCTTTCTTTGTCCATGCGCTCACTGACGCCAGCCTCACGCATGAGATCAACGAACCCCGTTTCAAGAATGCCAGCACGAATGCGGCCAAGCACGTAATCGCGCGTCTTACGTTCCAACACGATCGTGTCGATGCCTTTGCGGTGCAAAAGCTGAGATAGCAAAAGCCCCGAAGGACCGCCTCCGATAATGGCCACTTGAGTGCGCATAGCTCTCCTCCTCGAACACAGCTTGTCAAATCATTGGCTACAGATTGTAATGTCATTTTTAGAAAGTAAAATGAGATAAATTACGAATTAATTGCCGAATTTGAAAAGTAATCAGCCTAACACTGGATAAGTCTTTCAATCCAAACGCAGGTTGCACATCTCAAGAATACCTAGCGGAATACCTAAAGCCGTCCACAGTGAGGCTAGCCAATGAGGGAAAATCAGCTGACAGCCCATTGGGCTGCATCGAAGGAGATTGGAAATCAGGGGTAGCTCCGAAAATGGATTTCTTTCAGCCGGTCATCACCGATATGCTGGCTTTCGATGGCTAAACCGTTTTCAAAACTTGGGACTGTGTAGGATGCGTTTCTTTTCGGACAAAGATCGGCCAGTTCACCTAGGTCCCTACCCTTTGGAACGACTAAGGCGCGGGAACATGCCGGACATGGCGGCCGTACCCGCAATGCAGGCCGTTTCGTTCAATCGTCCAGAGGCGCCGAAAAGCATCGTGAACGCGATGCGAGAGTACCAGGCAATGATGGACGCAATCCGGGATGGCCTGGTGAACAGGGCCACGGCGGAGATCCCCACGGACCCGACGGAACGCGCCCAACATCTGAAGGCCTTCGGCTATTTCTCGGATGCTTCTGCCATTGGTATCTGCTGGCTGACTGAAGATGCCCTTTTGAAAGACCCAATCGCGAACCCGGAAATCGCCCGTCTGGCGGAGGCTTTACGTACGCGACAAACGAAGACGCTTGCCTCTGGGATCGACGTCATCATGGCCGACCTCAAAGAAAGCATGGAGGCCCCGCCCTCCACCATCGGCGGCCACACGCATGCGATTGTTTTCCTGTATGAAAACCCGCGTGCACCAAATAAGGATGAGCCGGGAACCGACTGGCTGGACGATGCACTGGACCAGCGGGCAAGTCTTCGCGCCAACGAGACGGCCTGTGTGCTGGCCAATTACATTCGACTGCTCGGGTTCGACGCAAAGGCTCATTCCGGATCGGCGTCCGATGTGGACCTGAACAAGCTTGCTGTGGCTTCGGGTTTGGCCTGGGTGGACGGTGACAAGCTAGTGGCCCCCTATATCGGGCCCAGTTTTGGACTGGCGGCAATCACCTGCGCATTGGGGATGACCGTGGATGCACCGCTGGCACCGCCGGAAAAGCAGCCTTGGTTTTCGACCCGCGGTCCGGCTTGGTGGATGGGCAAGGGTTTTTCCAAGAATGCCTTGAACCGGGATCCCTACGCTAAGCGACGCTTTGTCGATGGCGCGTACCCCTTTGAGCGGCTGAAACGCGTGGACACGCCCACAACTTATATTGACGAACCAAATGTCGCCCGCGTGCCGAAGCGCGCTGACATGTTCGCCCGGGCCCAGTTCGGCGACATGGGCCCCACCGTCCAGGAAGGTGCCAAAGGCGGTCACTATGCCCGCAAAAGCGCGCCCTCCTTCGCGCAACGACGCGCGCTTGGGGCGTTCGTTCTGTTGCAAGACGGCGAAAGCTTAGATGGACCGCGACCTTCTGATTGCAAGCGGAATGCCGAAAATATCAAGGCAGCCTGTTACTTTCTTGGCGCTGACGCCGTAGGCCTTTCCCGTTGCCCCGAGTGGGCGTGGTATTCCCATGATGCCGCCGGAGAACCGCTGGACCCACCCCACGATCAAGCGATCTCTATGATTATTGATCAGGGATATGAGACCATGGAGGGCGCCAGCGGCGACGATTGGATTTCAGTCGCCCAATCAATGCGGGCCTATCTGCGGTTCTCGCTGCTTGGCGGGGTGATTGCGCAGCAGATCCGCAACCTTGGTTACAAGGCCAAGGCTCACACGGTTCTTGATGGGGAAGTCCTACAGCCACCATTGTTGCTGCTATCTGGACTGGGCGAGGTCAGCCGGATTGGCGAGGTGATCCTGAACCCCTATCTTGGCCCACGTCTGAAATCGGGTGTGGTTTCAACCGATATGCCGATGGAGCATGACAAGCCCATTGATTTCGGCCTTCAGAACTTCTGCGAAAGCTGCAACAAATGCGCGCGTGAGTGCCCTTCGGGGGCGATCACAGCCGGGCCTAAACTGATGTTCAACGGCTACGAAATCTGGAAATCCGACAGCCAGAAATGCGCCACGTACCGCATTACAACACCCGGCGGCGCCATGTGCGGGCGCTGTATGAAAACCTGTCCGTGGAACCTTGAAGGCCTGTTCGCAGAAGCCCCATTCCGGTGGGCCGCATCGAACATTCCGGTACTGGCGCGGCCCTTGGCCAAACTGGACGACGCAATCGGCAATGGCAGCCTTAACGACACCAAGAAATGGTGGTGGGATATCGAATTGCAGCAGGACGGCGCCTATCGGCCCTCTGCGCACCCGCTTAACCGACGAGACCTGCAAAAAGATCTGGACCTGAAATACGAAGACCAGACCCTTGCCGTCTACCCTGCCCCTTTGGCGCCACACCCTTGGCCCTACCCATTCCCAATGGATCGCGAGGCTGGGATCGCGGCTTATGACGCGATGATAAGCGCGCAGGAATACCAAGACCGGCTGGCAAAGGGCGACACCAGTATCATCCACCGCTTCACCGTTCCCGACCCATCGGATGCCCCCGTCATTCGGGTCGAGCTTTCGAAGGTTGAACAGATGTCCGCTGACGTCTCGAAGTACGAATTTTCGACGATGGATGGATCAGACCTGCCCGCTTGGACCGCTGGCGCACATTTGGATGTGTTGGTGGCCCCAGAGTTCCTGCGCCAGTACTCTATGTCCGGCGATCCGGCTGACCGTTCCAAGTACCAGATCGGCGTGTTGCGCGAAGATGGCGGCCGTGGCGGATCCAAAATGCTTCACCGTATCTTCAACGAAAGGCGGAAGGTCTTTATCTCAAAGCCGATCAACCATTTTGAGTTGGTTGAAGATGCTTCAAAAACATTCTTGATGGGGGGCGGCATTGGTATCACGCCAATGATCGCCTTTGCCCATCGGCTGCACGCACTGGGCCGGGACTTTGCGCTGCATTATTCGGTCACCAAACGCGACGGTGCGGGTTACCTGAACGATCTTGCCAAAGTCCCTTGGGCGGATCGCGTCACTTTGCATGTTTCAGACGAAGGGACACGCGCTGATCTGGATGAAATCCTGTCCGACTATGTCGACGGCTGGCATGTCTACACCTGCGGACCGGATCGTTACATGGACGGTGTGATCCAAGCAGCTGAACGGCAAGGCTTTCCGGAAGAGGCGCGGCATCTAGAGTACTTCTCGGTCCCCGAACAACCCGAATATGAGAACCACCCGTTCACTGTCCGACTAAGGCGTTCCGGGCGAGAGTTTCTTGTCCCTGCGGACAAAACCCTATCGGACATTTTGATCGAGAATGGGGTCCATATTGATGTGAAGTGTTCCGACGGGATCTGTGGTGTATGCAAATGCGGGTTGGTTTCTGGGGACGTCGAACATCGCGACTTCGTGCTTTCCAACAAGCAACGAGAAACCGCAATCATCACCTGTCAAAGCCGAGCAGCGGACCCAGATGGTGTCATCGAGCTTGACCTCTGACCAGACAAACGCGCACGAAACGAGAGGTGGCTGCAACCTCAAGACCAACGTCCTCTCACCTTGCTCCACAAGGGCTTCACGCAGGAACCGACTGGACAAGCAGGATCACTCTTTCTACTTAATTCACATGACATGGGATGACGAAATCGACGCGATCGGGCTGCTGTGCCCCCTACCCGTTCTTAAGGCCCGTAAAAGGCTGAAAGCCATGGCACCGGGGACGATCCTGCGTGTTGTGACGACCGACCCCGCGGCCCTGATCGACATCCCTCATTTCTGCGCGGAATCGGGGAACGAATTGCTTGGTTCAGAAGAAGACGGCGAAAACACGATCTTCCTAGTTCGCAAGACGGCTTAGAACCCCGAATACGGCAGAAATTTTACCGGCACGCCCGGGGTTACGTTGATGGCCTCGTCTGGCAATTCCACCAAGCCTTCAGCCCATGATAGCCCGCTAATTCGGCCAGACCCTTCGGACCGAAAGACTTCCGCAGCACCGTCTTTGTTCAACCTTGCCCGCAAATATTCGCGGCGCCCCGGCTTCTTGTTTTTAGAAAACGCTGCCGCCACGACAAACGATGTTGGCTCTCGCCATCCAGCTCCGCCAAGCAACGACAGCGCGGGCCTTGCGAAAACCAGCGCGCAGACGAAAGCCGCAACCGGATTGCCGGGGAAGCCAAAAACGGGAACCCCTTGCCAAAGCGCCAAGGCCAGAGGGCGCCCCGGTTTCAATGCGATGCGCCAACTCGACAAGCTGCCCGTGGACTTCAATAGGCGCGAGACGTGATCCTCGTCACCGGCCGAAGCCCCGCCCGAGGTCAGTATGACGTCCACCTTCGCGGCCCCGTCGTCCAGCCGCTGTCGTATCGCGGCCTCGTCATCCAGCGCATGGCCAAGGTCAACAGCGTCCAACCCCCAGCTTTCAATCAGTGACAGCAACATCGGGCGGTTGGCATCATAAATCTTATCCGCCCCGCCTTCAGCCATCGGATCGGACAATAGCTCGTCGCCGGTGGACAGCACGCCGACCCTCAACGGCCGATAGACATACACTTCCGCGATCCCCAACGCCGTCAGCAACGCGATATCAGGGGGACGAATGACGTGGCCCTTTTCCAAGGCAACCTCACCTTTCGCCACGTCCTCTCCTGCTTTTCGGGTGTTGGCATTGGGTTTGATCGGCCCGTCAAAGGCCACCCGGTTCCCATCTGTCGCGCAGTCTTCCTCTAACACCACAGTATCGACCCCCGGCGGCAGGATCGCCCCGGTCAGAATGCGGATCGCAGATCCCGCAGGAACTTCGCCTGCGTAGGCTTGGCCAGCCGCCGCACGACCATCGACAAGCGGCAAATTCTGTACGCCGTCGCCAGTAGCCGCATGCGCAAACCCATACCCATCAACCGCTGAATTCGCGGCCGGAGGGTTGGACCGTCGCGCAACGCAATCTTCGGCCAGCACGCGCCCTCTGGCATCGGCGGTTGGGAGTGTTTCAACCTCTGTGACGGGCGACAGAATATCGCGAAGCCGGGCAAGGGCCTCGTCGACTTTCACCCAATCGACACCCTGAGGCATGGCGAAACAGTCGTTTTTCAAACGCGGTGGTACCAAAGGTGTTTCGCTCATCACGTGTTCCTTCAACTCTGCGACCGACGCCCTTTGAGCAGTCTACAGACCCACCTCACCCAAGATGAAATCCGCGATCGAAGCGGTGTCATCCAGATCGAAAACGGGCAAGCCATCTGCCTCAACCGCACTGTCAGAGGCGATCGCCTTGATCGTCTCGTTTGTCGTGGCCAGCAAACCCCTTCCCGTTTCGGACCGATGGGCTTCGACCTTCGGGTGCGCCTCTCGTTTGTAGCCTTCTACAAGGATCAAATCGACCGGGCTCAGCTTTTGCAAAAGTTCTTCGATCGGAGGTTCCGGTTGATCCCTAAGCTCGTGCATCAGCGCCCAACGAACGGGTGACGCCACCAATACTTCGCGCGCGCCGGCCTCTCGATGGCGATAACTATCGCGGCCAGGGTGGTCGATTTCGGTCGCGTGATGGGCGTGCTTGATCGTGGAAACAGTGAAGCCACGACCGGAAATCTCTGAAACCAAACGCTCTACCAAACCCGTTTTTCCCGAGTTTTTCCAGCCAGTTACACCGTATATCCTCATTTGACTTCCCCGGAGATCAAGCGTTTTGCTTCATCTATGTCGTCTGGTGTGTTGATGTTAAAGAACGGGTCGAACGGCGTACTTTCAAACACCGCTTGTCCTGCGTGGTGTGCATCTGTCCACAAGACAACCTTGCGCAATCCGCCTTCCAATGCCTGCCTTAGATCATCGCGCAGAGCGACTGGCCACAGTCCGAATGTTGGTTGTCGAAACACCCGTCCACCCTTCCCGACCGATGCCGCAAGACAAATCCCTTCTTCGCCGCGCGCCTCCCACAGGCGAGAAACGAGGTCTTCTGGGAAGAATGGCGTGTCTGCTGCCGCGGACACGATATGCGTGGCCCCAATTTCGCTGGCCCAATCCAATCCGGCCAGCACACCAGCCAGCGGTCCGGGAAAGTCCGAAATGCTGTCTGGCAGAACCGGCAATCCCAGATCGTCGAAACGTGCGGGGTCCCCATTCGCGTTCAATGCCAATGGGCCGCATTGCGCCGACAGGCGTGAAATGACCTGGTCGATAAGCCGTTCACCCGCCACTTCGCGCAGGCCCTTGTCCCCGCCGCCCATTCGGGTGGCAAGACCTCCGGCCAGAATGACACCCGGAATACTCTCAGTCATGCAAGGCACTCTTTCGCCGGTGCTTGCGGTCTTCTTTGGGCACCGATGTCACGTCAGCATCGAAAATCAAACGATCCTCACCCGACAGGCATACGAACCGTTGCCCACGCAGGCGCCCAACCAAGGTCAGGCCGACCTGACGGGCGATTTCGACACCCCAAGCGGTAAACCCAGAACGCGAAGCAAGCACGGGTATGCCCATCTGCGCCGTCTTGATCACCATCTCCGAGGTCAACCGCCCCGTCGTGTAGAGGATCTTGTCTTCGGTTTCTTCCTGATGGCGGAACAGCCAGCCGGCGATCTTATCAACGGCGTTGTGGCGCCCGACGTCCTCCATATAGACCAATGGCTGGTCTTCGCGGCACAGAACGGTGCCGTGAATGGCACCGGCTTCCAGATAAAGCGACGGCATGGTGTTGATCGTTTTGGAGAGAGAATAAAGCCAGCTTGTCCGAAGCTCGGCCTGCGGCAGGGTCAGACCCTCTAGCCCCTCCATCATGTCGCCAAAGACGGTACCGACAGCGCAGCCAGAGGTGCGGGTTTTCTTCTTAACCTTCTCTTCATAAGAGGTCTCACGCTCTGTTCTGACGACGATGGTTTCCAGTTCTTCATCAAAGTCGACACCCGTGACAATATCGTCAGAAAGCAGCATGCCTTGATTGCGCAAAAAGCCCAGAGCCAGATACTCAGGATAATCCCCGATCGTCATCGCCGTCACGATTTCCTGACTGTTCAGAAAGATCGTCAACGGACGCTCTTCGACCACGCGGATCTCGGTTTTGGCGCCCGTATGGTCCGTGCCCATAACAGGCCTCGTCAGGCTGGAATCCGTCGGATCCGGTACAAGGATTGGGCGTCGCAACATCGTTTATTTTCCTTTTCAATAAGGATAATGTAGACATTGAAAAGCAATGACAAGTGTGCGGAATAAAAAGGATTTCCATGCTGGGCTATATCTCGGACGATGCGCGCGGAGCCAGCGACAAATTGCTGTTTCAAATGGCAGATCGCTTTCGCAAAGACGGCCTGAATGTCGCGGGTGCCGTGCAGGAAAACATTGGCGGTGATGAAGTCACGGCATGTGATATGGTACTGCGCATCTTCGGCCATTCAGACCCGATCACGATCAGTCAAAATTTGGGGCCGGGTGCGACCGGGTGTCGGCTGGACCCTGACGCGCTGGAACGCGCCGTTGGGTTTGCTTCCGCACAGCTTTCTGATGACACAGATCTGCTGATTGTAAACAAATTCGGGAAGCAGGAAATGGAAGGTGGAGGCTTTCGCCAACTGATCGGCGAAGCGATGACACTTGGCGTGCCGGTCCTAACCGCGATCCGCCCTTCTTATCTTGAGGTCTTCACCAGCTTTACCGGCGACCTCGCGGAAGAGATCAAAGCCGAACCTTCGGCCATCAATGCTTGGTTCGATGCGCAACGGATGGAGACATTTTGAAGTCAGTCCGCCTCCGCATTCTGGTTCTCGCCCTCCTGCCGCTCGTCGTGTTGATGCCGCTGCTGCTGGTCTTGGCGATGACTCGGTGGAACTCGGATTATGACAACGTTTTGATTGCCAAGGTCGACAGTGACCTGCGCATTGCCGAACAATACCTTGGGCAGATTTTGGCGGGCACCGGGGCGGGCCTGCTGGCCGTTTCTGAATCCACGTCTTTCCTTGAGGCAACGCAACAGGGTGACGCCAGCGTGACGGCTTATCTGGAAAATGCCAGAAGCCGGCTTTCGCTCGATTTCCTTTATTTCTTGCCTCAAAACGACGCCGTCGATGCTTCAACCCGTTGGCCGGTGATCGCGAATGCGGTCTCTGGCAATTTGGAAACCCGGATCGATATCCTGTCAGCGGCTGATCTTCGAGCTTTATCACCAGCATTGGAAGATCAAGCGCGGCTTTCCCTGATTGCAACGGAAGCCGCTGTTCCAACGGACAGAACAGTCGAAGACCGTGGAATGGTTGTGCACAGTGCGGCCCCAGTTGCTATCGAAGGGAACGAAGGGGTCCTTGTCGGTGGCATCCTGTTGAATAGAAACCTTCAATTTATCGATACGATCAACGCACTCGTCTATCAAAGCGAGGAAGATGGAACCCCCAACAGGCAGGGTACGGCGACCCTTTTCCTTGAAGACGTCCGCGTTTCGACAAATGTGCGATTGTTTGAAGATGTCCGCGCCTTGGGAACGCGCGTTTCCGCAGTTGTTCGTCAAGCCGTTCTTGACGAAGGCCGAACCTGGCTGAACCGCGCCTTCGTAGTGAATGATTGGTATATTTCCGGCTACCTTCCGATCACTGACAGTTTCGGCAAGCGGGTCGGAATGCTGTACGTAGGCTTTCTGGAATCTCCGTTTAAAGCCGCAAAAAGCGCTGCTTACTTCGCCGTGCTGGCAGCATTTGCAGCCGTTGTGGCCTTGTCCGCCCCCCTGTTTTTGTTTTTGGCAAAAGGTATCTTCTCGCCACTTGAACGCATGACCCAGACCATGTCGAAAGTCGAAGCAGGCAATTTGGACGCCCGAATTGGCAATGTCGGATCGAAAGACGAAATCGGTCAGGTCGCGACGCACTTGGACGAGCTTCTGGATCAGGTGCAAGAGCGTGACCGGGCACTGCGATCGTGGGCGACAGAACTGGAAGAACGCGTGGACCGTCGCACAGCGGAATTGCACGAAGCCAACAAGAAGCTAGAAGACACATTCCAGCAGCTCGTCATGTCCGAAAAGCTGGCTTCGATTGGTGAAATCACAGCAGGCGTCGCCCATGAGATCAACAACCCGGTCGCCGTAATTCAGGGCAATGTCGACGTGATCCGGCAGTCTTTGGGCGAGCAAAGCAAACCGGTCGAGACAGAGTTGAACCTGATTGACCGGCAGATCGTTCGCATCGGCGGTATTGTTGGCAAGCTTCTTCAATTCGCCCGCCCCGGCGAGTTTGGCGATTTCACCGAAAGCATCGACCCGACTCCATTGGTCAATGACAGCTTGGTGCTGGTCAGCCACCAGTATTCAAAACAAGATATCGACGTCACGCGCGACTTTCAGGGGACTGCCCGGGTCCGGATCGATCCGGGTGAATTCCAACAAGTGGTCATCAACCTGCTGATCAACGCGGTACAGGCCATGGGCAACAAAGGCACCTTGTCGATCTCGACCTTCGACGAAGCGCGCTCTGGCGAGAGTGGGTTCGGCTTAACGGTCGCGGACACCGGCCCCGGCATTCCAGAAGAACATCTGAATTCCGTTTTTGACCCGTTTCTCACGACAAAGTCCGCCGAAGGTACGGGCCTGGGCCTATCGATCAGCCAGACCATTATCCAAAAAGCGGGCGGCTTGATCTCGGTTAGGAACAGGCCCGAAGGTGGCGCGGAATTCACTGTCTGGTTGCCGGGTGAGGCGGCTTGAACGACCTTATTCCACGCTGACATCCCAGGCAGCAAACTTCCGGTCGATCGTTTTCCGAGACACGCCCAAACGGCGCGCGGCTTCGGCTCGGTTCCCATTACAGGCATCCAGCACGTTCATGATGTGCCGTTGAGTAACCAGTTCCAGCGTTTCGACCGCAACAGAACCAGTGACCTTTCCGTTGCCCGAAAACTCTTCAGGGAAGCTGCTTAGAATGACCGAGCGTTCGATCAGGTTGCGCAACTCTCTGACATTGCCCGGCCAGTCGTAGCGGCTCATTTTCAGCAAGGTCTGATCGTCCAGTTCCAACGGCGGGACGCCAAGAGCGGTCGAGAACTCTTCCACGAACAAGGCCGCCAGTTCGACCATGTCTTCTGCACGATCTTTCAGCGTTGGCATCTCGATCTGAAGGACATTGATCCGATGATAAAGATCCGCCCTCATCTGGCCGTTCTTCACCGCCTCTTCCAGATTGGCATTCGTCGCAAACATGAAACGCAGATCAAGCGGGATCTCTCGTTCTGCTCCGACGGGCCGAATACGTTTGTCCTCTAGAACGCGCAGCAAGGCGGCTTGCACGATCTCGGGCATCTGCGCGATCTCATCCAGAAACAGCGTTCCGCCGTCGGCATTCAGGAACAGACCGTCCTGTTTGGTTTCGCCCCCGTCCACGAGGCCAAAGAACTCTTGTGCAGCAAGATTTGGCGGAATGGCCGCGCAGTTGATGGCCACGAAGGGCTGGTCGCTTCGCGGTGACAACGAATGCAAAGTTCGGGCGGCGACTTCTTTGCCTGCCCCGCTTGGCCCGGTGAACAAGACCGACGTCGGAAGCGGCGCAAGCTTGTGCAGCGTATCGCGGACCTGAGTAATCGCAGGCGAATTGCCCAACAATCGCCCGCGGTTCGAAGGCTGCTCAGTGGTCAGGGCATGGCGAAGAAGAAAGTTCTCTCGGCGCAAATGCTTGCGGTCCAGCGCCTGCGACGCGGCGTTCAGGATTTGATTTGCACGGAAAGGTTTCAGCACAAAGTCCGTCACCCCAATCCGCAATGCTTTAATCGCCGTTTCAAGATCGGCGTATGCTGTGATCAGAATGGTGTCGGCAAACAGGCCAACACGACGTTGTTCCTGCAACCACTCCAAGCCCGTCTGGCCCGGCATGATATTATCGACAATAATCAGATCGAAATGCGCTTTGTCCAAAATTGCCCCGGCCTCTTTGGGCGAGGCAGCCTGCTCTACCCGTCGGCACCGTGGCGTCAGAATCTTGGTCAAAAAGTTGCGCATACCGGGTTCGTCGTCGACCACCAAGATCGACGCGTTACCCAGATTCGCGTCATAGGTATCGGACTGCGCCGTGTTCATAAGTGCTTAGTCCAGTCGAACCGCGTTACCAGAATACTTTTCCTGCGAGGAGAACCCCGCTTGCTTCAAAGCGTAATCAGCCACGAAGGCCAACACAATAATTGCAGCGAAACCTGCCACCATTGCTTTCATCTTTGCTTCCCCTCACTTGGTCGCTGTTTTCAAGAATTCGATTAAGTCGGCCCGGTCCTGTGGGCCCGTGATCCGCTGCATGGGCATCTTGGAACCGGGGATGTAATGATCCGGCCCAAGGTCAAAAAGTTTGTCGATCGTCTCGCTGTTCCAGATGATGTCCGACCCGTCAAGGATGTCAGAGTATCGATATCCATCAACCGTCCCCGCTGCGCGCCCAAAGACGCCATGCAACGTAGGGCCGGCTTTGCGCGAGACACCGTCTTCCAGCGCGTGGCAAATCGAGCATTTGCGCATGAATTGCCGTTCACCATTGGCCATCTCTTCCGGGGCACGCAAGAAGCTTCGCTCTGGGTTATCGATGGCATCATATTCATCCAGAAACGCGATGGGCCATGAATAGACAACGTCGTCAATGCCCCCAGCATAGATGACCTCACCGCTCGGATCAAAGGCCAACGCCCAGATCGGGCCGCGACGTGTCGCTTGGAAATCGCGCGTGATTTTCCATGTTTCCGTGTCGATCACCATGATGAAACCGTGGCCGTCGCCAACCGCCAAAGTGTGGGTTTCCGGATGGTGTTCGATCGACAAAATCGGGCGCCGGTCGAGTGAAAAATCCGCGATCTGTTCGCCGGTTCGCGGGTCCACCACGCGGGTGCCTCCGTCCACTGCCCCATAGGCCAGCCATGATCCGTCAGGTGCGATGGTCAGTACGTTTACAGCGAACCCGTGTTTCACAATGACCCGTGGATCACCTTCGCCAACCGGCAACTCCACGATCACCCCTGCAGAACCAGCCGCGTATAAAAGCTCCCCATCCGGGGAGAACACCACGTCGCTAACAGAGCCCGCCGGAATCTTACGCGTTTCTCCGGTTCCGTCAAAAGTCCAAAACCCGACGGTCCCATCCCAACTGGCCGAGGCGACCAGCGATCCGTCGGGCGACACCTCTACATCGGCAACCTTGCCTTTGTGAGTGCCTATCTTCTTGGCCTCGTCATCCGCCCATGCGTAAATCGTGAAATCGTCACCGGAAGACACCGGCCCGTTTGGCCCGAAGGTCACATCGACAACTGCGGCTTCGTGGGCGTCCAACCACTTCGGCTCGCGCCCGGCCCAAAGGCCGACAGAGTTATCGAAACTGGCTGTCGCCACCTGCCCTTCGGGCGATACGGCGATCCCCATAACAGGCCCACCGTGCCCCTTGAGCGTCGTGAACTCCTGAGCCGCCAGCGGTGTGGCGGCCCAGATTGTCAACGCGAAGATATGCGCTACCGCACCTCGCATCATTCGGCCGGAGTGGCCTCACCTGCTTTCGCATCGCCGGATTTGGCCTTTACCTCGTCCAGCCAAAGCGAGTGGTGCTGATGGGCCCAAGCCTCGTCCACTTCACCCGTGCCCATCGCATCAAATGCGCCTTCCATACCGATCGAGCCGATATAGATATGTGCAAGGATGATCGCCATCAGAACAAAGCCGACGATTGCGTGCCAAAGTTGGGCAAACTGCATCTCTTCATGCGGGGCCAGTTGTTCCGGCAGAACGCCGAAGCCCAGCATGTCAGGCAAGCCTGTTCCATTGAGCATCGTGAAGGTTTTGGCAAACAACGGAAGTTCGAACGGGAACAACAGCGACAAGCCCGACAATGAGATCGAACCGCCCAACAAAATCACCGACCAGAAGATCAGCTTCTGTCCCGCGTTGAACTTTTTCGCTGGCGGGTGAGCCTTGCCGATAATACCGCCAGCTTGACGGATCCACGTTAGGTCAGTGCGGTTCGGGATGTTGTGGACAACCCACATCACGAAGACCATGACCAATGCCAGCATGAATGCCCAGGCCACGTTGTTATGGATGATCTTGCTGTAACTCAGCAGCGCGGCGTTGAAATCTTTCCCCATCATCGGCGCGATGAATACGCGGCCGAACAATACAGCCAAACCGGTCAGGCCAAGGATGATGAACGACCCGGCCAGAAGCCAGTGAGCGAACCGCTCGATTCCGGCGAAACGGGTGACCGTGCGGCCCGTCATAGGCTCATCCACCTTGATCCGTCCGCGCAGCAGGAAAAACACCGCCAACAGGCCGATGGTTCCCAGAAGCAACCAGCCACCATATTGGCGCAGTTCACCTTGGCGCCAGTTTAGCCACCACATCCCACCGTCCTGAATCAGGACAGAGGCAACTTCGCCCCCAGAGGATACGGTGATATCTGCCGACCCATAGCGCAGCCCGCGCCAGACCTCTGGGTCAGAGGCACCGCCAAGCGTACCCAATTGGGCCGAGCTTGCAGCGGCAGTGTCCGGGTCGCCCGTGGCGCTCCGGCGAAATGAATCATCAATCGAAAGGCCCTGCTGTCGGGCCATAATATCTTCCAGCGTTTGGGCTCCGCCCGTCGCTGCTCGGTCAGTGGACTGCGCCATGGCAGCCGACCCAAGCGTTACGGTCAACAGGAACGCGAGTACAAGGCGCAACATTGGCACCCTCCTTCAGGAATACTTTGTACGAGGTTGCTGGGTGGCCCTCGAAAGGGCCACCCGTAGTTACCAAGCCAAGACGGGATCAGCCGCCTTTTTGGTCGTAGGCCGTACCCCAACCCCAGGCGCCCGAGCCGAAGCCACGGGCAACCACGCGCTCGCGGTAGATGGCCGACACGATGTCGCCATCACCCGCCAGAAGCGCCTTGGTCGAGCACATTTCGGCGCAGATCGGCAGTTTGCCTTCTGCAATCCGGTTGCGGCCGTACTTGGCGAACTCTGCAGTCGAGTGGTTCTCTTCAGGACCACCGGCACAGAAGGTACATTTGTCCATCTTGCCGCGGGACCCAAAGTTGCCTGCCTGCGGGAACTGCGGCGCGCCAAACGGACACGCGTAGAAGCAGTAACCACAACCGATGCACAAGTCTTTGGAGTGCAGGACGACACCTTCTTCGTTCTGATAGAAGCAGTCGACCGGGCACACCGCCATACATGGTGCATCCGAACAGTGCATACAGGCCACCGAAATCGAGCGTTCGCCCGGCTTGCCGTCCTGAATGGTTACAACCCGACGGCGGTTGATGCCCCAAGGCACCTCGTGCTCGTTCTTACAGGCAGTAACGCAGGCGTTGCACTCGATGCAGCGTTCGGCGTCGCAGAGGAATTTAGCTCTTGCCATTTCTCTTTCTCCTTATGCTGCGGTGATCTTGCAGAGAGTACACTTGGTCTCCTGCATCTGGGTCACAGAGTCATAGCCATAGGTCTGCGCCGTGTTCGAGCTTTCGCCCAACACGTAAGGATCGGCCCCATCAGGATACTTGTCCCGAAGGTCCGCGCCTTCAAAGTGACCGCCGAAGTGGAACGGCATGAAGGCTACGCCCTCACCCACCCTTTCGGTGACCATTGCCATGACTTTGACTTTGGCGCCTTCGGCCCCTTCTACCCAGACTTGCGTGCCGTCCCGCACACCAAGGTTATTGGCGTCACGCGGGTTGATTTCGACAAACATGTCTTGCTGGAGTTCCGCCAGCCACGGGTTCGAACGGGTTTCGTCGCCGCCACCCTCGTACTCGACCAGACGGCCCGAAGTCAGAATCATCGGGTAGTCTTTGGAGAAGTCCTGCTTCTGGATCGACGCATACATGGTCGGCAGACGATAGAACTTGCGGTCTTCGTAGGTTGGGTAGTCGGCTACCAGATCGCGACGCGGCGTGTAGAGCGGTTCGCGGTGCAGCGGCACCGGATCCGGGAAAGTCCACACGACGGCACGCGCTTTGGCGTTACCGAATGGCGCACATTCGTGCTTGATGGCGACACGCTGGATACCGCCCGACAGGTCGGTCTTCCAGTTGGTCTTCGGACCGGCAACCGCGTCGATCGCTGCGCGCTCTTCGTCGGTCAGGTCTGAATCCCAGCCAAGGTCCATCAGCATCTGCATCGTGAATTCCGGATATCCGTCCTGGATTTCCGAGTTCACCGAATAGACGCCTTCGGCCAGCAGGTTGTCGCCGTCACGTTCAACACCGAAACGAGCACGGAAGGTCAGGCCACCCTCAGAGACAGGCTTGGACATGTCATAGAGGTTGGGCGTACCCGGGTGGTTCATTTCCGGCGTTCCCCAGCACGGCCACGGAAGACCATAGTAGTCACCGTCAGCAGGCCCACCAACAGCCCGCAGCGTAGTGCGGTCGAAGGTGTGCTGGTTTGCCATGTGCATCTTCAGGCGCTCTGGCGACTGGCCGGTATAGCCGATCGTCCACAGACCCCGGTTGAATTCCCGCGTGACACTTTCGATGTTCGGCGTGTTCTCGTCGTCCATCTCGATGTTGCGGAAGAACCGGTCAGCCCAGCCAAACTTGTTGGCGAACATGCCCATGATCTCATGGTCGGGCTTCGACTCGAACAGCGGATCGACAACCTTGTCGCGCCACTGGAACGAACGGTTCGACGCCGTGACAGAGCCATAGGTCTCGAACTGCGTTGCGGCCGGCAGCAGATAGACGCCATCGGTCCGGTCATGAAGCACGGCAGAGACGGTGGGATACGGGTCGACAACGACCAGCATGTCCAGCTGCTCCATCGCGGTTTTCATTTCCTTCATCCGCGTTTGCGAGTTCGGTGCGTGACCCCAAAGAACCATGGCGCGAACATTGTTCGGCTGATCCATGTTTTCCTTGTCCTCAAGGATACCGTCGATCCAGCGCGAAACCGGAATACCGGTCAGGTTCTGAAGCGATTTTTCCTTGCCGTCAGCACCGGTGATGTTGTCGAACTGGCCAGCAAGCCATTCGCCATCTTCACCCCAGACACGTGCCCAGTGGGCCCATGCGCCGCCCGACAGGCCATAGTAGCCCGGCAGGGTGTGCGACAGAACGCCAAGGTCGGTAGCGCCTTGCACGTTGTCGTGGCCACGGAAGATGTTGGTACCACCACCCGAGGTGCCCATGTTGCCAAGGGCCAGCTGCAGAATGCAGTAAGCGCGGGTGTTGTTGTTACCATTGGTGTGCTGCGTACCACCCATACACCAGATCACGGTGCCGGGACGGTTGTTGGCCATAGTGCGGGCCACGCGGCGCAGCTGCGAACCGGGGGTACCGGTGACGCGTTCGACCTCTTCCGGGGTCCATTTTGCTACTTCTTCACGGATCTGGTCCATGCCCCAAACACGGGTGCGGATGAACTCTTTGTCCTCCCAGCCGTTTTCGAAGATGTGCCACAGAATACCCCAGACCAGGGCGACGTCCGTACCCGGACGGAAGCGAACATATTCATCCGCGTGTGCTGCGGTACGCGTAAAGCGCGGGTCGCAGACGATCAGCGGAGCGTTGTTCTCTTCCTTGGCCTTCAGCACGTGCAGCAGCGAGACGGGGTGCGCCTCGGCAGGGTTGCCGCCGATGATGAAGATGGCCTTCGAGTTGTGGATGTCATTGTACGAGTTCGTCATCGCACCGTAGCCCCAGGTGTTTGCAACACCCGCAACCGTGGTCGAGTGACAGATACGCGCCTGGTGATCCACGTTGTTCGTGCCCCAGTAGGCTGCGAACTTGCGGAACAGGTACGCCTGCTCGTTGTTGTGCTTGGCCGAACCAAGCCAGTAGACGCTGTCAGGTCCGCTTTCATCGCGGATCTGCATCATGCCGTCGCCGATCTCGTTGATCGCCTGTTCCCAGCTGATGCGCTTCCACTCACCACCCTCTTTTTTCATCGGATACTTCAGGCGGCGCTCACCATGAGCGTGCTCGCGTACCGATGCCCCTTTGGCGCAGTGCGCACCAAGGTTGAACGGGCTGTCCCAACCGGGCTCTTGCCCGACCCAGACACCGTTCGAGACTTCGGCAACAACAGTACAACCGACAGAACAGTGGGTGCAGACCGACTTAACGGTCTCGACAGCCCCATTCGCGGCGGATTGTGCATTCGCTGCAGTCACCGTGCCGCCAGTGGCGCTGATCGCAGCCAGGCCACCAATGGCCAAGCCAGAGCCACGCAAAAACGCGCGGCGATCGACAGATTTCTCTGCGATATCAGACAGGATACTTGTCCGCTGGGGGCGTCGCGCAACCCCGTTGGTCTTTTTCCTAAGCATTTAAACCTCCCTTGCTAGCTTCATTGAGCTTGCTCGGTTAACGAAAACCTTTGGCAGTCGGGCGTCACGCAACCAGTCGCCGCAGGCAGAAATCAACGTCCGATCAGAACCGGGCGCTGGCATAGTAGGTGCGGGTGTGAACCGTATCCTGCATCTTCTCAGATGAAAGATCAGGCTGTGCGGCTTCCGCCGCGGTCCCGCTGGTCGCAACCGCAACCGCCGCAAGCGGCGCCGTGGTCCCGGCCATCTTCAGAAAATCGCGGCGGCTTGTGCCGTCCTCGGTTTTCTTGGTCATGAGAGATTTCCTCCCTTTGGTTATGGCGGTTGCCCGCCGTTAAATGCGGATTACTCCGCGCTCATCCGGAAGCCTTCCGTTTCGATCTCCATGAACGCCCGGCCAACCTGACCGACCGCTGCGAAGAAGACCGAGTTCTTGGCCGCTTCCAAATCTGTGAAAAAGTGTCCCGCCCATGGCGCGATGTGACGGTTGAAGAAGGTGCGCTGGTCTTCCAGCGTCGCCGGATCGCCAAAGCGACCTACGATCAGCGCGCCCATCATTTCCATCAACGAGGCGATGTTGTCCTCGGGCTCGTATACGTTCTCTGCCCGCGTCAGCCCGCGTGCCGCCATATCCCGGCGCAGCGTGGCGAGGGGCTTCTCGTTCAGGAACCCTGTCAGGTAGTAGCTTGCATAGGGCAGCAACTCGCCGCGACCCAGACCGATGAACAGACGGTTGAACTCGCTTTCAACGGCCTTGGGCTTCGACAGTTTGGCGATTTTTGCCAGCGCGTTGATCCCGGTGCCCAGCGGGCCCTCATCACCCGACAGACCGGCGGTCTGATCCAACATCATCTGATCCGGCGGGCCGGACAGCAGTACCCCTAAAAAGTTATAAAGGTCCGCGCGCAGGCGGTCCTCTTCAGCGATGGCAATTTGCGCGGCTTGCGCTGTCATCGAATTCTCCTCTGTCATTCGTCTTCCCCTTGTTCGTCGAATGCAAATCGCATCCGCCTACGGGGAGCTTCCGGGATTTCAGCATCATCGTCAAAAGCCAAAACGACCGGAGCAGGCGCGGCTTCTTCCGCCACCAAATCCGGCACCTCGGGCGAAACCTCTTCAAGATCTTCCTCCGGAACATCTTCAAGGGTCTCAGGCTCTTCCGACGCCTCTTCCACTTCTTCTTGCTGCTCGGCTTCCGCCTGCCGCGCCATTTCTTCCAGATGGCGGGTCATGCCTTTTCCTACCTGATAGGTCGTCTGCATATTCTCTACGACCATCGAAGCATCAGTAAAGTCCTCGCCATAGTCTACCAGACCATCGACATTTGCCAAAATCGGATTGGTCATCCACAGGCGGCGCAGGACGCGGGACTTGATACGGGCGGGGACGGCTTCTGTCAGGAACACCTTGAAATTGTCGCCTTCAGAAAGCGTATCCGGGTCCGGCAGACCCAGCTCTTCCAGAATTTCTTCGTCCGACTTTTCTGCCAGCGCGACTTCGCGTTCTTCAGCGATACGCGCTTCTTCCTCTCGAAGCTCGGCTTCTTGTTCGGCCTGAACTGCCGCTTTGCGTCTGCTCCAGAAATCGCTCAATGCAGTCTCCTCCGCTTGGCAGAGGCAGGCGAGCGATAGACGTCGCTGATCTGAGAGATCCGCTCATCACCGATCCCGTCTTCGACCTTGTCGATCCGTTTCTTGTCGCGGCGGCGTTTCTTGAATTCCTCATCCTCGTGATGGGCCATGGCGAAATCACGAACCCACGCCACCAGACCTTCAGGCATCGGAACCTTCTCGACCAGATCCTCGCCGTTGTCGGCATAGTCCTGCGCCTCGTAGGGGGAAGCCGTCACCAACAGCACCTCGAAGGGTTTGTCTGCCACATCGGATTCTCGAAGTACGACGTAGACACAGGGAACTTCGGCGGACAGCCCGTGCATGTAAGCCTCGGCATCCGCTCCGTGCATCTCCAGCGGCAAAGTCCCGGCATGGAATTCGGTGACATCGCCTTCAACGCGAATTTCGCGCCAGTCCGCATCTGCCGCGCCGGGCAGGACACTGGTAGCTTTCCACGACCAACGCGCCCAGCGGGTCACTCCCGGCGAGCGTCGGATCACGATGCCAAGCGGCAAAACATCGTAGCGTTCAGGGTTAATCTTTTTTCCTCCCCGGCATCTTTTTCGGTGCCTTGTGGGAAAAGTCTGACGCAGAGGGCGCTTTGCACAAAGTTTAAACTCTTAAAAAATTTGAATATTCGTCCGCTCTGGACATTTTGGGCATACCCCCTCACCCACCTCGAGCCCCAAAGACGAAATGTCTATTTTGAGTAATTTAGTTGGTTAATGGACCAAGCAGAATTCCGGCCTATTTCGAAGAAGTGATTCGGGGCTTTCGTCGGACGGGCACGCGAATAAACGCGGTTTACGACACGCAAGAATCATGCCTAGCTAGTCACAAATCAAGCCTTGAAACCGGCCAAATTGGCGGCATTCAAGCACCGGAGGAAACATGATTAAGTCACTGATTTTATGCAACTGTTCAGAGACTTTCGAACTGGACGCAGAGGCGCTTTCAAGCGCGACCGGACTGGCATGCTCGAAAGTGCATTCCGGGCTCTGCACAACCCAGACCGAGCAGGCCGCCAAGGCCATCGCAGCGGGCGATGCAATTTTTTGCTGCGGACAAGAGCAGACCTTTTTCGAAGAGCTGGCAGCCGAATTAGAGGCCCCCACACCGGCCTTCCTGGATCTGCGTGATCGCGCAGGTTGGTCAGCCGATGGGGGGTCAAAACTGCCCAAAATGACCGCGCTGGTGTCAGAGGCAAACCTGCCTGCCCCGTCGACAAAAACGGTCGATATCCTTTCCGAGGGTCTATGCCTGATCATTGGAACCGGCGACGTAGCTTTTGCCGCAGCCGATCAATTGAAGGATTTTCTAAGTGTCAGTGTCCTGCTGACAGACGACAGCGCCCCAGTCGACTCGCGCGACTTTGACGTTCTGCGCGGCCATCTCAAATCTGCGAAAGGCGCACTTGGGAACTTCGATATCCGTATTGATGCGCTTCAGCAGCCCTCTCTTGGCGGTCGCGGAGAGCGTGGCTGGTCAGAGCCCCGCAATGGTGCGCGATCTCAGTGCGATATCATTCTGGATCTGACAGGCGGTACGCCGCTTTTCCCTGCTCCGGAAAAACGCGAAGGCTATCTTCGGGCTGACCCGGGAAGCATTGGCGCGGTCAGCAACGCGCTCCTTCAGGCCTCGCACATGGTCGGCACCTTCGAAAAACCGCTTTATGTGAAGCTGGAACCGCTGCTCTGCGCTCATTCGCGTGCCGAACAGGTGGGATGCTCGAACTGTCTTGATAATTGCCCCACCAGCGCGATCACGCCAAATGGCGATCATGTGTCCATTGATCCAATGATTTGTGCGGGCTGTGGCACCTGTTCTTCGCTCTGCCCGTCTGGCGCTATCACCTATGATGCACCCCCAGTGGACCTGACGATGCGGCGCGTTCAGACTTTGGCGCAAGCCTTTCTGACGGCTGGCGGAAACGCCCCGCGCCTGTTGGTGGTAAACGCCCATGGCAGTGAAATGATCCGCTTGGCCTCGCGTCACGGCCGGGGTCTGCCGGCTGATGTCATCCCACTAGAGGTTGATGCGTTGAACGGGTTTGGCCACGCCGAAATCCTGTCGGCATTGGCAGCGGGTTTTGCAAAAGTGTCAATCCTGCTGGCCCCGACCACCGAACGCGCACCGCTTGAAAAAGAGGCCGCGCTTGCGCAGGCCATCGGCTCTGCCGAAGCGGTCGAACTGATCGACACCCAAGACCCCGACGCCCTGTCCGACGCGCTTTATGACAGCACTGCGCCCAAACCCGTCACGGACCCGGTCCGCCCTATGGGGACCCGTCGGCAAGTGACGCGTATGGCAGCCAAGGCACTGAACCCAGAGGCAGAAAGCCTGCCCCTGCCCGAGGATGCACCCTACGGCGCTGTGCTGGTGAATACGGATAGCTGTACGCTGTGCTTGTCTTGTGTCTCTCTTTGTCCGTCCGGTGCGTTGGGCGATAACCCAGACCTGCCGCAGCTTCGGTTCCAGGAAGACGCATGTTTGCAGTGTGGTCTGTGTTCGAACATCTGCCCCGAGGACGCGATCACCTATGAGCCGCGCCTCAATCTGGCCGACAGCGCCTTGGAGCAGGTGGTGCTAAACGAGGAAGAGCCTTTCGCCTGTATCGAATGCGGTGTGCTTTTCGGCTCTAAGTCGACGATCGAGCGGATCACCGAAAAACTGGCAGGCAAACACTCTATGTTCGCCAAGCCCGAGGCCGCACGGATGATCCAGATGTGTGACAATTGCCGCGTGAACGCGCAGTTCCATTCCGAGAACAACCCGTTTGCCGCTGGGGAACGTCCGCGTCCGCGCACCACCGAAGACTACCTAAGCAAGCGCCGCGATCACTGATGCTGCAACGGAGCCCCAAGGTCAGCCGGCGTCAGGGCCGCTACGAAGGCGAGGATCGCATCCACGTCTTCCAGCGTCATTTCGACCGGAACGATGGGCGGCGGAAGCTCGTCCGGAAATGGCGGGGTGACATCTGCGATCTGCGTGAAGGCGGGGTGCGGGTTCAACACATAGAAGGTCTGAAAGCGATCCTCCCAGTCCGGCAGACTGCGCAAAGCAAAGAAGGACGGCGAGGAATCGATCGAGCTCATTCGTCTGGCCGGGTCCACCACATGGCACCGTCCGCACATCTCTTGCGATCGGATCGCGCCAAGCGCCGCATCGCCATCATAGGCCGCGACGACCGTTTCAACCTCTTCCAGCTGCGGCAGGTCAAACATTTGGACACCGTCAACGACGTAGCTGGTCACAGCGCGCTGTCCAATTTCCGATCTAATCCAATCCGCAAATTTTTGCGCTCCGGGATGCTCGGTCGAGACGACCTGCATACTCCATGTTTGGTCAAGGCCGGTGAAGACAGGCCGCCCTTCCGAACCCAGCGCAATCTCGGCCTCTTCACCCGGCGCTACGGTTTCAACCCGCACCTGCGTTTTCAAAGAGAACCGGGGAAAAAGGTATTTTGGAAGCCCGGATTCCACCAACTCTGTGGGCAAGGAAAGTCGGATAAGCCTGTCATTTGCATGGACAATTCCGGTTTGCCCAAGGATCATGGCCGCCAAGAGAAAGGTGAAAAAAGATGCTCTTACCATATCTCATGGTACGGAGGACTAAGCCTTCAGGTCAACAATCGTCGAAAGGACAAGACAAATGAGCGATGATTTAAACATGTCGATGCGCAAATTCCTGAAGCAGGTCGGGGTGACCTCGCAGCAAGCGATCGAGAAGGCGATGCGCGACGCTGAAACCTCTGGGAAAACCTTCGAGGCGAAGGCCGTGATCACCATCGACGGGCTGGACATGGAACATGTCGTGACCGGAAAAATTCAAGGGTAGGACGAAACGTGGCTTTGGAACGCGACGCCGTATTGGCGGCACTGAAAACAATTCCTGATCCCTCTGGCCAAGGCGACATCGTGGCAAGCGGTGTGGTTCGGGCGCTGAACATCGACGGCGATGCCGTGCGCTTTGTGATGGAGATCGACCCCGCCAAGGCAGATGCCTATGAGCCACTGCGCGCCAAGGCAGAAGACCTGGTCAAAGCGCTTCCCGGCGCGGGTTCTGTCTCGGTCGTTTTGACCGGCCACAGCGCGCAACCTGCGCCGCCGGATCTGAAGCTGGGCAAGAAAGCTGCGCCTGCGGGTCCTGAAAAGATCCCCGGGGTGGATCGGATCATCGCAGTGGCCTCTGGCAAGGGTGGCGTCGGTAAATCTACGGTCTCGGCCAACCTAGCTTGCGCCTTGGCGGCACTAGGGGTGCGCGTTGGCCTTCTGGATGCTGACGTCTACGGCCCCTCGCAGCCCCGAATGCTGGGTGTGTCCGGGCGTCCGGCCAGCCCGGACGGCAAAACCATCCTGCCCATGCGGAACCACGGCGTCACCATGATGTCGATTGGTCTGATGACCAACGACGATCAGGCGGTTGTCTGGCGTGGACCGATGCTTATGGGGGCACTGCAGCAGATGATGATGCAGGTACAATGGGGCGCCTTGGATGTGCTGCTTGTGGACCTGCCGCCGGGCACGGGTGACGTGCAGATGACGCTTGCCCAAAAGGCGCAGGTGGACGGAGCGGTCATCGTCTCCACCCCGCAGGACGTGGCGCTGATCGACGCCCGCAAGGGGATCGACATGTTCAATCAGCTGAACGTTCCGATTCTTGGCATGATCGAGAACATGTCGACACATATCTGTTCCAACTGCGGTCACGAAGAACATGTCTTCGGCCATGGAGGCGTCGCCGCAGAGGCCGCGAAGCTTGGCGTTCCGTTGCTGGCAGAAATTCCGCTTCATCTGGATATCCGGCTGGCAGCCGACGGGGGCGCCCCGATCGTCGTGTCGAAACCGGACAGCGCGCAGGCCCAGGCCTTCCACGACGTCGCGAAGGTCATTGCCGCCAAGGAGACCGCATGAGCGCCCTCTCTTTCCCTCCAATGATGTCGGGGCAAGAAGTCTCTGGCGCGGACGATCCTTTCTCCGTTGCCTGCGTAAAGGCAACGATGGGGTGCGACGCCGGTATGGTGTTTTACCGGATCGACGCCGACAGGATGAGCGCTGCCCTTGTCTTCGCACCAGAGGTTCCGCTGGCAGATGCGATGGCGATGCTTCCGACCTGTGGTGTTGGCTTTCAGAATGCGCTTGGGGCCCTCGCCCCACCCGAAGTATCGGTTCATCTGGAATGGACAGGTCCGATCCGCGTGAACGGCGCGCGCTGCGGGCGTCTTCGGGTCATGGCCAGCACTGAAGATCCACAGGCCACGCCTGATTGGCTGGTGGTCGGCTTTGAGCTGACCTTGATGCCGCTTGGCGATGATCCGGGTCTGACACCAGATGACACAGCGCTGTTTTCCGAAGGCTGTGCAGACGTGTCCCCGCCCCTGCTGCTAGAGGCTTGGGCGCGGCACACGTACAACTGGATTGCCCGATGGGAAGATGAGGGCACGAAACCTGTCCATGCCGAATGGCGCGGCCTTGCCCATGGGATCGGCGAAGAGACCACTCAGGGCGATTTGACCGGCACCTTCCTGGGCGTCGATGAGCAGTTCGGTATGTTGCTGCGCGACACAGAAACCACACACCTGATCCCGCTGACCACTTTGCTGGAGACCCCATGATGAAACTCGCCCGAGCCATTCACTTTGACGAAAGCGACCAAAGGATTTTTCACAACCCCGCGCGCACCGGGGAATGGTGCATCTCTGGCGGGTTCGAGTTTTCTAACTGGACAGAGGGCGATCTGGTGGGCAAGGCCCGTCAGGCCTTTGCCAACGGATGGTTCGGGCTGGAAACCTCGGGCCGGGTGACTTTTGTTGCGGTGACCCAGATCGAACCGTCCGAGTTGGAAACCCTAACCGATCTGTTGGCCCAGCACTTCGTGACCTATTACGGTGCGCCCGACCTAGCAGCGGCACGTCCGGTGGCCGCAGAAGAGCTTGGTCATATGGCAGAGCTTTGCGAAGACCATGATCCCAACACGCTTTTGACCGTGGCACGGGAACTGACCCCGGCCGGGGTCAAAGAAGCCTATCGCGTGATCGAAGCGCAAGACGCGGGGTTGGAACAGTTTGCGATCCACGGATCGCTAGACGAATAAGAAATGGCCCCAGTTTTGGGGCCGTCTCATCAGTCATTCTGCATTGAAAACAAACAGGCCTTCGCCGTTGATCTTGTAGCCGTTGATCAACCCTTTTGCCTTGTCCGAGACCAGCCAGTCTTCCAGTTTCATCGCGAGATCGTTCTTCACATGCGGATGTTTGCCCGGATGCACCGGAATATAGGCATATTGGTTAAACAGAACCGGATCGCCTGCATAAAGCAACGCAAGCTCGCCTTTGTTTTTGAAGTTCAGCCAACTCGCGCGGTCCGCCATGATGTAGGCGTTCATCCCAGAGGCGGTGTTCAAGGCGGCGCCCATACCCGCGCCAACCGCGCGGTACCAGCTGCCAAATGTATCGGCATCAAGTTCCGCCGCAGTCCAAAGGCTTAGTTCTTTCTTGTGCGTGCCGCTGTCATCGCCCCGACTGACAAATGGCGCCTCGGCGTTCGATATGCTTTGCAGTGCCTCGGCCGCACTCGTCGCGTTTGCCACGCCAGCCTGGTCCGCTGCGGGGCCGATAATGACAAAGTCATTGTACATGATCTCACGCCGCTGGGTGCCATTGCCATCGGCGAGAAACGCCTCTTCTGCCTTTCGGGAATGTACGAGGATCGCATCGACATCCCCCGCGGCACCAAGGCGCAGTGCCTGCCCCGTGCCCACAATCAACAGGTGCACATCCAGCCCAAGATCTTCCTTGATGGCAGGTAGCAAAACTTCTGACAGTCCCGAGTTGTGGAAAGAGGTCGTCACGGCCATCTTCATCTCGTCTGCGAATGTAGTGACCGCCATCGCAGCCCAGGCCATAGCCCCCCAAACAATTGCCTTCATTCGACAATGTCTCCTTTGATAAAGGCGCGAAGCTGCGCCGTTTCAGGCATTTCCAAAACCTTTGCGGCAGGCCCAATTTCGTGGACCTTGCCATGCAACATGAAGATGACGTCATCCGCCAACCGACGGGCCTGCCCCATGTCATGGGTCGACATGACAAGCCGTGTCCCTGACGCAGCGGCCCGTGTCAGAATTTCCTCGATCTCGCGGGTCGCACGTCCGTCCAACGAGGCACAGGGTTCATCCAAAAAGACCATTTCAGGATCGCGGATCAATGCCCGCGCAAGCGCCAGCTTTTGACGTTCTCCGCCGGACAGAACCATGGCTTGGCGGGTCAGCGCATCAGACAGGCCGACACGTCTGGCCCACTCTTCAGCCGTCTGGCGCGCCTCGCTGCGCGACGTTCCGGTCAGCTGCAACGGATAGGCGAGATTATCCCGGACAGAGCGCCGCATCAAAATCGGCGATTGAAAAACAAAGGCTTGCCGCTTCCTAGCTGCCTCTACCGGAACCGCCCAATCAAGGGTCCCATCAGCAAGACGCTCTAGCCCGTGAAGCATTCGCAGCAGCGTCGTCTTTCCGGACCCGTTGGGACCGACCACAATGGTCACGCCACCTTTGCCGAGCGTCAGATCAACCGGGCCGATCAGGGTTTTACCCCTTCGACGAACAGCCGCATCCTTGACGGTCAGGGGAAGGATCGAACTCACCAGCGCCCCCGTGTTTCGGTTTTAGAAAGGCTGTGAATGGCAAAGTTGACGAGGATCGCCATAGCGATCAGTACAAAGCCCAGACCAAGCGCCAATGCGAAGTCTCCTTTGCCGGTTTCCAACACGATCGCCGTTGTCAGAACACGGGTGACATGATCGATATTGCCGCCGACAATCATGATTGCGCCAACCTCACCGATCGCGCGCCCAAACCCGGCCAGGGCCGCCGTCAGCAAGGCCCGCCGCCCATCCCAAAGCAGCGCACAAATCCGCTGTCGCTTGGTCGTGTTCAAAGAAATCAGAAGATCATGATAGTCCGACCAAAGCTCGCGTAGCGACTGATGCGCAATCGAGGCGATCAGGGGGACAATGATGATCACTTGGGCGATGATCATGGCCGATGGTGTGAACAGCAGTCCCAACACGCCGAACGGGCCGCTGCGTGACAACATGATGTACACCAACAGGCCCACCACCACGGGCGGCAAGCCCATCAGTGCGTTGAGGGTTGCCACCGTTATGCGGCGATATCTGAACCGTTGGATTGTCAGGACGGCCGCAAGCGGCAGCGCAATGGCCGAGGCAATCACAAGCGCGGAAAGGGTCACACGCAAAGAGCGCATGGAAATCTCGACGAGGCCTGCATCAAGGGTCACGACAAGCACGAACGCTTGCACGATCCCTTCCCAAAGCTCCCCCATCGATCCTCCTGCCACGTTTGTCTAGACACGCTCAGTTTTGCTCTAAACCGAGAAAACACAACAGTTTTTTGCGGAAAAGAGGCTAGTTTGGATTAGCTGACCCTTGGGTCATAATTCCCCTAAAAACCGGCATCTTGGGCCCCAAAAGGTCAGTTTGGGCAGATTTCATTGGCCCGAGACTGATCCCTCCGAAAGGGCAACTTGGCGATCCAAGCAACAAGGCGTTACTTCTGTCGTTGGGCGCGACCTAATGTTCAGGCGCCTAGTGGGTTGCTAGCTTGGCAACCGCAGTGGCCGATGCGACTGTGGTTGCCAGCGCATGCCAAAGCGACAAGGCGTAGGAGCGGCCACAAAAGATGCGATAGGCACAGCCCTGTTTACGGCAAAGGACGAAACAGCTGACATGTTCGATCACGGTCCGCTGCGCCCGGCCTGAAGTAAAACCACTCAGGTCAATGTTACAAAGTCTCTCCAGCACGGCGTCGCAATCCGTACCGTCCATGTCAAATCCCACCCAGCCGTCGTTTTGCTCGGTGATCGAAGCCGCCCTGCTGAGCGTTTCCTTTAGGCTCGCCGCAAGGGTTTCGTAATCGTCATGGTCGGCCATAACGAACCACTGCGAGGGACCCGTCCAGAAAGCGCTGAAGCGGTTGCCTTCGCGAAAGCTGCTGACCTCTAGCGCGCCACCGACCATTTGTTCCAGCGTAGACCGTACAGTGCTTTCCTGCCCGTGGCGCGCCGCGACAGAGGCAATCGCCAAATCCGGGCGTTCGGTGAGGGTGACGTCACCGAAAGACGCGGTTTGGGCTTCAACTCGGCCAAATGCGGTAATCTGAGTTAGACGAATTTCAGACACGCAGGCGTCCTCCTTCAGGGTCAACAAAGTGCGGGCTGACAACCCGGACCTGAACGGTACTGCCTTCAAGCGGGTTCGCGGCCTTGATCACCTCACCAAGGCGCTGGTCGCCGCGCTTCAGGAAGCCAAGCGCGATCGGCTTGCCCATGTGCGGTGAATAGGCGGCAGAGGTCAGCCAGCCCTGATCTTGCGCGGCGGTTTCGATCGCATCTTTCGCAAACAGGTGGCTGCCTGCGCACAACGGTTTTTCTGCATCCAGCGCCTCAAACCCCACCAGCCGCAGACCGTCCGGGTCTGACAGAACCTCTCTTCGCGTCAGGACCGCGCCAATGCTGTCTTTCTTGGTTGAAACCATCCGCCCCATCCCAAGCATCGCCGGAGAGGTCTGACCGTTTAACTCATTGCCAGCCGGGTGGCCCTTCTCAATTCGAAGAACACTCAGCGCCTCTGTCCCGTAAGGGACTGCGCCAAATTCTTCGCCCGCGGCCATCAGGGCCTCGATCATTGCTTCGCCGTACCGGGTCGGCACCGCGATTTCATAGGCCAATTCACCCGAGAAAGAGATCCGGAAAAGCCGCGCCCGCAGTCCACCGCAGACGGTAATCTCGGCACAACTCATGAAGGGGAAGCCCCCGTTCGAGATATCAAACTCTGGATCCACGATCTTTTGCAGTAGCAGCCGCGACGTCGGCCCCGCTACCGCATATTGCGCCCACGCGTCCGTGGTCGAGATCAGCTGCACATCCAGATCGGGGCGCAGGCATTGGCGCACGAATTCCATCTGACGGTACACTTGGCCCGCTTTGGCGGTGGTGGTGGTGACCACGAAATGATCCTCGGCCAGACGCGCGGCAGTGCCGTCGTCCATGGCGATCCCGTCTTCGCGCAGCATCAGCCCATAGCGGGTCTTGCCAACCGCCAGTTTGGCGAAACCGTTGGCATAAATCAGGTTCAGGAACTCGGCTGCATCGGGCCCTTGTACATCCACCTTGCCAAGGGTGCTGACGTCACAGACACCAACCGACTTGCGGACAGCCAGAACCTCGCGGTCAACTGACTGGCGCCAATGTGTTTCACCCGCTTGCGGGAACCACTGCGCGCGCATCCACTGGCCGACCTCAACAAAGACCGCGCCTTGGCGTTCTGCCCAGTGGTGGCTTGGGGTCAGGCGGGTAGGTTTGAACTCTTTGCCGACCGAACGGCCCGCCAGCGCGCCCATTGCCACCGGCGTGTAAGGCGGGCGGAACATGGTGGTGCCGGTCTGACTGATGGCCTGGCCGGTCATCTCGGCCATCACCGCCAACCCGCCAAGGTTCGAGTTCTTACCTTGATCGGTTGCCATCCCAAGGGTGGTATAGCGTTTCAGGTGTTCGACTGAGCGAAACCCTTCCTGATGCGCAAGCTTCACGTCCTTGACGGTAACGTCATTCTGGAAGTCGATCCACTTACGAGATTTCCCCTCGGCGACGTACCAGAAGGGTTGCAGGTTAATCGAGGTGTCATCGGCTCTGGGAAGTTCAGGCGCAGTGGCCGAGATACCCAGCGCCAACAGCGCGGCAACCGCCCCTTCTGCACCTGATTGTAGCGCGGAATGTGTGGTCATGTCGCCATTGGCTGCGCCTGCGACAGACATGCCCACTGGCAAAGTGCCTCCGGGAACGAATGCGGCGATGTCGTCGTGCCACGTCGGGCGCCCCCGCTGGTGGCAGGTGAGCGAGACATTGGGATTCCAACCGCCCGAGACGCCCAGCGCCTCGCATTCGAATGACTTAAGCGACCCGTCCGAAAGACGGGTCGAGATCGATTTCAGCCCAAGCCTCCCCTTGGCCCCGACCACTTGAGCCCCCTTAAACAATGGGTACTCCGCGATGGCGCGGACGTTTTCTCGCGGGTCGATGACCGCGACAACCTGAACACCCTTTGCGACAAGGTCTCTGGCGGTGCGGTGTCCGTCGTCATTGTTGGTAAAAACCGCTACGCGTTTACCTGCGGTCGTTGCCCAGCGGTTGGCATAGGCGCGCATCGCCCCGGCCAACATCACGCCCGGACGATCATTGTTAGCGAATGCAATCATGCGCTCGGTCGCACCGGCGCAAAGCAGGCTTTGGCGCGCGGTGATGCGCCATAAGGTTTGACGAGGCAGACCTGCTTTCGCGGTTGCTGGAAGATGATCCGTTACACGCTCGACCGCGCCAAAGATGCCATGATCAAACGCCCCATATACCGTGCTGCGGGGCATCAGGCGAACGTTGGGAAGGCTTCGCAACTCTGCCACGGCCCGCGCCGCCCAGTCGGCAGAGGATTGACCGTCAAGTTCCTCGACCTCGGCGTTCAGACGACCACCGAATAGGAAGTCTTCGTCTGCCAAGATAACCTTGGCCCCTGCCCGACCTGCGGTCAGCGCGGCCATCAGGCCCGCCGGGCCCGCGCCGATGATCAGCAGATCACAATGCAGGAACCCCTTGTCGTAGCTGTCGGGATCGGCCTGCATCGACAGTGAACCAAGACCCGCCGAACGGCGGATCACGGGTTCATATAGCTTTTCCCAGAACGCCCGGGGCCACATGAAGGTCTTGTAGTAGAAGCCCGCCGTCAGGAAGTTCGACGCCAGATCGTTCACACCCAATGCGTCAAATTTCAATGAGGGCCATGCGTTTTGCGAATTGGCGGTCAAACCATCGAACAGTTCGACCACTGTGGCGCGGGTGTTGGGTTCTCGATACGCACCAGTGCCGATTTCCATCAACGCGTTCGGCTCTTCCGAACCCGCAGAAATCAGACCGCGTGGGCGATGGTATTTGAACGACCTTCCCATAAGCCGAATGCCATTGGCCAATAGGGCCGAGGCAAGCGTATCCCCTTGGGCACCCGTGAATGAACGGCCGTCAAATGTGAACTGAAGGGACTTGCTTGTATCAATCAGCCCGCCGCTCAGTCTGTTGGTCTGCTCACTCATGGCTTTGCGCCTTGCGAAAGGGCCACGTCAGAGGCCAGTTCAACTTTCAGGATTTCGTGGGTCGAGACATTGCGGGTCACGATCAACCAAGACCGGTCGCCTTGCTCGTGATACCAAAGCTCGCGGTGTTCGCCGGTCGGGTTGTCCCGCAGGTACAGGTAGTCGTGGAAAGCCTGCGCCGCACCGCCGGCCATGCCGTCGGGACGGTTCAGCAGCGAGGCATCGCCAAGATAGGTGAACTCTTGCGCGTCACGTGGTCCAAGAAGGGGATGGTTGATCAGCATCGTTTTCGCCTCAATGCAGGTTGGGCTGCGCGCCCGCACCTTTTTCGTCGATCATCGCACCGCTTTGAAAGCGATCCAGACGATAGGCTTTGGCGGTGTCATGCGGGGTATCGGTGGCCAAAAGATGCGCGAAAGCATGGCCTGAAGCCGGGGTGGCCTTGAAGCCGCCATAGCTCCAGCCGCCATTGAAATAGAGCCCTTCGATATGGGTTCGGTCGATAAAGGGCGACCCGTCCATCGACATGTCCATGATCCCGCCCCACATGCGCAACAAACGCGCGCGACCGATTATCGGCATCAATGCCATGCCACCTTCGGCCACGTCTTCGACCACCGGCGAGTTGCCGCGTTGTGCGTAGGAGTTATAGCCGTCAATATCCCCACCGAAGACCAGCCCACCCTTGTCGGACTGGCTGACATAGAAATGCCCTGCGCCAAAGGTGATGACGCCGGGAATTATGGGTTTCAGCCCCTCGCTGACAAAGGCCTGCAACACGTGGCTTTCAATAGGCAGACGCATGCCCGCCATCGCCATGACTTTCGACGAATTCCCGGCCACCGCGACGCCAACCTTGCCTGCTCCAATGAAGCCGCGAGAGGTCTCTACCCCTTTGACCCGGCCGTTTTCGATCTTGAAACCGGTGACCTCACAGTTCTGGATGATGTCGACACCGTGGCTGTCCGCTGACCGGGCAAAGCCCCACGCCACCGCATCGTGACGCACTGTACCACCCCGACGCTGCATCAGGGCACCCTTGATCGGGAAACGCGCGTTTTCGAAGTTCAGGAATGGCGCCTCATTGCGGACCTGTTCTGTCGTCAGAAGTTCCGCGTCCGCCCCGTTCAGGATCATCGCGTTGCCCCGACGGCGAAACGCATCGCGCTGCGCATCGGAATGGATCAGGTTCATGATGCCGCGCTGGCTGACCATCGCGTTATAGTTCAGGTCCTGCTCCAGCCCCTCCCACAGTTTCAGCGAGAATTCATAGAAGGGTTCATTCCCATCCAGTAGATAGTTTGATCGGATGATCGTTGTGTTGCGGCCAACGTTGCCGCCGCCAATCCAGCCCTTTTCAAGAACTGCGATCTTCCTCTGGCCATAGACCTTGGCCAAATAGTGCGCGGTGGCCAGACCGTGCCCCCCACCCCCGATAATAACAATGTCATAGTGAGGCCTGGGCGCTGGATCGCGCCACACGGGTTTCCAGCCTTTGTGCCCCGTCAGGCCTTCCCAAAGAATTCGAGCCGCCGAGTATTTCACATACCTGCCTCTTGCTTGATATGCGGCTATGGAAACACGAGTTTCTCGGCAGAAAGTATTCACTTTCAGCCGAATTCAAATCTAATGCAGACAGACTACTTCAATTGGACACAAGAATAGGAAGTAGGTGTCTAACTGGTCAGGCGTAGTTCTTCTTGCGCGACATCTTCCCGATGCCTGGGTTCATACTATTGGTCGGGTCCACCGACTTATAGAACTCTGCCAGCCCTTCTTTGGCCGGATAAAGATGGCCGACATTGTGTTCTGCCGGGTATTCCGCGCCACGTTGATCCAGAATTTCCAGCATGGCTTTCTTGATCGCAACCGGGTCTGCACCTTTCTTCAAGATGTAATCCTGATGCAGAACGTGGCACATGAAATGGCCATAGTAGAGCTTGCTGACCATCTGGTCCGCGATCTCATCCGGAAGTTCTTCGAACCAATCAATGTCGTTCCGACGCAGCGCGATATCCAAGGCGATGATGTCTTCAACCTTGGCGCTATGCACCGCCATGTAACGCACTGCCGCCCCTGCAGCCGCAAAGCGGAGCAGACCGGCCAGTTTGGCCTCGCGGTCATCGCATTCGAAGAAGTCAAAGCCATCGTCGGTCGCCAATCCTGTCAAAAGGGCCCGCGCTTCATCAATTCCACCATCCCGCATCTTAAGGATCAGGTGGTGGGGATAGGATTTGCGGAATTGGCGCATCCGTTTCGGCAGGATATCGGGCCAAAGCCGGGACAGGACCTGCATGAACCGGTCGGTGAAACTCGCCATACCAGGAATGTTTTCCAGACGCGCATCCACCGCACCTTTGAGGGCAAAGAACATCGGCAGCCGGTCTGTCCCCAGCTTGTCGATCATCACCATCGTGTCCTTGCCGTAGACATCCGAGATATCGAAGACCTCTTCATGCATGTATTCGGCGCTGACGGGCAGCGTTTTGAACTCTGACAGGATGCGACGACGAAGGTCGGCCAGAGAAGCCGTATCCTTGGCCCCGATATAGAAAGTCCGCTCGATAGCGTTCATCGGATATGTGTCCAGACGAACGGCAAAAACCGCCAGTTTTCCGGCACATCCAGCGGCTTCATACAGCCGGGACGTATCGGCATTGAACCGCGCGGGCGTATCTGCATCTACATCACGCACCCGTTGGGCATAATCCGTAGACGACGCCTTGCGATTATCCATTTCGATATCGTCCGGTGTGTAGGTGCCATCTTCCAACCGGGTCAAAATCTGCTCCGGCGTGTCGCCAAGATCGATCCCAAGGTGGTTCACCAGCTCTAACTGACCGTCTTTGGTGATCTGTGCGTACAGAGACAATTCCGTGTAAGACGGCCCGCGTTCGACCAGCGAGCCACCAGAGTTATTACAGACCCCGCCCACGACAGAGGCCCCAATGCAAGATGATCCAATCACCGAATGCGGTTGGCGGCGCAGCGGTGTGAGAAGCTTTTCAAGGGCAAAAAGCGTCGAGCCCGGAAAGCTGATCACCTGCTCACCATCCCGGATCAACTGCAATTGATCCATGCGGCGCGTGTTGATCAGAACAACATCGCGATCATAAGTGCCCTTCGGGGTCGAGCCTTCGGTCAGGCCGGTGTTTGCAGCCTGCATGATGACGATCTTATCGGCTGCCACGCACGCCTGCAGAACCTTCCACTGCTCTAGCAATGTAGCGGGCTGGACGACCGCCAACGCATCGCCTTCGCCCGACCGGAAGCCACGGCGAAAGCGCCGGGTGGCGCGGGCGCTGGTCATCACGTGACGACGCCCGCAAATGGCTTCCAGTTTTCCGATCAGTTCACCATCGGTCATGGTGCGGCCTCCCTAGTAGGCTACCGAAGGCAGCCATGTTGCTAGTTGAGGCCAGAGGAACACGAACATCAGGCCGGTCAACTGCAGCAATACGAAGGGAATGATACCTTTGTAGATGTCCGTCAGCTTGATCTGCGGAGGGCACACCCCTTTCAGGTAGAAGAGTGCAAAACCAACGGGCGGCGTCAAGAAGCTGGTTTGCAAGGTGACGGCCACAAGGATCACGAACCACAAAAGCGCCGGTTCATCAATCGCGCCAAAGCCGGGGATATCCAGTCCCAGCCCATTAACGATCGGGCGCATCAATGGCAGGACGATCAGGGTGATCTCGATCCAATCCAAAACGAACCCCAGAAGGAAGACGATGAACAAGATCATAAAGACGGTGCCATACGGACCAAGGCCGGTGCCCTGGATCATGTCTTCGATCAGTGCATCGCCACCCAGTTCCCTCAGGACATAAGAGAAAACCGTCGCACCAAGGAAAATCGCGAAGATATAGGCCGTGGTGTTGAAGGTGGACTTCAACACGTTGATCAGCTTGCGCAAAGTCAACTTGCGATAGCCCAGCGCAAGTAGGGTCGCACCCAGCGCCCCGATACCAGAAGCCTCGGTCGGGGTGGTGATGCCCGCGAAGATCGAGCCCAGAACCGTCAGGATCAACGCCAATGTCGGCAGCACAGCGATCAGCACATCTTTGACAGCCGCCCAATCCGGGGCCTTTGCACCTTCGGGCACCGGGGCTACGTCGCGCTTCACCAAAGCGATGATGAAGATATAGGTCAGGTACAGACCACCAATAATCACGCCCGGGAAAACCGCTGCCATGAACAAGTCACCCACTGACAGCGCCATCTGGTCAGCCATGATCACCAGCATGATCGACGGCGGGATCAGGATACCAAGGGTACCAGAGGCCGCGACAACGCCAGTCGCCAGAGAGTTATTGTATTTCTGCTCGACCATCGACGGCAGAGACAGAACACCAAGCAAAACGACCGAGGCACCGATGATCCCAGTTGAGGCCGCGAGAATGATCCCGATCAGGGTCACGGTAATGGCCAGACCACCGCGCACCGTGCCGAATAGGCGCTGCATCGAGGTCATCAGACGTTCTGCCACACCGGATTCATCCAGCATCAGTCCCATGAAGATGAACATGGGCAAGGCAACCAGAACCGCGTTTGACATGGTCGCGTAGACCCGGTTCACCACCGCGCCAAGTGTAAGGTAATCCAGACCGGTCAGGGTGCCTTCCAACCCGGTCCACAGCATAAGATCATTGTCGAACAGATAGGCGATGCCGCAAAAGGCCACCCCCACCCCGGCCAGCGTCCACGCCACCGGAAAACCTGTGAAAAGCAAGGCGATGAAGGTCAGGAACATCGCGATGACCAGCTTTTCCTCAGTCGTATGAACAAGGAAAGTCAGCGCGACAGCGACGGTTGCAAAGCCAAGGATCGCCCAGAGGATCAGGCGCAGCCCCTTGCCCTCACGCTCTTCCGGCAGGTTGGCCCAAAGAGCGTGGCCGTCATGGATCAGGCGAGCCAATGCGGCCAAAGCCAAAAGGACAAAGCTAAGCGGGATCACAGCCTTCAGCGCCCAACGTGCCGGCAGCCCGGTTGGGCTGTCTGAGCGCTCGTTCACGCGCCAACTTTCATAGAAATAGTCGTACCCCTGATCGACCATCAGATAGATGAACGGAACCAGCAGGGTCAGAATGCCCAGAACTTCGATGACCCGCTGTGCCCGGCGCGACAGTTGCATATGCAACAGGTCGACGCGCACGTGACTGTCTGTGACCAGCGCATAAGAAATGCCCACCATGGTCACGAGACCGTAGAAATGCCACTGGATCTCATCCAGCTTGGGGTAGTTCTGGTTCAGCAAGTAGCGCAGCCCAACCTGCGAGGCGATGGCCAGAACCAACAGGACATTCGCCCACATAACCACATTGCCCACGCCTTTGACGGTTTTGTCCAAGGCAACCGCGAACTTTTGCGTGTCACGGTCTTCGTGCTCGAGAATATCCTCGTAGACCTCAATCGGGTCGGTCACTTGCAGATTTTCGGCCATGGGATCCTCCTCGAAACCGTGGGCTGATGGGAACTAACGGGGCAGAATTGGGTCCGAGGGCGGGAAGCAAAGCCCGCCCTCGGATGCGCAAGCAGAGATTACTTGCGCGGGAGGAAGGCGTTCGTCTTCCAAACCGAATAGCCTTCGCGGAACTCGGTCAGGTCACCCAGAACCTTGGCGAAGAACTCGTCTTTGGCGGCTTCTTCCTTGGCAACCTCATCCCAAGTTGCACGGAAGGTGGCCAGCATCTCGTCGTTCCACTGCTTGATGGTCACGCCGTTGTTTTCGACGTTGTCGATCAGGGCGGCGTGCTGGATGGCTTCACCTTCAGCAAAGCTGTCAGCCATGGACGCTTTACAGGCGTTTTCGATGATCGCCTTGTGCTGATCGCTGGCCTCGTTCCAGACGTCTTTGTTGATCATCAGTTCAAAGACAGTCGCCTGCTGGTGCCAGCCGGGGAAGTAATTGAACTTGACCAGCTTGTGGAAGCCGAGACGCGCGTCGATCGCGGGCATCGAGAATTCGGTCGCGTCGATCGCGCCTTTTTCGAGTGCGGGGAAGATTTCACCACCCGGCAGCAGCGATGTCGCAACGCCTAGCTTCTGCATGACTTTGCCGCCCAGACCGAAGAAGCGCATCTTCAGCCCATTCAGGTCTTCGGCGCTGTTGATCTCTTTGGCGAACCAGCCAGAGGTTTCGGGTGCGATGATCGCGCAGGGCAGGACTTTGACGTTATAGCCAGCCTGATCGTACATCTCTTGGTACAGGCTCATGCCGTTGCCATAGTACAGCCACGCCATGTATTCGCCAGCTTCAGGACCAAACGGAACGGCCGAGAACAGCGGGGCGGCCGGGATTTTCCCTGCCCAGTAGCCTGCCGTGGTGTAGCCCGAGTTGATTTTTCCCGAGGACACAGCGTCCAGAATTTCAAAGGGCGGAACCAGTTTACCCGGTTCATAGACTTTCATCTTCAAGGTGCCGCCAGACATAACATCCAGTTGCTCGGCAACACGCGGGATCGGCGACCCCAGACCCGGCAAAGAGGTCGAGAAAGCAATAGGCGTCTTCAGCAGCATTTTGTCTGCCGCCATTGCTGCCGGTGCAGTCAGCAGCGAAGCAACGACGGTAAGTGAAGTCAGGGTTTTCTTCATGGTTCTCCTCCAGTGAGTGGTCGCCCATCAAGCGACGGTCCAGTCGCATCCATCCCAGCGACACAGCGGTAAATATTATTTACCACCTATTGAGGTCAATATTATTTACCACTAATCGCCATTCTTACGGAACTTCGGGCGGCTGGCTGGGGCAGAAAACTCTCCAATCAATTCGAGCTATCTCGTTTGATTTCAGGGCGTTAAATACGAAACGTATATCCAAAAGAGATTTTTCTGTAATTCTCTTGACCGTTTGCCTTGGTAAAGTAATCTGACAACCCAATTCATTTTTTGAGCGCACCATGAGCGATACGAGCCCCTTTGAACCTGTCGGACACGAATCGGTCGCGGATGCGGCGATCGAGCAAATTGAATCGATGATCGTCGACGGAATCCTGAAAGAAGGTCGCAAACTGCCCTCGGAACGTGAGCTTGCAGAAGCGATGGGAATTTCTCGCCCCAAACTGCGCGAAGCTCTTCAGGTCCTGGAAACGCGTGGCTTGATCAACGTACGCCATGGCGAAGGCAGCTTTGTTGCCTCTCTTACGGGCAATGCCATGTCCCCTGCGTTGCTTGCGCTCTATGCACGCCACGGCTCAGCCTTTTACGACTACCTTGAATACCGCCGCGAGCAGGAAGTTTTTGCCTGCCGCCTTGCCGCCATGCGTGCGACCGCTCCTGACAAAGAGCGGTTGAGAGAAATTCTGCAGAAGATGATCACCGCCTGGGAAGAAGGCGACCTTGAAACCGGCAAGCAGGCAGATTTCGATTTGCATGTCGCAATGGTCGACGCCTCTCAGAACACCACGCTGATCCACATGATGGCCTCGGTCTATGACCTGACCCGCCAAGGCGTTTTCTATAATCGGGACTTCCTGCGCACCTTGGATGGTGCCGGAAAGAAACTTTTGGACCAGCATATCGAAATCGTAGAAGCGATCTGCAGCGGAGACCCCAAGCGTGCCGAAGACGCTGCACGCGCGCACATGGATTTCGTTGAAGAGTCTTTCCGACAGACACAGGCGCAAAAGGAAAGAGAAACCCGGGCCGCGAAACGGCGTCAACTGGCGACCTAGGTAAACGACTAGTCGGCCGCTTACCCTTGGTGACAAACGCCCTTTTAGTCACGGCTTAGCCGAGCCCATTTGCCCCATGTTTCAAGATGACCGGGACGACGAGTTCTTCTTCATCAATCAGGTGCCGCGATAACAGAGCCTCCAGAGATTGAGTTTCATCGAGGAATTTGGCGGTCTCGCGCGTCGACTGAGCGTCTGCGTTGATCACCGCGTTCGCGGCTTCGACGTAACGATACAAGATATCGTCCAAGGCGTGATGGTCGCGATCAAGGATGTCGAAACCGCGCGACACTCTTGTGTCCAGTTTTGCCAGCACCGGAAAGTAATGCATGTCCTCGATATTGTGATGGCCGTGCAGATCCCCAACGAGCATCGAACCAAATCGTGAGACAGATGCCTGATACGCCCTTGCATCCACCTCTTTATCCAGCCGCTTTTGGGTTTCGGCGGTCAGAACGTCCATAAGACGACGGAACATCATGTGCCGTTCCAGCCAGAACCGGATCAAACCGTCAAAACCGGGATGCGCCTGCCAGATGTCGCGCGGATACTCGTTAAGCAGCACCTTCAGTGCATCGGGCAAGCCTTCGCGCTTGCCCAGATCGCTTAGCTCAGCGTCCATTCCACTTTTGCCTTCAAACATTTGATGTAACCCAGTCGGCTTAGTTTCTTCCATACGGGTTTCGCGCAGAGCGATCTGACGACAGAGATTGTTGATCGCGCTGCACCAGCTTTTCGATCGCGTCCGCCAGATGTTCCTTGTCGATATGGTGATCGCCACGTGCCACCCGGATGCGGTGCGCTTCGATCATGACATCGGCATGGCGGCACCCTTCCGGGGGTTCAAAGCGGTAGGACGCCAGCTCGATCCGAAGGCCCAGCGGGTCACGGAAGTAAATAGAGTCCATGAAGCCACGATCGACCGGCCCAGAATGCTTTACGCCACGGGCATCAAGGCGTTCAGGGATTTGCCAAAACGTTGCCTGACTGACGTTAAGCGCAAGGTGGTGCAGCGAACCTGTATCTTCGGGCACGGCGGTCGCATCCGGTTTCCGCTCTTCGTTGGTGAAGATGGTAATCAGACGCCCATCGCCCGGATCGAAATAAAGGTGACCCTCATTCGGGTTGTCGAGGTTCGGCTGATCAAAGACGAAAGGCATGCCAAGCACCCCCTCCCAAAAGTCGATCGACGTTTGCCGATCGGCCCCGATGATGGTGATGTGGTGAACACCTTGCGTCTGAATTAATTTCAGTTCGTTCGCTTTATCCATTTGTCTATTCCCCCTTCGCGCCGCTTTCCGCGGCTTCAGTCCAGTCTATCAGTTTTGATTTGTAATCGGTTCTGGGTAGCGACCCATAGTCAACCAAGGTGACTTCGGTAGAGACCAAAAGCTCGTCGCGTATCCGCTTGCGGATAAGGTCGGACAAAGCGGGATTGGCTTGCTCGTCTTTCGCCAACTCAACGACAACCGATAATGGTGGCGTCTGCCGCACCTCTTTGGTTTTCGGTTTGATCGAGATTGTACCACTGACACCTTTCCCAATCTTGCCCACGACATCTCGTACGGCCGAAGGGAAGAGATTGACACCTCTAACGATCAAAAGGTCGTCGGTCCGCCCGATACACCGAATTCTGGGACCGCTTCGGCCACAGGGGCAGGCACCGGTGCTCAGCCGCACCCTGTCGCGAGAGCGAAAGCGAAGAAGCGGTGCCGCTTTGTGCTTGAGATGCGTGTAAACCAGCTCTCCCTCAGCGCCGTCTTCCATCGGAACGGGGGCCCCGGTCGCCGGATCAATAAGTTCAAAATGAACCAAGCCGTCGCCAGAGAAGTGCATGCCGGTCTGATGGGTGCATTCCCCCCAAAGCGAGACCGAAATGTCGCCGATACCCATGGCCTCGGTCACGCGCGCGCCCCAAGCAGCTTCTATGCGTTGTCGCATCGCGGATTCCCCACCGCCCGGTTCGCCCGCTACAAGAATTTTGTTCACCGAAGACCCAGCTGTGTCGATCCCGCGCTCGGCGGCCCATTCAGCAAGGTACTGAGCATAAGAAGGCGTACAGCCAAGGGTCGTGGGTTTCAGAAGTTGAACGGCAGCCATCAATCGTTCGGTGTTTCCCGCGCCAACAGGAATGTGACACACCCCAAGTTTGGCAAAGGCATCCAGCGTAACGCCAGCGACAAAGGGGCCAGCGTTGTAGGTCGTGACCATCCGCTCGCCTTTAGCCAGCCCGCTGGCACCATAGGAGCGAGTCGAAATCTCTACCCAGTTCGCCAAATCTTCGGCTGTCAGTGGAATGTAGCTGGGCGTCCCGGTGGTTCCGCTTGTCGAATAGACACGCACGACATCCGACATGGGGGCCGCAAGGTGGCGGCCTATCGGGTGATTTTCATCTCGGGCTGCGCGAAGCTCGTCCTTTTCGGTGAATGGAAGCTGCGAAATCTCATCAAGCCCGCCGGCCTCTTCGGCTGACGAAATGCCAGCAGCAGCCAGCTTCGACCGATAGAACTCAGAATGCTCAAGGAGATATGCGATTTGGGCCCGGTAAGCTGCATCAAGCTCTGGGTCAGACTTACCCGTTAATGGTTTAGAAACGCTAGACTGGCTCATTCCGAGCCTCCGCCAGGATCGAAGCTGATCCCCTTCTCGGCGTGGTGGGCCAAGGTAAATCCAATGGGTGTTTCGCTTTCCTCAGCCAGATGCGCCAACAGGCTTGCCGTTCGTGCCAAGATTGGGATCGCTTTCAGCACCGAGGCCGGAAACTCCAGATCAAGAAGCACCGCCGGGATGGCAAATGACACGTTCATCGGCAAAGGCTTTGCCCAGAGCCGAGTGACGGAGTCTTCCACCTCACGGGCAAGTTTGGAATAGGTGCCCATCACGCCGCGTTCTTCAGCCAGATTCAGAATGCGCTGCGCGCGCGGATCGACAGGTTTGTGCAACGGATGCCCAAAACCCGGAATGCGTCGCCCGCTGTCACGCAGCTCGACGATAATGTCGTCTACTGCTTCACCGCTGTTCGCAATTCGGTTTTGAGTTTCCAGAAGGAACTGTCCTGCGATCTCGGTCGTTCCAAGAATGACTTTGCCACAGCCAAGCAACCCGGCAGCGACGGCGCCCTGCAGGAAATCCGGGTCCGCCGCATAGGTCATGCGCGCGGCTTGGTTGGTCGGGACCAATCCATGTTCGGCAATCGAAACCAGCAATAGATCGAGAAAGAAAGTCTGCTCTGCCGTAGGTCTGCGGCCTGTCGTCAGAAGGAAAAAATATTCGGTGAAACTGACACCTCCCATCAACTCGTTCACCAGGTCATGGTTGCGAACCGTGATAGCGTCGTGAGTTGCTGTCGAGATTGACGTTGTCGCCTTTCCCGCTTTTCCTATCTGCATGAGATGCCTCCCTTTTACCGACATTACCACTCGCATGAAGCAACCTAACATAAATTGAGAAAAGGCAACCGATGGCGTGCTTCCTTTCCGGCTCGCCGCCTGAGAGGGGGCAGGTTGCCGTCTCAATGCCGGCAGGCGGTGCGAAATTCTCAACTCTGGAGTGAGTCCCCCAAAATCATTCGAGACAGAGCCCTAAACACCCCTTCCGCGGCCTCCAGCCCCCTGAAAACACAGGTTTTTCTTGAGAAACTTTCAAATTCTAGAAGAAAAAATTACCAAAAATCGAAAAACGCGCTAACGTTGTCGTCTGGCAGGGTCAATGCTCGCAAAAAACGACGCAGGCCAAGCCAACAAGGGAGGAAAGAAATGACTAACAATTCAACCACACGTCGTAACGCTCTGCGTGCTCTGGCAGGAGCAGGCGCCGCCACCTTGGCAGCACCTCACATTGCCTCTGCTGCAGCGCATGGGACAACATGGAGAATTCAGACAAGCTGGCCAGGTGGTGCAGGCTTGCAGATCTTCAAAGACTGGTGTGCGACGATCCAAGAAAAAACCGGTGGCGAACTGTCGTTCCAGCCGTTTGGCGCTGGCGACGTCGTTGGCGACTTCCAACTCGCGGATGCTGTGAAGAACGGCGTTCTGGAAGCGATCAACCCGTTCACCATTTACTATCAGGGCATCATCCCGGCGGCGACCTTCATGACCAGCTACCCGCTTGGTCTGCGTAACCCGCACGAGTGGGATGTGTTCTATTACAGCCTCGGCGGTCTTGAGATCGCACGCGAACTGTTCGCGGCGCAAGGCCTGCACTTCGTGGGTCCGGTCCACCATGGCCCGAACATCATTCACTCGAAGGTGCCGATCCGCTCGATCGACGACTTCGCAGGACGCAAGATGCGCGTACCGGGCGGCATGGTCGCCGAGGTATTCTCGGAAATCGGTGCGGAAACCACCGTTCTTCCGGGTTCGGAGATCTTCCCTGCGCTTGAAAAAGGTACCATCGACGTGGCCGACTATGTGGGTCCGGCGGTTAACTACGCTCTGGGCTTTAGCCAGGTCACTGACTACATCTCGATGGGCCCTCCGGGCTTCATGTCGCTGTATCAGCCGGTTGACCTTATGGACATCACGGTCGGCAAAGCCGCCTGGGACGCCCTAAGCCCGGAAATGCAGCAGTTTGTCGAGATGGAAACACACGTCTATTCCGATATGCACCACGCGGCGATCCAGAAAGCGGACCAGGAAGCGTGGGCCAAGTTTGAAGAGGACGGGACCGAGGTCACGCGTCTGTCGCAGGACGACGTTGAACTGATGACCGAAGTCGCAATTCCGATCTGGTTCAAATACGCCAACCGGGACAAGAATGCAGCGCGGATCTTCAAGATTCAGCTGGATTACATGATGTCCGGTTCGTTGGGCTATGTTCGCCCTGAGCAGATCGAAGGTCTTGAACTGGACCTCTAAGACACTCTGAAAATCAACGATACCACCGGCGGGTTTCATCGCCGGTGGTTTGATTTGCACTACCAGAAAACAGGATCGTCAGAATGCCTGGCCTCAGCTTTACGCTGCCCCATTGGCTTTATTGGGTCGGACTCATCGGGTTCCCCCTCATCGCCATGGTCTTAGCGCGTCGCCCCGCACCAAAACGCAAACAATATTCATCCGTGTTGGGATACATGATCCTGATCGCAGGCGGTATTATCGGCTTACACCGGTTTTACCTGAAAAGCCTGCTCGGGCTTGTTTACCTACCAATCTTCTTGGTGATCCTTGTCGCCAATACGAATGAACAAGCCGCTCGGAACATCGAGTCTGATGTCGCGAACCAAGTTCGGGTCGCGGAACGTACAATCAGTCGCGAAGCACCTAGGGTCGAAGAAGCCCGCGCGAGCTTGGCAGAGTATCAGGCTGCCTTTGATGAGGCGGAAGAAGGCTCTTTCGCGAAACGCTCAGCAGAGCGACGCTTGGAACGTGCCCAGGGCACGATCGAGAAGAGCAGTCAAAAACTTGCAGAAGCAGAGCAATCTCTGGCCGAGATCGGCAACGCCTTGGAAGAAGCCACCGGAAACCGTGCTTTCTGGAACTCTCTTGCGGGATATGCCTTCTACGTGATCTTGGCTCTTCTGCTGATTGACGCCGTGCTTCTACCGAAGATGGTGCGGAGCGCGAATGCGAAGCTTGATCACAGCGAAGACCACGAAATCCCCGAGGTGGATGCCACCGGCGAGGCCCCCAAAGACGATCGCGACTATGCCGAAAACTGGATAGACCGGCTTTCGTTGGTTTGCGGCGAATTTGTCTCTTACTGGGCTGTGATCGCGGTATTGGTCTACTACTACGAAGTGGTGGCCCGCTATGTCTTCAACAGCCCGACAAACTGGGCTCATGAAGCGATGTACCTAATGTTCGGCATGCAGTACCTGATTGCAGGGTCCTACGCGATGCTGACAGAGACACACGTCCGGGTGGATATCTTCTATGCCCCGATGAAACGCAAATCCAAAGCGTGGGTAGATCTTCTAACGTCGATCTTCTTCTTCATTTTTGCTGGTACCCTTTTGATTACCAGCTGGATTTTCGCAATGGACGCACTGGCCGTTCCAACCGGGAACTCGGTTCTGTCTGAATGGGCTCGTGGGCAGCTATCCACCACGGAAATGCTGGCAAATCTGAACCTTGCTCAGTGGACCGACCCGAATATCCGTTGGGGTGAAATCAGTTTTAACGAATGGGAAGTTCCGCTTTGGCCAATGAAATGGGTCATGGTTATGGGGGGCCTTCTGTTGGTCTTACAAGGCGTATCGAAGGTGTCGAAAGACATCCGCGCGATCGCGCGGGGAGAATAAGTCATGGGTCTTGATATCGGTATTGAGCTGCTAACGCTCATCATGTTCGGCAGCCTTCTTGCGCTGCTGATGGCTGGTCTTCCCTTGGCCTTCGTGACCGGGGGCCTTGCCTGCGTGTTCTTGTTTCTGTTGGGGGACGCAAATGCCCTGAACATCGTTCCAAGTCGCGTTTTCCCACTGATGACCAACTACCAGCTTTCGGCCATCCCGCTGTTTATCTTTATGGCGGCGATGCTCGAGAGGGCAGGCATCATCAACGATATGTTCGATGTGATCTACAAGGTGCTTGGGGGCGTTAAAGGCGGTCTTGCTGCGGCAACGATCATCGCGTCCACGGTCCTTGCTGCGATGGTCGGTGTGATCGGTGCTGCCGTTGTGACAATGGGGATTATTGCGCTGCCAGCGATGCTGTCGCGCGGGTACGACCCCAAGATCGCAATGGGTTCGATCATGGCGGGGGGAACACTTGGCATCCTTATCCCGCCGTCTATCCTAGCCATCATCTATGCGGTTGTTGCAGAACAGTCCGTGGGCGAACTGTTCATCGGCGCAGTCATTCCCGGCCTTCTGCTGTCGGGCATGTACATCGTCTATGTCCTGCTCCGCTCGCTCATCAACCCTGATCTAGGTCCTCCGATTCCGGTTTCGGAACGCGTGTCCACCGCCGAAAAGGTCCAGCTGATCGGCAAGATGTCTGCTCCGATTGCCCTGATCGTGGTTGTGCTGGGTGTGATCTTCTCGGGCGTTGCGACGCCTGTGGAGGCGGCCGGCATTGGTACGTTTGGCGCATTCATCGTTGCGGCCATTCACCGCAAGCTGGATTGGCCGACCATTCGTGGTGCCTGCCTGACAACGTTGAAGGCAAGCGCGATGGTCATCTGGATCATGTTCGGTGCCACGATCTTCGTCGGCCTCTATGTTCTGGAAGGCGGTCAGCAGTTTGTTCAAGACAGCCTTGCAGCGACAGGCCTTGGCCCTTGGGGCATTCTGATCGTGATGATGGTGGTACTTGTCGTGCTCGGCATGTTCCTCGATTGGGTCGGCATCCTGCTGCTTTGTGTTCCAATCTTTGTCCCGATCATCAAGGCAATGGGTCCAGAGCCTTTCGGCATGACAGATCCGAACGACCTAGTTCTGTGGTTCGGGGTTCTCTACCTTGTGAACATGCAGATGTCGTTCCTGTCACCACCGTTTGGCTATGCTTTGTTCTACCTTCGTGGTGTGGCACCGGCTGAAATCCCGATGAGCGACATCTTCAAGGCGGCCCTGCCCTTCCTTGCGTTGCAGATCCTTGGTCTTGTCATCTGTATGCTCTTCCCAGAGATCATCACTTGGCTGCCAAATCTGGTTTACGGGTAAGGCGTAACTGCATCAGACCGGACCCCCATTTTTGTCTCGTAAAGGCAATGCGCACGGGGCTCTGGTCTGGCAACGCTAACGATTGAAAAACTGACAGCCGATCCAGTACCTTCTGGGTCGGCTGTTTTCATTGTAGCGTCGGATGCGCTGCTTCTATTTGCCGTCAAGCACCTGATTTCGCGCGCTTGTCACCGATCCTACCCTGAACGTCAGCTACGATCTGCTCAACGTTTCTGTCGCCTTTGGCGTAGTAGGCTTCAGCCCAGCCCTCTAGGCGTGCGCGGTCTTCTGAGGTCAAGGTCTTGGCCGTCAGCACGATAATCGGAATGTCGTCCCACTCCTTGTTGCTTCGAAAGGCTTCAGCAAATTCAAACCCGTCCATTTCCGGCATCATCAGATCCAGAAGGATCAGCGACGGCCTGAAAGTTTTGAGCTTCTCAAGAGCAACTCTCCCATTCTCTGCTTCCTCGAAGGTCAGGCCACTTTCGCCCAGCGTGCGGCACAGCAAAGAACGCGTGTCGGCGTCGTCCTCGACCACCAACAGATGAGGGTTCTCTTCATCAGCCACCAAAGACCGGACAATCTTGACCAACTTGTCGCGCTCTATTGGTTTGGTCATGTAATCTGCGGCCCCCATAGAGAACCCGAGCCGCTTGTTTTCGACAATGGTCACCATAACCACTGGTATCTCGAACGTTTCGGCGTCCGATTTAAGCGCGGCCAGAACCGACCACCCGTCGGTTCCCGGCATCATTACGTCCAATGTAATGACATCCGGTTTTTCCGAACGTGCCAGCTTAAGCCCCTCTTCCCCACTTGCCGCTTCGATCGTACGAAGACCGGCGTTGGTAAAGTGGCGGAACAAGAGGTCTCGAACCAATGGATCATCGTCAATCATCAAAACGACCGGGGCATCTTCCGGAAGGTCTTCGACCTCGCGAGCGCCGGGTGCCGACCCAATCTCGCCAGCCTCTTTCAGTACTGTCATCGTAAAGGTTGATCCGGCTCCCGGTTCGCTTTGGACCGTTAACTCTCCGCCCATCATCCGGGAAAACTCACGCGTGATGGACAGCCCAAGGCCGGTTCCACCGAAGTTGCGCGATGTGGACGCATCCGCCTGCGTGAAAGGATCAAAGATCTTTTCCATCTGGTCCGGGGTCATCCCGATACCTTGGTCCCTGACCTTGAATTCCAGTAGAGTGCCGTCTTCGGCCAAAGAGGTCGTCAGATGAATTTCACCGTTCTCAGTGAATTTCGCGGCGTTTGACAACAGGTTGAACAAGCACTGCCGAAGCTTTGTCAGGTCATTGTGGGCTGTCTTCTGACCGCAGTCGTTCCGGATTTGCAGTGTGTTAGAGTTCTTCTCGACCACCGGTTTGATGGTGTTTCTGATATCCTCCAACAATTCATCAAGATCGAATTCCTCGGCGTACAATTCGATCTTGCCAACTTCGATCTTGGACAGATCCAGAATGTCATTGATCAGCCCAAGAAGATGCTGCCCAGCCTTCTGGATTTTGGTGAGGTCAGGCACATAGTCGTCATTGCCATCATCGACTGTGTCGTCGATCAGCAACTCGGAATACCCGATGATCGCGTTTAGCGGGGTGCGCAACTCGTGGCTCATATTTGCCAGGAACTGCGACTTGGCAGAGTTTGCCTGAACCGCCGCGTCGCGGGCGACGCCCAGCTCCTTCACAAGCTCGTCCAGTTCGGCCTCGTGTTGGATCGTTTCCGTGATGTCGGTGAAGACCGAGACGATCCCACCCTCATCCGTCTGGAAACCTTCGGACCGCAGCCAACGACCATCGGACTGTTGATCGACCGAACTGCGCACTTTCTGCTCGCGCCGGGCCTTCATTACTTTCTGAACCCATTCCTCTCGATCTTTGTCATTCGTGAGGTTTCGGGTCGCGTTCTCGGATTGCCGAATAATGTCCTCAAATTTCAGACCGACCTTGAAGACCTCTTTGCCACCAAAGCTGGAACTGAACAGTTCGCTGACCCGTTGGTTGAAAAGGACTACCCGGTCATCCTTGTCGTATAGAACAAACCCCTGACCAATCGCCTCGATCGCAGCCGTCAGGCGCTGGTGCGCGATCTTGGCTTCGTCGGCCAGTCGGGCAAGCTCTGCTTCTGTCTCTTTCGCGTCGGTCATGTCGGTAAAGACAGACACCGTCCCACCATCGCTGGTGCGATAGCCTTCAGAGCGAAGCCAGCTTCCGTCTGGCAGTTGGTTCATCGAGCTACGGATATCCGTAGAAAGACGCTCTTCCAGAACTTGGTTCATCCACTTGTCCAATTCTTTCTTGGAAAACTCTGGATGCACATTGGGCGCTGTTTGCTTCAGTATTTCGCGGAATGGCATGCCCTGTTCGATCTTCAGGCCCGGGGCAAGGGTGCGAGAGACCTTCTCGTATTCTGAATTCCACAGAACAATCCGTTCTTCTTTGTCGAAAAGGCAAATCGCCTGCCCCATCGCCTCGACCGCATCCATCAAGCGACTGTGGGCCAACTCTGCCTCTTCGGCCAAACGACCAAGTTCAGCTTCGTGTTGCTTGGCCTCTGTGATGTCGGTGAAGACAGAGACACTTCCGCCATCGGCGGTAGCATAGCCTTGCGAACGCATCCATTTCCCGTCGGGCATCAGGTCGGTCGAGTCCCGAACCGCGTTTTCGCGGCGGACCTTCAGCACGTTCTGTACCCAAGCTTCTTGCTCTTCCGAGGTCATGCGGGCGTGCATCACCTTCGAGGACAAGCGCAGGCCGACCTCGAAACTATTACCGATCTTTGGGGGGACGCCGCCGGTAAAGACGGTGAAGAGGTCAGAATACCCTTTGTTGAACAAGACGATCCGGTCATCCTTGTCGAATAGGCAAATCGCCTGATCCATCGCTTCCAAAGCGATCATCAGGCGGTCATGGGCTGTCTCGGCCTCTTGTTTGCTGAGAGAGACAGCGTCCTCTGCCTGTTTTCGCTGCGCGACAGACCCCAACAAAGTCCCCACATGCCCCAGCGTTTTGACTGTCTCGACATCCGAGACCTGAGGCTCTTTCGCGAAGAACTCCAAGACGCCAACAACCTGATCGTGCAACACAATCGGAAATGCCATCGCCGCATTAAGTTCCGCAGCGCGCGCGAACTCTATCCGACGTAGCGAAGTGTCATGCGAAAGGTCTTCGATCCAGGCGGGTTGACCCGTGCGAAGAACGCGCCCCGGCAAGCCTTCATCGGTTCCAAACCGCAAAGTCTCTGTCGCATTTCGCAGGGCTGAGGCCTGCTTTGAATCCTCGATTTGCCAAATACCCGAAGGCACAAGGACATCCTTGCCGTTCTCGTGCCGCACCACATAGGCATGCCCCACGGACCAATCTGCAAACAGGCAGATTTCGTGCAATGCAGACTGCAAAGCTGTTTCAAAGCTGTCGGCAGTATTGGCCGCAAGCACAACGTTTTGCAGCAACCGGACCGACGCAGTGCGTTCTGCGACCCGCGCCTCCAACCGATCATTCGCGGCTTCTAAATCCTTCTTGGCTTGCAACTCGGCCGTCATGTCACGACCATAGGTATTCAGGTAACCCTTCCCCTCGATCAGGGCGAAGCTGAAAAGAAGGACACGGCCGTCAGAAAGCGCAAATTCAAAGTCGCCGTTCTTCCCGTTGCTCGCGACTTCAGATGCAAAGCAGGCCAATTCTGGGTTCACCCTTTCGGGCGGTCCTGGCACGATTAGTCCTTCAAGCTTTCTTGCCGACGGGTTGGCAACAAGGACCTCTCCTTCCGGCGTGATCCGAAGCACCGGATTTGGGTTCTCTTCAGGAAACTTGGCGAAATCCGCCATTGTCTTGCTTTGCGCGCGGATAGAGGTGACATCCCGCCCAAATACGTTGACATAGCCGGACTCGATCTCTGGATTGAACAGAAGATTGTAGATGCGGCTTCCAGATTGGATATCCGCCCGTTCGCTTGAGTTGTTCTTAAAAGCGCTCACAACCAGCTTTGAAAGCTCGTCAGAGACACGCTTACCGTCGTCAGACAGAATACCGGGGGCTTTAAGCGTGGCCCGATTCGCAAGCAAAAGCTTTCCTTTCGGATCAAGCCGAAAAATCGGGTAAGGGCATTCTTCCATCAGCGCTCCGGATGAACCGGATGGGTTCATTTCGGACGTGTTTGGTGTCTTGGTCTTTCGCGCCATGGTCATGCCCCGGCTGATTACTGATCTGACTTAAACCCGATCTTTAAATGCGTGTTGTCGCAGAATGGTTTCGTTTTCGAGCCCCCACAACGGCACAGGCGCGCGGTCGTAACACGGTCGACATTGCGCCCGGTCCCGGCACAGATTTCCAGATTGCCGGACACCTGAAGCGGACCATTTGGAAGTGGGGTGATCTCTAGATCACCATCACGGACCTCCAGTTTTTCAGATTGCCGCGTTTCCGGCTCTCCGCTTGCCCGGAACCCTGCTTCGACATGTGAGCCGTCACAATAAGGTTTGTTCTTTGATGCCCCGCATCTGCACAGTGTCGCGCGAAAGCCATCTGGTTCGCCATCGACCACCAGCGATGCCCTGAAGGCATAAGGTCCATTCTCGCGGATCTTGACCTGATTGACCTCTGGAACCGGTTCGGCGGGCGTGTCGCCCTTAGGGTCATAGGTGATCGCACCAGAGGGGCAGGAATGACAGACACCGCGCAACGCGCCCGTGTCCATCTCGTCCGGGAACAACCAATCGCCCGTGACGCCCGACAAGAACACCTTAGGTGCCCCCAGAACGCAACGGCGCGCGTGGATGCAGCGCCGCGTGTCAAAAGTCAGCAGCATGTCCTTTCCATCGCCGTGTCCAACGATGTCATTATCATTGACCGCGTCCGCGGAAACCGGCTTTGGACGATCATCATGCGCCGTGACTGCGGGCGGTTTGGGGGGCTCTCCCGGAACGATGATGCGGTCAGCCATGCCGCGTAATGCGGCCTCTACCGAGTCCAACTCGTGACCTTCGGGGAAGGCCCGACCGGCGTGATCTGCGATCTCGTGAAGGCGTTCGTTCAGCAGGCGCATCTCGCCCCGCCCTGACGGAAGACGACCGATGTCGCGGACCATCGAGAAGGTCATACCTGCATTCACACCCGGGTTTTCCGGACCAGCAGGCAACGAGGCCAGATACTCGCCAACTGGTGTCAGCACAGACATCATTTCGCGTGACAGGGTGATGAACAGGCGTTTGTGATCGGCTTCTCCGGGATCACGACCATAGCCCTGAACCAGAAAACGCAGCATCATGTTGTACAGCGAATTTCCAATATCCAGCACCTTTGCCGCATGTGGATCGGTGATCCAGACCTGATTGTCCGGGTCCAGCGGTTCAGTTGGGACAGGATTGCGGGCGACCGGGAAAGCGGGCTCAAAGCTTGGGTCTTGGGCCACCATCTTTTCGAACTGGTCTTTCAGGTCGAGGAACTTCTGATAGTGAGAGTCCTCTGTGTGTTCGGGCGCGCCCTCTCCCTGTTCGACGATGGTTTCGATCGCGTCGTGGGCGCTTGCCAGATCAGTGACTGTGCATAGGCCGGGCAACGGCGCATCTGCGGGGCTGATCTGATCCGCGACGTCACCCGAGAATAGGTTGGCCTCGCCATAGCGGCGCGCCAGCACTTCGAACCCGTGATAAATACCGCGATAAAGATGGCCGATGGTCTGATAGTCCTGCGCACTTGGCATGATCATGCCCTTGGGCGCAGCGCGATGATACTCGGCGGGATGAACGAATTCCGGTGCATCGTTCATCTCGACCCCCTCGGGCCGCTCCAGAAAAATCGCGTGATCCACAAGGGCCCGGCTAAAGCCCATCAGTTCCAGATCGACTTCTGCGGCATGATAGGCCGCAGGGATCGGGAAATTGGGGCGCGAAAGGTGGGGTGAGCCCCCGATGGCGACAGTAAGATTTCCGACCAGCGCAAGGTGGGTCATCTCTTCGACAGCGACTTCGGTCATGTGGCGTTTCCACGCTGCGACGACCTTGGCTTGTTCAGGCGTCAGCCCATCACGCTCCCCACGCTTCAGGCTCCATATTCCGTAAAGGTAGCAGCACATAACGTTGTGCTCGATCGCGGCAGCCTCGGCCAACATGAAGAGTAACTCTTCCCGATCTCCGATACGGATCTTCGGTTCTTCACTCATAATCCCGTCCCCCATGGGGATATTTTTGATCGAAATACCTAATAAAGCAAAGAATTTCGCGTTTTCCCGATCCAAGTGACACCTGCCCGACAGACCCAATTGTTGCTTTGGAAGAAGGCATGGACTTATGATCGGTTAACTTCGGGCCGCTTGGCACAAGCTGAAAATGGCCACGAGGGACGGGGGTTTTGAATGGTGACGGCGATTGGCGAGGCCCTGCCGGAAACGGGTATCACACCGGAGTTCATCGTTGGGATTACCGGTCACCGCGATATTGCAGCGGGCGATATCGAACGCGCACGTGTTGAACTGCGAACCCTGTTTCAGACCGTCTCTGACACGTTCGAATACCTCCCGGTACGGATCGCGACCGGGCTTGCAGAAGGTGCGGACACCCTGGCCGCTGAAGTGGCACTAGAGCTTGGGCTGGGCGTTGTGGCCGTTCTTCCGATGCCGCGCGAACATTACCTGCAAGACTTCGAGGGTGACGCGAAAACCAAGTTAGAGTCCCTCTTGGCAGACGACGGTGTGCGCGTGTTTGAGATACCGCTGGCCGAAGGGCGCTCTGCTGAAGAGATGTCGGACCAAGCGGCACGGGATGAACAATACCGCCTGCTGGCCGATTATCTGCGGCGACGGTCCAACCTGTTGGTGGCCGTCTGGGACGGGGTAGATGCCGGTCTCGTCGGCGGCACATCCGATGTGGTGATGCGCTATCTCAGCGACGGACGAGGAGAGACCCCAAACCGCATTGAACGTGAAGAGAATGCCAATGAGGGCTGCGGAAATATCATGGCCTGGGTGCCTGTCGACCGACAAAGTTCGACCGCTGGCGAACTGCCATCTGGCGCCTGCTATCTGATTTCCAATGCCAATTATGACTGCTTCTGGCAGGACAACACTTTACCTCAACCGATCCTGACGCGGTGGAAAGGCTTCGACGGGTTCTATGCAGAACGCATTTCGGACCACGGCGCGGACCTACCCGCCTATGGGCTTTCGGAAAGCGGCGACACTTTACAATCGGGCGACCCACGCGGTCTTGATGCAGAGTTCGTGCGCGCAGACCAGATCGCGCGGTTCTATCAGGCCCAGTCTCATAAGCTTTTCGCATTGTTTGGACTGCTGGCTGCCGGCATGGGCCTGGCCTTCCTCATCTACGCTAAACTATTGGCCAGCAAAGTCTTTCTAATCGTCTATATCGCGCTATTCGCAGCTGGCTTCCTTGGGTTTCGCTATTCGCACCGCCAACATCTGCACTCTAAACACTTGGCCTTCAGGGCTTTGGCAGAGACCTTTCGCGTGCAATTCTTCCTGATCCTGTCGGGCGCGGGCGATGGGTACAATCCCAGACGCATACTGGCGCTGACCTCGGTCGACCAATTTCGCCGCTTCGAGTGGCTGCAAGAGGCCATCCGCGTTGCAGAGCCCTTGGTCTATTTCGGCCATTGCACGAAAAGCGACGCGCTGAACGTGGTGCAAGACCGATGGATCCGCGACCAACTTGGCTATTTCGAAAAGAAACAACACACACTTCACCGCCAGCATGAACGACTGGAACGCATCAAGGTTGCGCTGCTGGCCGGGTCCGTTCTTGGCGCGCTGGCGCTGATCTTCTTCAAGAAGACGCTCGTTCACCTAGAGATGATGGGTTACGACAGCAAGGCCTGGCTGGTGTTCTTCATGGGCCTTCTGCCGCTTTGGGTCGCTGTTTGGGAACTGTACCAAGGCAAGATGGCGACACGAGAATTGCTTTGGCAATATGCCAATCAAAGCCGCTATTTCCGCGCGGCGAACCGCGAGATCGAACAGGCTAACAGCCTTGAGGCCGGTCAGAAAATCATCCGGGATCTGGCGGACAAAGCGCTGATCGAAATCTACATGTGGAGCGTACATCGCTACCACCGTGAACACGAACCCCCGGCAGCAGGATAGGCATGGCAAAGTCCGATCAGGTTGCACTTTCCTTCGAGGACCGCCTGTCGAACCTGCGGCACGAGTTACGGACGCCTATCGGTCACATCATCGGTTATGCAGAGTTGATCGACGAGGATCTGGGAACTGAGCAGCGCGAAGCCTATGGCCATGACCTTGCTGCCATTCTGAGTGCGGGTCAGAAGATGCTGGCGATCATTGACCAACACCTCAACGCGTCGAAGAAATCACTGGAAGACATCTCGCTTGAAGAAGCCCAATTCGCGCTGCGGCTACAGCTGAACCACATCGGTGGCTATGCTGAAATGCTGCGAGAAGAAGCCGTTGATCGCGAAGAGACCGACTTGATCGATGACTTAGGCCGCATCACCTCTGCCGACAGATCGGTTCTAGCCTTGATCGAAGACATGGGTGCCCTGCTTTTGGGGGAAAGCGATGAGGAACCCGTCGCCAATGCCCCTGCCCCGCATGACCTTGCCGCGGCTGCGATTACGGGCCTTGGCGGTGATATCCTTGTGGTCGATGACAACCAGATGAACCGCGAGCTTCTGTCCCGACGGTTGGAACGCGGAGGATACACTGCAACCACAGTGTCATCAGGCGAAGAGGCACTGGATATCCTGCAAACGCGCAGTTTCGATCTGATCCTGCTGGATCACATGATGCCGGGCCTCTCTGGGCTTGAGGCGCTGCAACAGATCAAAGCCAATCCGCAAATCAGGTCGATCCCCGTCATTATGCTGTCGGCGACCGACGACGCCGACGTCATGGTCCGCTGCATCCTGTCTGGGGCCGACGATTATGTCGCCAAACCTTTCAACCCGGTCTTGCTGATTGCCCGGATCAATGCCGCGCTGGAAAAGGTGCGTTTGCGCCGAAACGCCGCGCGGCAGATCAAAGTCTTCATCTCGTCGCCCGGGGACGTGATCCCAGAGCGGCAGATCGCAAAGATGGTGCTAGGGCGGCTGAACGAGGAATATGCAGGCCGCGCCCTTTTGGTTCCGATCTTGTGGGAAGAGGAACCCCTTCTGGTGACCCAGACCTTTCAGGCACAAATTCACCCGCCGCATGAAACCGACATCTATCTGGGCGTTCTCTGGTCGCGGATTGGATCACCGCTTCCGGACACGATCCGGCGTGAGGATGGATCACTTTATGAATCCGGTACTGCGTTTGAATTCGAGGACGCGTTGGCCGGTCACCGCACGACCGGCAAGCCGGAAATGCTGTTGTACCTGAAAACCGGTTACCCCGAGATTTCTCTTGAAAACCGGGAAGAAGTTCTGGATCGGCTGGAACAAATCGACCGCCTAAATGATTACCGCGAACGGATGCTTATGGGCGAGGATGGATCCTATGCAGCGGCTTTCCACATGTTCGATCGCATCGAACAATTTGAAACCATGTTGGAAATTCACCTGCGCAAACTGGTTCAGACGATCCTTTCGCGACAAACCAAAGGGGACTGAACATTTGCCAGATAAAATACAAATTACTATGCTGTTAACAGATGCGACGGGGGGAATATGTCCAGAATACTGCTGGTAGAGGACAATGAGTTGAACCGCGATATGCTCTCAAGGCGGCTCAAGAAACGTGGCTTTGAGATAGAGATCGCGATCGACGGTCAACAGGGCATCGACATGGCCCGGGCCGGCAACCCCAAGCTTATCCTTCTTGATATGAGCCTGCCCGTTGTCGACGGCTGGGATGCGGCACGCACCCTGAAAAGCGGTGATGATACCAAAGACATTCCAATCATCGCCCTGACGGCCCATGCCATGGCTGGAGATCGGGAAAAGGCGCTTGAAGCAGGCTGTGACGATTACGACACCAAGCCCGTCGAGCTTCCCCGGTTGCTGGAAAAAATCAGCAAATGGATCGAGGGGTAAGCAGCGCTCTTATGGATGACGGAACCGTTCTTTCACAAGACACCGTCAAAGCTGCGCTGCTTGAAGGAGGAGAGACTTGGCGCAAGACCGTCGCCGAATTGGCCTCTGTTCCCAACGCTCTGCATAATGCGAATTTCTCAGAATTAGACCTGAGTGATCGCGATCTTTCGTCGCTTGACCTTTCCCATGTGGATTTCTTTGCTGGCTGTCTGACCAGTACCAACTTGAAAAAGTCCATTCTGCACAAGGCGGAACTGGCCAACAGCAAAATGCAGAAAGCGGCCCTGTACAAAGCCGACTTAAGCAAGGCGATCCTGCATGAAACCGACCTGACCGAGGCCGATCTGTCCTCGACTGACTGCCGGGGCGCGGACTTTAGAGGTGCCACCCTGCGCGGGGCCAATCTGGCTGGAGCCGATTTGCGTGGCGCCGATTTTTCACAAGCCGACCTGACAGGCGCCGATCTGTCGCTTGCGGATATCACAGGGGCGAAATTCCATTTTGCCCAACTGGCCGAGGCCAATGTCACCCATCTGAAATATGGAAACTACAGGCAGATGGAGGGGCTTTATCTGGGTGTGCGGGGCGTCGAACAATGCTACGGAAGCGCCCTCTTCGTGCGCGATGCCAAGGATCAGGACTATATCGACACGCTGTTTCAGTCGCTCAATGACAAATCACCCGGGTTTATCAAGTCTCTGGACTTGTTTCTGTTCCGCGCCTGGGCCTTGATCGACCACGGCCGAAGCCTTTTGAAAGTATCCTTCTACGCTACGATAATCGCCATGCTGTATGGCTTTATCTATCTCGCCGATATGACGTTTGGCTGGAATGTGATGGATTATTCAAACTCCGCCCAAACTTGGTTCACACCCTTCTATTATTCGGTGGTGACCTACACGACACTTGGCTATGGCGACGTGACGGCCAACAGCCTGATGGGTGAAATACTTGTCATAAGCGAGGTTATCGTCGGCTATTTCACACTCGGCTTGCTTCTGGCCATCTTGGCAAACACCATCGCCAGAAGAAGTTGACGCCACCGAGCGCACACACAACCTGATGCCTTAGGAGCGATCAAATGCTTCGTCTCTGTCAAAGCTGTGGGATGCCAATGAGCGAGAAAGGCCTGATGCCCGGACGCGACGCAGACGGCAGCAAAAGCGGGCTATACTGTCACCTTTGCTATGATGACGGTGCATTTCTTCAACCCGATATCAAGCTTACGAGCATGCAGCATTTGGTCAGTCACTCCCTTCAACGCGAAGGGTTACCTAAACTGTTGAGCTGGCTGGCAACTCGGCACTTACCGCTTTTGCGGCGTTGGAGAGGCAAGTCCTGAACAGGTAAACTGTATCAGGACCGATCACTCTTCGCGCAAACGGGGGAAACCTGTATCAAAGGTGGTCGGTTTTGTATCAGAAAGACCGTCGTATCCAGTTGACATGGTTCTCGTTGAAAACCCGTCGCTCGGCCACGTTTGTCATCTCTGTCTGCTGGAATACCCGAACACCCATCCCACGACGCACCCCAACCCAACGCAGACGAGAACAAGGAATGCGCGGCGTGTTGAGATGGTCCAAGATAAAAACTGCAAGTCCACGGCGGCTGCGTTCTGCAGGATAAAGACACCCAGAAGGGCTGCCACGGCCACCAAAAACACCCAACGAATTTGTGCGATTAGTTTCTTCATGTCTGCTCCCTCACCCCGCTGCGACACCGCGTCCAGCGACCATTCCCATTTGGCTGCAGGTTCTCAGGATCATATGGTAGTTTCGGCGCTGAAGCTTCTCATCACCCTCTTCGGACACGCTGTCTGCGAGAATGACGGTACGGTCTACAACTCCAATCGAAGCAATGGATGTGATGTCGTGGATTAGATCGTCGAGCGCATCAAGGCGGATCAGAACAAGGTTGCCACGCATCCATGGAAGCGTTGGGATCGCCAAGAGCCGCTCAAAGACCTTGACGGTCGAGGTACAGTGACCGGCCACAACGACTTGTGGCCCTGGCTTTGCTCCAACGATCCGATAGCCAAACTCTGTGCCTGTCCTCTGGGTCGTGAAGACTTCCAAATAACCATTTTCGGTTTCATGAACTTTGTTTGAGATCGACATTGTCAGCTCCTCTCCAACAATTCGGTAAAACGGTTGGGGGCGGATTGCTCCGCCCCCAAGGTTCACGAGGGAATTCGTGCGTCTTAGTTGAACGAGTAGACCAGCGAGACGCCGAACGTGTTGTCGGTGCTTTTCGCAGAGCCAGAGTCCGAATGGTACTCGGTCAGAATGCTAGTCCGGAGCGCAAGCGCGTCAGTCATTGCGACATTCAGCGCCAGGTCATTAAAGATAGCAGTGTCAGATTCCGACCAGATCACGTCCGTGTCGTTGGTAAGGTAAAGCGTATCCGTCAGCTTGTGTGCATAGTCCGACGAAACGCCGAAGGCACCTTCACTTACGTTAGCCGATCCGACGTCCGAGAGTTCGGCGAAGCGATAGCCAGGGCCAGCTTGTACCGACCACTGACGGTCCGCTTCGTTGAAGATACGATAGCCCGCACCAAACGACACGAAGGTGTCCGATTCAAACTGTGCATCTGTCGCGCTGTCGACCGAGCCTTGCAGCTTTGCAAAACCAAAGGTTCGCGGGTTGAAGTCACGGGTGTATTCGAGACCGTAGAACAGGCTCTCTTCTGCAACCGAGTCATCATCGTCAGAATAGGCATAGTTCAACTGAAGTTCGATGCCGTTAGGACCCCAAACATAGTTCATGTCTGTACCGATGCCGACGTTCAGGGTCTCGGTGTTGCCGGTTTCGGCGATACCGCGCAGTGCGAACGAGCCGGTGAAACCTTGCGGACGGCCTTCGTTGCCAAAGCGGTCAAGATCGCGCTCTGCGTCGTCTTCGATAGCTTCAACGAGGTCCTCGTTCCGCTCACCGGCAACCGTGTCGCGGCCAATCAGGCTTTGAGCGGTTGCGGAAGTTGCGGACAGCGCCGCGAAAAGAGCAAGCACGCCCACACCAAGTTTGAGTTCTTTGTTCATGGGTCTAATCCTTTCCCAACAAAGTGTGACCCGTCCCCAGAGGGCGGGAGCATTTCTGCTGCATTGGGATTTAGGTAAGATCCTTAAACAAGTAAAATTCAAAATAATTATGCTTTAAGCGAGTATTACTTATTTGAAGCTGGCAACTCAACGTTTCCAAGTACTTCGACGGTTTCGCCCTCGCTAATGTCAGCCAATTCAGCGATTACCGCACTTTGCTCATCGTCAATCTGTGATTGGATTGCCACAAGGGTGGCCTCGGCCGTGGCTCGAATGTCCTCATCCAGATCATCACGCCAGATCGACCAGATAGGATAGGGGAAGGTCGGCGCGTCTGGGACAAGATGTAAACGGCCTTCATCCAGGTATCGCTTGATATATCGCGCAGGCAGATACGCAGCCGCACGACGTCGAACAACATACTCAGCTGCCATTGCGCCAAGAGAAAGTGTGAGACCTGGGTTTGTGAGGTTAGGTAATTCAAGCGAATGAGCATGGACGAACTCTGGCCCCCAATCGACAAAGACATAGTGCTCTGCGATGTCGTCAAGACCCACCTCAAACGACGCCGCAAGTACCAAATCTTCGTCAAGCACCTTTCGTGCGGTTAAGCCGGGCCGCAGTTGTGGATTATAGAGCAAACCAATCTGCACCATGCCTTCCACAAGGAAGCGCGTGATCCGATCCGGCATGCCAAGCTCGGCTCGAATGTTGAGCGTCGGCATCGCTTCCTGCATCTCATCAATCCACCGAAAGCCAAGACGCGGCCAGAGTGAATACTGCGCCCCAACCGTGAGAGATTTTGTATACCCCTCCGGTACGCCGATCTGCTGACGCGCCTCCTCCCAGATTTTGATGAACGAAAGTGCGTAGCGTTCAAACTCTCGGCCAGCCGGCGTAAGCTCGGCCCCGGCCTTCGATCGAATAAAGAGCTGCTTTCCCAAAGAGTCTTCTAGGCGCTGCACCCGCAAACTGATGGCCGACTGTGTAACGAACAAACGCTCGCTCGCATTCACGAATGAGCCAGTGGCAGCGACTTCGACAAAGGTCCGGATCAGGGCAATATCCATGCGGTCTATCCTTGAGATTTACTCATCTTAAATATATTTTCTATTCGTTATTCTGACGAAAAGAAATCACCTATATCCGTCTTCGTGGAAGCGGGTCACCACCGAGTGAATCGCGAGGAGACCGGGACCATTGCCCCAACGCAAAGGCTCCGCCGATCTGCTTCCACGCACGGTTGCCCGACCAAGTAATTGAGCACACCGTGGACCTAGACGGTGGTTGTGCCAAATTCTTTGCCAATGGCGCGGTCGGCTCAGGCAAGATCGTATATCAAGGTGTGAACGGCCTCGATGAGTGATCGCCATTAAGACGTTAGAAAATCACTAACAGCAGAAATATAAATTAGCGCTCGTCATTCAACGTGGCGGCGGCGTCGGTTTCGGCTCCGACGGCACGGGGAGAATCCGGTCTACGCACTTTCCCCGCGCCCATCTGGTGGTGTTCGGTTTGGATTGACGGACGTGATCCTTAGGACGCCGATACCGGCCGTTGATTTTCTAAGCGCTCCAGTGAAGCCCATTTCATCGCCTTTGAGTCTGCTGGCGGAGTCCGCAGCGTAGCGTGGGTATGCAGCCCTTCGTTGCTCCCTCTTTGGACGAGCTGCAAGAGATCTACCAGGATCAACTCGCGCGCCTCGAGGGACTTCTGACCGGCAGCGACGAGATCGTGGCGGCAAATGCCCTTCTCAGGGAGATGCTTGGCGAGGTGCGTCTGTGGGGGGATCCGGAGGCCCGTGACGGAATGCGGATCGAGATACAGGGCGACCTGTCCTCGGCCTTTCAGGGGGCTACGGAAACGCCTGAAAGCGGCCCTTGGGCCGATCTTTTGTCATTTTGTCAGATTTCGTTGGTTGCGGGAGCAGGATTTGAACCTGCGACCTTCAGGTTATGAGCCTGACGAGCTACCGGGCTGCTCCATCCCGCGCCATTTAGGCGCCTCAGTGTTTTTGTTCTGAGGCTTGGATTGTCATCGATCTGAGAGATACGTTTTTTTGGTTTTTTCTAGGTTTGGCGGTGACCTACTCTCCCACGTCTTAAGACGCAGTACCATCGGCGCAACCGAGCTTAACGGCCGAGTTCGGGATGGGATCGGGTGTTTCTCTGGCGCTGTGACCACCAAACCGAGGAAAAACCAAAATTCCAAGTCAAGCATGTGTGTGTATGCTTCTGACCAGTATTAGCCTTGCTATTACTGGATCAAATCAAGCCTATCGGACAATTAGTACCGGTCAACTGAATGCATTGCTGCACTTACATCTCCGGCCTATCGACGTGGTGGTCTTCCACGGTCCTCAGGGATACCTTGTTTTGAGGGGGGCTTCCCGCTTAGATGCCTTCAGCGGTTATCCTGTCCGATCATAGCTACCCTGCACTGCTGCTGGCGCAACAACAGGTCCACCAGTGGATCGTTCACCCCGGTCCTCTCGTACTAGGGGCAACTCCTCTCAAGTATCCTACACCCACGGCAGATAGGGACCGAACTGTCTCACGACGTTCTAAACCCAGCTCACGTACCTCTTTAAACGGCGAACAGCCGTACCCTTGGGACCTGCTCCAGCCCCAGGATGAGATGAGCCGACATCGAGGTGCCAAACACTGCCGTCGATATGGACTCTTGGGCAGTATCAGCCTGTTATCCCCGGCGTACCTTTTATCCGTTGAGCGATGGCCCTTCCACTCGGGACCACCGGATCACTATGGCCGTCTTTCGACTCTGCTCGACTTGTCAGTCTCGCAGTCAGGCTGGCTTCTGCCATTGCACTCAACGAGCGATTTCCGACCGCTCTGAGCCAACCTTCGCGCGCCTCCGTTACTCTTTAGGAGGCGACCGCCCCAGTCAAACTACCCGCCACACAGGGTCCCGGATCCGGATAACGGACCGCGGTTAGACATCAAGCAGAACAAGGGTGGTATCTCAAAGGAGGCTCCATCAGAACTGGCGTCCTGATTTCAAAGCCTACCACCTATTCTGCACATGTTGTGCCTGATGCCAGTGTGAAGCTGTAGTAAAGGTGCACGGGGTCTTTCCGTCTAACCGCGGGAAGCCTGCATCTTGACAGGCAATTCAATTTCGCTGAGTCGATGTTGGAGACAGCGGGGAAGTCGTTACGCCATTCGTGCAGGTCGGAACTTACCCGACAAGGAATTTCGCTACCTTAGGACCGTTATAGTTACGGCCGCCGTTTACCGGGGCTTCAATTCGACGCTCTCACATCTCCTTTTAACCTTCCGGCACCGGGCAGGCGTCAGACCCTATACGTCGTCTTGCGACTTCGCAGAGCCCTGTGTTTTTAGTAAACAGTCGCCACCCCCTAGTTTGTGCCCCCAGCTCCAAGTTGCCTTGGAACCGGGCCTCCTTCTCGCGAACTTACGGAGGCATTTTGCCGAGTTCCTTCAACATCGTTCTCTCAAGCGCCTTGGTATTCTCTACCAGTCCACCTGTGTCGGTTTAGGGTACGATCTCATGGAGGGCTATTTCCAGGAACCGATTAGCGGCCCACCCAATCCGATAAGGGTGAACAACAGTCTCGATCCGTCACATCCTCCTGGCCCAGGAATATTAACCTGGTTCCCATCGACTACGCCTTTCGGCCTCGCCTTAGGGGTCGGCTTACCCTGCTCAGATTAGCTTTAAGCAGGAACCCTTGGACTTTCGGCGACAGGGTCTCTCACCCTGTTTGTCGCTACTCATGTCATCATTCTCACTAGTGATCGCTCCACAGCCCCTCACAGGACTGCTTCATCGCCAAACCCGGTCCTCCAATGACCCCGAAGGGTCTAAGGAGGATTGGGTTTTATCACACTACGCTCTGCTACCATGCACTATGTGCATCCTAAGCTTCGGCTCATGGCTTGAGCCCCGTTACATCTTCGCCGCAGGATAACTTATTTAGACCAGTGAGCTGTTACGCTATCTTTAAAGGATGGCTGCTTCTAAGCCAACCTCCTGGTTGTTTTGGTCGTCCCACCTGCTTTCCCACTTAGCCATGAATTGGGGGCCTTAGCTGTAGGTCAGGGTTGTTTCCCTCTCCACTACGGGCGTTAGCACCCGCAGTGTGTCTGCCATCTAGTACTCCCGGGTATTCGGAGTTTGGTTAGGATCAGTAAGCCTGTGGGGCCCCATTACCCATCCAGTGCTCTACCCCCCGGGGTATTCGGATGACGCTCTACCTAAATAGATTTCGCAGAGAACCAGCTATCTCCGAGTTTGATTGGCCTTTCACCCCTAGGCACAGCTCATCCCGATCTTTTTCAACAGATGTGGGTTCGGTCCTCCAGTAAGTGTTACCTTACCTTCAACCTGGCCATGCCTAGATCACTCGGTTTCGGGTCTGATCCTACTAACTCATTCGCCCTATTAAGACTCGCTTTCGCTGCGCCTACACCTATCGGCTTAAGCTTGCTAGTAAGACCAAGTCGATGACCCATTATACAAAAGGTACGCGGTCAGCCCTCAAGGGGCCTCCCACTGCTTGTAGGCGTCCGGTTTCAGAAACTGTTTCACTCCCCTCGTCGGGGTGCTTTTCACCTTTCCCTCACGGTACTGGTTCGCTATCGGTCAGTAAGGAGTACTTAGCCTTAGAGGGTGGTCCCCCCATGTTCAGACAGGATTTCACGTGTCCCGCCCTACTTAATACGTCCTATCGAGCTTCTCATACGGGGCTATCACCCACTATGGCCATGCTTCCCAACATGTTCTGATCACTCTCAAGGCTCGGCTGGTTCCCGTTCGCTCGCCGCTACTAGGGAAGTATCTGTTGATTTCCTTTCCTCCGGGTACTTAGATGTTTCAGTTCCCCGGGTTTGCTCTTTAAACCCTATGTATTCAGGTAAAAAGTACTTGGTTTACCCAGTTATTAGCTGACCCGAAGATCAATAATAACAGAGTATCAAGTGGGTTGCCCCATTCGGAAATTCATGGATCAAAGCCTATTCTCGGCTAACCATGACTTATCGCAGAGTATCACGTCCTTCATCGCCTCTTACTGCCAAGGCATCCACCAAACGCCCTTCTCGCGCTTGATCTGATCCAGAAAAAGCAAGGCTCTTGGCAGGGCCAAACTTCGCGCCAACTTAATGGCTTTCTAGATCAGAAGTCATACATTTCCCACTTCCCTGACTGGTTCGTTCAGGGAAGCATGTGATGCAATCTCTCGATTACATCAGGTTAGTGTACTTGACTTGGACAACACTGCGATTTCGACCGGGATACGATGTC
>NZ_NSBU01000006.1:425000-427991 GCF_002285415.1 Actibacterium pelagium | reverse complement strand
TTGGTTGCGGGAGCAGGATTTGAACCTGCGACCTTCAGGTTATGAGCCTGACGAGCTACCGGGCTGCTCCATCCCGCGCCATTTAGGCGCCTCAGTGTTTTTGTTCTGAGGCTTGGATTGTCATCGATCTGAGAGATACGTTTTTTTGGTTTTTTCTAGGTTTGGCGGTGACCTACTCTCCCACGTCTTAAGACGCAGTACCATCGGCGCAACCGAGCTTAACGGCCGAGTTCGGGATGGGATCGGGTGTTTCTCTGGCGCTGTGACCACCAAACCGAGGAAAAACCAAAATTCCAAGTCAAGCATGTGTGTGTATGCTTCTGACCAGTATTAGCCTTGCTATTACTGGATCAAATCAAGCCTATCGGACAATTAGTACCGGTCAACTGAATGCATTGCTGCACTTACATCTCCGGCCTATCGACGTGGTGGTCTTCCACGGTCCTCAGGGATACCTTGTTTTGAGGGGGGCTTCCCGCTTAGATGCCTTCAGCGGTTATCCTGTCCGATCATAGCTACCCTGCACTGCTGCTGGCGCAACAACAGGTCCACCAGTGGATCGTTCACCCCGGTCCTCTCGTACTAGGGGCAACTCCTCTCAAGTATCCTACACCCACGGCAGATAGGGACCGAACTGTCTCACGACGTTCTAAACCCAGCTCACGTACCTCTTTAAACGGCGAACAGCCGTACCCTTGGGACCTGCTCCAGCCCCAGGATGAGATGAGCCGACATCGAGGTGCCAAACACTGCCGTCGATATGGACTCTTGGGCAGTATCAGCCTGTTATCCCCGGCGTACCTTTTATCCGTTGAGCGATGGCCCTTCCACTCGGGACCACCGGATCACTATGGCCGTCTTTCGACTCTGCTCGACTTGTCAGTCTCGCAGTCAGGCTGGCTTCTGCCATTGCACTCAACGAGCGATTTCCGACCGCTCTGAGCCAACCTTCGCGCGCCTCCGTTACTCTTTAGGAGGCGACCGCCCCAGTCAAACTACCCGCCACACAGGGTCCCGGATCCGGATAACGGACCGCGGTTAGACATCAAGCAGAACAAGGGTGGTATCTCAAAGGAGGCTCCATCAGAACTGGCGTCCTGATTTCAAAGCCTACCACCTATTCTGCACATGTTGTGCCTGATGCCAGTGTGAAGCTGTAGTAAAGGTGCACGGGGTCTTTCCGTCTAACCGCGGGAAGCCTGCATCTTGACAGGCAATTCAATTTCGCTGAGTCGATGTTGGAGACAGCGGGGAAGTCGTTACGCCATTCGTGCAGGTCGGAACTTACCCGACAAGGAATTTCGCTACCTTAGGACCGTTATAGTTACGGCCGCCGTTTACCGGGGCTTCAATTCGACGCTCTCACATCTCCTTTTAACCTTCCGGCACCGGGCAGGCGTCAGACCCTATACGTCGTCTTGCGACTTCGCAGAGCCCTGTGTTTTTAGTAAACAGTCGCCACCCCCTAGTTTGTGCCCCCAGCTCCAAGTTGCCTTGGAACCGGGCCTCCTTCTCGCGAACTTACGGAGGCATTTTGCCGAGTTCCTTCAACATCGTTCTCTCAAGCGCCTTGGTATTCTCTACCAGTCCACCTGTGTCGGTTTAGGGTACGATCTCATGGAGGGCTATTTCCAGGAACCGATTAGCGGCCCACCCAATCCGATAAGGGTGAACAACAGTCTCGATCCGTCACATCCTCCTGGCCCAGGAATATTAACCTGGTTCCCATCGACTACGCCTTTCGGCCTCGCCTTAGGGGTCGGCTTACCCTGCTCAGATTAGCTTTAAGCAGGAACCCTTGGACTTTCGGCGACAGGGTCTCTCACCCTGTTTGTCGCTACTCATGTCATCATTCTCACTAGTGATCGCTCCACAGCCCCTCACAGGACTGCTTCATCGCCAAACCCGGTCCTCCAATGACCCCGAAGGGTCTAAGGAGGATTGGGTTTTATCACACTACGCTCTGCTACCATGCACTATGTGCATCCTAAGCTTCGGCTCATGGCTTGAGCCCCGTTACATCTTCGCCGCAGGATAACTTATTTAGACCAGTGAGCTGTTACGCTATCTTTAAAGGATGGCTGCTTCTAAGCCAACCTCCTGGTTGTTTTGGTCGTCCCACCTGCTTTCCCACTTAGCCATGAATTGGGGGCCTTAGCTGTAGGTCAGGGTTGTTTCCCTCTCCACTACGGGCGTTAGCACCCGCAGTGTGTCTGCCATCTAGTACTCCCGGGTATTCGGAGTTTGGTTAGGATCAGTAAGCCTGTGGGGCCCCATTACCCATCCAGTGCTCTACCCCCCGGGGTATTCGGATGACGCTCTACCTAAATAGATTTCGCAGAGAACCAGCTATCTCCGAGTTTGATTGGCCTTTCACCCCTAGGCACAGCTCATCCCGATCTTTTTCAACAGATGTGGGTTCGGTCCTCCAGTAAGTGTTACCTTACCTTCAACCTGGCCATGCCTAGATCACTCGGTTTCGGGTCTGATCCTACTAACTCATTCGCCCTATTAAGACTCGCTTTCGCTGCGCCTACACCTATCGGCTTAAGCTTGCTAGTAAGACCAAGTCGATGACCCATTATACAAAAGGTACGCGGTCAGCCCTCAAGGGGCCTCCCACTGCTTGTAGGCGTCCGGTTTCAGAAACTGTTTCACTCCCCTCGTCGGGGTGCTTTTCACCTTTCCCTCACGGTACTGGTTCGCTATCGGTCAGTAAGGAGTACTTAGCCTTAGAGGGTGGTCCCCCCATGTTCAGACAGGATTTCACGTGTCCCGCCCTACTTAATACGTCCTATCGAGCTTCTCATACGGGGCTATCACCCACTATGGCCATGCTTCCCAACATGTTCTGATCACTCTCAAGGCTCGGCTGGTTCCCGTTCGCTCGCCGCTACTAGGGAAGTATCTGTTGATTTCCTTTCCTCCGGGTACTTAGATGTTTCAGTTCCCCGGGTTTGCTCTTTAAACCCTATGTATTCAGGTAAAAAG
>NZ_NSBU01000006.1:0-420000 GCF_002285415.1 Actibacterium pelagium | reverse complement strand
GCCGGATACTCTGCGTCATTGGTTGCGACGCCAAGCCGGATGCCCATGTCAGTCAACCGGGTAAGAGTAGGTGCCAAAGGCGCGGCCTCGGCCATCGGGGCCCGGGCGGCTGCATAATTCATATGAGCCAACAGACCCTCAAAGTCGTGCCCCGGCAACTCGGACAACAAAAGCTCGGCTATTTCGACGGCACTGCCGGCAACAACAGGGCTTTGCGGATGATATTCACTGGATCGCGTATCAAACCCGATTTGTTGTCCAAGCGAATGTGCCCGTGTGGGATCGCCGTCGGTCAGCTCCGCCAGAAAGCTTTGAACCCAAGCGGTCCATGTCGCCCGGAAATCGAACAAGGTCCCATCCTTGTCAAAGATAATCCCGGAAACAGGTGCCCCATTAAAACTGGCTTGCGACACGCCCTGCCCCCTCAGGTCCAATGCGTCTGCGCGCCGCCGGGCAACGCCATCTTGGCCTGCAAAGGCGTTTCGTAGGGCAGTCCCTGACGGTCACAGAAGGCGACAACCCACCGGTCATCCATTGTCAGGAAGTCCAGAACAGAGACCAGAAACTCTGGCTCTGCAGCCCGCTCTGCCAGATCAGACTGCGCAACACCGGTTGAGCCCATGAAAACCGGCAGTAGATCATCCTCTGCCGCCAACCAAGCCAAGGCCTTAAGGGCGATGGTTTCAGCCTGCTCTCCTGTCATGCAGTTCCTCCCTCTGCGTCAGAAAGTTTTACCCGGCGCAAAGAGATGTCTCAACCATAACTGTAGGTCTTTAAGGGCGTTTTTCATAAGACGGAGCGCGATCTCGTCCCGGGCCACGGCGCAGAACCTTTTGCAGGGAATCCGCATAAGCCTTGCGATCTTCTGCACTCATACCCGCCAATCGCTGGAGCAACGCCTCGCGTCCCGCGGTCGCACGCCCCGAAACTAGTTTCTGCTGCGCAGTCAAAAGATCAGAGACAGCCTGAACGTCGAATGTCTCGGCCCGAAGAAGGGTTAGATATTGCTGAAACCCATCGCGCAACTCTTTGCGTGTTTTGCGCGCGTCACCGGGTTTGGGGCGCAGCTCTTCTGCCAAGGCTTTTCGGTGTTCGGCCGGCAAAGCACGACCATAGGGCCCAAGCTGCGATAGCACACGTTCGTCCGGCAATCCGATATTGGCGTCAACCCGACGCTTACCCGCCGCGGCACCAAGAACAAGACCGACGAAAAGCAGGTTCAGGATCAACGAGATCAAAAGCGCAATTCGCAGCCAGCTGCGGCGCGAAGATCGCGGATTTGGAGTAGCGTCCGACATGATTACCCCTCTGCCCAAAGATCGCTGGCGGTCAGCGCCAGATCAGAGACATCATAACTATAGCCCCCCACAAACAGCGACGCCGTCGTGTCCGTCACGGTTGGATCACTATACCCAATGTACACCCCGACCAACCCGGCAAAGCCCAGACCGATGGTTGTCTTCCAGCCGCCCATCTCGGCCCAGATAGAGGACAACGCCCCAAACACCCCACCGCTGGAAGAAACCGTTGGCGCAGCCGAAACCGGCGCAGCCTCGGCATCCGCAAGAATGCGCGCGATCAAGTCGTCCGAAGGCACTGGCGCCTCGGCACGTCCAGCCTCGAAGAAGGCTTCCAGTTCTGGGTCTTTCTGTTCCATATCAGTCATCGGTATACCCCAATTCGTCCCTACGGCCAGCCAAGGCCGCTGCCAAGGCGCGCTTCCCCCGCGCCGTCAGGCTTTCCACGGCCTCGACCGTGATATTCAGCACATCGGCAATCTCGGGGTTGCTAAGCCCTTCTAGGTGGCGCAGCACCACCGCTTGCCGTTGCCGTTCCGGCAAAGTTTTCAATGCAGCTTCAAGCGCAAGGTTACGTGCGGCTGACTGCATCTGCTCTTCAACGCTTGCCGTGTCATCCAAGGGCTCTGGCACCGCATCCAGATCGACCGTGCGTCGCTTTCGAAGTCGGTCGGTACACAGGTTCGCGGTCACTCGATACAGCCAGGTCGATACCTTCGCCTCACCCTGCCGCCATTCTGGCGCGATCTTCCAAAGGCGCAGCATGGCCTCTTGTGTGACGTCTTCGGCTTCGGCGCGGTCGCCCAACACCCGAGCCGCATAACCAAGCGCGCGCGGCGCCAACCGGGCCGTCAACAGACGCGCCGCCGTGGCATCCCCATTGGCGAAGTTCAGCAGGAGCGCCTCGTCAGAGGTCTCTGTGTCGGCGTCAAATGCCACGTGCTTGGTCTCTTGCCCTGTCATTCCCGCCCCGGCGCTGCATCCCTAGACTTGCCGGGAATAAAGCGGCCCGCAAGAGCGGACCGCCGGTTTTCTTGGTCACAAGACCTTAATGGCGCTTCTTGCCGCCTTGACCGAACCGTTTCTGCATCTTGGACATGGCGGTCTGGAACTCTTCTTCCGAGATCTGTCCGTCGTCGTCGGCATCCGCGCGTTCGAACAGGTTGCCACCGCGGCGCTTCCCGCCTTCATGTGCTGCCATCTCTTCTGCGCTGATCAGACCATCATCGTTGGTGTCCAATGCTTCGATCATGCGCCCTGCCCGTCTGGCACGACGTTCATCATCTGCCCGTTCATGGCTTGCAACGATTTCGTCAGCGGACAACTGGCCATCGCCATTGGTATCGATCTCGGCGAATTTTGCCGCTTTACGAGCGTCCATTTCTTCCTGAGTCAGGAAGCCGTCGCCGTTGCTGTCCAGCTCGCTAAAGATGATCGGGCCAAACTTGCCACCACGATGGCCAGCACCCTCTCCGGGTTGCGCAATGGCCGGAATAGCTGCTGCTGCCAGAATCGACGCCACCAGAGTGGCACCCAGAACTTTCTTCGACGAAGTTTTCATAACTTGCTCCTTAGGTTTGTCTTACCCGCCATTTCCGGCGCGTTCACAAGTCAAACGGAGCGCCCTCGTATTTCCGTCGCAAATTGTCGAAAAAGGTTTTGCAAGCTGCTCTGAACCCCAAACCTCATAAGGTGGACAGGTTGTCCCATGTGAAAGTTGACGAAGCTGCCTATATTCGAAAGGACAAACAAATTTCTCTTCGAGAGTCGCATGTCTGAAAATGAAGACCGCCCCTTACAACCAGCGCTGAAGCGTGGATGGCATCGTCGCTGCCCCAATTGCGGGTCTGGCCCGATGCTGCGCGGGTACCTGAAGGTGCGCGACCATTGCCCCGTATGCAACGAAGCCCTGCATCACCAACGCGCAGATGACGGCCCGGCCTATCTGACGATCCTGATCGTCGGCCATGTCATGGCACCGATTATTCTGTGGTTGTTCACAGAGTACCGCCCGAACCCGTGGGTTCTGGCAACCGGCATCTCGATCGGGTGCATTGTTCTGTCGCTTTACCTTCTGCCCCGGCTCAAGGGTGCCTTGGTGGCGTTGCAATGGGCCAAACGCATGCATGGATTTGGTGGAGCAAGCACCTGACACAAATTAGCCCCCCCATTCGAAACGCCTCTACCGTAATCCTGCTGCGCGATGCAGCGAAGTCACCACGCATCCTGATGGGACAGCGCGGGGCAAAAGCGGCTTTCATGCCCAACAAGTTTGTCTTTCCGGGCGGCGCGATTGATGCAGACGACGCCAGCATACCGCTGGCAACTCCTTTGAACCCGACCTGCATGAACCGGTTGGCACAGGACTCTCCTGAAGATCTTATCTCTGCTCTGATCGCCGGCGCCGTGCGCGAGGTTTGGGAGGAAACCGGCCTTCTACTAGGCGCGCCCGGTGACTGGCCAAGCCATCCGCCAGCCGATTGGGAAAGCTTCGCTGCGACGGGTCATCTTCCCTCTGCCGAAGGGTTCCGCTTTGTGTTCCGTGCCATCACACCCCCGGCCCGCCCACGGCGGTTCGATGCGCGCTTCTTCCTTGTGGATGCAGACCGAATTCATGGTGATCTGGACGATTTCTCGGGCGCTGAGGATGAATTATCCCACCTGCAATGGATTCCGATCTCTGAGGCTCGGCAGTTCAATCTGCCCTTCATCACCGAAGTGGTTCTGGCCGAGATTCAAAGCTTTCTGGAAACCCAGACACCCCCGGCCAGCGTTCCGTTCTTCGACAATCGCACCGAAGAGTCGCGCTTCTTGCGCCTCGCTTAGATCAGCAGAACCAACAACAGGATACTGGCCGTCAGGAACCCCATGGCGACCAGTTCCCAGGCAGAGGTTCTCTCTTTGAAAATGAAGGTCGTGGCCAGAAAGCTGAACAGAAGCTCTATCTGGCCCAGTGCTTTGACATAGGCCGCCGTCTGCAACGTGAACGCCACGAACCAGCCAAGCGACCCGAACATAGAGAAAACCCCGACAAGCCCGGCAACGCGCCAACTGGCCAAAACGCGTGAAAGCTCTCCGGGTTCACGCAGCCCCATCCAGATCGCCATCACCGCCGCCTGCCCGGCCGTCACCAGCGACAGGGTAAAGGCCGCGCGCAAGAACACATCCTCAAGACCAAGTGACAGCGTCGCCCCTCGGTAACCCGTGGCAGAACAGGCAAACAGAATGCCGGACAGCAATCCCAAACCCGTCGCCTTGTTGAAGAACCGTTTCCAGCCCAATTCCCGACCCTCGGGCGGTTCAGACAGCAGCAGAATACCAACAAATCCGACGATGATCGCGAACAACCCGTAGAGAGAAATACCCTCCCCAAGGATCATCCAGCCGATCAAAGCAGTCTGAAGTGTCTCGGTCTTCTTGAAGGTGATCCCGACCGCGAAATTGCGCTCTGTGAACAGGGCGACCACGCACATAGTGGCCAAAATCTGTGCAAGACCACCTGCCACGGCGAAAGCGGCAAAGCGTCCGTTGACCACCGGCACCTCTTGCCCCGTCATTGCCAGGTATCCCGCAACGATCAACGCCACCAGCGGAAAGGAGTATAGGAACCGCGCGAAGGTTGCGCCCGTCGTCGACAGCTTCGTCGACTTCAGGTGCTTTTGCAGCATGAACCGCAGGTTCTGCGCGAAGGCAGCGAAGATCGTGACCGGAATCCAAAGGCTCATGACACCATCTGACCTGCGTTCCCGATAAAGTCGAGCCTGAACCTAGTAAGGCATCGGATGCGCGCGGTGTGCTGCAGAGATGTCAGCCAGCACTTCATCGCTCAACACCAGATCTCCTGCGGGCAATACCTGCTTAAGCTGGTTAATTGATCGTGCCCCGAAAATCGAAACGGCGGGGAAAGGCCGAGACAAGACAAAAGCATTGGCCATCTGAACCGGGTCCAGCCCGTGTTTCTTCGCGATATCCAGATAGGCCTGCACCGCATCCAATGCGCGTGGACCAAGCCGCCCGGACAAATTCGCATTAACCTCTCGCCGGCTGCCCGCCGGCGTCACATCGCCCTGATATTTGCCGCTCAGCATACCCGCTGCCAACGGCGAAAAGGCCAGCAGCGTCACTTGCTCGTTATGCCCAAGCTCTCCGAGATCAGTGTCATACTGACGGCACATCAGCGAGTATTCGTTTTGTATCGACTGCATCCGTGGCAGTCCCAACTGGTCGGACAGGCGCAGCCACTGCGCCGTGCCCCAGGCCGTTTCATTCGACAGTCCGATATGCCGGATCTTGCCCGCCTCGATCAATTCCTGAAGCGTGACCAGAATGGCCTCGATATCTGCCAGAGTCTGCCCTCGGTCCTGCGCGCTTGGGTCGTACTCCCAGTTCTGTCGGAAATGGTAAGAGCCACGGTTCGGCCAGTGCAGCTGATACAGGTCGATATAATCCGTCTGTAACCGCTTCAAAGAACCATCGACCGCGCCGCGCACTGTTTCGGGAGTGATCCCCTCGCCGTCTCGCAGGAACCCTCCGTTTGGACCAACAATCTTCGTGGCAAGAACGACATCGTCCCGTCGACCAGTTCGGGCAAACCAGTTGCCAATGATCGTTTCAGTCCGGCCACAACGCTCTGCCAGAACCGGGTTCACCGGGTACATCTCTGCGGTGTCGATGAAGTTTATTCCATGCTCCAAGGACAGATCGATCTGGGCGTGCCCTTCTTGCTCGCTGTCCTGCGACCCCCAAGTCATGGATCCCAGACAAAGCTGTGAGACCCGTAAATCCGTTTGGCCCAAGTTGGTATAGCGCATCGATGCCCCCGCGTTCTGTTACGAGGAGCCTATCCTCTCCGCGTTGCGAAACAACCCGCAAATCCCTTAGCTTCGTGCGTCAGTGCACAGTTGTCCCTAAGGTAACAGAGGCTTTCCGGGACCGAAGCGACATACGCTTCAACGCCAACCCCACGTCTCGTGCCAAGGCCGCAAGACAAGGCGCCATATCGGCGCGCACCAGAAGGGTCGCAATCAGCATCGCATCCTCGGGGTCACCCTCTGCCGCCTCTGCAATCAAATTTGCGAAACAGGATTCGTCTGCTCCAAGGCACTGGCACGCCAGTTCGTGACGCATCAATGGCCGCCGCCCATGGCGCGTACAAAGCTTTGCCAATTCCGAGAATGCCTCGAGCGCGGCATGCCCATGATCCTTACCCAAGCTCTGCTCGAACTGCCGCAAAACTGACTGACGCCCGCTTGGCCCGTCAGACCACGACCGAAAGGTCAGCACTGCACTGGCCTCTACCGGGCCAAGGTCCGTGACCAATCCTACGGGTGCGCCACCGCGATTTCCTGCCCTGCTCATTTGGTTAGAATCAATTTGCCAGCGCGGGTGATCCGCAGCGTGTAAACCTGATCTTTCAGAACGATATGTGCCAAGCTTCCCTGATTGGTCAGCTTCTCGGCGTCATAGCAAGGCAATTGAACTTCCAACGCCTCAGCAATTTGGGCTGCAATGGTCATCGCCACCTCCATGAAGGTTTAAAATCTACAGTTCGCTGACCGTTTGCGGTTGGCTTGCGCGTAACCTGACTATTATTGTCAGGTTTGTCAACGCCGAATCTTCACATGCCTTTTCCGCCGATCGCCCAAACCCCACACTGCCGCGCCCCGTCGCAACACCCTGAACCGCTCAAGACTTGAGTTCACTTCCAACCCGCAGCAATGTCCCCGGACTCGCCACTTACTCAGGTCGATTCGTCATGCGTATGTTGATCGCTTTTACAGCGCTTTTCATGTCCACTGTGTTGCTACAGCTCAGCATCAACGCGACCGGGCCGTTAGATGCACTGTCTGGTGTGGCCCTTGGCTTCACGCGCGGAGAGATCGGCCTATTGGGGTCTGCCCACTTCTTTGGGTTCTTCGCAGGCTGCTGGTGGGCCCCGCGTCTGATGGGAAGCGTGGGCCACGCGCGCGCCTTCGCTGCCTTTACCGCGACCGGCGCAATCAGCCTTCTAGCGCATATGATGATCACCGACCCCATTGCTTGGGCGGTGATGCGTATGGCGACGGGCCTTTGCATCGCAGGCTGCGCGACCATCATTGAATCCTGGCTTCAGGCAAGAACCACGAACGAGACACGAGGCCGTACGACCTCTGTCTATCTGGCAGTCGATATGGGCGGTGCGATGGCGGCGCAATTGATGATCAGCATCCTGACACCGGCGACCTATGTCGCCTACAACCTGCTTGCGATCATCTGTTGCGCGGCGCTGCTGCCCCTGGCCCTGACCAAGGTTGAACAGCCGTTGGTCCCCAAGCTTTTACGTCTGCGACCAATGCTGGCGATCCGCCGCTCGCCGCTTGCTGCGGCAGGAGTGGCTGTTGCCGGGCTGGCCTCGGCCGCGTTTCGGATGGTCGGCCCGCTATACGGGCAAGAGGTTGGACTGCAACTGGATCAGATCGCCCTGTTCATGGCGGCCTTCTTCTTAGGTGGCATTGTTGCCCAATACCCGGTTGGATGGTTGGCAGATCGCTATGACCGACGCATTGTATTGATTGGCCTGTCCGGCGCCGCAATCGCGTCTGCAGTGGCCTGCGTCATTCTGCCAAGTCTGGGTGCGACAGCGATTATCTTGGGCATCGCCGTTTTCGGGCTTACAACCTTTCCGCTCTATTCGATCTCAGCGGCCCATGCCCATGACTTTGCCAAGACAGAAGAACGGGCCGAACTGACCGCAGCGCTTATGTTCCTGTTTGCAGTGGGGGCGATTGGGTCGCCGCTGTTGGCTGCCAAACTGATCGATTGGTTCGGACCAAACGCGCTATTCTGGATGATCTCTACCGGACACATCCTGTTGATCATTTTCGGCCTCAGCCGAATGCGTGTCCGCCCCACTCTCAAGAAGCGTACGCGCTTCGTTTATGCGCCGCGGACCTCCTTCACCATTGGCCGCCTGATGAAAGCCACCCGTGAGCGGAAGACGACCCCTCAAGCATAGCCGCCACTGGTCAACCCCTTTGCGCTGCGGTAAAGGGGTCGAAACCAATTTTCCAAGAGAACGATCATGGCGCGTATCCTCATCACCTCGGCCCTTCCGTACATCAACGGGATCAAGCATTTGGGTAACCTTGTGGGCTCTCAGCTGCCCGCAGACCTTTATGCCCGTTACCAACGTCAGCGCGGCCATGAAGTGATGTTCATCTGCGCCACAGACGAACACGGCACGCCAGCGGAACTGGCCGCTGCCAAAACCGGCGAGGATGTCGCCGATTACTGCAAACGGATGCACGCCGAGCAGTCCAAATTGGCCGAAGGGTTCCGCCTGTCATTTGATCACTACGGCCGGTCATCGTCGCAGCGGAACCACCAGCTGACACAGCACTTGGCCGAGAAACTGGCCGAGAACGGCTTTATCGAAGAAGTGACCGAAAAGCAGGTCTACTCTAATGCCGATGGCCGTTTCCTGCCTGACCGCTATATCGAGGGCACTTGCCCCAACTGTGGCTATGACGGCGCCCGTGGCGACCAGTGCGAAAACTGCACCAAACAGCTGGACCCGACCGACCTGATCGAGCCGCGTTCCGCCATCTCCGGCTCTACCGATCTGGAAGTGCGCGAGACCAAGCACCTGTACCTGAAGCAAACCGCGCTGAAGGACGACATCGACAAATGGATCGACAGCCAGAAGGGCTGGCCAGTTCTGACCACCTCGATCGCCAAGAAGTGGCTACATGACGGCGACGGGCTGCAAGACCGCGGCATCACCCGCGACCTGAAATGGGGCGTGCCAGTCACCAAAGGCGGCGAACCGTGGCCGGGGATGGAAGGCAAAGTCTTCTACGTCTGGTTTGACGCCCCGATCGAATATATCGCGGCCACGGCCGAATGGGCCGACGACAATGGCAAGACAGACGCCGATTGGGAACGCTGGTGGCGCACTGATAAAGGCGCCGATGACGTGCGTTACGTCCAGTTCATGGGCAAAGACAACGTGCCGTTCCACACCCTGTCCTTCCCCGCGACTATCATGGGCTCGCGCGAGCCTTGGAAGCTGGTCGACTACATCAAATCCTTCAACTACCTGAACTATGACGGCGGCCAGTTCTCGACCTCAAAAGGTCGCGGCGTCTTCATGGATCAGGCTTTGGATATCCTGCCCGCCGACTATTGGCGCTGGTGGCTGCTTTCGCACGCCCCCGAGAACTCGGACAGCGAGTTCACGTGGGAGAACTTCCAAGCCTCGGTCAACAAAGACCTTGCCGACGTGCTGGGCAACTTCGTAAGCCGCGTCACCAAATTCTGCCGTTCGAAATTCACCGAAGTCGTGCCCGAAGGCGGCGCATTCGGCGAACAGGAAAACGCTTTGATCGCCGATCTGACCACCCGCATCCGTGCCTATGAAGGCCATATGGAGGCGATGGACGTCCGCAAAGCAGCCACTGAGCTGCGCGCAATCTGGGTTGCCGGCAACGAGTACCTGCAATCCGCCGCCCCATGGTCGACCTTCAAGGAAGATCCGGAACAGGCCGCAGCCCAAGTTCGTCTGGCCCTGAACCTGATCCGCGTCTACGCGGTCCTGTCGCGCCCGTTCATCCCGGACGCCTGCGCAACACTGATGACTGCGATGCAAACAGCAGACGACAGCTGGCCCGACGACGTCGCCGCCGCCCTGTCCGCCCTGCCCACTGGCCACGCCTTCACCGTGCCGGATGTCACCTTCCGCAAGATCAGCGATGAAGAGCGCGAAGAATGGGAAGCCAAATTCGCTGGCACCCGCGACTAAATCCTATTATCGCGGCCCGATCCCGTTGGGCCGCGACTGAATCTGGCTGACGCCACGTTTCCCATGACATTCCCCGCTCTCCCCGCACAATGGCAGCACGTAGGAAGCGGAGGACACCATGGCGGAAATTTTAACATTAAATGTTGAAAACCACGTGGCAGCGGTAACTCTTAACCGCCCTGACAAAAAGAACGCGTTGAATTTCGACTTGCTGGATGCCTTGGTCGAAACCGCGCAAACACTGCAAAACAACCGCGAAGTTCGCGCCGTTGTCCTTAGCGGTTCTGACGATACGTTCAGCGCCGGTATCGACTTGAACCTACTGAAGTCAATCCTGCCAAAAATGGCAGAAATCAAGGAGAAAATGCTCAATCCGCCTGAGGGAGAAACGGCGAACCTTTTTCAAAAGCCGATCACCATTTGGTCCGAACTGAAGGTCCCGGTGATTGCCGCAATCTACGGTGTCTGCTTTGGGGCGGGTATGCAACTTGCCCTAGGGGCGGATTTCCGCATTGCCTCTCCTACAGCAAGGTTGTCGATTATGGAGGCCAAATGGGGCCTGATCCCCGATATGGGAATAACTCAATCCTTGCCCCACCTTCTACGCGCGGATGTTGCAAAGGAGCTGATCATGACGGGTCGCGTTCTGTCGGCACCCGAAGCAGCCGATCTTGGATTGATCACAAGAATCGCCGACGCTCCGCTAGAAGAAGCCCATCGATTGGCTTCAGAGCTTGCCACCCGGTCACCAGACGCGGTTCAGGCCTCAAAGGCACTGGTCGACGGTGCTTGGCAAGCCGACGCAAAAACGGGCCTGAAACTAGAGGCTGAACTGCAAGCAGACATCATGGGTGCCCCCAATCAGGTAGAGACGGTCATGGCCGTGATGCAAGGGCGTACACCAGTATATAAGTAGGATAACCTTGGTACCTGCGACTCATTCAGACGCAGAACCCTGTGGCCCGGCGCGGGAAGCGCCCGGCCGTTCTGAATACCCGAAAGAATTGAAACGTATTTCAAGAGCCTAGTCGCGCTAAAGCGCTGTTGTACGATCGGCAACCCCGCCATTTGGTATTGCCGACATTTGCAGATTCTTTTTGGCTTTAATCTTGTTAGCCCAAAGTCGTCTTTGTTTTCGCAGGTGATAAAACCGTGCACGCTGCAATTCACTCGGAGGGGCGGCAGCACGAATAACGCTGTCTTGTCCTAGCTGAGGGAAAATTGGCGATGTTACTCCAAAACCCTCATCAGTTTCGCAATTCCAATACCGCAAGAAGTGATCGACAGGCATGAAGATCGGATAGGCGACCTTTAGAAATTCTTTCGCCCCGGTACGCGACCATAGAATCGCAGAAGTCGTGTCCGGGAAATAGTGAGCCTTGCAAAACAAGTTGCCGCCAGCTTGGTGCAACGGCTGACATGGCTGATAGAGCCTTTTAACTTTGCGCCCAAGGTTGACCATGTACCAGTTTTCACAATGACCACTGTCGAGAATGTCGATCACCTGCTCCAAATCAGCCCTAGCGTCCGGTTGGACTTTGATGTCATCTTCCAGGACCAACCCGTATTCTGAACCGCTTTCCAGAAATCGTTCAGCTGCTCGCACGTGCGAGAAGTAGCAACCCAGCTCCGCACCCGACAGCTTGCGGCCGAACCATGACAAGGCTCGCGCTTCGTCGTACTCGGGACACGAAAGGGGATCCATTCCGCGCCCATCAAAGGCCGAAACACGTTCAAAACCGATCCCTGCTGTCGTCAGCTTGCTGCGAGAGGACTCCAAACGGGCCCTTGAGCTGTTAAGGTTGATCAGAAAGGTCGAAAGACGCTTCACAGCTGCTCCCCTTTCCTAGAACGATACCCCATATTTTCGAGCCAGTCGAAGTCTATCGCGTATATTTCCTCTATACGATCGATCTGTTCTGGCGTTGGAAGGAAACTATGGCGGCTCTTGTTTGACCTGTTTTTGCCCGGCACTTTTTGCGCTGAAGACAGATCAAGAGATCTGCCTAATTCTTCCAAATCTTCGGAAAGGTGCTCTACGCGAAGAAGGTGGTCATAGTCTATGTGATCTGGCCGAAGGTTGTAGAACTGTTGCCGGAAATGCTCGTCGGTCAACTCGGGATTTAGGCCAATGCTCTCTTCGACATAGTCTAGGAAAAGGTCGAACTTTTTCGATTTGGATTCGGCACCAAACATACCGACCTTTTCCCAGTGAAGTCTGTGGTATTTGAGGTTCCCATTCTTTCGGTCCAACACAAAGTCGGTAAAACCAGACACGCAACGGCGCACCGGGTCTCGCACTGTTGAGACTTTGACAAAGTCAGGGTCAAGAAAAGCTTCAACAATTTTTGGAAACTCCCAAATCCCTTGGATGAGACTTCTGTCACGATGGACATTTACCCCCTCGAACGCTTGGCCGTGTTCCCAGCGATAAATCTGTTGACTCAACGAGGTGCAGGCAGCCTTTGAGTTCTTCACGAATATAGCCTTGCTGCGTGGCAGCGATACCGCATGGACAGCCACGGCAGCAACTGGTCTGGGCAACTTCGCAAGCGCGTGACGACACCGGTAACGCTTTAAAACCGGTGCAAGCATCTTTGCTCTGCCGAACCCAATGGGTTTGCGTAGGTAAACGTGCATCAGTGGCCTGTTCTTTTTGTTGACCGAGTGACGGACAGCTTACTGTCCGACTGGGTCCTCTTGCGTTGAAGCCCTCCTAAGCCCCAGTGTCGTACTTGGCAATCAGAACGAAACTCCTGTCATCCCTCTCCTGAATGGTTCGGTAAAAAAACGCCCAAGCGTTCGATACGGCTCGGCTTATTTCCGCACACAATATTGAAGAAGCCTTGGTACCCGCGGCCGGACTCGAACCGGCACGGCCATACGGCCTGGAGATTTTAAGTCTCCTGTGTCTACCATTCCACCACGCGGGCACGCAGGGTATTGATGTTCTATGCCGCTATTGGAAGAAGGAAAACCCGTATTCCGCGTAAACTGCATCAGAGTTCTGTGCCGGGTTCCGGAATCAACATATGGCGCTCTGGCAACCACGGGTTCACGGCCAGTGCCTCTTTCAAGGCCTCCTGCCCTTCGGTGAACTGCCCCATGTTCATCAGCGTCAAAGCGCGACCCGATAGTGCGCCGAAATGGTTGGGCACTCGCGCCAAGGTGATCTCGATGTCTGCAAGAGCCGCTTCATAATCCCCACGAAGAAAGGCAATGAAAGCTCGCTGGTTATAGCCTTCGGGGTAATCCGGGCAATATTCCACCAATGCCTCAAATGCCTTCTGAGCTCCCGCGTAATCATAGGAACTTCGTCGTGACATGCCCTCGTCCAGCAAGCCCTGTGCATGCGCGTCAGGTGCGGTCGCCCAGTTTTCCCACGCGCGCATCGAAAGAAGTCTGGCCGTCTCGGGGTCAGGGGCAGTCCGGATATCTTCCATCAGGGCAGCATGATCGGCAGGTAAAGAAACATTCGCCGGACAGGTCTCTGCCGCCACCGGGGCCGCCAGAAATACAAAGGCGAAGAGGTAACGCATGATCATATCATGCTAAAATTTCGCGTTCCGTCAAATTCACTCTCGCTTGGGGCACCTGCTTGACGTCACGCGAACAGCTCTTAGCTTGAGGCCATGTTTCCGATCCGCGATCACAACCCCTCTCGCAGAGTGCCCGTCGTCACTTTCGCTCTGATTGCTGCGAACGTGGTGATCTTTCTGGTATCCCTGCCGAATTTTTCTCAGCCAGAGGCCCTGCACAGATTCTTCCTAAGCTGGGGGTTCGTGCCCGCCTTTGTTTCGGAAGGGGCCAATCTGCACGGGCTCTTTACCTCGATGTTTCTGCATGGCGGGTTCATGCATCTGGCGGGCAACATGCTGTTTCTTTGGATTTTCGGCGACAACCTCGAAGATCGCATGGGCCACGTGGGCTTTCTGGCTTTCTATATCGCAAGCGGGTTGTTCGCTGCCGGATGCCAATACGTGGCTGCGCCGACTTCGCTGGTTCCCATGGTTGGTGCGTCAGGTGCCATCGCGGGCGTGATGGGAGGCTACCTGCTGCTTTATCCCAAAGCACGGGTCGATGTGCTGCTGATCCTTGTCATCTTGATCCGCATCATCACCCTACCCGCTTGGGCGATGCTGGGCCTTTGGTTCGGGATACAGCTGCTTAGCGGGGTCGGCACCTCTGCCGACACGGGCGGCGTGGCCTATTGGGCCCATGCCGGAGGCTTCATAGCAGGGCTGGTTCTAGCCCTGCCTGTTTGGCTGAAAAGCGGTGGCAAAACGCATTGGCAGTCCACCCGGGGGCACCCTCCGCACCCCGAGGCGCGCTATACACGCACGCACATCCCGACTGTCACGCGAAAGCAGAAACGCTCACCTTGGCAATAGCCGGGGCTTAGGCGTCCGGACGCTCGCGGATGACTTTGGCGAAGCTTTCGAAAATCGGCTCGTTGGCGACGATGACGTTGCCGTCGATCGGGTTCTGACCAGCACGCAGACCGTCTACCAGACCGCCAGCTTCTTTCACGATGATCAGGCCCGCGGCCAGATCCCATGCGTTCAGCTCACGCTCCCAGTAGCCGTCGTAGCGGCCCGCAGCCACATAGGCCAAATCCAGCGCAGCAGAGCCCCAGCGGCGCACACCAGCACACATCGGCAACAGACGGCCAAAGTCATGCAGCGTGGCAGGCAACGTCCGCTTACCCGCAAAAGGCACGCCCGTCGCAAAGATCGCCTCGATCATGCGCTTGCGGTCCGAACAGCGGATACGGGTCTCGTTCATCCAGGCGCCTGCGCCTTTTTCGGCAAAGAACATCTCGTCCTTGGCGGCATCAAAGACGACACCGGCGACGATCTCGCCCTTGTGCTCCAGCGCGATAGAAACAGCCCAGTGCGGCAACCCATGCAGGAAGTTCGTGGTGCCATCCAGCGGATCGACGATCCAGCGGCGGGTCGGGTCCTGCCCTTCCTCTTCACCGGTTTCCTCGCCCAGCCAACCATAGGTCGGACGCGCGCCCATCAGATCTTCCTTCAGGATTTTCTCGGCCTGAATGTCGGCTTTCGACACGAAGTCGCCAGCGCCCTTGGAAGACACCTGCAGGTTTTCTACCTCGCGAAAGTCTTTCACAAGGCTGCGGCCTGCCTTGCGGGCGGCCTTGAGCATGATGTTAAGGTTTGCGCTGCCGATCATGGGGAACTCCTGTGGTCAGAGCGCGCGTATACGCGCCGTGCACCGCTTTGCCAAGGGGGAAGCCATGCGTCCCATACAAATCAGCATTGAAAAAGGCGGCCCGAAAGCCAGACCGCCCAGATCACAATTCAAGGAGGACTACTCTGCCGCCATCTGCCCAAAGGGCGTCGAGGCCGAGATTTCCCGCTCTTCGTCGGTCATGCCCTCGGCAATCCCTTCAAATAGAGGCGTCGACAGATAGCGTTCGCCAGTATCTGGCAACATCGCCAGAATGACAGACCCGTCCGGCGCAGACTCTGCCACTTTCATTGCGACAGCCACCGTTGCCCCACCCGAGATACCGGTGAAGATCCCTTCTTCCGCTGCAAGCCGTTTCGACCAAGCAATGCCCTCTGGCCCTGCAACCGGCAAAAGCTCGTCATAATAGCCCTTGTCGACGGCCTCTTGCAGAACCCACGGAATGAAATCCGGGGTCCAGCCTTGGATCGGGTGCGGGTTGAAATCCGGGTGCCCCTCGGTCGGCTGGTGATCCTCGTTTCGGGTATTCACATAGCCAGACCCAAGGATCGCCGCATTCGCGGGCTCGGTCAGGATGATCTTTGTGTCGGGGCTTTCAGCCTTCAGCACCCGACCAACACCGGACACAGTTCCGCCAGTGCCGTAACCAGACACGAAGTAATCAAGCGGCTTATCTTTAAAATCATTCATGATTTCGCGCGCCGTTGTCGCCTCGTGCATATCAGCATTGGCAGAGGTCTCGAACTGACTGGCAAGGAACCATCCGTTCGCGTCTGCCAGCTCCTTGGCCTTGGTGTACATGCCAAAGCCCTTCAGCTCTTTCGGGGTCAGCACCACCTTCGCGCCCAAGAACCGCATCAGCCTACGGCGTTCGATCGAAAAGCTCTCGGCCATGGTCACCACCAGCGGATAGCCCTTGGCCGCACAGACCATCGCAAGACCAATCCCGGTGTTGCCCGAGGTCGCCTCGACCACGGTCTGGCCGGCCTTCAATGTCCCGTCCCGTTCGGCCGCTTCGATGATATTCAAGGCCAGCCGGTCCTTGACCGAGGCCGCAGGGTTGAAGGCTTCGACCTTGACGTAGACCTCGACATTCTTCGGCGCGATCCGGTTCAAACGCACAACCGGCGTGTCCCCAACCGTATCCAGAATTGAATCGTAACGCTGTCCGCGCCCGGATGTCTGACGGATTCCCATCGGTCTTCTCCCTGTTCTGAAATCTATGGGCCGTAATTTAACATGAATCGCCACGGTGTCCCCAAGCATCTTGGGGAAAATTTCCCGTTTAAATCATCGGGAAGACGACAGCGATCCACCTATCGGCGTTGCAGCTTCACAGGCTCGGTTCGGGCCAATCGGATGAAATGTGCCATGAACGGCTTCGAGGCATCCTCGTCCCGTGTCGCCGCATACATCCGCTTGGCCAAACCGCCTTTGGTCAAGGGCCGCGTGATGTAATCGGCGCTGCTCTTCACCTCGCGCAGCACCCAGTCCGGCAGCACCGTGACACCCCGGCCCGAGGCCACAAGCATCAGGATCACCTCGGTCAGTTCCACCCGACGATGGCCGCGCGGCTCTACCTTGGCCGGTGTCAGCAATGTGGTGAAGACATCCAGCTTTGCTCGGTCCACCGGGTAGGTGATGATGTTCTCGTCCCGAAGATCTTCCGCCTCGATAAAGGGTTTCTCGGCCAACCGATGCCCTGCTGCGGCGACAAAAACCGGCTCATAGTCAAACAAGGGCGCAAACTGCACCCCGGCCAAGTCCACCGGATCGGAAGAGATCACCAGATCAACATCTTCCCGCTCCAACGCGGGCAAGGCGTCAAAGGCCAGCCCGGTCCGGATATCCACATCCACCTCGGGCCAGACTTTCCGAAACGCCTCCAGCACCGGCAGCAGCCACTCATAGCACGCATGACATTCCAAGGTGATGAACAGCCGTCCGGTCTTGCCTTCGTGCAGGCCCTGAAACTCTGCTTCGGTGGCGGCCACCTCCGGCAAGACCTTCTCGGCCAAGCGCAACAACCGCTGCCCCGCCGACGACAGTTTCAGCGGCTTCGACCGCCGCACGAACAGCTCCATCCCGACCTGTTCTTCCAAGCCCTTCACTTGATGGCTCAGCGCCGATTGGGTGATGTTCAACACATCCGCAGCACGCGCCAAACCACCCGCCTCGTGGATCGCCTTGATCGTTCTCAGATGTCGCAGTTCCAGATGCATACTTTAATCAGACTCATAACCTTCTTTACGATTATGAATTTGTCTCACAACGCGCGACGTGCGACAAGCCCCTCAACACCCAAGAGGATTCCCCGATGACCACCCCCCGCGTTTCGTTCGAATTTTTCCCGCCGCAGTCCATGAAAGCGGCCTTCCGCCTGTGGGACACAGTGCAGACGCTGAACGAGTTTGACCCAAGCTTCGTTTCGGTCACCTATGGCGCGGGCGGCACCACGCGCGAGCTGACCCATGACGCGGTCGAGATCATCCACAAAAACTATGGCCTGAACGTTGCGGCCCACCTGACCTGCGTGAACGCAACCCGCACTGAGACGCTGGAGATCGCCGACACCTATGCCAAGGCCGGCGTGACCGAGATCGTCGCCCTGCGCGGCGACCCGCCCAAGGGCGAAGGCCATTTCACACCGCACCCCGAAGGCTTTGCCAACGCCTGTGAACTGATCGAGGCCCTTGCCGAGACCGGCAAATTCCACCTGCGCGTCGGCGCCTATCCCGACCCGCACCCCGAAGCCGCCGACAACAATGCCGACGTCGCATGGCTGAAGCAAAAGTTCGAAGCTGGCGCAAATTCCGCCATCACCCAGTTCTTCTTCGAGCCGGAAACCTTCTTCCGCTTCCGCGACCGTTGCGAAAAGGCGGGCATCGACGCTCCGATCCTGCCGGGCATCCTGCCGATCGAGAGCTGGGACGGCGTCAAGAAATTCGCCCAGCGCTGCGGCACCAAAGTTCCCGCTTGGCTGGACGAAGCCTTCACCAAGGCCATCTCGGAAGGCCGCGGCGCCGAGTTCTCGCATAATTACACCCGCAACCTCTGCACCCAACTGGTCGAAGGCGGTGTCGAAGACCTGCACTTCTACACGCTGAACAAACCGGCCCTTTCGGCCCGTCTGTGCAAAGATTTCGGTGTGACACCGAAGCTGGTTGAAGCGGCCTAATCCGCCGTCTCTTGTAAAGCGACAATTAGGAATGAATTGACACCCCCTAAGCCATCGCTTGAATGATGGCAGGGGTATCATGTCTACTTCAACACATAAATTCGCCACTGTTCCGCTGGATCAGGTCCGACCACTATCGGGGCTAGAGGTCCTGCAGCGCATGTGCGACGGCCGCTTTCCACCGCCGCCCATCTGCGCGCCCATCAACTTTCACATGCACAGTGTTGAGGCGGGCCGCGTGGTCTTTCGCGGCACGCCCTTGACCGAGCATCTGAACTATATGGGTGGAACCCATGGCGGTTGGTACGGGGTGTTGATGGACAGTTGCATGTCCTGCGCGGTGCAGTCCGAACTGCCTGCGGGCAAAGGCTATACGACGCTGGAATACAAGCTGAACATCACCCGCGCCATTCCAGCTGGCACCTTGGTCGAGGCCATCGGTATCACCGAATCCGTGGGCCGAACGGTGGGCGTCGCTCGGGGCGAGGTCCGGGACGTAGAGACTGGCAAGCTTTACGCAACCGGCTCGGCCACCTGTCTGGTCATGGACCTGCCCTAGGGGGTATCTGCCAGTGCTTCTGTCTGAGGGATTGTGGCCGAAGCCCTCTCCCAGTGTTTAACCAGCGGGTGATCGCGGGCCGTGGGGTGAATCGCCTCGGACGCATCGAAGCCCACGATCCGGGACCTGCGATACACGAACAGCTTCCCCCAGCCATGGTTCATGCCCTTGGACGGGGCCGATACATCGCAGGGAAACCGGTCGCACCAGCCCGAGGGCAGGGCCAAACCCACCTCTTGCGCCTTCTCCAGCATCCAGACCAGCGAGATATTGGCCAAGGGCCGGGCAGCTTCGAACCCGCTTAACTGACCACCGACGTCGCCATGCGCCCCGCAAAACCACATCTGTTCGACATGGCCGGTGAACCCCTCGGGGCAGCGCCACATCACCGGGGCATAGACCACCCGGCGTTCATCCAGCGCCAGCGCGTGAAACCCGTGTTTCACCACGTCCGACAGCTGATCATTGTGAAAGGAATGCGCAGGGTCGCGGAACATCGACACCACAGGCAGCCGCAGCCCCAGCGCCTTGACCGTGTCCCAGATGCCAATCATCTCGACCTCTGTCCGTGGATGGCAAAAGGCCTGCGCGAACTCCCGGCCCGAGTCCGACAGTTCGACCGCCCGATAATGCCGGTAAGCCTGCCGCACATTCCGCTCTATCGCATGTTCGGCGCGCAATAGCCCCACCCGGTCAATCACCCCGGATAGCGAGCGCACCGCATAGGCGCCCCGCGAATAGCCGAACAGGAAGATCCGGTCCCCCGGATGATACCGTGAAGACAGATAACCATAAGCCTGTCGGATCTGCTGGTTGATCCCCTTGCCCCGCAAGACATCCCCAGCCGCCATCCAGTCAGGCAGCTGAATACCCGCCGCATAATAGACAGAGATATTCTCGGACCCCGGTAGATCGCACAGCAGCTTGTAAAGCGTGCCTGCGTGCGTCTCGAAGCCCGGATCAAGGGTCGACATGGTCCCGTCAAGGATCACCACATGGGTGACGGGGCCCCGCATCGGATGCGCATGAGTGGCCCGGGCAAGACCTCTTGCCCTTAACCAGCCTACGAACCGTTCACGAAGCTTCACGTCTCTCCTCTTGCAAATATTGCCACACACGGTGCGGCGTGTAGGGCGGATCAAGGAACCGATCGCCGCCCAAAGCGTCCTGTACCGCGTTGGCCACCGCGCCCATGGCGCCGACCGTTCCGGCCTCGCCACAGCCCTTCATGCCCAGCGGGTTGCCCGATCCTGGCACAGGTTCGGTTACAAATTTAAAAATGGGGGCGTCCGAGGCACGCGGCAAGGCATAGTCCATAAACGTTCCCGAGAGCAGCTGCCCATCTTCGTCATAGACCACATGTTCTGTCAGCATCTGGCCAATGCCCTGAACAACGCCGCCATGCACCTGCCCCTCGACCAGCGCCTTGTTCATCAGGTTGCCGAAATCATCGGCAACCGCATAGCTGGCAACCTCGACCGAACCGGTTTCGGGGTCGACTTCGACCTCGCAGATGTGACCACCATTGGGGAAGGATCGCCCGGCCAGACGGGTAGATACCTCATGCACCAAAAGCTCGGCGCGGTCGTCGTCGCGCGCCATTTCGGCCACTTCCATCAGGGTGGGCGACTTGTTCGAAGACTCGGACCGGAATTGCCCGTCCTCAAACGTGACCAAAGCCTCGTCCACCCCAAGCTGGCCCGCCACAAAGGGGGTCAGCGTCGCGATCATCTCTTTCACGGTCGCCAAAATAGCCGTGTTCTGAACAGTGACAGAGCGCGAACCGCCCGTTCCGCCCCCCTTGGCGATCAGGTCACTGTCACCCTGCACGATGCGAATTCGGTCCTTGGGGATACCGGATTGCGACGACAGGAACTGGGTATAGGCCGTCTCGTGCCCCTGCCCGTTCGACTGGGTACCAACGTAAAGGTTCACCATGCCATCATCGGCAAACTCAACCTTTGCCGTCTCGTTCGGATCGCCCAGCACCGATTCCACGTAAAAGGCCGTCCCCAGCCCCCGCAATTTGCCCTTTGCCGTACTTTCAGCCTTGCGGGCGGCGAAGCCCCCCACATCGGCTAGCGCCAGTGCCCGGTCCTGCACGCGGGCAAACTCGCCCACGTCATAAACCTCGCCGCTGATGGTCTTATAGGGAAACTTGTCCGGCGCGATGAAATTGCGGCGGCGCAGCTCTGTCACATCCACACCCAACTGTCGGGCCGCATGGTGCATCAGCGTCTCAAGCGTGAACATCGCCTCGGGCCGGCCCGCCCCGCGATAGGCATCCACCTGAGTAGTGTTGGTGAAATACCCCTTGGTGTTCAGATAGGCCGTCTGGATGTCATAGGCCCCGGTCAGAACCCGGCTGAACAGGTAAGACTGGATCATCTGCGCAAAGCCAGAGTTATAGGCCCCGAGGTTCGACGCCACATCGACCCGGTAGGCGACGACCTTCAGGTCCTTGTCGAACCCGATAACCGCATCGGAATACAGATCACGACCGGCATTGTCGGTCAGCATGGTCTCTGACCGGTCAGCCATCCAGCGCACCGGCGCGTTCAACAACCGCGCGGCCTGTCCGACGGCGAAATACTCTGGGTAGGACATCCCCTTCGTGCCGAACCCTCCACCCACATCGGGGGTGGTCACGCGAATATCCTCGGCCTCCATGCCCAGCACCTTGGCCAGTTCCGATTTCAGCCCCCAGACACCCTGCCCGTTGTAACCGACGTGCAGGCGGCCCTCGGCCATCTCGGCGTAGCAACCGCGCGGCTCCATCGGGTTAGAGACTACGCGGTTATCATACAGCCGCAGCTTCACCACATGGTCCGCGTTTGCCAGCGCCGCGTCGGTCGCTGCTTCATCGCCCAGACCATAGTTGAAGGCCAGATTGTCCGGGGCCTCTTCATGGATGGTTTCCCCACCCGCTCCAAGATCCACCTTGGCGGGCAGGTCGTCGAACTCGAACACGATCATCTCAATCGCGTCCAAGGCGGCCTCTCGGGTATCCGCGACCACCATCGCTACAGGCTCGCCAACAAAGCGCACTTTGCCAGTCGCCAGAATTGGCCGGGTGGGCGCCGCGCCCTTGCTGCCATCCTCACACGGGGCAACGGTGGCGTTCATCCGCGGGCGCATCCCTTCGCGCTGCATATCCTCTGCCGTCAGTACCAGCTGCACGCCGGGCGCCTGCCGCGCATCATCAACGTTCAACTCTGAAATCACCGCATGCGCGACTGGGGAGCGTAGAAACACCGCAAACCCCGCCCCTTCGGGCGCAATATCGTCCACGTAACGCCCCTTGCCCCGAAGGAACCGATCATCCTCGACCCGGTTCACACCCTGTGCCTTGCCGAATTCCGTCATGCGTTATCTCCTTAATTCCCTGCAAAGCCTAAATGGCCACGATTTGGTGTCCAGCCCGAAAGGGAATATCGCGCACAGTCTTTCCCTTCCCGCAGCCATTCGTTACACGGGAAGCAACTCTAGATCAGACGATGTGGGACCACCCCGATGCCGATGGAAAAGACATTCGACGCAAACACCGCCGAGCCGCGGATCTATGCCAAGTGGGAAGCAGCAAATGCTTTCCGTGCCGGTGCCAACGCCAAGGACGGCGCCAGCACATATTGCATCATGATCCCGCCGCCCAACGTCACCGGCGTCCTGCACATGGGTCACGCGTTCAACAACACGCTGCAGGACATCCTGATGCGCTGGAAACGCATGCAGGGCTTCGACACCCTGTGGCAGCCAGGCACCGACCACGCCGGCATCGCGACCCAAATGGTTGTCGAACGCCAGCTGAACGAACAAGGCAAGAAACGCACTGATTTCTCGCGCGAGGATTTCCTTGCCAAGATCTGGGAATGGAAAGAGCAATCGGGCGGCACCATCGTTCAGCAGCTCAAGCGCCTTGGCGCCTCCTGCGACTGGGACCGCACCGCCTTTACCATGGCCGGTGCACAGGGTGACACGCGGGTTGGGCACGAGAACTCTCCCAACTTCCACGACGCGGTCATCAAGGTCTTCGTCGACATGTATGAAAAGGGCCTGATCTATCGCGGCAAGCGACTGGTCAACTGGGACCCGCATTTTGAAACCGCGATTTCCGACCTAGAGGTCGAAAACATCGAGGTCGCGGGCCACATGTGGCACTTCAAATACCCGCTCGCGGGCGGCGCGACCTACACCTATGTCGAGAAAGACGAAGACGGCAACGTCACGCTGGAAGAAGAGCGCGACTATATCTCGATCGCCACCACCCGCCCCGAGACCATGCTGGGCGATGGCGCGGTTGCGGTACACCCATCCGATGAACGCTATGCGCCCATCGTCGGCAAGCTGTGCGAAATCCCGGTTGGCCCGAAAGAGCACCGCCGCCAGATCCCAATCATCACCGATGAATACCCCGATCCCGACTTCGGCTCGGGTGCTGTGAAGATCACCGGTGCGCATGACTTCAACGACTACCAAGTCGCCAAGCGCGGTGGCATTCCGATGTACCGCCTGATGGACATGAAGGGCCACATGCGCGCCGATGGCGAAGACTACGCCAAGGAAGCTGCCAAGGCCCAAGCCCATGCAAAGGGCGCCGACTTCACCGAGAACGAAGTTGATGTGATCAACCTTGTTCCTGATGACCTGCGCGGTCTGGACCGGTTCGAGGCGCGTAAACTGGTCGTTGAACAGATCACCGACGAAGGCCTCGCCGTCATGACGACCGAGACCCAGAAGGACGACGACGGCAACGAGATCGAAGTCACCGTCCCCATGGTCGAGAACAAGCCGATCATGCAGCCCTTCGGCGACCGTTCGAAAGTGGTTATCGAACCGATGCTGACCGACCAGTGGTTCGTCGACGCCGAAAAGGTTGTTGGCCCCGCGCTGGACGCTGTCCGCAATGGCGACGTGAAAATCCTGCCCGAAAGCGGAGAGAAAGTTTACTACCACTGGCTGGAAAACATCGAGCCTTGGTGCATCTCGCGACAGCTGTGGTGGGGACACCAGATTCCGGTCTGGTACGGTCTGGACCTGTCCGGCAACGACTTCGTTGATGACGAAGGCGACGGCCAGCTCGACTTTGTCGAAATGGGCCGCCTGCTGATGGATCAGAACCTGCTTCTGGGCGACGAAAAACGCCACTGTGGTGCCAGCTTCGAAGATGTGAAGTCTCGCTTCGTCGATGACGAGGCCGGCCTGCCCACGCCGCTGAACCACGCCAAAGTGGTCGAGGTTGAAGACCGCAACGCCGCCGTTCACGCGCTTGCCGCCAGCCTTGCCGAATACGAGGTGACCGAGGATCCGACCAAGCTGGTCTACCCGGTCTGGCGCGACTCTGACGTTCTGGACACGTGGTTCTCGTCCGGCCTCTGGCCGATCGGCACGCTTGGCTGGCCCGAATGGACCGAGGAGACCTCGAAATACTTCCCGACCTCGACGCTGGTTACCGGTCAGGACATCCTGTTCTTCTGGGTTGCCCGGATGATGATGATGCAGCTGGCTGTTGTCGACGAAATACCCTTCGACACGGTTTACCTGCACGGCCTCGTCCGCGACGCCAAGGGCAAGAAGATGTCGAAATCCACCGGCAACGTCATGGACCCGCTGGACATCATCGACGAATACGGCGCCGACGCGCTGCGCTTCTCTTCCGCCGCGATGGCCGCCCTTGGGGGCGTGCTGAAGCTGGACATGGAGCGGATCAAAGGCTACCGGAACTTCGGCACCAAACTGTGGAACGCCGCCCGTTTCGCCGAGATGAACGGTGTATTCGAGGCCGATGTTGTACGCACAGCTTCTGTACAGGATCTGCACGCAAAACATACGCTGAATAAGTGGATCATCGGCGAGGTCGCCCGCACCCGCGAAACCGTCGATGCGGCGCTGGAAACCTTCCGTTTCAACGACGCGGCCAATGCGCTTTACGCCTTTGTCTGGGGCAAGGTCTGCGACTGGTATGTCGAGTTCTCGAAACCCCTGCTGATGGGCGGCGACGCCGAAGCCAAGGCCGAAACCCAAGCCGTCATGGCATGGGTTCTGGACCAGTGTTTCATCATGCTTCACCCGATCATGCCCTTCATCACTGAAGAGCTGTGGGAGACCTCGGGTACCCGCGAAAAGCCGCTGGTTCACACCGACTGGCCGACCTACAAGGCCGCTGATCTGATTGACGAAAAAGCCGATACCGAGATGAACTGGGTGATCGGCCTGATCGAAGACATCCGCTCTGCCCGTGCGCAAATGCACGTACCCGCAGGCGCGCGTCTGGACATGCTGCACACTGGTCTGTCGGGCGATGCGCAGGCTGCGTGGGACAACAACGAGACGCTGATCAAACGCCTTGCACGGATCGAAAGCTTGAGCGCAGTAGACGCCTTCCCCAAAGGCTGCGTCACCGTCGCGGCCGAAGGCGGCACCTTTGGCCTGCCACTGGCAGATGTCATTGACATCGCAGAGGAAAAAGCGCGCCTTGAGAAAACTCTGGGCAAACTTGCCAAGGAAATCGGCGGTCTGAACGGACGTCTGAACAACCCCAAATTCGTGGCCTCGGCTCCGGAAGAAGTGGTCGAAGAAGCCCGCGCCAACCTTGCCGCGCGACAAGGCGAAGCCGACAAGCTGCAAGCCGCACTGGATCGTCTGGCCGAACTGGACTGACCTGACAAAAACAGCCCCCAGCCCCCCATCGAAGGGGGCCGGGGGCTGCCTGCGCCGGGACCGGCTCAGGCGGGGCACGTCACCCGTTGACAGACGCCCAAAACCTCGTCACAACGCGGACCAACACATAACCCGCAACCGGGCGTTCCGTGGGCGCCAAACTGACGAGGAGCTAAGGCCGATGGCCCAGATTTCCCTGACTTTTCCCGATGGCAATTCGCGCGAGTTCGACGCAGGCATCACTGCTGCCGAAATCGCCGCTGGCATTTCCAACTCTCTGGCCAAAAAGGCCATCTCTGCAACTGTGAACGGCGCCCACTGGGACCTGCAGTGGCCGATCAATGAAGATGCCGAGATCGCCATCCACACCATGAAGGATGACGCCCAGGCGCTGGAACTGATCCGTCACGACTGCGCCCACATCATGGCGCGCGCCGTGCAGGAAATCTGGCCTGCCACCAAGGTCACCATTGGTCCGGTTATCGAAAACGGCTGGTACTATGACTTTGACCGCGAAGAGCCGTTCACACCCGAAGACCTCGCCCTCATCGAAAAGAAGATGAAAGAGATCATCAACAAACGCGAGCCCGTAACCACCGAAGTCTGGGAACGCGACCGTGCGGTGAAATTCTATGAGGCGAATAACGAGCCCTACAAGGTCGAACTGATCGACGCCATTCCGGGCGACGAGCCGCTGCGCATGTACTGGCACGGCCACTGGCAGGACCTTTGCCGTGGCCCCCACCTGCAACACACCGGTCAGGTGCCAGGCGACGCGTTCAAACTGATGTCCATCGCGGGCGCCTATTGGCGTGGCGACAGCGACCGCGCGATGTTACAGCGCATCTATGGCGTGGCCTTCCAGAACAAAGAAGGCCTGAAGAAGCACCTGCACATGCTGGAAGAGGCCGCCAAGCGCGACCACCGCAAGCTGGGCAAAGAGATGGACTTGTTCCACATGCAGGAAGAGGCCCCCGGTCAGGTCTTCTGGCATCCCAATGGCTGGCGCATCTACACCACCCTTCAGGACTACATGCGCCGCATGCAGGACAAGGACGGCTATGTCGAGGTGAACACCCCGCAGGTCGTCGACCGCAAACTGTGGGAGGCCTCGGGCCACTGGGACAAGTACCAGGAAAACATGTTCATCGTTGAAGTCGACGAAGAGCACGCCCGCGAAAAGGCGATCAACGCATTGAAGCCGATGAACTGCCCTTGCCACGTGCAGGTGTTCAATCAGGGCCTGAAGTCCTATCGCGACCTGCCGCTGCGCATGGCCGAGTTCGGCTCTTGTGCCCGTTATGAACCCTCGGGCGCGCTGCATGGCGTGATGCGGGTGCGCGGCTTTACGCAGGACGATGGCCACATCTTCTGCGCTGAAGACCAGATCACCTCGGAAACTGCGAAGTTCATTGCCTTCCTGTCCAAGGTCTATGCCGACCTTGGCTTCCACGACTGGACCATCAAACTGTCGACCCGCCCCGAAAAGCGGATCGGCAGCGACGAAAGCTGGGACTTCGTGGAAAAAGCCTTGGGCGACGCCTGTAAGGCCGCCGGGTACGACTTTGAGATCCTCGAAGGCGAAGGTGCTTTCTATGGTCCGAAACTGGAGTTCACCCTGACCGACGCGATCGGCCGGGACTGGCAGTGCGGCACCCTTCAGGTTGACCCCAACCTGCCGGAACGTCTGGATGCGACCTTCATCGGCGCAGATGGCGCGAAACATCGCCCGTTCATGCTGCACCGTGCCTGCCTTGGCTCGTTCGAGCGTTTCATCGGCATCCTGATCGAGGAACACGCCGGCAAGCTGCCCTTCTGGCTGGCCCCTCGTCAGGTTGTTGTGGCCTCGATCATCTCGGACGCCGACCCGTTCGTGGCCGAAGTTGTCGACGCGCTGAAAGCCGCAGGCGTCCGCGCCGAGGCCGACACCCGCAACGAAAAGATCAACTACAAGGTCCGCGAGCACTCGCTTGGGAAAGTACCGGTGATCTTGGCCATCGGCATGAAAGAGGTCGAAGAGCGCACCGTGACCGTCCGCCGCCTTGGCGAAAAACAGACCAGCGTCGTGTCGCTGGACGAAATCGTCGCGGAACTGTCGAAATCGGCGACCCCGCCCGACCTTCTGTAAGCGGTTTTGAAATCAATAGACGCGGCCAGAGCCCCAAACAGGGTCTCTGGCCGTTTCTTTTAGCCCTGCTGAACGGCGTTCTCTTTCTGAAACCGATCACGAAACCTGTAACAAGCCCTAAGAACGGGCCGTTTCGGTCCGAATATTTGTTACAGCCCCCCAGCCCGTTGAAACGCGACCTCACGCGATCCGCGTTTTTGCTAACGCCGTTGTGATTTTTTCCGCGGGTTTCTTGCAAAACCTCTCACGAAACGCTCGCGCCATCTCACCAGCAGTCACGCGGCTGTGACCCACGGGCCTGTGAATGGAAAAGCCGTGCCGGGGCGGACAATCTTCTTGGTGTCGCAACAAGGCGACGCTTTGAGATTTTTCAAAAAGGGAACACCCAATGTCCAACACCGTAAAAACCCTCGCCGTCGCTGGCGCCGTTGCCGCAGCCTTCACCGCACACGCCACGACCGCCGTCGCCATGGAAGAAAAGAACGAAAAGTGCTTTGGCGTTTCGCTGGCAGGCGAAAACGATTGCGCCGCGGGCCCGGGCACCACATGCGCCGGTTCCTCGACCGTAGACTATCAGGGCAACGCATGGACCCTGGTTCCGGCCGGCACCTGCGAAACCATGGAGCTGCCGGACGGCCGCATGGGCTCGCTGGAAGCACTGGACCGCGACCTGCCCGCATAAGACCCCCTCGCCTCTCGGCGATACGCGCCGGGGGGCACCCTCTTTCAGCCAAAGGCCTTGCGATGCTTGACGCTCTTCCCCACCGCTTTGAACAGCTGCCCAATCGCCCCGGCGTAGGCTACAAACCGCAGCATTTCAGCGCGATCATGAAGGATGCGGGTGCCGTCGACTGGCTGGAAATCCACGCCGAGAATTACATGGGAATGGGCGGCCGCCCGCTGGCGCAACTGCGTCACCTGGCCGAACGCTTTGCCTTTTCCGTCCATGGTGTCGGCCTGTCCATCGGCGGCGAGGCCCCCTTGGACCCAGAACATCTGGACCGGCTGAAACAGCTTGTCGGCTGGCTACAGCCTGCCCGCTTTTCCGAACATCTGGCTTGGTCCACGCATGACACCCACTTTCTGAACGACCTGCTGCCGCTGCCCTATACTCAGGGAACACTGACCCGCGTCTGCGATCACATTGATCAGGTGCAAGAGGTTCTGGGTCGCCAGATGCTGCTGGAAAACCCCTCGACCTATCTGGCCTTCGCCGAGACCGAGATGGAAGAGACCGACTTTCTGGCCGAGATCGCCCGCCGCACCGGCTGTGGCCTGCTGCTGGACGTCAACAACGTCTTCGTATCGGCCACCAACCAACAGCTGGACGCCCGCGCCTATATCGACGCCTTCCCGCTGGATAAGGTTGGGGAAATCCACCTTGGCGGCCATGACGAAGATGCCGATGAAACCGGCGCGCCCCTGCTGATCGACAGCCACGGCAAGCCCGTCGTCGATCCGGTCTGGGCGCTTTATGACTATACCATCGCCAAATCCGGCCCCCTGCCCACGCTGATCGAATGGGACAACGATGTCCCCGACTGGACAGAGCTGGAAGCAGAGTCCGCCCGCGCCGCCGCCATTCTGGACAAGGTGCCCGCATGAGCGTGGGCCAGACCGATTTCACCACCGCGCTTCTGGACCCTCAGCAGGCGGTGCCCTCAGGGCTGACCAACCCGGACGGCACCCCCGCGACCAAGCGCTTTGACGTCTATCGCAACAATGTCGTCTCCAGCTTGCTGGAGGCGCTGCGCACGGGCTTCCCGGTTCTGCGCAAACTGCTAGGTGACGAATTCTTTGATGCGATGGGGGGGCTATATGTTCGCAGCTATCCGCCGACCTCGCCCCTGATGATGCACTTCGGGGCCGAGATGCCCGCATTTCTGGCGGGCTTCCCGCCGGTCGGCCACCTGCCCTATCTGCCCGATATTGCCCGTCTGGAATTGGCGCTGCGCAGCTCTTACCACGCTGCTGACGCCACGCCCGCCGACCCTTCCGCCATGGCCACCATGACGCCTGACCGGCTGATGACCCTGCGCCTGTCGCTGGCACCGTCGCTGCGCGTCGTCACCTCGGACCACCCGATCGTCGCGATCTGGCGCGCCAACATGGACCTCAAGGCGCCCAAACCTGTAGTGAAGCCCGAAGACGCGCTGATCACCCGGCCAGAGTTCGACCCGCGCGTCGATCTACTGCCCGCAGGCGGCGCCCTGTTCATCGCCGCGCTTCAGGCGGGCGAGACCTTGGGCGAAGCCATCACCGCGGCCGAGGCCGCGGCCCCCGAATTCGATCTGACCGCCAACCTGCAACTACTGCTGCAAACCAGTGCCATTGTTCACATTAGCGAGGGACCCCAATGACCGCCCTGATCCGCCTGCACGATTCTATCTTCGACCGACTAGAGGCCGCCTTTGGTCCCACCCTGCTACCGCTTCTGGCGCGGTTCACCTTTGCGGCCACGCTTCTGGTCTATTTCTGGAAATCTGGCCTGACCAAACTTGGCGACGGGTTTGCCGGGCTGTTTTCACCCTCCCTCGGGGCCTATGCGCAAATCTTTCCCAAAGCGATGGAGGCCGCAGGCTATGACCCCTCGCAACTGGGCACTTTCCACACATTGGTCGTGCTGGCTGGCACCTATGCCGAGTTCATCCTACCCCTGCTGATCGTCATCGGCTTTGCCACCCGTCTGGCAGCCCTTGGCATGATCGGCTTCGTTGTTGTCCAAAGCCTGACGGACCTGTTCGGCCATGGCGGCATAGAACACGCAGAAACTCTGGGCGCCTGGTTCGACAAGACCCCTGATTCGCTGATCCTGGACCAGCGTTTGTTCTGGATGGTTGTTCTGATCACCCTCGTGATCAAAGGCGCGGGCCCCCTGTCGGTGGACCGCTTCCTGTCGAACCGTTAATGCGCGTCCGGCTTTTGGGCGGCGAAGGCTAGAATGCCGCCCAAGCCTGCCATGGCGATTGGGAACATCGTAAAGACCCCAAAGCCAAAGCCCCACAGCATCCCCGCCGCCGAGGCCACCAACAGCGCGCCGGCCGCGATGTTCTGAGAGCGCGCCATCGCACCCCCCGCAATCGCAAGGATCGGCGCGATCAGCGAAACGGCACGGATCTTGTCGGGGTTGTCCACCTGCTCGGCGATATTGTCGACTTCGCCAAACCAGTTGACGAATTCAGTATAACCGTAAGCGAAAAATCCAACCATCAGGCCGATCACACCGGCGATGATGCCCAGAACCAAAGCGGCGTTGCGCATGAAACTCTCCTTGCTCGATACACCCGCTACCTAGGCATCTCAGGCGCCGGTTCCAAGCAATTTTGCCTGAACAGCCGCAGTCCAGCCCAGATAAAGTTGCCCATTTGCTTCGATCACGGGGCGCTTCATCAGGGTCGGGTTCGCCGAAATCAGCGCCAAGGGATCACCTGATCGCGCCTCTTCGGACAGGGTTTTCCAAGTCGTAGAGCGCTTATTTAACAGGGGTTCACCCAGCGAATTCCAAAAGTTTTGCAGCGTTTCCGCAGGCAGGCCGTCCTCACGCACATCCACAAATTCCGCCTCTGGCAAGGCCTTACGCGCCTTGCGGCAGGTATCGCAGGTTTTTATCCCGTAAATTTTCATCAACCGCTCCTGATTTTTTGGCACAGTATCGCAAGGCATTGCCGCTCGTAAGACTTCTCCCTTGCTTAAATTTTGATTCGCCCCAAATGTTCAGGGTGTGACGACGGATTTTCAGGACGCCATTTCCCAATTACGGGGAAGATTGACCTCCTGAAAACCTGAAAGTGACCAAGCCGCCGCATACTGCGGGCGGAGAGACTTTGAAGGAGAAGCGCGATGCCCACAGGCACCGTGAAGTGGTTTAATACGACTAAAGGTTACGGCTTCATCGCCCCTGATGATGGCGGAAAGGACGTTTTTGTGCATATTTCTGCAGTCGAACGGTCCGGTATGACCGGTCTGCAAGACAATCAGAAACTAAGCTATGAACTGACCGAAGGCCGCGATGGCCGCCAGCTTGCCGGTGACCTGAAGGCGCTTTAAGCCTTCGGCGGCCTGTATTTCGATCAGGAATGGGCCGCACCCTGAATTTCACCGCATAGATTTTAGACAAACATATGCGCGCAGCATTACACCTTGCTGCGACGCTACAATTCCTTTTGGTCACGCAATGCGCTCGCCATTCCTGACAGCATAGACGTCAAATCTACGGGAAGACACGCGCAGGTACTCCGCCTTCCGGGGCGCCCTTCCCTCATTTTAAGGATATGCGCAGCAGATATGCCGACCATTCTGGCGCGTTAATACTTCATCGACGGCGCCAGATTACGCGCGCCAGAAGTTCAGCGTCAGGATCGCGTAGACCGACATCAGCTCCAGCCGCCCGATCAGCATTCCTGCGGACAGCAACCACTTGGCAGTGTCGTTCAGCTCGCCAAAGTTGCCCGCCGGACCGATGATCTGGCCCAGACCGGGGCCCACGTTGGCCATCGCTGTCGCTGCCCCGGACACGGCGGTGACAAAGTCCAGGCCCGTCATACCCAGAAGCACCGCCAGAACACCCACCGACACCACGAACAGCCCAAAGAACGCCATGACCGAGGACATGACCTCTTCCGGGACAGGGCGGCCCTCATAGCGCGGGGTGAACACGCCGGAAGGCGAGTGGATCGTGCGGATCATTGATCTGATAGAGGTAAACAGAAGCTGGAACCGGAACACTTTGATCGAACAGGTCGTCGATCCCGCGCAGCCACCAATGAAGCCGATGAAGAAAAAGATCGCGACGCTGAAAGCGCCCCAAAGCTGATAGTCGGTGCTGGCATAGCCTGTGCCCGACATGATCGACGTGACGTTGAAGATCACCTCTCGAAAAGCAGGCTCGACCCCGTCGCCCAGAACCACAACCTGCCGGAAGGTCATAAGAGCGACAATCGCCGCCAAGATCCACAGGAAGGTTCGAACCTGCGTATCGCGAAACAGGGGCGAATGCTGCCCGGCCAGCATCTGAACATAGCGGATGAACGGCAGGCACGCGAGGATCATGAAGATCACGGCGACATATTCCGGCGTTCCCTTAAACGCCCCGAAAGACGCGTCATGGCTGGAAAACCCGCCTGTCGCAATCGTGGTCAGGGAATGGTGCATCGCGTCCAGCGTGCTCAGCCCCACAGCGGAATAGGACAGGAAACAAGCCAGCGTCAGCAGCACATAAACAACCGAAATCCGCTGCGCGATCTGCGCGGCCTGCGGCAGAACCTTGCCATCGGTATCAAAGCTTTCCGAGCGGAAGATCTGCATACCACCAACGCGCAACTCCGGCAGGAATACCATCGCCACAACAATGATCCCGACGCCACCGAACCACTGCAGCATGCTTCGCCACAGCAAGATCCCCTGCGGCAGGTCATCCAGCCCTGAAAACACGGTGGACCCGGTGGTGGTCAGGCCCGACATCGCCTCGAAGAACCCGTCAGCAAGGCTGGCGTCCGTCGCCCCCAGAATGAAGGGAAGGCAGCCGAACATCGGCAGCACGAACCAAACACCCGTTGTCAGAAGGAAGGTCTGCTGAATCGACAGCCCTGCCTGCACGCCATTGCTGCACGCCAAGGCCAGAACGGCCCCGCACACCATCGTCAGGATCGCGGATTCCGCGAAAATGCCCCAATGGCCATTGCCCTGCGCAAGGTCCAGCGCCATCGGCAACAGCATCGAAGCCCCAAGCGCGACCACGACAAGGCCGATAACATATCCAACGGGACGAAAATCCAACATGAGGGAAGGCTTGGCCTTGCGCCCTGCGACTGTCAAGCGGCGATGCCGCTTGAGGCGTCAGCCCCTGTGGATCAGCGTGGCAAAAAGATGCGGGTCAAAGCTGGCCTGATCGAAGGTATCGCCATGGATCAGAACCGACACCGCATCATGGCTGTGCAGGCTTTCCTGATGGCTGGCCACCACGCGGAAATCGCCCACGCGTTTGTCTTCCAGCAGCTGCTCACAGAACAGGCGCGCTGCATCTTCCACGAAAATGGGGTTGGCCGCGTTCAGCTCGGCAAAGGCCTGCTCGTCTTCGCGCTTTACCATCACTTGAGTCTCTGTCGGAACGGCCCTGCGGCACAGGTCGATCACGTCTTCGAACCACAGGCATTTCTGCCCCGGCTCCATCTCGATCGAGATCCGCGCAACAGAGCGCTGCGAATGCGGGGTCGCCAACTGATTGCGGGTCTCGCGCGCATGTTCGGACAGTTCCAGCGAGCACGGGCAGGTGGACGAATAGACAAAGTCCAGATGCATGATTTTCTGGCGTAGCCCGTCGCGTTCGACCAGTTCCAGAGCGATGTCATAATACTGATAGCCCTGCAGGCCCGAACGCAGGCTGTCCACCTTCATCGGGAAGCTGAAGGCCATCTGAATCCGCGCATCAAAGCTTTCCAGATCGGCCTTGTAATCATCCAGGGCCGCCTCGATCACCTCGAAGCTAAAGGTCCGGTCCGCGTGTTCGTAGAAGCTGCGCATGATCCGGGACATGTTGATGCCCTTCTTGCCCGCCTCAAGGCTGACCGTGCCAGTAACCGAGGTCTCCAGCGTCAGATCGCCATTGTCACGGGTGTGATAGCGCAGCGGCAGGCGGAAGTTGGAAATCCCAACATGTTCGATATGCCGCTTGGAGCCTTTGATCAGGCTCGACGGCCCGTTCTGCAGATCCGGCAGGCTGGCCTTGTATTCCGCATCCACGGTGAACTCGGCAGGATACTCGCGGTTGAACTCCGGGTAAGCCTGGCCCAGCAGCGCACGCAACACGGCAGGGTCGAGCGACTTTAGGTCCTCGTCACCAGCACCGGCGATCCAGCTGCGCAAAATGGCGAGCGCCTTTTCGGCCTCGTCCCGGCTTGCTGCCGCATCAAACTCTGCGTTCATCTCTACCAAAGGCTTCACCCTCGTGTGTCTACCGCCTTCTATGTGGGACTGCGCAGGGCTTTGTCCAATAAAACCCGCCAAAAACCCGGTTTTCGGCGGGTTTTGAAGGGTTAAACCGCGTCCAAAGCCTGTTTCACATCGGCAATCAGGTCACCCGTGTCCTCGATTCCCACGCTGAAACGGACCAGACCCGGGGTAATCCCAAGGTGCACCTTCTGCTCTTCCGGCAAACGCTGATGAGTCGTGGTGGCCGGATGGGTCACGATGGATTTCGCATCACCAAGGTTGTTCGAGATCACCGCGATCTGCAACGCGTTCAGGAACCGGAACGCGGCCTCTTGCCCGCCCTTCAGGTCCAGCGACAGAACGGTTCCGCCCTGCCCCATCTGCTCGATCGCGATCGCATGCTGTGCGTGGCCTTCAAGCCCCGGATAGATCACGCGCGCCAGCTTGTCGTGGCCCACCAACGCTTCGGCAATCGCCTGCGCGCTGGCCGATTGCGCCCGCACCCGCAGGTCAATCGTTTCCAGACCCTTTAGCATGACCCAAGCGTTGAACGGGCTCATCGAGCCGCCGGTATGCTTCATGTAGGGCTCAACCGTGCCGCGGATGAATTCTTTCGACCCAAGGATCACCCCACCCAGACAGCGCCCCTGCCCGTCGATGTGCTTGGTGGTCGAATAGACGATGACATCCGCGCCATTTTCCAGCGCCTTGGAATAGACCGGGGTCGCAAAGACATTGTCCACCACAACCAGCGCGCCAACGGCATGGGCCAGATCGGCCACGGCCTTCAGGTCAATCACTTCCAGCGTCGGGTTCGACACGGTCTCGAAGAACACAGCCTTGGTATCCTCGCGGATCGCGGCCTTCCACTGATCCAGATCGGTCCCGTCAACAAAGGTCACCTCGACGCCATAGCGGGTCAGGATTTCCTCAAGAATATACAAACACGACCCGAACAGCGCCTTGGCCGACACCACGTGGTCGCCCGCCTTCAACATAGAGGTCACCGCCCCGTTCACCGCCGCCATACCGGACGCGGTGGCAAAGGCATCTTCGGCCCCCTCCAAAAGCGCGATCCGCTCTTCGAACATGGCCACCGTCGGGTTGCCGTAACGGGCATAGATGAATTCGTCCGGCCCGGTTTCCAAAAACCGCGCCTCGGCCTGCTCGGCCGTATTATAGACAAAGCCCTGTGTCAGAAAGATCGCCTCGGCAACTTCATTATACTGGCTGCGGCGAATGCCCCCGTGCACCAGCTTCGTTCGTGTATTCCAATTCTCAGTCATCTCGACCCCGCAAACAAAAAGCCCCCACCGCGGAAAGCGTCGGGGGCAATGGCTTGTCCTCGACCTCTTTAGCAGCATGTTTAACGTGGCCCGCAATCCGGTGAACAAATCGCCACGATGCGCACTTCCTACCGCTCGACTTGGCAAGGGTCAAGGTGCCAGCCCCGCATTCCAAGGGCACGCACACAGATCTGCCCGGCCTTGGGCGGCAGCAGGTCGCAGGACCTTGAACGACCCGGTACCAATTCCCCCTTGCCCCTGACCGGAAATGCCCCATCCTGAACCGCGCTGAAGGAGCCTGCTTATGATTGATCTTTATTACTGGCCAACACCGAACGGCTGGAAAATCTCTATCGCGCTGGAAGAGATGGGCCTGCCGTTCAAGACCCATCTGGTCAACATCAATGCAGGCGAACAGCACGACCCTGAATTCCTGAAGGTTTCACCCAACAACCGGATCCCCGCGATCGTCGATCCGGACGGGCCGGACGGCGCCCCGATCTCCATTTTCGAAAGCGGCGCGATCCTGCAATACCTCGCGCGCAAGACCGGCCAGTTCTACGGCACGACCGAACGTGACAGGATCATGGTCGACCAATGGCTGATGTGGCAGATGGGCGGTGTCGGGCCGATGGTCGGGCAAGCCCACCACTTCCTCAAACACCTGCCGAAACGCACCCCGCCGGTTCAGATCCCCTACGCCATGGACCGCTACCGGAACGAGACCGCGCGCCTTTACAAGGTGCTCGACCAGCAACTTGCAAAGACCCAGTTTCTGGCGGGTGACTTCGTCTCCATCGCCGATTTCGCGACATGGGGCTGGGCCTCTCTCTGGGAAGGGCAGCAGCAGACGCTCGATGACAAGCCGAACATGGCGCGCTGGTTGAAAACGCTTGGCGCACGCCCCGGATTACAGCGCGGCCGAATGCTCTTTGCCGAGAAACGGGGCGAGCACATCCCAGACCCGTTTTGCCAAAATCTGCCGGTCTGAACCCGCTCAAAAGACTCATATGCAGGTCATATGCAGGTCATATGCAGGTCATATTGGCGATTCCGGTGCCCCAAACGCCAGCGGGGCCCCGCAAAGGGCCCCGCTTCAAACATCTCTTGCGGCCCGTCAGGGCCGCGCAATTTGACAAGGCAGCGCCTCAGCTGTCCTCTTCTTCGGTCCCGTATTTCTGGAACAATGACCCTTGGGTCAGGAAGAAGGCAAAGACCGCAAAGGTCAGCCCGAAGGTCTTGAAGTTCACCCAGGCATCGGTCGACATCGTGCGCCAAACGACCTCATTTGCCACGGCCAGCCCCACGAAAAACGCAGCCATCCGACGGGTCAGCTTCATCCAGCCTTCCGGCTGAAGCGGCATCATGCCTTCCATCACATATTGCAAATATGACTGACCTCGCAGCAGACCAAACCCAAGCACGCCGGCAAACAGCGCATAGATCATCGTGGGCTTCATCTTGAAGAAGCGATCATCGTTCAGCCAAACCGTCAGCCCGCCGAACACCGTGACCAGAACCGCCGTAACCACCTGCATTTTTGCGATTTTTCCGGTCAGCTTCCACAGTATGCCCGTGGTCACAAGGATCAGCGGCACGAAACCTGCCGTGACCAGAATGAACCCTTCATACTCGGTCCCGCCGATCTGAAACACCTTGTCGCGTACCAACAGATAGGCCGCGAAGAACACGCCAATCGGCCCCAGTTCCAAGGCCATCTTCAGACCCGGATTAATCTCTTTCTCGGCCATTCAGCCCCCCATTTCCACGATCACCGCACCAAGCGCGATCAGTGCCATCAATGTCAAGCGCCGCGGCCCGACTTTCTCGCCCAGAACAAGCCAACCAATCAGCGCCGCAAACACGGTCGAAGTCTCGCGCAGCACCGCTGCCTCGCCCACCTTGTCCAGCCGCGTCGCCATCATGATCGAGCCGAAACTCGCAAACGCCACAAACCCACCTATCACGCCCCGCACCGCCAACGGCCCAAGCTCCGGCGGGTTCACCATCCGCCGATACCGCACCAACGCAATCCAAGGCGTAAAGAACAACCCATCGATAAAAAAGAACCACGCCAAGAAGGTGATCGGGTTCGCAGTCGCGCGAATGCCATAGGCGTCGTAAGTGGTATACAGTGCAACAAAAAAACCCGTTAAGACAGCCAAAGCCAAGGCCGCCTTTAACGTTTCTCGGCCAACGTCCTGGAAGATCAGGTTGTAGACTGCCAGACCAAAAATTCCCGCCAGCAAAACACCGACACCGATCCACTGGACCCCGGTAAAGGTCTCGCCAAATAGCAGGTAGGCGCCGATCACCGCGAACAGCGGCCCGGTGCCCCGAACCACGGGATACACAACCGTATAGGCCCCCTTGGTATAAGTGTAACCCTGCGCCAGCTTGTACCCGACATGGATCAGGTAAGCGCCGGCAAAGATCGGCCACATGTGCGGCTCGGGCCATGGCACCACAAACAGGGCAAAGGGCGCGGCCATCAGGCCATAGCTCAGGTCGATCGCGCCACGTGACATCCAAGGATCATGGCGCCCCTTTTGCAGCGCTCCGAACACGGCATGCAGTAACGCGGCCAGCAACGCCAACCCCAACGCGACCTGGTGCCCGGCCTCTGTCCCCTCGATAGAGACAAGCCAGTCGTTCACTCGGCCACCCCGGCCAATGCCTTGGCAAAATCTTCAGGGTCAAATGGCGCCAGATCGTCGATCTGTTCTCCGACACCAATCGCGTGGATCGGCAGGCCAAACTTGTCCGCCAACGCCACCAGAACACCACCGCGGGCCGTGCCGTCCAGCTTGGTCATCACCAGACCAGACACATCTGCCAGTTTCTGGAAGGTCTCGACCTGGTTCAGCGCATTCTGCCCCGTGGTCGCATCCAGAACCAACAAAGTATTATGCGGCGCATCCGGGTCTTTCTTACGGATCACGCGGACAATTTTGGCAAGTTCTTCCATCAGATCGGCGCGGTTCTGCAACCGCCCCGCTGTGTCGATCATCAAAAGGTCTGCACCGTCTGCCTCTGCCTTGGTCATTGCATCAAAGGCCAACGAGGCCGGGTCCGACCCTTCTGGCGCGGTCAGTACCGGCACGCCGGCGCGTTCGCCCCAGACCTGCAGTTGCTCGACAGCTGCGGCCCGAAAGGTGTCGCCCGCCGCGATGACAACAGATTTTCCCGCCGCACGAAACTGGCTGGCCAGCTTGCCAATTGTTGTCGTTTTACCGGCCCCATTCACGCCAACCACAAGAACCACCTGAGGTTTCTTGGCATAAAGGGGCATCGGCTTGGCCACCGGCTCCATGATCCGTTGAATTTCCTGTGCCAGAAGCGCCTTGATCTCATCCACTGACAAGCGTTTGCCAAACCGGCCCTCTGCCATGTTGGCTGTCACGCGCAGGGCCGTGTCAACGCCCATGTCCGCGGTGATCAAAAGCTCTTCCAAGCTTTCCAGCATATCGTCGTCCAACTCTCGGCGAACGACATTCTTTGTACCCCGCCCCATAAGGCGGCCGACAAACCCCGGCTTCGCAGGCTCAACCTGCTTAGGCGCTTCAGCCTTTGGATCGGGTTTCTCTGTAACCGGTTCGACCTTGGGTTCTTCGCGGGCCGGTTTAGGCTCGAAAGTCGGCTCGGGTTCGACCTTTTCAACCGGCTCATGTTCAGGCTCGGGGGGCTGAGCGACAGGCACAGGCTCGGGTGTCGGCGTCGGAGCGGCCGTTTCAGGCTCAACACTGAGCTCTGGCTGCGCATCTGCGGCTTCTTCCACGCCGCCATCTTCGACAATCGCTTCTAACCCTTCCTCCAATTTGGACGAAGATTTGAAAAGCCGTTCCTTAAGTTTACTGAAAAATGCCATGCTGCCTCCGGTAACCGGCCCCACTTAATCACTATTTCGCCCAGATGAAAGCTCTGCGGCCTTGCCACATGGACAAAGCGGCTTGCCCTTGGCAGGGTTGAGCTTCAGGAGATCACATGCGCGCGCTTTTTTTCATCGTTTTTGCCAGCCTCGCGACCACGGCCACCGCCGATGAACCAATGTCGGCCGAGGCGTTTCAAACGTACTCTGAAGGTCGCACATTATACTTCTTGGAAAACGGTCAAACTTACGGGGCCGAGCAATACCTGCCGGGGCGGCGCGTCATCTGGACGTTTCTGGACGGCGAATGCCAGATGGGTCATTGGTATGCAGAGGGCCCTGCCATCTGCTTTCTTTATGAAACCCGCCCAACAGACCCTCAGTGCTGGAACTTCTTTCAGACAGAAGACGGTGTCAGCGCACAGTTCATCAGCGCCCCCGAGAAACCGCCTTTGGTCGCAGTTTTGAAAAATACCGATCCGCTGATTTGTCCGGGACCGAAGGTTGGCGTCTAGGTCAGCGTCGGAAAACGCAACCGTCGGTCGCCAATTCCGGTCGGGTCAGGCAAAGACCCCGGGCAACGTCCCACGCCGCTAGAACTTTGGGAACATAGTCGCGCGTCTCTGCATATCTGGGCACCCCGCCTGAGCGCTGAACAGCGCCTTCGCCTGCATTATATGCAGCAAGGACGAGGATCGGGTCACGATCGAACAATTCCATCAGGAAATCCAAATAGGCGACGCCACCCCGGATATTCTCGGCAGGGTTACGCGCATCTTTAACCCCGAATCGCCGCGCTGTTGCCGGCATCAATTGCATCAACCCTTGGGCCCCCTTGTGGCTAACCGCAGTTGGAACCCCTGCGCTTTCGACCGAAATCACCGCCATTACCAAAGCCGGAGAGACCCGCGTCCCGACCGTGGCCCGTAAGATGTCCGATCCGTAGGCGTTCACGTAATTCTGAATGGTCTGCAGTCGGGGGCCAGAGATTTCCTGCCCCTCAGGCGCAGCGTAAAGCGCTGCAATTGCCTCTTGCATCCGCCCGGGCCGCGATGCAGCGATCTCGGGCGAGATGAAGCGCCAATACCAGCCATAGCGCGTCCCTTCGACAGGCTTGGGCGCATTTGGCTCTACCTGACGGAAATCATCCGGGTTAACCGAGGTCGGTTGGACATAGTCTACTGGCGGCGGTGGAAATGCGGGATACCGCTCAGTGATCTGAACCATGATCCGCTTCTTCGCCCCGGGTGTGGGCGGCTTGACTCTTTTGGCTTCGGAGCCGGGATAATTTACCTGAGGCAACGCTTCATCCAGCGCGGATTCTTGCGCGACAGACGGGGTCAACCCAAAACTCATAACAAAGAGAATCACATTTGCCAGATATCGCACTAGTTGTCTCTCTCACTTTTCGGGAACCTGCTTAAGTAGAAGAATCATCCATCGAATTGGGTTTATCAAGCAAAGATTTCAATTCTTAGCGCGTTTGGACACGTTAACGAAACAATAACGGAATTCGTTGTCTTCTTTGAAAAATTATGCCAATTTTACAAAATCTTTACTGAGAAGCATTCGATACTAAAAAATTATTATTGCCGCGACCCCGCCCTACTCTCGCCCCAATCCAAGAGTGTTATCAGGGCAGTAACAAGGGGAAGCGTATCAAGCGAAAGTTAGATCGCGTCTCTGTGAAGGTCGAAAACTGTGTATTATCCTATGGAGGGATGCGAAATGAAACTGTTCGATACCATTAAGCACTTTAGCCAAGACGAATCCGGCGCCGTGACCGTTGACTGGGTTGTTCTGACCGCAGCCATCGTTGGCCTGGGCATCGCCGTTATCGCCACCGTTCGTACCGGCGTTAACGCACTGGGCACCAAGATCTCCGGCGCTCTGAGCACCTCGATCACCGTTGGCACCACCGGCGGCTAATAAGCCTCTGGCCTAAAAGCCAACTTCTGAATAAAGGCTGCGTCCGATTTGGGCGCAGCCTTTTTGGTTTTTCTTCCCAAGTAACTGATTGCAAAACCACACCACATTCGCCGTATTTTTGACGCATTTAGGTCCCTTTTTTGTCGACTTTTCCGCCGGGGTTCGATAGCCTTTATCCAATTCAGACGACTTAAGATTTTAGAATTTCATTACGGGTACCCTGCAGGCAGCCTCCCCGTAACATTAAAGATAAAGGTATGACCCAAATGTTTAAGAAATTTCTTGGTGATGAAACCGGCGCAATTTCGGTCGATTTCGTTGTCCTCTCGTCGGCAATCATCCTGATGTGTTTTGGGCTGATCGCGCTTCTTCAAACAGGCAATCTAAGCCTCGGAGGGAAGCTAAGCGCCAAGGTGTCCTCAACCACGGTCGGCGACAACTAATCCCGTCAGCAAGATTTCGCGCGTCACGACATTTTTTCTATCCTTTCGGATTGCCCCCATACAATTGGGCTAAGGTTGTACTATAGTTTGCGCTGGCAAATGGACGGTACGATCCATTAAGATTGCGCGACGCGCCGCTGTATCAGGGGTGTCGACTCGAACTGGAAGGAAAATTAATGCGCCTCGTTTTTGGTTTGGTTTTATTAATTGGCGTGGGGTTGGCAGGCTTCGCCGTATACATGGCCCAAGGGTATATTGGTCAGTATCAGTCGGCACTGGCAAGTGAGCGCGCCGAACGGCAGAAACAACTCGAACAGCAGATCCCGCTGGCGGATGTCTATATTACCAAACGTCCGTTGCGTTATGGTGAGCAGATCAAGAAACAAGACGTTGAGTTGATCCGCTGGCCTTTGCAATATCTGCCCGAAGGCTCTTTCAACACAATCGAGTCTCTATTCCCTGAAGGTGAAGACGAATTCCGGACCGCCCTGCGAGCGATGGAAAAACATGAGCCCTTGCTGCGCGCGAAGATCAGCAACCCCGGTGACGATGCAGGCATTACCTCACGGCTGAAGAAAGGCAACCGCGCCTTCGCCATTAATGTTGACGTAAGCTCAGGTGTGTCAGGTTTCCTGCGCCCTGGTGACCGCGTTGATGTTTACTGGACTGGCACAATCGGCGGTGAACGTGGCACCAAGCTAATTCAGGCAAATGTTCCCCTGATTGCTGTTGACCAGATCGCAGACCTTGATCGGAACAACCCATTGATCGCTCGCACCGTAACCGTAGAGGCGACCCCTCAGGAAGTTGCGGCACTAGCTCAAGCGCAAGCGACCGGACGTTTAACCCTGGCTTTGGTTGGCGCCAGCGACGACACAGTTTCTACGGACATTGAAATCAGCCAGAATGAACTTCTTGGCATTCAAGCTCCGGTTGTGGTGCCGGTTGAGCAGAAGAAAGTTTGCACTGTCTCTCAGCGTCGTGGAACGGAAACCGTCATTGTGCAGGTAAAGTGCCCCGACGAAGAGTGAAGTTCACTTCAGCTAACACTTTGAAAAGCGGTCGTCTTTGGCGGCCGCTTTCTTTTTTGTCGAGTCCCCTGTGACATATCCACATCAATCATACCCCCCAATGCATTGATTATTGAAAAAATTTCAGGTTTACCGCATGATCCTTCCATTGGGACAACCAGCCCCCGGAGAGAGGCGTGATCGGAAAGGCAGGATCACATGAAAATTAAGAATATCTTTAAGGCGGCCCTTCTAGGGTGTGCCGTACTATTCACCGTCCCCCAAACAGCAACCGCAGAAACTCTGCGGATTTTGTCTGAAGGGACAGCGAACAAACTGACCATCCCCATGAACCGGGCGGTGGTTGTAGAAAGCGAAAGCATCTTTGGAGAGCTCTCGATTGCCAATGCGGCAATCGCGGATATCTCGACGCTTTCGGACCGGACAATCTATGTTCTTGGCAAGGCGCCGGGTCGCACGACCCTGACCCTGCTTGGGCCTGAAGGTAACCTGATCTCGAATGTAGAGATCCAGGTCATTCCGGATTTGAGCGAACTGAAAGAACGTCTGCGTGAAGTTCTTCCGGGTGAACCAGTTCAGGTTCGGTCGGCAAATGACGGTATCATTCTGTCGGGGATTGTGTCCTCGTCTGGAACAATCGCTCGTGCGATCGAACTGGCGTCACGCTATGCGCCAGGCCGCGTGACCAACCTGATGTACGTTGGCGGAAGCCAGCAGGTCATGCTGAAAGTACGTTTCGCTGAGATGGAAAAGGAAGTTACGAAGGCGCTGTCTTCAAGCCTGAACATCTCGGACTCTGATGGCAACGTCATTGGCGTAAACGGTGGCACTACCGGTGCAGTTTCTGGTTCTGGTGCTCTTGGGACCGCCAACCTGGCTAATTCAACCGGTGTCTTTAACTTCGGCTTCGATCTTGGGTCCGTTGAATTCAACGTCCTTCTGGAAGCGCTTGAAGAAAAAGACTTCATTCGCAGCCTTGCAGAGCCGAACCTTATTGCCCTGTCCGGGCAGGAAGCCGAATTCCTTGCGGGTGGTGAGGTTCCGATTCAAGTCAGAACCGATGGCGAAAACAACATTGAGTTCAAGAAATACGGTATCCTTCTGAACTTCACGCCAAACGTGGTCGGAAAGAACATCAACCTGAAGCTTACTGCCGAAGTGAGCGAGCCTACGATTGAAGGCGCCTTCACCGTTCGCCGCTCTACAACCACGGTTGAGCTTCATGATGGTGAGAGCTTTGCGATTGCCGGCCTGCTGGCGGATGACTTCGAGGCTGACAAGTCGCAAGTTCCTTGGCTTGGCGATGTACCTATCCTTGGTTCGCTGTTCCGTAGCGCCAGCTATCAGCGCAGACAGTCGGAACTTGTGGTTCTGATTACTGCCCACTTGGTGTCGCCAACACGCGGAGAGTTTCTTGCCCTTCCGACCGATGGCGTTTTGCCCCCGTCAGAATATGAGCTTTTCATCAATGGCAAGCTCTCGTCTGATCCCGGTGCAACAAGCCCTGCCGTCAGCGAAGTCGCTCGACAAGACTTCAGCGGCTCCTATGGCTACGTGATGGAGTAATAGACATGCGTAAAGGACTTATTCTCATCGCCGCAGCGGCAACACTGGGCCTTAGCGCCTGTTCACCACAAGATCTACTGGTGGAAGCCGGTGGAAGCCTTGATAAGGGCGATTTCGGAAACTCCACACTGAACAACACACTTGTTCATACCGGAGAACTGGACGCGGCCATCAACCTGACCCGCAAATTTGCAGCGGAAGCGCCGAATACGATCAATTTCGAGTTCGACAAATCCAACCTTGATGCGGAAGCGCGCAGCGCACTGGTTCAACAAGCCGCTTGGATCAAGCAGTATCCATACGTGAAGTTCCGCGTCTATGGTCACACGGATCTTGTAGGTTCCTCCGCATACAACCAGTCGTTGGGATTGCGGCGCGCACGTGCTGCGGTGAACTTCCTGGTCAGCCAGGGTATCAGCCGCTCACGTCTTGAAGCCGTCGCTTCGTTCGGTGAGACCCGCCCGCTGGTCATGACAGAGGCCCGCGAGCGTCGCAACCGCCGCACCGTGACTGAGGTGTCTGGCTTCCTGAAAGGGCGCCCGCAGATCCTAGACGGCAAATATGCAGCCAGAATCTACAACACCTACGTGGGCAGCTCGGCAGAAGCAGCCCCAGGCGCCACTGGCGGACAATAAAAACTTTTAAGAACCCCGCCTTAATTGAGGCGGGGTTCTTTCCTTTTCTCCAAACAATTTTTACAATTTAGGCCGTAATGTCGCCAATTTTGCCTTACAATCTTACGATTGAATGACTTCAGGTGCGTACGAGTCGCGTTGGGATGTTTTCGGCCCGACAAACACAAGGCGGGGGCGACACACAACGGAGCCAAACCACCGTAAAGGAACACAAAATAATGTCGAGCAACGCCGCGTCGGAAACTGAACCAGCCGCAATTACAGCATGCACGGTTGCCCGCGATGTGCAGCATTTCGATCTTTTGATCGAAGATATGGAAAACGAGCTGGGTGAAAATTGGGGCGATCTGACCTTCGAAGACGCCGAGGTCTTTTTGTCGCAGCCCGAAGCCAACCAGCTTGAATTCATCGCCATCGCTGTAGACGAACAGGACGAACCCAATCTTCCCGCGATTGGTCAACTTACTAAAACCGCTCGGTCAAAGGGCATTCGCGTCATCCTGATCGCGGAAGAGGTTAGCCCTGTCGCGCTAAACCAACTGCTGCGCCTTGGCGCCGATGACTTCGTGCCCTACCCGCTTCCCGACGGCGCATTGGGTCAAGCGATCGAGCGTTTGCGCGCTGCTATCGCAGCGGAAGAAGCAGCCCCGAAAATGCCCCTTACTCTGGATAATGACCCCGAGAAGCCCGTTGGCGACCGCGACGGCGTCGTCTTTGCGGTTCAAGGTGTCGCGGGCGGTGTTGGCGCTTCTACATTTGCGGTAAACCTTGCATGGGAGCTCGCAACCGTTCTGAAAAAGGACGGCCCGAAGGTTTGTCTGCTTGATTTTGATTTCCAGTATGGGTCGGCGTCCACATACCTTGATCTTCCACGCCGCGAAGTTGTTCACGACATGCTGTCGGACGTCGCAGGCATGGACACGGATGTTTTCCAGCAAGCGCTTTTGCCTTTCAACGACCAGCTTTTTGTCCTGACGTCACCGTCAGACATTATGCCACTGGACTATGTGTCCCCCGATGACATCCATAAAATTCTTACCATCGCGCGGGCAAACTTTGACTTCGTGGTCATCGACATGCCCACCACGCTGGTGCAGTGGACCGAGACGGTTCTGACAGACGCGACGCTTTATTTCACCTTGATCGAGCTTGATATGCGCGCCGCGCAGAACACCCTGCGCCTTACACGTATGCTTAAATCAGAAGACCTTCCGTTCGAAAAGCTGCGCTTTGCGCTTAACAGGGCGCCAAAGTTCTCTGACTTCAGCGGCAAAGCACGCGCCAAGCGCATGGCAGAAAGCCTTGATATTGATATAGAGTTGATGTTGCCTGATGGGGGGGAGCAGGTTGTTCAAACCGGTGATCATGGGCTTCCACTAGCGGAAAATGCCAAGAAGAACCCTCTCCGCAAAGAGATTCAGCGTCTGGCCGGATCCCTCTACTCTCTTTCGGTCGAAGAAGAGACAGGCAGATAGATTTTTAGAAAAGAGGTTTTCGAATGTTTTCTCGATATAAGAAACCAGAAGGTGGCGCGGCCGCGACGGCCCCAGAGGCACCGAAAACCGCACCGGTTGGTAACTCAAAACCGTCTGTCGCTGCACGTAAACCGTCCGTTCAGCCTGCTCAGGCAAAGGTGGCTGACAAAGACCGTAAGCGTAAGGAACGCCTTGGCGACATCAAACTGGAGCTTCACAAAGAGCTTCTGGATAACCTGAACCTTTCGGCGCTGGAACACGCGACGGAATCGGACCTGCGCGCGGAAATCCAAGCGATTGTTGCGGAAAACCTTGAAGGGATGAATGTCGTCCTGAACAAGGAAGAGCGTCAGACGCTGAACAAGGAATTGTTCGACGAAGTTATGGGTCTTGGCCCGCTTGAGACTTTGCTGCAAGACGAAAGCGTCAACGATATTCTGGTCAACGGTCCGCAGCAGATCTTTGTGGAACGGTTTGGTCGCCTAGAGCTGACCGACATCACCTTCAAAGACGAGCGGCACCTTCTTCGCATCATCGACAAGATCGTTTCGGCCGTGGGTCGTCGTGTTGATGAATCAAACCCTTACGTCGACGCCCGTCTTGCCGATGGGTCGCGTTTCAACGCGATGGTTCCACCGATTGCGGTTGATGGATCCCTTGTCTCGATCCGTAAGTTTAAAAAGGACAAGCTGGGCATCGACGATTTGGTCAAGTTCGGCGCCTTTACCGAAGAAATGGCTGCCTATTTGCAGGCCGCGGTGGCCTGCCGCCTGAACGTCATCGTTTCTGGCGGTACGGGTTCGGGTAAAACGACCACGCTGAACGCCTTGTCCAGCTTCATCGACAATGCCGAACGTATCCTGACCATCGAGGATACTGCGGAACTTCAGCTGCAACAGACCCACGTAGGTCGGATGGAAAGCCGACCGGCCAACGTTGAAGGCCGCGGTGCGGTCACGCAGCGCGACTGTCTGCGAAATGCCCTTAGGATGCGTCCTGACCGCATCATCGTGGGTGAGACGCGTGGCGAAGAAGTTATTGATATGCTTCAAGCGATGAACACCGGCCACGACGGATCCATGACCACGATCCACGCAAACTCTGCGCGCGACAGTGTCTCGCGACTTGAGAATATGATCTCGATGGCCGGGATCGAAATGCCGCTGAAGGCTGTTCGCAGCCAGATTGCAAGCGCGGTTAACCTGATCGTGCAGGCCAGCCGTCTGCAAGACGGTTCACGTCGTATGGTTTCGGTCACGGAAATCACGGGTATGGAAGGCGATGTCATCTCAATGCAAGAGGTGTTCCGCTATGAACGTCTGGGTGTTCAACCCGACGGCAAGATCATCGGACGCTTTAACGCAACAGGCATCCGGTCCAAATATTCAGATCGCTTCAAACAGTGGGGTTATGACCTTCCCGCATCTATCTTTGAGCCGATCACAACGGAGTAAACACCATGCAAATCAGTATGGAACCCATCATCTATGGCCTGATCTTTCTAGGGGTCCTGGCCTTGGTTCAGGGTCTCTACCTGACGGTCTTTGGGCGAGCGATCAGCCTGAACAACCGCCTGAATCGGCGGATGACCATGCTGGAAAAAGGCAGCGAACGGCAGGAAGTTCTGGAGCAACTGCGCAAAGAGATGCGCCAGCACCTGGATGCGAAGGGTATCCCTCTGTACTCGCTGCTCGCCGACAAGGCCCAGAAAGCAAATATCGCTTTCTCCCCTAAGGCATTGATTCTGATTATGCTTTTACTGACAGTCGTGTCATTTGCAGCGCTGACACTGCTGACGCAGGCAACATTGCCCGTCCGCATCGGCACCTCACTTCTGATGGGTGTTGGCGCGGTTTATGTTTGGATTTCTCGCACAGCCAAGAAACGCCTCGGCCTGATTGAAGAGCAGCTTCCTGATGCCGTAGACCTGATGGTGCGCAGCCTGCGTGTGGGGCACCCTTTTGCCTCGGCTGTGAATATCGTTGCGACTGAAATTCCCGACCCTCTGGGATCAGAGTTCGGCGTAATTGCTGACGAAAGCTCATATGGCGGTAATATCTCGGACAGCCTGAAGGATTTGGCAGAGCGCGTCGACATGCAGGACATGCGCTTTTTGGCAGTTGCGGTGACTATCCAGCAGCAATCTGGCGGTAACCTTGCAGAAATTCTTGAGGGGCTTAGCCGCGTGATCCGCGCTCGGTTCCGACTGTTCCGCCGCGTTCGCGCCATTACGGCCGAAGCGAAATGGTCAGGTGTATTCCTTTCCATCTTCCCTCTTCTTGCCATCCTGATGATCAACGTCCTCAAGCCAGACTATTACGATCGGGTAAAGGAAACGTCCGCGTTCATCCCTGCCGCAATCGCAGTCGGCGTTTTTCTGATCGTGAATGTGATTTTCATGCGCATGATGGTTAACATTAAGGTCTGAGGTCAGTCATGGAACTGCTACAAAAAGCAAACGCATTTCTCGTTGAAAACCTTGGCGAATTCGGCCCGCTTTACGCCATTGGCGGGCTGGGCCTGCTGCTGATCATCTTCACGCTGCCTGCCCTGATCCGGAAACGCATCGATCCACTGGACAAGCTGAAGAAGTCGCAAATCGAATCCAGCACAAGCGAGATCAGCGGGAAACGCCTGCGCAGCCAGAGCAAACTGGACAAATACGCAGAGTTTCTAGAGCCCAAAAGCGCGGAAGAGCTTGGCGAAACACGCATGCGTATGATGCGTGCGGGTTATCGCACGAAGAACGCGGTGCAGATGTACCACTTCACCCAGCTCATCCTTGGTCTTGGCCTGATGGCAGTAGGTCTTGCGGTCGTTATCTTCAAAAGTTCGACCGGTGGTCTTTCAGTCCCAGGGATGGCGATGTGGATCATCCTGCCTGGTCTCGCCGGATACTACTTCCCCGTTTACTGGGTAGAGCGTCGGATTCAGACGCGTCAGGAAGAGATCGTCAACGGTTTCCCCGACAGTCTGGACATGATGCTGGTCTGTGTTGAGGCTGGTCAGTCTCTGGACCAGTCAATCCTTCGCGTCGCGAAAGAGGTCCGCGCTGGCTATCCCGCTCTTGCTGAGGAATACGATATCGTTTCGCAAGAGGTGAAAGCTGGTAAGGACCGGGTCACCGTTCTGAAAGACATGGGCGAACGTTGCGGCGTTCCTGACGTTGCCTCTTTTGTGACCGTGCTGGTACAGTCAGCAACCTTTGGTACCTCGATCTCTGAAGCCTTGCGTGTCTATGCGGACGAAATGCGTGACAAACGCGTCATGCGTGCGGAAGAGAAGGCCAACGTTCTACCCACCAAGCTGACCCTTGGCACTATGATGTTCACGGTTCCGCCGCTGCTTATCATCCTGATCGGCCCATCGATCTATGACATCTACATCACCCTGACGCGCGCAAAATTCTGACCCATGGCTCCTCGTTTCATCGTTCTTCTTGCCAGCTTGGCCTTACTGGCCAGCTGTCAGGCTAGGGGCCAACTGAACGAAGGGTTCGAAGGACCGCCTCCACCGCCCGGCACGCCGATTGTTCGCGAAGCTGTTGACGGGCTCATCGTCGGGCATCGCCTTATGGCGGCTGGCGAATACGAGCTTGCCCTCAGCGCCTATTATCGTGCGGGTTCTGAACAAGGGCTGACGATGGATGTACTTTCCGCCATTGGTTCGGCCAACCTGAAGCTGGGTCGCCTCTATCAGGCAGAGGACGTCCTGCGGCGGGCCGTTGCAGAAGATGACGCCTTTGCGCCGGCCTACAACAATCTGGGCGTTGTTCTGATGGAGTTGAACGAGCCCGGAGAGGCCAAGATTTTCTTCAAGACAGCCTTTGCAATTGATGGCGGTATCTCGCCCGAGATTCGTGAAAACCTCAACAGGGCTATCGCTTTGACAGAAAATCCCGCTTATGATGCCTCCAATAATAATGGATACGAATTGGTTCGGCGGGGCAAGGGGCGCTATCTGCTTCTCTCAACGCCACCCACCGAAGAGCAGTAAAGGACGCTGAAAATGCGCCGATCGTCGGTTCTAATGCTATGTCTGGCCAGCACGGTTCTTGTGTCGGCCTGTACCAAATCCGCCGAAGAGGACGTGGATCGCGCCGTACAGGATGTGATCAACTCTGACCGTAACGCCATCAATGAAATCATGATCCGGTCCGCCAACCCGAATGAGGCGGCAGCCTATTTCAAGCGTGAATTGGCGAAAGACCCTGACAATATCGACTTCAGACGCGGCTTGGCCGTGTCTCTGGTGCGTGGCGGTCGGTCAGTCGAAGGTATGTCGGCGTGGAAGAAGGTTGTAGAACACCCGCAATCGACCTCTGAGGATAAGGTGGAACTGGCCGATGCCAGCATCCGCGCAGGAGAGTGGAAGGCGGCCGAGGCTGCTTTGAACAGCACCCCCCCAACCCACGAGACATTCAAACGCTATCGGCTGGAAGCGATGATCGCCGACAGCAAGCAGGACTGGCCTCGTGCGGACAGCTATTACGAAACGGCGATCAGCCTGACCACCCGTCCAGCCAGCGTGCTGAACAACTGGGGTTACTCCAAGCTTAGCCGTGGGGATAACCAAGGCGCCGAGAAACTGTTTGCCGAAGCTCTGACCTATGATCAGGGCATGTTCACTGCAAAGAACAATCTGGTTCTGGCCCGTGCGAAGCAGCGCAAGTACCAGTTGCCCGTGATCCCCATGTCGCAGGTCGAAGAAGCGCAACTGCTGCATACGATGGCTCTTGCGGCGATCAAACAGGGGGACGTGGACACCGGACGCGGCCTGCTTCAAGAGGCGATTGAGGTTCACCCGCAGTATTTCGAACCTGCCGTTCGCGCGTTGGAATCCCTTGAGAAAGATGTGACGCTGTAATGATGACCCCTGCTGAAGCTGCACTGTGGTTCCTACCACTGGTTTTCCCGATTTGTCTGTGGGTTGCCTATAGCGACCTGAAGTACATGAAAATCCCGAACAAAGCGGTTCTGGCGCTTTTGGCCGTTTTCGCCGTTGTCGGTCCATTTGTGATGCCGCTTGAAGACTATGGCTGGCGGTGGGCTCTTGCGGGCGCGATTCTGGTCGTAGGGTTCCTTTTGAACCAGATTGACGCGATGGGCGCGGGTGACGCTAAATTCGCGGCAGCCATGGCCCCGTTCTTTGCCTGGTCTAATGTTATCGGGGCCTTCGGTGTGTTTTGCGCCTGCCTGATCGTTACCTTCGTGGCGCACCGACTTATCCGCCGTATGCAAGCGGTCCGGACCGCGCTACCAAACTGGGAATCCTTGTTCAGCAAGAAGTTTCCTATGGGTATCGCCTTGATGAGTACTCTTTTGATTCACCTCGTGAATACCGCAACAAAATAGATTTTGAGGCTGTTTTGTGCCGCATTATCGACATAGGGTAAGGCTAGTTTAAGCCAAATCCCAGTTTGTGAGGCTTTCTATGAACGTTGAAACACCGAACGTCGTTGCCCCGCCAGCACCTAAGCGATTGGAAGAAATGCAACTTCCGATCGTTATGATGCGCGACATCCTTTTGAAGACCATCTTCCGGAAAAACCTTGATCAGGTCTCCGACATTGCCCGCGCAATTTGCCTGCCGATCCCTGTTGCACAGGAACTGGTTGATCTGGCGCGCTCCCAAAAATTGGTCGAGGCAACCGGTACCCTGCACGCCAACTCTGGCGGCGAGATGGGATATCAGCTTACTGACAGCGGCCGCGCGCGTGCACTCGATGCCTTGTCTCAGTCCGAATACTACGGCGCCATGCCCGTGCCTTTGGAAACCTACCGCGAGCAGGTTAAACGCCAGTCGATCCGAAACATCCATGTCACACGCGAACAGCTGACCGGTGCCATGAGCCATCTGGTTCTTCCGGACGAACTTCTGTCGCATCTCGGCCCGGCGGTTTCCGCGGGCCGCTCGATCCTGATGTACGGCCCTCCGGGTAACGGTAAATCCTCGATCTCGAACGGTATCCGCGACGCGCTTGGCGACAAGATCTATGTTCCACGCGCCATTGAATATGCCGGTCAGGTGATCACGGTTTATGACCCGATCATTCACAACAAAGCCGAAGAGATGGTCGACGACCCGACCTCGCTGCGCCGGACGTCGAACCGGTTCGACTCGCGCTATGTGCTGTGTGAGCGCCCGACAGTGATCACCGGTGGTGAATTGTCCCTGTCGATGCTGGACCTTGTTTATAACCCGACCGCGCGGACCTATCAGGCTCCGCTGCAATTGAAGGCCACCGGCGGCGTTTTCATCGTGGACGACCTTGGTCGCCAAACAGAACCGCCGCAGGCGCTGGTCAACCGCTGGATTGTTCCGCTGGAAGAAAACCGCGATATCTTGGCCCTGCAATCGGGTGAGAAATTCGAGGTGCCGTTTGACACGCTGGTCATCTTCTCGACCAACTTCCACCCGAACCAGATCTTCGATAACGCGGCCCTGCGTCGTATCTTCTTCAAGATCAAGATCGACGGCCCAAATCAGGAAGACTATCTGAAGATTTTCGCGCTGGTGTCGCGTGCTCGTGGCATGCCGCTGGACGAAGACACGCTGATCTATCTTCTGCGTGAGAAGTATCCGACGATCGACAATGTTTATTCGAACTATCAGCCGATCTTCCTGGTCGATCAGATGATTTCCATCTGCGAGTTCGAAGGCATCCCATATCAGATGAACCCCGACCTGATCGACCGGGCCTGGGAAAACATGTTCGTCAAGGACGAGGCGATCGCCCACTAAGCGTCGCGGGGCATTTGCCCCGCCGCCTTTTGCGCCTAAGACTAGACGCATGAGCGCCCTGCCCCCCAAGTTTCAAGACTGGTTTGACCAGCGTGGATGGTCCATCCATCCACACCAGTCAGACATGCTTGAACGGTCTCTTAGCCCGTGCCAGTTGCTGATTGCTCCGACCGGGGGCGGCAAAACGCTGGCTGGGTTCCTCCCAACTTTGGTTGAGCTGGCAGACGCCCCAAGCGATGGGCTGCACACGATCTATATCTCGCCGCTAAAGGCGTTGGCTGCTGATATCAGGCGCAACCTGCGCACCCCCGTCGAAGAGATCGGCCTTCCCATTCGGATCGAAGACAGGACGGGTGACACCCCCTACACGCAACGCAAGCGTCAGCGCGCAGACCCGCCGCACATTCTTTTGACGACACCTGAAAGTCTGGCCCTGCTTCTGTCCTACCCCGACGCCCCACGCATTTTCGACGGGCTGCAGCGCGTTATCGTGGACGAAATCCATGCCCTCGCGGAAAGCAAACGCGGCGATCAGTTGATGCTGTCGCTGTCACGTCTGCAAGCACTCTGCCCGGGCCTGCGCCGTGTTGGCCTGTCTGCGACAGTTGAAGACCCACAGGCCATTGCCGGGTATCTTGCCCGCCAACCGGACCCATGTGAAATCCTGAATGCCGATCCCGGACCGGACCCGGACATCAGGATGCTGGAAACCCAGACCCCACCCCCTTGGGCGGGCGGTGGCGGTCGCTATGCGATCCCCGACGTTCTTGACCTTGTCCGTAAGCACAAGACCACGCTGATCTTCCACAACACCCGTGCGCAGGCAGAGATCTTCTTCCACCACCTGTGGCTGGCCAACGAAGAGGGTTTGCCGATTGGCATCCATCACGGGTCCTTGGCGAAAGAACAGCGCCTGAAGGTCGAAGCCGCGATGGCCGCCGGACAGTTGCGCGGCATTGTCTGTACGGGTTCACTAGATCTGGGGATCGACTGGGGCGACGTAGACCTAGTGATCCAAGTGGGCGCACCCAAGAACGTCAAACGGTTGGTTCAGCGGATCGGGCGCGCCAACCACCGCTACAACGCGCCGTCCAAGGCGATTCTAGTTCCTGCCAACCGGTTTGAGGTCATCGAATGCCAAGCCGCCCTGCAAGCCGTTCAGGCACGCGCGCTGGACGGTGATCCCCGGTCACCCGGTCCACGCGATGTCCTGTGCCAACACATTCTGGGGACAGCCGCAGCCGGGCCCTTTGACGCCGATACGCTTTACTCTCAGGTCACATCTTCGGGTGCCTATGCGGCGCTGTCGCGCCCGGACTTCGACGCCTGCCTCGACTTCGCAGCAACCGGTGGATACGCCCTGCGCGCCTATGACCGCTACCAACGACTGGTCCAACGCGACGGGCAATGGCAGTTGCGAGATCCGCGAGCAGCTGCGCAAATCCGAATGAACCTTGGAACCATTGTTGACACCGACAAGCTGAAGGTACGACTGAAACACAGCCGCGGTGGCCAACCTCTGGGCGAGGTGGAAGAGGCTTTCGCTGCCTCGCTGACACCGGGGGATACCTTCCTGATCGGCGGGCAGATCGTCCGCTATGAGGGCCTGCGCGAAATGACCGTTGAGGTCACCCGCCGCGCAGACCGGGAACCGCGTGTCGCCGTCTTTTCGGGCACCAAGTTCGCGACCTCGACCCAGCTAAGCGCGCGCATTCTTGAGATGCTGAACCAACCCGACTGGCCCACCCTGCCCGGCCACACGGCAGATTGGCTGCTCTTGCAACGAGAGATCTCTCAGATGCCGCGAGGCGACCGCCTGCTGGTCGAGACCTTCCCTCTGCAAGACCGCCACTATACCTGCGTCTACGGCTTTGCGGGCAAGAACGCACAGCAGACCCTTGGGCTGCTTCTGACCGCCCGGATGGAGCGCGAGGGTCTGCACCCGCTTGGCTTTGTGGCGACCGATTACGCCACCCTGATCTGGGGGTTGGACCCTGTGACCGACCCAACCATGTTGCTGCGCGGGCACGACCTGCGCGACGGGTTCGAGACATGGCTGAACGGCAACGCAGTGATGAAACGCACCTTCCGTACCTCTGCCCTGATCGCGGGGCTGATCGACCGAAACTCTCCGGGCAAACGCAAGTCGGGACGGCAGGCGACGTTTTCCTCTGATATCCTGTATGACACCCTGCTGAAATACGATCCTGATCACCTGATGATGCAGGTCACGCGCGAAGAGGCGCTGAAAGGGCTGGTCGATTTCGGCAGAATCGAAGAGCTGCTGGCCCGCGTTGAAGACCGCATTGATCATCGCGCCCTGAACCAAGTCTCTCCGCTTGCCGCCCCCCTTCTGCTAGAGGTCGGGCGCGTGCCCGTTCAGGGTGCCGGAACAGAGCGTTTGATGAAGGAAGAAGCAGAGGCGCTGATGGCCGAGGCTGGATTGCGATAAAGGCTTGATTTCGGGCCGACAACACCGCACCAAATAACTATGACCGGCCATCGTTTTACTTTCTCTGGCGCCCAGCTTTTTGCCTGCCCTTCGGGCGCGCTTTGGTGGCCCGATCAACAGCTTCTTTGCGTCTCTGACCTGCATTTCGGTAAAGCCGACCGCTATGCCCGCAAAAGCCGCGGTTTGCTGCCACCTTACGAAGTGCGAGAGACCCTGACGCGATTGGAAGAAGACATTCAAACCATGAATGCGCGGCAGGTGATTTGCCTTGGCGACAGCTGGGACGATCTTGAAGCCGCCGAACGCCTGCCGGATGATGAAAAGCTGTGGCTAACGCGGCTGATGGCAGGGCGCAATTGGATCTGGATCGAGGGCAACCACGACCCGGGCCCGATTGAACTGGCCGGAACGCACCGGTCTGAATTACAGGTCGGCCCCCTAACGTTTCGCCACATCGCCGAGGATGCCGCCGTCGGAGAGGTCTCTGGCCACTATCACCCCAAAGCCCGGCTGGCGAACCGATCGCAGCCGGTGTTTCTGGTCGATGACACACGCCTGATCCTGCCAGCTTATGGCACCTACACCGGGGGTCTCCGATCCACACATCCGGCACTGTCGTCGTTGATGGGCCCCGAGGCACTGGCGTTTGTCACCGGCAAAACCGTCCACCCCATTCCAATGCCGCGTTAGTCCATTTGCTCACGCCTTCGATTTGAACTAGGTCTGCAGAAGGAGATCAAATGCAGAAACTCGTTCAGACATGGCGCGGCAGTTATGCGTCAATCCGCTGGTTGGCCGGCGCGCCCTTGATGAACCTGCGCATGGCGCGGGCCACGGATCAGGCGCACGCACGAAAAATCTTGATCGACTATTCGTCACGCTTTCTGGAAACCTGCCGGGTCGGCGTTGATTTGTCGGGGCCAACGCCCAAAGCCGGACAAGGCTGCGTGGTTTGCTACAACGAAAGCTCTTTTATCGATCTGATGGCCTTCTGCAAAGAGATGTGGGACCACATTGACCGAGCTGCTGCCGCGGATCTTTACACCTGGTTTCCCTTCGCCCGGTCCGCCTTCCGCAGGCTGCCAATTGACTTTGTTGCCCGCGGCAATCGCGACGCGACAAATCGAACCATGGAAGGAATGGTTGACCTCGTGCGCAGTGGCGAACGGGTCGCCTGGGGCGGAGAGGGCCGCCTTTCAGGTCAGGACGGGGTACGGCGCTTTAAGGTCGGGGCCGGATTGATTGCAATGCGCGCCGAGGCCCCCATCGTACCGGTCGCCTTTTTTGGCGGGCACCACGTGATGCCACTGGCCAGCCTTCGCGCTCGGCCGGGGCAATTGTCAATTAGGTTTGGCGAACCGATCCAGACCGCAGGTATCCCTGAAACCGAAGCACGCGATCTTGCAGACCACGTCCAAAGCGTCGTCGCGGGTTTGTATGAAGCGGCAAGAGCCGAACGCGCAGAAAACCACGCGCAGGTTCAAACCTAATCTCAGGCGGTCAGGCCTTCCGGCTCTGGCAGGGCATTGGCGCGGCAACAGGCTGTCAGGGTGTTGGCCAGCAGGCAAGCGATGGTCATCGGACCCACACCGCCCGGAACAGGCGTGATGGCGCCTGCCACTTCGGCACAGCTGTCGAAATCACAATCGCCCACAAGCCGGGTCTTTCCCTCGCCCTTTTCGGGGGCCGGAATACGGTTGATGCCCACATCAATCACAGTCGCACCGGGCTTGACCCAGTCACCGGTAACCATCTGTGGACGCCCTACGGCAGCGACAAGAATGTCAGCCTGACGGCACACAGCCTCGATATCCTTGGTGCGTGAATGCGCGATGGTTACGGTGCAGCTGTCGCGCAGCAGCAGGTTGGCCATCGGTTTTCCCACGATATTCGAACGGCCCACGACAACCGCGTTCAGGCCAGAAAGCGAGCCATGATGATCGCGCAGCATCATCAGGCATCCAAGCGGAGTGCAGGGCACCATCGATTTCTGCCCTGTCCCCAGAAGACCCACGTTCGAGATATGAAACCCGTCGACATCCTTCGCGGGATCGATCGCATTGATCACAAGGTCCTCGTTCAGGTGATCGGGCAGCGGCAATTGCACCAGAATGCCATGAACGGCCGGATCGTTGTTCAACTTGTCGATCAGCGCCAGCAGATCTTCTTCCGAAGTGTCGTCGTCCAGTTTGTGTTCATAGCTGTTCATGCCGACCTCGACGGTCTGCTTGCCCTTGGAGCGGACATAGACCTGACTGGCGGGATCTTCACCGACCAGAACAACAGCAAGGCCGGGGGTGATATCATTCACCTCTTTCAAGCGCGCCACGTGGGTGGCGACTTTCTCGCGGACCGAGGCTGCAAAGGCTTTTCCGTCAATGATGGTTGCGCTCATGATCAATTCCTCTCGTCAGAAGGCCCAAGAATCCGCTTTCCGCCAGCGATAGACCACTCGATCAGAATGCGCCAGATTTGTTCGGTCAAATCTGGATCAAACCCTGCAACTTCTGCGTTGTTGCGCGCATTTGAAGCAACTTCTTCGGCACGACCCGATATCCACGATGACGTGTCGCGGCTTGCTTAGAAAGCGCCGCGACAACATTCAACCCAGCATGCTTCGTGAAGACGCCTTAGAACAGTCCCTCTGTCAGGCCATCGTCGGACAATCTGATGGTTTCAGAGGCCGGTCTTCTGGGCAGGCCCGGCATCGTCATGATTTGCCCGCAGATCACCACGACAAACCCTGCCCCCGCCGACAGGCGTACCTCTCGTATCGGGACAGAATGCCCTACGGGTGCCCCGCGCAAGTTGGGATCGGTCGAAAAACTATACTGCGTTTTGGCCATACAGATCGGCAAATTGCCATAACCGGCCTCTTCCCAGTCGCGCAGTTGGTCCCGGATCTTCTTGTCGGCCAAGACCTCATCCGCGCGGTAAATCCGTTTCGCGATGGTATCAATCTTGTCGAACAGGCGCATCTTGTCGGGATAAAGCGGCGCGAAGTTCGCAACATCCGCATCGGCGATCTCGGCCACGCGGGTCGCCAGTTCGACCGTCCCTTCCGATCCCTTGGCCCAGTGCTGGCACAGGATGGCCTCTGCCCCCATCGAGGCCACGTATTCACGAACTGCTTCGACTTCGGCATCTGTATCAGAGACAAAGTGGTTGATCGCAACGACTACGGGAACCCCAAAGGATTTGACGTTCTCGATATGGCGGCCAAGGTTCGGGCATCCGGCCTGAACTGCCTCAACGTTCTCTTCATTCAGGTCGGCACGTGCGACGCCGCCGTTCATCTTCATCGCTCGCACCGTGGCGACCACCACGACGGCAGAGGGCGAAAGACCCGCTTTACGACACTTGATGTTCAGAAACTTTTCGGCACCCAGATCGGCACCAAAACCCGCTTCGGTCACCACGTAATCCGCCAGTTTCAAAGCCGTGGTTGTTGCCGCGACCGAGTTACAGCCGTGGGCAATATTGGCGAAGGGGCCGCCGTGAACGAAAGCTGGGTTGTTCTCTAGCGTTTGAACCAGATTGGGCTGCATCGCGTCTTTCAGCAAAACGGTCATCGCGCCGTCCGCCTTCAGGTCGCGGCAATAAACCGGACTGCGATCACGGCGATAGGCGACAATCATATCCCCCAAGCGTGTCTCGAGATCTTTCAGGTCCTTCGCAAGGCAAAGGATCGCCATAACCTCGGACGCAACGGTAATGTCGAACCCAGTCTGGCGCGGGAACCCATTGGCTACACCACCAAGCGAGGTCACAGTGTCACGCAGGGCGCGATCATTCATGTCGAGAACGCGCCGCCATGTCACCCGGCGTTCGTCGATCTCCAGCTCATTGCCCCAGTAGATGTGGTTGTCGATCATCGCGGCCAGAAGGTTGTGCGCACTGGTAATCGCATGGAAATCGCCTGTGAAATGCAGGTTCATATCTTCCATAGGGACCACCTGCGCGTAGCCCCCCCCGGCAGCCCCGCCCTTCATCCCGAAATTCGGGCCCAAAGAAGCCTCGCGGATACAAATCGCAGCTTTCTTTCCAATGCGGTTCAAACCATCGCCAAGACCAACAGTGGTCGTGGTCTTGCCTTCGCCTGCCGGGGTCGGGTTGATGGCCGTGACAAGTATGAGCTTGCCGTCGTCCTTGCCATCCAATGACTTGATGAAGTCAGCGCTAACCTTGGCCTTGTCATGGCCGTAGGGCAGTAGATGCTCTGTCGGAATGCCAAGCTTTGCACCAATCTCCTGGATCGGTTTCTTGTTTGCTTCGCGTGCAATTTCGATGTCGGTTTTGAAACCCATTATGTCCTCCCCGCTTATGGGCCCCAAATGCCCCAGCCAGACAACACTGTTTCGAACCGAAGCAACGTGCAATCCAAAATCCGAAAGAACCTAAAGAAATCAACCAGACCGTAGACCGCCAAATGGAACCTTTGGGCCTAAGCAAAACCAAATGAAACAACGGGGTTTTGGAAATGAAAAACCCGAAACCATTTCTGGTTCCGGGTTTTAAATCAATTTCTGGACCTATTAAGCGGTCGGCTCTGGCTCCATCCCACCATCGGGTTTGGACCGCGGCTTGGTTTTGGGAATTGCCGTGACCGAAGGCGCGTTGCCGTCTTGCGGGTTGTCATCCTCGTCGTCACCTTTGTTCAGCGGCTCGCCTGCCATAACTTTGGTGATTTCGTTGCCGGTCAGGGTCTCATACTCCAGCAGGCCTTGGGCCAGACGCTCCAGATCATCCGCCTTCTCGGTCAGGATGCGCTTGGCTGTGGCATAGCCTTCGTCCACCAGCTCACGCACCTTGTCGTCGATGGTCTTCTGGGTGATGCCAGAATGGTTTGACCCGCTCTGGTAGTTGCCCAGATAAGACTGCTGCTCATTCGCGTAATCGACATAGCCCAGATCAGGGTCAAAGCCGAAGCGCGTTACCATCGCGCGTGCGATCCGGGTCACCTGTTGGATGTCCGATGCTGCACCAGAGGTCACGTTTTCAGGGCCAAAGATCAGTTCTTCCGCGACGCGTCCGCCCATCGCCATGGCGATCTTGGACTTGTACTTGGTGTAGCTGACCGACAGTTCGTCACGCTCCGGCAGAGAAAGTACCAGACCAAGCGCACGGCCGCGCGGAATGATCGTCGCCTTGTGGATCGGATCATGCTGCGGGACATTCAGACCGACAACGGCGTGGCCTGCCTCGTGGTAGGCGGTCAGCTTCTTCTCATCCTCGGTCATGACCATAGAGCGGCGTTCGCTGCCCATCATGACCTTGTCCTTGGCGTTTTCGAAATCTTCCATCGTGACGAAACGGCGGCCGACGCGTGCGGCCATCAACGCAGATTCGTTCACAAGGTTCGCAAGATCAGCGCCCGAGAAGCCCGGCGTGCCGCGTGCGATGATGCGCAGGTCAACATCGGGGCCCAAAGGCACCTTGCGGGCATGAACGCCCAGAATCTTTTCGCGGCCTTTGATATCGGGGTTCGGCACCTGAACCTGACGGTCGAAACGACCGGGACGCAGCAGCGCAGGGTCAAGAACGTCGGGACGGTTGGTCGCGGCGACGATGATGATGCCTTCGTTGGCTTCGAAACCGTCCATCTCGACCAGCAACTGGTTCAGGGTCTGTTCGCGTTCGTCGTTACCACCGCCATAGCCGGCACCACGCGAGCGGCCAACCGCGTCGATCTCGTCGATGAAGACGATACAAGGCGCGTTCTTCTTGGCCTGTTCGAACATGTCACGGACACGGCTTGCGCCCACGCCCACGAACATTTCGACAAAGTCGGAACCCGAGATGGTGAAGAACGGCACACCAGCCTCACCCGCAATGGCGCGGGCCAGAAGCGTTTTACCAGTACCCGGAGGGCCCACCAGAAGCGCGCCTTTGGGGATCTTACCGCCCAGACGGCTAAATTTCTGCGGGTTACGCAGGAATTCGACGATCTCTTCCAGCTCTTCCTTGGCTTCGTCGATGCCCGCGACATCGTCAAAAGTCACACGGCCATGCTTTTCAGTCAGCAGCTTTGCGCGCGACTTGCCAAAGCCCATCGCACCGCCACGGCCACCGCCCTGCATGCGGTTCATCAGGAAGATCCAGATACCGATCAGGATGATGAAGGGAAGCAGCGTGCCCAGATAGGCCAACAGCCCGCTTTGTTCCTGCGGCTCTGCTTTGACCTGCACACCTTTTTCAAGAAGCAGGTCGGTCAGATCAACTTGGCGCGGAATGATTGCTGTGGCGACAGAGCCGTCGGATCCGACGACCATCGCGTTTTCGCCATCAAGCGTTACGGCGGACACTTCGCCTGCCTCTACGCGCTCTACCAGTTCAGAATACGTGATCTCGCGTCCAGAATTGGTCTGCGGATCGCCACTGAAAATGTTGAACAGTGCGAGGATCAATACGAACAATACGACCCAGAATGCGATATTTCGCGCGTTGCCCACTGTACACTCCTTAAGAATTAGCTCCGGCCCCGTCGACGGGGCCTCCTATTAAAATAGAGGAACCTGCCCGAGGTTCAATGCGATATAATCAAAGAATAGAAGCTATCATCCCCCCGCGCCAATTTGGCGCTGCATCCATTTTCCAGACCTGCGAGTGGCGCAGCAACCAATTCGTCACCCTGCCAGACTGCCGGACTGGCCAATAAAGACCGTCTTGGCAGGCCAGCTTCACGCCAATCGGGACATTGCGGCAGACCAGCTTCACCCAAAACGCGCAGCTCTGTGCCCACGGGGGCACCCTCCACGCGCCAGCGCCCATCCCACAACTGGTCTGACGCGCAAACCGTCTTGGAAACGGCTTTTAATTCGCGCGTGATCCGCACGGCCTCTGCTTCTGGGAAGGCAATACAACCACGCAAGGTCGCCTGTTCACCTTCGATTAGCTTTACCTCGAAATCTGTCAGTTTCTGGCTTCGCACAGGATACTCTGCGTTAGAAACCCACCTAAGGGCGGCTTGCAACAAGCGCCGCTGGATTTCAGGGGGCAGCAAAAGCAACCCTTTCCGTGAAATCAGCAGATCCCCCCGGTCGACCGTGACGAAATCTGTAGCCGCCCTAAGGGTTTGCACATCCAAGGCCTGACGCGCCATCGACAATTGCGATGCCACCCCCGCAAGCTTGCCTGCCGTGATGCCGAGTGGTTCTAACTCCGTCAGGACTTGCCGAGCTTTAACGCGTTCAAAACGCGTATCTTGGTTCGACGGGTCCTCGCGCCAAGAGTGTCCACGGCGGGTCAGGAACGATCGTAGATCCTCCCCAGATGCCACTAACAGCGGGCGCAGCCATGTAATGCCATCCGCTTTCCGACGCTGTTGCATGCCGGACAGGCCATCCACTCCGGCCTCACGCGCCAATCGCATCAGGAAGGTTTCGGCTTGATCGTCTTCAGTATGGGCAAGCGCGATCGAAGTGATCCCGTGTTCCTTTGCCCAATCGGACATCAACCGGTACCGCGCACGGCGCGCTTGATCCTGAAGATTGCCTGCAAGAGTTTCGTGGTCCCATGTCAAAGTGTCGTGCTGCACCCCAAGGTCTTGGCAAATCTTCGCAACGAATTTTGCTTCTTCGGCGGCTTCGGAGCGCAAACCGTGGTCGACTGTCACCGCACGCAGCCCAATGCCTGCCTCTTTGGCCCATAGGGCGGCCAAATGCAGCATGGCCATGGAATCGCCGCCGCCGGACACAGCCAGACCCAACGGGTCCGACTTGTCGAACATCATCGCCGACCCGAAGAGGTGTAGAAGCAGGTCGTCTTCAGCCGTCACTGGCAGCCAAGTTGGGTCTGTTGTTGCGATGCACTGCCCGCCACCGGGGCCGAAGGGAAGCGGATGCTGACCTCACCCAAAGTGACACAGGCTTCCTGCATCTGGCCGAGATCGGCAAGGCTAAGACCCAGCTTATACAGCGCCTCGGGGGCCATCGGACCGTTGGGCGCACCTGAAAAGCTTTGCAGGTAAGCGCGGGCTGCCGGGGTGATGTCGCCCATGTTGCGCAGCGCCTCCCCGCGCATGAAATGCGCCTCGCTTGTCAGCGGGCCGCCGGGATAATTCTCGACGAATAGCGCGAACTGTTCCGCCGCGGCGCGGTTGGCCCCATCGGCCAGCGCTTGCGAGGCTGCCTCGAAATCGGCCCGTTCACTGACGGCGAGTTCGGGGGCTTTCACCGGCGACTCTGTGATCGCAGGACGGATCGCCTGCGGCAGGTCACCGCCACCCAAAACAGGTGTTTCAGGCAGGTTGGCGATGTCACAGCCGGGATCCAGTTCGCAAACACGGAATTGCAGGTCGCCAAGGCGATTGGTGCCATCGGCAACCACTTGATTAATACGAAAATCCAGCTGTTCGGTCTTCGCCGTCAGCCGGTTCAATTGTTCCTCCAGCGCGGTCACGCGCTGAAGGACAGAGCCAGGAGTCGCCACGCCGCTCGCCCCACCGGTCGTCGAAAGCTCCCGGTTGAGGCGCTGCAACTCGACATACAGAACCGACATTTCCTGACGGATATCGGCCAAGGTCTGTTCGTTGCTTTGCGCGAAGGCTGGTGCGCAAAAGGTCAGACCAAGGATCAGCGACAGTGCCCGCATGGCGGCCTCCTATTAGCTGGACAGACCGGCAGTCACGACGGTGACCGAACGGCGGTTCTTGGCATAGCAAACCTCGGTCGAGCAGATCTCGATCGGGCGCTCTTTACCATAGCTAACGGTGCGCAGGCGGTTCGAGGCCACCCCACGCGACTCGAGGTATTCGAAGACAGAGTTCGCACGACGCGCGCCAAGGGCCACGTTGTATTCGCGGGTGCCTTGTTCGTCTGCGTGACCTTCGATGATTGCGGTGTATTCAGGGTTGGACATAAGCCATTGCGCCTGCCCATCCAGAACGGCCATCGCCTCGGGCGAAAGCGCATGTTGGTCCACGGCAAACAGCACCCGGTCCCCAACCGTCTGTTGGAAATACGCAGGCGAGCGCGGGTCGTTGACAGAGCCGTTCAGCCCGCCTGCCCCGTCGCCAAAACCACCGGCACCACCGCCAAAGCGGCCCGGGTCGGTACAGGCAGACACGGCAAGCGCGCCAACCAGCAAAAGGCTTTTTGTGAAAAGTTTCATTTGGAACATCCTTGTTCTCATTCTTGGCTCGATGGCGCGATCATAGCATTGCCGCGCCGATTGTGAAATTCTGCCCCTACGGCAATAGCGGCGACCAGGCGGGATCGGACCCAGCCCCAACAGTAGACACCCGACGCAGGTTGCGCCCGGTAATATCGACAGAGTAGAGCGCAGGCGCCCCGCCCGCACCAGCGGTTTCCCGGGTGAACATGATCACACGTCCGTTAGGAGACCACGTCGGCCCCTCATCCAGGAACGAGGCCGTCAGCAGGCGTTCTTCCGATCCATCCGTGCGCATCACGCCAATATGGAAGCGGCCCTGATACTGTTTGGTAAATGCGATCTGATCCCCACGCGGCGACCAGACCGGGGTGCCATAGCGGCCCTTGCCAAAGCTGATCCGGCGACCTTCGCCGCCACCCGCTGGCATGATGTACAGCTGCTGGCTACCCGATTGGTCGCTTTCGTAGACGATAAACCGACCGTCAGGTGAAAAGCTGGGCGCGGTATCAATCGACGCACCAGAAGTCAGGCGCTGACGCGATCCATTTGCAAGGTTCAGCGAATAGATATCAGTGTTGCCACCTTGGGACAGCGAGAAGACAACCGTGTTCCCATCTGGCGCGAAGCGCGGTGCAAAGGTCATGGTGCCGGGCTGGTCATCCAACGCGCGACGGGTCATCTGGTTAAGGTTCAGTGCATAGATTCGGGGGAAGCCGGTTTCATAGCTGGTATAAAGCACCCGGTCCCCTGCCGGAGAGAACCGCGGCGCCAACACGATGCTGGCTGCATCCGTCAGATAGCTGGTGTTCGCCCCATCGTAATCCATGACCGCAAGGCGTTTCTGCCGCGCATTCTTCGGCCCGCTTTCCGCAACATAGACCACGCGGCTGTCGAAATAACCGCCCTCGCCCGTGATCCGGCTGTAGACCTGATCTGCCACCTTATGGGCCACGCGGCGGAGGCTGGCAGTGGTGCCGCCAAACTGTAGGCCATCGCCCAAGGGCGCATTGGAAAACACATCGAACAGGCGGAATTTGACGGTGATATTGGTGCCATCAGTGTTCACCGCACCCGTCACAAGCGCCTGTGCGTTGATCGCGCGCCAGTCGGCATATTGAACCGGGCTGTCAAAACTGGTGATCCGCCCGATATGTGCCGCCATTGGGATTTCGCGGAACAGACCTGTTCCAGCCAGGTCTGCGGCCACGATCCGCGTGATCTCTTCCGCCAAAGCCGCCGCGCGCGGCGTTTCCGCGATGAAGGTCGGGGCTGCGAAGGGCAGCGGTTCGATCACACCCTCGTCGATTTCGATCCGCAGTGGGCCATCCTGCGCAAACGCAGTCGGGACGGTGAACGGACTGGCCAGCGCCAGTGCAAGGAGAACTGTCCGTAGCATCATCTGATCCTCATTTTCTCCGGGTTAAATGTCATTTCGATGTCGCGCCAGCGACCATATTTCTCTTTCGGCAAATCAAAGCCAGAAGCCCCACAACGCAGGATCGCGCGGCGGGCAAATTCGAACATTTGGCGAGCAGAAGCTTCGCTGCCACCACTGTGCGAGATCAACCGCAGCGACCCCTGCACAGGCTTGCCGTCCGGTGTCATCTCGACCCCCACAACCACCGTTGTCTGCAACGCCTCGGTCGAAGCACTGCCGACGTTCCAGCAACGACTGACCGCGACCCGCAACGCATCCCGTTCGCCAAAGGTCAAAGGTGGGCCGGTGGGCGCATCGCCGCTGCCAGACAGAGCCTCTGCCAATGCATCAGCCAGCGCGTCGCGCGGCGGAGATACGGGTTCTGGTGCCGGAGCAGGCTTTTGCTCGGGTTTTGGTTCGGGTCGCGCTGCTACTCGGGCGGGCCGCGCGGTCGGCCGGATCGAACTGGCCGGGGCCGTGCCTTGCTTTTGGGTCACCTCGGCCTCGGTCACGATCTCGGGCGCGGCTTCTTCCGGGGCAGCATCTTTGTCTTCCGGCAACTGTTCTGCTGCGTCTTCTGACGGTTTCGGCGCTTTCGAGACCTCGGGCGCACGGTCAAGCTCTGGTGTCGGCGCCGGAGACGGGGTTGGCGCGACACGGGCAACCGGGCGCGGGGCACCGATATCAGGGATCAGGTTCGCGCTTTCTTCGGGCGCGGGCGGGATCGGCAGGTCTGGCAGATCATCCGCGACCTCTTTCGGGGGCGCTGGCGTTAACCGAGAGACATCCGGCTCGTCCTCCGGGTTCGGAGGCGTCGGTTGATCCGGTTGCGGCGCTGGCGTTGGTCGCGCATCGGACGGGACCGGTGGCAAAGCCGCCAGTTCCGTGTTGGGTGCAGGCACGTCCGGCGCCTCGTTCACGATCGACGGTGCGCGCGCAGGTGCGGTCAGGGCCAGAAACTCTGTCTCGGACAGGATAGAAACCTCCGTCGTCGTAAATTCAGCCTCTTCCGGCCGAGAGAACCACCCGCCGAAAAGCAGCCACAGGATCAGCAATCCGTGACCCAGACCTGAAATGATCACGCCCGTGTTCACGCGCGCCCCCTAGTTGGCCCCGTCCAGCGTCGGACCCCCGCTTTCGGTCACCAACCCGATATCGCGGAAGCCTGCTGCGTTCAGCGCGCCCATGATCTGGGCTACTTGCGAGTAAGGAACACGACCATCTGCACGCAGGAAAACCTTGCGGCTGGATCGTTCCGACGCCACGGCCTGCAGGCGCGGGATCAGTTCATCAAGCGGGGTCGGCGTGGTCTGGATCGCCACTTCGCCGGTTTCGGTCACCGTAATCGTCAGCGGCTCTTCCTCTTCGCTTGGCAAAGCAGTGGCCGCGGTTTCAGGCGATTCAATGGGGATACCCACCACAGACAGCGGTGCCGCGACCATGAAAATGATCAGCAGGACCAGCATCACATCGACAAAAGGAGTGACGTTGATCTCGGACATGGCCTGCGTCTGATGCCGTCCGCGACGCCTGCGCCCGCCCTGCTTGCCCTTGATGACACCCGCACCCATCGCTCAGGCGTCCAACTGGCGCGAGATGATGGTCGAAAACTCGTCGGCAAAAGCTTCGTAGCCGCCGATGATGCGGTCACTGTCGGAAGACAGCTTGTTATAGGCAACAACGGCCGGAATTGCCGCGAGAAGCCCAAGCGCGGTCGCAAACAGCGCCTCGGCAATCCCGGGCGCTACAACGGCCAGATTGGTGCTTTGTTGTTGAGCAATTTCGATGAAGGCATTCATGATGCCCCAGACCGTGCCGAAAAGCCCGACAAACGGGGCCGTAGACCCAACCGTCGCAAGGAACGGCAGACCGCTGGTCAAAGCCTCTCCTTCTTTCGAAATGGCGACATCCATGTTCCTGTCGATCCGCGTCGCGGCCCCGGCAATCATACCGCCATCCTGTCGATGGCTACGCTTCCATTCGATCATTCCTGCCGCGAAGATCCGCTGCGAAGCGCCCTTGGGTTCTGGCCCGATCTTATCGAACAACTCGTCCAGCGGTTCCCCCGACCAGAAGGCATGATCAAACACATCCGCCTCGCGCCGCGCCCGGCGATAGGTTTTGTGTTTTTGAATGATGATTGCCCAACTCCAGAAGGATGCCGCGATCAACATCAGCATCACGATCTTCACCGTCAGGGTGGCACGCATGAATAGCGCCAGCATGGAGAAATCAATCTCCTGCGCCATCGCAAGGGTTTCCGTTTCCATAATCTGCTCGTTTCTGCGCCGCTTGTTACGGCCTTAATTACGACGCAGAGTATCGGGTTTTAAGTTCAATTGCCAATACAACCGAACGTGAAGGCAAATATGCCTAACCGGCAGATAATTTTGGGCGAAGTTCCGCCGGAATACGCGCCGGACGGCCAGAATTATTGATAAGAACGATCTTCACAACAGCGGTAAAACAAGTGTCAGATCCACGAAGAACCTTCTGGTTCAGCTCTACAAATGTGCTGCCAAGCTGGATCACCTCGGTCTCGACGATCAGTTCGTCGTCATAGCGCGCAGGGATCAAATAGTCCGCCTCGACCCGGCGGACGACGAAGATCAGACCCTCATCTTGCTTCATCCGATCCTGATTGATGCCGATCGACCGAACCCATTCGCTGCGCCCGCGTTCAATGAACTTCAGGTAATTGGCGTAATAAACGATCCCCGCCAGATCGGTGTCTTCATAGTAAACGCGAACAGGAAACTGATGTGTCATGCCAAATCCCCCAGTCGCGCAAACAGGCGTAGCGCGTGGCTGGTGTCTTGCGCCACGGCGGGCATCACAGGGTCATAGCCAGCCCGGATCACCGCGGCGATCTCTGGGCGCAGTACCAGTGGCCCTGCAGGCGTCTTGGCCAAGGGGCTTTGAGCATCAAAGGCCACGTCCGACCATAGAAGAATGGTTTGCACCATCTGCCCAAGAGCCAGATCTTCAGCGGCCATTTGGGCCAGCTGCGCATCCATGCGGATAAACACAAAGGCCGCCTTGATTGCCCCATCCTCGTCGAAGCGAAAGAAGCGATACTGGTTTGCACCACTGTCCTTAAGCCGCCCAACCAGCGGACCCAGCTCAGGCACCAGTTGGTCCATGTTCGGCGTGTCCAGAAGCTCTTGCCAGTCGCGCAGGAAGAAGACCATCAGATTGGACCCCAGTTCGGGGTCGGTTTCCGCCATCTTGTGCCCGGCCAGCGCCACAACGGCCTCGCAGGCGCCCTTGACCACCTGCAAGGTGGCGTCTTCCACCCCGAATACGACGGGTGCAATCGGTCGCCCCCACCGAGAAAACAGGTAGGTCCCGTCGCTACGGGTAAACAGGGCTTCAACCTCTTTGGGCGTCATTGTCAGGCTCCACTTTGTTGCGCCTGTTCTTGTCGAAACTCAGCCAGAAGGTCCAGCCCCAAGGATCGACCTATTTTCCAAACAGGTCAGTCTGCCCCGGGGCTTTGGGCGCCGACAGCCCCAGATGATCCCAGGCCCTCTGCGCCAGCATTCGGCCGCGCGGTGTCCGTTGGATCAGGCCTTGTTGCAGCAGGTATGGCTCGATCACCTCTTCCAAAGCATCCCTGCTTTCCGAAAGAGCCGCCGCCATGGTTTCGATCCCCACGGGGCCACCCGCATAGTTCTCGGCGATCATCATAAGGTACCGCCGGTCTGCGCCATCTAGCCCAAGGTGATCCACCCCAAGTCGCGTCAGGGCGTTATCAGCGATTGCTTGCGTGATCCGGCCGTCGCCCTCGACCACGGCAAAATCCACCACGCGGCGCAAAAGGCGCCCGGCAATCCGGGGCGTTCCCCGCGCCCGTTTTGCAATCTCGCGCGCGCCTTCATCGTCTGCTGGGATCCCCATCAAGCGCGCGCCCCGGCTGACGATGTGGTGCAACTCGTCGACCGTGTAAAACTGCAACCGCGTCGGAATACCGAAACGATCGCGCAACGGTGTCGTCAACAACCCAAGCCGCGTCGTGGCACCGACCAGCGTAAAGGGCTGTAGCTCAATCCGAACCGTCCTTGCCGCGGGGCCTTCGCCGATCACAAGATCAAGCTCGAAATCCTCCATCGCGGGGTAAAGTACCTCCTCGACCACGGGGTTGAGCCGGTGAATTTCGTCGATGAACAGGACATCCCGTGCCTCAAGATTTGTCAGGATCGCCGCCAGATCCCCGGCCTTGGCCAACACCGGGCCAGAGGTCATCCGGAAGTTCACCCCAAGTTCGCGCGCCATGATTTGCGCCAAGGTCGTTTTCCCAAGGCCCGGAGGCCCGTGGAACAAGGCGTGATCCATCGCTTCGCCGCGTTGCTTTGCGCTTTCAATGAAGACACGCAGGTTCGCGCGCGCATCCGCCTGACCAATGAACTCGTCCAGCCCCTGCGGGCGCAGGGCGCGGTCAGTGTCTTCGGGCTGGCGGTCTGGGCGTAATGTCGGGTCGGGTTCGGACATCTTTTACCCTTTCGGCGCAAGCAGTTTAAGGGCCGCACGGATCAGCCCGGCTGTGTCGGCTTCGGGTGTTTCGCCTGCCGCCTGCGCTACGGCGCTTGCGGCCTCGGACGGGCCATAGCCAAGGTTTGACAAGGCTGACAGCGCCTCTGCCTGAGCCGAGGCTGACGGAGCTTTCACAACGGGCTTTTCAGCGGCAGTCGGAGCCGAAGTCACGGGTTCAACCACTGGTGTCGCATCCTCCGATGCCGCCCCCAATGCCATGACGGCGGGCGCCTTGTCCTTCAATTCATTCACAACGCGCTGCGCGATCTTTGGCCCGACACCCGGCGCGGCCTTCACCGCAGCGGCATCACCCAAAGCAATCGCACGGCCGACGCCTTCGGCACCCAATGTTCCCAGAATGGACATCGACGCCTTCGCCCCGATCCCTTGAACAGAGGTCAGCAACCGGTGCCATTCCTTCTCCAGCATCGTTGGGAAACCGAAAAGCTGAAGCAGGTCTTCACGCACCAGAAGTTCGGTGAACAGGGACGCGGCCTCTCCGACAGGCGGTAAAGAGGCCAGCGTTCTTTCAGAGACATAGACGACATAGCCTACGCCGCCAACATCCAGCATCACGTGATCCAGACCCTTATAGCTTAGGCGACCTGACAACTTACCGATCATGACGCGGCCCTCTGCAACGCAGCCGCCAACCGACCGGAAGACCTGGCGTGATGCGCGTGACACAGCGCAATGGCCAGAGCATCCGCCGCGTCAGCATTTGCGATCTTCACGCCGGGCAGTTGCAGCCGCACCATGTGATCGACCTGCTGTTTCTCGGCATGGCCGACCCCAACAACCGTTTTCTTCACGGCATTGGGCGCATATTCGCCCACCTCCAGCCCGGCTTGCGCCGGAACCAGCAAAGCGATTGCCCGCGCCTGCCCCAGTTTCAGGGTGCCTACGCCATCCTTGTTCACGAAAGTTTGTTCAACTGCTGCCGTCGTCGGTGCCCATTCGGCCAGAACATTGGTCAATTGTTTATGCAGGCTAAGAAGGCGTTCAGCCAAAGGCCCGGTTCCGGTTTGACATACACCATTGGCCACATGCGAAATCTTGCTGTCTCGGACATCGATGACGCCCCAGCCCATATTCCGCAGCCCCGGATCAATTCCCAGAACGCGCATTGCCTGCCCCTGTCTTTTTTGCTCTTTTCCAGAACTAGCACAAAAAGAGAACATTCGCCAAGCACCAAACCGCCCTGGGGCATCAAAGGTTTTGCACTACGGAGGTCAAAAAACGCAAACACCCGCGATCCCGTAGGAACGCGGGTGTTTCAAAAACTTACGACGACGCCTCTATTCGTCAGCGACAGAGGCGAGGGCGAGATTGTTGATTTGCTCAGACAACCAAAGCGTTGCGGGATCGGCCTGCAGGACAAAGGCCCCGACCTGCTCGACCGTTGAACCAGTACGCAGGCTCTCGATACGGGCTTGATAGTCGAAGGCACCCATCTGCTGAACCATGATCGCTTTCAGGACCACGAACGCAACTGCAGCAACTATAACTGGCCCCCAAAGGGACCGTTTGCGAGCACGTTTGCTATAGTAAGAGCGACCTAAAGTCCCGGCCGCCTCAAAGCCAGCACCGCGACGGTTCAGGCGCTCCACACGCTTTAGGCGTTTCACAAATATATCGTGCTGAGGATCGTTCATCAGCGGACTCCAGTAAATTGGGCAGAATCAAATATATGTCTTAATACTGCCGCAATTTTGCCACTTTAGACCTACCTTTGCAAACAGAGAGTTGTCCATTCCCCTATTTCGGCACGGTTATGCACAGTGAAACCGTTCGCTTCATAAACAGTCACCACGTCATCCGCCTGATGGTTGAGGATGCCGGACAAAATTGCATATCCGCCCGGGCGAATATGGGTCGCCATATCAGGCGACAGGCCAATCAACGGCCCCTTGAGGATGTTGGCAAATACCAGATCAAACGGAGCTGCCGTAGCAAGTTCAGCGTGATCAAAGCCGGTTGCCTCGATACAGTTAACCTTTCCCTCAAGCCCATTGGACCTTGCATTCGCCAGAGCTACATCGACCGCTACTTCGTCGATATCACTGGCCCAGACCGGCTCTGGCCAGACCTTGGCCGCGGCCATGGCCAACACGGCCGTCCCACAACCGATGTCGGCCACTTTCTGCGCCTCAAACCCTTCCGAGATCAGCAGGTCCAAGGCTTTCAGGCAACCCAGTGTCGTGCCGTGGTGGCCGGTACCAAATGCCATAGCGGCCTCGATCAGAAGCCCGATTGAGCCTTCGGGCAGCTTGTCTGCATCGTGACTGCCATAGACAAAGAAGCGCCCTGCCTCGACCGGTGCAAGCTCTCGCTTGACCTTGGCGACCCAGTCCACCTCTGGCAGCTCAGAGACGACGAAGTCCTTGGCGCCATGCAGCGCGGCCAGCAGTGCCAACCCCGCCAGATCGGGCTCTTCGGTGAAATAGCCGCCCACTTCCCAGATGCCAGAGCCATCTTCGACCTCGAACACGCCAACGCCTGTGGGTTCGGGAACCAAGTTTTCCATCGCAAGGCCCAGGGCCTCTGCAGGATCTTTGCCAGTCAGGGTGGTCAGGGCGGTGAATGTAGGCATCGGCTCTCTCGGGGCTAGGGTTTCCTGACGCGCCTAGTCCGAAGGGGCCGTGGCGTCAAGCGTCGGTGCCGATCGGGCAGGTCACGCCCGTTCCGCCGATACCACAGTAACCGCCGGGATTTTTAGCAAGGTATTGCTGATGGTAATCCTCGGCGTAATAGAAGGGTCCGGCGGGCAGGATCTCGGTCGTGATAATGCCATAGCCCTTGCGGCGAAGCCTGTGCTGGAAAAGGGCCTTGCTGGCCTCAGCCGCCTGTGTCTGCGCCTCTGAATGGGTGTAGATACCGGATCTGTACTGGGTCCCACGATCATTACCCTGCCGCATCCCCTGCGTCGGGTCATGCCCTTCCCAGAACGCCTGCAACAGGCTTTCATAGGACACCAGCTTCGGGTCATAGACCACCTGAACGATTTCATTGTGGCCAGTCTGACCCGTGCAGACCTCTTCATAAGTCGGGTTCGGAGTGTACCCGGCACCGTATCCAACTGCCGTCACCCAAACTCCATCAATGGTCCAGAATTTGCGTTCAACGCCCCAGAAACAGCCCATCCCAAAGGTGGCAAGCTCCATTCCCTCTGGGAAGGGGCCTTTCAGCGGACGGTTGAGCACGTAGTGCTGTGACGCAGTGGGTATCGCATGTTCCCGCCCAGGCAAAGCATCGTCGGCAGTGACCATTTCAAGCTTTTTACGCGGCACAAAGAACATCGGACTCTCCCTTTTCCAATGGCCTCAATATAGGGGGTTCTGACGCGGCGACTAGCCCAGTTGCGGCCTTGTGATCCGGGACCAATTGGTTTCGCGACCGGGCTCTGGATGACGTGGGATCAAAAGCGCCAGCAGAAGCGAGGTCGAGGCCATGCCCGCCGCCAACAGGAACACGGCGCCAGGCGACTGCACCCAAAGGTAGCCAAGAAGCGCCGGCAGGAAGACCGCTGCGATATGGTTGATGGTAAAGGCCACGGCGGCTGTCGGGGCAAAGTCACCCGGATCGGCAATCTTCTGAAAATAGGTTTTCAGCGCGAAGGCCAGTGCAAAGAACAGGTGGTCCAGAACATAAAGCGTCGCGGCGACCATAACGCCCCAGCCAAAGTAATAGACGCCCCCGTAGGCAAGAAAGACGCAAATCAGCCCGATGTATTCGAAGACCAGCGCATTGCGCTCTCCCCATTTCGCAACGGCTTTGCCCATAAGCGGGGCAAAAAGCATGTTGGCAACGAAGTTGATCAGCAAAAGCGCCGTGACTTCGTGCACTTCGAAACCGAACTTTTCGACCATCATGAAGGCCGCAAAAACCACAAAGATCTGGCGGCGCGCGCCGGACATGAACTGCAGCGCGTAGTAAAGCCAATAGCGGCGGCGCAGCACCATCTTTTTAACCTGTGGATGGGGAGCCTCAAACTGCGGGTAGGCAAAGAAACAGAACAGGGTGATCGCCAACGCAACCCCACCAGCCGTGAGATAGACGAAGTTATAAGACAGGTCGAAGGTCTTCCAGCTTACCACCAGCAAACCGTAAGAGGCCAGCGAGGCCCCAGACCCGATCGCAACGATCCAGCCAAGCACCTGCGGTGCCTTTTCCTTCTTGATCCACTGAAGCTGAAGCGACTGGTTGACCGTCTCGTAATAGTGGAACCCGATCGAGCTGATCATGGTCACAATCAAAATCCCGCTGAACGAGGGGAACCACGCCGTTACGGCCGTTGCCGCCCCCAGCATGGCCAGCGAAACCAGCCCCAAGACCTGTTCTCGGATGAACAGCAGCAGCGCGATCACTCCGATCGCCAGAAAACCCGGAATTTCGCGAACCGTGTGCAGCCAGCCGATCTCGACCCCGGTAAAGCCTGCGGCTTCGATCACGAAGTTGTTCAACAGCGCGCTCCACGTGGAAAACGCCAGTGGCATAGCCACAGCCATCAGCATCAAAAGCGTTACAGGCTGACGCCAGCGTGGCAGGTTGGCTGCCTCGGACAGGGGAACTTTGCGAAACATAGCCATGCCTTACAGCCTTTCCGGTTGCATTGGCGAGGGCAATTCGTGCAATTCACGCTTCGTGTGCGCGAACACACACGCGCAGCTCTTACAATCTCAGGCATCCAGATGGCAAAACGTGAACCACATAAACAAACCTCTCACGCGCTGTGGGAAGACGCTCTTGCGTTCTGTATCGGCGCGCTTCTAGTTGGTCTGGCCATCAATTTCCTGAAATTTGCAAATCTGATCACAGGTCAGACGGCCGGTCTGGGCGTTTTGATCGACCAGCTTACGCCGCTCAGCTTTGGACAGGTCTTCTTTCTGATCAACCTCCCTTTCTATATCTTCGCCTACATCCGAATGGGGGTCCGGTTTACGGTCAAAACAGCCATTTCGGTCACTCTGGTCTCCCTTAGCGCCGACTACATGCCGCAGGTCTTTACCATCGAGAGCCTTCACCCTCTTTTCGCAGCTTTCGCTGGCGGAGTATTGGCCGGGTTTGGTCTATTGGCCTTCTTCAGACACGGGGCTTCACTGGGGGGCGTCGGCGTCGTGGGACTGTGGGCGCAGGATCGCTGGGGGGTTCAGGCGGGCTGGATTCAACTGGGATTTGACGCGGTTTTGTTTCTTGTAGCGTTCTTGCTGCTAGAGACACCCTTGCTGGTGATCTATTCCTTGCTAGGGGCTGCCTTGGTGAACGTGATTGTCGGGGTGAACCACCGGCAAGACCGATATATCGGCCGCTAGATCAATAGAAACTCTGCGGGTCGATATCGATCTGAAGACGGAAGTTGTTTGGCAACTTCAAAGGCGCAATCCATTTTGCCAAAGCAGCCTGTAAAGGCGCACCTTTGGTCGCCTTGACCAGCAAACGGACCCGATGCCTGCCGCGAATACGCGCGATTGGCGCGGGTGCCGGGCCAAATACCTGCGCGCCGATTTCGTGCAATGCACCTGCGTTTCGCGCCAGATCAGAGCCAATATCGAACACGGCCTGTATGTCCGGAGAGGACAGCACAATGCCCGCCATGCGACCGTAGGGAGGTACACCAGCTGCTTCGCGACCTGCGGCTTCGGCCCGCCAAAACCCTTCTTCATCGCCTGACAGAATGGCCCGGATCACGGGGTGTTCGGGCTGAAACGTCTGCAACAAGGCCTCGCCGGGCTTCTCGGCCCGCCCTGCCCGGCCGGCCACTTGCCGCATTAGCTGGAATGTCCGCTCCGCCGCGCGCAAGTCAGAGCCCTGAAGCCCCAGATCAGCATCAATCACCCCGACCAGCGTGAGCAAAGGAAAGTTATGCCCCTTTGCCACAAGCTGAGTACCGATGATGATGTCGGCCTCGCCCCCGGCAATCGCCTCGATCTGCGCTTTCAGGGCACGGGCGGACCCGAACAAATCCGACGACAGAACCGCGATCCGAGCGTCCGGGAACAGCTCTTTGGCCTCTTCGGCCAGACGTTCAACACCGGGGCCAACCGGGGCAAGCTTGCCTTCAACCTCGCACGAGGGGCAGGCCTGCGGCATCGGTTTGCTTTCACCGCATTGGTGGCACACCAAACGCTTTTGAAAGCGGTGCTCGACCATGCGCGCATCGCAATGATCGCAACCGATCTGATGCCCGCAGGCACGACAAATGGTGACCGGGGCATACCCACGACGGTTGATAAACAGCAGGGATTGCTCTCCAGCCTCAATCCTTGCCTGTACAGCTGCGCGTAGTGTGGGCGAGACCCAACGGCTGCCCGGAAGGTCTTCGCTGCGCATGTCGATGGCCCGCATATCGGGCATCACAGAGGCCCCAAACCGGCTGGTCAGGTCGATCCGACCGTATTTCCCAGCCTCGGCATTGGCCCAGCTTTCAAGACTTGGTGTGGCCGAGGCCAGGACCACATGCGCGCCGTTCAGACTGGCCCGTAAAACTGCCATGTCGCGGGCGTTGTAATGCACCCCGTCTTCCTGCTTGTAAGAGGTATCATGCTCTTCATCGACCACGATCAGCCCCAAATCGCGGAACGGCAGGTACAAAGAAGACCGCGCGCCCACCACAAGCTGGGCTTCCCCCTGCCCGACCATACGCCAGCAACGGCGCCGCTCGGTCATGGTCACGCCTGAATGCCACTCTGCCGGCTTTGCCCCGAACCGCTTTTCCACGCGGGTCAGGAACTCGGCGGTCAATGCAATTTCGGGCAACAGAACCAAGGCCTGCCGCCCCTGCCGCAGACATTCCGCGACCGCCTCTAGGTAGACTTCGGTCTTCCCGGACCCGGTCACACCTTTCAACAAGGTGGTTCCATAAGATCCGCTGGCGACACCCGAGATCAGCTTGTTTGCCGCCTCTTGCTGGTCGTCGGCCAACTTCACCCCTTGCAATGCTGGATCCAGACGCGGGTAAGGCAAATCGCGGGGGCTGTCCTCTTCCCTAACAGCGCCCAGCTTGACCAACCCCTTGACGACAGAGGTTGATACCCCTGCCATCTCGGCCAATTCGCCTAGGGTGAAAGCCAGTCCGCCATAGTCTTTTAAGGTTTCCAAGACCCGTGTTCGGGCATCAGTTTGACGCTCTACCGTGCCCGTCCCAAGACGATAGATCTTCCGCATCGAAGGCGCGTCCCCCAGCCCCGGCGCGCGGCTGGCAAGGCGCAGCATCGCAGGCATTGGGGTCAGGGTGTAATCGGCCACACGCCCCAGAAACTGTCGCATCTCCTCGCGCATCGGCGGCGCGTCCAACACGCGGTTCACTTGCCGGATACGGGCCGGATCAAACCCACCTTGCCCGGGGCCCCAAACCACGCCCAGAACCTTGCGCGGACCCAAGGGCACCTCGACAAAGGCGCCAAGATAACACCCGCCTTCAGGCGCACGGTAATCCAGCAGCCGGTCCAAAGGCTGCGTGGTCAGCACTCCAACCAACGTCTGTTCAGGGTAAAATTCGGGCAGATCCATGAGCCGGGCAAATCTCAAACACGTCCGCCACCCTAGGCCCGTCGGAAGGGATGCGCAAACCCCCAAAGCTGACCGAGTCTTTCTCGCCACAGCCCCCATTCCGGTCAAAAAAAGGTCGAGAAATGATGCTCAACTTGTGTAGAGTGACGAAAAAACACCAATCGGACCGAGGCCGAGCCATGACAGACCCAGTAGATCCCGCAGCAGTGCTGCGCGACCGCATTATCGCTGATCCCAGTGTTATTCTGGAAGATCAGGCCCTGATGCAGGCCCTTGTTGCTGCCAACGATAAGTCGCAGGGCGCGAATGTCGTCGACCTGCGCAGTGTCGCCATGAAACGGTTGGAAAGCCGTCTGGATCAGTTGGAGGACACCCACAGGTCAGTCATAGCAGCCGCCTACGACAACATGGCTGGCACCAACCAGATTCATCGCGCGATCCTGAAGATGATGGATCCGGTCGAATTTACCGACTTCCTTCACAACCTGCACAGCGAAGTGGCTGCGATTCTACGCGTGGATGGCGTTCGGCTAGTTCTGGAAGCTGGCCCTGATCGCGTCGGGGACACCCTTAAAGATCTTAACGAAGTTCTGTTGCTGGCCGAACCGGGCTTTCTGGAAAACTATCTGACCCAGCCCGGAACACCAGCGGGGCGCAAGGTTGTCCTGCGCCAGATGAGCCCCGGCCAGCCCGAGATCTATGAGAACCGGAACAGCAACCTTCAGTCCGAAGCCCTGATGCGGCTGGACTTCGGTCCGGGTCGCCTGCCCGGCCTGTTGGCGCTGGCCTCAAGTGACCCGCATCAGTTCTCGCCCCAACAGGGGGCCGACCTTCTGATTTTCTTCGCTGGCGTGTTTGAACGGTCAATGCGCCACTGGCTTTCATGAGCCTGACACTGTCACCAGCCGCGCGGGATTTCCTTGACGGCTGGCTGGCGCATCAGAAAAGCATTGCGGATGCATCCGACAACACGCTGACAGCCTATCAATCTGATTTGGTTCACTTTTTCCTGTTTCTGACAGACCATCACGGTGCGCCGGTCTCTCTTGCCGGGCTAAAGGCCGTGAAAACGCGGGACATGCGGGCATGGCTTGCCCGGATGCGGGCAGACGGCAAAAGCGCACGCTCGGTCGCTCGCAGCCTGTCCGCCGTCAAAAGCTTTTACCGATGGCTCTCTGAAAGACAGGATTTCGACGCGACCCACGTCCTGACGGCCCGTGCGCCCAAGTTCCAACGCAAGCTGCCCCGCCCCCTGTCCGAAGATGCGGCCAAGGCTGTTCTGGATCACGTGGAATTTCAGTCTTCCGAGCCGTGGATGCAGGCTCGCGATACGGCGGTCATCACGCTTTTATACGGGTGTGGGCTGCGTATATCAGAGGCCCTGAACCTAACCGGCGCTTATCGGGATTTGCCCGACGTCCTAACCATTCGCGGCAAAGGAGGAAAAGAACGGCAAGTCCCCGTTCTGCCCGCTGCGAAAGATGCTGTGGCCGAATACGCCCGCCTTTGTCCGCACGATCTTACCAACGACGCGCCCCTGTTTCGTGGCAAACGCGGCGGCCAACTGAATACACGACTGGTGTCCGGCCTGATGGAGAAACTTCGCAACCAACTCGGTCTGCCAGACACGGTCACGCCCCATGCGCTGCGGCACAGTTTTGCGACGCATCTGTTGGCGGCCGGCGGCGATCTACGCGCGATCCAAGAGCTTTTGGGGCACGCAAACTTGTCGACAACTCAGGTCTACACGGCCGTCGATACGGCGCACCTTATGGACGCTTACGAACGCGCGCATCCCCGTCAAAAACAGTAGGCAAAACACTGTTTCCATTGGCCGACTTCCAAAAGAGGCAAAAATAAGTCTTAATTGTGGCGAGTATTTTAGCGATTCTAGTTAGTCCAATTTGTCACAATGGAATTTGATATGTCTGAGATTACACGTGACCAGCTGCTGGATAATTTAGTCGAATCCATTCGCGCAGCGAATATCATGAAGCTTGAAGAGCTTGCCTATTCACTGTCCGTTGCCGTCGCTGAAGAGCGGCTACGACTTGAAAACGATGGCGTCTACGCCCCCAAATTCCCGACAGTCGAAGAAGGGGGCAAGATCGTTCGCTTCCCGCAACGGCGTGAAACGAAAACTCCCGCTACAAAGAGCGGGAGCATCAGAGTTTGATCTAACTGTCTTAGCCTAGCGCAGTGCTACACCGCCCACAGGTTCCTTCGTGGGCGTGGCTTCCGACGTCTGGTAGGATTTTCCAGCAGCGCTGACATTTCTCGCCATCTGCCTTTTCGAACACGACACCAACGCCCTCGGACTCTGGCATGCGGAAGGCCTCGGCGGGGGACGAATCGCCCGTCAGCTGGACTGCCGAAGTGATGCAGATATCGGCGAAGTTGACCGACTTCAGCGCCTTCAGAACATCTGCGTCGGCCACATGAACCACCGGAGCTGCCTCTAGCGAAGCGCCGATGACCTTTTCGCGACGCTGGATTTCCAGCGCGGCGGTCACCACGCGGCGCACCTGACGGATCCCCGCCCATTTCGCCGCCAATGCTTCGTCCGCCCATTCAGATGGGGTGTCGGGGAAGTCGACCAGGTGGACCGAGCTGTCGTCACCCGGGAAACGCTCTAGCCATACCTCTTCCATGGTGAAGGGTAGGATCGGCGCCAACCAAGTGGTCAAGCGGTGGAACAGAATGTCCAACACGGTGCGCGCTGCACGGCGGTCAGCCGAGGTTGCAGCGTCACAGTACAGCGTATCCTTGCGGATATCGAAGTAGAAAGACGACAGGTCCACTGTGGCAAAGTTGAAGATCGCCTGGAACACACCTTGGAAGTTGAACTCGGAATAGCCTTTGCGGACGATCGCATCCAATTCAGCCAAACGGTGCAGCACCAGACGCTCTAACTCCGGCATGTCTGCGGGATCAACGGCTTCAGCAGCCTCGAACTCATTCAGGTTGCCCAGCATGAAGCGCAGGGTGTTGCGCAGACGGCGATAGCCGTCGGCCACACCTTTCAGGATTTCCGGCCCGATCCGCTGGTCCGCGGTGTAATCGGTCTGTGCCACCCACAGTCGCAGGATATCCGCGCCATACTGCTTCACCACGGCCTCTGGCACGATGGTGTTGCCAAGCGACTTGGACATCTTGTTGCCCTTCTCGTCCAGCGTGAAGCCGTGGGTCACGACGTTGCGATAGGGGGCACGACCAAGCGTGCCGCAAGCTTGCAGCATCGAAGAATGGAACCACCCGCGATGCTGGTCGGTGCCTTCCATATAGACGTCAGCGATCCCGTCCTCGGTCCCGTCCTCACGGTCGCGCAGGACGAAGGCATGGGTCGAGCCAGAGTCGAACCATACGTCCAGAACGTCATAAACCTGAATCCAATCATCAGCGTTGTAATCAGCGCCAAGGAAACGCTCTTTCGCGCCGTCCTCGTACCAGCAATCGGCACCTTCTGCTTCGAACGCTTCGGCGATCCGTGCGTTTACGGCCGGGTCGCGCAGCAAATAGTCTGCGTCGGTCGGCAAAGCGCCTTTCTTGGTGAAACAGGTCAGCGGTACGCCCCAGGCACGCTGGCGCGACAGAACCCAGTCGGGGCGTGCTTCGATCATCGAATACAGGCGGTTGCGGCCGCTTTGCGGCCACCATTTCACCAGTTGGTCGATAGAGTTCAGCGCACGCTCGCGGATGGTGGTTCCCATCTCGTCCTGACCGTCGCCAACCGCTTTATCAACCGCAGCAAACCACTGGGGCGTGTTGCGATAGATCACAGGGGCCTTGGACCGCCACGAGTGCGGGTAAGAGTGCTTGATCTTGCCGCGTGCCAGCAGCCCGCCAACCTCGACTAGCTTGTCGATGATCTTCTTGTTGGCGTCGCCCTCGCCGCCCTTGCGGGACAGGATGTAAGAGCCACCAAAGAACGGCAGATCCGCCCGGAAGCCGCCATCGTCCATGACGTTATAGGTGATGACCTGCTCTAGCATGCCCAGATCACGGTAAAGCTCATATTCTTCCATACCGTGGGAAGGCGCGCAGTGCACAAAGCCAGTACCTTCGGTGTCAGTCACAAACTCGGCCGCGCGGAAGTCGCGCAGGTCGTCCCATTCGCCATTCGACCCTTCGGCGCCATACAGCGGGTGGGTCAGCGCCAGCCCTTCAAGTTCAGAAGTCGGGACATCGCGGACACGGGTCCACTGCCCCTCTTCCAGACGGGCACGCGCCATGACGTCGCCAGCCAGGTTGTCGGCCAGCAGGTATTTATCGCCTACGTTCGCCCAGCACTCGTCCGGAGTGCCGGTGATCTCGTACAGGCCATAAGAAATGTCTTCGCCGTAAACGACGGCTTTGTTCGACGGCATGGTCCAAGGGGTCGTCGTCCAGATCACGACCATCGCGCCCGCCAAATCGGCGTCCGCCGGTTCAGCGACCTTGAACTTCACCCAGATGGTGAAGCTTTCCTTGTCGTGATATTCAACCTCGGCTTCGGCCAGCGCGGTCTTTTCGACTGGCGACCACATCACGGGCTTGGACCCTTGGTACAAGGTGCCATTCATCAGGAACTTCATGAATTCCTCGGCGATCACACGCTCGGCGTGATAGTCCATGGTCACATAGGGATCAGCCCAGTTGCCGGTGATGCCGAGACGCTTGAACTCTTCGCGCTGGATGTCGATCCAGCCCTCGGCGAACTTGCGGCATTCCTGACGGAAGTCGACGACGTTCACCTCGTCCTTGTTCTTACCCTTCTTGCGGTACTGCTCTTCGATCTTCCATTCGATCGGAAGGCCGTGACAATCCCAACCCGGAACGTAGCGCGCATCAAAGCCCATCATCTGATGGCTACGCACGATCATGTCCTTGATGGTCTTGTTCAGCGCGTGGCCGATGTGCAGGTGGCCGTTCGCATAAGGAGGGCCATCATGCAGGGTAAAAGGCTTGCGGCCCGTCTTTTCGCGCAGGCGGTCATAGACGCCGATCTTCTCCCACCGTTCCAGCCACGCGGGCTCGCGCTTGGGCAAGCCAGCGCGCATCGGGAAATCGGTTTCGGGCAGCGTCAAAGTATTTTTGTATTCAGGCGTATCGGCACACATCGGTCGTGGTCCTTTGGCGTATCAGTCATGTCAGAGGTTGGGGCGGCGCGAAGGATCAAGCGCCTTGTCCCGGCGTCTCAAGCAGCGAGCGCCGGGCATATAATTCGAATAATGATCGCCATCTGGTGGGTCATACACCGCCTTATAGGCTTGAGTCTCGGGGGCGTCCAGAGGGCAAGCCCCAACCCTGCGCGATCACATTTTCTGTTACAGATCACGCGCCCCTTGTATTTCGCCGCAGCCGGTACAAAATCTGTCCTACGCAAGACCGGGCTGGTTGGAAAAGCACCAACGGTACCGGCGGCACCCACCCTATTTGGAAGGTTCTGCCTGTCATGTTGACAGTTGAAACTTTTGTCGGCCCCAGTGCAATTGAAGGGGTCGGCGTTTTCGCCGCGAAAGACATCGAAAAAGGCACCGTGATCTGGCGGTTCGACCGCCGGTTTGACCGCCTTGTCCACCGCGCCGATATCGCGCGCAGCGACTACATCCTGCAAAACTATCTGGATAAATACGCCTATCCCTATCACGAAAACACCGATCTTCTGGTGATCGAGATCGACAACGGCCGGTTCATGAACCACGCTGAATACCCCAATGTCACCTTCGCTGGTCACATCCGCGGCGTTGCGCTGTTCGACATTGAAGAAGGCGAGGAAATCACCTGCAATTACGCCGATTTCGAACCCGGCTTTGCCCTTATGCCCTCTGCCTTGACACGGTCAGCAATGGTCAGGCCGACACAAGGTCTACGCCCCGCATAATTGGGGCTAGCACGAACTCGGGCGGCAAGATGTCTCTTGCTGCCCCTGTTCCGTTGGGCTCTATTGGCGCCATGAGCACTTCCCTGCCCCCCAAGTTCGACATCACCCGCCCCGAGATAGAGCGCGTGGTCCGCGAATTCTATGCCCTGATACGGGTTCATCCCGGCTTGGGTCCGGTGTTCGCCGTGCACGTCCAAGACTGGGAGACGCACGAGGCAAAGGTGGCCGATTTCTGGGCCAACGCTATCCTGCATGAGCGCAGTTATGACGGGTCCCCAATGGAGGCACACGTCAAAGCCGGTAACGTCCGCCCCGGCATGTTCGATCCTTGGCTGGGCCTGTTCGACCGCGTCCTGCGCGCCGAACTCCGCCCCGAGCAAGCGGCAGCATGGTCGGAACTCGCTCGCAGGATCGGCCGCAGTCTGCGAGCAGGTGTGGTAGAGCGCGAAACCCTGCCGGGTGGCGTGCCCAAGCTGCGCTAGCTCTCGGACTTGAACAGACCCGACAGGGCTTTCTGGATCGTTTTTCTGACGGAGGGCTTCTTCGTCGTCACAAAGGGCAGCGGCCTGCAAACCTCTATTGCTGCCACTCCCACACGCGCGGTCAAGGCCCCGTTGACCATACCTTCCCCAAAGCGGCGGGACAGTTTGCCCAACAGACCGCCGCCGATCAGCGGCTCGAGCATATCATCCCCCACCGCCAAAGCGCCGGTGGCTACCAGATGGGTCAGGACCGATCGGGTCAGACGCCAGTTTCCGATAACACCGCTGCGGCCGCCATAGATTTCCGCGATCCGCCGGATCATACGCAGATTGGCCACCAGTGCCGAGATCAGGTCAGCCAGCGCCAAAGGCACCAGCGCGGTAATCGTCGCAACTTGACGGGCTGCGGCCTGAACCTCTGCCTGTGCGGCTTGGTCAAGTGGGGACAAAACCTCGACCTCGAACAATCCCAGCAAAGTATCCGCGTCAAAGGCATCGGCTTCACGCTCGGCCAATCGGGCGCGGCCCCAGCTTGTGTCAGGGCGCGCGGAATAGGTCTGCAGAAGCCGATCCTTGACCCGGTGCGCCTGCGCCAAATCGTTCTCTGCCAAAGCCTGTTCTGCCGACTTGCGTAACCCATCCATCCGACGTAGCCGGGCAAACCCGGCCAGCTCGCGTATTCCGAACAGGACCAAACCAAGCAGCACAACTCCTGCCAGCGCCAGTGCAACGCCCCCAAGGACTGAATTGCGTGTCAAAAGGCCTGTCACGAAATCCCAGATCGCCACGGACAGGATCAACCCAAGCAGCCCCGTAACCGCGCCCCAGAACCACTTTGCCCACGGTGACCGGGGCCGGGATGCAGCCTGTGCCAGCGCCTTCATGGCTTGGCCCTGCGGGATATCACCCTGCACCTCTGGCACCGGCGGCGCGGTGGCCGGGGTCTCTTTGGCCTCTGAGTCGAGGTCGATAACAATCGGGCCCTTGGTCATGACAGGCGATCTCCGATCAGGAATTGCACGGCCTTGTCCAGCCGGATGTGGGGCAGCCCGTCGCCACGCTTCAGATGCAAGGGCGCAGGGGCAAATCGCATCAGGTTATAGTCAGCCTCCAGCCAAGCATCGGCACCACTGCGGGCAGCCGAGAGAAGTTGATTGGGGTCCTCGGGCAAGGTGCCGGGATACATCGCGGCACGCTTGCCGCTATCCAGCAGGATGCCCGAGACGCAATTCACGTCCTCACCTTTGTGGCTGATGGTTTCTTCGACCGTCGCCCTTAAAGCGGCAATCGACATGGCCTTGGTCGCTGCGCCCGAGAAATCGGCGCGGTCCTTGGCCTCTCGTAGCAGGGCTTCCAGAACAGCGGTCAACTGCGGATGCTGCAGGTGATGCAGGTGGTCGGCTTTGCTGGCGGCAAACAGGATTTTCTCGACCCGCTTGCCACGCAATAACGTGGTCAGCCACGCATTCCGACCGGGACGGAAGGCCGACAGGATACGCGCCATCGCGCCACGCAGGTCCTCTAGCGCGGCAGGGCCCGAATGGATCGCCCCAAGCGCATCGACCAGCACCACTTGTCGGTCGATCCGGGCAAAGTGGTCACGGAAGAAGGGTTTCACGACGCGGGACTTATAGGCCTCGAACCGGCGCTCCATCTCGGCTTGCAAGCTGCCTTTCGCGGCTTTTCCGGTCATCCGTAGGGGCGCGAAAGTCAGAACCGGCGAGCCTTCCATCTCTCCGGGCAGCAGAAACCGACCCGGGGTGCAGTCATAAAACCCCGCTTCGCGCGCCGCATGAAGATAGCCGGTGAAAGAACTGGCCAAAACCTTGGCGAGCGACTCTTCGAAATTCGCGGCAGGCTCTGCGCCATCAAGTTGCTTCAGGAACTCTGCGGCCTCGGTCCGGTTTTCAATCCGCGCCAAGGTTTCTTCCGACCACTCGGCAAAGCTTTGATCCAGCAGGCCAAGGTCCAGAAGCCATTCGCCGGGGTAATCCACGATATCAAGGTGCACCGTACGCGGGCCTGACATCGCGCCCAGCATCCCCTGCCGCTGCACCCGCAGGGACAGGCGCAGTTGCGACACAGCGCGGGTGCTTTCGGGCCAAAACGGTTCTGGCGCGGTCAGGGCCGCACGATGTGTCTCATAGTCGAACCGGGGCACCGTGTCGTCTGGCTGCGGCTGAAGGTAGGCGGTGGTGATCGCGCTGCCCGATTGCAGCGCGGGCATGCGCCCGCGGTCCAGCAGGTTTGCAACAAGCGAGGTGATAAACACCGTTTTACCGGCCCGCGACAGACCGGTCACACCCAAACGGATCACCGGATCCGAAAACGGGGCGGTCAGGGTCTCGCCCACCTCTTCCACGTTACGCCACAGGTCACCTGCAATCTCACCAATACCCAAGGGCTGTCTCCTGACTGTTGATCCCAAGATAGGAAGTGCCCCGAAGATTGCCAATTGCTCGTGTGAGGTGTAACCGGACCACCATGCCCAGATACGCGCTTAAAGTTGAATATGATGGCGCGCCCTTTGCCGGGTGGCAGCGTCAGGCGGACCAGCCCTCTGTTCAGGGGGCGGTAGAGGCTGCTTTGGCCAAACTGGAACGCGACGTGCCGTCCATCGCAGCAGCAGGTCGCACCGATTCCGGGGTACATGCCTACGGTCAGGTGGCCCATTGCGATATGGCAAAGGACTGGGATCCGTTCCGCCTGTCAGAGGCTCTGAACTATCACCTGAAGCCGCTACCCGTATCAATCGTGGCCTGTGCGCGCACAGATGATGAATTTCACGCACGGTTCTCGGCGGTCGAGCGGCAATACCTGTTCCGGCTGGTGACACGTCGTGCGCCTGTTACGCATGATGACGGTAAGGTCTGGCAGGTGTCCCAGCCCTTGGATCGCGACGCGATGCAAGCGGCCGCCGACCACTTGATCGGCCTGCACGATTTCACCACTTTCCGCGCGGCCATGTGCCAGGCCGCCTCTCCGGTCAAGACACTGGACGAGCTTCGGGTGGAAGAGCACCCCTACCCCGGCGGGCAAGAGTTCCGTTTTCACGTGCGCGCCCGCAGCTTCCTGCACAATCAGGTGCGCAGTTTCGTCGGCACCCTAGAACGCGTGGGGGCCGGGTCATGGACCCCGGATGATGTTAAGGCTGCGCTAGAGGCCTGCGACCGTGCGGCCTGTGGACCTGTTTCGCCGCCGCAGGGGCTTTACTTGGCGCGGGTCGGTTACCCGGTGGATCCGTTCGCGGCGGCCTGATCGGCGTTCAGATCTTGTATGAGCCGAGCGTGCTTGCGCACCTCGACCAAAACGTCCCCGAAGGTGTTCAGGCCTTTTGCCTGTAGCATCGGCAACATCATCTCGAACGCCTTGGCCGTGGCCACCGTATCGCCCATCGCCGTATGGCGAAGCTCTGGCGGGATGATGATGCCAAGCCGTTCGGTCAACGCGTCAAGTGTATGCGTTTCGGACTGACCGAACAGAACCGCAGACAGAAGGACGGTATCCAGAACCGGATGATCGAACAGCTTGCCGATATTGCCTTCGTGCCGCTTGAAAAACGCCATATCGAACGGGGCGTTGTGGGCCACCAAAACAGCGCCCTCTGCAAAGCGGTGGAACCGTCGGCCCACCGTCTGGATCGGGTCCGCGTCAGCCACCATGGCTTCGGTGATCCCGTGCACTTCGGTAGAGCCCGGCGGGATCGAGCGACCGGGGTTCACAAGACTGTCGAACTCTTCCCCTTCGACACGACGACCGTTGACCAGACGCACACCCGCGATCTGTACGATCTCGTCCCCCTGATGCGGCAAGAGCCCTGTCGTCTCTGTGTCAAACACCACAAAGGACAATTGCCGAAGCGGCACATTCACGTAGTCGTCGTTCACTTCGCGTGACAACAGGTCAAAGTCATAGGCGGCACGACTTTTGGCAGTAGAGGCCCGGTCTTCCAATCGGCAGGCTTTCTGGATCGGCAAGCGCAACACAGCGCGACCCGCCATGCCCGGTTCAGGCCACATGTCGGTTGCGTGCCCGTGAAGGATGCTGCGACCCGTCATATGGGCCAAACCGACATCCATCGGGGCTTCCAGCCAGTCGTCCAGCATACCAAACGGCAGCGTTTCGCCGGCCCAGCCAAGCGATACCATCGCGCCGCCGTGCTCATCCTCGCTCACCAACAGTGACAAGGCAGAGGCCCCGTGGCGACGCACCAGATACTCTGAAATATGCGACAGAAGCGCGATGACCTGATAGGCATCGCAGGTCAGCAACAGTTGTTCGGAATCTGCGGTCAGGTTGATGCCATGATAGTCGAGCTGTGAAATCACCCCATCAACGATATCCGCTGCGCGATGCTCTCCCTTTGGCCACCAAGCCGCCCGTTCCGCATCGTGCTTGCTGCCCAGACGATCAATGTCTCGGGCAAGACCTGCCACCTCGGCCTCTAGCGCGGCTCGGAATTCGGGCGGGGCATCACCCGCATCAAAGGCCCCCAACAGGGTTTGCATATTGGCCACCGGACGCCGGGTGCGGTCGACCATCGTTTCGATCATCTCTTCGCGCTCGGCGTGCTGGGCAAGCTCGGCGGTGATGTCGCGCAGGGTCAGAACATAGCCCGGACCCGGAACTTCGCCCTCGTCCATGCGCATCAGGCGCATCTGCGCCGACAGCACCCGACCTTCACCGATGGTCGCGCAGATCAGTTCGGTCGAGGCACCCGCTTCACCCGCGCGCAGTCGGGCATAGGCGCTGCGGATCGGCCCCGGCCGCAAACAGGTGAAAAGCGAACGGTTCAAGCCGGGCTCGATATCCTCTTCGGCCAAAAGCTCGACCGCAGAGCCGTTATAGAACACCACGTTATGGGCGCCCGAGCATAACAACACACCTTCGGGGACATCCGCTAGTAGACCCGCCAGACGGGTCTTTTCGCGGGCAATTTGTTCGGTTTCCCGTTCAACCGCCTCTGCCAAGGCAGAACGAGTGATCGACAGGTTTTGGGTGACAGCCTTGGCCGCTGGTGCCAGTTCACCAAGATAACGCGCCGGGTTCTGATCGATCTCACGTCCGACTTCGGCATGGGCGCGGGCCATCATGCCACCGGCCAGCTTCTGGATCGCTTTTGCTACGTTTTCATCGAATAGAAACCAAACCCATGCAGTCAGCCCTAGAATGCCAAAGCTGGCAATCAGGCCCGCCATTGTGAAGGCATCCGCCAACTCGGGCTGCGCGGCTCTTTGGAAGGCAAAGATCAAACCGGCGATTACCGCCCCAACGGACGCCAGCCCGAGAAAGGCGAAAAACAAAAAGACCCGAATGCGCAGGCTTAGTTTCTCGGTGATTTTCATGAGGCATCACCTGCCAGACAATCCGCGACCTGCTGCTTCAGGTCGGTCAGCTCAAACGGCTTGGTGATGAACCCGTTCGCCCCAAGCGCCAGACCTTTGCGGCGTTCTACATCGGTGCCACGCGCCGTCATGATCAGAATCTTCACGTCCGTCAGACCTTCATCCATCCGAACAGTCTGGCAAATCTCATAGCCAGAGACCTCGGGCAGCATCACGTCGAGCAACACCAGATCAGGCAACATCGCCCGAATAGCGGGCACCGCTTTGGCGCCATCCGCGACCCGGTCGACCGCATAGCCTTCGCGCCGCAATACATGGGTCAGCGCCAGCGCGATGTTGTCTTCGTCTTCGACGATCAGGATCGAGGTCTCGGACATGGTTATACCTCCTTGCAGGCCCCGATCAGAAGCGGGCTGTCGGATTCCATGCCAATCCATGGCGTCCCTTCCGGAGGCAACCCGTCCGGATCAAGATCAATCCCGTCCACCAGATCGATCCGGCGTCCGCCTTCGCAGTCAAACAACATCCGAACCTGACGAACCGGTGACCAGCGGCCCATGAATACAACGCTGACAATGCGGTGATCCGGAGCCTGCGGATTGGTCATGATGCTGGCGTAATCGACGGCCGCGAAGCGATCGATATAAGGGGCAATGTAGGTCCAAGGGCGATAAATCGCGGTCTTCTCGACCGTCGAGACAACCTCGATCCCTTCGGGCAATTGCGAGGTGGTGTGGTTGAACCAGTTATACTCGTTCCAGATCGTAAATCCGATCATGGCAGCACCCGCAAAGGCAGGGGTGAACCACCGGGGAAGCCGCCCGCCGATGGTTCGGTTCACCAGCATTACCAGTCCCGCGGCAGCAAGACCCGCCACAAAAGTTGCGATCAATTCAAGAAACATTGTTCCTCCCCAAGTGTTCCCTTAACCCGGCGCGGCCCGTCCATGGCCAAGCGCGGATTGCATCGAGCGGATAACGACGAACGCGTCCCGCAGATGGCTTCGTTGAAAATCTGACAAGTCTGATGGCGACAGGAAGTTGTCTGGCGCCTGACCGTTCTTGATCTGGGCCGCCTGATGTTCCAGCCGTTCATTGGCGATTAAGTCATAGGCCGCCAACAGGTCGGCCCCGCCGGTTTCGCTTACGACATGCGCGTCGATAGCGGCCTCTAGCCGAGCCCGGGTGTTGACCTCGGTCAGCTTGCCCTGCAGCGCATAGATGCGCCCAAGATCCACCACCGGAACCACACCGTTGTGCTTCATATCCAAGTGGTTCTTGTGCTCACCCGAGCGGATGGTCGCAATGCCGCGCAGCAGCCCAAGCGGCGGCGTGTGCTTCAGCGCATTCGAGGCCATATGCGCTACGAAGATCGAGTTCGCAGCAGACCGCTCTAACGTTTCTTTTTGCAGCCCCTCAAACAGGCTTTCGTCGCCGCCGATAGGACGCAGGTCGTACATCACCGAGGCCAGCATTTGCGCCATGGGATCAGGCTTGTCGATCCAGCCCCGGAAATACTCTCGCCAGACGCGGACAGGCTGACACCAACGCGGGTTGGTCGCCATCATGTCACCGGGACAGTAGATATACCCGCATACATCCAGACCGTCTGTGACGAACTTCGCCAACTCCTGAAAATAGGGCATGTCGGCGTCGGTCACATCGTCATGAAGGAACAGGCAGTTGTCCTGATCCGAGACGCCCGTTTGTTCCTGACGTCCCTGACTGCCACAGGCCAGCCACAGCCACGGCACCGGAGCCGGGCCCAGCTTTTCGGTCGCCAGAGCCAGCAAGCGGCGCGTACATGCATCCGCAATATTGGTTATCAGGCGCGTGACAACCTCGTGCCGATTGCCTGCCGCGACAAGCTGCACAAGAAGTTGCGGGATGCGCGCGGTAACCTCGGCCAGTTCCTCGGCCGTATTGGCCGCCGCCACATCCTGTACCAGCGCCGCGGACGAGATCGCCTGAAACCGTGTCAGGTCCGTTTGCGTCACGATCCCAACGAAGCGCCCGTTATCAACAACTGGCAAATGGCCAATCTTGCGTTCCAGCATCACATGCAGAACATCACTGCCAATAGCGGACGAGGCCAATGTGATTGGGTTTTCGGTCATCACCTTCGCAACCGGCTGGCTGTATGGCAGCCCCTCTGCCATGACCCGATCCACCAGATCAGAGTGCGTAAGGATGCCCACCAATTTTTCGTTCTCAATGACACCAAGGCAGGAAATCCGGCGATCTCGCATCCTTTTCGATGCTGTTGCGACCGTGTCTTCGGGTGTGCAATGAACAGGGTTCCGCGCCATCAAGGTCGAAACGCTAGAGGTATTCAGGTCGGTTTTTCGCGGCTCTGTCGGGCGCGTTCGATCGAAGAACCTTTGAAAGCTTGGGTGCGCGATACCAAGCGCCCGGAACTCGGCCGCGGGTAGGATCAGAACGCAGGTATCTTCGCCAGCCTCTGCCGAGGTTGCGGCCAGACCTCCGCGCGACAGGCCACGCTCACCAAAACTGTTTCTGGAACCAAGGTGCGAGACGGTCTCGCCATTGGTATCTGTGATCCGAACGGCGCCGCCTTCGACCACGTACAGCCCCTCCAAGGGGTCGCCGTATCGGTAAATTCTTTCCCCCGCTGCAAATGTCTTGCGTCTGAACAATCCCGCGACTCGATTCAGCTCTTCGGGGGAGAGGCTGTCGTAAGGGTGTACGTGGGATAAAAACCCGGCGATCTCAGCAATTTCGCTCACGCGCGGCTCCTTTTGAATTAGAACTGCCCCCGACGCTTACCGGGGGCAGTCCTGATCTTATATGACTTGGGTCAAGTCAGGTCCACTTAGTGGTCCTGAGCCGCGCCAGCACCTTTCGGGATGCGAACGCTTTCGACCAGGTCGATGATCTCCTGCGGAGGCTCTTCGGTCGCGTTGGACACGAAGTAGGCCACTGCAAAGTTCAGAGCTGCACCGATTGCGCCGAACGAGGTCGACTTGATCGGGCCGAGCAGCGGATCAGCGTCAGAGAAGCTGTTGGTGCCCGGGATGAAGAACCAGCCCTTGTGCAGGAAGATGTAGATCAGGGTGACGACCAGACCGGTCAGCATGCCTGCTACAGCGCCCTTGTTGTTGATGCGCTTCGAGAAGATGCCCATCATCAGTGCAGGGAAGATCGACGCCGCCGCCAGACCGAAGGCCAGAGCAACAGTTTGCGCCGCGAAGCCCGGGGGGTTCAGACCCAGATACGTCGCAACACCGATCGCAATCGCCATCGAAACACGCGCTGTCATAAGCTCGCCGGCTTCCGAGATATTCGGAGTCAGCTGGCCTTTGAACAAGTCGTGCGCCACCGAGGACGAGATCGCAAGAAGCAGACCCGCCGCGGTAGACAGAGCAGCCGCAAGACCACCAGCCGCGACCAGGGCGATAACCCAACCCGGCAGCTGTGCAATCTCCGGGTTCGCCAGAACCAGGATGTCGCGGTTAACGCTCAGCTCAGAGCCTTTCCAGCCCATGGCTTCGACTTTGGCGTTGAACTCTTCGTTCGACGATGCATCGTTGTACCACTGGATTTTGCCGTCGCCGTTCTTGTCTTCGAACTTCAGCAGGCCGGTGACCTCCCAGTTCTTCATCCAATCCGGACGTGCAGCGTAATCGATAGGCTGTTCGATGTTACCGCCTTCGTAGGTGGTGGTGATCAGGTTCAGGCGCGCCATTGCACCAACAGCCGGAGCGGTCAGGTACAGCAGTGCGATGAAGATCAGGGTCCAACCCGCCGACCAACGTGCGTCAGCAACTTTCGGCACGGTGAAGAAGCGGATGATGACGTGCGGCAGACCCGCAGTACCGATCATCAGCGACAGGGTGAACAGAACCATGTTCAGCGTATTGCCGTGATGGCCGGTATAGTCGTTGAAGCCTAGGTCGGTGACCAGTGCGTCCAGCGTCTGCAGCAGCGGCTGACCCGACTGGGTGTGCTCGCCGAACAGGCCTAGGGCCGGGATCGGGTTACCAGTCAGTTGCAGCGAGATGAAGATCGCCGGGATGGTGTAGGCGGTGATCAGAACACAGTACTGAGCAACCTGGGTGTAGGTCACACCCTTCATACCACCGAAAACAGCATAGGCGAAAACAACACCAGCACCGATGAACAGGCCGGTCGAGTTCGAAACTTCCAGGAAGCGCGAGAACGCAACGCCAACACCAGTCATCTGACCGATCACGTAAGTGGTCGAAGCCACGATCAGACAGATAACGGCAACCAGACGTGCGGTCGGGCTGTAGAAGCGGTCGCCGATGAATTCCGGAACCGTGAACTTGCCGAACTTACGCAGGTACGGAGCCAGCATCAGAGCCAGCAGAACGTAACCACCGGTCCAGCCCATCAGGAAGGACGAGTTGTCATAGCCGGTGAAGGCAATCAGACCCGCCATCGAGATGAACGAAGCAGCCGACATCCAGTCAGCAGCGGTCGCCATACCGTTGGTTACAGGGTGAACGCCGCGACCCGCAGCGTAGAATTCAGATGTGGAACCCGCGCGGGCCCAAATCGCGATACCGATGTAAAGCGCAAACGACGCGCCCACAAAGAGAATATTTAGAGTAAACTGATCCATGTGTCCCTCTCAGTTCCCTTATTCTTCCACGCCGTGTTCACGGTCGAGGGAGTTCATCCGCCAAGCGTAGAAAAAGATCAGCGCCAGGAAGACCAGGATCGAACCTTGCTGGGCAAACCAGAAGCCCAGGTCGGTGCCGCCAACGCTGATGCCTTTCAGCAGCGGGCGCAGCAGGATGCCGAATCCGAAAGAAACCAGCGCCCAGATCACGAGGCTGATTTTAATCAGTCGGACGTTTGCCGACCAATATTCGTTGTTTGATGAGTTATCCGCCATTTGGCGCTCCTCCTCTTGTTTGAATATGGTGCGGGCAAATCGCTCTGCCCGTACCGCTCCCCTTCCTAACCAGAGCGCATCGAATGCCACCCGGCTATCTCTGTAGAACTCGCAAACCGAAACAGATCGATTTTGCGAGTGCTAAAACGCTTTGGGCGCCCCTCTCGAAGGACGCCCTAAGGGTCTCCCTACCCTTTTGCGATTTCGTTGATGATTTCGCCGATGCTGCCGGCGACTTCGTCGATCTGGCCCAATCCGTTGATCGACTGCAGCATACCCTTGGCATGGTAGTAACCGATCAGCGGCGAGGTTTTCTTGTAGTATTCCATCAGCCGCAGCTTCAGGCTTTCCTCGTTGTCGTCAGCGCGCGCTTCCTTGCCGGCGGCGCGTGCTTCTTCGGCGCGGCCTACGATGCGGCCAACCAGGACCTCGTCGTCGACCTGCATCTCGATTACGGCGTCCAGGCTCATGCCGGTTTTCTCCAGCAGCTCACCCAGTGCGTCGGCTTGTGCCAGCGTCCGCGGGAAACCATCGAAGATAAACCCATCAGCCTGTACCGTGGTCAGCTGTTCTTCGATCAGACCGATCACGATCTCATCGGTAACCAGCTCGCCGCGCGCCATAACCTCGGCTACGCGGTTGCCCATTTCGGTACCACTGTCTTTCGCAGCGCGCAGCATATCGCCAGTCGACAGCTGCACCATGTTGCGCGATTCGACCAAGAGCTGGGCTTGCGTGCCCTTCCCGGCGCCCGGGGGGCCGAGAAGGATAAGGTTGACGGGACGGTTATTAGTGTCGGTTGTCATCTGTGTCGGCCTTACTTGTTCATCCGGTTTTCGATGAGGTCATCCACGACAGCCGGTTCGGCCAGAGTCGAAGTGTCCCCAAGCGATCCGTAGTCGTTCTCGGCGATCTTGCGCAAGATGCGGCGCATGATTTTACCCGAACGAGTTTTCGGAAGACCGGGTGCCCACTGGATCAGATCCGGTGCAGCGATCGGGCCGATTTCGGTGCGGACCCAAGTGCGCAGCTCTTTACGCAGCTCTTCGGTCGGCTCGACACCGTTCATCAGGGTGACATAGCAGTAGATGCCCTGCCCCTTGATTTCGTGCGGGTAACCAACAACCGCGGCTTCAGCAACGTCACGATGTGCAACCAGCGCGCTTTCGACCTCGGCGGTACCCATGCGGTGACCCGAAACGTTGATCACGTCGTCGACGCGGCCAGTGATCCAATAGTCACCATCTTCGTCACGACGGCAGCCGTCACCTGCGAAGTAGTAGCCTTTGTAATCCGCGAAGTAGGTCTTCTCGAAACGCTCGTGGTCACCCCAGACGGTACGCATCTGCGACGGCCAGCTGTCTGCGATACACAGAACGCCTTCGGTCGGATAGGTGCTGATCTCTTCACCCGAAGTCGGCTCAAGCACGACCGGCTTAACACCAAAGAACGGCTTCATGGCCGAACCCGGCTTGGTCGCGTGTGCGCCCGGCAGCGGGGTCATCATGTGACCGCCGGTTTCGGTCTGCCACCAGGTGTCAACGATCGGGCAGTTACCTTTACCGACGACGTCGTTGTACCAGTTCCAAGCTTCGGGGTTGATCGGCTCACCCACGGTACCCAGTACTTTCAGGTCGGACAGGTCGTATTTCTCAACGAACTCGGTGCCCTGCCCCATCAGCGCGCGGATTGCGGTCGGTGCAGTATAGAACTGGTTGACCTTGTGCTTTTCGCAGACGGCCCAGAAACGACCGGCGTCCGGGTAGGTCGGAGTACCTTCGAACATAAGCGTAGTCGCGCCGTTGGCCAGCGGGCCATAAACGATGTAGCTGTGGCCGGTCACCCAGCCCACGTCAGCGGTACACCAGTAAATGTCACCTTCCTGATAGTCGAAGGTGATCTCTTGCGTCATGGCCGCGTACACCAGATAGCCCCCCGAGCAGTGTACAACGCCCTTCGGCTGACCGGTCGAACCCGAGGTGTACAGGATGAACAGCGGATCTTCGGCGTTCATCTCTGCCGGCTGGTGGAAGTCGTTCGCTTCCATCGCCATCTCGTTATAGTCGAAATCACGGCCGTCGATCCAAGTGGTCTGACCGCCGGTGCGCTTCACAACAAGGCATTTCACGGTGTCTTTGCAGTGCAGCAGCGCTTCGTCGGCATTCGACTTCAGCGGCGTTTTACGACCACCACGCGGCGCTTCGTCCGCGGTGATTAGAACCTTCGCATCACAGCCGTTAACACGAGCAGCCAGAGCGTCGGGCGAGAAACCAGCGAAAACGATCGAATGGATGGCACCGATACGGGCACAGGCCAGCATCGCATAAGCGGCTTCCGGAATCATCGGGAGGTACAGAATGACCCGGTCGCCTTTGCGTACGCCAAGCTCTTCCAGGACGTTCGCCATTTTGCAGACGCTCGTGTGAAGCTGTTTGTAGGTGATGTGCTGGGCGCCTTCTTCGGGATCATCGGGCTCGAAGATGATCGCGGTCTGGTCGCCACGGGTTTCAAGGTGACGGTCGATACAGTTGGCCGCGACGTTCAGAGTGCCGTCTTCGTACCATTTGATCGAGATATTGCCCGGCTCGAACGAGGTATTCTTAACCTTGGTATAAGGCTTGATCCAATCGAGGCGCTTGCCGTGCTCCCCCCAGAAGGCATCAGGATCAGCGATCGACGCAGCGTACATCTCTTCGTACTTCTCTGCATTTACGTGTGCATTCGCCGCAAGCTCGGCATTTGGCGGATATGTGGGGTTCGACATGGTACGCTCCTCCTAAGTCTGCAGGGCTTAGCGTCAGAACCCTGCACGTCTTCAACATTCACCCACGCGGGCGACGGTCTCGAAAAGTTGATACACTGAAATTGTCAAACTTCGCGTAAGTTATTTTGTTTAAAGCGTTTTTTTGTAACACTTTTCACAGACAACATCGGCAGTTTGTAAATTTCTGCGGTAGCGCCTGAAAAATAGGCGCGAAATCATTACGTTACTCCCCCTGACTTTGTAACGTTACGCATGCACAAAAGCCGTATAACGTGCGAAAAGCAACTGCGGATTGGGCTTCGCGAAAGAATATTTCATGCATTTTAAAGGCAGGTTTTCAGAATCGGCTTGCAGATCAAGTCCACCGCACTAGGCAAGCAAAATTGTTGCGACACTGCGCCCCTCGATTTGCGTAAATATCCAAAATTCAGGATATCGCAGCAAGAATCAACCAGCCGGATATTTCGGTTACTTGCTGAGTCGCGCCAAGGACGTCTCCGGTAAAGCCCCCGATCTGGCGCTTTGCCAGCAATGAAACCAGTGCCGCCGCAACAACCATGCCCAGAATGACCGGGAAGGCACTGGCCTGAAGAAACACGACGGCCACCGCCCCCAAAACAAGAGAGATCAGGCACTGCTGAGCCGAGACCGCGCCCGCAGACCGTCCCAAACCGTCTGCACGTGCAGGGGGCAACCAGCACATGACCAAAGGGATCACGCCCCGACTAAACGCCGCCAGCGCGATCAGCGCCCAAGCAGCTTGCTGTAATTCCCCGATCGCGACAGCGCGTATGCCGACCGAAAGAATCAAGGCTACGGCGCCATAGCTGCCGATTCGACTGTCGCGCATGATCTCAAGCTTGCGATCTATGCTATGGCCACCGCCGAACCCATCGGCCAGATCAGCCAGCCCGTCTTCGTGCAGTGCACCCGTCGCTAGAACGCTGATCGCAATCGCCAGAAGTCCAGCCAGTGACGGCGGAAGCCCAAGCGCAGTTGCCGCCACAAACACAAGCGCCGCCAAGCCGCCCACAATCACCCCAACCACGGGGAACGCCCAGACCGATCGCGCGACTTGCGGCACCTCTCCGCGGATATGCCCTGCGGGCAACCGGGTCAGCGTCATTAGCGCGATTTGGAACTGGGCTAGAATCTGGCTCATCCGTCGGAAACACCCGCCTCTGCGAAGGTGGCCATGCCGTTGTGACACTCCAACGCCGAGCGCAAGACGCCGAGGGCCAGTGCGGCGCCGGACCCTTCACCAAGTCGCATATCAAACTCCAGCACCGGGCGCTTACCAATCGCGGCCAGAAGCTTCGGATGCCCCGGCTCGGCAGAGGCATGCCCGACAAGGCAGTGATCCAGCAGCGCAGGATCAACCCCATGCAGCACGGCCGCAGCTGCGGTACAGATGAACCCATCCAGCATCACCGGGATGCCATAGGCGCGTGCAGCCAGTGTCGCCCCGCAAATCGCGGCCTGCTCGCGCCCGCCAAAGGCCAAAAGTGCCCCGGCGGTCTGGGTCAGAAGCTGTGCATGCAGGTCCTGTCCTTCTTTAATCACGCTGGCCTTCAGGCGGACACCTTCGTCATCCGATCCGGTGCCGCGCCCAACCCACTCTTCCGCTGTTCCGCCAGCGATAGTCGCCGCCAGTGCCGCTGCAATCGTCGAGTTTCCAATGCCCATCTCACCCAGCAGCAAGATATCTGCATCCGGGTTCACGGCCGCGGCACCAGCATTCATCGCCTTCAGAACCTCTGCCTCGGTCATCGCGGGGCCTTTGGTGAAATCTTTTGTCGGCGTCTCAAGGTCCAGTGCGACTACAGACAGTTCAGCCCCATTGGCCCGGCACAGCTGATTGATCGCCGCACCACCGTGTTCGAAGTTCAGAACCATCTGGGCGGTCACTTCCTGCGGGAACGGGTTCACGCCACGGTCACAAATGCCATGATTGCCCGCAAAGACCAGCGCCTGCGCCACGTTGATCGTGGGCTTTTCTGCCCCCCGCCAACCGGCCATGAAGATTGCCAGATCTTCCAAGTGCCCCAAGGCGCCGGGCGGCTTGGTCAGGCTGTTCTGGCGGTCAGTTGCCGCCTGCGCGGCCTGCGCATCTGCTTTGGGCAGGGTGGCGGCCAGATCATTCAGCTCGGCCAGAGAAGACAGCGTAAAGGTCTTAGTCATTCGATTTCACTCTCAAAGGCAGGCCGGACACGGCAAGGATGACCTCGTCCGCTTCGGCTGCAATCCATTGGTTCAACTGTCCAGCTGCGTCACGAAACGCGCGGGCCAAAGCATTTTCGGGGACGATCCCGGCGCCAACCTCGTTGGTCACCAGAACCACGTGCGACGCCTGTTGCCCAAGCTCTGATGCCAGCGCGCGACCGGCGGCCTGCCAATCGGCATCGGACAGCATCAGATTGGTCAGCCAAAGGGTCAGGCAATCCACCAACCGGGGACCCTTACCGTCACTGTCGCGCAACGCGCCAATCAAATCAGTCGGAGCATGCACCGTGGTCCACTCCGGCCCGCGGCGTGCCTGATGCACAGCAACGCGCTCTGCCATCTCGCCATCGCGCACTTCGGCCGTTGCGATGTAGATGGGTGCCCCCGGCATGCCGGAAATCAGCCCCTCTGCAATCGCACTTTTCCCGGACCTAGCGCCGCCTGTGACCAGTATCGTCTTGCTCATGTGGCCGTGACAAAGCAGAAACGGGACAAAAGGAAAAGAGGAAACACGCCAGAAATGCCCCCACCCAAGGTGACCAGATTGTCGCTGATCCGCCATGCGCCTGCGCAGGACGGGGGCTGTCTTGCGGGCCGCAGGGACGTTCCGGCCCACCCCGGGGACGCTGCGCAAATCGAAGCACTGCAAGCGCTATTAGGGCAACCCGACGTATTGATTTCCTCGCCTGCACAACGCTGCCTGCAGACCACAAACATGCTGTGGCCTGATCTGAAGCCCACGGAAGTTCCGTCACTTTGGGAACAGGACTTTGGCGACTGGGAAGGAACACCTTACGGCGAACTTCCGGATATCGGCCTGCTTGCCACATCGGAATTAGCCGCACACCGACCCCCAAACGGCGAAAGCTTCAACGACCTTCGACACCGCATTTCCGAAGGCCTGAAAAACCACATCGGTAAGGATGCAACAATCATCTGCCACGCGGGCGTCATTCGTGCTGCATTATCCTGGGCGCTGGACCTTGGCCCCTCTGCTCTTAGCTTTGCCATTGAGCCCCTGTCGCTGACGCAGATCGAACTGACCTCGGCCGGCAACAGAGCCACCCGCGTCAACTGGACCGTGTCATGACAATCCGTCGCGCGCAGGTTTACAGCCACTTCGGAGAAATCCTGCAAGGCAAGCTTGGCCCCAACGGGCCGGTCGCGCTTGTAACGCTGCCATCCTGCGCCTTTCAGGCAGAAGCCCGATGGTCCCCCTCACCCGGGCTTCGCTTGACCGGCACGACCCCACGCGCGGTCACACCGACCCAATTACGCCAATTGGCGAAGGCTTTGGGGACAGTCGCGCGGGGCCAGTTCTTGGTCCGGGTGAATATGCCCTTGGGTGGCGGCGCGGGGGCCTCGACCGCATCTTTGAGCACATTGGCAAAGCTAATCGCACCAGAGGCAATGCCCGACGAAATTGCAAAAGCCTGTGTCTCGGTCGAAGGGGCCAGTGATCCGATCATGTACCGGGCTCCGGGACGACTGCTTTGGGCTTCGCGCCGGGCCAAAGTGCTGGACCATCTGCCCCCCCTGCCCCGTTTCGACGTGGTCGGAGGATTCTTCGGGCAGCCAGAGCGCACGTGTCCCGCAAACGAACTGTTCCCCGATATCGCCGATCTGACCCCCGAGCTTTCTAAAGCGTGCGGGAAAAGCGACCCATCCGCGCTGGCCGATATCGCAACAGAATCCGCGCGGCGTTGCCTTGCCCTGAGGGGTCGAAGCAATGATCCGACCGACGACCTGATCGCAAGAACCGGCGCCCTTGGCATGGTGATCGCCCATACCGGTTCGGCCCGCGGGTTGATCTTTGCCCCCGGCACCGTTCCGGCCAACATCAAACCCGTTTTGCTGGACGCAGGGCTGCGCGGCTTGGTGACCTTTAAGGCCGGAGGCAACCAATGACAGCGCTGTCCATGCTGATCGCGCTGGCGATTGATGCCGCCCTAGGCTGGCCGGACCCGCTTTATCGTAGGATCGGGCATCCGGTGACATGGATCGGCGCGCTGATTGCGCGGCTGGACAAGGCCCTGAACCGCCCGGGTTGGCGCAAGACAACCCGCTGCTTGACGGGACTTCTATGTGCCGCCTTTGTTGTCACGCTGGTCTCTGGAATCGCCTTTGCCATTCTATCACTCATCCCCGAAGGTGCGCCGCGTGCCGTCGTCGCAGGTATTCTCGCGTGGCCTTTGGTCGCAACACGGTCGATGCACGATCATGTCGCTGCCGTCGTTCGCCCCTTGGCGTCAGGAGACATTGAAGCCGCCCGCCACGCAGTTGCGATGATCGTCGGCCGCGACCCTTCGCAACTGGACGAGGCCGGTATCGCGCGCGCTGCGGTCGAAAGTCTGGCAGAGAACACCTCGGACGGGATCACGGCGCCCATCTTCTGGGGCCTGCTATTGGGACTGCCGGGAATCGCCGCTTACAAGGCTGCCAACACTTTGGACTCCATGATCGGCTACAGAACCGAAAAACATGAGGCTTTCGGGTGGGCCGCCGCTCGTTTTGACGACTTGGTCAATCTGGTCCCGGCGCGTCTGACCGGCCTTCTGTTCGCCCTGACATCGGCCCGACCAATCACCGCGATCCGGGTCATGGTCAAGGACGCCCGGCACCACCGGTCACCCAATGCTGGCTGGCCCGAGGCCGCGATGGCCGGTGCCCTTGACGTGCGCCTGTCCGGCCCCAGAGTATATGACGGCAAACCCACAGAAGACCCTTATGTGAACCCAACTTGCCCCGACCCGAAAGCTGCTGATCTGTGGCGTGGGCTGGCGCTTTACCGCCGCGCCATGCTTGCCATGTCGGCAATGATCGGGCTAATGGCGCTTGTCTGAACGGGGAGCGATGACTTGCGGGATCACGGCGGAAACATTGACTGGGCCGTCAGTCACTTTGGTGGCGCACAGGAAAACTGGATCGACCTGTCTACCGGGATCAACCGCGTTCCCTATCCTATTCCGCCCCTTCCGACCGACATCTGGCAAAAGCTGCCGACACGTCAGGCCACCGAAGGCCTGATTGCCGCCGCGCAAGCCGCCTATGGCACTTCGGCCCCGATGCTGCCCGTCGCTGGCGCCCAGGCCGCGATCCAGATGCTTCCGACCGTGATCGAAACCGGTCACGCCCGCGTTCTGGCCCCGACATACAATGAACACCGTGCCTCTTTGCTTTCGGCTGGCTGGCAGGTTCAGGATGTCTCGACCTTGGGCCAACTAGAGGGCGCCGAACTGGCCGTCGTCGTGAATCCCAACAACCCCGATGGGAACCGATACTCGCCAGAGACCTTGCTGGAACTGGCCAAGACTGTTGGCACTCTGATCGTAGACGAAAGCTTTGCTGACCCTCAGCCAGACCTGTCTTTGGCTGCCGATGCGGGGCGCGATGGGCTGTTCGTCCTTCGGTCCTTCGGCAAGTTCTATGGTCTGGCCGGTTTGCGCCTTGGCTTCATCCTTGGACCCAAGGCCGCACTGGCGCGCCTGTCAGAACTTGCAGGCCCATGGCCCATCTCGGGCCCGGCTATCGAGATTGGGCGGCTGGCCCTAGCCGACAAGACATGGGCAGCGCGGACGACCGAGAGGCTTCGAAATGAGGCCGCGATTATGGACGATATCGCAACGAAGGCTGGCTGGACGCTTGTCGGCGGGACAGAGTTGTTCCGGCTTTACGACACCTCATCGGCGGAAGAGGCCCAGAAAACCTTGGCCCAGAACCAGATTTGGTCACGCATCTTCCCGTGGTCGCCAACCCTGATCCGCTTGGGCCTGCCGGGCCCCATCAATGAATGGGACCGGTTGAAGGAGGCGCTGTCGTGAAGTTCACCCCCGAAGACACGCAGACGTTGGAAGACATCCTGACATGGCGCCGCGACACCCGCCATTTCCGGACCGATCCGATCCCGCCTGAAACCTTCGAGATGCTTCAAGACGCCTTCGAGCGCGCGCCCTCTGTCGGCAACGCCCGTCCGTGGCGCGTCTTGCGCATCCAAAGCCCAGAGCGGCGCGCCGCCATTCGCGAAGAATTCCTGCGATGCAACTCCGAGGCAGCTGACAGTTATGACCCGGCAACCCGAGTTGAGTATCTGAAGCTGAAATTGGCGGGTCTGGACAACGCGCCCGAACAACTGGCGGTCTTCACCGCGGTTGATCCGGAAGCAGGCCGCAGGTTGGGGCGGCGCACCATGCCCGAGACATTGCAGCAGTCCACCGCCATGGCGATCTTTGCTATGTGGCTTACCGCCCGCAGCCTGAACCTTGGTGTTGGCATGCTGTCGATCCTTGATCCTGATCGCGTCACCAAGATCGTGGACGCCCCTGAAAACTGGGTGTTCACGGCCTATCTCTGTATCGGCTACCCCGAATTCGAGGACGACACGCCGCTGCTGCACCGCAAAGGGTGGCAGGAAAACACCCGACGGGAATGGGATTTTCGGTAGGCCCGAAACCTCAGCGCGCGACCTTCAACAAGCCATCGACATCAATGTTTGCTTCCATGTGATCCGCTAGCGCGTCGAGCGTCTTTTCGACCTCGGCACCATAAGCAAGAGACCCCGCACTGACACCAAGAGTGTCAAGAAACTCTGACCGGAACCCGTCGTCAGAGAAAAGGCCGTGAAGGTAGCTGCCAATGATCTTTCCATTCGCCGACACGGCGCCTTCGGGCTGGCCGTCGACATAGGCGAAAGGTCGGGCCCGGTCCGCGCCATCGGTGCGCCCAATGTGGATTTCATAGCCTTGAACGTTTGAACCGCTGGCCGCGTGTTTGGCGGTGACGCGGGTCAGGCGTTTGTCAGGCGTCATCGTCGTGGCGACGTCCAGCAGGCCCAGCCCCGGCATCTCACCCGCCGGGCCTTCGATGCCTTCTGGATCACGGATCAACTGACCAAGCATCTGGTAGCCACCGCAAATCCCCAGAACAAAACCGCCGCGCCGTACATGTGCAGACAGGTCAATGTCCCAGCCTTGTTCCCGCAGGAAGGCCAAGTCACCTCGGGTTGACTTGCTGCCCGGTAGGATCACCAGATCAACATCCCCCGGGATCGGCTCTCCGGCCCGAACCATGGTCAGCTTCACCTCTGGCTCTTGTCCAAGCGGATCCAGATCATCGAAATTGGCAATGCGCGACAGGACCAGACAGGCGACGTGCAATTTGCCATCCGAAGCACGGCTGGACAGATCAAGCGCGTCCTCGGCCGGCAGTTTATGGGCAGCATCGAAATAAGGGAGAACGCCGAAACCTGCCCAACCCGTCCGCTGTTCAATCAGGGCGAAACCATCATCGAACAGCCGTGGGTCGCCCCGAAACTTGTTGATCAGGAAGCCCGCGATCTGGGCCTCATCGCCCGCGTCCAGAACGGCCTGCGTTCCGACCATCTGGGCAATTACGCCACCCCGGTCGATGTCCCCTGCCAGAACAACCGGCACATCCGCAGCCCGCGCAAACCCCATATTGGCGATATCGCCTTTGCGCAGGTTCACCTCTGCCGGGCTACCCGCGCCTTCGACAATCACCAGATCGTTTTCGGCCTTAAGGCGATGGAAGCTGTCTAAGACTGAGTTCATCAATTGCGGTTTCAGCGCCGCGTAGTCGCGCGCCCGCACCGTCGTCAGGCGCTTACCCTGTACGATCACCTGAGAGCCGGTATCGGTTTCGGGCTTCAGCAGTACGGGGTTCATATCCGTGATGGGCTCCAACCCGCATGCAAGCGCCTGCAAGGCCTGCGCACGACCAATCTCGCCCCCGTCGGCGGTGACGGCTGCATTGTTGGACATATTTTGCGGCTTGAACGGCGCTACCTTCAGCCCGCGCTTACGTGCGGCACGGCAAAGCCCCGCCACCAGCAAGGACTTGCCCACATTCGAGCCCGCCCCCTGGATCATGACCGCGCGCGTCATGGGTCAGCCCTGAAACGGCAAAAACGCCTCGACCGCGGCGCTTGCAATGACGATCACATTGCCATCGTCTGGATTGGTGACATTCAGCCCCCCGAAGGTCGCTGTCACGGTGGCCTGCCCACGAGGCAGCTTTGCCGCCAGCACAGCGCAATCAACCTTGTCAGGCTCTTGTACGCCGACGGTGACCTGCACTCGCATTTGAGAGTGATCCATGCCAAGCGCGCCAAACATCGGGATCGAGCTGTGTCGGATCGCGTCCTCGATCGCGCGGGCTGCAGCCTTGGTATAGTCCTGACCGTATTGGTCATTGCCCATACCCATTTCGATGATGAACCGCCGATCGCTCATGCCTCTTCCCCCATCTCGAAGGAAACCGAAATCGCGACATTGGCAATCACAGTCGGGTTGCCATCCGGGCGCGGCACATCCAGCCCACCTTTGACAACCTTCAAAGAGGGCTGGCCATATGGAAATTCAGCCAACAGCGCGTCTTCGTCGATCTGATCGGGCTGCTGCACACCGACCTCGACATCAATCAGCATGTCGCCCTTGGGGCGGCCAAACAGCTCTGCCAAGTTAATCGAGTTGTGCCACAGCGCATCACGCAGACCGCGCACTGCGGCCTCGGTATAGTCCTGGCGGCGCAGGCTGGTGCCCATGCCGAACTCGGTTAGAAGACGCTTCTTGACCATCAGAACTCCACGCCCTTTTGTCCCTTGATGCCGGAGCGAAACGGGTGTTTGACCAAGGTCATCTCTGTCACAAGATCGGCGATCTCGATCAGTTCTTCTTTGGCGTTGCGGCCAGTCAGAACGACATGGGTCATCGCGGGTTTCTCTTCCACGAGGAATTCAACCACTTCGTTGATATCCAGATAGTCATAGCGCAGCGCGATATTGATCTCGTCCAGAAGGACCATCTTGTTGCGCTCGTCGCGGATCAGTTCCTTGGCCTTTTCCCAGCCCTTTGCTGCCGCCGCGATATCGCGTGCTTTGTCCTGAGTTTCCCATGTGAACCCTTCGCCCATGGCATAGAACTGGCAAAGATCCGGGAACTTCTCTTCGATCAGCGTGCGCTCGCCAGTGTTCCACGCGCCCTTGATGAACTGCACCACAGCGCAAGGCATGTCATGGGCGATACAGCGCAGAATCATACCAAATCCGGACGAGGATTTCCCCTTCCCCGGCCCGGTATGGACGATGATCAGGCCTTTCTCGCCTTCTTTGGTGGCCATGATCTTGTCGCGGGCGGCCTTCTTCTTGGCCATCTTGGTGGCGTGGCGGGCCTCATCGCTCTTAACTGGGTCGGTCATGGCGCATCCTTCGCTTGACAAGCAGGGGGGTCATGCCTCAGGTGAGGCATCGCTGGTTCCTGTCTATGACAGGCGAAGAGGGAATGCGATAGGCTTTTGGCCCAAGCGCAGCCGCCCCCGCGACCGTGACCAAGGATGGGTCCCACGCGCCACTGACCAATGTCGGGAAGGCCGGGGCCCGGGCCAAGCCACCTTGCAAGCCGGGAGACCTGCCAGCACCAAACCGCAACGGGCGAACGGGGTGTTTCGCGTCGGTGACAGGTCCGATGGTCCGCGCTGGCAATCCCCACGTCCAAAGACAAAGAGGCTTTGATGGCCGGAACCGTATTGACTGTCTGCACCACTTGCCGTGCCGGACGTCCTGTCGAAGCCGATGGCGATCGCCCCGGCAAAAAGCTTTATGATGCGCTGGCGGCAGACCTGCCTGACGGCGTCACCATCCGCCCTGTCGAATGCCTGTCGGCCTGCGATAACGGTTGCTCGATGGTTCTGTCCGGGGGCGACGAGAAATGGACCTATGTCTACGGCCACCTGACGCTGGACCATGTCGAAGACATCCTTGCCGGTGCCAAAGCCTATGACGCGACCGACGATGGCCTTGTGCCGTGGCGCGAGCGCCCCGTGATTTTCCGCAAACAATCCCTTGCCCGCATTCCTCCGCAGGAGACCAAATGACCGACCTGTCCAAAATCCCCGTCACCGTGATCACCGGCTTCCTCGGCTCGGGCAAAACCACTCTGATCCGCAACCTGATGCTGAACCCGCAAGGCAAACGCCTTGCCGTTTTGGTCAACGAGTTCGGCACCGTCGGCGTCGATGGAGAGATCCTGAAATCCTGCGCGGATGAGAACTGCCCGGCAGAGAACATCATGGAACTGGCGAACGGCTGCATCTGCTGCACCGTAGCCGATGATTTCATTCCGACGATCGAAGCGCTGATGGCCATGCCTCAGGCGCCCGAGCATATCCTGATCGAAACCTCCGGTCTTGCCCTGCCTAAACCACTGCTGAAAGCGTTTGACTGGCCCGCGATCCGTTCGCGCATCACCGTTGATGGCGTGATTGCTTTGGCCGATGCTGAGGCCGTCGCCAAAGGTCAGTTCGCCACGGATGTCGACGCCGTTCAAGCCCAGCGTGAAGCGGATGACAGCTTGGATCACGACACCCCGTTGTCCGAAGTCTTTGAAGACCAGATCGCCTGCGCCGATATCGTTCTGATGACCAAGGCCGACCTTGTCGACGAAGAGACCATGGCCAAGGCTCAAGCGGTCGTGGATGCAGAAACCCCGCGCAACCTGCCCAAGATCGCCGTCACCGACGGCAACATCGATCCCCGCCTGATCCTTGGGCTGGGGGCCGCCGCCGAAGACGATCTTGACGCGCGCCCCAGCCATCACGACGGTCACCACGACCATGAACATGACGACTTCGACACGATCGTCGTCGAGATGGGAGAGGTCGTCGACCCGGACGCCTTGCAAGCCAACATCATCCGTCTGGCGCAAGAGCTGAACGTCCTTCGTGTCAAAGGCTACGTCGCGGTCGAAGGCAAGCCGATGCGCATGCTGGTTCAAGCCGTGGGCGAGCGTCTGCGCGCGCAATACGACAAACCATGGGGCGATGCGCCGCGCCAGACCCATCTGGTGGTCATCGCTGAACACGATCATATCGACGCCGCGAAGATCCGCGAGATCCTGGAGGCCTAAAGCCAGCACATGCACGTTATCTTCCGTGAATCCCACGGGCTGGAGGAAACCGACACGCCCTTTGACCTCGGCCAGGACCCGGCCGATCTGGTCGTGTTGTCCTATTCCGACAGTGATCTTGGTGCATTTCAGGCGGGCTGGCATCGGGCAGAGGGCGACCTGCCCTCTTGTCGCTTGGCCAATATCGTGGCCCTGCGCCACCCGGTCTCGGTCGACACCTACGTCGAAAACACACTGCATGCGGCCAAGGGCATTCTGGTTCGTTTGATTGGTGGCGAGAGCTATTGGTCTTACGGGCTCATGCAGCTGCAAGATCTCGCCCGTCGCAACAACATCGCGCTGGCCGTGCTACCCGCAGATGGGCGCGAGGATCCGGCGCTGGACGAGCTATCCACCCTGCCCGTCAGCACGCTGCGCCGTTTGCAGGCGCTGTGCGACACCGGCGGGGCGGTTGCCGCCCAAGCCGCATTGGCGCAACTGGCATTGGCCGCAGGGCTTTACGCCAAACCCGTCATCGGCAAGAAATCTGTCCCCGACTACGGTTTCTACACCCCCGAAGACGGCGCGATGTCAGAGATCAACCCTGACACCAAACCATTGGCGTTGGTCACCTACTATCGCTCGTACCTGACATCGGCCGACACTGCGCCCGTAGACGCCTTGATCAAAGCATTGCGCGACAAAGGTTTCGCGGCCTTCGGGGCCTTCGCCCCGTCACTGAAAACCCCCGCTGCTGCAGACTGGTTGCGGGAACAGATCGCGCATCTGCAACCCTCCGCCATCGTGAACGCAACGGCCTTTTCGGCCCAAGGCTCTGACGGCGCGCCATCCCCCTTGGACGCGGGCACCTGCCCCGTATTTCAGGTCGCGCTATCCACCAACCGGCGCAAGGAATGGACTGAGAGCGAACGGGGCCTGTCACCCGCAGACCTTGCCATGCATGTCGTCCTGCCAGAGGTTGACGGCCGCATCCTGACTGGCGTTGCCAGTTTCAAGCAGCCCGCCAAGAAAGACCCGGACCTACAGTATTCGCGCTTCGCCCATCGGGCGGATAACGACCGCGTTGCAATGATCGCCGACAAGGTCGCCGCATGGCACAGCCTGTCCAACACCCAGACCAAGGACCGCCAACTTGCGATGGTCCTGTCGACCTATCCCGGCCGCGATTACAACCTCGCCCATGCCGTAGGGCTTGATGCCTTGGCCTCTACCGAGGCCGTTTTGGATCAATTGACCGTAGCTGGCTATGACACCGAATGCGGTGCGCGCCTTGGCCAAGACCTGCTGACCGAGACGCTGTCTTGGGACCTGCAAGCGTTTAAAGAGGCGCTAAGCTCGCTTGACGAGACCCTGCAGGATGACCTGCATACCGCATGGGGCGCACCAGAAGAGGACCCCGCCGTGAGCGACGGCAAAGTTCACTTCAAGGCCCTGCGACGCGGCAAAGTCTTGATCGCGCTACAGCCCGAACGTGGCGAAGTCACCACCCGCGACGACGACTATCACGATCTGTCGCGTACCCCGCGCTATGGCTATGTCGCCTTCTATCTTTGGCTGCGCGCCCAAGGCATCGATGCGCTGATCCATATGGGCGCCCACGGCACGCTGGAATGGCTGCCCGGCAAATCCGTCGCCTTGTCTGACGCCTGCTGGCCCGAGGCCCTTCTGGGTGCTACGCCCGTCATCTATCCGTTTATCGTCAACGACCCGGGCGAGGCTGCGCAGGCCAAGCGCCGCATTGGTGCGGTTACCATCGGCCACCTGCCGCCACCCCTGTCGCAGACCACGCTGCCCGAAAACATGGGACGGCTGGAACACCTGCTGGACGAATACTCGACCGCAGACGGCCTTGACCCCGCGCGCCGCGACCGTCTGATCGCCGACATCCGAGCCGAGGCGCAAGGCACGGGCGTCGAGGGTGACCTAGGCCTGACACCCGACGCCAGCCCGGCCGAGGCGATCACGCGCATCGACAAATTTGTCTGTGACATCAAAGAATCCCAATACGGCGACGGGTTGCACATCTTTGGCACCGGTGATTGTGGAACTTCAGAAACCGACGGCCTGCTGACCGCCCTGAACGGCCAGCGTGTCACCGCTGGCCCCTCTGGCTCGCCCTTCCGAGGCCGCGAAGACGTCTTGCCGACGGGCCGGAACCTGTACACCACCGACCCACGCTCGGTCCCGTCCCGCGCGGCCTATGCCCAAGGCGTGAAACTGGCCGAGGAATTGCTGCGCCGTCACCTGCAAGACCATGGTGACTGGCCGAAGGGGCTGGTGATTGACCTGTGGGGTTCTGCCACCATGCGCACGGCAGGCGAAGAATTCGCGATGGCCCTGCATCTGGCAGGCCTAGAGCCCAAGTGGGACGAGGGATCAGAACGGGTATCCGGGTTCGAGATCCTGCCGCTGGCGCTGCTCAAACGCCCGCGCATCGACGTCACCCTGCGCGTATCAGGCCTGTTCCGCGATGTGTTCCCGGGCCTTGCCCAGATGTTCGAAGCCGCCAGCGCCGCGCTGTCGGAGCGGGAAGAAACCGAGGCCGACAACCCCTATAAATCCGCCACCCCACGCGTGTTCGGCCCAAAGCCGGGCCTCTATGGGTTGGCCATGGCCGACCACCTTGATGATTACTCTGACGAGGCACGCGCGGCTGCCGGAGAGGCTTGGCTAGCGGCTTCTGACTGGGCGATCGACGCGCAGGGACAGTCGCATCACGATCGCGCTGCGCTGGAAGCCAAGGTCACCCAGGCTGACAGCTTCGTCCACATTCAGGACATGCCGGAAACCGATATCCTGCTGGCCTCGGACTATGCCGCGCATGAGGCCGGGTTTGCTGCCGCTGTCGCCAAACTGGGCGGCAAGGCCCCGGCGCTCTATCACATGGACGCCACGCGCCCCGACGCGCCGCAAGCCCGCGCCCTGCCCGAAGAAATCGCCCGCGTCACCCGCGCCCGGGCCGCCAACCCCGACTGGGCCAACGGCATGATGCGCCACGGGTTCCGAGGCGCGGCCGAGATCGCCGCCACGCTGGATCACATGGCCGCCTTTGCCCATTTGGCGCAGGTCGTTCCACCGCATCTGTTCGACCTCTACCACGACGCCACATTGGGCCGTGACGATTTGGTCGAGTTCATGGAGCGCGAGAACCCCCAAGCCCTGCAAGCCATGCGCGACCGGTTCCAGGCACTTGCCGACGCGGGCCTGTGGATCACCCGCCGCAATTCCATCGCCGCCTCGTTGAGGGCATCATGAGCACGCCCGAGATCAAAGGCTGGTGCCCCGGTGCCCTGCGTCCGATGATGTCGGGTGATGGTCTGGTCGTGCGCATTCGGCCGCGATTGGCGCGCCTTACCGCGGAACAGGCAATGGGGATCGCCGACTTGTCGCGCCGCTTTGGCAACGGGCTGATCGACCTTTCCTCGCGCGCGAATGTTCAGCTACGCGGGGTAACAGAGGCCTCCCATTCCGCTCTGATCGACGGTTTGCGGGACCTTGGCCTTGTGGACGACGACGCGGCCTTGGAAGCGCGGCGCAATATCACGGTCACACCCTTTTGGACTGGCGTGGATGAGACCTGTCAGATCGCAGCGGCGCTTGAAACAGGCTTGGCCGGCCCGGACGCACCAGCGCTTCCCGGCAAATTCGGCTTCGCAGTGGATTGCGGGCCGTCGCCCGTTTTGCAGGACGTCTCTGCCGACATCCGGATTGAACGCAATGCAGACGGTCTGATCTGCCGCGCTGATGGCGGTGAAACCGGAATGCCTGTGACCGAACGCACCGCTGCAGAGGCCGCTTTGGAACTTGCAAGCTGGTTCCTTGGAACCGGTGGCGCGCCAGATGGCAGAGGCCGGATGGCCAAGCATTTGGCCAGCGGGGTTCAGATGCCGCAGGTCATGTGCAAGACGAAAGCATGCCAGTCTTCCTTCAGCGCGCACCCCGGCGCGACAAAAACCGGAGCTTTGGTCGGATTTGAATTCGGCCAAATCGACGCTGATTTGCTTTCGGAACTGGCCGCACTCGGCCCAATTCGCGTGACCCCATGGCGGATGTTGCTTCTTGAGCAAGGGGACGTAACGCCTGACCTTGGGCCGACGCGAACCAGTTTTGCCAACGGGCGGGACAATCTGATCACCCAAAGCGACGACCCCAGACTTCGAGTAACCGCTTGCACCGGCGCCCCCGCCTGCACACAAGCGATTGGCGAAACACGCCCGCTGGCCCGCAGGCTCGCCAATGCGATAGCGCCAAACACCCACCTGCATGTCTCGGGCTGCTCCAAGGGATGCGCGCATCCGACCGTTTGCGATATCACCCTTGTCGCCACCGCCCCTGACGAATACGACCTGATCCGCAACGGCCGCGCCCAAGATGCGCCCGCGATGACCGGTCTGACCCAAGACCAAATCCAAGAGGCCCTGAATGCCCCACACCTATGAAACCAACGGCGCTGCCATCTACAAGGAAAGCTTCGCCACGATCCGGGCAGAGGCCGATCTGGAACGCTTCGATCACGACGAAGAAGGCGTTGTCGTCCGCATGATCCACGCCGCTGGCATGGTCGGGCTGGAAGAACACGTCCGCTTTTCGCCCGGCATGGCAAAGGTGGCCCGGGAAGCCCTGCAAAACGGCGCACCGATCCTGTGCGACGCTTATATGGTTTCAGAAGGCGTCACGCGCCCCCGTCTGCCCGCGGACAACGAAGTAATCTGCACCCTTCGTGAACCCGTCGTGCCCGACATGGCGAAAGAGATGGGCAACACGCGCTCTGCCGCCGCGGTCGAACTTTGGCGCCCAAAGCTGGAAGGTGCGCTCGTCGCGATCGGCAACGCACCAACGGCGCTGTTCCACCTGTTGAATATGCTGGAAGACCCTGACTGCCCCCGCCCCGCCGCCATCATCGGCTGCCCCGTGGGGTTTGTCGGCGCGCGCGAGTCCAAAGATGCGCTGATGCAGGACCTGCCCGTTCCCTCTATGATCGTCGAAGGCCGCCTTGGCGGGTCGGCCATCACCGTTGCCGCGATCAACGCGCTGGCCAGCCGGAAGGAATAACCAATGGGCAAAGTCATCTGTATCGGCCTCGGCCCCGGCGACCCGGACCTGATGAGCGTCAAGGCGCATCGCCTGCTGACGAACGCGCGCCACGTGGCCTTTTTCCGCAAGGCCGGCCGCAAAGGCAAAGCCCGTCAGATTGTGAACGGGGTGATGCCCGAGAGCGCAGCAGAATACCCGATGGAGTATCCCGTCACGACCGAGATCCACTTCAGCGACCCCGAGTACAACCGTATCCTGTCGGAATTCTATGAGGACTGGACCGAACGGCTGGCAGAGCTTTCCAAAACCGACGATGTCATCGTGTTGTGTGAAGGCGATCCGTTCTTCTATGGCTCGTTCATGCACCTGCACTCGCGTCTGCAAGGCAAGGCCGAGGTCGAAGTCGTGCCCGGCATCACTGGCATGTCCGGCTGCTGGACGGCCACCGATATGCCGATCACCTGGGGCGACGACGTGATGACGGTTCTGATGGCAACCCTGCCGGAAGAGGAACTGGTTACTCGTGCCAAGGAAACCAACGCCTTGGTCGTCATGAAAATTGGCCGCAACCTGCCCAAACTGCGCCGCGCCCTGGAAACCGCCGGCCGATTGGACGACGCATGGATCGTCGAACAGGGCACCATGCCGGGCCAACAGGTCAGGAAACTGGCAGAGATGACTGACGAGGTCCCCTATTTCGCCATCGTCCTTGTCCACGGTCAGGGTCGACGCCCATGAGCGGCTGGCTGATCATTGCGGGTCTTGGCCCGGGGGACGAGGCCTTGGTCACGGACGAGGTTCGCGCTGTTTTGGATGAGGCCACCGACATCGTTGGCTACATCCCCTACGTCAAACGGGTGGCACCCCGCGACGGCCTGACTTTGCACGCCAGCGACAACCGCGTTGAACTGGACCGCGCCACCCACGCGTTGGAAATGGCGCAGGCGGGAAAACGCGTGGTCGTCGTATCCTCGGGTGACCCGGGTGTCTTCGCTATGGCCTCTGCTGTTTTCGAAGCGATGGAGACCGGTCCGAAAGAATGGCTGGATCTCGACATTCGCGTCCTGCCCGGCATCACCGCCATGCTGGCCGCCGCCGCCCATATCGGTGCGCCCTTGGGCCATGATTTCGCGGCGATCAACCTATCGGACAACCTAAAACCGTGGGAACTGATCGAACACCGTTTGCGCATGGCTGCGCGGGGTGGCTTTGCGATGGCCTTCTACAACCCGCGTTCCAAAAGTCGCCCGCATCAGTTCGGGATTGCGCTGGATATTCTGCGTGAAGAACTCGGTCCGCACACCCTGATCAGCTTCGCCAAATCGGTCACCAAGCCGGAAGAAGAGATCACGACGGTCACTTTGGGTGAAGCCACGGAAGAAATGGCCGACATGCGCACCATGGTCATTGTCGGCAGCCGGGGCACGAAACGCATCGGACGGTGGGTCTATACCCCCCGGTCGGCCTCTTGATCCAGCCACGCCATAACCTCGGGCACGGTGCCCAGAACCTGCCGTTCGGGAACGGCGGGGCGGTCGATCATGATCACTGGCAGGCCAAGATCGCGCGCCGCATCCAGCTTGGCCCGCGCGCCCGCGCCGCCGCCGTTCTTGGCGACGATCAGCTGTGTCCCGTGGTCCTTGATCAGGGCAAGATCACTGTCGAACGTGAACGGCCCCTTGGCCACAACCACCTGCGTGTTGGGCAGGGGCAATGGCGCGACGGGCGCATCCACAAGGCGCAGAAGATAGTGATGCTGCGGCTTCGCCGCGAAAAGGTCGAGGTTCAACCGACCGATCGCCAGAAACACCCGCGTCGGGTCATCAGGCAAAGCCGCCAAAGCGCCGTCCATATTTGGCGCAAACTGCCAGTTGTCACCGGCTTCGGGCGCCCAAGCGGGGCGCTCCAACGCGGTCAGCGCTACGCCCGCCTCGGCACAAGCGTGAACTGCATTGCTGCTCATTTGCGCGGCAAAGGGATGGGTCGCGTCGATAACATGGGTAATGCCTTCGGCCCGCAGGTAATCGACCAGCCCGGCTACGCCGCCAAACCCGCCCATACGTGTGGGGATCGGTTGCGCCATCGGATTGTTGGTGCGCCCGGCATAAGAAAACACCGCGTCCAGCCCAGCCTCGGCCAAGGTTTTGGCCATGCGTCGGGCCTCTGTCGTGCCGCCGAGCAGAAGGATGCGCGTCATGTCTGATCCTTGGGTCACCATCATCGGCCTGACCGAAAGCGGTAAAGCCGACCTAGGTGTAGCCGCCATCGAGGCGATTGAAAACGCCGATCTGGTGATCGGTGGCGCCCGGCATCTGGAACTGGTCGCTGCAGGTGACAAGGGCCAACCATGGCCGATCCCTTTCGCGATCACACCCGTTTTGGAAGCGCGCGGTAAACAGGTCGTCGTTCTGGCATCTAGCGATCCGTTCTGGTTCGGCGCGGGCAGCACCCTCGCCGACGCGCTGAAACCCGGCGAATGGACAGCGATCCCCGCGCCATCCACCTTTGCCTTGGCCACCAGCACTTTGGGTTGGCGGCTGGAAGAGACGCTGTGCATGGGTCTGCATGCGGCCCCGTTCGAACAACTTACCCCCGTACTGTGCCCCGGGCAGAAGATCATCGCGACCGTTCGCGATGGGGCTGCGGTTGGGGAACTGGCCAGTTGGCTAACCGCGAATGGCTTTGGCCCTTCGACGCTGCACGTTCTCGAAGCCCTTGGTGGCCCAAGACAGAATGTACGCGCAGCAAAAGCCCAAACTTTCGACCTGAAAGACGTTCAGGCCCCCGTTTCCGTTGCAATAACCCCAGCCGGTTCCAAGGGCCTGCCGCGTGCCAGCGGTCTGGATAACGACTATTTTGCCCATGACGGGCAGATCACCAAGCAAGCGGTCCGGGCCATGACGCTGTCGGCTCTTGCCCCAAGCCCCGGGCAGGTACTTTGGGATCTTGGCGCAGGCTCTGGTTCGATCTCGGTCGAATGGTGTCTGTCTGCGCCGCGCACCCGCGCCTATGCCGTCGAACGTCGCGAAGACCGCGCCGTAAACATTCGCCAGAACATCCAGCGCTTTGGCCTTGGCCATCGGATGGAGCTGACTGTCAGCCCCTCTATCGAGGCCCTCGCCGACCTGCCCGACCCCGATGCGGTTTTCATCGGTGGCGGTGCAAACAAAGACCTTCTGAGCGCGCTTTGGGACCGTTTGCCGGCAGGTACCCGCCTTGTGGTCAACGGTGTCACGCTGGATACTGAAACCCTGTTGGCCGAATGGCACGCAGCCAAAGGGGGCCATCTGCTGCGTGTGGAACTGTCTGAAGTCCAGCCTCTGGGCTCTATGCGCGGTTGGACCCCCGCCCGCCCGGTCACCCAATGGAGCGTCACGACATGAGAACCGCCGGGATCGGATGCCGGGGCGCTGTGACCATTGCCTCATTACAGGATGCATTGCACAAGGCCGGTGGAAACGCCGACCGGTTGGCGACATTGCCTGAAAAAGCAGCCCTTCCCGCTGTGCAAGAGTTTGCGCATGCGCTTGGGCTTCCCCTTATCGAAACCCCAAAAGACATTTTGGCCACCCAAACCACCCTGACCCAGTCCCCCACGATCCAATCCCGTTTTGGGATCGGTTCGGTGGCCGAGGCCGCCGCCTTGGCCGCAAGCCGCCCCGGCGCGCGGCTGACCGGGCCACGGGTCATCTCGGCAGACGGGCTGGCCACCGCCGCTATTGCAGAAGGACCCGACACATGACCGTGCATTTCATTGGCGCAGGCCCCGGCGCAGCCGACCTGATCACCCTGCGCGGGCGCGACCTGATCGCGTCTTGCCCGGTGTGCCTCTACGCGGGATCGCTGGTGCCAGAAGAAATCCTGTCGCACTGCCCCGAAGGCGCGCGGATCGTGAACACCGCGCCCATGTCGCTGGACGAAATCATCGACGAAATCGCCGCTGCCCATGCGCAAGGGCATGACATCGCGCGCCTGCACTCTGGTGACCTGTCGGTCTGGTCCGCGATGGGCGAACAGCTGCGCCGCCTGCGCGCGCTGGACATCCCCTATGCCGTGACACCGGGGGTTCCGTCTTTTGCCGCTGCCTCTGCCGCACTTGGGGCAGAGCTGACCCTGCCCGGCGTTGCGCAGTCGCTGATCCTGACCCGTACCTCGGGCCGCGCTTCGACTATGCCGGATGGAGAGACACTGGCCAACTTCGGGCGAACCGGCGCGACCTTGGCGGTGCATCTGTCGGTTCACGTTCTGGAACGCGTGGTAGAAGACCTGACCCCGCATTACGGCGCACATTGTCCGGTGGCGATTGTCTGGCGCGCCAGCTGGCCCGATCAGAAAATCATCAAGGCCACGCTTGGAACGATCATCGACGCCACACAGGGCGAGCGCGGGCGCACAGCCCTGATCATGGTCGGCCACGCCATCGGCGCGGAAGAATTCGACGAAAGCTGCCTCTATGCAGGCGACTATGACCGCCGCTATCGCCCCGTGGGCACCGAGCCGCGCTTTCCAGAGGGCACCGAATGACGCGGGGTCTGCTGATATCAGCCCCGGCTTCTGGCACCGGCAAAACCACCTTAATGCTGGGTCTGCTACGCGCGCTGCGCAACGCAGGTGTCACCGTGCAACCGTTCAAAAGTGGGCCCGATTACATCGACCCGGCCTTCCACCGTGCCGCCAGCGGACGTCCTTCGGTCAATCTGGATAGCTGGGCCATGAGCCAAGATCAGCTTGGCGCGCAGCTTGGCGCAGCGGAAGGCTGCGATCTGGTACTAGCCGAAGGCTCTATGGGGCTGTTCGACGGGGTGGCATCCCCGGGCGAATGCGGCACCGGCGCAAGCGCCGATATGGCCGCGCTGACCGGCTGGCCAGTGGTGTTGGTCCTTGACGTTTCGGGGCAGGCGCAATCGGCTGCCGCCGTCGCAACTGGATTTGCCTCTTTGCGAGAAGACGTAAAACTGGCTGGCGTTGTGCTGAACAAGGTCGCCTCGCCCCGGCATGAGGCCTTGGTGCGCGACGGCATGGACCGCGCAGGCATTCCGGTTCTGGGTGCCCTGCCCCGCCGCAAGACCATCGAATTGCCGGAACGCCATTTGGGTCTGGTTCAAGCCGAGGAACAGCCAGAGCTAGAACGTATTCTGGAAGAAGCCGCTGCCTTTGTCGCCGAGCACATCGACCTAGAGTCCATACAGGCCGCAGCCCGGGACACGCAGCTGACCCCTGCAAGCTTTGGCATCAACCCGCCCGGACAACGGATCGCCTTGGCCCGTGATGCGGCGTTTTCCTTTGTGTATCCCCACCTACTGCAGGGCTGGCGAAATGCCGGCGCGGAAATCCTGCCCTTCTCTCCGCTGGCTGACGAAGCCCCGGACGACAGCGCCGATGTCTGCTGGCTGCCCGGAGGCTATCCCGAACTGCATGCGGGTAAAATCGCGGCTGCGGCGTCCTTCCGGACTGGCCTGCAAACCTTTGCCGAAACCCGCCCGGTGCATGGCGAATGCGGGGGCTATATGGCAATGGGGGCGGCCTTGGTCGACAAGGAAGGCACTCGCCACCAGATGGCTGGCCTTCTGGGTTTGGTCACCTCCTATGAAAAAAGGAAGATGCATCTGGGTTATCGTCACGCGACGCTACAAGCGTCCACGCCCGGATTTGAAACCGGAACACGGCTTCGCGGGCACGAGTTTCACTACTCTACCATCCTCGACCAACCTGACGCCCCGCTTGCGCAAGTGGTTGACGCCAATGGTGCAATGGTGCCAGAGACAGGCTCGCGCCGTGGGAATGCCACCGGCACCTATTTTCACCTGATCGCGAGGGCCACATGAGCGGCTTCGTCAGTTTCGTATCTTCCGGTCCCGGGGACCCCGAGCTTCTGACGCTGAAAGCGGTGGATCGCCTGAAAAAGGCGGATGCGGTTCTGTATGACGACCTCTCTTCGGGCCCGATCCTGGACTATGCCAACCCCGAGGCCGACATGGTCGGTGTTGGCAAACGGGCTGGGCGTCCTTCTGCCAAGCAAGACCATGTGAACCAGCTTCTGGTCGACTATGCCAAGCAAGGCGCAAAGGTCGTGCGGCTGAAATCGGGAGATTGCAGCATCTTCGGGCGGCTGGAAGAAGAAATCACCGCCCTGCGCGAAAATGGTATCGAGTTTGAAATCGTGCCGGGTGTGACCTCTGCCACTGCCGCAGTGGCGGCGGCGAATATCCCGCTGACACGTCGCTACAGCTCTCGTCGTGTCCAGTTCCTGACCGGGGCGGATGTGACAGGTGGTTTGCCCGAAACGCTGAACCTGCCCGCGATTGCCGATCCCGACGCCACGACCGTGGTCTACATGGGCAAGCGCACCTTTGCAGAGCTTGCGGCGCTGTTGATGGAAAACGGCATGTCCGCCGACACACCTGCCATGCTGGCAGAAGCGGTTTCGACCCCAGATCAGAAACTGCATCGCAGCACCATCGGGGAAATGGCCAAGACGCTGGAAAACGCGTCGGGCAATGTACCTGCGCTGATCCTTTACGGACCGCTGGCCGACTGATCCCTACGAAAAACGCGCGAGCCAAAGGCCCACGCGTTTCGTCATTCTTATCTGAATGGGCTTAGAGGTTAGGCCGCGACTGACCCTGCGCCACACCGAAAACAGAGCGCTTGTCGAATGTGGTCTGACCGTTGCCGCCAAAAATGACCCGACCACCGATCTCGATAAATCCGTAATCTGTATCGTTCCGGCCGCCGCTTTCAGAATAGTCAATCCGACCCGCCTTCGCGAAAACGGCGAACCCGCTGTCAATGCGATAGTCGACACCCAAGCCAGAACGACCATAGTTGGTCGCACCGGGGAACTCTGCACTATCGTAGAATACACCGATGCTCAAACCTGGCGACAAGGTATAACGCGCCCTCAGACCCCAAGTATTAAGTTCTTCGCCGTCGGCAATACCCTTCTGGAAATAGGATTGAGCCGTAAAATTGCCCAGATCGACACGCACTTCCAAGCCGCCGAAAAAAGTGTTGTATCCAGCGAAACCTTCGTAGCCAAGATATCCGCCAAGTGCGAAGGTCTCAAGCGGGGTATAGATCATATGAGCACTCAGATCCCCCTGCCAATTGTCGTCACCATTGTAGTAGTTCAGGCCTGAATTCAGTTGAACATTGGACCCCGACAAGACTTGATATTCAGCGCCCATGTTTAAGCCAAAGCGATGTCCATCCGCCTCATCACGTAAAGTCGAGTAGGAGAAATCAGCGTGTGCCGCTTCAAATTCTATTGCGCTCGCGGGTGTTCCGATCAGCGCGGTTCCCGCCATCAGGAACGCCAAAACTTTTGCTGTCATTGCGTGGCCTCTTCTCCGTTTGGGGCTGAATTAGGTTGATGCGACAAATGGCTCAAGCCCCACCACACCTCTAACGCCCGAATTGGCCTCTTTTGTGGCTTTTTGGACCCTACAGAACCGGTTTCGACACAGGGTCAGAACGAATTCGTGATTGACCGGCTTTCATTTCTGACGGCATATGGAAGGACGTATGGTGTCCCAAAGGTGCAAAGCGCCGGGACTGAAACGGGAATGGGGACAGGACGGACCAAATCGCGGCGTCCAAAGCCCCAACCGCCCCCGCGACTGTGTGCGGCAAGCGGTCCTTTGCATACCCACTGTCGGTCCGCCGACGGGAAGGGAAAGGACCGCGCCAGAGCCGCAAGTCAGGAGACCGGCCATTCGAGACACTATCAACCGCCGTCGGGTGTGACGGCTAGGAGAACGAATATGCATATCGAACCGGGCGTCGTGAATGGCGCAAAAATCGCACTAAGCTATGCCACCGCTGCCGGTGCCGCAACTTACGGCGCAAAACAGGTCTGGGACTCTGTCAAAGCGTCGGGTCTGGGCAAACTGGCCGCACGTACCGTCATCGCGACCGCGATGGTCTTCAGCTTCTTCCAGATTCTGCCGCACTTCCCGGTCGGCGTCTCGGAAGTTCACTTCATTCTGGGGTCGACCCTGTTCCTGATGTTCGGTGCCGCGCCCGCCGCGCTGGCGCTGGCCGCAGGCCTGCTGCTGCAGGGCGTTCTGGTCGCACCGTTTGACCTGCCGCAGTATGGCATGAACGTCACCACCCTGCTGGCCCCGCTGTTCGCGCTGCAGTATCTGGCCAAGCGTCTGATCGCCCCGAACACCGCCTATGTGGACATCACCTACAAGCAGGCGCTGGCGCTTTCGACTGCCTATCAGGGCGGCGTTGTCGCCTGGGTTGGCTTCTGGGCCTTCTATGGTCAGGGCTTTGGCGTTGAAAACATCACCGCTGTGTCGGCCTTTGCCGCATCCTACATGCTGGTCGTCGTGATCGAGCCGGTCGTGGATCTGGCCGTTCTGGCCGCAGCAAAGGCGCTGCGCACGACCTCGCCGATCTTCACCTCGCGCCTGCATTCCGCAGCCTGAGACTGATTGACAATTCCTGTGACGCGGCCCCAAATCGGGGCCGCGTTTCTTTTTAAGGCCCCACGATGATTGAACTGACCCTGATCGGGATTGGCACCGGCAACCCCGAGCATATGACCCTTCAGGCCATCCGCGCTCTGAACCGGGTTGATCTGGTGCTGATCCCCAAAAAGGGACCGCGCAAAGGCGATCTTGCCGGGCTTCGCCGCGCAATATGCGAAGAAATGCTGACTGACCCGGCGGTAGAGATCGCCGAATTCGACCTGCCAGTTCGCGATGCGAAGAACCCCAGCTACAAAGACGGTGTGGACGACTGGCACGATGCGATTGCCGACGTCTGGACCGGGACAATCCTGTCTCATCTGGGCCGCCGCGGGAAAGTCGCGCTGCTGGTCTGGGGCGACCCCTCGCTTTACGACAGCACCCTGCGCATCGCCGAACGTGTTCAAAACCAGATCGAGATGACAGTGCAGGTCATCCCCGGCATCACCTCGATGCAGGCGCTGACCGCCACCCACGCGATTCCGGTGAATGAAATCGGCGCGCCCTTTACCGTCACCACCGGCCGCAATCTGCGCGACCATGGCTGGCCCGAGGGCGTCGATACGCTGATTATCATGTTGGACGGCGAATGCTCGTTTCAGGCCATCGACCCACAAGGCGTGCATATCTGGTGGTCTGCCTATGCGGGCATGGCCAATGAAATCGCCCTTAGCGGCCCATTGTCAGAAGCCGCTGATACCATCATCGAGACCCGTGCAAAGGCCCGCGAAGAGCACGGCTGGATCATGGATATCTACCTTCTGCGCCGCGACACAAAGGCCGAGACATGACACCAGCACCAATCATTCGCCCCGCCACGTTGGCCGACGCTGAAACCATCACGGAAATCTACAACCACGCCGTGGCCCACACCACCGCGATCTGGAACGAGACCATCGTCGACGTCCAAAACCGAAAAGACTGGATCACGGAACGCCAAGGCGCGGGCTTTCCCATTCTGGTTTCCGAAAACGCGGAAGGCCATGTCACCGGCTATGCGACCTACGGCCCGTGGCGCCCGCATGAGGGCTATCGCCACACGGTCGAACATTCGGTCTATGTCCATCCAGACCATCAACGTCTGGGTCTGGGCCGTCACTTGATGCACGCCCTGCTTACCAAGGCCGAAGAGGCGAAAGTTCACATCATGATCGCCGGGATCGACGCTAGCAATGAAGGCTCGATCCGGCTGCATGAACAACTTGGGTTTCAGGCCAGCGCCCCCCTGCCCGAAGTCGGGACAAAATTCGGCCGTTGGCTGGATCTGGTTTTCATGTGGAAGAAGATCGAAGGCTAGACGCCCAGCGGATTGTCACTGCTTGCGCAGGCGGATCACCACGTCGACTTTGGAAATTTCGGCGCCATCCGGTGCCTTTGGCAAGTTGACGATCTGCAACTCATCCTTGGGGGCGTCGGTCAGGCGACCTTCGTCTTCCCAAAAGAAATGCGGGTGGTCCGACATGTTGGTGTCGAAATAGCTGCGCGCGCCATCGACGACGACCTCTCGCATCAGGCCTGCATCGCAGAAAGCGCGAAGGGTGTTGTAGACCGTGGCCAGCGAAACTTTCTCACCAGATGAACTTGCCGCCTCGAACAAGGTCTCGGCCGTGACGTGCCGATCCTGACCATCACCAACCAGCAAAGCCGCCAATGCGACGCGCTGACGGGTTGGCCGAAGGTCCGCGTCGGACAGCCATTTGCCCCCCATCACAAGGGCCTCGTCGTTCAGGTTCAGGTTCAAATTCGCCATGTCCCTCTTATATAGGGCGGAATTCTCCTGATCCACAATGTATTTTGCAATGAATCCAAGGTGCGGGGCCACTTGCAGGCTTGTCTCAGACGGTGGTAGTGAGATAGCAACGGCGGAACTAAAAAATGAGGGGGCAAACCGGTATGGCCGACTTTCCGACAAGCTTTGACAAGGACGACCTGCTGAAATGCGCGCGAGGAGAGCTGTTTGGCCCCGGCAATGCGCAATTGCCCGCACCGCCCATGCTGATGATGGACCGCATCACCGATATTTCGGGTGATGGCGGCGCACACGGCAAAGGCCACGTTCTGGCAGAATTCGATATCACCCCGGACCTGTGGTTCTTTGAATGCCACTTCCCCGGCAACCCGATCATGCCCGGCTGTCTTGGTCTGGATGGTCTGTGGCAGCTGACCGGCTTCAACCTTGGCTGGCGCGGCTGGCAAGGGCGCGGCTACGCGCTTGGCGTTGGCGAGGTGAAGCTAAAAGGCATGGTCCGCCCCGAAAGCAAGCTGCTGACCTATGAAATTGACTTCACCAAGGCGGTACAGACCCGTCGCTTGACCATGGGTGTGGCCGACGGCATCGTGAAAATCGATGGCGAACTGGCCTACGAAGTCAAAGACATGAAAGTCGCTCTGTCCGAGGCCTAAGGCCCCGGCCCCAATCGCAGGAGAACGCATATGCGTCGAGTAGTCGTCACCGGTCTGGGCGTTGTGTCGTCCATCGGGAACAACGCGGAAGAAGTTATCGCGTCGCTGAAAGCGGGCAAGTCCGGCATCGTCGCCTCGCCCGAGATGGCAGAGCACGGTTTCCGCAGCCAGATCGCCGGGACGCTGAAGCTGGATATCAAGGAACATGTCGACAAGCGCACCCTGCGCTTCATGGGGCCGGGTGCCGCTTACGCGCATATCGCGATGCAACAGGCGATTGCCGATTCCGGTCTGGGCGAAGACGATATTTCGAACCCGCGCACCGGTCTGGTTGCCGGTTCCGGCGGCCCGTCGACCAGCGCAATGCTGACCGCACATCAAACCGTACTGTCGACCGGCGCGACCAAGCGTATCGGCCCCTTCGCGGTTCCGAAGTGCATGTCCTCGACCATCTCGGCCAACCTGTCGACGGCCTTCAAGATCAAGGGCATCAACTATTCGATCACCTCGGCCTGCTCGACCTCGCTGCATTGTATCGGCAACGCGGCAGAGCAGATCATGATGGGCAAGCAGGACGTCATGTTTGCTGGCGGTGGCGAAGAACTGGACTGGACCCTGTCCTGCCTGTTCGACGCGATGGGCGCGATGTCGTCCAAGTACAACGACACGCCCGACAAAGCCTCGCGCGCGTTTGACGCCAACCGTGACGGGTTCGTGATCACCGGCGGCGGCGGCATCGTCGTGCTGGAGGAACTGGACCGCGCACTGGCGCGTGGCGCCAAGATCTACGCCGAGGTCACCGGCTTTGCCGCAACCTCTGACGGCCACGACATGGTCGCGCCCTCTGGTGAAGGTGGCGAGCGTGCGATGCGTCTGGCGCTGGACACCCTGCCCGAAGATCGCAAGATCAGCTATATCAACGCCCACGGTACCTCGACCCCGGTTGGGGATGCGGGCGAAGTGGCCGCTGTCCGTCGCATCTTTGGCGAAGGCAGCGTGCCCCCGATCAGCTCGACCAAATCTTTGACCGGCCACGCACAGGGTGCCGCTGGCGCGCTAGAGGCAATCTTCTGCCTTCTGATGCTGGACGGTGATTTCATCGCCCCGTCGATCAACGTCGAAACCCTCGACGAGTCGATCAACGAGGGTGAGATTGCCACCAAACTGGTAGAAAACGCCGGTCTGGACACTGCCATGACCAACAGCTTCGGCTTTGGCGGGACCAATGGCTCTATGTTGCTAAGCAAATATCGCGGGTGATTTCCAATGGCTGATTTGATGAAGGGTAAACGCGGGCTCGTTATGGGGGTCGCGAACGAACGTTCTATTGCTTGGGGCATTGCCAAGGCACTGGCCGAAGAAGGCGCGGAACTGGCGTTCTCGTATCAGGGAGAGGCGTTCGGCAAGCGCGTCGAACCTTTGGCCGCGTCGGTTGGATCCGACCTTCTGGTCGATGTCGACGTCAATGACGACGCCTCGATGGACGCCGCCTTTGCTGCCCTGAAAGACAAATGGGGCACGATCGACTTTGTCGTCCACGCCATCGCCTATTCCGACAAGAACGAGCTGACGGGCCGGTTCGTCAACACCAGCCGCGACAACTTCAAGAACTCTCTGTCGATCTCGTGCTACTCGCTGATCGACGTCTCCCGCCGCGCGGCAGAGCTGATGCCCGAGGGCGGTTCGATCATCACACTGACCTATCAGGGGTCGAACCGTGTGACCCCGTTCTACAACGTCATGGGTGTGGCAAAGGCCGCGCTGGAAAGCACCGTGCGCTATCTGGCCAACGACCTTGGCCCCGACGGCATCCGCGTCAACGCGATTTCTCCCGGCCCGATGAAGACACTGGCCGGGGCTGCCATCGGCGGCGCACGCAAGACCTTCCGCCAGACCGAGGCCAACGCCCCCCTGCGCGCCAACGCGACGTTGGAAGCCGTCGGCGGCACAGCGGTTTACCTTTGCTCTCCGCAAGGGGCCTGCACGACCGGCGAGATCATCCGCGTCGATGGCGGGTACCACGTTCTGGGCATGCCGCAGCCGGAAAACCTGTAACCCAGGCCCTTGCGGACACTCGACAACATCATCTCGGACCGCGGTTCCAAATACGCGGTCTCGGGTGGCCCCTGCGCTTCTGACGCCGAGGCAAAAGCCTTTATCAAACAGCTATGCCGTAAGAAGAAATTCGCCAAGGCGACCCATAACACTTGGGGCCTGCTAACCGATGCAGGCCCGGTCAAGAATGATGATGGGGAAAGCGGCGCAGGAATGGTGATCCTGCGAATGCTGGAACGCGAAGGCCTGTACAACCACATCGTCGTGGTTACCCGCTGGTACGGCGGGAAACACCTTGGCGGAGACCGCTTTCGACACGTGCAAAACGCGACCAGAGCGTATCTGGATACGCTCTAACCGGCTTTGGCACCCTCGGGGATCGTGCGCGGTGAATTGTTCAGGCGTTCGATCGCAAAACCAGCAGCTTTTTTGTAACCCGCCATAAAGGCTGCGCGTTCTTCTGCCGGGATCACATCATCAATATTGTCGAACTCTCCGCCGCAGCGGTCTTCGACCATATTCAGAAGCCCGAAAGGCCCGGCGTCCCGGTTGCGCAAGATCAGTTGGGAAACGGGACCGCACAGTTCTTCGTCATAGGCGGCGAGCGCTTCGGCGGTCGCGCCATGCTCGACCATCTTCTGCCCCATCACCCGGGCGTCGATAATTGCCTGTGACGCACCGTTCGACCCGGTTGGATACATGGCATGGGCGGCGTCCCCCATAAGCCCCACCTGACCGTCGATCCATGTCGGGATCGGGTCGCGGTCGATCATCGGGTTTTCATATGCCACTTCAGACCCCTGAAACAGCGCGGGCACATCCAGCCAATCCCATGTCCAGCCATCAAAATGGTGCGCAAAATCCTCAAGCCCGACGGGTTTGAACCAACCTGTTCCGCGTTCTGACGGATTGTCATAGGTGACCTCGGCGATCCAGTTGATCTGAGCGTAGCCTTCCTCGTCCGGGTGCGAGATCGGGTAGATGACCATCCGATGCTTGGACGTGCCCAGCCCGATGAAAGACGACCCGGTGCGAATGGGTTTGGCCCGGGTGGTACCGCGCCACATGATGGCCCCGCCCCAGTGGATGGGGGGTTGATCGGGATGCATCTGCGCTCGAACTGCCGAGTGGATGCCATCGGCCCCAATCAAAAGACCTGCTGTTTCCGAGATCACCTGACCATCGCTGGTCTCGATCTGGGCGGTGACGGTTCCATCCGCGTTGTTGGTATAGCCTGTTACACGGCACCCAAGACGGACGGATTCAGGGCCCGCTCGTTCCACCAGCTTGCGGTAAAGCAACATGTGGAACTTGCCGCGGTGCACGGCGTATTGCGGCCAGTTGTACCCGGCTTCCAGTCCTCGGGGCTCGGCATAGATGTCGTTCCCGTTCCGCCCCACCAGCGCCCATTCAAGTGCAGGCAGGCCGACTTCGTCCAGCTCATCCGTGGAAATCCCAAGGTCCAACAACTCGCGTACCGCGTTGGGCTGGATGTTGATGCCCACCCCCAGCGGTTTCAGCTCGGTTACAGTTTCGAACACAGTGCAGCGCACGCCAATCTGGTTCAAAGTCAGCGCAAGCGCCAAACCGCCAATGCCGCCACCTGCAATCATTACTGTCGGAGTACTCATTCGTTGTCCCTTAGGGTTGGGGTCGTTCTTATTCGCGTGAACCACGCTACCGTCTGGCGTCCTGCCTGTTCAAGAAACGGTCGGTCCGGTTCAGACCGACCCTTCCGGCGGACACCAGCAGCGGCGCTGCGTACAGCGCCTTAAGAGATCGAGACGATCTCGATCGCGAAGGTCAGGTCCTTGCCTGCCAGCCGGTGGTTTGCGTCCAGCACGACGGTCTCTTCGGTAACAGAGGCCACAGTGACCGGCACCGACTGGCCCGACGGCATCTGCATCTGCAGCATCATACCATCCTGAAGCTCAATGGTCGGCGGGATCTGGCTGCGCGGAACTTCCTGACGTGCGTCGTCCATATAGGGGCCATAGGCCTCGTCCGCAGGGATTTCGACGGTTTTCTTCTCGCCCACTTCCATGCCCGGCAGCGCCTTGTCCAAGCCAACGATCACGTGGCCCGCGCCCACAGTGAACTCCAGCGGTTCGCGCCCTTCAGAGCTGTCGAACACCGTGCCGTCGTTCAACGAACCGGTGTAGTGCAGTTTCACGGTATCGCCGCTTTTGATCTGGGTCATCGGGGGGCCTTTCGGGGCTGAAAATTCGGAAGCGCTTAACCTAACGATCCCCTGCCCCAAGTAAACCCCGTCGGGCAAAGACAAATTCCCCCTCTTTCGCGGAAGGACGGTTTGTGCAAATCTGCCCCAAATGGGGGCAATATGACCATCACCACCTGTATCTTCGACGCCTATGGCACCTTGTTCGACGTGACCGCTGCCGCACGAGAGGCCGCAGCAGAACCCGGGGCCGAGGCGATCCGCGATATCTGGCCCAAGATTGCCAGCGACTGGCGGCTCAAACAGCTGGAATACAGCTGGCTGCGGGCCGTGACCGGCGCACACACAGATTTCTGGAAGGTAACGCAAGACGGTCTGGACTGGGCGATGGAGGCCTCGAACCTGTCGGACCCCGGTCTTCGGGAACGGCTGCTTGCGCTCTATTGGGAACTGTCGGCCTACCCGGAAGTGCCCGAAATGCTGAGCCAGCTCAAACAGATGGGCAAGAATACCGCGATTCTGTCGAACGGGTCTCCGGACATGCTGAGCGGTGCCGTGACCTCTGCCGATTTAGAGGACCTTCTTGACGATGTCCTGTCGGTCGAAAGCGTCGGCGTCTTCAAGCCCCATGCCTCTGTCTATGACCTTGTCGAAGCGCGCTTTGGCTGTGCAAGGGATGAGGTCCTGTTCGTCTCGTCGAATGGCTGGGATGCGGGCTGTGCCACCGGTTATGGCTTTACCACCGCCTGGGTGAACCGAACAAGCGCACCGGTTGACCGGTTGCCGTGGACCCCCGCCCATGTTCTTTCCGATCTTACCACCATTCCAGACCTTGCAGGCCGCGCATGATCCATTCTTTCAAGGCCGATGACGGCACCAAGATTGCCTATCGCGACCCGGGTAAGGGTAAGCCCCTGCTATGTCTGGCCGGGTTGACCCGCAACATGCACGATTTCGACTATCTAGAGCCGCATCTGGACGGCGTCCGGATGATCTGCATGGATTATCGCGGGCGCGGCTTGTCCGAATACTCTGGCCCCGACACCTACACGATCGCCCAAGAAGCGCAGGACGCCATTGCCCTCTTGGACCATCTGGGGCTGAAATCGGTTCCCATTCTCGGCACCTCTCGCGGGGGGCTGATCGGCATGGCGCTTGGGGCGACTGTACCGGGGCGCATAAAAGGTCTTTGCATGAACGACATCGGCCCGGTGATCGAACGCGAAGGGCTGGAAATGATCTTCGAATATGTGGGCCGCAACCCGCCTGCCAAGACCCATGAACAGATGGCCGATTTGCTGGCCTACACCCCCGGGTATGACAACGTCCCCCATGAACGCTGGCTAGAGGAATCCGAACATCACTTCAAAGAAACCGAAGACGGGCTGGTCATTCGCTATGACCCCGCCCTGCGGGACCCGTTCGTCGCTGATTACGACGCGGAACTGCCCGATGCCTGGCCCATGTTCGACGCGCTTGATGGCATGCCGGTTGCCCTGATCCGCGGGGCGAACTCTAAACTTTTGTCGTACGAAACAGCCGTAGAGATGCAGAACCGCCGCCCCGATATCATTTACGCCAATGTGCCGGACCGGGGCCATGTTCCATTTCTGGACGAACCCGAAAGCCTGTCGGCCGTCCGCGCCTTTCTTGAACGCTGCCGACCCGGAAAACCGGGATAGCTTCCGGAAATCCACCGTAGCGCTCTGCCGCTCGCCCTATAATTTCTGACGCCTACCTCGCGAACAGGACACGCCATGCCCCGCTTCACCATTGCCAGCTTCAACGTCAAAAACCTGATCGGTGCCGATCAGGAATATTACGAGTTCCAGTCCTACACCCCCGAGGAATACGCGTGGAAAGAGGACTGGGTGGCAGAGCAACTTCTGTCCATGAACGCCGATATTGTCTGCTTTCAGGAAATCTTTGACGGCGACGCCCTGCGCTCGGTCATCGACGAGACCGACGAACGCGGCAACGCGTTGAACGACGCCTCGATCCCCGACAAATCCAAGGGCTACCACAAAAAGGCGATCTTCCGGAAACTGGGCTACACCCCCTATGACGAGGCCGCGCTGGCCTTTGCGCCGAACTCTGCCGACGAAGGCGTCCCGGGCCAGCGTCGCCCCGGCGTCGCCATCCTGTCGCGTTTCGGCTTTGTCGAACCGCCAGAGATCATTCAGGATCTGGACGAACCGCTGGAAATTCCGTTTCAGCCCCTGCGCGGCCTGACCGGGGACAAGGACGCAGGCGTCTTCCGCCTGCACCGTATCTCTCGCCCGATCCTGAAGGTTCGCGTGCCCGTGGGCGAACAGGTCATCACCGTCTTCAACTGTCACCTCAAGTCAAAGCTGGGCGAATATCACAAACCTGCCGGGGCCGAGTTCGCCCCCGAACAGGATCTGACCCGCTATGACCCGCTTGGTCGCGCCATGGGCAGCCTGCGCTCTGCCGTGCGCCGCATGGCCGAGGCCTGGGTACTGCGCCGCGCCATCCTGGAAGAACTCAAGTTCAACCGCCCCGTCATGGTTCTGGGTGATTTCAACGATGGCGAACACGCGGTCAGCTCCGAGATCATCTCGGGAGAGATCCCCTTCAAGAACTATGGCTGGATGCTGCGCCACGACGCCAAAGAGTATAACGACCGGTATTCGAAGGAAGAGAACCTGCAGATCACAGCAGATGTCGAACGGGTGCGCCTGCATTCGGCTGAAAAGCTTTTCGTCAAGAAATCGCTGCGCGACATGGTCTATACCTCGGCCTTTGGCGGGGTCTATGAAAGCATCGACCAGATTTTCCTGTCGCGCCACTTCCTGCCCGAAGCAGACAACACCATGGGCGAGATGGAATATTTCAGCGTCTTCAATGACCACCTGACCGACGGCTCGCACCCCGAAGCCCCCTATAACAAGCTTGCTTCTGACCACGGTCAGATCATGGCGCATATCCGGGTGGACTGATGCCTATTTGTGATCTCGGAGACGTCCAGCTGAACTATACCGATCAGGGCTCTGGCCCGGCGGTGGTCTTTGCCCATGCGCTTGGGACCAGTAAGAAAATATGGGAGCCGATCCTACCCCTGATGCCCCAAGGCCTGCGACTGGTGACCTATGACGGGCGGGGGCACGGCGCCTCTAGCGTCCCAGACGGCCCCTATTCCATGGGCGCGCTAGTTCGGGATGCAGAACGCTTTCTGGACGCCTTGGACATTCGCGATTGCGTCTTTGTCGGCCTGTCTTTGGGCGGGATGGTGGCCCAGGGTCTGGCGGTGAAACGACTGGATCAGGTGCGCGCGATGGTTCTGTCGAACACCGCCGCCAAGATCGGCCAGCCCAAGCAATGGCAGGAACGCGCCGACATCGCGCGGGCCCAGGGCGTCGGGGCGCTTTGCGACGTGGTCATGCCGCGTTGGTTCACCAAGAAATTCCTGGACGCGGGCCTTCAACAGCCTTGGGTCGAGATGATGGCCGCCACCCCGGTCGAAGGCTACTGCGGCAGCTGCGCCGCGATTTCCGGCACGGATTTCTATACGCCCACCTCTGGCCTGACCCTGCCGACACTGGCGCTGGCCAGCAGTTTCGACGGCACCACACCTGCCGATCTGGTGCGCGAGACAGCCGACCTGATCAAAGGCTCGCGCTTCCATCTGTTCCGCAATGCCGGCCACATGCCCTGCATCGAGGTTCCCGAAGACTACGCCGCTGTGCTTACAGGGTTCCTGCGGGACATCGCTCATGGCTGAACGCATCGTACTGGTCCACGGCGCTTGGGGCTCCAGCCTCAGCTGGGGGCCCCTGACCCGAGCCTTGCGTCGCGCGGGCTATGATGTCACGGCGCTGGACATGCCCGGCCACGGGGACGACCCGACCCCACCGGAAGAGGTCACGTTGGACGACTATATCGACCGCGTTGTTGAAGAGCTTGAAAGTGGCCCGCCAGCCCTGCTGGTCGGCCACTCTATGGGCGGGATGGCGGTCTCTGGCGCGGCAGAACGGGCTGCCCCGCACGTCCGAAAACTGGCCTATATCAGTGCCTTCCTGCCCCGCCATGGCGACAGCCTGTTGGACCTGATGCGCATGTTCCCCAACAATATGACAGATGTTTTGTTACCCGGACCGGTTGACGGCACCACCTTGCTGGACCCGATGCCTGCGATGGCCCTTCTGGCCCATGACGCGTCCGAGACCATGCAGGCCCAGATCGCGGCCTACCTTCAAGTGCAGCCCAACAGCCCGCAGACCGATGTGATCTCGCTTGGCAAAGCTTTCGAAAGCGTCCCCAAGGCCTATGTCACCTGTCTGCAGGACCGCACCATCCCGACAGAGCTTCAAACATGGATGCAAGACGCCCATGGTGTCACCGAACGCTATGAAATGGACTGCGGTCACCTACCGATGATGACCCAGCCAAACCAGCTGATCGAAATCCTGAAGGGATTGTAGCCCGTGGCTTCCAGACTGCCGCTGATATTCATCCTTATCACGATGGTGATCGACGCCATGGGGATCGGTCTGATCCTGCCGGTCATGCCTGACCTCCTGCAAGAGGTACAAGGCGGCACCCTTGGCACCGCGGCCGTCTGGGGCGGCATCCTGACGACCTCTTTCGCGGTGATGCAGTTCGTCTTTGGCCCGGTCATGGGCAATCTGTCCGACCGGTTTGGGCGGCGGCCGATCCTGCTGATCTCGCTGGTGGTGATGGCGGCCGATTACGTGGTGATGGCGGTTGCCTCGACCATCTGGCTGCTGCTGGCTGCGCGCCTCGTGGCCGGGATCACCGCGGCCACCCAGCCCATCGCAACCGCCTATATCGCCGATATCTCGACGCCCGAAAAGAAATCGGCCCGCTTCGGCCTGCTGAGCGCGGCCTTTGGTGTTGGCTTCATCCTTGGCCCCATGATCGGCGGCTGGCTGGGAGAGTTCGGCCCGCGCACCCCCTTCCTTGCCGCCGCCGCACTGGCGGGGCTGAACGCGCTCTTCGGTCTCTTCGTCCTGCCCGAGACGCTTGGCAAGGACAAGCAGCGCCCGTTTCAGTGGTCCCGCGCCAACCCCATCGGCGCCCTGCGCCAGATGCGCCGCCTGCCCGGGCTGAACCCGCTTTTTGTGGCCTTCTTCCTGTTTGAATTTGCCTTCTACGTCTATCCGGTGATCTGGGCCTATTTCACACAAGCCCGATTTGGTTGGAGCACCGCGACCATCGGCACGACTTTGGCCATCTACGGCATCTCGATCGCCGTCACCCAAACCGTTCTGATCCGCCTGTTCCTGAAAAAACTGGGGGAGCGTAACACGATGTTCGCCGGGCTTGGTTTCAGCCTTGTCAGCTTCGTCGCCCTTGGGTTCATCAGCAACGGCACGCTGCTGATGCTTATGATCCCGATGTCAGCCCTTGGCGTGATCACCATCCCCGCGATGCAGGGGCTGATGTCCAAGGCCACCCCGGCCAACCAGCAAGGAGAGCTTCAGGGCGCGGCCACATCCGTCCGCTCGCTGGCGGTGATCATCTCTCCACTGATCATGACCCGGGTCTTCGCGGCTGCCACGAAGGAAGAGCTTTCGTTCCAACTGCCCGGCGCCCCGTTCCTGCTGTCGGCTGTGCTGATCGTCCTCTGCGCACTGGCACTGCGCCGCGCGCCCTAGGCGAGATGTTGGAAAATGGCGATCCCTGAAGGACTCGAACCCTCAACCTGCTGATTAGAAGTCAGCTGCTCTATCCAGTTGAGCTAAGGGACCGCACTTAAACCGGAACACTGTCCGGTCATCTGCGGATACAGGGACCGTCGGGCTTCGGCAAGACCTGTCAGGTCCGCTGACTTGACCGAATCCCGACCCCATGATGAAATTCGCCTATTTAATGGAGTTTTTTAATGACCAAGCTGCCTCCAGCGCGGGCTAAGAAGCTTCAAGAGCTGTTAAACCGCGTCGTAAAACCGAAACCGCCCCTTTCCGTCGATGGGATCGTCGGAAAGAAAACCACGGCCGCCTTGAAGCAAATGCAAGGAATGGCCGGACTAAAGAAATCTGGCGTTGTCGACGCCGAGACCGCTTCAGTCATCGCGCGGGCAATGAAGACTGGCAAGGTCGAGAAAGAACAGCCCAAACACTATTTCAAGGTCGGCGGCAAAGTGGTCGGCATGACCGAGAAAGAGTACCAAGCTTACAAGAAGAAACTGATCAGGGACCTGCGCCGCGGCCCCGTACTTCAGATGAAAATCAACGCAGAAGCCGCGATGTTTGAATGGGAACACTTCGACAAACTGAACAAGGACCAGTGGTTCGTTTCTTTGTGCATCGAAACCACGCGCGGCGCGAACCTTCCACCGAAGTCGATGATGACCCATGCGATCAAGTGCTATCAGCAGGTCGAAGGGGCGCTTGCGGCGGGCGACATCAAGAAGTTTTCGACGATATACCCGAAATGCGAAATGGCCGTGAACGATGCGGTCAACAAGATGCGGAACTACCGCATCCAGATGATCGAAGGTGGTGGCAATTGGGTGACGGGACTGACCTTCACTAAAACGGCTTCTTTCACCTTCGTCGGCATTTTCGCCGCCCCGGCAGCCGGGGCCGCGCTTGGCACAGGTGCGCTTGCATCAGCTGTTATTGGTGGCGCTGCCGTGGCGACGACGGAATCCGCAGCTTCAGAAGTAGGGAACTGGTCAGCTGGCAAGAAGAACTGGACCCCGGGTGGTGCGCTTCTGAACGTTGTAATCGACGGCAGCATCGGGGCCATCATAGGCTATTTCACGAAAGGCGGCTCTGGCGGCAAACATGTTGTCGAGGCCGCGGTTGAAAAGCTTCTTCCCAAACTGGCCAAGGAAACCGGCTTCAAACTGCTGTCCAAGACGGCACTGAAGAAAGCCGCCATGTTCCTTATGACCGAAGGCTTGAAGAAAACGGTAGAAGATGCCCTGAAAGACGCGGCCAAGATGGCCAAGGGCGACAAAACCATGACCATGGACAAGTTCCTCAACAACATGGTCATGAACTTCGTGAAAGGCGCTGCCCTGGGTCCGGTTGGTAAAGTGATCGAGAAATTTGCCAAGAACGCCGCCGACAATATGGATCCGCGTCATGAAAAGATGCTGTGGGATGCGGCACTGGCCGAGGCCTCGAAACAGGCCAAGGGACGCACCATTCACATCAGTATGGTCGACAAGAAAGCGACCGATCAAATTGCAGCGGCCATCAACAAGACCACCTCCAAAGTCTTCGATGCGGTCGTTGGCGACATCTACGACAAATGGAAAGGTCCGATGTCGCCTGCCGCCTTCGAAAAAGAGTTACGCGCTAAGCTTTGGACCCCTGCGATGATCAAGCAGATTTCCAAAGAAGCCGGAAAGATCATAGCCAAGTCGGCCAAGGTCGCGAGCTAGCCCGCCTTAAATGCTTAGCGTCATGAAAGTGCTCAACGGATCCTCGACATAATCCCCGAACGGCGGACATTCGACAAACCCGAACCGCGCATAAAGCTGTCTTGCCGGCACAAAGGCATCGAACGAACCGGTTTCAAGGCTAAGCCGGGTCAGCCCCTGCGCGCGGGCCTCTTCGAACAGGCGCGTCAGGATTGCCGCCCCGATGCCACGACCCCGTGCTTCGGACAGCGTGTGCATGGATTTCAACTCTCCATGCCCCGGCGCAAAGGGTTTCAGCGCCCCGATCCCCAGCACCCGGCCCTCTTCCCGCCACACAAAAACATCGGCGCCGCTGTCGAACAGGGCGCCGGGTTCCATCACATGGCAGCTTTCTTCAGGGCTTTGAGAGCGCATCAGCGCAAAATGCCGATCCAGAATCGCGGCGACCTGATCATCAAGCGCTGCGACCCTCTCGACCGTCATTAGTGGGTCCAGACGGTCCGGCGGTTGGTTGCGAAGTTCTCGCCATAGCCATTGGCGCGGATGTTGGGCTTACGCTTGTGCGGCTCGGTCACGGTGAAGGCGATGTCGTTCGCCTTGGCGTATTCGATGGCCGCTTCCTTGGTCGGGAACTTCATCCGGACCTGAGACTGCGTGTCGGGCGAGCCGGTCCAGCCCATCAGCGGGTCCACCTTGCGCGCGGTGTCATGGGCAAACTCCAGAACCCAGTCGTGGGTTTTGGCGGTGCCGGACTGCATGGCGTTACGGGCGGGCTGATAGATTCTGGCTTGCATGGAACTCTCCGTCTATTCCGGGGTCTTATCACCCGAAATTACCCCGGTTTTCAAGTGCAGCAATGCGCCGCGGCACTGAAATTCAGACCATCACGCATTCAGATAAGCGCTGCGGACGATCATGGCGACGTCCTCCTCTCCGCCACCTTCCTCCACAAAGGCAGTCGCGCTTTCCATATAGGCCTTCAGCGCCGGGGCCTCGACCCCCAAGGCATCAGCGGTTTCCCAAAAGAGGATCGCGTCCTTGCGCGCCCCGTTGGCCGCGAACCCGACCCAGCCCTCCTCTCCCAGAAGCACAGGCAAACGATGCATCAGAAAGGGATTGGCCACCGGACTTTTGCTAAGCAACCCCATCATGGCCTCCATCGTCAGGCCGGCGCGTTTACCGGTCTGCACTGCTTCCTTCAGAATCTCCAGATAGCCGCCAATCACCGTGTTGTTCACGATCTTTGCCGCCAGCCCCTGCCCCAAGTCGCCGATATGCGCCGCCTTGTCCGACAGGATCGCCGCAACCGGGGCAAAGCGCTGCACGGCCTCCTCGGCCCCGCCCATGAACACGCCAGAGACCCCGCCGCGCACCATTTCGGGCCCTCCGGAAATCGGAGCATCCACCGCCAGAGCCCCGGCAACGTTAACCGCGGCTTCGGCGGCCCGCAATGTACCCGGCGACACGGTGCTGGTGTCCACCACCAACTTGCCGCTCAGGTTAGCCTGCACCAATTGGCCCAGTACCTCGGAAACAGCCGCATCGTCGAATAAAGAGAGGATCACGATGTCACTGCCCGCAGCCAGTTCCGCAAGCGTCTGGCAGGGCGCAATACCCAAAGCCTGCGCCGCCTCGGGGGTCACGCCACTGCGTGTCCAGCCCGCCACCGAATATCCCGCTTTGGCGCAGCTTTCGGCGATGGCCTGACCCATTCGCCCCAGACCCGCGACACCAATTCGTTCTGCAATACCTTCGGCCATCTCCCGCTCCTGTGGTCCAATTTTGTGCTGTTTCAACCCTATGCTACGATACCCCAATCTCCAATCCACCGAGAGGAATTTGCCATGTCCGCAAAAACCGTTCCGCTCCCTCGCAAAGACGGCGTGTTCTACCTTGCCGAAGGTGGCATCGAGACAGAGATCATGTATCGCCATGGTCACCCCCTACGCGAGTTCGCCATGTTCGAACTTGTCGACAACCCGCAGGCCATGATCGACCTGAAAGACATGTACCGCCGCTATCTGGACGTGGCCGCGGCTTGGGGGATGGGGGCGTTGATGGCCGGGTTGGATTACCGGGCCAGCCCGGATTGGGGCCGCAAGCTGGGCTATTCGGCAGACGCGCTGGCCGATTTCCAACATCGCTGCATCGACTTCCTGCGCGAGGTCTCTGCCCCTTACGCTGACCAGTTACCCGCAGTCGTGATTTGTGGCTGCGCTGGCCCACGTGGTGACGCCTATTCGCTGAACGAAGACATCACCGAGGACAGCGCCCAAGAATATCACGCCACGCAAATGGCCACGTTAAAGGCGGCCAAGGTCGACCTTGTCTGGGGCGCCACCTTCAACAACATCCCCGAGGCCGTCGGCCTTTCCCGCGCCGCAGCCGAGGCGGGCCTGCCACTTAGCCTTAGCTTCACGCTCGACAGCTCTCACAAGCTGAAATCCGGCCCCAGCCTGCGCGAGGCCATTGAACTGACCGACCAGCGCGCGGGCGACCGGAAGCCCGACAGCTATGGCATCAACTGTTCACACCCGGTCGAGTTCGAACCCGCCCTGGAACCGGGCAGTTGGACCGATCGCATCCGGTCCTTGCGCCCGAACGCCTCGAAGATGGAAAAAGTCTCGCTTTGCCGCCTTGGTCACATCGAAGAGGGTGACCCAGTGGAACTGGGACAGTTGATGGGCGATCTGGTGCGTCGCTATCCCAATGTCGACATCGTCGGCGGGTGCTGCGGCACATGGGACAAGCATTTCGAACAGATAGCCCGGAACGTCACCGCTGTTCAGTGAACTGTCACTTCAAAGACATGGGCCTGTAGCGGCATCGGCGCAGGTTCCCGTCCGAAACGGAACCGCAGCCGTTCGGCGATCTCGGCTTGGATTTCTTCCGGGTTGCCGCCGCGTTCTCGCACTTCCTCGATCGACGGATTTCCATATACCAGTCCCCGCGCGAAATGCAGGAAGTCCGGCACGACCCGTTTATGATCAATCGCCACATGCTGCACCGTGCCGATCCCGGCATCTTCCAGCTCTGTCATCATGGCGTCGGGGTCGTGCAAAGAGAATGGCACCCTGTAAAACCCCGGCGGATCGCCCGAGAACACCTCGGCCAGCGTCTCATAGACGATCTGTGCAAAGGGGTTCTTTGCAAAACTGCTCCACGTCGAGAACAGATAGGTTCCACCCGGATTCAGCACCCGCGCGGCTTCGGCATGGGCCTTGTCACGGTCGGGAAAGAACATGTGAACGAACTGGCAGGCGACCACGTCGAAACTGTTGTCATCGAAGGGCAAATCCTGCGCATCGGCCTCGGTAAAATGGATGCCCGGCTCTCCGTCGAACTTTGCCTGTGCAAAGGTCAGCATGGGCGGATTCAGGTCGGTTGCCGTCACCTCGACCGTCGGCCCAAGTCGGTCGCGCAAGTGCCGGGTCACGATCCCGGTCCCCGCCCCGATTTCCAAAAGGTGGTTCGGTAGCAAAGCCGCCACACGCTCGGCCAGATCACGGGCGTAAAAATCGAAAATATTCGGTCCTAGGCATTCGTCGTAGTTGCGCGGCACGTCGCCTATGAATTCGTGGTGTCCTATTGCCATGGTCCCCCTCCTATGGCTGCCATTCCAACTTGGAAAGCGCCAGTCTAGCACATCTAACCGAGTCGCCCGAAAACCCGCCCCTTGAACCGGAACAAAAAGTGATCAAATGTGGCGTTCAAGGAGTCGCCCATGCCCCATGTTCATTCCGACAAATCGCAGCCAATGATGCACGCCCCTGCCCCCGACGTGAAAACGCGGGAAAAGCTGGAAGGCGGCAAGGCTTTCGTCATGCACACCGAATTCGAACCTGCAGGCGACCAGCCTACGGCGATTGCGGAACTGACGGCGGGCGTGAAAGACGGCGAGCGGGATCAGGTGCTTCTGGGTGCCACCGGCACCGGCAAGACCTTCACCATGGCCAAGGTGATCGAGGAAACCCAGCGCCCCGCCATCATCCTCGCCCCGAACAAAACGCTGGCGGCGCAGCTCTACGGCGAATTCAAAGGCTTCTTCCCCGACAACGCGGTCGAGTATTTCGTCAGCTACTATGACTACTACCAGCCAGAGGCCTATGTCGCCCGGTCGGACACCTATATCGAGAAAGAATCCCAGATCAACGAACAGATCGACCGCATGCGCCACTCGGCCACGCGGGCCCTTCTGGAACGCGACGATGTGATCATCGTGGCCTCTGTGTCGTGCATCTACGGTATCGGCTCGGTCGAGACCTACGGCGCCATGACCCAAGACCTGATCGCCGGGCAAGAATACGACCAGCGCGCCGTCATGGCCGATCTTGTCGCCCAGCAATACCGCCGCAACGACGCGGCCTTTCAGCGGGGGTCTTTCCGCGTCCGAGGTGACAGTCTGGAAATCTGGCCCGCCCACCTTGAAGACCGCGCCTGGAAACTGTCCTTCTTCGGCGAGGAACTGGAATCCATCACCGAATTCGACCCGCTGACAGGCGAAAAGGTCGACACGATGGACCGCATCCGCGTCTATGCGAACTCTCACTATGTGACGCCCAAACCCACGATGCAGCAGGCCATAAATGGCATCAAAAAAGAACTGCGCACCCGGCTGGACCAACTGGTGGCCGAAGGCAAGCTGCTGGAAGCCCAGCGCCTTGAACAACGCACCAACTTTGACCTTGAGATGCTGGAAGCCACCGGCGTCTGCAACGGGATCGAGAACTACTCGCGCTACCTCACTGGCCGCGCCCCGGGCGAACCGCCCCCCACCCTGTTCGAATTCATCCCCGACAACGCCATCGTCTTCGCCGACGAATCCCACGTCAGCGTGCCGCAAATCGGCGGCATGTACCGGGGCGACTATCGCCGCAAATTCACGCTGGCCGAACACGGGTTCCGCCTGCCGTCGTGCATGGACAACCGCCCGCTGAAGTTCGAGGAATGGGACGCCATGCGCCCGCAATCCGTCTTCGTCTCGGCCACCCCTGCGAAATGGGAGATCGAACAGACCGGCGGCATCTTCACCGAACAGGTCATCCGCCCCACCGGTCTTCTGGACCCTCAGGTCGAAATCCGCCCCGTCGAAATGCAAGTCGACGACCTCTTGGATGAGGTCCGCAAGGTCACCGCCAACGGCTTCCGCACCCTTGTCACGACGCTCACCAAACGCATGGCCGAGGACCTGACCGAATACATGCACGAACAGGGCATCAAGGTCCGCTACATGCACTCTGACATCGACACGATCGAGCGGATCGAGATCCTGCGCGACCTGCGCCTTGGCGCCTTCGACGTGCTGATCGGCATCAACCTGCTGCGCGAGGGCCTCGACATCCCCGAATGCGGCCTCGTCGCCATTCTGGACGCCGATAAAGAGGGCTTCTTACGCTCGGAAACCTCTCTCATCCAAACCATCGGCCGCGCCGCGCGCAACGCCGAAGGCCGCGTCATCATGTATGCCGACCGCATCACCGGATCGATGGAACGCGCACTAGCCGAAACCAACCGCCGCCGCGAAAAACAGATCGCCTATAACGAAGAACACGGGATCACCCCCGCGACCGTGAAAAAGAATGTCGAGGATATCCTCGCCGGTCTCTACCAAGGCGACACCGATCAATCCCGCGTCACCGCCAAGATCGACAAACCGATGCACGGCGCGAACCTAGAGGCGCATCTGGACGGGCTCCGCACCGACATGCGCAAAGCCGCCGAGAACCTTGAGTTCGAAGAAGCCGCACGCCTGCGGGATGAGATCAAACGGCTCGAGGCCGTGGACCTCGCCGTATCAGACGACCCCCTCGCCCGCCAATCCGCCATCGAGGCCGCAGGCGAAGCTGCCACGGGCCGGTCAAAGGCCGGGAAACCGGGGCAGCGGGGTGGTGTGAAGAGGCGGAAGAGGTAGGAGCTAACTCAAATCGTTGGGATTTGGCATCGCCGAGAAAAACTGTTCAGCCAAACTTTCAACCTCGCCCAAATCACTCGTACGGAAAACCTCTGTATGCAGCTTCTCTGAGTCTCTACTCACGCAATCAATTGCGGTCTTTTCCCACAGGAATTTGCAGGGCCATGCGTTAACAACAATGGAAAACGGCGCGGAAGTCCTGTGCGAGCGGACTCGTTGATCAAGATCTTGAGCAAACCCAACTTTGTAGCGCCCGGGGTCAACTTCCGGTTCCAGCTGGATCAAATAAAACCATCCCGCTGAATTCGTTTTCTCATCAGCTTTCATCGGAGAAACCTGCGGTTTAACAGATTGTCGGATCAAATCCGCTTCTTCGTCGCTTACATGAGCAGCCAATTGCCCACGAGAGTCATCCGTTTTAAGCTTCTGAGCCTCGATACCGAGGCGTTTGACAATTTTGAAAACTGATTGCTTTCGGATGCCTAACTCGGCGGCAAGTTCAACAATGGAAATCATGCCAGAATCATAGCAGTGAACTCACACAACTGAAATTGAGATTTTTCACCGGTCCTACTTCATGAAGGGCCGCGCCCGACTCTGGGTGGGCGCTTCGCAACGCCGGTGGCGCGCGCTTTATGGTGTCAAACACCCCCAAAGGTTGATCCCGCGATAACGTCGCAAATGCGCCCTCCCGGGGGGAGGGTCGGGCGCGGCCCGGGGCTGGTCGCCCCGCGCCAAGGCACGTGGTCATAAAGCGTAGGATGGGTGCTCTGCACCCATCACCTCAAACACCAAATGATGGGTGAAATCACCCATCCTACATCGCCAAGTGCCCTGCCAAGGCACGTGGTCAGCGCCTCGCTAATACCGCAGCTTCAACGCGCCGTTGCGAACGCTTCCGCGCACGAACAGCGCTTTGTCCTTCACCTGCGGATAGGTCTCTTCCCAGTCGCGGAACCGGTCATTGGTGACGATCCGGGCATTCAGGGTCGCGGCGGCCTCGATCACCAGCGGGTCGGCCGGGGTGCCTTTGCCCGCCACCCGGACATAGCGCGGGTGCAGCCCAAGGTGATGCGCCAAGGCTCTGGGGCCAAGGTAGCGGTCAGAGACCAGATAGCCGACATTGGCATCGAACCAGATCACCGCCTGAAACCCGTCCACGCGCAACTGTTCGGCCACCCGCTTCACGGTGTTCAACGACGGCGTATCGTCATCCCAATACAGCACGTTCGATCCGTCCACCGCGATATAGGGCAGTCGTTTGGGCTGACGTAACCATTGGAAAATCGCGCCGAACAGCGCAAAGGCGATCAGGGCGACGACCCCATAGAACACCAGTTCAAAATTCATAAAAAACGCTTTCTCAAAATACTCGATCCGCGGCATGGGCCGCCTTAACTATGAATGGACTTTACCGCGCACGAGGGTCCGCACAAGCCGGAAGTCGCACGGGAAAGGGGGGCGTAAAAGACTCATATGCACGTCAAATGGCAGTCATATGCAGGTCATACGGTCGAAAAACGCCTTCATTGGGGGCGCCCCCGCCCCTATATTTGCCCCATGAAATGGCGAGAACTCATCGAACGCCAGATCCTCAAGGCCAAGGCAGAGGGGCAGCTGGACGATCTGAAAGGCGCGGGAAAACCCCTGCCGCCCGCCGGTCACGGCGACGCCTCGGAAGAGGCAGGCTTTCGTATCATGGCCGAGGCCGGTGCCCTGCCGAAAGAGGTAGAGCTGCGTAAGGCCCTGAAATCGCACGCGGAATTCATGCAGACCCTCACCGACCCGGAAGAACGCAAAGCCGCCATGGCCGAATTCGCCCGCCTGCAGCAAGAGCTGAACATTCAGGAAGAGGCGCGCAAACGCTACTATTCCTCCCGCGACTAAGGGATGCTAGGCTGATCCCATGCGTTTGCCGTTGCTTCTTTGCTGTCTCGCCACCCCCGCCCTTGGCTGGCAAGCCAGCTCTGACGGCGCCATCTGCCACCTCTCCCACCAAATGCCCGACGGCACCGTTCACCTGACCTATGCCCCTGTAAATGAAGAGTTTTCCATAACTCTGACCCGGTCAGAACCATGGGAAGCCGACGACGTTTTCGCGATCAAATTCGACGAAACACGCCCCATCTTCATCACCACAGACCGCCACCAACTGACCCCCGATAAGACCGGCCTGACAGTCACCGACCGGGGCTTCGGCAATGTGCTGGACGGGCTGCAATATAACGAGTGGGCCATCGCCGCCACCGGCCAGTCCGTCATGATCATCCCCCTCACCCACGCCGCCAACGCCGTCCAATCTTTCCGCGAATGCTCTGACGCCCAGACGATCTGACCCGAACTCGATGCCAGCCAAAGCCCCCTTCCAACCTGTTGATAATGAAGCCAGATCGCTCGCGAATGAGTTGATCGACACAGCCCGCTTTGGCGCGCTGGCCGTCCTGTCGCCAGAGACCAGGGCACCATCGGTCACGCGGATAGCAGTCGGCACAGACCTAGACGGAACCCCCATGACGCTGATCTCCAACCTCTCCAGCCACACAGCAGCGTTAAAGGCGGACCCCCGGTGTTCTTTGCTGGTCGGAGAGCCCGGACCCAAAGGCGATCCACTAACCCACCCGCGCCTGACGCTGGATTGCGAAGCAGAGTTCCTGCCGCGCGACACCGACGCGCACGCCGCACTTCGTGAACACTACCTCAAGTCCCACCCCAAAGCCGCGCTATACGTTGATTTCGCGGATTTCTGCTTTGTCCGGCTTCACGTCAACCACGCCCTTTTGAACGGAGGTTTCGGCAAGGCATTCAAACTTAGCGCGTCAGATCTGTCGTAAACCACTCCAATCTGGGGACAATGGGGCACACACAGAGCCACAATCCCTTATTTTGAAGCAATCTATCCGTTCAGAAGCTAGACAGCTTAAAGGATTTTCGCCACTCTCGGGCTATTGAAGATCAAAGCGAGGTTCGCGTTTTGATCAAAGTTGATTGAGTGGGGACGATACCCAATGCGATGGGGATTGCTGTTCGACGACATTGCGGCCCGTTTGTTTGGTCTGGCGGGGCTGTACGTGTGTTTTCTGTATGCCAATCTCGTGCAACAACCCGTGGACCCAGACCTGAGCACCGAGTTCAAGGCGGGGCTGCTTCTGTTTACCGGTGCCGGGGCACTGACCTACCTAATACCCTCGTTCCATGACAGCGCCATTAAGATTAGCCGAGGGATCCTTGGCCGGATCGTCTTCGTACTATGCAGTCTTGCCTGGGGCGCAGTCGTAGCCTTTGGGCTAGAGATGTCTGTGCGCAGTGGGATTGGCCCCATACCAGCCGAATTCGGGCGCATCGCCGTCAGCGCGATGGTGTTTGGCTTCGGGGCCTATGTTTTCCTTTTCCTGTTTCCGCTTGGCATTTCCTATCGCTATGCCGCTAATTTTGGCGGCCAGGCTACCTATTCTCCGACGACCTCGGGTGCCTATCATCCGGGCAGTGGCCGGATGCCAGAGCCAAAAATGCAGGTCGATATAGGCCCCAGAAACCGTGACATTTTCGACTTCCTTTTACGCCTGCCTCTGCTGGCTGTTCTCGGCGTAACAGCCTTCGCATTTCTGACAGACTCTGTTGCTCCAACGCTGGAACTTGATCAGATGGCCACCAAGTTTCTGATCCCCGGCATGGCTGCCGCAGCTTTGTTGATCCTGTTCAAACCTGTAATGACGATGCTTCGGCGCCCCATTGTTGATGCGCAACGCATGCCTGCATTGAAGAAGCTGCTGTTTGTCGTACTTGCCCTGCCTGTCTTCTCGGTCATCCTGTTCTATTCGGTCACCTATCACGCAATTCCATGGGTCTGGCAAAAGATGAACCCTGCTCCAGAGGCAAGCTTGCGTTACGTTGTCAGTAAGAACGGTTTGAACGACGTTGTGGACGGGTGTCTGGGCCTGCATTTCCAAGAAGCGGAAGACCGCGCTTTCACGTTGTGCAAACTTGATGCAGCGATCACCAACGACCTGCTTCCGGGTGACGTGATCGAGGGCACCGGAAGCCTAAGTAGATATGGCCACAGTATGAGCGCGCTCCGCGTGGTCAGCCGTGTGCCCCGCGGCCCAGTCGCACCGCCCGCTCCGGCAGTGATTTTGGACGAAGAGGGCAACCCGATTGAGGTCGAGCCTGATGCGGAAGAAGACGCAGAGACAGCGGCGGCCGACAGCGACAACACCCCTGACAGCTGACCTCCTGACGCATCCAAATCATCCGCGTGGGCGGTTCCCTTTTCCCGAATTCCGACCTAGGGTCCGCGCATGTCGAAGTTCAACATCCTGATCGCTGCTCAATCCGGCCGCCTGCAATACGAAGCAGCGCTGTTCGTTGCGTCGTTGCGCCATTCCGACCCCGGGTTCAAAGGTCGCATGATTGTGGCAGAGCCTCAGCCCGGTCCGCGATGGTGGGATGGCGACCCGCGTATCAACAACCCCGATGTGCGCGCCCTTCTGGAAAAGCTGGGTGCAGAAATCCTGCCCTTTGACACAGAACACTTCGGCGCAGGCTATCCGCAGGGCAACAAGATCGAAGCACTTAAGGTTTTGCCGAAAGGTGAACCCTTTATCTTCTTCGATTCAGATACGCTTGTGACCGGGGCCCTGTCAGAGGTTCCTTTTGACTTCAGCCGCCCAAGCGCCAGCATGAACCGTGAAGGCACTTGGCCTACAATCGAGCTTTATGGGCCGGGCTACTCTGAGACGTGGAAATCGCTTTACGACCGGTTCGGCTTGGACTTCGAAAGCTCTTTGGATCTGTCGCAGCCAGAGGAATACTGGCAGCGCTACATGTACTTCAACGCGGGCTGGTTCTTTGGCCCCTGCCCTGACGCCTTTGGCAAGCGTTTTGCAGAATACGCGACCACGATCCGCGATGACGCACCCGAGGCTTTGGTCTGCCAGGAACTGTATCCGTGGCTGGATCAAATCGCTTTGCCGCTTGTGATCCATGCACTTGGTGGCGGGCGTCCGGGCCCCGAACTGGATGGGCTGGATGGTGACGTGACCTACCATTGGCGCATATTGCCGCTGATGTATGCCCGTGCGCCAGACCGGGTGATTGAAGTGATGGAAAAGGTCGCCGCTCCGAACAAGATCAAGAAGGTTCTGAAACAGTATGAACCTTTCCGCCGAATGATCTTTCAACCCAAGGGCCAGAAGGCTCGGGCGTTGTTTGACCGTGACGCCCTGCCCCGCAAAGAGCGGGCAATCCGCAATCAATTGAAGCGATCGAACCTCTGGATGCGCTAGGATTCACGGGCGTCGCATTTTTAAGCAGCGCGGCGCAATTTTCCGCAAACCGCAGCAAGGTCGTGGGGTTTTGCTGATTTCTTAGGCGTTTCCGCCCGCGCTAATGTTGTCACACCCTGTTTGAAGCGAAAGGTTAAGCGCAACCTGACGCCAGCCTGCCAGCTGATCCGACAACCGGAGCTTCATTCATGACCCTTCCTCCCCTGATCGTTTTCACCGATCTAGACGGGACGTTGCTGGATCACGAAACCTATAGCCACAGCGCCGCGCTTCCGGCTTTGGAACGATTGAAAAGCCTGCGCATTCCGGTCGTGCTTGCCTCTAGCAAAACCGCGGCTGAGATCGCACCGATCCGTCAGCAGATGGGGTTTGCCGACGCGCCCGCCATCGTTGAAAACGGGGCCGGGCTGTTGAACCCGGGTCAAAACAGTCTTGGCGATTCAACAGACTATGCACAGATCAGAGCAGCACTCGACAGCCTGCCCGAAAACCTGCGCGCGCCGTTTCGCGGGTTCGGTGATCTGGGCATCGGTGGCGTCGCACAGGCCACAGGTCTGTCGCCGGAAAACGCCTCATTGGCCTGTTTGCGCCAGTTCTCTGAACCCGGGCTTTGGTCGGGACGCCCAAAGGACCGAACCGCATTCATCAATGCCTTGGCCAAACAGGGGATCAGCGCCCGCGAAGGCGGACGCTTCCTGACCTTCTCGCTTGGTAGCACCAAGGCCGACCGGATGGCGGAAATAGCAGACAGCTTTGGCGCCCCCCCATCGGTTGCCTTGGGCGACGCGCCCAATGATGTCGAGATGCTTCAGGCGGCAACCTATGGCGTAATCATCGCCAATCCGCACCGGCAACCCCTACCCAATCTGCGGGGTGAAGAGACCGGTCAAATCCGCCGCACGAACTTGCCTGGTCCGGAAGGCTGGAACGCGGCGATCAACGAGATTTTGAACGAACTAGGGCTTTGACCCGGAAGGAGACCACCCTTGGCTGATTTTCACCAGAACGGCAACGTTGCCACGCTGCACAACCTGCGCACCAAGTCGGTCGAGACCCTGAACCACGAGCTGACCGCAATCGGACACAGCCGCAAGATCGGGCTGATCCTACCGTCGCTCTACTCGGAACTGGAAGGCGAAGCGCTGCCCAAGATTTTGGATGAGCTGTCCAAGGTTACCTATCTGCATCGCATCGTAATTGGACTGGATCGCGCGGATGAGGCGCAGTACCGGCACGCGTGCGAATTCTTCAGCCGCCTTCCTCAGGACCATGTCGTGATCTGGAATGACGGACCGCGGATGAAGGAAATCCACAAACGGATGGACGACCTGAACATCGACCCCGGCGAACTGGGCAAAGGTCGGAACGTATGGTTCTGCATGGGCTATATGATGGCCTGCGCCGACACGTCGGTCGTGGCGCTACATGACTGCGATATCGTGACCTATGATCAGGAGCTTCTGGCCCGTCTGGTTTATCCGGTGGCCAACCCCAACTTCCGCTACCAGATGGCCAAGGGCTATTATCCCCGTGTAGGTGGCGGCAAGCTGAACGGCAGGGTCAGCCGCCTGCTGGTCAGCCCGATCCTGATTGCCCTGAAGAAGGTCATTGGCGACCGCGATTACCTCGATTTCCTGCGCTCGTTCCGGTACCCGCTGTCGGGCGAGTTTGCGATGCGCATGCCGATGCTGCCCGACTTACGTATTCCGTCCGACTGGGGGTTAGAGATCGGCACGCTTTCAGAGGCATGGCGCAACCTTGCGCCCTCTTCTGTCTGTCAGGTCGAACTGACCGACAATTATGACCACAAACACCAGCCCGTGTCGGAAGAGGATGCCTCGAAAGGTCTGTCGCGGATGTCCGTCGATATCAGCAAGGCACTGTTCCGCAAACTGGCCGCCGATGGCACGGTGTTTACCGAAGAGGTCTTTCGCACATTGAAAGCCACCTATTATCGGACCGCGTTGGACCTGCTGGAAAACTATCAGGCAGATGCACAGATGAACGGTCTTGCCATTGATCGCCATGCCGAAGAACAGATGATCGAGTTGTTCGCCCAGAACATCATGACCGCCGGTCAGGTCTTCATGGACAACCCCTCGGCCACACCCTTCATCCCGACGTGGAGCCGTGTGCACTCTGCCGACACCACGCTGATGAGCGATATGCTAAAAGCTGTCGCCGCAGACCGGGAAGCCTTTGGCGTCTAACTGCGGTTGCTGATCCACCGACACTGATACGGGGCAAGCGTGATGTCGCCGCCGGTTGCTTTGATCTCTTCCCCAGTCAGCAGGTCCACCCATGTTTCCCCGCCGATCAGGTTGATCGACAGAGGCGAGACCGTGACCTCGTCCAAGCTGACATTGTGCAGAGCAAAGATCGACTGATCGCGATCCAGTCCCTGCCGCCAAACGCCAAAGACACGCGGATCCAGATGTAAAGTGAATTGCGTCGCATTGGGGTGAAAGGCCTCTTGCGCACAGCGGATCTGGATCCGACGACGCATCTCGCCCAGCACACGCGACTGGGTGCTATTGGGGTCTTCCAGAAGCGCTTTCAGCTTCGGGTAATCCCACCGGTGCCGGTTGATCGCGCGGTTTGCGCCGGTCTTTTCGACGCCAACATGATCGTTCGGCGTGGCAAGCAAAGAGTGAATGTAGAAAGCCGGAATACCCTCTAGCGCCATGACGATCGACTGGCTGCACAGGAAGCGTTCGATCTGCCAGTCATCCGGCCCGTCAAACGTGCCCTTCATCGCGTCAAAGAAGGTGATGTTCAGCTCATATGGTGCCTCGCCGCCATCAGGCAGGGCCCGCATGGACACGCGCCCGCCAAAGGCCTTCACCGTGTCGACGATCTGCGCCTTGTCGTCCTCGGTGATGATCCCCTCGGCCGGACGCATCCCGATCCCGTCATGGCTGGCCGAGAAGTTCAGGTAGGCGCACCCAAGCTGCGCCGGTGGCATCGACATTTGCCAACGATGCAGATACTCGGCCGTTCCCGACATCATCGCATGCAGGATCAAAGGCGGCAGCGAGAAGTTATAGATCGAATGGGCCTCGTTCCGGTTCCCGAAGTACGACAGGTTCTCGACATTGGGCACGTTGGTTTCGGTCAGTAGAACCAGCGGTTCATGGGCAAAGTCGCACAGCACCCGCATCAACTGCACGATGGCATGGGTTTGGTGCAAATGGATACAGCTTGTGCCGATCTCTTTCCATACGAAGGCCACCGCATCCAACCGGATAATCCGCACGCCATTGTCGATATGCAGGCGCATGATCCGCAGGAATTCCAACAGGACCTCGGGGTTGCGGAAGTCCAGATCAACCTGATCGTGGCTGAAGGTGCACCAGACATGGCGGGTACCATCTGCTGTTTCGACCTCTCGCAGCAGCGGGTGCGTCCGGGGGCGAACCACCTGGCTTAGATCGTCTTCGGGCGAGGCTTCGAAGAAAAACTTGTCGAAGGGTTTATGGCCTTGAAGATAACCATTGAACCACGTCCCCTGACTAGAGACATGGTTCAGCACCAGATCCGACATCAGCTTGAACGAACCGGCGATGCGCTGGATGTCCTCCCAGTTGCCAAGGACAGGATTGACCGCGCGGTAGTCGGTGACCGCGAAACCGTCATCCGAGGTATAGGGAAAGAACGGCAGGATATGGACGGCATTCACCGTGTCGGCCAGTTGCTCTTCCAGAAAATCGTGCAGCACATCCAAGGGCTTGTGCTTCCCGTCCTGAAGCGAGTTGCCATAGGTGATCACCATCGCATCCTGCGACGACCAAAGACGATTACCCGGCGCGCGCGCACGTTTGCGACGGGGCGCGGCGTCGGGCCAGAAGGCCTCGACCACTTGGCTGGCAAGGATGTCTGGATCGAGATCGGGATAGATCTGCGCAATCAGGTCAGCAAGTTTCTGGCTTAAAGTCGGGGAACGGCTGGTCATTGTATTGCACGCTTTGGGGGTACTCTTTCTTGAATGCCCCCCACCCGTCAAACGAACAAGCCCAAGACCAGAATTTCACCGAAATTTGGGTAATTTCATGGGGTTCTGGCACGGTAGTGCCAGTGAATTGTGCAAAGCTGTATTCGGGGCCTTACGCCTCGGCCATCAAAATCCCGCACAACTGGTCATTGTCTTGGGTCAAGTCGCGCAAATTCACCTTGTCCAGCTCAGCGTAAAAGGCCTCTTGTGCGCGTGAAAGCGTTCCCTTCAGGCGACAGGCATTTTTGATCGGACAGGTGTTTTCCCCACCGGTAAAACACTCTGCCAGTGGCAAGGTCCCTTCAAGCGAACGAAAGACGTTGCCCACAGAGATGTCCTTGGGCTCTCTGTTCAGCTTAATCCCACCGCCGCGTCCACGCAGCGTGTCCAGAAAGCCAAGTCGGGAAAGTTGGTTGATGACCTGGGCCAAATGGTTCTCCGAGGTGTTGCACGCCTCGGCAATCTCGGACTTTCGCACGATCCGGCCTTGGTTGACGGCACAGAACATCAACGCCCGCATGGCGATATTTGTTCTCATCGTGATACGCATCTTCGAAGTCCTCCTCGGTAAAAGCTAATTGTGAGCTATACCATTTCCGAGGGGTCCCCCTTGATCTGGATCAGTTTTGCCCGATCACGCGAAAGATTGCGTGACGCGGTAAAATCGGGGAAGGATGGCGCGCAAGCGAACAGGGGATGGATCACGTGACTACGATTTGGATTGCGGCCGAAATCAAGGCCGGATGTACCTTCCTTTATGCGGTTGACCCCTCGGGGCAATTGGCCCGCAAGACGTCAATCACTGCGCCGGACGAGGCCGCGTGGATTGCCGCAGTCACGGAATTTGCCGAAACAGAGGACGCGGCTCTGGTGACTTGCGGCATGGCCAGTGACGGGTACCGCCCGTTGCCCGCAAAACCGATCGCCGAGACTCTGGCCCCCAAAGTCTGCGGCCCCCTGACCCGGATCGGCATCAGAGGTCTTAGCCAATCAAGCCCAACTGCGATCACCAGCGGGGCCGAAACCCGTATATCGGGCTTTTTGTCCCTAAACCCCGATTTTGACGGTGTCTTGTGCCTTCCCGACATGGAAACAACCTGGGCCCATATCAGTGCGGGCGAAGTTGTCAGCATGCAGACTTTCGCCACCCAACATCTGGCAACGGCGCTGTCTGACGAGGGCGAATGCGCCCTGCCCGACCCATCCACCCCAGAGTTTGACGACGCCCTGTCCGATACGATCAGCAAGCCTGAAAGGTTGGCTGCCAAGCTTGCCTCCGCCCGCGCTGAGGCGCGCCTTCAGGATCATGCAGGGAACACTCTTCAGGCACAGACTTGGGGGGCGCTGCTTGGCGCCGAACTGTCGGCGACCCGTCCGTATTGGCTGGGCCAGCAAGTGGCCGTGATCTCTGAGCCCAAACTTGGCGCGCTTTATTCCGCAGCGCTTGGCAAACAGGGGCTGCCACCGATCCTTGCAGATGGCGAAGCGATGCTTCTGAAAGGCTTCGCACTGGCGTGGAAACGCTGTAAATCCTGACGTCACCTTGGGTATTGCCACTTTGCTTTCCGGCACCCCACCCCTATGTTGCCCGACACGCAACATGTACACAGCCCATGGAAGCGCGACACTCGCATGACCGACGCACCCCTTCTTGACCCATCTGACCCCCGCGCCCTGCGCGATGCCTTCGGGTGTTTTGCTACCGGGATCACCTTGGTCACAACGCAGACCGAAGACGGCCCGGTCGGGTTTATTGCGAACAGCTTTTCGTCGCTCTCGCTGGATCCACCTCTGATCATGTGGGCCTTGTCCAACCACGCGCGCCGCAGACTGTTCTTCGAGAATGCGGAACACTTTGCTGTCCACGTGCTACGCGACGACCAAAACTCTGTTTGTGAAGCTTTCACCTCTCGTCAGGATGCGTTTGATGATCTGAGCCTATCGAAGAACGCAGACGGGGTGCCGGTTATCGACGACTGCCTTGCTCGGTTCGACTGCCAGCGGTACGCAAGTTACCCCGGTGGCGACCACCAGATCATACTGGGGCAAGTCAACGCTTTCACGCATGGCCCGGGCAACGGGCTAGTTTACCTGCGCGGAAAGTTTTTTACAGCTTAGAGCTGTAATTGGTAAAAATTTTACAGGTATTTTCTTAGTCCCGTCACAAACATGCCCGAAAGCGCGGTATTGTTAACTTGTTGCGGATGGGAAAGCGCAACAATTAAGGATGGAGGGAATAAGATGCTGAAACCCATGGCTTTGGCCGCGATAGGTTTCTTTGCACTATGTGGCAGCGTACAGGCGCAAAACTGGGAACTGGATTCGTCAGTTTCCGAGGTCTCTTTTGGCTCTATCAAAAGAGATTTTGCCGGCGAAGTGCACCGCTTTGATAGTGTGTCCGGTTCTGTTTCAGAAGATGGCAACGTCGAGGTGAACATCGACCTGACATCGGTGAATACCAATGTTGATCTGCGCAACTCTCGGATGATCGAGTACGTCTTTGGCAGCTATACCAGCGCTGCAATTCGCACTCAGATCGATATGGATCGTCTGGGGCAACTCCCTGTCGGCGGGACAGAGATTTTCTCTATTTTCGGAACTTTAGAATTCCTTGGCAAAGAGCATAACCTTCAGCTTGATGTTGTGGTAGCTCGGTTGTCGGACCTGCGGGTCATGGTGAACACGCGAAACATGATCTTCCTGAACGCTGAAGATATGGGAATTACCGATAGTCTGGCCAAGCTGGCCGATCTGGCGGGTTTGCCCCAGATCTCTGGTGCTGTCCCGGTTACGCTGCGGTTTGTTTTCGATGGCCAGGGCGCTGTCGCGGCTGCAACACAGGTTCAGGTTGCCAGCGCCAATGCGCAAGAGGTTCGGTCAAGCTCTACGCTTGCCGCTCAGGGTAACGCCCAACGTGGGATCAAGGTCTACATGAAGTGTTTTGCCTGCCATTCGGTCAAAGAAGGCCGTCACGGTACGGGGCCGTCGCTTCACAATGTTTTGGGGCGTCCGGCAGGTACGCAGGAAGGTTATCAATACTCAGATGCCCTTGCCGGCGCTGGCTTCCCCTGGACAGAGGACGAACTGGCCAACTACCTGACCAACCCGGCCGCCTATATTCCCGGCACGTCTATGGCGTTTGAGGGTCTGTATGAACAGGGTGATATTCAGGACCTGCTGGCCTATCTCGCCGCGCAGTAAGGCACTAACATCTCACATACCCAAAAGGCCCGGACATGTGTTCGGGCCTTATAGTTTCAGGGCCGCCTGACGAATTCTTTGAAGCAGCCCATGCTGCGCAATCCATTCGGAATAGGCTTGGTACTTGGGCTCTTCCATAAGATGACGCTCTTCAGTCTTGGCGCGCCAATAGTAGATCGCACACACAGCAGTCAAAAGAACACAACTGCGAATGGCCTCTGCCGGTCCATTTAGGGACAAGAAGGGCACATACAGCATCCACCAGAAGACACATTTGGACAGGTAAGCCGGGTGTTTAAACAGGCTATAGGGACCCGCCGTGATGATACCCCGGTTCGTGAGGTTCGAAAACCGAAGCCCAAAGATCACAGTGGCCCATGCATAGATCACGGTAAGGATTACAAGGCAGAGCCCCCAAAACGCTAGCAGTAACGGATAGCCTTGGAACCACTGCCACCACTCAACCGTATTCGCGCGATAATCCAGAATCTGCCCGCTCGCCATCAACGCAAAGGGCGGGTAGCAAATCAGCGCGGCAACCCACCCGGCAAGGTATGGGTTGGCGGTCCGAATATGGCTGTCCAAAATCCGCAGCGAGAAGATATACCCAACCGTCCCAAAGCAGACATCGACCAGAAAGAGCAACGGGATTGCAAAGAACACCAGCACCTTGGGGTCATTGGCCAGCTCCGAGAAATCGAACAAGATGACGTTCTGATACATCGGCAGAATGACACTGAACATGAAGGACAGGAAAAAGCCCTTCACCGCCCAAGATAGCAGATAGTTGCTGATCTCGGGCCACTCGACCTGACCCCAACGCCCCAGAACAAGATTGCCGAATTGCCAAAGGCTGTCGCGCGGCTGCGACATGAACCGCGTCGTCAGCAGAATATAGAAGGGCGACATCAGCAACAGCCCTTGCCCAACAGACCCCAGAACCACGTAGTAATAGTCGAACTTCGCGTCGCTATAGGTCCGCAACACAAAGTAGGCAGCCCCGATCAAGGCAAATGTCGCAAGAAGCCCAACCAGTTTCACCCCGGCAAGAGAGAGCGCTTCGTCCCAGGGGGTCGGGGCGCCAAAGTCAAATCCGGCGGTTGGCGCGCGGTGCACCTTTTCGACAAGCACATCCCACAGGACCATCGGGATGGCCGCGCTGGCCAGCATGATCAATGGCCCAACCGTCCCCGTCACCTCGCCCATTCGCAAAAGAAAGAGTGCAATGACAAAGCCGACCAACCCAATAAGGCCAGTCCAATTCCGCACATCCGATGTCGGACGACGGTCTTCCGTCGGGCTCTTAAACAAAATGCGCCTCATCTGCTCGATGGGCGCATTCTGAAGGTCTTTTAGTGAAGCGGCAAGCTTAGACGAGACGCTCTACCATCATCTTCTTGATCTCGGCGATTGCCTTGGCCGGGTTCAGGCCTTTCGGGCAGGTTTTCGAGCAGTTCATGATGGTGTGGCAGCGATACAGCTTGAAGGGATCTTCCAGCGCATCCAGACGTTCACCTGTGGCTTCATCGCGGCTGTCGATGATCCAGCGATAGGCGTGCAGCAGCGCTGCCGGGCCAAGATAGCGGTCGCCATTCCACCAGTAGCTCGGGCAAGAGGTCGAGCAGCTGGCGCACATGACGCATTCATACAGACCATCAAGCTTTTTGCGGTCTTCGATCGACTGACGCCATTCTTTCGCCGGACGGTTGGTCTTGGTTTCCAGCCAAGGCATGATCGAGGCGTGCTGCGCATAGAAATGGGTCAGGTCCGGGATAAGGTCCTTGACCACCGGCATGTGCGGCAGCGGGTAGATTTTGACATCACCCTTGATCTCGTCCAGACCATAGATACAGGCCAGCGTGTTGATCCCGTCGATGTTCATCGCACAAGAGCCACAGATGCCTTCACGGCAGGACCGACGGAAGGTCAGGGTCGGGTCGATCTCGTTCTTGATCTTGATCAGCGCGTCCAGAACCATCGGGCCGCACTTGTCCATGTCCAGGAAATAGGTATCGACCTGCGGGTTTTTCCCGTCGTCCGGGTTCCAGCGGTAAATCTGGAACTTACGAACATTGGTCGCGCCCTCGGGCTTCGGCCAAGTCTTACCCGTGGTGATTTTCGAGTTCTTGGGGAGTGTGAATTGAACCATTTCCGTATCTCCTTAGAACGTCCGCGCTTTCGGCGCGATTTTCTTCAGGCTGATGCCGCCTTCGTCTTCGTTGGTCAGAGGATCAACGATGACCGGGCGATAGCTTAGGTCAACCTTGTTGCCTTCGACGCGGCTGACGGTGTGGACGCGCCAGTTCTTGTCGTCACGCTCGCTGAAGTCCTCGTGCGCGTGGGCGCCGCGGGATTCCTTACGCGCCTCGGCACCGTGGATGGTGGCCAGCGCGTTCGGCATCAGGTTGGTCAGTTCCAGCGTCTCCATCAGGTCAGAGTTCCAGACCAGCGAGCGGTCGGTAACCTTCAGGTCGTCCATTTTGGCTGCAATCGCGGTCATCTTCTCGACGCCAGCGGCCAGCGAGTCAGAGGCACGGAAAACCGCGGCATCCGACTGCATGGTCTTCTGCATCTCAAGGCGAAGATCGGCGGTTGCAACGGAACCGTTGGCATTGCGCAGACCGTCGAAGCGATCGAAGGCCGCATCGACCGAAGCTTGGTTCAGCGTCTGGTTCGGGGTCGACGGATCGACAACCTTACCGGCGCGGATCGCGGCGGCGCGGCCGAAGACCACAAGGTCGATCAGAGAGTTCGAACCCAGACGGTTCGCACCGTGGACCGAGGCGCAGCCTGCTTCACCAACAGCCATCAGGCCCGGCACAATCGCGGTCGGGTCTTCGGCGGTCGGGTTCAGCACTTCACCCCAATAGTTGGTCGGAACGCCGCCCATGTTGTAGTGAACGGTCGGCAGAACCGGGATCGGCTCTTTAGTCACGTCAACACCGGCGAAGATTTTCGCGGACTCGGAAATACCCGGCAGGCGTTCGGCCAGTGCTTCGGCAGGCAGGTGATCCAGATGCAGGAAGATGTGATCGCCCTCCTCACCCACACCACGGCCTTCACGGATTTCCATGGTCATCGAGCGAGAGACATAGTCGCGCGGCGCAAGGTCTTTGTACTGCGGTGCGTAACGCTCCATGAAGCGCTCGCCTTCCGAGTTCACAAGGTAACCACCTTCACCACGGGCGCCTTCGGTGATCAGACAGCCAGAGCCGTAGATACCGGTCGGGTGGAACTGCACGAACTCCATGTCTTGCAGGGCCAGACCCGCGCGGGCCACCATGCCGCCACCGTCGCCGGTGCAGGTGTGGGCCGAAGTGGCCGAGAAATACGCGCGGCCGTAACCGCCGGTCGCCAGAACCACCATCTTCGCGTTGAAGACATGCATGGTGCCATCGTCCAGCTTCCAGCAGACGACACCCTGACATTCGCCTTCTTCGGACATGATCAGGTCGATGGCGAAGTATTCGATGAAGAACTCTGCGTTGTTTTTCAGCGACTGGCCATACAGCGTGTGCAAGATCGCGTGACCGGTCCGGTCTGCTGCCGCACAGGTCCGCTGAACCGCGGGGCCTTCACCGAATTCGGTGGTATGGCCGCCGAAAGGACGCTGATAGATCTTGCCTTCTTCGGTGCGCGAGAACGGCACACCGTAGTGTTCCAGCTCGTAGACCGCCTTGGGCGCTTCGCGGGCCAGGTATTCCATGGCGTCGGTGTCACCCAGCCAGTCGGACCCCTTGACGGTGTCATACATGTGCCACTGCCAGTTATCGGGGCCCATGTTCGACAGGGATGCGGCGATCCCGCCCTGCGCCGCAACCGTGTGCGAGCGGGTCGGGAAAACCTTGGTCACACAAGCCGTGCGCAGGCCTTGTTCCGCCATGCCAAGCGTCGCCCGCAGACCGGCGCCGCCAGCACCAACGACCACGACGTCATATTCATGCGTCTCGTATTCGTATTCAGCCATTGTTGGTGTCTCCTTACAGCGCCATACGCGCCAGGGCGAACAGGCCCGTGGCGATGGCGGCATAGCTGATGCAGGTTACGGCAATGATCAGGATATTGCGGGTCAGCCCGTGCGTATAATCCTCGATCGCGACCTGCGCGCCGTTCTTGAAGTGGATGAAGCCCGCGGTGATGGTCAGGCCGGTCAGAATCGCCGGGAAGGGACGCGAGAAATACTCGGCAACCACTTCATGCGGCTGGCCCAGCATCGGGCCGAATGTGAAAACGAACAGCGGAACAAGGATCAGTAGCGCAGCAGAGCTGACGATCATGTTCCAGTGATGCTCGGCGCCAGATTTGGCAGAGCCCATGCCCGAAGCGCGTTTGCGGTCAGTCAGAAAAGCCATGTCTGTCCCCTTATACGATCGCGATGGTGAAAAGGGTCAGGAACAGCGACCCGCCAATGATGATCCAGCTCATCTTGTCGGACGATTTGACGTCCAGACCGTAACCGGCATCCCAGATCAGGTGACGCAGGCCCGCCAGCAGGTGGTACCAAAGCGCCCATGCCGAACCCAGCATGATCAGATCACCGACGAAAGAGGTCAGAACCCAATCCGCGGTTTCAAAGTATTCGCCGCCATAGGACGCGGCGAGCAGCCACCAGACCACAAGGATGGCCCCCAAAAGAAGGGCGTTCCCGGTGATACGAGTGAAAATCGACGTCGCCGAGTTCAACTGTGGGCGGTAAATTTGAAGATGCGGGGAAAGCGGACGGTTCCCCCTGTTCACATCAGCCATAAGATGTCCCTCTCGCTAGCGCTTAGCGCGTTGCTTTCGGTTTGTGATATCAAATTTTTTCAGAGAGTCACGCAGTTGGAATCGGATTTCGACTAAATCGCCCTCAGATAGCGTTAACTGCGACCAGATGCTCCACAACTTCAGGAAATGTGATCACACAAAACCAAAGCGTGATCACAAAGCCTGTATGCCAACTATCGAGTCGTCAGCTGAATTCTTACAAACCACCATAGGTTCATGATTTGTAACGATTCTGGCCAATGAAATTAGGCCAAAGCCGATTACATCGGCATCAGCGCCCAATAATCCAGATCCAGCAGGACTTCGGGTAGGTACTTGCCGTCTTCACCCTTCAACTGCCCCACTTCGGCACCATGTTTGGTGGCCACCAGACGCAGACGTACTGCGCCGACGCCGGGTGCGGATGTCTCGGCCTTGTCCAGAACCTCGGACCACGCGCGCACGGTCAGGCCGCTGAAGCAGGGGTTCGCATGCGCGCCGCCGTTCAGGCCAACGATCATCTGCGCATTCGCCAGACCGTTGAACGACAATGCCCGCGCCATGGAGATAACGTGACCACCGTAGATCAAGCGCTGGCCATCTGGGCGGAAGGTCGCGTCGAAATGTACCTTCGCCGTGTTCTGCCATAGACGGGTCGCCATCATGTGCTCGGCTTCCTCGATGGTGACGCCGTCGACGTGGTCGATCAGCTCGCCCACCTCATAGTCGCCAAAACGATGTGGTTCGCCTGCCAGAGTGAAATCATAGTTGGTGAAGTCCAGGCCTTCGGGGATCACCAGATCGTCGACCGACAGAACCTTCGACAGTTCCGGGATCACCGTCTCAGGCGCCGGGGCGTCCAGATTGTTCTTTCGCACCATTACCCATCGGACATAATCCAGAACGACTTCGTCGCGCTGGTTCAGGCCACGGGTACGCACGTAAACCACGCCCGACTTCCCGTTCGAGTTCTGCTTCAGCCCGATCACTTCCGAGGTAGAGCGCAGCGTGTCACCGGGATAGACCGGCTTCAGGAACTTGCCCTCGGCATAACCAAGGTTCGCCACGGCATTCAGCGACACGTCCGGAACGGTTTTACCGAAGACTGTGTGAAAGGTGATCAGGTCATCCACCGGAGACGCCGGCAGGCCCGAGGCCCGTGCGAATTCATCCGAAGAGTACAAAGCATGGCGCGCCGGATACAGCGCGTGATACATCGCGCGCTCGCCGCCGGACACGGTGCGCGGCACCGCGTGGTCAATTACCTGACCGACAGCGTAATCTTCAAAAAACCGGCCCGGATTGGTCTTGGCCATCTCTGCTCTCCTAATTCAGTATTTCTGTGGGGCCCGTCAGCCAAAAGGCGACGGCCCGATCATTCCGTGGATGTATCCGATGACTCCCACCAAAACGGCGGACGCGACAAGGAACATTCCGTCCTTTGCGATCGTGCCTTTGGGGTTCGGGGTCCAGTCAGGCTCTGCCCGGTTGATGACGATGATTTCCGTGATAGCCCAGACACCCAGGCCACCGAACAGGATCAGCGAAGCCACATCGCCATTCACGAAAAGGTGCGCAGCGGCCCAGATGATGAACCCTGTAAGCATCGGGTGGCGCATCTTGTGAAACAGCGCGCCCTTCTTCGGCCCCGGGCTGGTAAAGTACAGGGCGATCAGCATCAGCAGGCTGACCAGATGATTGCCCCAAACCGGTGCTGCCCAAAGCGGCGAGTATTCCGACGCTTTGTAGCCAAACACCATCAGCACGATCGAGCCCAACAGGACCAGCGCCACCAGCCCCTTACCCTTATCCCCCATCGGCTCTCGCAGTGAGGGCGCGATCCGCTTGAACAGGTGGGCGAGGGTCCACAAAAGCAGTCCGAGGATAAGAAGGGTCATGGCAAGTGTCCTTTGGCTTAGCTCGCCAAAGCTGCAATCGCGCTTGCTTTGGCAAGGATTTCCTTTGCCGTAACGATATGCAGATTTTCGACGATCTTGCCATCGACAACTGCAACGCCCTGCCCCGATTTCTCGGCTTCTTCGAACGCTTCGATTTGACGTTTGGCCAGATCGATCTCTTCCTCAGTCGGGGCAAAGGCGTCATTGCAAACCTCGACCTGCGCCGGATGGATAAGGGTCTTGCCGTCAAAGCCCATGTCACGGCCCTGCTCGCATTCGACCTTCAGGCCTTCATTGTCTTTGAACGCGTTATAGACGCCGTCGACGGCCACGATGCCCTCGGCGCGGGCGGCCAGAAGGCACAGCTGAAGGCTGGTAATCATCGGCAGACGATCCGCGCGGAAGCGGCATTTCAGTTCCTTGGCAAGGTCATTGGTGCCCATGACGAAACCGGCCATGCGCGGATGCGCGGCAATCTCGCCGGCGTTCAGCATGCCAAGCGGTGTTTCCATCATCGCCCACAGCGGCACATCCGGGATCAGGTCGGCCACAGCCTGCACATCAGCGGCAGAGTTCACTTTCGGGATCAGGATCGCCTCGATATCCGCGCCAACAAAAGCCGCGACATCGTCTTTGCCCCACTGGCTGTCCAGACCGTTGATCCGAACGATCCGCGCCCGCGCCCCGTAGTCCGCTGTCTTCAGCGTCTCGGCCAGCAGGTTGCGCGCGTTTTCCTTCTCGTCGATGGCGACCGCATCTTCGAGGTCAAAGATGATTGCATCGACCGGCAAGGTCTTTGCCTTTTCCAAGGCACGCTCTTTCGAGCCGGGGATATACAGGACGGAACGATAAGGGCGCGGCTGATCCATGATTCTTCCTCTGGTAACTTTGTTGCGCAGAAGATGCCAAAAACGCACAAATACGCAAGCCCTGATTTGCCGCATTGCAGCGGAAACTATCAGGTCAGCGCATCCCAGATCAATTTGCTTCCCGTCACCAGCAGCAGAACATAGGTCAAAGCAAAGAAATTCCGCTCTGATATTCGGTGGTGTGCAAAGACGCCCAACCAAACGCCGATCAAGGCCACCGGGGCAAGGATAAGGTCTGCCAGCAGGATGGATCTGTCAAAAGAGCCCGACCACACCAAGGGGGCAAGCTTGGCAATATTGACGACGAAGAACACGATGACGGTCGTGGCCTGAAACGCCGTCTTATCCAATCGCCGCCCCAGCAGATAGATCGCGGCGGCGGGCCCTCCGGCATGGCTGATGAAACTGGTGAACCCCGAAACGGCACCGGCCAGCAACCCCAGTCCGGTTCCCGGCAGCCGAGCTGGCGGGCGCAGCCAGTTCAAGCTCATCGCCAACCGATAAAGAACAAAGAGCACGGAAATGAGGCCAATCAAAAACCGCAACACATCCGGGTGGGTCAGGCTGAACAACAGATACCCCAAGGCAACACCCGGCATCGCGCCAATGATCAGAACCTTTGCGGCATGTGTATCCCATTGTTGCCAATAGGCCCGCAACGAGGCGACATCCATCAGCATCAGCAAGGGCAGCAACAAGACCAAAGCCGCCGCAGGCTCTATCACCAAGGCAAGAATCGGCGTCGCAACAAAGGCCGCTGCAGAGCCGAATCCACCCTTCGATATCCCTGCGAAAATCACCGCCGGGACAGAAACTAGAAACAAGATCAGGCTAAGCTCAATCACGCGGTAATCCGGATTTCTTGGCAACCAAGCAAGGTTTAGCGCACTGAATTCCGCCTGCCCAGATGTCGCGACAGAATTGCCGCACAGCAGCGGACTTGCGCGAAGCCGTGTAAATCGTTAGGCATTCGCGCAATTTCAACCAGATCAGGGACCTATACAATGGCCAGACCCAAGATCGCGCTCATCGGCGCCGGACAGATTGGCGGCACCCTTGCCCACCTCGCAGCAATGAAAGAATTGGGCGACGTTGTCCTCTTCGACATCGCAGACGGCATCCCGCAGGGTAAAGCTCTCGACATCGCAGAATCCGGCCCGTCGGAAGGTTTTGACGCCGCAATGTCCGGCACCACCGACTACGCCGACATCGCTGGCGCAGACGTTGTCATCGTGACCGCAGGCGTTCCGCGCAAGCCGGGCATGAGCCGTGATGACCTGCTGGGCATCAACCTGAAGGTCATGAAGTCGGTTGGCGAAGGCATCCGCGACAACGCCCCTGATGCCTTCGTGATCTGCATCACCAACCCGCTGGACGCGATGGTTTGGGCCCTGCAGCAGTTCTCGGGCCTGCCCGCGAACAAAGTTGTCGGCATGGCCGGCGTTCTGGACTCTGCTCGCTTCCGCCACTTCCTGGCAGAAGAGTTCGACGTGTCCATGCGCGACGTTACTGCCTTCGTTCTGGGCGGCCACGGCGACACCATGGTTCCGTCGGTTCGTTATTCGACCGTTGGCGGCATCCCGCTGCCGGATCTGGTCGACATGGGCTGGACCACTCAAGAGAAACTGGACGCGATCGTTCAGCGCACCCGTGACGGTGGCGCCGAGATCGTTGGCCTGCTGAAAACCGGTTCGGCCTACTACGCGCCTGCAACCTCGGCCATCGAGATGGCAACCGCGTACCTGAAAGACCAGAAGCGCGTTCTACCTTGCGCCGCATATTGCGACGGCGAGTTCGGCTTGAAAGGCATGTACGTTGGCGTTCCGACCGTGATCGGCGCAAACGGCATCGAAAAAGTCGTCAACATCACCCTGTCCAAAGAAGAGCAGGAAATGTTCGACAAATCAGTCGCCGCCGTTCAGGGCCTGGTTGACGCATGCAAAGGCATCGACCCGTCGCTGGCATAAGCCATCCGGCAAAATGATTAGACGGCCCTGCCATTGGCGGGGCCGTTTCTTTTTGGCCTGTCAGTCAGGTTGTCAGTTGGGCATATTGCACTGGCATCTGCGATGCGAAGGCCGCCAGCAAGCTGACAGTTTCTTTCACGGTAGTTACCACGCTCTAAGCTGCTTTCCAAACACAGCCCGACTATAGTTCGTGCACTGATCTTCGCGTAATTCTTGTTTGGCTGACCTGTCCGGCCATTGCCAGACCGGTTCTGCAGGATTAAGGAAAGCCCAATATAACAAGGGAATACTGCAAGTCCGCCTTGAGTCGCGATCACAGCTTATCAAAATGTGATCACACATTTTGGGGGTGTGATCACAAATCGTATGTTTAGCGCTAAAATCTAATATTTTTGTGAAATTTTGTATGTGCCCCCCCTTAGACGTGCAAAGAACGCGGGGTACTTTAACCAGAGATGGGACAGATTCATGAACATTCATGAGTATCAGGCGAAGGCTCTCCTTCGTGAATACGGCGCCCCGGTTTCGGACGGCCGCGTCGTACTGAAAGCGGAAGACGCTAAAACCGCAGCAGGCGAGCTTGATGGCCCGCTTTGGGTTGTCAAAGCACAGATCCACGCGGGTGGCCGCGGCAAGGGCTCTTTCAAAGAAGCTGACGCTGGCGAAAAGGGCGGTGTCCGCCTTGCCTTCTCGGTTGAAGAAGCTGCTGAAGAAGCCAAAAAGATGCTGGGCCGCACCCTTGTGACGCACCAGACCGGCGCGCCGGGCAAGCAGGTGAACCGCATCTACATCGAAGACGGATCCGACATTTCCCGCGAACTGTACCTGGCCTTCCTGGTCGACCGTCAGTCTTCGCGCATTTCGATCGTTGCCTCGACCGAAGGCGGCATGGACATCGAAGAAGTCGCAGCCTCGACCCCCGAAAAAATCCTGACCTTCACCATCGACCCCGCCACCGGCTACATGCCGTACCACGGCCGCCGCGTTGCGTTCGCTCTGGGCCTTGAGGGTGCACAGGTCAAGCAATGTGTTGCTCTGCTGAACAACCTCTACCGTGCCTTCGTCGAGAAGGACATGGAGATGCTGGAGATCAACCCGCTGATCGTCATGGAAGACGGCAACCTGAAGCTTCTGGACGCCAAAGTTGGCTTCGACGGCAACGCGGTTTACCGCCACGCTGACGTTGCGGCCCTGCGCGACGAGACCGAAGAAGATCCGAAAGAACTGGCCGCATCGAAGTTCGACCTGAACTACATCGCGCTAGACGGCGAGATCGGCTGCATGGTCAACGGTGCGGGTCTGGCGATGGCCACCATGGACATCATCAAACTGTATGGTGCCGAGCCTGCGAACTTCCTCGACGTTGGTGGCGGCGCCACCAAAGAGAAAGTGGCCGAGGCGTTCAAGATCATTACTTCGGACCCGAAAGTCAAAGGCATTCTGGTCAACATCTTCGGCGGCATCATGCGCTGTGACGTCATCGCTGAAGGCGTTGTTGCGGCTGTCAAAGAAGTTGGCCTCGAAGTTCCGCTGGTCGTCCGTCTGGAAGGTACCAACGTCGAAAAAGGCAAAGAGATCATCAACACCTCTGGCCTGAACGTCATCGCCGCCGACAACCTGTCGGATGGTGCCGAGAAAATCGTAAAAGCGGTGAAAGGCTAAGACCCATGGCAATTCTCGTAGATGAAAACACCAAGGTAATCTGCCAAGGCTTCACCGGCTCGCAGGGCACCTTCCACTCTGAACAGGCAATCGCGTACGGCACCAAAATGGTTGGTGGCGTGACCCCGGGCAAAGGCGGCTCTGAGCACCTTGGCCTGCCGGTCTACAACTCGGTCCACGAGGCGAAGCACGTGACCGAAGCGAATGCATCGGTGATCTATGTTCCGCCGCCCTTCGCGGCCGACTCGATCCTGGAAGCGATCGACGCGGAAATGGAACTGATCATCTGCATCACCGAAGGTATCCCGGTACTGGACATGATGAAGGTAAAGCGCGCGCTGATCGACAGTAACTCGCGCCTGATCGGCCCGAACTGCCCCGGCATCATCACCCCTGACGCCTGCAAAATCGGCATCATGCCCGGCCACATCCACAAGCGTGGTTCGGTTGGCGTTGTATCGCGCTCGGGTACCCTGACTTATGAAGCGGTTAAGCAAACCGCAGACATCGGTCTGGGCCAGTCGACCGCGGTTGGCATCGGTGGCGACCCCATCAAAGGCACCGAGCACATCGACGTACTGGACATGTTCCTGGACGATGATGAGACCCAGTCGATCATCATGATCGGTGAGATCGGTGGTTCGGCGGAAGAAGAAGCCGCTGAATTCCTGGCCGAGCAGAAGAAAAAAGGCCGCTGGAAGCCGACCGCTGGCTTCATCGCCGGCCGTACCGCACCTCCGGGCCGCCGCATGGGCCACGCGGGCGCAATCGTCGCCGGCGGCAAAGGTGGCGCTGAAGACAAGATCGAAGCCATGAAATCGGCTGGTATCGTTGTCGCAGACAGCCCCGCCGGTCTGGGCGAAGCCGTGCTGAAAGCCATCGGCTAAAACCATTCGGAGGGGGCGGCAACGCCCCTTCCAACCTTCCCGCAGGTCGCGGGCCATAATTATAGCAACCCTTCTGGGATCGGGAGTCCTCCATGACCGACCAAAGCCCCAACGATATCTTCCACGCCTCCAGCTTCATGCAGGGGCACAACGCGGAATATCTGGAACAGATGTACGCTCGCTATGCCAGCGACCCCAATGCGGTTGACGCGGCATGGCAAGAGTTCTTCCGCCAGCTTGGTGATGCAGAACTGGACGTAAAGGCAGAGGCCGCCGGCCCCTCGTGGCAGCGCGCCGACTGGCCGCCGCAGCCGCAGGACGAATTGACCGCCTCGCTGACCGGCGAATGGGGTGAACCCGAAATCAAAGCCGCTGGCGACAAGATCAAAGCCAAGGCCGAAGAAAAAGGCGTTAAGGTTTCCGACGAAGACGTCAAACGTGCGGTTCTGGACTCGATCCGCGCGCTGATGCTGATCCGCGCCTACCGTATTCGTGGCCACCTGGTCGCTGACCTTGATCCGCTTGGCATGCGTGACCACACTCCGCACCCAGAGCTGGATCCGAAATCCTATGGCTTCACCGATGCCGACATGGACCGCCCGATCTTCATCGACAAGGTTCTGGGCCTCGAGATGGCGACCCTGCGCCAGATCGTCGAGATCGTGAAGCGCACCTATTGCGGCACCTTCGCGCTGCAATACATGCACATTTCCGACCCCGAGCAGGCCGGCTGGCTGAAAGAACGCATCGAGGGCTTCGACAAGGAAATCAAATTCACCCGTGAAGGCCGTAAGGCGATCCTGAACAAGCTGGTCGAGGCCGAGGGCTTTGAGAAGTTCCTGCACGTCAAGTACATGGGCACCAAGCGTTTCGGTCTGGACGGCGGTGAAGCGCTGGTTCCGGCGATGGAGCAGATCATCAAGCGCGGCGGCCAGTTGGGCCTGCGCGACATCGTGATCGGCATGCCCCACCGTGGCCGCCTGTCGGTTCTGGCCAACGTGATGGAAAAGCCCTATCGCGCGATCTTCAACGAATTCCAGGGCGGTTCGTTCAAGCCCGAAGACGTTGATGGCTCGGGCGACGTGAAATACCACCTAGGTGCGTCTTCGGACCGCGCCTTTGACGGCAACAACGTCCACCTGTCGCTGACCGCAAACCCTTCGCACCTTGAAGCGGTGAACCCGGTTGTCCTGGGTAAGGTCCGCGCCAAGCAGGACCAGTTGGGCGATGAGGACCGCACACAGGTGATGGGCGTTCTGCTGCACGGTGACGCGGCCTTTGCCGGTCAGGGTGTAGTTGCAGAAGGCTTCGGCCTGTCCGGCCTGAAAGGTCACAAGACCGGCGGCACCATGCATATCGTTGTGAACAACCAGATCGGTTTCACCACCGCGCCGCACTTCTCGCGGTCTTCGCCCTACCCGACGGATATCGCGCTGATGGTCGAGGCTCCGATCTTCCACGTAAACGGCGACGACCCGGAAGCGGTTGTACACGCTGCCCGCGTCGCGACCGAGTTCCGTCAGAAGTTCCACAAGGATGTGGTTCTGGACATCTTCTGCTATCGCCGCTTCGGTCACAACGAAGGCGACGAGCCGATGTTCACCAACCCGATCATGTACAAGAAGATCAAGGGCCACAAAACGACCCTTCAGCTGTACACCGAGCGTCTGGTCAAAGATGGCCTGATCCCGGAAGGCGAGATCGAAGACATGAAGGCCGCGTTCCAAGCCCACCTGAACGACGAGTTCGAGGCCGGCAAGGAATACAAGCCCAACAAGGCCGACTGGCTGGATGGCCGCTGGAAACACCTCAACCGCGAGGGCGAGGACTATCAGCGCGGCGAAACCGCGATCAAACCGGAAACTCTGGAAGAGATCGGCGCATCGCTGTGCAAAGCCCCCGAAGGCTATCCGCTGCACAAAACTGTTGGTCGCTTCCTGAAGGCGAAACAGCAGATGTTCGATACCGGCGAAGGCTTTGACTGGGCCACCGGCGAAGCACTGGCCTTTGGCTCGCTGTTGACCGAGGGCTACCCGGTCCGTCTGGCGGGTCAGGACAGTACCCGCGGTACCTTCTCGCAGCGTCACTCGGGCTTTGTGAACCAGGAAACGGAAGAGCGCTACTACCCGCTCAACCACATCCGCCCCGGTCAGGCGAATTATGAAGTCATCGACTCGATGCTGTCAGAATACGCCGTGCTTGGGTTCGAATACGGCTACTCGCTGGCAGAACCGAACGCGCTGACCCTGTGGGAAGCCCAGTTCGGCGACTTCGCCAACGGCGCGCAGATCATGTTCGACCAATTCATCTCTTCGGGTGAATCGAAATGGCTGCGGATGTCCGGTCTGGTCATGCTACTGCCCCACGGCTTTGAAGGTCAGGGCCCAGAGCACTCTTCGGCCCGTCTGGAACGCTTCCTGCAGATGTGTGGTGGCGACAACTGGATCGTGGCGAACTGCTCGACCCCGGCGAACTACTTCCACATCCTGCGCCGTCAGCTGCACCGGTCCTTCCGGAAACCGCTGGTCATGATGACGCCGAAGTCGCTTCTGCGCCACAAGATGTGCATCTCGAAAGCCGAAGACTTCACCACCGGTTCCTCGTTCCACCGCGTCCTGTGGGACGATGCGGAACGCGGCAATTCGGACACCAAGCTGAAGTCGGACGACAAGATCAAACGCGTCGTCATCTCGTCGGGCAAGGTCTACTTTGACCTGCTGGAAGAGCGTGACGCCCGCGGCATCGACGATGTCTACCTGCTGCGTCTTGAACAGTTCTACCCGTTCCCGGCCCTGTCGCTGGTCAAGGAACTGGAACGCTTCAAGCAGGCCGAAATCGTCTGGTGTCAGGAAGAGCCGAAGAACCAGGGCGCCTGGACCTTCGTCGAGCCGAATATCGAGTGGGTACTGACCCGCATCGGTGCCAAGCACACCCGTCCGCAGTACGCAGGCCGTACTGCCTCGGCTTCGCCCGCAACGGGCCTCGCCAGCCAACACAAAGCACAGCAAGAGGCGCTCGTGAACGAAGCGCTGACCATCGAAGGGTAAATAACCATGTCTACTGAAGTACGCGTACCCACCTTGGGCGAAAGTGTCACCGAAGCCACCGTCGCCACTTGGTTCAAAAAACCCGGCGATGCCGTCGCCGTTGACGAAATGCTCTGCGAGCTGGAAACCGACAAGGTCACCGTCGAAGTGCCTGCCCCTGCGGCTGGTACTCTGGGCGAGATCGTTGCCGCCGAAGGCGAAACCGTTGGTGTTGACGCCCTGCTGGCCACCATTTCCGAAGGCGCGGGCGCTGCTGCCCCGGCTGCGGCCCCTGCCCCGGCAGCCGCTGCTGCCCCGGCAAGCGACGCTGGTGAAGCCGTCGACGTGATGGTTCCGACCCTTGGTGAATCGGTCTCTGAAGCCACTGTTTCGACTTGGTTCAAAGCCGTTGGCGACACCGTCGCTCAGGACGAGATGCTGTGTGAACTGGAAACCGACAAGGTCTCGGTCGAGGTTCCGGCCCCCGCCGCTGGCGTTCTGGCTGAAATCACCGCCCCCGAAGGCGCAACTGTCGACGCAAGCGCAAAACTGGGCGTGATCTCGTCCGGCGGCGCAGTTGTTGCGGCCGCTCCGGCAGCGGCCCCTGCCCCCGCAGCGGCCCCGGCAGCGGCTGGTGGCAAAGACGTCGAAAACGCTCCGTCGGCCAACAAGCTGATGGCGGAAAAAGGCATCGACCCGGCCAATGTTCAGGGGTCGGGCCGTGACGGTCGCATCATGAAGGAAGACGTTTTGAAAGCAGCTATCGCACCCGCAGCCGCGGCTCCGGCCCCGGCTGCTGCACCGCGCGCCCCGGTTTCCGCAGACGACGCTGCACGCGAAGAACGCGTGAAGATGACCCGCCTGCGCCAGACCATCGCCAAGCGCCTGAAAGACGCCCAGAACACCGCCGCGATCCTGACCACCTATAACGAGGTGGACATGACCGAGTGCATGAACCTGCGCAAACAGTACAAAGACCAGTTCGAGAAGAAACACGGCGTCCGTCTGGGCTTCATGTCCTTCTTCACCAAGGCCTGCTGCCACGCGCTGAAAGAAGTTCCCGAGGTCAACGCCGAGATCGACGGCACCGACATCGTCTACAAGAACTTCGTGCACATGGGCATCGCCGCGGGCACCCCGCAGGGTCTGGTTGTTCCGGTCATCCGTGACGCCGACAAGATGTCCTTTGCCGAAATCGAAGGCGCCATCGCCGAGAAAGGCAAGCGCGCGCGTGACGGCAAACTGTCCATGGCAGAGATGCAGGGCGGCACCTTCACCATCTCGAACGGTGGTGTCTACGGCTCGCTGATGTCCTCGCCGATCCTGAACCCCCCGCAGTCGGGTATCCTCGGCATGCACAAGATCCAGGATCGTCCGATGGTCATCAACGGCGAGATCAAGATCCGCCCGATGATGTATCTGGCGCTGTCCTATGACCACCGCATCGTCGACGGCAAAGGCGCCGTGACCTTCCTGGTGCGCGTCAAGGAAGCACTGGAAGATCCGCGCCGCCTGCTGATGGATCTGTAAGCACTTGTCGCCGGGTCATTTTGGCCCGGCGATACATTCTTCCGGACTGCGTCGACCGTCCAAATCGGTACGAAAAGCTTTCCAAGATCCGGGCCTAAGGTGCATAAATTCAACGTTCCCGTATTCCGATGAGCCAGCCAAACTCCAGTATGGAAACCGGCCTTGTCAGCCAAGCACCGCGCAACCTTGAACGCGCGCGCCAGTCGACCCTGCTCGATTTTTCTGCCCGGCTCGTCGGTGTTCACGGGCCGGTCGCAGAATATGGATCGAAAAACGCGGATTTCAGCCCGATCGAAACACTGCGAGAGCCTAATGCCAAAGGGACTTTCGTTTCTTTTTCCAGCTTGCGCCTGGAGAATGCACTTCCGCCAGCAGAGTTTGGACGCACCCTACACGGGCGGGGTTTCGAACTTGTCTTTGTTAAAGATTTCTCTCGCGTCTGGTTTCAGCAGGGTTTGAACGGAGTCACCTCTAACCGCCAAGAAACAAGTGCCTTTCTTGAAGAGCTGCTGTCAAAGTTGCCTCGCCCTTGGACCTTTATCGGTTCTAGCTCTGGGGGCTATGCCGCGCTCTTCTTTGGAACACGTCTGTCAGCTGACCGCGTGCTTGCCTTTGCTCCGCAAACACTGGTGGACCGTCATACTTTCTCGCGCTTCGCAAAGATGCGCCCCTTTGAAGCAGGTTTTAAAGCCAGTGACCCAGAAAACGACTTGCTGAATTGCATGAGCAAGACCGGAGATGGGCCCGCCATCAAAGTCTTCCACGGCAATTCCCACTATAAAGACAAACGTCAGGCTGCGCGCATCGCGGAGCTCCCCAATGTCTCGGTGGTAGGTGCAGAGACCAACACTCACAACATTGCCCAACATCTCAGAAATCAAGGATCCCTAGATGACCTTCTTTTCTGAAGCACCAGAACGCAATTCGCTGGGAACTTCACCAGCATTTTCTATGATCACGAAAGCTCCTGTTCCTCATATGCAAGTCATATGCAGGTCATATGGAATTCACACAGCCCAAAACGGGCAAGGAGAGACCCATGGCAGACTATGATGTAATTGTAATTGGCGGCGGCCCCGGCGGCTATGTATGCGCCATCCGCTGCGCCCAACTGGGCCTGAAAACCGCTTGTGTCGAAGGTCGTGAGACCCTTGGCGGCACCTGCCTGAACGTGGGCTGCATCCCGTCGAAGGCGCTGCTGCACGCCACCCACAGCCTGCACGAAGCCGAGCACAACTTTGCCACCATGGGCCTGAAGGGCAAGTCTCCGTCGGTCGATTGGGACCAGATGAAATCCTATAAGCAGGATGTCGTGAACGGGAACACCACGGGCATCGAATTCCTGTTTAAAAAGAACAAGGTAGACTGGATCAAAGGCTGGGGCTCGATCCCTGCTGCGGGTCAAGTCAAAGTCGGTGACGAGGTTCACAACGCCAAGAACATCATCATCGCAACCGGGTCAGAGGCTGCTTCGATCCCGGGTGCAGAGGTCGAGATCGACGAGAAAATCGTTGTCACTTCGACCGGCGCGCTGGATCTGCCAAAGATCCCGCGCAAGATGATCGTCGTTGGCGCTGGTGTCATCGGTCTGGAAATGGGCTCGGTCTATGCCCGTCTGGGCACCGAGGTCACCGTGATCGAATTCCTCGACCACATCACCCCGGGCATGGACCCCGATCTGCAGAAACAGCTGCAAAGAACCCTTAAAAAGCAAGGGCTTAAGTTCGTGATGGGCGCCGCTGTGTCGAAGGTCGAAACCCTAAAAACCAAGGCGAAAGTCACCTACAAACTGCGCAAAGACGACAGCGAACACACCGTCGATGCCGACACCGTTCTGGTCGCCACCGGGCGCAAGCCCTACACCGACGGTCTGGGCCTAGAGGCTCTGGGTGTCGAGATGTCCCCGCGTGGTCAGGTTCAGACCGACGCGCACTGGCAGACCAACGTCAAAGGCATCTACGCCATCGGCGACGCGATCGATGGCCCGATGCTGGCTCACAAAGCTGAAGACGAAGGTATGGCTGTTGCAGACGTTGTCGCGGGCAAGCATGGCCACGTGAACTATGACGTCATCCCCGGCGTGATCTACACGACACCTGAAGTCGCCTCGGTCGGCAAAACCGAAACCGAACTGAAAGAAGCCGGTCGCGCCTACAAAGTTGGCAAGTTCCCCTTCATGGGCAACGCCCGTGCCAAGGCTGTCTTCCAGGGTGACGGTTTCGTCAAGTTGATCGTTGACGCGGAAACCGACCGTATCCTTGGCTGCCACATCATCGGCCCGGCAGCCGGCGACCTGATCCACGAGGTCTGCGTTGCCATGGAATTCGGTGCCTCGGCCCAGGATTTGGCCCTCACCTGCCACGCACACCCGACCTATTCGGAAGCGGTCCGCGAAGCGGCGCTCGCCTGCGGCGACGGCGCGATCCACGCATAACCAAACACACAAAAGACTTAAAAGCCGGGCACTTGCCCGGCTTTTTCATTTTGGGAACCCTAAGTTGCCAGCAGACGCAAACCTTGCGTCACATCTGTGCGCACGGCCAACCGAAGTCCGGGCTCATCCCCAGCCTCCAGCGCAGATAGAATTTCCCGGTGCAGGCGCGGTGGTTCACTGCGCCCTAGCCGTCCGTACAAAGAGCGCATCGTGGGACCAAGCTGCAACCAGACCGTTTCCACCAAGGCCAACATCGCAGGGGCCTGCGCCCTTAGATACAGGGTACGGTGAAACTCAAGGTTTGTTCGAATATAGCCAACTGCATCATTGCGACTGACGGCTTCCGCCACCGTCCCATTGATGGTTTTCAACCGGTCGATCAGCGCCATATGCGCTCTGGGCAAGGCTCGGCTGGCCAATTCCGGTTCTAGAAGGGCACGCAGCGCGGCCAGCTCCTCGATTCGCTCACTTGTCAGTGCCGGGGTTGCCATCCGACCCGAAGACGACATCGTCAACGCCCCCTCGGCCACCAAACGGCGGGCAGCTTCCCGTGCCGGAGTCATCGAGACATTGAATTGCTTGGCCACGCCTCGGATCGTCAAAGACGCCCCCGGTGTCAGCTGCCCGTGCATGATCTGGCTGCGCAGTTGGCGATAGATCATATCATGCGCGGCAAGTTCGGTTTCAGGCTGTCGGGACTGGATCAACATTCGGCAACTGTGATCACAAAAAAACGTCTGCCGTCAACCGTCAAAACGAACCCGGTGCAGCAGTTCCCCATGATCTCGCAACCATTGCCGATGCGTTTTGTAATCAGGGCATAGCGCCGCCACCTCGTTCCAAAAGGCGCTTGAGTGGTTCATCTCCACAAGGTGCGCCACCTCGTGGGCCGCGACATAGTCCAACACCTCCGGAGGGGCCATAATCAGGCGGAACGAAAACATTAGCGCTCCATCTGCGGTGCAGGACCCCCACCGGGACCTGGTATCGCGCAAGGTCATACGGGAAAATGGCCGTCCGATCGCGTCTGAATAACGATCGCAGGCAGTCACCAACCGATCCCGCGCGGTTTCTCGCAGCAGGGATTTCAGGCTAGGACCAATCCGTTCCGGATCCTGAGGAACCTCAATACCTTCCTCCACCAACCGCGCCGACCGGCGTGTTCCGGGCAACAGCAGGATTTCTGCGCCTTCAAACGGGATCGTCCCCCCGATTTGGGGCCGCATAACCGCTGGCTGCTGGCTAAGGTGTCCCCGCACCCAATCCGCTTTCTCTTCCAGAAAACGAACGCCCTCAGCCACCGGTGTCCGCTTGGGCATCGTCAGCGTTACACGCCCATCCAGACGCGACACGCGCAGGCTGAGTCGCCGTGCCCGTGCTGATTTGCGGATAGTGACCGGCACCTCGGGGTTGCCGGGCAAACGTGTGAGCGCCATTGACTGCTCCATCTGTGCCTCGACAGCAGGTTAACAATCTGCATTGTTGAAAACCAACCACTTTCAGTGGCACCATTGCGAAAAGGGCTTTGACAGCCTTGTTTCATTGTGGCAGTTGGCTGCGACTGAATTCCTTAGACGACGATTGAGGGGATATCCATGCCCAAAGAAGAATGGGGCGTAAAACGCGTTTGCCCTAGCTGTTCGACCCGCTTCTACGACCTGCAGCGCGACCCGATGGTCTGCCCGTCCTGCGCCCACAGCGTGTCACTCGATTCGCTGAACTCCGGCAAGAGCCGCACATTGGTTGCGGACAAGTCCGACGCCAAATCGGCCCAGACAGAGGATGATCTGGACACCGGTGACGTGGAACTGGACGATGACGCGGATGTTGATCTGGGCGATGATGTGCTGGATGACGAAGACGATGACGACAATGTCTCGTTCGACGATCTGGCGGATGTCGCAGCGGACGACGAAGACAACTAAGTTCGCACCGCAGGGGCGTTTTTTGCTTGCACTCCCCTGCGGGCTTACATAAATACCGCCGGGCAGACGGTAGCGTCTGTACCTGGTTCGGGGCCTTAGCTCAGTTGGGAGAGCGCTTGCATGGCATGCAAGAGGTCAGGGGTTCGACTCCCCTAGGCTCCACCAAAACTTCCCAATACCTTTCGGCATGTTTTGAGCGGGTTACGATGTAGCCGGTTACCGTTCGGATACGTTGTCACTCTTTTGCATGCAGTCCGTTGTCACTTCTGTGTCACTCAGTTGGCGCACAGAGTGTCAGGAAACGGCCCAAAGTTGCCATTTGAAGGCGATGTGACGAACGAGGGCAGGACGTTTTCAGTGGTGAAAACCCAAGATATGGCCGCCCTAGCCGAATTCCACGCAGAGCGAATGTTCACAAAGCCGAACTTGTAGACCCTAGCTGCCACGCTTTTCGGAAGCCTGAAGAGATTGCCCGAACCTTTGAGGTTATTGGCGCGCATAAAGCTGGCGGAAACATCACCTACAGTGGAGGGGGCATATTTGCGACCGTCATTGCTCCTTGGCTCGACCAGATAGGGAACAACAATATGGCGGTTTGCGAAAATTCGATAAGTGAGTGGGGAACGGACACCAGCCTTCCAATAGAAGTCCACTGACAATCTTTCAGAAAGCATCACAATGAGCCATCTTCGTCATGGACCTCATCGCCAGTCAGAGCGGGAACAAAGGTACAAATAAGTCGAGTGCGCTCTGCTATCCGAATGAGATGCCTGTCGTTATTGTTCATCGCATAAAGCGTCCCGGGTCGGATTTGATGGATAATCCCTCGATCAAGTTCTTCAACCGTTCCGCTTCCTTCGAGACAATAACAGGCTTCGAGATGGTTCTTCTGCCAGAGCGTCATCTCGAACCCGGCCTCTAATATGCTGTCGGTCAGGGTTACCCCCATGCCATCCTCGGCACGGAGCAGTCGCATCGAATGCCATTTGTCACCATGCGCCTCGCCCTTGGTTCCGAGAACGTCTTCAAGTGTCTTGACGATCATCGGTCGGTTTCACACTTCGACTTCGCGGATCAGCGTATCGAGGTAATCTCGGGTTTCCTGATCCCAGTCGTCAGGGTTTTCGCCATGGGCGATCCGGGCGTGGTGGCCCATCAACTGCCAGACCTCCTCCCGGCTCTCGGCCGTCACGCTGGCAGGGCAGGTTTCCATACCTTCGCAGTCACGGCAGGCATATGAATAGGCCTTGGTCATGGTTGCATTCCTTTCCTGTTCACGACGGGAATCCGTCATAGTTTCGCATTTCTTCGTTGATCAGGACCCAGTGCAGGCGTTCCTTCAGGAACACGTTCGACTCCGGGGTAATCGCGTTGGGATCGTCGAGCGATGCGATAGTGATCGCGATGTCATTCCACCCCTCTCCCCTAAAGGTCAGCGGAGAGCCGCAGGCGGGGCAATACCCGCGCCAGATGCCGGGCGAGGATTCGTACTCGCAGATCTTGCCCTCAATTACCGAAAAACTGTCGGGCGTCGCACCAAACCACGGCACATAGGCACCTCCAGTGGCGCGGCGGCAGTCGTCGCAGTGGCAGATACCGGCATAGGTGTGGGAACCCGCCACCTCGTAGCGGGTTGCACCGCACTTACAGTGCCCTTTCAAGGTTACTTCCGACACCGCCATTCAGGTCACTCCAGTGTTAGTTTTCCCAAGGGTTTCATCACCTCAGAAAGAGCAATTCTATCACAGTATTGACCGAAGAGTGTATCAATGCGATTCAGGAATTAATCTGTGATGTAAGAAAATCTAACAAATGGATTGGCGCCGCCTACCTTCGCTCAATGCTCTCAAGGCCTTTTCTGCCGTGGCTGAGGCAGGCTCTTACTCGCGAGCTGGCGAGATGTTGAATGTAACACACGCAGCCGTGATGCAGCAGGTGAAAGCGCTTGAGGCGCACCTTGATCAACAGCTTGTCACCCGTTCCGGACGAAAGATTGCGCTCACAATGGAAGGGCAACTACTTGCCCGAGAAATCCGGATTGGTTTTAGGAGAATCCTCGACGGGGTCGAGGCACTAGGCGACATTCAGAACACGCGCCCGGTTCAGGTCACAATGTCTCCGGCCTTCGCTGTCAGATGGCTGATGCCCAGAATAGCCGATTTCCAGAGCCGCCACCCCGACGTCACTTTGCTGCTCAACCCAAGCGGAATGCTTGTCGACCTTTCTTCGGGTGGCATGGAGGTAGCGATACGCTACTCACGGTTAGAAGAATTGCCCGTAGGGGCTGATGTGCTGATCAAGGTCGATCTAGTCGTCGCGGGCACACCCTCACTGATCGAGAGCATAGAAATCACCAATCCGGGCGACCTAGTTCATATTCCATGGCTGCAAGAGCTTGGAACGAATGAGGTAGGTGACTGGTTGGCCAGATGTGGAGTCAAGCTCGACAGGCCGATCATGATATCGCACATGCCAGGAAACCTGATACTCGATGCTGTGAAGCGCGGAGACGGGATCACCTACACCGTGAAGCAATGGATCGAGGAGGATCTGCAATCGGGCGATTTGGTCGGACTTTTCCCCGAAGAGCGTGTAGGCGCTTTTTACATTCACACACTGCCAGGAGAGCCACGCCGATCTGCCAGAGTGTTTATCAATTGGCTCAAGACGCAGGCCGAAGATTTTGGGGACGGAACGTAATGGCATCCGCAAAAGCTCTGGTAAGACCCGCAGACTCGCAATCAAGCCGGCCACAAAAGCAGAAGGCTAAAAGTTCATATAGTAGACATTGGCTTGAAGCGCGGCGAAGGTCCGCTTGCCGCCCAAACTGCCTCGGATCCGACCGGTGAAATGCAGCTTCAAGTTGGACCCGTTTTAAGCGACGCTGTCGCTTCACATGCGCTGATTTGTTTCTATTTGCCGAATCAATTCAAGCTTTTGTCCACGTCGACAAGAGTTGTGTGCGCGCTGCACCCCTGACCGAGGCGCGAAGTTCCCACATCCTTGGTCAGTACGTTCGGATTTCCATGGGGATCGATATTGTCGCTAGGGTCTCCCAACCATGCTCCTGTCGGAAGCGAGACCACGCCCGCCCTGATATCGTTGGAAACGCGGGCATGAGCACGACAGGCGCCGCGGGCGTTGAAAACACGAATGATGTCGCCGGTTTTGATCCCGCGCGGCCCTGCATCCTCAGGGTGAATGACCAGCGTTACCGGGCGTGCACCCTCGGCATCTGCAAGAGCGCATTCCAACTGGCTGTGAAGCTTGTCGCCTGGTTGGGGGGAAACAAGGTGAAGCGGAGCTTTGGCCGTTGCCGCGCCCGGCCATTCCGACGGCGGCAGCCATACGGGGTGACCGGGGCAGTCGTCGTATCCAAACCCGTTGATCGTTTCGGAGAATATCTCGATCCGACCCGATGGCGTTTCCAAGGGAAAGGCAGAAGGATCTTCGCGGAACCGAGCGAAGAATGTCCGGTTTGGCCCATCGTATTTGATCGGAAGCCGGACCCAGTTCTTCATTTTCAGTTCGTCCAACTCGGGCACGTCAACACCGGCATCGGCGGCGTGGTCGCGATACTCGGTGTAGAGTAGCGATATCCATTCAGCCGCGCTGCGGTGTTCGGTGAAGCTCTTGCCTGCACCCAGACGGGTCGCAAGTCCGGTAAAAATGTCATAGTCATCCCGCGCATCGCCGACAGGCGGGATCAACTGCGGCATGTGAAACAAAAAATCGTCGAGATTGGACCGGCTGATATCCTCGCGTTCATAGGGTGTCGTGGCTGGGAACACGATGTCGGCCCGCTTGGCGGTCGCGGTCCACCATGGCTCATTCACGATGATCGTTTCAGGCAGTTGCCAGGCCTCGTGCAACGCATTCAAGTCCTGGTGATGGTGAAACGGGTTACCTCCGGCCCAGTAGATCAGGCGAATATCGGGAAATGGGTTTCGCTGCCCGTTGAAATCGTAAACTTGGCCGGGATTGCGAAGCATGTCGCCGATCCGCGCCACGGGGATGTTTGTTTTGATCGGGTTCTCCAGTTGCGGAAAAGTCATCCCGCGCAGGCCGCGCAGCGACTTTCCAACACCACCGATTGCCCCATAGCCATAGCCCACACCTCCTCCGGGCAGACCGATCTGGCCGATCATTGCGGCCAGAACCGCCGACATCCAGTAGGGCTGCTCGCCATGTTCGCCGCGCTGGAGTGACCATGCCACGGTGATCAGAGTGCGGGTCGACGCCATCCGCCTGGCCAGTTCACGGATCACGTCTCTCTCTACCCCACAAAGCGAGGCGGCCCAATCGGGATCCTTTGGCGTTCCGTCGCTCTCGCCCATCAGGTAGGCGCGGAACCGATCGAATCCCGTCGTGTAGCGCGCGAGGAAGGCGTGATCGGTCAGGCCTTCCGTTTCCAGCACAAATGCCAAAGCCAACATCAACGCTGTGTCAGATGCAGGTGGAACCGGCAACCATTCGCACCCATCCGGCGCATCGGTGCGTTGCGGCCCAACATTCACGCAACGCAGACCCTTCCTGGAGAAGCGTTCGAACCAAACCGCCGTTTCGTGCTGGGTTACGCCGCCCATGCTGACCTGGGAGTTCTTTGGGTTCACTCCCCCAAACATCACCAATGTCTCGGTATAGTCGTGGATCGTCTGCCAACTGTCCTGGTGTTCATAAAGCAGCTTGAGGAAGTCTACCCCGAAAACATGGGGCATGATCGACTGCGCGCACCCGGTCGAGTAGCTCCCGACTGAGGCCACATAGCCGCCGATACAATTAAGGAATCGATGCACCTGACTTTGCGCATGATGAAACCTGCCAGCAGATCCCCAACCGTAGGATCCACCGAAAATCGCTTCGTTGCCATGGCTTCCGATAATACGACCGATCTCTTCGGCCGCAATGTCAAGCGCCTCGTCCCAAGGCACTTCGACGAACGCGTCACTCCCGCGTTCTCCAGATCGTCGCTTTTCAAACCATCCGCGCCGTATTGATGGCCGGGCCACGCGTGTTTTGTGGTGAACGGCAGCGGGCAGGATATCGGGTATTTTCGACGGATCCGGGTCTTCGGAAAAGGGTCGCGTGGCAACGATCCGGCCGTCTTCGACATCGACCTCGAACGCGCCCCAATGGCTGGAGGTCACCCTTCTGGACTTTCTCGATCCACTGGTCATCCTCGCTTCTCCTTCCTGACCTTTCGATCTTGCCGACACCTTTGACCAAAATCTATTAGCACCGGTTTTTCAGCGCTCGGATCTAGCGTCTCATCCTCTATACCCGGTTTGCCCTTGCACCTGCGACGAAGCACGTTCGCCGCACGGTCATGCAAGACGGGCACTGGAACCATCCCGTTACTACCGGTTGAACGCCTCGATCATGTCATCCCACACCGGAACCAGATCAAGCAAACCATCCCAGAATGCCTGATCGCGGCGTCGGTCGAAATCCTCGAGTGTGGTACCTTGCTGTTCCACCCAAGTGTAGTAACCAAGGTTGAAGACACGCTCGTGATCAGGGCGAGTCATTTCGATCATGTGATCGGTAGTCGCCCCCAGTATGGAACGCCCATAGGCCTCGGCAGCCCGCACGGCGTCGAACCCGGCAGGATAAAACTTGCGCTCGGCGATGCCCAGTTCGGTCTGGTACATTTTCGCGCCATCCGTCGCCACGGTCAGCACCACATCATCAGATCCAAGATCCATGTACTTGGCGTATTTGATCGCTCCGACGATATTGGCCAGCGATGACAGCCCCAGATTGCCAAGGTCGGTGATGTCTTCTTGGCGTAGCCCGCGATAGTTCGATAGGTAACTGCGCCCGGCTGTGGTGTTGCACACAAGGTTCAAGCCATCGCTGGCCCGGTCGGATACACCTATCACGAAATCGGCATTCATCACGTTCTGGATCAACGGCACGTGCTTGTCGCCAATGCCCTGAATGTTGTGTTCCCCATAGCCGTTATAAAGCATGGTCGGGCATTCAAGAGCCTCAATCGCGCCAATTTGCGCCCCTAGCGAGGCTTTCAGGTAATCCCCGGCAGCAATGGTGCCGGCCGAACCTGTGGCCGAAACAAAGGCGCGGGGCTTGAGTGTGCCGAATTTGTTGAGGTGATTGAAAATTCGCTCCATTGCTGGTCCAGTCACCGCGCGGTGAATGATGTAGTTCCCGTATTCGGCAAACTGGTTCAGGATCAGGTTTTCCGGGCTTTTTGCCAGATCGTAACAGGCGTCGTAGATTTCCTTGACGTTGCTCTCTGTTCCTGGGGTACGGTAAATGTCGTTTGGGTCTGCCAGCCAGGCATTGAGCCAATCGAATCGTTCCTGGCTCATTCCTTCTGGGAGCACCGCCACCGAGCGACAGCCGAGAAGGTTGGCGATGGCCACGCCGCCACGGCAATAGTTGCCTGTTGAGGGCCAGACCGCCCGGTGCCGGGTCGCATCAAACACGCCGGACATAAGGCGCGGGATCAGACATCCATACGCGGCAAGAACCTTGTGGCAGTCGATCATCGGAAATCTGTTTCCCAGGGCGACAACGATTTTGGCCTTCACCCCGGTCAGATCCTCGCCCAGAACCAAATGTTCGGGCACATCAGCCAGAGATTTACGGTCATCGCCATTGTGCCAGTGCACACGAAAGAGGTTGAGCGGATCGGCGGCATCGGGATCGGCGGCGTTAAGCGCTTCCATCCGATCCGACAATTGTCCAACCGGATCGGCCAATTGCGAGATTTTTGGCAGCACGACACCGCGTTCGTGCAGGTGTTCGACATTGCGTTCATAGGCATCGCGATCGACAATCGTATCCTCTAGTCCTGGCGTCATGACACCAGCCCTCCCTTGGTTTCAGTCACCCAGCGTTGCGGGTGCATATTGATGTTGATCAGTTCGCGTCCAATACGGCGTGCAGGAACTGTTTGGTGCGTTCGTTTTGCGGATCTTCGAACAATTTTTCGGGCGATCCCTGTTCCGCGATCTTGCCTTCGTAGAAAAAACAAACCCGGTCGGAAATCTCGCGGGCAAACCCCATCTGATGCGTGACCATGATCATCGTCAGGTTATGCTCGCTGTTAAGTGACCTAATGACGTTCAGAACCTCACCGATCACCTCGGGATCAAGCGCGGAAGTGACCTCGTCCAGAAGCATGACCTGCGGCCGCATGGCCAGAGCTCGGGCAATGGCAACACGCTGTTGCTGGCCCCCTGAAAGGCGCGTTGGGTGCTGATCTTTCTTGCTGTCCATGCCGACCATCTGCAACAGATCCAGAGCGCGTTCCTCGGCCTCGTCGCGGCTAAGCCCAAGGACCTGCATCGGAGCCTCGATACAGTTTTGCAACGCGGTCATATGCGGAAACAGGTTGAACTGCTGGAATACCATCCCGATCTTGGAACGACGCTGACGCAGGTAGCTTTCACTGGCAACCTCAAGGCCCGCCCCGCTGGGCATATGGGTCAGCGGTTCACCATCGACATAAATTACACCGTCATTAATCGTCTCAAGTGTCATCAAGACACGCAGCACGGTGGTTTTCCCGGACCCCGAAGGCCCGATGATCGACACCATTTCGTTCTGGGCAATGTCGAGATTGAGTTTGTCTAGGACCGTCAGGTCGCCGTAGCTTTTGGTAACGTCGGCAAAGCGCACAAGGGGCGATCCGTCCGGGAGTGATTGTGGATGTCTCGTGTCCATGTTCAGGTATGCCTCAGTGTTTTACCTTGCCCTGCGCCTTGGCAACTGCGGCCTCAAGCCGACGCAACCCCATGGCGGCAGGAAGTGATATGATCAGGAAGATGAACCCAACCATCGTGTAGGGTTCGAGATAACGATAAGTTTCCGCGCCCAGTGCGTTTGCTGTGTGCATAAGCTCGGCGACGCCTATGGTCGCCAGAAGCGGCGTATCCTTAAAGATACCCACCAGATAGTTGCCCATTCCCGGCAGGGCGATCGGGAATGCCTGTGGTAGGACCACGCGGCGATAGGTGTAGGCGGTCGAAAAATTCAGCGCGCGGCAGGCTTCCCATTGCGCCTTGGGCACACCTTCCAAAGCGCCGCGATAGACTTCGGACAGGTAGGTGCCAAAGTGCAAGCCGATGGTGAGCATCGCCGAGGTCCACGCAGTCAGTTTGATGCCGAATTGCGGGGCCACGAAGAAGACAAAGAAGAGCTGTACCAGTAGCGGGGTTGAGCGGATGAACTCGACCACTTCGCGCACAATGAAATTCACGATCCTGTAGGGCGTTCGTTGCCCAAGCATCAGGATAAGCCCGACGACGAGGGCGATCAGATAGCCGATCCCGGCTGCCAAGAGCGTATTGCCCGTGGCCCAAAGCATCCTTGGCAAGATTTCAAAGGTAAAGTCCCAGCGCCATTCCATCAATTAGCCCTCACGCCTTGCCGACTTTGCGGGCGGCCAGAACCTCAAGCCACCGCAGGAAGGGGATCAGCGCGAAACGCGCCATGATGTAGTAGATGATCAGCGCCGTGCCAAAGACCTGTGCCGACAGCCATGTCGTTGCATTGATCTGCTTGGCCACGAACATCAGATCGACCACGGTAATCAAAGCCACAAGCGCAGTCGCCTTCAACAACTCGACCGTCAAATTTGCCATTGGCGGCAGGATCAAGGTGAAGGTCTGAGGTACGATGATCCGTCGCATCCTCTGGGCTGGCGACATGTTCAGAGCCAAAGCGGCCTCCCATTGGCCACGGGGCACAGATTGCACGCCACCGCGCACAATCTCGGCCCCATAAGCGCCGAAATTCAGACCCAGGGCCAGCACACCCGACATGAACGGGCTGAGCGTCAGCCCCATGAGCGGCAGGACGTAGTAAATCCAGTAAAGCTGAACCAGAAGCGAGGTGCCTCGAAAGAACTCTATGTAGACCGTTGCGGCCGCCTGCACGCCCCAGTTTTGCGACAATCGCATCAATCCGAAGATCAGTGAAATGACTGCGGCCAAAAGAGCCGAGCACCCCATGACCATCGCCGTGGTCATTGCACCCGATGCCATCTTGGGAGCGTATTCGACGAAGAAACCCCAATAGCTCACATCATCACCCAATTGTTGGAGAAAGGGAATTAGGCAGCTCCGAAGGGCCACCTAATTCCTCACAAAATTCTAGCGGTTTGCGCAGGCGAATGCGGTCGACGCATCTTCGCCCGGAAGCTGGAATTCGGTGTAGCCATACGGGGCTGTTGCGGCCATCCACTTTTGTCCGCCAATGACTTTTGCCATGGCTTCGTTGAAGGCTGCTAGGAATTCGGGGTCGGATTTGCGCATGCCGATGCCGACCCAGTTTTTGGTCCAGTCGGGCATATCTGCCGGATCGGTAACTTCGAATTTGCCGTTCGACTTGTCGACATGCTCCTTGGCACCAAAGAAGGTCTGGACGGCGGCATCCGCGCGCCCGGCGTTCATTGCCGCGAGAATTTCAACTTCGCCAGCCACGAGCATCATCTGGCTTTCCGGAACACCCTCTTTCTTAGCGGCCTCAACCGTGTTGAAGCCCGCTCCGGTGACAAGCGTCGCACTCGTCTTAATCACATCCTGATAGTTGTGAATGCCTTTGGGGTTCCCGGCCGGTACCAGCATCGCATCGCCGAACAACCCGATCGGGTCCGAGAAGTTGATGTTCTCGCAACGGCTTTTGAGAATGTACATGCCTCCGGTGATGATGTCATAGCGTTTGGCCTGAAGTCCGGGTATGAGACCAGCCCATTCGTTGACCGAGGTCTCGTAATTGGTAATGCCCATTTCTTCCAACACGACCAGAGTCAGCGCGTTCACAAAGCCTAGGGGTTCACCGTTGTCACCGGGATAAGCCCAGGGAATGGCCGTTGCGAAGCCTAGGCGGATCGGCTCACCTGCATTGATCCGGTCACTTAGCTCATCGGCTTGGGCAAAAAACGCCGAAGACATGAGCATTGCGCCTCCGACAAGAGCTGTGGCGGCTGATTTTACATTGAATCTCATGGGTTTTCCTCTCTGTATTTTTCATGCGCAGGGGCGCAATTCTTGAATTGTATCGGACTATTCTGGAGCTAATCACATCATGATAGCGTTGAATTTTTGATTTCAAATGTTTGATTTTACCGAAATTTGACTTAAAGATATCAGATAATCGATGTATCTGATGGGATAAGGTCACGGTGAAACTTACGGGAATCGATCGAACAATCCTCCGAATGGTTCAAAGGGATGCGAAATCGCGCCTTGAAGACATAGCTGAACAAGCTGGGGCGTCGGTGGCGACAATTCAACGCCGACTAAGGTACTTGAGAGAGAATGGCGTCCTCAAAGGCGAAACCGCGATCGTAGATCCGGAATCTGTCGGTCAAGGAATGACTTTCTTGATTCTCGTTGAACTTGAACGGGAACGTTTGGACATCTTGGATGCATTCCGGCGGAAGATTCACAGCGAGGGGCAGATTCAGCAATGCTATTACATCACAGGCGAAGCTGACTTCGCTCTCGTCGCGTTAGCACGGGACATGAACGAATACCGCGACCTTATTCAAAGGCTTTTCTTCGACGACACGAACGTGAAACGTTTTCGCACCTCGGTCGTAATGGATCGCACGAAGGTCGGAATGAATGTGCCGGTTTGACTTCGTTCAGTAAGCTCGAGAAAACCACCAAATGGCTGTCCTCCCTTCGAACGCGACCTTTGCTGGGGTCGCCATAAACAACGGGACTGGGCTCGAAGCTGCCGTTCGCTGCAACACACTCCAATGTTGGCTCAGGGCCGTTTCCCGACATTGGTCGCACAATGCGAGTGACACAGGAGTGACCCGGTACTGCATGCAAGAGGGTGACAATGTATCCTGGAGGTAACCGGCTACCTCGTAACCCGCTCAAAACATGCCGAAAGATATTGGGAAGATTTGGTGGAGCCTAGGGGAGTCGAACCCCTGACATCTCGCATGCCATGGACGAAATACATTTGTGCGGCCAGTTCAGGAAAGTATACGAGACTGGATTTAAACGAACTTAATTTGACGTCCTAAGAACGGCGCAGCGCTCAGGGGAAAAGGTTTGGCTTTGGGGATTTTAGACGAATTTCGTCATTTTCGAGGTGAGGACCATTGGGTGATAAAGCGCCAATTATGTCAAAATTCATGGGTCAGCTTCCGGCCCGAAGCGGTCGTTCCCCACCGATGTAGCACATCAACGGTTGGTGCCCAATCTGCGTCACGTTGCTTGATAGACCGATTTAAAATTCAACAGTAGGGGTGGGTGATTGATCCGCACTGGTAGCCAAAGCAGGCTAGTTGGAAGCGACTGTGTGCAAAACCGGCCAAAGTTTAGAAGCTTTCTGCACGGTGAATGCTCTCTTACCTACACAGTATCTGTTTTTGGCGCGTAATCAGCAGGATCAAGACTTGTTGGACGTCCACTCAGGGACAGTTTGGTTGACACTGGCTCATTCCGCACGATTACCTTTCCTTTTCTGACAACGACTAGTCGATTGGCACGCAGACGGATCGCCTCAATCCTGTCGCGGGCTTGAAGCAGAACCAGATTGGCAGCGCTGCCCTTTTTAAGTCCGTAACCTTCCAATCCCATAATCTGGGCCGAGTTCTCTGTTACCGCATCAAAACACCACGCCATATCAGAACGGCTGGAAAGCTGTCCGACATGCAGTCCCATGAATGCTACATCCAACATGTCGGCTGTCCCCATGGAGTACCATGGATCCATTACACAATCCGAACCGAAGCCTACAGTGATCCCCGCGTCGCGTAGCTCGCGCACCCGTGTCTGCCCGCGCCGCTTAGGATATGTATCGTGTCGACCCTGCAGCATAATGTTGATCAGCGGGTTGGGAATGGCGTGTATACCCGCCTCGAGAATCAACGGGATGAGCTTGGAGACATAATAGTTATCCATGGAATGCATCGAGGTTAGATGTGAGCCTGCTACGCGCCCCTGAAGACCCAGCCTTTGTGTTTCGTAAGCCAAGGTCTCGATATGGCGGCTATGCGGGTCGTCGCTCTCGTCACAATGCATGTCAACCATCAGCCCACGCTCGGCCGCGATCGTACAAAGTTGGCGCACAGACTCTGCGCCGTCAGCCATGGTGCGCTCGAAGTGCGGGATACCGCCTACCACGTCCACACCCATATCAAGCGCGCGGATAGTGTTCGCCATCGCCGTGGGATCCCGCAGCACGCCATCCTGAGGAAAGGCGACCAGCTGAAGGTCGATGTAGTCTTTAACCTGGTTGCGCACTTCAATCAGCGCTTGAACGCCCTTCAGCTCATCGTCGCAGGTATCAACATGGCTGCGGATCGCCCCCAGACCCATAGACACTGCCAGATCGCAATATCGAAGAGCTCGGTCTATTATGTCGTCGACAGTTTGTACTGGCTTGAGTTCGCCCCACAGAGCTATGCCTTCAAGCAAAGTGCCCGAGACATTAATCCGCGGTGTGCCCAGAGACAGGGTAGCGTCCATGTGAAAATGTGGATCTACGAAAGGCGGAGAAACCAAATAACCACCTGCGTCAATCACCTCGCGCGCTTCGGCGGTGATCCTTGTCTCAACCGCAGTGATTATCCCGTCCTTGCAGGCAATGTCCGTCCCCGTCCGCCCGTCAGGTAAGGTAGCGTTTTTAATGATCAGATCGAACATGAATTTCCCCTACCGTTGCCCTTTAAACCAGGGCGTCAGAAGCGCGCGTGGATAATCCGCGCTGCGAGCCGCAACCACAAGAGCGATTATCGACAAGATATAAGGTGCCATCAGGAAGACTTGTCCGGGCACCAAAGCCCCTACTTCGGTCTGAAGCCGCACCTGAAACGCGTCGAAGGCTCCGAAAAGCAGAGCGCCAAGGAACGCCTTTCCCGGTCGCCAGCTAGCAAAAATCACCAGCGCAATACAAACCCAACCGCGCCCGTTCACCATGCCGAAGAAAAATGCGTCAAATGCCGACATCGTCAGGAATGCACCACCCAAGGCCATCAATGCCGAACCGGCCACAACCGCGCCTATGCGCAGGCCGTAAACAGACAAGCCCTGCGCATCCACGCTGTCCGGATTGTCTCCTACGGCCTGAATGGCAACGCCAAGCGGCGTGCGGTTCATTACATACCAAACACTGCCAACCATAAAAATTGCCAGCCAGGTCAGACCGGTCTGCTGAAACAGCACAGGCCCCAAAAAAGGAAGTTCGGACAAAATTGGGATATCGAGTACCTGAAAGGGCTCGATCCGCGGCGGCGAGGAAACATTCGGCAGCGCAGTGCGATAGACAAAGTAACTGACCGATGTCGCAAACATTGTGACGCCCAGGCCGGAAACATGCTGGGACAATCCAAGCGGTACAGTCAGTATCGCATGGATCAGGCCGAAAAAGGCGCCGACCAGCGCCGCGACGATCACGCCACCCCACAGCCCTGCACCCAACCAAACGGCCATCCAGCCTGCCATGGCGCCGGCCACGAAAATCCCCTCAATGCCCAGATTGAGCACACCGGACTTCTCGCACAGAAGCGCCCCGAGGACACCAAAAATTAGGGGGGTGGCAATACGCAGGGATGCGGCCCAGAAGCTTTCGCTCAATAGGATTTGAAGTATGTCCATCATGCGCCTTCTCCGCGCAGAGGTTTGACGCGCGTGATCCTGTATCGGGCGGTGAAGCCACCGATCAGTACACAAATAAGCGACATGGAAACGACCAGATCGGCAAGGTAGGAGGATACGCCCATGGCCCGGCTCATACTGTCGGCACCTACGAAAACGCTGGCGATGAAAAGCGCCGAGACAACGACCCCTGCGGGAGAAAGCCCTGCGAGCATTGCAACCACGATGCCGGTATAGCCGAAACCGGGGCTTAGATCGGCGGTAAGGTAGCCCTTGAGCCCCGCGACTTCACTGACCCCCGCCATGCCTGCCAACGCCCCCGAAACCAAGGCCACACTCATCATCGAGCGGTTCACCCGTATCCCGGCATGGCGTGCGGCGGCCGCATTTTCCCCTACGGCTCGCAGCTTGAAGCCCCAAACCGAGCGAACCAGCATGAACTGCGCAACACCGGCGGCCACCAGCGCGATTATGAATCCCGAATGCACCCGCATCCGATCCATCAGAGGCGGCAGCATACCTTGGTCCAGAATGGGTGGGCTTTGCGGCCAGCCCAGCCCCATCGGGTCTTTCAGAGGCCCTTCCAACATCATCTGCAGAAAGATCAAGATGACGAAGTTCAGAAGCAGTGTGGTCACTACTTCATCGGCACCGAAGCGAGATTTCAGAACAGTTGGCACCGCCATTCCCACCGCGCCCGCCGCGCATCCAAACAGTATGACCAGTGGGATCAGAACGAACCCCGGCGCGTCCACTGCTCCGGCACCGACGGCTACGGCGGCCATGGCGCCCAGGTAAAGTTGCCCTTCAGCCCCGATGTTCCATAGCCGCGCTCGGAACGCCAGAGCGGCAGCGAGACCGGTGAAAATCAGTGGAGTGGCGCGGGTCAGCATTTCAGTAAAGGCGAAAACCGAGCCGAATATTCCCTTGAACATCTCCTGATACGCCGTCGCGATACCTGCGCCGGCGAAAGCCAGAGGGATGGCTGCCAGCGCCAGCGCGACCACCGCTGAAAGAACGGGAATGCCGAGTGTCATCAGGCGTGAGGGGGCCTGTCTTGGTTCGATGCGGATCATGCCATCTCTCCCGCCATCATAAGCCCTATCTTCTCGCGATCGCGGGTGTTCGCCTCGATCAGTTCTCCGTCGTGGATCACCATTACCCGGTCGGCCAGGCTCAACACTTCGTCAAGATCCTCAGAAATGAGGACGATCCCGGCCCCACGTGCGCGCGCCTCAAGGAGTCTGCGAGCCACTTCTGCCGCTGCCCCCATATCGAGGCCTCTGGTTGGTTGGTTGGCGAGAATGAGCTTGGGGTTTTGCTCAAACACCCGCGCCAGAATCATTTTTTGTATATTGCCACCAGACAGAAGCCGCGCCCGGGCATTCACACCCGGGCCGCGCACGTCATAATCTGCGGCCAGCCTGTCCGCGTTGGCGCTGATCGCATCGTGTTTCAAGAGCCCACGCGATTGCACCTCTGGGTCATCAAGGCGCTCGATCACCATGTTTTCGGCGACGCTCATCGCACCAACGATGCCATCGTGGTGGCGATCCTCGGGAATACGACCCACGCCCTCACGGATCATCGTCTGCGGGTGATGTTCGGTGATACCGATATGATCAACGACAATCGAACCGCCTGACGGTCGGGTCAGACCGGAGATCAACCCGGCCAAGGCGCTCTGTCCGTTGCCGGAAACACCGGCAATACCAAGGATTTCGTGGCGTCGGACAGTTAGACTAACATTCTCGAGGGTGTCACGCTTGGAACGCCCTACTACCGAGATGTTCTCGAGCTTCAGCACCGGCTTCCCCGGCTCCATTGCTTCACGGGGAGTTTCCTGAGTGTCTGCACCGACCATCATGCGGGCGATAACCCGCTCGTTCGCATCAGCCGTGGCAATTTCTCCAACCTTCACCCCGTGACGCAAAACCGCGATTTGATGGGAAAACGCCAGCACTTCGCGCAGTTTGTGCGAGATGAAAATGACCGAAAGCCCCTCGCGTGTCATCGCGCCAATATTGCTGAATAATGTGTCCGCTTCTTGAGGGGTCAGGACAGCTGTCGGTTCATCTAGAACCAAAATCCGAACATCGCGATAAAGCGCTTTCAGAATCTCTACTCGTTGACGCTCGCCAACACTCATCTTTCCCACCGGTACGTCGAGATGAGCGGTCAGCCCGGTGTGTGCCATTATCCTCTCGATTTTGGCTCGCGCTCCGGCCCTGTCGCGTCGGAGCATGCGCAGTGGTTCTGAGCCAAGTACGATGTTGTCCAGAGCATTTAGGTTTTCAGCCAGAGTGAAATGCTGATGCACCATACCGATCCCGGCCTGCAATGCCGCCTGAGGATGGCCCAGTGCAAGGGGCCGCAGATTACCCTCCTCATCAGCTACATCCACACTTCCCTCATCAGGCATGTAATGCCCGAAAAGCATATTCATCAGCGTGGTCTTGCCCGCGCCGTTTTCGCCGAGGAGCGCCAAGACTTCGCCCTTGTGCAACTCAAGGCTGACCGCATCATTAGCGATAACGGAGCCGAACCGCTTGGAAAGCCCGTTCAGGGATAAAATTTTCTGCTGTGTCATGATGTGAAAAGGTCGGTCACACGGACCGACCTTCCCCATATCAGTTGTCTGAGACCGGGCGGTCGTCGTTAACATTCACGCGGAACATGCCGGCCATAATATCAGCCTCCTTGGCGCGAATGGCATCGACAACATTGGTTGCAACCAGGCTTTCGTCCAGCACCAGCGATCCGCCGCCATAGGCCATGAAGCTGTACTGCCCGTAATCCGCCGCGTCAAAAGTGCCGCCCGCAACATTGGCGACGGCCTTGTCGATGGTGGCTTCCATGTGCCACAGCGCCGAAGCGAGGATCGTACCCGGATAGTCGCCTGAGGTGTCGATTACGTTGCCCACGGCCTTTATCCCCCGCTCAACAGCGGCATCTGATACGCCAAAACGCTCTGCGTACATGATGTCAGCACCAGCATCCATCATTGCAAAGGCGCTTTCTTTAGCCTTGGGCGGGTCATACCAGCTGTCGATAAAGTTCACGATGAACTTCACGTCTGGATTTACCTCGCGGGCACCGCCCATGAACGCATGCATCAGCCGGTTCACTTCAGGGATCGCATAACCGCCAACCATGCCGATCACATTCGTCTCAGTCGCCGCGCCAGCTGCCATACCCGACAGGTAGGAGGGCTCGTGAATCCAGTTATCAAAGACCGAGAAGTTCGGCGCAACCGGTCCAAAGGACGAGCCCATTAGAAAAGCGGTTTCCGGATAATCCCCTGCAACTTTTCGCGCCGCGCGTTCCAGCCCGAACACCTCGCCAACGATCAATTGCATACCCTGCTCGGCATATTCGCGCATCACGCGTTCATAATCCGTATTGGCGACATTCTCCGAGAACACATATTCGATGTCCCCGCGTTCAGCTGCCGTATTTAACGCCTTGTGAATACGGCTAATCCACTGCTGTTCGACCGGCAACGTGTAGATCGCGGCAACTTTGATAGATTCGGCAGCGGCAACGCCAGCCGAAGTAAGCACCCCAACCCCGACCACGGACGCCAGCAAAATCCGGCGTGATATTGAACCAATGAGCTTCAACAGTAGACCCCCTTTTCTTTCCTTCATTTTTTAATTCCTTAAGTCTGTTAAATTTTGACCATTCGATCAATCTTTTTATTTTTTCGTCTCCATGTCTCGCCGCATCTGACATTACGGTTTGATTTTTTGTGCAGAACAGCCCGATTTTTCATCGATTTTATGGTTTCTAGGGAAAACATCTGATGTCGGAATCAAGAGAAGGACTACTGCTTCCGCGAAGCGGTCTTAGGTGTTTGTCGTGGCAGGCAACTTGTTGGCGACACATTGATTGGGGTCCTGACCGTACCCCTCTTGTTGGACGCGACGGAGACTGGTGTGGGCGTGCTGGCGCAGAGGAGTGCTATGAAGCAATGGTGTGGAGCAACGACAGAATATAGACTCTGGGTCCTTAGGCTTAATGAAAGAGCTCTGTTGTTGACTTTGTCTCAGAACGCGGTGGAGCAAATGGCGTGTTCCACGTGCTGTGGCCATTCACCATGCAAGATGTGAAAGCGGCGAGACAGGGACTGGCAGGCTCCACCGGGTAACTCGTTGCGCCTGCCAGGCTCTTATCACTCGGTCGTTGCAAGCATGTAAGCACTTTGCGGGGAGCAATCTTCCTCAAAGGTCCATACGGGCTTGGCGTTTTCTTCGAGGATCAAGTCGATCACCCGTGCATACCGAGCACCATACTGGTGCAACATAGTCACTTGCGCGGCCGTATCGGTAGGTAATTCGACCTGTTCTCCGTGCACGTTCACTGAGGTGATCGTCGGGCAGTTCTCGGGGGATGCCTGTAAATCACTTATGCCGACTGCCACTGATAACGCGAAAGTGGCGACAAACGCTGTGGATTTTGCAATACTTGTCATTGTGTCCTCCATTGGTTGAGCTTGAAGCGCCCTTTGATTGCGAGCGCCTTCCTCCAGTGGGGCCTCAAAGCGACAGCGAAAGTCACGAAAGCGGCCACGAAAAATGCCGAAATCGGATCAAATCATTGACATTAAAGGATTTCGTTTTCATCAGCGATCACTCAAGCTGCATGACCGTGACGGGAATTTGGTGTCCTTGCGCCCGCAATCGCTCCGCGTTTTGTCGGTTCTAAGCGAACGGGCCGGGGAGCTTGTCACGAAGGACAGCCTTATGGAGCGAGTCTGGACAGACACCCACGTGACCGACGACAGCCTCGTCCAATGTATCTCGGAAATCCGGAAAGCACTTGGTCCGGAGGCGGGCGCTCTCCTGCGCACTGTACCGAAACAGGGCTACCGCCTAGATGTGTCGCTCGCGCGGGCACGTCGCCCGTCCTTGCTTACAACAGTCCGGATCGCCGTTCTGGCCATATTAGCTGTTCTCGCGCTTTCGGCGCTTTTGCTCACGCCTCGCCAGCAGACCGCATCAGAGGCCCAGTCGATCGCCGTTCTGCCTTTCGAGAACCTCAGCGGTATTGCCGGGCAGGCCTACTATTCCAATGGCCTCGCCGAAGAGCTCATCGTAAATCTCTCGAGGATCGCTGATCTTAGGGTCGTATCGCGAGCAGCGTCTTTCTCGGTCGCGCAGAGTGCGAGCGATCCGCGACAGGTCGCTCGGGAATTAGGAGTGTCCTATCTCGTGGATGGTAGCGTGCGCCGCGAGGGTCAGACCCTAAGGATCACGGCAGCGCTTATTGACGGCGCGAATGGCGAAAACATCTGGGCTGATAGCTATGCAGGAGCCGAAGCGGATGTGTTCGATTTCCAAGAAAGGGTCCTCTCCGAACTCGTGCGTGTGTTGTCGGTCCGTCTGTCCAAGCAAGAGCGTGAACGTTTGGGAATTCGGGGAACGCGAGATGTTGATGCCTTTGACAATTACCTTCGGGGCAAAGAGTTGGCCGGCTTCCTGACCGCGAGCCAAAATGAAAGAGCGGAAGAGGCCTTTTCAGAGGCCATCCGACGTGACCCAGATTATGCCGCTGCCCACGCGCAACTTTCGATCGTACTCAGCATGCGGGCCGAGTACGGCTGGACAAGCGATGTGGCGAATAGCTTGGCGAGGGCGGCGCAGCATGCGGAACGGGCGGTGGCCCTGTCACCCGATCTGCCCTTCGCTCACTTCGCGCTCGGACGGCTTTTGTCCCGAAGTTTCATCGCGGACCTTGCAGGGGCTAGCGCCGAGTTTGAGAGGGCCATCGAACTCGACCCAAATTACACGGATGCTTACGCTTTTTACGCGATTGTGCAGGTGGCCAATGGACGGGCAGAGGAGGGGTTGAACACCATCGCGGAAGCTCTCGCACGCAATCCCGTTCCTCCGTATTGGTACTATATGCCGCTTGGACTGGCCAACTTCTACCTAGGCGACTACGACGCAGCTGAGGCTGCGCTAACAGAACTCCTAGAGCGGAACCCGAACCTCCAGAATGCCCTGCGGATCCTGATCGCAACTTATGGTCATATGGGGCGGCTGGACGACGCAGAGTGGCTGGTCATGGAATACGAGGCCTTGGGCGTTCCCGCCACGATCACCGAAATCATGCAGGTGATCAACATCGAACACCCTCCCTACCGAAAGGCGGTCATTGACGGGCTGAGGCTTGCCGGCATACCGGAATAGGAGGTCCGATTAGTCGCCAAACAGAGACACCTGATCATTGGGGTATTTCGAAGAGGGCGCGAAACTGACTTTCGCTACAACGAAGCCAAACGTCCACCTTTGTCTTACATCAGCCACCCTAGCGCTGTCCGTTACTTCGGTGGCAGATAAAAAACCTCCGACGGCTCTGGAAGGAGCAAGAGACGCGTCGGAGGAGAAGCAGGGATAAATAAACGATGCGGTAATTTCGTCTCTGAATCAAAGCAGCATCGGGATGGCGAGCCATACTTTTGGATAGGCTGACGTTGTCGATTTACTTGGGCTTAGGTATCGGCTTTAGCTGCACGCAGGTTGGTTAGAACACTTAGCAAACCAGCTGCACAATTGGATTTCCTATGCATTCGCATTTGGGACAAGCACACGAAGAGGCTTGTTACCAATTTGCAGACTTGCTGGAAGGACGCCCAGATACTCTCCGTCTCCGTAGACCAACGAAGCCCCATAATTGTCGTTCTCACATGCAATGCGGCACCGCTCATGGAAATTGCTCTCCACTTTGTCATGGGCCAGATGTTTGCCAGAGAGGGCTTTCACTAAGAGTTTTATAGCCGAGGTTCTGCCTTGGCTTGTTGCAAACAGAACGTTTAACCGATCAGGTTCTGACTTGGCGTCAGGGGCAATGCGGACCCCGCCACCAGTGCATTCAGATGCCGCCCCAACCAAGATCAATAACTCTTTTTGCAATTCAACATCGTCGAAAGACAACGTGTACCTATGGCATTTCAGCTTCATCAAACTGATCAGGGCTGCGACGGTGTAAAGAGCTTTCCCTTTGAGCAATGGCAACCTAGAGGCCCGGAGGCTGGCATCGCTAAGCAAGCCAACTCCTGCACAGGTCAGACAAATCCTCGAATAGTCCGAAAACTCTACGTTTACGTATCGGGCATGTTGGACAACGCCGTTCTTGATCGCCAGCTCTGTGTCTCTGAAGGACCGAATTTGCATCGAAGCTGCAAAGTCATTCCCCCGCCCAAATGGCAAGACACTCATCACGCCGCCCGTATCAATAGCCTGTTGTGCAACAATATTTTGCAACCCATCACCACCACATGCGACTACAATACGCCCCTCTAGCATCGCATCTTTGGCAAGTTGTGAAGCGTGATCTTCGGACTCGCTAATCAGTGTGATTGCGTTCGAATGCCTTGATACCTTCGAAACAAGGTCCCTCTTTTTTTGAATGCTGGCCTTGCCGGAGCTTGGGTTCACCAAAAACAGGTATTCGGCGTTGCTGTTTGTTGAGTGAACCGACTTTCCCAAGTTGAGCCCCTTCTTTCCCATATTGAATTTGTCCATTGTCCGCGGGGAGCGTTTTTCGGCGTAGTCAGACCAATTAAAGCCTGCCAATGTGTGTGCAGATTGCCCCCCCCTGAACACTTCGTCATCTTACTGCAGAAAACTTGATTTTGCCCATTCTGTTTACGATCCTCGTTCGAACAAACAACATAGAGGCCGCCTCTCCCAGCAATCCATTAATCATTCGCTCAAGCCTCATCGTTTCCTAGCTTCAGACGCTTATGGGAAACTCGACTGTGTGCCTTCACACTCAGGGGTTTACCTAGTCCACCCAATGGGACGGAAAGACACCAGCTGTTGAATCGAACCCGCTTTGAGCCCGAAGCAAGCCTTCGCTGCGCGATGGAACGGGTTGACCATTTGAATGAACGCTATGCGGGGCCAAACCGTCTTTGACGACTTGGCTGCCGATTGTTAGTGACTAGCGACCTGCAAGCTCTTTTCGAATGATCTCAGCCCCTTGCCCCAAGGCATGAAGTTTGCCTTCAGCAACACTGCGAGGCAGCGGCGCCATCCCGCAGTTCGTACAAGCGTTTAGCCTTTCCGGATCTACAAACTCCATCGCTGCCCGAAGGGTCGAAGCGACTTTTTCCGGTGTTTCGATTTCGTTTGTTGCAACGTTGATCGCCCCGACAAGAACCTCTTTGTCCTTCAACTGAGACATCACCGAAAGTGGGACATGGGAATCTGCGCATTCCAATGAAACCTGATCGATACGGCTTGAATTCAGGGCGGGGAAGAATTCTTCATACTGCCGCCATTCATCGCCAAGCGTGTCTTTCCAATCGATATTCTGTTTGATTCCGTATCCGTAGCAAATGTGAACGGCTGTCTTGCATTTCAGGCCTTGTATGGCGCGGTGAAGACAGTCGACGCCCCATTCAGGCACAAGATGCATGAAGGAATTGAAAGCAGGCTCATCGAACTGGATCACGTCGACGCCGAGCGCCTCAAGCCCCAATGCTTCTTCGTTCAGAAGCTCAGCGAAGGCCATCGCCATTTTCGAACGCTCGCCATAGTGCTTATCTGCAATCGTGTCACAAATCGTCATTGGCCCCGGCAGCGTGAACTTCAGCTGAGACGTCGTATGCTTGCGAAGGAACTTTGCGCTGTCTCCGTGCACCGACTTTTTCCGTCTGACTTCCGCAGTCACCGTAGGCACCGAGGCATCATAGCGATTGTCGCGGATGCCCATGGTCGTCATCAGGCTCCAGTCGATGCCGTCAATCTCCTCAAGGAAACCGTGGACAAAGTGCTTCCGGAACTGCTCGCCGTCGGACTGAATGTCGATCCCGGCCTCACTTTGAATCTTGAGCCAGCATAGGGCTGCATCCTGCTGCCCTTCGATCAGTTGATCGCCTTCCAGCTGCCATGCCGCCCAAAGCTTTTCCGGCTCCGCAAGCCAACTTGGCTTCGGCAGGCTCCCCGCTATTGTCGTCGGAATCATCCGAAACCCTCCCTAATCAAACTCACATAAGCTGTCCCTTTGGCACTGACACCGGACATCACGTAGGTCGCTCTGCTTTTTTACAGATTCGAACCTTCGCATAGAAAATGACCAAACCGCAATTCCGCCCCAATTTCTGTCCGATGCATCGGTGGCGGGACATCTATAAAAGGGGGCACTTTTTGAAAGCAGTCGTTTGGTGATGAGTAATTGAAGGGCGGGAGAGCGGGACAAAACTGCCTTTAGGGATTAACGCGCGATAACTATGATCAGCTTGAAGAACAGAACCTGCAATTGAGTTCAGTCTGCCCTTTGCAATACTTTCATTGTACGACAACCTATACCGTTCGAGTTCGCCAGCCGAACTTGGTTCTATTGCATTCAAGATGCCAGCCTCAGGAGAAATCAGGATGAGCGACCACGATCTATTTCCAAACGGCTGGGAGCCGACAACCCGTTATCCTGATCCTGCGGTTCAATCGATCGACCCGGCCTTTGATGCTTACCGCCTTCCTTTGGCGGGTGTCGAAAGATTGGCGACTGGGATGCGCTGGTCAGAAGGACCAGTTTGGTTTGGCGATGCCCGTCACCTTCTTTGGAGCGACATTCCTAACAACAGGATCATGCGCTGGAACGAAGAAACGGGTCAGGTCAGTGAATTTAGGTCCCCGTCGAATTTCGCGAATGGGCATACCCGGGACCGACAGGGCCGCCTTGTTTCATGCGAACACGGGGGACGTCGGATCACTCGGACTGAGTATGACGGCACGATCACCACGCTGATGGATAGCTTTGAGGGCAAGCGGTTGAATTCGCCCAACGACATTATTGTGAAGTCTAATGGTACGATCTGGTTTTCGGACCCGGTCTTCGGAATTCTTGGCAACTATGAGGGTTACAAATCCGCGCCTGAAATCGGACAGAACGTCTATTGCCTCGATCCTGAAACGGGCGACGCGATAGTCGTGGCGGACGACATCCTTGGACCGAATGGCCTTTGCTTTTCACCGGATGAGAGCATTCTCTATATCGTTGAATCGCGCGGCGTTCCGACCCGAAAAATCTTGGCTTACGACGTTGGCAAAGATGGACACACCTTGTCGAATAAGCGTGTACTGATCGACGCAGGCTCCGGTACTCCTGACGGAATGCGATGTGACGTGGATGGTAACCTGTGGTGCGGCTGGGGCATGGGCGATCCCGATTTGGATGGAGTTATGATCTTTGCGCCGGACGGCAAGCCCATCGGGCGCATCGCTTTGCCTGAACGGTGCGCCAATCTCTGTTTTGGCGGACGCGCCAACAGTCGGCTTTTCATGGCAGCCTCTCAATCAGTTTATGCGCTCTATGTGAATGTGGCAGGTGTCCAAGGCGGGTAATCAGTTTTTTGACCTGAGATTGACCGCGCAGTCTGGGATCTAGTGCACTCTGAGCAGAGCGAAGTAACCGCTCTACACTGCAGTGGGTCGGCATTAGGCTCGAAGCGGTCGTTCGCTGCGAGGGACGTGAAGTTCCGCTTTGGGCCGTTTTCTGACATTGGTCGCACCGAGCGAGTGACACAGGAGTGACCGGGGACTGCATGCAAAAAGTGACAACGTATCCGAACGGTAACCGGCTACCTCGTAACCCGCTCAAAACATGCCAAAAGATATTTGGAAGATTTGGTGGAGCCTAGGGAGTCGAACCCCTGACATCTCGCGTGCCATGGACGAAATACATTTGTGCGGCCAGTTCAGGAAAGTATACGAGACTGGATTTAAACGAACCTAATTTGACGTTCTAAGAACGCACAGCGCTCAGGGTATAAGGTTTGGCTTTGGGAGTTTTAGACGAATTTCGTCATTTTTGGTGGTTATGACCATTGGGTGAAAAAACGCCGATTTGTTAAAATTCTTGGGTCAGATTCCGATCGTGAGCTGCCATTCGTGCCCTTCGCGGCGAATGCCTACTTCGAGCCCGATCTGTCCATGTCTTGAGTGCGTAAAATTCATGATAGACTAAGACATCTGATTCAAAAGAATTGGGGGATGCATGAGCAAGTTTTTTTCTTCATTTGGGCTTTGTGTCGCCATCCTTGGCGGTCATCTAGCCTACGCAGACCCACTTCATGATGCTGCCAAGACAGGCGATATGGCTAACGCTACAGTGCTTCTGGAAAATGGCGCAGATATCAATGCGGCGGACAGTTTTGGGACGCCGCTCCACTGGGCGATCCTAAACAAGCACGATGCGGTTGCCGAACTGCTGATCGCGGAGGGGGCGGACATCAACCGTCTCACAGACGCACTCGGGTCACCGCTGCACGCCACCGCGCAGCGCGGCTTACCCGAGCAGACCCGCCTGTTAGTGTCCAAAGGCGCGGACGTCGATGTTCGCGACAAGGACGGAAAGACGCCGCTCCACATAGCAGCCTATAGCGGGCGGACTGAGGTTGCGAGTGTGCTGATTGAGGTCGGAGCTGATGTCAATTCCGTGGCGTTCAATGCGCATGGCTCGGCTTGGGGTGAAGGTGAGTTCACCGCGCTGCATATTGCTAAGTATCGCCGCCACACTGACATTGCGGACCTCTTGCGCGACGCAGGAGCAGGCCCGCGCGTAACCCCGCCGCCCGAAGGAGTTATCGCTTCAGGCGACCCAATTGCAGGCGCGGAGATTGCGATCAAATGCGGACGTTGTCACATGTTGACCGAAGGCCAGCCGGATCCCAGCCATCCAAACCCCGGGCCGCCCTTGATGGGCGTAATCGGCCGCGCCATCGCCTCATTTCCTGACTTCGAATACACCACCAGCCTGAGCGCAATGGGGGGTGAATGGACCGAGGAGCGCCTCTATGGGTTTATTCGCCATCCAATGACGACTGCGCCGGGCACCCGGATGGTCTTCGAAGAAGCCCGCACTCCACAAGACGTCGCCGACGTCATTGCGTTCTTGCGCCGTCAGGCTAACTAGTTGTGGCCATCTAAGTAGGTGGTATTTCGGCGCCCTGTTGATTCTGGTTGCGTAGCAATCGAAGGTCAGCCTAGTCCGCACTGCCGACCTTGGGCTCGAACGCAGCGAGCCTCGGCTTTCCGCCCGTAGCGACCAGTTCTGCTACCGGCCAAAAGCAGACCTCCAACAGTTTTGCTCCGAAATGCGGCTTAGAGCCCATTTTAGGCATTTGGCCGAGATTAGCGAAGGTCGGATTTCCCTAAGAGTATCTATGCCGAGCCGATAAAAATTAATCCGCCACAAAGGATTAGTGCGCTCCCTCCGATGTGGGCTAAAAAAATGCCTTGGGGCAGTGTTTTTTCCGCGATCACAGAGGCAGTAAGCAGTGCGATTGCCGTTAGGTTCATCACCCCGACGACGAAGAGAAGCGACATCAACCCCCAACAGCATCCGACGCAAAATACCCCGTGGCGCAGCCCCATGTGAAACGCGCCTTTGGTGCCGTCTCGCCAGTCACTAGTGAAAAATCCAGCCGGTGTGCGGCAGGTATTGAGGCATATATCCTTAAGGGGTGTCCACTGGAAGATGCCGATTATGACCAAGAGGCAACCGGCGACGGTCTTGTCCTTGACGACCAGCATATGGCTCAGCACCCCGTTTGCCTGTAGTGCCCATTGCGTAAGTGTTGCGCCCAAACTGAAAAGGCTCCAGACAACAAGATAGGCCGCGACAAAAGCCCAGACGCCATGCGCTTGCCCTTTGCGCTTAACGATCCGTTGGTAGGATCGCACCATCGGCCAGGCCGAGGGTAGCATCATCGCCGCCATCATCACGGCCCACATGACCCAGACAAAGAACACCTGCATGGTGTTCCAGCCGCTGTGCATGGGCATCATGAGTTTCACGATGGGCTGGTCCATATTGTTTGTGGACCACAGGACCAGCGCCCACAAAAGGGCGGTGAAAGCTGCAAACTGGAATAAGTGAAATCCCGACCGTGTCATGGCGCTATCCCTCATGACCAATAGGCAAAGTCGGTGGAAAAACCGCAGCGTTCTTTATAGTCCCATTCCAACGGTCCGTCCTTGATACTGAGGCTTGAAACACTTTCCTTTCCGGGGTGCTCGTGTCCCGGGATGCCGCAGGAAACTGTGCCGTGGAAATCCACGTATTCATCGACCCGCGCCGCGCCGATCCCACCGACTGCAATAGTTTCATGGCCTTTGGTGTGGTCCAGCGCGATCCTAGCTCGCTTGACGCCGAAGACCTTGGAAATGTTGCCGGTGAACAGGATGTTGCCCCCGGCTTGACCCTGAAAGATCTCGGCTAAAGCCGCCATTTGCGCGTCGCTTGCATGCTCATCCACATAAATGAACACGCTCCAGAGGCTACCGTCCTCGTCATCGTCATAGGTGCCGGCCATGCAGACACCGAGACCCGACAGGTCCGTTTGACCTGAATGCCCTTTCAGGATCGCCCAGGACAAAATGAAGTCGCAATTGCCATAGGTTGACAGCCCGCCCTCCATGCCGTTCTGGCGCCTGCAAGGGCAGATCGCGTCGCAGTTGCAGGCCTCGTAGTAGCTGCCTTCGATCCTGTATCGGGTCTGGTCTGGCATGAGTGGTTAGTCCTCTCTGGTCGCGTTTTCTGCCTTGAGATCGACTTTCGCATCTTGTCGGAGCACCAATCCAGTTCAGCGATTGCAGTAAATATACTATAGTTTCTGAAGTAGATTGGTTGCGTGTAGCGGGGCATAGAGAGACAGGAGGGATGCGATGTCCGAGGTGAATTATCCGAAATTCTGCCCTGTTGCGATGGCGGCGAGCCTGCTGGAACCGCGCTGGACCATGCTGGTTTTATGCGAAATGTGGTCGGGATCAACACGGTTCAGCGAGATACAGCGCGGCGTGCCAGGCATGTCGCCAGGGCTTTTGACAAAGCGGTTGCGCGAAATGGAGGCCAGCGGTCTGATCAGGCGCGGAGAAACGAAGGCGGGCGCGCATCGAGAGTATTTCACAACACCGGTTGCCGACGAGCTTGAACCTTTGATCCGCGGGCTTGGTGAATGGGCGCACCGCAACATCGACAGCGATGTGTCGCTGCAAAGTTTGGATGCCAGAATGCTGATGTGGAACGTGCGCCGCAAGATCGACCAGCTTGAACTGCCGCGCCGTAGAAGTGTGATCCAGATCATCTTGAGAGACCCACGAAAAGGCGAGGCACAATACTGGCTGGTCTCGAAACCCGGTGAAGAGACCGATCTTTGCTTTACGGACCCCAAATTCGACGTAGATCTTTATATCGATGCCGACTTGCGCGCCTTTACCTCGGCTTGGATGGGGCATTCCTCATTCGAAACTGAAATCGCCTCCGACCGCATCTTGCTTTCGGGTCATGAACTGTTAGGCCGTACGCTGACGAAGTGGTTGGTTCGAAGCAGTTTTGCAGACAAAATCACGGATCGTCCGGCTGATCAAAACCTTGCTCTCCGCTAGGGATAGTTCGTGAGCATCACGAGAAAGCGGTTCAGTGCGCACCGATCGCATCGAACAATCCTCTATTTTCGTTGAGCGTCTCCTGAAAACTGACACTGTTGAAAAGACGGCCTCGTCCGTTATTCGGCCACTTATATGGTTTGCAGCGAATGACTGCTTCCCGCTCGTAGCGACCAGTTCTGCTCTCGGCCCAATTTACTAGTCTTTTGCGCCGCGGCGAATGTCGGCTTTGACGAAGGGAAGAATCCCTTTTAGTTGGAAGAGGAAAGCCAAGAACACACTTTCTCAGAGATCTAATGGCGACTGCCGGTATATGTCATGACGGTGAGCTAGAGTTTCGCAAAGGCACAACTTCGTGGAATTTGCCGCTTGCGGTGAATTCGGGAGGTCGTGTGCTCGCTCGAACTGTGACTTCATCTAGGCCGTTGTCGCGAAATACTTTCTTCACCGACCCGATGACGTCCTCAAGAACAAGCCCCGCCGCCGCACCCGCTGCCAGTTGCACGCGCAGTTCGAAATCGAATTCGCCAGTCTGGATCAACTGGATGCGCTGGGCTTGGTCGTGCTCAAAATCGAAAATCAGCGGCGACAAGGTCACCTCGCCTACGCGAACCAATGTCGCTTGGCGTCCCTCGACATGCAAACTGCGAAACGGCGATCCACAGGGGCAAGCATCCTGGTCAAACCGAATACAGTCACCCAAATCATAGCGGATGAAGGGCTGAACCTCGTTGGCGAGCACGGTCAGCAGAGCGGTCGCAGACAGCGTTCCGTCGGGAACGGGTTGCATTGCTTCGTCGACCGCTTCGAGAATAACCCAATCTTCGTTCACGTGTTTCCGCCCGTGGCTACACTCGAACGAAAGCGCCAAGCACTCGGTGCACCCATAGGGATCGGCAATGCCGTATTTCAGCGAGGGAAAGGCTCGCCCGACCCGTTCGCGGAGATCGTCGGTGAGTGTCTCGCCTCCCGTGGTAATGAACGTCGGTTCGATCCGCAGCCGCCTGGCCTCCTTTTCCTTGACTAGAATGGCCAGCATGCTGGGGTATGTCACGATCCAAGCGACGTTCCCAATCGCATTCAGTCTTTTGACAAGCTGACCAATTGGCTGCTCAGCCTCGACAAAGGTGACACCAAAGCCTTTGGCAAGCCGGGGGTTCAAACGTTGCACTAGTTTGTTGAAGCCGTTTCCGGCAAAATGGCCGTTCCCGCCGGTAATCGTCACCCTGTCGCCATGTTTTCGGACGTCTCGCACAAGCTTTCGATGATATCGTTCGAAGCGTGCCAGCATGATGCCAAAGGCATATTCCACGAACGCTTCGGACAAGACGATGACGGCAGGTTCGCCCGAAGTCCCGGAGGTCTGAAAAACGGCGACATCGTCGACAGGCACACCAACCTTGCGCAGGTCTCGCAGATGTTCGCGCGCCTTGTCGAGCGGAAGAGAGCGGATTGTCAGCCAGTCGTCGAACTCTGCCATGAGTTCGGGCTTATGGGTCACAGGTAAGTCTTGAAGTTCGATCTCGGCAGTTGGTGGCAGCTCTGCGTATAGTCGGCGAAACAGAGGTGAGTCACCACGCGCCTTCTCCACGAGGTGCCGCAAGTTTCGGAGTTGCTTGGCTTCTATTCGCGTACGTCCGCCCCAACCTGTCCAAAGCCCGCCAATCAAATACCCTAACGCTTTTTGAAGACTAAGATGCATGTTCTCTGGCATTTCTCGTTTTGTATCCCGCGTCGAAAAAGTCGATAATTTTAGACTATAGCAAAGGGCTGCGTTGCATTGACCAATGTCAAATCTGATACTCGCGCAGGATCATAGTCACCTGAGATACCGCGAAAGCAGACATGAGGTCACCAACATCAAACGGCGGCTTCGTCCGCAAAGCTGCCAGTCACACGAAATGCATCGAATGTCTCCAAGGGTTTCGACTGTCAGGATGGCAGCCTTTCTCACGAGCAGGAACCTTAGGGTGTCACCGCCAAGACCGGTGTACTCGACCCCGCGTAAACTGGTGGGGCCGAGGGTGAGCAGATGCGGGACTTCCGGGCCCAGTTGGAAAAACGGGCGCTATGATGCCGGGGCGCGATAGATCTGGAGATAGATCGATATACGGGGCTCAGTCATTGATACGTATTCCGATAGCATCCAGTCACACTTTGTGACGCGTAGAGCGTGTCGACTGATGTCAGTCATGGACCGTTTGGCAAGGTTCCCATAAAAGCACATCGCTGCGTACGACTCATAGCGTTGTCGATGTGGCGCTCTGGGTTTATTTTTGCTGCCGTTTCACACGCATGGTGGGCGTCTTGGAACTGAGCCTCATGCCTAGATCTCTAGTTCCGAATGTATTTGCATGGCACGACGGCGCAGTGTCTCCAAAGTTGCTGTACCGCCTGCGTCAAACTCGAAAACAATTAGGAATTCTCCGCAGGCAAGTCTCTCTGAGCTGATCCCTGAGAACTGAAGCGACGCTTTTCGCGCAAAATCCAGAACGCGTGGGATCAAGTCATAGGGATCAATGGTTCGCAATTCCAAGGTGTCATGTGACGCTGCAAGTTTAGATGCAACGACCACCGTCGACCTCCATACAAACACCCGTCACCATGCTGGCTTCATCGGAGCAGAGATAGCAGGCCGCATTGCCCATATCCTCCGGCGTAGAGAAACGGCCCAACGGAATGGTCGACAGGAACTTAGCGCGCACTGCCGGGGTATCTTCGCCCATAAACATTTTGAGAAGCGGCGTATCGCCTGCCACCGGGTTGATCGCGTTTACACGGACACCTTCGGGCGCAAGCTCAACCGCCATGCCTTTGGTTGCATTATTCATCCAACCTTTCGAAGCATTGTACCAGTTCAAACGTGGACGAGGGCTGACCCCTGCCGTCGAAGCAACATTTAGAATTGCGCCAGCCTTTTGGTCTTTGAAAATTGGAACGATATGCTTAGCCGTCAGGTAGACCGATTTGCAATTCACGGCGAATACTTTGTCAAAGTCAGACTCACTGACCTCTTCCATGGGTGCAGGCAGATGCGTGGTGCCTGCATTGTTGACAAGAATGTCGATGCCACCCAATTCAGACAGAGCAGCTTTCACCATGGCCTGAACGCTTCCGTCATCTGCGACGTTGGCCTCAACCGCTTGCGTTGCCGACCCCAATTCGTTTGCAAGCTGTTGCGCAGCCTCAATGTTCAGATCAGCAATGAGAACCTTTGCGCCTTCTGTCACAAACTTGCGAACGATCCCTTCGCCAAAACCGGAAGCTCCGCCAGTGACGATTGCCGTTTTTCCTTTGAGTCTCATCTTAATTCCTTATCCGTGAAGTGCGGCGACAGTTTTGAGGGTTGTGAAGCCGTACAACGCTTCGAACCCCTTTTCGCGGCCATGACCGGAAAGGCCCGTGCCCCCGAACGGCAGTTCGACTCCGCCTCCTGCACCGTAGTTATTGAGAAAGACCTGGCCAGCACGCAGCTTCTTCGCCATACGCATTTGACGTGCACCATCTTTGGTCCAGCAGCTGGCCACGAGGCCAAAGTCCGTGCCGTTGGCGATGGCGACCGCCTCGTCCTCGTCCTTGAAGGGAATGACGACTTGCACTGGGCCAAATATCTCATCTTGCGACAACGTGTGATCGGGGTTCGCACAGGCAAACAGGCTTGGGGCCACAAAGGCACCTCCAGACGGAGCGTCAGCCACGATCTTGCCCTGCGCTGCAAGTTCAAGATCGGCACCTTTGGCAAGGAACCCTTCAACGATTTCCTTCTGGCGATGTGACACCAATGGGCCCACATCCAGATCGTCCAGAGCCGGTCCTGCCCGCAGCGCATCATAGCGTTTTGCCATCTTGGCCAGAACTTCGTCATAAAGGCTTTGATGCACGAGAATACGCGACGATGCAGAGCAGGTTTGACCCGCGTTTTGAATTCCTGCGTTCACGAGGAACGGCAAAGCTGCCTCTAGGTCCGCATCCTCAAATACCACTTGCGGAGATTTGCCCCCCAGCTCCAGCGTAACAGGTACGACATTGTCGGCAGCCGTCTTTTGAATCAATTTGCCGACACCGACGGAACCGGTAAACGAGATATGATTCACGCCCTTGTGTCGTGTCAGTGCAGCCCCAGCTTCGGCACCCAATCCCGGGACCACGTTCAAAGCTCCCGCAGGTAAACCGGCCCGATTTGCGAGCTGCGCAAAGGCTAATGCAGTCAGACAGGCTTCTTCTGCAGGTTTCAAAACACAGGCGTTGCCGGTGGCAAGCGCTGCGCCAACCGAACGGCCGATGATCTGCATCGGGTAGTTCCAGGGAATGATATGGCCCGTTACCCCGTGCGGTTCTCGCAAAGTGTAGACGGTATAGCCATCGAGATAGGGAATGGTTTGACCATGCAGTTTGTCCGCTGCACCGGCGTAGAACTCCATGTACCGGGCAAGTGCGATGACGTCCGCTCGTGCCTGCTTTAATGGTTTGCCAACATCCTTTGCTTCGAGCGTTGCAAGCTCTTCAGTATGGTCGAGAACGAGCTGACCCAGTCGTGCCAAGACACGCCCACGCTCAGCCGCCGTCGATTTTCCCCAATCGCCTTGCAGTGCGGTCTCGGCCGCAAGCACGGCTTGGTGGATGTCTTCTGCCCCTCCCTTTGCAATGCCGCAAAGCGCCGATCCATCCGACGGATCAGTCAGCGTAATCGTCTCGCCGCCGATGGCGGGCACCCATTTGCCGCCGATCATGCATTTATCGGGGGCAATTCCAATTGGTGTTAGTGTCATGGTCTACTTCCTAATGTCCTACGCGCCGTGGGTAGGAGTCCTGTGAAAGGAGTCGCGTCATGCAGGCGCATGTCGTCGATCTTCGACGTCCTGTTTGTCCAACAATTCCCAAAGGGGCACGGACATCCGGCCCACCTGTTTTTCGATCTCGCGCATAGCGTCGCAAACCAAATCCTCTCGCCAGCGTTGACCAACAATTTGCACGCCAACGGGCTGCAACGCATTGGCGCGGTTGGAAAGATGCGTCGACATAACGCCCGCGGGGAGTCCCAGGAAATTCATCGAGTAGGAGTAAAGCGCCGCACCCAGAACATCACGTACGCCCTCCGCGCCTTCCAAGTCGCGGTTTGGGCTAAAGATCGGATGCGGAAGAAACGGTGTAAGAACCAATGGGTAGGTTTCCATGAACTCCGCCCAGACGCGCGCATAATGGGTTCGTTTCGCAAGTGTTTGGCTGAATTCGTCGTCATCCATTTGCGGGAACTGGCGGTCATACTCTTTAAAGATTTCTTTGATCTCTGACGATCCATGGGATTGAATGTCTGGCCCAATCGTCTTGGAGACTTCGGTAAGCAATGCGCGGTAGCCGTCCAGTGCACAGTCTCTCAACAGCGGCAGATCGACTTCCTCCACCTCATAGCCCGCGTCAATCAGCGCTGATTTTGCAGCATCAAGCGCGCGTGAAACCTCTGGGTCCAAATCGAATTCGTAGGTGTTCTTGGTGAATGCGACTTTGATGGGCGCAACGGGCCGGGTTCCTCGCCAAGGTAAAGGTGCGTGAAAGGGATCTCCGGCTCCTGGCTGCACCGCTGTCAGCATGCCAAGCTCCAAATCGTCTACGGATCGCGCGATAAACCCTTGAACTGACATCATTTGAATGAGAGCACCCCTCTCCACCTTTTGGCTTGGATTCCACGCAGGCACCCGATGAAGGCCCGGCTTTATCGTCACGGCCCCTGTCGCATAGGCAGGGAACCGAAGCGAGCCGCCGATGTCATTGCCATGCGCAAGGGCACCAATACCTGCCATCACAGCGGCACCAGCACCGCCAGATGACCCACCGGGGGAGGCATGCGGCCCCCAAGGATTGTGTGTCCTGCCATGTAGCGGATTGTCGGTATCCGCGCGGAACGAAAATTCTGGGGTATTCGTCCGCCCGATCACAACCGCACCTGCGCGCAGCAGGTTGGCAACGAGCGGCGCATCTTGCTTTGCAATCATGTCTTTGAATGCCGTCACACCGTTCGACGTCGCAGAACCGGCCTGATCGACATTTATTTTGATCGTCACCGGGACCCCATGGAGGGGTCCTAGATCAGCCCCCGCTGCTCTCTTGGCGTCCAAAGAACATGCCCTTTCGAGAGCCGCCTCGCTAAGATCTTCGACCACCGCGTTCAGCTGCGGATTGATCGCGTTCATCCTATCGATGTGCGATTTTGTGACGTCTTCTACAGACAGGTCGCCTGATTGCGTTCGTTGCGAAATCTCGACAGCACTCAGTCGCCAAAGAACCTTGGTCATGCGCTAACACCTTCCAAAGAGGGGAGTTCGGGCGCAGCCGCAATCAGTTTTTTTGTATAGTCCTGTTGTGGTGCGCTGAAGACAGTCTCGGTCTCGCCTTGCTCGATAATTTGGCCACCTTGCATGACCAACACGCGATCAGCGATGGCCTTCACGACTGTCAGATCATGGGTAATGAACAGATAGGTCAGACCGCGTTCAGAAGAAAGCTCTGCCAATAGGTCAAGTATCTGCGCGCGTATCGAAACGTCGAGCGCCGAAACGGCTTCGTCAAGAATGATAAGGTCCGGCTTGATGATCAAAGCACGGGCAATGGCGATACGTTGTCGTTGCCCGCCGGAGAATTCATGAATGTACTTGTCCTGATCTGTCGCCTTGAGACCAACAGAAATTAGACTGTCCGCGATCTCATCATCTGTCGCCTGCCGCCCCAATCGGAAAAAGGGTTCAGAAACCAAGCGCCCGACTTTATGCCGCGGATTGAAAGATCCATACGGGTCTTGAAACACCACTTGCATCTGCTGCCGTGCGGATTCATCCGCGTGAACATCCAGCCCGTTCAATTTGATCGACCCACCCTGAATGTCATCTAGGCCCAAGATGGCCCGCGTTAGGGTCGATTTCCCGCATCCGCTTTCTCCGACGAGCCCCAAACACTCTCCTTTGTGAAGGTTGAAGCTAACATCATTGACCGCGCGAAACGGCGTGGGTTTGGCAAACAGCGACGTGCGCGCTCCGGTGTAGTCCCGAACGACGTTCTTTACAGATAGCAAAACCGTGTCTTCGATCTGTCCTGCGGTTTCAGGTTGATGGGTTGATGCCTCAAAGAGCGCCTTGGTGTAGGGATGCTGCATCTCCCGATGAAGCGTCTCGGCCCTGCCGCGCTCCACAACCTCACCGGTTTTCATGATAACAATGTGGTCAGCGATATCTGTCACAACCGCCAAATCATGCGTGATCAGCATCAGCCCCATGCCGTCTTCGGTGACCAGCTGCTTCAAGAGGCTGAGGATCTCTGCCTGGGTAGTCACATCGAGTGCGGTCGTGGGTTCGTCCGCAATCAAGAGCTTGGGTCGCAAGGCAATTGCCATAGCGATGACCACCCTTTGCCTCTGTCCACCTGACAATTCATGGGGATAGCGGGAAAGAGGAAAGCGATCCTGGGGAAGCTCGCACCGAGCGAGGCTCTCAGCGGCCAGCGCCATGGCCTCGGCGCGCGAGGTTTTCCGGTGAATGCGGATCGTCTCGGCCACTTGCTGCCCGATGGTTTGCACTGGATTAAGTGCGGTCATAGGCTCTTGAAACACCATCCCGACGGTCTTGCCACGCATATTACACAAGGCTTGCTCATCGGCTTGCAAGATGTCTGTGCCAGCCAAGCGAATTGCTCCCGAACAGACCGCGCCGTCTGGCAAGAGCTGCATGACAGAGAACGCAGTCAGCGATTTGCCTGACCCGCTTTCTCCGATCACGCCACAGACTTCGCCGGGCTCAATGTCAATTGAAACGCGGTCTAGGATCGGTGTGCCGTGAATGGATAGCGACAGATCTTGAATGCTCAATAGGCTCATCGTCCAGTCCTCCGTATACGAGGATCCAAAAGATCGCGGAGACCGTCGCCAGCGAGGTTCAATCCCAATACGGTCAATAGAATTGCAAAACCGGGAAACAATGCCAGATGCGGTGCGATTGAGATGAGCGTCTGGCTTTCGGCAAGCATCCGGCCCCAACTCGGAGTCGGTGGCTGTGCACCAAGGCCAACATAGCTCAGACCGGCTTCAGCAAGGATACCCAGCGAGAACTGTATTGTGCCCTGAACGATCAGCAGGTTTGTGATGTTGGGCAGGATGTGCTCAGCAGAGATACGCGTCGCCCCCTTTCCTGCAACGCGCGCCGACAAAATGAACTCGCGGGTCCAAAGCGGCAATGCAGCACCCCGGCTAAGGCGCGCAAACACCGGGATATTGAAGATACCAATGGCAATGATGGCGTTCACAGCAGAGGGGCCAAAGACGGCTGTGATCATGATGGCAATCAGAAGGGACGGGAACGCGAAAACAAGATCGTTCCCACGCATAATCACTTCGTCGAGCCACCCCCCGCGATTGGCAGCTGCGGCCAGACCTAGCGGAACTCCAAGGCCGATGCCAATGCCAACAGCAATGAAGGCAACAGCGATGGATGTCTGAGCGCCGACCATAACCATCGAAAACGTGTCGCGGCCAAAATGATCTGTTCCAAACAGATGCTCAGCCGAGGGGGATTTGAGCTTTGACGCGATGTCCAGAACGGTGACATCGTAGGGTGTCCATATCAGCGATACCAATGCGGCAATCGCAAAGACGGACGTCAGAGCCAAACCAAGCATCAGGTTGCGCGAGCGCACTGCGCTCTTGAGAAATCCAGTTTCAGCCATTGTTATGAACGCGCCCTCAGTCGCGGATCGACCCAAGCGTAAGCGAGGTCCACGAGAAAATTGACAAGAATCACGGCGAACACCAGCAGCATCACGACACTTTCAACAACGATGAGATCGCGCTGTGTGATCGCTTGAAAGACCAGCCTTCCAAGACCCGGCAAGAAGAACACGTTTTCGATGATAATGGCCCCTGCCAGCAGGAAGGAAAACTGAAGGCCGATGATGGTGAGCACAGGGATCATGGCATTTCGCAACGCATGGCGCCACATGACCTGCCGTTTCGTTAATCCCTTCGCGCGCGCGCTTCGAATGTAGTCTTCTGATAGCGTATCCAATAGCGAGGACCGCATCACACGGGCAAGGATTGACGCTTGCGGCAGAGCCAAGGCCACTGCGGGTAGCGTCAGGGCTTTTAGCCCCGCAAAAAAGCCCGCGTCCCATCCCGGAAAACCGCCAGCCGAAAACCAGCCTAGATTGATAGCAAACACGATCACCATCAGAATGGCGAACCAGAAATTGGGAACGGCGATGCCAAGCTGCGTGACACCCATCACCGAAAGATCAGTAGCCGACCCACGCCGCGCAGCGGCCAAAACGCCAACCGGGAACGCCACCAAAACCGTCAATGCCAAGGCATAAAGCGCAAGTGGCAACGACACTTGTAGACGGTCGGCAACAATGTCCGAAACCGGAGAGCGGTAAGTATAAGATGTCCCCATATCGCCTGTTAGCAGGCCAGTAATCCAGGACATGTACCGCTGTGCGATCGTTTGATTTAGCCCCAGCTCTTCGCGGAGGGCATCCACCGTGTCGGGCTGAGCATTAATGCCCAGCATAAAGGACGCCGGATCACCGGGTACAACCTCGATGCAGGCAAAGATGACTAGGCTCGCTACAAGTAGCGAGACAATGAGCGAGCCAAGTCTTTTTATGAGATACGGAAGCATCTGGTGCGGACTATTCAGACCAGGACACGGCTGTTAGATCAACGGCCTGCGTGGGCGCGTCCTTCCAGAAGCCGTTAAGCTTCGCGTTCACCACAGATGTCAAAGCCAACTGGAACAGGTAGCCGTTGACGTAGTCTTCGGAAATGGTGGTTTGCGCTTGCTTGAGAAGGTCGGAACGCATCGCCGGATCAGTTTCTACCGAGAGCTTGTCGATCAACGCCTGGAAGTCGGCATTGTCGTACTGGAAGTAGTACTCTGCTCGGGCATAAATACCGATATCCATCGGCTCGGTGTGGCTGACAATCGTCAGGCCATAGTCATAACCTCTGAACGCTTGCTCCAGCCACTGCGCCCATTCAAGATTGCTGATCTCTGTCTCGACCCCGATGGCGCGCAACTGTGCAGCGATGATCTCGCCCCCTCGGCGTGCATAAGACGGCGGCGGCAGCTTCAGCGTTGTTGTAAATCCATCCGGATAGCCAGCCTCTGCCAGCAATGCTTTGGCCGCTTCCGGATCAAATGGCGCGTTGCCGGTCAGATCAATATAGTCCGGATGGTGTGGCGCGAAATGCGATCCAATTGGCGTTCCGTAACCGAACATGGCTCCATCAATAATCGCCTGACGGTCGATTGCCATGCTGACCGCTTTACGGACGCGGACATCATTAAAGGGTTCCATCTTGTTGTTGATGGCAAGAATGGTTTCCCCTTCGGTGTTCCCCGCAAGCACCGTGAAACGCGGGTCGGCCTCGAATTGCGCAAGATTTTCAGGAGCTGGATAGCTGTAGAAGGCATCGATATCTTCCGCCATCATTGCCGCGAATGCGGCTGTCGGCTCAGAAATGAACTTGAACGTTGCGCTCTCCAGCGCTGCTGCATCGCCCCAATAATCCGCGTTGCGCGTCAAAGTGATGCTGTCGCCCTGCTTCCAGTCGCCAAAGCGGAAAGCACCTGTGCCGACAGGATTGGATTTGATGTCGGCGATGCTTTCTTCGGCCACGATGACCGCGTCACCCCAGGCCATATTGAAAAGGAAGTTACCCTGCGGTGATTTCAACGTGACTTTGACTGTCGTCGCATCTACCGCCTCGACGCTCTCGATACCCGCAAAGAGGGCTTTCTGCGCGTTCGTAGAGTCTTCGGCGCGGGCGCGGTCGAGCGAAAAGACAACGTCTTCGGATCCAAAGCTTGTGCCGTCGTGGAACGTGACACCAGACCGCAGCTTGAACGTATAGGTCAAACCATCTTCCGAAATGTCCCAGCTTTCCGCCAGTCCCGCATTCACGGAACCGTCTGGCCCAAATCGGGTGAGACCCTCAAAAACGTTTGAATAGAGAACTTGGTCAATCGCGCCAGCAGCCGCTGATGTTGGATCAAGATGGGGTGGTTCCAGTTGCAGACCAACTGTGACCTCTGTCGTGTTTGCAAAGGCAGCGTTCGCCGCCATAATGAGCGCTGTGGATAGCAGCAGATGTTTCATGATTTTCTCCCTGATCGTTATTTTGGATCATCAAGCAGACATAAACGCACTTTCGGCTACTGCGCGTCCGTCACCACAGCAAATTACGTAGCCTTCAACTGTTGCGGCCCCACTTCGCTTTGGCGTCCTTTCGATTTTCAACTCGGTGATCGTAGCTTCAAGAACTACGGTGACAATACCGTATGTTTACGGTATGGCGTGTCATGCAGTCATTCAACGAAATTGCGTTTCAGTCCGCGCCAGTCGGAATCGCCCTGATCGAACGGCGGGTGATACGCGCCTGCAATCAGATGTTTTGTACGCTTACGGGCTTCGACAAAAAAGCGCTGCTCAACCAAAGCTCCCGAGTTTTCTATGCCAGCGATGAAGAGTTTGAGCGCGTGCGAGATGTTGGACTTAAGGAATTGCGCGACGGTCGAGACTATTCCGACATGAGGCTCTTGCGACGCTCGGACGGAAGTTCGATTTGGTGCCGGTTTCGTGCACAAGCCATGAATCCCAACGACCCGCTAGAGCAAACAGTGCTAACCTATGCCAAAGTTGCAGATACCAACGACAAACCCGATTTGACGGCACGGGAAATGGATGTGATCTTGGGCTTGCGCGCAGGACAAACCAGCAAACAAATTGCCATTCTCCTTGGCCTCTCTCCACGCACGGTGGAAGATGTCCGGGCACGCTTGCTGGCGAAGTTCAAGTCAAAGAATGCGCTTGAGATGCTGGCGAAGTTCACGAATCTAGAGAATTAAGAGACGGCCTCAAAACTCCTGAGCTTTTTGTTGCGATGCCTTGGCATGTTATCCGGATTGCTTCAATAATGTTCGGCTCTATAAAAAAGCGCCGCGATAGACGGTTTCGTTGAAAATTATTGTGCCACAAACCTTTGTCTAAGCTGCCTTTAATTTTTTCACATTTTGAACGGCGCCCCGGACCAAGACTTTCGTCATCCTGCAGAAACTCGGTAAGTTGGGCTCGAAGCGGTCGTTCGCTGCTAGATGTTAGCACGTCAGCTCTGCGCCGAGAGCGACTATAATAGGACTTAAATTCGAAGGGTTTTGTCACCTTTCGGTCATCGCCTGTAAATTCCACTGAATTCGACAAACCTGAGCGTAATTCAATCTTTGCAATCTGTTAGACACCTCTTCCAATACCTTGATTTACCTTTCTTTTTGCTCATCTGAATTAAATAAGCTGATCTGACCTTACAAATGTATTTCGTCCATGGCATGCAAGATGTCAGGGGTTCGACCCCCTAGGCTCCACCAAATCTTCTCAATATCTTTCGACGTGTTTTGAGCGGGTTACGAGGTACTCGGTTGCCGTTCGGATACATTGTCACTCTTTCGCATGCAGTACCACGTCACTCCAATGCCACTCGTTTGGTGTAACAAATGTCAAAAACGACCCAAAGTTGCCGATCTAAGGCGATGTGACGAAATACTGCTTCGAAGCCATGACGGACATTTGTTCCTTTCGCAATCGACGCCTTTACCTCAGGAAATCTTGATCCCGGCAGATGCTTCGATCTTCGCGAGACGCTCTAGACTCGCTGGCGACCAAGTCTCCCCGAACTTGTAGAACTTGCTTACCTTTTGATCGGCCCTTGGCAGGATGACCCAGGGTTGTTTCGTTTCAGTGTATATGTGCACATCCGGCGGGAACTGGTCAGGATCATTCAGAGTGCCAACACGAATAAACCGTATGTGTTTTCGCAGGCCGCCCATGTTGTAGTTGCTCCAAACCGCAACTTTGCATCTTTTACATCGGGTGATGTCCTGCCCCGTTCCACTTGGCGTCGGAACTGTAATTTCCTCAACTGAACCAGATACAAGTTTGACACGATCGGCTTCAAATAATGCGTTGAGCGCAAAGGCGGAGCCAGAGTTCTTTTGGCAGCCTCGACAATGGCAGCCATGTACGATCAGGGGGTCTGATTCCACCTGATAGCGCACATGTCCGCACGTGCAGCCGCCTTCTCTGACGTGAGTTTTTGTGCTCATGATGCTGCAATCCTTGCTTTTTGCCGTCAGGCTATTTTGACTTCTAATGTTGAGGGCGTTTCACGCCGGCATCCGTCAGCGACGGGTGAGTGTGTCACTGCATAGTCAACAATTTCCCATAAGACTTTATCGCTGACCCCCGAAGCGCCGATTTTCACCCGTGTCCTTAGACTAAGGGAACCCGCACGAACCGAGGGGTCCACTCCAAAGAGTCCTCGGTCGTCGTCCACGCTGTCAGTTGTGACCTCGAGCGTGTCCAGCTCAATGCCCAATTCAGCCGCGCGCAAGGCAATTCTGGTTGCGTCACAGGTTGCCAGCGCTGCGCGAGATAACCAGCCGGGTGAAGGAGCCGAGCCACCACCGCCGACTGCTTGCGGCATATCGGTGACTATGGATTGACCTTCGTCTCCAGTCGCTCTGCAGCGCAAACCACTTTCCATGACAGCGGTGATTGGTGGGCTGGTGCTTAGGGCCTCGTTGGGGTTCTCTTTGAGGTAGGCGATTACGCCATTAACTGATTTCTGAATGTGTTCGACCGACATCTCGTTCTCCCGCTCTGTCGCTAAAGGTCAGTTGGTGTTTTCTTTGGCTTCAACTGGGAACATGACATGCCACAATGGGGTGTCTCCCCACATGACATAGGAGCCGCCGACAAAGGGATCACGTGGCAAGTTCGCAACCAAGTCCTTGTTGGGAAATAACATCATCAGATGCGGCCCATCCTGAACCCAAACACCCCCGTCATTGGGATCTGTTGCCATTGGATTGTCATTATTCACCATTGCATCGCCCTGAAGCATGTATGAAACGCCCACGACCTCGGTGGAGAATTCCGACCCGGACGCAACAGCGGCCATCCATCTCATCCAGACAGGGTCGTTACACATCGGGTGTTTGTCGCCAGGGATGAGGCCGACACCTGGCAAGCACACCCACTCGTTGCTGCCCTCTCTGAGGATTGTCCCGTCTACGTCCATGATGGTAGCGTTCTCGCTGATGTCCAAGGGTGCGGCCGACATGGCTCTCGCGATCTTTTCTTCGTTTGACTCCGCCAAAGCCGAACTCGCCACTCCAGCAGCGACAAAAAACACGACTGATGCGCCGATGGCTCCCTTTCTTTTGGCTTTCAAATAATTCCACATGTCAGCAGCTCCTATTCTCAGTTGATGTCTCGTCTCTTCTGGGACGGTGCGCGACGCGGAAAGCAGCGGACTCGGATGGGACCCCTTTTCGGTCTTCACACTAGTCCTGGTGCAAATGGTATTTAGAAAATCTTTTTTTCGTGAGACGCAACCATCACCAATGATCCAAATTTCCATGGATTTTCCAGCAATGTCATGTCATTTGTTCTTTTCAGGTATAAACTCAAACTTTAGGCTTAGACGGTGAAGACCTCACATCTCAATGCACTACGCGCGTTGGAGGCTGCGTTACGGACAGGCAGCTTTCGCTCAGCCGCAGATGATCTTGGAGTGACAACTGCAGCCGTTGGGCAGCAAATCCGCGGGCTTGAAGATTACGTTGGATGTCAGCTGTTTGTTCGCAAACCTTCAGGGGCGATACCAACCAAAGCCGCCATTAGCGTGGCATCGGAACTAACGGCTGGCTTTGGGTCCATCGGTACAGTTCTGGAACGGTTAAAAGAGCCCGTTCTGGACAACCGCCTTTCAGTGTCGACGAGCTTGGCAATCGCAGAGTGCTGGCTAACGCCGCGCCTACCGAATTTTTACGCAATTTGCGATAAGTTTGATTTACGCATTGATACAACACACCGTCTTGTCGACTTGCGATCGGAGGAGTTTGATTTTGTCATCCGCTTCGGTCCAGAGCCTGACAACTCACAAGAGAGCGTGTTCCTCTTTGACGGATGTGTGGTGCCGATTTGCACTCCAGAGTTTGCGGCGCAATACGGCCTGTCGGAGAGCACCAAATCGCTCACTGGCGTTCCACTCATTCATGTCAAAGAAGAGACAACCGATCCCGGTTGGCTGAATTGGGAAAACTGGGGCAAAAAATACGGGTTTGAGCACGAAGAGCGATCAGCCATTCCAGAGTTTCCTCGCCTTAGTTCCGGTCTGAGGGGAGCAAAGGAAGGATTGGGGCTCGTCTTGTGTGGAATGGTTGAGTCGTTCTCAACCCTTACCGAAGGTTCTATGGTCATGCCTTTTGGGGGCAAATCTGCGACGCGATCAGAGTTTTCCTACCGGCTTGTCTCGCTGCGAGGTCGGGCTCGTTCCAAGACGCAAAACGATTTCAGAGACTGGATGGCTGCAGAGGCCGAGACATACCGGCGTGAAGTTGACCTGCTGCTCGATAGTTGACCTTGAACATGCAAAATAAAGGGGTATCGCTTGGGCAGCAAAGCCATTGACAGGTCATGCGCTCATGACCCCAAGCCATCGCAGCATCACGCGGTACAAGGTCCGTTTTCAACAAACCGGTCGTTAGCGCCCTGTGTGGCCAGAGGCCGCTTACCGTCCTTCCTATCTTACCTCGTACCGACGTCCGTAGACTATCCCAGTGCGCAACCCAAGTATTTCCAGCGTTTCGCTGAAATTGAGGCATATTAAACGATTTGAACAACGGTTTTGGACTTAGAGTTGACATGAATCGGTGCGAAGTATCGATGTCTTGAGTGGTGTTGGAGCCGATGCCAGCCCGCTAAGCTGCCGGCAAACCACAGAATCTTGGGCAAAGAGCGCATGATCACAGTCACGAACTTCAGCAAGCAATACAAAGGCTTCACCGCCGTTAAGGATCTTAGCTTTTCGGTGGAACCCGGCCAAATCCTTGGGCTGGTCGGGCCGAATGGGGCGGGCAAGACAACGACATTGCGTGCCTTGTGTGGGATTATCCCTCCGACCGCGGGTCAGTTGTTGGTTGCGGGCCATGACATTGTCGAAGAGCCTATCGAAGCCAAGCAGAACATCGGCTATATTCCAGACGATCCGCGGCTCTTTGATACGATGACGGTCTGGGAGCATCTGGCCTTCACTGCGGCGGCTTACAAACTCTCAGATTTTGAGCAAACCGCCGAAGCGCTTCTTGAGTCCTTCGAGCTTACGCACAAGCGCGATACGCTGGTTCACAACTTGTCACGCGGGATGCGCCAAAAGGTGGCGATTGCCTGTGCCTTCTTGCACGATCCAAAGGTGATCCTGTTTGATGAGCCTCTGACAGGGCTTGATCCTCAAGGGATCCGGGGCATCCAGCAGGCCATTCGCGAACGTGCGCAGGCTGGCGCCGCTATCATCATCAGTTCGCACCTGTTGAGCCTGTTCGAGAACTTGTGCACGCATATCATGGTGTTGAGCCTTGGCGAGTGTCGTCGAATTGGCACGATGAGCGACGTGGTAAGCGAAGTCGGACAGACTGACAGCAGCTCTGCCCTTGAAGAGGCGTATTTCTCTCTCACCCAACAAAAAGAGAAGGGTGAGGCCTAAGAATGGATTCAGCGCTTCTTCGCCTTCTGATGATGCGACTGCGTGGCGGTCTGCGCATGCGGCTGATGCAGTTGAAAAGCTTGCGCGGCTTGCTGTTCTTTCTTGCCTTTGGCGGGATCGTTTGGCTGCTGGTCGTCGCAAACAGTTCGGCACTTAACCCGGAATTTTTGAATAACGGAGCTTTGGATCGGCAGGCGTTAAGTCCGCAAATCAGAACGTTCATGCCGCTTGCCATGCTTGGGATGTCGCTGCTCACTGTCGTGCTGACGACTGGCCCGACGTTTCACTTTTCGCCGACCGAGATCAATTTTCTTTTTACCGGGCCGTTCCGTCGGCGTGACCTGATCCTTTACAAATTTAGCGCCTACGTTGCCGGCGTTACTTTAAGCAGCGCGCTTATTACTCCCTTTGCGCAGGCGCAAACAGGGTCGGCCCTTTCGGCGTTCGTCGCCTCGCTTTTGACGCTGACTTTTGTTCAGTTGAACAGCGCCGTGATCGGGATGGCGGGGCAGGCGCTGGAAGGCAGCAGGTTCGCACGGTATCGATGGCCCGCAATTGCGCTGCTTTTCACCGCCGCAGTCGCCACCGCACTTTATGCTTGGGTGACGCCCGACCGCAGCGTCTTTGACCTGCTGACCGAGTTTCGACACTCGTGGATCGGCACCATCATCCTGATACCGTACATCGTGTTCGCCGAGCTTTTCGTGGCGCCCTCGTTGTTTCCGCATCTGGCCCTTTGGGCCTGTATCGCGGTCCTTATCAACGCTGTACTGCTGTACGTGGCGATCAAGCTTGATGCGCTCACGACCGACCGAGCCCTGAAGGAAAACGCCCGACAAAGCGACCGGTGGGAGCGGATAAAGCAAGGGGGATCATTCTGGGCCACGCAACGAACCGAGGTACGCTCAATCCGTCGTGCGCCGCTTTTGGGCGGCCTGGGGCCCATTGCCTTTCGACAGACACTCAACGCGGCACGCAATTCCTTTAAGGTCATTGCTGTGTTCATTGGGATGGCCGCCTGCCTCGGGCCTCTTGCGTCGGCTTTCGGTGTTCCGGTCACGGATTCGCGGGCTTTGACGATGATCTACATTTTCTACGGCTTTATCCTGCCGCGGACGCTTGTGTGCGATTTTCGTGGTGACCTGAGCCGGATGGAAATCTACAAAACCCTGCCCATTGCGCCATGGCGCATCTGCGCGGGGCAGCTCGTGGCGCAGGTGCTTTTGGCCTATGTGATTGCCTTGACCATGATCGCCAGCATTCTCGTCTTTGAGGATGGTGTAGACACATCTGTTGCGTTGATGTTTGCGGCATTTGCGCTTCCGCTGACCGTGCTCATCTATGTGGTCGAAAACACGATACATCTGCTGTTTCCGACGAAACTCGTTCCGATGGGGCGGGCCGACTTTGAATTTCTTGGTCGGTCACTTGTCGAGTTCATTGCGAAGACAATCGTTGTTTTGACTGCGGCTGCGGTATCGGCGGGCGTGGGTTTGGCCACTTTCACAATGATAAGAACCTCGTTGGTTCTGCCCGGGTTGGCCAGCTGGGTAACATTGACCTTGATCGGGGTTCTGACGTTGGTCGTGATGCAATTCGCGTTCCGTCGGTTTGCGGTAGCCGAAACCGTCGACTAAAGCGACGAAGGAAGAGCCCCGGCTAGGGCATCCTGAATACTGGAAGTCTTAGCCGACGGAATAGGGGGCTTGGGCTCGAGGTCAGTAATCAGGGACAAGCGTCCACTATGTTGCACGTTACTCGACCGTGCGCCGTAGGTATCGCCAAGGCTGCTCAATTCCGGCCGCTGCATCGAGCGCATCCAAACGTTTTAGGCTTTCGGGTGACCAGGTCGCATCCACGTCATAGAAAACTTTTGCTGATTTATCTTTGGGTGGCAGAATGACCCAGTCTTGTTTTGTTGACGTGAAGATATGCACGTCAGGCGGCATCAGGTTCGGGTCATCCAGTGACCCGACGCGTAAAAACCGAATACGGTCTTTTAGCCCGCCCATGTAGTAATTGCTCCAGACCGCGACCCGGCAAATCGGGCAACGCGCAATGGTTTGCCCCTTGCCACTGGGAGACGGAACGGTAACCTCTTCCACCGCCCCGGAGATGAGTTTCACGCGATCTGCTTCAATCAGGGCATTTACGGCAAACGCGCTTCCACTTTGGCGCTGACACCAACTGCAATGGCAGCAATGAACGATCATCGGTTCGGAAATTACCTGATACCGCACGTGACCACAGGTGCAGCCGCCTTCACATGTCTCGAATTGTGCCACTGGCTCGCTCCCACAATTGTCAATTAAGGCAACTATAGCATCGGCAGTCTGTGGCGGCATGTCCAAGGGTTTGTCGGTTAGGGTCCATCGCCCGTTTTTGTTCCCCTTTCCGAAACTTTCGAAGCAGCCCTAGGTGCCGGAGGTTTCTGATAGCTATTTCTTTGAGTATTACAGACATTGAGATGTCCGAGTCATCATTCGTATGCACCACAGGGTTGGGCAAGAAGGTTCAAAGCATATCTGCGGTGCCACCGCGGTCCGGTGAACCTACCCTCAGCCGCTGCCGCCTTATGTTCGAATTCCTCGGCGACCCTCTCGCGGATCGAAAAGGGTCGGCTATCGCCCACATTCGACGTCACTTCAAAAGTATGCATCAGGTTTCGACAGAAATGGACGGTGTGAACGCAATCGTGCGACTTTCGGGTTTCTCATTTGTCCTGTTTGCGCCGGTGATGAACTCGACTGCGGTCTTCCCTATCTCTCTTCGCGGTGTCCGAGAGGTTATGATCTTGACCGGAAGGCTGTCGATGAGGTCGAGCCCGTTGAACCCTGCGAGGGCAACTCTTTCCGGAACGCTTATGCCGCAGGCAATACAATGAAATGCTCCACCAGCGGCGAGGTCGTCGTTGGAATAGTAAATACCGTCCAAGTCAGGCTCTTCTGCAAGAGCCAGCGCTGTGAGGTCCCGCCCGGTTTTCGCCGCAGATGGGTTCTCGCTTGTCTTCTCGACTACGAGACTAAGGCCGTTTTTCGCTAGGGATCTCTTGAACCCTTCCAGTCTCTTTTGCGCTCTGGTGTCTTTGTTCAAGTCGCAGCCAATGTAGCCAATGCGACTGCGGCCCATCGCGATCAAGGTCTCTGCCATCGCTTCTCCGGCCGAGTAGTGGGACAGGCCAACACATGCATCGACCGGCGTCCCGTCCACATCCATGATCTGAACCACGGGGATGTCTGCGTTTTTCAGCAGCCGTGTTGAGTCATCTGACTGATCAAGCCCGGTGACAATCAGACCGGCCGGATTCCAAGACAGCATACTCCTGATGATGTTGTACTCTTTTTCGAGATCGTAGTCGGTTACGCCGAAGACTGGCTGCAGGCCACTGCCCTCAATTCCTTCTGCAATCCCAGAGAGGACCTCGGCGAAGACGATGTTTGCCAAGCTGGGAACCAACACGCCAATCAGGTCGGATCGTTTCCCCGAGAGAGATGAGGCCAAGTGATTTCCGACATAGCCAATGTCCTTCGCCGTCTGCCGGACTTTCTCGATACTTCTCGCGGACACGTCACCTGCCCCGCGTAGAGCGCGGGATGCGGTCATCTTGCTGACGCCCGCAGCAGCGGCAACATCTGCCAGTGTTACACGGTTCTTCTCATCCAATGGACGCCCGCTCCTTTTACTGCTTCCATCAGTGTTCGCCCTACCAACTCCGAGCGTTTGGGGCAATTGACGGTCCATGTTGACCGCTGGTGGTTGACACCTGATATCGATACCGGTATCGGTACCGGTTATAAGGTCAACTGTCAAGAATTACACCGAATGAGGTCTGCGAAATGACTGACACCTTCAAAACAGCGGTTATTGGTCTAGGGTCCATGGGATACGGGATCGCTCAGTCCTGCCTGCGGGCGGGTTTTGACGTTCACGGCTTTGATGTCGTGACTTCTCAGATGGAGCGGTTTCAGGCTGAGGGCGGTGCAGGTGGAGACCTTGCCGCTATCGCCGGGTCTTTGGATGCCGCTGTCATTGTGGTCTTGAATGCGGCTCAAACCGAAGAGGTTTTGTTCGGTGACAACGGTATCGTGCCAGCCATGCGCGAGGGGGCTGTTGTTGTCGCTTGTGCCACTGTCCCTCCGGAATTCGCCCGGGAGATGGAAGCCAGATGCAACGCAAAGGGAATTCATTATCTTGATGCGCCAATATCCGGCGGTTCGGCCAAGGCCGCCAGAGGTCAACTATCTATAATGGCCTCGGGGTCGTCGGCCGCCTTCTCTGCCGCACGCCCCGTACTGGAAGCTGCCGCAGAGACGGTGTTCGAGCTTGGTGAAACCGCCGGGCAAGGATCCGCGATGAAAGCCGTCAACCAGTTGCTGGCAGGCGTTCACATCGCCACGATGGCCGAAGCCCTGACCTTTGGCATGACGCAAGGCGTTACGCCCGAGAAATTTGTCGAGGTCATCAGCAAATGCGCAGGCACAAGTTGGATGTTGGAAAATCGCGCTCCGCATATCGTGGCCGGAGACTACACACCACATAGTTCGGTCAATATCTGGCCCAAGGACCTTGGGATCGTTCTGGACATCGCCAAATCTGCCCAGTTCAGCGCGCCGATTACAGCCGCCGCCTTGCAGCAGTTCGTGGCTGCGGCAGGCATGGGGCATGGTTGGGAAGACGATGCAGCAGTGGCAAAGGTTTACGCACGAAATGCGGGATTGACACTTCCCGGCGAGGAGTAAGCAATTATGGAGGCACGAATTGCGCTTTTATGCCCGTAACGCGCAATTGAACGCGATGATTGCAAGAGGCAAACCTGACGCCTTAATCTATCTTATCGATCCGATGACTGTGATGCCCCATGCACGATGTGAACGTGAAATCCCAGCTGCTCTTGGCGACCCTCAATGACAAGCCTTTGGCTGTGAACAGTTTGTCAGCTGCCCCCGTTCTGACGGCAATGATTGTGAAGGAATGAACCGATGAAAACCGTTCTGGGCTGCATTGCCGACGACTTTACGGGTGCAACCGATCTGGCAGGATTGCTGGCGCGCAGCGGCGTACAGGTTTCGCTTCGGATCGGAGTGCCATCCGATCCACCTTCCGACCCGTCGGCCTTTGAAGTCATTGCCCTCAAATCCCGCACCGCGCCTGTCGCCGAAGCCGTGGCAGAAACTCGGGCGGCCCTCAAATGGTTGAAAGCCGCCGGCGCGCAGAGGTTTTTCTGGAAATACTGTTCGACATTTGACTCGACCCCGGAAGGCAATATCGGCCCGGTCGCCGAAGCTTTGATGGCGGATCTCGGCACCGATCAGACGATCTATTGCCCCGCATTTCCAGAGAATGGCCGGTCAATCTTCATGGGAAACCTGTTTGTAGGACAACAGCTTTTGGCGGAAAGCCCGATGAAGGATCACCCGCTTACCCCCATGCGAGACAGCAACCTGATGCGCTTACTGGCGCCACAGGTGACGCGATCGGTTGGACTGGCAGACCGCCTGACAGTCGCGCAGGGTGCTGAAGCTTTGCGCAACAAGCTAGCGCAACTGAAAGCCGAAGGCATTGCTCATGTGGTTGTGGATGCGGTGGCAAACTCTGATCTGGAAGTGATCGCCGAGGCGTGCCGTGACATGCCGTTGATGACCGGTGGCAGTGCGGTGGCGATGCCATTGCCCGCTCTGTATCTGGCCGATGGGACGCTTTCTGCGGATGCTCCCAAGGCAAAAGCCCCCCGCTTAAGCCCAGAGACGATCGTGCTGTCAGGTAGCTGCTCAGCGATGACCAACAGGCAGGTGGCTGACTACATGCGTCGAGGCGCGCCTGCGTTCCAACTGGACCCATTGGCTCTTGCTGAAAATGGCGCACAAGAGGCGCTAGATTGGTTGGCGGAGCAGGATCTGACCGCCGCCCCCCTTATTTATGCGACCGCAACCCCCGAAAAAGTCAAAGCCGCACAGGCCAAGCTGGGTATCGCCGCTGCTGGTGAGATCGTCGAGGCCACATTGTCGGCCTGCGCAGTAGCTGCCCGCGATGCAGGAGCGCGGCGTGTCATCGTCGCCGGCGGTGAAACCTCGGGTGCGGTGACCAAGGCGCTTGGCGTGTCACAACTTGATGTCGGAGCTGAAATCGCACCGGGTGTGCCGTGGACCTATTGCCAGTCCGATGGACACCAGATTGCTCTGACCCTGAAATCCGGTAATTTCGGGGCTGAGACCTTTTTTACCGACGCCCAAAAGATTTTGGAGGCCGCATGAGCGAGGAATCCAAACTGCGCGAGCAAATCTGCCTGCTAGCGAAGTCCATGTTCGACAGGGGGCTGACAGGCGGCAGCACTGGCAATATCTCGGCACGCACGCCAGATGGTGGATTGCTGGTCTCGCCAACGGGCACCAGCTTTGGCCGGCTTGATCCCGGACGCCTGAGCCGGTTCGACGCGCATGGCACTTTGATTGGCGGGGACAAACCAACGAAAGAAATGCCACTGCACGCTGCTTTTTACGACACGCGGTCAACAGCAGGTGCGGTAGTCCACTTGCATTCTTGTCATTCTGTGGCGCTGTCGATGATGCCTGATGTGGATGCAGACAACTTCCTGCCGCCCCTGACCCCCTATGCGATCATGAAGCTTGGCAAGGTAAAGCTGTTGCCCTTTTTCCTGCCAGGCGATCCGGCAATGGGCGAAGCGGTGCGCGGTCTCGCGGGCAAACGGTCTGCGGTAATGCTGGCCAATCACGGGCCAGTGGTGGCCGGCAAGGATGTCGAAGCGGCCTGCAATGCCATCGAGGAACTTGAAGACACCGCCCGTCTGGCGATGATGACACGGGGTATGAGCCCACGCGCTTTGACCGAAACCCAGATCCAGGCCTTGGTGACGAAATTCGACGTGGAGTGGGACGTATGAAGTTCTCGGCCAACCTTGGTTTTCTATGGAACGACCGTCCTTTGCCCGACGCAATTCGCGCGGCAAAGGATGCAGGATTCGATGCCGTTGAATGCCATTGGCCCTATGACGTTCCCGCCTTAGAGGTGAAGGCCGCACTGCAGGAAACAGGGCTGACCATGTTGGGTTTAAACACCCGTCGAGGCGACGTTCGAGCCGGTGAAAACGGCCTATCTGCCATTCCAGGCCGTGAGATTGAAGCGCGCGCTGCGATCGACGAAGCCATCGACTACGCCGTCAAGATCGGTGCGCGCAACATTCATGTCATGGCAGGGTTTAATCAAAGCATCGCCGGTGGCCGCACTTTCGTTGAGAACTTGGAATACGCTTGCAAGCAGGGTGCCAAGCAAGAGTTGACGATGTTGATCGAACCACTGAACGAACATGACGCGCCGGGTTATTTTTTGCGAACGACACATCAGGCGGCGGAAGTCATCGATCGCGTTGGTGCATCGAACCTCAAACTAATGTTCGACTGCTACCACGTTGGGCGAACCGAAGGTGACGTAATCTCTCGACTGCGGGATTTGCTGCCTCTAATCGGACACATCCAGTTCGCCTCCGTGCCTGATCGCGCCCCCCCTGACCACGGCGATATCGACTATCGGACGGTTTTTTCAGAGATTGAAGCCTTGGGCTGGCACACCCCTTTAGGTGCAGAATACAAACCTAAAGGTGAAACAGATGCTTCATTGGCGTGGATGTCGACGCTTGGCTGATCTCATACGGATGCGCCCGCGTACTTGAGCCGTTTCCACTTGAACTCGGACGATTGGCGCAATTGGATGAACGCGCCGATATGACTGGGAACAAACCTTCACTGCGCGACACTAGATTGGTAGAAAAGGGCCGGATACAGACCTCAGATTTCGGGAAAGATCCGCGTTTTGTCCCTCTTTAGCCTCCAACACCAAACTCGGCGAGACTCAACTAAGCTCAACGAAACTGCACCTTTCGCGCTGAGCGTTGCGTGTTTCTCAGGGTATCGAATTATGTTCGCCTCCCCACAATCTCGTCCGATCTGGTGAACTGGTCGCACAAACTTATTTCGCCCATGGCATGCAAGAGGTGAGGGATTGGACGCCCTTACGCTCTACCAAATCTTCCCAATAAATTTCGGCATGTTTGGCGCGTTTCGCTGAGACCGGATTCCGTTCGGCTGACTTGTCACTCTTTTGTATCTTGTCTGCGGTCACTGCTTGATGGCTCACTTGCCTGCATCAAGCGCATCTCAAACAAGCAAAAGGCCTTAGCGTCGACTGGAATCACCCCGCGATCGCCACAACAGCCAAACAATCACCAAGCCTGATCAGCCCGGGGAAGTGTCGCGCAGCTAAGATTCCGGACTCCTTGGATACTACTTCTGCAGGCTTCTGCCCTGATCGATCCGAGGGCCAGATTCTTGCGATGGTGTCGCCCTTTGCCACTTCGTCCTCGAGGTCGAACAGCATCTCAAGCATTCCGTCGCATGGAGAGAAGTGAAAGCAATCGCCACCGGTGGTATCGATCCGCGTGGAACCATTACTTGCGGGCTCTCCCTGTAAAATGCCCGCATGCCTAAGGATGTTTTCCGCCCCCCTTCGCGCAATGCCCGCTGAGCGTGCTGTGGCAGAGCCGCCGCCGCCAAGCTCGGTTGAGATGAATACTTTCCCGGCATCCTCGGCCGCCGTGTCGTACATTCCGGTCGGGTCGATTTCTTTCAAGGTCATCGAATAAGGCGCGCCGAACGCCTCCATCGCGGCGATGCATGCCGCCTCTTGGGCTTTGTCTTCAAGCAGATGCGCTGCGGCAAAGGGAATAAAGTCCAGGGACTTCCCCCCCGAGTGATAGTCCAGAACAATATCGGCCAAGGGGATCAGCTGGTTCAGAAAGTAATCTGCGATCTTCTCGGTCACCGTACCATCCGGTTTTCCGGGAAAGATGCGATTCATATTCAGCCCATCTACCGGCGAGATGCGTCGACCTGCACGAAAGGCCGGGTAGTTCATGTAGGGTACAATGATCACCCTGCCCTGAACGTCTTCCGCGCTTAGGTCGTGGGTAAGGGATTGAAGCGCAATTGGCCCTTCGTATTCGTCCCCGTGGTTTGCCCCGGTTAGCAGCGCGGTTGGCCCATCTCCGTTTCGAAACACTGAAATCGGGATCTGTATAAGCCCCCATGCGCTGTCCTCTTGGCTATGCGGAAGAGACAGAAAACCATGAAACTCCCCGTCCTGATCGAACGGAACAGTGCTTGAGATCGGATTGATTGCGGTCATGGCTTTATCATCAGTTTGCGTGGGACATTGGCTAGCAATTCAGGTTCGCCGTCTCGAATGACAATGCTCTCGGTAATCTCGAAGCCCCACTCGTCCATCCAAAGGCCCGTCATGAAATGGAACGTCATGTTAGGTTCCAGCACCGTCTTGTCACCTGCCCGCAAACTCATCGTCCGTTCGCCCCAGTCCGGGGGATAAGACAGCCCGATGGGATAGCCCGTTCTGTTGTCCTTTTTGATGCCGTAGCGGGCTAGGACCGCAAAGAAGGCTTTGGCGATATCCTCACAAGGGTTTCCCGCCCGAGCTTTCTCAAGACCTGCCTCCATACCCTCTTGGATCGCCTTCTCGGCTTCAAGAAATTCCTTATGCGGCCGGCCAAGAAAAACCGTTCGCGATAGCGGACAATGATACCTGCGGTAGACACCTGCGATTTCGAAAAATGTCCCCTCTCCCGACTTCATGGGCTTATCGTCCCACGTCAGGTGCGGCGCGGCGGCGTCAGCTCCTGACGGAAGAAGCGGGACAATCGCGGGATAGTCACCGCCAGCACCGATTTGATCATCATAACGCAGACCGGCGTCATAAATTTCAGCCACAAGTGAAGATTTTCGGAGACCTGGCTCGGCAACCTCTAAGATGCGCTTGTGCATCTTCTCTACGAAGCGTCCCGCGACGCGCATATAGTCCAGCTCGGTCTCGGATTTAACGGCGCGCTGCCAGTTCACAAGGGCCGTAGCATCGGAAAAGCTTGCGTCTGGCAGTCCGCTGGTCAAGGCGGCATAGGCCTTGGCAGAGAACCAATAGTTGTCCATCTCGACGCCAATACGTTTTGCGCCTTGACCGCGATCGATCAAGCGCGCGGCCAGATAGTCCATCGGATGGCGTTCTGTGGATTGAACGTAGTGGTCGGGGTACCCAATAATATCGCCCTCGGGCAGCCATGTGGTGCGCCGCGCGCCCGCAGCATCTTGACCACGACCGAACCAGACAGGGTCGAAATCCGTGCCAACCACGACGGCCTGATGCACATAGAAAGACCAGCCGTCATAGCCAGTTAACCATGCCATATTGGATGGATCAGAGACTATCAGCACATCCAGTCCGGCCGCTTCCATTGCAGCGCGGGTCTTGGACAGGCGAGTTGCGAACTCATTTTGCGTGAAGTGAAGAATGGGTGCGTTCATGATCTTATGCTTCAACTTGTAAAGGTGGTTCCTGCGCCAACGGTCTCTGCCCGCTGGCGCGCGAAGGTGGCAATCGCGGTGTCTTGCACCCCCGTGCCTGTGAGGTCGGCGATAATGATATCGCCGTCTGATCCGCGACCCGCGACTTTACCGGTAACGATGTCGCCCAGTTCGGGAAACGCGCGTTCAGGGGAAACGACACCGGCCACCAACGCGCTGCGCAGTTCCCCTTTGACCGCGCATTGCGATTGGCTGTCAGGCACATACAGGTCGGCCTCGGTCAAACAGGCAGGTTCCAATTCGACTTTGTGTTCCTGATCAGAGCCCATAGCGATGATCAGCTGTCCGGGGCGCAGCCAGTCAGCCATGACAAGTGGCGTGTTAGAGGGTGTCGTTGTCACAACGATATCCGCCGAAGAGACCGCAATCGCGGCATCTTCTTGTGCGCTGACGTCGATACCCATTTCTTCCCGAAGTTCAGAGGCAAGGGCCTCCGCTTTCACTTTGTCTCGTGCCCAGATCACAGCAGCCGAAATTGGCCGGACTAGAGCAATCGCCTTCAACTGCAACTTAGCTTGAACGCCAGCTCCGATGACACAGACCGTGCTTGCATCCTCTTTTGCAAGGCGACGCGCGGCCACTGCGCCGGCAGCGGCAGTGCGCACATCCGTGAGATAGCCATTATCCAATAGAAGCGCTTCAAGCATGCCGGTCTTGGATGCAAACAAGACCATCAACCCCGAAGTGCTTGGAAGTCCCAATTTGGGATTGTCGAAAAACCCCGGGCTCATCTTCATTGCAAAACTGTCGATACCGGGGACATAGGCGGATTTCACGCAAACCTCGCCGTTATGGTCGGGAACCATCAAGGTCATGATCGGGGGCATCACGACGCTGCCATCGGCCAGCACCGCAAACCCCTGCTCAACGCACTCAATCGCATCGATATCCAGCGGAACCAGCGCGCGAAGCTCGGCCTCGGTTAAAATCTTAACTTCGGGCATCAATACTCTCCCGGCTCACATCAACATCTTCACCAGAAATGATGCGGTGATGCAGGGCCATATCGATATTCTGCCCCGAAACGACCACCACGCACTTGCCCGGGTTCTTTATCTTCCCAGACAAAAGCGCCGCGATTCCGACGCTGCCAGCGCCTTCGATGATTTGGTTCTCTTGCCAGTAGGCATGGCGAATGGCCGCGGCGATCTCTGCCTCGCTGACCAAGACAATATCGTCGACAAAGGCGCGCGTCATCGCAAACGTATGCCGGTTCTCCAGTCCCACGCCACCGCCAAGACTGTCGGCAAGGGTTGGAAGCTCTGGCACCGTAATTGTCTTGCCCGCTTGCTGGCTTTGGAACATAGCCGCGCCACGCTCCATCGAAATTCCGATCACACGGATGGCTGGATTGGCGGCTTTCATGACCATCCCAACGCCCGAGATCAAACCACCCCCCGAAAGGGGAACCAGAACCGTGTCCACATCTGGCGACTGTTCCAAAATTTCCAGCGCCAGCGTGCTTTGTCCTGCAATGACCTGCGGGTGGTCGAAGGGCGGCAGCATGACCATGCCTTTAGCCACCAACTGATCGACTTCGACCTGTGCATCGTCTTGAGAACGCCCGACGATACGGACCTCGGCACCCAGCGCCTTGATCCCGTCCACTTTGTTTTGGGGCACCAATTCGGACATGCAGATGATACACCGGACGCCCGCTTGTTTCGCGGCATAAGCCAAGCTGCGGCCATGATTGCCCGTGGACACGCCCACCACCCCGTGCGCGCGCTGCGCCTCTGTCAGGCTTAACAGCGCGTTGCTTGCCCCGCGCAATTTGAAACTTCCGGTTAGCTGGGTGTGCTCCATCTTCAGCTGGATGGTGCCGCCGGTCATGTGGCTAAGGCTAGGTGACAACACAATCGGGGTCGTTCGAACACGACCTGAGATGCGCATTCGCGCAGCATAACTGTCTTGGAGAGTGACTTCAGATTTCATTCTTTCACCCAAACCCGTCACCTCTTGAATAGCGCGCCATCTTGCGACAGGTCAAAGGTCATCGCCAGATGCCTCGAACACCCTCGCAACCATCGGACAGCCCGAAACGCACGGTGTGAAACAGTCTAGGTTTGGACGCGAAGGCGCAACACAAAGCACAAGGCCTTCACGGATATCAAAAATGTCTGCTACGACTGTGCGTGACAAAGGCAAGGAAAAGCAATGCTGACGAATGACCAACTGGCCGAATGGGATCGTGACAATTTCTTCCATCCCTCAACACATCTGGCCAACCACGCACGGGGCGACACGCCATCACGTATCATCACAGGCGGAGAGGGTGTTTACATCGAAGACCGCGATGGCAAGCGACTGCTTGACGCCTTTGCCGGGCTCTACTGTGTCAATGTTGGCTATGGACGTCAGGAAATTGCCGAAGCCATTGCGGAACAGGCCAAGGAACTGGCCTACTACCATGCCTATGTGGGCCACGGCACAGAAGCCTCGATCACGCTTGCGAAAATGATTCTGGATCGCGCCCCGGATCATATGTCCAAGGTGTATTTCGGGATGAGTGGCTCGGACGCGAATGAGACAAACATCAAACTGGTCTGGTATTACAACAATATCCTTGGCCGCCCCCAAAAGAAGAAAATCATCAGCCGCTGGCGCGGGTACCACGGATCGGGATTGATGACCGGGTCCCTCACCGGGCTAGAGCTCTTCCACAAGAAGTTCGACCTGCCGCTGTCTCAGGTCATCCACACCGAAGCGCCCTATTACCTTCACCGCCCCGACGCGGATATGAGCGAGCGCGCCTTTTCAAACTGGTGTGCCGAGCGGCTGGAAGAACTTATCCTGACAGAGGGCCCTGACACGATCGCCGCCTTCATCGGCGAACCCGTCCTTGGCACTGGTGGGATCGTCCCGCCACCCGAGGGCTATTGGGCCGCCATCCAGGCGGTTTTGCAGAAGTATGATATCCTGCTGATCGCTGATGAAGTGGTCACCGGCTTCGGCCGGCTTGGAAGCATGTTCGGCTCGACGCACTATCGATTGAAGCCGGATATCATCACCATCGCCAAGGGCCTGACCTCTGCCTATGCGCCTCTTTCCGGTTCGATCGTGTCCGAAAAGATGTGGTCTGTCTTGGAACAGGGGACAGACGAAAACGGTCCGATCGGCCACGGATGGACCTATTCCGCCCATCCAATTGGTGCAGCCGCCGGAATTGCCAATCTACAACTGATCGACAAACTGGATCTGGTGACCAACGCTGGAACCAACGGCGCCTATCTGAATGCCGAAATGCACAAGGCCTTGGGTGACCATCCGAACGTCGCTGAAATTCGTGGCGAGGGTATGCTGTGTGCCGTTGAATTCGCGCGTGATCCGGCAAATCGGTCATTCTTTGAGGCCAGCAGAGGCATCGGCGCTAAGATCGCGACGGCGCTTCTGGCCGAAGGCGTCATCGCAAGAGCCATGCCCCAAGGGGACATACTTGGGTTCGCTCCGCCACTGTGTCTTACACGTGAAGAAGCCGACAGCATCGTCGAAGCAACACGCCGTGCGGTTGGTTCCACCGACTTTGGCTAGGCGCAATTATTGCATTGCGACCATAGAACCATCTATCGATCTGCCGAGACGATCGGGGACAGGTTGCAACTCAGCAAGTATCCCCGATGCCAGCATTCGAAGCGTAGGCCTCTGCGATCAACTTGAGTGATCGCAGAGAGCAAAGCCGATTTGACCAATTGGAAAGGCACTTTCCGGTTCCGACCATCAGGGCCGACGGAAGGACCTGTAACTTTCACCCCACCCAATGAATGTAGGGGAACCCATCGTGAGATTTTCGCCCTAGAAGGCATTTAAGACAGTTACGCGGCCCCAATAGCACCAGCTTTTTCAAGCTCTGCAATCTGTGCCTCACTATACCCAAGCCACTGTCCCAGCACCGCATGCGTATCTTCACCAAGCAAAGCCGGGGCACGTGCTTTCCCGGGTCCTTCACCGTCAAACAGGATCGGACCACGCACCAGTTTGATTTCACCTGCTTCCGGGTGGGACACCGTTTCGATCAGCCCCCGCTCTGCCACGTGGTCTTGTTCCAATGCGCCCCCGATACTAAGGATCGGGGCGTTGGGGACATCGAACTCGGTCAGTCGGTCAAGCCAAGTGTCGACCGTTTGCTGTTTCATGATCCCACAAATGATTTCTTCCAGCTCATCCCGATTTTCCAATCGCTTCTCGTATTGTCCAAAACGCTCGTCAGTGATCAGGTCCTCACGCCCAAGGCAGCGTGCGAAATTGTGCCAAAAGCGCTCGGTCAGGCACGCGACAATGACATGCCCGTCCGCTGCGGGATAAGACCCATAGGGCAAGATGGATGGATGGCGTGTTCCGACAGGTTGTGGGCTTTCGCCAGTCACAAAATAAATCTGAGAGAGATACCCTTGCATCGCTATCAGGCTGTCCAGCATAGCGATTTCCACATGGCGGCCCTGCCCGGTTGAACCACGCTCGACCAGCGCGGCCAACAAGCCGAAAAGGGAAAAGATGCTGCCCGCCATATCACCAAGGGGAATGCCGAGCTTATTCGGGGCTTGATCAGGCTCTCGGTTGACGCTCATCACACCCGACAACGCCTGCGCAACGATATCGAAGGCGGGCTTGTCACCATGTGGGCTCTTACGTCCGAAACCAGTGATCGAGCAATATACCAGTCCCGGGTTTTCAGCCTTCAGAACATCATAGCCAAGGCCTAGCCGATCCATAACACCGGGGCGGAAGTTCTCTAGAACCACGTCGCATTGACGTGCCAAATCCCGGGCAATCTTGACGCCATCAGGGTTCTTCAAATCTAGGGCAATGCTCTGTTTGCTGCGATTTAAGGCAATAAAGTAATGGCTGAGCGGCCCCTTAAAAGGAGGGAAATTGCGGGTATCGTCACCACCATCAATGGGCTCAACCTTGATGACTTCGGCACCCAGATCGGCCAGCACCATACTGCAATAAGGGCCGGACAGGATCCGTGAGAAATCGAGAACTTTAATCCCCGCCAGCGGTCCGGTGCGTGTCTGTTCTGTCTGGGGATTCATGCCTTGTCCTTCTGAGCAACGATTTTCATGACGGCAGTGGCTGAGGCGACCAACCTGTCGCCACAGTGCAGATCAGCATCAACAAAAAGCAAGCTGCGCGTCGCATGACGCAGGACGGCGCTGGCCTCAAGGAAGTCACCGGCTTTCGCCGCATTGGTGAAACGCGTGTCCATCTGCAGCGTTACGGTTGGTTGCCGGCTTGCCAAGTTCCAAGCTTCGACAGCAAGAGCCTGATCCAGCAAGCTTGTCATAACCCCACCATGGACCGTGCCAATGGCGTTGCAGTGCGACTTGTCTGTCTGCAACCCGTAAAGAGTGGTTCCATCCAGCGCCTTCGCTTTGAGCACCGGACCGATATTGGCCATATACGGGCCGGCCTTAAGTGCTTTCCAGCCGTTTTGCTCTTCGGGTTGCAGCAACGTCTAACTCCCTGTTTCGATTTGCATGGTTTCGATCTTGTCGCGCAGCTTCAGTAGCGACTGGGCGAGTTCTGTGACCTGACGGTCGTCCATCCGTTCGGAAATGCCGATCGCCACAAGAGAGCGAACCATTTGTTGGGCAGCGTTGAAGACCGGCACGGCCACCACGGTAACCCCCGAGATATAGCTACCCCGGTCGACCGCGTAGCCACGCGCGCGTGTTTCCTCGACCTCGGTCACCCAGTCTTCAAAACTCGGCGGGTGGTCCCAGCTAAGCTTGTCAAAGCTGGCATGCAGCTCTTCCACGTCCAAGACATTGAAGGCGGCAAACAGGCGACCCGTCGCGCTGATGAGAATGGGAAAACGGCTTCCCAGATCGACCTGCAACCGGAATGGAAGCGAGGACTGGGACAGCGCGATCACCACCATTTGCGATGGCTCGGCCAGCTGGGTGGCAATCGTTGTGACGGCGAATTTCTCGGACAACTCGGAAAGAAGCGGCTGCACCAGAACCGAAAACGTATTCTTCTGAAGCGCTGATCGCGCCAGAGGCAGGATACCGATTCCTATCGAATATCGCTTGGTGTTCGAATCAAATTCCACAAGCCCCTCATCCTGCAGCACGCGCAAAATGTGCAAACAAGTGCTTGGAACCAGATCCAACTGACGAGCGATGGGATTAACCCCCACCGGTTCGTCAGAACGAGCCAGAAACCTCAATATTGCAACGGCCCGCGTGACGGCGGGCACTTGCCTTTTGGTCGTTGTTTCGGTCGATTTCGCAGCCATTTTTCCCTCATTTAACGCTTAATTTCATTGTCTAGATACAACAATTATAGCGTATTGACAATAACATATCCTGATCCCTACCGTTGTCAACGAACACGGGCTGGTCGCATTGGCGAGCTTGTTGAATGACGAAATGAAGGGGAATGGCGATGCAGCGCCTGACGGAATTCACGTCCTATGCGGACGCTCAGACGCAGTTTTCGAAAGATGCCTTGTGGGCGCTATTCGATGGCGACCGTGAACAGTTCAACATCGCGCATGAGTGTGTGGACCGCCACGCTGGCAGCGATGAAACCGCTCTGCGCATTGCGCACGCATCGGGTGAAAACGAAATCATTTCCTTTGCTGAATTGTCGAGCCGTTCGTCGCAAGTTGCGCATTTCCTGATTTCAAAAGGGATCGGCAAGGGCGACCGGGTTGCGGTGATGATCGAACCCTCTCTGCCATTCTACTGCGTAATGTTCGGCGCAATGAAAGCCGGGGCGGTCGCGGTACCGATGTTCACTCTATTCGGCCCGGACGGCATTCGTCTTCGCGTCGAAGACTGCCAACCCAAAATCCTCTTCACCAACGAAGAGAAGGCACCCGAAGCCGAAGCTGGCGGCGCGAAAAACGTGGTCGTCGCCGATCTGGCGTTTCTCGACAGTCTGGACGGCTTACCCGGTACCTTCGAATGCAACACAGCGGCCAATGATCTGGCCGTCCTGCAATACACTTCCGGCACGACGCGACAGCTTCCGGCAGCGGTAAAACACAATCACCGCTCCATCGTCACGCTGATGGTGGCCGCGCTTTATGCCACCGGGATTCGACAGGGGGATCGGTTCTTCTGCCCTTCATCGCCTGCCTGGGGTCACGGCTTCTGGCACGGCACCTTGGCACCGCTGGCGCTTGGCGTGTCGACTGGCACGTTCTCAGGCAAATTTGACCCGGTGCGCCTACTCGAGGCATTGCAGGACTTCGAAATTTCCAACCTGACGGCGGCCGCGACGCATTACCGGATGATGCGCAATTCGGGCCGGGCGGAAGACTTTACATATCATTTCGACAAGCTGTCTTTCACCGGCGAGCCAATCGACAGCGAAACGGCCAACTTTGTCGAGCGCGTGTTCGGCACGAAGGTGCGCTCGATGTATGGCACCACCGAGATTGGCGTGATCATCGCCAACTACCCGGGTGCCAATGATCTGGAAGTGCGCGACGGCGCCATGGGCAAGGCCGTTCCGGGTGTTGAAGTGCAGGTTCAAAGAGCCGACGGATCGCCCGCGGATCCGGGCGAGACCGGCGAATTGATGGTCAAGAAAGCGGGCGAGTGGTTCCCGACCAAGGACCTCGGTCGCGTCGATGAAGACGGGTTTTTCTATCACGGCGGTCGTGCCGATGACGTGATCATCTCGGCGGGCTGGACCATCGGCGCTGTCGAAGTCGAGGACGCCGTCCTAAGCCATCCAGATGTGTCCGAATGCGGCGTGATCGGTGCCCCGGACGAACTGCGAGGCCAGATCGTCAAAGCCTACATCATCCTTAAGCAGGACGAGAAGGACGGGCTCAAAGAAAGCATTCAAGAGCATGTCCGATCCAAGCTGGCACGTCACGAATACCCCAGACAGATCGAGTTTGTCACCGAGTTGCCAAAGACACCGGCAGGCAAGGTGAACCGCAAAATCCTGAGAGATCAGCAAGCCAAACGCCTGGAAGCTGCGAGCTGACGCTCGCGCGCCGGAACCAAATTAGGAGGAAAAACAAGATGAATGATATGACCCGAAAATTCCCACGGATTACCGAGGAAGGGCTCGACGACCTTCGCAAACGCGTCGGGGTGAAGATCGAGAAAACGGTTGAACCCTGGTGCTATGAGGCCACCCGCGACAACATCCGCCACTACGCTCACGGAATTGGTGATGACAACCCGCTTTGGTGTGACCCGGAATACGCCAAGACAACGAAATACGGCGACGTTATTGCGCTGCCGAGCTTTCTGTTCGCGACCAACCGGATCATTTCGGGCTACGTGGGTGGCCTTCCGGGTGTGCATGCCATGTGGTCAGGCGCCAACTGGAATTGGCACAAGACCATTTCTCGCAATACCGAGTTTCGCACCGAGGCCTATCTGAAAGACCTGATCGAGCACGACACGCGCTTCGCCGGCAAGGCCATTCAGCAAATTTATCACGTCGATTTCTACGACGCGAAAACTGGCGACCTGTTGGCTGATGCCGATAGCTGGTGCTTCCGCACCGACCGCGATGCGGCACGAGAAAACGGCACGAAATACACCGAAGCCAAAGAGAAGGGCCGCAAAGTTTGGACCCAGGGCGAACTGGACGAGTACTACAAGTACTACGAACAGGAAGAAGTCCGCGGTGCTGAGACCCGTTACTGGGATGATGTGGCCGAAGGGGAAGACCTGCCCACCATGGTCAAAGGTCCGATGACCGCCACGGGCTTTATTGCTTATGCCCAAGGCTGGGGTGGTCTGTACATTCGTGCCAACAAACTGGCGTGGCAGCTGCAACAGAAACACCCCTCTGCGGGCCCCAAGAACCGCTATGGCATTCCCGATTGCCCCGAACGCGTGCACTGGGAAGAAGAGTTTGCCCTCGAAGTTGGCGCACCGGGCGCTTATGACTACGGCCCAGAGCGCACCTCGTGGCTGACCCATCAGATCACCAACTGGATGGGCGATGACGGGTTCCTGCGTCAGGCAAAGTGCCAAGTGCGCCGGCACAACCCTGAAGGCGACATCATCCTGATTCACGGCACGGTCATCCGCAAGTTCGAAGAAGACGGGCGTTATCTGCTGGAAATTCAGCAGCGCGCTGAACAGCAGGACGGAGAGATGTCTGCTGTCGGGTCCGCCATCGTCGAGCTGCCCAAGCGTTAAGGCGCAGGCAGCTCACTTCAACCGGTAGGGAGGCTGGTTTGAACGTGATCGAGAAAATACTGAGAAAGGTCGAGGATACCCTGCATCTTGCCGGGTGCCTCGGGCTGGTCGGGGTCGCGGTTTTAATAAACGCCGACATCCTGTTGCGTCTAATCGCGAACCGCCCGGTCCAGATCCAGTTCGAATTGACCGAACTATACCTGATGCCTGCGCTGGCAACATTGTCCCTGTCCCGGGTCTTTCGGGATGGAGGTCACCTGGCGCTGGATATTGGCCCTGAAACCCTTCCTGGGATTTTCGGGCTCGTGGTCGAGAAGGCGCGGCTTTTGCTGCCGGCCGCCTTCTTCGCCTGCGTCACCTACATGTCCGCCAAATTCGCTTGGGGTGCCTTCGCGCATAACGAGATCGAATACGGCGTCATCGACTGGCCGCTTGGGTGGGCCTATGCCGTCGCGCCTCTTGGTTGCGGCGTGCTGGTCCTGCGGCTGATCCACGATGTGTTCCGTTCTTCGGAACCGGATCTCACCCGCTAATCAACAAATGGGAGGAAATGAAATGAACAACTTGAAGAAGCTTTGTACCTTATCTGCCATCATGGCCTTTGGCGTGGCGGCCATGCCCGTCAAGGCCGAGTCCCTGCGGCTTGGTGATTTCCAATCGACCAGTCACATCGTGTCGGTCGAAGGCACGACGCGTTGGATGACAGCCGTAGAAGAGGCGACCGATGGGGCGGTTACGTTCCAGCACTTCCCCTCGCAACAGGCAGCCAAGTCCAAAGCCCAGCTTGATGCCGTGAACAACGGTATCCTTGATGTCGCGCTTCTTGGGGTGCTGTATCATGCCGAGGCGCTGCCGCTGAACTCGGTCGTTGGCCTGCCCGGCTTTTACGGGTCCGCCTCACAAGGCACCGCCGCGTTGCAAACCATGCTGAAGGAAGGTCCGCTGCGCGATGAACTTCTGGCCGCTGGCGTAACACCGATCTTCGGCTTCGTGCTGCCGCCTTATCAGGTTCTTGCCAAGAAACGCCTTGGCGCCCCGGCAGACTGGGCGGCCCTAGACATCCGCACCTCGGGCTCCACCCAAGCGATGACAGCACGCTCGATGGGGGCTGTCGGCATCTCGATCCCGGGCCCCGAAGTCTATACCGCCGTTGAACGTGGCCGTCTGGATGCCGTGCTGTTCCCGCTGGCATCTGTCCCCGGCTACAAGCTGAATGAGGTGGTCAGCCACATCTCCACCAACGGATCTTTTGGCGGCTACAGCTTTGTCATGGCGGTGCGCACCGACCTGTTCAATGGGTTGCCTGCGGATGTGCAGGCCAAGATGATCGAACTAGGTGACGAAACGGCCACCCATGTTGCCAAAGCGCAGGATGACTCGGTTGAGGGCCTTCTGGCTGAGTGGAAGTCGCAAGGTATCGAGACTTACGATCTTTCCAACGATGAACTGGCCGCCCTGCGCGACAGCATGAAAGCCGTTGGCGAAGACTGGCAAACCCGCATCGGTGGTGAAGGCTCGCACGCGGTGCTGAACCGCTATCGTTCGCTGACCTCGAACTAACACCGTCCAGACAAAAACGAACCGGGTGGCCCCTAGCGCCCCCCGGTCTTCAAATAGATCGAGCCACGACGATGCTGACTTTTATTGCCCTTCTTGCTTTGCTTGCCCTGTTCATGGTGTTTCGGATGCCCATCGCCTTTGCCATGGGGCTAGTCGGGTTCTTTGGCCTTGCCCTGCAACTTGGCTGGCGCCCGGCATTCGCCGTACTGGAACGTGCCTTCTTTGACAGTTCCTCCTCGTTCATCCTGGTGGCGATCCCACTGTTCATTCTGATGGCCGAACTTCTGACATCAGGAGATGTGACCCGGCGCGCCATCTTTGCCTGCCAGTCCTGGATCGGACATGTCAAAGGCGGGTTGGCGATGGCAACGGTCGCCGCTTCGGTCATCCTTGCAGCGCTTGTCGGCAGCTCGACAGCTTCAACCGCTGCGATGGCTGCCTCGGCCTATCCGGAAATGCGCAACCACAATTATGCCGATCGCCTTGCCGCAGCGGTGGTCAGTGTCGGCGGCACACTTGCCGTTGTCGTACCACCGTCGATCGTTCTGGTGGTCTATGGCGTCCTGACCGAAACTTCGATCGGCAAGCTGTTCATCGCAGGTATCGTCCCGGGCTTGCTGACGGCCACTGGACTTGCTGTCGTCATCAAGTTCATCGCCATGCGCACCGATCAAGCCCCCAAGGGTGATCCGTTTGATCTTGGCAAAGCCGCCCGTGCCAGCCGCCATATTATTCCGATGGCCCTGCTTATGGTGGCCGTGATCGGGGCCATTTACGGGGGTATCGCCTCTCCGTCCGAGGCTGCTGCATTGGGCGTGATGGGCTCTTTGCTTATCATTCTCGCACAACGCACGATTAGCTTTAGCGCCTTCAATCGTTCGGTTTCTGGTGCGATCCGTGCGACGGTGATGATCGTCACGATCGTGACCTGCTCGGCCATCTTCGCCAATTACCTCGTATTCACACGGATCACCCACTCTCTTCTTGAATTCACTTCGACCACGGAACTGCCGCGCGAGGCGATCCTGATCTTCATGGTCTTGATCCTGCTGGTGATGGGCATGTTCATGGATCAACTGGCGATCCTGTCATTGTCGATGCCGCTCGCATTTCCAACCGCAATGGCGCTTGGTTACGATCCGATCTGGTTTGGGATCGTGGTAACCAAAACCGTCGAGATCGGTCTGTTGACGCCACCCTTGGGCTTAAACGCCTATGTCGCTTCGGCCCAGACAGGTGTTCCGCTGCGCACGATCTTCAAGGGGGTCGTACCCTTCCTCTTGATGGAGGTGTTGGTTCTGGTGTTGCTACTATGCTTCCCGCAGATCACCCTATGGCTGCCATCCTTGATGCTGAAATAGAGATTGCGACTGGCGATCTGCTTTGATCCCAGAAAACTGAAGATGACCCTTGCCGGGAAAGTGCCTTTGCGCTTTCCCACCAGATCTCCCAGCTTTGCGAGGCAGATCTAGGGGTAACCGCCGACCCTCAATCGCCGCTCGACCATCTTCAGAAGCAGCGTTAGGAACAGCGCAAGCAGCAGGTAAAGAACCGCGCTATAGGCATAGGTTTCCATCGCATAGCCCCGGGCGAACACCGAGCGCGTTTGCCCCATCAGGTCCATGACTGTGATGGTCGATACAAGCGCGGAACCTTTCATCAAAAGGATCAGTTCATTGCCATAGGCGGGCCACGCCACACGGATTGCCTGTGGCAGCAAAATGCGGCGCATGGCCTGCCCGCGCGACATGCCGCAGGATACGGCGGCCTCGTATTGGCCCGGTGGCAATGTGGCCAGACCTCCGCGCAAGATTTCAGCGATATAGGCAGAGGTGTTGATGGTCAGCACGGCCAAACCCACGGCCCATCCACTTTTGAAGAACGGCCAAAGCACCCCAAGCTGTTCTTCCCCAAGAGAGCCAAGCCCGAAGTAGACGATCCAAAGCTGCACAAGAAGCGGCGTGCCACGGAACACATAAGACCATGCCCAAGCCAGCGAGCGCACGGACGGCCCACCCGAGACACGCCCAACCGCGACCAGCGCCCCAATGAAAAACCCAATAAACGACGACAGGAGCAAAAGCTCTACTGTCACCAGAATCCCGTCGATATAGCGCGGGCAATACTTTGCGAAACTGGCGGGGGTCGTATCCTGCGCCAAAAGGCAAACCGCATCGGATACCGCGTATTTAATGTCCTGATAACCCACTAGCGCGCCATCCCACGGTTAAGCCGTTTTTCCATTCGCGCACGCAGATGGTCAGAAACCGCCGTCATGATCAGATACAGAAGCCCTGCGGCCAATAGGAACAGCAGCGGGTTACGTGTTGCTTCGCCCGCGACCTTGGCGACGCGCAGAAGTTCGTCAATCGCCAGCACGGCGGCAAGCGAGGTATCCTTCAACATCACAAGCCAAAGGTTCCCTAAGCCCGGCAAGGCAAAGCGCCACAGCTGCGGCACGCGAATGCGCTGAAATATCTGCCAGCGTGACATGCCAACGGCCAGCCCAGCCTCGATCTGGCCCTTGGGCACGGCAAGATAAGCGCCCCGGATCACCTCGCAGCAATAGGCCGCAAAAATGGCGGAAAGCCCCGCGACCGCGGCAGCAAATTTGGGAACTTCAAACGTGGTTTCAAAACCCAGCCACTGTCCAACTGTGGCAACCGCTTTCTCGGTGCCGAAAAACACCATCAGCAGGATCAGGAATTCGGGCACACCGCGAATAAAAAGCGTATAGGCCTCGGCCAGCCAGCGAGCCGGTGCGAGCCGCGACAATTTCATCATCGCCAGCACCAGCCCGAACAAAAGCCCAAGCGACAAGGATGCCAGCGCCAGACGAATGGTCAGCAAAGCCCCGATTATAAGGTCGTCGCCCCATCCGGAATCGCCGAAGCTTAAAAGCTCGAACATGCCCTCAACATCCCGCTTGTTGGGGCGGCGAAATAGATCGCCGCCCCGAAGTTAGATCAGTAGATGTCTACGCCGAAATACTGCGTCGAGATTTCGCCGTAAGTACCATCAGCGATAATCCCGTTCAGCGCCGCGTTCAGCGCATCCTTCAGCTCACCTTCGTTCTGACGGATGGCAATGCCGATCTTGTCGTCGATATCGATACGATCACCAGCGATCGAGAAGCCAGCATTATCCTTCAGCCACTCAACGGCCGGGAAATAGTCAGCAACGAACGCGTCAATGCGGCCTGCTTCAAGGTCCGCGAAAGAGGCTGTGGTGGTATCGTAAAGTCGCAGGTCACCGCGGGTGCCCATCTGCTCTTCAGCCCAGACGGCCGCGATGGTCGAACGCTGTGCGCCAACCGAATATTCTTTGACATTTTCAGACGTCACACCGGACCCGTCTTTGGCAACAACCACCAGAAAGTTGCTGTAGTACGGATCGGTGAAATCGACGGTTTGCAGGCGCTCTTCCGTGATCGACATAGAAGCGATGATCGCGTCGTATTTACCTGCGGTCAGGCCCGGAATGATGCCGTCCCAATCCTGTGCGACGATGACGCATTCTGCTTCCATCTTGGCGCACAATGCATTGGCAATATCCACGTCGAAGCCCACAAGCTCGCCCGCTGCATTGACTTCGTTGAACGGAGGGTAAGCGCCTTCCGTGGCGATACGCAGAGGCTCTGCCATGGCGGGGGTCGCGGCAAGAAGCGCGAGGGTCATAACTGTTTTTTTCATGTTCTTTTCCCGTTGGTTGCTAGGTTGGTTAGGTCACAGGACCTTTTTAAGAAACTGTTTGCACGAGGCGGTCTGAGGGTCGCCAAAAAGTTGCTCTGGCGCACCACGCTCACCGACACGTCCCTGATCAAGGAAAACGACCTCGGTAGAAACCTCTCGGGCGAAACCCATCTCGTGGGTAACCACGATCATGGTACGGCCTTCACCAGCGAGGTCGCGAATAACCGCCAATACTTCGCCCACCATTTCTGGATCAAGTGCCGATGTCGGTTCATCGAACAAGATGACACTGGGATCCATGGCAAGGGTTCTGGCAATGGCCACACGTTGCTGCTGGCCTCCGGAAAGCTGGCTAGGGTAGACATCTGCCTTTGCTGACAGGCCAACCCGATCCAAGAGTTCCTGCGCATGCGCTATCGCCTCGGCCTTTGACTTGCGTGACACACGGATTGGGGCCTCGATCACGTTTTCCAGAACCGTCATATGGTTCCACAGATTGAACTGCTGGAACACCATACCAAGTTGCGCGCGGATTTCCCGCAATTCTCGCTCTGACGTCACCTTGGCGGGCCCGTTTTCAGGGTTCGACAAGGGCATGCGGCGGCCCTGCACAAAGATTTCGCCTTTGGTCGGGATTTCCAACAAGTTCAGGCAGCGCAGAAAGGTGGATTTCCCCGACCCTGATGCACCGATCAGCGAGATTACATCATGCCGGTTCGCCGTCAGGTCGATGCCCCTCAACACCTCCAGATCGCCGTAGGACTTGTGCAGATTACGCACTTGGATGATGGCTTCGCCCATCTATGGTTTCCCTGTTCTTTAGCGCAGAAACACAAGCGGGAAACTGTCCCCGGCTTGCCTTTGATCTGCGGACCGACTGATGTTCATCGTCTGTAAACGATGAGGTCAAGCTTTACGCGGCGGCATCAAGGATTCGGGACCGTTTTGACCGCTCCCGCTCCAGCATACCAAACAAACCACGCGGATAATCCGGTTCGACCAAAATATCCAGCATTTCTGCGAAATCAGTCCCGTGCCCCTTATCGGGCCCAGAATACGATACGACCGCGTACCTGAATGACGGCTTCAACCCAATAGCGGGCGTTCCATGAAGTAGACATAAGGCTTCCATTCGTTGGGGAAGCCGTCAGGATGCGCCATGTCCGTAAATCCAGCCGCCTCATACATCGCCCTGGCATGTGTCAGGAAAATTGCAGATGAGAAGATGACCTTTTGGTAACCATCTTCGATCATCTGATCAAACATCCGGTTCAATAGGCGTCGGCCCACCCCATATCCACGTCCGGCCTCGCTTACGAACATACGGTTGAATTCGGCAACACCAGCGGATTGTTCATTGTACATCACACACCCAGCCGGTTGATCGTCTACTAACCCAATAAAGATACCGCCTCGTGGTCGCGCGTGCAGCTCTGGCAAGTCCCGCAGAACCTGCGCAAAGCGCTCGGGGTCCATTGGGTTTCCCTTTGTTGGCCAGTCCGATGGGTAATTATCCCAATGCCAGTCCAGCCACTGTCGGCACAAGTCGCGCACTTGCTCTACTTCAGAATCGTTCGACGCAAGTTTTATGGAGATAGCCATAAGTCTTTTCCAAATACCTTCATCTCATCGATCAATTCGGCTCACCAGCCACAACGGCCCTAGGGGTGCAGAACAGCCTGACAGAGCCGTTAAGCACACGCGAACATGCCCTGCCCTGACAGCCGTCGGGTTTGATCGGCTCACCCCAAGTGTAGCAAGCCGGTTCAAATATTTGTGGCTAAATTTTGGGGAAGCGTCAAAAGACGTGAAGGCAGCCTTCTCTTGGTGTGAGATGCACCTGCTGACCCGGTTCCCACTGCGTATCGCCTTCGCGCTTTACGGTCATGCTGCCAATCCCCGGCACTTCGACATAGGCAAGTGTTTCGCCCCCCAAGTGTTCAACATGGCGCAGTTGACCGGTCCACATGCCGCCACCCTGGGTAATATCAATATGTTCTGGCCGAATGCCGATCTTGGCCCCGCCGAGCGCTTTTGCGGGCGCACCTTCGACGAAATTCATGGTGGGCGACCCGATGAAACCCGCCACGAACGGTGTTTTCGGTTTTTGGTAGAGCTCCATAGGCGCTCCGACCTGTTCAATCTTGCCGCCATTCAACACAACAATCTGGTCAGCGAGGGTCATCGCTTCGACCTGATCATGTGTGACGTAGACCATCGTTGCGCCCAGACGACTGTGAAGTTCGGCCAATTCCACCCTCATTTGTCCACGCAATGAGGCATCCAAATTCGACAAGGGTTCATCAAACAGGAACACGCGAGGCTTGCGAACAATCGCGCGGCCGATCGCGACGCGCTGCCGTTGCCCTCCGGAAAGCGCCTTGGGCTTCCTTTCAAGCAAATGGGTCAGTTGCAGGGTCGATGCGGCCTCTTCAACCCGCGCGGCAATCTCCTCTTTGGGCAAGCCGGAAAGCTTCAAGCCAAACCCAATGTTCTCGCGTACCGTCATATGTGGGTAGAGCGCGTAGCTTTGAAAAACCATCGCGACACCCCGCTCTGCCGGGTCGAGGTGCGTGACATCCTCACCACCGATTTCGATCGCACCAGAGCTTGCCTCTTCAAGGCCGGCTATCGATCGCAACAAGGTGGACTTACCACAGCCCGATGGACCGACCAGAACCGTGAAAGAACCGTCTGGCACATGCAGGTCAAGTTCGGGAATAACTTCAACTGAACCAAACGCCTTACGGAATCGGGTGAAACGGACGTCAGCCATGGACGATCTCCTTTAATTGCGTGGTTGTGTTTTTGTTCGGCAAAATGCGGACTTCGCCACCCGGATCCTCTGGGTAGAAAAGGTTTGTCACCCAAAGCGTTCCGTCCATAGCGGACAGCTCTACAACACCGCGATCCACATAGAATTGAAGCTCAAGAGTCTCTTCCATGGGCCAATCGAATTCGATGCTTAGATCATGGCCGAAATTCTGCATATCGGGGTGTTCGTCTCGATGGCAGTGAATTACACCGGTCGCTGCGGCTTTGCGCGACAGCACGAACTGAGGCGTTTCCGAACCAAAGAGGAGGATTGCGGTCCTATCACCCTCCACCATTTCAAACGTTTTCGCGAAACCGTATGTTCCGGATGACACAGAAGAGGATTTCAGCTTGTTCAATACCTGTTCCGGCAAGTTTTGGCGCAGTCGTCTTCCCTTTGGCGTATTCACCAAAGAAAGGATGCGCGGCAGCGACATCACACCGCGAAACGCCTTTGTCGGGGTCTCTCGTGCATAGTCCCAGTTACTGATCCACGCCATGACGACCGGTTCACCACCAGCCCGGTCAAAAAATCCTTGCGCGGCATAGAAATCCCGACCGCGATCCATCCACAGCATCTGATCTGGATCACCGTGATTTTCAAAACGTTGGCCGTCAAAATCCCCAATGAAGTACATGGTGCCGGACCCGCCATTGGCCGCCCCTGACTGTACCCCCACGATCAAAACCCAGACTTCGCCACCGTCGCCGTCGTCGAACCGCAACAAATCCGGGCATTCCCAAACGCCACCGCGGTACGAGATATCCGCCTCGCCAAAACGACTTTCGAAGCGCCAGTCGACGAGGTCTGTTGAGGAATAAATTCCGATCTCCTGCCCCAAAGTCACCAGCATGATCCAGCGAGAGGTTTGCTCGTGCCAGATCACTTTGGGATCGCGAAACGCTTCACGCCCAGGGTTCGGAAGAATGGGGTTTCGGTAATCCCGCGCAGATTTGGTTAGCGATCGATCTGCATGAACCAAACACTGCACCTGGTGATCACGCCCTTCCGGTGTCAGCGAGTGCGCCGTGTAGAAGATCTTGACGTCACCATCTGGCGTTTCCACCGCGCTACCCGAAAAGCAGGTTCCCATCTGGTCGGGCGCAAGCGCTATTGGCCTTTCCTCCCAAGACAACAAGTCATGGCTGACGGCATGGCCCCAATGAATGTCGTCATGGTCGATACCGTCAGGATGATGCTGGAAGAACATGTGCCAGACGGAATCCAGCCGGATCAGGCCATTTGGGTCGTTCATCCAACCGTTCATCGGACTGAAATGGAGATTGGGTCGATGTAGTTCCGACATTTGTTAACCTTTGACGCCCGAGTTCATAACCGAAGCGATGAATTGGCGCTGCATGATGAGAAAGAAGATGATGACGGGCACAGCCATCGACACCGAGAAAGCCATGACGTCACCCCAAGGAATGCGCTGGTTGGTTCCGAAGTAAGACGCCATAGCAACGGTTAGCGGGCGCACTTCCGGACCACGCGTAACCATCACGGGCCAGAGGTAGGCATTCCAAACTTCCAAGAACTGCAGAATGGCAACCGCCGAGATCACCGGCTTGGACAAAGGCATGGCAATGTAGCGCCAAACTTGGAAAAAGCTGAACCCATCCAACCGTGCGGCTTCGATCAGGTCTTTCGGTATCCGCGAAAAAAACTGATAAAACAGGAAGATAGACATCGCATGCGCAATTCCCGGCAGCACCTGAACGGTATAGGTATCAATCAGCCCAGCCCACGCGGCCATCATCAACTGCGGCAGAACGAGGCTTTCAGCAGGCACAGCCAACGTCGCAACAATCAGAAGCAATACCGGCTTTCGAAGACCCAAGGTTCCTTGCGCCAGCACAAAGGCGGCCATCGAGTTGAACAAGATCGACAGTGAAAGCGTGGACAGAGTGATGATGAGCGTATTCATCATTGTCCGGGCAAACGGTTGCTGCGGATCAAGCCAGATGTCAGCGTAGTTCTTCAGTGAAAACTCGTGCGGGATGAAGGACTTGATAGACCCCATCGAGATGAGGATATCCTGTTCGTCCGGATTCAGGCTGACAGTGACCATCATCATCAAAGGCAACATCACACCAAGTGCAGTGATGCCGGCGAAGACAAGCGGAAGAGAACTGCGACGCATCACGTCTCTCCTTCATTTTTCAGGATGATGCGCTGCAACAGCGCGATAGACACAACTGCCAAGAAGAAGATGACGGCCACCGCCGAGGCATAGCCGACCTTCTGCGTCGTGTAGCCCTGCTGGAACAGGTAATAGATGATTGTCGTCGTCGCGCCGTTGGGCCCACCCTTGGTCATGATAGAGACCTGAGTGAACAGCTTGAGCGCCTGAATCGTCGTGATGATGAGCAGGAAGATATTTACGTTACGCAATCCCGGCCAGGTTACGTACAAGAACCTCTGCCAAGCATTCGCGCCATCCAACTGCGCAGCCTCATATTGGTCACCGGGGATGTCTTGCAGCCCTGCAAGGTAGATCAGCATCTGGTAGGGGAATGTGGCCCAAGCCGACAAAACGACCAGTGAGACCATCGCCGTAGACGACGAGCCGATGAAGTCGATATAGGCCTCTGACCCCGCAAAGAATTGATAGATCGCATTCAGCGGTCCGGTGGGAATGCGATAAATCACGGCCCAAATGGCCACCACGACAGACATCGGCAGAAGCAGCGGGAAAACCGAAATCGCCCTAAACATTCCGCGGAACGGGAGTGCTGTGTTCAACACCAAGGCGACCGACAGGGAAATGAAAAGCTGGAACGGCACGACCAAAGCGGCAAAGAGCGCTGTGTTACCTACCGCTTTCCAAAACAACGGGTCATCAAACAGCCGTTCGTAATTCGTGAACCCAACAAACCGTGTTGGAATTGGCCTTGGAACCAGTCGTTGGTCGGTGAAAGACAGACCGATCGACATGAAAAATGGCACAACAATCAGAAGGCCTAGGAAGATTAGCGCGGGAGCGAGCATCAACATTTGCTGGCGCTTGTCGCGTGATTTAGTCGACATGGGACGACTCCTCCGAAAGTCGGGACGGTTCTTTTGGGCAGGTTGTCTACGACCACCTAGGGAACAAATCAGCCCGGAGACCCGGGCTGATCTTCATGGTCAATTGGAGCACACTTAGTTCGATGAAACAGCGTTAAAGGGCGGGTAGCCTTGGCTGTCTTCGATCTCAAGATCGATCGCGCGCGCTGCGGCATCAAGCTCTGTCTGAACATCCGCAAGGCCATCCGAGAGGATGTTTTGCATCGCTTGGCTCCAAGACAGTGTAATCACCGGATAGGCCGGATGCACCGGGCGAACAACTGCACAGCAATTGCCCTGATCCAAGAACAGTGACTGCGGTCCGTCACCGCCATACTTTTCCGAAAGAGGAACAGCGGCTGCGCGTGCCGGTGCAAAACCGGTGATATCCGCATATTTGGCCACCTGTTCTGCCGACATCACAAAGTCGAGAAAGACCTTCACATCATCCAGATTTTCTGTCGATGCGGGAACAGACCAACCCCATCCCCCGTTGGGTGCCTTCGGACCTTCAGGACCAAATTTTGGCGCCGGAATGAAGACCAGATCTTCGCCCAACCCTTCAGAATGCGGAGGCCACATCCAGTTGCCCACCCAAGACAAGGCAGCCGATTTTTCTCCATAGAACTGGTTGTCACCCGCGCTCGCTGGCACAATCCAGCCATTGCGGTACCAGTTTTGAATCTCGGTGATCGCTTCGACGGATTCCGGGCCGTTTAACGCCCCATCCGCTTGCCATGTTACGCGGTTCATCAAGTCGCCACCGTTGGACTGAATGAACGGTGCAAAACCATAGGTCATCCATTCGCCAGCGCCGTAGTTCAGCTTCATGTCCAGCGGCCACTTTACGCCGTCAACCTCGGCAAGAGCCTCAAGAGCAGCGGCCATCTCATCCCGTGTCCACGCATCTTCGACGGATGTAGGAATGCGGACATTTGCAGCCTCGAGCATGGCTCGATTGCCCCACAGGATAACCGACGAGTCATACTGGCTTAGGAAATAGATCTCGCCAGTAGGTCCGTATGTTCCCTGCGCCTTGACGACGGGCAACATGTCTTCGAGCAATTCTGGCTCTACCAAATGGCCAATCGGCTGAAGCGTACCAGCCCAAGCCATCGAAGCCATATTCGGACCATCGACCAAAATGATGTCCGGCAAGCTCCGATCGACCGTCGCCGCCTGCAACGCGTCATTGTAGCTTGGCAGAGGCACGACATCGAGCGTGATCCCATCGGCAGAATGCGCCGCGTTAAAAGCTGTTTCGAGCTGTGCGAAATACGGCTTTTCAGCCGCAGCATCCATAACCCACGCAGTCAGTTCACCGGCCTGAACCTGCCCCGCAATACCTGCGGCCAAAGCAGCACCCGCCGTAAGAATATGTTTCATTATCCGTCCTCCCAGAACCGTTTGGCTCGCTTGATCCAAAATTGTCTTACGTGAGACATTTTGTGACCCAAGTCTCTCTTGATGTCAACACTGTTTGAATTTTGAATGGTTTGAACGCGAGCTACAACTTTGAAATCACAAGGACTGGCGTTCCGCGATACGACCGTGCAGACGGTGAATTCTGGGCTCTTCCTGACCATCGATAGCCAGCGCCATCGCTGCCCTTCCCATATCGTAATAGGGAAGCTCGACGGTGGTCAGCCCAGGAACCATAAGTTCGGCGAGCGGCATGAGGTTATCAAACGAAACCACAGCAACATCTTGCCCGATTTTCAACCCAAGCCCTTGTAGGATAGAGTAAACTCCGATCGCCATGAGATCCTGACCGCAGACGATGACATCTGGCGGATTATCACTCTTCATGGCCGCCGGTAAAATTTGATCCGTCAGATAGCTGATGCCCTCTGCATCAGGCACAGCAGCTTCTACGACCCGGTCAAACAGATCAATTCCGCGCACCTCTCCTGCCTCGACAAACCCTCGCGCACGAAGACCTGAAGCGACGATATTGCTGGCCAAGTTTAGGAACAATGGTCGACAGTAGCCCGCCGACAAAACGCGTTCTGTAAGGTCATAAGCAAGACGCGCGTCGTCTGGAACCACGGTTGGGAATCGGGTTTCTTCCTCAAAACAGTTCAGAAGCACATAAGGAATGTCTCCGGCCGCGACCGATACCTTCTGATGAAATACTGCTGCATGGATGATGGCCTCAGCACGAAACGCCGACAATTGCTGCGCGGCGAGCGTCGCACTGTCCTTACCCTCTTCGATATTGAACAGCATCATATGCTTGCCGCGGTCCCAAGCCTCGTCCTGCGCGCCCCTGATCAAGTCAATCGAAGACGGCGTCGTCGCAACCCGATCTGCGACAAACCCAACGATATTGGACGTCTGCGAGCGCACCATTCTGGCAGCTTGGCTGGGCTGGTAGCCAACATCGGCGATAATTTTCTCGACCCGCTTGCGGGTCTTTTCATTCACCAACGGATCTTTGTTTATGACCCGCGAAACGGTCTTTAGGGACGTCTTCGCAAGTTTGGCGATGTGGCGTTGGGTCGTCACAAGTTAAATCTCCGTCAGGGTCGCCTGCATTAAGGAACCGTTCTGAAAATCCTGTGTAAGGACAATGCGGCCAATAAACGACAAACTTAAGCCTCCAATGCCCAATAAATCGACCAATACCCCAATTCGGTCAATGTCGAATTGTCATCCAAATCTAGTTTCAGCGGGCCACGCATAGAGTTCCTCACCCCGACCCGTGCCGCCAACCACGGTCCGACGTGCCGCCGTTTGGGCCCAGATAAAGGCAGGGCCTCAGCGGAAATCTTTGGGCCATTTCGATTAGTAGAACACTGAAAGATATGGAAACGGGCCAAAGAAATTCCGCCCCTATCGAAACACACAGCAATCGATACCCCACCGGATAGTTAGAAGCCAGTGACAAGAAACCATCGATCCGTTAATTACATATGTTAAGTTGAACTGTCTTAACCCAACGAGGCATCTTCAATGTCCAGACGTCATTACGGATTGCCCCCGCTGACGACCTTGTCAGCTTTTGAAGCAGCGGCCAGGCACCTAAGCTTCAAAGACGCGGCTCAGGAATTGTCGGTCACCCCCGGCGCCGTCAGCCACCAGATCAAAGCACTTGAAGCTGAGTTGAACGTGTCCCTATTTCGGCGAAAACACAGGGGCGTGGAGCTGACGCGCGAAGGTCTGGGGCTTTATCAGGCGCTCTCGACTTCTTTTCGACAGATTTCTCGGGAGCTGGCAAAAATCCGACAGGATGGAGAAAGCAACGCCGTCAAAGTCGGGTCCACCACCGCCGTTGCTGCGCTCTGGCTTTCCCCTGCGCTCATTCATTTCTGGCGAGAGTATCCGGATTTGAATGTGCATCAGATTACGCAAGATCGGCCTTTCCAAAACACGCGCGATTATGATTTCTTCATTAGTTATGGACGCAACGCAGACAGTTCTTTGCAGCAAACGCCGATATATCGGGATCGTCTGGTGCCAGTCGCAACACCCGAAACAGCCAAACAATTGGCGGACTGTTCCCTTTCACACTTGGCAAAACAGCGCCTGATCCATCTGGATTCAGCCAACCAGTCTTGGACAACATGGGCGGAGTGGTTTCAGCAACTTGGCTATACGGGAAAGACTTCCGAAGGAACGCGCGTCACCAGCTATTCCGTGGCGCTGCAGCTATCGCAGAAGGGGGCTGGAATAGCATTGGGCTGGAAACGACTGATCCAACCCATGCTTGATAACGGGAAGCTGGTGGTGGTGGGCAACCATAGCCTGCCCGCCCCGAAAGAGTTTTTTCTAGCAGGGCTTCCAGATGAGGAGCTGTCGCCAAATGCCCTGAAACTTAAAGATTGGATACTGACAGAGGCAACCCAACCTTCAGTTTAGTTCAAGTAACCCGTAATTGAACTTTTCTACTATTGAAGGCGCAGGCAGATCATTTCCAAGTAACAGTGCCCCTACACACCCCCTCGGAGAGTTCGATGAACCATAGAACGTCACTTTCGTCGGTTCTGAGCACGGTAAATAAGGCCAATGGCCTCCCGAACGAACACTATATTGATGCCGACGTTTTTAACGAAGAAAAGCGTTCGGTTCTCTTTGCAAACTGGTCGGGCGTCGGCTTTGGCAAAGACATACCCGAGGCTGGCGACGCCAAGCCGGTGGACTTTCTGGGAATGCCCCTGCTTTTGGTAAGGGATCGCGATGGCAACATCGGTGTATTTCAGAACACCTGCCGTCATCGCGGCATGATCCTGGTCGACAAACCAAAGAAGATTGGCGGCGCGATCCGCTGCCCTTACCACAGTTGGTGCTACGGCTTGGACGGCAGGTTGCGCGCCACCCCGCATATTGGCGGACCGGGCCAAAACACACATGAAGATATCGACACCGAAGAGCTTGGCCTCGTTCGAATACGGTCTCATGTCTGGCGCGATGTCATCTTCGTGAATGTGGATGGCGATGCGCAAGACTTCGAAACTGAGCATGCCGTTCTCATCGACCGTTGGACGGAGTTCGATCAGCCGATGTTCTATGGCGGGGACGGCCAGACGCTGGAACTGAACCTCAAGACAAACTGGAAATTGGCGGTCGAAAACTATTGCGAAAGCTATCACTTGCCTTGGGTGCATCCGGGGCTGAACAGCTACTCGCGGCTGGAGGACCACTACAATATCGACGAGGCCCAGAATTTCGCGGGGCAAGGCACGGTGGTTTACCGTCAGATCGAAAGCGACGACAGAGACCGGCTGAAGGACTTCGATGGCCTTAGTGAAAAGTGGGATCAGGGCGCTGAATACGTCGCGGTCTACCCCAATGTGCTGTTGGGGGTGCATCGGGACCATGCTTTTGCCATCATTGTTCACCCCACTGGGATCGAAACCACAATGGAATCCATCGCGCTTTACTATGCAGAGGATCCCAACGAAACATCTTCACAGGCCGAGTTGCGCAAACAGAACGCTGCCCTTTGGAGCGCGGTATTCGAAGAAGATGTCTTCGTGGTCGAGGGAATGCAAAAGGGGCGTCACGCTGAATTTTTTGATGGCGGGCGCTTCTCTCCGGTCATGGATGGACCGACGCATAACTTCCACCACTGGGTTGCGACGCAGGTCGAATACGGGCGCCGGAAAAGATCGCCTTTTCTGGAAGACGCTGACGATGAATAGAGATGCCCTCGAAAAAGCCATTCTGGACGCACATGCACGCCACGACATGGATGACTTGGTGCGGTTTTATACTATCGCCGGTGATGACGCCGAGGCTGAACAAGACATTGACGCGGCCTGTTTCTATCTGACCCACGCTTTCGTTTTTGCACTCGAGGCTGGCTGTTCGGAAGCAAAAGCCCTCAACAAGCGCTTGGCCCAACATGGACGCGCGAACCTAATTGAACTTTGACACGCAATGGGGCGCCATTCGCGCCCATGCTATTCGCTCGTTTCTCTGTCCAATATTGCCGCTTGCCACATGCGCGTTTCATCCACTGCGTTGAACGTAAACACGTGCAATGCATCGACCCCCAATTGGTCTGCATCAGCCGCGAAACTTGCCACCATGTCGGAGGGGTCAAAGCGCCCCGGCGCAAACAGTTTAAACATTGCCGAGCGGTTTCGAGACAGGAACCTCATCGACGCGCCGATACCCAGTCGGGTGCCCAAGGTCATCAACCGCGCCTTGTCGACAATGCCCGCGACGCCCAAATGGATGGGCAGCTCGACACCGTCAGCGCGAATTCTGGAAATCCAGCTTCTGATCGCCCCCTCATCGAAACACATCTGGGTCGAGACCCATCCGTCTATCTGCGCTTCTTTCAGCAACGTCGCTTTCAGGATCAACTCTTCATCGATGACGTCTGCCTTAATCAAGGGATGACCGTCAGGATATCCTGTTACTCCTAGCCGCCGAACCGTGGGCCCTGCGTCAATGAAATCGCGAATAAAATCATAGGCTCTGGCATAGGGACCTGCGGGTTCGGGCGCATCTCCGCCAACCACGAAAACATCGGAAAGTTCCCGGCTTCGCACCCATTCCGCAAGCGCCTTGGTATGCGCGTGGCTTTCCACCTTTCGGGCCGCGAAATGAGGAATCGGATGGTGACCAAGATCCAGCAACCTGTCACAGATTTCCTGTGTCGCAGTGATCCCTTTGACCGGAGAGCACGTGACCGACACGGTACTTTCCCGCGGCAGATCACTGATCGCCTGATCCAAAGACTTCATCGGAATGACTTCGTAGTGAAGGTTTGAAACCAGACGCTTCATTTCCGGTGATGCCAAACTGCTCGACTTCGCGGACTTAGACCCAGACGAAAAGAGAGATGATGCTTTGCTTTGAAGGTCTACCATCTGTTGATCCGATCATTTCTTAAGGGTTCGAGGGTCACTCGCCTCCAGCGTCGATTTCAGATTTACGCCGGGCCACAAAGTCCTTCAGCTCTTCGTCAATGGCTTCGTCGAGATGCGGCGCTTCGTAGTTAGCAAGCTGCTTCTTCCAGATTTTGTTCGCACGCTTGGCGGCGTCCAAGCCCCCCTCGTCCGACCACTGTTCATAGCTGTTGTTGTCAGCTGTTTCAGACCGGTAGAAAGCGGTTTCGAAATTCTGCAGGGTGTGGGCTGTTCCTAAATGATGCTCGCCCGGTGGCTGGTTCAGCAAAGGCTCCATCGCCTGACCGTTGGGGCTTAGATCAAGACCATCCGCGAATTTCGCCATGGCACCCAATTGGTCACAATCAAGGATGAACTTCTCGTATCCGACGGCCAGCCCGCCCTCCAGCCAACCAGCGGCATGAAGAACAAAGTGCACGCCGCCCATCATGCTGGGTATCAGCGTAGAGGCAGATTCATACGCGGCTTGAGCATCCGGAATTTTAGAGGCGGTCAACGACCCACCCGACCGGAACGGAACGCCAAGGCGCCGCGCCAGCGCTGCAACGGTATATAGGATGATGGCCGGTTCGGGCGTGCCAAATGTCGGCGCGCCTGACTGCATCGACATCGAGCTGGCGAATGACCCGAAAATTGCAGGTGCGCCCGGACGGACCAATTGGGTGAATGCAATGCCCACAAGAACTTCGGCCAAAGACTGCGCCGCGACACCGGCCGCGGTTGCAGGCGACATCGCACCCGCCAGAATGAATGGCGTAATGATACAGGCTTGATTGTTCTTGGCGTAAACCTCTGCCGCGTCCAGCATCGTCGCGTCCCAAACCAGGGGTGACGATGCGTTGATCAGGCTTGTCATGACCGTGCGATCCGCCAGATCACCGCCAAAACCGATGCGGGCCATCTCGACACTGTCGGCCGCTCTTTCACCGGCTGTCACAGATCCCATGAAGGGTTTGTCGCTGTAGCGAAGGTGGGAATACACCATGTCGAGGTGACGAAGCGGCACCGGAATATCGACCGGCTCGCAAACGGTTCCCCCGCTGTGGTGCATATGGGGTGACATATATGCGAGCTTCACGATGTTTTCGAAATCATTCAGCGTCGCGTAACGTCGCCCATTGTCCAGGTCATGCACAAAAGGAGAGCCATAGTTCGGCACGAATACCGTCGTATCGCCCCCAATCTGAACATTCCTTGCAGGGTTACGGGCGTGCTGGGTGTAAACCGCAGGCGCAGATTTTTGAATGATTTCCCGGCACATGCCCTTTGGGAATCTGACGCGATTGCCATCCGCTTTCGCACCGGCTTTGACAAACCGTTCTATCGCATGCGGCGCGTCGCGTATTTCAACGCCGACCTGTTCCAGAATCGTATCTGCGTTATCTTCGATGATCTTCAGGCCAGCCTCATCGACGATCTCGAACGGCTTAAGTTTCCGGATCACAAAGGGCTTGTGAACCTCTGCCGCGGATTTACGAATAGCGCGCCGCGCATCCCGGCCGCCGCCGCGTCGCCCCCTGCGTCCGGCTGCTTTTGCGTCAGTTGTTTCAGACACTTCTGTCTCCCTTAAAGACATGTTCAATTGTTGACGTGACCGTCATGCAAAATCCTCTGATAGATCTGCCATGCTCAACCAGTTTGGTTTTTCAGAGCCTTTGGCTCCAACATCCGCAAAGCCATTGGGTTTTGCAGGTTTCCCAGCAGGAACGCCTGAATACCTTGCCTCCAACTCGGCTGCGAATTGTTCGGCAGATGCATCTTCTTCCCCTAGATAATCAGAAATCTGGCGACCCCGCAGTAAATTCTCTGCGGCAACGACAAAGCGGCGGTGTCGATCCGTCCGCTCTGATCTTCTGTGGCACTGGGTTAAAGACACGACACCGTATCCGATGTCTTGGTTAAGCCGTTGCATCGATATCTTAAGCCCGCATTCTGGAAGGCTCAGACTGCTGTCTTCTGGCGGTGACCATTTGTTTTGCCATTTCCGCAGCAATCGCGGCATCCCGGCAATAGCCATCTGCACCGATCGCTTTTCCAAAATTCTCGTCAAGCGGCGCACCACCAACAAGCACGATATATTTTGACCGCAAGTCGCGTTCGTTGAGGGCCTCGATGACGGTTTTCATATAGGGCATCGTTGTCGTCAAAAGCGCCGACATCCCCAGAATGTCTGGCTGATGCTCTTCAAGGGCTGAAAGATAGGCTTCCACATCACAATTGATGCCCAGATCTATTACATCAAACCCGGCCCCTTCCATCATCATGGCGACCAAGTTCTTGCCAATGTCATGGATGTCACCTTTGACGGTTCCAATGACGACTTTACCCATCGGTTCCGCACCGGTTTCGGCCAGAATAGGCCGGATGATTGCCATACCTGCCTTCATCGCTTTTGCGGCCAGAAGAACCTCGGGCACGAATAGGATACCATCGCGAAAATCAATTCCGACGATGCCCATCCCCTCGACCAGCGCATCGTTCAGAACCCTGTCGGCGCCCCAACCTCGAGAAAGCAGTATTTCTACGCCTTCGACGATTTCGTCAGCCAACCCATCGTAAAGGTCGTCATGCATCTGCGAGACCAAATCCTCGTCTGCCAAGGATGCCAGATCAATGTCGTCTTCTTCAGTCATGGCCAAATTATCCAGTTACATTTTCGGTGTGCTAACACGCCCCTTGTTCCACGATGCAGAACAGGTCCGCATTGCGGAATGCTAGCACGCAAAAAATCGACCTGTCATCCCTTTTCGATGAAATGGGATCACGATTTCTTGCAAAACTTTTCTGGGGAATTCTTACAGGTGACGACCGGCAAGACGTTTGGAGATACGGCCCGCGGTTTTCACCACAGCGTTGGCCACCGCGCGTTCCTGACCCTTCTGGGGAAAGCGATAAGACGGGCCATGCGCATGAATCGCGGCAACGGCATCACCCGCTGCATTGAAGATCGGAGCGGCAACAGAATTTAGACCCTCGGACATTTCTTCAAATGTCCAAGCGAAGCCCTGAGCTTTCGCTTCGTCCAAACGGCGTGCAATCAGCGCGGGATCAATCACAGAATTGGGGGTCCAGCGCTCTAAGGGCAGGCTTAGGAACGTAGATCGCGCTGTTTCGTCAACATGCGCAAGCAGGACAGTTCCCGACGACACGACATGTGCGCTGATGCTTTCACCCGCCCAGTTTCGAACCTGAACTTCGTGCTCGCTGTCGACTTGATCGTAATAATAGACCTCATGCCCTTCGAGCGTTCCAAGCCCGACGGCCTCACCTATTTCTTCGACAAGTTCGACCAGATACGGACGCGCCAGTTGAACGAGGTTCTGACCAAGACTGACGGAAGATGACAGGTCGGCAATCGTTTCGCCAATACTGTAGACGCCCAGATCCTCGTTCTGTTCGACGGCGCCAACCTCAACCAGCGTCGAAAGCAAGCGCGCCACAGTGCTTTTGGGAAGCTCGGTCCGCACGGCAATTTCCGTCACGCCAGCAGGCCCCAAAGCTAGGCTTTGCAGGACAGAAAACGCCCGACGAACGGATTGCACTGAAGACATTGGTTACCTCCTGAAAGGCAGCCATACACCATGCATTGAGAAGACCCAACCAAAGAGAGCCGCGTCGAGTTCTTAGCTTCTTGGTTTCAAGTTTTCAGGATCATAAAGCGGCGCATAGCCAATTCCAGCCACTTCCACGGGGTAGATTTCGTCAAAGTATGAGACCGACAGTTTGCGGCCAACCTCGCAATACTCCCAAGGCAAATAAGCCAGCGCGATATTCTTCCCGATCGTGGGTCCGAAAGCGACGGAGGTCGTGTAGGATCGGCGCCCTACGGAATCCACAAGCGTATCGCCTGTTTCCGGGTCCATAACCGGCATCAGTCCGACCGGGTACCGCGCGACGCCGTCGCGATCGGTGTTTTCGGTCATAACCAAAGTGCACAGCATCGCGGGTTGATGGTCGCGCGCCCTGTATTCCAGATGCTTTTCTTTGCCACGGAAGTCCGCCTCTTTCACCTTCGGCCGCGCCAGATCAGCCTCATACAGATTGTACTCGGTCTGCAGATCAGCGTTCTGAAGGCGCAATGACTTCTCCATCCGACGCGAGTTTGCATAGGTCTCTACGCCCATCGCCATGATGCCTTCGGCCCGCAATGCATCCCAAACGGCCAACCCGTCTTCGTAACGCATATGCAGTTCCCAGCCTTGCTCCCCGACATAGGAAATACGGAACGCCGACAGTGGCTTGCCCGCTATTTCAATCTCTTGGATCGTCGCAAAGGCGAAGTTGTCATGGTCCAGAGCCGTGGGATCAGACACGACCTTTTTCAGGTTTTCACGCGCATTTGGCCCCCAGATGCCTATTGTCGTGAATTGCTCTGTCACGTCGGTGATCGTGACATCAAAGCCTTTGTCCTGCGCGATCCGCGACATGTATTGGAAATCGCGTGGTCCGGCATCGGCACCGTTCACCAAACGACAATAATCCGCCATGCGGAACACTGTGAAATCGGCGCGGACCATACCCTCATCATCAAGCATATGGGTATAGATCCCCCGATTGATATTCCGGTCCCCACCAATCTTCGCGGCACACAGCCACTCTAGAAAGGCGACGTGGTCCGGCCCGCTGATATCCGTCATGTGGAAGTGCGACAGGTTGATAATCGCGCAATCCGCGCTCATCTCCAGCTGTTCCGCATTTGAGACGCGCCAGAAGTGGCGGTTGTCCCATTCGTTTTCACGCACAGGCACCTGATCAGCGTATTTCTCTAGCAGAGGCTCGTTCGCTGCATAGCCATGGGCACGCTCCCAACCGCCCAGTTCCATGAAGTATCCGCCAAGCTCGACCTCTCGTTCGTAGAATGGTGACCGGCGTATGTTCCGGCCTTTTGAAAACGGCTCTCGGGGGTGGACCGGAGGATTGTAGATCTTCTGAGCGGTTTCATAGCAGCGATCATGGATAAACCCTGCGTCCAGCTGAAAGTCGCTGAACCGCGCATAGTCGATACCGTTGTGATCGATATGGGTCCGCCCGTGCGTCATCCAATCGGCAAGTAGCTTGGCCATTCCCGGGGCATCTTTCACCCAAATGGCCACCGCATACCAAAGACCCCGCAACTTTTGGCTTTCACCGATCGAAGGCCCACCGTCCGTTGTTGTTTGCAGAAGCCCGTTGAACGAATGGTGCTCGCGATACCCCAGTTCACCCAAGATGGGCGTCAGTTCGATCGCGCGTTCCAGCGGCTCGATCACTTCGTCAAGTTCAAGATCGCGCTGCGATGGGGACAGACGCGCCTGCTCTTTTTCAAGAATATCTTTGGGGTGAACCAGATGCGGCTCTGTTTCATAGTAATACCCCCACTCAATCTGGCCGCCTTCGGTAGAGTTCGGGTCACCTGTGTCGCGCATGTAGGCAGAGTTGCCCTGATCACGCAGCAAGGGGTAACCAATTTCGACACCGGTGCCCTCAAATTCAGTGAACGGGCTGAAGAAGGTCAAAGGGTGATCAACAGGCATTACCGGCAGGTCCTCACCAGCCATTTCGGCGATTAGCCGCCCCCACAGACCTGCACATACGATCACGTGGTCCGCGGCAATGTCGCCCCGCTCTGTCCTGACGCCGGTGATACGGTCGCCGTCTTTCAACAGCTCCAATGCCGAGGTGTTCGCGAACGACTGAAGCTTTCCAGTTTTCACACAGGCATCGACCAGCTTGCCAGCAACGGTCTGCGAACGAGGAACCACCAGTCCTGCATGTGGATCCCACAGCGCGGCCTGAATTTGATCTTCCTCCAGCAGCGGGAACTTCTCTTTCGCTTCAGCGGCCGAAATCATCTTAAGATCCGCGCCAAACGCACGGCCCGAGTCAATGCGGCGGCGCACCTCTGCCAGACGCACATCGTCGCCATTGCGCACAACCTCCAAACCGCCGATCCGGGAATAGTGGCCCATCTCTTCGTAGAAGTTCATCGAATATAGCGTCGTCCAGGCGGTAAGATAGTCGTGCCCGGTCGCAAAGCAGAAGTCTGACGCATGAGCGGTCGAGCCGATATCGGTGGGGATGCCCGACTTGTCGATGCCGACAATATCGTCCCATCCATTCTCGATCAGATGATGCGCGACCGAGGCACCCACGATGCCACCCAGCCCAACAATGACGACCTTCGCCTTTTCAGGAAATTTTGCCAAGTTTTCGTCCCCCTCGGTTCGATCTTTGTAGGTGTTGATTGGTCGGTCAACAGACTGGGTTGAAAATTGGGTGACATCGCTCCGATGAAAGGAGCTGTCCCACCGGCACAGGGTCGAGAATTTTGCGTCAAAAAATAGAATGTTTGCGTCAAAGTAGGATTACCACTACGACAAATTCAAAGCCAACTGGTGAAGGGCTTCGGACGCCCCAGACCATTGTCAGGATCCATTGACGTGCCAATCGATAGCTCTCTTCAACGCACAAAGCGCCCAAAGTCAGAAAAGCCACGGCTTTCGATCGGCTTCATTCTTGCTAAACGCTTTACGCTTTGTGCCTTTGCGAATTTTGTCGACGTCCTGCGCCTTGCTGCGGACGAAGGCGATCGAAGCCGACCGATCCTGTGCAAGTGGACCGTTCTCTCCGACACGATGAACCCGGTGCTATCCAGCAGCGGCATTTCGGTACAACCGAACGAGCGATTGGGCGACCCGACGCGGTTCGACTATATCGTCGTGGTGGGCGGCCTGATGGACGAAACACCCAAGCTTGGCCCGCTTTACCACAAGTTTCTCAATCAAGCCGCCGATAAGGGCGTCCCACTTATTGGTGTCTGCACGGGCGCTTTTCTTTTGCATGAAGCGGGCCTTCTAGAGGGGTATCGCTGCTGCGTCAGCTGGTTCCATCATCTGGATTTCTTGGAGCAGTTTGAAGGGCTTGATCCTGTCTCCGACCAGATCTTTGTCGTCGATCGTGACCGGTTAACCTGTTCTGGCGGCGCAAGCTCTGCGCATTTGGCGGCCTATCTGGTGGACAAGCATGTAGGCAGGTCGCAAGCCAGCAAGAGCCTGCACATCATGATTATCGACGAAGCCCTACAGGCCGAAAAGCCGCAGCCGGGCCAACCCATCAAGCTGAAGACGCGGGACCCGATTGTGCAACGTGCCCTGCTTTTGATGCAGCAGAACATAGACACACCCATTTCAGTTGATGACCTGTCTGACCGTATGGGCAACAGCAAGCGCCAGATCGAAAGACACTTCCGTCTCGCGCTCGATACGTCACCCAAGGCGGCTTATCTGGAGATGCGCCTAGATATCGCGCGGCATTTGATAACCACGACACAGAAATCCATTGCCCAGATCGCGATGGATTGCGGTTTCTGCGACTCTTCGCATTTTAGCCGTACCTTTCGGCGCAGATTTGGGGCCACGCCAAAGGTTCTGCGCCAATCGGCACCACTAGAAGCCTAGGCCATCAGGCAAGTTCTGCCGCGATTTCCTTGCATCCGGTCTCTAGCGTTTGCGCCAGATACGGGGCGAAACTGTTCCAGACATCCATCCGAAACTGGGTCGAGGCATCACGCCACAAAATCACTGTTACCCCATCAAATACGGTCCGTCTGGCCTCTCCGACCGGAATGGACTCAATGTCTCGCGGGCATCCGATTGACAGCAAGTCGGTCGCGTGGGTGCCTTCGATTTCAAACGTGACCTCCCGCGCGCTGACCTCGGTCAGGCTGTGCGGTTGTGCTTCATAAATGGCGTTCAGAGCATCGAAGATGCTTGCGACCTGATCCTGTGGCAGCATCAAGGTCCATTCATCGGGTCCAAGGCACAGCACTTCAAGTTCGCCAGACCTGACACAAGCACCGATCTTGCTTGGCATTTCCACGCCAAGCGCTGATCCAAAAACGCCCAGATCACCGCGCGTCCGCAGAGACAGCCGCCCCTTTGGCGCAGCCACCGAAACGCGTGCAGACTTTGTCTCGATGATCACACCAGCAGACAGGGTTGAGATTGAAACAGACATGTCAGACCCCCGATCCGATTTTCAGGCGATTGTTTTCAGGATCATAGAACACAGTGTCCGTGATCTTCGCGGCGATTGTCCGGTCGGGCATCGGGATGTAGACGGTATCCCCTACCTTGTCATGCCCACCCTCAACCAAGGCCAAGGCAATCGGACGCCCAGTTGTTCCGACGTCGTATGACGACGTGACGTGGCCGACCATTGTCATTGGAATGGGCTGGTTTTTGTCAAAGACGATCTGCGCGCCCTCTTCAAGCTTCGAATGATCCTCGGTCAAAAGGCCCACAAGATGTTTGCGCCCTTCCGCCACAAGATCAGGCCGAGCCAAACCGCGCATGCCTACGAAATCAGGCTTCTTCTTACCAACGGCCCAGCCCATGCCTGCGTCGTACGGGGTGACCGTTCCGTCGGTGTCCTGACCCACGATGATATAGCCTTTTTCGGCGCGAAGGACGTGCATGGTCTCGGTTCCATAGGCCGTGATGTCATACTGCTGCCCTGCGTCCCAAAGCGCTTCCCAAAGCTGTCGGCCATAGGGCGCAGGAACGTTCACCTCAAACCCGATCTCGCCTGTAAAGCTGACCCGGAACAAGCGCGCAGGAAGCCCGGCAACCGTGCATTCAATGCAGGACATATGCGGGAAGGCCTCTTCGGTCAGCTCGACCCCATCGACCAGTGGCTGCAAAAGCTTGGCGGCATTCGGACCGTTCAAAGCGATTGTCGACCATTGCTCGGAAGTCGAGGTCAGCCAGACATTCAATTCTGGCCATTCCGTCTGAAGGTAGTCCTCCATCATGTTCAGAACACGCGCCGCGCCCCCGGTCGTGGTCGTCACGTGAAAGCGGTCTTGGCTTAGGCGCCCGATAACGCCATCGTCGCGAATATAGCCGTCGTCCCCAAGTAGCAGACCATAGCGGCAGCGTCCCGGTGCGAGCTTGGTCCATGGGTTGGTGTACATCCGGTTCATGAATTCAACCGCATCCGGGCCAACCACTTCGATCTTACCAAGGGTCGAGGCGTCAAAGATGCCGACAGAGGCGCGGGTGGCAGCGCATTCGCGCCGTACCGCCGCATCCATGTCTTCCCCCGACTTTGGGAAGTACCAAGCCCTGCGCCATTGCCCGACGGGTTCGAATACCGCGCCGTTTTCTTCAGCCCAGGAATCGATTTGGGTTTTACGGACGACCTCGAAGTGATCACCTCGGTGATACCCCGCGAAGGCCCCAAATGTCGTCGGCGTATAGGGCGGACGGAACGTCGTCAGGCCAACCTCTGGCTGCTTTTTGCCAAGAGCATCAGCCGCGATATTCAGCCCGTTGATGTTCGACATCTTGCCCTGGTCGGTCGCCATCCCGGTCGTGGTGTAGCGTTTGACATGCTCGATAGAGCGCATCCCCTCGCGCACAGCAAGGCGCACATCCTTGGCGGTTACATCGTTCTGGAAATCGATGAAGGCCTTGGCTTTGCCGGGGTTCTGGTCGGTGGGAAGCTCTTTATGCGAAACGCCCGATCCGGCCCGGTCAACCTCGACCGAATAGTCCTGAACGTTGGCCTTTTTCCCAAGAGCAGCGACAACCGCGCGCCCCTTCTCGGCCCCGTCCATCAACGCAGCGGCGACCCCCCAAAGTCCACGGCTTGCCCCTGCAATCACGCAATCCTCTGGCGTTTCCTTGGGCAGAAAGGTCGTTCTGTCATCATCCCACGCCAAAGAGCCCTTGGTATGGGAAAACAGATGCAGCGAAGGGGTCCATCCACCAGACATCAGCACCGCATCGCAGGCGATGTTATACCCTGCGCCAACCGTCGCGCCAGAAACGGGATTTACCCGCAATGACTTCACCCTCAATCTGCCCGAAGTCCCGGTCGCGGTGTGGGAAAGCTTCACCGGTATTCCGCGGTCACGGGCTTCCTTTTGCAGTGCCTCGTTCACACTGTCGCGCGTGTCCACGATCGCTTGAACCTTTGCACCTGCGTCGTGCAGATCAAAGGCCGCATGCCAAGCGCTGTCGTGGCTGGTCAGGATCACGGGCTGTTTGCCAACCAGCACCCCATATCGGTTCAGATAGGTCTGCGCCGACCCCGCCAGCATCACGCCGGGACGGTCGTTTCCGTTGAACACCAAAGGCTTTTCCAACGCGCCCTGCGCCAGAACCACCTGCTTTGCGCGGACACGCCACATCCGTTCACGCGGGGTATCCTCCGGCAAAACGGCCAGATGATCGGTGACCTTTTCACACAGGCCAATCATGTTCTGATGGTAGTAGCCAATGGCCGTCGTGCGGGTCATGACTTTGACGCCCAGCTCTTGCAGGGCATCAAGCTCTCCGCTCAGCCAGTCCCATGCGCTTTGGCCGTTGATCTGTACCTGAGGTTCGGAAAGAAGACTGCCGCCAGCCTCGGGGTTTTCATCGACAACCACGACTTTCAGGCCATCCATGGCCGCCGCCCGCGCCGCTGCCAGCCCGGTCGGTCCTGCGCCAACGATCAGAAGGTCGCAATGCATGTTGCGCGAGGCATAGGTGTCAGGGTCTTCCTCTGTCGGGGACACACCCAATCCGGCCGCGGCGCGAATGAAAGGTTCATAAACCTTGTGCCAAAAGCTCTTCGGCCACATGAATGTCTTGTAATAGAAGCCAGCCGAAAACAGCATGTAGGCTGCATCGTTGACCGCGCCGATGTCGAACTTCAGGCTTGGGTATTTATTCTGCGAAGTGACTTGCAGACCATCCCAGATTTCCTGAACGGTCGCGCGGGTGTTGGGCTCGAACCGTCCGGGCCCGCGACGTGTTCCGATCAGCGCATTGGGTTCTTCCGAACCGGCGGCAACAGGTCCGCGTGGCCGATGATATTTGAAGGACCTGCCCATAAGGTGCACGCCATTCGCCAACAGGGCCGAAGCGACGGTATCGCCCTCTAGGCCTTTGTAGGTGCGTCCATCAAAGCTGAAGCTGACCGGCTTGGCCGTCGTTACCCGGCCTTTGCCCGCGACACGATAAAGGCTCATTCCCCGCCCTCCTTCAAATCGGACAGTTGCGGACGCGGGGCGCCCGCCTTGTATGTCGTCAGGAACTTGTCCGAAACCGTGTTTCGAACCGCGTTGAAGTACCGGCCACAGCCATGAAAATGCCGCCAGCGCTCAAAATGGTCGCCCTTCACGTTTTCACGGATGAACAAGAACTCTTCCCATTCCTGATCGGTCTGTGAAGACGGTTCAGGGTGGCGAATAACGTGCGCCTGACCTGCATAGGTGAATTCGGCCTCGGGCAGGGTTTCGTCGCAATACGGGCAATGGATCAAAAGCATCGAGGACCTCCCTAATGTGCCACGGCGGCCGCGGCGGCCTCGTCGATCAGGCGCCCGGTGCGGAACCGTTCCATCGTGAAGGGCGCATTGATCGGGTGGGGTTCGTTCTTGGCGATGGTCCACGCAAAGGTATGCGCCGACCCGGGCGTGGCTTTGAAACCGCCCGTGCCCCAACCGCAATTGACGTACAGCCCATCCACCGGCGTTTTGGAAATGATCGCAGATCGGTCAGGCGTCACATCAACGATCCCGCCCCATTTGCGCAGCATCCTCATACGGTTGAAGATGGGGAAAATCTCGGTGATGGCGGCAACGGTGTGTTCGATCAACGGCAGGCCGCCCCGCTGGCTATAACTGGTGTACTGGTCCGTGCCAGAGCCAATCACCAACTCCCCTTTGTCAGACTGGCTGATGTAGGCGTGGACCGCGTTGGACATTACAACGCACGGGAAGATCGGCTTTACCGGCTCGCTGACCAGCGCCTGAAGCGGATAGCTTTCCAGCGGAAGCCGCACGTCCGCGGTTTGCATCACGACCGAAGTGTGACCTGCCGCAGAGACACCAACCTTGTTCGCCTTGATAAACCCTTTGGCCGTCTCGACGCCGGCAACCGACCCGTCAGCATTGCGGCGTATCGCGGTGACAGGGCAATTCTGAATGATATCGACCCCGCGCATCGCCGCACCACGGGCATAGCCCCAAGCGACAGCATCGTGACGCGCCGTTCCCGCGCGCTCTTGCAACGCGCCGCCCATAACCGGGTAGCGGGCATTTTTGGAAATGCTCAGCGGGGGACAGTATTCTTTGCACTCTTCGGGCGTCAGCCATCGGTTATCGACGCCATTCAGACGATTGGCATGGATGTGCCGTTTGAAGCTTTGAACGTCATGGACGTTATGAGCCAGCATCAACACGCCCCGGCGAGAGTACATGACGTTATAGTTCAGGTCCTGGCTTAGATCCTCCCATAGATCGACAGCATGATCGTACAGCCGTGCGCTTTCGTCATAGAGATAGTTGGACCGAATAATCGTCGTGTTTCGGCCGGTATTGCCGCCACCAAGCCAGCCCTTGTCGATGACCGCAACATTCGTAATGCCGTGCTCTTTCGCAAGGTAATACGCAGCACCAAGCCCATGGCCGCCCGCCCCAACGATGATCACATCATAAGAGCTTTTGGGTTCAACTTCGGGCCACTGCTCGGTCCAGTTTTTGTTGCCAGATAAGGCATTCTTCAAAAGCGAGAAGGCATTAAAGCGTGTCATTGGAGGGTCCGACCAACTGAAAGGATGATCCGTATCCTACAGAGTTAGCCTTCAAAAATTCAGAACATTTGCGCCGTGAAATAGAAAAAACTCGACAACTACATTAGCGCGATCCAATCACGCTAGATCAGAGGCGGCAAAACCTGAGGTTTAGGAAAAGTCCTTCGTCCAGAATCAAAGCCACGGCGTCTATTTCTTTTGGCACGAAGGATACTCGCGACCTGCCTTTAGCCGATCATCAGCACCGCGTCTCCCACGTCAGCTGCCGGGCTTTTGCAGAATAGCCATCTCGGTTCTGGCGATACGGCGAATGATCTTGAAGATGTCATCCAGCGTTTCCGTCAACTCGATCTCACGCGTGTAGGTGTGCAAGCGTTTCGGTTCGTCTGCGCGAAGCCGTTCTATTTCGTGGCTCGCGATGCCTTCCACCAACTCCGAGAAATCGGCCTTCATCTTTCTAACGTCGGCGGCAACCTCGGGGTCTTGAGTTTCAAGCGAGAGGAGCACACCGTCGAGGCTTTCGACGACCTCTCGGTGAAGGCCTGCAATGACCCCCGCGGTGGTTGGGCTTATCACAACCTCTTCATCCAGTCGCTTGCGTGCTGACGTCACCATGCCGGTCGCTACAAGGTCGCCGATGTGTTCCATGTCATTAGCGATCTTCACCAGCCCGATCAGAAGATCGGATTCCTCTGCCGGCAAGCTCCGCAAACTTATCTGGCGCATGTAACCAACGATCTCCCGGTGCAGTAGGTCGACAGGCCTGTCCAACACTCTGAGTTCGTCAATTTCCAAAGGGCTTCCTGTTGTGACGGTGGGGATCGCCGTTGAAAGCAAGTTTCGCAGCAACTGGCCAAGATGCAGAATCTCCAGACGCACGGCATCGATGGCGATCGCGGGGACATCCAGAAATTTTGGATCAAGGTGTTTCGGGGCGAAGCCGGGTTCAGGCTTCTCCAGCCTCTCGGGCACCAGCCATTCGACGAACCTGTTGATCTGTTTCGTGAAGCCAATGAACAGGAACGCGTTCACAATGTTGAAGAAGGTGTGAACATTCGCGATCTGGCGCGGCAAGCTCACCTCCCCGGCCTCTGCTCCAATCGAAATATGTCGGGCGAACCCGGCCAGTTCTTCAACAAACCCGATCCAGATCAGGACGCCTGCAACGTTGAAGATCGTGTGTACCAAGGCCACACGAACGGCCTCTCTCCGTTTTCCGATCGCCGCCAGTAACGCGGTCACGCATGTCCCGATATTCGCACCTAAAGCCAGCGCCACCGCAGGCTCTAACCCGATCAGACCTTGCCCAGCCATGACGATAAGAATGCCGGTGGTTGCCGAAGAAGACTGGACCAAGGCGGTGAACCCCGCCCCGACCAGAGCGGCCAGAAACACGCTTTCCAAGGACAGCATGAAGTTCAGGAAGGGTTGAAAGTCACGCAGCGGCTTCATCGCGTCTGACATGATTGCCATCCCGAAGAACACCATGCCCACCCCAAGCAGGATGCGACCGTACTCGCGCGTCACCTTGTTCTTTGCAACGAAAGAAACAAAGAACCCGACTGATAGCACGGGCAACGCCAAGGCGGTCACCTTGAAGGCCAGAATCTGGGCCGTGATGGTCGTGCCGATATTCGCGCCCAGGATCACGGCCACGCTTTGTGCGCTTGTCATCAGGCCAGCCGACACGAACCCCACCAGAAGGACCGTCGTGATTGATGACGACTGGATGATCGCCGTAACAATTGCGCCTGCGGACATTCCCAGAAACCGGTTGCCCGTCATGCGCGCCAAGATCGACTTCATCGACGCGCCCGCCACTTGTTTCAGCGCGCGCGTCATGATGTCCATCCCAAAGAGAAACAGCGCAAGCCCACCAATGAGCCCGGTTGATAACTCCAGATGGTTCAGCTCTGTGATCATCTTTTCAGACGGGTTAGGGCAGCATGATGCCGCGGATCATGTAGAAGAACATCGCCGCAAGGCTGCCAGCAATCGGAACTGTGATGACCCAAGCTGCCGCGATGCGTAGCAAGAGGTTGCGTTTGACCAGTTCAACGCGATGGACGCGTCTTAGACCCCGGCGTTCACGCTTGGCAAGAATCCGTTGGCCTGAGGTCTGAGCTTTCAGTTCGCGCAGCATATAACCTTTTGTTTCCACATCCGCGGCTTCGAACTTCTCTAGGAAAGCATCCACTTCTTCGGGGTTGTTTTCAGTGTGGTGGTCGCGAATTTCCTGAAGTGTTTGCGCGTAGCTGGATTTGATGAACTCCCGCAGGAACCCAACACCAAACACCCCTCCAACAGCGATGTGGGTAGAACTGACCGGCAAGCCAAGCTGAGAGGCGACGATCACGGTAATGGCAGCGGCAAGCGCGATACAAAAGGCGCGCGTCTTGTCGAGCTCGGTGATCTCAGAACCCACTGTTCGGATCAGTTTAGGACCATAAAGCGCCAGCCCCAAGGAAATGCCGATAGCACCAACTGCCATGACCCAAAGCGGGATCGAAGCCTTGGCCGCTACGCCACCTGCGGTGATGGCTTCGTTGATACCGGCAAGTGGCCCAACAGCGTTGGCAACGTCATTGGCACCATGAGCAAAGCTAAGAAGAGCAGCGGCGAATATGAGCGGGATCGTGAACAGATCATTGACGCTGGATTTGTGATTTTCCATCGCCTTGGTCATCCGGGCCACATAGGGGCGCATGATCATGTAGGCCAGTACGGCCACGGCAAACCCAATAAGAAGCGCGGTCGGGAACCCAACTTTAATGAGCTTCTTAACCCCCTTCAGCATCAGATATGTACCGAAGGACATGGCCATGATCGCCACGAGCAAGGGAACCATCCTATTCGCGGCGGTCAGCACATCTTTCTTGTACGTGATGGAATGTTTGATCAAATACAGGAATCCTGCGGCGATCAAACCGCCAAGAACCGGCGAAATGACCCAGCTTGCGGCGATCAGACCGACCTGATTCCAATCGGCGATACCCCAGCCACTGGCCGCAATGCCGGCCCCCAGAACGCCACCGACAATAGAGTGCGTGGTCGAAACGGGCGCTCCGACAGCGGTTGCCACGTTCAGCCAGACCGCTGCTGCCAAAAGAGCGGCCGTCATAAGCCAGATGAACGTATCGCGATCGGCGATCAGATCCGGGTCGATGATCCCTTTCTTGATGGTGCCAACCACATCACCGCCAGCAATCAATGCACCACCGGCCTCGAAGAAGGCGGCGATGACGATGGCCCCGGTCAGTGTAATCGCCTGACTGCCAACCGCCGGACCAACATTGTTGGCCACATCATTCGCACCGATGTTCATCGCCATGTAGCCGCCAATCATTGCGGCGACGACCAGAAGAACCCCATCCGTTCCCCCATCGGTTCGAACGATGGTAAAAAGCATGATCGCGACAATGAAAATCAAAGCCGTTCCAAACCGGAACAATTCTGCTCGATTTACCTTAACCGCAGATTCAACACGATCTGTGTGAAGCATATTTCGACCCCCAAACATCTACGGCCTCAAAACCGCAGCGACCCTATCCTGTTGCCTTCCCTCCCAACCGCCATGATTTGAATCAAGGGCGGCTGTAACGGCGCTGTCCCAAACGCGTTGAAGCGCGACACCACAACGCAAACAATGCAGGCATCTTGCAAGAAATTTTTTGCCTTACCTTAGGTGATCGTCTTTCCATCGCGCTGTTTCTCGGCCGCGGCAACCTGAGCTTTGACCTTCAGGAAGCTGTCAGGAGTTACGGAAACCGTGTCGATTCCGGCATCCACCAGCACCCTTGCAAACTCTGGATAATTGGACGGAGCCTGCCCACATAGCCCGACTTTTCTTCCGCACTCATGCGCGGTCTTGATCACGGTCTGGATCATCCAGACGACCGCCGCGTGCCGTTCGTCGAAAATAGGGGCCAGCTTGTCGCTATCGCGGTCAATGCCAAGCGTCAGCTGCGTCAGGTCGTTGGACCCAATCGAGAAGCCGTCAAACCGTTTGGCAAATTCTTCCGCCAATATGACGTTCGAGGGCACCTCGCACATGACGTATATTTGCAGCCCGTTCTTTCCGCGCTCCAGCCCTTCGTCCTTCATGACTTCCAGAACTCGATCGGCCTCTTCCGGGGTACGACAGAACGGGATCATCAGACGAACATTGTCAAAGCCCAGCTCCTCTCGCAGCTTTCTGACTGCGCGGCACTCTAGTCGAAAACCATCCGAATAAGCCGGGTCATAGTACCGGGATGCGCCCCGCCAACCGATCATCGGGTTCTCTTCAAGTGGCTCAAACTGACGCCCGCCCAACAGATCAGCGTATTCGTTTGTTTTGAAATCACTCATCCGCAGGATCATCGGGTTCGGGTGCGCCACCGCTGCCAGACGCGACAGTCCTGTCGCAAGGCGATCAACGAAGAAGTCCGGCTTGCTGGAATACCCCCTTGTCAGTGTCTCGATCTCCTCCCGAACGCTTTCGTCCTGAATTTGATCGAAGTGTATCAGCGCCAATGGATGCACCCGGATGGTATTGGAAATCACGAATTCCATTCGGGCCAGACCGATCCCATCAGACGGCAACTGCCACCACCGAGAGGATGTCGCGGGGTTCGCAAGATTCAACATGACCTTGGTTTGCGTCTGGGGCACATGATCCAGATCCAGCTCTTCCACCGAGAACTCTGCGATACCGTCATAGACAAAGCCTTCGTCGCCCTCGGCACAGCAGACCGTCACCTCTTGTTGGTCATGCAAGACGTGGGTGGCATCACCACAGCCAACTATCGCGGGCACCCCAAGTTCGCGGCTGACGATCGCCGCGTGACTGGTCCGGCCGCCGTGATCTGTCACGATGGCAGAGGCCCGTTTCATTACTGGCACCCAATCTGGGTCCGTTGTCGAGGTCACCAGAACCGATCCATCGACGAAACGGTCGATGTCCGCGACGTCCTCGATCAAGCAAACCCGGCCTGTCGAAATCTGCTCTCCGACCGAAAGGCCCGTGGCGACAACGGGCCCGTGGTCCCCGACCTTGTAGCTTTTAAGCAGGCCAGTACTAAGGCGTGACTTCACCGTTTCGGGACGGGCCTGAACGATGAACAGCTCACCGGTTTTGCCATCCTTGGCCCACTCCATATCCATTGCCAGACCATAGTGCTTCTCGATCGTCGCAGCCTGACGGGCGAGATCCAGCACTTCGTCGTCGGTCAAAACGTATTGGCTGCGCTCTGATCGCGAGGTTGGGACGTTTCTGACCGGTTTGTCGTCGCCCTGCCCGGAATAGATCATCTTGATCTCTTTGGCGCCCAGCCGTTTTTCGATGATCGGGCACACGCCCTTACGGTCCAAGAAGGGTTTGTAGACCTGAAACTCGTCGGGCGTCACAGCCCCCTGAACGACGTTTTCGCCTAAGCCCCAAGCCGCGTTGATTAATACGACCTTGTCAAAGCCTGACTCTGTATCGATCGAGAACATCACGCCAGAGCCGCCGATATCCGAACGAACCATCTGCTGCACCCCAACCGAAAGGGCGACCTGCATGTGGTCGAACCCCTTCACGTTTCGATAGGTGATCGCCCGATCGGTAAACAGCGACGCATAGCACTTGCGGCACGCCGTCAGCAGGTCGTCTTCGCCAACAACATTCAGAAAGGTTTCCTGCTGACCCGCAAAACTGGCGTCAGGCAAGTCTTCGGCGGTCGCGCTGGACCTGACGGCAACAGAAAGATTTTGCTGACCAGCACGTTCGGAAAGCTCGCGGTAGGCATCCTTGATCGCGGCCTCGATTTCGTCAGGCCAGTCGCCACCAACAATTGCAGCCCTGATGCTTTGACCGGCTGTATGCAGGTCAATTTTCCCCGAGTCGAAGTCCGCGAGAGTGCTCTTGATAACCGCTTCCAGATTATTCTCGTCAATGAACCGACGAAACGCGCCCGAGGTGGTCGCGAAACCAATCGGCACCTTGATCCCAACGGAACCGAGTTGCTGAACCATCTCTCCAAGCGATGAATTCTTGCCGCCGACCAACGCGACATCCTCGCGCCGCAAATTCTCGAAGAATATGACGTCTTGCTTATCAGGCATGATCCAGAAGCCTCCTAAACTGGAATTTAACCCGTGTGATTATCTCCAAGATTTCACGAAGATCATTGATCCGGCTCAAAGACAGCAAACTTGTTGGATCACATGCTGTCCGCATTGAAAGGGAGGTTTGCAATGGACAAGAAACTTGCAGCTTTGGCCGAAGAACTTGAAGCAGCACTGGTGATTGATGACACGCTTTCCGAACGTGTTCTGGATACGATTGAGCATCTTGCACACAAGAAACTGGCAAAAAGTGACCTTGAGTCCACGGACATAATTCTGGACCTGATCCACTCGGAAAAACCCGGCTGGAACATCAGCATTCGCGGCAATGCTTCTAAACCGAACGGGCATTGGCGGTGTTCGCTAAGGAAATCGTCTATCCGCGACAACGACGAATACCTTGGGATCGCCCGCGGACCGACGCTTCCGCATGCTTTGCTCTCCTGCTGGCTCAAATCCTGTTCGTTCGAGGCGGGGTAACCAGCCCTCCCACTGCACTTTGTCTGAAGGGAGGGAGACATGCAGCGATACCCACAGAATAGCTCTTTATCCGAATTAATTCGGGGAACAGAAGCTGCCTTCATTGCGGGCCGCCAGCAAAAACAAGAAGACGTCGAAAGTGCGGTCGCCATCTTCCTTGAGATACTGCGAGGCTTCAAATTGTTCGAGGTAACGGCTCCATGTGTGACCGTTTTCGGCTCTTCTCGAATTGCGCCGGGTTCTCCGAATTATGAAATGGCCCGCGCTTTGGGCGCGAAACTTGCAGAGGCCGGGTTCGCGGTCATGACGGGCGGCGGGCCTGGATTGATGGAAGCCGCCAATCGCGGTGCCAAAGAGGCTGGGGGAACCAGTTTAGGGTGCAATATCGAGTTGGAGACCGAACAGGAACCCAATGAATATCTGGACCAGTTCATGGACTTTGATCACTTCTTTGTCCGCAAACTTATGTTGATCAAATACTCTTCTGCCTTTGTAGTCTTGCCCGGTGGTTTTGGAACTTTGGACGAAGCTTTCGAAATCGCGACTCTTATCCAGACACGAAAGCTGACGCGCTTTCCAGTGGTCGCAATGGGAACCGAGTTTTGGCAGCCCATTCAAAAGATGCTGGTTGAAACAATGGTCGAAGCAGGCCTGATCAACTTAGAAGACCTGAAAGTCGTGAAGCTTACGGATGATGTCGACGAGGCCGTCCAGTGGATATGCCAAGGGGCCAAGTGATCAGGCTGGTTTAGACTGAAGATTACGCTCTATCACGCGCCTCTCTGTCCTTCACCCCTGTCACTGGATTGATCAAGATCATTGCCACCAAGGCCGTGCTTGGCGCCCAATCAGGATAAGGAGGCCGAGAACTGGCAGTGCCGGGAGGTTCATCCAATGCTGCGTTGGTTTGTAAATACAGTCCACGATCAACCTGAACTGGTCCGGATTGCGATTGTCGCCGTGATGGGCACAGCACTCTCTTGGGTGACCTATGAGATTGTGTATTTCCTGAACCCGTTCTCTCCTCGGGCGCCCCTGAGCTGGGGCATGGCATTTACCATCGGAATATTCCGCCAGCACCATCTGCACCGGACGTTGTCGTTTCCAAAAGCGCGCCTGTCCTATCTGTCTTCTCTGCAGCGGGAAATAGCGGCCAGCGTCTTGATACTTCTGATCGGGGTCATCCTGAACTATTCGCTGACGCAAGTCTTTGACCTTCAGCACCGCGTCGCATGGGGGCTCTGCCTCGTGACTGTGTCAGGCATAGAATACGCACTCATGAAGCTTTTCGTTTTCAGCGGCCGCCGCGAAGGAGACAGCTTGTGAAAGGTCGCCAATATACCGACTGGACTGGGCTGGCTCGGCTCTATGCTCGGGCGCGAACTCGGCGTATTGAGGGGACACTAGCAGAGGTCGCGCAACGTGATCTTCTTCGGAAACTTCTGGCCAAAGCGTCAAAGACCAAGTTTGGAAAAGCGCATAACTTCGACGAGATAGAGGATATCGAAGACTTTCAGCGGAATGTGCCAATCCGTGGCTATGACCAATTCTGGCAGGAATGGTGGCAGCCTGATTTTCCCGAACTGGTCGATGTGTGCTGGCCGGGAAAAATTCCATTTTTCACCATGACCTCCGGTACAACATCGGGACGCTCAAAATACATCCCTTACACCAACCATATGCGCCGAGCAGCCGTGCGTGGCTTCCTGGACCTTCTCTGTTTTCACCTCAAAAGTCGTCCCCATAGCCGTCTTCTGGGTGGTGCTGTCCTTGCCCTTACCGGACCTGTCGCGCTTGAGAACCGCGCGAAAGGGGCGGCGTTGGCCGCGGTAAGTGCTGTGACTGCAGCAGCAGTGCCCAACTGGCTTCAACACCGCGTCCTACCGCCCAGTGAATTGGCAAATGTGGAAGATTGGCAGGAAAAGATCGCGCGCCTGTCGCCTATTGCACTTACTGACGATGTACGTTGCCTTGGGGGATCACCCAACTGGCTGCTAATCTTCCTTGCAGAGGTCGCTAAACACAGCAGTTCTCCGGATGCGCAATTGAAGGATTGGTTTCCCAATTTGGAACTGATCATTCATGGCGGCGTCAATTTCGCCCCATACAGAGACGAGTTCGCGGCATTGCTCAAAGGCAGCCATGCTGAAACCCGCGAGATGTATTCTGCGTCCGAGGGCGTTTTCGCTTATGCCGACCGGGGCGATGGCGAAGGCCTAAGACTGCACCTTGATGGTAGCGTTTTCTTCGAGTTCGTAGATCCCGCTCAGCTACAACATTCTTCTCCAGACAGGCGATGGATCGAGACTGTCGAGGCGAACAAGGATTACGCGTTAGTCATCACCTCAGCTGCGGGGCTTTGGTCGTATGTCGTGGGGGATGTCGTTCGCTTTGTTGAATTGGACCCACCGCGTCTTATCGTTGTCGGTCGCGTCCAACAGGGGCTTTCGACCTTTGGGGAACACCTGATCGAAACAGAAATAACCGAGGCCATTAGCGCTGCCGCCCACGATCAGAACACGACGATACTGGACTACTCTGTGGGCACCTTGCGAGATGAGACCGGAGGCTATCACCTGTATCTTGTCGAGCCCATGCAAGGCGTTGAAGGATTCTCGGCTGTAGAGTTCGCGAAACGCGTAGACCGCAGACTTTCCGAACTGAATGAAGACTATGAAGAACTTCGCCGCAACCAAGCCATAGGCGCGCCACAAGCCAAGATGGTTAAACCCGGTGGATTTGCGCGCTGGATGAAACTGCGGCGCGGCCTTGGCGGTCAGAATAAAATTCCGCGCATCGTCACCGATACCGAGCTTTTCAGAGATATCAGAGACATCGTTTTGGACCCGAAAGGAGAGACTGATGACCCTTAAAACCCTTTGGTCCGACGCGGATACCGGGAAAGCTGTCACTTGCCACACTGCACCGTCCGAACAAACGGTCGCCATTCTGGACCAGACGATCTGGGGCAGCAGGGCGACCCGCTATCGCATTCTAGGTGTGTCCAAGAAACTCGCCCGCCTAAGGGATCCTCGCTACTTTGTTCTTTCCGAGAAAGGTCGAGAGCTTTGCGTTTTCGTTCTGGATTATTGCCACAAGAACCTGATGGGCCAAAGTTGTGGGGCGTGGCACTTCGTGATGGCCTCAACCGTGACAGACCGTCAAAACGAAGGATTGGCCGGAATACTGATTGAACATATTCGTGACTACTGTCTTGAAACCGTTGGAAGCCCCGGCTTTGGCTTTGCCTATGTCGAAGAAAGTACCGTCTTCTCTTTGAAACTGTCTGAACAGATTGGTTACGCCGTTGATGCCGAAATCCCACTAACCCTTTTCTCGCGCCTCTTTCCGCGGCCCGACCGCGAGGTTTCTGCGTTACGTGAAGACGAACTTGAAGCCGTGACAGGTCAGCTTCAAACCCTTTATCAGGACCACGAACTGGATGACTTCCGCGCAACGCTTAAGCCGGAAGAGTTCATGTGCATTCGGGATGAAAACGGTGTCGTCGCCGGCGCGCAGGCAGAGTTGCTAAATTGGTCGGTCCAATCCATGCCCGGTTTAACAGGCGTCCTTCTGCTAAAGGTGCTGCCTCACGTGCCCGGGTTAAACCGGTTTTTGAACCTTCGTAATCTGCGAATTGTTCGGTTTGGAAACATTTTGATGCCCGAGGGCGCGGAAGCCGCGTTCTTTGAAGTACTAGAGACGGCGCTGGCAAAGCACGACGCGAAGGTTGGCCTGATCATGTTGGACGCCCGCAGCCCCATGCTGACGCGACTGCGCGAGAAAGGGCAACTAGGGGTTTTGTCTGGCGCATTAAAGGGATCAGCCAAGCTTCATATTGATGTCGTGGGGATGGACGACGCGATGCTGGAACGCCTTTCCAAACAGCCGCTGCTCGTCAGCGCCGGCGACGTGTTCTAAGATCTAAGGCGTTCCGTGAACAAGCATCCGACCCACGGCACTTGGCGCAAGCTTGAACACAAGCGCGATGACCTTGTTCACCAGGCCCGGAATGCAAACCGCTTTGTTACGCTCAACCGCGATGACTGCGGCCTCAGCGACATCTTCTGCCTTACTCCACGTCCAATGCGGCATGGCCACGGATTCGACCGTTCCACCAGCTGCATTCTGAAAGTTGGTTTCTGTAAACCCCGGACAAAGCGCCGTGACATGAATGTGGTCAGGCTTCAGCTCTTCTCGCATCGCTAACGAGAATTGATACAGGAACGATTTGACCGGGTAATAAAGCGTCCCGCCAGCATGCGGTGGAAGGATCGCTGACAGGGAAGACACGTTTATGATCATGCCCCCGCCGCTTTTGACGATCTCGGGAGCAAATAACTGGGTTAAGTGAACCGGCGCCACTGCCATCACCTCAAGACAGGTGCGGTGCCGCTGCCACTCGACTTCGCTCAGCAGGCCCGGGACACCGAAGCCCGCATTATTGACCAGACCGCCGATTTTGAGGCCTCTTTTGAGTGTTTCCTGTAAAAGTGCATCGGGGGTTTCAGGGTCGGAAAGGTCTGCGGGGATCACTTCGGCCTTTATTCCGTAATCCTTAGACAGTTTTTGCGCCACATCTGCCAAAGGGCCTTCCCGTCTGGCGATAAGCACAAGGTTATGCGCACGTTTGGCCAAGGCTTCGGCGATGGCGTAGCCAATCCCAGAAGACGCACCCGTGACGATCACAAAGGGGGTGGGTTCACCTGCCATCTGCTATGCGTCCTGCTCGCGTACTTCGGCCAAACATTTCAGCAAGTAGTCGATCTGCTCTCTTTCATGCTGGCAGGTCATCACAAAGCGAATGCGCGCCATACCCGGAGCGACGGCAGGATACCGGGCATGTGGGGCAACGATGCCGCGATGGCGCAGCATTTTTGTCACCTCAGCGGCCTTTAGTTCGTTGCCGATCAGGGCGGGCACGATGTGAGCCTCGCTTCCAAGGGTGTCATAACCAAGGGATTCAACTTCGCGACGGAAATAGAAGGCATTTTCCATCGCTTTTTCTCTGCGCCAGGGTTCTTTCTCTGCGACATCGATTGCCTCGGCCACACCTGCGGCGATCGACGGCGGTAACGGCGCGGAAAAGATATAACTGCGCGCTGAAATCCTCAGAAAATCAATCAGATCACGGTCACCAGCGACATAACCACCAACCCCGCCAAAGGCTTTGGTAAATGTGCCCATCTGCAAATCAACGTCCGAGGTTGAAACGCCCAAGTGTTCCAGACTGCCTCGACCATTTTCGCCAAGCATGCCGACCCCGTGGGCATCGTCAATCATCAGCATCGCGTTGTGCTTTTTCGCCAAGCGCGCAATCTCTGGGATCGGGGCAATGTCCCCGTCCATACTGAACACACCATCGCTGACAACGAACTTCGATGGTTTATCAGAGGCCTCCAATTGCTTTTTCAGCCTAGCGGTATCTTTGTGTGGAAACTTGCTGACATCAGCTCTGGCAAGGCGAACCCCGTCCACCAAACTGGCGTGGTTCAATTGCTCGCTGAACACCTCCCAGCTTGATCCCTCGGACTCTGGCGGAACCAAATCGGACTTACCCAGCAAGGATGCCGCAATCGCTTGCAGCAAATCCACCATGATTAAAGCCGGTACCGTCCCGACATTCGCCATATAGCCTGTGGTGTAGCAGATCGCATCCTCTCGCCCCAGATGTTCGGCGATCCGAAGCTCCAAAGCGCGATGCACGTCGATATTCGCAGCCATCTGGCGGGATCCACCAGACCCCAATCCGTAGCGATCTAAAGCTTTTGCAGCCGCTTCTTTGACGTCCGGATGGTTGGACAGGCCAAGCAGGTTGTTAGAGCAGAATAACAGATGGTCCCGGCCGTCCACCCAAATGACCGGTTCAGTGGTCGCACTGTTAACAATCGGGTTTACTGGATACAGGTCTGAGGCCTTGATCATCTGAACCAGAGTCTTGATCCGATCGGCAGGTGATTGAACTTTTTCGGTCATCTCTCCCCCATTTTTGCAAGCAGCAATTGGACAATCGTAGTCTGGGTTGCCCAAAATCGATTTGATTTGAATCATGGAAGTTCCGTAGGGGAATGCGCCAAAATAAGGAACTTTCCAACCTGCTCGTGGATCGGAGTTGTGATCGGACAAGCCAAAACCATCCCGGAAGCCTTTCTTGAAAGGGTCAAAGCGACGCCCTCGGCGGTGGCGTATCGGGATGCGGGCAGCGGTGGTTTTCAGGACTACAATTGGTCAGATATTGCCCAGCGCGTGGCACGGCGACGCGCAGCCTTTGCCGAAGCAGGTTTAAAGCCCGGAGATCGGGTTGCTATCTTCCTGCCAAACGGGATCGAGTGGGTCGTGACTGATCTTGCCGCAATGGCACAGGGCTTGGTGACGGTCCCGTTATACGGTCGCGACAGTCCCGCGAACATTTGTCATGTGATGCGTGATAGTGGCGCGACTCTTTGCCTGACAGATGAATTCGAACGTTGGGCCGATCTAGGAACAGAAACCCATTCTCTGCCTGATTTGCGCAACGTCTGGCTGTTGTCGGGGGAAGATGGGCAGGACGACACACGCGTCAGCGCCTATACCGAGAACAACATTGCCGAAAGCTCTGAGCCTTTGCCATCAGACGGAGACCAACTTGCAACGATCATCTACACATCTGGAACAACCGGCCCGCCCAAGGGGGTCATGTTAAGCCACGGCGCCCTTCTCTGGAATGCGCGCGCTGTCGGGCAGGTGAACCAGATATTCGAAGACGACGTGTTCTTATCGATCCTTCCGCTGGCTCATGGGTTCGAACGCTCCTTGGGCTGGCTTTGTCCAATGCTGAATGGCTCGACAGTTGCCTATGGTCGGTCGATCGAAGTGCTGGCAGAGGATTTGCGTTCGCAGCGCCCAACCATACTTCTTGCGGTCCCGCGGCTTTTCGAAAAGGCCCACCACAAGGCCGTGGAACGCGCGCAGTCATCCTTGATCGGTGGTTTCTTGATGAAGCAAACCGAGCGGACTGGCTGGCGTCGGTTCCAAACCACGCTCGACCCGAGCCTGAGTTCCAATTTGCTGGATAGGTTCTTCTGGTCCCTTATCGGCGCGCGTGTAGCCGCGCGCATTCGGGACGCATTCGGTGGCCGATTACGGATGGTGATCAGCGGTGGCGCGCCCTTGTCGGCGCAGACCTTTCGCTTCATGGCCGCGATGGAGGTTCCGCTGATCGAAGGCTATGGGCTGACGGAAGCAGGACCGGCTGCCACCGGGTCAACCTTTGAAGACCGTCGATTGGAAAGTGTCGGAAAGGCCTTGCCTGGCGCCGAAGTTAGGACGGGTCCAAAGCAAGAGTTACTGATCCGCTCACCCGGCCTGATGATGGGGTATTGGGGCAATCCTTCGGCCTCGGCGAAGGCGATAGATGAGGATGGTTGGCTGCACACCGGAGACGCAGCCGAGATTGAAAATGGCTGGGTACGGATAAAGGGGCGGATCAAAGATATCCTGGTGCTGTCCACGGGTGAGAACGTAAACCCAATGCCAATCGAGTCCGCAATTCAAAGCGATCCACTAATCCAGCAAGCATGTGTTCTAGGTGACGGTAAACCGTGGTGCTCTGCCGTGGTGGTGATTGATACTGAACGGTTCGAAAAGTGGGCAGAAAATCAAATCCCCGGGGTAAAGGATTTTAATGACGCACACTTACGTAAGTCCCTGAGAAACAGACTTCTGGAAAAGATGGACAACATACCGCCCTTTGCCCGCATCAACGCGGTTCATGTAGAGGTAGAACCTTGGACGCTGGAAAGCGGTCTATTGACCCCAACCCTGAAAGCTAAAAGGCCGAAGGTGGCTCAGCGCTTCAGGAACGAACTGAATGCGCTCTACGACTAAACCGGCTTTCATGACCTTGTTCGCTTAAGCCAATTTGACCTGCCTCAAAGCCTGAATTTCAGGCATGCTCAAACTGGGAAGTATTCTAATCAGGGCAGAACACTCACCATGCGTCCGGACGAGCCACAAAACCAACCTACCGGCCTAACCAGTGCAGAGGCTGCCAAACGGCTTCAAAAGCACGGCCCCAACGCGCTGGCTGAAGCCAAACCAATATCGGTTTGGCGAATTCTACTGCGCCAGTTTACCGGATTATTGGTGTTGCTGTTGCTTGGTGCTGCGCTTGTCGCATTGGTACTTGGAGAGCATGTCGACAGTATTGCGATCGGGATGGTCGTCATCCTGAACGGGGTTCTTGGGTTCGTGCAGGAATGGCGTGCCGAGACCGCGCTGGCCGCCCTGCGCAATATGCTGGCCCCGAAGGCGCGTGTGATCCGGGACCAAGAGTTGATCGAGATCGACCGCCGCGAAATCGTTCCGGGGGATTTGATCCTTCTGGATGCAGGCGACCAAGTGCCTGCGGATGCAAGACTAACCACCGCCCTTGAGCTGCGCGTCGATGAGAGCGTTCTGACGGGCGAATCCGCACCGGTTTCCAAATCCATTCGCCCTGACGACGCAAACAACACAGTTATGATGGGCACCCATGTGGTCTCTGGCAGGGCCGAGGCGATTGTTGAAGCGACCGGGTCAAAGACCGCATTTGGCAAGATCGCGACCCTGACCGGCTCTGTCGGCGAGAAAGAAACCAACCTCTCTCGGCAACTGGGGAAACTTGGCGCGCAGTTGGGTCTGGTTGCAATCGGGATCGGGGTAGCCGTTGCCTTGGTCGGGGTTCTTGTGGGTCGTGACGTCATCGACATGGTCATGACCGGACTTTCGATGGCTGTGGCCATCGTGCCCGAAGGATTGCCCGCGGTTGTGACGATCAGCCTCGCGCTTGGGGCTGCCGCGATGGTGCGACAGAAAGCATTGGCGCGGCGTTTGCAGGCGATGGAAACGCTTGGCTCTGCGTCGGTGATCTGCACCGACAAGACGGGCACCTTAACCGAAAATATGATGACGACCGAGACATTGTGGATTACTGGTCGTCAATATGATGCGGTGGGAACGGGATATGATCCGACCGGGCGCATTTTGCTAGAAGGTCAACCTATTCGTTACGGCGCGAATGCCGATCTGGACGCGGCACTGGATGTGATGGTTGGCTGTAACCATGCCAAGCTTCGGCGCGAAGGAGCGCAGTGGCAAATGGTCGGCGACCCAACCGAAGGCGCATTGCTAACCTTTGCGTACAAAGGCTGGACCTCGATACCCGCGGGGCCGGCCTTGTCCGAAATACCCTTTTCGTCAGCGCGCAAACGCATGAGTACCGTTCGCTGGTTGGGCGAAGACCTGATCCAGCTGGTCAAAGGTGCCCCGGAACAGGTTCTGGATGTCTGCACCCATTGGCGCGGCCCCAACGGAACGGCTGTGCTGACCGATGCCGATCGCAAATCCATTGAAACCGCCTATGCCTCTTTTGCAGAGCGCGGGCTGCGTGTCATTGCTCTTGCGCGGCGCGAAGTCTCTCAGACCGAGGTCAAGGAAGAGTCGCTCGAATTCATCGGACTTGTCGGTATGGTCGACCCGCCGCGCCCAGAAGTTCGCGCAGCGATCCAAGCCTGCAAGTCCGCAGGTATCGACGTGATCATGATCACCGGCGACGGGCCACTGACAGCGCGGGCGATCGCCGAAAAGCTGAACATGCCAGTCGAACGAACCATCACCGGTGCCGAACTGGAACAGACCGATGACGAAGCTCTTGCGCAGCTTCTGAAACAGCCCGTCCTTTTCGCCCGGACCTCGCCCGAACACAAAATGCGCTTGATCCGCACCCTTCAGGCAGATGGGCAAATCGTAGCCATGACCGGGGATGGCGTGAATGATGCCCCCGCCCTGAAGAAAGCAGATATTGGTGTGGCTATGGGCACACGCGGCACCGATGTCGCCAAAGATGCAGCCGACCTTGTTTTGCTGGACGACAACTTCGCCACGCTAGAGCGCGCGATCCGAGAGGGCAGACGACAGTTCGCCAACATCCAACGGTTCGTACGGTACCTGTTGTCATCAAACGCAGGTGAAGTTGTCGCAATTCTTATCAATCTCGCCCTTGGCGGCCCTTTGATCTTTTTGCCAACCCAAATTCTTTGGATGAACCTTGTTACCGATGGTGTGACCGCGCTGATGTTGGGGCTAGAACCCGGCACCTCGGATCAGATGACGCAGCCGCCGCGCAATCCAAAATCCGGCATTCTGGACCGCACTGCGATGTGGATCATTCTTGCATTTGGTGCCTACACCGGGACCGCGAGCCTGTATCTGTTCCATAGCTTCATGCATGAGGGCGAGGCCATTGCACGCACTGTCGCCTTCAGCGGCATGGTCCTGTTCGAGAAGATGAGCGTTTTCGCCTTCAGGTCTTTTACGCGGCCGTGCTGGAAACTGGGCTGGTTCTCGAACCCGTTGTTGATCTTGGCATTGGTTGCCATGATCGGTGCCCAGCTTGCCGCGGTATACTGGCCGCCATTGCAGACGCTTTTGCGAACAGCCCCCTTGGGGTGGGAACACTGGCAGATGATCGCTTTGTTCGCTATTCCACTGGTTGCTGTGCCGGAGATTATAAAGACCCTGCGCACCACCCAAGACGGGCCCCAAGCTGAATGAACCTTCAGACTTGAGCGGATCAGCTCAAGACCAACCGTCCAGCACCGGCAATGCAAAAGAGCAAAAGCAACCACAAAACCCTGTTCTTGAAGGATTCAGTCGGTGTCGAAAGGAAATGCCGTGACCCCAGCCAAATCCCTACAAGCATGATTGGCGCAAAGGCCAAAATCCGCCACAGCGTCACCATGTCGTAGTGATCCGCGGCGAACAACATACCGCCGGTGATAACGTCCGTGAAAAAGAGGTAAGCGATCATTGTCGCTCGCATGGTGTGCGAAGCTACCGTCGAAGAGGTGAAGAAGAGCGCCAGCACCAACCCGCTTAAGGCGGTCGCACCGTTGACGGCACCGGCAACCAGCCCCGCCAAAAACAACCCCGGTAAGGCGACAGAAAAAGGCCGCCAGGACGACAACAGCATCAGACCGGTCGAGACGAGAATAACGCCGTAAACCGCGAGGCTCAGCTTGTCTTCTGGAAAGTAAGACAGCAGGAAAACGCCAGCAGGGGTTCCGATCAGGCTGGCGACCAGAAGGATTGCCAAAAACCGTCGGTTGATGTCCGGCAGGATGCGCGGCGCAAGACTACAAGACGCCAAAATCTCTAGCGCGATGGAAAGCGGGACCAGCTGCGATGCTGGCAGGATGGGCAGCAAACCCGCCATCAGAATGGCTGAGAAGCCAAAGCCTGAATATCCCCGCGCAAAGGAGGCGACAAAGATAACGACACCCGTCAAAGCCAGGGCATACGGCGGCAGGTTTAACGTAAACTCACTGATCATCTAGTCCTCTTACGTGAGCACATTATCGGTCATCCTGAACCGATCAATAGCTCACTAGGCGCAGAAACTCAGATCTAAGAAAGAAAAGTAAGAAAACGGAAATTCGGACAACAAACCAACCACTATTTCCCTAGGAAATTTGGCCTTCGTCATACGCTAAGGGAAAGGCCCGACCACGGTTGCCGCCAGACCTTTGTGTGTGTGAGTTTTCCCCAAAAGGCCTCAACCTTACCTAAACGCTGATGGTTGCCTCTACCGCTCGTTTCCAGGCTGCGTATTTTTCGGTACGTGTCTCTGCATCCATGGACGGCGCGAACTGGTGTTCGCGTTGCCAGTGCGCAGCGAACTCTTCCATGTTCGGGTAGACACCAGCCCGCATCCCTGCCAGCCAGGCCACACCAATCGCCGTGGTTTCCAGCACGACCGGGCGGTCGACCTCTGCTCCGATGATATCGGACAGGAACTGCATCGCTACATCGCTTGCGCTCATCCCGCCGTCGACACGCAGGGTGGCAGAGCCAGAGCCCGCACCCCAGTCCGCCTGCATCGCTTCCAACAGATCGCGTGTCTGGAAGCCAACGCATTCCAAAGCTGCACGAGAGAACTCGGCCGGGCCAGAGTTTCGGGTCAGCCCAAAGATCGCGCCCCGGCAATCCGGGTTCCAGTATGGCGCACCCAGCCCAGTGAAAGCGGGTACAAGGATCAGCGATTGCGTTGGATCGGCAGATTGAGACAGTTCTTGCGTCTCGGCCGCGCTGTCGATGATCTTCAACGCATCCCGCAGCCATTGCACCACGGCACCCGCGATAAAGATCGAACCTTCAAGCGCATAGGTCGGCTTGCCGTCCAGCTGGTAGGCGATCGTGGTCAGCAGGCGGTTCTGGCTGATCACCGGCGTATCGCCCGTATTCAACAGAGCAAAACAGCCCGTTCCATAGGTGGATTTCAGCATCCCCGGCTGGAAACAGGCCTGCCCAACAGTCGCCGCCTGCTGGTCACCGGCAACACCTAGGATAGGCAGCTCGGCCCCTGCGAAATCGGCCGTCGCATGGCCGAAATCGGCGGCACAATCCTTGACCTCTGGTAGCATCTGCATCGGAATATCCAGCATGTCACAGATTGTCTGGCTCCACCGGCCTTTGCGGATATCATAAAGCATGGTGCGCGCGGCGTTGGTGGCATCCGTGACATGCGCGGCGCCATTGGTCATCTTCCAAATCAGAAAGCTATCGACCGTGCCGAACAAAAGTTCGCCCTTCTCGGCCTGCTCCCGTGCGCCCTCGACGTTGTCGAGAATCCACTTCAGCTTTGTCCCAGAAAAATAGGGGTCCAGAAGCAGACCGGTCTTCTCGGTCACCATTGCCTGATGGCCCGCGTCCCGAAGTGTCTGGCACAGGCTTGATGTCCGGCGGTCCTGCCAGACAATTGCATTGTGGATGGCCTTGCCGGTCTTACGATCCCAGACCACGGTGGTTTCACGCTGGTTTGTAATCCCAATGGCGGTGACGTCGCTTGCCGTCAGACCGGTCTTCGCCAGAACCTCTCGGCACGTATCGACCGTGGTGGTCCACAAGTCTTCGGGGTCATGCTCTACCCAGCCTGAATCCGGGAAATGCTGTGCAAACTCTTGCTGGGAACTGTCGACCACAGACATCGCCCTATCAAAAAGGATAGCCCGTGTCGAGGTCGTCCCCTGATCGATCGCAAGAATATGGGTCATTGGACAGCCTCCTCCACCGGCGATTTATTTTTAGCCCCCTCCGCGTACGCGGTGGCCATCCATTGGTCGAGCGCCGCGATCTGATCCTTGCTCATCCGAAGCCCCAACCGGTTGCGCCGCCAAACGACATCCTCGGCACGACGGGCATATTCATGTGCCATGAGCCACCGGACCTCGCGCTCTGTCAAGGTCGCACCAAAGGCCCGCCCCAGATCCTTTTCCCCGCTTGCGCCAACCAGCATCTGTTGAGCCTCGGTGCCATAGGCTTTGACCAAGCGGCGCGCCCAATAGTCATCCAGAAAGGGATAGTCTGTCTGCAATTGGGTAATCAGCCGTGGAACTCCATCAACCGGGAAATCCCCACCGGGCAAAGTGACCCCCGCGGTCCAATCCCCGGTTGCTTGTGGAAAGAAGGGCTGCAGCTTGGCAAGCGCGTTTTCGGCCAGCTTGCGGTAGGTGGTGATCTTGCCGCCAAAGACGTTCAGGATCGGCGCTGCATCGCCCGCCTGATCCAGTGATAGTACATAGTCACGGGTTGCGGCCGTCGCAGAGCTTGCCCCGTCGTCATAAAGCGGGCGCACACCGGAATAGCTCCAGACCACATCATCACGCGTTAGCGGCTTCTCAAAATAGTTTGATGCGAAGGCGCACAGATAGTCGGCCTCTGCGTCGGTACACTCAGGGGCTTTCGACAAGTCTTCATGATCCAGATCAGTGGTGCCGATCAGGGTGAAGTCTTCTTCGTAAGGAATGACAAAGATGATCCGCCCGTCTTCGCCTTGGAGGAAATAGGCCTTGTCGTGGTCATAAAGGCGCTTGGTGACAATGTGACTGCCGCGCACCAACCGAACCCCTTCGCTAGAATTCAGGCGCAGTTTTTGCTGGATCACATCTGCCACCCAAGGGCCGCCAGCGTTGACCAACGCGCGGGCAAAAACCGTCGACTGCGCACCGGTTTCGCGATCGTTCAAAACCACCTTCCAAAGCCCGTCTTTTCTTTCAGCGCTGACAACCTCTGTTCGCGTCAGGATTGTTGCGCCTCGGGCCTCGGCGTCGCGGGCGTTCAGGACAACCAGCCGGGAATCTTCGACCCAGCAATCCGAATATTCAAACGCCTTGGCAAAGCGCTGTTGCAACGGTTTACCCGTAACATCCTTACGCAGGTTGACCGTACTGGTCCCCGGAAGGATCTTCTGACGCCCACCAAGCGTGTCGTATAGAAACAGCCCCAACCGGATCAGCCAAGCCGGTCGCCGCCCCTTCATCCAAGGCATAACCAAGCTCAGCAACCGCGAGGTTGGCGTCGATCCTTCGAACCGCATGTCTTTGTGATACGGCAGAACAAACCGCATCGGCCAACTGATATGCGGCATGGCACGTAGCAGTACCTCGCGCTCTTTCAGGGCCTTGGCGACAAGGCCAAACTCGAAATACTCTAGGTAGCGCAGCCCACCATGAAACATCTTGGTCGACGCCGAGGATGTCGCCGACGCCAAGTCGTTCTTCTCGGCCAACATCACCGACAGGCCCCGACCCGCGGCATCCCGCGCGATACCGCAGCCATTGATGCCGCCGCCGATAACAAACAGGTCAACCGGGGTTTCGGTTTCATTGAAGTGGGACATCAGAATCTCCAGCACGTCCGTTACGAACCCTTACGAACACAGAATTATTCCATTTTCAACGCAAATATATTCGTTATTGTTCGTTATTACGCAGAATTGAGGATTCCTGTCGGAATTCGCTGGACTTCCCTTGAGTCACGCCGGAAAACCGAACACATTCGAAAGAAAAGCGAGCCCCTTATGTCCCAAACCTTTCGTCAGCCGGAAATTCTTGAAATCGCCCGTCGCGAGGGCAAGGTCACGGTAGAAGGGCTGGCCGAGCACTTTCAGGTAACCGTTCAGACGATCCGCCGCGATCTGACCGAACTGGCCGAGACCGGCAAGCTGGACCGGGTCCACGGCGGGGCGATCATTCCCTCCACCGTGTCCAATATCGGCTACGAACATCGGCGAGGGCTGAACGAAGAGGCCAAGGCCGCTATCGCCCATAAATGTGCGGAACTCATTCCAGAAGACAGCTCTGTCTTTCTGAACATCGGCACCAGCACCGAAGCCGTGGCAACTGCCCTTCTGAACCATGCCAATCTTCTGGTGTTCACCAATAACCTGAACGTCGCCAATATTCTTGCAGACAATTCAAACTGCGAAGTTGTGGTGATGGGGGGCGCCCTGCGGCGCACCGACGGCGGGCTGGTCGGAAGTCAGACAATGCGCGCCATCGAGCAGTTCAAATATGATTATGCGATCATCGGTTGTTCGGCCGTGGATGAAGACGGGGACCTGCTTGATTATGACATTCAAGAGGTCGGCGTCAGCCAGACGATCATCCGACAGGCCAGAAACATCTTTCTGGTCGCCGATCATTCCAAATTTGAAAGAAGCGCTCCGGCGCGCATTTGTTCGCTGTCCGAGATTGACGCGTGTTTTACCGATCAGCCGCTGACCGACGATCTGGCCGCGAAATGCTCTGACTGGGGAACGCAAATCATTGTGCCCTAGATCTTACGGGCAGCCTGCCAGCGCACTAACCCGAGCAGTTAATCCGTAACCCCTACGAACCCGCCCTGAAACGGGCTGACGGGTGGTTCGCTGCGCTTGGCCATACGCTCTAGGTTCACGACCGTCGACAACATGATGCGGTCATGGCTCCACTCTGCAGGGCGCTGAATCATGACAGCGGTCGAGAAGACCGCAAAGACCAGCAGGCAAGACACCATGGTCCAGCTTGCACGGCTGCCCGGGCGCCCTGCCCCATCTGCAACATGCAGAATACGGCGATAGAGCGAAGAACTGCGACGGGTTTCGCGGCGATCCACAAGCGCCACAGCTGGTGTGCGACGTGTGAAATAGGCGCGTTCTTGTGCCGCGACCGTGCAGGCCCGGATCAAACATTCACAATACGCGCGCGCGTCGAAATTCGGGCGCGAAATCAGGGCCTGATCGCACGCGTATTCACGCATCTGACGGACTTCGCGGCGCCAGATGTGGAAGGCCGGGTTCCACCACAACATTGGGCGCAGAACCTCTAGTAAAAGTTCGAATTCGATGTCCCGCTGACGGAAGTGCTGAATCTCATGGCTGATGGTTAGGCGTAGGTCTTTAGGCGACTGCAACAGGGTCGAGGGCAGGATGACATAACGCTTGAAAAGCCCACGGGTCGAAAAGGCAACCTTGGCGGTGTCGCTGAACATCAGGTTGACGGTCCCAATCCGCTTCCAGTGAAACGCACGAGAGACGATGTTACGCAACCGGATAACTGCGAGAGCAGTTTGACCGAAACAGAACAACGCCCCCAAAAAGAACCCTGCCAAAAGGGCTTTGGCCCCGACGGACTGCATCGACAGAAGCGCGCGAACGCCCTCTTCTCGGGCCCCCAGCAGCGCTTCGAAATCTGACGCACTCATCTGCACGTTACCCTGCAGATATTGCGAAACCAGCATGTCAGACAGGTTCGGAGGGCGGGCGACGATCCAATGGCTGACAGCAGAGGCAAACACGGGCGACAGGGCGAGGATGATGATCATCCAATTCATCAGTCGCAGCTGAGGCAGGAAAGCCGCCCCAAGCCCAATCCTTGCCAAACCCCATCGCAAGGCCAGCCAGATCATCGCTCCGGCGAGCAGTAACAGGTTCAGGTCTATATACGTATTCAGCAGCGCATCAGAGTCCATTGTCCTCCCCCAACCTTTCGTTCAGCAGCGCCCGCATCTCTTCCAGCATTTCGCTGGTCACGTCCTCGTCCTCCACAAGGCGCGCGACAAGAGCGGCAGGCGTATCATTGAAAAGCTTGCTTGATAGGTTCTTCAGCGTCGTTTTTTGGTAATCTGCCTTCGGAACAGTCGGATGATACACTAACGAGCGATCACGTCGTTCGCTGGTCAGAAACCCTTTTTGCTCCATGATCTTCAAAACAGTCGCCACGGACGTATACGCCCGCTCTTGCACTTTGTTCAGTTCGGCAAGGATGTCACGCACGGTTCCGCCGCCGGTTTCCCAGACGACGTTCATAAACTCGAGCTCTACCTCGGTCAGAAGATCGTTGTTCTGTTTTCTTGGCATTGACTTAAGCGGTCCGTTTTGAAGCTGTCCCGGCAAGGTAGCCGATACCAATGCCGGGACAAACTATTTTTTTAAGAGATAGGGTTTCTAGACTTTCCAGAAGCAGAAGATTCCCCAGGCGATTGACAGTCCGAGTGGTGTCCATAGCGGCATTCCAACCAGCCCAAGCCAAGCCAAAAAGATATAGCTTGTGCCCAGAAGGCTGATGAACAGGCGGTCACCGCGGGTGGTGGTCAGCCCCAGAACGCCCCGGCGCTCATCGCCGCCGGGGTGGCGGATCTCGATCATGATCAAGGTCCCGATCGCGGTGAAGATACCGATGAACAACAGGGCGGTGGGCCAGGTCCAGGCCATCCAACTTAGCATTATACCCTCCCCATCGCGAAGCCCTTCGCGATATAGTTGCGGACGAAGTAGATCACGATTGCGCCCGGGATGATTGTCAGTGTGCCCGCAGCCGCCAGCAGGCCAAGCTCGTACCCTGCGGAAGAGGCCGTCTTGGTCATGGTCGCCGCGATGGGTTTCGCATCAACAGCCGTCAGGGTCTTGGCCAGCAGCAACTCCACCCATGAGAACATGAAGCAGAAGAAGGCCGCCACACCTACGCCCGCTTTGATCGCCGGGACGAAGATCGTCGCGAAGAAGCGCGGGAAGGAGTAGCCGTCGACAAAGGCGGTTTCATCCAACTCTTTCGGTACTCCACCCATGAACCCTTCAAGGATCCAGACCGCCAGCGGGATGTTGAACAGGCAGTGGGCCAGCGCAACGGCAAGATGGGTATCGAACAGCCCCACAGCCGAATACAGTTGGAAGAAGGGCAGCGCGAAGACCGCAGCAGGTGCCATCCGGTTGGTCAGCAGCCAGAAGAACAGCTGCTTGTCGCCCAGAAAGCGATACCGGCTAAAGGCATAGGCCGCTGGCAACGCAACACAGACAGAGATCACCGTGTTGATCGACACGTACAAGATCGAGTTGATGTAGCCCCAGTACCAGCTGGGATCGGTGAAGATCGTCGCATAGTTCTCAAGCGTGAAGGTCTGCGGGAACAAAGAGAAGCCCGCGAGGATTTCATTCGTCGTCTTGAAGCTCATTGCGACCAGCCAATATATCGGCAGCAACAGGAACAGGATATAGACGATGGGGACGATGGATCGTTTTTGCATATCCAGGGCCTCCTTAGTTCTGATCGTCTTTGGTCATCAGCGTGTAGAACAGCCAGCTGACCAGAAGAGTGATTGCGAAGTAGATAAGCGACATGGCGGCTGCGGGACCTAGGTCGAACTGCCCAAGGGCGATTTTCACAAGGTCGATCGACAGAAGCGTGGTCGAGTTGCCGGGGCCACCGCCCGTCAGGACGAAGGGCTCTGTGTAGATGTTGAAACTGTCCATGAACCGCAGAAGGATCGCGATGGTCAGAACATTCTTCATCTTGGGCAGTTGGATGAACCGGAACACCGCCCAATTGCTGGCCCCGTCGATCTTGGCCGCCTGATAATAGGCGTCCGGGATCGAGACCAGACCGGCATAGCTGAGCAGCACGACCAGCGAGGTCCAGTGCCAGACATCCATGGTGATAATGGTCACCCAGGCCGCAACAGGATCCTGTGTCATGTCATAGTTGATGCCAAGCGTGTGGTTCAGGAAATACCCAAGCAGACCGATGTCCGGCAGGGTAAAGATGTTCCACATCGCGCCAACCACATTCCACGGGATCAGCATTGGCAAGGCCATGGTGACCAGACAGACCGGCACCCAGAACCCTTTGCGCGGCATCGACAGGGCGATGGCAATGCCCAGCGGGACCTCGATGAGCAGGATCAGCGCGGTAAACATGAACTGCCGCCCAAGGGCCGCATGGAAACGATCGGACCGCAGAATCTGTTCGAACCATGTCAGGCCCTCCCAGAAGAACACGTTGTCACCGAAGGTTTCTTGCACCGAATAGTTGACGACGGTCATCATCGGGATCAGCGCATTAAAGGCCACCAGGACCAGAACCGGCGCAACGAAGTACCATCCTTTATGGTTTACGGTTTTCATGCTGCTGCCTCCTGGGCCTGCGTTGCGATCCAGCCGTCGACGTAAAGTCGCGTCTGGCTTTGGTCGAAGACAAGATTGACCTCTGCCCCTTGGCTCGGCGCTTCGCCCTCGATGATGGCATTGATCTTGGCGCCACTCGCCTGACACTCGACAACGATGTGACGACCAATGTCAGAGACTTTGGTGACCGTGGCAGGCAGACCTGCATCACCAAGCGAAACAAACTCTGGGCGTATGCCAATTTCGATATTGCCGGCAGGTTGGCCCTGAACCGGACCTTCCAAGGCCACGGCGCTGTCGCCGAAGTAGGCCACACCGCCTCGCAACTCTGCGGGCAGGACGTTCATACCGGGCGACCCGATGAAGTGGCCAACAAAGGTATGCGCGGGACGTTCGAACAATTCGACCGGGGTGCCGATCTGTACGATCTCGCCCTCCTGCATGACCACCACCTGATCGGCAAAGGTCAAAGCCTCTGTCTGGTCATGGGTCACATAGATCATCGTGGCTTTGACGCGCTGGTGAAGCTCTTTCAGCTTCGAACGCAGCTTCCACTTCAGATGCGGGTCGATCACGGTCAGCGGCTCGTCGAACATGACAACGTTCACGTCCTCGCGCACCAGCCCGCGCCCCATCGAGATTTTCTGCTTGTTATCCGGAGACAGACCTGCCGCACGGGTCTGCAGCATGTCGGTGACTTCCAGCATCTCGGCGATGGCCATGACACGTTCATGGACGATCTCTTCGCTGCGCCCACGGTTTCGCAGGGGGAAAGCCAGGTTATCGTAAACGGTCATCGTGTCGTAGATCACCGGGAACTGGAATACCTGCGCGATGTTGCGCTTGTCGGGGGCCAGATCGGTAACATCATTCCCGTCAAACAGGATGCGACCATCAGAAGGAACCAGCAGACCAGAGATAATGTTCAGAAGGGTCGACTTCCCGCAACCCGATGGGCCCAAAAGCGCATAGGCGCCGCCATCGGTCCATTCCAGATCAATCTCTTTCAGAGCGTAATCCGAAGGGTCTTTGGGGTTCGGGTAATAGCTGTGACGCAGCTTGGATAGAGTGATTTTAGCCATAGTCGCCTCACGCTGCCCGTGACCCGTCGGGTGCAAAGAAATAGCACGCGTCCGGGTTCATGAAGAATTCGTGGATTTCACCCACTTCGTAGGGATGGACGCCGGGGGACAATGAGACCCAACTGCTGTCGCCCATCTCGAAATGTGCAGAACTTTCAGAGCCAGACAGTTCGGTCACCTGCACCCGCCCCGACATGTGAACGGTCGCATGATCGTCAGCAACAGGCACCACGTGGTGCGGACGGATCGCGACGGTATAGGTGCCGTCCGCCAGACCCGCGGCATCGCCACTCAAGGTCCAACTGACCCCGGCATTCATAAGAGCCGTATCGCCCTGCTTCACAATCTCGGCCGTGTTGATTGGCGGGTCCGAAAAGACGCTTGCCGCCAGCACGTTAGAAGGGTTGCGATAGATATCAGCCGTGACACCAAATTGGGTGACGCGCCCATCATCCATCAAGGCTGTCCGACCACCCAGCAGCAGCGCCTCTTCCGGCTCTGAGGTGGCATAAACCACCACGGCGCCGCGACCGGCAAACAACTCTGGCAGCTGATCACGAAGCTCTTCGCGAAGCTTGTAGTCAAGGTTGGCCAAAGGTTCGTCCAGGAAAACCGCCTTGCTTTCCTTCGCAATCGCGCGGGCCAGCGCCGTTCGCTGCTGCTGACCGCCAGACAGTTCCTGCGGGCGGCGGTGCAACATCGGGCGCAATTGCAGAATATCTGCGGCCTCTTCCACGCGACCTTGAATTTCGGATTTCGCCATGCCGGCCACGCGCAGGGGCGAGGCGATATTATCGAATACCGTCATGTGCGGATAGTTGATGAAAAACTGGTGGACCAAGCTGATATTGCGCTTCTGCGTGTTCAGCTGCGTGACGTCCTGGCCATCCATCCAGACCTGACCGCTTGCGATGGGGTCAAGCCCTGCCATCATCTTGATCAGGGATGTCTTGCCGGACCCGGTCGCGCCCAGAAGGACATTGAAGTGACCCGGCTCAAGGATCAGCGAAGTCTCCTTGATGTGTAGCTCTGCGCCAACACGTTTGGTCACTTTTCGAAGTTCGAGTGCCATTGTACTGCGTTTCTTTCAGATAAGGCGTCCCGCGCGACGGGGAGAGGCCGCGTCGGGACCTGTGGCACCGGAAAATGAAGGACTACCGGTGCCTGTAGAGGGGTCCCCGCCGCCAGCCGGCGGGGATCTTCAGTTTACTGAGCGGCCCACCGGGCAACCAGCTCGTCATAGTTGACGGTCTTGCCCTGCGGCTTCTCGTTCGCCAGCGGAGGTTTCGCACCACCATTGGCGTACCAGTACTCGGCACTCTGCTCTTCGTTCAGACGCGGACCACAGCCACCATAGACGTTGGCACGTTCGTCTGCTGCCTGCATCCGGGCCATGGTGATATCCATCTCCTCGGCCAGGCGATTCATCGCCTCTTGCGGGGTGAAGGCACCCGAGTTCACGTCACCGATCTGCTGCCACCAGATTTGGGCCAGCTTCGGATAGTCCGGAACGTTGATACCGGTCGGCGACCATGCAACGCGGTCAGGCGAGCGATAGAATTCCACCAGACCACCCAGCTTCGGTGCGCGTTCGCTGAAGGACTCGTGGTTGACCGAGCTGTCGCGGATGAAGGTCAGACCCACGTGGGACTTCTTCACGTCAACAGTCTTGGACGTCACGAACTGGGCATAAAGCCAAGCTGCCTGAGCACGATCCGACGGGGTCGACTTCAGGAAAGTCCAGGAACCCACGTCCTGATAACCAACCTTCTGGCCTTCTTCCCAGTAGGGGCCATGCGGGCTGGGTGCCATCCGCCACAGCGGGTTGCCATCGGCATCCACGGTGTTGTTGCCTTCAGACTGCGGTTTCACCATGTCTGCGGTGAAGGCGGTGTACCAGAAGATCTGCTGAGCAACGTTGCCTTGCGACAGGGCAGGCAGCGACTGGTAGAAGTCAAAGCTTGCGGCACCGGGCGGTGCATAGTTGCGCAGCCACTCGTCCCACTTACGGATCGCATAGACCGCAGCCGGGCCGTTCGCCGCACCACCGCGGGAAACGCTTGCGCCTGCCGGGTTACAAGAACCCGCTTCCATGCGGATGCCCCATTCGTCGATCGGCACGCCATTCGGCTCACCTTTCGAACCAGCGCCTGCCATCGACAGCCACGCGTCGGTCATGCGCCAACCAAGGTCAGGCGCGCGCTTGCCGTAGTCCATGTGACCATAGATATCGACACCATCGATGTTCTTGACGTCGTTCGAGAAGAACTCGGCGATGTCTTCATAGGCCGACCAGTTGACCGGAACACCAAGGTCATAGCCGTACTTGGCTTTAAACGCTTCCTGAAGGTCGGCGCGGTCAAACCAGTCTTTACGGAACCAGTACAGGTTCGCGAACTGCTGGTCCGGCAGCTGGTACAGGTCACCATCCGGACCTGTGGTGAACTGGCTGCCCATGAAGTCATCCAGATCCAGCGTCGGCGAGGTTGTCGCCGCCCAGTCGCCCGCCATCTGGTCGGTCAGGTTGTAAGCCAGTTGCAGACGCGAGTGCGTCCCGATCAGGTCCGAGTCGTTGACATAGCCATCATACAGGTTCCGCTTGGTCTGCATTTGGGTCTGAACCGCCTGCACAACTTCGCCCTCACCCAGAATCTGGTGGTTCACCTTGATGCCGGTGATCTCTTCAAAGGCCTTGGTCAGGACTTCGGATTCATAACCATGTGTGGGAATACCTTCGGACAGGACGTTGATTTCCATACCCGCATAAGGCGCGGCGGCGTTGATGAACCACTGCATCTCGGCCATTTGTTCGTCTTTGCTCAGAGTCGACGGCTGGAACTCGCTGTCGATCCACTTTTTCGCGGCCGCCTCATCGGCAAAGCCAGTTGTTCCCGCAATCACGGCCGATACCGCAACGGCGGAGAAGAGATACTTACGCATCTTGCTTCCTCCCTAAGATTTATATGCCAATCCGCTTATGCGCTTTGACTGACACAGAGCTGTCATACCAATGTACCACCTGTCAAACTAATTATTTAGTACGAACAAATTAATATGTTCGTTTTTGCTGGTGCAGAAATTACAAAGAACGAGATAAAAGCTTAGAATTTTGTTGTTTTTTATTTTCTTTCAACTACTTAGCCACGATTCCAGCTCATGTTCGTTTCTTTGAGTACTTAGGAAATTCACAATCTTTTTCTTTCGTATATGATTTATTTCTTTCGGTATTGCGCTGCATTAAAGGGGAATCATTGTCGACAAAGCTTGCAATCGAAGGGCTTTTCCCACCCCGAAATCAGCCGAATTTTCCGGGTCAAAATGATTTTGTGAAGCGCCTGGAAGACCGATTGGCCCGTGCCCTTTACGCTCAAAGAAAACGTCTCTTTTCGCGACCAAGCCAGCCCCCAAGGGCGGCCTTGCCTCAACCGCGGTCCGCAAACAGCGCTGGTGTAGGTTCAATCCTTTTTGGAGCAACGCTTTCTTGCTCGGTTGCAACCGGAATGAGGACATGTTGATACATGCCGCACCCCAAAAGCCAATCTTGGGTGTGGGAGGTGGCACAGGTTGGCGCCACCTCCGAAGTATTTAGGCGCTGCGGTAAAGCTTGGTCATCGAGAACTCGCGATGTCCCAGAGCCTCGGCAGCGGTATAACGGCCGTTGGCCGTGCGGCGGATCATCTCGATCAGCGCATCACCGGCCTCGTCGATGGTCTGCTCGCGGCGCAGGATGCCTGACACGTCAAGATCGACGTGCTCACCCATAGTCCGGACAGTGCGGGGGTTCGCGGTGATCTTGATGACCGGCACGATCGGGTTACCGACCACGTTACCCTGCCCGGTTGGGAAGGTGTGGATGACAGCGCCACCCGCAGCCATCAGTGTCACGCATTCCGCAGCAGCCGACGACGAGTCCATGAAGTACAGACCGTTGCCGGATTGGGGCGCTTCGGCCGCGTCCAGAATATCGATATATTGCGAGGTGCGACCGATCTTCTCCAGATTACCCAGGGCCTTTTCCTCGATGGTGGTCAGGCCACCTTCGATATTGCCCTTGGTCGGCTGGCTGTCCGACAGGTCATCAGTCTGATGCGCAAAGATTACGTCATCCTGATAGGCTTTCCACATCTTGTACCAGCGCTCGCCAACCTCTTCGTTGATGGCGCGTTTCTGACAGATGTGTTCGGCCCCGGTAATCTCTGAGGTCTCACCAAAGAAGCCGGTGATCCCTTCGGGCAGCAGCTTGTCGTACATGTTGCCGACGGTCGGGCAGGACCCAAGACCGGTGGTGGTGTCAGACTCACCACACTTGGTCGAAATCCACAACTCGTTCAGAGAACATTCCTCACGCTGGTATTCCGTGGCGAGATGGACAAACTCTTTCGCGGCCCAGCTTGCCTGGCGGATGGTCTCGAAGTCGCCTTTCTGCTCGATCGAGAATTCTGCGACCGGCTTGCCGGTCTCACGGATGCCGTCGGCGATCCGCTTCGTCCAACCCGGCTCGATCCCGATAACCACCACGGCAGCGACATTCGGGTTAGCCCCGGTTCCAATCATGGTACGGAAATGCAGGTCCAGATCCGCGCCGAATTGAAGGCGGCCATAAGCATGCGGCAGCGCAAGCGTGCCCTTGACGTTGTTGGCAACAGCCTCGCAGGCGGCGTTCGAGATATCGTCTACCGGCAGGATAATGACGTGGTTACGAACCCCGACGCGACCGTTTTCGCGGCGGTAGCCCTGAACGGTCATATTTTTGAAATCGAATGGCATCAGTCGCACTCCTTACCAGCGTTTGGTCTTGCAATTGTGGGTGTGCACGTGGCCGCCCTTGGGAATGTCGGCGATGATCTTGCCAATATCCTCGCCGTATTTGATTGCTGTATCGCCGTCCTTGAAATCTTTCAGAGCGATCTTGTGCCCGATCGGGACATCCGCGCCTGCGGTCAGGCGGAAAGTCGAGTTGTCGTGGGTGACGCAGACCAGCATATCGGTGCCTGCGGTCAGCCCTTCGACCACCACAACACCGACATTGTCGGCATGTTCGTGGACAAGAAGGTGCGGAATTTCAGCCATTTGTAGTCTCCTCAGGCTTCAGGTTTAAGAATGGTTTTCGGGGCCGCGACACGTCCGGCTTTAATGTCTGCAAAAGCCGAAGCGCCCTCTGACAGCGGGCGGGTTTCGACCCAGTCAAGGGCGCCCAAACGGCCATCAAACATGGCTTGGGCGGTGTCGCGAAAATCTTGTGCGGTGTAGGTATAGGTGCCGATGAAGGTGATCTCTTGCAGCGTCATGCGGCGGATATCGAGACCTCCGGTGTCTTCTCCCAGACCGATGTGTACGATGACACCACCGGGAGTCGCGATGGCCGAGGCCGTCGCGCGGGTCGCCGCATAGCCAACCGCATCTACCACCAGTGGATACTGGCCCTCAGCCGCCTTGGCGGCTGGCAGACCACAGGTCTTTTCAAGATAGGCGCGACGGGTCTCGTTTGGTTCAACGATCAGAACGTCATTAACGCCCATCGCCTTCAGCGCCAGCGCTGCAGCCAAGCCAATCGCGCCACCCCCAAGAACAATCGCTCGGCGGTCGTCTGACGGGTGCAGCGCCTCAACCCCAAGACGGACCGCATGCCAACTGACCGCCAAGGGCTCTGCCAAAGCGGCCTTTGCCAGAGAAAAGCCATCTGGAACGGTGACCAGATTGCTCTCTGGCATCCCGACGTAGTCAGCGAAGGCGCCTTCGCGCGGCGGCATGGAGATGATCTGACGCGTTGGACACAAGTTCTCGCGCTTCGACAGACAAGCCGAGCAAGTGCCACACGTCACCAATGGATTGATCGTGACCCGCGCGCCATCGCGAGAGCCACCAACAATCACTCCGGCAGCTTCGTGACCAAGGATAAGGGGCGCGGGGCGTCGGTCATCGTGCCCTAGAAAAGCATGCATATCAGAGCCACAAATCCCCACACTGTCGACACGGATCAAAACTTCACCCGTCTTCGGGTCCGGGGCCGCAACATCCCTGTAGGCCATTGATTGCGGACCGGTATAAACAAGCGCCTTCATTTTGCAGTGAACCCCCCATCCAGCATCATGATTTGTCCGGTCACATAGCGAGACGCATCCGAGCAAAGGAACAACAGAGGCCCATCAAGATCGTCATGTGCCCCGTTGCGGCCGATACAGGTTTGCGCCGCATTTCGGGCTGCGCGCACAGGGTCTGCAAAGACGGCTTCTGTTAACTCTGTCTCAAAGAAGCCCGGCGCGATGGCGTTGGCATTGACCCCATCACCAGACCAAGCCTCGGCCATGGCGCGGGTCATCTGGGCAACGCCACCCTTTGACGCGCCATATGGCAGTCCATCAGGGAAGGCCCGAAAGGACTGTAGCGAGGCAAAGTTGACGATCCGCCCCCACCCTTTGGCCCTCATCGGCGGCACGAAGGCCTGGCTCAGGAAGAACGGGGCGGACAGGTTGACCGCCAGCGTCGCACTCCAGATTTCGGGCGTCACCTCTTCTGCGGGTCTGCGCGGGTTTAGCCCGGCGGCATGGACCAGAATGTCCGGATTGCCAAAGGGAGATCGGATTTGCTGCGCCAACTCGGGCAATCCTGACAGTTCAGCAATGTCCCCGGCTACGGCCGCCGCTGCATCACCGACACTATTGGCCCAGTCCTCTAGCGCTTCGGCTCGGCGGGCGACGCCTACAACTTTGGCCCCGGCATTCGCCAGCACATTTGCTGCATGTCGCCCAAGGCCAGAACTGGCCCCGGTGACAAGGGCAACGCGCCCCTCAACGCTGAAAAGGTCGGAGTGCGCCACCAGTTATTCCCCTGCACTCAGAACGAAGTCTTCGTCGGGGAAGTATTTCTTCAGACGAATATCCGCTGTGCGGGCGTGACCTTCCATCCCTTCCAGTCGCGCGATCCGGGCGGTGGCTTCGGCAACCGATTTGGACCCTTCGCGGGTGGATCTCTGCCAAGTGACGATCTTCATGTACTTGTGAACACTTAGACCGCCGGTGTAGCTGGCCGCGCCAGAGGTTGGCAGCACGTGGTTTGTGCCGGACGCCTTGTCGCCAAATGCCACGGTGGTTTCTTCGCCCAAGAAAAGCGAACCGTAGCAGGACAGACGGCCCAGCCACCAATCCAGATCATCTGCCTGAACGGTCAGGTGTTCCGGTGCATATTCATCAGACGTAGCGGCCATTTCTTCACGATCACCGCACAGGATCACCTCGGCATAGTCACGCCACGCCGCGGTCGCGTTTTCGCGATTCACCTCGGGCAGAGAGTCGATCAGGGTCGGTACAAGGCGCATGACTTCTTCCGCAAGGGACCGATCATTGGTCACCAGCCAAACCGGAGAGTTATAGCCATGCTCCGCCTGACCAACGAGGTCTGCGGCGACCACCATCGGATCGGCGGTTTCGTCGGCAAGAACAAGGCTGTCGGTCGGCCCTGCGATCATGTCGATGCCAACACGGCCAAACAGCATACGCTTTGCCTCGGCCACGAACTGGTTGCCCGGACCAACAAGAATATTGGCCTTGGGCAGCCCGAAAAGGCCAAAGGTCATCGCAGCAACACCCTGCACACCGCCCATCGCCAGAATCTTATCCGCCCCACAGACATGCGCAGCATAGATGATCGCTGGATTGATCCCGACATCGGGACGTGGGGGCGAACAGGCGACGATATGCTTGCAACCCGCGACTTTCGCGGTGGTCACAGTCATGATCGCGCTGGCAATATGGCTGTAACGTCCGCCGGGCACATAGCAGCCCGCCGCATCCACCGGGATCGCCTTTTGTCCTGCAACGAAGCCCGGAACGATCTCGACTTCGAAGTCCTTGACCGTGCCCAGCTGCGCTTCGGCAAACTTTTTGACGTTGGCGTGGCTGAACTGAATGTCTTGCTTCAGCTTTTCCGGGACCAGTGCAGAAGCGGCCTTGATCGCCTCCGGGGACAGAAGGATTTCGCCTTCGTAATTGTCGAACTTCTTGGCATAGGCCAGCGCGGCCTCATCCCCGCCTGCCTCGATCTCATCCAGGATACCCCGAACGATCTTCTTGGTTTCCGAGGCATCGCTTTTCGAGGTCAGCGTCGCTTTCTTAAGGTATTCTCTCGGCATTTTCGGCTCCTAATTATGGATACCTTTCAAAAGAACGGTGGGGTTCGCCGAGACGCATGCGATGAAAAACGCCACGATCGAAAACACAGGCCGCTCCTTTTTCTGTAGGTGAGTCCCCGCGAACGTAAGCGCTTACATTTTATAATGCAAGCGCTTACATTGTGAGTCATGATAGAATCCGTTACAGCGGTCAGTGTCCCCCCAGCCAAGGGCGATAAAGCTAAGAAGATGATGATGAACGCACCGTCACAAAGAAACCGAGGCCAAGACAAGGCCGCCGAGTCCCCCACGCTGGAAGACGTGGCCGAGCGCTCTGGCGTCTCTACGGCGACCGTATCGCGCTGCCTGAACAACCCGTCGGTTGTTTCCGAGAAAACCCGGGCCCGCGTGATGGAGGCCGTCAAAGCCCTTGGCTATGCCCCCAATTTCGGCGCTCGTGCCCTTGCTGCGAAGCGCACGAACACGTTCGGGGCGATCATCCCCACCATGGAAAACGCGATTTTCGCACGTGGCCTTCAGGCCTTTCAGGAAGAGTTAGAGCGTAACGGGATCACCCTGTTGGTTGCCAGCTCTTCTTATCGGCCCGAATTAGAAGATAAGCAGATCCAAAGCTTGGTCGCGCGCGGCGCAGATGCACTTCTTCTTATTGGCCACGACCGAACGCCAGACACTTACGACTTTCTTGAAAAGCGGCAAATTCCCTATGTGATCGCTTGGGTTCACGACGACAACGAGGCCCGTATCTCGATCGGCTTCGACAATCGCAAGGCCATGAAGCTTCTGGCAGAAAGGGTTCTGGATCATGGGCATCAGTCGCTTGGACTGATTTCAGCTCAGCTAGAAGGCAATGACCGGGCGCGCCATCGACTTGAAGGGATACGGGACGCAATGAAAGAACGCGGACTGGACCCCTCCAAACTGCAGATTACCGAGACCCAATACACCATCTCTTGCGGCGCAGAGGCATTGGCCACCCTCTTACATTCTGACCCAAAGCCTACCGCTGTTCTGTGTGGCAACGATGTATTAGCTGCAGGCGCCCTGTTAGAGGCACGCAAACAGGGGCTGAGGGTGCCCCAAGACATCTCGATCACTGGATTCGATGATATCGAGATCGCCGAGATCGTCAGCCCTGCCCTGACCACAGTCCACGTCCCGCACAGCAACATGGGCGCCGGTGCCGCAAAGTTGCTTTTGGCGATGCGCAACGGCGAAGATGTCGAGCAAAGTGTGGAATTGGAAGCCACCGTCGTTGAGCGGGATTCCTTGGGCAACGCCCCAACCTAAACACGGTTCCCCCAGACTTCGGCTGTCACACACAACAGCTTTCTCCCAATGACAACATACGGCATCGCGAAGCCGTCGATAAAAAGGTTGGAACGTGGCGGTGCGATCCATCGCGGGACTCTCTTTCGGCCTTGTCCTATTGCCATCTGTAAAACCCTCTTTATTAAATTCTAAAACTGTCAAAATTCATTCGCAAAGGGACAGATCTGTGGCTGCAACCATCGCATTCCTGATGCTGCCCGACTTTGCCCTATTGTCGGCCTCATCCGCGATAGAGCCCCTTCGCGCCGCCAACGGGATCTCCGGCGAACATCTCTATGACATCTGCTATGTCTCGGCACAGGGCGGTTTGGTGCGCTCCTCATGCGGAGGGCTGTTCGAAACGATCCCGATGGCCGACCTGCCAGAAGACACACAGCAATTGTTCGTTGTGGCTGGCGGCAATCCATTTCAACTGAACACGCGAGCCGAGGCGGCATTTCTAAGGCAACGCGCCAGACATGGTTTGGCACTTGGCGGCATTTCGGGCGGGTCGATCATACTCGCCCGCGCAGGCCTTTTGGAAAACCGACGCTGCACTGTGCATTGGGAACACATGCAAGCCATGCGCGAAGAGTTTCCCGACCTGCTTCTGGAAAAACGCCTTTTCGTGTTGGATCGTGACCGGGCGACCTGCGCAGGTGGCATCGCACCGCTGGACATGATGCACGCGCTGATCAGGGCCGATCACGGTGCGGGACTGGCCGCCGCTGTCAGCGACTGGTTCATTCACACCCGGGTCCGCCTGGCGGACGAGGCGCAACGCCTTGCCGAAACCGAAGAGACCAGCCTGCATCCGGTCGTCGGCAACGTCCTGCGCCTGATGGATGACCATATCGCCGACCCTCTTTCGGTAGAGCAACTGGCAAGGCTTAGCGGTGTCAGCGCGCGCCAGTTGCAGCGCTATTTCCATGAAGACCTCAATTGCTCGGTCGTACAACACTACAGCCGTCTGCGCCTTGCCAAGGCAGACGAGTTGTTGCGCCAGACAAAGCTAAGCGTGGCCGAGATTTCCGAGGTCGTGGGCTTTTCAAACCAGTCCAACTTCGCCCGCGCCTTCCGTGAAGTTTACCACGTTTCTCCACGCAAGCGGCGGCAAGAAATCTAGGGTCTGGACAGGTTACGAAAATTCCTGACTGACTGAAGGGGGCCACCTGTGCCAAACTTAAGGCACTTTCAAACCCAAGCCCCCCCCTGAAGGTCCGGAGCGAACCATGCCTAAGTCCACCCGCTATCTTATCATCGGCGCTGGTATTCACGGCCTGTCCACTGCCACCCACTTGGCCCGGAAACTGAAGGCCGCCGGAACCGGGTCGGGCGAAGACATCCTAGTTATCGACAAGGCAGGTATTGCTGCCGGGGCGTCGGGCATCGCCTGCGGAGTTGTGCGCAACAATTATTTCCAACCGGCTATGCGAGAGCTGATGGCGCATTCAGTCGCACATTGGGAAGCCAACGCAAAGGCGTTCCAGTACAATCCGGTCGGCTATTTGCAGATATCGGCGGAATCGATGCGCGAAGATGTCGGCGCCATCTATCAGCAGCAGAAAGCCATCGGCTACGAGTCCGTGTTCATCGAAGGCGCCGCCGACAGCGACAAATACATGAAGGCTATGTTCAACGACTGGTCGGCGCAAAACATCACCTCTGTCCTGCATGAGAAGAAGGGCGGCTTTGCTCACAACGCACCTGCGGTCTATGCCCTGGCAACAATGGCAGAAGCCGAGGGCGTCACAATTCGATCAGGCATCACCGTGACCGGCTTCAAGTTTGCGAATAGCGCAACTTCGGCCGTGACCGGCGTGGAGACCAAAAAGGGTGATATTGACTGCGAATACGTGGTCGTGGCTGCGGGCCCTTGGGCACGTGATTTCTGGACCATGGCAGAGCTGCCCAAGAAGATTTCGATCAAGGGGACTGACGGCAAGATGCACGACGGCCTGCCCATGTGGACCTTCTGGCAGCTGGAAGAAGGCGTCCTGCGTGTTGATCCCGAACTGCTGCGAACCAATGACGGCAATCTGCCGCCGGTCATCCACGTGGACACCGACGCGCCACTATATTCCGACGCCGACGGCAGCCTGATTACTGAAGAGATGTGGGGCATCTATTACAAACCCGACACCAACTTTGGCGGCATTCAGGGTGGCGCGATGCCCTATCCGATCCACAAGGAGGCGGATGATTTGGCAATCGACCCCTATGGTCCGTCCTCTACAGAATTCGTGTCTTCGCCAGAGTTTGCCCATATGTGGGTCTCGGCGTTGGCGCATTGTCATTCGCGCTTCAAAGGAACCATGCCGCGCTATCATAAAGAGGCCTCGGGCGGCATTGGCTGCTTCACCCCGGACAGCTTCCCGGTCTTCGATGTGTTCCGCGAAAACATCTACATGATCGCTGACAGCAACCACGGCTACAAAATGATCGGTGTCGGCGAACTGGTCGCGCAAGAGATCATGGGTGAAACTTCGGCCCTGCTGGAACCCTTCCGTTTCTCTCGCTACGCCGAGGGCAAACTGCACCCTGTCTCAAACAGCCCCTACCCATGGAGCTGATCTGAGATCTTGAGGCTCGCGTTTGGACGGCAGCCCAACAGCAAACTGAAGGCCTCGACTGAACAACGGCCCGACCACCCCATCTGCGCAATATTCGGAAAAATGAAAGCCCTTCCATAAAATCTTTACAAACGAAAGCATTACGGCTTCTATTGAATGCACAAGCACATACGCGGAAGAAAACCGAAAGGATTTCGTGTGAAGCCGACCGATGTCTCCGATCCGGAGTTTTTTCACAAAGTCGTCGATTGCCAGTATGCCTGCCCGGCCCATACGCCTGTGCCCGCCTACATTCGGCTTATTGCCCAACAGAATTACACGGACGCTTACCTGATCAACTGGGAAAGCAATGTCTTCCCCGGCGTTCTGGGACGGACATGCGACCGCCCCTGCGAACCCGCCTGCCGCCGTGGCCGCGTCGAGGAAGAACCGGTCGCCATTTGCAGGCTGAAACGCGTTGCCGCAGATTTCAAGGACGACATCGCCGACCGCCTGCCCAAGGCGGGTAAGCCCAACGGTATGAAGGTGGCCTTGATCGGTGCAGGGCCTGCTTCGCTGACCGTGGCGCGCGATCTGGCGCCTTTGGGCTATGAAATTCACCTGTACGACGAACAACCCAAGGCGGGCGGGTTCATGCGCTCGCAAATCCCATCCTTCCGCCTGCCAGAGTCGGTTCTGGATGAAGAGATCGGCTATGTTCTTGATCTGGGCGTAACGCAGGTGTTCGACACTTACGTCGACAGCATGGCGGACCTGTTGTCCAAAGGGTACGACGCGGTTTTCGTTGGCAGCGGGGCACCCAAAGGGCGGGACCTGCCCAAGCTTGCGGGCCGGAAAGAGGCTGACGCAAATATTCACGTCGGTATCAACTGGCTGGCCAATGTCGCCTTTGAGCACATCGAGACGATCGGCAAGAAAGTGATCGTTCTGGGTGGCGGGAATACCGCAATGGATTGCTGTCGGACGGCGCGCCGTCTGGGCGCTGATGACGTCAAGGTCATCGTTCGCAGCCCCTTTGACGACATGAAAGCCAGCCCATGGGAAAAAGAAGATGCCATGCACGAGGGCATCCCGATTTTGGACAACCATGTGCCTTTGGAATTCGTGGTCGAGAAGGGCAAGCTGACAGGCATGCATTTCGACAAGGTCGAACCGGTCTATCACGACGACGGACGCCGTGAGCTGGTCTCGACCGGTGAAGATCCGGTGTTCGTGCCCTGCGACGACGTGCTGGTCGCCATCGGTCAGGAAAACGCCTTTCCCTGGATCGAGAAATCGACTGGCATCCGCTTCACCAGTTGGGGCACGCCGATCATCAATGATGACAAAACCTTCCAATCGACCCGGAAAGAGGTTTTCTTTGGCGGGGACTCGGCCTTTGGTCCGGCGAATATCATCACCGCAGTGGCACACGGCCATCAGGCGGCGGTGTCGATCGACCTGTACTGTCAGGGCAAGAAAATCTCTGACCGCCCTGCTCCCAACGTGACCCTGATCAGTCAGAAGATGGGGATCCACGAATGGAGCTATGACTCGATCCCTATCACGGACGAACGCAAAATCGTTCCGCTGGTAGAGTTGGATCAGGCGCTAAGTGATCGGTCCCTTGAGGTCGAGTTAGGCTTTGATCCAGAAACCGCCTTTATCGAAGCAGAACGATGTCTGAACTGCGATGCTCAGACGGTGTTCACAGCCGACAGCTGTATCGAGTGTGATGCCTGTACCGATATCTGCCCGACCAGTTGCATCAACTTCATCCAGAACGCACCAGAAGATGACCTACGACAGAAATTGGCGGTTCCGGCGGACAACCTTGAACAGCCGCTTTACGTCTCTGGCACGCTGGAAACCGGCAAGGTCATGGTGAAAGACGAAGACGTCTGCCTGCACTGCGGCCTGTGCGCCGAACGCTGCCCGACCGCCGCATGGGACATGCAGATGTTCTTCTACAACACAACGAAGGCGACGCCCAAATTGGTGAAACAACGATGAAACAGATTAAAGGTATCAACGATTTCGTCGTGAAATTCGCCAATGTGAACGGCACCGGGTCAGCCTCGGCCAACCACCTTTTCGCCAAGGCGATTTTCCGGATGGGCATCCCCGTCAGCCCGCGCAACATCTTCCCGTCGAATATTCAGGGCCTGCCCACATGGTACGAGGTTCGGGTCAGCTCGAAAGGGTATCTGGGCCGTCGTGGCGGTGTGGACCTGATGGTTTGTGTGAACCCTCAGACAATGGCTGACGACGTGGCCAGCGTTCAGCCAGGCGGCTATTTCCTGTATGACAACACCAAACCCCTCGCCCAGAACCTGAAGCGCGACGACATCAGCTATTTCGGCATTCCGCTGACCGAGATGTGCATGCGCGAGTTCAAGGCCCCCCGTCTACAGCAACTTCTGAAAAACGTGGTCTATGTAGGCGCGCTGGCGGCGCTGCTGGACATCAAGTTTTCGATCCTGAAAGACCTTTTGGGCGACCAATTCAAAGGCAAGGAAAAGCTGATCTCGCCGAATGTGCACGCACTTGAGATGGGGTATCAATTCGCCAGTGAGAATTTCAAATGCCCGCTGCCGATCCGATTAGAGCAAGGGGGCAACGTCGCGCCGCACATTCTGGAAAGCGACCACATTCTGATGAACGGCAACACCGCTGCGGCCCTTGGGGCGATCTATGGCGGGGCAACGGTGGCCGCGTGGTATCCGATCACGCCATCGACCTCTGTCGTTGACGCCTTCTCGCAATATGCAGAGCGGATGCGGATCGACGCCGGGACTGGCAAAAAGAACTTCGCCATCATTCAGGCAGAGGACGAACTGGCCGCCATGGGCATGGTCATCGGTGCGGGCTGGAACGGCGCGCGCGCGTTTACGGCAACCTCAGGCCCCGGCCTGTCGCTGATGTCGGAATTTCTGGGTCTTGCCTATTTCGCCGAAGTCCCTGCAGTGCTGATCGACGTCCAGCGCTCTGGCCCATCGACCGGCATGCCAACCCGTAGCCAGCAATCCGACATTCTGGCCGCAGCCTATGCCAGCCACGGCGACACCAAACACGTACTGCTGTTCCCCGCCACCCCGCGCGAATGCTTCGACATGACCGTGCAGGCCTTTGACCTGTCGGAACAGCTGCAGACCCCGATCATCCTGATGACAGACCTTGATCTGGGTATGAACGACTGGATGTCGCCGCCGCTGGAATGGGACGACAGCTATCAGATGGACCGCGGTAAAGTGCTGGACGCAAAAGGTCTGGACGAGGCAGAAAACTGGGGGCGCTACCTTGACGTGGACGGCGATGGCATCTGCTATCGCACTTTGCCCGGCGCCCACCCTGACAAAGGGGCTTTCTTTACTCGCGGATCGTCCAAGAACGAGATGGCCGTCTATTCCGAGAAGGGCGAGGACTATGTCCAGAATGTCGACCGCCTGCTGCGGAAGTTCGAGACCGCCAAGTCCTATGTCCCGGAACCCAAGACGCACCCGCCGATCGAGGTGAAGAAACCCAAGACCAAGCTAAAGCTGGGCGCACTGTTCTTTGGCACGTCAGCCTCGCCTGCCTATGAGGCGGTCGAGATGCTGGCACCCGAGGGCTATCCGATCGACACGATGCGGATCCGGGCCTTCCCGTTCCATGAAAGCCTTGAGACGTTCATCCATGATCACGATATGATCTTCGTGATCGAACAGAACCGCGACGGCCAGATGCGGCAGCTGATTATGAACGAGTGTCATATCGCGCCCGATAAGCTGCACTCTGTCCTGAACTATTCCGGCACCCCGATCACCGCACGCGACATCGCTGCGCAGATCAGGGAAGCCTTGAACACCAAGGGGGCTGACGTCATCGCCCTGCGTCCGGAGACTGCCTGATGTCTTACATTAAACCCAAATTCCGCCACCCAAAGCTGCCCACGAACGCGCTTGGCTATACGGTTGCCGATTACGACGGGTCGATCTCGACCTTATGCGCGGGTTGTGGGCATGACAGCATCTCTGCCGCGATCCGGAACGCCTGTTTCCTGTCTTCCATCCAACCGCACCGGATCGCAAAGATGTCCGGGATTGGCTGTTCATCGAAAACACCCACCTATTTCCTTGGCAAAAGCCATGGGTTCAATTCTGTCCATGGGCGGATGCCTTCGGTTGCGACGGGGGCGAGCGTGGCAAATCGTGACCTGACCTATATCGGCATCTCGGGGGACGGTGATACGGCCTCGATTGGGATGGGGCAGTTCATCCACCTGATCCGCCGAAACGTGAATATGACCTATATCGTTGCCAACAACGGCTGCTACGGTCTGACCAAGGGACAGGACAGTGCAACGACCGACCTTGGTTCAATCAGCAAGATCGGGTTTGAAAACCCGTTTGACGGGATTGATCTGGCCAGTCTTGCGCTTTTGCAGGGGGCCAGCTTTGTCGGGCGCAGTTTCTCGGGTGACAAAGACCAGTTGGTGCCGCTGATCCGGGCGGCCATGGCCCACAAGGGGTTTGCGTTTATTGATGTCGTGTCCCCTTGCGTGACCTTTGCAAACCATGCCGGTGCCAGCAAAAGCTATTCCGCGACGCGCGAAAACATAGATCCAATGCCGCTGGACTTCGTTCCGATGCGTGAAGAAATCCGCACCCAATATGACGCCGGAACATCTCAGGCTGTCACGCTGCACGACGGTTCGGTCATCCACCTGCACAAGGCCAGTTCGGACTATGCTGCCAATGACCGTCAGGCCGCGCTGTCAGAGGTTCAAACCGCGAATGCCGAGGGCAAGATCCTGACCGGGCTTCTGTATCTTGATCCGGATTCTCAGAACCTGACCCACACTCTGCAACTGGCGACACGGCCCTTGAACGAGCTTGGCAAGAACGAGCTTTGCCCGGGCAGCCACGTTTTGAACAGCATCAACGAGGGGCTGCGGTAACGGCCCCTTACACTGCTTGCGGCTCTTGCAACTTGCCCGACAAAAGCGCAGCCAGCGCAACCATGATAGCGGCGGTGCCCAACACCATGGCAAGCCCACCGATCTGATAGGTCAGGCCTGACAGCAGCGTTCCCAGCAAGCGCCCACCCGCGTTCGCCATGTAGTAAAAGCCTACGTCCATTGTCACCCGCTCTGACTTTGTAAAAGCGAGGATCAGGTAGGAATGCAGCGAAGAGTTCACTGCAAACAGCGCCCCAAAGGCCAGCAGCCCAACCACCAGCGTTACGGTCAGCCAAGTCTGTGGCGCGGGGGACAACATGGTCGCCAAGGCCAGAAGAGCAGGCACCACGAACAAAGCCCAAGCCCACATGCGGGCCGCTCGGATCAACGCCCCTTCGCTTCGGTCCTTCGCCCGCAGGATACGTGGCGCGTTGGCCTGCACGACACCGTAAAGAATGATCCATCCGGCCATAAACGTGCCGATCATGAAAAAGGCTGCGCGGTTACTCGCTTCGCTCCCGTCCGACAGGACCGCATAGAAATAGATCGGGATGCCGACAACAAACCAAACATCGCGCGCGCCGAACAAGAACACCCGTGCCGCGGACAGCCAGTTGACGTTTAGCGACTTCGAGAAGACTTCGGAAAACTTTGCACCTTTGCGGCCCCTAGGCAGGCCCGGCGGCATGGCAATGGAGATGGCCACCAGAATAGCGGCTAGAACGCCCGCCATCACCCAGACAGCCCAGTCAAATCCAAGGGTCGCCAGCAGCGCCGCGCCCAACAGGAAGCCCACCCCTTTGACCGCGTTTTTAGAGCCGGTCAGTGCGGCAACCCATTTGAACAGCCCGCCATCCTCGGTCGGGGCCAGAAGTTTGACCGCCGACTTGGACGACATCTTGGCCAGATCCTTGGCAACCCCCGAGGCCCCCTGCACGATCATCACATAGGCCACCGACACACTCACAGCCCAGCTTGGGTCAAGCTGCGCCAGCGCGGCCAGCGCCAGTACCTGCAACCCCAAACCGGCATAAAGCGTGGAGGTCAGCCCGAACCGCGCGGCTATCCAGCCCGCCGACAGGTTGGTGACCATGCCCGCGACCTCGTACAGGATGAACAGATAGGCCAGTTGCACCGGGCTGAAGCCCAAGGTGTGAAAATGCAGCAGGACCAGCATCCGCAACGCACCATCCGTCAACATGAACGCCCAATAGGCGGCGGTGACGGCGATATAGGCAGAAAAGCCCTCGGGGCGGTGGCTCACAGGGAGGCTCCTACTTTCAGGGCGACGTCGACCAGACGGTGGGCATAACCCATCTCATTGTCGTACCAGGCATAGATTTTCACCTGCGTGCCATTCACCACCATGGTCGAAGGCGCGTCGACGATCGAAGAGCGTACATCGTTGGTGTAATCGGTCGAAACGAGCGGACGGGTCTCATAGCCCAGAATGCCCTTCAACGGCCCTTCAGCGGCGGCTTTGAACATGGCGTTCACTTCTTCCACCGCCGTCTCACGCTCGACCTCGAACACGCAGTCGGTCAGCGAAGCATTCAGCAGCGGCACGCGCACGGCATGGCCATTCAGACGCCCCTTCAGCTCTGGGTAAATCAATGTGATCGCGGTGGCGCTGCCCGTGGTGGTTGGGATCAGCGAATTCAACGCAGAGCGTGCGCGACGCAGGTCTTTGGCCGGGCGGTCAACAATGGTTTGGGTGTTGGTCACATCATGGATCGTCGTCATCGATCCATGCTTGATGCCCAGGCCTTCGTGGATGACCTTGACCACCGGGGCAAGGCAGTTGGTCGTGCAGGACGCGGCTGTGACGATCTGGTGTACGGCCGGGTCATAGGTCTCTTCATTCACGCCCATTACGATATTGGCCGTGGGGCCATCCTTGACCGGGGCCGAAACGACAACCTTCTTAACCCCAGCCGCGAAATAGGGGGCCAGCTTGGCTTCGGTCTTGAAGACGCCGGTACAGTCGATCACCACGTCCACGCCTTCTAGCGGAAGGTCGTTCAGGTCACGGGTGCCGATGAAGGGGATGCTGGTACCATTGATCGTGACGCTTTCGTCATCATACGAAAACTCTGCGTCCCAACGACCATGCACCGTGTCAAACTCTAGCAAGTGCGCGTGCATCTCGGGGTCGCCGACGGCGTCATTGATCCAAGCAATTTTTGCCCCCCGCTCAAGCAACGGTTTCAGCGCCAGTTTTCCCATCCGGCCCAGGCCATTCAGTGCATAGGTTGTCATTTGGTGGTCCTTTTATTGGCGGCCGATGTCGTCAACGGCGGTTTGCAGGGCGCTGCGGTCAAGCGTGTTAAGTTGAAGGGCGGTAAATGCCTGAATTCTGTTTTTCAGGGCGCCGTATGCCTGTTGGAAGGCAAGGCTTTTCTGCGCAGCGGTGCCTTCGGCTTTGACCGGGTCAGGCATGCCCCAGTGGCCGCTGATTGGTTGACCATCCCAAGCGGGGCAGTCCTCATTCGCGGCTTGATTGCAGACGGTAAAAACAAAATCCAGATGCGGGGCGTCGGGACCAAAGAACTCTGACACATTCTTGGAACGCAGGCGCGAGACATCGTGGCCCTTTGTTTTCAGGACATCGACTGCGATGGGGTTCAGCTCTGAAAATGGCTTGGACCCGGCAGAGAAGGCATTGAACCGTCCCCCGGCTGTGTCGCGCAAAAGCGTTTCGGCAAAGATCGAACGCGCCGAGTTTCCTGTGCAGATAAACAGGACGTTGTACTTTCGGCTTGCCATTGGCGCGGGATCGTCAGCTGCGTTCGGCGCACTCAAAACATCGGGGCGGCCGCGCCCGCAGTCGAGCAACAGAAAGTCGAAGGTTTCTCGAACAACATCGGTTTCGACAGAATACAGCAGCGAGGTGCCAGACCGGGTTTGTTTGATAAGACCCGCTTTCGACAGCGCGGCAAGGTAGCTGGAAAGAGTACTTGGCTTCAGCCCCAGCACCTCGGCAATTTCGCCGGCGGGCAATCTGTCCGGGTACCGACGCATAAGCAGCCGGAACAAGGCCAAGCGCTGTGGGTGGCCAAGAATTGTCAGGCGTTTGGCAATCTCTATTTCCATATTTCCTGAATATTCGAAATAAGGTGGATTGCACGTGAAACTTTTGTAACGGCAGGCCTATTCTTTGCCGGCAGTCACCAAATCGACGAGTTGTACGACACTTGGCCCGACCGAAGCGACAATCTTCGCGACGCCCTGCGCATTGGGGTGAATGCCATCCGGTTGCAAACTTGGCGTGACCTCGGCGGGGGTTTCCCCCAAAGCGCCAAGGAAGCTTTCCACCAAAAGCGTGCCGTATTGCTGTGACAACTCTGGATACATCGTGTCGAAAGCCCGCTTATAAGCCGGCCCGAAATTGCCCGGCGCCTGCATTCCGATCATCAAAACCGGCAAATTCTGCGCTTGGGCTTTCTGTAAAATCCCTTCCAGATTGGTGCGGCTTACGGCTGGATCAATCCCACGAAGGAAATCGTTTCCGCCAAGCGTGACGATCAGCGCATCGACCTCTGGCGTCAGGGTCCAGTCGATCCGCGCCAGCCCACCGGCCGTGGTGTCCCCCGAAACACCGGCGTTGATCATTTGCACCTCGGACCCGTTGGCGTTCAGCCAGTTTTCCAATTGTGGGACAAAGCCCTGTTCTTGCGGCAGGCCATACCCCTGTGTCAGGCTGTCACCCAGTGCCGCGATCACAACCGGCTCTGCGACCGCTGGCGATCCAATGCCCATCGCAAGAACAATGCCGCCCAAGACCTTGCCCATGCTCGTGCGGAGCCCATATCGAGTTAAAGACACCAAAGAGAAGAAACGTTTCATGTCGGAACCGATACTTTCGCTAAATGACATTGGGTTGACCCTTGCAGGCAATGCAGGCGCGGTCGAAATCTTGCACAACATCTCGCTTAATGTCGAACGCGGAGAGACTTTGGGTCTGGTGGGTCCGTCCGGATCTGGCAAGTCTTCTCTCCTTATGCTCATGGGTGGGCTCGAACGCGCGACCTCTGGTCAGGTAACCGCTTTGGGTCATGACCTGTCGGCCCTTGGCGAAGACGCGCTGGCCCGTTTCCGCAGAGAGCATATGGGGGTGGTGTTCCAGTCTTTCCACCTGATCCCGACAATGACCGCGTTGGAAAATGTTGCCACGCCGTTGGAGCTGGCAGGTCATGCAGACGCATTCGACCGCGCCGAGGCCGAGTTGAAGGCCGTCGGGCTAGAGGCCCGGATCGGCCACTACCCGGGACAGATGTCCGGTGGCGAACAGCAACGCGTGGCTCTGGCCCGCGCGGCAGCGACAAGACCCGATATCCTGCTGGCGGATGAGCCGACCGGAAACCTTGATGGCGCGAATGGGGCTGCGATCATGGATCTGCTATTCGGACTACGTGATCGTCACGGATCAACTCTTGTGCTGGTGACCCATGCTCAGGACCTGGCGAACCGCTGTGACCGCGTCGTGCGGCTTGAAGACGGGCGGATCGTTGAGGACAGCGCCAGAAAGGCCGCCGAATGACGTTGCCAATGTCGGTACGCCTTGCTCGGCGCGAGTTGCGCGGCGGGCTGCGCGGGTTCTACGTCTTGCTGGTCTGCCTTGCGTTAGGCGTCGCTGCTATTGCGGCGGTCGGAACCGTGCGTGAAAGCATCGCGCGGGGCCTGCAAGAGGAAGGCGCTGTTCTGCTTGGCGGTGATGCCTTGCTGCAATTCACGTATCGACAGGCAGATGAAACCGAGCGTGCCTGGATGGCCGAGAACGCCCTGCAAGCCTCGGAAGTATTCGATTTCCGGTCGATGGTGGTTGTTGGCGAGGAACGTGCGCTAACGCAAATCAAGGCTGTCGATGACCTGTATCCGATTTACGGAGAGGTCGAGCTGGAACCAGCGATCCCGCTCGAACAGGCCCTGGCCGGGAACGGCGCAGCGCTTGCCCGGGTCTTGGCAGATCGCTTGGGCCTGACAATTGGCGACACCTTTTTCCTTGGTGAGAAAGAATACCATCTGACAGCGGTCCTGAACCGCGTTCCTGATGATGCGGGTGGTGGGTTTGGGCTTGGGCCGCCGACCCTTCTTAAAGCCGAAGCTCTTGATGGATCAGGCTTGCTGCAACTCGGCACGTTGTTTGAAACCGAATACCGCCTGTCCCTGCCAGACGGTACCGACTTGGCCGCACTGCAGGCCGAGGCGACCAACCTGTTTCGCGACAAGGGCGTGCGCTGGCGCGACAGTCGAAATGGCGCTCCGGGGTTACGGGTGTTCGTCGACCGATTAAGTTCTTTCCTTGTGCTCGTTGGCCTTGCAGGCCTTGCCGTTGGCGGGATCGGCGTGGCCGCCGCCGTTCGCAGCTATCTGGAAGCCAAGACAGAGGTCATCGCGACCCTGAAAACGCTTGGCGCAGAAAGCCGAACCATCTTCTGGGCCTACCTGATGCAAATTGGGGTTCTGTCCCTGTTCGGCATCCTACTGGGTGTTGCCCTTGGCGCGATGGTGCCGATTGCAATGGCCCCGCTGATCGAAGATCAACTGCCCCTGCCCGCGCGGGTCGCCATCTATCCGACCCCGCTGATCGAGGCGACATTATATGGCGCGCTGACTGCCCTTCTCTTCACCTTATGGCCACTTGCCCGCACGCAAGAGGTGCGCGCCGCGAGCCTGTTCCGAGATGCTGTTTCACCGATCCGCGCCATCCCACACCCTCGGTTGTTGCTGGCAATGACCGTCGTGCTGGCGCTTCTGGTGGGGCTGTCTGCCTACCTGTCTGGCATCCCGCGGTTGGCTATCTGGGCGGCTATCGGCATCGCTGGCGCATTGGCAGCCTTGGCCGTGGTGGCCATGGTGGCGCGTTGGCTGTCGCGACGGCTCGCCCTGCTCCGCGCGGTGCGCGGGCGCACGGCGTTGCGGCTGGCGCTCGGCTCTGTCGGGGGGCCGGGCGGAGAGGCCGTGTCGGTTGTACTGTCTCTTGGTTTGGGCCTGTCGGTGCTTGCCGCCGTCGGGCAGATCGACTCGAACCTGCGCGCCTCAATCGCCGACGAGTTGCCCGCCGTGGCGCCAAGCTATTTCATCGTTGATATCCAGAACGACCAGCTTCCGGGCCTGCTGGATCGGACCACGAACGACCCTCAGGTCTCGCGTGTTGAAACTGCTCCGATGCTGCGGGGTATTATTACACGGATCAATGATATCCCCGCGCGCGAAGCCGCCGGAAACCATTGGGTGCTAGAAGGCGACCGGGGCGTGACTTATTCGGCCAAACCCACCGAAAACACCGTGATCACCGCAGGCGAGTGGTGGGCTGAAGATTACGCCGGTCCACCACAGATGAGCTTTGCAGCGGAAGAGGCCGCTGAGATGGGGCTGAAGTTGGGGGATATGGTCACCGTCAATATCCTTGGCCGGGACATCACAGCCCAGATCACCAGCTTCCGCGAAGTGGATTTCTCGACCGCGGGTATCGGGTTCATCCTGTCTTTGAATCCGGCGGCTTTGGCCGGTGCCCCGCACACACATATCGCGACGGTCTATGCCGAGGAAGAAGCCGAAGCACCCTTGCTGCGCGATCTGGCCAAAGCCTATCCGAACGTCACCGCCATCCACGTGCGCGACGCGATCACGCGCGTTTCAGACGTTCTGGCGGGGCTAGCGACGGCGATCACCTATGGCGCTTTGGCGACGCTGGTCACCGGTGGCTTTGTTCTAATCGGAGCAGCCGCGGCCGGGACACGCCTAAGGACTTTTGAGGCGGCCGTTCTTAAAACCATTGGTGCTGTGCGCAGCCAAATATTGCTGTCATTTGCCTATCGTTCGGCCTTGCTTGGTCTGGCGGCGGGCTTGGTCGCTGTAGCCGTCGGGGCGGTGGCAGGCTGGGCCGTGATGACCCGGGTCATGCATGTCGATTACAGCTTCGAGCCCGTCTCGGCCCTGCTGATCGTCAGCGGCGGTGTTCTGGCAACACTGCTGGCTGGTCTGGCCTTCGTCTGGGGGCCAATGACAGCGCGACCGGCGCAGGTGTTGCGGGCCAAAGAATAAAACCCGAATGCAGTCCCTCAGCGGGGCTGCACCTTATCAACGACGCATGCTCTGTCCGTTATGGAACAGGTGCACCTTTGCTGGGGCCGCCGTCATGCGTACCGTTTTGCCACGCAGTTCCTTGTGAATGCCGGGAAGCTTGGCGATCAGCCCTTCCTGACCCTGTTCGCTTTCAAAGTAGAGCAATGTCACCTCGCCCAAAGCCTCGGTGATATCGACGCGGGCCTCAAAGATCGCATTGCCGTCAGTTTCCACCAAATCTTCGGGGCGAACGCCAATATTCACGGTCTTACCCATGTCGGCGTCTATCGTTGGAATGGCCGAAACAGCCACCCCACCGTCGTCTAGTGTGACGGTGGTCTGTTCGCCGGTCCCGGTGATCTTCCCCGGCAGCAAGTTCATGGAGGGAGAACCGATGAACTGGGCCACAAACTCATTTTCAGGGCGTTCGTACAGGTCCAGTGGCGTGCCAACCTGCGCGATGCCTTTGTTGGCCAAGACCACGATACGGCTGGCAAGGGTCATCGCCTCGACCTGATCATGTGTCACGTAGATCATTGTGCGATCCGGCATCGCCTCTTTCAGACGGGCGATCTCGATCCGGGTTGCCACACGCAGTGCCGCGTCAAGGTTCGAAAGCGGCTCGTCGAACAGGTAAACCTTGGGGTCGCGGACAATCGAACGCCCGATCGCCACCCTTTGACGTTGCCCGCCAGACAGGGCCTTGGGCAGACGGTCCAGATAGTCTTCCAACTGCAGAACCTTAGCCGCTTTGTTCACTGCCTCTTCAATCTCGGCTTGCGGTTTCTTGGCGATCTTCAGTGCAAAAGACATGTTCTCGCGCACGGTCATATGAGGGTAAAGCGCATAGGTCTGGAACACCATCGCGATCCCACGTTGCGCGGGCGGAATGTCATTCATGACTTGACCGTCGATGGTCAGTTCTCCGCCGGTGATCTGCTCAAGGCCCGCGATCATACGCAAAAGCGTGGACTTACCACAGCCAGACGGACCGACGAAAACGATCAGCTCTCCGGGTTCGATATCGAGATTGATGTCCTTCAGAACATTGACGCTGCCGCCATAGGTTTTTTCGATGCCACGAAGCTTAAGTCCAGCCATAGTCTTACCCTGCCTCTTTCACTGCGATGCAATATTGCCAAGGGCCAAGCGAGACCTTGCCCCCTTCAGGTTCCGCCGCGCCATCCAAACTGGTGGCGGCATTTGCCCAAGCGCCAGCCGGAAGATCCGCCGTCACAGCAGCGCCGCCTAGGTTGAACGCACAGAAGACCGTCTTCTCCCCGTCATCGCGTAGGAATGTCAGCAAATCCCCGTCGGCTTTCATATCGTTTTGAAGACCGGTCATCAGCGCCAGATGGGCGTGCCGCAATGCAATCACCTTACGATAGTGATGCAGTATCGCATCCGCGTCGGCCTCTTGCCGATCTACGGCCATGGCCGCTTGGTCCGGGCTGACTGGCAGCCACGGCTTTTCGGCCCCAAATCCGGCGCTTTCGGCCTGCGCCTGCCAAACCATCGGCGTGCGGCAACCATCGCGCCCTTTGAACTCGGGCCAGAACTCGATCCCGTATGGGTCTTGCAGGTCTTCGAAGGCGACATCAGCCTCACGCAGGCCAAGTTCTTCCCCCTGATAAAGACAGGCCGATCCGCGCATGGTCATCATCAGGGTGACATAGGCAGGAAGCGCCTCGTCAGGCAGGTCCCAGCGAGAGGCATGACGCACAACGTCATGGTTCGAAAACGCCCAGCACGGCCAGCCGTCAGGCGCCTCTGTCGCCAACCGATCAAAGACCTCTTTCACCCAAGAGGCTGTCGCGCGGCGGCCTTCCAGAAACTCAAAGGCATAACACATGTGCATGCGCTTATCGCCCTCGGTGTACTCCCCCATGATCTGCAGGCCGCGCTGTGCATCGCCGACCTCTCCAAGGCAGGCCCGGGCGTCATATTCGTCGGTCAGCGCGCGCAGGCGCTCAAGGAACGCAAGGTTCTCGGGCTGGCTTTTGGAATACAGGTGGTACTGGTGGTTATAGGGGTTCACCATCGGCGCGATCGTGCTGTTGCGCTCCTCTATCGGCAGGGCCGGATTGTCGCGAAGTTCCTTGTCGTGGAAGTAAAAGTTGATCGTATCAAGACGGAAGCCATCCACACCGCGATCCAGCCAGAAACGGGCCACATCCAGCAGCGCTTCCTGCACATCCGGGCAATGGAAGTTCAGATCGGGCTGCGAGGTCAGGAAGTTGTGCAGATAGTACTGCAGACGGCGGCTGTCCCATTGCCAGGCGGACCCACCAAAGATCGACAACCAGTTGTTCGGGGGCGTTCCGTCCGCTTTTGGGTCGGCCCAAACATACCAGTCCGACTTGTCATTCTCTTTGTCGGCGCGGCTTTCGACGAACCATGGGTGCTGGTCCGAGGTATGCGACATCACCAGATCGATCATCACCTTCAGACCCAGCCCATGAGCCTTGTCCAGCAACGCGTCGAAATCCGCCAAAGTGCCGAACATCGGATCGACATCGCGATAGTCGCTGACGTCATAACCGAAGTCCTTCATCGGTGACTTGAAGAAAGGCGAAATCCAGATCGCATCCACTCCAAGCGAGGCGACGTAATCCAACCGCTGCGTGATGCCTCGCAGATCTCCGATACCGTCGCCATTGCTGTCCTGGAAGCTGCGCGGGTAGATCTGGTAGATCACCCCACCCTGCCACCATTCAGGCTTTTGGCCGACCGCCATCGCGGGTTTTGAAGAAGTCTGAGCATTCATTAGACTGTCCTATTTCACAGAGCCGGCCAGAAGACCGCGCACCAAGTATCTTTGCATAGAGAAGAAGACCGCCAGCGGCACCGCGATCGAGACAAAGGCCGCAGTCGCAAGGATTTCCCAGTTGCCGCCTCGGGTGCCCAAAAGCTCGACAATCTGGTTGGTCATCACGGTTGTTTTGCCGCTGGCGTCAATCAGGAAGACCTTGGCAACAAGCAGATCGTTCCACGTCCATAGGAACTGGAAGATGGCGAAGCTGGCCAAAGCCGGAAAGCTGAGTGGCAGGATGATCTTGGTGAAAATCTGAAAATCCGTAGCCCCGTCGACCTTGGCGTTCTCGATGATATCGCGCGGCAAACCGACCATGTAGTTTCGCAGCAAGTATATCGCCAAGGGCAACCCAAAGCCGGTATGCGCCATCCAGATGCCTAGGTAGCCCTTAGCGTTTACGCCATCCCCAGGTTGATACCCAAGAAGTTCGCCTAAAGGATTGACCTCTGCGAAACGCCTCGCATTTTCAAGCTCGGGCTTTCCAAGAATATCTATCCAGAGCTCCACAATCGAACCATGAAGCGTAAGAAGTGGAATCAAGGCGAGCTGTAAGGGAACGACCAAAAGCCCCACAATCGTCGCAATCAAAAGGGCGCGTCCTTTGAAATCCATCCACGCCAGTGCATAGGCGGCAAAAGCAGCGATAATGATTGGAATGACGGTGGCCGGAATCGTAACCGTGAGCGTGTTAAAAAAGGCTTTGGCCATCGCTCCATCGGTCGTGCCAAATAAGACCGTATCATAGTTTTTAACCGTGAATTCGGGGGGAGTTTCGGCTGTCGCGAAAACGCGTTGGCCACGACCGGCCATCTGTTCGTCATTGCCTGACCACACATAGTCGCCGTTCGCCTGAACGGTCATCGTTTCCCCATCGCCCAGATCGGCGGTCTGCCCTGCCTCATAAGCGTCGATAGCGCGCGAGGAGGTGCCCCAAACACTGATCACCTTTGCACCGCTGCCGTCGAACAGGTTCCCTTCGACGACGAACAAACCATCCTTTTCGATCCGGAAATCATCCGGATCTGCGGCACGGATCACCAGGTTCTGCTCTGACGGGAACAAGGATTTCCACCAGCCAGAGGTCGCGATCTGATCCGCGGTCCTGAAAGAGCTGACGAACAGCCCAACAGTGGGGAACAGCCAAAGCGCCACAAGCAGGAAGACCGAAATTTGGACCACCCAGTTCAAGGCAGATTTACGTCCGGCGATATTGTCCATCGTGGCCTCCCTCAGCGCATTTCTTTGCGCGCGTTGCGCACGTTCCAGACAAGGATCGGCGTCACCAGCAACATGATTACGATCGCGCTGGCCGACCCCACGCCCCAGTCATTGGCGCGAAACAGATTGTCGTACATGTAGTTGGCTAGGACCTGCGTATTCCATTGGCCATTGGTCATAGCGAAAACGATGTCGAAAACCTTCAAGACGGTCAGGGTGATGGTTGTCCAGACAACAAGGATCGTGTTCTTGATTTGCGGCACCTTGATCTTGAAGAAAATCTGGAAGGGGTTGGCCCCGTCGACAATCGCAGCCTCGATCGTTCCTTCAGGGATGCCGCGCAGGGCTGCGGACAGGATCACCATGGCAAAGCCTGTCTGGATCCAGACAAGGACGATCATCAGGAAAAAGTTGTTCCAAAGCGGAATGGTAAGCCATGTCTGTGGCTCAGCCCCACCAAGTGCAAGATAGATTGCGTTCAGGACACCGATTTGATCCTGATCCACCGGGCGTGTGTCGTAGATGAGTTTCCAGATTACCGAGGCACCAACGAAGGAAATCGCCATTGGCATAAAGATCAACGACTTCGCCAGATTGCCCCAGCGAATGCGGTCCGTCAGTTGAGCCGCCAACAAGCCAAAGGCCGTTGACATCGCGGGCACCACGATCAACCAGAGCATGTTGTTGGTGATAGCTTCCTTGAATTTCCGGTCATCTAGCATCTGGGCATAGTTATCAGTTCCGACCCATTTATACCCACCACCCGGGATACGTTCGCTGAATGACAAGCGTAGGGTCTCGAACACCGGATAGGCCAGATAAAGCCCAAGCGCGAAAAGCGCCGGAAACAGGAACAGCCAGGGACGAATGAGATTGGCTCGGTTGATGTTGCGACCTGCGTTCGGCCCCTTGGCGGGAAACAGAACCTTATCCAGAAACTGGTTGGACAAGGCGAAGTAACCGACACAGGCGGACACTCCGATCGCGATGGTCAGCAGACCTTGAATCGCCGGATGCATGTGATCCCCTCCCGATGGTGTTGGAGACTTGGCAACCCGACGCAGGCCGGGTTGCCGGTTCAACCGTTTGGTTGGATTACTTCAGTGCGTCCCAGGACGACTGGATTTCATCCGCGACGTCTTGTGCCGATTTGCCACCGGCATAGTCGACCATACCGGTCCAGAAGGTTCCGGCACCCACACCACCCGGCATCAGGTCAGAGCCGTCAAAGCGGAAGGTGGTTGCGCCCAGAAGGATGTCGTTCATCTTCTTCAGGGTCGGGTCAGAGAACTTCGAGGTATCCACACCCTTGTGCGGGGTCAGGAAGCCTTTTTGCGCCATCCAGATTTCATGCGCTTCCGGGCTTTTCAGGTACTCGATCAGGTCATGCGCGCCGGGGCTGTCATTGGTGATCGCCCAAACGGTGCCTGCACCCAGAACCGGGCTGCCAAGGTCTTTGCCTTCGTAGGCCGGGAAGTAGAAGAAGTCTGCGTCTTCACCCACAACGGTGCCTTCAGGGAAGAACGCCGGGATGAATGATGCCTGACGGTGCATGTAGCACTGCGGCGGCGAGGCAAACATGCCCTTGGGGCTGTCACGGAAGTCGGTCGAGGCCACCGCACCTGCACCACCCGCGACATAGTCGTCATTGCGGGCAAACGCGCCGAATTCTTCGATCGCGGCGACAACTTTCGGGTCATTGAACTTCAGCTCATTGGAAACCCAAGCGTCGTAATCTTCGGGGCTCTGGGTGCGCAGCATCATGTCTTCGACCCAGTCGGTTGCGGGCCAGCCGGTCGCGCCGCCGGACCCCAGCCCGATGCACCACGGCGTCTCGCCATCGGCTACGATCTGGTCGGTCAAAGCTTTCAGCTCTTCCATAGTCGTCGGGACTTCGTATCCCGCGTCTTCAAAGTTCTCGGGCGAGTACCAGACCAACGATTTCACATCGACCTTGTAGAAGAACCCATACAGAGAATCCGATCCGTCCGGACCGGCATAGGTGCCCAGATCGACCCACGACTGACCTGCCGCATAGTTCTCGCGCACCCAATCACCGGTGCCGCTTGCCAAAGGTGTCAGGAAGCCGTCCTTCGCCATATCGGCAGCAAGACCCGGCTGGGGGAAGGCAGAAACATTGGGGGCAGAGCCTGCCTCGGCGTCGATGCGGATTTGCTGTTCAAAACTGTCGGAACCGACATAAGATACGTTATGACCCGACGCGGCGGCAAAACCGGCCAGCACAGCTTCGACGTTTTCCTGGTCCGGACCAAGCCACGGCCCAAACACGGTCACATCCTCTGCAATAGCAGCGCCTGACAGCAATGCCAGTGCCGCAACGCTCGTATAAAACGGCTTCTTCATCATTTTTCCTCCCGAGTGCGCACATGCACGAAATTTATAAAGCGACTCATTTTTCAAAGCGCTTTGAATAATGACTTGTAGCGCCACACCCCGGCCATCTGTCAACAAAAATCCTCATAAAGGGCTTGAAATAAGCCGCGCACCCAAAGTGATAAAAAGAAACCTGTTGACCAAGGGCACCTTTCTCTGCAGTAACTAATATGGAATTTGAAAGCGCTTTGAATGTCCATCAACCTCAAGAAACTCTCTGAAGAGCTTGGTCTTTCACAGACCACGGTAAGCCGTGCTTTGAATGGCTATCCAGAGGTTAAAGAGGCCACGCGCCTGCGCGTTCAACAAGCTGCAGACAAGTTTGGCTACCGCCCGAACAGTCGCGCCAAAGGGCTGGCGACCGGGCGCGCGATGATGATTGGGCATGTGATCCCATCGTCGACCCAGCACGAGATGGTAAACCCGGTATTCGGTGATTTCGTCGGCGGCGCGTCCGAGGCCTATGCCCGGTATGGCTATGACATGATGTTCACGCGGGTGCAGGACGACACCGAAGAATCCGCCTACCGAGAGCTTCTCGCCAAACGGGCCGTGGACGGGGTGATCCTGCAAGGCCCATCGGTCAACGACCCCCGTATTCACTTGCTGAACGAGCTTGGCTTACCCTTCGTCGTTCATGGCCGATCAACCGGAGTGACCGAGGGCTACAGTTGGGTTGATGTGAACAACAAGCGGTCGTTCGAGCGCGCGACGGAATTCTTGATCGACCTGGGACACAGACGCATCGCGCTGATCAATGGTTTAGAACAAATGGACTTCGCGCAGCGGCGGCGTGACGGCTATCTTAGTGCGCTCAAAGCGCGTGGGATCGACGTAGACCCCTCGCTGATGCGGGCCGACGAAATGACCGAGGTTTTTGGCCACCACCAGACCCGCGACATGCTGCGGATGGAGAAACCGCCGACTGCGATCCTCGCGTCATCCATGATTTCCGCAATCGGCGTTCGGCGCGCGATCGAGGAAGCCGGACTGACGATGGGGCGCGACATCTCGGTCATAACGCATGACGACGATCTGTCTTACCTGAAGAACGGCCAAGACGTGCCAATCTTTACCGCGACCCGATCTTCCGTGCGAAAGGCCGGCGAGATTGTTGCAGAAATGCTGATCGAAAGAATCCACAACCCGGGTCAAGCTCCTCTATCGCGGATGCTAGAGGCAGAACTCGTTCTGGGCCGCTCCACAGGGCCGGCCCCACAGGGTAAATAACCATGAATTTTCAACGAAGTGATTTTCCTAAGGATTTTCTATTTGGCGTTGCCACCTCGGCATACCAAATCGAGGGTCACGCATTTGGCGGCGCTGGCCCAACCCACTGGGACAGTTTCGCCGCGACCCCGGGCAACGTTGCGCGCGCCGAGAACGGTGCGCGCGGATGCGACCACTATCACCGCTATGAACAAGACCTTGATCTAGTCGCTGCCGCAGGTTTTGACGCCTATCGGTTCTCGACAAGCTGGGCGCGCGTGATGCCCGAAGGGCGCGGTACTGTGAATCAAGAAGGGCTCGATTTCTACGACCGCCTGACCGATGCCATGCTCGAGCGTGGTATCAAACCCTGTGTGACGCTCTACCACTGGGAACTACCTTCGCAACTTTCCGATTTGGGTGGCTGGCGAAACCGGGACATCGCCGGATGGTTCGCCGATTTCACAGAGGTCATCATGGGACGGATTGGCGACCGCATGTATTCGGCCGCCCCGATCAACGAGCCTTGGTGCGTCAGCTGGCTAAGCCACTTTCTAGGGCACCACGCCCCCGGCCTGCGCGACATTCGGGCCACGGCAAGAGCGATGCATCACGTGTTGCTGGCCCACGGCCGCGCGACCGAAGTTATGCGTGGGCTTGGCATGTCGAACCTCGGGGCCGTGTTCAACATGGAATGGGCAGACCCGGCAGATGATACGGATGAAGCGCGACGCACGGCCGACGTGTACGACGCCTATTACAACCGCTTCTTCCTGAGTGGCGTCTTCAACAAGTCCTATCCCGACCTCGCCCTTGAAGGTCTGGAGGATCACCTGCCCAAAGGTTGGCACAATGATTTCGATACGATCTCGACCCCCGTCGATTGGTGCGGGATCAACTATTACACCCGGAAGCTACTGGCCCCCAACGACGGCCCGTGGCCCCATCATCACGAGGTCCCCGGCCCTCTGCCAAAAACACAGATGGAATGGGAGGTCTTCCCGGAAGGCCTGTCCAATCTTCTTTCTCGAACCGCGGCAGAATACACAGGGGATTTGCCGATCTTTGTAACCGAAAATGGCATGGCAAATGACGACCACCTGACGGATGGTGCCGTGCCGGATAGCGCTCGGATTGAGTACATTGAAAAGCACATTGCAGCCGTTCAAAAGGCTATCGCGGAAGGCGTTCCTTTACAGGGATATTACCTTTGGTCGCTCTTGGATAACTATGAATGGGCTTTGGGTTACGAAAAACGCTTTGGACTGGTCCATGTGGACTTCGAAACGATGGTACGCACGCCAAAAGCATCGTATTACGAACTGAAGAAAGCACTACTCGCGGAATAGATTCATGTCCGATCCTTGGTATCTCGTCGCCGACATTGGCGGCACAAACGCACGCTTTGCCGCCTTTCACGGGCGGCGCAAAATGGAGGTGCAGGTTTTCGATTCCAAGCATGGTGGCGACCTGTTGGATATGGCGCGAAAATTCTGCCAAGAGGCCCTGCCTGAAACCCCAACGGTGGCGGTCGTTGCAGCAGCCGGACCGGTGAAGGACAATGCTCTTCATCTGACCAATGCCAACCGATCTCTTTGTGGGTCGGAACTGCGGGAAGCAACGGGCGCGCAGCAGGCCTTCATCATCAATGACTTCGCCGCGGCTGCGTGGTCCACGCTGGTGATCCCCCCGGAAAACCTGACGATCCTGTCCGAAGGAGAAGACTCTGACCCGGGCACCCGTCTTGTTGTTGGTCCCGGAACCGGATTGGGTGTGGGGGCTTTGGCCTATGTTGACGGCAGCTATCACGGGATCTCTGGCGAGGGTGGTCACGTGGGTGTTGGCCCCAGAAATCAACATGAGTTCAAGGTTTTTGAGGCTCTGAAATCTCTATGGCCGGACGTCTTCTTTGGTGACGCGTTGACCGCCGAGGCCGAAGGCCTGCTTAGCGGTACGGGCCTGCCCTATCTGTATCGGGCGGTTCAACTGGCACACCAAGCCGATGGTCCCGCGCTCGATCCACGGGAAATTTTTGCGAAAGCGCGCGACGCAAGCGATCCATTCGCCGTCGAAACGATCGACATTTTCAAAACCCGCATTGCCCAGGTGTCCGCAGATCTGGCGCTTGCCTTTGGTGCACGGGGTGGCGTCTATTTCGTTGGCGGGATTGCGATGAAGAACCCTTGGATTTTTGATGACGCTTTCCTTGAAGCGTTCCATTCCGGCGGACGCTTCACCAAGCAACGCAAAGCCATCGGCGTCCATCTGGTGAACGAACCCGACTTCGGTCTTCTGGGGGCGCACCGCTACATGGAAGAGGCCAGTAAAAGGTCCAGCTGAGGCGCGCGAAAATCACTTGGAAACGAAAAAGCCACGCCGAGGATGCTCGGCGTGGCTTTTTAATTTGGTGTTTGGTCAGACTTACAGAAACTTGCCCATCCAACGACCGGTATCCAGCATCCGGTTCGAGAAGCCCCATTCGTTATCGTACCAGCTAACTACACGGACCATGCCACCATCGGTGACTTTGGTTTGTGGAGCGGCAAAGGTCGACGAGTGCGGGTCGTGGTTGAAGTCGATCGAGACGACCGGCTCGTCCTCGTATCCCAACACGCCTTTCAACGGGCCTTCCGACGCTGCTTTGACCGCTGCGTTCACCTCTTCGATGGTGACCGGTTTCTTCGGCATGAAGCTGAGGTCAACCAGCGAAACGTTCGGAGTTGGCACCCGGATGGCCGAACCTTCAAGGCGACCTTCAAGCTGCGGCAAAACCAAAGAGATGGCACGGGCCGCCCCGGTCGAGGTCGGAACCATCGAAAGGGCCGCAGCACGACCACGGTACAAGTCTTTGTGCGCGGTGTCGTGGCTTGGCTGGTCGCCTGTATAGGCATGGATCGTGGTCATATAGCCAGTTTCGATACCGAAGGCCTCGTCCAGAACCTTGGCAACCGGCGCCAGACAGTTCGTTGTGCAGGACGCGTTCGACACAACCAGATCGTCAGCGGTCAGATCTTCGTGGTTCACACCGAACACAACGGTGCGGTCCGCGTTGGCACCCGGGGCCGAGATCAGAACTCGCGTTGACCCGTTCTTCAACAGCAACTCTGCCTTGTCACGGGATGTGAACAGGCCGGTGCACTCGAAGGCGATGTCGACATCCTGCCACGGCAGCTCTTCGGGGTTGCGGATGGCGGTCAGCCGGATCTTGCGATCACCAACGATCATCATGTCGTCTTCGACCTGAACGGGGACACCCAGACGGCCGTGCACACTGTCGAATTTCAGAAGATGGGCTTGGGTCTGTGGAGGGGCCAGATCGTTAATCGCTACCACTTCGATGTCACGAGTATCCTGCTCGATCAAGGCGCGCAGGACGCCGCGGCCGATACGGCCAAATCCGTTGATGCCGACTTTCACGGTCATGGTCTTTTCTCCTGGGTGAAACCCACTGGGATTGCGATTCAGACACTCCTTATTATGTTTGCGCTAACATTACGAGTAAAAAATGCAACCTCAGCGAATTATTGCTTGAGAAAAGACTTGGCGAAACCGAACGCACACTGGAACACCCACGCCGCACTCGGCCGGATCAAATCGCCCCACTCGCAAAAGCAGTAGCGTTAGATTTCAAAGCAATTGAGGGCCTTAGGCCTGAGCGTGGTACTGGTCGAGAACCTCGACCTCTTCTTTCGACCCCAGAATGACCGACACCCGCTGGTGGTGCGAGGTCGGCTGGACATCCAGAATACGCTCTTGCCCAGTAGAGGCCGCGCCACCCGCCTGCTCGACGACCAGCGCCATCGGGTTTGCCTCGTACATCAGGCGCAGCTTGCCCCCCATATCGGCATTGCCTGCGTCCTTGGGGTACATGAACACGCCACCACGGGTCAGAATACGGTGCACCTCGGCCACCATCGAAGCCGTCCAGCGCATGTTGAAGGTCTTCCCGCGGGGACCTTTCTTGCCTTGAATACACTCGTCGAAATACCGGCGGATCGGTGGCTCCCAAAGGGTGTAACGAGACGCGTTGATAGCGAACTCACCTGTCGCTTCCGGGATGGTCATATCGGGGAAGGTCAGGCGGAACTCTCCCGTACCCTGTTGGTGGGTAAACCCATTCACCCCGTTGCCGGTGGTAACAACAAGTGCCGTCGAAGGACCATAGACCGAATAGCCCGCGCTGATCTGCTCGGCCCCGGCCCGCAGAACAGACCGATCATCGGTCGCATCAATCGCGGTAGGCAGTTGCGAGATCGAAAAGATCGAGCCCACGGACAGGTTCACATCAAGGTTCGACGACCCATCCAGCGGGTCAAAGTAGACCAGATAGTCGCCTGCCTCTGGTTTGTCCTTGAGCCAGTAAACCTCATCCACTTCTTCCGAAACCAGCGCGGCCACGCGTTTGCAATTGGAACAGTGGCGAACGAAGACATCATTGGCGATGACATCCAACTGCTTCTGGGTCTCGCCCTGCACATTGGTGGATTGGGTCGCCCCCAGCCGGCCAGCAAATGCCCCACCACGGATCTGGTGCGAAATGATCCGGCAAGAGGTCGCGATATCCTCAAGTAGAAAGATCAAGTCCTTGTCCAACCCCTCGTTCGCGCGTTCTGACAGAAGAAATTCGCGGAAAGTGGCCTGATTTGGTGTCATGATCTTTATTCCAGTTAGGGTCGCGCAGCGCGTTCAGTTTCAGGTGTCGGGATAAACACCTGCGTGCCATCCTGCAAGGTGACGTGAACAGCCCAACCTGCACGGGTTATGCTGACCGACAAACACTAGGACATTGGGCAACACCTGAAGCCCTTGCCGCCTGTCTGGACAAACAATGCCTGAGGTAACATCTTGCTCCTCAGGCTTTCGCGGGCGTCACGCCGTTTCTGACAATGGGCGCCCACCAGAACATGACCGTGTACGCGATGGCAGTCGGGTGGGTCGCAACGACAGGGTAAACCATGAGCACCGACACAGAATGGATCGCAGTCGATTGGGGAACGTCGAACCTGCGCGCGTGGGCTGTCGGCGCAAGCGGTGAACCCGTTGCCACCTTCGAATCCGGTGAGGGTATGGGCGCCTTGTCACCGAATGACTTCGAGCCGACGCTTTTGAACTTGATCGGGGATCACCTGCCTGAAATCGGTTCTGTTCCAGTGATTTGCTGCGGCATGGTTGGTGCAGCGCAAGGCTGGGCCGAGGCCCCCTATGCTGCCGCCCCCTGCGAAGCCCCCGGAGCCAAACAGGCCCGGCGCGTGACAGCGAAAGACCCGCGGCTGGACGTCTACATCCTGCCCGGTGTCAAGCAAATGCAGCCTGCCGATGTGATGCGCGGCGAGGAAACCCAGATCGCGGGCTATATCGCACAGAACCCCGACTTCGACGGCATTCTCTGCCTGCCCGGCACCCACACCAAATGGGTCCATATCAGCGCGAAAGAAATCGTCAGCTTCCGGACCTTCATGACCGGAGAGTTGTTTGCGCTGCTTTCCGTCCATTCGGTCATCCAGCATTCGGTAGACACAGAAGGCTGGGATGACGACGCCTTTGCGGCAGCCATAGCTGACGCGATGAGCCGCCCTCAAACCTTGGCCTCTGACCTGTTTTCCCTGCGCGCCGGAATGTTGCTGCACGGAACCGGTGCCGAGGCGTCAAAGGCACGCCTTTCGGGTCTGTTGCTTGGCCTCGAACTTGCGGGCGCCCGCCCCTATTGGCTGGGCCAGAAGGTTGTTTTGATCGGCTCAGAAACCCTGTCGCGCCTCTATCAATCCGCCTTGTTGGCCCAAGGGGCAGATGCCTCGATCGCCGACGGCAGCGCCCTAACCCTCGCCGGTCTGACTGCCGCCTACCTCTCTTTGAAGGAGACACCCGAATGAGCCGCGAAATCATCGCCATCCTGCGTGGCATTCAGCCCAATGAGGCGCTGGTGATTGGACAAGCCCTGATCGATGCCGGGATCACCACGATCGAGGTTCCGCTGAACTCGCCTGAACCTCTGGAATCCATCGGTCTGATGGCCGAAGCGTTCGGTGACATCGCTGCGATTGGTGCAGGCACCGTTCTGACCCCACAGAATGTCGCAGATGTCGCCAGCGTCGGAGGAAAGCTAATCGTCTCGCCGGATTGCAACCCCGCGGTCATCGATGCCACCAAAGCCGCAGGCTTGGCCTCCTACCCCGGTGTCGCCACCCCAACGGAATGCTTCACCGCCCTTCGACACGGCGCGGACGGGCTGAAACTGTTTCCGTCTTTCCTAGTCGGCATCGAAGGTTTCAAAGCTTTCTCGGCGGTTTTGCCTGAAAGCACCAAGACCTATGCTGTCGGTGGCGCGGGCCCCGAGAACTTTGGCGACTGGATGAAAGCAGGCATCACTGGTTTCGGCATTGGCACCGGTATCTACAAGGCTGGCTTCTCAGCTGAAGAGGTCAGCGAACGCGCAAACACCATCGTGGCCGCCTTTGACGAGGCAACTCAATGACCTCGTCCGTCTTTGACAGTCGCGTTTGTGCATTGGGTGAAGGCCCACTGTGGCACCCCGAACGCAAACAGTTGTTCTGGTTCGACATTCTGGGAAAACGGCTATTGTCCCGAGACGGGGCCACGCCGCTTGAGTGGCAGTTTGACGAGCATGTCTCGGCCGCCGGATGGGTGGATCATGACACTCTGCTGATTGCGTCTGAGACGGGGCTCTATCGCTTTGATATCCAAACCGGCGATTACGACCTAGTCGTCGCAATGGAAGAAGACGATCCCCTGACCCGTTCAAACGATGGCCGCGCGGACCCGTTCGGGGGCTTCTGGATCGGCACGATGGGCAAAGACGCCGAGCCGGGCGAAGGGGCAATCTATCGCTATTTCCAAGGCGCGCTAGAGCCCCTGTTTCAGGACATCACGATCAGCAATTCGATCTGCTTCGCGCCCGACGGGAAAACCGCCTATTTCAGCGACACCACAACGGGGCGGATCATGAAACAAGAGCTTGACGATCAAGGCTGGCCCATTGGTACCGCGAAAGTCTTCGTCGATCTCTCGTCTCAAGGGCTGAACCCCGACGGATCCGTGGTGGATTCTGATGGATGCCTTTGGAACGCCCAGTGGGGTGCCGGGCGCGTAGCGCGCTATGCCCCAAACGGCACGCTGCTGGAAACCCTGTCGCTGCCTGCCACTCAGATCACCTGCCCTGCCTTTGGCGGCGCCGAGCTGACCACGATGTTTGCCACCTCTGCCGCGCACGGGATCGCCGAGCCTGTTGGAAGCGCTGGCCAAACCTTCACCGAGGCGATGCGGGTCAAAGGTCAGCCAGAGCATCGTGTCCTTCTGTCATGACGTGATCTGGGCCGGCGAGCCGACCCAGATTTCATCATGCTTTTGCTGGCTCCCGGAAAAACACCGAATAGAAGACCGGTGCGGCGACCAGCGTCAGGATAGACGCGAAGGCCAGGCCGCTCATGATGGTGATCGCCATCGAAACAAAGAACGCATCACCCAGAAGCGGCGCCATACCCAAAATGGTCGTGGCCGCCGCCAGAACCACAGGACGCAGACGCGAGGTACTGGCGGTGACGATAGCTTCTTGTAGGGGGACACCCTCGGCGCGGACCAGATCGATCTCTTCCACCAGCACGATGCCATTTTTGATCAACATGCCCGACAGGCTAAGCAGGCCAAGCAGCGCCGTGAATGTGAAAGGAACGCCTGTGGCCAACAACCCGATCGCGACACCATTCACCGCCATTGGCACCAACAACCAGATGATCGCCGGTTGCTTCAACCCGTTGAACAGCAGGATCGAAATGATAACCATGATCAGCAATGAGATCGGCAACTGCCCGGCAAGGCTTTCGTTGGCCTCGGCCGAGGCCTCATGCTCGCCGCCCCACTCCATGCGATAGCCCTGTGGCACCTCGATCGCCTCGACCGCGCTACGGACTTCTGCAAAGACTTGCGCGGCCGTCATGTCCGCCGGGATATCCACGCCAACAGTAATGGTTTGAACGCGGTCGCGCCTGTGGATCAGGGTGTTTTGCGCTTCATAAGACAGCCCGTCGACAAGCTGCTCGACCGGAACCAACGTTCCAGAGGAAGAGACAACCAGTTGATCCATCACACTTAGCCCCGCATCTGGCGCGATGCGCACGATGATTGGAAGCTGCCGGTCCCCCTCGCGATAGACCCCTGCCGTCGTCCCGTCGGTGGCAAAGCTGAAGGCACCAGCCACGTTGTCACGGGTCACGCCCGCAGTCTGTGCGCGGTCAGTGACATAGTTGGGACGCAGAACCAGTTCTTGCTCTCGCCAGTCAGTGCGCGGCACCAGAACGTTCGGAGACGCCGCCTGAAGGGCTGCAATCGCCTCGTCCGCCAGATCGCGCAGCACTTCCGGATCCGAACCAGAGAAACGCACCTGAATGGGTGCCCCCCCTCCCGGGCCAAAAATCAGCCGCGCCGTGCGGAATTCACCTTCGGGCAAGGCATCGGCGGCAAAACCTTCCAGATCAGCCTGAAGCGGCGGAATAGCATCCAGGGTTTCAGTGCGGATGATCAGATGACCATAGCTGGGGTTGGCGCTTTCACCCTGATAGGTCAGCAAAAAGCGCGTCGCACCCTGCCCCACGAAGGTCGAAAACGCGGTGACGTCTTCCCGTTCGTTCAACCATGTCTCCAGCGTCTTCATGTGATCAGAGGTCGCGTCGATTGGTGTGCCTTGGGGCAGCTTGTAATGGGCAAAGAAGATCGGCGTGTTCGAGTTCGGGAAGAACTGCTGCCGCACCTGACCAAAGCCCCAATAGCTGGCAACGGTGATACCAATCAGCGCCACGATCACCAGCCAGCGGAACCGCAAAGCGGTCCGCAAGGTGCTGCCAAATACCCGGAACAGCGGTCCGGAATAGGCATCCCCCGCATCTGCATTGCCGACCTTGAAGAAGTAGTGGCCCAGAAGCGGCGTGACAGTAACCGCCAGCACCCAAGACAGAAGCAGAGAAATCGCAATCACGGCAAAGAGCGAAAACAAGAATTCGCCCGTTGCATCCGGGCTAAGCCCGATCCCGGCAAAGGCCATGATGCCAATGACAGTTGCCCCCAGAAGCGGGATTTGGGTTTTAGCGACCGCCTCTTGCGCCGCGTCGCGTGAATTGCGGCCCCGGTGCATATTGGTCTGCATGCCTTCAGCGACCACGATGGCGTTGTCTACAAGCATGCCCATTGCGATGATCAGGGCACCTAGCGAAATCCGCTCCATCTCGATCGAGAAGATCGCCATGAATAAAAGCGTCCCCACCACCGTCAACAAGAGCGTCGACCCCACGACAACTGCCGCCCTCGGCCCCATGAACAGGCCCAAAACCACGACGACGATGGTGACCGACATCGCCAGGTTAATCAGGAAAGCCGTCGAGGCCTCGTCCACGACAACATGCTGCTGATAGATCGGGTGCAACTCGACCCCATAGGGGATATCGGCCATCAGTTCGGCAATCCGCGCGTCCACACGATTGCCGACCTCTACGATGTTTTCGGTCGATAGACCCGCAACACCCAAGGTGAACGCTTCGACCCCGTTGTGGCGGATCATGATAGACGGATCGACCTGTCGGCCCCGGCTGACCTCGGCGATATCAATGAGGTTCAACACTTCACCGCCAATCCCGACCGTCAAACCAGCGATTTCCCCGACACTGTCCGACCCTTCGGGCGTTTGAATAAGCACCCGCATCCCGTCTTCGCGGATCGTACCCGCCGGTGCGACAGAGTTCGCAGAGGCAAGTGCATCCACGATCGCGAGGGGCGAGATATTCTGGTGCGCCGTCAAAGCGAGGTTGGGTTCGACAAAGATCGCCTCATCCGGCAGGCCCTGCACGGCCACATCTGCCACCCCGTCCACGGCCAGCAACTCTCGCCGCAAGAACCGGGCGAGCCCGTGCAATTCGGCGTCGTTAAAACCATCGGCAGTGACAGCAAAGAAGATCCCGAACACGTCGCCGAAACCGTCATTCACAACCGGCGGGCGGACCCCTTCGGGCAGATGCGCAGCCGCATCCACAACCGCATTTCGAAGGTCGGTCCAAACCGCAGGAAGCTCTTCCCCATCAAAGGTGGACCGAATTTCAACGTCGATCCGCGAGGCCCCAGGCCGGTTGATAGATGTGATCTTGTCGACCTCTCCCATCCCCTGAATGGCGGCTTCAAGCGGCTCTGTGACCTCGGTCATCACCTGTTCCGCAGATGCACCGGGGTATTGCGTCGCGACAACTGCGGTTTTGATGGTGAAAGCCGGGTCTTCAAGACGACCAAGCGAAAAGAACCCCCAGATCCCGCCCAGAAGGCAGATCAGGATCACGATCCATGTGCTGACCGGGCGGTCAATCGAGCTGCGTGCGATGTTCATGACACTCACCCGTTAATCTGCAAAGCCGGTGAACCGGCGGACGGCTTGGCCATCGGACAATGCGTTTGCCCCGGTCATGACGATCTCGTCTCCGATGTTCAGACCCGAAACCAACTGGAACACCCCGTCACGATCCGGCTCTACGGTGATTTCGCGTCTGGAAACCGTGCCCTCTTCGGCACTGGTGGCTTCAAACACCATCACATGCACAGAGCCGTCATTGGCAATTTGCATGGCCGTGACCGGGATGATTGGCAGCGCGCCTTCGTCTGCCAGCGTGGCAAGCACGGTCACGGACGAGCCGGGAAGAACGCTTAGCCCGGCAGGCCGATCCATGCCAAGTGTCAGGCGGAAGGTTTGACCGACGGCAGAGGCTTCGGCGTCGAATTCGCGAATTTTCAGGGGGTACAATTCATCGCGTACCGGGAACTTCGCCATAAGCGTGACGTCTGCGTTTTCTCCTGCACGCTGAAACAGGATTTCCGGAACGTCGATCTCGATCCGTAAGTCCGACATGTCATGCAAGCGCACGATCGGAGTTCCAGCAGCGACCGTCGTAAAAGTCGCGACATTGCGTGCGGCAACCAACGCGTCAAAGGGCGCGTGAAGCGTCGCGTGCTCCATAGAATACTCGGCATTGCGAACCGCGATGCGGGACAGGCCCACCTGAGTTTCTGCGTCATCCGCCGCGACCCGCGATACAGCGGTGCCGGACAGCTGGCTTAGACGTGCCAGCGTGCGTTCGGCCTGATCCAGTTGAAGGTTTGCCTGATCCAGTTGCAACTCGAACGGCTCTAGATCCAGTTGGGCGATCAGCGCTCCGGCAGCGATTTGCTGCCCTTCGATCACCGGGAACTGTTCGATTTGGCCCCCGACTTGAAACGCCAGATCAACCGTCTCGCGCGCGACGACTTGGCCAAAGAACTGACGGGTCACCCCTTTGGCGCGCTCCTCCACTGTCATCAGCTTTACCGGGCGGACGGCGCCGTCTTGAGCCCAAGCGGTATCTGGGACGGCTGCCCCCAGACCTGCAATGGCCAGCAGCCCCGTCAGCGAGAGCGCTTTGACCAAAAAGGTTTCAAAGAAAAATGCATTCAACATGATGGGCTCCCGTCAAGGATTGTATCGATTATGTGCTTGCGCGCCTTGTCCGTCAGGGCGGCAAAGGCTTTGGTTTCGGCTTCATCAAACCCGGTAACCTCGTGAAACAGTTGGCCCGCCTTGTGGACCAATTCTTCACGCAGGGTTTCACCTTTGGATGTCAGAGACAGAACCCATGCCCGGCGATCGGTCGGGTCGCGTTGCCGTTCGACCAGTTCCAACCCCTCCAGCACATCGACCTGCGCAGTGACTGTCGAGGGCAGCAATCTGGTGATCCGAGCCAACTCTCCCATTCGGTAGGGCCGGTCGAGCCGGATCAGAAGGCGCCGGGCCGGGTCGGTCATGCCATCCTCGGCTTCGATCGCTTCAATCGCGCTCTGAATTTGCGTGAAGATGGAATAGACCCCCATGATCGCACGGATTTCAGGCGTCAAAGCGCTATCGTCGCCGGGGTCGGTAATGGGTTTGTCTTTGAGCGTCATGGACTCACTTCCGATTATTTCACTCGCCATATATTTCACTTTATGAACTATTCAATAATAAAAATACCTACTGCCCTTTTGTGGAGTGAACTCTGGCTGGCGATCCGTAACAGGTTGATGTTAGGTTGCGCTAAAGACCATAGGCCGTCCGGCCCCTCGCGCATCCGCGCACGAGATCCTTTAAGCTAATGAAAAATATCAAAGAAAAGTCCGCGCAACTGGCTCTTGTCCTTGGCGCAGGTATAGCAGGCGCCTTTTTCGCGGTTCTGATCGGGATGCCGATCCCGTTTCTTATCGGCAGCCTGCTGGCGGCAGCCATCGTGTCCTTGGCATACGTTGGAAAGACGGGTCAGAAGCTCTTCTATCCAGAAACACTTCGGCGCGGGTTTATCGCCGTCATTGGGACGATGATCGGATCCACCTTCAGCCCAGAAGTATTGCAGATGGCCCCCATCCTGCTGGTGACCCTGACCGCGATGGCTGTGTTCGTCGTATTGGTGCAGGGCGCAAACTTTGTCATTTTCCGCAGGCTCGGGGGCTACGACACCGCAACCGCCACTTACGCTGCGATGCCCGGCGGGTTGATCGAGGCGATCACGCTAGGTGAAAAGGCGGGTGCCAATGTCGAACAACTGAGCATGCAGCACTTTGTGCGCATCGTGGTGGTTATTGTATCGGTTCCAATGTTGTTTTTGGCCGTTACCGGCGAAAGCGTCGGCTCTGCTGCCGGGGAGACTCTTGAACGTTCTCCGGCTGATCTTTTGGACTGGGTGTTGGTCGCAGTCTTGGCAACTGTCGGGTTTTGGGTCGGGCAGCGCCTTAGATTGCCTGCTGCTCCGCTGACGGGACCCTTGATCATCACGGGTGTTCTTCAAGCTACGGGCGTCATTGATTTGCAGGGGCCAACCAATCTCTTGAACATTGCCCAGTTGATCGTTGGCGCCGGTCTTGGTGCCCGCTTCTCTAATGCAACGCCATCACAAATGGTGCGGTCATTGGGGCTTGGGTGTGTCTCGATCACCGTAACGCTTCTGATCGCCTCTGCCCTAGCGCTTTTGCTTGTGCAATTGGCCCCGGTGTCCTTCCAGACGATGCTTATCAGCTTCGCCCCCGGTGGCGTGACCGAGATGAGCCTGATCGCGCTGACACTCAACGTCAGCCCGGTTCTGGTATCCGCACATCATCTGGCGCGGATTTTGATGACCGTGGCGATGATCAGCCTATGGGCCAAACTAAACGACCGCCCCTAAGGGCGGCCGGTAAGAGTCCATTCGAAAAGTAACCCTTGTCAGGCACTCAACCCCCAGCGGAAGTTGCGGCATGTCAGGGTGTGGGTCGATCAGACGAAGCGATTGACGTAGTTTTCCAACCGCTCCTGACGGCCCGAACGAGGTTCAGGGTTGATACCTTCGGCCAGAACACGCGCTTGAATCGAAGCTAAATCGCTGTTCAGCATCGCTTTGGCACCATCGGTCGACCAGCCTGCGTAACGCTCTGCAAGGAACGCCTCTAGGCCACCGTCTTCCAGCATCGCGGCGGCAGCTTTCAGACCGCGCGCGCAGATGTCCATGCCACCGACATGGCTGGCGATCAGGTCAACAGGATCGATCGACTGGCGACGGATCTTGGCGTCGAAATTCGTACCGCCACTGTTCAGACCGCCTGCCTTCAGGATGTGGTAATAGGCAAGCGCAACTTCAGGCACGTTGTTTGGGAACTGGTCGGTGTCCCAACCTGACTGATAGTCGTTCCGGTTCATGTCGATGCTGCCCAACATACCTTCTGCGGCTGCGACAGCGATCTCGTGCTCGAAGCTATGACCGGCAAGGATTGCATGCCCCTGCTCAAGGTTCAGCTTAACCTCATTCTCCAGACCGTACTTGCGTAGGAAGCCGATACAGGTGGCTGCGTCATAGTCATACTGGTGCTTTGACGGTTCTTGCGGCTTGGGTTCGACGAGGATCGCGCCTTTGAAGCCGATCTTGTGTTTGTAGTCGACGACCATGTTCAGGAACCGGCCCATATTGTCCAACTCACAGCTCAGGTCGGTGTTCAACAGGGTTTCATAGCCCTCTCGACCGCCCCACAGCACGTAGTTGTGACCGCCCAGCTTCATGGTCGCATCCAAGCAACCTTTGACCGTCGCGGCGGCATAGGCAAACACATCCGGATCCGGGTTGGTCGAGGCTCCACCCATCCAGCGACGGTGGCTGAACATGTTGGCAGTACCCCACAGAAGCTCTACATTCGAGGCTTCCTGCTTTTCACCCAGATAGTCGGTGATTTCTTCCAGCGTTGCGAGGTTCTCGGCATAGATGCCCTGTTCCGGGCGGATGTCAGCGTCGTGCCAGCAATAGAAGGGCGCGCCCAGAATTTCGAACATCTCGAACGCAACATCGGCCTTCATCTTGGCACGGCCCATGTCATCCTGCGGATGCCAAGGGCGGATCAGCGTCTGACCGCCAAACGGATCGCCGCCTTCCCACGCAAAGCTGTGCCAATACGCGACTGCGAACCGCAGGTGGTCTTCCATCCGTTTACCCAGGACGACCTCGTCCGGGTTGTAGTGACGGAACCCTAGTTCGGCTTTGCTGTCGGGACCGACAAATTTCTGCGGCTCAATGCCTTCAAAAAATCCTGTACTCATCAGGTCATTCCCTTTGTGTAACGGCCCCTTTCGGGGCCGCGTATTTCTGTTCTTTTACGATGCGTCAGCTTCGCCAGGGTTTTTGCCAAGAATGATCATGCCAAGCAGGTCGTCGTCAGTGACATCGGGGATGTTCACGGTGCCGACCAACTGGCCGTTCTTCATAACGCTGGCGCGGTCACACAAGTCCATCACTGCGTGAACGTCGTGATCGATCAGGAAGATACCGATACCTTCGGCCTTGAGCTGCTTGATCAGGTCCGCGACCATCTGTGTCTCGTGCGGGCCGAGGGCGGCTGTGGGCTCGTCCATGATCAGAATGCGGGCGTTGAAATAGACCGCCCGGGCAATCGCCACCGATTGCCGCTGACCGCCGGACAGGGCGCTGACCGGATCGCTGAACTTCTGGAAGTTCGGGTTCAGGCGACCCATGATCTTGCGGCATTCCGCTTCCATCGCACTGTCATCGACCAGTCCCATCGGGGTGACCAACTCGCGCCCCAGAAACAGGTTCTGCGCGGCGGTAAGGTTGTCGGCCAAGGCGAGCGTCTGGTAGATCGTCTCGATGTTGTTGGCACGCGCATCCCGCGGGTTGTTGATCTCGACATGCTTTCCGTTGACCAAGATCTCGCCGTCGTCCTTTTGATAGGCGCCCGACAGGACCTTGATCAGCGTCGACTTGCCCGCCCCATTGTGGCCCAGAAGGCCCACAACTTCGCCGGGGTGTAGATCGACGGACACATGGTCCACGGCCTTGATGCCACCGAACGCGATCGAGATGTCTTTCATTTCCACCAACGGCGTATCGCCATCAGCGCGACGCTGAGCTGCGGTTTTATTGGTATCAGTAGTCACGACGCATCTCCCAAACGTTTACGGTACAGGATGTCGATCAGAACGGCGGCGACCAGTACGGTACCAACCACGATGTTCTGGAACGGCGCATCAACGCCAACCATCGCCATGCCGGACTGCAGAGCCTGCATGATCAGGGCCCCAAGGATTGCGCCATGGATCGTCCCGAAGCCACCCGACAGGGCGGTGCCACCGATGACGGCCGCCGCGATCACGCGCAGTTCGTCCAGAGTCCCGATGTCGTTCGAGTGGTTGGACAGGCGGGCCGAAGCAACAACCGCTGACAGGGCACAGAGGAACCCCATCAGGGCGAAGAGTTTCACGGTCAGAAGGCGGGTGTTGATGCCCGACAGGCTGGCCGCTTCCGGGTTGCCACCGGTTGCATAGATGTAGCGTCCAAGGCGGGTACGACGTCCGACAAGGGTCATGGTGATCGCGACAATGATCAGGATCAGAACCGAAACCGGCAGACCGTACCCAACTGTCAGACCTTCTGGCATGACCTCACCGCGGGCCTCAAACATGCGCTCTAGACGGCGGGTGGGGATCGTATAGGCGTTTAGGGTTGCGATGAAACCGCAGATCAAACCCAGGATCATTGCAGACAGCGTCACCTCGGCCCAGATCGGCTTGACCGGGAACCCATGCGAAGCCTTGGCGCGGCGAGCGCCCCAAAGGGCCCAGATCGCAATCGCCGATGCAGCGAAGGCCAGGATCCAGCTCCAGCTGGTGCCAAGGGTGCCGTTGGTTCCGCCAAAGACCAGGAAGTTCTGATCAAGCGGGCCAATGGTCTGGCCGTCAGTCAGGTACCAGGCAACGTTGCGCCAAACAAGGAACCCACCAAGCGTCACGATAAAGGCGGGGATTGTCAGGTAGCCGACCAGCCAGCCTTGGAAGGCGCCAATCAGGGTGCCGACAAGCAAACCGACGAAGATCGTAATGACCCAGATCATCGGGTGACCCAGACCAAGACCCAGAACATTGGGAAGGATATGGGTCTGCGTCATCGCCATGACAGCCGAAGTTGTCGCCAGCAGTGCGCCAACCGACAGGTCAATATGGCGGTTCACGATGACGAAAACCATGCCAGAGGCCATGATTGCGACCGAAACCGTCTGGATCGTCAGGTTGAAAACGTTTCGTGGTGTCAGGAAGCGTCCATCTGTCAGGATGTTGAACCCGATACAAAGGATGATAAAGGCGCCAATCATGCCCAAAAGTCGAGTGTCCAGTTCCAGCTGCTGGAACAGGTTGCCGCTCTGCTTTTTAGGGATTGGCTGATTTGTGGTGCTAGCCATGCCAGACCTCTTCATTCAGCGCGATTTTTATAAGGTAGACTGTGGCCCTGACCTAACTGGGCCACAGAATTCGGTTAGCCGTTAGTTACACGGCGCAGGGCCGTTCGAAACGCCCTGGCACAATGCGTCCTTGCTGATCCAGCCCGCATCAACAACAACCGTCAGGTTGTCTGCGGTGATCGGAACCGGCGCCAGGAAGCTGGCCTGAAGGGTGGTACCCGAAGGCGAAGTCCACTCGGAGTAACCTTCTGGCGTTCCACCACCTGCCAAGGCTGCGGCAGCCTCGCCAGCGGCTTTGCCCAGCTCGCGGGCGTCTTTCCAGACGGACACAGTCTGAGTACCCAGAGCAACGCGGTTCAGCGCGGCGTGGTCGCCATCCTGACCCGAGACCGGAATACCTTCCATGCCCTGCGCGGTCAGCGCAGCAACAACACCACCTGCGGTGCCGTCGTTCGACGCGACAACCGCGTCAACTTTGTTGTCTTGCGCAGTCAGGATCTGCTCCATGTTGCGCTGTGCGTTCGCCGGCAGCCAGCCATCGGTATAGGCTTCGCCGACAATCTTGATGTCACCGGATGCAACCGCATCTGCAATGATCTCTTGCTGGCCACCACGCAGGAAGTCTGCGTTCGGGTCAGTCGGGGAGCCCTTGATCATGACGTAGTTGCCTTTGGGCATCGCCGCGAATACGGCACGAGCCTGCATGCGGCCGACTTCGACGTTATCGAAGGTCAGGTAATAGGCACGCGAGTCTTCGATCAGGCGGTCATACGCGATGACAGGAATGCCTTCATCTGCTGCAGCTTGAACTGCCGGGCCAATGGCCTGCGCGTCTTGCGCAAGGATGATCAGAGCGTCAACGCCCTGAGCGATCAGGCTTTCTACGTCGGAAAGCTGCTTCGAAGAAGACGACTGCGCGTCTGCCGAAACGTAAGTTGCGCCTGCTGCATCCAATGCAGCAACGATGGCCGCTTCGTCAGTCTTCCAGCGTTCTTCCTGAAAGTTCGACCAGCTCACGCCGACCGTCATATCCGCATAGGCTGCGGTGCCCATCAGAACGGCAGCAGCCGTTAACCCGAAAATACGATTCATGGTTTCCTCCCAATTAACAGGACCGTTTTCTTCGATCGAATGCGATTCGCGGCCCCTGTGTAGTGTAGATAGCATATTAATTTCATCCAGTAAAATAATAAAGTCTGTTCTTGCTCTGATGATTTGGTTAAAGTGCTGAAAAAATGAGATTCCGAGGGGGGCGGGACGCTGAAAAACAACCAACTTCAAAACGGCTTGGACCAAAGAAACGTCACTCGCCTCAGGGTCTTAGAGCAAATTCGGACCTCTGGAGCGATATCCAGAATCGACATTGCCGCCGCGCTGAATACCAGCCCCGCGACCGTCACAACGGCAACCGCCGATCTGATGAGCGCTGGATTGATTCGAGAAACAGCCGGAGACTCTCCCGCCGACTCAGGCAAGCGTGGCAGACCTCGCGTGTTGCTGGAGTTGGACCCAACGTCTCAGGTCATTGCCGGTCTGAAAATTGCGCGCGATATGATCCTGGTGATGCTTGTCGATTTCAAAGGAAACGAGATCAAGCAAAGCCAGTACATGCTGCAAGACCCCCGGATGCCTGCGGACACATTCGTACAGGAAATCCGCAAGGCCGTTGAAGAGACCTGCCATCAGGCTGATCTGTCTTTGTCTGACGTCTCAGGCATTTCGATCGGCCTCGCTGGCATGATCGATGCAGAGCGAAACTTTGTTTATTGGTCCTCCTCGATCACTGAAAACAATGTCGATTTCCGGCCTAAACTGGAAGCAGGCCTCCCCTGCCCCGCGTTTATCGAAAACGACGCAAACCTTGTCGCCAAGGCAGAACAACTGTTCGGTCTGGGGCGCGGACATAGGAATTTTCTGGTCGTCACAATCGAACACGGCGTCGGCCTTGGCATCATCCTTAACGGCAAACTTCACCGGGGCGAACGCGGGTGCGGCGCGGAATTCGGTCACACAAAGGTGCAGTTAGACGGCGCGTTGTGCCAATGCGGGCAGCGCGGGTGCCTAGAGGCCTATGTCAGTGAATACGCCCTGATGCGCGAAGCTGTCATTGCGATGCAGGACAGCTCTCCGAAATCGGTTTCGGACATTCAGAAAAGAGCGGATGACGGAGACATCGGCGCAAAGTCCGTTCTGGAACGGGCCAGCCGCATGTTTGGCATGGGCGTATCCAACCTGATCAATCTATTCGACCCTGAACAGATTATCGTGTCTGGCGCAAAAGAGAACATTGGTCACTTGTGCTCTGACGAAGTGCTAGAGCGCATCAAGAGCAACGTGGTAAAGGTTGATGCGCCGCTGCCCGAGATCAAACCTCATGACTGGGGCGATCTAATGTGGGCCAAGGGCGCCACGGCCTATGGGATCGAACAGGTCTCGATTTTGAAGGTGAAAGAGATGGCCTCTCATGCGTCCTGAGCTGTTTTGGGCACTGTGCCTGTCGACAGCCGCCCTTCCCGTTTGCGCGCAGCCGAGTTTTGAGCAGATCGACGCCCCCAATCACGTCTATGATGGCGGATGGGAGCATTTTGTTGGTGGCGGGGTCGCGGTATTCGACTGTGATGGCGACGCATTGCCCGAGATATTCTTGGCAGGCGGGACCAACCCGGCGCAGCTGTTTCGGAACCGTTCGGCTGAAAGGTTGGATTTCGCAGCAGGAACACCCGAAAGCCTGCAAATAACTGGCGTCACTGGCGCCTACCCCATCGATATCGACAGTGACGGGCAGATGGATCTTGCCATTCTGCGCGTCGGACCAGACTTGCTTATGCGCGGGTTACCCGACTGCGAATTCGCCCCCTTCGAAACGCTTGGTTTTCAAACTGAAGACCATTGGACCACTGGTTTCTCGGCCACGTGGGAACCCGAGCAGACCCTGCCAACGCTTGCCTTTGGCACCTATGTCGATCGCAGCAACCCCGACGGGCCGTTTGGCGCCTGTGGGCCGACGGTTCTGTACCGTCCAGACGGCGACCGCTATGCCCCGCTCTTGGATTTGCAACCGGGTTTCTGTTCATTATCCATCCTGTTTTCCGATTGGTCCCGATCTGGCCGCGCTGACCTGCGCGTTAGCAATGACCGACATTATTACGTGCGCGGTGGGCAAGAACAGCTTTGGTCGATCAATGGGGACCCCCGTGAATTCACGGCGGATGAGGGCTGGATGCCTTATTCCATCTGGGGGATGGGGATCGCCTCTCGCGATATTTCTGGTGACGGCTTCTCGGACGTCTACCTGACCTCGATGGGTGACCAAAAACTGCAAATCTTCGACCCAAGCGCGGACGGACCGACATGGCGCGATGCGACCTATGAGCGGGGCACCACCGCGCACCGGCCGCATTTTGGCAACGATGGGCGACCGTCAACCGGTTGGCACGCGCAGTTTGCTGATGTCGACAACGACGGGTTGGACGACATCTTCGTGGCCAAAGGCAATGTGGAACAGATGCCCGACGCCGCGATGCTGGACCCCAACAGCTTGCTGATGCAAACCGCATCCGGTGATTTCAAAGAAGGCTCGGCCGAAGCGGGTGTCGCCTCAATGGCGAAGTCCCGCGGCGCTGCCGTGGCCGACCTGAACGCAGACGGCTGGCTTGATTTGGTTGTGGTCAATCGCGCCTCTACCGTCGAGCTATTCCAGAACACCACAACAAACGGCAACTGGCTGAAAGTGACCCTGACGCAAGACCGCCCCAACCCCATGGCCATCGGTGCGTTTCTCGAACTTAAGACCGAACAGGGCGTGCAAACTCGAGAGATCACCATTGGTGGCGGACATGCCAGCGGCATCGCAGCGGCAGAGCACTTTGGCTTGGGTCCTGCAGAAACCGCCGAGATACGAGTGATCTGGCCGGGCGGCGAAATCGGAGATTGGCAAAAGGTTCAGGCCAACCAGACCGTGACCCTTAGCCGGTAACTACTGATCTACCGGCAAGCCACTGGGCACCTGTTTCGGCACACCAAGCCGCTCTGCCGGGTCTTCGAGGCTCTTGAGGAAAGCAAGTATCGCAGAGATCTCGGCGTCGCTTAAGGCGAGAGGTTCAAGATCATTCGCTTCGGCAATCTTTTGGGTCTGCTCCTTGTTCTCCAGTTGGCTTGTATCGACTGCCCCCGGAAACGCGGGCAGTACCGCCTTCGCCAGCGAAAATTCGGTTAAGGATTGCACGGGGTCCAGATGGTGCCGAACCATATCCTCTAGCAAGGCAAAAGCCCCATTGTGCCCATAGGGGGCCGTCAGTGTCACATTGCGCAAGGATGGGGTACGGAAGGCGAAGGCATCAGCGGCATCGCCAGTCACGCGCAGTCGCCCGTCGTCCCGCGAGTGGTTCTCGAACCGTGCGGCCTTGCCCGGGCCAATCTGTGGCAACGCAATAGCGTGGAAGTCGTGATCTGTCTGGAACCAGCCAGAGTGGCAGGTTCCACACCCGGCCTTGCCATAGAAAAGGTCCATCCCCTCCTGCGCCTCTGCCTCCAAGGGCTTTTCCCCCCACATCGCCTGATCAAAGGGGCTGTTGTCAGCCCGCCATTCAAAAGCAATGAAATCGGCGATCACATTGGCGATCTCTGCAAAGGTGATGTCTTTGTCAGGCAGAGCGTCAGAAAAGCGTTGCTTGTATTCCGGGATGGCCTCGACCCTTGCCGCGATGATGTCCCATGCGCCGCCTTCCGGGGTGATCAGCCCCAGACGCACAGCTTTGCTGACATCATTCTCGGAATAGTGCCCGGCCATTTCATCGGCCGACAGGACCGGAAACATCGCCTGTGCAGCCAGAGCCGACTGAAACCCCTCTGTCATCTGCATCCCCAACGGGGTCCGGATGCCATTGGGTTGGGACGGGTCAGTCTCTAGACGGCCATCATGAAAGAAGGTCGTGAATTCCGAGGCCCCAAGGTTCCACAGGGCCGGCGCGTTGCGCGGGATGCGTTGTTCAGGTGGGTTATCGGGATCAATGCGGCGATCTGGGCCAAGGCCAATACCGCCCTCTCCGATTGCCAGCGACACCCCATCCGAGGTCCCATGCCGCGGGTGATGGCAGGTCGCGCAACTGACGTTTCGATTGCCCGACAGGATCGGATCATAAAACAACAACCAGCCCAGCTCGACCCGCGCCATGTCTGGTGCGGGAAATTCTGGGGCCGGACCAATATCCAGCGCCATCGCGCTGCCCGACATCAAGACACCCAGAAGCGTTGCTCGGATCATGCGCCACCCTCGTCAATTTCAAGCGCCAGCACCTGCCGGTACGGTTGGTCTGGCGTGAAGATCATGGATGGAAAGCTTGCCACATTCGGTGCATTCGGAAAACCGGAAGGTTCAATACACATACCGCCGTTTTTAGTGAAAGGCGTCGAGAGTCCGCGACCGGTGTACACCTGCGCCCCGGGCTGATCGGACCAAACCCGCATTCCCAGACCCGATGGCGCGCGCAGCTCTGCGATAGGCTGGTCCATTCCGGGGGACCGGAAGGTATAGAAATGATCCAACTCTGGTGCATCACCTAATCTGCGAAAGGTTCCGAAATCCAGATTACCTGAAGCTTTGTTCAACTCCCCCGTTGGGATGCCGTCGTCTCGCTTGGCCAGGCACCGGTCAGAGGCCAGCTTTAGCTTCAGGTGCAGGGCGGTGTCTTCCCCAAGCGTGTAATAATTATGCTGCGCAAGGCTGATCGGCGTGGGACGGTCCGGCTGCGCAAAGAACGTATATGTCAGCCGCGGCGCCTGCAGTTTGACCGAAACCGTAAAGACCACACGACCGGGAAAGCCCCCCGCACCGTCTTCCGACAACAAACTGAAGCGCGCCTCTTGCTGGGACACCTTCTCGGCGATCCAGTTCTGACGGGCCAGACCCATAGCCCCACTATGCAGACAGTTTGCGCCTTCGTTCGCATCCAGCAGAAATTCAGCTCCATTCATGCTGAACCGAGCACCACTGATCCTGTTAGCGACACGCCCCACTATGGCCCCCATAAAAAATGGGTCGGTCAGATAGTCGGCAGGCGCTTCATACCCAAGGATCAAGGGCGTATCGCCAAGCCACCAACCTTGCGTGATCGCGCCATAGCTTAGCAGCGCAACCCGCATCGAGCCGTCAACGAGCTCGACGCTTTCGATGGTATCGGCGGACACGACCACAGCGGCCTACCTGCGCGCCATCGGCGCGAGGGCCTGATAGTAGGCACGGAAGGTCTGATACGCGGCCTCGTATGCATCAACCAGATCTGCGCGTGGCGCGATGGTTTCTGCGATATCGGGGGGCGTCATCACCTCTTCCGGGCTGCGACCGGTGACGGCACAGATCGCAAGGCGCGCAGCACCAATTGCCGGGCCAAGCTCACTTCCACCCGGCAGGCAAAGAGGCAGGTTCAGGACCGTCGCCAACGTCTCTAACCAGAACCGCGAACGGGTCCCGCCACCAACGGCCATAAGGTATTCGACATTGGCCCCGGTGACGCGCAGCGCCTCCAGATTGTCGCGCAGGGCAAAGGCCACGCCCTCCATGACAGCTTGGGTCAGGTCGACAGGACCAGATGCGATATCAACACCAAGAAAGGCACCGCGAATATCCGCGTCATTGTGCGGCGTACGTTCACCCGACAGATACGGCAGGAAGGTTGTGCCCAACGGCCCCGAGACCGCGCTAGGCAAAGCCTTGGCCAGTTCTGCCGGAGGTTTTCCAAGATTGCGCGCCAGCCAGTTCAGGCTGTTGGTTGCCGACAGCATGACACCCATCTGGATCCAGCGATTTGGCACAGCGTGGCAGAAGCTGTGGACCGCCGTTTCGGGTGCCGGGGCATAGCTTTCGCGGGCCAATAGCAAGACACCAGAGGTGCCCAGCGAGATGAATCCCTGCCCTTCGTTCAGGCAGCCGATCCCGCAAGCCGCGGCAGAGTTATCCCCCGCGCCGCCGGCAACGATCACGGGGCCAGCAAGCCCCCACTCCCGCAAAAGATCAGATTTCAGCTCTCCGGCCGGCTCGCTGCCTTCGACAAGGCCAGGCATCTGGGACGAGCGCATTCCACCAAGTGCCAAGGCTTCATTCGACCACTCCCGAGCTCCTACATCCAGCCAAGAGGTTCCCGCGCTGTCTGACATCTCGCTGAGATATTCACCGGTCAGCCAGAAACGCAGATAGTCCTTGGGAAGAAGAACCATGGATGTCTTTTCAAAAACCTCCGGCTCATTCTCGCGCACCCAATCCAGCTTTGGTGCCGTAAAACCAGGGAAGACGATGTTGCCCGAAATCTCGCGCATCCGAGGCAGCTTATCCAGCCGTTCAGCCTGCTCTGCCGACCGGGTATCATTCCACATGATACAGGGGCGCAGCACCTCGCCATCGGCATCCAGAAGCGTCGCACCATGCATATGACCGCTAAGACCGATACCGCGAATTTCGGAGAACGAATCAGCATTGGCCGCACGAAGCTGAGCGACCACATCCTGACATGCAGCCACCCAATCTGCAGGGGTTTGTTCTGACCAGCCGGGGTGTGGCGTTGACGTTTCAACCTGCGCCTCTGCCTCTGACAGCACAGCGCCTTCTTCGGTTGTCACGACTCCGCGCAAACCCGATGTGCCCAAATCTAAACCTAGATACACGGCACGCTCCTCCCTTTATTTTAATTTCTAAATTAAATGGCCAAACAATCAGAGTCAATCCACTCCAGAGTTGTCATGCAAACGCGTCCAACTTGCGCGCTTGTGCCCCGCGCGGACTGATTGATCCCGCAGAACGGGGCGCACAACAGGTAGAATTTCGGGATGAGATCGCCCAGACTTCAAAGCTTGACCGAGAATGTCAGACTGGCACCTCGATCCACCTTGTTGATCACCAACGCCCCGCCGTGACGCTCTGCCACTGATGCCGCGATTGCAAGGCCAAGCCCACTGCCCTCGGACGGTTCGACCTGAGAAAAACGGCCCAAAGCGGCTTTGCTATCCGCAGGGGACAAGCCCTTGCCGTCATCCTGAACGGTGATGAATGCAGCGTCTTTGATATCGGTCAGCGTAACCGAGATCGAGGTCAGTTGGTCGCCGCCATGTTTCAGCGCATTGTGGATCAGGTTCTTGACTGCCTCTGCGATGAAAACCCGGTCGCCACTGATGGCGATGGGATGATCGGGCGCGTCGAGCGAAAACTCGACACCGCGCGACATCACATCCGGACCGACCTCGGCGCATGTTTTCTGCAGCTCAACCGTCAAATCGAACTGCTCTTTCTGACCGTCTTGCATTGGCTCGCGCAGACGATCCATCGACAACAATTGTTCCGCAACGCGCGCAGAGGCGCGGGCTGCGATTACCAACTCCTCGACGCGGCGACCGCGTTCGTCTGTGTTGGGGGCATCGCGCAGCGCTTCTGCCATGGATTGGACCGCAGCAGCCGGGTTACGCAATTGATGAGCGGCGTTGGAAATGAAGACCTGATGCGCCGTCATATTGGCTTGCACCCTGAAAAACAGACGATTGAGCGTGTCGACAATCCCCTTCGCTTCTTTTGGCACGGGGCGCTTTATCTCGCTTAGATCGTCAGGAGAGCGCATCGCAATCGCCTGCTGTAGGTCGACAAGCGGGCGTAAGCCGCGCTCGACGCCAAACCAAACGACCACCGCCAAGGTTAGAAGCAACCCGCCGATTAGCGCGACAGCACGCAAGGCAAGCTGGGCCGCAAAGCGATTTCGATCCGAAATTCTTTGCCAGACGGTCACCACCGCATTGCCTGCCACCCCTTCGATGAGGACCTGTTCGGTAATCTGCAAAACGCGGACGGCTTCATCGCGGTATGTCGCTTCGAAAAATATCGGATCAGAAAGCTGGGTCGCGCGCAAAACGTTCGTCGTGGGTGGATAGGCGTAGCCGGTCACATAGATGCCTCCCGGCCCCGTCACGTGGTAAAAGACCTGCCCTCCGCTGGCATCAAAGATCATTTCGCTGGTCGAGGGCAGCAAGGCATCCCCGCCCGAGATCGCTACATCGCGAGAAATCGCAAGTGCCGAAGACAGAAGCGACCGGTCAAACAGCTCTTCCGCCGTTTTTTGCGCAACCGTTAAGCGCCAGAACCCCAATAAGACAGCCATGAACAAAAGCGGCGTCAGGATCAGGAAAAACAGGCGTTGGCGCAGGGAATACACATGCGTCATGTCTGGGCCGTCTCCAGCATGTACCCCAGACCGCGCGCGGTTTTGATGACCACGCCATGCTCTGCCAAACGACGGCGCAGACGCGAGACAAGGGGTTCAACCGCTGTGTCATCGACAGCCGCCCCGACCCCATAAACATGGTCGGTCAGTACCGGCTTTGAAACGATCCGTCCGCGCCTTTCCAACAGACACTCCAGCACCGCCAGTTCCTTACGCGGAATATCCAAACTCTCTCCGTTTGCAGTGACCTGCCGGGACGTTCGGTCAAAGGAAATCACGCCGATGGTTTCGACCGCTCCAAAGGCCAGATTCTTGCGGCGGGACAAGGCCCTGATGCGGGCCTCCAACTCGTCCATTTCAAATGGTTTAACCAGATAATCATCTGCGCCAAGGTCCAACCCGGCGACGCGATCGCTGGTCTCGCTTCGTGCCGTCAGCAGGATAACGGGCGCATTGTCACCGCGCGCGCGCAGGTTTCTGAGAATATCCAGACCGGTTTTTCCCGGCAAGTTGATGTCCAGAACCACCAGATCGGCCCCTTCCCGGGCCAGAAACGAATCTGCCTCTTCGCCGTCGTTCAAGACATCCGCCGCATGACCACGGTCACGCAGGCGATAGGAAATCGCCTTTGCAAGGGTCTCATTATCTTCGACAACGACAATCCGCATCTTTGGTCCCGCAAGGTTCACGCAAGGTTGGGCTCCCATGATCGGCAGATCGGAGGGGGAATCAATCCCCGTAATTTGTCAGACAAGGTCGCCTCAAGGGCGTCTGTGTGTTTGACTGGTCATTAGGGAGGATCATATGACCATTTCCAAATTCACTCGTCGTGCCATCGTCGGCATGATCGCGGCTGCGGGCATTGCAGCACCGGCCGCTGCCGAAATCGACTACACCGGCAAAACCATTGAATGGGTGATCCCCTTCTCTGAAGGCGGCGGATCGGCCAAATGGGCCAACTTCTATGCACCGCTTCTGTCCGAAGCACTGCCGGGCAACCCCACTATCGTGGTAAAGTTCATGCCGGGCGCGGGCTCGACCAAGGGCGCGAACTGGTTCCAGAATCAGGAATACAAAGACGGCACCACCGTGTTCAGCTCTTCCGGCTCCACCCAGTTCCCCTACCTTCTGGGCGATCCGCGCGTACGCTATGAATATGCCGACTGGCACCCCGTTCTGGCCTCTGGTACCGGCGGCGTGGCCTACCTGAACCCCGAGGATGGCGCCAAGTTCGACGGTTCGGCCAATAACCTCAAGGACACCGATTTCATCTACGGTTCGCAGGGCGCAACCCGTCTTGACCTTGTGCCGCTGCTGGCTTGGGAAATGCTGGGCATGAATGTCGAGCCGGTCTTCGGTGTAAAAGGCCGTAGCGACGGTCGCCTGATGTTCGAACGCGGCGAAGCCAACATCGATTACCAGACCTCTTCGGCCTATCTGGGCGCGTCGGTTGGTCTGGTCGAGGCTGGCACTGCGGTTCCCATGATGACCTGGGGCGCACTTGACGACGATGGCAACATTGTTCGCGACCCGACCTTCCCCGACATCCCAAGCTTCAAAGAAGTTTGCGAAGCCACCGATGGCTGTGAAACCAGCGGAGAGTCCTGGGAAGCCTGGAAAGCCTTCTTCATCGCCGGCTTCCCTGCACAAAAGCTGCTCTTCCTGCCCAAGGGCGCACCTCAGGAAGCGATCGACACTTGGGTTACGGCGCTGGAAGAAGTCAAAGCACGCCCTGATTTCGCTGAAATCTCGGCCAAGCGTCTTGGCATCTATCCGCAGATGACCGGTGAGACGGCACAACTGGCGCTGGACAGCGCGACCAAAGTTCCCGACGACGCGAAAGCCTTCGTCGTCAACTGGCTCAAAGAAGCCTATGGCGTTGAACTGAAGTAAGCACTTCGCATCAGGCGCGCCCCCAAAGGGCGCGCCACTTTCAAATCTGACATTTTATCGAAAGCGAGTCCTATGGAGATGTTCGCGACCGCACTTCCTGCGCTTGGTGACGCGTGGGCTCTGATCCTGCAACCTATCGTTCTTGGCTATCTTGTGCTGGGTGTCGTGATGGGTCTTGCAGTAGGTGTATTCCCCGGCCTTGGCGGCATTGCCGGCCTGTCCCTTCTTCTGCCCTTCATGTTCGGCATGGACCCGATCCTTGGTCTGGCGCTGATGATCGGGATGGTTGCGGTGGTTCCAACATCGGACACGTTTGCATCTGTCCTGATGGGGATCCCCGGCAGCTCGGCCTCGCAGGCGACGGTGCTGGACGGCTTTCCAATGGCAAAGAAAGGTGAAGCCGCGCGGGCCCTGTCGGCAGCGTTCGCGTCGTCACTGTTCGGCGGTCTGGTGGGCGCGAGCTTTCTGACCATCTTCATTCTGGTCGCCCGCCCCCTTGTTCTGGCCTTTGGCCTGCCCGAGATGCTGATGATCACGATCCTTGGCCTGTCGATGGTCGCCATTCTGGCAGGCCGCGTCGCGCTGAAGGGGCTTGCTGCTGCGGGCCTTGGCCTGATGATCGGAACGATCGGCGAGGCTGACGCGGGCGGCAGCCTGCGCATGGCCACCTACGACATTCCCTATCTGACGGACGGCCTGAAGCTGGTCATTGTCGGGCTGGGCATCTTTGCCATCCCCGAGATCGTTTCGCTGCTGCGCCAGGACCGCTCCATCGCCAAAGGCGCAAGCCTTGGGGCCGGCTGGCTGGACGGGGTGAAGGACTGGTTCGCCAATATCTGGCTGTCGGTTCGCTGCTCGATCATCGGCGTCGTTGTTGGCGTCATCCCCGGCTTGGGCGGATCGGTTGTTGACTGGATCGCCTATGGCCACGCGGTCCAATCCACCAAGGACAAGTCGAACTTCGGCAAAGGCGAAGTGCGCGGCGTGATCGGGCCGGAAAGCTCGAATAACGCGAAAGAGGGCGGCGGGCTGGTCCCCACCCTTCTGTTCGGCATCCCCGGCTCTGGCTCGATGGCGATCTTTATCGGCGCGGTGGCCCTGTTGGGTTCCGGCGATATCGAGGTTGGTCCGGGCATGTTGAAAAACAATCTGGATATTACCTATTCGATCGTCTGGCTGCTGGCCCTCGCGAACGTTGTGGGCACGGTGATCTGTATCGCGGCATCTGGCGGCATCGCCAAGCTGACGACAATCAAGTTCACCTATCTGGCGCCGTTCCTGTTCATGCTGATCAGCTTTGCGGCCTTCCAGTCGGGACAGAACTTCGAAGACCTGCTGGCCCTGTTTGTGATCGGGTTGATCGGCATCTTCCTGCGCCGCTTCGACTGGTCTCGCCCGGCTTTCCTGATCGGCTTTGTCCTGTCGAACCCGGTTGAGAAATTCACCAATCAGGCCTTCCAGATCGCCAGCTTCCGCTTCCGCAAAAGCTTTGAAGAGGGGATCGAGTATATCTTCAGCCCCATCGTCATCGTGCTGATCATCGTCACTTTGGTGTCGGTGGTGCTGGGTATCCGCCAAGCCAAGACGATTATGGCCGAGGGTGAAGTTCAGTCCGGCAGTAAACGCGCTCCGCTGGTCTTCCTGCTGGTTATCGCCGGTTACCTGATCTTCGCACTGATCAACGCCAACATGATCCCCGACTACAACATGACCGACAAGGTGATCCCGCTGGTCGTTGGTAGCGTCTCTCTGGGCTGCTGCCTGATCCTTCTGATCCAGATGATGCGTCGCCCCGAAGGCGATGCGATCTTCGCGGACAAGGAAGTCGCGGGTGAAGATGCCGAGGCCCCCTATGGCCTTTGGGGAACGCTGCTTTGGTTTGGCGCGCTGATCGCGGCCACTTGGTTCGTCGGCTTCATTCTGGCCTTGGTCGGGTTCCTGATTGCCTTCTTCCGCTTCCGTGCAGGATCAAGCTGGCTGCAGACCCTGATCCTGACCGCCTGTGGGATCGGCTTCATGTGCCTGATGGCAGGCGCGCTGAACCGCGACTTCCCTCCGGGTCTACTGCAAGCCGCTGTGGAACTGCCTTGGCCGCTTGGAGGTGGTTAAGCGATGCCGCTGAAGCTCCTTTGCCTGCAAGGTGACGGGATTGGCCCAGAGATCATGGAAGCCACCCTTACCGTGCTTAATTCGGTTGCCCCTGCATTGGGGCAGCCGATTGAATTGGCCCATGCCGACATCGGCTTTGCCTCGCTTGAGAAATCCGGCTCGACCATTACACCAAAGGTGATTGACGCCGCAGAAGCCGCAGACGGGGTCATTCTTGGCCCGGTTTCGCACAACGCTTACCCACCCCGCGAACAAGGTGGGCTCAACCCTTCGGGTGTACTGCGCAAAGAGCTGTCACTCTTCGCCAATCACCGCCCGGCATCCACGTGGAGCGGCCTTGAGGCACCGACCCGGGTCCCCTTCGATCTGGTGGTGATGCGCGAAAACCTTGAAGGCTTTTACGCTGATCGCAACATGCATTCGGGCAGCGGCGAATTCATGCCCGACCCCGACACGGCGATGGCCCTTCGCAAGATCACCCGCGACGCCAGTATGAATATCGCCCGTGCCGCGTTTGACCTGGCTGAAACGCGCCCCGGCAAACACGTCACGGCCATACACAAGGCCAATGTGATGCGTGTCTCTGACGGGTTGTTCCTTGAGTGTTGCCGCGAAGTTGCCGCGGACCATCCCCAAGTCGTCTATGACGAACTTCTCGTAGATGCTGCTGCCGCCCATCTCGTTCGAAACCCCGCCCGGTTCGACGTTCTTGTGACAACAAACATGTTCGGAGACATCCTCTCTGATCTCGCTTCTGAGCTTTCTGGCGGCCTTGGCCTCGCCGGGTCGCTCAATTTCGGACATGACCACGCCATTGCGCAGGCCCAGCACGGCTCTGCCCCCGACATCGCGGGACAGGATAAGGCCAACCCGGTCTCGCTGATGCTCTCTGCTGAAATGCTTTTGCGCCATCTCGGCGAGGGTCGCGCTGCGGACCTGATCCGCACCGCAGTCACGGCCGCGCTCGCCTCTCCTGAAACCCGCACGGGCGACCTTGGCGGTGCGCTCGGCACACAGGCTTTTGCCACTCACATCACAACGATCATCCAAGAGAAACTCCAATGACCCAAACCGGCATCCCCTATATCTTCATGCGCGGCGGCACCTCCAAGGGCCCCTACTTCAATCGGGCCGACCTTCCCGAAGACCTCGACACGCTCGCCGAGGTGTTGATTTCTGTCGTGGGCTCGGGCCATGCGCTCAATATCGACGGGATCGGCGGCGGGGCCGCTGTGACCACCAAGGTCGCCATGCTTTCCAAAAGCGAGGAAGACTGGGCGGACATCGACTATTTCTTCGCGCAGGTCTCTGTCGAAGAAAAGCTGGTCGACTTCAAACCCACCTGCGGAAACATCCTGTCAGGGGTTGGACCTGCCGCCATTGAAATGGGCCTGATCGCACCGCAGGGCGACAAGACGGAAATCAAAATCCGTGCCGTGAACACAGGCGCTCAGATAGTGGCCACTGTAGAAACGCCCAACGGTGAATTGACCTACGATGGGGATGCAGAAATCGCGGGTGTGCCCGGAACCTCTGCGCCTGTGTTGCTGAAATTCATGGGTGTCGTCGGTTCTTCAACAGGTGCCTTCCTGCCCACCGGCAACCTTCGCGACACGATCGACGGAATCGAAGTCACCTGCATGGACGTCGCCATGCCCGTGGTCATTGCCCGCGCCGATGCTTTTGGGCTGACTGGTTATGAGTCCGCGGCAGAGCTTGACGACAACCGCGCCTTCTTTGACCGGATGGAAGCCATGCGCCTGAAGGCCGGCGAACTGATGGGCATGGGCGACGTGACCAAATCGGTCACGCCCAAGTTCGGGCTCTTGGCCCCGGCAACCCAAGGCGGGACGATTGCTGCGCGCTATTTCATGCCTTGGAAAACCCACCCGACCATGGCCGTGACTGGCGCGCAATGTCTGGCCTCATGCGCATTGACGCCTGGATCGGTTTCTGACGGGCTTTTGAACCGCCCCAACGAAAACCCCGCCAATGTCGTACTGGAACATGCCTCGGGCACCATCGACGTCTTGGTCGATTCCACGAACGAAAACGGGTTCGAGCTGAACGCCGCCGGGCTGGTCCGTACCGCGCGCAAGCTGGCCGACGGGCAGGTCTATGTACCGCGCAATGTCTGGGCCGGGCATAGTTCTTAAATAACGCAATCAGGAAGCTAGGAAGATGACCCTTTATGAAGCGCAGGATCAGGTATCGGCTGCCATAAAAAGCCTGACAGCAGTCCGCGATGCACTTGGACAGAAACTTTCGAAACCGGGGTTGGACCTGCAAGATCCGGACAACGAAACAAGACGCCTGTCGGACTTGCATGATCGCGTGGCCCGGGCCATTCAAGCTTATAAGTAATCAGCGGAGTTAGTGATGAAGGTACATATTCTGGACGACTGGTTTGACACGCTGCGTGGTCTGCCTTGCTTCGCCAAGCTGGCGGGCCATGACGTGACCGTCTGGACCGATCACGCCTCGGATATCGACACTTTGGTCGACCGCCTGTCTGATGCCGAAGCGTTGGTTCTGTTTCGCGAACGCACCAAGGTGACCCGTGAATTGCTAGAGCGTCTTCCAAACCTGCGTCTGATCAGCCAGCGCAATGTTTATCCGCACATCGACGTGGAAGCCTGCACAGACCAAAACGTGCTTCTAAGCTCCATGATCCCCAGCGGGTCCACGAACTATGCCGCGGCAGAGCTGACCTGGGCACTGATCATGGCTGCAATGCGCCAGATTCCGGCTCAGATGGCGTCGACCAAGGCCGGCAAGTGGCAAATGGGCGTGGGCAAGACCTTGAACGGGCGTCGTCTGGGGCTTTACGGCTATGGCCGGATCGCCAAGGCCGTCGAGGGATATGCCAAGGCGTTCGGAATGGAGGTTGTTTGGTGGGCCTCTGAAGACGGTCGCGCCCGTGCGCTCGCCGACGGCGCAACCGTAGCAGCCAGTCGCGAGGCCTTCTTTGCAGAAAGCGATGTCGTCTCGGTTCACCTGCGCCTGAAGGCCGAAACGCGCGGGATCATCACGGCGCAGGATCTGTCACAGATGGGCCAAGATGCGGTCTTCGTGAACACCTCTCGGGCAGGACTTCTGGAACCTGGTGCGCTGTTGGGGGCCTTGAATGCGGGCCGCCCCGGAACGGCTGCCATCGACGTGTTCGACACCGAACCGATGACCGACCCGTCCGACCCGCTTCTTTCGCATCCCAACCTGATCTGCACACCGCATATCGGCTTCGTCACCGAAGACGAGTTTGAGGTACAGTTCAGCGACATCTTCGATCAGGTCAACGCATATGCCGAAGGCGCGCCGATCCACATGATCAATCCCGAGGTTTGGACCTCATAAATCGCGCAATAATTGGCGCCCCGGTGATCACAAGGACGATACGTAGCAGGTGGTGGGCAATGACAAAGCCAAGATCTGCCCCTGCCACAATCGCCAGAACGGTCATCTCGGCTTGACCACCGGGGGCGAACGCCAAGAAAGCTTCGACAGAGGGCGCCAACCCAAGCGAGGTCGCCAGTTTCGCAAAGAACGTGGCGAGGATCGCAAGGATCATAACAAAGGCAACGCCCGCTGACACGATCTGGCGCAGCTCTTTCAGGGTCACACCCACATAGTGCACCCCTACCCCAAGCCCGATAAAGAACTGAGCGGCCAGGATGGCCTCGGCCGGTGGCCGTGAATGGACCAGATCGCCAAGGGACAGGGCCGTCGCAACGATCATCGGACCAAGGATAGAGGCCCCGAACAGTCCGATCCGTTCGCCCCCCTTCCACCCGATCAGGGCAGCGGCAACCATCAACGCCATTTCTGTCAAAGGCAGCTCTGCCGCCGGGCGACCAATCGGGTTGGTCAGCCCCGCCCCGTAAAGCGTGGTCAGAAGGACCGGCGCGATGGTGACGATCATCAGCACTCGCGTAGCGTGAACAAGCGACAGGATACGTGGATTGCCCCCTGCCTCTTGCCCGAAGATGATCATGTCCTGCAGCCCGCCGGGCATCGCAGCATAGTAAGAGGTGACTGGATCAAACCCGCAAACCTTGCGGAAGTAGGGAACGCCTATCAGCCCGATCGCCAGAAGATAGACGGGGATCAATGCGACCGAGCCCGCCATCTGCGGCACCTGGGCCAGCACTGCCGGTGTGATCGAGGTTCCGACAGCAATTCCAAGGATCGTGCGTGCCCCAACCGAGATCTGGCCAAAGCCTTTCAGCCGCACGCCCGACAGAGCCGCCACCAGACACCCGGCCATTGGCCCAAACAGGAAGGGCAGCGGCAAGTTGAGCCCATAGAAAACCCCTAAGCCAACAAGGGCCGCGATGAGTGTCTTCAGGCGCGCTTGGAAGTCAGTCAACATATCTACACCTTGCCGCTTAATAGGATGCGGTCTTTTCTTCAGTATCCTGAGAGCAGCCGAACAATTGGTTGGGGCCGCAAGTCAATTCGGATCTGTTTCGCTGCTGCGCCAGTTCGCTTAGGCCCGATGCTGCTTCGGGCGCGTGGCGGGCGCAGGCTGTCGGTTCTGTTCTTCCCGGATCAGGGCTGCAAGCCGATAGAAGCCATGCGCCATTTTGCTGTACGGTGTCAGAAGGAAGAAACTCAGAACCGCGCCCAGGTGCAGCGCCAGCAGAAGCGGCATGGCTGCTGTCCCTCCAAGCGCATAAAGCACCAAACCACTGAAGGCGACAAAGCCAAGAAGCAGGATAAAGGCCATCTCGGCGCCCCAAGCTTTCACGTCGGCGAGGTTTTTGTCTGCCTTAGTCTTCAGCACCGCCATGCCGATGGTGCCGGCGGTCAGCAGAATACCTCCGGGCACGCCCAGCAGCTTTGGCAAAGAGAAAAACGAATAAGGCGCCTGCATGCCAAACGCATAGTGCATCACCGTCCCGGCAGAGGTCGACGCAAAGCACAGTAGGAAACCATACATGACGGCCTGATGCACATGGCGACGCGCGTGTGAGAATCGATCCTCGTCCTCGAAGTTGCAGCCATCACCGTGGCCCGCCGCGAGGTTCTTCATCTTTGCAGCCGAGCCAAGCGCGGCCGTGATATGAGACAGGCGAACAGACCCCCCGCCCACCGATGTCCAGTAAGCACGCAGGCTGATTGCAAGGCTGAGCAGCGGGAACAGAAAGGCAGGCGCAAAGATCGCGACCATCGCATTGTGAGACAGCGCGGCATAAAAGCCTTCGCCCCCAGCTGAACCGATCGCCCGGATCGCCCAGAAAAGAACCGCAAAGCCAAGAACGCTGAAGGCCGCAATGCGCAACCCGTGGGTCTGGAAGGCGCGGGCAAAGGGGCCGGGCCATGCGAAACTTTCCCAACTGTCGCGGCGCACTTCGGCCAATGCTTTGGGCAGGTTCAGGTCGAACTCATGCGGTGCCGTGTATTGGCAGGCATAGTAACAGCCCCGGCAGTTATGGCAGAGGTTGGCAAGCTGGGTCAGGTCGCCATCCGAAAAGGCCCTTTCCCGATGCAGCGCCGGAAAGACAGAGCAATAGCCCTCGCAATAGCGGCAGGCGTTGCAAATCTCGGCCTGACGGCGGGCCTCTTGAAGCAGATCAGTTTGCATAGGCGGCGGCCTCTCGTCCTGCGATGCGTCCAAAGACGGTTCCAATAGTCATGCCGTAACCAGCCAGATAGCCCTGCCCCAAGATCGACCCGGCCATGGTTTCACCCGCAGCCCAAAGGTTTTTGATCGGGCCATCGGCGGTCGAACATTGCGCGTTATCGTCAACCTTGAGACCCAGATAGGTGAAGGTCACACCTGTGCGCAGCGAGTAGCCATAGAATGGCGGTTCGGTGATCGGGCGCGCCCAGTTGGTTTTGGGCGGCTCAATACCCGTGGTGGTGACCCCATCCAGTTCTGTTGGGTGGAAATTAGAGGTATCCCCGCAGGCGGCGTTAAATTCTTTAACCGTAGCCCGCAGCTTGTCGGCGGGCAGGTCCATCATCCCAGCCAGTTCCTCTAGCGTGTCCGCTTTCAGCGGCGGGAAGACCGACGGCATGAACAGGTTCAGCGACTTAGCATCGATGATGACGTAGCCGACCTGATCGGGCTGCGCGGCCACCAACCGGCCCCATATCGCATAGCGTTTGGGCCAAGTGTCCTCGCCTTCGTCATAGAAGCGTTCTGCGTCTTTGTTCACCACAATCGAGAAAGGAACACAGTCCAGACGGGTCACGATCCCGCCGTCGAACTTGGGCGCACGACCGTCAATAGCAACAGCGTGGCACTGGGTCGGGTCGCCAACCGACTGAACCCCCTGCTCTAACAGATCAGCCAGAACGACCCCGCGGTTATATGGCGTTCCACGGATCAGGAAGTTCTTTGCGGGTTCGCCCCATGCGCGGGTCAGCCAATCGGTATCGGCCTGGAACCCGCCCGAGGCGACGACAACGGCCTTCGGCGTTATCCGATGGCTTTGACCTTCATGGGTGTAATCCACCCAGTCGATCTGATCGCCGTTCAGCTCTAGATGCGTAACCGCCGCTTCGTACAATACGTCCACGCCCAAATCTGCGGCGGTCCGGTAGTACGCATTCACAAGCGACTTCCCCCCGCCCATGAAAAACGCGTTGGTGCGGGCCAGCGACAGGGTGCCCGACAATGACGGCTGGAAACGAACACCACGTTCTTCCATCCATGGCAGGCACTCCTCAGAGGTGCGAATGGCCAGACGCGCCAGTTTTTCATCGGTTTTGCCCGCAGTGACCTTCATAAGGTCGGCAAAATACTCTTCTTCGCTGTAGCTTTCGACCAACGGGCCAAGTGGACCCGCGTGCATGCAACGGAAGTTGCGCGTGTGGCGAGAATTCCCGCCGCGATAGGCTTTGGGCGCGGTCTCTAGGATCAGCACTTTGGCACCCGCTTCGGCGGCCGTCATAGCCGCGCACAAAGCGGCGTTGCCACCGCCGATTACCGCAATGTCATATTCAGTGGTCATGGTCATTGTCCCTTTGAAGCCGGGATATCAACCGCCTTTTAATTTGACCAATGATGCTTTTACGTCGATTATTGCATAATGCGCATAAATTATGATTTCAGTGACCTAGAAGCCTTTTTGACCGTCAAGGAAACCGGCTCTTTCAACCTTGCGGCCGACCGGCTGAACCTGTCCCAATCAGCCGTTACGCGCCGCGTGCAAAAGCTTGAGACAGCATTGGACACCGTCCTGTTCGAGCGCACAACCCGTGCGGTCAAACCCACCCTCGCGGCCAAACGCTTGCAGGCGCGTGCCGAAGCGATCCTTGAGAATGCCCGTGAAACCACCTTGGCCATGCGGGACGAAAGCGTGGCCTTCGCCCACCAGCGCAATGCACTTGTGACCGTCGCCATCATTCCAACCGTGGTAAAATCCATCCTGCCCAGAGCCATCCGTCAGTTCCACGAGGAAGGTCAATCTGCCCGTTTTAGGGTTCTGGACCGCAATGCCAACGCCGTTGCCGAAGCTGTCGCCAGCGGAGAGGCGGATTTCGGCATCTGCTCGATCCCCGAGCTAGAACCCAACACCCGGTTCGAGCCGCTTTTTGACGATCAGATCGTGCTGGCCCTGCGCGCGGAACATCCTTTGACTGCGAAAGAAAGGGTCACGTGGACTGACATCGCCGGCGAGGAGTTGATCGTGCCGACAAGAGGCACGGGAAACCGGCTGCTGATCGACGAGGCCATGGCTCGCGCGGGCTTGCCGCTTCCGTGGTCCTACGAAATCCGCCGCTCTACCACAGCGCTGGATTTTGTGTCTGAAGGGATCGGCCTTGCCCTTTTACCCCTGTCTGCTGTTGCATCCTTTACGGACAAGCGTGTGACTTTCAGACCCATCGAAAACCCAACCATCCTGCGGCCTGTTGGAATTCTCGACCGGGTGGGACAAAAGGCAACGGCGTCAGAAGATAGTTTCAAGGACATCATCCGCGCCATTACCGCCGAACTGTAACACGAAGGTGCTAGCCCCATGCTTCAAGGGAATTGATCGCCTTCCCCGATGAAGGCAGATCACACCCATGGGCCGGTTCCTAAACTGCCGTTCTTAGGCTGCCTGCTTTTCAACTTCTCCATGAAGTTCTGAAATCAGGCTGCTCCAACCTTCGGCAAACACAGCTTCCGCATTCGCAGTGCTGGCCGCGATGTCACCCTGAGGCGCTTGCTTCGAAAGTGCTGCTATCGCGTCAGACCATGCTGATGCGACATGCCCCTTGAGCGTTGTAACGCCGTCGGTCGCCTGATCCGCAAGACCGTCCACTTTGGTCAGCACCATCGGGCGGCCCGCTGAGCGTGCTTCTAATGCGACAAGGCCAAAGGCTTCCCAGCGCGAGGGCATCAACACCGCATCAACACTGGCGATTGCCGCCTCGGGCGAGGCGCTGTGGCCGCGGAAATGAATGCGTGGGTCACCGGCAGCTTGGGACTTCAATGCGGGCAACTCGGGCCCATCTCCGAAGATATCCAAGCGCAGCGACGGGTTGGGAACAGCCCGAAACGCGTCGATCAACAAATCAAACCCTTTTTGGCGGTCAAGACGACCAATCGCACCAAAACGTGTGGGGGCCGCATTGGACCGCGGCAAAGACCGGAACCGATCAAGGTTCACACAAGACGCGATGACCCGCAGCGCCTGCGCGCGCACCAAGGCACGATTACGCAACCATTCGCCTTGTGCTTCGCTAACAGCAACTACCCGGTCAAACAAGGCGTAAGCCGTGCGCAACAGCGTGTAGAACCGGGCGCGCGACGGCACGTTCAGGGCCGTGAAAGCCTCGGTATAGCTGTGCTCAACATGTACCAACGGAGTGGTGGCATGACGGGCCCGGAAAGAGATCAGCTTCGGCAAAGAACGCCAGCTGATCGACAGGTGCGAGACGATGATGTCTGCACGAACACCGGGCAACGGACGGTCGCGGCGCACGGACTGGAACGTGTGCTCGGCAGATTGGGCTACCAGCGGGCAGGTCACAAGATGTTCCAAAACCCTCATGACGCCGCCGGGGGTGGTGTCATCAACGATATGCAGAATTACAGGACGGGTACTCATAACAGCCTCGTATTAGTTTTGGGTGGTTTTCATTGGGCGAAGCAGCGATTGGGCCCGCCGCAGGGGGGCGTCGCCAAACCGCGCCAAGGCATGGGCCGCAGCCCAGGTGGTCAGCGTTTTCAGCGGTTCCTCCAGCAGGGGCTTGGTCGAGCTGCGCATGGACTTGCGAACCATGGTCACAGCCGTTGATGCATCGCTACTGCGCACAGCGCGGCGGGCAAGGTAGCGCAGCTGATAGGCTCGCGCCGTGTCTTCGTGCTTTGCGAAGAAAGCCGGATCAAGCGGACGCAGCTTTGTCACTACGCGCTCCCATGTTTCCAGCTGGCGATCAACATTGGCGGACAGACCGCCACCGTTCAAACGATACCCTGTCAGAAGTCCCGGGATCCCTTCGATCACCCAATCCGTGGTCAGGGCAAACCGCAACCAGCATTCGATGTCTTCGGACTGTCGAAAGGTCTCATCAAAAACCCAATCACGCTGGCGCTCGTGCCGGGGACGCCAGGCCAGCGATTGCAGTGCCGCACGGCGAAATACCGGGGCAGACCCATTGCCGATCGGATTACGCTTGAAGACATGCGCAGCCGTGACCCCAGTGAGGCGAGGCCGTTGAGCGTGCCCAGTGGGCTGGCTCGCCTCGTCAATCAGCTCTGACCCGGAATAGCTTAGCCCAACATGCGGAGACTGGTCGAAATGGTCGACATGGTTGGCCAGCTTGTTGGGATGCCAAAGGTCATCCGCATCGCAAAAACCAATGATCTCTCCCTTGGCTTCGGCGATCCCGCTGTTGCGCGCGCCTGCCAGACCCCGATTGGGCTGGCGAACCACGCGGATCCGCGGGTCACACTGGGCGTGCTCTTGTGCGATCTGAGGGGTTTCGTCGGTCGACCCATCGTCAATCACTACAATCTCGAAATCACGAAAGCTTTGCTGACGCAGCGAGACCAAAGTCTCTGGCAGGGTGGAGGCGCAGTTGAACGCGGGAACGACGATAGAGGCCTTCGGCATTGGAAAGCTCCTTATTGGGCAAACAAAGAACGACGCAGGGCGGCCGGCATAACCGGCGCGCAAAGCGCGGCGACTACAGTGGCCGCCCCACGACGCGGAGGGGACAGGAAGGCTCGTGCGTCTTGCGAAAGACCGGCACGGGCAAGGCGAAGAGCAATTTTGGGTTCCACATCCAAGCGCAGGGCCCGACGCGCCAGATAGCGAAGGTGGATCGCTTCGGCTGCGGCATCCGGGGCAAAGCCAAAGCCTGCGGCGGTGGACAGGGCGCGATCGCGTCCGATCCGCATGGCATCCAGATCAGCGGACAAACCGCCGACGCTGGTGCGGTAAAGGACGTGGCGCGCATCCACCCCCAGCAGGGTAAACCCGTTGCCAACCAGACGGATAAGAAGCTCTAGATCTTCATTGTGGATCATACGGTCGTCGAACCCACCCAAAGACATCAGCACCTCGCGGCGGACGGTCAGGTTCGACGTGGTGCAAACGGGGTTTTCGCCCAACAACATGGGAACAGAGACCGGACCCTCTGGCACTGTCGAGACGGTGCTAAGCTTGTCGGGGCAGTGCTGAAAGAAGCCGATTTGGCCATAGATGGCGTCAGCTTGTTGAGTGTCGAATGCATCAGCAACGCTTTGCAGCTTGCCCGGAAGCCAAATGTCATCTGCATCGCAAAAAGCGATGTAATCTCCATCAGCCAGAACCATAGCACCATAGTTTCGCGCGTCGCTTGGGCCTTTCCCATTGTTGCAGCAGGCTTTGAACCGCGGGTCTGCAAGCTCTGCCTGGTAGGCCAATTCGAAGCTTTCATCCGTAGAGCCGTCATCGACGAGAAGTGCCTGCCAATCCGTGAAGGTCTGCGCACGGATACTGTCCAGCGTCTGCGGCAGGGTATCAGCGGCGTTGTAGATCGGGATAACAATGGTGAACTTAGGCATGGGTCAAACGCTCGTTGATTGGTCGGAAGAAGGCGAATTTAAGGGCCGGATAGGCCGCCAAAGTCATGGTGACGCCCGAAACGACCAAGTAGCCCCAGGCGATGGCCGTCAGCCCAAAGGGCGCAAGGACGACCGTGTTCAGCATCAGTGCCAGCGTGACAAAGATGGTGGATTTCAGTTCCTGCCCCGGGCGGCCTTCGGCCCGCATCCAACCCGCCGCAGCGGTCCACAGGATGGTGGGGATTGCGGCAAGGCACAGGACAGATACGACATCGGACAGGTGCGCCCAGTCATCCCCCAACAGAAGGGGCACGTACCACGGCGCCAGAATGGCCTGCAGGATGACAGCCGGGGCGATCAGACCAAGCGACAAGGTCATCCCCTGACGCAGGGCCGCAGCCCGATCATCGCTGGCGCAAAGATGCGGGAACAGGACAACCGACAAGGCGACCGAGAATGAGGAGGCAAGGCTAAGGCCTGCGTTGAAGGCCATGAAATACATGCCCAGCGCCTGCGGCCCCAGCAAAAGCCCAACCAGCAGCTTGTCAGCCTGCATACGAAGGGCTTTAACGACCTCAATCCCCAGAACGGCCCAGCCAAATGTCAGAAATGGGCGCACCGGGGCGGGACGGATGCCCGGAGCGCGGCGCCAAGACTGCAAGCGACGCACCGCGATCAGCCAGAACGGCGCGGTCAGAAGGCGCGGCAAAATCAGCACAATCGCCGTGGGCCAAACCAGCGCCAGAGCGACGGACATCAGGTTAGACAGCACCCGCTGACCGCCAGCAATCGCCGCGATCCGGCGCAGCTTGCCTGCTCGCATGGCCAGCGCCACCTGCACCAGACCGGCTGGCATGAACAGGTACTCGCCCGCCAAAACAAGGATCAGGAGGCAAATCATCACCGACCCACCGCTTAGCCAAAGGGCCGCAGCGATCGCGGCCTGCACAGCAAACAGACCTAGGCACCAGATCCAGAACAGCCGATGGGCCGTGGCGCAGGTGGCCTCTAGCGCGTCATCCTTGGCCGCGATAATCCGTTGACCGACGCCATTTTCAGTTAAGGACTTCAGAATGTCGCCCGTTGCCAAAGCCGCGGCTGCGATGCCGATGTCAGTCGGGCTAAGAAGCCGGGCGACCGCAATCACGACAAACAGGCGCGAGGCTTTGGTTGCGGCCTCAGAGGCGCCAAAGGCCATCAACTGGCTAACAAATGGGGGCATCTTAATTGACAAATCGAGGACTCCGTCGGGGATCCTCTTTTATTACCCTGCGTTGGCCCAGCCTGTCTTCGGCGCGGCCGGACGGGGATGGGTCGCGTTTGTCTTAAGCCCTATCCCCTTGGATAGGTTTTTAATCCGCACCAATAACTGGCGTCATTAATCAACTCAGAGTATCTCTGGAGCAAAGATACGTTAGAGGATGTCATGCTGACCAAAAGCTCCAGGACTTACTGCGCCAGCCTGTGTGTGGCTGCGCTGACCGCCTGTGGGTCAGCGCCGTCGCCTGAAAACCTTCCGCCCGTGAAAACGGGTGAGGCCTATCAGGCGCAATATCGGGACCCACAAACATCCGGGTCAGAGCCAGTTTTGATGTCGGAGCAGATGAACGCTGCCTCTTGTCGCCCCTATCTGGGCCTGACGGGTGATGGCGCTGGCAAAGGCGGGGCGCTAGCCGCAGCCTCTTTGCGCGGAGAGCGCCTCTCGCGGAACGACCTGATTGATGTGCGCATCGGTGAAGACGACACGTTCAACGGCAGCTACGTGGTCTCACGTGATGGCCTTCTGAAATTGCCCTTCCTTCCCGCGGTCCGCGCGCAGGGCCGCAGCCCTTCCCAGATAGAAGCGGATTTGGCGCAGTTTCTGGTGGAAGACGGTTTCTATACCTCCGCACCACGTATTTCCGTCCGGGTGGCTGATTATGCCAGCGTTTCGGTCGCTGTATCCGGCGCAGTGTTCGAGCCCCACGGGGTCGAGATCGGAGGCAAGTCCGCCGATCAGATCGACAGTGCGCGCCAAGCCGCCCTTGGCGCGTCGACCGAAGCACGAAACCTGTCGGCGGCCCTTCGTTCTGCCGGAGGCGTGCGCCCGGATGCCGATCTCTCCGCAATTACGCTGTATCGAGGTGGGCAAAAATACCAGCTGGACCTGACAGGAGTTTTCCAAGGGCGCAACATGGTTGATGTCATGCTGTTGTCTGGGGATGAGGTCGTTGTGCCCTCACGCCTTTGCTTTCAGGATGGCCTGATGCGGCCAAGTCCGGTCAGCCCTCCGGGCGTGTCGCTGTTCATGTCGAACCTGACGCAACCAGCAACCAGCAATGCGTCATCGGCGATCGGCCGCTCTGTCCGCGAAGTGCCGTATGGCACCCGGTTCATGCAGGCGGTTTTTGACACCAACTGCGTAGGCGGCGTGCGCGCGACCAGCGCTCATCGGTCGGCCTTGCTGTTCACCCGCGACCCGATCACCGGCGTGTCGATCGTGATTGAGCGCAGCATTGAAGACCAGCTGCGTCGCGCGGACCGGGACGACTATGACCCTTACGTGCTGCCGGGTGACTCGATTGCCTGCTACGACAGCGGCGTGACAAACGTCGCCGACGTAGCGCGCGTTCTGGGCTTGGTCGGGGTCGGGCCGCGCTGATTTTTGCGCAGCTCTAACCGACCGATGGTTCGGGCGCTTCCTTCCACGCTTTCCGAGCCAGCCTGATCGCTTCAAGCATCGCAGGTTGGTCCCCGGCGTCGGCATGGCGTTCGACCTGAACCAAGACTTCCCGCAGGTCGGCTTGACCAAAGGCTGCCGCGCTTCCGGCAATCATATGGCACCGATCTGCGATCGCGCTTAGATCATCAGGGGTGGTGTCCAGCCAATCAAACAGCTCTTTCGACTCCACCAGATACCGATCGATGAAACCGCGTATCGCGTCATTTTCTTCAGTCTTCTTGGGGGCGGCTGTTGCCGCGTCTTTTGAACCGGACACGTTATTCAGAACGATCTGAAGTTCATCCCGATTCAATGGCTTACCCAAAAATCCCGACATTCCGCCCGCAGTGAACCGATCTCGGGCGTCAGGAAGAACATTCGCGGACAATGCGACGATTGGGATATATTTGCAGGGACCGTTCCCGTCACGGATCGCCTTGGTTGCGGCCAATCCGTCCATGACCGGCATACGAATATCCATCAGGATCAGGTCGAAGGCCTGAGTCTCGGCAATGTGCACGGCTTCTTGCCCATTGCGCGCCTCTATGACCTCGTGGCCAAGCCGCGTCAGGATTTCGTTGGTCAGATGCAGATTGATTTCATTGTCTTCGACCACAAGGATCGTCAAAGCCCGAGCCTCTAGCGTCGGGGCCTCAGGTGTACTGTCCAGCTGTGCCTCCGCGCGCTTAAAGGGGAAGGTGAACCAAAAGACACTGCCCTCACCCAAGGTGCTTTCAGCGCCGATTTCGCCCCCAATCGCCTCGACAAAGCGGCGCGCAATACCCAGTCCCAGACCGGTTCCCGCAACCCCATCTTCCAAGGGTGCGTGCAGGCTTTCGAAATCGTTGAACACACGCGGCAGATCTTCTTCGGAAATCCCAATGCCGGTGTCGATTATACGGATCTCGATCTGGCCTGATCCATCACCCTCTGAACGTTCGAGTTCGATCGCGATACGCCCGTTTCTGGTAAATTTGATCGCGTTCCCCACAAGGTTCAGAATGACCTGCTGCAAACGAGACGGATCCGCTTCGATCCAGCTTTCTGAGGGGCCGATCCAGCTCCACTCCAGCAGGTTACCATGGGCCTCGGCAGCGCTAAGCTGGCTGTCGACGATATCCTGCATCAAATGGCCAATGTGCACAGGTTCGGTGCGCGATTGAGTGGCCCCGGATTCGAACCGCGCGATGTCCAGCACGGCGTCCACGTGCGCCATCAAAAGCTTGCCGGAAATATCCATGTTACGCGTGTAACGCGCCTGACGTTCGGAAAGGTTGGTATCCTCCAGCAACGACAGGTTCCCCAACACACCGTTCAACGGGGTTCGGATTTCATGCGTCATCATCGCCAGGAAATCGGCCTTGGCCTTTTCACCAGCCACCGCCTTGTCGCGGGCGTCGACCAGTTCGTTCTCGGCTTCGACCAACGGAGAAATATCCCGCAGGAAGCCAATAATGATATCTTCATCTCCAGACTGAGCGGTCTCAAGGGCAAGCTCCACCGGAAAGACCTCTCCGTTCTGGCGCTTGCCTTCCAGACGGACGCGCCCATGGCCAACCACATGTTTGCTGCCGTCTGCGGCGTGACGTGCCATGCCTGCCTCATGCGCGTCGCGCAAATGGTCGGGCACGAAAATCTCGCCAATGGACTTGCCGACAACTTCATTCGCGTTGATCAAGAAAATCTTTTCGGCAGCGGCATTAACCTGCAGGATAGCCCCCTTTTTGTTGGCGACGACCACCGCATCCAACGAGGTTTGAAGCACCGTGTTCAAGCGCCTAAAGGCCCCTTCCGCCTCGGATCTGCGTGTCTTGGCCTCATGACCAACTTTGCGGGCGTGTTGAAGAAGGTACAGCAGCGCAATAACCAGACAAACCGCCAAGCCTCCTAAACGTAAAAGTGTGTAGGAAAGCGCAATCCGGCTGTCGTCTGAATCTTCGGCAAAGACATGAAGGCCCGAATTTGCCAGTTCACGGACAGCCGGCCGCAACAACGCCATCATCTCTGAAATTGGGGCCAGCGCCGTTGTCAGATCCTGATCAGGCCCGTCGATGATCGGTATCATCTGATCCAGCGCCGAAAGCGACGCCGTCAACGCCCGATCAAACTCCGGCACACCGCGCAACGGTGCGTACAGATCGCCGCGCGCCAAGATTCGAATGCGACTGTAAAAGATGTCAAACTCTCTGCGCACAGAGGCGAGGTCAGGGTCGCTGCTGTTGCGCGCCTGTTCGACCACAAATTGGAAATCAAGAAACTCGACTTCCGCTTGCGACAAGGTCCATTGTGCATTGTCGGATCGGGCCGAACTTAGCAACCGCAAGTCCCTGGTGATCTCGATCGCCAGAAACACAATCGTGGCCGCACAAAGTGCGGCCACAAGGATCAGGATTGCAGATCTTCTGCTCGTGACTTCTTTAAACAGGCGCAAAAGATGCGACCTCCGTTTATACTGTTATTCCAAAACTACTGTCGGATCTCCATTCGGTCGAGTTGCCAGATACTGCGAGAGTATATGACCTCGCTCCTGAATTTGCTTGAAGAGGCAAACGGGTAAATCACCCAAAGGGGGCCTTTGTCACGGCGCGACATGGGTTGCCCGTCCATTTCATAGGCAATGATGGGTCCACCTTCTTCGGCATCGGAAACTGGGATTTCGACTGAGTAGTCATTGATCGCTACGGCCGAGATCAAATTGCCATTCGCCTTGATGTGATCCAGCAGAATATCCAAGCGGACCCCAGTGAAGGTGTGCACGCCTTCAGTCCAATTGGTGTCGGTGGTGATCTGTGTCGCATCCAGCGCCCTCAACATGTCCAGATCGAAGACAGCTGCCTCCCTTGCATTGCTGCCTTCGATCTGGCCAGTGACAGTCAGGATAATTTCGCCTTGGGGCGTTCCAAGATCGTTCGCGTGAGTGAAGGTCGCAAAACCGATGCAAAGGCAGAGAGCTTGGGCTAGTCGGTTGAGTGCCGCGATCATTGAAAACTCCTTAACTGTCTTCCTGTGTCTACCAAGCGATGATCACTACCGACATAGGGGTTTCGGGATGGGTACCCTACCCGTTCGGATAGGGTGCCCGGAAAGACCTTTGCCTAATAGGCGCCGCGGCCAGACAAGACGGCCCGTGCGGTCAGTGCCAGAAGCAGCAGATCCAGCAGGAAGGAACGCGACCGGACATAGGCGACATCCATGTCCACCATCTTGTCGAAGCCAATGTCAGCGCGGCCCGAGACCTGCCACAGGCCTGTAATCCCTGGGCGAGCCTGCAGACGCTCCATTGCGCGCGTCGGGTAGGCCTCGACTTCAGACGGCAGGCCCGGGCGCGGACCAACCAAGGACATGTCACCAAACAGCACGTTCAGCACCTGTGGCAACTCGTCGATCGAGAACCGGCGAATAAAGCGGCCAACGCGGGTAATGCGGGGGTCATGACGCGATTTGAAGCAAACGCCTTCCCGGTCAGAGGTTTCGCGGATCTTGGCCAGACGCGCCTCTGCATCGGTGTGCATGCTGCGGAACTTGAGAATGGTGAAGTGGGCACCGTTCTTGCCGACGCGCACCTGACGGAACAAGGCAGGACCGGGGCTTTCAAGTTTGATCAGTGCGGCAACGGTCAGCAGGATCGGCGAGATCAACAGCAGCAGGGAAAGGCTTGCCGCGATATCGAAGCCACGCTTCAACACGGTATCAATCGAGGTCCGGCTAACGGCATAGCGCGCTGCGCGGGCCATGAAGGCGAAGTTGCCCAGCAGATAACGTTTGGCCATGCGGCGGGGCTCTATCGCGAGCCTCCAGACCCACTCGAGCTTGGATTTACGAACCATCTTGGGAGCCCGGCTAACATTACCGGCCATGAAGTCGAAGAAAGCACCTACTCCAAGGATCAAAGAGGCATTCAGATCGCGCTCATGACGGTCGATCCACATCTCTTGAAGGGGAACGCCCATCGCAACCAGCACAATATCGGCGCCAGACGCGTTGATCTGGTTGATGGCCTCCTTTGGGTTTGCAGCGCCTGCAAACCCGTCCCGGGTGCCGACAATGCGAAGGTCAGGAACTTTCAGCAGTAATTGACGCGCAGCAGCTTCTGCCGTGCCGGGCACACCACCAAACAGAAAGATTGAACGCCCCTGCGCTGCAGCCACGCGCAGCAACTCTGGTGTAAAGTCAGTGCCGTTCAGGTTCTCGGTCAGGCACTGCCCGGTCATCCGAGCGGCCATCTCAACACCAACGCCATCAGGCAGAATAAGATCGGTCCGGCGAAGCGCCGCAGCATAATGGGGGTCCTTCGACCGAAGGTTGGCGCAATGCGCATTCAGAAACGAAACAGTCCGAGCGCCGCCAGCCAAGATCCAATCGATGGTCTGGCGCGTTGTGGCGTCCACGACAGGAACGCCAAGAACGTCTACTGAGTTCAAGGGACGGGGGAAGTCTGTCTGGTGTTTCATGGGTCATACTTTCGTAAGTTGTGTTGACCTCTTTTTGCCCAAACACCCCTATTCGCTGCAATTCCGCACCCGGACAGGACATCGCCCCGAAGGCATGTTCACATCTCTCTGGTGGAGGGTGATCCGCCCCTAATTCGCCAAAACCCATCCAAACGGATAGGCCCTTGTCTGGGCGCCCCGCGATTAGAGAAGAACCGGACCTTAACAACCGGCGCGTTAACTGGTTAGATGTGGGAAATCGCCAAGGAAGGGCAAATATGAAAATCTTGATTGCTGACGACCATGATTTGCTGCGGGACACGTTGACGGCGTTCTTGTCGGCAGAGGACTCTCTTGAAACAGCTTCTGCAGCGACATTGGAAGAAGCCGTCCAGAAAATCCAAACCGAGTCGCCTTTCAATCTTGTTTTGCTCGACTACAAAATGCCCGGAATGAAAGGGCTGGATAGCCTGCGTGAAGTTCTGAATATGGAGGGTGGTCAGCGCGTCGCCCTGATCTCTGGTGAGGCCACGCGCGAGATCGCCGAACAAGCCTTGGAAATGGGCGCTGCCGGTTTCATCCCTAAGACATTGCCCGCGAAGTCGCTGGTGAATGCCGTCAAGTTCATGGCCATGGGCGAGCAATACGCCCCCCTCGATTTCATGAAGGCCCCCGAGGAAGAAGAGGCTCATCCTCTCGCTCAACGCCTGACCCCACGCGAGAACGATGTTCTAAAAGCCTTAACCGAGGGGAAATCAAACAAGGAAATCGCGCGCGACTTGGGCCTGACAGAGCCCACGATCAAGCTGCATATGAAGACGCTCTATCGCAAACTGGGCGTCAACAACCGAACTCAGGCCGCCTTGGTGGCCCGGGACGAAGGGCTTTACTAACCCTACCCTATCCTTGCGGGTAGGCGGCGGCCCAAAGGCCCCGCCTGCCTGTCCCGGCGCGCGGGCGCTTTGAAACGCGTGCGTTGTTAGGTTGCGGGCAAAGGAGCCCGCCATGTCCATTCTGACAGCCCTACCCAAACCGCGACAGGTTTTCGCGATTGTCCGTCAGCCTCTTCGGCAGTTGCGCTTGTCGCGCATCCTGATGGGCGGTCGTCTGACCGATGCGGGGCGGTTGCCGCGCTATATCGCGCTGTTTGCATTGGGCTCGGCGGCGATCTGGGCGCCGATTACCGGTTATTTGAAGACCGCCCCACTGAAATATAGTAGTCACCTGTCGCTGATCCTGCCGGGCTCTGGTGCGTCAGCTTCGGTGAACCTGAACAACATCGGTCAGGCCTCGTCATACGCGAACTCTGCCTTTTCCAGCAATTCCATCAGCCCGACAGAGACCTACAAACGTCTACTTGGCGCAGATCGCGTTGTTCGCGCAGCAGCGGCTTCCATCGGGCATAAACCTAATCTGTTCGGCTCTCCGCGTGTGCGACTGGTCGACCAGACCGCTTTCATCCATGTCGAGATGGTCGGCCCCTCTCCAGAGGCCGCGCAGAAACGCGCAACGGCCTTACTGAACGCGTTTTTCACCGAAATCGACCGCCTGCGTAGTGACGAGATGGCCACCCGCGAGGACAGTGGGCTGGGGGCGATCCGGGAATACAAGGCCTCTGTTGCGGAAACCCGGGCAGAGATCACGCGGCTTCAGCAAGATACTGGCCTGCATTCAGCCGAACAGTTCACGCGGCAGGTCGATGCCAATGACTCTTTGAGGGCGCAGGTCGACACGCTTGCAACCGAGTTGAAGCGGAAAGAGGGCGCAGTCGCACGCCTTCAGGCCCGTCTGGGCACAGACGCACAACAAGCGGCCCTGATCCTGCTTTTGAACTCTGACAGCGCCTATCTGGCCCTACTGGAGACTTTGGCGTCACAAGCCGCCGAACTGACCGATGCGCAATCGCGATATGGCATGCAACACCCTGCTGTCGAACGGGCGCAGTCCGCCCTGAACGCTGCGCGCGCCGCCGCTGTGGAACGCGCGACGACAGTCACCGGTCAGCCCATTGCTTTGGAACGTATGCCTAATGGCGGACGCGCTGAATTGCTGACCGACCTTGTCCAACAAGAAGCAGATCGCAACGGGCTTGCCGCGCAATTCGATGAACTATCGAACCAGCTGCAGGCCCAGACTGCGCGGCTTGACAGACTTGCGCCGCTGGCCGCCCGCCTTGAGGACCGGCAGCGCGATTTCAAAGTGGCTGAAGCCGTCTTTGCCTCGGCAATTGCGCGTCAGCAGTCATCGAAAACCGACATCTTTGCCTCGTACCCGTTGGTTCAGGTACTCGAAGACCCCACCCTGGCGGAATCCCCCTCTTCGCCACGGCGGAAACTGGCCGTAGCAGCAGGTGGTGCGGCCAGTTTCATGCTGTTCATGGCCTTGGTGTTGGCTTGGATCCGCAAACCCGTCATTGGTTACCTACTGGCTAAAGGCACGCCAAAATCATGATCGGACCGAAGAACCCGGCCGAGACCATCGTCTGGAAAACCCTGATCTGGACTTGGCCCTTCTACGCCGTCGGTGCGCTGTACGTGGTCGGTCCGGTTCTTGCATGGATCCTTGGGGGCTTGGCGGTCCTGTCGCTTTACCTTGGCCCTGCGATCCGGGAAGACCTGCGCGCCACAGGGCCGGTCCCACCAATTGTCTGGGCATGGATGGCCGGTATGGTCGTGATGCTTGTTGCGCTTTGGGTAGGGCATCTGGATTGGGACCTTGGGGTTAAGAAGACCATCAAATCCTCGATTGGGTGGGCCAAGGGCTGGGCGCTCATCGCATTGTTCCCCCTTGCCGGTGCCGTTCTGCCAATCCGGCGCGAGGTGATCGTTCGCGCCCAATGCAAGCTTGCCCTATGGACGCTTTGCCTTGCCCCGCTGATGCTGGTCGCCCCTTACATCGGCCTGCCCGAACGTATTTTCACCTCGCCCCTCAAAGCTGTAGGTGGCCCGGGCCCCGAGTATTTCTCGGTCTATCTGTTCACCTTTGACCCGGCATCATGGACACCGCGTTGGCAGTTCTATGCCCCTTGGTCGCCCTTTGCTGCATTGCTTGGCGTGACAACGGTACTGTTTGCGTTGGAAGAAAAAGAGCCCCGCTGGAAAGCCATCGGTCTGGCCGCCGGGACGCTGATGATTCTTGCTTCAAAGTCACGAATGGGGCTGGTCGGGCTTGTGGCCTGTTCCATCGGGCCGCGAATGATGCCGCTTGTCCTGCGTAGCTGGGCTTGGCTGGCCCTGTCTGCAGCCACGGCCTCTTTATCTGTGATCGGGGTTTGGCTTCTGCAGACCCTTGGTGCAGGAGTCGATGCGTTCAAATCAGCCCGCGCTGACAGCACACGCGTCCGCGCAACCCTGCAACGCATTGCCCAAGAACGCTGGCAGGAAGAAGCCGTCTGGTTCGGCCACGGAACCGTGCAGCCCGGGCCCCATCTTGTGGAATACATGCCCATCGGCAGCCATCACACATGGTTCGGGCTGCTCTTCGTAAAGGGCCTGACCGGGGCGCTTGCCTTTGGCATTCCGATGCTGCTGCAAACCGTCTTGTGCCTGGTAGACGCCGCCAAGAACCCACGCGGCTACTTGCCGCTGGGGATCGTTATGGTCTTCATCCTTCTGTCCTTCGGCGAGAACATTGAGATCGAAGCCTACCTGCTTTGGCCTGCGCTATTGATGCTGGGCATTCATGCCCGCGAACTTGCCACGACTAAGGAAATCACCCCAAGCGAACCCGCCGAGGTCAGCCTTGGGCATCATCCGGCGCATTAAGCGTCGACCACGTGCTGTCTTTCGGCGGCGACGGGGGTGTTTCGCAAGTACCACGGTGAATGGTCACCTTGGCAATGAAGTTTGCCGAAACCGGAGCCGTCACAAACAGGAACGCCATGATCAGTAGTTCGTGCAGCGATGGATCCCCTTGTGCCAGAGCATAAAGGATCGAAGCCAAAAGCAACATACCGATGCCAAGCGTACCAACTTTGGTTGGCGCATGCAGGCGGGTCATCGGATCGTTGAACTTCAACAGCCCAATAGCGCCAACCAGCACGAACACCGCGCCGATCAGAAGCGAAATAGCTGCTGCGAATGTTGCAATCGTTGAAAGGGTCATTCGATGATATCTCCTCTCAGGATGAAGCGGGCCAGCGCAACAGTGGAGACAAAGCCCAGCATTGCGACAAGAACACCAACCTCGAAATAGACCTTAACGCCCTGATGCATGCCAAGGGCGACAACCAAGCCCAGAGCGTTGATCACCATGGTATCAAGGGCCAGAATGCGGTCTGCAGTTGTCGGGCCAATGACCAGTCGAGCCATGCACAAGACCTGACCAACCGCCAGCGCAACCATCGCGATGATAAGCGCGAAATCAAACAGTCCTTGGGCTATCGTCATGAGAAAATCTCCAGCAAGCGGCGCTCGTAGCGGGATTTGATGTCATCGCGGACAGCATCCGGATCGTCCGTGTGCAACACGTGAACCAGAAGGCTGTTACCTTCGCTCGACAAGTCGGCAGAGACTGTTCCGGGCGTCAGGGTGATGGTTCCGGCCAAAACCGTGATCGCCTCGGGGTGCTTCAGTTCCAGCGGAACAGTGATCCATGCAGGTTTCAGCTTGGAATTCGGGACCGAAATTACAATCCACGCCACCTGAATGTTTGCGACGACGATGTCCCAAAGCACCATAAAGCTATAGGTGATCATCTTGCCCAAATGGAACGACTTGGGTCGGTCAGGCCACCAGATGGCCGTGATCCGTGGAATGATAATCCCAAGGATAATGCCGAAAACGACCATCCCTGCGCTGATCTTGTTCTGAAGAAGGACCCAGACAACAGCAAGGATCAGCGTCAGTAACGGATGCGGAAACAGCCAGTGATAAACGCGCAGCATGTCAGTGTCCCCCCTTATAGTCGCTCAGCTTGCCCGGCGTTTCTAGAACAATGGACATATAAGTCTTGTGGTCGAAAAGCTCTGTCGCGATGGCGGTGGTGTAGCCATGAACCTTGCCGGCGAAAACGGTATGCGCGACCAGAAGGGCAAACAATCCGCCGATCGCAACATAGCTAAGTGCGGCGGGCTTTCCGGTGCCCTCGACAGGTTCGCCGACCGGCGTGCCATGCGCTTTCCAGAACACAACGCTGCCAGCGCGGGCAAAGCCCACGACGCTGACCAGGCTGGACCCAAGGACGATCGCCCAGACCCAGACCATGAGGTCGGCCTCGAACGAGGCATTCAGCACCAGAAGCTTGCCAAGGAACCCGGATAGTGGCGGCAGGCCAGCCATCGCGATCGCACCTGCAAAGAACATGCCCGCAGTCATATGGGTGCCGATCATCGGCTGCTGTGGGGTCAGATCAAGGTTGCCTCGGCCAGTTCGGACCAGATCGGCAATCAGGAACAATACCGCCCCGGCCAAGGTCGAGTGGATGATGTAGTACAGCGCAGCCGCAATGCTGGCAGGATCAAAGAGTGAGATCGCCACCATGACCATGCCCATAGAGCCAATGATCGAGAAAGCGACCAGACGATCCAGCTTGCGCGCGGCCAGCACACCGATCATCCCAATCGCAAGCGAAACCAGTGCCGCTGGCAACAGCCAGACCTCGTGCAGGCCCATTGTGGCCTCCAGATCGGGCGGGAAGATCATCGTGTAGACACGGATGATCGCATAGGCGCCAACCTTGGTCATGATCGCAAACAGCGCCGCCACCGGCGCGGGGGCCTCGGCATAGCTGGAGGGCAGCCAGAAGTGCAGCGGTACAAGGGCCGCCTTGATCGCAAAGACCAACAGCAGCAGAACCGCAGCGATCCGGATGCCAACCGTTTCCTCGGCCCCGATCATCGCAACGCGGTTCGACAGGTCCGCCATGTTCAGCGTGCCGGTTTCGGCATAGATCGAGCCCAAGGCAAACAGGAACAGGGTCGACCCGATCAGGTTGAATAGGACGTATTGCACGCCCGCCCGAAGCCGCTCGTTCCCACCTGCGTGGATCATCAGACCGTAAGACGCGATCAGCAGGACCTCGAAGAAGACGAACAGGTTGAACAGGTCGCCCGTAAGGAAGGCGCCAAGGATGCCCATCAGCTGGAACTGAAACAGGGCATGGAAGTGGCGTCCGCGATCATCCCAGCCGGACCCGATGGCATACAGCAGCACGAAAAGCGCAAGGACAGAGGTCAGCAGCACCATCATCGTGGACAAGCGGTCCCCGACCAGAACGATCCCAAAGGGCGCAGCCCAGTCACTGAGGCGATAGTACAGAACCGAACCGTCCGAGACCTGCCAGACAAGGCTGGCTGACAGAACAACCAAGGCCGCGACACCGGCCAACGAAAAGACGCGCTGAATGCCGATGTGATAACGCGCAGCCAGAACGATGAACGGTGCTAGGAAGGCAGGCAGAACGATGGGCATAATGATCCAGTGGGTCATTGGCTTGCCTCCGAACCGGTCGACTCTGGCTGATCGTCGACGTGGTCGTCATCAGACCCAAGATAAGCGCCAAGGCTGATCATCACGACAACCGCTGTCATCCCGAAGGAAATCACGATCGCGGTCAGAACCAGAGCCTGCGGCAGTGGGTCGGTATAGGTTGTAACGTCGTCCGACAGGATGGGCGGGGCCCCGATGGTCAGTCGTCCCGATGCGAACAGGAACACGTTCACCGCATAGGTCAGCAGCGACATACCAAGGATCACCGGGAAGGTTCTTAGCCGCAGGACCAGATAAATCCCGGCCGCGGTCAAGACGCCGATAGCAGAGGCGACAAGCAATTCCATTTTAGGTGTCCTCTTTCATGTCGACAGCACTGCCCGACGCAGCTGCATTGCGTGACGGATCGATATCCATTGGGTGTACGCTGTCTTCCGTGTCAGCACGGCGCGCCAGCCTCGAGAAGCTTTCAAGCGACAGCATCACGGCCCCGACCACGGCAAGGAAAACGCCAAGGTCAAACAGAGCCGCCGTGGCCAGTTCGAACTTGTGGAACGGCGGGATGCGCACATAGGTGAAATCCGAGGTCAGGAAGGGCTTTCCAACAAACCACGACCCGATACCGGTCAGTCCTGCAACCAGAACACCGGCGCCGATGACCCCGTGATAGGGGTACTTCAACCGCGCCGAGGCCCAAGAGAATCCGCTAGCCATGTACTGCATCACCACCGCGATCGAAACGATCAGGCCTGCGATAAAGCCACCCCCAGGTTCGTTGTGGCCTCGCAGGAAGATGTAGAAGCCGACCAGCAGGACGACCGGCATGATAACGCGGGTCAGGACAACCATCATCATCGGGTGCATGTCGCCCGAACGCGCTTGGTCCGGAATACGGTTCAGCAGGCGACGGCGCACCGGCCCACCCAGAAGGGTTTCGGTCAGCGCATAGATCAGTAGCGCCGCGATGCCCAGAACGATGATCTCGCCGTAGGTATCAAAGCCACGGAAGTCGACCAAGATCACGTTGACGACGTTGGTGCCGCCCCCACCCTTGTACGAGTTCGCAAGGTGGTATTCCGAAATCGAGGCCGCAACGGTGTCGCGCAGCATATAGTGATAGGCGAGTCCGAAGGTTGCCAGACCAGCCGCAATCGCCACACCAGCGTCGCGAACACGCCGCAGCGAAGTGCTTTCGGTAGGGGTCCGGTTCGGAAGGAAGTTCAGCGCCAGCAACAGAAGGATGATCGTGACGACCTCGACCGTGAACTGCGTCATCGCAAGGTCAGGCGCGCTGAGATAGACAAAGCCGACCGACACCATCAGGCCCACGATCCCGATAAGGATCAATGCCAACAGACGGTTCCGGTGCATCACCACAAGGCCGCCCGTTGCCGCAACAAGCATCGCCCAACCCGCAATGGGAACAGGTCCAGCGGCCTGCAGTTCCCGAACCGGGTCAGCGACAGTTCCGGTCGCCCAAGCGTGGTAGCCCGCCGCAATCATGGCAACGATCCCGATCATCGCATAGCGCGTGAAGGATCCGTTGTGCAGAGGATGGGTCAGGGCCTGTGCCAGTCGCACGATGGCCTCTACAATGGCCTCGAAGATCACCTTGGCCTCGGGGCGCGGGGTGGTCTCCCAGACCTTCGACAGCGGCTTGAAGACCAGCATCATGGCTAGGCCGCCAACAACCGCGATGATCGACATGTAAAGCGCCGGCACAAGACCGTGCCAGATTTTGATGTATTTGGTTTTCAGCTCTGCCGCTTCGCCGATCACCGATTTAGTGACCATGAAGACAAAGTCCTGAACAAGGAACGGCGCAACACCGATCACAACCACAAGAACGACAAGGATCGCTGGCGGCAGCCACATACCCGCGCCGGGATCATGGGGTTTATGCGGATAGTCATCGCGCACCGGACCCAGGAAGGTGTGCCCGATAAAGCGGAAGCAATAGGCCGCCGAGAACAGCGAGCCAACGGTCGCCATCACCGGCACCAGCCAGTGGCTACCGAAGAGAACCGTATGATGGGCCTCTTCCAGCATCATCTCTTTCGACAGGAAGCCGTTCAGGAACGGAATGCCTGCCATCGACAACGCGGCAATCGTTGCAATGGTAAAGGTCACCGGCATCAGATGGCGCAGGCCACCCAGACGACGGATGTCGCGGGTATGCGCCTCGTGATCGACAATGCCGGCCGACATAAAGAGCGCAGCCTTGAACGTTGCATGGTTCAGGATGTGGAACACCGCCGCCAGCGCACCAAAGGCCGTGCCGGTGCCCAGAAGCATGGTGATCAGGCCAAGGTGGCTGACTGTTGAAAACGCCAGAAGCGACTTCAGATCATGTTTAAACAGCGCGATCACCGCGCCCAGAACCATCGTCACCAGACCAGCAGTCGTGACGATGTAGAACCACTCGGGCGTTCCCGACAGGACCGGCCACATCCGCGCCATCAGGAAAATACCCGCCTTCACCATCGTGGCAGAGTGCAGATAGGCCGACACCGGAGTGGGCGCGGCCATCGCGTGTGGCAGCCAGAAGTGGAACGGGAACTGCGCAGATTTTGTGAAACAGCCCAGCAGGATCAGCAGCAGGGCCGGAACGTAAAGCGGATCAGCCTGAATGGCCTCGCGGTTTTGCAGGATGACGCTTAGGTCATAGCTGCCGACAATCTGGCCAAGGATCAGCATGCCACCGATCATCGCCAGCCCGCCCATACCGGTCACGGCCAGCGCCATTCGCGCGCCCTGACGGCCCTCGGGCAGATGCTTCCAATATCCGATCAGAAGGAAGGACGCCAGCGAGGTCAGCTCCCAGAAAACCAGCAAAAGCAGGATGTTATCGCTTAGGACGATCCCCACCATCGCGCCTTGGAAAAGCAGCAAGTAGGTGAAGAACTCGCCCATATGGTCGTCGCGGCTTAGGTACTGGCGACCGTAGGCGATGATCAAAAGTCCGATGCCAAGGATCAGGAAGGCAAAGAAGAAGCCCAGACCATCCAGCATCAGGGTGAAGTTCAGCCCAAGCTCTGGCATCCAGTTTACGCGGGCCATTACAACCTCGCCCGCCAGAACGGTGGGCAGGTTTGTTAGCAACCCGACGAAGGCCGACAGCGTGACGGTGAAAGTGACGCCAAAGCAGGCTGAACGGCCAGCCGAATTCATGATCCCCGGCAGCAAGGCACCAAAGAAAGGGAGAGCAACGATAAGAAAAAGTGACACGGCCCGTTCCTACAATATCAATGCGAAGTCAGTGCGAATGAGGTCAGCCCGAACGCGCCCTTGGCTTGCAAGCAGGGCCCAACGCCACCGGCTTGCGACGCCAGCACGTCGGGTCGAGGGAATAAAACATGGGAAGTCGGTTCTGTCTTGTCGGTCACGCCAAGGTGTTTCGCGTGTTCGCAATCACAAGAAATCAAGCCGAATATCGAGCTTTTCCTCACCAACTGCATTCCCCCCATTCCACTTTGCTGCCCCTCTTGGCCCAAAACACATTGAATGTCCAATCGGAAGCGCTTTCCGCCGTCAAATTAGCGTGTTTTTCAGAAGAGGCTATAGCCTGCGGACAGACTGCTGCATTGATAGGCATTTGGCCGAGGCAAGCGCCAAGGTTGCTGCGCCAGACAGTCACGAGCGCCGGATTTAGGTTCTCATTCATTTGAGCTTAATCAATGAATTCGCCGAAATCTCAGCTAAAGATAAGCTATGGATCAAACTTTAGCAGAAAATGCTGTGTTTCGGACGCAGGCAGTAACCAAAGTCTACGAGACCGGTGAGGTCAGGGTCGTCGCCTTGGATGGCGTCGATCTGACGCTTCACGCGGGTGAACTGACGGTGCTGCTTGGCCCCTCTGGCAGTGGCAAGTCCACACTTCTCAATATTCTGGGCGGGCTGGATCATGCCAGCGAAGGGCGTGTTTGGTTCAAGGACTTGGAACTGACCAAGTTGAACGAACGCGCGCTTACCCGGTTTCGGCGTGACCATGTCGGCTTTGTCTTTCAGTTCTACAACCTCGTCGCTTCACTTAGCGCGCGTGAAAACGTAGCACTGGTGACGGATATTGCCCCCAACCCGATGTCCCCGGAAGAGGCGCTGGATATCGTTGGGTTAGGCCACCGAATGAACCACTTCCCAGCCGAACTTTCCGGCGGGGAACAACAACGTGTGGCCATTGCCCGCGCCATTGCCAAGCGGCCAGAAGTCTTGCTGTGCGACGAGCCAACCGGAGCCTTGGATTCCAAGACCGGGGTGCAGGTGCTTGAAGCACTTGATCGCATCAACAAAGATTTGGGCACCACCACTGCGATTATCACGCACGCTGCCGAAATCCGGAAAATGGCGCATCGGGTAATTCGGTTTCAGGACGGACGCATCGTTTCGATCGAGCATAATGAAACCCGCCTGACACCCTCGGAAATCGAGTGGTAATCAGATGCGCGCGCTGGAGAAAAAGCTGATCAGGGATCTCTTGCGGCTATGGTCGCAGGGTCTGGCCATTGCGCTGGTGCTGGGCTGTGGCGTCGCGATTTTCCTGATGTCCTACGGCATGTTCACCGCGCTCACGGAAACCCGCGCGGCCTATTATGAACGCAATCGCTTTGCCGAGGTTTTTGCCTCTCTGCGACGCGCGCCTCAAAGCCTGATGCCGGAAATCGCCGCAATTGAGGGGGTATATGCTGTCGAGACACGCGTTAAGGGCAGCGCGATCCTTGATTTGCCGGGCCAGGTGGAAAGCGCCGTTGGCCAATTCATTTCCCTACCCGCCAGCGGAGAGCCGCGCCTGAACCTGCCGCTTTTGCGCTCTGGCCGTTTCCCAGACGTGCAGTCGGATGACGAAGTGATGGTGAATGAACCCTTCGCAATTGCCAACGGGTATGTGCCCGGCGACACGCTGATGGCCAATCTGAATGGGCAAAAGCGCGTACTGACCATCACCGGAACCGCCCTTAGCCCCGAGTTCATCTATACGATCGGGCCCGGAGACATGATGCCCGACAATCAGGGCTATGGGATTTTATGGATGTCCGAACCCGCCATGGCGGCCGCGTTCGACATGGATGGCGCCTTCAACGATGTCAGCCTGCAATTGCGCCGGCACGCACGAAGCGATGACGTGATCGACCGGTTGGATGACTTGTTGGACCCGTTCGGTGGCCTGGGCGCGCATGATCGTGTGCAGCAGCAATCTCATGCCTTCATTGATGGCGAGCTTAAACAGCTGCAATCCATGGCCTATGTGTTGCCGCCGGTCTTTCTGGGCATCACCATCTTTCTGGTCAACATGGTCATCGGTCGGATCGTGGCGCTGGACCGATCCGAGATCGGACTGCTCAAGGCCATCGGCTATTCCAACCTAGAAGTCAGCTTGCACTATCTTGCCCTAGCAGTTGCGATCGCCCTGATTGGGACGCTTCTTGGGATCCTTGTCGGGACATGGATGGCCCGCGGGCTGGCAGAGCTTTACGCCACTTTCTTCAGCTTCCCGTATCTGATCTTTGCAGTCCGGCCAGATATCTACATCATCGCGACAGCCCTTGGCCTGACAACGGCCAGTCTTGGGGCGATCCAAAGCGCGCTTAGTGCAGCCCGCCTGCCACCCGCCGTGGCAATGTCGCCCCCTGCCCCGCCCAACTATCAGTCATCGATGATTGACCGGCTATTGCTGCGGGCACGCCCTTCGCAGCGAACGATGATGGTCCTGCGCAACATCATGCGCTGGCCGCTTCGGGCCGGACTGACCATGCTGGGTATTGCACTGGCGGTAGCGGTACTGGTCGCATCCCTCTTCTTTGAAGACACCTTGGAAGAGCTGATCGACAGCGCCTTCTATTCCACCAATCGACAGGATGTGATGCTAATCCTGACCCAAGAGGTCAACAGCGACGCCTTGGAAGACATCCGTCGCCTGCCCGGCGTTCTGCAGGTAGAGCCAGCGCAGATGCACGGGGCAATCCTGCGCAACGGACATCTGGAGAAACGCGTTGGGATCGAAGGCCGCCCTGCCACGGCCGATCTGGCGCGTATCCTTGATCAGGATGGCAAAGTTGTTGCGGCGCCCGCGAACGGATTGCTGCTGTCGACGCGATTGGCCAGCCAACTGGCGATTGGGGTGGGCGACCCGCTGACCGTGGAATTCCTGACCGGACAGCGCGAAACCCATGTTGTGAATGTCGCCGGGATCGTCACCAGCTACATTGGGCTGCCAGCCTATATGGAGGACACAGCCCTTGACCGTTTGATGCGGCGCAGCTCGACCTTCAGCTATGCCAACCTCACGTTGGACCCCGCCAAGGAACAGGAATTTCACGCCGCGATCAAAGACCTGCCCCGGCTTGCCGGGACCGTGATGATTGCCGACACGCTTGAAGCTTTTGAAGAGACCATTGAGCAGAACATCAACATCAGCATGGTGGTCTATATCGTGATCGCCGTGCTGATCACGGTTGGCGTGACCTACAACAGCGCCCGCATCCAACTGTCGGAACGGGCCAGAGATCTGGCCTCTCTTCGTATTCTCGGTTTTACCAAGACCGAAGTCAGCTTTATCCTGATCGGTGAAATTGCATTTCTGGCCCTGCTGGCGCAACCGATTGGCTGGCTGTTGGGCGCGGGGCTTGCCACAGCAATGATCGCGGGGTTCGAAAGCGACCTTTACTCGATCCCGCTGGTTCTGAGCCGCGATACCTTTGCCCTGTCCAGCGTTGTGGTGCTGGCGGCTGCTGCCGCGTCTACACTTCTGGTCAGACGGCGGTTGGATCGATTGAATTTGATAGAAGTAATGAAAACAAGGGAATGAGGCGATGAAAGCAAAGACCCTTATTGTAGGTGGATGTGCTGTGGTGGCGCTTGGTGGTTTGCTCTCTTGGGGCTTCCGAGCCGATCCGGCACCGGTTGATCTGGCCGAGGTGGTCGAGGCAGAGATGATGATCACCGTGAACGCCGATGGCAAAACCCGTATTCGCAACGTGTACGAGGTCGCGGCGCCGATCACCGGACGGGCCAAGCGGTCTCCGGTTGCGGTTGGCGACCCGGTGGTCTCTGGCGAAACAGTGGTTGCCGTGGTTCAACCGGTCGCGCCATCGCTTCTGGATAGCCGAAGCCGTGCCAGCGCCGAAGCCGCCATTGCCGAAGCCGAGGCCGCTTTGCGTGTCGCTCAAAGCCAGGTTCGGCAGGCCGAAGAAGACCTGACCCTGTCGCAAAGCAACTTCGCCCGTACAGCAGAACTGGTAAGCCGGGGGGTCGCCACCACATCGCAACTGGAAGGCGCCACCCAGCTGCGCGCGATCAAACAGGCAGCGCTTGAGGCCGCGCAATCCAGCCAAGCGATGGCCGAGGGCTCTTTGGCCCGCGCCCGGGCCGCCTTGATCCAGCCAGACGTGGAAAACCCAGCTGATGACTCTTGCTGCGTTGTGTTGCACGCGCCGTCAGATGGGGTTGTTCTGTCTATTCAAAGCATTTCGGAACGCCCTGTGACGATGGGGGCACCCCTGCTGACCATCGGGCGGCGGGAAGATCTGGAAATCGTTGCGGACCTGCTGTCTGCTGACGCAGTCAAGGTCGCACCGGGTGCCCGGGCCATCGTCGAACGTTGGGGGGGCGATGATCCACTCGAGGCCGTCCTGAGCAAAATTGAACCGTCTGCGCGCACAAAGGTCTCGGCCCTTGGGATCGAAGAGCAAAGGGTTGATGTTGTCTTTGACCTGCTTAGCCCGCCCGAAGACCGCCCCGGGCTTGGAGACGGCTTCGCGGTCTTCCTGCGTGTGCTTGAATGGGAGGGGCAGGATATCCTGCAAGTCCCCCTGTCAGCCGTGTTTCGCAACAATGGGAACTGGTATGCATTCCGCGCCGAAGGGTCGGTGCTGCGGCAAGTTCCGGTCACACTCGGGCGTATGAATTCGCACGTCGCTCAGGTGCTGGACGGGCTCTCCCCCGGGGACCGCGTGGTTGTGCACCCCAGCGACCGCGTGAGCGACGGCATACCCTTTGTTGATCGCGCCGAACTGGAATAATCTCGGTCTTTGTTTCTACCGGTTGGCGGGCTTCCACTGAAAGGTGTTGAGCCAGCAGAAGGCTGGTCTAATTGACCATGCCGGTTCGCAAGATGGACACCCTATTCGGACGCCAGCTTGCCGCATGCGGCAGGTTGCGATCTGGCTGCCAGAACAAGAATTATCTACCATGAGCTGGCGAATTTCTGATATCGAAATTCGACAATAATGGGGGAGATAGCTGAAGGTCGGCCTTGGGCTGGCACAGCTATTTTGGAGGAACAACTTTGCAAGATCTATCGACCAACCCGGACCCGCCTGTCCTTCTGGAAATTGAAGCGGGCATTGCCACGGTTACGCTGAACAGGCCAAAGTCGATCAACGCCCTGTCCGAAGAAATGCTGGCAGCGTTGCAGGAAACCTGGGACGGCCTGGCCACCAATCGCGACGTCAAGGTCGTGATCCTTCGTGGAGCCGGGGACCATTTCTGCGCAGGCCATAACCTGAAGGAAATGACCGCGCGCCGTGAAGACGCTGACGGCGGTCATCAGTACTTCAACGATCTGTTCTCCACCTGCTCCAAGATGATGCTGTCCATGGTGAACCTGCCGCAGCCGGTGATCGCCGAAGTGACCGGCATAGCCACGGCTGCGGGCTGTCAACTGGTGGCCACCTGTGATCTTGCCGTTGCTTCGGACACAGCGCGGTTTGCGACATCTGGCGTCAATATCGGCCTGTTCTGCTCGACCCCGATGGTTGCGCTTAGCCGGGCTGTTCCACGCAAAGCCGCGATGGAGATGCTTTTGCTGGGCGAATTCGTCGAGGCCGAAAAGGCCGCACAATACGGTCTGATCAACAGGGTGGTCCCGCTGGACAAGGTCTCTGACACGACGCGTGAGATGGCTGAAAACATTGTTGGGAAGTCCCCCGTCGCCGTTAAGATGGGCAAAGGTGCTTTCTATCAACAGGCCGAGATGGAACTTGCGGAGGCATATGAATTTGCCGGCCGGACAATGGCCGAGAACATGATGGCTCGTGATGCAGAACGCGGAATTGGCGCCTTTGTCACCAAGAAGCCCATGCCAGAATGGACCGGGGAATAAACCGTCATGTCGATCTATGAAGGACCCGAGCTTGCCAAGACCGCCGCGAACCATGTCGCGCTGTCACCAGTGTCTACGTTAAAGCGCACGGCACGGGTGCATCCTGAACGCACCGCCATGATCTATGGCGATCTGCGCCGAACATGGGGACAGGTCGAAACCCGCTGCCGTCGCTTGGCGTCGGCACTTAAGGCGCGGGGCATTGGCAAAGGCGATACCGTCGCACTGTTGGCGCCGAATATCCCCGAAGCGCTGGAATGCGCCCTTGGGGTGCCGATGATCGGTGCGGTTCTCAACGCGAACAACACCCGGCTGGATGCGGCGACCATTGCTTATATCCTTGAGCACGGCGCGGCAAAGGTGCTGCTGGTCGACACGGAACTGTCAGACATTGCCAAGGCTGCCTTGGCCACGCTGGAGAACCCTCCGCTTGTTGTGGATATCTGCGATCCGGCAGCCCCGGGCGAAAAGATAGGGGCGATGGATTACGAGGCCCTGCTGGTCGAAGGAGATCCCGAGTTTGAATATGGATTGCCAGCGGACGAATGGGATGCGCTGTCGCTGAATTACACTTCGGGTACAACTGGCCGACCCAAAGGTGTCGTCTATTCGCATCGTGGCGCCTACGTGAATGCGGTCAACAACACCATCACATGGGCCATGCCGCACTTCCCGGTTTATCTGTGGACCCTGCCGATGTTCCATTGCAACGGTTGGTGCTTCCCCTGGACCATTACCCTGCTGGCCGGCACCCATGTCTTCCTGCGCGCGCCCCGCGCCAAGCCGATCTTCGACGCGATTGCCGATCACGGGGTTACGCATCTGTGTGGTGCACCCATAATCATGTCGCTGATCGCTGATGCCGCGCCTGAAGACACGCGTGACTTCCCTCAGACTGTCGAAATGATGACAGCAGCAGCCCCGCCGCCTGCCAGCGTGATAGCAGGTATCGAGGCGAAAGGCTTTCACGTTACCCACGTTTATGGCCTGACCGAGGTCTACGGCCCCGCCGTGGTCTGCGCGTGGAAACCAGAATGGGACGACCTGCCCGCCGACGAACGTGCGCGCCTGAAGGCCCGGCAAGGTGTGGCTTACGAGTTGCAAGAGGATGTGCTGGTCATTGACCCGGATACCGGTGACCCTGTCCCTTGGGACGGGAAGACACAAGGAGAGATCGTCTTCCGCGGAAACATCTGCATGAAAGGCTATTTCAAATCGCAAGAACAGACCGACAAAGCCTTTAAGGATGGCTGGTTCTGGTCTGGCGATCTGGCCGTGCAGCATCCCGACGGCTATGTCGAAATTCGTGACCGCGCGAAGGACATCATCATTTCGGGGGGCGAGAATATCTCTTCGATCGAAGTCGAAAACGCCATTGTCGAACACCCGAACGTTGCATTCGCCGCCGTCGTTGCCCGACCCGACGACAAATGGGGCGAAGTGCCTTGCGCCTTTGTCGAATTGAAACCCAGTGCCACAGTTTCTGGCGACGAGATCATCCTGCACTGCCGCGATAAGATGGCCGGATATATGCGCCCGAAACTGGTGGTTTTCGGTGAACTTCCCAAAACGAGCACCGGGAAAATCCTGAAACATGTGCTTCGCGACATAGCGAAAACCGATAACCCGACACTGGAGGCTTAGGATCCCGCAAACCGTCTGGAAACGTGGCGATGGCGAATGCTTGGGGCCCTATTTACCCCTTTTCCGCCCAGCGCCTGAGATTCAGGAACCAATCCGCGTAATCGCAGAAAGCTGACGGTCTGCCAATTGCAGGGCTTTCCCGGTGGTGCAGGCCATGGCCGGAAGCACCATCCACTCCAGCGTCCAAGCCACGCCGGAACGTTCCTGTTCATGCATTAGCGCGTTGTGCATCAACGACACCTGCCCCGCATTGTATTGTGCAAGTGACACCAACATTTCCGCCGTCACCGGGTTCTGCTTATGCGCCATGGCGGAACTGGATCCTCCGCCGGATTGCGCAATCTCATCAACGCCTTGCTGGGCCATCAGGCAAATATCCTGCCCGATTTTGCCAAGGCTGCCCGAAACCATCGACAGCCAACCGGCATAATCAACAAGACGGGAACGGTCATTGTGCCAAGAGCGTCCGGGGTCAGTCAGACCAAGCTGCTCGGCCATCACTGCGCCAATCAGTGCTGCTTTGTCGCCGTTAGCGCTTCGATCACCGGTGGCGCCGCCGAATTGCAAGACTTCCAGTTTGGGACGCATGGCCGCCAGACGATCTTGGTGCTGTCGCAACGGTGCGATCCAGCTTTCCAGCCGATGCTTCACTGTTATCGGCAAGGCGGCCTGCATACGGGTCCGCCCCATAATGGTGTTGTCACCATGTTCCGAGATCAAACGGGCGATGCCGTCGATGGCACAGTCCAAACGCGTGGTGAAAACCCCGTTGATCTCTTTCAGTGTCAGCACGGTTGCCGTGTCGATCAGGTCCTGAGAAGTGCCACCGATGTGCACCGCTGGCGTCAACTCAGAACCCAGATAGGTCTTAAGCTGGCGCACGAACTCAGGCACAGCCAAGCCATCTGTCGGGCACTTCGCTTCAATCGCGGCAATGTCCGGAGCGAAGCTTTTCATCTTTTCGATAGCCGCCCCTGCAACCGCCCCATCTACAGCGCCGCTTTTCGCCAAGCCTTCGGTCAAAGCGATCTCAAAGGCCAGGAAATGCCCCAAGGTTCTCTTGGTTCCAAACGCGTCTGACACCTCGGTATCTTCGAACAGAGCAGAGAAATAGCGATTGGTCTGTGTAAGCGGATTCACAGCAGTCTCCGAAGTGAAGTTGGCGCGATAGTCGGAGAAAATCAGGCGTTTGTCGAGCCGGGCTGCTGAAGCCCCAGAATTTCCCGGGCTTGCTGCCACGTTGCAACCGGGCGTTCGTACTTGTCGCAAAGATCAACCACTCGCTTGACCAGTGCGGCGTTCGACGGGGCCAGCGTGTCCTTGTCGATACGCACATTGTCTTCAAGTCCGGTTCGGCAGTGACCACCTTCGGCCACGCACCATTCGTTTACCGTGATCTGATAGCGGCCAACCCCGGCTGCACACCATTCTGCATTAGGCGTTAGGCGCTTAACGGTTTCGATAAAGAAATCGAACGAGGGGCGGTCAACGGGCATCGCGTTTTTAACGCCCATGACGAACTGCACGTAAAGCTCGCCCGGGATCCGGCCGTCAGCATTCATCGCAGCGGCCTGATGGATGTGGGACAGGTCAAAGGCCTCGATCTCGGGCTTGACGTTATAGGTTCGCATCTCACTTGCCAGCCATTCTACAAGGTCGGGGCTGTTCTGGTACACGCGCGTCGGAAAGTTGTTCGACCCGACAGACAGCGACGCCATGTCAGGGCGAAGAGGCAGCATCCCGCCACGCTCTTTATCCGCGCCAGAGCGGCCACCGGTCGAGAATTGGATGATCATCCCCGGGCAGTGCTTTTCCAGCCCTTCTTTCAAGCGCGCGAATTTCTCTGGGTCCGAAGTCGGCGTCTCGTCATCGTTGCGCACATGGGCATGGACGATGCTGGCGCCGGCCTCAAAGGCTTCGTGGGTGGATTCCACCTGCTCTTCAACCGAAATCGGTACAGCCGGATTGTTTTCCTTGCGGGGCAAAGAGCCCGTGATGGCACAGCAGATAATGCAGGGTTTGGTCATGTCGCGCGTCCAATAGTTAGTGACGCCGCCCCCAGGAAGTAAGGGCGGCGCCGTAGGGTTCAGATGTCGAAGAAAACCGTCTCGTCTTCACCCTGAAGTTTGATGTCGAAGCGATAGACGATCTGTCCGTCGCGCTCGGATCGTTTGGCGATCAGGGTCGCACGGCGGCGTTCCCACTCGATGATGTTCAGCACCGGATCTGCGGCGTTGGCCTCGACTTCGTCTTCGAAGTACAGGCGGGTGCTAAGACCGACATTGATCCCGCGAGCCACGATCCACAGGTTGATATGCGGCGCTTGAACGCCAACGTTCCGGCCTTGGGTGCGGCCCGGTTTTACGGTCTCAAAAGCCCATTCACCGGTTTCAAAATTGGTGATCACGCGGCCCCAACCGCGAAAGCCTTCTTCTACGTCACCGCCGCCTTCGGGGTGCGCATAATTGCCGTCGCTATTGGCCTGCCATGCTTCCAGAAGCACGTCCTTGACCGGAGAACCGGTTCCGTCGATCACAAGGCCTTCGACGCGAATACGCTCGCCCTTGGCATTCGGCCCGGCGATATCCCAGCCCAGCTCGTGCTTGTAGATCTCAAACCCAGCGGCACCGGGCGCAAGACCAATGTGAACATAGGGGCCTGCGGTTTGCGACGGGGTTTCCTGTAGATAGTCCAGTTTCTGTACCATGATCAGTTCCCCTCCAGCCGGTTTTCGAACAGGGTCGAGCGACGACCGCGCAGCACGATGTCGAACTTATAGGCGATGGTATCCAGCGGGATGCTCCCATTCATATCCAACGCGGCGACAAGGCTGTCGCGCGCTTCCTGACTGGGGATCGTTTTCACGATCGGACATTTGTCGATCAGCGGATCGCCTTCAAAATAGCACTGGGTGATCAGGCGCTGCGCGAAAGCCGTGCCAAAGATCGACAGGTGAATATGTGCCGGGCGCCAGTTATTGACCCAGTTACGCCACGGATAGGCACCGGGCTTCACGGTCCGGAAGAAATAGTATCCGTTCTCGTCGGTCAGCGTCCGACCGCATCCGCCAAAGTTCGGATCGATTGGCGCAAGATAGGTGTCTTTCTTGTGGCGATACCGCCCACCGGCATTCGCCTGCCATGCCTCGACCAGAGTATTCGGAACCGGACGACCGTTTTCGTCCAGCACGCGGCCATGCACGATGATCCGCTCGCCGATCGGGCTTTCACCGGGCTTGGCGTAATTCAGGATCAGGTCGTTATCGATCGGATCAATGTCATTATGACCAAAAACCGGACCGGTAATTTCGCTGACAGAGTTCTGCAGGGAAATCAGCGAGTACTGCGGCGAACGCGCCACAGAGGTCTTGTAGTCTCGGGTCAGTGCGGGCGGATGCCTCTCTCTGTCCCGTTGGTAAAGTTCACCTGGTTTTGGCATTGGCGGGTCTCCTTCGAGTAACTGGGATTATAGCGCGTTTCCCGGTTATTCCTTTTCCATTTCTGCATAAGTCTCTTTGGCCAGTTTCAGCGCGTGGTTGGCACGGGGCACCCCGGCATAGATCGCCACATGTTGAAAGGCTTCTAGCACGTCCTGCTTGCTGGCCCCGGTTCGGGCCGAGGCACGGATATGCATCGGTATTTCTTCAAAGTTTCCAAGCGCGGCCAAAAGCGCCAACGTCAGCATCGACCGTTCCCGAGGGCTGATCCCATCACTGGCCCAGACAGTCCCCCAGGCCCCTTCGGTGATGAGGGTCTGGAACGGCTCGTCAAAGTCCGTCTTTTTGGCCTCGGCCCGATCGACATGCGCGTCACCAAGGACCGAGCGGCGGACCTTCATGCCCTGTTCGAATTTGTCAGACATGGCCAAGCTCCTTCAGGAAGGCTGTTAAAAGCGCCGCGTATTCGGTGGGCCGCTCGACGCAGGGCAAATGGCCTGCGCCTTCAATCGTGTGGCAAGAGGCGCCCTTGATCATCGCAATGGTGCCCTCGACCAGTTCTGGCGGGCTTGCACCATCTTCCGAACCTGCAATCCCCAGCGTGGGCTGGGTCAGTTTAGACGTCGCTTCGGACAGATCGGTGCCAGCGATTGCATGACAGCAACCGATATAACCTTCACGCGGGGTGCGGGTCAGCATATTGCGCCAAGCTGCCAATTCGTCCGAGGCCAAAAATTCAGCAGAAAACCAGCGTTCCATGATCGGATCGGCCAAAGCTTCGATACCGCCGGCTTGGATGGCTGAAATGCGGTCCTTCCACATCGAAGCGTCACCCATTTTGGCAGCGGTGTTGGATAGAACAAGCGACGCAATCAGATCAGGACGGCGCGCCGCCAGTTTCTGGGCAATCATTCCACCGATAGAAAGACCGACAAAGGCGCACCCTGAAACCCCCAGCTGATCCAACAGGGCCTCTGTATCACCAACCAACTGGTCCATTGAATAAGGCGCGGCAGGGCAGTCCGACAGGCCGTGCCCCCGTTTGTCAAAACGGATAACCCTCAAACCTGACGGAAGCAGCGGCACCACTTTGTCCCAGAGCCGCAGATCCGTTCCCAAGGAATTGCCAAAGACCACAGGGACACCGTCTTCCGGCCCATCCACACGGACATGCAGCGCTACGGTCTGCAAGTTGACGATCTGCATCATGCCCTCCTGAATGTCTGTTGATCTTATCTCTTCCTAGCAGCTTAAAATATTGTATTTTGCAATAAAAATGACTTATTTTGCTTTTTAGTTGCAATATTTGGAAAACAAATGGTCGATCGCCGCATTAAATTCCGCCATATCCAGTGTTTTGTGGAAATCAGTCGGCAAGAAAGTTTGAAACTTGCCGCCGAACGGCTGTTTCTGACACAGCCTGCGATCTCGAAAACGTTGAAAGAGTTGGAAGAGATTCTTGGCGCAGAACTAATGTCACGCAGCCGGGCCGGAATTTCGCTTACCAAACAGGGAGAGGTCTTTCTGCACTTCGCCGAGATGAGCCTTGCTGCCTTGCAACAGGGCTTGGATGGGGTCGAACAGCAAGGAAAAGCAGGCGCGGCCCGGGTTAAGGTCGGGGCTCTGCCATCGGTTGCGGCACGGTTGATGCCTTTGGTGGCGCGGGAATACTCTGACCTGTCATCCGGCAGCACACTTCAGATTTCAGACGGGCCCATCAACTATCTGATCCAGAAACTGCGCGATGGTGAGCTGGATGTCGTCATCGGACGTCTGGCGCCGCCAGACATGATGAAAGGGATCGCATTTACCCAGCTTTATAACGAAACCGTGGATTTCGTAGTGCGTCCTGGACATCCGCTTTTGGACGACCCCAACCTTTCGCGGATTGGCGAGTGGCAAGTGGTCTACCCCTCCGAGAACTCGGCCATTCGGCCGATGGTTGAGAGATTTCTGATCGCCCACGGCGTCGGGGATCTTCCCAACAAGATGGAGACCGTGTCCGGTGCCTTTGGGCGCGTCTATACCCGACAAACCGACGCGATATGGGTCATCTCTTCAGGTGTTGTTGCCAACGAAATCAATGACGGCCGCCTGATCAGGCTACCCTTTGACACGGCCATCACGAAGGGGCCCGTGGGCCTTATGGCCCGCGCCAACGCAAACCTTTCACCAGAGCAGCAAGTCTTTTCAATCGCGGTCGATAATGTCGTACGGGCCGAAGGTCTTTAGACCATCCCATTCGGCAACTTTACCAACAATCTATGACACTTGGCGTGTAATAGTCAGCAGGCGCCACAACAATCATGTCTGCGCGTCAAAAGAGACATCCACGCTTACAGTGAGATGCTGGCGTCAGACAGGTTAGAACGAATGCCTGCAACGTAGTTTTTGATCAAGGAAGCTATAAAAGACTGTGTGTCTTCATATCTGGATAGTTTCTTGGAGGCATCCAAAGACAAAATCCCATAGAGGCTCGCCCATAAAACGCGTGCATCGTGGATAATGTCCTCGTCGCTTCCGCCTTGATACAGAGGTCGGATCGCTTCAATTGCCAAGTCAATCAATTTGAAAATAGCCCTGTCGTACCTTTCCGGCAGAACTTTCCCATCTTCAATTTTATGCTCGAACAACGCATTCCAAAGGTTCCTGTTTTCCTTCGTGAATTCTGAGTAGCCATCTGAAAGCTTCAGCAGATCGGCCTCGGGGTCGCCGGTCATAGGAATGGCATGAAGTAGGGCGTGCAGTCTTTCCAGAGTTTCAATGTGCAGTTCCAGAAGGAGCTCATCAATATCTTTGAAAACAAGGTACAAGGTCCCCGATGTGTAACCGACCTCGTTCGTTATTTTGCGAATCGAAACTTTTGAATAACCTTCCTTCTCGACAAGGCTTCGCGTAGCATCGAGGATCATTTTTCTCAACTCATGTCGACTGTGATCAGAGCGTCTCGCCATGGATTTTTGTTTGGTTTCTGTAGGTTAAATCGCAGTTTATTTAATAAATTGATCGCCGATTATTTTCAATGTATATTAATTAATCAGTGATTATATTTTCAGCGGAGAGGATATGGTCTCGGGGGGCGAAAAATCTAAAAACGGTGGACCCTGCTTGGCCGGGAAACGGTTAGCCGGCCTGCTTGTAGGTTTAGTGATGGCCACAGCTGGTTGCACCTACACGCCAATTCCCAAATCTTCAGATCAACCTGCCAGCCTTAGCACGTCGTCGGCCGTCATGGCCTCTGCCCCTCCCACGAAGGATCAAATCACTTCCTCTTCGACGGCCCGCGTTACTCCTCTGGCCGACGGAGATGATGCCCTCTTTGCGCGGCTTAAACTGATTGACGAAGCCAAACACCGGCTGGACGTTAGTGCTTTTATCATTCGGCAAGACCACGCGGGTTTCTTGTTCGTAGACCGGATACTCAAAGCTGCAAAACGCGGTGTAAAAGTCCGGTTGTTGGTTGACGACCTATTTAACCGATCTACCGCTGGCCGCCTGATGGTCATGGATCATCACCCCAACATAGAAGTCCGGATATTCAATCCTCTCTCTCGGTTCAGCACAACCAGCATGGGGTTCGTTCTAGAGTTTGACCGGGTGAGCAGACGCAAACATAGCCGGGTCATTCTCGCCGACCAACAACGCGCCATTATTGGGGGCAGAAACATAGGAGATGAGTATTTTCGCGACGACGACAGATCCGAATTTATTGACTTCGATGTTTTGCTCGAAGGACGACAAATCGCCGGATTGGCCAAAATATTTGAAGAATATTGGAAAGACATTTGGTCGGTGCCGGTCGGGAAGTATGAAAACATCGACTTTGGCGCACAATTCGACCGGTTAGAGCCTTTGATTGCCCGCCGCACTGTCGAGGCCCAAACGGAGAAATACCCAGATCTTCTCCGCGAAGACCTAAGTCTTCTTCCGCGACAACTTCCCAATTTTTCTGTTCAAACCAATTTGGTGGCCGACCGACCCTTGAAGTTGCGTAACGACAGATCAGAAGGGCCGTTCTTGGTCGTAGCACATCATCTTCAGTCTATTGCGAAAGCACGGAATGAAATCACGTTTATTACCCCATACTTGATCCCCCAAAACTATGGCTTGGACGCACTAACCCAAGCGGCAAAGAGGGGCGTTAATGTGACTATAGTTACGAATTCTCTCGCCTCTACAAACCATGCTGCGGTCCACGGGGGATACGCCCCATTCCGGGAAAAACTGCTGCAAGCCGGTGTCAAAATCTACGAGTTGCATCCAAAAGCGACGGGCTTGCCGGGTGAGGAGCGGATCCGCTCCACACTCCATTCAAAGCTGACCGTCATTGATCGCCGAGAAACCATCGTCACAACAATGAATTTCGACCCCGTTTCGGTTAAGAACAACGCGGAAACGAGCTTAGTCATACGTGATCGGGCGTTCAGCGAGTGGGTGCTGAGACGCGCAAATCCAATTGCCCTTGGCCAGGTTTACGAGGTTGTTCAAAGTGAAACCGGGCAGCTTGAGTGGATCTTGCCAGGCAAGGTCGACGCCAAGACCCGCACAGCTGAACCAGGGGCCTCTGGCGCGCGTCGCTTTACCGCTTCAATCGTGCAACTTCTCGGGCTCGGCGGGCTGTTCTGACATTAAACCCAACGGGAGCGCATGAGCGAAGGCTTTGCCCCTATTTCCGCGAAAAATTGCACAAGTTTGGGCGGCATTTAAAAAATGGCTCCTGCTGCACCCCAGCGTCTTCGTCAAAAAAATTTAACTTTCGCGTCAAACAATTTTTTCCTAATATTTTCCGCGCGTCAAAATATTGAGGGAACACGTGTCATAACGACACCGAATTCCCCGCGATCTGGAGGCAGCAATGGCAAAGGACACTATCCGCAACATGGAAGAGTTTGCCGCCGTAAGTGGCATTTCTCGTCCTACGGTATCGAAATACTTCAACGACCCGGAGAGTGTTCGCCAATCGACCCGACAAAGGATTGAAGACGCGCTTGAGAAATACGACTACCGTCCGAATATCTACGCCATTAATCAGAACCGAAAACTGACTAAGAACCTTGGGATCGTTGTTCCTTACTTGGCGGATCCGTTCTTTGCAGAGCTCGCACGCAACATCGAACAGCGCTGTGTTGCGGCCGGGTTCCGACCGACGCTTTACAGTTCTTATGGGGATCCTGACCGCGAAAACGACATTCTGGACAGTTTGCGATCGCTTAAACCTGCTGGTGTTTTGCTGGCCCCGCTTGGACGCACCTCAAACCAAGCGGTGATCGAAAAATTCTGTAACGATGTGCCCACGATCCTCTTTGACAGCTTTATTCCGGATGTCGGCTTGGGCTTCGTTGGCTCCGACAACTCTCAGTTCGGGCCCCTGATTGTCGAATATCTGTGCCGTACCGGCGAACCTCCGAGCTTCCTAGAGATGAAGACCCCCGCCAACCCAAACGCCAACAAGCGTCGGCACGCCTATATAAATGCGATGGAGCAAAGCGGGCATGAACCTCAGGTCGTGCAGGTCGATGGAGAGGGCTGGCATTTCGAAGAGATCGGGCGGAGCGAGGGCGGCAAAGCGCTTGCAGCAGGTCTGTTCAAAAGTAACACGGTTCTGTGCAGCAACGACCGATTGGCCATCGGTTTTTTGACCGCCTGCTATGAGCAAAATGTTCGTGTGGGAAGGGATTCGGATTGCCAGATTCGCGTGGCCGGACAGGACGACCACCCTTTCTCTAGGTTCACATGCCCCCCGTTGACGACGATTGCGCAGGACTATGACGCGATATCCCGGTGCGCCGTTGAAACCCTTTTCAAAGCCATTGAAGGGTCTGAAAACAAACACGAAACAAGGCTGTTCGAAGGCAGGCTGGTCATGAGGGACTCCGCATAACTCACCCTTAAACTTTGCGCGCGTAAAATTTTAGTTGACTGCGCGTCACGTTACTCTCTACCTTGTTGCCATCACATCCAACAAAGGGAGGAACGGATGTTTGTTAAGAACGCACTCCGTGCGGCGACCGCGCTAACACTGGTGACCGCAGGCAGCGCCTCGGCAGAGTCACTGACAATCGCGATCGTCAACAACGGTCACATGATCAACATGCAGAAGGTCGCAGAGGCCTACACTGCGGAAACCGGCATCGACCTGAATTGGGTGTCCTTGGAAGAAGGGGTTCTGCGTGAGCAGGTCACTTCAGACACCGCAACCGGCGGTGGCCAGTACGACATTATCAACATCGGCATGCAGGAAGCTCCGATCTGGGGTGCTGCGGGTTGGATCGAACCCCTGAACTTCTCTGACGCATATGACGTCGAGGACCTTTTGCCAGCAATGCGTGCGGGTCTTAGCCATGAAGGAACGCTCTATGCTGCGCCTTTCTACGGCGAAAGCTCGATGGTTATGTACCGCAAGGATCTGGCTGATGCTGCAGGCGTAACCATTCGCGACAACGACAGCTGGTGGAACGTCAAAGAAGCGGCGGCTGCGATGCACGACCCGGACAACGGCGTTTACGGCGCCTGCCTGCGCGGCAAGCCCGGCTGGGGTGACAACGCAGCCTTTATCACCACCATTGCGAACTCGTTCGGTGCGCGCTGGTTTGATGAAGAAATGCGCCCCGACCTGGATTCGGTCGCATGGAACGCAGCGATTAACTTCTACGTTGACCTGCTTGGCAACTACGGTCCTCCGGGTTCGGAAGGCAACTCGTTTAACGAGATTCTGGCTCTGTACAACGAAGACAAGTGCGGCCTGTGGATCGATGCGACAATCGCTGCATCCTTCCTTGAAAACCCGAACGTCGCCTATGCTCAGTCGCCGAACGCCGGTAACCCGGTTGGCGCCAACTGGCTGTGGGCTTGGGCCTTTGCTATCCCGGCCGGTTCGCCGAACGCAGATGAAGCTCAGAAGTTCATCGAATGGGCAACATCGAAAGACTACGTGAAAGCCGTGGGCAACCACCCCGAATTTGGCTGGGGTTCGGTTCCGACCGGTCAGCGTGCTTCAACCTACGACATCCCCGAGTTCAAGGCTGTCGCGAAGTTTGCAGACGCTGAAATGGCGGCGATCGACTCTGCTGCACCGGGTGCAACCGACCTGAAACCCTATGTAGGCGTTCAGTTCGTAGCGATCCCTGAGTTCCCGCAGATCGGTGTGATCATGGGCCAGGAAATGGCTGCTGCCCTGACTGGCGCGAAGACAGTCGAAGAGGCGCTGGCCGCTTCGCAGGAAGCCGCAGACTCGATCATGCGCGAAGCCGGTTACTACGAGTAACTTGCCTTAAAGAAGGCCCGGGATCGCCGGGCCTTCTTGCCCCAACGTCGCATCTATTGAGCCCACACACCTGCGACGCTTAATGTCCGAATATCGGTTAACCCAAGCTTCAAAGGCAAAACATCGCTTTGCCGGGAGGATAGGATCATGTCTGACAGAAAGCTTCCCCGCCTTCTTCAAACACCCGCGGTTTTGCTGCTTTTAGTATGGATGCTGATCCCATTGGGGCTGACACTATACTTCTCGTTCATCCGCTACGTTCTGAACAACTTGCGTCGCCCCGAATGGACGACCCCGAGCATTAGCAATTGGCGCGGCTTTGGGAACTACGAATTCGTTCTGAACAACAAGGACTTCGTGCTCGCCATTCAGAACAGCCTTCTGATCGTTTGCAGCATCCTGTTCCTGACCGTCATTCTTGGCGTTGTTATCGCCATCCTGATCAACAAGACCTTCCCCGGACAGGGTATTGTAAGGGTCCTGCTGATCTCGCCCTTCTTCGTCATGCCTGCTGTGAACGCGGTACTGTGGATCAACATGATCCTTGACCCGGTTCTGGGCCTGCAAGGTATCGCCGTCGGCAGCATAAACGATCTGATCGGCTCGCTTCGAGAAGCCCCCGTGATTGGCGCCTTCTTCTCGTTGTGGCCAGAACTTGAACCAATCTCGTTCCGCGCCACGCAGACCTCAGCTTACGCTGTGATCATCATGGTGACATGGCAGTGGACACCCTTTGCGGTTCTGATCTTCATGACCTCTCTGCAATCTGAGGACCAGCAGCAGAAAGAGGCCGCCGTTCTGGACGGGGCCGGTGCCTGGTCACAGTTCCGCTTTCTGACGCTGCCGCATCTGGGCCGCCCGATTGCGATCGTCGTGATGATCCAGGCGATCTTCCACCTGTCGCTTTATGCGGAAATCGAAATCGTAAGCCGGGGCAACGGCAACAAGAACCTGCCCTACCTGATCGGTGAATTTGCCAACAACAACATCGGCGCAGCCAGCGCCACCGGCATCTTCGCAGTCATCCTAGCCAACATCGTCGCAATCTTCCTGCTGCGCATGATTGGCAAGACGTTGATGGAATAAGAGGAGAAAAGACCAATGGCTATTGTTGCAAAATCCTCGAAGTTCGGAAAATACGGCCGGCCGACGTTGGCCTGGATTGTCGGGCTGCTCTTCTTTTTCCCCATCTTCTGGATGGTTCTGACGAGCTTCAAAACCGACGCCGACGCAGTGAAACCAGAGCACCTGATCTGGTTCACCCCGACGCTCGAAAACTATCTGAATATGACTGAGAACTACGATTATTGGCGCTTCGCCAAAAACTCGGTCATCACTGCAGTCATGGCGACGCTGTTCACCCTGTTCGTGGGGATCCCAGCGGCCTATGCGATGGCCTTCAACCCAAGCCGTGCGACCAAGGACGTGCTGATGTGGATGTTGTCGACCAAGATGCTGCCAGCTGCGGCCGTGCTGTACCCGATGACCTTCCTGACCAAGAGTGTGGGCCTGTTCGACACCAAGTTCCTGATCGTCATGGTTCTAAGCCTGATCAACCTGCCGATCGTGATCTGGATGCTGTTCACCTACTTCAAAGAGATCCCCAAGGACATCATCGAAGCGGGCAAGATGGACGGTGTGAACACATGGGGCGAGATCAAGGAGATCCTGATCCCGCTGGCTTGGGGCGGCATCGCATCAACCGCACTCTTGTGCTTCATCTTCTGCTGGAACGAAGCCTACTGGACTGTTCGCCTGACCACTACGGACGCGGCGACCCTGTCCAAGCTAATCGAAGGCAACCGAGCGCCAGAGGGTCTCTTCTTCGGACGCCTGTCGGCAGTCTCGGCAGCAGCAGTCGGACCCATCGTTGTACTGGGGTGGTTCTGTCAGAAACAACTTGTCCAAGGCCTGACCTTCGGCGCTGTGAAATAGGGAAAGACAATGGGACGTATCGTACTGAAAAATGTGACCAAGAGCTTTGGGAACACACAGGTCATTCCGCCTCTGGATCTGACCATCGAAGACGGAGAGTTCACGGTGTTCGTTGGCCCCTCGGGCTGCGGTAAATCCACCCTCCTCCGCATGATCGCGGGGCTAGAGGACCTGACCTCTGGCTACATCGAAATCGATGGGGACGACGCCACCCAAGTGCCCCCGTCAGAACGTGGTCTGGCGATGGTGTTCCAGTCCTACGCGCTGTACCCGCATATGACGGTTCGCAAGAACATCGGCTTCCCGCTGCGCATGGCAAAGATGGATCAGTCCGAGATCGACAAGAAGGTCGAAACCGCGGCCAAGTCTTTGAACCTGATGGACTATCTGGACCGGAAACCGGCAGACCTGTCCGGGGGTCAGCGCCAGCGTGTTGCCATTGGTCGGGCCATTGTCCGCGAACCTGCCGCATTCCTGTTCGATGAACCTTTGTCGAACCTTGATGCCGCGCTGCGCGTGGGCATGCGTCTTGAGATTGGCGAACTGCATGAACGGTTGCAGACCACCATGATCTACGTGACCCACGACCAGGTCGAAGCGATGACCATGGCCAACAAGATCGTCGTTCTGCAAGCTGGCGTGATCGAGCAGGTGGGTTCGCCGCTAGAGCTGTATCACAAGCCGCGCAACAAGTTCGTCGCGGGCTTCATCGGTTCGCCGAAAATGAACCTGATCGAAGGGTCCGAAGCCGCAAAACACGGCGCGCAAACGATCGGTATCCGTCCAGAGCATATCGATGTCTCGACCACGGACGGGATGTGGGAAGGCAAAGTTGGTGTGGCCGAACATCTGGGCTCTGACACGTTCATCCACGTCCATGGCGTTGAGGGCTGCGACCCGATGACGGTGCGCGCGGCTGGTGACATGTCGGTCAAGAACGGCGAGACCGTTTTCCTGACCCCACAGTCGCAGAACATCCACAAGTTTGACGCTGAAGGCCTGCGGATCGAATGACGCGGCTAGCAGGAAAAACGGCCCTGATCACGGGTGCTGCACGCGGTATCGGACTGGCATTCGCCCGCGCCTATATCGCCGAAGGTGCCCGTGTTGCCATCGCCGATATCGATCTGAACGCGGCTGAAGTTGCCGCTGCGGATCTGGGAGAGCAAGCGATTGCTGTGCGCATGGATGTCTCTGACCAAGGCAGCATCGAACAAGCGGTCGCACAGACCGTCGCGAATTTTGGGCAGATCGACATCCTGATCAACAACGCGGCGATCTTCACTGCGGCCCCATTGGCCGAGATCACACGGGCCGATTACGACAAGGTCTTCTCGATCAACGTCGCAGGGGTACTGTTTACCATGCAGGCCGTCGCCAATCACATGATTGAACGTGGTAAGGGCGGCAAGATCATCAACATGGCCAGTCAAGCTGGGCGCCGTGGCGAAGCTTTGGTGTCTGTATATTGCGCGTCAAAAGCGGCGGTCATCAGCCTGACTCAATCCGCCGGGCTGAACTTGATCGAACACGGCATCAATGTGAACGCCATCGCACCCGGCGTGGTCGATGGCGAGCACTGGGAAGGTGTCGATGCTTTCTTCGCCAAATACGAAAACAAGCCCTTGGGGCAAAAGAAGAAAGAGGTCGGCGAGGCCGTCCCATATGGCCGCATGGGGACAGCCGAAGACCTGACGGGCATGGCCGTCTTTCTGGCCAGCAGTGACGCAAATTACATCGTCGCGCAGACATACAATGTCGACGGCGGCAACTGGATGAGCTGACAACAGCTTGCGACCAGAAATGAACTACGAAACCCGCCTTCGCGACAGGAAGGCCAAAAAAACCGGTGCAACATGGGGACCAAACTAAACAACGCTGCGTTGGATAACCTGCCAGAAGGCGTCAAAGGCTTGGCCTATGACCGCGCAGAACTGCGACCCGGCATCATCCACATCGGTCTTGGAAACTTCCACCGAGCGCATCAGGCGTGGTATCTGCACCGCTTGTTCCAACAGGGTCAGGATCTGGACTGGGCGATCATTGGCGCAGGCGTGCGCAGCTATGACGAGGTGCAGCGCCTGAAGATGGCCCCTCAGGACTATCTGACCACCTTGATCGAATTGGACCCCTCAGGCACCTCGGCCGAGATCGTGGGGTCCATGATCGATTACATTCCCGTCGTCGAAGGGCACGGCCCGTTGATCGAAAGAATGGCACAGCCCGATATTCGCATCGTCTCAATGACGGTCACTGAGGGCGGCTATTACCTGTCACCGTCAACCAAAGCGTTCGACCCGACCCATCCAGATATTCTGCAGGACGTCGCCACTCCGGAAACCCCTGCCACAGCCTTCGGGGCGATTTTGGCCGCGCTGCGCCTGCGTCGCGCTACCGGAACTGGCCCTTTTACCATCCAAAGCTGCGACAATCTTCCCGGTAACGGCGAGATCATGCGCAAAGTCGTGGTTTCACTCGCGCGCCTTACGGATCCAGAATTCGCGGACTGGGTCGCGGATAACTGCAGCTTTCCAAACTCAATGGTGGACTGCATCGTCCCTGCGACCGGAAATCGCGAACTGGCCTTGGTGCAAGAGTTTGGGCTGGACGATGCAGTGCCCGTTACGCACGAGAATTTCCGCCAATGGGTCCTTGAAGACGACTTCTGCGCAGGTCGGCCTGCCTGGGAAGATGTCGGCGCGACCTTCACCAACAATGTCCACGACTACGAAGCCATGAAGCTGCGTATCCTCAACGGTGGGCATCAGGTCATCGCGGACCCTGCCGAAATCCTTGGCATCGAAACCATCGCAGAGGCCATGCAGAACCCTCTGATCCGGGGCCTTTTCCGCAAAGTAACACTGGAAGAGATGGCGCCCTTTTTACGCGCGGTCCCCGGCATGACGCCGATCGAATATGTCGATCTGATCGAGGAACGTTTTGCAAATCCCAAGATCGTCGACACCGTCCGCCGCGTAGCATTTGATGGCTCATCTCGTCATACCGGTGCGCTGTTGCCCGTCATCCGAGAGGCCATCGACGCAGGGGCTTCGATCGAAGGCCTTGCTTTGGTGCAGGCGCTTTGGGCTCGCATGTGCGAAGGCACTCGGGAAGATGGATCAGAAATTGAGCCAAATGATCCGGTGTGGGACCATCTTCAAAGCACTGCTCTGCTAGCCAAGGATGATCCTCTGAAATGGCTCGAAATGCGAGAGATCTACGGAGATCTTGCGGACAACCAAACGTTTTCAGCCGCTTTCGAAAGACATTTGAACATGATTTGGGATCATGGCGTCGAAGCGGCGCTTGAACGCTATCTTAAAACTTAAACTCCAGTCCTTTTGTTTTTGTTTGGAATGCATGCGACGCTGTCCAGCAAACAATAGCTATGAAGCACTGGCAACGGCATAGCCTCGTTTGAAGACTCACCTCCAAATCCCCGAAGAATTATAGACACAGTTAGAAATTACCGACTTTAGTCCGTAGCCCTAAGTCCAACCGGAAGGGTATGTATGGCTGTATGTCTTTGATGAATACCAAATTTAAATGGTCCGACCTCTCTCTTACGACGCAGTTTGCCTCGGCAGGAGGTGTCGTGATGATTGTCGCGATGGTGCTTGTTGGTGGATGGGTGTCTTCGCGTATTGAGCAAGCGGTTGTTCAAAACACAGCCAACGACACCGCGATCTTCATGGAGAGTTTCGTTTCCCCCATCAGTCAGGATCTTTCCCAGAGTGATGTTCTGCCGATACAGGCCCAACGGGCTTTGGCAGAGGTTTTTGAAACTGTCCCCCTCAAGGGCCGCATTGTCTCTTACAAGTTGTGGAAACGGGGCGGGCTGGTGGCGCATGCCTCTGACCCGGACATTATCGGTAAGACCTTTCCCGTGACCGAAGACCTACGCAGCGCTTGGTTGGGCTCTGTTGCGGCAACGTTTGAAGATCTTGATCATATCGAAAGTGAATCTGAGGCGGCGCTTGGCGTGCCACTATTGGAAATCTACACCCCTATTCGCGAAGCATGGAGCGGCGAAGTGATCGCTGTGGCAGAGTTTTACGAGGCTGCTGAAGAGCTGTCCGCTGAAATGACCAATGCTCGGCGAAATAGCTGGCTGGTTGTCAGCGCCACGTTCTTAGGAAGTGGCCTGATGTTGTTCGGAATCGTAGCCGCTGGCGGGCGGACCATCCGCAGACAGAAGGCCATGCTGCTTGATCAACTTTTGGAAACTCAGGCGGTATCGGAACAGAACCTGCGCCTGCGCAACAGGGTTGTAGAAGCGTCCTCACGGTCGACGGCTCAAAGCGACCGTTTTCTGCGCCAGTTGGGCGCCGAATTGCATGATGGCCCCGCACAATACCTTTCGTTGGCAGCGTTGAGGCTGGATTCGGCATTGGGAGGCACAAAGGCTGCAGGCGAGGTCGATGATATCCGCCAATCCCTTGCAAACGCCCTGACAGAGATCCGCAGCATTTCACGCGGTCTGGCTATTCCGGACCTGGACCGACTTTCCCTGCGAAAATTGATTGATCGTGCGGTTCAGGACGGAGCGACGGCTTTTGCGTCGCCTCCCGTTTTGACCTTCGAAGGCGACGAAGCTCCTCAGATCGACTACAGCGCAAAACTTTGTCTCTTCCGTTTTCTTCAAGAAGCCTTGTCCAACGCTGCCCGGCATGCGCCTGGGGCCGGTGTCACGATTTGGGGACGCGCCTGTGAAAAAGCCGTTTGCCTGAAAGTCCGCGATGAAGGGCCGGGCTTCGATCCGGAAGAGGCGATGCAAATTCGCCCGGATGGCGGACAGGGTCTTTTGGGACTGGTCGACAGAGCTGAAAGCCTTGGTGGCCAGGTGGAAATCCAATCTAAACCGGGGGCAGGTTGCGAATTGATTTTGACCCTCCCCCTTCAAAGCAGGGACCTATGATGGTGACCCGAATTATACTTGCAGATGACCATCCAATCTTTCGCGACGGTGTCGCGCGTACCTTGGATGAGGCGGACGATTTCGAAGTTGTCGGAACCGGTGAAAGCGCGCAGGACGCAATTGATCTGGTCAAACGGTTGAACCCCGACATCGCATTGTTGGACCTGTCCATGCCGGGCAGTGGCATCAATGCAGCGCGGGCCATTGCCGCGTTGGACGCCCCCCCTGTCATTGCCATTTTGACGGTCTCGGAAGAGGCGGATGACGTTGCCGATGCCCTTGAGGCTGGTGCCAAAGGCTACATTCTGAAGGGCGTATCAGGCGACGAGCTTTGCGCACGCCTTCGTGGCCTTGCACGAGGTGACAGTTACATCCCCCCTGTTCTGGCCACACGTGTCTTGTCGGTTATGCGCCAGCAGATGGATAAGCCGTCCAAGCGCCCGATCGACGATCTGACCAAGCGCGAAGAAGACATTTTGCGGGGCGTTGCAAAGGGCCTTAGCAACAAGGAGATCGCGCTTGAACTGGACCTTCAGGAAAAGACGATCAAGCACTACATGACAGCCATCCTAAGCAAGCTGCATGCCCGCAACCGGGTCGAGGCCGCCCTGATCGCGTCTGACGCCTGGGGCATGCACAAACCATAAAAGAATGCCCCGGCATAACATGCCGGGGCATTCAGGTTTTAACCTCGTCTTGGTAGGAGGTTAGTTCAAGGCAGCGGTCAGGCGTGCAATGTCTTCTGCGGTAGCAAGTCTTTCGACCACAGTGCGATTGCGCGGATCCTTGAGTTCGTAGATCCCGTTCTCGATCTCTTCTTTCCAGCCATTGGCATATAGGATTTCGATGTTGTTGCCGAAGACCTCTGCTTTCAAGATATCCTCAGAGCTATCTCCGCCACCCGAACTGGACGGGACATTGTCGATCGAGATCGAGCCGACCTGACCGTTCAGGCGATCAAAGTCTGCCTGTGTCGCAGGGCGCTCTTCAACGGTGCGGTTGTTAGAGTCTTTCCGCTCGTAGATGCCGTTTTCGATTTCTTCCTTGGTGCCGTCGCTATAGCGGACCTCGATCGAGTTGGCCGTGGATTCAACTTTGGTAATGCCAACCTGACCGGACGAACCGCTGTCGTCGCTGGAAGAACTGGTCGACGTGCTGCCGGACGTCCCAGACCCAGAGCCCGACCTGTCATCGTCACGATCATCATCGTCGTCGCGGTCGTCGTCGTCATCACGATCATCGTCATCGTCATCAGAGCCCGATCCAGAACCCGAGTTATCGTCATCATCGTCGTCGTCAGATCCTGAATCAGAGTTGTCATCATCATCATCGTCGTCAGAACCTCCGTCGCCTTCGCTGCCGCTGCCGCTGGCAGCAAATGCGAAGCGTGGTTCAGCTTTCAGTGCGCCGTCTTCGAAGGAAAGCTTCAGGTCGAACGGAGAAAACCAGACGAATGCCAGTGTGGCGGCGGTGCCGAACAGTGAGAATGGATAGAGTTTGGACATGTGGGGGCTCCTTGAATTCGTTTATTGACCCCAACATGCCTGTCTTTCCATGTAACAGCATCGGACGAAGGTCTGAGAAGGCTTTGGACCGAAGCCCCAAAACTGCGCGAATTACTGCGACTTTTCTGACAAGATGCCAATCATGGAAAAATATTTCGACATCCGAATGCCGTTCTGGCGGTTTGCCCTCAACACTTCGGCCTTCAGTTGCCTCGGCCTGCTGCCGATTCTGTTGCTGTACATCGTGCTGACACCGGGGTTCGGCGCGATGTTGTTGGGCAGTGGGCAAGCCTTCAGCCGATTGCTGCGGCAAGTCCTGACGAACGGCTTGGTGGTCGTCTTCTGCGTCAACTACATGAGCTTTTTTCTGTATGCGCTAAGCGCTTCCAAACATGCAAAGGGGGCAGCTCTTTCGCGCGTTCTACTTATTGATCCGCCTGCAAGGGTGACCCTTTTCATCCTCTTGCACGCTGTGATCTACGTTCTTTCGGCCGACTGGTTTGGTTCGTTCGGGGGCGACCGTCTTCAGGCGTTGCGGGTGGTTGGCCCGACGCTGGCGCGGTCTGTGTTCTTTGAAAATATTTCGGGCGTTTATCTCTACGCGACATTGGTCAGCGCCTTGCCACTTTACACGTCGGTAATTGATCGCGGGCTTGAAACCTGTGACCGCTGCCCAGATTGGTTCCGGAATCTCAGGTCCAAGCTTCCGGGAAAGCTTGGACCGATCCTGCTTGCGCTCGCGCTATTTGGAGCCGTCACACTGACGATCACGGCAGCCTCTGCCTTGATCACGCGGCTCCAGTCCACTTGGGTTTAGGCACGTGTTCCTGCTGCTCACAGACAGCGAAAGAACAATGGCTCAGCCCTCTTCATAGCGACTGAAGACCTCTGTTGATCCATCCTTCCGGATCAGGATCACGTCATAGGCATCCCGTTCACTTTCGGGGCCCATACCCGGCGAGCCAACAACCATGCCCGGGACGCTCAACCCGACCGCATCGGGGCGCTCTGCCAGAAGGCGGCGGACATCTGCGGGTGGCACATGCCCTTCGATCACGTATCCATCGACAAGTCCGGTGTGACAGGAAGCCAGATCTTCACTGACCCCGTTTCTGAGTTTGTACTGGAACAAGGCTTCATTCGACGTGTTCTGAACCGACAGGTCAAACCCCTCGGATTGCATGATCTTGATCCATGATCCACAGCAGCCGCAGCTTGGATCCTTCAACACATGCAGTTGAGGTGCGTCCTGAGCTTTTGCAGGAAGGGCAGAGCTACAGAAAAGCGCAACAGCCCCTTTGAAAACACTGCGGCGAGTGAAGTTGTTTATTGGCACGGAGTTCTCCATTGCTAGTTCATACTCGGAGTGAGCGCTGTCGATTATTTGGCGATATATTTTATCAAAGCGATGATCGCCAAAACGACGAGTATCAAGATCAGCAGCGCACCAATGCCGCCCATTCCAAAACCATTTCCCATCATTGTTTGCATCCTTTTCGTTTGTTGACGCTGAAATCCCGAACGAGAGTTCGGATTGCACTTAGTTCTTTTGCCTTGTGTCGCGTACCTCCGCGCGACCAGCGACGGCTTCTCGCCGCACCTTGAGTTTGCGGTGGCGCGGGCAAGATAGCCCTGCGGCTGACAGGCACTTCAAAGTCCTCTTCGGACTCTGACCTATCCCCCGGAATGATCATCCAGCAGATAGGTCGCCATGGCTTTCCTGTCGTCTTCCGTCAGGAAGCTGGTGCCGTAGAGAACGACTTCTCCCATCGAACCACCAAACGCGTCTCCATCAGGCATCAGGCCGGTACGCAGGGCGTAGGCAAGGTTGTCGACTGTCCAACCTTCCTCTTGCAGGGTAACAAAGTCGATCGCGGGTGCCTTGCCGCCACCGGGCAAGGCATCGCTGCCCTTGAAGTGTTCGGTATCCGACTTGCGGGCCCCGGCTAGGTTCCGCCCCGTATGGCAGGCAGCGCAATGCGCAGCCCCCTCGACCAAAAGCCGCCCCCTGTTCCACACATCATCATTACCTTCGACCGGATCTGTCCGGGGTGGTTCAAGGAAAGCGGCCCGCCACAGTTTCAAACCCCATCGCTGATTGAAGGGGAAGGCCATGTCCTGTTCCTTCGACGGCTCGGCTACGGCGGGAACTGTTTTGAAAGCAGCCCAAAGGTCGGCAATTTCCTGATCCGTGAAGTTGGCATAGAAGGGGTAGGTAAACGCCGGGTAGTAAGAGTCACCTTCCGGCGAAACTCCCTCTCGCACCGCTTTGGCAAACTGCTCAATAGTCCAGTCCCCGATCCCGTGGTCCGGGTCGGTCGTCAGGTTCGGAGAGTAAAGCGTGCCGAACGGCGTATCCAGCTTCACACCACCTGACAGCGGCGCGCCACCTTCGGCAAAGTTCGTGTGGCAGGCGATACACCCACTGGCCCTTGCCAGATAGGCCCCACGGTTCACATCACCTTCAAGATCAAAAGATTGCAGCGAGGTGCCAATTGGCCAGGCCACCACTGCGGCGAAACCCGCCGACGCTGAAACAGCGGCGGCAAGGCCCAAACGGAATAGCTTTTTCATGGCTCGGGTTCATTCTGCCCGGAACCGGGTATGGCAGGCCGAACATGCCTGGCCAAGCATCGTGAAGACACCGTCAGCTGGCATCTGCGCGAGTGCGCTGGGTTCCATCATGGGAGCATTCCCCATCATGCCAGAGCCCATCATCCCGGAACCCATCATTCCAGACCCCATCATCCCGGTACCAGAACCCATCATGGAGCTTCCTCCCAACAGGTTCCCTTGGCCGGAACCCGCCATCATCAGCCCGTTTTCAGCAGCCAATGCCAACCCTTCGGACAGGGCTTCCAATTGCGCTGCAAGATTGGAGAAATCTTCCCACTGGCTCCAAATTTCTGATTTGGCCTCGGAGGGTTTGTCGGTGGACCCTTCCGGGAACAATTTGGTCATGGCCTCACCTGAATGAGCGGCGATCTTTTTGGCCTCTTCTCTGATCACATCGGCATCATAAGGCGTTTTCCCCTGCATCATCGGGGTCAGCACTTTCATGCTTTCCTTCATGACGCCCATTCCGTCCATCCGTTCTTTCACGACGCCAGTCGCACCACCATGTGCCAAAGCCGTGACTGCCAGCGAAGATACCACCGCAGCACCGGCGGCAAGTTTTGAAAGTTTCATTTTCTTGTCCTGTATGAAAAGTAGTTGCGCCCTTGAGCGGGCGGTGTGTCATTTTTCAGGACAAAAGGCGCGGAGGCGGAGGATCAAAAGCGCTGATATTTAGCAAACGGAAATGGTCAGTCGGTATAGCGTTCCGAATTGCAGTGAAAATCGGCAGAACCGATGGCAACGCCCCTGCAAAGACAGCGACGCCACCGCAGAAAGAGCCACCGTGACAATGTCCGGGATGCCCTTGCTCTACATGGTTTTCAACGATGGACCCAACCGAGACGGGCTCGTGGAAGGCACCGTCGCCCCCATGCGCGCTAGCTTGATCTGCGGACAGGGCTAAGGTGACGAAGAGAACCCCCATCGCCAATACTAATTGCCCAATCTTCAGTCCCTCGCAAACACGCACTGGTCAGTAGAATCCGTTTTCATTCTGGAGTTCGTCTTCCCGTCGACGATGCCTGTCATATAGCCACGGGTCAAGTCTTCGGCTGTTGGTGATTTTCAAAATGCCTATGTTTCTTTTGGCTGACAGTCTGTACAGGCAAAATATTTCGCCTCCACGTTGCTTCCAGCGTGGAAACGGAAACGCGAACAACCCCGCGCGAGGCAGGGCTAAGTGTTTGATATATTGTGCTAAAGCTGGTTGCGGGAGCCTGACTTCACCGAAATCTTGCATCCAACTTGAAGATCACAGTGTCGACAATCACCTTACAGAGCAATTCGATCATCGCGATGGGAACAAACACTTTTCAGGCCAGATTTCAGCCCAAAGCCGAATATGCTAGGTTGTGTGACGTTGTCTTGAGCAAAGAAGCCAATGAAACACTTATCAATCGAAAGGCATTTTCGGGGGCTCAAGCGAACCAACCCCACTTCTTTGATTTAAACTAACGAAACCACTAAAACAGGTAAAGCTGACTCATTGCTTCCCACAGCTCCTCGTTGGCGAAGAGCCAGAACAGAACACATCACTTTCTATGCGGCTAACCCAAAAACGAGCAACCAAGTTGTCGACTAAAAACAACTGAACCAATCCTCAGCTATTCCAATGAGGCAGTCAGAATACCTTCTCACTAAACAGGGCAATCACTCAATATTCGCACCAAAAAATCGCGACCAGTTGTGCACTAAAAATAACGGTGGACCAACTCAGGAAAGGCGGCAGAATCTTTTTTGCAAATCGATGGTTTCGATGCGGTAACTAAATTCTCTGCTTCGGCAGCAACTTTTTGTTCTCAAAAAATAGATGAAACACTTCCAGAAGAGTGCCAACACTGACCACGGGCTGTGTTAGCTGATCTCATCTAGCTTTTAGACTTGGGTAAAGGAGGGTAACTCAGGAGCCGAGAAAGGGCGAGGTCTCGATCATAGAATGTCGCATGCTCCATATAAAAACCAATCTCCTTGGCGCCGCGGTCCAGAGCCCGGCTCTGTGATGCAATCTTTTTTCTAACGCTTGGCTTTGTCACATTATGTACGACCATTCGTTTCCAATTGGTCATAGCTTCAAAACGGGCCCGCACCTCTTCTTGGTTTTTTAAATCTCTGCCCTCATAATAATCGTCTCTGTGGGACAAAATGAAAACCTCATCCTCGTGGCCCACTTTTTCAACAATGGTTCTGGAGGCGCGTTCAATGCTCACCTTCGGATTCGTTTCGAAAACACATCTGTCTTTTGTTATGTGCATCGTCGCGATCCATTCGCCTGCTTCCAAGCTGCCAGAGGGCGAAGGAACTTTGCAAAGCCATTCAAAAGCGTCCGATTTGTTTTTCGCCCGATGCACAGTGATCCGCTTACCCAGAGCAGCTAGCTTATTCTCGAAAAATTCATGCATCTCGCCATAGAGTGCTTCGCCATTCCTATCGGCTATTGAACATGCCGCCATAATATCGTCAGGCATATTTTGCATGGCTTCCAAAAACGGATCCTCGGCTCTTTCTCCGAGGAACAATGACGGGTCTGGGATTGAAAAAAAGATAAAAAGAGGGTTCTCGCCACGGCAACCACGGGTTCGCCGCCTTAACTCAATAAATTCCGCAAAATCAAGGGCACTACTAGTGACTAATTCTTGAACTTCCCGATTCTCATAAATGTGAATTTGAGTGGTAAACATTTGGTAGTTTCCAATTATCCCAAAATTGGAGTTCCTCGTTTAATCCACTCCAAAGTTTATGTTGGGGATTGCCCTTAGCTGCTAGGGTTACACTTTACAAAAATTATGTGAAGGCTAGCGGCTCACTGACATGGCTTTTGGCCTTCAAAATCCCTCGATACCCCATCCCCGACTTCTTTCTCCAACGGAGGATTAGATCGTTGTAGCGCCCAATAATCAGCCATCTCTTGCATACATTACTTACAAGAAACCATTTGATGGGGGAAGCTTCAAAGTTTGCGAATATGTCGAACTCTATAAATTAAAGCGTTCTATCTCGTCCGAATTACGCATCTTGGAGGTTGTTCCGAGGGGGCGACAACAGTGGCGGCCGCATCTTTAGTGCTTTCTAAATGGAGGTTGATGAACGCTCGAACAGCGTCTCCCGAATGCGGCTCAGACTATCGAAATCAAAAGATCAGCCTGTCTAAGAGTTCTGATGTTGTTTCAGCACTTTATCGACCACTTTGAACGAAACAGGTTTTTGAACAAAGGCAAAGGCATTTGGAAGAAGATCATAGTCCTCATAGTCATCAATATTGCCGCCGCCATGACCGGACATTACTATAAAATTCACGTCTCGGTTTATAGTATTATTGGTTTCGCTTATCAGTTCTTGCCCCGATTTATGGGGCATCTTCAAGTCGGTAATCACCAAATTAATGCTGTCATCCGACCGAAGAATAGACAACGCTTCGTCTGCACTCAGCACCACAATAGCATCATGGCCTAGCAATTGGACCGCTTCTCCTAATTCTTCCCCGATATACTTCTCATCGTCGACTATCAGTACTTTCATATGGCGTATCCTACCTGATTAACAGGAAGCCTTATTAACGTGCAGGCACCATTTTCTTCATTCCAAGTTTCGATAGACCCCTTCATATCATTTACAATCCCGTAGCTAACGGAAAGCCCAAGCCCCGTTCCCCGACCGATTTCTTTTGTCGTAAAGAACGGCTCAAAAATCCTTGCTAAGACTTTCTCTGGAATCCCTCCACCCGTGTCGGAAATCCTGATCTTCACCTCATCTCCTTCTATTTCTTGCTTAATACTGATCCGCTTAACATCCGAGTTTTTCTGTAGGATTGCATCCCTAGAGTTCGTTATGAGATTTAGGATTACTTGCTCCATCTGAATCGCGTGCCCAAGAGCATATACGTCGCTTTGCTCTGGGAGATCCAAGACCACCTCGATTCCCGACAAACGCAATTGCTCTCCCACCAGATCCAAAGCGTTCCTAATTGTTGATGCGATATCAATTTCCGTCGCACTCTCTAGGGTTTTACGTCCAAACATACGCATGTGGTCGATGATGGATGCAGCACGAGCAGTTTGTTCTTCGATACGCTCCAATTTATTTTCCAGATATGCTTCACTGGCGGCGTTGCTCTCCAAACGCATCCGGCAGTTTCCTGCGGCAAGCCGGATTACGTTTAGTGGCTGGTTTAATTCGTGTGCTACACTAGTGGCCATCTCGCCAAGCGTTGCTAGTTTTGACGAATGGATCACCTGAGCTTGCGACTTCTTGAGCTCGGTGATGTCCTGGCCCACGCCAACCACACCGACGATCGCGCCGGTCGCATCCCGTCGCGTGGTCGAGTTCAGAAGAACGTCCACCCGGT
>NZ_NSBU01000005.1:246334-401571 GCF_002285415.1 Actibacterium pelagium | reverse complement strand
ACTCGATGATTTTCGAGACGACGCCCGAACCGACGGTGCGGCCACCTTCGCGGATCGCGAAGCGCAGACCTTCTTCCATCGCGATCGGCGCGATCAGCTCGGCGGTGAACTTCAGGTTGTCGCCGGGCATGACCATCTCGGTGCCGGCAGGCAGTTCAACGGTGCCGGTGACGTCGGTGGTACGGAAGTAGAACTGCGGACGGTAGTTCGCGAAGAACGGAGTGTGACGGCCGCCTTCTTCCTTGGTCAGGATGTAAACCTCACACTCGAACTTGGTGTGCGGGTTAACCGAACCCGGCTTACACAGAACCTGGCCACGCTCAACGCCTTCACGGTCCACACCACGCAGCAGCGCGCCGATGTTGTCGCCTGCTTCACCACGGTCCAGCAGCTTGCGGAACATTTCAACACCGGTACAGGTGGTTTTCGAGGTGTCGCGGATACCAACGATTTCGATCTCGTCGCCAACGTTGATCACGCCACGCTCAACACGGCCGGTTACAACGGTACCACGACCAGAGATCGAGAACACGTCTTCGATCGGCATCAGGAACGGCTCGTCGATCGCGCGCGGCGGCTCGGGGATGTAGCTGTCAACAGCTTCCATCAGTTCCTTGATCTTGTTTTCGCCGATCTCAGGGTCACGGCCTTCCATTGCGGCCAGAGCCGAACCTGCGATGATCGGAATATCGTCGCCCGGGAAGTCGTACTCGGACAGAAGCTCACGAACTTCCATCTCAACCAGTTCCAGCAGCTCTTCGTCGTCAACCTGGTCAACTTTGTTCAGGAAGACTACCAGAGCAGGAACGCCAACCTGGCGCGCCAGCAGGATGTGCTCACGAGTCTGCGGCATGGGGCCGTCAGCTGCGTTCACAACCAGGATGCCGCCGTCCATCTGCGCCGCACCGGTGATCATGTTCTTAACATAGTCAGCGTGGCCGGGGCAGTCGACGTGCGCGTAGTGGCGGTTCTCGGTCTCGTACTCAACGTGTGCGGTCGAGATGGTGATGCCGCGGGCTTTTTCTTCGGGCGCGCCGTCGATCTGGTCGTAGGCTTTGAAGTCACCAAAATACTTGGTGATCGCTGCGGTCAGGGTGGTCTTACCGTGGTCAACGTGGCCAATGGTGCCAATGTTCACGTGCGGTTTATTACGCTCAAACTTTTCCTTAGCCATAACAGGGCGCCTCATGCTTCTGGGGGGCCACCTCGGCCCGATTCAACATCGCGCGCTAAATATTGGCTTGAAGGGCGGAAATCAAGCACCAGTTACACCTGCCCGACAGTTACTGGGCGTTAATATAGGTGAAGGCCCTGTCGAGGCGGCTTTCCGCCTCTTCGACAAGGTGATTTCAGTCAGTTGAACCGATTGTCCCGCGGGAAACCGCGCGGTGCCATGCGGCCCGCCCCTGCCCGCTTGCCAATCCATTCGGTCAGGTCGGTTTCAGTCCGGGTTCGGCCAGCCGGGTCTTTCCAGCTGAGGCCATCTGCCAGCGTGAAGGTAATCGCGTCGTTAAGGCCACCGTCCTTGTATTTCTGCAGACGGACACCCTTGCCGCGCCCCATTTCCGGAAGCTCGTCCAGCGGGAAGACCAGAACTTTGCGATTCTCGCCAACACAGGCGACGTGATCGCCTTCAACGAACTTGCAGACCAGCGCCCGCACGTCGCCACGCGTGTTCAGCACCTGTTTGCCAGTTCGGGTCTGGGCCAAAACCTCATCCGTCGGCACGATGAAACCGTCGCCAGCGGTAGAGGCCACAAGCAACTTGGTGTCGGGCTTGTAGGCAAAAAGATCCACGATCTCTGCCTCGTTGGGCAGGTCGACCATCAGGCGCACGGGCTCTCCCATGCCGCGACCACCGGGCAGTTGCGAGGCCGAAAGCGTATAGAATCGGCCGTTCGCACCAAACATCAGCAGACGATCGGTGGTTTCTGCGTGGAAGATAAATCGGCCTTCGTCGCCGTCTTTGAACTTCAACTCCTGATCCAGCGCGATATGGCCCTTCATGGCTCGTATCCAGCCCATCTTCGAGCAAACGATGGTGATCGGCTCACGCTCAATCATGGCCTCCAGCGGCACGTCTTCGATCTCTGTCGCTTCGGCGAACTCGGTGCGGCGGGCGCCACCTTCGGACTTCTTGCCGAACTGTTTGCGGGTTTCACGCAGTTGGTCAGAGATACGGTCCCACTGTAGTTCTTCGCTTGCCAACAGGTCTTCAAGATCAGCGCGTTCGACGAGAAGGGCGTCATATTCGTTGCGCAGCTCGATCTCTTCGAGTTTGCGCAAGGACCGCAGGCGCATGTTCAGGATCGCTTCGGCCTGCACTTCGGTCAGGCCGTCTGCACTACCTTCGGCGGGCGAGACATAGTCATCCTCTGAGGTTGCCCGGGGGTGCGTACCCGCCCAGTTTTCCCGCATCAGGGCAGGTTTGGGCGCGTCGTCATAACGGATAATGTCGATCACGCGATCAAGGTTCAGGAAGGCCGTGATAAAGCCTTCCAGCACTTCCAGTCGGTGGTCAATCTTGTCCAGACGATGCTGGCTGCGGCGCTGCAGAACCTCGCGCCGGTGATCAAGGAAGGCGCGCAGGACCTCTTTCAGGCTGCTGACCTTGGGGGTGCGCCCGTCGATCAGGACGTTCATGTTCAGGCTGAACCGCGTTTCCAGATCAGACTGGCGGAAGAGCGTGTTCATCAAAACATCCGGCTGCACGTTCTTCGACTTGGGTTCCAGCACCAGACGGATGTCATCAGCAGATTCGTCTCGGACATCGCCAAGAATCGGGATCTTCTTCAGCTGGATCAGCTCGGCGATCTTTTCGATCAGTTTGGACTTCTGAACCTGATAGGGAATCTCGGTAACCACGATCTGCCACAAACCACGCGGCAGTTCCTCGACCTCCCACTTAGCGCGCAGGCGGAAAGAGCCGCGGCCGGTGCGATACGCTTCCAGGATGTTTTCCTTCGGCTCGACGATCACCCCGCCGGTCGGGAAATCGGGTCCGGGGATGTGTTCCAGCAGGGTTTCATCCCGCGCATTCGGCGCTTTGATCAGATGCAGGCAGCCATTGATCAGCTCTTCGATATTGTGCGGGGCGATGTTGGTCGCCATGCCCACGGCGATCCCGCTGGACCCGTTGGCCAGCAGGTTCGGAAAGGCGGCGGGCAGCACGACCGGTTCGGTCAGCGTGCCGTCATAGTTGTCGCGATAATCAACGGCGTTCTCGGTCAGCCCTTCCATCAGGGCCTCTGCCGCGGCGGTCAGGCGCGCTTCTGTATAGCGCGAGGCCGCAGGGTTATCGCCATCGATATTGCCAAAGTTCCCCTGCCCATCGACCAGCGGGTAACGCACAGCAAAGTCCTGCGCCAAACGCGCCATCGCGTCATAGATCGCAGCGTCCCCGTGCGGGTGATAGTTGCCCATCACATCGCCCGAGATCTTGGCCGACTTCCGGAAGCCTCCGGTCGCAGTCAGCTTCAGCTCTCGCATCGCATAAAGGATTCGGCGGTGAACCGGTTTCAGACCGTCCCGCGCATCCGGAAGCGCACGATCCATAATCGTGCTTAGCGCATAGGTCAGGTACCGCTCACCAATGGCGCGGCGCAAGGGTTCAGCGGGGTTTGAAGGCTCGATATTGTTATCGTCGATGAGATCGCTCATGCATCTTGTGTAGCCAAGCCCCCATACCGGGGCAAGCCGCATTGCGACCGCAAATCCGTAGGGGGGAAAATTCTTATCCTTTCCCCTTTGAGGTTCTTTTCGGTTTGACGCAAGGTAACCCTGCGGGAGTGCTAAGGTTTGTCTGTGATTTCAGGCAATCCAATGCGTGAGTGGAACCGCAACTGGTCGAGGTGAAATTGCGGCGCCTCGGCCACCTAAAGCCCCCCAATAGCTTGAGACTTGGCAATCTGTACCATAGCGTGCGTCGCAAATTCCTTTGTGAGGCAGGGTAATGAAATCAATTCTGATCACCGGATGCTCTTCCGGCATCGGTTATGACGCGGCGCATGGGCTGGCAAAAGCGGGCTGGCGCGTATTTGCGACCTGCCGGAAAGAGGCCGACTGTGACCGCTTACGCGAAGAAGGGCTGGAAAGCTTTGTTCTGGACTATGAAGCGCCAGAGACGATCAGCGCCGCAGTCGCCGAGGCTTTGGAACGCACCGGAGGCACGCTGGATGCCATCTTTAACAATGGCGCATATGCGGTTCCGGGCGCGCTGGAAGACTTGCCGACAGAGGCACTTCGGCAAAACTTTGAGGCCAACGTGTTTGGCTATCACGAATTGGCAAAGCAGGTCATTCCAGTGATGCGCGCCCAAGGCCATGGACGCATTATCAACTGCTCTTCCGTTCTTGGGCTTGTCCCGATGAAGTGGAGAGGCTCGTATGTCTCGACCAAATACGCACTGGAAGGCCTGACCGACGTCCTGCGCCTTGAGATGCGCGAGACACCGATCGACGTGATTTTGATAGAGCCCGGCCCGATCACCTCCAAAATCCGGATGAATTCGATTCCGCATTTTGAGAAGTGGATTGATGTCGAGGCATCCCCTCGCACAGAGCAATACAAAAAGGTCCTGATGAAAAGGCTGTACGAAAGCCGCGGACCGGATCCGTTCGAGCTGCCAGCTTCCGCAGTTACCGAAAAACTGCTGAAAGCGTTGGAATCCCCGAAGCCCGCGCCGCGCTATTTCGTGACCCGCCCGACCTATATCATGAACTTCCTGCGCCGTGCTTTGCCAACCAGAGCACTGGACCGTATCATCACCAAAGGCTGACCGCGACAAAATCGAATGTCGCCTTTTGCCTGCCGACGCACTAGATCACCGGGCAAGGTATGAAGGAGAGCCTGATGGCCAATAGTCCCCTGAATGATCCCCTGTTCATCATCGCAGCAATTGCGTCGATCGGGGTGCTTATCATCCTGATGATCGGTCTTGGCGGTTTCGCCAAGGGTGGTGATTTCAATCGCAAACACGCAAACCGGATCATGCGTTACCGGATCATCGCGCAGGCCATCGCCGTCGCGCTGATTATCATCTGGGTTCTGGTTGCTCGCGGAGGCTGACACGATGGTTGTTCTCAACAAGATCTACACCCGCACAGGCGACAAGGGTGACACGGCCTTGGGCAACGGCAACCGGGTTGCCAAATACGACCCGCGCGTAAATGCCTATGGCACCGTGGACGAGTTGAACGCGACCGTGGGAATGGCCCGGCTGCATGCCGAAGGCGACGTGGACGCGATGCTCTCCGCCATCCAGAATGACCTCTTCGATCTGGGTGCAGACCTATGTCGCCCTGACATGGACAAGGATGCAGAGGCCGAATACCCGCCGCTGCGTATGGCCGACAGTCAGGTTGAACGTCTTGAGACAGAGATCGACGCCCTGAACGCGAATTTGGACCCGTTGCGCAGCTTCATTCTGCCGGGGGGCTCGGAATTGGCAGCGTATCTGCATCTTTGCCGCACGGTGGCCCGGCGCGCCGAACGCCTTGCGGTCGAACTGGCCACAGCAGAACCAACCAACCCCGCAGCCGTCAAGTACCTGAACCGCCTGTCCGACTGGTTCTTTGTTGCCGCCCGCGTGGCTAACAACAACGGCAAGGATGACGTCCTGTGGGTGCCCGGCGCGAACCGCTAAGCCCGGAACTGGGGGCGATTATCGAACAGGCCTATCGCTTGTTCGCCTGCCCACCCCCGCCCGACCTTGGGGTCTGTCAGGGCTGCTGCATGTGGCCCGAGATCGAAGCCGACTTCCTGAACCATGCCCCGCGCGACCTGACAGAGGCCTATGTTCGCGATTGGTATTTTGCCGCTGTTGCAAGCAAGGACGGCCTGATCGTTCACAAACCCATCGCCTGCTGGATAATGCCCCGTGTCCTAGAGATTCTGGCGAAAGGTCAGGAAGTCGCAAGCGTCGGCGACGAGGTCGTTCTGCAACGGCTTGCCGCCGGAGACTCCGATCGGTGGAGCGCCGATCAAAACGCGCTGCTGACCCGCTTTAAAGAAGCCTATCTTGACCTTATTCCCCAACGCTGCGATCACGTCATGCTGGACGATGCGCTATGCATGTTTGCCCTTGCCGGGTTTGCTGCGCCTGCCATGACTGACCAGATCATGGGCTGGTCGGATGAGGTCCTGACGCAGGTTCTGCATCAGGATTGGATCGGCAGTTGCATTCGTCCTTCCATCTGGCGCACGGCCTTCTGGGAGGCGAACTCTGACGCGGCGCAACATGTCTGGAATTGGTATCTGTCCGACGCCCTGCTGGAACGCATGATCAAGATCGCGTTGGCCGAAGATCTTCCCGACGAGATTTGCCAGAAGGCATCAGAGGTTGAGAGGCTTCTGATAAGCCAACGTTAGCGGCGGGCCGAGGTCCTCAACTGCCCCAATCCAAGCGATGCTATGCCACCGTTTCGATTGATTCTCCCACCACGCCCGAAAAAGAGACAAAAGTATCGAAAAAAGGCAAAACTCAATTTCCATCGGAAACATTCTTGCAAAAATTATACGAAGAATGTGCCGAACACTGCGTCACAACCTTCTGACGTGACGATTTTGCACTGTTTCCCGCCTGCGCAAGACGATATCAACACGGCGAGAGCGAATAACCGTGGTCCAAACGGGCCTCAGAAAACCAAGGAGAAAAGCGCAAATGAAGGTGCTCGTACCTGTCAAGCGCGTGATCGACTATAACGTCAAGGTCCGGGTAAAATCCGACGGCTCTGATGTTGATCTCGCCAACGTTAAGATGTCGATGAACCCGTTCGACGAGATTGCCGTAGAAGAGGCAATCCGCCTGAAGGAAGCCGGTATTGCGACCGAGGTCGTCGCCGTGTCCGTCGGTGTCGAAAAAGCGCAGGAAACCCTGCGCACCGCTTTGGCCCTGGGTGCGGACCGCGCAATCCTGATCGTGGCCGCCGATGACGTTCACACCGACATCGAGCCGCTGGCTGTCGCCAAGATCCTGAAAGCGATCGTGGACGAGGAACAGCCGCAGATCGTTCTGGCCGGCAAGCAGGCCATCGACAACGACATGAACGCAACCGGTCAGATGCTGTCCGCCCTTCTGGGCTGGAGCCAGGCGACTTTTGCATCGGAAGTCAAAGTCGAAGGCGACAACGCCATCGTCACCCGTGAGGTCGACGGCGGCCTGCAGACCATCTCGGTCAAGCTGCCCGCGATCATCACAACCGACCTGCGCCTGAACGAGCCGCGCTACGCCAAGCTGCCGGACATCATGAAGGCGAAGAAGAAGCCCTTGGATCAGCGCACCGCTGCCGATCTGGGCGTCGACGTCACACCGCGCCTGACCGTCGTGAAAGTCGCAGAACCTGCCGAGCGTGAAGCCGGTGAAATCGTCGGTTCGGTAGACGAACTGATCGCGAAACTTAAAGAAGCGGGGGCCGTATAATGTCTGTTCTTCTTCTTGCTGAAGTTACCAATGGTGAACTGGCGCTGGACGCCACCGCCAAAGCCGTTTCGGCTGCGGCGCAACTGGGTGAAGTAACCGCCCTGTGTGCCGGTGCCTCTGCCGCTGCTGCTGCAGAGCAAGCCGCCAAGATCGACGGTGTAGCCAAAGTTCTGGTTGCCGAAGACGAAAGCCTCGGCCACCGCCTAGCCGAGCCGGCTGCAGCTCTGGTTGCCTCGCTTGCGGGTGACTACACCCACATCGTGGCCCCGGCGACCACCGACGCCAAGAACATCATGCCGCGCGTTGCCGCACTGCTGGATGTCATGGTGATCTCGGACGTCACTGCCGTTGTCGACGCTGACACGTTTGAGCGTCCCGTCTATGCGGGCAACGCGATCCAGACAGTCAAATCGGGCGATGCGAAGAAGGTCATCACCTTCCGGACTTCGACCTTTGACGCAGCTGGCGAAGGCGGTTCGGCTGCGACCGAAACCGTTTCTGTCCCCGCCTCTGAAGGCCTGTCTTCTTGGGTCGAAGACAAGGTTGCCGAAAGCGACCGCCCCGAACTGACCTCGGCCGGCGTTGTCGTCTCGGGTGGTCGTGGTGTTGGCTCTGAAGAGGACTTCGCCCTGATCGAGAAACTGGCCGACAAGCTGGGCGCCGCTGTTGGCGCATCGCGCGCGGCAGTCGACTCGGGCTTTGCTCCGAACGACTGGCAGGTCGGTCAGACCGGTAAGGTTGTTGCCCCGGAACTGTATGTCGCTGTCGGCATCTCGGGCGCGATTCAGCACCTTGCAGGCATGAAAGACTCGAAGATCATCGTCGCGATCAACAAGGACGAAGAAGCCCCGATCTTCCAAGTCGCCGATTACGGTCTAGTCGCCGACCTGTTCGAGGCTGTGCCGGAAATGACCGAAAAGCTGTAAGCTTTCGATCAGATCGCAGAATTGAAACGGGGGCTTTCACAGCCCCCGTTTTTTTGTTGTCCGACCAATTTTCAACAGAGCTGGGAAAGTTCGTTTTCACCAATACGATCCCGGGATTTGAAACATTCTTCCGGTGCCGGAAACCGCGCAGGAAAAGCTGTTTTCCCGGCTACTCTAAGCCCTTGCCCTGCCCTGCCTCAGGGGCATAAGCTGCCGTTGAATTTAAGAGGATTTACGGATGAGCATCTCTTCGGTTGGGGTCGTCGGCGCAGGCCAGATGGGCAACGGCATCGCACATGTGATGGCGCTTGCAGGCTACGATGTGATGCTGAACGACATTTCGCAGGACAGCCTTGATAAGGCCATGGGCGTGATCACCCGCAATCTGGACCGTCAGGTCAGCAGCGAAAAGATCAGCGCAGAAGAAAAAGTCGCCGCAATCGGCCGCATCAAGACCACACTTGATCTGCCAGAGCTTGGTCAGACTGATCTGGTAATCGAAGCCGCGACAGAGAATGAGACCGTCAAAAACAAGATTTTTGAGGCGCTACTGCCGCATCTCAAGCCCGAGACAATCCTGACATCGAACACCTCGTCCATCTCGATTACACGTCTGGCTTCTCGCACGGACCGTCCGGAAAAGTTCATGGGCTTCCACTTCATGAACCCAGTGCCGGTGATGAAGCTGGTCGAACTGATCCGTGGCATCGCCACGGATGAAGCGACCTACAAAGAGTGCCTTAGTGTCGTTGAAAACCTGGGCAAAACCGCTGCCAGCGCCGAGGATTTTCCGGCCTTCATCGTGAACCGCATCCTGATGCCGATGATCAACGAGGCCGTCTATACGCTGTATGAAGGTGTTGGATCGGTGAAATCCATCGACGAGTCGATGAAGTTGGGCGCCGCCCACCCGATGGGCCCGCTGGAACTGGCCGACTTCATCGGTCTGGACACCTGTCTGGCGATTATGAACGTGCTGCACGACGGTCTGGCCGACACGAAATACCGTCCCTGTCCGCTGCTGACGAAATATGTCGAGGCAGGTTGGCTTGGTCGCAAAACCAAACGTGGTTTCTACGACTATCGCGGGGACGTGCCTGTTCCCACTCGCTAATGTTCAGAGCTTGGTTACTCGCGCAGACCCAGGGTATTTTCGCGCAGCCAGTTCATGAACCCGCGCGGGTTTGAAGACCAGCTTTCGATCTCTTCCCGCGACAGGGCTTTGCCGATCCGCGGTTTCTGCGGTTTGTCGAACGCGTGGGCAACCTCGTGCAGCAGCAACGACTGGCGCAGGGTCGCGGAAAAACGGTTCGCCATGTGGTACCAGCGCGAATTCTGACCCGGAAAATAGATCGGGACGACCTGCGCCTTAGAGCGCTGGATCATCTTGGCGGTGAAGGGGTTCCACTCTGCCTCGACCGCGTCACCGAACCACGTTTCCGAGGCGGCCACGACGCCAGACGGAAACAGCACGATCACGCCACCCTTTGACAAGTGGTCCATCGCGCTTTTGCGCATTTCCAAGTTCTTCTTCAGCGCATCGGTCTCATGGGCGAAAGGAACTGGGATCATGAATTCTTCGATCTCGCCCACGCCTGTCAGCAAAGACCGCGTCAGAATCTTGTAGTCGGTGCGCACCCGCCCAATCAGTTCGGCCAGCACCATGCCGTCAATCAGCCCGTGCGGGTGGTTCGCGGTGATGACAACCGGGCCTTCGGCGGGAATATTCGCGATCTCGTCTTCAGGCGTTTGCAGGTCGATCTTCATCACCTCAAGCGCCTGCTTCCAGAACGGCTGACCATGGGGCACGCCCATGGCTTCGAATTTACGAATGCGGCGCAGGATCGTTAGCTTACCGGTCAGCAATTCGATCGCTTGGATAATCTTGACCTGAATAGGGTTTTCGAACGTGTTGGCATAGGACAGTCGGCGGCTGTCATAGGGCTCTTCCGACAGATTGCCGTCGCCCTGGCGCCCCAGATCAGAGCGCGCATTGGTCATTCGGCCCCGAGTTATTTCCGTGCTATCAACCAAGAGTCTTCCCTAAAGTCAGATTTCACATGCCTTCGCCGAACAGGTCGTCGACAAGTGCCTGCAGCGCGCCAGCAAGCTGTTCTGCTTCCGGACCGCTGGTGGTGACGTCAATAGATGTTCCGCGAGAAGCTGCCAACATCAAAAGGCCCATGATCGAATCCCCGGTGGTTTCGATCCCGTCCTTTTCGACAAGCGCGTCTGCGTCAAACTGCTCGACCGTTTCAACGAACTTCGCCGAGGCGCGCGCGTGCAGTCCCTTTTCGTTCCGGATTTCCAGCTTCCGGACTACGGATGTTGTCATTCTTCGCTCTATTCAGCCTTTACGTCGAAAATATTTATATATTTTCTGCCCGCGGCTAAAGCGTTTTCTACAGCCCGCTGCACAGAGAGGTGCCGGGACTTCGCCAATTTGATCAACATCGGCAAGTTTGCGCCGTAAAGAATGTAACGATCTTCGGCTGCGCAGGCCCGAATGGACAAGTTCGACGGGGTGCCCCCGAAGATATCCGTCACAACCACGACACCGTCGCCGGTATCGACGCCATTGGCGGCTTCTTCGATTTCTTGCTGCTTAGCGGCGCGGTCGTCTTCGGCGCCGATAGAGATTGCAGTCATTCCGGGCTGTCGTCCCACAACATGCTCGACCGCGGCAATGTACTCCCGCGCCAATCCCCCATGTGCAACGATCACTATTCCGATCAATCGGGTTATCCCGTCTTCTCTGCGCCCGGCAGGTTTGCCCGGCGTTCCAACTCTCGATGTCTTTTAGACACCTGCCATCCTTTTTCTGCAAGTGCATTGGTCAATTTTTCAGCCAAAGTGACGGAACGATGCTGCCCGCCTGTGCAACCAAAGGCTATTGATATATGGGATTTTCCTTCTTCTCGGAAAGCCGGAAGCAGCATCAGCACGAGGTCGTGAACCTGCGTGAAGAACGCGTCGAACCGAGAATCAGCGGAAACATATTCGGCCACGGCCTCGTCCAACCCGCTCATACCCCGCAGATCCGGGTTCCAATATGGGTTCCGTAGGAAACGACAGTCAAAGACCATATCAGCCCCGCGAGGAATGCCGCGCTTATACGAAAAAGAATGCACCGAGACCGCCAGTCGCGACATGCCTTGCACGGACCCGAACAGGTGCGCAAGATCGGCGCGAAGATCGTGTATCGTCGTATCGGTCGTGTCGATCAGGATGTCGGCAAGCGCCTTGATCGGACGCATCAGGTCATGATCACGCGCAACCCCCTCGGCAGCACTTTCCGCCGGCGCCAGCGGGTGCCGGCGACGGGTTTCCGAGAACCGGCGTATCAGCACATCGTCCGAACAATCCAGATACAGTACTTCAACCTGAAAATCCTGTTTAGAACGAACTTGGGAAATCAGGTCGCGCAGATTTTCGGTACTAAAATCTCGGTTCCGGCTATCGACCCCCAATGCGATGGGTCTGCCTAAGGGTGGGCCATCAATAAGACGCGGGATCAAAGACAGGGGAAGGTTGTCGATCACTTCGAACCCCAGATCTTCAAGCGCGTTCAGCGCCGTGGACCTACCCGCTCCGGAAGGCCCGGTTACGAAAACCGCGTGATGGCTGTCTTTGGGCTGTGCTGTGTCGCTCACGCAACTCGTCCTGCCTTGAGGTATTGGAATATTGCTGCTGCAAAATGGACATGTTCAACCCGGAGAAGCAAGTCAACTTCTTCACCAAGCAGCGTGATTTTCCGGTCTGGGGGAAGTCGTTGTTCTTCTTTCACATCCATATCGACAACCAGCCGCAACCGCGCCTGCGGAATAGAGTCCGCGGCCAAAATCCCCACGCCTCTCGCCTCAATCCGACCAATGATGCTGGGCGGACATGACACCCAAAGCCCATTCTCAGACCTGCGTGTAACCATCGTGCCGTCATCGGCCACAAGCGTGGCGCCAAAGGCCATCAACTGCAGGGCAAGCTCGGACTTTCCCCGACCTGACGCACCACAGATTGCGACGGCTTTCCCATCAAGAGCAACACAACTGGCGTGAAGTAATGTCTGGTCATCAGGCATTTGAGCCCTCAGGTCGGCAAGCCAACGACGAACCGAGCGCCCAATGGGGCCGCCCCCGGCGCGGCGTCTTCCGGCAAAATGTTCTCGGCCCAGATCACACCGCCATGGGCTTCGACGATCTGCTTGGAAATCGCAAGGCCAAGGCCAGAGTGATTACCAAATTGGCCGACAGGACGCTCGGAATAGAAACGATTGAAAATCTTGCTTAACGCTTCTGCAGGGATGCCTGGGCCAGTGTCTTCGACAACGACCAGAACCCGGTTCTCGCGCTTGCGGGCCCAGATGCGCACGGCATCCCCTTCCCCACAAAACGAGATGGCATTCGAAATCAAGTTGACGAAGACCTGCGCCAGACGTGGTTCCAGCCCCTGAATAGAAATGGGATCGTCCGGCAGGTCGGTGATGAAATCCACCCCTTTGCCCGATGCTTCTTCGGACAGGTACATCGACAGATTATCCAGCATTTGGCGCAAGCTGAATTCGGTTTCTTCTTCTTTGACCAGTTCACTGTCCAAACGCGAGGCGTTCGAAATGTCACTGACCAACCGGTCAAGGCGGCGCACATCATGCTCGATCACATCCAGAAGTTTCTGGCGCTGGTCATCTCGCTGCGCCAGACGCAGGGTCCCGACCGCTGACCGCAAAGATGCCAGCGGGTTCTTGATCTCATGCGCGACATCGGCCGCGAATTGTTCATTGGAATCAATACGGTCATAAAGCGCGGTCACCATGCCGCGGAGCGCCGAGGATAGGCGGCCGATCTCATCCGGGCGCGCGGTCAGATCGGGAATACGCACCCGAGAGGGGCGCATCTTCTTCTGGTTTGAATCGTGCCCAACCTCTGCTGCGCTCGCCAGATCAGACAGCGGGTTGGCGATCGTGCTGGCCAGAACAAGGCTTAGCCCGACAGAAACGAACAGCGCGATAACGAACATGCGCAAGACCTGCTCGCGTTCGGTGCGGATCAACAGGTCGATCTCTCCGCGCGCGCTGACCAATGCCAAAGCACCAATGATTTGGCCGCGGCGCTCGATCGGGGTGGCGATGGAAAAGACAGTGGGATCGTTGCTATTGGGTATAATCGATCCGTTGGTTTCCGCCTGTATCAAGGCCGTTGTCAGATGTTCTCGCGCAAATTCTTCAAGCTGTTCAAGCGGTGGAACGTCATACTTGTCGTGCGCTGCACGGTTGATTTGCCCCCACTTAAGAGACAGAAAGTCCGACAAGAAAGTAACATCGTTGGCGTAGGAAATGCGCGACGCGGTTCTTGGCGACATGCCAACACTGTGAACAACAAGGTTCGCGGTCGGATCAAATACCAGTGCTTCGACGTCCTCAGACAGTGTGATCTGTTCCAGAACAGCCTTAACATTGACACCGTCCCCCCCCATCAGGCTGACCGGGCCAAAACGGGGCAAACTGGCTTCGACCACGTCAGCCGTCAGCTCTGCCTGCTTTACGAAAGTGTCCAGACGCTGCGACATCAGACTGTCGCGTCCAGGGTTGAGATACAGGATACCCGAGATCATGACGATCAACGCCATGATGTTGAAGATGACAATCTTGCGCGCCAGAGGAGACCGCTTGATCGGGATCTTGCCACGCCCGCGCCGTTGTGAAGCGACTTCGGAATACGTCTCTTCGCCTGGACCGACCCAGTCGTCGCCCAGAATAACCTCTGCGGTCGTATCGCTATGAATGTCCCTCATGGGCGTGCCCCGCAGCGCGTGAACCTATTCCTCGTTATAGCGGTAACCGATCCCGTAAAGCGTTTCGATTGCTGAGAACTCCGCATCTACCTGACGCATTTTCTTACGAAGACGCTTGATATGACTGTCAATTGTTCGGTCGTCGACATAAACCTGATCGTCATAGGCCACATCCATCAGCTGATCGCGGCTTTTGACAAAGCCCGGACGCTGCGCAAGCGCTTGAAGAAGCAAGAATTCAGTCACTGTCAGCGACACGTCTTGCCCTTTCCAAGTCACGGCGTGGCGCAGCGGATCCATCGTAAGCGACCCGCGCGACATGGTCTTGGTCTCTTCGGTCTGGGTGCCCATCTCGTCTGCGGCGATCACCTCTTGGCGGCGCAGAAGCGCGCGGATGCGTTCGACCAAAAGCCGTTGTGAAAACGGCTTTTTCACATAGTCATCGGCCCCCATCCGCAGCCCCAGAACCTCGTCAATTTCATCATCTTTCGAGGTCAGGAAAATGACCGGCATGTTGGTTTTCTGTCGCACGCGCTGAAGCAGGTCCATCCCGTCCATTCGCGGCATTTTGATATCAAATACACCCATATCCGGGAGGCGCCTGTTAAAAGCCTCCAGGGCGGACTGACCATCGTTGTAGGTTTCGACTTCAAAACCTTCGGCTTCGAGTGTCATTGAAACCGAGGTCAGAATATTCCGGTCGTCATCGACCAACGCTATTCGTGACATATGAATTCCTTAAACTCTGCCCTTGTCCCTTTTTTGCCACATTGTCCCCGTTTCCGGCTTTTGAATCAATGGTCAAATACGAATCGCATAAATTCGAAGGCTGATACGAGTCAGATTTTTCGTGCGTGAGTCCTAAGTGTGACATTTTTTTCCTGATCGGTTGCGCTAACTCCCGACGTGATAGCGCTAACTATCCGAAAGGCCCCTGTTCCACATTTGAAATCGCATGATATAGCACCCTCATTCGCGCAGCGAACGCGCGGATCAGCGACTTTTACCGCGCTTTAAAAGCTTGCTGTTCTAAAAATTACCCTACGCGGGAAGCGCAGGAGCTAGCAGATGACTATTGGACGGGTAAACCCCTCGCAGCGTTTGGATGATCAAGGCATCACAGGGCTGGGTCAGGTCTATTATAACCTGATGGAGCCTGCGCTGGTCGAGACTGCCCTGAAACGTGGCGAAGGCACGCTTGGAAACGGCGGCGCATTCCTCGTTTCGACTGGTGAGCACACCGGTCGTTCGCCGAAAGACAAATTCGTTGTACGGACCGCCGATGTGGAAGACCACATCTGGTGGGAAAACAACAAGCCCATGGATGCGGCAAAGTTCGACGTGCTTCACGCCGACATGCTGGAGCACATGAAAGGCCGCGACTATTTCGTACAGGACCTGTACGGCGGCGCCGATCCGGAACACCGTCTGGACGTGCGCATGGTAACCGAGCTGGCCTGGCACAACCTCTTCATCCGCCACCTGCTGCGTCGCCCCGACCGCGAAGAGCTGGACACGTTCACCCCCGAGTTCACCATCATCAACTGCCCCAGCTTCACGGCCGATCCTGAGAAGCATGGCTGCCGTTCGGGTACCGTGATCGCGCTGAACTTCGAAAAGAAACTGATCCTGATCGGTGGCACCGAATATGCAGGCGAGAACAAGAAGTCGGTCTTCAGCCTGCTGAACTACATTCTACCCGGCAAAGGTATCATGGCGATGCACTGCTCGGCCAACCATGCCGTGGATAACCCGGTCGACACCGCTGTCTTCTTCGGCCTGTCGGGCACCGGCAAGACCACCCTGTCCGCCGACCCGGCCCGCGTGCTGATCGGTGACGACGAGCACGGCTGGTCCGACCGCGGCACCTTCAACTTCGAAGGCGGATGCTACGCCAAGACCATCAACCTGTCGGCTGAAGCTGAACCAGAGATCTACGCGACCACCAATAAGTTCGCGACCGTGATCGAAAACATGATCTTCGACGAAGAGACCAAGGAACTGGACTTCGACGACGACAGCCTGACCGCGAACATGCGCTGCGCCTACCCGCTCGAGTACATCTCGAACGCGTCGTCCTCTTCGCTTGGCGGTCACCCGAAGAACATCATCATGCTGACATGTGATGCTTTCGGTGTCCTACCTCCGATTGCACGACTGACCCCGGCACAGGCGATGTACCACTTCCTGTCTGGATTCACCTCGAAGGTAGCGGGCACCGAAAAAGGCGTGACTGAACCAGAGCCGACCTTCTCGACCTGCTTTGGCGCACCCTTCATGCCGCGCCGCCCGGAAGCCTATGGCAACCTGCTGCGCGAAAAGATCGCAAAGCACGGCGCAACTTGCTGGCTGGTCAACACCGGCTGGACCGGTGGCGCCTACGGCACCGGCTCTCGTATGCCGATCCGCGCAACCCGCGCCCTGCTGACCGCCGCACTGGACGGTTCGCTGAACGGCTCCGAGTTCCGCAAGGATCCGAATTTCGGCTTCGAAGTCCCTGTGTCCGTCCCGGGCGTGGCAGAAGTTCTGCTGGACCCGCGCCGCACTTGGAACGACCAAGAAGCTTACGATCAACAGGCCGCAAAACTGGTCGGCATGTTCTCGGACAACTTCGCCCAATACGTCCCCTTCATCGACGATGACGTGAAGGCGGCAGCGATCGGCTAATCGCGATCACAATAGCATTTTGGGGCCGCCCTTCGGGGCGGCCTTTTTTGTCTGAGCGACAGCGCGGCCTATTCTTTGCTTACCCCGGTTTCCAAGTGCAGCAGAATTGCGCTAACTACCACTGAAGAACTGGGGCTTTGAAAGTAAGTTAAATCATGAATTCCGACGAAAACACTGGCTTCAACAGACCGATGGGGATGAAGTATTCGCGGTTTCTGTCCCGACTTCACGATGACAATCTTTTTGATTGGTACATGGAAGTAGGGTGCCGATCCGGCGACACTTTTAAAAACGTCCGCGGTAAAACAATCGCCGTAGACCCGTTCTTCAAGGTCGAACAGAATGTCATTCAGCAAAAACCGGAATTGTATATCTTCCAGCGCACCAGCGACGACTTCTTTGCTTCAAACGCCTTAGAGCGAATAGGCGCGACCCTTAGCTTCAGCTTTTTGGATGGGATGCACCTGTTTGAATTTCTGCTCCGGGATTTCATCAACACCGAAGCCCATTCAGGCAAGAATTCCGCCATCGCACTGCACGATTGCTGCCCGTATAATTTTCGAATGACCACTCGGGACCTGAACAATCTCCCGCGTGGAGACTGGACAGGAGACGTGTGGAAACTTCTTCCCATATTGCAGGAATACCGGCCTGACCTGACAATCGATGTGCTGCCATGCAAACCAACCGGGCTAATCCTGGTGTCCGATCTAAACCCCAATGACGCCACACTGTCCAAGAACTACGAGAAAATTGTCGCAAAGTGGGAAGCGATTGAGCTTTCCGACTATGGGCCCGAGAAGTTTTACGATAGCTTCGAATATGTTCCCGCCCTAGAGGTATTGGCGAAGAAGACAGATCCATTCAAAAACATTCGAATGACGGAAGAAGGCCATTCAGTACCTAGGTTCGTAACACCTTAGACGACCCCGGTCCGCGTTATATCAGCGACTTTCGAATTAGATTGCCCCCTGCGATCACCAAAACGATCAAAGTCACCTTCCGGAACTTGGCCGCGTCCATGCGGTCGTGCACCCGCATCCCAAGCCACATACCAATGAAGGCTGGCACAACCATCGCAATCGAAAATGGTAAAGTTCGGGCATTTACAACTCCGGACTGGACATGCGCGCCAAATAGCGCGACCGCCCCTAGCCCATAGATAATGCCCTGCAGGCGCATCTGGTCCGACTTCTCGGTCCCGACCGCAGTCAAAAACGCGACGGTCGGAGGCCCCCAAACGCCAGAGATGCCCCCGCTCAGACCCGCAAACCCCGCAGCGATGACCTCTGCCCTTTTTCGGCGCTCTGGGGGGATCGAAAAGCTTTTCCCTGCCAATTGATAGATCGAGAACAAAACGATCGGAACGCCAATACAGGCAAAGAGAACTTTGGGCGGAAGTAGGTTGTACAGCTGTGCTGAGGCTAGCAAGGTGACCAAGCCGACCAAAAGAAACACCCGGTACTGAACGACCGAGGCTACGACAGCTTTAACCCCATGCCTTAACGCTTGAAGGAAATTCGTCGTCAGTGTCGGAACGATCAACGCTGCAAGCGCAACATCGGCGGGCAGGAAAGTGCTGAGGCCGGAAATCATCACCATCGGCATAGCAAAGCCTACGGTCCCTTTTACGAAACCTGCGACGCCTGTAACCAAAACAGCGGCGAAAACAAGAAAAACAGGCAGTTCAGAGAGTATTCCGGTCATGTAAGCTCCGTTCTTGGCCCTTTATACCCGAGCCTTAGAGCCAAAGCACCGCAAATCAAGAGGGACATATTGCTTCAATTTAGAACTCTTTGACGTATTTTTGTTGCGCTGCACCTGCAAAATGTCTAAGTCACAGTGAACCGAGATAAGACGAGCTGATTCATGCCACATGACGGACAAGCGACACCCATGACCCAAGCCATCCTGCCTGACCTGCTTAGCCTAACCAAAGCGGCGGTTGCGCCGGTTGAGAAGGCGTTTGAAACCGCCAAGAGCAACCTGCGAGCCTTGGTAGAGGTCGACGGGCGCGTTTCCGGTGGCAAGCTGGAACAGTATCAGCACGAGGCGCATGCGCTGTCGTGGCTTGCGACCTACGTGGAATCGCTGCGCCAGATGCAGGCCTGGGCCGAGCGCCTGCAGGCAGACGGCAAACTTGGCGAGATGGAGCAGCTGCTTCTGCAAATCGGCTTTGGTGAATACCTGCTGCACATCCGCGGCGGCATCCCAATGAGCCAGAACGAGGTTGCCCGCCTGCAAGATCTTGGCCTGTCCGCAGAAGAACGTCGCGAACTGGTGAACGATGCCATCGTGACCCTGTCCGATAGCGGCAACTCTGCTGCGGCGCGTATGCGTCTGGTCGAGCTGATGCAGGACAACCACGGCCACGCCACCTTTGGCAACACGGGTCTGGACGAAGAGTTGGAGATGATCCGCGAGCAATTCCGTCGCTATGCCGACGAGCGCGTGATCCCGCATGCACATGAATGGCACCTGAAAGACGAGCTGATCCCGATGGAGATCATCGAAGAGCTTGGTGAAATGGGTGTCTTTGGGCTGACCATCCCCGAGGAATACGGTGGCTTCGGCCTGTCGAAGGCTTCGATGGTTGTTGTCTCCGAAGAACTGTCGCGCGGTTATATCGGCGTTGGCTCGCTTGGCACCCGGTCCGAGATCGCGGCCGAACTGATCGAAGCAGGCGGCACCGACGAGCAAAAAGCCGAATGGCTACCGAAACTGGCCTCGGCCGAAATTCTGCCGACGGCTGTTTTCACCGAACCGAACACCGGGTCCGACCTTGGCTCTCTGCGCACTCGCGCTGTGAAAACCGAAGACGGTAACTATGAGGTCACCGGCAACAAGACATGGATCACCCATGCGGCACGGACCCATGTAATGACCTTGCTGGCCCGGACTGATCCGGACTCGACCGACCACCGTGGTCTGTCGATGTTCCTAGCCGAGAAAACCCCGGGCACCGACGAAGATCCGTTCCCGACCCCCGGCATGACCGGTGGCGAGATCGAGGTTCTAGGTTACCGCGGCATGAAGGAATACGAACTGGGGTTCGACGGCTTCAAGGTGAAGGGTGAGAACCTGCTTGGCGGCGTCGAAGGTCAGGGCTTCAAACAGCTAATGAAGACATTCGAGGCCGCGCGCATCCAAACTGCTGCCCGCGCCATCGGTGTTGCGCAGAACGCGCTGGAGATCGGCATGCAATACGCCGATGAGCGCAAGCAGTTCGGCAAGTCGCTGATCAACTTCCCCCGCGTGGCCAACAAGATTGCCATGATGGCGGTTGAAATCATGATCGCGCGCCAGCTGACCTATTACTCGGCATGGCAGAAAGACCACGACAAACGCTGCGACCTTGAGGCTGGCATGGCCAAGCTGCTTGGTGCCCGTATCGCATGGGCCTGTGCGGATAACGCACTGCAAATCCATGGCGGCAACGGCTTTGCGCTGGAGTATCAGATCAGCCGCGTTCTGTGTGACGCGCGCATCCTGAACATCTTTGAAGGCGCTGCTGAAATTCAGGCGCAAGTGATCGCGCGCCGTCTTCTGGGCTAAGCCAGTTCACATCAACATCAAAGGCGCCTCGGGGTTCCCGGGGCGTTTTTCGTTTCGGCCCCTCAATCCGGAACGCTGAAAGCCAGAACACGGCTGATCACGGCGTGGGGCTGTCCGCTTTCCTCGGCCCAAGTATTGATCGCCTCTTGCGCCTTCCTCATCGCGGTTTTCGAGGTCACGGCCCCGTCCACCGCCCCGGCCATGTTCAGGGCCGACACAACCGATTTCGAGAAGATCACCCCATCGTAGCCAAGTCGTCGCAAGGAATAGGGCCCCGTCATCCCTCCCAACCGGCTACCGCGCGTCTTAATCAGATCATAAAGCCCCACGGCGTCAGTCGACGGCCAAGCAGCAAAGAAAGACGCGGCACTGCCGTGCGCTTGCGCGAGGTCGGACAGGAAGATCGCGTTGTCGCGGATCGACAGGATTTTCTGAGCGTTGCGGACGATTGCCTTGTTCGCGAGATGTCGGTCCAAATCCTCATCGGACATGAAGGCGTTACGCGCGATATCAAAACGCTCGAAAGCCTCTTCGAAACCGGGCCACTTGTTGTCGATGACTTTCCAGCTGAACCCGGCTTGAAATACCCCGCGCGAGAATTCTGAAAGGATGCGATCATCTGTCAGGTCAGCCAGCGACACCTCAGAAACTGTCAGGTGATCGGCCAAGAACTCTTCGCCTTTCCGCTTGGTCGCGATGTCCAGAAGTTCGGCGTAGGTCTTCATCACTCTGATCTCCGTCTCAGGCGTTCCAGCAGGCGGCGGCGTGCCTCTGGGATATGCTTGTCCCCCAAGGCCGGTGCGAGCCGTGTGTCCAGAAAGTAGCCCGTGGTCTGCAACCCGTCCAATACACCGCCGATATTACCGTCTCCTGCCCCTGTCAGTTCGGGTGGCAAGGGCAGCAACCGGTCGCCCCACTCTCCAGCCCCCTCAGCGGAAACCGCGCGGCCCGATTTGGGAGAGACATAGCAAAGGCCTTCGGTCGTCCCGGTGACGGCGCAGGTGGCCAGATCAAGGCCAAAGCCCAGCTCTTCCAAAAGTGCGGCCTCCCACCGTAGATAGGCCAAGGGCCAGAAGTCAGACCCTTCCAACATTTCAAGTACGGTCATGGTCTGCGAATAAAGGCGCGGATGAACTTCGCGCTCTGGCAGGGCAAAGCGCAATAGGGCGCATAGCGCATTCAGCCCGGCCAGCGCGTCACGGTCAGACAATAGGCCTGCACGCGATTGCAAGGGTTCAACTGTGAAACTGCCGATATGTTCTTCCAACCGAGCCCGCCAAGTGGCGGCCACTTGTGATCCGGGCTGCAATATTGGGGAAAGTTTGCGGCTGACCCCGCCGCGTACGACACCTACGTGACGCCCGTGGCCATGGGTGAAAATCTCGACAATGGCAGAGGTCTCGCCGTGGGGCCGCACCCCAAGGATCACCCCTTCATCCTGCCAATCCATCGAACCCCTCCGCTTGGTCTTGCCACAGTACTTGGGCGTGCGAGGGCAAAGTCAAGCCTTAGGCCAGCCCGTCCTCGTCCAACAGGTGGCGGCCATTGCGATCTTCGACTTCGATCACCCAGATATCGGGGTCAAAACCTCGCTGCTTGGTGACGGATTGATCGACGTCAGCCTCTGGCCCTTCCGCCAGAACCGCCCATTCGCGCGCACCAGACATCAGGTCATAGCTGCGATGAAACAGCTTGGCCTGCCCATCCAACGTGTTCAGCTTGACCAAAACCGCCCCGGCCGTTTCATCCCCCTTAGAGGTCACGAAGACCGGGATATCGGCCAGCCGTAGCCGCGCGAGATAGGCGCGGACCCAGAAGTCGGCGGTCAGGCGTGGCTCAGTTACCATCTTTGAAGTCGAGGCCCATTTCGGAATAGCGCTCTGCCTCTTCCAGCCATTTCGGACGGACTTTCACCTGCAGGAACAAGTGCACCTCGCGACCTAGGAACTCTTTCAACTCGGCGCGGGCAGCTTGGCTGACAGCCTTGATGGTTTCACCCTTGTTGCCCAGCACGATGCCCTTGTGGCCATCACGCGCGACATAGATCACCTGATCGATCCGGGCCGAACCATCCTTGCGTTCTTCCCACTGCTCGGTCTCGACCGTCAGCTGGTAGGGTAGTTCCTGATGCAGGCGCAGGGTCAGTTTCTCGCGCGTCATCTCGGCGGCGATCATGCGCATAGGCAGATCGGCAATCTGATCCTCGGGGTACATCCACGGACCTTCGGGCAACTGATTGGCCAGCCAGCCGCGCAGGTCATCGACGCCGTGACCCTTTTCAGCCGAGATCATAAAGGTCTGGGCAAAGGGGTAGGCCTCGTTCATCTGGGTGGTCAGGGCCAGCAGTTGCTCGGCCTTCACCCGGTCGATCTTGTTGATCGCCAGCGCAACGGTCTGGTTCGGGTTGATTCGTTCGTGCAGGGCGTCGATAATCTTCTGCGCACCTTCAGTCAGACCACGGTGTGCTTCGATCAACAGGACAACGATATCGGCATCTGCGGCACCGCCCCAAGCGGCGGCCACCATCGCACGGTCCAACCGACGGCGCGGACGGAACAGACCCGGCGTATCGACGAAGACGATCTGCGCATCCCCTTCCATCGCCACACCACGAATACGGGCGCGCGTGGTCTGCACCTTGTGCGTCACAATAGAAACCTTCGCCCCCACCATACGGTTGAGAAGCGTGGATTTGCCCGCGTTGGGCTCTCCGATCAGTGCGACGAAGCCGGCTTTGGTTGTCATGGTGACCCTTTTTATCTGACAAGGGGGCGCTTTAGCCCAAAGAGTACGGTTTGCAAAGCCTTACCACGGTGCCCAATGCTCGTTGGCGAAGGCATGACCGACAAAATGCACAAATGTCACAGCATAAAGCGCGCCAAAGGCTACAAGCAGGGCTTTTGCGGCGAAATGCTCCTGCCGCTGCCAGATAAGCATGCCACAGCCCATAAACAACACCGCTTCCAGAATTCCAAAGATCCGACCATGGTGATCCCCATCCCAGAATGAGACAGGGCTTTGAAAGCGCCAGTCGGTCAACGGCCAGAAATGCGCACGGGCATCATCGGCATGCAGGGGCAGGTCCATAGCGATGTGCAGCAAAGCTGCCGCTGCCAGCAACGCGACGCCCCTTTTACCCAACCACAAGGCCACACCCAGAAGCACTGCGTAGACCGGTAAAGAGTTCAGCGCGTCCACCAGAATCGGAAGCCCGTCGCGCTCCCCCAAGGCAGCGCGCGCAAACAAAGCCATATCCGGAAGGAAGGCACCGCCCAGAATGTACCAGACGGATCCGGGCGGATGGGACTTGCGGCCAAGCACGGCCCAGGCAAGGGCCATATGTGCGGGAGTGTTCATGGTGCCTCCTGTCGCTGTACCAACAGTCTAGACGCCCGACTTATCGTCCCGCACCACAAATTTTCGAGATCGTTTCAGCTTGGCAGCTGATCCAGTAAGGTTTGTGCCGCGGCCTGTTGGGCCTGACGTTTCGAACCGGCTGTTGCCTGAGCGCTTTGCCCGCTATCCAGAAGAACCTCGATTACAAAAACCGGGGCGTGGTCAGGGCCAGTGCGTGATTTTTCGATATACTGCGGGGGCTTCTGGCCGCGTGCCTGCGCCCATTCCTGCAAGGCCGTTTTGGCGTCGCGGGCGTCGGCATCCACCTTGTGTATACGATCCCCCCACAGGCGCAGGACCAGTGACTTGGCCGTGTCAAAGCCAGCGTCCAGATAGACGGCGGCAATCACCGCCTCCATCGCGTCCCCAAGCAGGGCCTGTTTGCGGCGTCCGCCTGACAGCATCTCGGAGCGGCCAAGTTTCAGCACTTCGCCCAGATCGATCTCTCTGGCGACATCTGCGCAGGTTTCCTTGCGCACCAGTGCGTTGAAACGTGGGGCCAGTTGGCCTTCTGCCGCGTTGGGATCGGCGGCCAGCAAGGCCTCTGACATCACCAGCCCAAGCACCCGGTCCCCCAGAAATTCCAGCCGCTGGTTGTCGGGCCGGGTCGCCGAGGAAATCGATGGGTGCGTCAGGGCACGCTGGATCAGCTCTGGCTGACCAAACTGATGGCCAAGCCGATCGCAGAAAGATCTGAGGTCCGCAGACAGCTTCATTCAATCGCCTTGAAGAAACGATCGCTGCGCCATGTCCAGAAGTAGAACAGCGACTTGCCAGCGGACGAGAACATGATCCGATCTGCACGGCCAATCAGCAGGTCTTTATGCAGGTAACCCACGCCACCAGCACGCTGCAAATACCGGCTGTCGATACTGTTGTCGCGGTTATCACCCATGAAGAAATAGTGATCTTCGGGCACCGTGAACAGCGGGGTGTTGTCCCCGGTGTGATTGTCGAACGTGTTCAGGATGCTGTGAGATACGCCGTTTGGCAGGGTCTCGATAAGGCGTTGCTTTTCGCAGATACCGCCCATGCCAACGGGTCCGTTCATGCAGCGAGGTTCACGTCGTTGCGGGCCCTGAGCCTCTTTAATCTCTTCAAAGGTACCGCCGTCAGCAAGGGCCACCGCAGTCCCGTTCAAGAACAGGCGCCCATCACGCACCTGAACCGTGTCACCCGGCATACCGATCAATCGCTTGATATAGTCGACATTCTGGGTCGGGTGACGGAAGACCACGACGTCGCCACGTTCAGGCTCGCTTTCGAGAACACGACCTTCAAAGGGGCAGAAGCTGACCCGGGCGATCGGCACTTCGCAGGAATACTGGGAATAGCCGTAGGCCATTTTGTTCACGAACAGGAAATCACCGATCAGCAGCGTGTCCTTCATAGAGCCCGACGGGATCCAGAACGGCTGAAAGAACAGCGTCCGGAAGACGCCCGCGATCAAAAGTGCGTAGACGATGGTCTTGACGTTATCGACCAGCCAACCGTCTTTTTGCTTCTCAGCCATGCCCGTTCCTGCCTGCAAATAAAGGGATATCGCTAAATGGTCGGCTGCGCGCTTGGTGTCAACCCAAGGGCCGCGCCTCGATCACGACAAAGGCCTGCGCCCAGGGGTGATCATCTGTCAATGTGACGTGGATGATGGCCTCGTGGCCCTCGGGCGTCATTTCGGCCAGCCGTTCCGCGGCCCACCCGGTGACATGCATCACGGGTTGGCCAGTTTTCAGGTTGGTCACAGCCATGTCTTTCCAGCTGATTCCCATCCGCAGCCCCGTGCCAAGCGCCTTGGAACAGGCCTCTTTCGCGGCCCACCGCTTGGCATAGGTGCCAGCTGTGTCAGCTCGGCGTTCTGCCTTGCTCTGCTCTGTCTCGGTGAAAACGCGATTGCGAAATCGGTCGCCGAAACGATCCAGCGTACCTTGGATACGCTCGATATTCGCAAGGTCAGTGCCAATGCCAAGGATCATGAAGCTGCTCCCTCAACGCGCCTAGGCGGCGTTGATCCAGTCGCGCGCGCCTTTTAGAATGGATGCCCCGGTCTGGCTTAATATCCCGTGTTGATCAACTACCGATAGGCCACTTGCGAAGTTTTCCCGGTCTTTCGCCGCAGCGTCCAGTGCCCACTCCTTCTGTGCAGCATCCAGCAAATCGCTTTTGGCCAAGGCTTCCATCGCCCACGCCATTCGCGCCGAAACAAAAGTCGCATGATAGATGCCGTCCATCGGCCGAGGATCAACTCGCAACGGAGACGCAAACAGATCTTCATCTGGGTTCAGTACCAAGGGCTCTTCGATCGTCAGACCAAACAGCAAAGAATGCGCCGCCTCATGAGCCAGAACCTCTATAACCGCAATCGGTGTACGATGATGCTTTGGGTTCAGCATCAATAGCCCCCAGAATTGGTAGTGCGAGGCACCGTCGAACTCAAAGGCTGCTCCTTCTGGGGCATGAGCCAAAAGGACTTCGTGAACGATGGCGGTTACCTCATCATACAAATCAGGAATCGCTTGTTTTGCCAGAGCGAGGCCCTCTCGCACCAGACTTTCAAAGTCGGACGCTGTGGTCGGATCTACGACCCCGAATTCCATGCCCTCTTCAATCAATTGCGTGCAAAGCGCAGCTGCTTCTGGCTGGCCATAGTGCTGGAACTGCATCCCCGACACGCGGTCTGCGCTGGCCCCGATCATTTCGACAAAGGCCTCAACGTCTTTCTTGTTATCGGTCAGTATTGAGTCTACGAGGTTGTAATAGTCCCTAAAACAGTGCGACGGGACTTTACGTCCTCCACGCAAAGCCACGACCTGACCTCGCAGTGTCTGCGCCTGCAGCGGCAAGCTCTCCGACAACGCGTCGGCAATGTGGTCAAGGCTGGCGGCGAGTTCGTGGTGCATCCGTTCATCCGCCATAAGGCCTTGCTTGGCAGAGGGTGCAAATTCCGAAGAGGGGGTCATAAAGTCATCCTGAAACGCAGAAGGGGCCCTTGAAGAGCCCCTTGCTATTTAAATTGAACAGCTATCAGGTAACCTTACGGCCTTCCTTGCCGCCAAGCTTACCGCCAACCTTGGCTTTGATCCTTTTGTCGCCCTTCTTAACGCCCAGTTTAATTGCAATAGCCGAAGCAGAAGTCGTCTCGGTGCAATCTTGTGTAAACAGTCGATAACCAAGAAGCTTGCTCATATTCAGTTTGACGTTATTCATGGGACCCTCTCTGTTCACTTTTCGTTACGGTACAACTTTGTCAGTTTGGGTCAACGTTTCAAACCTAGCTTTCCTGAACAGGCCTTGGCGATTGGCCTCGGATCGGACGTTGATATCAGTAACGACGGCACCCAAACGAAACTCGTTCAAATATCTCGTTGTACCGATGCGGCAGGCAGGGGTGAGGCTGGAACGGTGGAGTTACGATCAATTTCTGACGGCAAAACGATTGCCCCGCGCGGGTTACATTCTGGCGGATTTCGACCGCGTTCATCCTTGGACTTTAGAGGCAGCAGGTTTCGTCTATGAGCGCTTGACGCGAGAAGGCCTGTCTATTCTGAACAATCCAAGAAATTTCATGCACCGGGCTGCGTTGCTTAGGCGCTTGAAGGCGCGCGGCGTGAACGCTTTCACGTGTTGGCAGCCCGCGCAGGACGAGTGGCCCGACCGCTTTCCCGTTTTTCTGCGCACGATCCACGCGCATCGCGGAACGGAATCGGACTTACTTCACTCGATAGACGACGCAAAGCAGGCGTTGGATCGCGCGAAGACGGATGGAAAGGTTCTGTCCGATCTTGTCTTTGTCGAGTATTGCGCCCAGCCGGAACCGGGGACGCAGATCTTCCGCAAACATGCCGCGCATTTCGTGAACGGAAAGATTATTCGCGGGCTCACGGTGACCGATTCCGGCTGGCAGGCGAAGCTGGGCGAACTGGGACTAGCCACTGAAGAGAACTATTTGGCTGATTTGGTGGAACAGCGTGAATATCCCCACACAAGGCTCATGCAAGACGTAGCGAAAATCGCTGGATTGGAATACGGGCGTATCGATTATGGGATGGTGGATGGGAAGCCCCAGATCTACGAGGTCAACTCTAACCCGATGATGAAACCGCTGACGAAACACAGCTCCCAGACCCGCGTCCAAACAGACAAAGAGGCGCTACAGGCCTTGGTGGCCGAGCTTTCAAAGTTGGCACCAGCTCAACGAGGTGGCAGCATTTCGATGAAAGGCGTCATTCCTGGGCTTGGATGGCGTGACTATCGGTCCAAGCGCCCCTAGACCCTATTCCGCGCCTCTGACGTGGGGCAGATACAGAAAGTCTGGATGAACCGACTCTGTAAGCCATAGGTCGTCTGCAGCAGAGCTAAAGGATTGGCCCTCAGAGAACGCAGCACCCGCGTAGACTGAAAAGACCACAGGCTTTACCAGATGAGCAGCGGCCTCTCGGGCCTTGGCGGGATCTGACGACAGGTGAACATGGTCGTCTGCCCCCGGCTTCAGCCCTTCGACCAGAATCGACGTGGCGTTTTCCGAGCTGGTACCGTGGTACAGCATATCGGGTGGGGTCTGGGTCACGCGCGTGCCTCGTCCATCAAGCGGCGCATCTCGGCGATCGCGGGGCCAAGGCCGCGGAAGACGGCTTCGCCCATCAGGAAGTGCCCGATGTTCAACTCGACCACCTCGGGCATCGCCGCAATGGGGGTCACGGTGTCATAGGTCAGACCGTGGCCGGCATGCACCTCTAGCCCAAGAGAATGGGCCAGTGCAGCGCCTTCGCGCAGTTTTTCCAGTTCGGCATCGCGGGCGGTGAAGTTACCTTCGGCATGCAGGTCGCAATAGGTGCCGGTATGCAGCTCTACCACGGCCGCGCCAATACGGGCCGAGGCTTGTATCTGATCGGCATCGGCCTCGATAAACATCGAGACACGTGATCCCGCCTCGCGCAGGGGCGCGATGAAAGCCGCCAGCCTGCTTTCGTCGCGGGCCACGTCAAGGCCGCCTTCGGTTGTCCGTTCTTCACGCTTTTCGGGAACAACACAGACGGCATGAGGTTTGTGACGCAGGGCGATGGTCTGCATTTCTTCGGTGGCGGCCATCTCGAAGTTCAACGGCTTTGTCAGAACGTCCATCAGCCCGTCGATATCACTGTCCACGATGTGGCGGCGATCTTCGCGCAGGTGGGCGGTGATACCGTCTGCGCCAGCCTCTACGGCCAGAAGGGCCGCGCGGATCGGGTCGGGATAGGCGCCGCCGCGGGCATTCCGCAAGGTGGCCACATGGTCGATATTCACGCCAAGGCGCAGTTTATTCTGGGTCATTGAAGCCCCCCTGACGATTCCGGGTTCAGTCTTTGGGTTTTGCTACCGCGTTGGCGCGCAGCTGTTCCAGCTTTTTCTTCAGCTTTGCCCGACGGCGTTTCTGATAGGTCGTGATCACCGGCAGAGACAGGTAGTAGGCGATGACCCCAGCGATGATCCCGGGAATGACCCCGCCAACCATGTAGGGGAAGAAGACCTCGTCATAGAACAGGCTGAGATGGGACCAGTCGGCTTCTGCCTCGGTGAATAGCGCCCAAAGGTTGGTCACGAAATCAGAGGCCGCCCCGAAGAACTTGTCGACCAAAGATTTGTCGACCTCTTCGTCGAACTCTGTTCCCAACAGGAAATGACCGGTTTTCAAAGAGATCACACCGATCGGAATATAGGTCAGCGGGTTGCCGAAGAAGGTCGCCAGAAGGGCCGCCAGCACATTGCCTTTCATCATCCGCGCAAGGATTGCGGCGATGAAGAAATGCAGCGTGTAGAATGGCGTGAATGTCGTGAACACCCCTGCCCCGATTCCGCGGGCGATTTTGTGGGGCGTATCAGGAAGCCGATGCAGGCGGTGGCGGATATACAGAGCTGCGCGACCCCATCCCCCTTTGGGATAGAGACTGTCAGCGACGATCTGAAGCCAACTGCGCTTATGTCGACGCTTGAAGACCAAGACGTCATTCTCCTTTTGGCCCTACTCGGGCTCGGCGTCTCTGTGTCGGACTAGCTCTGCGACGTCACTTTCCGCTTCCAGCGCGGTCATGACCATGTGCAGGTGCTCTACGTCCCGCAAGTCCACATTCAGCATGATTTTGTAAAAGTCAGGCTTCTTGTCCATGAAATGCAGGTCGGAGATATTGGCTTTATGCTCTCCGATCAATGTGCAGATATGTCCCAGTACACCGGCATCATTTCGGATAGTGATCTCTAGTGAGACCGTGTGAATCGCCGGGTGCGTTCCGCTGTGCCAATGCAGATCGACCCACCGGTCTGGCTGGTCTTCGAGCTTGGCAAGGTTGGGGCAGTCGATGGCATGAACAACAACGCCTTCGCCGCGATATGTGATGCCTACGATCCGCTCTCCCGGAACCGGCTGGCAACAGCCCGCACGGGTAAAGGACTGGTCGGGCGACAGGCCGATAACAGCGCTTTTGGGGTCGATATTGGCGGGCGCAAGGGCTGCAACCTCGGGGTAGATGGTCGTCACCACGTCGCGCGCGCGCAGCTCGGCGCTGCCCAGACGGGACAAGAGTTCATCCGCATCAGCCAGACCGAAATGCTTGGCGGCGGTCTTGAGCGCCTTGTCAGTGGATTTCTTGCCAACATGGTTGAACGCCACGCGGGCCAGTTCACGCCCAAGCTTGATAAACCGTTCCCGGTCCTCTTCCCGCAGCGATTTGCGGATTGCGGCCTTGGCCCGACCCGTAACCACGATATCCAGCCATGTTGGCTGCGGGCGCTGGCCCTCGGCGGTGATGATCTCGATATGCTGGCCGTTGCGCAGGCGGGTCCAAAGGGGCACGCGGATGTGGTCGACCTTAGCGCCGACACAGCTGTCGCCGATCCGCGTGTGGATCGCATAGGCATAGTCCAGCGGCGTTGCGCCCTTCGGCAGCTTGACCACATCCCCCTTCGGCGTGAAGCAGAAGACCTGGTCGGAATACATTTCCATCTTCACGTGTTCGAGGAATTCACCGTGGTCGTCGGCATTTTCAAACCGCTCTGTCAACGAGGCCAGCCACTTGGCCGGATCAACGGCAAAGGGGTTTTCGGCCCGGATCCCATCGCGATAGGACCAATGTGCCGCGACGCCGGATTCAGCAACTTCGTGCATCTGACGGGTGCGGATCTGAATCTCTACGCGTTTGCCGTCGCGCCCCGATACGGTGGTGTGGATCGAGCGATAGCCGTTCGATTTCGGCTGGCTGATATAGTCCTTGAACCGCCCCGGCACCGCGCGCCAACGCTGGTGGATGACACCAAGGACACGATAGCAATCGGCCTCGGACCCGGTAATGACGCGGAATCCATAGATGTCGGACAGGCGCGAGAAGCCCTGATCCTTTTCCTGCATCTTGCGCCAGATGCCATAGGGTTTCTTGGCGCGGCCATAGACATCGGCGTTGATCTGCTCTGCTTCCAAAGCGGTCCGGATGTCTTTGGTGATCTGATGCACCACGTCGCCGGTTTCCCGCTGCAACGTGATGAAGCGCCGGATGATAGAGCTGCGGCCTTCGGGGTTCAGAACGCGGAAGGCCAGATCTTCCAGCTCTTCCCGCATCCACTGCATACCCATGCGGCCCGCGAGCGGCGCAAAGATATCCATCGTCTCGCGCGCTTTCTGGACCTGCTTTTCGTCCTTCATGGACTTGATCGTCCGCATATTGTGCAGACGGTCAGCCAGTTTCACCAAGATCACCCGCAGGTCCTTGGACATGGCCATGAAAAGCTTGCGGAAGTTCTCTGCCTGCTTGGTCTCGGACGAGGACAATTGCAGGTTGGTCAGCTTGGTGACCCCATCGACCAGTTCAGCAACTTCGGTGCCGAACTTCTGGGCCACCTCGGAATAGCTGGCCTTTGTGTCTTCGATCGTGTCGTGCAGAAGCGCCGTGATAATGGTCGCATCATCCAGACGCTGTTCGGTCAGGATGGCGGCAACGGCAACGGGATGTGTGAAATAAGGTTCCCCGGACCGGCGGAACTGACCCTCGTGCATCTCCTCGCCATAGGCATAGGCTTCGCGGATCAGGGCTTCGTCTGTCTTGGGGTTGTAGTTGCGGACCAGAGAGATCAGGTCTTCGACGTCGATCTTGGCCATCCGGTCCGCTTATCCTGTGGGCGCATAGCGCCGATTACTTCTGACCCTGTGCTTCCATCAAGGCGCGCAGCAGGTTCTCTTCGGACATGTCGTCCTCGGGCTTGTCGTTGTCGCTGCCCATCAGCAGAGCCATCGAATCTTCTTCCGGCTCGTCGACCTCGATCTGGGTCTGCAGGCTTTCGATCATGCGCTCGCGCAGATCGTCGGCAGATTGGGTTTCTTCCGCAATCTCACGCAGGGACACAACGGGGTTTTTGTCGTTGTCGCGATCCACGGTCAGGGCTTCGCCTGCCGAGATTTCACGCGCACGATGCGCGGCGAGCATTACAAGCTCAAACCGGTTCGGAACCTTGTCAACGCAATCTTCAACCGTCACGCGGGCCATGAGGGACTCCAATCCATGTGGAAAACTAGAAAAGCCTACCTAAAGGCTGCCGTTCGCCTTGACAAGAGCGATGCGGTTGAAAATCGGGTCAGATTACCGTGATTTCGGCGGTTTCTGCAGGCGGAAGGGCGGCCAACATCTGGGTTACGGTCTTCCCCAGCAACGGATGACACCACTCTGGGGCAATTTCGGCCAGCGGCAGCAAAACGAATCCCCGGTCCTGAAGGCGAGGGTGCGGCAACAAAAGTTCGGTTGGGGCGTCCTTCATCTGATCCTCGAAAGGCAGGTCTATCCATTGGCGCAGGGTCTGCGGATCGGGCAGAATAATTTGATCACAAGCCAGCAGATCCAAGTCGATCCCCCGCGCCCCCCAACGGGTTTCACGCACACGGCCCAACTGATCCTCGACACCGTGCAGGTGCGCCAAAATCTGAGCGGGTGTCATCTGTGCGCGTAATATCGCAGCAGCGTTAACATAGTCAGGCCCGGACCCAGCGGGCACGCAAGGGGTCGCGAAAAACCGGCTAACCTTCTTAATTTGGACCGAATCGTTCACCAGCAAACGAAGAGCTTCTTGCAGCGTTTCCAGCGGGGTACCGGCGGTTGACGCTACGTTCGCCCCCAATGCAACAAGGAAAATTGTGTCACTTTTGTAAAAAGACACTCTTTGACTCCGCGAAAGAATGGATTAACTTTGGTTATCCGTTCTGATCAAATTATTCCACTCACTCACTCCAAAACTCCACTCACCACCTTTTGATCAGAATGTTTTTGAAAGGACTATTAGATGTTTTATCGCGACGAACGGCTTGCGCTGTTCATCGATGGTTCGAACCTTTACGCAGCCGCAAAAGCGCTTGAGTTCGACATCGACTACAAACTTCTCCGTCAGGAATTCATGCGTCGAGGGAAACTTCTGCGTGCGTTCTATTACACCGCTTTGCTGGAGAACGACGACTATTCGCCAATCCGCCCGCTGGTGGACTGGCTGAACTACAACGGCTTCACCATGGTGACGAAGCCGGCGAAGGAATACACCGACGCCCAAGGCCGCCGGAAGGTCAAAGGCAACATGGATATCGAACTGACCGTCGATGCCATGGAGCTGGCCCCGCGCGTGGACCATATCGTCCTGTTCTCGGGCGATGGCGACTTCCGCCCGCTGGTCGAAAGCCTACAACGTCAGGGCGTCCGCGTTTCGGTTGTTTCGACAATCAAGAGCCAACCGCCGATGATCGCAGATGAGCTGCGCCGCCAGGCTGACAACTTCATCGAACTGTCAGAGCTGCGCGATGTCATCGGGCGCCCGCCGCGCGAGATGCCGGCGCCGACGCGCGAACCTGCGGAATACGCAGACAGCTAAAGATCAGAACCGGGGCCCAGCGCCCCGGTTTTTCGTTCTGCAGGTCTGGACGGGTCGCAGCGCGGGGGTTACCTCTGTGACCCAGAGCAGGAGCCCGCCATGACCAAACCGCCCCTTACCCTTTATCTTGCCGCCCCGCGTGGGTTCTGCGCCGGTGTCGACCGCGCGATCAAGATCGTCGAGATGGCCCTGCAAAAGTGGGGGGCGCCGGTCTATGTGCGCCATGAGATCGTGCATAACAAATATGTGGTCGACGGGCTGCGTGATCTGGGTGCGGTGTTTGTTGAAGAACTGTCTGACTGCCCCGATGATCGCCCCGTGATCTTTTCAGCCCACGGCGTGGCAAAGGTTGTGCCAGCCGAGGCCGAACGGCGCGAGATGGTTTATGTCGACGCCACCTGCCCTTTGGTCTCCAAAGTCCATATCGAGGCCGAACGCCACCACGCCAACGGTTTGCAGATGGTGATGATCGGTCATGCGGGCCACCCGGAAACCATCGGAACAATGGGCCAACTGCCCGAGGGCGAGGTTCTGCTGGTCGAAACCGTCGAAGACGTTGCAACGCTGGATCCGCGTGACCCGGGCAAGCTGGCGTTCATCACCCAGACCACCCTGTCGGTTGATGACACCGCCGGAATCGTCGCCGCACTTCAGGACCGTTTCCCAGCGATCGTTGGCCCACATAAAGAAGACATCTGCTACGCCACCACAAACCGACAGGCAGCCGTGAAGGCGATTGCGCCAAAGGCAGATGCGCTGCTGGTGATCGGGGCACCAAATTCGTCGAACTCGAAACGGTTGGTCGAGGTCGGGGCCGCGGCTGGCTGTGACTATTCCCAGCTGGTGCAGCGGGCCGAGAATATCGACTGGCGCGCCTTGGAAGGGATCACATCGGTTGGCATCACCGCCGGGGCGTCGGCCCCCGAGGTTCTGGTGAACGAAGTCATCGACGCGTTTCGTGACCGTTTCGACGTCACCATAGAGCAGGTCGAGACTGCTCAGGAGAACGTCGAGTTCAAAGTCCCGCGCGTTTTGCGCGAACCCGCATGACCGACCGCAAAACGCTGGACGTCTATGCTGGGCAAGCGGGTCGCTATGCTCAAAAGTTCGCGACGGATACGGACAAACCCAAACCGACGTTCGACAAGTTTATCCGATACATTCCCGAAGGGGGACACGTGCTGGATTGGGGCTGTGGCCCCGGGCATTGGGCTGCTCGGTTCGCGAAGGCAGGGTTCACGGTTGAGGCCACCGATGCCTCGCCCGAGATGGCCGCTTTGGCGCGCGATAAGTTCGGGGTTGAGGTACGGATTGAACCCTTTGCAGCGCTGAGCGCTGAGAACCAGTTCGACGCCATCTGGGCGCATTTCAGCCTGTTGCACGCCCCGCGCGCGGACTTCCCGGGCCATCTGGACCAGATTGCGCGCGCGCTGAAGCCCGAAGGTCATGTCCTGCTTGGCCTGAAGCTGGGCTCGGGCGAGCAACGTGACAAGCTGGGACGGTTTTACAGTTTCTATGAAGAGACCGAATTGCGATCTCTGCTGGCCGATGCTGGCCTGAAAATCCTGCATAGCCACACCGGCAGCGAAGTAGGGTTAAGCGGAGAAGTCTCTTCCTTTATCATCATCATAGCCCAGGCCGTGGCCGAAGGAGATACCCTGTGACAGCACCCCTAACTCTGACATTGGCAGGCCGGTCCTGATGCCGAAGCTGTTCGCTTATACCGACGGTGCCTGTTCCGGCAATCCCGGCCCGGGGGGCTGGGGCGTGTTGCTGCAAGCCAAGGACGGGGACGCGGTTGTCAAAGAGCGTGAACTCAATGGCGGAGAGCCCGAGACCACCAACAACCGAATGGAACTAATGGCCGCGATCACCGCTTTGGAAACGCTAGACCGGGCCACTGCGATCACGGTTGTCACCGACAGTGCCTATGTGAAGGACGGGATCACAAAGTGGATTCACGGCTGGAAGCGCAATGGCTGGAAGAAGAAGGGCGGCCTGAAAAACGTGGAGCTTTGGCAGCGGCTGGATGCAGCGCAGGCCAGCCATGACGTGACATGGGAGTGGGTCAAAGGCCACGCAGGCCATCCAGAAAACGAGCGTGCCGATGAATTGGCCCGCGCCGGGATGGCGCCGTTCAAAAAGAGCGCGTCATGACACTGACGACGGGCCTAGACCTTGCGGCGGTGTTCGTCTTTGCGCTGACCGGGGCGCTGACGGCCAGCCGGGCGCAATTGGATGTGGTCGGGTTCATCTTCATCGCCGCCCTGACTGCGGTCGGCGGCGGTACGTTGCGTGACTTGTTTCTGGGTCGGCTGCCTGTCTTCTGGGTCAAGGATCCGACCTATATCGGCGTGATCTCGGTTGCAGCACTTCTGGTGTTCTTCACAGCGCACCTTCTGGAAAGCCGGTACAAGGCCATCCTATGGCTGGACGCGGCAGCACTGGCTGTTGCGGTGCCTGCCGGGGTGTTCGTCGCCCTGTCGCTGGACCATGGGTTCGCTGTCATCCTGATGATGGGGGTCGTGACCGGGTGCTTTGGAGGCCTGATGCGCGACGTGGTCTGCAACGAGGTTCCGCTGGTGCTGCAGAAGGGCGAACTTTATGTGACCACCGCTTTTGCGGGGGGCTTGGCGGCTGTCCTGTGTCTGTGGTTGGGGCTTCCCGTGGTTTTCGTACTGCTGGCCTGTGGCAGCATGACCTTCCTGCTGCGCGCAGGCAGCATCATCTTCGGGTGGTCCCTGCCCGTCTACCGTCCGCGCCCCAAGAAGGACGGGCCGTCAAACTAAGCCGACATCAGTTGCCCGCCGGAAAGATCAGCAACGCCCGAAAGTCATTCACGTTTGTCAGTGTGGGGCCGGTCACGATCTGGCTGTCGATGTTACCAAAGAACGTATGCGCGTCATTGTTGGCCAATGCTGCCTTGGCACTTTCTAGGCGACCTTCGCCAACAAGTGTTTGCGGACCCGCGTAAGCGCCGGCGACTTCGGCGGCCCCATCCACGCCATCGGTGTCACAAGACAGGACGTGGATACCCGCATGCCCTGCCAGAGTGATTGCCGCAGACAAAGTGTATTCGGCATTCGGGCCACCCACCCCGTTACCGGTTCGCGTGACAGTGCATTCCCCCCCCGACAGCAACAAGACCGGCGTGTCGCTTGGTGCCATCCCGGCCTGCAACTCGATGGCCATTTGGGCGTGATGGCGCGCCAAATCGCGGGCCTCTCCTTCCAAGGCATCCCCCAGAATGCGCACTTCGTACCCTTGCTTCCGTGCAAGGGCCGCTGTGGCGTCCAGCGATTGGGACGGCGCAGCCACGATCTGCAAAACATCCGCAGCCTCGGAACCTGAGTTCGCATCTTGCGCGATCTTCGGTTTGGCGATCAGGTCGCGAACTTTTGGATCAAGCTGGATGTTCCAGCGGTCAAGAACCGCAAGCGCGGCCTCGGGGGTGCTGTTGCCAGCACATGTTGGACCCGAGGCGATTTCGGCCGGGTCATCGCCTGGCACATCCGAGATGATCAGGCTGATCACCTTGGCCGGGTGGCAGGCCGCAGCAAGGCGCCCGCCTTTCACCTGCGAAAGCTGCGGACGGACGATATTCATCTCACCGATCGGGGCGCCAGAGGCCAAAAGGGCGGCATTCACCGCCTGTTTGTCGGCAAGGGTCATTCCCTCGATCGGGGCACACAGCAACGCTGAGCCTCCCCCAGAGATCAGTGCCAAGACGGTATCATCAGGACCAAGCCCGCGGACCAGGTCCAGCATGCGGCGCGTGGCATCGACCCCGGCCTGATCGGGCACCGGGTGGGCGGCTTCGACAATCTCTATGCCCTGACAGGGCCGGGCATAGCCATAGCGGGTGATCACCAACCCTTCGCAGGGGCCATAGACGCCTTCAACCGCTTCGGCCATGCGCGCACTGGCCTTGCCAGCCCCGATGACCATCAAGCGCCCTTCGGGTTTAGGCGGCAGATGACGCGGGATTACCTTCATCGGGTCAGCCTCGGAAACGGCCACTTGAAAAAGCTCTGTCAGAAAGCCCTTAGGGTCTGGATTAGGTTTGGTCATGTATCTTTAGTCGCTCGGGTCGCCGGGCCGTGAACCAATAGACCTGGTCACGAACCAGAAGGTGGGTCGGGACCTTATCTTCTTCGATATCTGGGAAGAGGCCAACAGGCTCTTGCAAGATATTGTCCGTTTCACCGTCATTGACGATTAAGGCTTCGCCGATCTGCACATCGGAGGTGTTACCCAAGACCGACAGCTGACACTTAAGCGCATGAAAACCTACGTTTTCTCTAGCTCCCTTGGCCACGACCCGTTAGCCGTTAAACGGCGCGCATAAAGGGGTAAGACGATGCCTGTCTGGTTTTTGTTCCTGTTCTACGTTGCGATCTCGCTATTGCCTCTTGGGCTGGCTTGGTCGCAAGGCCTGCCGCCACGCCCAATTCTGGACGAGATCGCTTCAGGTGCAGGGCTGTTGGCCATGTCGGTGTTGCTGGCCGAGTTCCTTCTATTGAGCCGCTACCGCGTCGTCGCGCGGAAAGCGGGAACCGATATCGTCATGCGAATGCACCAATTGCTGGCGCGGGCCGCCGCGATTTTGGCGCTGATCCATCCGTTTCTTTACACCGCACGCCGTCAAACCGCGCCGGATTGGGACGTCAGCCGACAGTATTTTGTCACCAACGAGTTTTGGGCGATCTGGCCCGGGGCCTTGGCATGGGTTCTACTGCCAACGCTGGTTTTGTTGGCGATCGGGCGCAGCAAGATGGATTTCAAATACGAAACATGGCGGCTGACGCACGGGCTTGGCTCTGTCCTGATCGCGGGGTTTGGGGTGCTGCACACGGTGCGGGCGGGACGATATAGCGCCGATCCGGTTCTAAGTACGGTTTGGTGGGTGTTACTTGGGATCGCGCTGCTCGCGCTGGTGAACACCTATCTGCTCCGACCCTTTTGGCGGTCATTGCGCCCGTGGAAAGTCACCGCAGTCGAGCCCGTCGGCACCCGCACTTGGGAGGTTTCCGTCACACCCGAAGGGGATCACAAGCTTGCCTATGAAGCAGGGCAATTCGCGTGGCTGAATATCGGTCATAGCCCCTTTTCACTGGCCGAAAACCCCTTTTCGATCAGCTCCGCCCCGGCAAATGGCCCCGAGGTACGGTTCATCATCAAGGAACTGGGCGACACAACCAACAAGATTGGACAGGTCCAACCGGGAACGCGCGCCTATCTGGACGCACCGCATGGGCACCTGACAATCAAGGGACGCAAGGCGAAAGGTGTGGCGCTGATTGCAGGGGGCGTTGGGATCGCCCCGATGATGGGCATCCTGCGAGAATTGCACCGCACCGGCGACACCCGCCCGACGACGCTGATCTACACCAACCGCAGTCGGGATCAGATTGCCCGGCCGAACGAGCTGGAACAGCTGTCGGCAGAGCATGGCACGAAGATCATCCACTCTTTGTCAGAACCCGACAAGGATTGGACCGGCGAAGTCGGGTTCATCACCCCTGCCCTGCTGCAACGTGAGTTCGGCGACGACAGTCATCGCGACTGGATCTATGTCCTATGCGGTCCACCCGCGATGCTGGAGGTGGTCGAGGAGGCGTTGATCAACCTTGGCATCCCGTCCAGCCGGATCATCTCTGAAAGGTTCAGCTATGACTAAATTCTGGAACCGCCTGTCCCTGTCCAAGCGGATCTCTTTCACCTTCTGGGTGCTTTGCCTGATTGGCGGGTTGGCGCTGGCAGGATTCGCCCTGCGCAGCGCCTTTTGATCCGTCAGAGAGACTTGTAGATCTCTACGACTTTGGCGACCGCTGCTTCCGGCGCCATCTCTTCGCTTTCGCCGGTCTTGCGGCAGGTCAGCTCGACCACACCGTTCTTCAGGCCACGCGGGCCTACGGTGATACGCCACGGCAGACCAATCAGGTCCATGGTGGCGAACTTGGCGCCAGCACGTTCCTTGCGATCGTCATAAAGCGGGTCCAGCCCAGCATTAGTCAACTGCTGGTACAGGCTGTCACAGGCCGCGTCGGCCTCTTCATCGCCCTGCTTCAGATTGACAATGCCACAGTGGAACGGGGTCACACCTTCGGGCCAGATAATGCCCTTGTCATCATGGCTGGCCTCAATGATCGCGCCCAGCAGGCGGCTGACGCCGATACCGTGGCTGCCCATGTGAACCGGGATCTGTTCCTGCTTGTCATTGATGACGGTCGCGCCCATCGCTTCGGAGTATTTGGTGCCGAAGTAAAAGATCTGGCCAACCTCGATACCCCGGGCAGAACGGCGGCGCTCTTCCGGCACTTCGTTGAAGACGGCCTCGTCATGGGTCTCGTCGGTGCGGGCATAGCGAGAGGTGAACTCTTCCAGCACCGCCTGGCACTGCTCGACCGAGTCATAGTCGATCTCGCGGTCACCAAACTTCAGATCGGTGATCTGGCTGTCATAGAAGACCTCGGATTCGCCGGTTTCGGCCAGCACAAGGAATTCATGCGTGTCGTCGCCGCCGATGGGACCACTGTCGGCGCGCATCGGGATCGCCTGTAGGCCCATGCGCTCATAGGTGCGCAGATAGCTGACTAGGTGGCGGTTGTAGGCGTGCATCGCGTCTTCTTTGGTCAGGTCGAAGTTGTAGCCGTCCTTCATCAGGAATTCACGGCCACGCATCACGCCGAAACGCGGACGACGTTCGTCGCGGAACTTCCACTGGATCTGATACAGGGTCAGCGGCAGGTCTTTGTAGCTGTTGACGTAGGACCGGAAGATGTCGGTGATCATCTCTTCGTTGGTCGGGCCATACAGCATGTCGCGACCGTGGCGATCCTGAATGCGCAGCATCTCTTCGCCGTAATCCTCGTACCGGCCCGACTCGCGCCATAGGTCGGCAGATTGCAGGGTCGGCATCAGCACCGGCACGTGACCCGCGCGCTGCTGTTCTTCGTGCACAATCTGTTCGATGTTCCGCAGAACCTTATAGCCCAGCGGCAGCCAGGAATAGATCCCGGCAGAGCTTTGTTTGATCATGCCAGCGCGCAGCATCAGGCGATGGCTGACGATCTGGGCCTCGGCGGGGGTTTCCTTGAGAACAGGCAGGAAATAGCGGGACAGGCGCATCTTGGGTCCTTACGAAAACGGTTTGTCCCCGTTTATGGCTTTGCGCCGAAACAGACAAGAGATCACAGAAAATCACGGGAGCGTGACAGCCGTGAACCAGGCGGAATGCCCCTGCGTAATCGAAGTCATAGATCCAACAGGGAGACCTAAATATGAAACTTCGTACTCTTGTCGCCGCCGCTGCTTTTGCCACCGCAGGGACCGTCGCATCGGCCAATACCATCGTTGATATCGCCGCTGGCGATGATCGTTTCTCGACCCTTGTCGCAGCTGTCACCGCTGCCGGTCTGGTTGAAACCCTTCAGGGCGAAGGCCCGTTCACCGTTTACGCGCCCGTCAATGACGCGTTCGCCGCTTTGCCCGAGGGCACCGTCGACACGCTGTTGAAGCCGGAAAACAAAGGCCAGTTGACCGACGTTCTGCTGTACCACGTTGACGACCGCAATCTGGCTGCCGCCGACATTCCTGCCGGCAAGAACTATTTCAAACCGGTTCTGGCGTCCGAGCGCCTGTGCATCGCGAAAGACAGCAATGGCGTCATGATTTCGGATGGCACAGGCGAGATGGCCAACGTGATCATCGCAGATATCCAGGCGTCGAATGGCGTGATCCACGTGATCGACAAGGTTCTGCTGCCGGGCGAACGCCCCGCCTGCTGATCAATGCCGAGGGGCGGGTCATGGATCCGCCCCCTTGCAACACCGGGCCGCATCGTCCAAGACATGGGCAGTAACGGAGAGTTCCCATGCCCCTGCCGGTGCAGCAACAGATGAAATACTGGGCCATTGCGGCTGTCGTGTTCCTGATCGCGACTTGGCTGCTGGCTGGTATCCTTCTTCCCTTCATTCTTTCGATGGCAATTGCCTATGCGCTGGACCCAGTCGCAGACCGGCTTGAAAAAGTTGGGTTTTCGCGCGTTTGGGCCACGGTGACCATCACCATCTGTGCCGCGGTGATCTTCACCTTGATTGCGCTTTTGGTTCTTCCGACCCTGATCCGGCAAACCGCTGCCCTGTTCGAGGTTGCACCGCAGTTGTTCGAACAATTGCGCGTCTTCCTGTCTGAACGCTTCCCCTCTTTGCAGGAACCTACCTCCGAGCTGCGCCAAACGCTGACCTCGATCGGTGAGACGATCCGCTCGAAGGGCGGCGACCTTTTGAACGGCGTTCTGGCCTCGACCCTGAGTTTGCTGAACCTCGTGGCGCTGGTGGTGCTTGTCCCCGTGATCACCTTTTACCTTTTGCTGGATTGGGACCGGATGGTCGCCGAGATCAACAAGCTGCTGCCGCTGGATCACGCCCCGACCATTCGTCATCTGGCAAGCGAGATTGACCGTACGATGGCCTCGTTCATTCGCGGCCAAGGCACCGTCTGCATAATTCTTGGCGGGTTCTATGCCGCTGCGCTGATGGTCGTCGGACTGCAATTCGGCATGATCGTCGGGCTGGTTGCGGGCATAATCTCTTTCATCCCTTACGTCGGATCGATTGTTGGTGGTGCGCTGGCTTTGAGCTTGGCCATGTTCCAGTTCTGGGGCGAGTGGTGGATGATCGGGGCGGTTGGTGCGATCTTCATCGCCGGGCAATTGGTCGAGGGGAACTTCCTGACGCCCAAGCTGGTTGGCGACTCGGTCGGCCTGCACCCGGTCTGGCTGATTTTCGCCCTTTCCGCCTTTGGTTCGATCTTTGGTTTCGTGGGAATGCTGATCGCGGTTCCGGTCGCTGCCATCATTGGGGTTGTCGTCCGCTATCTGGTCGGTCAGTACCAGCAGGGCCGCCTGTATCAGGGGCATACTGGCCGAGACCGCGCCTTGTCTTGGGAAAAAGACGACACCGATGGCTGAACAACTGACTTTGGATTTGCCGGTCCGTGCTGCGCGGGGGCGAGAGGATTTCTTTGTGTCGCCCGCCAACGCGGTGGCTTTGGCGCAGCTGGATGACTGGCGCAACTGGCCGCAGAACAAGCTGGTTCTGGTCGGCCCCGAAGGCGCAGGCAAAACCCATCTGGCCCATGTCTGGGCCACGGCGACCGGTGCGCGCATCGTTCCGGCAAATGCGTTGGCACAGACCGAAATTCCCGATTTGGCGGGCGCTGTCGTGGTCGAAGACGCCGACCAGATCGCGGGGCAGGCAGAGGCCGAAAACGCCCTCTTTCACCTGCACAACCTTGTGCTGGCCGAAGGCGGTCATCTGCTGCTCACCGCCCGCAGCGCTCCGCATTATTGGGCCACGGCCCTGCCCGACCTGCGTAGCCGGATGGAGGCCACAGCCACAGCCACGGTGAACGCGCCGGATGACGCGCTGTTGACCGCCCTTTTGATAAAACTGTTCTCGGATCGGCAGCTTCCGGTGTCGGCCAAACTGATCGCCTACCTGCTGCCGCGTATCGACCGATCCTTCGCCGCCGCCGCCGATATTGTCGCGAAACTGGATCAGGCTGCGCTGGCGAGCGGTCGCAAGATCAGCGAAAAGCTGGCGGGCGAATTGCTATAGCGCGCGAAGGCTGGTTGAACATCCCCAAGTCCGGGATTACTTTTCCACCAAGATGACTTCAGCAAATTTTCTTGAATCCGATCTGCCGGTTCCGGCAGAAATCCCTGTTTCCGAGCGCTCTGGCCCCAAGCGGTTCTGCAACCGTGAGCTCAGCTGGCTCGGGTTCAACTGGCGTGTTCTGGGCGAAGCCTCGAACCCCCGGGTTCCATTGCTGGAACGGGTGCGCTTCCTGTCGATCTCGGCCGCAAATCTGGATGAGTTCTATACCGTCCGCGTGGCTGGCCTGCGCGAACTGGCGAAAGAGGGCAACACGACGCCTGCCGCAGACGGGCTGACCCCGGCCGAACAGCTAGAGCTGATCGACAAAGATGCCCGCCGCCTGCTGCAATCCCAGCAAGCCACATGGAATAACCTGAAAGAGGAATTGGAATCGGAAGGCATCATCCTTCTGACCCGCGACAAGCTGACCAAAGCGGATCGCAGCTTTCTGGACGACCGGTTCCTGAACAACGTCTTCCCGGTCCTGTCACCGCTTGCGATCGACCCGGCGCACCCCTTCCCGTTCATCCCGAACACCGGGTTCTGTCTGGCGCTTCAGCTGGAACGGATCAGGGATGGCCGCCCCTTACAGGCGCTGGTGCCGATCCCGTCGCTGATCGAAAGGTTCGTCCGCCTGCCGTCCGAGGCCGGTTGCCATCGGTTCCTGCCCTTGGAAGAGCTTTTGCTGATCCACGTCGACCAGCTGTTCCCAGGATACAAAGCCAAGGGCAGCTGCACCTTCCGCCTGTTGCGCGACAGCGACCTGGAGGTCGAGGAAGAAGCCGAAGACCTTGTTCGCGAATTCGAAGTTGCGCTGAAGCGCCGTCGCCGCGGCGAGGTTGTCCGCATCAAGATGTCCGCAGGTGCGCCCGAAGAACTGCGCCGAGTCATCATGGACGAGCTTCAGATCAACGAAGGTCAGGTGATTGAAATCATGGGCCTGATCGGTGTGGTCGACTTGAAGGAACTGGTACTGGATGCGCGCCACGATCTGCAGTGGCCTGCTTTTCAGCCGCGCGTGCCCGAACGGGTACAGGATCACGAAGGCGATATGTTCGCGGCCATCCGGCAAAAGGACATGCTGCTGCATCACCCCTATGAAACCTTCGACATGGTGGTTCGGTTTCTGCAGCAAGCAGCCCGCGACCCGAATGTGGTGGCGATCAAGCAGACGCTCTATCGAACCTCGAAGAACTCTCCGATCGTCGCAGCCCTGTGTGAAGCCGCCGAGGACGGCAAGTCGGTCACTGCCTTGGTCGAGCTGAAGGCCCGCTTCGACGAAGCCGCCAACATTCGCCAGTCCCGTCGTCTGGAACGCGCGGGCGCCCATGTGGTCTACGGGTTCATCAACTACAAGACCCACGCCAAGATCAGCACAGTTGTTCGGCGCGAGGGCGACCAGCTGGTGACCTATACCCACTATGGCACCGGAAATTATCACCCGGACACCGCGAAGATTTACACCGACCTTAGCTTTTTCACCTGCGATCCAGCGCTTGGACGCGATGCCACCAAAGTCTTCAACTATGTCGGCGGCTACGCAGAGCCCGCGGGGCTGGAAAACCTCTCTATCTCGCCGCTGGATCTGAAATCGACGATCCTGACACGGTTGGAAGAGGAATCCGCCCATGCCAAGGCGGGCCGCCCGGCAGAGGTCTGGGTGAAGATGAACAGCCTTATCGAACCGGATGTCATCGACGCGCTTTACAAAGCCAGTCAGGACGGCGTGAAGATCAGCCTTGTGATCCGGGGCATTTGCGGTTTGCGGCCGGGGATTAAGGGGCTTAGTGAAAACATCCGCGTCAAATCGGTTGTTGGCCGGTTCCTTGAACACTCTCGGATTGCCTGTTTCGGGAATGGGCATGGTCTTCCGTCGAAAAAGGCACGGGTATATTTCTCGTCCGCGGACTGGATGGGGCGGAACCTGAACCGCCGTGTGGAAACGCTGGTCGAGGCGAAGAACCCCACCGTGAAAGCCCAGATCGTCAGCCAGATCATGGCCGCAAATCTTGCGGACGAGGCGCAAAGCTGGATCATGAACCCCGACGGCAGCTACACGCGCTTTCCCGCCGACAAGACATCCTTCAACTGCCATCGGTTCTTCATGGAAAACCCCTCTTTGTCGGGACGCGGCTCTGCCGGGGCGAAAGACGTGCCGAAACTGATGCATTCCTACGATTGACCCGAATCCCGACTTGCGAAATTCTGCACCCAAGGAAGAGGGCTTAGAATGAACCGTCCAGAACAAGAGCTGCCGCTGGATTGGGGCCCCGAGGGTGAACCGATCTTTCAGGACCCAGACGCGCAGGCCCTGCGGCGCGTGGCCGTAATTGACGTGGGCTCGAACTCTGTCCGTCTTGTTGTGTTCGACGGGGCGGCCCGTAGCCCGGCCTATTTCTTCAACGAAAAACTGATGTGTGCTCTTGGCGCGGGTCTGGCGGATACCGGCCACCTGAACCCCGAAGGACGCCAACGCGCGCTGCAAGCGCTGCACCGGTTCACGACATTGGCCGAGGCCATGGGCGCGACCCCGATCCATACGGTTGCCACCGCCGCGGTGCGCGAAGCAAAAGACGGGCCCGAATTCATCGAAGAGGTCGAAGACTTGACCGGCCTTCGCCTGCGCGTGATCGACGGGCTGGAAGAGGCCCGCCTGTCTGCGCAAGGCGTTTTGCTGGGCTGGCCCGGGGCCGAGGGGTTGATGTGCGACATCGGCGGCTCATCCATGGAGCTGGCCGTACTGAAGGGCGGTGAAATCGGGGACTGCGTAACCTCTCCACTTGGGCCACTGAAGCTGAAGGATATCGAGGACCCGGAAGAACTGCGCACCTACGTGACTGGTATCATTGATGATCTGGCGAAGGCGGTTGGTGACTTGCATGACCGGATTTATCTGGTCGGTGGCTCGTGGCGGGCGATTGCCAAACTGGACATGATGCGTCGGGGCTATCCGCTGACGGTGCTGCATGAATACAGCCTGACCCGCACGCAAGTGGCCGAGACGATCGAATGGATTCTGGGGCAGGACAACGAGGCGCTGCGGTCGCAAGCCGGGATCAGCCCCGAACGGATGACATTGGTTCCCATCGCCTGCATGGTGCTGGAAATTCTGCTGGAACGTTTTGATACCAAAGAGGTTTTCATCTCGAGCTATGGCATCCGCGAGGGCATGTTGTACGAGCAGATGCCAGATCCGATCCGCCAGCGCGACCCGCTGATCGAAGCCTGCCGGTTTGCCGAGGCCACGACCGCCCGCCTGCCGGGGTTTGGTCGGCAGCTGTATCACTTTGTCCGACCACTATTCCCAAAGGAACGCTGGCGGCTGGTGAAGGCCGCGTGCCTTCTGCATGACACCGCGTGGCGTGCCCACCCCGACTATCGGCACGAGGTCTGTTTCGACAACGCCACCCGCGCCAACCTTGGCGGACTGGATCATCAGGGGCGCGTCTTCCTTGGGCTGGCCCTGTTGCACCGGTATAAGAACAACCGCGCTGACAGCCGGTTCGACCCCTTGTTCACACTGCTGAACGAGGACCAGATTCAGGAAGCCGAGATTTTGGGAAAAGCCATGCGCTTTGGGGCAATGTTCTCTAGCCAGGCGCCGCAGGAACTGATCGCACTACGCCTGGACCCGGTAAAAACCCTTTTGACACTGACGCTTAGCAAGCCAGCCATACCGTTGTTCGGTGAAGTTGCCGAAGCGCGTCTGACCTCTTTGGCCAAGTCGCTGAACGTGAAGACCGAGGTGATTGAGGGCTAAATCTCGACCTCGCCCTCTTCTTCTTCGGGGGTCAGGGGGACCTTGCGGCGAATGATGATATCGCCGTTGGGCAGGACCTCTGGCAGGTGATAGGCATCAAGATCGTCAAGCTTGTCCATCAGGTCGCGCAGGGCGGGTTCCATGCCGTCTTTCAGGTCCTGCAGGGCGGGTTCCATCTCGTCCATCAGGCCCTTGAAGAACAGCTTTGCACCCTCTTCCAACAGGTTGATCCCTTCCTGCATATCACCTTCGACCTCGGCCTCGGGGGATTGGGCAAGCGCGGGTGTCGCAGCAAGCGACAGGATAAGAAGCCAGTGTTTCATCCGCCTAATATAGGGGTCCGGTCAGCGGGTTTGAAGGCCGCGAAATCGGGATGTGTTTTGCGTACAGACGCCGTACAGAACCTGTACATACGATTTTGCGGCTAAAGATCGATATCCATCGTGACCGGAAAATGGTCTGACGCGGTCAGAAGCGCCTGACACAGGTCTTGGTTGCGATAGCATTCGGGGTCATCAAACGGGTGCCAGATGCGCCAGACAGGCTCCATCGCGGCCAGATCGCACGAGACCATCACATAATCCAGAAGCGCCGATAGATAGCGTTTCTCGTGGCTCAGGTAGAACCGCGCTGTAACCGGCGGGGCAGCTGCGTGGCTGCCCTTGATCGCTTGTCGGGCGTGGGGATCAAACAGGCGCTTGCTCGTATCTTCCTGATTTAGTCCCAGAACGATTTCGACCCCGGAATGGCCGAAAAGCTCTTCGTATTCGTCCAGCCCCGGACCGTCGTTGAAATCACCCAGAACGATCATTGGATCGCCCGCGTCCAGATGCGCCTCGACCCGCTGACGAAGCCAGATGCATTGGGCCAGTTGCTTGCGGCGGTTGGCAATGGACAGGCGCAAAACCTCTTCGGGGGTCGAAGCACCATGCGGGGCCTTGGATTTCGCATGAACACCGATCATGCGGAACGTGTTGCCCTTGGCGGTTTCGATCGCCAGCTCCAGAGGCGGCTTGGAGAAGTTGATCAATTCTGGCGCGGCGTCCACATCCAGATCCAGCCGGAACACCCCGTCAAACCGCGGCGCATCAGCCGAGCCCTTCTTACCAGTCGCCTCGCCCTGCGGGTCGTGCCGGGGGGTCAGCGTTGTGGGGTCATAAAGCAGCGCGATCTCTTGCTGGGTGTGGTTCTCGAACCCGACGATGGCGCGGTTGGCACGCAGGCCCATGGTGTTGGCAAAGTTTTCAAGCGCGCTGACGGTCGAGCGTTTGCCGTTCTGGTCGGGCGCTTCGATGATCATGACCGCGTCGGCATCCATCGCGGTGAAGACGATGCCAAGCGAGGACAGTTGGTCGGTGCGGGTCACGTCATAACGTGCGGACCATTCCCCATCGTCCAACAGGTTGCCGTTGTCATCAAAGAGGTTGTTGAACCACTCGACGTTATACGTGGCGACCCTCACGCGGCCTGCTTTCCCTGGATCTCTTCCCAGGCGCGGTTGATCATGATCAGACGCTTCTCGGCCAGTTTGACAGCCTCTTCGGGCAGGCCGCGCGCCTTAAGCCTGTCTGGGTGGGTCTCGCGGACTTCGGCCCGCCAGACGGCGCGGATTTCCGACAGTGTCATGTCGGGTGTCACGCCCAGCACGTCGAACGGGTCGTGTTCGGCATCGGGGACAAAGCGCGACCGCAGGCGTTTAAACTCGGCTTCCGACAGACCAAAAATGTCGGCGACTTCCTGAAGGAAGACATCCTCGTTCGGGTGGTATTCGCCGTCGGCTATGGCGATGTGGAATAGACCTTCCAGCAGGTAGCAAAGCGGCGGTGAATCCGAGGCCTCTTCCCCGAACATGCGGCGGATGCGGCGGGCGTATTCATCAAAGCCAGCGACATCGGTGCGGGCCATGTTGAAGACACGGGCCGCGTTTGCCTCATCCTCGGGCGGGATGGTGAACACTTCGCGGAAGGCGGTGACCTCGTCGCGCGTGACCTGCCCATCGGCTTTGGCCATCTTGGCCCCCAGAGCGATCACCGCGATGGTGAAGGCGACAGAGCGTTCGGGCGGTGTGCGCAGACGCTCGAACACCTCGGACAGGGGTTCGCCGTTGGAAAGCGCGGACAGCGCCTCGGCTATGCGGGTCCAGATCGACATGGGTTTACCCTAGCAACCGGGTGTCCCCCTGTCAGTGGGGGTTTCCGGATTCAAGAAATTTGGCGGCTACCCTAAGCATCGTGAAATCGGTGGCAACCACCATTGCGCCTAAAGCCGCACCATTCCGTTGGGCGTTTCGATCAATGCTGAAAGTTTGGGCTTGGCGGCTTCGATGAATTCCACCCCCTGCCCCATCAGATCGCGTTCGTAATAGTTGGCCAGTTCGACGGCATCGGGGTGTTCGATGTTCAAAGAGATCAACGCACAGCCCTGATCGGGCAACAGCTGAGCCGGGGTTTGCGGGGAATCCCAGATCAGGATGGCGGGGGCGGTGTTGTCGAAGGGCAGCTCTCCATCCTCGGGGATGGTCATGCGCCAGCGCAGATCACCGCGTTGGATCGGCAACATTGGGCCGGTGCCCTCAGGCCGGTGAGGCAGGTCCATCCCGGTAGGCCAGTTCACGACCCAGTTGGTCAGACGGGTGTCGCCCTGAAACCGGTCAAGCGCATACCAACGCGGTCGGCCCGGGTCGGGCGCATCGGGGTTGATTGCGATGACCTCAAGGTAACAGTCCGGGCCCAGCGACAGCAGGCGGTTATAGGTGCCCATGTCGGGGTGCTCTCCGCCCGGGGCCAGCGGTACGCCCAACAGGTCTTCGACATGCGCCGCGCCCGCGTCCAGATCGCGGGTCGAGATAACAATGTGGTCGAGGTTCAGCATGGTCGGTTTCTTGGGTTGATCCGGTTCAGGCGTGTCCACCAAAGAAGATTAAACCACGGTTTTGGGTTTCAGGGGCAGGTTTTTTCCCACCGCCAATCCCACAACGAAAAACGCCGCCCCGTGGGGCGGCGTTTGAAGTGGATTGCGCGGGGACTTAGCCGCGCGCGTCCTTGATCAGTTGCAAGATGTCCTTCGCCGCAGCCGGAATGTTGGTGCCCGGGCCGAAGATCGCCTTAACACCGTTGTCATACAGGAACTGATAGTCCTGCTGCGGGATGACGCCGCCGCAGATGACGATGACATCTTCGGCGCCCGCCTCTTTCAGCGCGGCAACCAGCTGCGGTGCAAGGGTCTTGTGACCTGCGGCTTGCGAGCTGATGCCCACGACATGCACGTCGTTGTCGATCGCGTCCTGCGCGGCCTCTGCCGGGGTTTGGAACAGCGGTCCAACGTCAACGTCAAAGCCGATATCGGCGAAGGCGGTCGCGATGACCTTCGCGCCACGGTCGTGACCGTCCTGACCCATCTTAACCACCAGAAGGCGCGGGCGGCGGCCCTCTTCCTCGGCGAAGTCTTCGATGTCTTTCTGGATCTGGGCGAAACCTTCGTCGCCTTCATATGCTGCGCCATAGACGCCTGCGAGGGTCTTCACTTCGGCGCGGTGGCGGCCGAATTCGTCTTCCATAGCCATTGAAATTTCTCCGACTGATGCACGGGCGCGTGCGGCCTCGACCGCCGCTTCCAGCAGATTGCCTCCCTCTTTCGCGCGGCGGGTCAGTTCCGCCAACGCCGCCTGACAGGCGTCTTCATCACGGGTATCGCGCATCTTGTTCAGGCGCGCGATCTGGGCTTCACGGACGGCAAAGTTGTCGACGTCGAGGATGTCGATCTCGTCCTCTTTTTCCAGACGGTACTTGTTCACGCCGACGATGACCTCATCGCCGCGGTCGATGTTGGCCTGACGACGGGCGGCCGATTCCTCGATCCGCAGCTTGGGCATGCCAGAGGCCACGGCCTTGGTCATTCCGCCCATTTCCTCGACTTCCTCGATCAGGGCCCAGGCCTTTTCGGCCAGCTCGTTGGTCAGGCTTTCGACGTAGTAGGAGCCCGCCAGCGGATCGACCACATTGGTGATGCCGGTTTCTTCCTGCAGAATGATCTGGGTGTTCCGCGCGATCCGGGCCGAGAATTCGGTGGGCAGCGCGATGGCTTCATCCAGCGCGTTGGTGTGCAGCGACTGGGTGCCACCAAGGGCGGCCGACATCGCCTCGTACGCGGTGCGGATGACGTTGTTATAGGGGTCTTGTTCCTGCAGTGACACGCCCGAGGTCTGGCAGTGGGTGCGCAGCATTTTCGAACGTTCGGACTTGGCGCCGAACTCGGTCATGATGCGGTGCCACAGCTGGCGCGCGGCGCGCAGTTTGGCGGCTTCCATGAAGAAGTTCATGCCAATGGCAAAGAAGAACGACAGGCGGCCTGCGAACTTGTCGACATCCATCCCGGCGTCAATCGCTGCGCGGACGTATTCGCGGCCATCGGCCAGCGTATAGGCCAGCTCTTGCACCAGGTTCGCGCCGGCCTCTTGCATGTGATAGCCCGAGATCGAGATCGAGTTGAACTTCGGCATCTCGTTCGACGTGTATTCGATGATATCCGAGATGATCCGCATCGAAGGTTCAGGCGGATAGATATAGGTGTTGCGGACCATGAACTCTTTCAGAATGTCGTTCTGGATGGTGCCTGCCAGCAGGCTGCGGTCGTGGCCCTGTTCCTCACCGGTGACGATGAAGTTCGCAAGGATCGGGATCACTGCGCCGTTCATGGTCATCGAGACCGACACCTTATCCAGCGGGATACCGTCGAACAGGATCTTCATGTCTTCAACGCTGTCGATCGCCACACCGGCCTTACCAACGTCGCCCTCAACACGCGGGTGATCGCTGTCATAGCCGCGGTGGGTCGCAAGGTCGAACGCAACCGAGACACCCTGCTGACCGGCGGCCAAGGCTTTGCGGTAGAAGGCGTTGGATTCCTCGGCGGTCGAGAAACCGGCATACTGACGAATGGTCCACGGACGACCGGCGTACATGGTCGCCTTCACACCACGGGTGAAGGGGCCAAAGCCGGGGACTTCACCCATTTGCGGCAGGTCGGCCGTGTCCTCGGCGGTGTAGAGCGGCTTGACCTTGATGCCTTCAAGCGTTTCCCAGTCCAGAGCGTCCAGCGGTTTGCCGCGCAGCTCTTTCTCGGCCAACTCTTTCCATGCCTTGATCTTATCCGTCATGTTGATCGTCCTTCTTCAGTCCGGTCGCGGCGTTCAAGCCGCAAATCTCTTCGCAATCCGGTCTGCCGCACCTATATCAGGTTGGACAGGAGGGATTATGTCGCGGTTATTCGTTGTTCTGGGGCTTTTAATGTGGCCCATGATGTCTTCAGCCACCGATGGTGTGGCCATGACGCCGGTCGAACGCTGGCAAGCGGACCATAGCGTGGTGTTCTCTGCCGATGAGGTGCACATCGAGGATTTTCGCTGGATTGCGCGGCCCGTCATCGTGTTCGGAGATTCCGAGTACGATCCAAGGTTCGTCCAGCAGATGGCGCTGATCGAGGCCTTGCCCGAGGAACTGGCGGAACGTGACGTGGTGATCATTACCGACACCGATCCCGCAGCCAAATCCGAGGCGCGGACCGAATACCGCCCGCGCAGCTTCATGATGGTGCTGGTGGGCAAGGATGGCAGCGTATACCTGCGCAAGCCCTTCCCGTGGGACGTGCGCGAACTGTCACGCAGCATCGACAAGTTGCCGCTGCGCCAGCAAGAGGTGCGAGATCGGCGGGGAGAATAAATCCCGCCGACCCGCGTGTTTATGAGGCGCTCTCGGCTCACTCGAATTCCATGATCACTTCGTCAACGGCAAGGCTGTCGCCTGCGGCCGCATTGATCTGGGAGACGACGCCCTTCTTCTCGGCGCGAAGGATGTTTTCCATCTTCATCGCCTCGACGGTGCACAGCGCCTGACCTTCCTGAACCTCGTCGCCGACTTCGACGTCGACTTTCACGATCAGACCCGGCATCGGGCAAAGCAGCATCTTCGATGTATCCGGTGCGACCTTTTCCGGCATCAGTTTGGCCAGTTCGGCCTGACGCGGGGTGCGCACGTGGACGTTCAGGTCGGCACCACGGTTGCGGATGCGGAACCCGCCGGTGATCTTGTTCACCTTCAGAACCAGCGGCGTGCCGTCGACCATCAGGGTTGCAAGGCTGTCGCCCGGGGTCCAGTCAGAGGTCACGCGATAGCTGGTGCCGTCATCGAAGAAGACGGTCGAACCATCATGGTCGGCCTCGATATGCAGGTCAAAGCTTTCGCCCTGCAGAGAGACAACCCATTCGTCGCCAACCGTACGTTCGTGGTTGTCCATACGGCCCGACACACGGGTGCGACGGATTTCCGCGACACGGTTCATGGCGGCAGCCGACACGGCGATGCGCTTGAGTGCGTCAGAGTCCAGTGTCACGCCGTCGAAGCCTTCGGGGTACTCTTCCGCGATGAAGGCCGTGGTCATGTCGCCCGAGATGAATTTCGGGTGATCCATCACCGCCGACAGGAACGGCAGGTTGTGACCGATGCCTTCGATTTCGAAGCTGTCCAGCGCGACGCGCATATCTTCGATCGCCTCTTTCCGGGTCGGTGCCCAGGTGCAAAGCTTCGCGATCATCGGGTCGTAGTACATCGAGATCTCGCCGCCCTCATAGACTCCGGTGTCATTCCGAACGATCGAGGTGTCGGTGACAACTTCTGCCGGCGGACGATAGGCGGTCAGACGGCCAATCGACGGCAGGAAGTTGCGGTACGGGTCTTCGGCGTACAGGCGGTTTTCAATGGCCCAGCCGTTGATCTTCACATCGTCCTGCGTGATCGACAGCGGCTCGCCGTTTGCGACGCGGATCATCTGCTCGACAAGGTCGACGCCGGTGATCAGCTCTGTCACGGGGTGTTCCACCTGCAGGCGGGTGTTCATTTCGAGGAAGTAGAAGTTCTTGTCGCCGTCAACGATGAATTCCACGGTGCCGGCGCTGGTGTAGCCCACGGCCTTGGCCAGAGCGACCGACTGGTCGCCCATCGCCTTGCGGGTCTCGGGATCAAGGAAGGGCGACGGCGCCTCTTCGACAACCTTCTGGTTCCGGCGCTGGATCGAGCATTCACGCTCGTTCAGCCAGATGCCGTTTCCGTGCGCGTCGCAGAGAACCTGAATTTCGATGTGACGCGGCTGTGTAACGAATTTCTCGATGAAGATGCGGTCATCACCGAAAGAGCTGGCCGCTTCGTTCTTGGACGAATGGAACCCTTCGCGAGCCTCCTGATCGTTCCACGCGATGCGCATACCTTTACCACCACCACCGGCGGAGGCTTTGATCATCACCGGATAGCCGATCTCGTTCGAGATCTTCACGGCCTCATCCGCGTCCTCGATCAAGCCCATGTAGCCCGGAACGGTGGACACGTTGGCCTCTTGAGCGATTTTCTTCGAGGTGATCTTGTCACCCATCGCTTCGATCGCGCCTTTCGGCGGGCCGATGAAGGCGACGCCTTCGGCTTCCAGAGCCTCGGCGAATTTCGCGTTTTCAGACAAAAAGCCATAGCCCGGGTGCACGGCCTGTGCGCCGGTCTGGCGAATGGCATCCATCACCTTGTCGATGACGATATAGGACTGGTTCGCCGGGGGCGGGCCGATATGCACCGCTTCGTCGGCCATTTCCACATGCAGCGCATTGCGGTCGGCGTCCGAATAGATGGCCACGGTCTTGATACCCATACGCCGTGCGGTCTTGATCACGCGGCATGCGATCTCTCCCCGGTTGGCGATCAGAATTTTGTCGAACATTGGACAGTCCTTTTTCTGGTCATTCTTAACGACACGCCAAACCACGCGACGCGGGGTGGACCCCGGCGCGGTGCGATTGGTTCGAGATGTCGGATAGTAGTAAGGCGAACCGGTCAGCCCGGTTCGCGGTGAGCTGTCGGGCGCGGGTCAAACCCGCGCCACGAGAAGTCTTAGCGGCAGTTACCTGCGTCGTCGCAATAAGCGCCTGCTGCCCGCAATTGTGATCGGCAATGCCCTGCCGTTTCACAGCGGAAAAAACTGGCCTGATCCGAATAATCGGACCAGACCAGCGGGAAGGGGAAGGGTAACGGTAGTTAAGGGCTGGACCCCGGCAGAGATGCAAAAGCCGGACAACCCATGACCCAAGCTTGTCCCATGGCTGGCATAGCGAAAAGGGCGAAGACCGCTCTGCTTCAAGATGAGCGTTTTCTTGCCCAACAACGGAATCCGCACGCAGAATCATGCCTACCTCCCCTGCCACGGAAGGTCCGGAAAGCTCAGCCGGGCCGCTTCCATATCTATGCGCAGCAGGGCCTCATAGCTTTCAGGGTCGAACGGATCTTCGGCGGGCAGAACTTCGCGGCCAAACAGCCAGGACAGACGTCCGGCATCCAGATTGCCACGCTCGAACGGCTCTTCGCCGAAGTATTGGATCAGCGCCTCAAGAAATCCCGCGTCTGCGCGGCGATCCGCAGGTTTGCGATCAGCATAGCGCTCGCGTCGGATCAGGGGCGTAACCCCTTTCTTGTTTTCTCGGCGAATTGTGAATTGGTAATCGGTTCCGGCTAGACGGCCTGGGAACCCGCGGTATTTTAGCATGTTGCCCCCCAATAGGTTAGGGAGGCAACTGTATTCACTCGGCGCGGATGCGCCAGAAGAAGATTACATCTTCTCCGAAACCGGCTCAACCATAACAGGCTCAACCACGACTTCTTCCTGCTGGGCACATGCGGCAACGAATGCAACCAGGGAAACAGCGACGAGGGTTTTGAGAGTCTTGGACATCCTACGCTCCTAATAGTTTTCTGCTTGGCGACAGACCACTTGGTGCTCCAGCGCTTCAGCTCACAGTTAATGACAGCGGACTTGCTGCTGCAAGTGATGCTAGCGTAAGGATTTGTCCCTGCACAGAGGAGAAGCGCACAAGTGACCGGTTTTTCGGCAGTTTTTTGCTTTGGATGTGCCGAATACCCCTCATTCTGTGTGAGAAATGTCGCACTCTTGAGCAGTTTGCGATTAAGTTGCAGGACCTCAGCCGTCATTTTCCGGTCTCCGGGCAATGCAATCGACCTCGACAAGCGCACCAACGGCCAAAGCGGTCACACCAACAGTGGTGCGCGCCGGGCGTCGGTCTTCGGGGAAATAGGTCTGATAGGTCTGATTAAAGGCGGCATAGTCGCGTTCGAATTCCGTTAAAAAACAACGACATTGAACGACATGGCTTAGGTCCAGCCCCATCTCGGACAGAATCAGGGCGAGGTTGTCCATGACGCGGCGGGTCTGCGCTTCGATCCCCTCGGGCAGGGGCGCGTCGGGGGCGTTCGGGTCCGTTGGCATCTGCCCGGTGAGAATCACCCACCCATCAGATTCGACCGCGTGACTGAAGGGCGCGACGGGGCGCGGACCGTTCGAGAAAAGATGAAACTCAGGCATGTGCGACCTCTTGCTTTGCATGGCGGAGCCAACGGGCGACACGGGCTGAATCGTCGAACAGATCTCTGATCTGGTCTTCGACCCGGGTTTTAGGGAAACTGCGGGCAGCGATATCGCCACCCGCAGTTATGCGCAGATAAGAGCCTTCCTCCTCGACTCTCACCGCGGGGCAGAAACCACGAAGAGCTTGAAGTTTCCGCCACATGTCCTGTCTGATCTGATGCGCCAGACGCGTTTTTCGTGCCGGGGGCAGAACCGTTTGCACGGCGATATCCCAACGCACATCCAAGCGGCGCGACAAGGTCAGCGCGGTCTTGGTGCGGTTGATATGCCAGCGGTTGGTTGTCACCAGAGATGCCCCCTAAGGTCCTGCCCGAACGGATAATCCGGGCAGGGGTTTCGCGATTTTAAAGCGGAATATTGTCGTGCTTTTTCCACGGGTTGGTCAGCTTCTTGTTGCGAAGCGACGCAAAGGCCCGGGCAACACGACGGCGGGTCGATTTCGGCTGAATCACCTCGTCGATAAAGCCACGCTCTGCCGCGACAAACGGGTTGGCGAAACGGTCTTCGTAATCCTCGGTCCGCTTGGCGGTCTTTTCGGGATCGTCCAGCTCTGAGCGATACAGGATCTCGGTCGCGCCTTTGGCCCCCATCACCGCGATCTGTGCGGTCGGCCATGCATAGTTGAAGTCGCCGCGCAGGTGCTTAGACGCCATAACGTCATAGGCACCGCCGTAAGCTTTACGGGTGATCAGGGTCACTTTCGGTACGGTTGCTTCACCATAGGCAAACAGCAGTTTCGCGCCGTGTTTGATGACGCCGCCGTATTCCTGACTGGTGCCCGGCAGGAAGCCCGGAACGTCAACCAAGGTCAGGATCGGAATTTCGAACGCATCACAGAAACGAACGAAACGTGCCGCCTTGCGCGATGCGTCAATGTCCAGACAACCCGCCAGAACCATCGGCTGGTTGGCCACAACGCCAACCGACTGGCCTTCGATGCGGATGAAGCCGGTGACGATATTGCCAGCAAAGTCTTCCTGGATTTCGTAGAAGTCGCCTTCGTCTGCGATCTTCAAGATCAACTCTTTCATGTCATACGGCATGTTCGGGTTGTCCGGGATCAGCGTGTCGAGGCTGCTCTCGATCCGCGCCGGGTCGTCAAAGAACGGACGCACCGGTGGCTTTTCACGGTTGTTCAGCGGCAAGAAGTCGACAAGGCGGCGCACTTCAGACAGGGCCTCTACGTCGTTTTCAAACGCGCCGTCCGCTACCGAGGATTTCTTGGTGTGGGTGGACGCACCGCCCAGCTCTTCTGCCGTAACGTGTTCGTTGGTCACAGTTTTCACAACGTCAGGGCCGGTTACGAACATATAGGACGTGTCTTTAACCATGAAGATGAAGTCGGTCATCGCGGGCGAATACACCGCGCCACCGGCACAGGGGCCCATGATGACAGAAATCTGCGGAACCACGCCCGAGGCCATGATGTTGCGCTGGAAGATCTCGGCGTAACCGGCCAGCGCGTCAACGCCTTCCTGAATACGTGCACCACCCGAGTCGTTCAGACCGATGACAGGCGCGCCATTCTGAACGGCCATATCCATGATCTTGCAGATCTTCTGAGCGTGGGTTTCCGAAACCGAGCCACCCAGAACGGTGAAGTCCTGACTGAACACATAGACCATGCGGCCATTGATGGTGCCCCAGCCGGTGATGACACCGTCGCCAGCAGGCTTGTTCTCTTCCATGCCGAATTCGACGCAGCGATGCGCCTTGAACATATCGAACTCTTCGAAGCTGTCTTCGTCCAGCAGCAGTTCGATCCGCTCGCGTGCGGTCAGTTTACCCTTGGCGTGCTGGCTGTCGATCCGGCGCTGCCCACCGCCCAAACGGGCCTGGCTGCGGCGTTCTTCGAGTTCCTGGAGAATATCTTTCATTCTGGCGCCCCCTCGTAATGGTTTGACGCAACGTATACTTTGCAGGTGCAGCATCAAAGAAGATTCTGGCAAATTTGCAAATTGTTGGCAGAGCGGGTGCAGCAAATTGCAAATCTGCAAATTCGACGGAATGCACAGTGACTGTGCCTCGTCAAACGCAGCAATCCCCCCTAACGTCCCAGCCTCAATAAGAGGTGCTTATGTCCACCATCGTTCGCTCCAGATTCCTTGATCGCACAACACCGCCGCACACCCTGACACTTGTGCTGGTGGCGGGTCTACCTGCGCTGTCGATGAACATGTTCCTGCCGTCCCTGCCGAACATGGCAGAATTCTACCAATCCGAATATCGGGTGGCACAGCTTTCGGTCTCTCTTTACCTCTGGGCCAACGCGGTCCTGCAAATCTTTCTGGGTCCGCTGTCCGATCGCTTTGGACGGCGCATCATCCTTCTGATCAGCTTTGCCCTGTTCGGATTGGCCAGTATCGGATGCGCCCTGTCGACCAGCATCGAGATGCTTCTCTTCTTCCGCACGACCCAAGCCGTCGTCGCCACCGGCATCGCCCTAAGCCGCGCGGCTGTTCGAGACCTTTATGGCCGCGAAGAGTCAGCCTCGATGATCGGTTACGTCACCATGGGCATGTCCCTGGCCCCGATGCTTAGCCCGATGCTGGGCGGCTTTCTGGGACAGCACTTTGGATGGCAGGCGAATTTCTGGGCCATGCTTGGCTTTGGCGTGCTGGTCTGGGTGATTATCTGGCTCGACTTCAAGGAAACCGCTCAGCCAAGTGAAAACAGCGTAATCGGTCAGTTTCGGGAATACCCTGAACTTCTGCGCTCGCGCCGGTTCTGGGGCTATGCGCTAGCGGCCGCGTTTTCGTCGGGGGCCTTCTTTGCCTATGTCGGCGGCGCCCCTTTGGTCGGGGCCAAGGTTTATGGCCTCGAACCGGCTGAGCTCGGGGCCTATTTCGGCATTCCTGCCGCGGGCTATCTGGTCGGAAACTTCCTGTCCGGGCGATACTCGATCCGACTTGGGATAAACACCATGATCATCACCGGCTCTTTGCTGGTCGTTTCCGGGCTGTCGATAAGCCTGTTGCTGATTGCCCTTGGGTCGACCCATCCGCTGGCCTTCTTCGGCCTGACAAGCTTCATCGGACTGGGCAACGGCATGGTCTTGCCGAATGCCAATGCAGGCCTTCTGTCCGTGCGCCCACATCTTGCCGGATCGGCCAGCGGCCTTGGCGGTGCCCTGATGATCGGCGGCGGTGCCGCGCTTGCGGCTCTGTCCGGCCATCTGCTGGAAATCGGAGACGGCGTTTTGCCCCTGATGGCGGTGATGATCGGGGCCAGCGTCTTTGGCGTTTTCGCCACGCTTTACGTCGTGCGCATCGACCGGCTTGAAGGACCGGTTGACCCCAAGCACCCGCCAAGCACGCCCCACGCCTGAGCCACTGAGCTTGCCCTTCATCGCAAAATTTGCAAACACTGGATTGAAAATAGCAAATTTGCGAATTTCAGAAGGGCAATCATGGCGACCCAGAAACTCTATGCCGGGGCCAAGCTGCGGGAAATCCGCACCAAGATCGGACTGACGCAAAAGGATTTTGCGGCGAAGCTGAAGATCAGCCTGCCCTACCTGAACCAGATGGAAAACAACAATCGCCCGGTCTCGACCGGGGTGATTCTGGCCTTGGCGCAAGAGTTCGGCTTTGACGTGACTCAACTGTCGACGGGGGACGAAGAACGCCTTGTCAGCGATATGAAAGAGGCGCTGGCCGACCCGGTTTTCGGGGAAAACCCACCGCCTATGACCGACCTGAGGCTGGTCGCCTCGAACGCCCCTGCCCTTGCGCGGGCCTTTCTGGACCTGCATCGAAACCTGCGACAAACCCATGAACGTCTTGCCTCGCTGGACGAGGCATTGGGCCGTGAAGACACCCGCGCGCAGGCCAGCCCGTGGGAAGAGGTGCGCGACTTCTTCCATTATTGCGACAACTATATCGACGCGATTGACCGAGCCGCCGAGAATTTCGCCTGCCCCGATGGTCAGCGGCAGGATCCGATGGCACTGGCCGAAGAGGCGCTGAAAGCCCAGGGCATCGACATTGTCACCAGCGAATCCGAATTGGTGCGCGGGTTGGACCCGACCAATGGCGTGCTGCACATGTCCTCGCGCAGCACCGACGCGACGCGACGCTTTCAACTGCTGCACCAACTGGCCCTTTTGACGCAGAAAAACCTGTTCGAGGCGACACTGGACCTTGCCCGCTTCCAGACCCCAGAGGCGCGTGAAATCGCACGGCTTGGCCTTGCCAATTATTTCGCGGGCGCGGCCCTTCTGCCCTATCGCGCCTTCCTGCAGGCGGCAAAGGACACGCGCCACGATCTAGAGCGGTTGGCGGGTCAGTTCGGCGCTTCGATCGAGCAAGTCGCGCATCGGCTGTCGACGATGCAGCGCCCCGGCGCCAAGGGGATTCCCTTTTTCTTTGTGCGCGTGGATCAGGCGGGCACGATCACCAAGCGCCACTCTGCCACGCGACTGCAATTCGCGCGGTTCGGCGGGGCATGTCCGCTGTGGAACGTGCATCGGGCTTTCGAGACACCCGAGGGGTTTCTACGCCAGTTGGCCGAAACCCCGGACGGGGTGCGGTACTTCTGTCTGGCGCGGCATATCTCTAAACGCGGCGGGGGCTGGGGCGCCCCGATCCGGCGCTATGCGATTGGTCTGGGATGCGAGGTGCAGCATGCAGCGCAGCTGGTCTACGCTGACGATCTGGATCTAAGCCGCGCAGCAGCGTTTGAGCCGATCGGGATTTCCTGTCGGATTTGCGAGCGGAAGAACTGTCATCAACGTTCTGTCCCGCCGCTGGAACGGCATTTGACGGTCAACCCCGACCGACGCGGGGTCCTGCCCTATGAGATTTCCGATTAAGGTCTTGGCCAGTTCCGACCAATGTCGAACTAGCTGGCCTTAGGCGAACCGAGTATCCCTTGCATCAACCGGATATAAGGGAAAAGGACCGCCCGAATGGAACTGACTGGAAGCCAGACAATCGCCGCCGACCGCGCTACGGTCTGGGCCAAGCTGAATGACGCAGAAACTTTGAAAATCTGCGTGCCCGGCTGCGAAGAACTGACCGGCACCCCCGAAGATGGCTTCGCGGCAACCGTCAAACAAAAGGTCGGCCCGGTCAAAGCCACCTTTAAAGGCGAGGTTACCCTTTCTGACGTGGTCGATGGCGAAAGCTATACCATCAACGGCGAAGGCAAGGGCGGTGTGGCTGGTTTTGCGAAGGGTGGCGCCAAGGTGCGTCTGGAAGACGTGGCCGAGGGCACTTTGCTGACCTATGACGTCGAAGCCAAGGTTGGCGGCAAGATCGCCGCGCTTGGGTCGCGGCTGATCAATGGGTTTGCCCGGAAGATGGCAGATCAGTTCTTCGAGCGCTTCAAGAACTCGGTCGAAGGCTGACCGCAGGAAGACTTTTCCCAGACTGAGAAGGCCGTCTCCCGATTTGGGCGACGGCCATTTCTTTTAAAGAGCGCCAAGCATCCGCGCGATTTCGTCTTTCAACTGCATCCGCTTCTTGCGCATCTCGATATCGTGCATGTCATCTACCGGATCGACATTGGTCTCGGCCCGGTGAATGTCGCGGTTGACCATGTGATACTCATCCATCAACCGCGCAAAATGCGCGTTTTCGGATTTCAGTTTGTGAATTGCCTCTACCTGATCGGGAAAATCGGCGGCCAGTTCATGGGGTGTATGCGACATTTTAGTCCTCTGTTCGTGGTTTCCAAAGAGACACTACCCCGCCAGAAAACCCCGCACTTTGACTCGGATCAATTAGCGCACTTAAATCAACAAACTTGCGGCGATCCCCCACATCACCAAACCGATCACCCCGTCCAGCCACCGCCACGCGGTGGGCTTTGCAAAAAGTGGTGCCAAAAGCCGTGCGCCGAACCCAAGCGAAAAGAAAAATACGAAACTTGCCGTCACCGCCCCAAGGGCAAAAAGCAGGCGGTCCTCATATTGCGACGCGATAGAGCCGATCAGGACCACCGTATCCAGATAGACATGCGGATTCAGCCAAGTGAAGGCCAGACAGACCCCAATAACCTGCGCCATTGAGCGACCCTGCTGACCCTCGGCGGCCAGCGCCTCGCCCCCGCGAAAAGCGGCCCAGAATGCGCGCGCGCCGTAGGCGATCAGGAAGGCCACCCCCCCGATCAACATGACACGGTGCAACCATGGGACCTGTTGCACCAGATAGCCGAACCCCGCCACACCTGCCGCGATCAGGATGGCGTCCGAGATGGCGCAGGTCAGCACGACCGGCAGCACGAATTCTCGTCGTATTCCCTGTCGCAGAACAAAGGCATTCTGCGCCCCGATCGCCAGAATCAGGGAAAACCCAAGTGCGAACCCTGCCCCGTAAATTGCCATACTGCTGCTTCCTTCTGTCTTGCCTGCCCTTCACATACGTCGGCGAGTTGGGTTAAACAAATTAATCATTATCAATATGAATTAGAGTTTCTAATGAACTTCGACCCTGCCCAACTGGCCGCTTTGTCCGCGGTTTTGCGCCAAGGCAGCTTTGACGCCGCCGCCACCGAGTTGAACATCACGCAATCGGCGGTGTCGCAGCGATTGAAGGCACTGGAAGAAAAAGTGGGCACGCCCTTGGTGCTTCGCGGCGCCCCGTGCGTTGCGACAGAGGCAGGCCAACGACTGGCCCGTCACGCGCAGGAAGTGTCCCTGCTTGAAGCCAAGCTGGGACATGATCTGGGACTTGAAACCGCCACCGCCCGCATCCGGATCGCCGTGAATGCGGACAGCCTGGGAACGTGGATCATTCCAGCTTTGGCATCTGTACCGCTGTTTTACGAGGTCGAAGTCGACGATCAGGACCATTCGGCGCGCTGGCTGAAAGAAGGGGCAGTGTCCGCTGCCGTGACCTCTAGCGCGAAACCCATTCAGGGCTGCGATAGCCACGCGCTTGGGGCGATTGAATATATCCCCACCGCCAGCCCAGAGTTCATGGCGCGGTGGTTCGAAGGTGGGGTGACCAAGGACAGGCTTGAACGCGCCCCGATGATGACCTTCAGCGCCAAAGACCGGCTGCAGCTGGATTGGATCGAGGCTGCATTCGGTACGAAGCTGCATCCGCCCACCCATCTTCTGCCCTCAACCCATGCCTTCGTCGATGCTGCGCTACACGGGCTTGGATGGGGCATGAACCCAAAGTCGCTTGTGGCCGATCACATTGCAAAAGGGCGTCTGGTTCCGGTGATCCCTGACGCGAATTACCTGACTCCGCTTTATTGGCAGGTGGCCCGTCACGTGGCAGAGCCGCTTGCCCCGCTGACCAATGCGATCCGTCGTCGGGCGCGGACACATCTGGCCCCAATGTCACAGAAAATGTGACAAAGAAAAACGGCACCCGATTGGGTGCCGCTTCAAAAAGTATGATGGGCCAGCTTACAGCTGTGCCATAACCTCGTCAGAGGCCTCAAAGTTGGTCGTGACACGCTGCACGTCCTCGTCGTCTTCCAGCGCATCCACCAGCTTCATCAGCTTTTGCATGTCTTCCAGACCCAGTTCGGTCGTGGTGGTCGGCTGCCAGATCAGCTTAGCGGTCTCGGATTCGCCCAGCTCTGCTTCCAGCGCGTTCGATACTTCGTTCAGATCGGTATCGGCGCAGATGATGACGTGACCCTCTTCGCTGCTGTCGACGTCCTCGGCCCCGGCTTCGATCGCCGCCATCATGATAGTGTCGGCATCGCCAGCCTCGGCGTTATAGGTCACTTCGCCCTTGCGTTCGAACATGAAGCCGACCGAACCAGTTTCGCCAAGATTGCCACCGTTCTTGGTAAAGGTCGAACGAACGGTCGATGCGGTGCGGTTGCGGTTGTCGGTCATCGCCTCGACAATCACCGCGACGCCGTTAGGGCCATAGCCCTCATACCGGATCTCTTCATAGGCTTCGCCCTCGCCGCCGATGGCCTTCTTGATCGCACGATCAATGTTGTCCTTCGGCATCGACTGCGATTTGGCCTCTTTCACGGCCAAACGCAGGCGCGGGTTTTTCTCGGGATCGGGGTCGCCCATCTTTGCGGCGACAGTGATCTCTTTCGACAGTTTCGAAAACAGCTTCGAGCGTGCGGCGTCCTGCCGCCCTTTGCGGTGCTGGATGTTTGCCCATTTTGAGTGGCCAGCCATGTGAACCTCCGAGGAATTCTGCGGGTTTTGCGTTCTATACGGGGTGGGTCGCGAAGGGGCAAGCATCCAGCCGCTTTCCCCCTATCCTTCAGACATACTTCAGGTAGTGTTGGCCGCATGACACAAGACCAGATCATCCTGTTTTCGCTTTTCGGTATCGTCTTCGTTCTCTTGATCTGGGGACGGTTCCGCTATGACATTGTCGCTTTCTCGGCACTGCTGGCCGGCGTCGTATTGGGGGTTGTCCCCTCCAAGGACGCTTTTTCTGGTTTTGGCCATCCGGCCACCTTGGTGGTTGCGCTTGTTCTTGTGGTCTCGGCCGGACTGGTCCGGTCCGGGGCGGTCTTGCTGATCACGCAGAAAGTCGCGGACACCTCGCGCAGCCTTGGCGCGCATATCGCGATTATGGGCACCATCGGCGGCATTCTGTCGGCATTCATGAATAACGTGGCCGCATTGGCCCTGTTGATGCCCGTGGACATTCAGACCGCGCGCAAAGCGGGCCGGGCGCCGGGATTGTCGCTAATGCCGCTGTCCTTTGCGACGATTCTTGGCGGTATGGTCACGCTGATCGGGACACCGCCCAACATCATCATTGCTGCTATCCGCGAAGAAAGCCTTGGTGAAAGCTTCTCAATGTTCGATTTCGCCCCGGTGGGCGGCGTGGCGGCCATCGCCGGGCTTGTCTTCGTGGCCCTGATCGGCTGGCGGATGATCCCGACACCGGAACACAAGACATCGACCGCGGAAGACTTCGCGCAGTATGTCTCTGAGCTGACCGTCCCCAAGGACAGCAAGCATATTGGCTCGCGCTTGAAAGAACTGACAGAGATCGCAGACAAGGCCGATGTCGTTCTTCTGGGCCTGCGCCGCGACGGTAAACGCCGCTTCGGGATGCAACACAACACCAAGCTACAGGCAGGCGATGAGATCCTGCTGGAAGCGACCCCCGACGCCTTGGACGAATTCCGCGCCACCAGCGGGTTGCGCGTTGCTGACCAGATCCGGGAAGAGAAACTGCGCGCCGAAGGCGACGGTGTATCCGTCACCGAAGTTGTGGTCACCGAGACATCGCGCATCGCGGGCAAAACCGCGCAGGCGGTGGGGTTGAACTGGAGGCACCGGACGGTGCTGATGGGCATCTCACGTGAGGGTCGGCCGATCACACAGCAGATCCGCAGAACCGTGATCAAGCCCGGTGACATCCTGCTACTTCTGACACCGCAAGACATGACGCAGGACGTGATTGACTGGCTGGGCTGCCTGCCACTGGCGCAGCGCGGTCTGGCGGTCACGCAGGACAACAAAACGTGGCTTGCGATTGGCCTGTTTGCCGGGGCGATTGTGGCCGCCAGCTTTGGCTTGATCTACCTGCCCATCGCGCTTGGCCTTGTTGTGGTCGCCTATACGCTGGCGAAGATTATCCCGCTGGCAGAGCTTTACACACATATCGAATGGCCGGTGGTGGTCTTGTTGGGGTCAATGATCCCATTGGGTGCCGCGCTGGAAACCTCTGGCGGGACAGAGCTCATTGCGGGCGCTTTGGTCGGCCTGACAGAAGGCTTGCCTGCTTGGGCGGTTCTGACCGTCCTTATGGTGGTCACCATGACGCTGAGTGATGTGTTGAACAACACCGCCACCACGATTGTCGCGGCACCGGTCGGCATCCAGATGGCGCAATCCCTTGGTGTCAGCCCCGACCCGTTCCTGATGGCCGTGGCCGTCGCCGCATCCTGTGCGTTCCTTACGCCTATCGGTCACAAGAACAACACTCTGATCCTTGGTCCGGGTAGCTATAAGTTCGGAGATTACTGGCGCATGGGCCTGCCGCTGGAGCTGTTGATCGTTGCGGTTTCGATCCCTGCGATCTTGGTGTTCTGGCCGCTGTAAGCGGGGCCTATTTCTTAACGATATAGGTCTGCCACAGCCAGATCAGCAGCATGGCCCCCAGCACGGCCCCAACAAGCCCGGACAGCGCGCCCATCACTGACAGAAGGGTTCTAAGCAACAGTCCCCCGATCAAGGCCCCGCCGATCCCGATCGCCATGGTGGTGGGAACGTCCGTATCCACTTTCATGAACCGCGTCGCCAGAAAACCAGCGGCGGCCCCGAGGATGATAAGCCATACGATCGGCATTGCGGCCTCCTACTTGCGCCAATGGGTCGGGACGATCACCAAAGCGCCCACAGAGGCGATAATAGCATCAACACCCGGCGAGCCGAAGCTGATCCCGAACATGAACTTGGTGAAGAAGAACAGGATCGCCCCTCCAACCGCGATAATAATCGAGGGCAGCGCGCCGTTGCGGGTAAACCCCGACCGTTCCGAGGCATAGCCCACGATCCCGGCAATCACTGCGGTCCCGATAATCGAGATCAGAAAATACATTCTATGCTCCTAGCCTCGTTCCTTTGGCGACCGGATTACCGAGCAGGAAGACCTGCGCGTCCTGTGCGCCTTTGCCTGCGCGCTGCGCCCGAAGGATGCGCACCGCACCTTGGCCACAGGCGATGGTCAGCACGTTATCCAGCGCTTCACCCGGCTCACCCTGCCCCTCTGCCGTAACAGAGGCAAGGAATTTGACACGTTGCCCGTCGATCATCGCCCAGGCCCCCGGGAACGGGGACAGACCGCGGATCTGACGGTCGATCTCTGTCGCAGATCTGGTCCAGTCAATGGCCGCCTCGGCTTTCTCGATCTTGCTGGCATAGGTGACCCCCTCTTCGGGTTGGGGGTCCGGTGCCAGTTCAGGCAATCGCTCTAGCGCTTCGACGATAGACTTGGCGCCCATCTGTGACAGGCGGTCGTGCAATTGACCTGTGGTTTCGGTCGCGCTGATCTCTGTCTCGTGGCGCAGAAGAACGGGCCCCGTGTCCAAACCAGCTTCCATCTGCATGATGCAGATGCCGGTATGTGTGTCGCCCGACATGATCGCGCGGTGGATCGGTGCGGCGCCGCGCCAACGCGGCAGAAGAGAGGCGTGGATGTTCAGGCAACCGTGGGTCGGAGCATCCAGCACCGCTTGCGGCAGGATCAGCCCATAGGCAACGACCACGGCGATGTCGGCGTTTAGGGCCGCAAATTCCGCCTGCTCAGCCTCGCCTTTCAGCGAAACAGGGTGGCGCACCTCAAGCCCCAGTTCCAAGGCACGTGCGTGAACCGGCGTCGGCCGGTCTTTCTTGCCACGTCCCGCAGGGCGCGGCGGCTGGCAATAAACACAGGCAACCTCGTGTCCCGCATCGACCAGCGCATCAAGCACCGGAACCGAGAAATCGGGGGTACCCATAAAGATGACCCGCATCAGCCCCTCCGCAATTTGGCGGCGCGTTTCAGCAACCGGTCGCGCTTCAGTTTCGACAGGTTGTCGAAGAACATCTTGCCATTGAGATGATCGATCTGGTGCTGGACCGATGTCGCCCAGAGGTTCACGAAATCACGCTCTTCGATCTGGCCCTCGGCATTCAGAAACCGCACGGTCACGGCGCGGGGCCGGTCGATCGCGGCAGAGACGCCTGGCAAGTTCGGGCTCGCCTCTTCATGGGTGCGCGGCTGGACCGAGGCATGCAGGATCTCGGGGTTGGCCAGCAACACGGCCTGTCCACGTTCCTCAGAACAATCCACAACAGCCAGACGTTTCATCACCCCGATCTGCGGGGCGCCAAGACCATAGCCGGGCATGGCATCCATCGTCTCGACCATATCGGCCCAGATTTCACGGATTTCATCGGTGATTTCTTCTACCGGTTCGGCAGGCGTTTTCAGCCGCTTGTCGGGCCACGGAACAAAGGGACGAACAGTCACGAGCGGGCCATCTCGCGTTTCAGCTTCTGCATCTTGCGGGTGATCATCTGGCGCTTGAGCGGCTTCAGATAATCAATGAACAGTTTGCCGTTCAGGTGGTCGATCTCGTGCTGCACGCAGGTCGCCCAAAGCCCGTCAAAGGTCTCTTGCTGCTGGTTACCGTCACGGTCGATCCACGACACATCAACAACCTTGGGCCGGGTCACCTCGGCGTATTGATCCGGGATCGACAGGCACCCTTCTTCATAGACGTTGGTTTCATCCGATGAGGCGATGACCTCGGGGTTGAACATGATCAGCGGACGCGGCTCTTCACCCTCTTCCTTGACGCAATCCAGAACGATCAGGCGGTGCAGCTTGCCGATTTGCGGTGCGGCAAGGCCAACGCCGGGCGCATCATACATGGTTTCCAGCATGTCATCGGCCAGCGTGCGCAGCTCGTCCGACAGGTCGTCGACGGGGTCACACACCTTTTTCAGGCGCGGATCGGGGTGGATAAGGATCGGTCTAATCATGTGGCTCATGTAGGGGATGCGAGCCCTTGGTGCAATGCGCCAATGGCTTGCACCTGACGCAGATTCCGTTAGCGTCAGCGCGAATGACGGAGACCCCCATGAATTTTGACGACCCCATCACCCGCCTTGGTATGAACTCAACCAAATGGGACGGCGCACCTGACTTCTTTGGTCCGGACGCCAAAGGCGCACTGCCTATGTGGGTTGCAGACATGGATTTCGCGGCACCTGACTTTCTGCAGGACGCGGTGAAGGGGCTCATGGGCAACGCCTATTACGGCTATTTCCACAAACGCGATGCGGCGCTAGAGGCCTCGGCCCAGTGGATGCAGGACCGACATGGCTGGTCCGTGGACCCCGCGAACAGCTTTTCGACCTTCGGGCTGGGCAATGCACTGGCCTTGCTGATGCAAGCCATGACCGATCCCGGCGATCACGTTGCGATCTTTTCGCCAGTCTATCACGAGTTTGCGGCCAAGATCCGCAAAGGCAAACGCAACGTGACAGAGTTTCCTCTGCAGATCGTCGACGGCATCTATCGCATGGATTTCGAACGGTACGAGACCCTGTTGACCGGGCGCGAAAAGATGGTGCTGTTCTGCTCTCCCCATAACCCGGCCGGACGGGTCTGGGAGCAGGACGAGCTGAACGAACTTGCCGCCTTCTGCGACAAGCACGACCTGATCCTTGTTTCCGACGAGATTCACCACGACCTTGTCTTCCCCGGAACGACGCACCTGCCGACGGCGACGGCGATCCCCCAGATTTCGGACAAGCTGGTGATGCTGACTTCGGCCTCGAAAACCTTCAACGTCGCGGGCACGCGCCTTGGGGCAGTGACGATCCCTGATGCCACCCTGCGGGCGCGGTTCGCCGACTATTACAAGATGATGGAGATTCAGCCGAACCTGTTGGGATATGTGCTGACCATCGCGGCCTATTCCAAAGCCGGCGCGGCTTGGGTTGATCAATTGAACCCCTATCTTTCTGAAAACTTTGCCGTTTTCAGCGAAGGTGTGAACGCGATCCCGGGGGTGACGGTCATGCCGCAGGCCTCGACCTATCTGGCATGGGTCGATTTCGAAGGCACAGGCATGTCGCAATCGGAATTCAGTGATCGCGTGCTTAAAAAAGCCGGGATAGTCACAACTCCGGGCGCGGGATTGGGCATTGGTGGAGAGAATTTCCTGCGCTTTAATCTGGGCACCCAAAGGGCGCGGGTAGAGGACGCAGTTGCACGCCTGCAGGGTGCTTTCGCGGATTTGCAGTAGCAATCGACGTCGATAATCCACGCCGAATTAGCCCGCGTAACAAGCTGACCGGGACCAATAGAATTGGCGCCTGTTTAATAGTTAGGGCGGCCCTTAACTATCCACCAGTGGTTCCAACCGTGATCGAGTTCGCCAATGTATTGCTTATCTTGGTGGCCAAGGCGCCAGCCCCGCCCCGAACCAAAAAGATAACGAAAATGGCCAGCCCGACGATCGCCGCTGTCAGTACGACCCAGTCCACTGTGACTGCGCCACCTTCGTCTTCCACAAATGCCTGAAATACCGCATTCATACAGGAATCCCCCTTAAGACTAATCAAAAACCTTAATTACTAGGGGATATCCTAACATATCTTTGGACAGATATGTTCCGAAGTCTCAGGCGGCCCTACCATCAAGGACATGACAGGGCCGCAGGTCTTTTTGGTTAACAGGTTGATTACGAGACACCGCCAGAACAAGCAGTGCTGGCTGCGCAAGCAGAATAATATTGATCATACTGCTCGGCTAAACCACTTACGTCGTGGCCTGCATTCGACATAGCTTCAACGCCTAGTCCATAGTAGTCAACACTATCTCCATAGCCACCGTTTCCGCCAGCCTCAAGGTCTATTATTGCGGACTGCATGTCATCTCCGAGTTGCGCCGCATACGCCTCAGCACCGTAGATTTCCACATTAGACGCATGTATGTCTTGGTAAAATTCTTGTGTGTCAGGGTTTTGAAAAAATGTGCCAAGAAGGCTGCCCCGTTCGAAGGCCGATGACGCAGCGGCGACCGCCTCACCAACCCCCATCGCCGCTAGGGTACTATTGATCTTTTCGGAAAGGCCATTCGTTCCGCCGGAAACCACGGCAATAACCACAATTCCCAGGCCAACAATCGCCGCTGTCAACACAACCCAGTCCACCGTGACTGCGCCGCTTTCGTCATTCAAAAACCGCTTAAAATTCCGGATCATTTTTCCCCTCCGATACCGAAAACCAAACTAAATTCGCACTGAACTATCCTTAAGGATAGGAATTGGGCAGCTTTGTGGCGAAATTTGCATAACTTTCGACCTGAAAGAGAATTTCTTTCAAGATCGCGGGCCAAATGACGGGTAGGCGACACTTAATTGCTCGCGAATACTCGGGGGAATTCAGCTGGGGACGATGTTGCGGCGATAACCTGACATTACGCTGGCGACCAGCCTCAGCGCCTTTAGTGGACGGGCGGGCCTACGAAACGTCAGCTTCCCGCGCTATTTGCACAGGCCGCGCCACTGCTCACACAGCGGTCATATTCACTTTGATAAGACGCCTGCAGTTCAGAGCCGACGTCATGGCCTGCATCGGAAAGCACCTGGATCCCGACGCCCACGGCATCAATCATTACCGCATCTCCGCCCGCAGAGTTTTGGGAAATAGCTAAATAGCTTTCGACCTCATTGACCGTTGCTTCAACACCCAATGTATCCATGAAGTTTTGCGCCCGACCAACAAGTGCCTGATACTCTGCCTCGGTGCCATAGCGTGATGATAGGGCCGCGCCGACGCTGAACGAAGTTACGACCTCTAACACTTCCATGTCCATCAGAGCCGTTTGTATCTTGAGGCTTAGGTTGTTTGTTCCGGACGAAACCCCCGCAACTACTAGGATGCCCAGCCCGACGACAGCGGCGGTCAACACGACCCAATCAACCGCTACAGCTCCACGCTCGTCCTTCAGAAAGCGCCAAAGTCTATTGCCATTCGTTACAGTCATCACTTCGTCCAATCAGTTCGAACTTAGTAAAATGCTGCCCAACTCACCCTTGACACCTACTTAAGATTAGAAATCGGGCCGGAGTTTGGCACCTCCAGCCTCAATTCGCGGCACAAGCCATTAACCCTTTGTTTGGATATTATAAATTCTTTGCAGCCACCCCGTCGGCCGAGCTTGATTCCCAGCCAAAACTCTGGCTGCCGATCTTTGGAAAACAAAAAGGGGCCTCTCGGAAGCCCCTATTGCACCATACTGAAATCAATAATCGGTAGGATCAACTCTCACATGAGCTTCGGTCAATGCCTGCCGTTAACCGCCAGTCGAGCCACCAACAGTGATCGCTGTCTGCATGTAAGTATTAATTTTGGTACCCAAAGCAGTTGACCCGTTTTTTGCTGAAACGACCGCAAACAAAGCCAAACCGACAACCGCGGCCGTCAGAACCACCCAATCCACGGTGACTGCGCCATCTTCTTCTTGGGCAAATGCCTTCCAACACGCATTCATCCCTCAATCCTCTCAATTCAACCAATCAACTACCGACACAACTCAAAGCCCGCGGAGCATAAGTGTATAAACATGTTTCCAAAGGATACCTAAATCGTGACTTAGGCATTTTTTTGGAGACTATTGCCATTTTTCAAAATTTCAAAAACCCGACCCTTCTCACCAAACTTGCGAAATTCAGCCCCTTCAGAGCATATGACCGCTTCGTTGTTGCCCCAAGAAGTCAGGCTGATACTCTCTGCCCAAACAAACGCGGAGACCCCGATGCGCATTGCCGTTAGCCTTGCCTTTTCCTTGGCCCTTAGCCTGCCTGCAAATGCGAATTGCGGAGGTAGCTTTTCGGATTTCGTTGCGGGTCTGAAGTCTGAAGCACGGTCTATGGGCCACTCCAGCAAGTCGGTTAATCGGTTCTTCTCTAGCGTGAAGCAAGATCCCAAAGTCATTCGGGCAGACCGGGCTCAGGGCGTGTTCCAGCTTGATTTCATCACCTTTTCGCGCCGGATCATCAGCCAGAACCGCATCGACAACGGGCGCCGGAATGCCAAGAAGTGGGACGCGATTTTTGACCGGATCGAAAAGGATTACGGGGTGTCGCGCGGAGTGCTTCTGGCATTTTGGGCGCTTGAGACCGATTATGGCGCGGTTCAAGGCGACTACAACACGTTGAATGCGCTGGTGACCCTTGCCCATGACTGCCGACGGCCTGAACTGTTCCGCCCACAGATTTTCTCGGCTCTGAAATTGTTTGAGAAGGGCAACTTTGATCCCGCCCGCACCACAGGCGCATGGGCCGGCGAGATCGGCATGGTTCAAATGCTGCCCCATGACATTCTGACCAACGGCGTCGACGGTGATGGCGACGGGAAAGTCAGCCTGAAAACGTCGGCACCTGACGCCCTTATGTCAGGGGCAAAGATGTTGTCTCATTTAGGCTGGCGCAAGAACGAACCATGGCTGCAAGAGATCAAGGTCCCATCAAACCTGAACTGGTCGGAAACTGGGCTGGGAAAAACCAAAACCGTCGGTGAATGGGCGCGCCTTGGCGTAAAGCCACGCGAGGGCAAGCTGGGGTCGTCGAAACTCAAGGCCTCTGTCCTGCTGCCGATGGGGCGCAATGGTCCGGCCTTTCTGGCCTACCCGAACTTTGACGTCTATTTCGAATGGAACCAAAGCTTCGTCTATGTCACTACCGCCGCCTACTTCGCGACAAGGTTAGAGGGCGCGTCGATTTTCGATGCTGGCTCCCCAGAGGCCGGGTTAAGCGGGGCCGAGATGAAAGAGCTTCAGCGCCGCCTGCAAGCACGTGGACATGATGTTGGTAAAGTGGACGGCATTCTGGGCGCGCGCACCCGCGCCGCAGTTCAGGCGGAACAGCAAAATCTTGGACTGCCAGCAGACGCTTGGCCCACGAAATCGTTGTTGTCGCGCATATAGGGGTTTCCCGAATATAAGAAGGCCGGGTCCTGTGCCCCGGCCTTCTCAAAACGATACTCGGTAACCGTTCACTAAATTCTGATTAATACGACCGCTCAAAGCACCATTGCTAGGCTTGGCGCGATCTTGTCAGCCATGACCAGCGCAAGCAGGCCTGCTGACCAGACAAGAAATTCACTCATTTATATCTCCACTCAACAGGAACCACAGCCTTGACGAAAATGCGTCTCGCGATTCCTAAACCGACAGATAGTGTACCCTATACAAGTTGGGCAATTAGTGTGTCCCGCATATGTCGCCTAGGTGACATATGCTAGTTCATTACCCTGGGTAAGACGGAAACAATAAACCTGTTCCGCCTTCAATTTCTTAACAAATGCTAAATATTAACCTGATAAACGCAACTTAAGCTGCCACGGCGCCATCTTTTGCATTTTGCAAATCCGCGCATAAAGCTTGAGACAACACAGCCGCTTCGTCTGCATTTAGGGTCGGGGCAGACACCTTCCCGCTCCACAATTCGGGATGCTGATCACGCGGAAATTGTGCCTCAATCTCTGCAAGACTTTCGTCCGACAGCATAGTCAACGCTTGATCGCCCAGAAACAGACTTTCGGCCGGGGCACCGTTGGCAATCAGCACATCGTGTTTGTCCAGCAAGATGTGGAAATATTCCACCTCGGAAGGGCGCCTCTTTCCCTTGGCCAAATCACCAAAATCCAGATGCTTGGCTGCGACAAATACCTCTGGCACACCAAAAAGTGTTTCGGCCAGATGCCCTTGGACCAGCACACGGTGCTGTGGCGAAACCCAAAGGTCCGTGGTCGGAACTCCATTGCCGAGAGCGCCTATTGGAAGGCAAACGGGGCGTGCATTCGGGTTGCCTAGAAGTTCAACCAAAGACACGTCCCTAGACCCGACCCAACGCACCGCAGCCAAAATACCAGTTGCAGTCTCAATCAAATCACCGATCTTTAGTTGCTCGACCGGTACCAACCCGTCCTTGCTTTGCAACAAGGTTCCGCGCTGAAAACAAACGAAGGTGTCAGTGGTGCTCGGCACAAGTGTGATGTTGCCGTTGCCATAACCTGTCCAATCAGTGATTGAGCCGTCGGGCGATAAAATCAACTTCAACTCATCGCCCTCGTTCGGATAATCGTAAACTACGATTTTCACAACGGTCGTTCCCTGATCTCCTACCGGGACCTTGCCATCAACAGGCAAATCACCCTCGGCGATGAAGCCTACTTCGTAGGGGCCGCTGCCATTTATGTAGATTGAAGTGTCGGGATCTGGGCCTGCGCTTTTCGGATCACCATTATCGACATATTCCAACAAAAGGTCACCATCATCATTGACCCCATCTTGGTCAGCATCTGCTGCAAACTGGATTGTGTAGCTTGTAGTGGTTTGATCGATTAGGTTCAAAGTAGAGTTACCTGCATCGAATTTGTTTTCGACTGCGACGTATTCAATACTCAATTCACCAGACATACTAACACTCCAACTTTGCGCCTTCCGGGGGCAAATGAAATAAGACCCCATCCCCAATAACATAACGTTGAAATTTGCCAAACGGGAATCCAAGAGAAACTAAAAAACTCACTAATCGCGACTTTTTCACTCAAATAAGGGAAGTATTGGACCAATCCGGCGCTTTTGGGGCGATCCGCTTGTTACGCAACCAACTGTTCAGCCTTTTTAAGATCCACGCTCACCAACTGGCTGACCCCCTGCTCCGCCATGGTCACGCCAAACAGGCGGTCCATACGACTCATGGTCACGGCGTGGTGCGTGATGATCAAGAAGCGCGTGTCGGCGCGGCGGGTCATTTCGTCTAGCATGTCGCAGAAACGAGTGACGTTCGCGTCATCCAGCGGGGCGTCGACCTCGTCCAACACGCAGATCGGCGCAGGATTGGCCAGGAAGACGGCAAAGATCAGGGCCAAGGCGGTCAGGGTCTGTTCGCCCCCGGACAGCAGCGACAGGGTCGACAGCTTTTTACCCGGTGGCTGGCACATGATCTCTAGCCCGGCTTCCAGGGGGTCGTCGGATTCCACCAGTACCAGCTTGGCTTCACCGCCGCCAAAGAGGTGCGTGAACAGCATCGAGAAGTTGTCATTCACTTGCTCAAACGCGGTCAACAGACGCTCGCGCCCTTCGCGGTTCAGGCTGGCAATACCGTTGCGCAAAGCGCGGATCGCTTCTTCAAGATCCTGCTTTTCAGAGACCAGATTGTCATGCTCTTCGCTGACTTCCTTGCTGTCCTCTTCGGCGCGCAGGTTCACCGCCCCAAGCGCATCTCGCTGACGCTTTAGGCGGTTAACGTCGGCCTCGACCTTCTCTGCATCCGGCATCTTCTCCGGGTCCGCATCCAATCGCTCTAGCAGGGCCTGCGGAGTGGTCTCTTGCTCTTCCTCGATCCGCTCGGCGGCATAGGCCACGGTTTCGCGGGCCGCATCGGCCCGAGCCTCGGACCGGGCACGAGCCTCTCGGGCCTCGGACGCGGCGCGTTCGGCGTCACGTTCGGCCTGTTCGGCAGTTCGCAAAGCGGTTTCGCCTTCGGCCAACGTGTCAGCGGCCTTGCGGCGGCGTGCTTCGGCTTCGTCAATCGCGTCGGCCAGTTCGGCTCGCTTCGCAGCGATCTCTTCCGGCGCGGCGGTGGCGGTTTTCAGTTCCTCTTCCGAGGTTTCTTTGCGCTCTGCCAGTTCGGCAATCCGCTTTCCAGCAGTTTCCAGACGGTGTTTCCAGCCGCTGATTTCCTTGGTCACTTCCTGGCGACGCTTGGTGCGGGCCTCGCCCTCGCGGCGCAGCTCGTCATGGGCCGAGCGCTTGGACATCATGGTCATACGTGCGGCTTCCACGGTGACCTTGACCTCTTCCACCTTGGCACGGGCCTCGTCGAGGTCCGCCAGCTTGTCGACAGCGGCTTGCGCTTCTTTCAATTGCGTGCGCGCGCCCATCGCTTCTTCGTCATGGCGGGCGACGGCAAGCTCTGCACCTTCCAGCTTGGTCGCGGCAATTGCGCGGTCACTTTCCGCGCGAGACAGCGCCCGACCACCATCGGCCACAGCACGATCGGCATCGCGGCGCGCGTCGCGGGCGCGTTTGTCGGCCTCGGTCAGCTCTTTTAGCTGTTTGGTCAGCGCGTCATGGGCCGCAGCGGCGCCTGCGGCACGGGCTCCAACCTCTTCCAGATCACGCTTCAACTCGACCAGACGGTTCAACTGTTGCAGGCGCAAAGCCGCGGCTGACGGCGCATCTTCAGCCCCAGCCCGGAAGCCATCCCATCGCCATAGGTCACCTTCCAGTGACACCAGACGCTGGCCCGGAGACAGCGCAGCCTGCAGACGCGGCCCATCGGCAGCATCTACCAGACCGATATGCGCCATGCGGCGGGCCAGCACCGGAGGAACCTTCACATAGTCAGACAGCGGTCGCACACCGCCCGGCAACGGCAAGGCTTGGTCCAGCGGCGGCAAAACCGCCCAGCCAGACCTGTCCGCGCCACCAATTTCCGGGGCACGCAGGTCATCGGCCAACGCCGCACCCAGCGCCTTTTCATAACCGCCTTCGACGCTAAGCTGGTCCATGATCTGACCGCCCTCAGCCGTGTCACGCTCGACCAGACGCGCCAAAGCGGCGACCTCGGCCCGTAGCGCCCCGGCTTCGCCTTCCGCTTCGGAATGCTCGGCGCGGGCTTCAGCCTCGCGCGATTGCGCTTCGGCTCGTGCGTTGTCGGCATCCTGCAGGGCCTTTTCAGCCTGCTCTGCGCGAACAATGGCTTCGGCTTGTGACTTCGCGGCCCGTTGGGCGGCTTCTTCTGCGGTGTTCAACGCCTCTTGCGCGGTTTCCACGGACTGACGAGCGCGGTTGGCCTCGGCTTCGTTCCGCTCAAGGTTCTTTGTTGTGTCGGTCAGCAGGCGATGCGCGGACTGGTGACGCGCGGCCAGACGGGCGACGTCTTCGGTCAATTCTGACAGGGTCGTCTCTCGGTCCTGAAGGATCGAGCCGGAATCGCGCGCTTCGACAGCTGCGGCTTCCAGGGCCTCTTCGTGGCCCTCGGACGCCTTCAACAACTGGTCAAGCTCCCACTCGAGCTTTTCGATGGTTTCGCCCGCATCACGATTCAGACCGCTTTCACGATCGATGTCGCGGGTCAGCTGGTCGATCCGGCTGGTCAGGGTTTCAATCGTTTGACGCGCCCGCGCCTCTTGGTCGGACAGCGTGTCGCGCTGAACCTGAAGACGTTGCAGGACGGCTGCGGCGATCGCCTCTTCCTCGCGCAGCGGGGGGAGCTTGTCATCCGCAGCCTGCCGAGCCTTGCCAGCCTGCCGTGCCGCGGCTTCTGCCTGCGCGGCAGCCGTGGTGCGTTCGGTCAACGTCGCTTCGGCCGCAAGTCGGGCCTCGTCCGCCTCTTTCCAGCGGCGGTACAACAACAAACCTTCGGACCGGCGCAGGTCCTCGCCAATCTGACGGTAGCGTGCCGCCTGACGCGCCTGCCGTGCCAATTGCGACAGTTGGTTCGCCAATTGCTCAATCACGTCATCGACGCGGGCCAGGTTCGTCTCGGCCCCTTTGAGCTTCAGCTCTGCCTCGTGCCGGCGCTGGTATAGACCGGAAATTCCGGCAGCCTCTTCAAGGATCCGACGCCGAGCCTTGGGCTTGGCGTTGATCAGTTCCGAGATTTGGCCTTGCCGCACCAGCGCCGGCGAATGTGCCCCTGTCGAGGCATCGGCAAACAGCATCTGTACATCGCGCGCGCGCACGTCCTTGGTATTCACCTTGTAGGCAGAGCCCGCATCGCGGGTGATCCGGCGCACGACTTCGAGGATATCCTGCTCATTGAACCCCGACGGCGCCAGCCGTTCCGAGTTGTCGATCTGCAGGCTGACCTCGGCAAAGTTCCGGGCGGGTCGGGTCGCAGCGCCCGCAAAAATCACGTCTTCCATGCCGCCGCCACGCATCGCAGTCGGACGGTTTTCGCCCATCACCCAGCGCAAAGCTTCAAGCAGGTTGGACTTGCCGCACCCGTTTGGTCCCACCACACCGGTCAGACCATCGGCGATGATCAGGTCGGTCGGATCGACGAAGCTTTTGAAACCGTTGAGTTTTAGACGAGAGAATCGCAACGAAGGGGTCCAATGACTGATTCCAGAACACAATCATTCTGGATTCTGCAGGCCATCTGTCAAGCTTAGACCCACGATATAGCGGCATAATGGAGGTTATCCACAACATATAGGCAGATTTACGCGCTTATTTCTGCAGAATTTTGCGCCAAACAAGCGCCAGTTTCGAATTGACCCCTTTGCATAAAATATTATCAATCGCCGGAGGGAGGTGAACAAAGGTAGCTCTATGTCACTCAAGATTCGCGTCGAACATCCCCTGTCATCCTCAAGCCGAACCCTGATCGCCGCCAGCCAGTCTGCGCTGGAAGCGGTCTACAGCGCCGATGAATGCTTCTCGTATTCTCCTGAAGAACTGGACACCCCGAACAGCCTATTCCTTGTCGCCCGGACCAAGGGGTGCCCCTTGGGCTGCGTCGCGCTGGTAGACGAGGGTGATTATGGAGAGGTCAAACGCCTGTATGTCGAACCAGACGCCCGTGGTCTGGGCGTGGCACGCGCGCTCTTGGCTGAACTACAGCAGGTCGCCAAGGACATTGGACTATCTGTTTTGCGGTTGGAGACAGGTGATAAACTGGAACCGGCTGTAAAACTGTACCAGCGGCTTGGATATGAACCCCGGGATCGGTTCGGCAGCTATGACGATCACCCCGCCAGCCTTTTCATGGAAAAGGAACTAGAGATGGCAGTGTACTGAGGCCTAGCATTTCAGCTTGGCTTTCATCAGCGCCGGATCCCCGGTGAAACTGCCGCGTACGATCTGGCATCCGGTTGCCAATTCAATAGCCCGGTGACCTCGCGCCATCACACCGTCACGAAATTCGAAATTGGTCCGGATCGCTTCAGCCCGGTCGCCCAGACGGTGCACTGTAAACGTGCTTCCCTCGACCGTTACCTCACGCGTGATTGCCCCGCTCATACCGGGGCTGGGCGCATCGCAGGCGGTAAGAATAGTCAGGGCAATGGGGATCAGGACCTTCTTCATGGGCAGAAACCTGACACCTTCGTTGTAAATGAACCGTTAACGACTGGACGTGATCTTCGTTTGGCCTAACCTCCGCCCGGACAGTTCAGGAGTTTCAAGTGTCTCAGACAACGTTGCTTGGCATCAGCGGGTCCCTGCGCGGGGCATCCATCAACAGCTTGCTCGTCCGCGAAGCGGCCCGAGTCTTTGAGCCAGACAGTTTTGTTCAGGCCAACCTGCGCCTTCCTCTGTTTGACGGCGATCTCGAAAAAGAGGGCATTCCGGCCGAGGTTCAGTTGCTGGCGGATCAGATTACCGCCGCCGACGCGGTCGTCATTTCGGGACCTGAATATAACAAGTCGCTGTCGGGCGTGCTGAAGAACGCGCTGGATTGGGTCAGTCGTACCAAGGGCCGCCCGTTCCGCGACAAGCCGGTGGCGATCATGTCGGCGACATCAGGGACGTCAGGTGGCCTGATGACACAGGCCGCTTTGCGTCTGGCGCTGTATTCGTTCCGCCCGCGCCTGCTTCAGGGTCCAGCCGTTCTGGTCGGGGGCGGCGCAAAGGCATTTGACGACCAAGGGCACCTGACCGGAACGCGAGAAGCCGAAGCACTGGCCGAATTGATGGCAGACCTGAAGCGCGAAATCACGCGGTAAGGTTGGAAATCTCGATCAGGTTCCCATCCGGATCGCGGATATAGATCGACAGCAACGGCCCTGTCGCCCCGGTGCGGGCAACCGGACCGTCGATCACGGCGACGCCGTGCTCTGCCAGAGCCTCAATCCATTGATCGATAGATGTATCGCTAAGAAAACACAGGTCCGCAGACCCTTTGGTGGGTCTTGCCGCCTTGGGGTCGAATTCTGCTCCGGCTTTGTGCAGGTTGATCTTCTGCACCCCGAAAGTCAGCGCTTGACGGGTCGAGCCATCCGCGGGGTAGAATGTCTCTACCCCCATACCCAAAACTTCAGTGTAGAACGCCACAGTTGCATCGGTGTCTGCGACCGTCAGAACCAGATGATCCAGCGCAGATAGTTTCGGCATATTGTCATCCTATGGTTGGCGGCCCGACCCGCCATTTATGGCGAAGAGGATGCTGGTTGCAAACCCTGATCGGCCTGATGAACCCAGTGCGCGATGTCGAGACCGCACCCACAGCTTAAAGGTTCACTTCGACCCGAAACCCCTCTGGAATGGCATCCTGCCCGTCCAACACAAGATCGGCCATGACCTGCCCCACCTTCGGGGCCATGCCGAAGCCGATCTTGAAGCCCCCGTTCGCGATAAAATGGCCCGGGCGGTCCGGGTAGCCCCCCAACATCGGCGCGCGGCTTTTGGCCCGCGGACGGACACCGGCCCAACGTTCGAGGATTTCGGCTCCTTGCAGGACTGGGAAGGCCGCAAGGGCGCGAGCATGGATCTCGTCCAACTGAATATCGGTGGATTTTGAATCGTCGAAGTCACGCTCTGAGGTAGAGCCGATCGCGACCGTTCCGTCCCCATGCGGCACGATATGCAGCGCATCTGCGAATAGCTGAGGCCGGTCCTGCGCCGCGAACCGCAGCAGCATCGCCTGCCCTTTCACCCCGTTGCCTACGGTCTTGCCGCGTTCCTCTGACAGGGCCTGCAAACCCGCATAGCCCGTCGCCCAGACCACTGCCCCTTCAGTGGGCGCATCACCGATGATGATCTGGCCACCAAGGGCTTCAACCGCTCCGGCCAAGGCCGAACACGCATTGCGCGGGTGCATGCGGGCGGTCAGCGTGTCGTGAATCAGGTATCCTGTCGGGCTTTGCGGGGCCCAGTCGTCGAACTCTGATCTAGGGCGGACGGTCCAACTCGCCTTACCCTGCCACAACGTCTTGGCCGTCTCGGCCCGTTGATGCGCCAGTTCCAGCGTGCGTGCATCCGCGATGGGCTGCAACCGGCCGGACCGGGCATAGCCGGGGTCGCGCCCAGACAGCTCTGCCACACGGGCCCAGAAGCCTTCCGCCATGATGAGACTGTCGAATTGAAAGGCCTTTTTGTCGTTCCAGTTCTCGGGCACGTGCGGGGCCAGCGCCCCGACAAGGCCGCCCGACGACCCGGCGCCAACACCATGAGGATCAATGACCCGCACTTTAGCCCCACGCGCCGCGCAGGCATAGGCCACCGACAGGCCAAACACCCCTGCCCCCATCACTGTGACATCCATGCTTGCCATTGCCGCCCGCCTTGATAAGTCTTGGTCCTCTGACACCCATAGGCCATGCCATGCCCACAAACCAGCCAAAGGCGTCTCTGGACTGGAAAGACGACGCCATTCCGGTCTCGACCCAATTTGACGACCCGTATTTCTCGCTGGAAAACGGGCTGGAAGAAACGCGCCATGTTTTCCTGTCGGGCAATGACCTGCCTGCACGGTTTGCACCAGGGTTTCATGTGGCCGAACTGGGCTTCGGGACCGGGCTGAACATGCTGGCCGCGCTAATCGCCTGGCGGGACGCGGGGATTGACGGGCCGTTGCGATTTACCAGCTTTGAAGCCTTCCCAATGAGCGCGCCCGAGATTGATCGCGCCTTGCAGGCCTTCCCAGAGGCCCGCGCGGTAGCAGACCCGTTTCTGGATCAATGGGCTACCGGTCAGACGCGGATTTCCTGCGATGGGCTGGAAGCCGAGATCATTCTGGGTGACGCCCGCGAAACCCTGCCCGCGTGGGTGGGCAAAGCAGATGCTTGGTTTCTGGACGGGTTTTCCCCGGCCAAGAACCCCGAGCTTTGGGATGCAGATTTGATGACGCAGGTCGCCCGACACACCACGGCAGGCGGAACGGCTGCAACCTACACCGCCGCAGGCTTCGTGCGCCGGGGCCTAGAGGACGCAGGCTTCACCGTCACACGCACTCCTGGCTTTGGCCGCAAACGCCACATGACCCAAGCGAGCCTACCGCAATGACAGAGCAGAACACCCGACTAGGTATATATCTCATGGCGCTGACCATGCTGATCTTCGCTCTTCAGGATGCGATCTCTCAGCACTTGGCGCGGCACTATAACGTCTACATGATCGTGATGATCCGCTACTGGTTCTTCGCAGCCTTCGTCATCGCTTTCGCCGCCCGACAGGCCGGTGGGCTGCGCAAGGTCGCGGCCACCAAACGGCCCTTCCTGCAGATCTTCCGCGCAGCCCTGATCGCGTGCGAGATTTGCGTGATGATCACAAGTTTCGTCCACCTTGGCCTGATCGAAAGCCATGCCGTCTTTGCCGCCTACCCCCTGTTGGTAGCCGCGCTTTCGGGCCCCGTTCTCGGGGAAAAAGTCGGCTGGCGCCGGTGGTCCGCCATCGGGGTCGGCTTCATCGGGGTTCTGGTGATCTTGCAGCCCGGGATGACTGTCTTTTCGCCTTTCGCAATCATCCCGCTGATCGCGGCCCTGATGTTTGCTCTCTATGGGCTTTTGAACCGCTATGCCGCGCGGTTCGACGGCACCGCCACCAGTTTCTTCTGGACCGGGGTCGTGGGGGCCATTCTTCTGACGCCGATCGGCCTTTGGCATTGGGAGGCTATGACGCCGACCGATTGGGGCTGGATGCTTGCCCTGTGCATCACCGGGGCCACCGCCCATTGGCTGCTGATCCGCTGCTATGAACTGACCGAGGCAAGTGCCTTGCAACCGTTTGCCTATCTGCAACTTGTCTTTGCAACGATACTTGGGTTGTTGATCTTCGGAGAAGTCCTTCGCCTTAACGTCGCCATCGGTGCCGGAATTGTCATCAGCGCGGGGATGTTCACCCTGATCCGCGCAAGGCGGCGGGAAAAAGCTGCTTAGAACCCATTGCGCAACGTGTCTGACAGGCCGATGGGGCCCGCTTTTCCGGACAGCCGCGTTTCATAGACCCACAGGGACTCCGCAATGCGCATGACGTAGTTTCGGGTCTCGGTGAAGGGGATATGCTCGATCCAGTCGATCACATCAACGCGGGAAGACCGCGGATCGCCGAACCTCTCGATCCAAGCCGTCGCACGGTGCGGCCCCGCGTTATAGGACGCGGCCACCAGAACCACACTGGGGCCCCACTTCTCGATCATCTGCTCTAGATAGGCCGCGCCAAGCTGGGCATTATATTGAGGGTCCGTAAGCAGGGCAGACAGGTTGTAACCCACACCGATATCCCGCGAGACATCGCGCGCCGTTCCCGGCATCAACTGCATCAACCCGCGCGCGCCTGCGCCGCTGGTCACAGCCGGGTCAAATTCGCTTTCGCGCCGCGCGATGGCCAGTACCAGCTCTGTCGGGACGCCGTGATTGTCCTTGGACAGCTCGGTCAGCGGGAAATAGGGTTCGGGCAGGACAAAGCCCTGACCCGCAGCCTGTTTGGCAATCTTTAGCGCGATATGAGGCTCTCCCCAATCCAGCGCCATGTCGGCCAACTGCGCCTGCCCCAGAACATTTTGGCTTTCGGCCAGATGGGTCAGGAACCATTCGGCCAAGTTCCGCTCTCCGGCATCGGCAAATCGTTTTGCCACGGTCACCAGATCACTCTTGGCAAATGCGGCATGCCGCCAATCAGGAAGACCGCCTTGCCCGACCATTGTTACGTCCGGCGCTATTCCAGCTTTCTCTGCCGCAAGCTGACCATAGAAACTGGTCTGGAACTGGCCGCCCTTGGCATAGGCCTCTCGCGCGGCATCGGATTGGCCAAGCTCTTCCAGCGCCCGGCCCTGCCAGTACCCTGCCCGACCAAGGCTGATCGGTGTCTGAACCGCAGTTTCAAATCGGTAAAAGTGCTGCAACGCCTGCAAGGGTTCGTTCAGGAACCGCAGTGACAGATAGCCCGACAGCCATTCCAAATCCGCGAAGCTGGACCCTTCCGGCAAGTGGTGCTGCGAGGCCAACCGATAAGCGCGCCGGTGCTCTCCGTCCCGCATCAAACGCCGCACGTAGACCGCGCGCCGCTTTGCCCATTTCTCGGGCTGGCCAAGAGAGGCTTTCGAGCCTGTCCTCTGTTCCAGCAATTCCAGTGCGCTGTCGGTCAGCCCCTTGTTCGCACGCCAGTTGAACCTTTCCCACGCAAGGCCCGCATCACCGGCCAAGGACGATGGCACGGCATCAATACGGGCATCCACCCCGTTCTTCTTTTCGCGCAACGCGATCCGGGCCTCTGCCAACCTTTCCCAGCCGTCCGACACAAGCGGGTACATCCGTCGGGCGGACTCTGACGCCCCAGCCCAAAGCATCGCGTCCAATCGCGCCTCGTGATGCGGGTTCAAGTCCTGAGGAAACACCGTCATCAGGGCCAATTGTGCCGAAACAGTAAGGGGACGTGTCTGCCAAGTCTCAACCGCGATGGCGGATGCGGCTTCAGGTTGCCCCAAAGCTTGGTACGCCAAGGCCAACCGTGTCGCGCCATCCCCGCTGGACGGGGGGGCGGCCGAGAAGAAGTCCAGAACAGCCTCGGCTGACAAATTATCCGGCATCCGTTCTTCTGCCCGCAGGCGCACACGCGCCAGACCCGGCCAATCGGGATTGCGTGACAGAAAATCAAGGTACTCGGGGAACTCACCTTCCCCAGCGCGCAAACGCCGCCAGTCCACCACGTCGCGCATCAGATCATCGCGACGGGTCAGCTGTGCCGCCTCATCCCATTTATCTGCCCGTACAGCAGCCATCACCTCTGTCACCGACGCCGCCCAACCGGGCGCCGCCAGCGCGTAAATCACGGTGATTGCCATAAAAATCCGAACCATCGGGGTGTCCGCCATTCCGAGTCTGGTAAAAATGTAGCGTCTAGCGATCCCTACTCAATACACGAACTTGGCATTATCGTGACGTGGCGCTAGTGTCCGCGCGATTACCGGCGATTCAGCGCCGATGCCTAACAGAAAAGGAGCGAGTCATGTTCAAAGGGTCAATTCCAGCCCTGGTGACGCCGTTTAAGAACGGCGCAGTGGATTTCGACGCGCTCAAACGTCTGGTCGAGTGGCAGATCGAACAGGGTTCGCACGGGCTGGTCCCCGTCGGCACCACCGGCGAAAGCCCCACCCTAAGCCACGAAGAGCACGAGAAAGTCGTCGCCACCGTGGTCGAGGCCGCAGCGGGCCGCGTACCTGTCATCGCAGGTGCCGGGTCGAACAATACCGTCGAAACCATCCGCTTCATGCAATACGCCAAAAGCGTGGGGGCTGCGGCGGGGCTTGTGGTGACACCCTACTACAATAAACCGACTCAGGCCGGGTTGATCGAGCATTTCACGCAAGCGCATGACAGCTGCGACCTGCCGATCATCATCTACAATATTCCCGGTCGTTCGGTCGTAGACATGACGCCCGAAACCATGGGCGAGTTGGCCACGCTGCCACGCATTGTCGGGGTGAAAGATGCAACCGGCGACCTAAGCCGCGTGCCGCAAACCCGCATCACCTGCGGGACCGACTTCATCCAGCTGTCGGGCGAAGACGCGACTGCACTTGGTTACAACGCCCATGGCGGCGTCGGCTGCATCTCGGTCACGGCAAACGTGGCGCCGAAACTGTGCGCAGAGTTCCAAGAGGCCACGCTGGCGGGTGACTATGCCAAAGCACTAGAGCTTCTGGACCTACTGATGCCGCTCCACATCGCCATCTTTGCCGAACCCGGCGTTGCTGGCGCGAAATACGCCCTGTCCAAACTGGGCATGGTCGAGAACGAAGTGCGCAGCCCGCTGACCACGGTCACCCCCGCGGTCGCCGCACAGCTTGACGCGGCAATGGCCCATGCTGGCCTGCTCTGATGAGCTTTGAAAAAAGAGAGGGGGAGGTCAGCCTCCCCTTCGACCCAGCCGAGGTCGAAGGCCCTACGGTCGCCTTTATCGGCAAAATCTATTCCCCATGGCAAAAAGACACCGCCCCGCACAACCTGACCCAGGCGCGTGAACGGGGTGGAGAGTTCCACGTCCAACTGGATGCAGACTATCGCCCGGCCCTGACCGGCCTGTCTGAAGGGGACCGGATTATTCTGCTCTATTGGATGGATCAGGCACGTCGTGACCTTGTGCTGCAGGCACCACGGCATTCCGACAAAGGGCCGCGCGGAACGTTTTCTTTGCGCTCGCCCGTGCGACCGAACCCAATCGCACTGGCCGTTGTCAGCATCACCTCACTGGACATTGACGCCGGTCGCATCGGGATCGACGCGATCGACTGTTTTGACGGCACCCCGCTGGTCGATATCAAACCGTGGATTGCCCGCGTCGACGCGCCTTAAACGTCCTCTGCCGGTGCCTCATCAAACCGGATCGCCGAGCGATAAAGATGCCATGTTGCGTGGCCAAGCACCGGCATCACGACCACAAGGCCAAGGAACACCGGGATTGATCCGAGCGCCATGGATATTGCGACGATCAGCCCCCAGGTAGCCACCGGAACCGGATTGAGCTTGGCAACTTTGATCGAGATGGACACCGCCACCGGCAACCCGACCCGCCGGTCAATCAGCATCGGGAACGCCGTTAGGCTGATCATCAAGACAACGGCCGCGAAAAGCCCGCCGACCGCAACACCGATGATCGTCATGGCCCATCCCGCCTGCGTCGTCAGGATATCCGTGACAAAGCCAGACAGTGAGGTGGGTGGCAACGGGCCAAGAGTGGTGGCGTAAATGGCCCAAGCCACGAACATCCACAGCCCGAAAATCGCGAACAGGTAAAGCCCCAGAACCAGAACCGGCCCAAGGATTTTGGATCGCAAAACGCCCAAGGCGCTGAACCATCCGATGTCATGTCCGGCCTCTCTTTGTCGGCTCATCTCATACAGGCCAATGGCCGCGACCGGCCCCAACAGGGCAAAGCCCGAGGCCATTGGGAAGATCAGAGGCAAAAGCCCCTCATTAAACGCCATTAGTGACAGCGCGACGCCCATGAACGGGTAGAGGACCACCAAAAACAGCACATCCGTGCGCATGGCGGTGAAATCGCGAAAGCCCATAACCAAGGCCATCAGCAGGTCTTCGGTTTGCAGCTTTTGGATCCGGGGCTTGGCGGCGTCTTGTACAGCCAGATACCGGGTCGCCTCGCCTACCCGCTTTGACGCACCGAACAACGCGCCACCGGCCCAAGATACTGGATTTCCTATGGTTTGAACCATGCCAACCTCTCCTTTCAAACAAGATTGTTGGCCTGTCACGGGGCAGGCGAACTTCTTGTCCGCAAGGCCGGACAGGTCGGTCATAAGACCAGATTAGCACAAAACCGGTCACTCAAGGGTCACGATTTTGGGAAAGGCAAGGCAGCCGGACTGGCTACGCCGCTTTTGCGGCTAAGTGGTATTGCTGTTTGAAACGTGCCACCAGATGCCGGACCTGTGTTTGCAGCAAAGCCTGAACGTCCTTTTCCAACTCATCCCGGCCCTGCATGCTATCCGCGAACATCGCGACCAAAGCGTCTTCACAGGCAATAAAGTGACGGTCTTCAAAGTGGTACCGTTTGTGAAGGCCGACGAAGTCGTCAACATGCGCGGCAAGCGCCCCGTGCTGGGTGCATGCATAGAAGATGTCGACCAGTGTTCGTTCAAACATCATCCCTTGGTGCGCCGCGTCGCGTTTAAACAGGTCCTTGGCTTCGGGAACGGCTTTAAAAAGATGCCGGAAAAAGGATTGGCGCAGCCGTCCCTTGTTCCGAAGAATGACGGGCAGGGATTGCGCAATCATCTTCCGTTCTACGTCTGTCATTATCTTCTGCACCTTTGGAAAAAACCTAAACAAATCTGTCCGCACTCTTTGCACGGGGAGGCTTTCCAAAGGATTAAGAAACGAGGGCTAGTCAGTGGTGGGCGCGCGAAGGATCGTGATATGGGTATCGCCGTACTTGCGACTATCAAGCAATTCAAACCCCTCGGGCGCCGTCTGGGGGGTGCTTTCTTCCCAGACGATCAGCGCGTCAGAAGCCAGCCAGCCACCAGACTGGGCCGAGGCAAGGGCCTTTGCGCCAAGATCTTTGCCGTAGGGTGGATCAAGAAAGATCAGGTCAAACCCCACCCCGCGATTTTCGCCAAGACGCGTTGCATCGCGGCGGAACAGGCGGGTCACCCCTTGGGCACGGCATTTCTCGATGTTTTCGCGGATCAGGCTGCGGGCTTTGACACCATCATCCACCAAAGTGACATGGGCCGCTCCGCGCGACAGCGCCTCAAGCCCCAAGGCCCCGGTGCCCGCAAACAGGTCCAGTACCCGCGCGCCGTCGACCGGATCGCCATACCCGCCATTCAGCAACAGATTGAAAAGGCTTTCGCGCACACGATCTGTCGTGGGGCGCAGATGCGCCCCGGCATCGCCCTTCCCGACAGAGGCGAGGGCCATGCCCTTAAATTTCCCCGCGATGATCCTCATGGGCGCAGCAGGTCTTTGATGACGATCGTGGTATCGGCAATCGTTTCCGGCGCAGGTGATTTGCCCATCGCCAGCAAGCGTTTTCCAACCATATAGGCCCGAGGGGCATTCATCGCATCAACCGCCAGAAGCCTGTCACCCTGATAATACCAATGAGACAGCGCCCCATCCTTTTCCCGGGTCACAATTTGATCGTAACCGGTATTCAACCCGGCGATTTGCAGCTTCACATCATACTGGTCCGACCAGAACCAAGGCTCTGGGTGATAGGCGACGTCTTCGCCGACCATGTTCTGCGCCACATTTTCAGCCTGATCGATGGCGTTCTGGACGCTTTCCAGACGAATACGCCCCCCATCAAAGGGGAAGGATGCGCAATCGCCTGCCGCATAGATATCGGGGTCCGAGGTGCGACCGAATTCATCCACGGCAATCCCGTTATCCAGCGCGATGCCGCAGGCCTCGGCGATTGAGGTCACTGGCGAAATACCAATCCCGACCACGACCATATCCAAAAGCAACTCGGTCCCATCTGTCAGAAGGGCACCTGTTACCTTGTCTTCGCCCAGAAGGCGGTCCAGACCGACACCTTCACGGATATCGACGCCATGAGACCGGTGCAAATCGCGGAAGAAATCAGAGGTTTGGGGGGCTGCCACGCGTTGTAGGATGCGTTCGGCCATCTCGATCAGCGTGACCTGCATCCCCAGCTTGGCACAGACTGCGGCGGCCTCAAGCCCGATATAGCCACCGCCGACGATCAGAACTCGCGCACCTTCAACACAAGCTGGTGCCATTGTGTCGACATCTGCCAGCGTGCGCACAACGTGGACGCCTTGCAGTTCTCCTCCGATGGCGCCCGGCAGGCGGCGCGGAACGGATCCAACCGTCAGTGCCAGCTTGTCATACGGAATGGCCTCTCCACCTGCGACAACGACCTTGTCCTTGCGATCGATTGCAACTGCGGTGTCGGCAAGTTTCAGGTCGATGCCATTGTCGGCGTAAAACTGTTCGGGCCGCAAATACAGCCGCTCGCGGTCCATTTCCCCAAGTAGATAGGCCTTAGACAGGGGCGGACGCTGATACGGTGGCGCGCCCTCTTCCCCAATGAGGGTGATCTTTCCCTCGTGCCCCAAAGACCGCAGTTTCGCGACCAAAGAGCATCCAGCCTGTCCGGCGCCAATTACGACAATATCCGACATATGATCCTCATCTTTTCTGGCCGCAGGTGCAGGGGCAACCTATAACTGTGACAAAGACATTGGCAATGCAACAAGGAGAGAGCCATGGGAATTTCGGTTGGAGACAAACTGCCTGACGCGCGGATGACCAGAATGGGTGCCGAAGGGCCCGAGAATGTTCAGCTGCACGACGTCCTGAGCGGTCGTAAGGTTGTGGTCTTCGCCCTGCCCGGTGCCTTTACCGGCCCATGTTCCACCATCCACCTGCCCAGCTTCATGAAGACCGCCGACCAGTATCGCGCAAAGGGCGTGGACGAGATCATCTGCATCGCGGTCAACGACCCCTTTGCGATGACGGCCTGGGCCAAGTCGACTGGCGCGGATGAAGCGGGCATCTCGATGCTTGCAGATGCCGAAGGTCAGCTGACCAACGCGCTGGAAATGGCCTTCACAGCCCCGCATCTGGGTCTGATCGGTCGCTCAAACCGCTACGCTGCGCTGGTCGACAATGGAGAAGTCGTCGCCGTGAGCGTCGATGATCCGGGCGTCTGTGATATTTCGACCGGTGAGAAATTCCTCGAAACGCTTTAAGTGCAGGCTCACTTGCTTCAAAAATGCGGCCTACCTAGGTAGCCGAGCGCCAATATAATAAGGGCCCACACATTCCTGTGCGGGCCCTTTAACATTGCTACTAACGCATTCCTCGACGTTATTCGGGAGAGTATTCGTTCTGGTGAATAACCATCTGCGTCGGGAACGGGATGTCGATGTTGTTGGCGTCGAACGCTTCTTTCACCGCGCGGGTCAGGTCAAACTTCAGGTTCCAGTACTCTGTGCGGTCACACCAGACACGGACCGTGAAATCAACCGAGCTGCCAGCAAGGTTGGACACTTTCACCAGAGGCTCTGGGTCGGTATGCGCCCGAGCATCGGCCTTGATACAAGCGCGGATGGTATCCTCGGCCAGTTTCAGGTCGCTGGAATACGAAACACCAAAAACGAAATCCACGCGACGCGTGTCGTGATAGGAAAAGTTGGTGATGGGCGCGCCAAAAACGTCGCCGTTCGGCAGGATGATTTGAACGTTGTCCGGGGTGGTCAACTCTGTGGTGAAAAGGGTAATCGCCGATACGGTGCCCGCGTGGCCGCCGGCCTCGATATAGTCACCGACCTTGAAGGGCCGGAAGCCCACCAGCATCACGCCCGCGGCAACATTCGACAAAGTCCCCTGCAGGGCCAGACCAATGGCCAGACCTGCGGCACCGATCAGAGCAGCCAGCGAGGTTGTTTCGATCCCGAAGCGGCCGAGAATAAAGATACCGGCCAACACGATGATGGCATAGCGGGCGACGCTGCCGAAAAAGCGCATCAGCGTGACATCCAACTCTTGGTGTTTGGTGCCTAGTTGCTCGATCTTCTTTTTGGCAAAGCCACTGGCCCAGATCGCGCCTAGGCCTATCGCCAGCGCATAGCCAATGTTGATCAAAATTTCGACAATGGTGTCCATTTGGGTCTCCGTCATTCAAATGTCTGAGCGGGTCAGAACAGTGTATCCATTTTGGATGCAAGCTTAACGTCGCGGTCAGTCACTCCGCCCGCGTCATGTGAGGTCAGAGTGACCTCTACTGTTTTGTAAACATTTGTCCATTCCGGATGATGGTTCCACTTCTCAGCCCACAGAGCAGCGCGAGTCATAAAGCCAAAAGCATCGACAAAATTCGAAAAGACATAGGTCTTAGTGATCGCATCACGCCCGTCAACTTTTTGCCAGCCGTTCGCCAGAAGTGACGCCAGCTCTTCTTCGGAAATCTTGTCAGTCATGTTCGTCCTCTTGCGTCTTTCGGAACGGACCATAGGCGGTCAGGATTTCAATTTCATCTGAAACCGCGTCGCGTTCGGCCTCTAGATAGTCGGAAATCGCTTGCGCGAACCCGGGATCGGCAGCCCAGTGCAGCGAGTGCGTCGTCACCGGTAAATAGCCACGCGCCAGCTTGTGTTCGCCCTGCGCCCCGGCCTCGACCCCTTGCAGACCATGGTCGATGGCGTAGTCGATCGCTTGGTAATAACACAGCTCGAAATGCATGCAGGGGAAATGCGCCGTGCAACCCCAATAGCGGCCATAAAGCGTCTCTCGCCCGATGAAGTTCAGTGCGCCGGCCAAATACTGACCATTCATCTCTGCAAGGACCAACAGGATGTCGTCTCGCAGCGTTTCTTGCGCGATGTCGAAGAACCGACGCGTCAGATAGGGGTTTCCCCACTTTCGCGCACCAGTGTCCTGATAAAAGCGCCAGAACGCGTCCCAGTGTTGTGGTTCGATCTGATCCCCGGTCAGTGACAGGATGTTTCCACCGAACCCCTGCGCTTGGGCGCGCTCTCTGCGGATGTTTTTGCGTTTGCGCGACGACAGGTCGGCGAGAAACGCATCAAAATCGGCGTACCCTCGGTTTTGCCAGTGAAACTGCTGGCCCGTTCGGTGCATCAGGCCAATCTGGCGGCCTGCTTCGGCCTCTTCCTCGGTGCAGAAGGTCACGTGCAGCGAAGACAGGTTGTTGTTCGACGCGATCTGCACCGCCCCCTGAACAAGCGCCGCCCGGCCCGTTTGCTCAAACCCCGTAAGGGTCAAGAATCGTCGGCCCGTCGCAGGCGTGAAGGGCACGGCGATTTGCAGCTTCGGGTAATAGCGGCCGCCAGCCCGTTCCAACGCATGGGCCCAGTTGTGGTCAAAGATATATTCACCCTGACTGTGGCTCTTTGCATAGAGTGGCGCAGCAGCGATCATGACCTCGCCTGCATGGGCGGTCAGGTATTGCGGGTGCCAGCCGGTGCCTTGCCCGACCGATCCGCTTTCCTCTAGCGCCAGCAAGAACCGATGTGTCGTGAAGGGATCAATCGGTCGCCCGCCCTCGAGCGTTTCGGGGGCGGCGCAGGCATCCCATTCCGCCGCCGGAATGTCGGCGATGCTTAAATGGGTCCGTATCTCAATCGGGGTCGCGTCCATGCCCTTAAACTGGAGATATCAGGCCCCGGGTCAAGGCATGCGCACCGGGGTATAGCCCTCAAAGGTCACGTTATGCGCAACTTTGCGCGCCTCTGCCTCTTCCGCTTGCGATCGGATCGTCCAGCATAGAACCTTTGCACCCTGAGATTTCAACTCGGCCACACGGTCTGCCCCAAGATCAGCGGCCTCATGGCTTATGAAACTGGCCCCCAATCGCTCAAAATCAGGGATCGTGCGCAGGTGCTCGCGCGTCTCTTCACGTAAAAGAGGCCAATCCTGCGCGTTGTAGTCACAGGTCACCAACCCCATCGGCCGCTCTGGCAGCAGACGGGACAGAACGGCGATGCTATGCGGATTGAACGACATCAGAGCTGCGTCGCCTTCGTAGTTTTCCAGAACCTCGGCAATCGACCGCTCCAGCGCGCCGACACTGGGCCCCATATGCCCATCCTGATCTTTCACCTCGATCAGAAGCGGCACCTGACCTGCGACAAGCTCCAGAACAGTTTTCAGTGTCGGGATGCCCTCTGAGCCGCCGGTCAGCGTCACGGCTTCTAATTCATGTGCATGGCGTTGCGCGATGGGGCCGTGCTCTTCGGTCAAGCGGCGCAAATCATAGTCATGAAAAACCATCGCCTGCCGGTCAGAAGACGGTTGTATATCGATCTCGATACCATAACCACCTGCTATCGCCGCCCGGATCGCGGCCAAGGAGTTCTCGGGGCGGCCATCCTTCCTGTCGTGGAGGGCCCGGTGCGTGATAGGCGCTTTTAGAAAGCTGTCGGGAAGTGGTGTCATCGGATCTGAAAAATGGCTTCGATCTCTACCGCGACGCCAAACGGCAATGATGCCGCAGATACCGCCGATCTTGCGTGGCGACCGGCGTCGCCCAGCACCTCGACCATCAGGTCCGAGGCCCCGTTAATGACCGCTGGCTGCTGGTCGAACTCGGGCGTCGAATTGACGAACCCCACAAGTTTCACCAAGCGTTGAACCCGGTCCAGATCACCATCACAAGCTGCCCGCGCCTGCGCCAACAGTGACAAAGCGCAACATTTCGCGGCCTCTGCCCCCTGCTCGACATCCAGATCAGCCCCAAGCTTGCCGGTAATCAACGCCCCATCCCGCGCCGAGATTTGCCCCGAAACATGCAACAGCGGTCCGACCTGCACAAACGGCACATAATTCGCGGCGGGCGCAGGCGCATCCGGCAGGGTGAGGCCAAGCGCCTCTAACCGGTCTTGTATTGCACTCATCTGGGTCTCCTGAGTCTTCATGCTTTAGAAAGACGCTAACGCGCTTCCAGCATGTGCGCAAACAACAGCCATAGTTTTGTGCAAAGCCGCAAGGATGTGGCGAAGTTGCTCGACAAATTTCAATTGTAGCGCTTCGGCAACTTGTGCGCAGGAAACTGTCTGGTCTAGTCTAGGCAAGAAGACACAAAAGCCTATTTAGCTGAATTAGAAGACGGCCCCTTTCTGCGGGGGTTTGAAAAAAGGTTATTTTTGATGCCGCGTTTACTGCAAGCTCTTGCCCTTGTGTCAGGCTTATTTCTTGCTGCCTGCTCTCAGACTGACCCAACCGCTGGATATAACGACCCGCTCGAATCCGCGAACCGTGGGGTCCACGCCTTCAACAAGGGGCTGGATACCGCCATCGTGCGCCCGGCATCGAAAGCCTATGGCACAGTGCTGCCCAAGCCCGTGCGCCAGGGCGTTAGCAATATCGCTTCGAACTTGGGTGAGCCCAGCAATGTGATCAACAATGTGATGCAGGGCCGCCTTGCGAATGCGGCTCATAACACGGTGCGTTTTGTCGCGAACTCGACCATCGGTCTGGCGGGTACTTTTGACGTGGCCACGGCCATCGGCCTGGAAGAGCGTGACACCGATTTCGGTGAGACCCTGCATGTCTGGGGCGCGCAGGAAGGGGCCTATCTTGAGCTTCCGCTGCTTGGGCCGTCAACCAGCCGCGACGCAGTCGGAACTGCCGTCGATTTCGTCCTGAATCCAGTTGAGACGATGTTCCACGATGATGTTCGCAAAGTGCAGACGGCCACCAATATCGGGTCACGACTTGGTGATCGTAACGACTTCTCAAATACCGTGGATTCGATCCTATATGACAGCGAGGACAGCTACGCGCAGACCCGCTTGACCTATTTGCAAAACCGACGCTTCAAACTTGGAGGGAGCGAAGCAGAGGTGCCTTATATTGACCCTTACGAGGATCCCTATGGCCAGTAACTCAACCCGCCGCCATGTTTTGGCCGGCCTGACCAGCGCCGGCGCCCTTTTGGCGATGGGCGCTCCCGCACAAGCCCTGACCACCCAGCAAGCCAGTGCCCTGATCGGGAAGGTGGTGGATGAGGTGAACACTGTCATCTCGTCCGGCCAGTCTCAGGACCGGATGATTGCCGCGTTCGAGAAAATCTTTGCGCGCTATGCTGATGTGCCGATCATCGCCCGCTCTGCCCTTGGGGTGGCCGCGCGATCTGCTTCGTCACCGCAGATGAACGCCTTCACCGAAGCGTTCCAAGGCTATATGGCACGCAAGTATGGCAAGCGTTTCCGCGAGTTCCAAGGCGGCAAGATCGAGGTATCCTCGGCCAAACAGGTCAAAAGCTTCTTTGAGGTTTCGACCACGGTCCGCGTTCCGGGCTCTGCCCCGTATGATGTGAAGTTCCTTGTCTCGGACAAAAGCGGCAAGGACCTGTTCTTCAACCTCATCATCGAAGGCATCAACATGCTGGCCAGCGAGCGCGAAGAAATCGGCGCAATGCTGGACAGCCGCAAGGGCAACCTTGATCTGTTGATCCGGGATCTGAAGACCGCCGGCTAAGCCCGATCAGGGCTAGCGAAACAGCTCTTTAGTTCCCGAACACCCCACGCAGAATATCGATCAGGACCCGCTCGACCGGGTCCGGGTCCCGTCGTCGATTGGTCTGACGAGGCCGGGTGTTCGTGTTGGTGTTGGTCTCTGTCGCGAAGGTTGGCGTCTGGCGCGGCACAGTCATTGGCAGGGGTTTGACCGGCAGCCCTTCGTGGACGCGCACCATGGTCTCTTTCCAGATATCTGCTGGCAAGCCGCCCCCGGTGACGCCCGTCAACGGCGTGTTGTCGTCATAGCCCATCCATACGCCAGCCACGTAGTCCGCCGTAAAGCCAAGGAACCATGCGTCGCGTGCGGCTGAGGTGGTGCCGGTCTTGCCCGCGGCCTCGCGGCCCGGCAGCCGAGCACGGGTCCCTGTGCCCTCGGCCAGAACGCGGCTCATCATATAGGTCAGGCTGCGGGCTGCTTCGGTCGTGATGACCCGTTCGCCCAAGCCGCCCTGCTGCGTGAACAAAGGCTCTCGGTCCCCCTGAAGGCGCAGGTCGATCAACCCATATGGCGTCACCGACTGGCCACCGTTCAGGATGCCGGCATAGGCGCCAGTCATTTCCAGCAATGTCGACTCTGACGCGCCAAGCGCCAGTGCAGGACCATCGGCCAGATCGCTTTCGATACCAAAGTCATTGGCAATCTTGCGGACGGCGTCGCGCCCCATTTCTTCCGACACTTTTACCGCCGGAATGTTCAGCGACTGCGCCAGCGCCTGTGTCAGCGTGACCTTGCCCTTGAAGTCCTTGGTGTAGTTCTTCGGGCAATATTCGCCCGAGCCCGGCACGTTCAGACAGTAAGGTTCGTCCACCACCGTCGCGTTCGGCGTAAACCCATAATCAAGCGCGGCGGCATAGACGAAGGGCTTAAACGCAGACCCCGTCTGGCGTTTCGCCATTGTTGCCCGGTTGAAAGCACCCGAAACCTTGGTCTGCCGACCACCCACAATCGCCCGCACAGCCCCGTCCGAGGACATCACGACGATCGCCGCCTGAGCCTCTGATCCAGCGCGGACCTTGGTTTCAAAGATATACTGCATCGCGTCTTCCGCAGCTCTTTGGATACGCTGATCCAGTGTCGAGCGGATGATGACATCTTCGGTCGTATCGTTGGTCAGGAAGGCGGGGCCGCTTTCCATGACCCAATCGGCGAAATAGCCCCCCGCCCGCGCCTGCGCTGCACGTGACAGCTGCGCCGGGTTGGCCTTGGCGACAGCCGCTTCTTTCGCGCTGAGATAGCCCTGATCCTCCATCAACCCCATCACAAGATTGGCGCGATCCTGCGAGCGTTTCAGGTCGTTAGTCGGCGCATATTTCGTCGGCGCAACAAGCAAACCCGCCAGCATTGCGGCCTCGGACGCGTTCACCTTGTTCGCGGATTTCCCGAAATAGCGTTGGGCCGCGGCCTCGAACCCGCGCGTCCCCGCGCCCAGATAGGCACGGTTGAAATAGATCGTCAGGATTTCCGACTTGGTGTACTTGGCTTCCATCGCCATCGCATAGATGGCCTCTTTCGCCTTGCGCCAAAGCGTGGTGCGGCGACAGTCAGCCTCGTAAGCGGCTTCGTTCTTCCATTTCTGGGGATCATAGGGATCCCCCAAGCACAACAGTTTGGCTGTCTGCTGCGTCAGAGTGGACCCGCCATGGCCCGACAAAGGGCCCCGGCCTTCGCGCAGGTTGATGCGAACCGCGCTTGCAATCCCGATCGGATCAACACCGGGGTGCCAGTAAAAACGTTTATCCTCGGTCGCGACTACGGCGTTTTTCAGCGCAGGCGCAACGGTATCGGCCGAAATCTGGCCGCCGAACTGGTCCCCGCGCCACGCGAAGACCTTGTCATTCCGGTCGAGGATCGTCACCGATCCACGCGTGCGGCCATCAAGCAAATCGGTCACAGGGGGCAAAGTGACGTAAAAATAGGCGACTGCAACCGCGACCACTAATCCGCCGATAAGCGCCACGCGAGAGCCGACAATCCACACCAAACGGGTAATCCAACGGAAGATACCTCGGAAGAATCGCGTAAAGACGTTTCCACCCTTCTTCGCAGGCGTTGCTGCACGCCGCCGTTTGGCCGGCGCAGCCTTCTTCCGTTTAACCGGTTGCTTCTTTTGGCGTTTTTCGCCCATCAGGCGCGGCGTTTTCCCGCGATTACTGCTCATTTCCCGTCCCCTTTGGGGTTCTACGAGCGCAAGATACCCCGCATTTGCGTAAATGTGGAGCGGGAACGAGCGGCGAGGTTTCCCCCGCAATTACTGGCCTATTGACTTCAAACTGTGCTCAAAATTTGCCCCGCACAAACTTTAGCGCTCAATTTTTAATCATATGCTTATTTCGAGGTCTATTTTCACGACCCGAATCTTGAGACATCACCCCGATCTTCGTCTTCATGCCCCCCATGGACCCGCAAGGGCCCCAGAACCTTACGTGGAAGGGGAAGAAACGTGAAACTAATCATTGCTGCAATCAAGCCGTTCAAGCTGGAGGAAGTGCGCGAGGCGCTCACGTCCATCGGTGTACGCGGAATGATGGTGACCGAGATCAAGGGCTTCGGCTCGCAGTCGGGTCACACCGAAATCTACCGCGGCGCGGAATACGCCGTGAACTTCGTACCGAAGGTCAAGCTCGAGATCGTGGTTTCCGCCGCGATGGCAGACCAGGTGGTCGAAACCATCCAAACCACCGCAAAAACCGACAAGATCGGCGACGGCAAAATCTTCGTCCTCGATGTCAATCAGGCCGTGCGCGTTCGTACCGGCGAGAGCAACGAAGACGCGCTGTAAGACGCGCCGAACCGATCCTCGAGAAAAAGGACTAATTCAAATGAAACTGACCAAACTCCTCCCGGCAGCAGCGCTAGTAGCGCTTCCGTCGATGGGTCTTGCACAGGACACTGTCGCCGGCGTCGATGCCTCGACCGACAGCGTCTTTATTTTCAACTCGCTGCTGTTCCTGATCGGCGGCTTCCTTGTGTTCTGGATGGCAGCTGGTTTTGCCATGCTGGAAGCAGGCCTGGTGCGCTCCAAGAACGTGACCATGCAGCTGACCAAGAACATCGCGCTGTTCTCGCTGGCCGCGATTTTCTATTACCTGATCGGCTACAACCTGATGTACCCGCTGGGCACATGGTCGGTTGAAGGCGTTCTGTCTGGCGTCTGGGGCCCCGGTGTTCTGGAAGCTGTTGGCGTTGGCCGTGATGGCGCAGACGACTATGGCTATGCCTCGACCGGTTCGGACTTCTTCTTCCAGCTGATGTTCTGTGCGACCACCGCATCGATCGTTTCGGGTACTCTGGCCGAGCGCATCAAACTGTGGCCGTTCCTGATCTTCACCATCATCCTGACCGCAGTGATCTATCCGCTGCAGGCGTCGTGGAAATGGGGCGGTGGCTTCCTGGACGAAGCTGGCTTCCTGGACTTCGCTGGTTCGACCGTTGTTCACTCGGTAGGTGGCTGGGCCGCTCTGACCGGTGCGATCATCCTTGGTCCGCGTATCGGCAAGTACAAAGATGGCCGCACTGTTCCGATCCCGGGTTCGAACCTGACGCTGGCAACTCTGGGTACGTTCATCCTGTGGCTGGGTTGGTTCGGCTTCAACGGCGGTTCGCAGCTGGCAATGGGCACCGTAGGTGACGTGGCCGACGTATCGCGCATCTTCGCCAACACCAACACGGCTGCTGCCGGTGGCGCAATCGCTGCCCTGCTGCTGACCCAGTTCATGTACAAAAAGCCTGACCTGACCATGGTACTGAACGGCGCACTGGCCGGTCTGGTATCGATCACCGCTGAACCGCTGACCCCGTCTCTGGGTGCAGCAACCCTGATCGGTGCTGTCGGTGGTGTAATCGTGGTCTTCGCGGTTCCGTTCTTGGACAAGCTGAAGATCGACGACGTCGTGGGCGCGATCCCGGTTCACCTGATGGCAGGTATCTGGGGCACCATCGCGGTTGTCTTCACCAACGGTGACGCATCGCTTGGCACCCAGCTGTACTCGATCGTTGTGGTCGGCATCTTCACCGTCGTCGCCTCGGGTGTTGTTTGGTTCATCCTGAAAGCCACCATGGGCATCCGTGTCGGCGAGGAAGAAGAGATCAACGGCCTGGATATGGCAGAGCTGGGTATGGAAGCATATCCCGAGTTCTCGAAAGGCTGACGACCCTTCCTGTCAGTTTGAGAAGCTTAACCCGGGCGGTTCCGCCCGGGTTTTTCGTTTTTAGTGTGCCGCATGTCGCGCTGGCGAATTTGCCCGAAGACCCCGCCACACTCTCCCCTCTTGCCCAAAGACCTCTGCTGCTCCAGACTTGGGCATGGAAGCGCGATGTCTGTTTAGCCCTAGGTCTGTTGGAAACCGGACCTCTGCGGCGCCATGCTTTGGGAGGAGTGTGCCATGACATCCAATACCGAAGGGTCCATCCATTCGGACAATCAGGCGCCGCACCAGCCGGTCATGCCGACGGTCAACAAAGTAACCTCAGAAGATATCAAAGCATCGCTAAAGGCCGGGTTTTCCGACTTTCTGGCGCGCCCGTTAATGAGCGGCTTCTTCGGCCTGTTCTACGCGGTTTTCGGCATCCTGTTTGTCTGGGCACTGGTCTGGCTTGGCAAAATCTGGATGATCATTCCTGCGGTCGTCGCCTTTCCGCTTGTCGCCCCTTTTGCCGCCGCCGGGCTTTATGAAATGTCCCGCCGGATGCAGAAAGATGAGAGTTTCGGCTGGTCTGAAATCCTGACTGTCATAGCCAACCAGCGCAAACGCGAGATGGGCTGGATGGCATTTGTCACCCTGTTCATCTTCTGGGTCTGGGCCTATCAGGTTCGGCTTTGGTTGGCGATCATCCTAAGGGATGCCTCTTTCTCGGACTTTTCGGGGTTTCTGAACACGGTATTTTTCACGCCGGAAGGCTGGACGTTCCTTCTGGTCGGCTCCTGCGCCGGAGCGTTTCTGTCAGCCGTACTGTTCACCGTAACCGTCGTGGCCATGCCGTTGCTGCTGGACCGTGAAACCAACTTTGTGTCCGCCATGCTGACCTCGATCCAAGTCGTTAAGGAAAACCCGGTGGTCATGCTGACCTGGGCGGCAATCATCTCGATCACGATGCTGCTGTCGCTGGTTCCCGCATTTTTGGGGCTGATCTTCACCCTTCCGATTCTTGGGCATACCACGTGGCATCTTTATCAACGGGCCGTGGTACCGGCGGAGGCGTGATGAATTCTGCCCTAACAGAAATCGACTGGATGCTATTTCGACTGCGGGCTTTTAACTGATGCGTTTCACCCTAGCGATATTGGTATCACTGGCGACCTCTGTAGGTGCGAAGGAGATCTGCATTTCGCATCCCTATACTACCATGCCGACAGCCGCGCACCGCGAAATTGTCAGTATCTTTCGGGGTGTCGCACCGACGCTGAAACGGTTCCCTTCGCTGGAAACTGCGGTCTCGAACATGACACCAGAACTCTGCCTGTCGGATCAGATGCACAATGCCCATGCTTATTTGGATGTCGACAAAAACAGGATTGTCATAAGCCAGAGACTGAACACAAGCATGCAGATCGGTGTGCTTCTGCACGAAATCCGGCATCTGGAACAGCTTGCGATCGGTGCCTGCCCCTCAGAAGACTTGGCCATGAAAGAGTACGCTCGTGCGACCTTTGCAATGGAGGCTGACGCAAGCGCGATTTCATTGTTGGTCGCGTGGAATATGGCGAACCACGGCAATGACAGGGTTTGGGCCGCGTTGTCAGCATGGCCGACGCAGAAAGACATTGCCGTCAGGTTTGAAGAGGAAATGACGAAATCAGGGGATTTGGCTGCCGCGACCACGGCAGCGTTTGATCAATGGTATCGGTCCCCAGACCGCCGAGAATCCTACTACCTGTCAGCATGTCACCAGTATTTGGACCGAATTGATGAAAGCCATGCGCTGCCTCGATATAACCTGCTTCCCGAAGGTTTCTTGGAAGACCTTTGCGTTCTTCCAGACGGCAAAGGGTATTCCTGCTCAGCTCCAACCCGCGCTTTACGCGAGCCCGCGACGTCGTCCAAAAACTGATGTAACGTCGGCCGAGGTCAAGCTAACTGAGCCGCGACCGCAAGGCCAAGCATGACCGACATGACAGGCCCCCGGCAAGTTAGGCCGCTGTGAGAAAGAGTTATCCAGTTGCGATCCGCAACCCTGGGTACGCGCCCCACTCGGCCCAAGACCCGTCGTAAAGCGCGTGATCGGTCTTACCCATCCGCTCCATTGCCAGACACAGGATTGCGGCCGTCACACCTGATCCGCAGCTGGTGATCGCGGGTTTGGACAGATCGACCTTGGCCGCCTCGAACTGGGCGCGCAGGGCGTCGGGCTCTTTCATCGTACCATCGGCATTCAGCAGTTCGCCGAAAGGCAGGTTTATCGAGTTCGGAATATGACCCGCCCGCAAGCCGGGGCGCGGCTCGACCGCTTCGCCGCGGAACCGTTCGGGCGCGCGCGCGTCAATGATCTGATAGTCCCCCAGCTTTGAGGCTGAGGCGACTTGTGTCACGTCCTTCACCATCTGCGGCTGGAAGTCGACGATCATATGGCGGTCACGGATCACCGGTGGCAGATCGGTAAAGGGACGGCCCTCGGCCTGCCACTTTGGCAAACCGCCGTCCAGAACGGCGACGTTCATCTGCCCCATCAGGCGGAACATCCACCATACACGCGCGGCCGAGAACAACCCGTGGCTGTCATAGACCACAACCTGATGGCCATCGCCCACACCCATCGCCCGCAGGCGGGACATGAATTTCTCGACCGGCGGCACCATGTGCGGCAGGTCCGAGCGCTTGTCAGCGATGGCGTCGATATCAAAGAAACGGGCGCCGGGGATGTGGCCAGCAAGGTATTCCGCATGGGCGTCGCGGTCTGATCCCGGCAAGAACCACGAGGCATCCAGAATGCGAATGTCTGGATCGCGCAAATGCGCCGCCAACCAATCGGTCGAGACCAGTGTCTTGGGATCGTCCTGCATAGCGCCCTCCGTCATCGCGTTCCTGCCAGTTTTAGAGAGGCTTGCCAGTTCAGGCAAGACGGTGTCAGTCGCCGTGGCGAAGCAAGCGCTGTTTCTGGCGGTTCCAGTCGCGTTTGGCCTCGGTCGCGCGTTTGTCCTGATTTTTCTTACCCTTGGCGATACCAATCTTCAGCTTGGCGATGCCTTTGTGGTTGAAATACAGAACCAGCGGCACAAGGGTCATCCCCTTGCGTTGCGTTTCGTTCCACAGCCGCGACAGTTCTTTCTTGGACACAAGAAGCTTGCGCTTGCGACGCTCTTCGTGGCCCCAGGTTTTTGCCTGCTCATAGGGCGCGATGTAAGAGTTGATCAACCACAGCTCTCCGTCTTCGACGCTGGCATAGCTGTCGGCGATATTGGTGCCACCTTTACGCAGGGCCTTTACTTCGGAACCGTGCAGCACGACGCCGCACTCGAGGTCATCCTCGATTGCATAGTCATAACGGGCACGCCGGTTCTCGGCGATCACCTTGTAATTTGGATCTGTCTTCGGTTTGGCCATAACGGGGATGTATGGGGTCCAAGGGGCGCTGTCCAGAGGTGAGCACCACACCTTTTAATCTGTGGGAATATGTCTTGGCGCTTCAACGCGGTAGGCGTGTGGACATGCGGAAGAACCAGTCAACGGCTGAGATGGCAACTGACCTCTCGGCATCTCTTTCCTTGTACAGCTCGTGGAACGCGCCCTTGATCGGGATGAACAGGCAATTGTAGTTGCCGAAAGTGACCAGACTTTCGGCATTCATGTCGTCACAGAAATCACTGTGGCGCTTCAGGTCCGGCTCTTTCCCGCTGCCACTGCGGAACTGCCTGTACGCGCGCAGATCCCGCGTTCCGGTCATCAGCAAGACGGGCATATCCGGCATCTTTTCAAGGTTCTTCGACTTTCGCATTTGTCTGTTGAACCTTGAGGCCTCTTTCACCCAACCGTTGGTCGACCCGCCAAGTTGGGGGCCGGTCCAGAATTCGCCCTCGGCGTATTCTTCAGCCGCAATCTTCGCCCAATCAAAGGCGTCCCACATGTGGGTCCGCAGATCATATCGGGTCCGACTATGCGTCATGATGCTTTCGGTGTCCGGCACAAAGCTTCGGCTTCCCGTGACATAGGGGCCAAAGTCTGCCTCATTCGCATATTCGGCGCATTTTTCCGTGTTGAACCAAGAAAGCACGCCACATCGCAGGTTGGCTTGTGAATTGGCCCCAAATTCCGAGAAGGTGCGAAGGGCCAACCAAGTCGCATCCGTATCCACGAAGCTGATGTAGTTTACATGGATCATCGGCCCAAGAAGGGCTGCGGCCGCGAATGGCGTCTCTGCACCGTTGGTTTGGAAATACCCAATGCCGATGGCCCCACCCAAAGAGTTCGATGTGAAAAACCGCGGGTAATCGGCCGGTGCGCCAAGTGCCGAAAGGTCGGCCTGCATGGCTGAAACCACAACGTCCAGATCACTGATATAGTCCTCGAAACGTGCGACATGCCCCTTAAGCGGGTCCTTCAGCATACGTGGCGACAGTCCCTGCCCACGGTGATCCACCGCGTAGATCGGGCCATATCCCAAAGCGATGAAATCCAGGGCTGTTTCCAAATACTCGTAAGCCGGTTCGGTCCGTCCCGGGGCGATCAGAATGGCGCCGCTATCTCCGATCACACAGCTGAAACGGCTGTATCGAACCACATAGTCGTCAGCGGGGTTCGCCACGGATTTCCGCGCCCAGAAGGGCTCTGCGAATTCAGGGCTGCAAGGCGCATCCTCGGAGTACAGCGGGACGACTGTCTGGAAGACCTTGCCCTCCTCCAAAGCGAAGGCCGGAGAGGAAAAAACCAAAGATAATACTGTGATTAGTTTGAACCAAAAATGACGCAATCAACCCTCCATCCCCAGAGATGGTCGAGACCGACCGTATCATTTTTGGGGCTAAACTCAAAAGATCGGCGTCTGAAAAGGGGAAGTGCTGCCAAAAACCCTGTGGGTCGTTTCAAAGAAAAAGGCGGCGCACCGTGCAGTGCGCCGCCTTTAGTTTCATCCCGTTTAAGGACGAAACCGCTAGTTGGTGATGATTTCCGGCCCCATCAACGTGGTCGGCAACCATGTCGATATGAACGGCACGTAAGTCACCAAGATCAGGAAGACGAACAGGACAGCCAGGAACGGCAGCGCCGCCCGGACCACTTTCATCATCGGCATCCCTGCCACGCCCGAGGTCACGAAGAGGTTCAGACCCACCGGCGGTGTGATCATCCCGATCTCCATGTTCACGACCATGATGATACCCAGATGGATCGGGTCGACGCCCAGCTCGATAGCAATCGGGAACACCAGCGGTGCAACGATCACGATCAGGCCCGAGGGCTCCATGAACTGGCCACCGATCAGCAGGATCACGTTGACCATGACAAGGAACATGATCTTGCCGAAACCAGCCGACAGCATCGCTTCGGCGATTTGCTGCGGGATCTGCTCGTCGGTCAGAACGTGCTTCAGGATCAGCGCGTTGGCGATGATGAACATCAGCATGATGGTCAGCTTGCCCGCGTCGAACAGGGTGTGGCGCGTGTCCTTGTGCCAAAGCGCGGTCAACAGGGCATGGGGCTTGTTGATCAGCGGGGTCGGGGCATTGCCCTCTCCGGCCGACAGCGGTCCCATGTCGCGATAGATAAAGCTTGCCACGATGAACGCATAGACAGAGGCCACAGCCGCCGCCTCGGTCGGGGTGAAGATCGCCTTGGTGATGCCCGGGATACCGTAGATCCCAACCATGATGATGACGATCAGCATCAGGCCCCAGAAAGCTTCGCGGAAGGACGCACCGATTTCGGACCATCCGGCCCATTCACCTTTGGGCAGGTTCTTGATCTTGGCGATCAGGTAGATGGTCAGCATCAGCATACCACCCGCCATCAGGCCCGGGATCACACCCGCAAGGAACATACGGCCCACTGACACGTCGGTTGCCGAGGCATAGACCACCATCACGATCGACGGCGGGATCAGGATGCCCAGCGTACCGGCGTTACAGATGACACCCGCTGCGAAGTCCTTGGAATACCCCACCTGGCGCATGGCTGCGATCACGATGGTACCAATGGCCACAACGGTTGCCGGGGACGACCCCGACAGGGCGGCGAAGATCATACAGGCGAAGACACCCGCAATCGCCAGACCACCCGGGAAGTGACCAACACAGGCGATCGAGAACCGCACGATCCGTTTCGCAACCCCACCGGTCGACATGAAGCTCGACGCGAGGATGAAAAACGGGATCGCCAGCAGGGTATAGTGCCCGGCCATCGCCTGGTACATCGACTGAGCGATCGAGGCGAGCGATGTCTCCGAGAACATCAGCAGGAAGATCATCGAAGACAGGCCAAGGCTGACCGCGATCGGCACACCGATCAGCAGCAGGCCGACGACCATTGTAAATAGAAAGACAACATCCATCGGTCTTATTCCTCGTATTCGCCGTGCGCTACGCGCTCGACTTCTTCTTCGGCTTCATGGCTGACAATCAGGCTGTCTTGCGTGCCTCTGATGATACGGATTGTTGCCTGTACCACGCGCAGAAGGATCAGCGCGGCGGCGAACGGAATCATGGCATAGGGAATGACGCGCGGAAGCTTGTCGTAGGCCTCGCCATAGTTGATCGCGTCTTCCAGCCAGCGGAAGATGCCCAGCATCGGCACCTGATCGGTCACATAAAAGGCGCGGTCGCGGACCCCTTCGGTAAAGCCCAGCGGGAACCAGCGGCCCTCTGTCGGCTGAAGCGCGGCGAACGGTGCCCAATAGTCATAGGCCCCTTTCATCAGCAGGAACGCATAAGCGAAACACGCAAAGGCCGACAACAAAGCGACGATCCGGCGTGGCCGGTCAGGCAGAAGGTTCGTGACTGCATCCACCCCAAGGTGCGAGGTCTTTTTGAACCCATAAGAAATTCCCAAAAGAACCAACCAGGCAAAGAGGATCAACACGACCTCTAGCCCCCAGATCAATTGGCTGTTGAAAAGGTAGCGCAGCACAACGTTCACGAAGGTGATGACCGTCATCAGCCCCAGAAGGACTGCGATCAGAGTTTCTTCGAAATTGTCGATGAAGCGTGCGATACCAGATTGCGGTGCATCATGATGAGATGACATCTTGACCCCTTCCCCTCGATGGTACCGGTCTCTTTGCCCGGAAAGTGACCGGCCCCGAAAATCTCGGGGCCGGCTGTTCTTGTGAGTGGTATTAGTTGGACGCGTTGAACGCCTGAGCGGCTGCGATGTTGTCTGCGCCTACGTCAGCTTCGAACTTCGACCAAACGGGCAGCATTGCATCAACCCATGCCTGACGCTGTTCTGCGGTCAGCTCACGGATAACGCCACCGGCGTCCAGAACCGCCTGACGGTTGCTCGAGTCAACTTCACCGATGGCTGCGTTACGCTCAGCGGTTACTTCGTGCATGATGGTGGCCAGCTGGTCACGAACGTCAGCGTCCAGACCTTCCCACCAGTCAACCGAAGTCACGACCATGTAGTCGATCAGGCCGTGGTTGGTTTCGGTGATACCGTCCTGAACTTCGAAGAACTTCTGGCCGTAGATGTTCGACCAGGTGTTTTCCTGACCGTCAACAACGCCGGTCTGCAGGGCGCCATAAACTTCCGAGAAGGCCATCGGCTGCGGCGATGCACCCAGGGCTTCCATCTGGGCAACCAGAACGTCCGAAGGCTGAACGCGGAACTTCAGGCCCGACGCGTCAGACGGCGAAATCAGCGGCTTGTTGGCCGAGAACTGCTTCAGGCCGTTGTGCCAGAAGTCCAGACCCAGAAGGCCGCGGCGAACCATCGACTCTTTCATGGCCTGACCGGTGTCCGAGTTCTGGAATGCGTCTACAGCATCCATGTTCTTGAACATGAACGGCAGGTCGAAGATGCGGAACTGCTTGGTGAAGGTTTCGAACTTCGACAGCGACGGGGCCGCCATCTGAACGTCACCCTGAAGCATGGCTTCCAGAACCTGGTCGTCGTTGTACAGGGTCGAGTTCGGGTAGACTTCGACGCAGGCCTTGCCGTTCATCTCGGTGTTCACACGTTCTGCGAACAGGGTGGCTGCGATCCCTTTCGGGTGTCTGTCAGTGTTGGTTACGTGGCTGAACTTGATGACCATTTCACCAGCGTCGCACGCGGCGGACGCGGCGTTCGCGGTGACGGACAGCGCCAGAGCTGTCGCGGCTGCGGTGAGAAACTTCATATTCTCCTCCCAGAGATTTTTTGATGTCGCATTGCCCCCTCCGGGCAACTATCTCTAGTTCGCCCGATATTTGGCCAGTCACTCAAGAGAAAACTTTTCGCCCCTTCTGGAGGCGAATTTTTCTTTTTATTTACAATAAACTAAGGGTCGGCACAGGACGTCAAAACTGCGCCGGAAAACAGGGGGTGGGCGAATTTCCACACAGGGTAATTTCAGCACTGTGCGGATTTCCACACAGTCAGCTGCGATAGTCCTCGGGACGAATCCCATGGCGCGCCAGCTTATCGTAGAAAGTTTTACGGGGCAGCTTCAGCATTTGCGCGGTCGCCGACGCGGCGCCGTCATTGCGCCTAAGAGCGTCGATAAGCAGGGATTTTTCGACCTGCGCCATCTGTTCAGCCAAGCCCAAACCCTCGTTTTCCACCGGTTCCGACAAGCCCATGGCAAAGCGCATGGCGGCATTCATCAGGGCGTGCGCATTGCCCGGCCATTTCTCGACCATGATGCGGGCTAGATACTCTTGCGGGATATCGGGTTTTGGCAGGTCGGCCTGCTCGCAGGTCAGTGAAACATAGTGACGGAACAGTGCCGGGATATCTTCGGCCCGCTCGCGCAGCGCGGGGATGGCGATGCGGATCGCCTGCAATCGAAACGCAAGATCCGAAATGAAATGCCCCTCTTGGACTTCGTAATCCAGATCGCGGTGGGTCCCTGCGATGATCCGGCAACGAGGGATATCCTCGACCCGTTCCAACAGCGCATTCTGCAGCGCCGGGCTTAGCCCCGTCACCTCGTCCAGAAACAGCGTGCCGCCGTCGGCCTTCTCGATCTCTTTTGCCAACTGGCTGGCGTCCAACGCCGCGGCCGAGCATTTGACAAAGGGGCGCATGGCGGCGCCGGACAAAAGGTGGATCACCTCGGCGACCTTGGAGATACCCGTGCCGTGTTCGCCCGTGATCAGAACCCAGGCCTGCGTCCTTGCCGCCAGACGGGCTTGGTTTCGCAGGTCATGCGCCTTGGCGGAGTCCCCCATCAGGATACGCGCAGCCGCGTCACCGGTTTCTGCCATCCGGCGCAGACGACGGTTTTCCAAAACCAAGGTCCGCGTCCGCAGCGCCTTTTCGACGATCGCCAGAATCTCGCTTGGCGCGCAGGGTTTTTCCAGAAACTCGAACGCGCCCTCGCTCATCCCGCGCACGGCCATAGGGATGTCGCCTTCGCCGGTCAGCAAGATGACCGGCAGGTCCGGATCGACGCCGCGCGCATATGTCAGCAGCTCGAACCCATCTTTGCCCGGCATCCGAATGTCGCTGATAATCACCCCGTCGAAAGTTTTCGTGATGTGATCCTTGGCCTCGATATAGCTGCCGGTCAGCACCGGCTCGAGCCCGGCCAACTGGAACGTTTGCCCCAAGGCCTCGCGCACCGCCAAATCGTCGTCGACCAGAAGAACTTGCCGCGTCATGATGCCTCTCTCTCAGCTTCCGCAGCCTTTAGCTCTACCGTGAACAGTGCGCCACCCTCTGGGTGGTTCTGCCCACGGATATCCCCACCAAAGCTTTGCACCAGACCATAGCTGATCGACAGGCCCAGCCCCATCCCTTCGGCAGCTCCTACATTCTTGGTCGAATAGAAGGGGTCGAACACGCGCTCGGGTTCTTTCAGGCCGGGCCCGGTATCGCGCACCCGCAGCCTGACGATGTCACCGGCCTGCTGAATGTCGATTTCGACCCGTTGGTCTTCGATGCCATCCATTGCGTCTATTGCGTTCGAGATCAGGTTCACCGCCACCTGCTGTAGGCGAACCTCGCCCCCGCGCACCATCACAGGGTCCGCGGGCTTGGACCAATCAATCTGCAATCCATTTCGATTGGGACGGGCGGAACACAGTTCGATCGCGGCATCCACAACCTCTGCCAGATCTACATTCGTAATTGGTTCGCTCTCTTGCCGCGCAAACGCGCGCAGGTTTTTGATGATCCGCCCCATGCGCCGCGCAAGCTCCGAGATGCGCGACAGGTTATCGCCCATCGCCTCGGTATTGCCGAGTTTGGCAAACTGCTGGCCGTTCTCAGCAAATGAACGGATCGCCATCAGTGGCTGGTTCAGCTCGTGACTGATACCGGCCGACATTTTACCAAGCGCGCTTAGCTTCCCGGCCTGCACCAGATCGGCCTGCGCCCGCCGTAGGGCAGCCTCGGCATCTTCACGTTCTTTGATCTCGTGGCGCAGGCTGATGTTCACCTCTGACAGCGCCTTGGTCCGCGCGGCAACCCGCCCTTCCAGACGCGCGTTCGCGGCTTCCTCGATCTGCAGTTTCTCGGCCAGCGTGCGGCGCCGTTCCGAGGCAACAAACAGGAAGGCAACAAAGGCAAAGCCTAGCGCAGCGGCAACCGCGCTTGCCGAAAGGGCAACCGAAACAGCAGGCGCAATGCTGATCAGGATCGACCCCTTCATGTTAACGACCGGCAGATCACGTTCGATATGCAACGCGGTTTCCGGCAGGTAGGGTCCTGCCTTTAGCTTCCAGGTTTCATGGCCGGTCCAATGGCTGATCTTGCGTTGGCTGATATAGCCCTCATCCGACCACCTGTCTGTCAGCACTAGTTCACTGCGGTTCGAAACAAATATCCGCCCGCGCGTATCGGTGAAGAAGATCGCAGCGGCAGAGGTCGGCCAATTCTGTTCGAACAGCCAGATATCCACGTCGACCACGACACTTCCGATCGCAGGACCCCCTTCTTTGAAAATCGGGGCGGCAAAGGTAAACACTCGTTGGTTCAGCCCGCTTCCAGCAAGTTGAACCCTGTTGTCAAAGCCCAAGGCCCCGTTCAAAGCCCGCGCCAGCGGTGGGAGTGTGGGATCCAAAGCCGTTTCCTCTGGATCGGAAACCTCTGTTTCCGGCAGGACATTCCCGTTCGTATCGACCAGCTTGATCGCGAAAGCGCCTGTCATATCCGCCATGGAACGCAACAGAAGTTCAGTCTCCTGCGCCAGATCATTCCCCTCCAGCTGAGCGATCAGAACCGGATGCCTTGACAGGACGACGGCAAGCTCCCGGTATCGCATCAGGTGCCCGGTCAGGCGGTCAGAGGCAAGAACAAGGTCAAGGTCAGCGCGTTGGGAAATCTGGTCGACGGCATTTCGATAGGCAAAGACCCAGACCCCGGCACTGAACAGTGCCAGCAGGACAACAGCCAGAATGAAAGAGGTCACACGCCAAGAGAAGGTCATCTGAAAAACCTAGGAGATAACATCTTCCTTTGCCACGAAACTTTTCAGTGCCTCAGCACAGGCAGCCGCGACCGAGACTGCGGCCACCAAGGGCGGCAAAGGGGTCAGTCGACCTCGAAGAACCCGTCGCCCGCTTGTTCACGCAGTTCTTTTGCAAGTGCCGCGCCAAGCTCTTTGGCCTCGCTGATGGGGCCGGATGTGGACTTTGCCAGGCGCTCTGATCCATCCGGCCGCAGGATTTCCCCGCGCAGGGTAACCGTATCGCCGTCAAGCTCTGCCAAACCGCCGATGGGTGTCTCGCAAGAGCCATCAAGCCCGGCCAGAAACGCCCGTTCCGCATCCAGCCGCTGGCCGGTCTGGGTATGGTGGATCGCCCGCAGCAGCGTCGCGACGCGGTCATCCGCGATGCGATGCTCGATCCCGATGGCCCCTTGGGCCACAGCAGGCAGCATCTCTTCGACCTCGATCGCGGTGCGGGGCACGTCTTGGGCATTCAGGCGGTTCAAGCCGGCCATCGCAAGGAAAGTTGCCTCGGCCACACCGTCCTGCAGTTTCTTCAGGCGCGTCTGCACGTTGCCACGAAACTCTACCAGTTTCAGGTCGGGACGGACATTTGCCAGCTGAGCACGGCGGCGCAGGCTGGAAGAGCCCACGGTCGCGCCTTCCGGCAACTCTGAAATCGAGCTGTATTTGAAGGACACAAACGCATCGCGCACATCTTCGCGCGGCAGGAACGTATCCACGATCAGCCCTTCGGGTTGTTCGTTGGGCAGGTCTTTCGAAGAATGCACCGCAATGTCGATACGCTTGTCCAGCATCGCCTCTTCGATTTCCTTGGTGAACAGGCCCTTGTTCCCGATCTCTTTCAAGGCGCGGTCCAGCACCCTGTCGCCAGTCGTGGTGATGACCACGATCTCGAAGGCCTCTTCGGGAAGGCCATGCGCCTCCATCAGGCGGCGGCGAGTCTCATAGGCCTGCGCCAGCGCCAACGGAGAGCCACGTGTCCCAATTTTAAGGGGATCGGTCGGGGAAGGAAAAATATCTGCCATGCAAACGCTTCTAATCGCCGCGCCCGGCGCTGACAACATGGCAATGGGTTGACATGGGGACGCATCAAGGCGACCACCCTTAGGACCGAAAGAAGAGGCAGAGATGACCAAGAAGCTGTTGCGTTCGCTGGCCGGGGAAACCCAGGCCGTCCCCCCGATCTGGATGATGCGCCAGGCAGGGCGCTATTTACCCGAATACCGGGCGACGCGGGCGCAGGCAGGCGACTTCCTGTCGCTGTGCTACAACCCCGAACTGGCGGCCGAGGTGACCTTGCAGCCGATCCGCCGTTACGGGTTCGACGCGGCGATCCTGTTTGCCGATATCCTGCTGCTGCCGCAGGCGCTTGGGGCGGACCTGTGGTTTGTCACCGGCGAAGGCCCGCGCCTGTCAACCACGACGACCTCCGCGGAATTGGCAAAACTGAATCCCGTGGATGCGATTCACGAGACACTGAACCCGGTGTACGAAACAGTCCGCATCCTGTCGCGCGAACTGCCCGAAGAGACGACGCTGATTGGTTTCGCCGGTGCCCCGTGGACCGTCGCGACCTATATGATCGCGGGTCGTGGCACCAAGGACCAAGGTCCGGCGCATGCGCTGAAACAGGCCGACCGCGCGACCTTCGAAGGTATTTTGGACCTGCTGACCAAATCCACCATCGAATACCTGTCCAAACAGATCGAGGCCGGGGCCGAGGTTGTTAAGCTCTTCGATAGCTGGGCGGGATCACTGAAAGGCGAAGACTTCACGAAATACGCGCTGGAACCGGCCAAGAAAATCATCGCGGCCCTGAAGGTGCTTCACCCCGACATCCCCATCATCGCCTTCCCGCGCGAAGCCGGTGAAGGCTATGTCGGCTTCGCCAAGGCAACTGGCGCTGATTGTGTGGCCTTGGACAACTCCGTTTCTGCGGAATGGGCGGCGGAACATGTGCAGGTTGATGGCTGCGTTCAGGGCAACCTTGCATCCAGCCACATGGTCACGGGCGGTCAGGCATTGGTTGACGAGGTTCTGCGCATTCGCGAGGCCTTTAGCAAAGGCCCGCACATCTTCAACCTCGGCCATGGCATCACACCGGATGCTGACCCGGAAAACGTGGCCCTGATGATCGAAACGTTACGAAAAGGTTAAATGTGAGCCACCTATGAATAAACGGCAAAGACGTTTTTTAACCGTAGGTCGCAACACATATGGCGTGCGAAACATTCACCTGTTGGAATGGGGTGAAGGTGCAAGGGTGAGTATAGGTGCTTTTTGTTCAATTGCCTCCAACATTACCATCATGCTCGGTGGTAACCATCGAACTGACTGGATAACCACCTACCCATTTGGGCACATAAACCAGGAAACATTGGGGGGTGAAGGTATTGAAGGCCATCCAAGTTCCAATGGAGACGTCGTTATAGGCAACGATGTTTGGGTTGGTATGGGAACAACAATTATGTCAGGAGTGCGGATTGCGGACGGAGCGGTAGTAGCAGCTCACTCAGTTGTGACGAAAGATATTGGACCGTATGAAATTTGGGGCGGGAATCCAGCCAAATTGATCAGAAAAAGGTTTGCAGACGAAGTCATAAAAAGGTTGCTCGACCTACAATGGTGGGCCTTGCCAGACTCGGAAGTACGAGAAATTTCAAAAAGGCTTAGTCAAGCGCCTACAAACGAAGCACTTAACGAATTAGAACGATTGGTTAAGACCTTGAAGCTTCAGTAGACCTCGGCCACGTCGTACATCACGGGCTCGAAGCTTTTGCACAACTCGTTGATTGCGCGGTTACGCTTGCGCATCTCTTCGCTGCGCAGCATGGCCTGAAAATCTTCCCGTCGCTCCCACTGCGAATAGTTGGCGATCCGGGTCTGAGCATCATTCACATGCAGTCCGGCCCCAAGGAAACCGGGTTGCTTCGAGATGAATTGTCCATAGGCGTCTTGCAGGGCTTCAAGCAGGTCCTGACAGGTTCCGGGCGTGGTTTCGAATGTCGTGATAACTGTCTGGCAATTGGTGGATTTATCAATGCTTGGCATGGTGTCCTCCCTGCAATCAGTCTGGCAGGGGGAACACCTCTGGTCAAAAGATTTTGCGTCCTAGCGGATCACATGCACCGCACATCGTGCGTGGCGCACCACCCGCGCCGCGGTGGAGCCCAAGAAGAAATCTTGCAGCTCGGGCTTGTGCGACGCGATGACGATACAGTCGATGCCATGCTCGTTGGAATAGTCGACAATCACAGTACCCGGGTGGCCCGTCACAAGATGCGCATCCGCGTTCTTGACCCCACCCAGATCGGCTTTCAGCTGCGCAACCATGTCTTCGCGCTGTTGTTCGGCCATTCCTTCGGGAATGTAGGTCGCCACATAACCGGGAATGGGTTCAATCACAGTGATGGCGGTAATTTTTCCGCCGTCCGCCAGAAGACTTTGGGCGATTTCCATGGCCTCACCGGTCTGCGGGTTATGGTCCGGCGCGATCGGAACAAGGATATGTTTATACATGACGTTTCCTCCTTTTCTGCCTGTCAGAGTGGCAAAAACGGCGAAAGCGCACCTTGATTCAGATCAGTCGTTCAGAAACGCCAGAACCTCGGCAGCAAGCGCGTCGATTTCTTCGCGCGCCGGGGTTTTGCGGACCTCTTGCACGCCCTGCCCCTGTCCCAATGTCTCGGCATAGATCACGCGGTTGGCCAGCGCCGTGTCCATCACGTTCAGACTCATATCTGCCGCTGCCTCGGAAACCTCTGCGCTCAGCCGCGTACCCGGACGGGTCCGGTTCATCACAACGGCGACACCTGTCCCGGCGCGTTCAGCCAGCTCCAGAACACCCTCGGTCGCCCATAGGTCCACATGGCTAGAGGCCACAGGCACCAGAACCATATCACCCGCGCGCAATGCGTGGCGCAGATCGCTGTCGGCCTTCGGAGGCGTGTCGACCAAGACGATGTCAAACTCTCTTGCCAGTTTCGTGGTCTCATAGCTGACCCCCCAGGCCGAAGAAGTCGAGAACTCCATATCCGGGGTGTCCATTCCTTCGATCCGGGTCATGAACCAACGGCCAAGGCTGCCCTGCGGGTCGGTGTCCAGCAGCGCGACGCGCAATCCCTGCCGCACAAACGCGACCGCAAGGTTGGCGGTGACAGTCGTCTTGCCAGATCCACCCTTCTGCTGTGCCACGGTAATGATTTTGCCAGCCATCTCGACCCTCGTGATTTTTCTGCAACGCAGCATTACATGCTGCACCGCAAAATGCACGGATTCTTTTCGGCACTTGGGGCAAAGTTGGTTAATCGCGCATTAATACATGAGGCGCAAAGTGACGGGCAGAGGTCCGCCATGGTTCGACTGCCTGCCCTTTTGATCCTTCTGATCGCCGCCACCCCCGTTCAGGCCGGCGCCTGGCTGCGCGACAAGGGGGACACTCTGATCATCCTGCAGCACGAAGACTACAGCGTGGATCGCTATGATGATCGCTTTTCAAAGCTCTATCTTGAACACGGGCTATCCAAGAGCTTCACCTTGGTCGGAGAGGTCAGTCGCAGCCAGAATTTCGATAAAAATCGGGCGCTTCTGTCCCTGCGGACGCCGCTCTTCAAGACTTCAGGCGACGATAAATTCAGTCTGGAATTCGGTGTCGGAATAGCTCAGGACGGCAATCTGACCCAGCAATTAATGCGCAGCACCGTCGCTTGGGGCAAAGGGCTGCAGACGCGATTTGGCCATGGCTGGACCAACATAGAGGTATCAGTAGAACAGCAGGCCCTTCAGACGCGAGGCACAGCAGACCTGACCCTTGGGTTGGACCTGCGACCAGACACCAAGCTGATCCTTCAGCTTCAGAATGGTACGACCGAGGACAACACCTTCTACTCGCGTTTCACACCGTCGCTGACCTATGAAATCCGCCCCGACATCTATCTAGAACTTGGCCTACGCAAAGGGCTGTCAGGCGAAAACAGCCAGGGGCTCAAACTTGGCACCTGGCTGCAGTTTTAAGCGGCCCGCCGATCAGGTCGGGTTGTCCATCCGCGTGGTGACATAGACCGCCCCGCTGCACGGGCTGGACCAGTGCAATGTGACCTGATCCTGCGAGGCGCCCTCAGACGTGCTGACATAGGGCATCTCATAGAGGGTTTGCAGCGAACTGCTGAAAATCTCGCTTTCCGCCACAACCGATTGAACCCGGCGCGTTCGCCCACCAAAAGGCAAATACCCGCTGAAATCACAGGTCCAGACCTGTTGGAAAGAGCTTTGCGTAAACTCAAGGCTGACCGGGTTCATGCACCACTGGTCAATCCCGTTAAACGTGTTGCCCTCGACCACACAGTTTCGCATCCGCCCCAGATCAAGCGTCGCGTGAGTGGTATCAACAGCCTCAACACGGTCCACGTTGCCGTTCAACGCCTTGAACACGTTGCCCGACAGGTTCAGCCCCTGAATGTAATGGCCCGACCCATGTGGCTTGATCACGAACCAGCGGAACCACGCGGCCACATCATTGGCCGTGAACGTATTGCCCGTGACGGTCAGCCCGCCAAAACTGGCCTCGTTATTGTGGTCGGGATCATCGTCATGCTCGTTCGTCCACTCGACAAAGCAATTGTCGATGTAGTTCGACACGACCAGCGTCTTGACGTTGCTTTGGGTCAGCACCAGCCCCGCTTTGCGTGACCCGTTCGTGGTGTCGTCACCCTGAAAGAAGTGGTTGCCCGAGATGATTCCGCCAGAGCCACCAATCACGGCCCAAGTCCCCATCCGCGCGGCCCGGTTGTCACGCAGCTTCACGTCGTTGGCGTTGGTGTTCAGCCCGATAGAGGTCCGATCCTGCGCGTCCACCGACTGTTCGTTCGAGATGAACTGGCAGCGGTCCACCAAAAGACCCTGACAGCCCGAACCGATAGAGGTGATCCCGCGGTCCTTGGGCTTGGTGAAAAAGCAATCGCGGAAATGCAGGATCAGGCCCGCGGGCGGCAGCATGACAGCGCTTGCCCTGCCCTCGCATCGGAAGTCGACATCATCGAACACAAGACGGCTGATCGAAGCGAACCCACTGAAATCCAGAAGGTATTTGAAGCGCGTAAAGGTGTATGGCTGCGTCCCCACCGCATCGAACAGCGGCTTGCTAAGCGTCAACGTCTGCGCACCCACGTTCTTGTCCAGCACATAGACCTCGCGCCCGACGCCCAACCCTTCGACCAAAGAGCCGACCTCGATATTGGCGACATTCGCCACACCAGATAGCTGCAGTGGGTTGGACGTCGCATAAGTCCCGTCAGAGCTGGCTGTAACCAGATCCCAGTTGCTGTTGGCATTGGCCGCGATCTCGCCGTTTCGGATGACCTTACGGATTGCATGGGTGGTCTTGTTGGCCACGGCCGCCTGTACGTCCAGCGGGCCGTCCAGTTCGATCCGGCGACCGCACATGTCCAGCCCCGCGTGGTCCGAGAAATTGAACAGCACCGCAAGCGCACGCTTGAACGCCTCGGCCTCATCGCCGAATGCGTCGATGTAGCTGGGCAGGTCATAGTTCCGCGTCATGGTCAGGCGCTTGTCGACAGGCATGGTCACCGTCCCCTCGAACCGCACCCGGCTTTCAAAGGTCACGTGGTCGGCCAGATAATAGGTGCCGTCCGAAACCAGAATCTCTTCGCCCGTCGACGCCGCATCCGCCGCCTCGAAGGCCGCCGTGTCATCGGTGACCCCGTCCCCGATGGCGCCATAGTCACGCACGTCGATCCAGTCCATCATCGTGCGGTGGAAGTCCTCGGTCGCGTCTTCGACCTCGATGTCGTCGATGCGGATCGTGCCGCCATCGGGACCGGTCAGGTCCAGACCGACATGGGCAAAGGACGGGCCGGTGCCCCAGACCATGTCATTGCCCGTGCGGTTGCCCGAGCCAACAATCGCCTCGATCGTCACGACCTCGCCGTAAGAGGTCAGCGTGACCGGCGTCGCGGATTCGGTCAGACCGGTAATCGCAGCGCCCAGTCCATCGATCGGAGTGGCAGCTATCCGCACAGCAGGAAGGTTGCCGCTGACCGCTTTCACCTTGGCCCGGATCCGCAGATAGCAGCCCGGTTGCACCGGCACCTGCCCCATCCAGCGCAGGTATTGGGTGGTCTGGGTTTTCAAAAGCTCCAGGCAGCCGCCAAAATCCTGATCCGCCGCGACAATCGCCGCGTTGCCCGCCCCGGCATAAGTCGCCGTGCCGGATGTGCCGTTGCCGCTGGACCAAACACCCAGACCATCCACAAATGCGGGCGGCATCAAAGCCAGCCCCTCGGTGATCGCCTTGTTCATCGCAATACCTCTTTCCCCACAGCACAAAGGGCGCGCCTGACAGGCGTGACCAGATGCTCGGTTGTCGTTCCTTGGTGAAAATCGCCCGGGGCTTACGCGCCGGGATCAGGGGAAAAGGTTACGCCAAAGCGTTACCCGCGCCTTTACGCACCGGACGCAGGCACGATCTGAACGCCGTTGATCCGCCACCCGTCGGCGCCCTGAACCATGTCATATTCCAGCAGATGCAACCGCCCTTGCTGGTCCGTGATCAGCAGCCGGGGTCGATTGGTAAGCGGCGTATCCAGATAACGTACCGCTTTGGGTCGCCAGACCATCGGGTATCCGTTGACGACCATGTTCCCGAACTGTTCGGAGCTCAGGAAAATAGATTGGATGGTCGGGGACGCAAAGGTAAAGGCAAGGTCGAAATCGTCGTCCTGAAAGGCGTCGATCTGCGCGGCGATGACCTTTTGCGGTTCCGTCGATTGTGCCACGGCAAAGGGCGCCGCAAACAGCAAAACAAACGTGAACAGAATAGACCGCATGATGAACCCTCCCGGCTGACCTTCAAAAGAGGTAGCCCGCCAGAAGGGTTCGTCAAAATCAGGGGATCAGGCAGCCAGTTCGCCCGCCAGACCTTTTTCGATCAGTGCGACGGTTTCCTCGACGCCATAAAGCGCGGCAAAGCCACCGAACCGCGGTCCTTGGCTTGCGCCCAAAAGAACCTCGTACAGGGCTTTGAACCAGTCGCGCAGGTTCTCGAACCCGTGGTTCTTGCCGATCGCAAAGACCACCGACTGCAGGAAATCGTCGCTCGAGAAATCAGCCTCGGGCAGCGGATCGTCGTTGCCCATCATCTTGTTTTTCTTGGCAATTTCTTCCAAGGCCCGATCTGCACTTTTGAACGCAGCGACCAGATCCTCCAGCGCGGCGCGCTCCTGATCGGTCGGCAGACGGAACTGACGCGTCGGCGCAACGAAATCCTTGAAGTAGCGCACGGCAAAGCCCGCGGCGGCATCCAGCGTCGGGTGCGTCTCGGGCGAGGCCTCGGGCGCGTAGCGCTTGATGAAGCCCCACAGCCCGTCCTTGTCCTCGGCCGAAGCGACCGACGCAAGGTTCAGCAGCATCGCGAACGGAACGACCATATCGGATTCCGGCACGTCACCGCCATGGATGTGGAAAACCGGGTTGTTCAACTGGCCCTTCTCATCCTGTCCCGGATAAGCGCGCAGCTGTTGATGGTATTCGTCCACCGCCTTCGGGATCACGTCGAAATACAGACGCTTCGCAGTCTTCGGCTTCTGGTACATGAAGTACTGCAGGCTTTCAGGCGCGGCATAGGTCAGCCACTCTTCCATCGACAGGCCGTTGCCTTTGGATTTCGAAATCTTCTGGCCCTGCTCGTCATTGAACAGCTCGTACGACAGCGATTCCGGCGGGCGCTGCCCCAGCGCACGACAGATTTTCGTCGATTGCGTGACCGAGTCGATCAGGTCCTTGCCCGACATCTCATAGTCCACGCCCAGCGCGGCCCAGCGCATCGCCCAGTCAGGCTTCCACTGCATCTTCACATGGCCGCCGGTGACGGGAATTTCGATCTTCTCTCCATCGGGCTCTTGATACACGATCGTGCCCTTTGCCACGTTCCGCTCTAGCGTCGGCACCTGCAGCACGTGGCCTGTCTTCGGGCTGATCGGCAGGAAGCAGGAATAGGTCGCGCGGCGCTCTTCGCCCAGCGTCGGCAGCATGATCTCTTGGATCTTGTCAAAGCGTTCCAGCGCAATCAGCAGCGTCTCGTCGAACTTGCCCGAGGTGTAATAATCGGTGGCCGAGGCGAACTCGTACTCGAACCCGAAACTGTCCAGAAAAGCACATAGGCGCGCGTTATTGTGCTGGGCAAATCCCTCATGCGTACCAAACGGGTCACGCACCTTGGTCAGCGGCAGGTTCAGGTCTTCGGCCAGCAGTTCCTGGTTCGGCAGGTTGGACGGCACCTTGCGCAACCCGTCCATATCATCCGAGAAACAGATCAGCTTGGTCGGGATATCCGAGATCATTTCGAACGCGCGACGCACCATCGTGGTCCGCGCAACCTCGCCAAAGGTTCCGATATGCGGCAAACCCGACGGACCATAGCCGGTCTGGAACAGCACATAGCCCTTCTCGGGCGCACCCTTAGCATAGCGTTTGAGAACCCGGCGCGCCTCTTCAAAGGGCCAGGCTTTCGACGACAGTGCAACTTCGCGCAGATCAGACATTTTTTCGGCTTTCATAACGATTGGGGTCCTATACCCCGACAAGGCTCGGTTCCTATTGCTCCCCCGCGCCCACGTCAATAATCTGACCACAACGATCAGCCCGCAAAGGACCAAGAATGCCCGATACTCCCCTGTCTTTGACCCCGCAGGACGCCCTTGTGGCCATCATGATGGCGGTTTCGGTCTCGGACCTGAACATCCGCACCTCGGAACTGGTGACGATTCAGCGCATCGTGAATCACCTGCCGGTCTTTGCAGATTACGACGCAGACCGCCTTAGCACCGTGTCACAGACCGTGTTCGACCTGATGGAAGAGGAAGACGGGCTGGACGCGCTATTCGGTCTGGTCAAAGACCCGCTGCCCGAAAAACTGTACGAGACCGCCTATGCAATGGCCTGCGACGTGGCCGCGGCCGACGGCAAGCTGGGTGAGGAAGAGCTAGAGATGCTGGCCGAGATCCGCTATCAGCTCAACATCGACCGCCTGCATGGCGCTGCCATCGAACGAGGCGCACGCGCCCGGCACATGACGCTGTAACCAAAGGCACTTAGCGGCGCGTCCTCTTGGGCATAAACGGTGCCCATGCCCGCCGCTTGGCGATGGTCAGACCGGTCACAATCAACACGATGGCGCTGACAGCGGCTTTCGAGACGATCTCCATCGTTCCTTCGATCAGCATGGCGTGCACGACGCTGCCGATAACGACGATCACGACCAAGGCGGAATGCGCGATCCGCCAGATCGGCAGCCGCATCCGCGCGCGGTAGATCGCAAGACCCGCAGCACCAAATATCGCCCACATGGCAATGACACCCCAAGGCGAAAACGGCGTGGGCGAGGTAAAGGTCAGGGCATCGATCATATCGGGCGGGCTGGTGATCCACAGCCCGACGACATGCACCACAATCAACCCGACCAATAGCCCACCAACCCAACGGTGGGCCCGGCGCCCCTTTAAGCCCGACAGACCCGGCAAGACGCCCGTCACCAACAGGGGTTGCGCCAACAGGACTGCCATACCCAACACGCCTGCAAACCCAGCCGCGACATAGATCGGCTGTCGCCATGCCAACAGCGGGCTGGTCGCGGCAAGGACCAGTGGCACACCAATGACGGCCAGAAACCCGGCCCAGATCAAGGCGTGGTGCAGGCGGTTCATCTTCGAAAATTACGCGGGCTCAAGCACGAAATGCGCGCTTAGGCTGGTGTCACGAGAACTATCCATCAGCGGGCGCAGGAACACGGTTTTGAAATAGCCACTGTCATAGGCCAGATGTCCGTGCGCCTGCCCGAAGGCCGGCACGATCTGGGGCATTTCCAGCCGGAACTCTCCCTTGGCATTGGTCAGGGTCGCGCCATGACTGCGCGCGTCCCGCTCGTGCCCTTCGGTCGTGTGCGCCCAAATCTGGATGCGCTGCCCTTCCAGGGGCGCCCCGTCGCCAGCCCGGCGCACGGTCCCGCTCATCCAGAAACCGCCGCCACCGATACGGTCTACGATCGGTGCTCCGGGGCGGTAGTTGTTCGATCCCCCGCGCATCGACCGCGTCGGCGCAACCCCGGCAGCGCGGGCAGGCACAGTCCAACTGGTCGCCAATGCGGCGCTTCCCGAGGCGATCAGCCCTCGGCGTGTCATCAAAAGCTTGGACATTTGGTGATCTCCGGTCTGACAAAGGCGGTTACCCAGCAATTTAGCACCAAATCCCGAAATTCCGAGGAACAGCAGCACCGGACCGTCGGAAATCCGCTCAAAGCTTTGTGAGCTTTCGCCAAACGCAAGCCGGATCTTGGGCTTCCTAAAACACAACGACACCAACCAGCGTGCTGCCCGTGGCATCCATAACGATAGACTGAGAGAGTTTGGGGTCTTCCAAAGAAAGGAAGTTTTATTGCGCCTAATTGGGCGCGGTAGTGCTAAAAAGAAGTTGGTCTTCCTATGCGTTTGAATATGAGGGATCACTCGCAAAAGTTTTAGGGGAAAAACCAGCGATCAGGCCCCGTAGAGCGTGCTCCACCGATCCAACAGCTGTGCCTGCAAGCGACGCGACCGTTTGGACCACGACTTCCCGCCCGAGGGGCGCTCGCGCTCTTCCACGCTCAGCGCGGCCCGGCGCGGCTCGTCCGCGGTCAGGATCGCAAAGGCCATGTGCCGCCCCTGCCCATTGCGCAGATAACCAGACAAGGCCGAGACAAAGTTCAGCGTGCCGGTCTTGGCACGGATATCCACGGGGCCATCCTTGATGGGCGCACCGCGCTCGTTCTGAAGGTAGGCAGGTTTCATCAACCCGCGCAGCTGCCCATCCGGCCCCGCGCGTACCAGCGCCTTTACCAGCTCTGTCGGGGCAACCTTTGCCCCCGATCCAAGCCCCGAGTGATCCACGAATTTCGACGTCTCGGCACCGCAGAACCTATGCAACCAGCTGTTCATCGTCCGCGCCGAGGCCTCAAGCGACCCCGGGTTGCTCCCGGCCTGACGGGTGGCCATCAACCCCATCACCTCGGCGGTCAGGTTGGTCGAATACTTCAGCATCGCACGCAACATCTCGGGCATCGGCGGGCTAAGGTGCTCGGCAATCACCTGACCATGTACATGGGTCGCCTTCGGCCCCCGCCGCAACACGATCCCATGCGAACGGGCAAGGGTCTCGAACACCTCTGCGGCGTAGAGACCGGGTTGGCGCACGGGCAGCCATCGGCCGCCTTCCTTGCCCAGCGCTCCGCGGGCAACCGACCAGTCCTCTGTCTTGCCGTTCCGGTCATAGGTGTAAACCGGCGCGCCACGATCCGCGATCCGCATTCGGGTCAGGTTCACATCCGGGCGGTGTTTCAACGCCCGCGCCTGCATCGTGATCGCATAGCCCTGCGCGGCCCGCTTCCATTCGAAATGAACACGGTTGAAATTCAGGTTCAGCCCCGACACCGCAGGGTTATAGCCCACATGTTCAGGCTGGTCGGGCTCGATCGCCTCAAGCGTCGGCAAGGCGCCGTCATACACCCGAAGCTTGCCCGTAACCTCATGCACGCCCGCAGCCTTCAGCTGTGCTGCCAACCCCATCAGATGGTCGGTATCCAGCGTGGGGTCGCCGCCGCCAGCAAGGATCAGGTCGCCCTCCAGCTTTCCGCCCGCAATCGGCCCCGTGGCCAACAGCCGAGTCCGAAAGCGATAACCCATCCCCATCCGATCCAGCGCATAAAGCGCGGTGATCGCCTTGGTCACGCTGGCCGGTGGCAGCGCCATGTCGCCATTGCGCGCCTCAAGGATCGTCCCGCTGCGGGCGTCGGCCACGACATAGGCGACCTCTCCCCCCAGTTTCGCCTTGGCGATCAGGGACTCCGCGCCAGGGGCCTGCCGGCGAACCAAACCCGCGGGACGCGCGGTTGGGCGCACAGACACCTCTGGCGCTGCTGCAAAGGCGCTGCCTGCGGCCCCTGCGCCAAGGCCCGCCAGAACGGACCGTCGTGTCCAGATGAAGCTATCTCGCGTCATGGGGCGGAGTGAAACAAATCGGCCAAGCCGGGGCAAGCGTCAAAAGCCTTGCACGCCCTATTGTGAACGGCTCCAGCCGCCCTGCGCCCGGATCGCAGTGGATGACGCATCATTCATCGGCACATTCACGAAGCACCAAGCCGGTGCTTTGGCGCGCGACAACCGGTGCGACACGCGTCCCTTGATCCGATAACGCGCATAGACATCCGCAGGTTTCGACATCCGCGCCGTCAACCGCTGTCCGGGCCGGGCGATCACACCCACCGCGACGTTCTCCATGATCCAGCGCCAGTTATCCCATTGGTCCAGCTGCGCCAGATTGTCGGCCCCCATCAACCAGATGAAATTGACTTGCGGATACAGCTCCTGCAACCGCTGCAAGGTCGCCGCGGTGTAACGCGTGCCGATCTTCGCCTCGATATCGGTCACTTTTATCCGTGGGTGCTGCATCACCTCACGCGCATGGGCCATCCGCTGCTCTAGCGGGGCGGGGCCATGCGTTTTCAACGGGTTACCGGGGCTTACCAGCCACCACAGCTGATCCAACCCAAAGCGTTTCATCGCCTCAAGACTGATGTGCACATGCCCATGATGAGCCGGGTCAAACGACCCGCCCAACAGGCCAACGGTCTGGCCGGGGGTGGCAAATGGAAGCTCATAGCGCATCCGCCAATGCATCTTACGCCCGGCAGCCAGTGTCAATCGTCTTGACCCGGTCAAATAGTTGACTTACGTCAACCATATGAGCTTAGACCCAATTGCCCGCATTCGCCGCTTCAACCGCGCTGTCACATCCGAGGCTGGCGCGCTGGACCTGTCCTTTCTTGGCCGGGGCCGCCCCTTGGGCGTCGCCCGCGTCCTGCATGGTGTGGGCCACTTTGGTCAGGATGTCTCGACCATCCGTGAGGCGCTGAACCTTGATAAGGCGGTCATGTCCCGCATCCTCAAACAGCTCGAGGAAGAAGGCCTGCTGACCCTCGCCCCCGATCCCAACGATGGCCGCAAACGGCTGGTCCACCTGACCGAGGCGGGCGAGGCCGAACGCGCCGCCTATGACAGCCTGTCCAACGATCACGCCGCCAAAACCCTGTCGCGCCACGCCAACCCAACCGCGCTTTTGGACGCGATGGACCTTGTCGCCTGCGCCCTTGGTCGCGACCGGATCGAAATCGCCCCCGGTGATCCCCTCAGCGACACGGCCGCCTATTGCCATGACCAGTATTTCGCCGAACTGAAATCCCGCTTCACCAAAGCCTTTGAAATCGGCGCAGGCCCGGCCGCCGACGCGGATCGCGTCTCGCCCCCGCATGGCGCCTTCCTTGTCGCCAGTTTCGATGGGCTGCCCATCGGGTGCGTCTCTGTCCGCAGCAATGACGGCTTCGGCGAAATCAAACGCCTCTGGGTGTCTCCATCCGCTCGCGGTCTGGGCCTTGCCCGCCGCCTTATGGACGCCGCCGAGGATGAAGCCCGCGCTCTTGGCTACACCCTGCTGCGCCTCGACACGAACTCTGTCCTGCCCGAGGCCATCGCGCTTTACCGCAAAACCGGCTGGACCGAGATCGACCGCTACAACGACGATCCAAACCCCGATCACTTCTTTGAAAAGCAGTTAAACTAGCTGCTCCGGCGCCTCAAAACCGCCTGAATTCAGCTCGCCCCCCTTAAAGATAGAGCGCCCCCAAATCCTGCTAAATTACTGAAGGACTAAGGTTTTCCCTACCTCCAACTCAAATTCGACACAATTTCTAGGTGAAATTAACGTGGGATGATGGAACTTGAGGTTCAAGTTTGGAGTTAAGAGCAAAAACCGAAGCCGAGGAGTGGCCTGAGAACTTTGAACAGGCCCTACCAATTGGCACAGAGATGCTGGAAGGCCAGTTTACGATCACCGAGCACCTTGGTGCCGGCGGCTTCGGGATAACATATCGCGCCACGGACAATGCGCTGGGCCGCGATATCGTCATCAAGGAATGCTTCTTCGAAGATTACTGCTATCGCGAAGACAATCAGGTGCTCCCCCTGCGCGCGACGTTTGAAAAGTCGATCCGCGCAATCGTCAAAATGTTCATGCGAGAGGCCCAAAGCCTCGCCAAGCTGCGCCACCCGAACATCGTCGGCGTGCACCGCGTCTTTGAAGAAAACGGAACCGCCTACATGGTTCTGGACCTGATCGAAGGCAGCGATTTCTACGAGCTGACGGAAAATCCCCCACCGACGAATGAGATCAAGCGAATCCTGCTTCAGCTGCTGGACGCCATTGATCAGGTGCACAAGCACGGGCTGCTTCATCGCGACATCGCGCCGGACAACATCTTACTTGATTCCAAAGGTGCGCCGGTGCTGATCGACTTTGGTGCCGCCAAAGGGGACGCCAACCATCACACGCGCAAGGCCACCTCTGTCATGGTGGTCAAGGACGGCTACTCGCCTTACGAATTCTACGAAGCCGGCCGCGATCAAAACCAAAGCAGTGACCTCTATGCCCTTGGCGCCACGTTCTACCACCTTCTGACAGGCAAAGCGCCGGCCAACAGCCAGCTGCGCCTGCTTGAACTGGCCGGGGACCAGCCGGACCCCTCGCCGCCGCTTGCGGGCCGTATCTCGGGCTATGACCAAGCCTTCCTTGAAGCCATCGACAAGGCGATGCAGGTCCACCCCAAAGACCGCATGCAATCCGCAAGCCAATGGCGTGACATGATCGCAGGCAGCGTGACCGAGCTTCAGCGCCCTACCTCGGCGCCACGCAAACCCCTTCCCGAACTGGGTGCAGATTTCGAAAGAGAGCTTACGCGCATTGTCGAACGCACCAACGAAGAAGTTCGCAAAAGCAAGAAACTTCGCAAGCAGAAGAAACCTGTCGACAAGGCACCCGAGCCGCGCAAACAGCCCGAATGGGTCGAGGAATTCAATCAGGAAACCTACGCCCGTCGCGCCGAGCAGAAAAAGCGCCGGTCTGCACCCCAACCACAGGAAGAGGCCGCAACACCGCAAGCAGGCGGCGCAGACATCGGGATGGGAATCGGCCCAGCCAACCAGGAAGTGAACTGGATTGAGCGCGCGCAGGAAAAACGGGAAAGAGAACTGCTGGGGCGCGAGCAAAACATCGAAGAAAGCCTTCACCAGCCTCAGAACCCGGAAGACCCGACCTTTGACGCGGTCCCGACCCCGGCCGCGGCGTCTCGCGCAAACTGGACCCTACGCGCCTACGCGGGCCTCGTTATCACGGTTGGCGCGATGTTCTATTTCACGGGCTTCTAGACCTTTCGCAGCCTCGCCATCCGGGTTTTACACCTGATCGCAGCAGGCCGCACGTCACAGGTTAGCCAATCGGCACCACCTCTTCGCCAACTGCGACCCGCCCCGGCGTTACGACGCTGGCGCACCAACCCCCATGACCACGAACGGCGGAATAGCCGCCCTTGCCAAACGCCTCTTCCATCCGTGAACAAGGGGCGCAGATCACCGCAAGCTCCAGCTCGGCCTCACCGACCCGGAACACCCTGCGTTTCAGCCCAACAAGGTTGATCCCCTCGACCACGATATTCCGGCGCAAAATTTTGGGGTCCACAGCGCCCTGCCCCAGATAACTGCCGATCGCGCCCAGATGCTCTGCCTGCACCAGCGTCACGGCCCGTTTGCCCGGCCGCCCGTGGTCGCCCTGCAACCCATCCTCGCCCACGAACACCTCTGACACCGGCGCAACATCTGCCCGCCGCTCTGGCCGCAACCCGATCCAAGTCACCCGCCCGGGCTTGGCATAACCTTTAGTTAACCCCTGCAAAGCACTCATCCCCGATTGCCCCTTGTTCCCTGCTCCGCTATTCAGTCCCGCAAACATGCAATCAGCTCAAGGACCCGCGCGATGGCTTCGTATCAATATGTCTATCACATGGATGGTGTTTCCAAGACCTATCCCGGTGGCAAGAAATGTTTCGAGAACATCCGCCTGTCGTTCCTGCCCGGCGTGAAAATCGGTGTTGTCGGCGTCAACGGCGCGGGTAAATCGACCCTGCTCCGCATCATGGCCGGCATCGACAAGGACTTCACCGGCGAGGCATGGGCCGCCAAGGGCGCCAAAGTCGGCTATCTCCCGCAGGAACCCGAGCTGGACGCAAACCTCTCCGTCCGCGAAAACGTCATGCTGGGCGTGGCCGAGAAGAAGGCCAAGCTGGACCGTTTCAACGAACTGGCCATGAACTACTCGGACGAAACCGCCGAGGAAATGGCAGAGCTTCAGGACGAGATCGACAGCAACAACCTGTGGGACCTCGACAGCCAGATCGACGTCGCGATGGAGGCCCTGCGCTGCCCGCCGGATGAAGCCCCCGTCGAAACCCTGTCCGGTGGTGAGAAACGCCGCGTTGCCCTGTGCAAACTGCTGCTCGAAGCGCCCGACATGCTGCTGCTCGACGAACCGACCAACCACCTGGACGCCGAAACCATCGCGTGGCTGCAACAGCACCTGATCGACTACAAAGGCACCATCCTCTGCGTCACCCACGACCGTTACTTCCTGGATGACATCACCGGCTGGATCCTTGAACTCGACCGCGGCCGCGGCATCCCCTACGAGGGCAACTACTCGGCCTGGCTGGAACAGAAAGCCAAACGCCTTGAGCAGGAACAGCGCGAGGACAAATCCAAGCAGAAAGTCCTTGAACGCGAACTGGAATGGATCCGCGCCGGCGCCAAAGCCCGCCAAGCCAAATCCAAGGCCCGTATCAACGCCTATGAAGAAATGGCCGGCCAGTCCGAGCGCGAGAAACTCACCCGCGCCCAGATCGTCATCCCCAACGGCCCGCGCCTTGGCGGCAAGGTGATCGAAGTCGAGAACCTGAAAAAAGGCTACGGCGACCGCCTGCTGATCGAAGACCTGACCTTCGCGCTGCCCCCCGGCGGCATCGTCGGCGTCATCGGCCCCAACGGCGCCGGTAAATCGACCCTGTTCAAAATGCTCACCGGTCAGGAACAACCGGATGAGGGCACCCTGTCCTATGGCGACACCGTACAGCTGTCCTATGTCGACCAGTCCCGCGACGACCTGGACCCGAACAAAACCGTGTGGGAAGAAATCTCTGGCGGGGCCGAGTTGATTGAACTTGGCGACGCCCAAGTCAACTCGCGCGCCTATTGCTCGTCCTTCAACTTCAAAGGCGGCGACCAGCAGAAAAAGATGGGCATGCTGTCGGGCGGTGAACGCAACCGCGTCCACATGGCCAAACTGCTGCGCGAGGGCGGCAACGTCCTTCTGCTCGACGAACCGACCAACGATCTGGACGTCGAAACCCTGCAAGCGCTAGAGGCCGCGCTGGAAGACTTCGCCGGCTGCGCCGTCATCATCTCGCACGACCGCTTCTTCCTTGACCGCCTGTGTACCCACATTCTGGCGTTCGAGGGCGAGGCCCACGTGGAATGGTTCGAAGGCAACTTCGAGGCCTATGAGGAAGACAAGAAACGCCGTCTGGGCCCGGATGCGCTAGAGCCGAAACGGGTGAAGTATAAGAAGTTTACGAGGTAGTCGTTATTTCGGTTTTTCTAGATCTGTCTCGAGAAGAGTTGGTCCGGCGACAATTGGGAACTGCTACGCAGCTGTTCATCGATGATTGCGATCCAGTTTCTGTTCATAGTCTGGCCTGCTCTGCAGCCGAACACGCTAGCTTTCTTGCACAAAGTAACAGTGTTCCCACCTTTAATGACCACATTCTGCAAGTTTTTCCAGAACGCCAGTTGAAAGAAATCCACAAACTTCGAAACCAATATTGGGTCGCTCTAAAGCACTCGAAAGATAAGTCGGGACAGCCCTTTGAGTTGCCAAGCGCATTGGAAGGATTCTCTGACACTACGAATGATCACTATCTATTTGTTACTTGGTATGACTACGCAAAAGCTGGATACCCCCTTCCAATCGGGGCTCAAGTTTTTCAGGTTTGGTACTATGCAATGTATCCTGACAAACTAGCAAACGCGGAAGAAGAAGAAGTCTCAAAACGGGTGTTTAGCAATGTAACGGAGATTGAACGTTTCGAACAAAAGAAGCGGTTGCGTCAGAAAGTCGAAATTTACCTACATGACAAAGAATTGCTCGCTCACCCTAAAACCGACGTTCGGCCGTTGTTGATGTGAGGGGCGTAGGATGGGTGCTCCGCACCCATCACCCCACCAAACACATCAACATGATGGGTGAAAATCACCCATCCTACTCTCCGAAATTGCTGTCGCTCTGCCCGCCGGACCAATCGTCCGGCACCAACCCCAACCGCACATCCCGGTGGATCGACGAAAACACCCAATCGGCGGGCCGCTCGACCAACCCATGTTTCACTGGGTTGCCCCAACAATATTCCACATGCGCCCGATAGTCGGCCTCGTCCCGGATCATGTGTTCCCAAAACCGGCGTTGCCAAATTCCAACCTCTCCTTTCTCCACCTTCGACGCCGATCGTCCGTAGGATGGGTGCTCTGCACCCATCTCTTCCAACAGCGACCGCGAAAACCGCGCCTTGATCAATCTCCATCGCGTCGAGAAATCCGCGTCGCCCTCAGGAAGCGTCCACACGGCGTGCAGGTGGTCCGGCAACACCACGAAAGCGTCGCAATGAAACGGTCGTTCTGAATACGTACGAAAGAAAGCGTCACGCAGCAGGTCGACCCTTTCGACCAAGGTCGTCGCCCCGCGATTAGCCAAAGCGACGGTAAAGAAATAGGTCGCACCCGGTACGCCTGCGCGTCGATAGTTGGTCATGGGTGCAGGTTGGTCGAAGTTGGTTAACGATGGGTGAAATCACCCATCCTACACCTCCCTCACAACGCCTCGCCCCTTGGCCCGCGTTCCTCGGACGCTTCCAGCATCTTTGCTGCCCGAAGCTGGGCATAGGATTTCAGCACGTCATTCACGAAGGCCCCATAGCCCTTGCCATAGCTGCGATAGAACTTGGCCACGTCTTCATCCAACAACAGCGTGATCCGCACCTTCTTGGGTTGGGGGCGATAGCCCTCGGTCAGGCGCTGCCATTCTTCGGGGATGTGCAGGCTTTGCATCTCGCGGCCATAGACATGCATGTGCATCCGCATGATCGACTCTTTGGCCTGCTCCAGCTTGCGCTTTTCGGCGCGGGTCATCTTGCGGCCGCGCGGGTGTTCCATCGGCTGCGGGTCCAGCAGGTGCTGCGGATCGATCAGGGGCATGGGCAAATCTCCTTTGCCCTGACCCTGCGGCGCAAAAGTTAACGCCGCACGGACGGTCCGCGCGGCGTCATATGGAACTCATATGCAGGTCATCTGCCAGTCATACGACCCAAACGGCGTTAAGGATTACTGAAACGCGCAGCCTTCCTTGATCCCCAGCTTCTTGAAGATCATCGCCGCCGGGCAGAAACCCGTGAAGGCCGATTGCAGCAAATTCAGCCCGATAAAGACGGTAAACCACACAAACAGGGGATGTACGAACGCCGTAAGCAGGACGCTCAACAGAACCATCACGCCAGCGAAAGCCAAAACTGCACGATCAAGAGACATTGTTCTAAACTCCTATAATTGCACGGGAATTTACCCGTAACCTACTTATATGGCAAAGCGGGGCTTATCCCCGCCCGACCCAATTCACGATCCCAGCGGCGGGCATGGCACCCGCCTGACGCGCGCGCTCCTTGCCGCCTTGGAATTTCACCAGCAGCGGAATTCCCCGGATGCCATAGATCTGTCCCGCCTTCGGGTCGGCCTCTGTATCCAGCTTCACAAACCGCGCGCGGCCCTGCAACTCGTTGGCAGCCTTGGAAAATTCCGGCGCCATCTGACGACAAGGCCCACACCACGCGGCCCAGAAATCCACCACCAAAGGCACGTCATCCACCCGCTGCGCCTTGCGCAGCCAGTCCAGCGTCACCTCCTTGGGTTTATTAGCAAAAAGCGCCGCCCCGCAGCTGCCGCACTTCGGCCCTGCACTCAGTTTTTCTTTGGGAACCCGGTTCCCCTGCCCACAATCAAAGCAGGTCATTTTCAGCCCGGCCATCGCAGCCTCCTGTTTATGGTTTCCACCGACATAAGCGCTTGTTTTACCGGTAAAAGAGGGGCGAAACGTCGCGCCGGATCAGGCCAGCAAAGCAACGACCCACATACCAAGACCGAACACAGTATGAGCCAGCAAACCCAGCCCGCGCACCTTCCACGGTGAAGGCGTTTTTGAAGCCGCCCAGCCCAGCCCCATCCCCGGCTGCAACAGGAACCACCCCGCCGCGATGGTGATCAGACTGAAGATCCACACCGGAACGAACCCCGGCGCGGCCAGCCACCCTGCTCCCGCGATCGCTATGAAAACAAGCCCATAGGCAATGCCGACGGCATAGTGAAACAGCCAGCCGATGGTCAGCTCATTCGGCACTTCCTCGGCCTCTGCGATCGCTTCGTGAAAGAGGGTGCCACGCGTCACATGCACAGCCCACCGCCCCGGCATTGCCCAATTGGGAAAGGGCGCGACGCCCAGATTCGACTGCGTCCAGGCGAGCACATCCATGGCGAAGGTGCCGCCAATGCCCATCAAAATTCCGACTAAAATCAGGTCCATAAACCCAACTAGCAATCGGCGAAGCACGACACAATCCCCGGCATTCCGCTAGATTCCTCTTGCCAGCGTGCTTCAGCCCGGGCCCAATGGGGCATGTCGATCCTAAGCTTCACCATCAATTGCCCCGATCACGACACCGCCTCTGATCTTGCCGAGGCGCTTCTAAGCCAGCGTATTGTCGCCTGCGCTAACATCGGTCCGACCATTGAAAGCCGCTATCGCTGGAATGGTGCGGTTGAGCGAACGACAGAGGTGCCCCTGATCGTGAAAACCCGTCCGGCACTGCGAAAAGAGGTCGAGGCCGTCGTTAACGCTTTGCACCCTTATGACGTCCCGCCGATCATCCACGAGCCCTGTTCGGCCAATGCCGCCTACGAGGACTGGGTGCGGGTCGAGACCGGGGGATAACCCCTTTAGTGGTTGTTAAATTAGGGCACTAACGTCGCTCCAACGAAAACACCGCAAAGGTTACCCTTCAATAAATCACTGACAAACACACCTTTAAGCGGTTTCTCGCTGTCGGAACCTCCCACCGAATGAAATATTCGAAAAGCTGCATATGTTTAAATCTCCGAACCCATAAGGAGATTTTGAAGAATGAAAGAGGCAGTAATTCTTGCTCTGTGTGCAGGCCTAGCCAGCCCGGCGCTCGCCGGTCACAACAATCCTTGGACCGACGATCTGAGCATCCTGAAAGAGCAGTATCACGATGCAAACCAAGAACAGAGCATCGACACACCCGGCGAAGACGAAATGCGCGGTGAGATGGAGCAGAACGCGAACGGCAAACTAGACGGCGGAAGCGGCGGCGGTGGTAGCCAAGGCTCCGGCGAGGGAAAAGGTGGTGGTGGGCGCCGCTAAGCGCCCGACCTGATCAGACCCACTTCGCCAGCGGCGGTAGGCTCATCAGTACCGCGTTGGCGTCGTGGCCGGTTTCCAGCCCGAACTTGGTGCCGCGGTCATAGACAAGGTTGTATTCGGCATAGAGGCCGCGGTGCACCAACTGCGCCTCTTTGTCGGCGTCGGACCATTCGGTCTCGCGACGTTTTTCGGTGATTGGCAAGAAGGCCGGCAGGAAGGCGCGTCCGATATCTTGGATCAGAGCAAAGTCCTTTTCCCAGTCGCCAGTATTGTGATCGTCCAGAAATATGCCGCCGACGCCCCGCGCACGATGGCGGTGCGGGATATAGAAGTACTCATCCGCCCATTCTTTAAGACGCGGGTAGAGGTCTTCCCCATGGGGGTCGAGGTGGTCTTTCTGCACCTGATGGAAGTGGGCTGTGTCCTCGTCATATTCCAGACAGGGGTTCAGGTCAGACCCGCCCCCGAACCACCAAGCTGCCGGGGTCCAGAACATACGGGTGTTCATGTGGACGGCAGGGCAATGCGGGTTCTGCATATGCGCCACCAGCGAGATGCCCGAGGCCCAGAACTGCGGGTTTTCAGCGACACCGGGAATACCGCGAGCGGCCATCGCTTTTTGCGCGCGTTCTCCCAAGGTGCCGTAGACGGTCGAAACATTGACACCGACTTTCTCGAACACGCGACCGCCACGCATGACGCTCATCAGACCGCCACCTGCATCTTCGCCATCATTTCCCTGACGTTTGGTCGGGGTAACCTCGAAGCGACCCGGCGCATTATCGGCAGCCGGACCTGCTGCGGGGCCATCTTCTAGGGCCTCAAAAGCGGCTACGATCTGGTCACGAAGTTCGCGGAACCAGGCAGAGGCGCGGGACTTGCGGTCGTCAAACGGGTCGGTCATTTGGGGCCTTTCTCTTTTGTCTCGACCTAGCAGTTTTGGCGAAGCTCTGCCAGTCACCGCAGACTACCATTGGCGCATCATGGTGCCGCACTTATAATGGGGGCATATTCTTAACTTAAAGTGCCCAAATGTCCCGTTTTGCTTTGCTTGCCCTTCTACCGATCCTTGCCGCGTGCGCGACCCCGCGCCAAAACTGCGAGACTGCCGCGCTAAAGGATTTGCAAACGATCGATGCGCTGATCGCAGAGACAGAGCAAAACATCGCAAGGGGCTATGGGATCGAAGTGGAAACCGTGCGGTCGACCACTTTCCGCTATTGCCTGGGGCGTCGGAGCGGCGGCAATACGAGCATCGGCATGATCTTCTGCAACGAGCCCGAATTCCGAACCATTGAGCGACCGGTAGCGTTGGATCTGGCAGACGAAGAAGCCAAGCTTCGCTCATTGCGGGCAAAACGTGTGTCTACGGCAAAAGAAGCGGCGCGCGCGGTGGCGATGTGCCGCCAGCAACACCCCGAGGGTTAATGCGCCGGCACGCAGACCGGATCCAGCAAGGTCCGACCGCCGTCGACCGTTAACACCTGCCCCGTCATGAAGCCCGAGGCATCTGAGGCAAGGAATTGCGCTGCTTCCGCAAGCTCGCGGGCATGAGCAATGCGGCCGATCGGCGTGTTGTCCAAAATCTGGTCGCGGAACTCTTCGTTTTCCTTCAGCGCGCCCTTCAGGCTGGCACTTAGGACCGACCCAAAGGCCAAAGAGTTCACCCGAATACGATGCTCTGCCAGCGCCACTGCCAGCGAACGCGTCATCTGATCCAATGCCGCCGTGGACACCGAATAGGCCAGCAACTGCGGGTTCGCGCGGCGTGCCGCTATAGAAGACAGATTGATGATCGAGCCGACACAGCTGTCTTCCCGGCCATCTTCGGCAGCCTGTTTGATCATCCGCTCAGCGACCAGCTGGCTAAGGCGCAGGCTGACCATCAAGTTCTGCTCGATCATTTCCGACATGGCGGTGCTTTTTGAATCCAGCGGGTCCGAAGTCACCAACTGGCGTGAGCAGTTCACCAGAATGTCGACGCGGTCGAACGCGTCGATAGTTGCCGACAGAAGGTTCGCGATGGTCAGACGCTGACGCAGGTCCCCGGCAAAATAGCGGATGTTGCTGTCTTCGCCGTCTTGACCGTGAGTTTCGTCCTTCAGGCGCTTTTCATCCCGGTCCGCAAACATGACATTTGCCCCTGCTTTCGCGAAATGACGCGCCACGGACAGGCCGACACCATTGGCCGCGCCGGTGATGATGGCGGTCTTACCTTCGATGGAAAAGCTCATGTTCGTCTCTCCGTTAACTACGGCGGTTCGTCAGCGTTTGCGACGACCCTGCGCCAAGGGCCGGGTCGCATGCAAGAGTTTGAACCCGCGATCCCCACCGATCTCTTCCACATTGCGGAAAAGCTGGGCGAGTGTTTGTTCATAGGGCAGCTGGCGGTTGGCCACGACCCAGAGCTGCCCGCTTGGGGTCAGGATACGCGCGGCATTCTTCAGGAAAGCCTGTCCAAGTTCCGGCTCTGCCGCACGCCCCGTGTGGAACGGCGGGTTGCAGATGACATGGTCAAAAGGCGCGCCGTCATTGAAGCTGGTGGCATCCGCCCAATGAAATTGCGCGCGGGCATCATGGACGTTTTGACGAGCACATTCCAAGGCAAGGTGGTCCGCTTCGACCAAATGCACCTCTGTCACGCCGCCTTTGCGCAACGCATGGAACGACAGGAACCCCCAGCCAGCGCCCAAGTCGGCGATCCGACCTTTCATCATTTCGGGCAGCGCTTCGACCAGCAGTTCGGATCCGCGATCCACGCCATCCGCCGAGAACACGCCCGGCAACGTCGTGAAGGTTCCGATTTCTGTCGCGGTCGCTTGCCAATCAGAGAAATCCTTGGCCTCGGCGCGCATGGCGAACAGCTTGCCGTGCGCCTTTGCAAGCGGCGCGTCCACGTCGGCCCGCTGGCGGCAGTGTTTCAAAAGGGAATCCACGCCGTCGGTCTTTTGCCCATCCACCCAGATCGGCCCCTCTACCCGCGTTGCCAGATCGGCAATCTGTTCCTGCGCCTGCGCCTTAGAGCGCGGCAGGAACAGGATCGCAGCGGCATAGGTCCCGTCGGGCTCGGCCACGCAGTCATAGCCCAGCCCGCGCCAATAGTCGTAATCTGGTTTGAAACCCTGAATGACTTGGACACGGTCTTTGGGCAAAGCCGACAGATCATCGCTGGCCCGCGCGCCGATTACGGCAATGCGGCCATCTTCGGGCAGGTCGTAACCGGCCTCGATTGCAAGTGTTAGGCGGGACGCTTTCATCGCGTACGCCTATTCCTTTTCCATGGTGCATTGCAATGGGTGCTGATGGCGGCGCGCAAAATCCATGACCTGCGCTACCTTGGTCTCGGCCACCTCATGCGAGAAGACACCGACCACAGCCAGCCCCTTCTTGTGAACTGTCAGCATCAACTCGAACGACTGAGCGTGGTTCAAGCCAAAGAAACGCTCTAACACATGAACGACAAACTCCATCGGGGTGTAGTCATCGTTCAACAGCATCACCTTGTACATCGGCGGGCGGGCTGTCTTCGGCTTGGTCTTGGTAACGACAGAGGTATCCCCCTCGTTCCCCTGATCGTCATCCGACAACTTATGCATCTGCCAATCGGTCAAATGGGTGCTCCGTTGAAATGGCTTTTGGTTGGCCTGAGCCGCTATATATAAGCGAGCTGGGGCATCTGAAAAGACCCTCAAAGGTTAAGGAGGCAGGTTTTGACCCACAAGCTAACGGCAATTGGCTTCGATGCGGATGACACGCTGTGGCAGAACGAACAGTTCTTCCGCCTAACCCAAGAGCGATTCGCAGAGCTTTTGTCCGATTTCACCGACCCCGACCACCTGCACGAACGGTTGCTGGAAGCAGAGCGTCGCAATGTGGGGCACTATGGCTTTGGCATCAAAGGCTTCGTCCTGTCGATGATCGAGACGGCCATCGAAGTGACCGATGAAAAGGTCCCTGCCCGCGTCATCCACGAATTGATGGAAGCCGGCAAAGAGATGCTGGCCCATCCCATCCACCTGCTGCCCGGCGCCGAGGACACCGTGCGCCAACTGGCCGAAAGCCACCGTATTCTGCTGATCACCAAAGGGGACCTGCTGGATCAGGAACGAAAGCTGGCGCAGTCGGGGTTGGGCGACCATTTCGACGGGGTCGAAATCGTCTCTCACAAGACCTCGGACCAATATATTCGAATCTTCGACTATCACGGTGACGGGGCGACGTCGGCGATGATGGTCGGCAACTCTATGAAGTCGGATGTCGTCCCCGCGCTAGAGGCTGGCGCTTGGGGTGTTTACGTGCCCCACGACCTGACATGGGAATTGGAACACGCCCCCAAACCGGACAAACATCCGCGTTTTCGGGATCTCGAAACTTTGTCTGCGCTGCCCGATCTTTTGCAACAGATCGAAAGCTAGACCCAGCACACATTAAGAAAAATCGCTATCTTGTTGAAATTAGGCGTTCTCGGAATGGGTGCGCTATGTTACCCTTGCCCAATAATTAAAAAGCTCACCGGAAAAATCCGGGGGCATGAGGCAGAGTAAAGGTTAGCGACGTGCACATCTTGGGGCAGTACGTCCGACATGGGGTATTTGTAGTGGCTTTGATGCTGGCGTCCATCGCGACAACAGCGCAGGCGGCTCCCTATGCGGCGATGGTGATAGACGCCCGTTCGGGCGAGGTTTTGCATTCTCGAAACGCAGATACGCGGCTTCACCCCGCCTCTTTGACCAAAATGATGACCCTCTACATCGCTTTTGAAGCGGTGGAGAATGGTGAAATTTCGCTGGATACGAAGGTCCGGATTTCCAAGAAAGCCGCCGCTGAACCGCCGTCAAAGCTCGGCCTGCGCTCTGGGCAGCGGATTGCCTTCCGGTACCTGATCCGCGCCGCCGCTGTGAAATCTGCGAACGACGCCGCCACCGCGATCGGCGAAGCGCTGGAGGGCAGCGAAGCCGCCTTTGCCCGCCGTATGAACCGCACAGCCAAGGCCTTGGGGATGAGCCGCACGACCTTCAAGAACGCGCACGGTCTGACGGAAAGCGGCCATATGTCCACGGCCCGCGACATGACCACATTGGGGCGGCACCTATTCTATGACTACCCCGAGTACTACAACCTGTTCTCTCGGCTTTCGACACATGCGGGGATCAAGAACGTTCCGAACACGAACCGCCGCCTGCTGAACAGCTATCGCGGCGCGGATGGCATCAAGACCGGTTATACCCGGGCGGCGGGGTTCAACCTTGTTGCCTCGGCTCAGCGTGGTCAGGAACGGATCATTGCCACCGTCTTTGGCGGGCGGTCTTCGGCCACCCGCAACGCCCGCGTGGCCGAGTTGCTTAACATGGGGTTCAACCGCGCGCCGTCGCGGGTCGCGGTCCGCAAACCCTCTAAGCCGAACTATCGCACTGGCGGTGGGAACATCGTAACCGTTTCCATCCGCCCCACAGCGCGCCCCGCCAACCTGGCGACCCCATCGACAGAGTTGCTTCTGGCCCTGAAAGAAGGGGTTGAGGAAGCATTGCAGGAAGCGCAGGTGCCCCAAGCCGAAACCGAATTGGCAGAGCTTGAAACGGCACCCGAAACCGAAGCCCCGGCAGAGGAACCGGTGGTCGCTCGATTGGCACCTGTGAATGCGTCGATCTACGCTGACATCCGCCCAACGCCACGCCCGGCGCGTTACGCCACGCTTGATACCGATTTGAACGGCGATCCCGTCCAAGAGGTCGTGACCCGCATGTCCTCGTCCGGTGGGCGTCACTGGGGTGTAAACATCGGCCACTTCACCACGCAGTACGAAGCCGAACGTGTCCTGTTGCAAACCGCCTTGCGCGAGTTGGGAACGCTCGACAGCGCGCTGCGCAAGGTCACCAAGAACAGCCGTGGCTGGTCTGCGAACTTTGTTGGAATGACCCAAGAAGAGGCCGCCTTGGCCTGTCGCCGCCTGGAATCGCGCGGCAACCTGTGCAAGCAGGTTGGCCCGCCCTCTTAAGGTTTCGGCTTATCGTCCCAATCACCGCTGAGGAACCGCTGGCTGTCGCCCTCGGGGTCTTCGTATTGCCGGTTCTTCAGCGTCCACAAGAATGCCAACAGACCAAGCCCGCCCAGAAAGAGCGAAATCGGGATCAGGTAGACAAGCATTTCCATAGGGTTACCTCAGCCGCAGCGCATTCAGCGAAACTGTAATCGAACTGGCCGACATCGCCAATGCAGCAACAAGCGGTGTCGCCAGACCAATGATCGCGATCGGCACCGCGATGACATTGTAGACCGTCGCGATCTGGAAGTTCTCTCGGATACGTCGGGTCGCTGATTTCGCAGTTTCAACGGCCTCGGCGATCGGCTCCAGATCATTGCCAAGAAGGACGATATCTGCAGCCACCCGCGCGGCATCCAGCGCGGTTGCCGGCGAGATCGAAACATGCGCGGCCGCCAAGGCGGCAGTATCGTTCAAGCCATCCCCAACCATCAAAACATGTTTGCCGTTGGACGACAGGTTCTGAACGCGGTTCACCTTGTCTTCCGGCAGCGCTTCGGCCGCCCATTGGTCGATACCCAATTGGGTGGCAAGCGCTTCGACTGCGGGCGCAGTGTCGCCCGAGAGCAAGATCACTTCCTTGCCCGCAGCTTTCAACGAAGCAACGGTCTCGGCCGCTCCGGGACGCAAAGCATCCACAAAACGGAAGGCCACAGGTGCAGCATCCCCGATCTGCAAGTAGGTCGCCGTGGTCGGCAGTGCCTTGGCACCAACCCAAACAGCACGCCCCAGTCGCACACGCTGGCCGTTCAGCAGACCCTCGGTCCCGTAGCCCGGAACTTCGCGCAGATCCTCAACCGATGCAGGCGTCAGACCGGACTGCTTTGATGCTTCGACCAGCGATTTGGCCAGAGGGTGACTGGACCCGGAAGCAAGCGCCATGGCCACGGACAAGTCCTGATCACCATAGGTGCCAATGTCCTGCAAAACGGGGAAGCCCGAGGTCAGGGTCCCGGTCTTATCGAAGACAACCGTATCCACTTCGGCCATACGTTCCAGTGCGGTGGAGTCCTTGATCAGCATCCCTTTCTTGAACAAACGGCCAGAGGCCGCAGTCGTCACCGCCGGAACGGCCAAACCAAGGGCACAGGGGCAGGTAATGATCAGAACCGCCGCAGCAATATTCAACGCGGTGCGCATGTCGCCGGAATAAAGGTACCAGCCCACAAAACTAAGCGCAGAAAGGATATGAACCCCCGGCGCGTATAGTTTGGCTGCCCCATCCGCCAGCGAGGTGTACCGGTTGCGACCGCTTTCCGCGACCGCGACAAGCTCTGCCATCCGGTAAAGACTGCTTTCCTTGCCGACCGCGGTGGCGCGGATGATCAGGGGACCGGTCAGGTTGATCTCACCCGTGCTTACCTGCAAACCCTGCTCAGCGAAAACCGGCAGGGTTTCCCCGGTTAGAAGCGAGCGGTCAATTTCGGACTGACCCTCGATGATCTCACCATCCACAGGCATCCGCCCGCCGGGTTTAACAAGGATATGATCGCCCACGGTCAATTCGGCAATCGGTGTCTCGATCGGTTCGCCATCCACCAGTTTAAACGCGCGCGGCACTTCAAGTGCCGCCAGTTCCTCTGCTGCAGAGCGCGCAATCGACCGGGTGCGATAATCAAGATAGCGACCTGTCAGCAGGAAGAAGGTCAACGCTAGGGCCGCATCAAAATAGGCATGTTCGCCAGACAGCATCGTCTCCCAAAGCGAGGTGACAACCGCCAAGCCAATCGCCAAGGAGATCGGCACATCCATATTCAGACGCCCCTTGGACAGGGCCGTCCACGCGTTCTTGAAAAATGGCTGCGCCGAAAAGGCAATTGTCGGCAGGGTAATCGCAGCCGAAATCCAGTGGAACAGGTCGCGGGTCGCATCGACCGCTCCAGACCACACCGATACCGACAGAAGCATCACGTTCATCATGGCGAAACCAGAGACCGCCAGACGCAGCAAAAGGTCCCTGCCCGCTTTTTCAGATGCGGTGGTCGACAGAAGGCCGGCGTCCAGTTCGTGCGCCTCGTAGCCAAGCCCATCCAGCACATCGATCAATTGTTCGGTGGTGACATTGGCTGCAGCTTCAATACTGGCGCGTTTCAACGTCAGGTTCACACGCGCCGATTTGACACCGGGAACGCCGGACAACCCACGCTCGACCGCCGAGATACAGGCCGCGCAGTGGATCGTCGGCAAGGACAGCAGAATTTGCCCCTTGTCCAGATCCGCCTGCGCCACATCTTCGGCCAGCCCAGAGACCGAGCACGCAGGACAAGCCGCAGGACGCGCGTGTTCCACCATCGTCATCGCCTAGCCCCGCACCTGCAGGTCAAGGCGTTGTTGGAACAGCGTACCATCCGCAGCTTCGGCCTGAACCTGCAACATCCACATGCCTTGCCCCAGCTCAAGCTCTGTAACATAGCGGCCGCTTTCCATATGGAATTCTGGCTCGACGTCGTCCTGCGATACGGTGGTTCGGCCGACCAGAACCTGCAGGTTCTCGACGTTTACTGGCTGCCCCTCGGCATCGGTAAAGGCCAGGGTCAGGTAACCACCTTCATAGATTGGGCGAACCGCCCACCCCAGTTCCTCTTGCGCGTCACGACGCGTCTGGAACTGCTGGCTGGCGACATAAGAGTTCTTCACCTCAAGTCCCGGGAAAGTTTTCACGGCGTTCACAGCCATAGTCACGTTAACCGCGATGATTATGGCAAAGGCCGTGGCGGTGATCAGGAAAACATGGCGTCCGGTCAGTTCTTTGGTCATCAGTTCGTCTTTCCGTTAAATACGCTGTCTGCATAGGCCCGTTCGCCGTTCGACAGATCCTCGACCCAGAAGCGGAATTCTGTGCGGTCGCTATTGGCAGGTTCCGAAGAGGGCGGCGCCATCACATAGACACGCTGCAGTTTACTGGTATCCGCCGGAACTTCGACAGATTCATACACAGAGCCCTCAAGTTCTGCATGAAGGAAGTCGCTTCCGTGCACCGTGATGCGGAAGGGGCGCGCTTCGCCGTGTTTGTTTCGAAGCCGGACGTCATAGGTGTTTCGGATGGTCCCATCCGACAGGGTCACAAAGGTCGGATTGCGGATCGGCGAGACCGTCAGGTCAATGTCCGGGCGGATAAACAGGGCCACCACCAGCGCAATCCCGACAGCCGACCAAAGCCCGGTGTAAAGCATCGTCCGCACGCGGAAGATATGGTTCCAAATTGGGCGGGGCGGGTTGCCTTCACGCTCCCTCGGTTCGTCGGACAAGGCCATATAGTCGATCAGGCCACGAGGCTTGCCGATCTTGGTCATCACGTCGTCGCAAGCGTCAATACAAAGAGCACAGGTGATACAGGCCAACTGCTGCCCGTCGCGGATGTCGATACCCATCGGGCAGACATTCACACAAGCATTACAGTCGATGCAGTCGCCAAGGTTCTCGGCCCCGGCAGCCTTGCGGTGTTTCCCCCGCGGTTCGCCGCGCCAATCACGATAGCCAACCGTCAACGTGTCGGTGTCCATCATCGCGGCCTGAATGCGCGGCCACGGGCACATGTAGATGCACACCTGCTCGCGCGCGAAGCCACCGAAGACAAAGGTAAATGCCGCCAGAACGACGATGGTCGTATAGGCAATCGGATGTGCATTCAGAGTGAACAGGTCGACGAACAACGTCGGCGCGTCCGTAAAGTAGAAGACCCAAGCGCCGCCGGTTGCGACGGCAATCAGGAACCAAAGGGTCCACTTTGTCATCCGAAGCCGCAGTTTGCGGGCGCTCATCGGCGCGTTCCAAAGCTTTACCCGTTTATTGCGGTCACCCTCTACCCAACGCTCAACAAGGATGAACAGGTCGGTCCAGACGGTCTGCGGACAGGCATAGCCACACCAGACTCGCCCAAGCGCCGATGTGAACAGGAACAGCCCAAGACCGGCCATGATCAGCAAGCCTGCGACGAAATAAAACTCGTGCGGCCAAATCTCGATCCAGAAGAAATAAAAACGGCGGCCTGCAAGATCGACCAGAACCGCCTGATCCGGCAGATTCGGGCCCCGGTCCCAGCGAATCCAAGGCGTCAGATAATAGATGCCAAGGGTCACAATCATGATGCCCCATTTTAGGTTGCGAAACCAACCACTTACCCGACGGGGGAAGATAGGCTCTCGCGAGGCATAAAGTTCAGGAGGTGTTTGATCCTGAGAGGACATAGCCGAAAGCTCCGGTCACTAGGTAGAATTCTGTGATCCTTGTCGCAGAGAGGGTTCGCGTCCACTTTGACGTGGATCAAACCTATACCGGAAATGCAGGAAAACTTTGTGCGGTCTGTCCTTGCCCGTAGGTGACGCAGTAAACCGCTGAGAAATTATCGGTCCAGCGGCACCCGGAAAGTTGGGACGGGGGCGGGAAATCGTAGAAATTTCAGGGGGAGTTAAAAGCACCGGCTCCCTTTTTGGAAACGCGCGAACAGGAAAGGGCGCCGGTGCAGTCAACCGGGGCAGAGACTGCCCCGGAAGCCTTGTGTTTATTCGCCGCCACCAAGCTGGTGGACATACGAGGTGACCGCCCGGATCTCGGCCTCTGTCAGGCGTTCGTTCCAGTTGGGCATCACGCCGAAGCGCGAGTTGGTAACGGTCTCGGTCAGAGCATCCTTATCACCGCCGTAAAGCCAGATCGCATCCGTCAGGTTCGGAGCGCCCTGATAGCGGTCGCCAGTGCCGTCTTCGGCGTGGCAGGACGAGCAGTTGTCGGCAAAAACAGCCTCACCCGCAGCTGCCATCTCTGCGTCAGCGTCCTGACCAGCAAGGGTCATGACATAGCTGACCACCTGGCCGATTTCCTCTTCTTCGAGAATCTCACCGAAAGCCGGCATCTCGGAGTAGTGGGCATCGTCGCTGTCGTTCCGGATACCATGCGAGACGGTGTAGTGGATCTCTTCGATCGAGCCACCCCACAGCCAGTCATCGTCCAGCAGGTTCGGATACCCCGAGGCCTGAACCCCGGCCGCACCGGCCCCGTGACACTGGGCACACCAGGTCTTGAAGACCGCCGCACCGCCCTGAACCGCGTAGTTGTGCAGCGCAGGGTCTGCCGCGATTTCGGTCAGTTCTGTCTGCTCTAGCTGAGCAACCAGACCGGCGTTTGCGTCTTCGTAACGCTGGATGTCGGCAGCAACCTCGGCGCGGGTATCGTAACCCAGCACACCTTGTGTTGCCTGACTGATCATCGGCCATGCCGGGAAGGCAATGGTATAACCGATGCCCCAGACGATGGTGGCGTAGAAAGTATACAGCCACCATTTCGGAAGCGGGTTGTTATACTCTTCGATGCCGTCCCACGAATGGCCCGTGGTGCCGACGCCGTTCGGATCTTTGTTGTCGTCGGTGCTCATGCCTGCACCTCCTTTGCATTGATTTGATCGTCGGCAGGGGCGTTCTCGTGACGGAACGGAATGCCAGCTGTATCACGGTATTCTTTGGTCGAACCCGGGCGGAAAACCCAAAGGATGACACCAATGAAGAACATGAACAGCCCAAGCAGTCCCCAGCTATCTGCGAATGCGCGGGTGATCGTGTATGTGTCCATCTCGACCTCCCTTAGCGGTTCGGGTCAGGTTCGAAGGTCGAGAAGTCGACCAGAGTACCCAACATTTGCATGTAAGCGATCAGAGCATCTGCTTCCGAGATCCCCGGATTGCCGTCGAAGTTCCGAACCTGAGCACCCGGGTAACGTTCCAGCAGCCCATCGGTATCGGCCCAAGGGTCGATCTGGGTGTGGAAGTCTTCATAGGCGGCCTCGATCATCTGATCGGTGTAGGGCACGCCCACGAATTTGTGGGTCTTCAGCAGATCTTCAATGTATTCCCCGTCGATCAGCTTATCTTCGAGGAAGGCATATTTCGGCATCACCGACTCTGGCACCACCGACTGCGGGTCGCGCAGGTGCTGGATGTGCCAGTCGTCCGAGTAACGGCCACCGACGCGCGCCAGGTCAGGACCTGTCCGCTTCGAACCCCACTGGAACGGGTGGTCGTACATCGACTCTGCCGCCAGTGAGTAATGACCGTAACGCTCGACCTCGTCGCGCATCGGACGGATCATCTGGCTGTGGCAGACATAGCAGCCTTCGCGCAGATAGATGTCACGTCCAGCCAGCTCCAGCGGCGAGTAGGGGCGCACGCCTTCGACCTCTTCGATTGTGTTTTCGAGGTAGAAGAGCGGTGCGATCTCTACGATGCCACCGACCGTGACCACCAGAAGACTTCCTGCCAGCAGAAGCGTGGCATTGGTTTCCAGGATCTTATGTTTATCAAGGATTCCCATAATCGCCTCCGTTATTCAGCAGGAACTGCAGCCGCGTCGCTGGCTTTCGCCGGTGCCGAGGTGACAGTTTTCCAGAGGTTGAAGCACATGATGATTGCGCCGCTCAGGAACAGGACACCGCCCAGACCACGTACGACATACATCGGGAATTTCGCGGCAACAGTGTCTGCGAAAGAGTTCACAAGGAAGCCCTGCGCATCAACTTCGCGCCACATCAGGCCTTCCATGATACCGGTCACCCACATCGAGGATGCGTAAAGAACGATACCGATGGTCGCCAGCCAGAAGTGCCAGTTGACCAAGCTCAGGCTGTACAGGCGTTCCTTGTTCCACAGTTTGGGAACCAGGAAGTACAAGGCACCAAAGGTGATCATACCGTTCCAACCAAGCGCACCAGAGTGCACGTGACCAATGGTCCAGTCAGTGTAGTGCGACAGCGAGTTCACGGCTTTGATGGACATCATCGGGCCTTCAAAGGTCGACATGCCGTAGAAGCCGATCGAGATCACCATCATACGGATGATCGGGTCGGTGCGCAGCTTGTCCCAGGCACCAGACAGGGTCATCAGACCGTTGATCATGCCACCCCAGCTCGGCATCCACAGGACAATCGAGAACACCATGCCAAGGGTCGAAGCCCAATCCGGCAGCGCGGTGTAGTGCAGGTGGTGCGGACCAGCCCAGATGTACAGGAAGATCAGCGCCCAGAAGTGGATGATCGACAGTTTGTACGAGAAGACCGGACGTTCAGCCTGTTTCGGCACGAAGTAGTACATCATGCCCAGGAAGCCCGCAGTCAGGAAGAAGCCCACAGCGTTGTGGCCATACCACCACTGCGTCATCGCGTCTTGAACACCAGCAAAAACCTGAACCGATTTTGATCCGAAGATCGAGACCGGAACCGACAGGTTGTTCACCACGTGCAGCATTGCAACGGTAACGATGAACGCAAGGAAGAACCAGTTTGCCACGTAGATGTGCGGCTCTTTCCGCTTCATGACGGTACCAAGGAAAACCAGCAGATAGACGACCCAAACGATGGTCAGCCACCAGTCAACATACCACTCAGGCTCTGCGTATTCTTTCGACTGGGTCGCCCCCAGAAGATAGCCGGTTGCAGCCAGGATGATTACCAGTTGGAAGCCCCAGAAGACAAACCAGCCAGCGTTCCCACCCCACAGTCGCGTGGCCGAGGTACGCTGCACGATGTAAAACGACGTTGCGATCAACGCGTTACCACCAAAGGCAAAAATGACCGCTGACGTGTGCAGCGGACGCAGGCGACCGAAGTTTGCATAGCCTTCAGCCCATTCAAAGTTCAGCGACGGAAACGCCAGCTGAAAGGCGATGAACGTCCCGACAAGGAAACCGACAACGCCCCAGAAGGCGGTGGCGATGACACCTGCTCGGACGACACCGTCCATATATCCCGTTTCAGGTGCTGGGCGCGGCTCGCCGGCACGGCGAAGCTCCCAGACAAACATGCCGGCAGCCACCAGCATGACAGTTAGCGCATTTACAAGATAAGCCGCGTCGCGCGCATAGTTTGCTGCAATCGCTGCCAGAAGCGCGATTACCGCAAAGGCGGCCATCCTTACATAGTCCCACATTCCTGCGTCCCCTTCTTTTGTTCCAACACGAATCGACCGTGCGGTTCCTAGTTCGGCAGGTTCGGTATGCGGCGTTGCGGCGTGCGCTTCCTTGATCCAAGTCAAGACGCACAAATTCGGTTTGGCGCACACTGTGAACAACGAGCGGAGTCGCCGCTCTTTTTCATCACTCACCGAAAGGAGGCACCGATGGGCTTCAAGTCACTTCTAACAATCGTCAATCGGGTGGACCTTGCCACCTCGGCGCTGGACGCCGCGATTCAGGCTGCTGCCAAAATGGATGCACATCTGGATATTTTGGCTATTGGCGTCGATCAGACCCAAATGGGCTATTACTATGCCGGGGCGAACGCCGTCGTAATGCAGGAAAACCTGCACCGCGCGCAGGACGAGGCGATGGCGATCGAAACGGCGATCAAAGCTCGGATGCAGGGCGAAACAATCCCTTGGAGCAGCGAGACCATCGTCGCGCAGCTTGGTGGGATGGGGCACATCGTGTCGCAACGGGCCCGTTTTTCGGACCTAGTGATTCTTCCCAAACCCTATGGCGAAAACTGCGGCCCCGAAGATGAGACCATCATCGAAGCCGCCATGTTCGACGGTCAGGCCCCTGTGATTGTCCTGCCTTCGAACACGAATTTCGGAAAAAACGTCGTCGTTGCGTGGAACCAAAGCAACGAGGCAATGACAGCCATTCGAGCCGCCCTGCCCCTGTTACAGGCTGCCGACATGGTGAACATCGCCATCATCGACCCGCCGCCCCATGGGCCGGAACGGTCGGACCCCGGAGGAGCGCTGTCGCAATGGCTGTCGCGCCAAGGCGTGCACCCCGAAATCTCTGTGCTGGCCAAGACAATGCCCCGCGTCGCCGATGTGCTGGCACGGCACGCAACTGATATCTGTGCGGATTTGGTTGTAATGGGCGCCTACGGCCATTCGCGCTTCCGCGAAGCAATTCTGGGCGGAGCGACCCGCCACACTTTGGAAGCGTCGGAAGTTCCGGTCTTCCTAGCCCACTAGTGGCTAGGCAAGGATACCACCGTCTGCGTCATCCCCGGTTTCATCCAACAAGCGATCGAAATCGGGGATGGTGACTGTACGCTTGCCTTCCAAATGAATGACGCCATCCTTCTTCAGCGCCGAGATCTGACGGCTGACCGTTTCCAGAGTCAGTCCAAGATAGTCTGCCATCGCCTCTCGGGTCAGGGGCAGGTCAAAAGTGACCCCCGGTAGCCCACCACCCGGCGCATTGATATTGGCGTTACGCCGCGCGATGATCGAAAGCAGACTGGCAATCTTCTCGCGCGCGGTTTTGCGCCCAAGAAGCAGCATCCATTCACGTGCCGCATCCAGTTCGTCAAGGGTCATCTCCAAAAGGCGCTGCGCAATATGAGGCGTTGTCACCATCAGCTTCTCGAACGGGCCCTTACGGAAACAGCACATGGTCAACTTGGTTGTCGCCGTAACATCATAAGCCGCTTCTTCACGGCCTGGCCTGCCCACGAAATCGGACGGCAATAGCAGACCGACCATTTGGGTGCGCCCGTCCTCCATCGTTTGGCTCAGTGTTGCGATTCCGTCGACGACAGAGGCCACAAAGTCCATCTGATCACCGGACCAGACCACGGTTTGACCAGCTTCAAACGTTCGGTAGTACTTAATAGAATCCAGCTCAGCCAATTCGTCTGCATCGCAACGCGCGCAAACCGCACGGTGGCGAATTGGACAACTCGCACAGTCAACGTGCGTGAAAATCATTCCCGGGGCAGTCATTACTTTTTGACCTCAATCAAAGTCGCGTTTCCGTCGCGCGCCTATAGCTAGGTCCATGGAACATCAGGAACAACTGGCTAAACTGGGCCTATTCGACGCACGCGTACCACGTTACACTAGCTATCCGACCGCGCCACATTTTTCTGACGCGGTGCAAGATAGCTATTTTCAGCAATGGGTTACAGCACTTCCCGACGGGGGCAAGGTATCTTTGTACCTGCACATCCCTTTTTGTCGGAACTTGTGCTGGTTTTGCGCCTGTCGCACGCAAGGTACTCAAACAGATTCTCCCGTTCGCGGATATCTGACTCATCTGAAGCAAGAAATCGCCCTTTTGGGCCAAAATCTTCCCAAGGGAATCACGCTTAGCCGAATGCACTGGGGCGGTGGCACACCAACGCTGATGGCCCCGGATATGATCGAAGAACTTGCCGACGCGGTCTTCGAAATTCTACCGCTGTCCAAAGGGGCCGAGTTCTCGGTCGAGATTGACCCCAACCAGATTGACGAGGCCCGGCTGGACGCCCTGATGCGCAAGGGGATGACCCGTGCATCGGTTGGCATTCAAGATTTTCACACCGATATCCAGAAAACCATCGGCCGTATCCAAAGCTTCGAAATCACACGTGATGTCATCGACATGCTGCGTGACCGAGGCATTCGCAGCGTGAACGCCGATATCCTGTTTGGTCTGCCGCACCAATCGAAAGAGCGAATCGCGGAATCGGTTCAGAAACTTCTGTCACTGTCCCCGGATCGGGTTGCGCTTTACGGCTATGCGCACGTCCCGTGGATGGCCAAGCGTCAACAATTGATCCCGACCGACGCGCTGCCCACCCCTGTTCAGCGGTTGCAGCTGTTCGAAACCGCGCGGCGCCTGTTCCTGTGGGACGGGTATCGCGAGATCGGGATCGACCATTTCGCCAAGCCCGGCGATGGGTTGGACATCGCGCAACGCACAGGCCGACTGCGTCGGAACTTTCAGGGTTACACCGATGACACAGCCGAAGCGCTGATCGGTCTAGGAGCCTCGGCAATCTCGAAATTCCCCCAAGGGTTTGCGCAAAACGCCCCCGCGACAGCCGACTATGTGAAACGCGTAAAAGAAAGACGCTTCGCAACCAGTCGCGGCCACGTATTTGCTGGCGAAGACCTGATGCGGTCCCGAATGATCGAGGCGCTGATGTGCGACTTCCAGATTGATCGCGCCGAGATCTTGCGTGACTTCAACCCCAAGCCCGGTCAACTGGATGCCTTGTTCGCCGAGGTTAGCGCCGCGTTTCCCGATATGCTGGAGATTTCCCCAGCCGGATTGCAGATCAAAAAGAAAGGGCAAGCCCTGACACGCATGATCGCAAGAACCTTCGACGCTTATAATCTGTCCAAAGCGGGGCACAGCCCCGCTATGTAGCCAACCCTTCCAAAAGCTGCACAAGCTTGGGCAGACATTGACCGCGCAGATCATATTGATCCTGCGCGGTTTTTATTGCCGTCTGCCTTAAAGAGTCAAAGGCCTGCGGATTGGCGAGCCCCTCGATCAGGGCATCTGCGATTTGGTCTGTGTCGAAGAAATCGACCAAGGTCCCGTTCATCCCATCCGTAATGACCTCTTCAACCGGCGGTGTGGCCGACGCGACTAGATGCACGCCTGCACTCATCGCTTCCAACATCGACCAGGACAAAACGAACGGATAGGTCAGATAACAGTGAACACGTGCGACCTGTAGAATGCTTAGGTAATCGGCGTAACTTACACGATCCGTGAAATGGATCCGCTTGGCCAAGGGTGTGTCTTTCAGCGGGGCGAAGAACTCGTCTTTCCATCCGCCCGTATTGACCCGGATTGGCCCGTAACCGCGCCCATCTTCGCCGACGATCACGACCTGCGCGTTCGGGCGAGCCTTCAGCACCTTCGGAAGGGCGCGCATAAAACTGTGATACCCGCGGTAAGGCTCTAGCTTGCGACTGACAAAGGTCAGGACCTCATCTCCGGCACGAAACTCGGGCCCGTCCTCACCCAGCTTCACGAGCGCCTTTGGGTTCGGGCAAACGAGATCCGTATCCACACCGTCATGGATCACATTGATCTGGTCGCGGAATGGCTGGGGATGCGTGCTGGCCTGCCACTTGGTCGGTGAGAGGATCACATCTGCATTGATCAGCGCATGCGCAAGATGCGCTTGATTGGCGACCGAGCGCACGCGTTTTTCAAGCCGTTCGTCCGCAAATTCGGGGTCGAACCCGACATCCAGACCACGCGTCCGATAGAAGAACTCTGAATAGACAAGCAATGTCGCTTCGGGCCAGACCTCTTTAAGAAACAGCGTCTCGCCCCACCCGCAATGGCCTACGATCACGTCGGGGACATAGCCCTTTTCTTCGCGCATCCGATCCGCCAACCCCGCCACACGGCCGCCGCGCATCGCCATCTTGGCATAGTTGCTGCCAAGGACGTTCAGGTCAGGCTCGTCATAGCGATAACGGTAGGTCGGGTAGGGAATTGGGCGTCCGTTGTTTGCCCGGGTGATGACGGTAATCTCATGCCCACGTTGTGCAAGTTCGGCCGCCAGATGCGGGAACTGCCCGGGAAAGTTTTGATGAACAAAAAGGACCTTCACTGGATCAGGCCGCAGGGTGCTCGGCCAGATCGAAGGCTGCGGCCAGCAGCGCACGGGTGTAATCGGTCTGCGGGTCGTTGAATATCTGATCCGAACTTCCCGCTTCGACGATATCGCCCTGCTTCATCACGATGACCTTATGGCTTAGCGCGCGCACCACCTTCAGGTCATGGCTGATAAACAGATAGGCCAGCCCGTATTTGCGCTGAAGTTCACGCAGCAGGTCCACGATCTGAACCTGCACGGTCATATCCAATGCAGAGGTTGGTTCGTCCAGAACCATCAGCTTGGGCCGCAGGATCATGGCGCGGGCAATCGCGATCCGCTGGCGTTGACCACCAGAAAATTCGTGGGGATAGCGGTGCATCATGGCGGGGTCAAGGCCCACCTCTTCAAGGATATCGGCCACCATCTGGCGCTTGTCCTTGCCCGGCTCCACACCATGCACCCCCAGCCCTTCGGCAACGATCTGCTCGATGGTCATCCGGGGCGACAGCGACCCATAAGGGTCCTGGAACACGATCTGCATATCCCGCCGCAAGGGGCGCAACTGGCGGGACTTCCAACCCTGAATATTCTGCCCTTTGTAGTGAATGCCCCCCTGCGAGCTAATCAGCCGCATGATCGCCAAAGCCAGCGTCGTCTTGCCCGAGCCCGATTCCCCAACGATCCCTAGCGTCTCGCCCGAGCGCACGCTGATCGAGGCCTCATTGACCGCTTTCACATGGCCCACGGTCCGACGCATCAACCCGCGGTGGATGGGGAACCAGATGCGCAGATCCTTTGTGGAAACGACTTCTTCTGACTGTTCCGGAACCGGATCTGGGTGCCCCGACGGCTCTGCCGCCAGAAGCATCTGGGTATAGGGGTGCTGCGGGTTGGCGAAGACCTCGGTCGCGGGGCCGGTCTCGACAATCTCACCGTCTTTCATCACGCAAACCCGGTCCGCGAATTTGCGCACGATGCCAAGGTCATGGGTGATGAAAAGAAGGCTCATCTCTTCGGTGCGCTTAAGCTCGGCCAGCAGTTCAAGGATCTGCGCCTGAATGGTCACGTCCAGAGCGGTCGTGGGTTCGTCGGCCACCAGCAACTCGGGTCCGTTTGCCAGAGCCATCGCGATCATAACGCGCTGACGCTGCCCGCCGGACAATTGGTGTGGATAGGACGACAGCCGTGTTTCGGGATCGCGAATGCCGACCTTGTTCAGCAGTTCGAGGATACGCTCGCGCACGGCAGAGCCGGTTAGGCCTTGGTGCAGCGTGATACTTTCGCTGAGCTGCTTTTCCAGTGTGTGCAAGGGGTTTAGCGAGGTCATCGGCTCTTGGAAGATAAAGCTGATGTCATTGCCGCGCACCCGGCGCAGTTCTTTTTCGTCAGCGTTCACCATCTGCGCGCCGTGATAGGTGATCGACCCAGAGATCGTCGCGCTGTCGGGCAGCAGGGCCACGGTCGACAAGGCGGTCACGGATTTACCAGAGCCGGATTCCCCCACCAGCGCCACAGTCTCGCCCTTGGCGATGTCAAAGGACACGTTGCGCACGGCGTGCGTTTCTGCCCCGTCCTGACGGAAGCTGACCGACAGGTTATTGACCTCAAGCACGCTCATTGGAAGGTCTTTCTTGGGTCAAAGGCGTCGCGTACGCCTTCAAAAATGAAGACGAGAAGCGACAGCATGATGGCGAAGGTGAAAAACGCGGTGAAGCCCAGCCAGGGCGCTTGCAGGTTCTGCTTCGCCTGTAGGGTCAGCTCCCCCAGAGACGGTGCGGAAGACGGCAACCCGTAGCCAAGGAAGTCGAGACTGGCGAGCGTACCGATCGTGGCGGTCACGATGAAGGGCAGCATGGTCAGCGTCGCAACCATCGCGTTGGGCAGCATGTGCCGGAACATGATCACGCGGTTCGACACCCCAAGGGCGCGAGCGGCGCGGACGTATTCGAAGTTGCGCGCGCGCAGGAATTCGGCGCGCACCACGCCCACAAGCGCAGGCCAACCGAACAGGACCGTCAGGAAGACAAGCAACCAGAAACTGCGCCCCAAAATCGCGAACAGGATGATGATGATATAGAGCTGCGGGGTGGATCCCCAGATCTCGATAATTCGCTGGAAAATCAGGTCTGTCTTGCCACCGAAATAGCCCTGAATGGCCCCTGCTATGATCCCGATGACCGAGGCCAACGTGGTCACCATCAGCGTAAACAGGATTGACAGTCGGAACCCATAGATCACCCGCGCCAGCACATCGCGCGAGGTATCGTCGGTGCCCAGAATATTCTTCTCGGACGGTGGGCCCGGTGCCACTCCGCCCGTATCGACAATCGTGTTATAGCTATAAGGGATCAGCGGCCACAGAAGGCTGCCCTTCAGGATTTGCTCGCCCAGAACCTCGCCATCCTGCGCGTCTTCGATGATGTCTTCAGGATCGTCGAAACAATCTTCCAGCCCACCCGAAATAATCAGGCATTGCACTTCCACATCGGCATAGACAGCTTCGGTTTTGAAGTCACCGCCAAAGGTGGTTTCCGG
>NZ_NSBU01000005.1:0-246284 GCF_002285415.1 Actibacterium pelagium | reverse complement strand
CGGATAGAACCGTTCGCCCTGATAGGTCACCATGATCGGGCGGTCATTCGCGATCAGCTCTGCAAACAAGGACAGCCCGAACAGCAGCCCAAAGATTATCAGCGACCACAAGGCCCGACGGTTGCGCTTGAAGTTTCGCCAGCGGCGTTGATTGAGCGGGGAAAGCTTGAACATCTGTCAGGTCTCCCGGCTTTCAAAGTCGATGCGGGGATCGACGAAGACATACATCAGGTCCGACAGGATACCGACAACAAGGCCGATCAGACCAAAGACGAAAAGCGTTCCGAAGATCACGGGATAATCGCGGGCCACGGCGGCCTCGAACCCCAGACGGCCAAGGCCATCCAGCGAGAAAATCGTCTCGATGATGATCGATGCGCCGAAGAAGACGCCAACGAAAAGGCTGGGGAAGCCCGCGATCACGATCAGCATCGCGTTGCGGAAAACATGGCCGTACAGCACCCGGCGTTCCGGCAGGCCTTTGGCGCGGGCGGTGATGACATACTGCTTCTTGATCTCATCCAGAAACGAGTTCTTCGTCAGCAGGGTCAGTGTTGCAAAACTTGAAATGGTCGAGGCCACCACCGGCAGCGTGATGTGCCAGAAATAGTCGCCGACTTTGCCCAGCACCGACAGGTCATCCCAATTATCCGACGTCAGACCCCTTAGCGGGAACCATTGGAAATATGACCCACCGGCAAACAGAACCAACAACAGAACCGCGAACAAGAAGCCTGGAATGGCATAGGCGACGATGATCATCCCGCTGGTCCACGTATCAAACGCACTGCCGTCTTTCACGGCCTTGCGGATACCAAGCGGGATCGACACCAGATAAGCGATCAACGTCGACCACAGGCCAAGGGTGATCGAAACCGGCATCTTCTCGATGATCAGGTCTTTCACACTGATCGACCGGAAATAGCTGTCGCCGAAATCGAACCGCAGATAGTCGCCCATCATGATCAGGAAACGTTGCAGCGGCGGCTTGTCGAAGCCGAATTCCTTTTCCAGTTCTTCGATGAAATCTGGCGGCAGACCGCGCGCGCCCAGATATCCCTCTTCCTCTCCGCCACCACCGGCGCCGGCATCGGCACCACCGGCAATGCCTTCGAACACATCGCCAGAGCCTTCAAGCTGCGCGATGATCTGTTCGATCGGTCCACCGGGGACGAATTGGGTCAGCGAAAAATTGATGACCATGATCCCGAACAAGGTCGGAATGATCAGCAACAATCGCCGAAGGATATAGGCGCCCATCTGTGCCCTGCCCTGCTTGTTGTTATTTCAAAGCACCAGAGGCTTTGAGCTTTTCTGCTTTTTCAGCGTTGTACCACCAGAAGTCGAGGTTGCCCAAGGCAAAAGGCGGCAGCGGGTCGGGGTATTCGTACATGTCGTAATAGGCGACCGTATGGGCATTCTTGTTCCACTGAGGAATCCAAGGACGCATGGCCCGCAACACGCGATCCAGTGCCGAGATGGCCGTGTTCATTTCTTCCTGAGTGGTTGCGTTGATGATTTCCTCGATCAGGGCATCCACCGCAGGGTCCGCGAGCCCCGCCTTGTTAAAGGTCGAAGAGTCAGCGGTTTCCGAGCCATAGTACTGACGCAGTTCAGTGCCCGGAATATACGAGGTCGACATGAACCCGGTGACGATATCAAAGTCATATGCTGGGGGACGCTCGCGGTTGGTCATCTGGGCGTTGTCGATAAACTCGTGCTCGGCGGCCACACCAAGACGCTTCAGGTTTTCGACAAGCGGGTTGATCAGGCGGTTGAAGGTCTGGCTGTCATTCAGGAAGGACACTTCCAGCAACTCGCCTTTCGCATTGCGACGCATCCCATCGTCACCGACGATCCAACCCGCCTCGTCCAACAGGGCCGACGCCGTGCGCAGCGCCTTTCGATCCAACTGTCGAGAGGAAGACGACACATGCTGCGACACGGGCTCGTCCGTCAGAACGCCCTCGGGCAACATGTCCTTCAAAGGTTCAAGCAAAGCCAACTCGGCCGCACTTGGGGTGCCGGTTGCTGCCAAAGTCGAGTTATCCCAGAAAGAATTCACCCGATCGTAAAGGCCGTAGAAAAGCGTTTCGTTCGACCACTCGAAGTTGAACATCAGACCAATCGCTTCGCGAACCCGTGGGTCCTGAAATTTTTCGCGCCGCAGGTTGAAGATGAACGCCTGACCGGTCGCTTTGCTACCATGCGGGATTTCAGCTTTTACGACCGTGCCATTCTGGACAGAGGGGAAATCGTATGAGGTCGCCCAAATCTTCGAAGATGCCTCATTGCGGAAGGTATAGCTGCCACCTTTGAAACCCTCGAACGCGGCGTTGTAATCCGCGTAATACTCGATCCGGATGCGGTCGAAGTTGTTGCGGCCAACCATCAATGGCACGTTTACACCCCAATAGTCGGGGTTGCGGCGGTAAACCAGCGTTTCGCCAATCTCCATCCGGTCCAGAACGTAAGGACCAGACCCCAGCATCGGCGTCAGGCTGCTTTCCTCAAGATCCAAACCGTTTTCGATGTAATGGGCTTTCGAGAACACGGGCAGTCCGCCCACGTCCTGCGGCAGGTCGCGGGTTGGAATGCCTTCATTGAAGGTGAACTTGATCTGGTTGGGGCCCAGAACCTCGGCCGCTTTCACTTTCTTTGAAAGCTGCGCACGGAAGCTGTTCAGCCCTTTGGTCAAAAATGTCTCATAGCTGAACCGGACATCTTCAGCGGTAACCGGTGAGCCATCCGAAAACTTTGCTTCGGGGCGGATGTTGAAAATAACCCAAGACCGGTCCTCTGGGTACTCAAGGCTTTCTGCCAGAAGCCCATAGGACGACCCGATCTCATCAGAGGTGTCTGACAGAAGAGATTCGAAGAAAACAGAGGCCAGACCACCCGAGCGCCCCTTGATTGAGTAAGGGTTCATCGAATCAAAAGATCCAAAGGCCCATACCGAAATCTCTCCGCCTTTCGGGGCGTCGGGGTTGACGTAATCCAGATGCGGGTAATCCGCCGGGTATTTCAATTGGCCGAATGTCGAGATGCCATGCGCGGTGATTGTCTCGGCCCGAATAGCGGGAACCAGAAGCAAAAGCGCCACTAGCGGCGCGACGAGCCATCGCAGGACCAAATCGGTTGCAGACACAGTGCGGGTCGCGGCAATCGCGGTGACGGTCTTCGGCATGAGGTCTCCTCTGGTAAAACCCTCTTTGTCTCAAGCTAGTGCGCAGGACATGGGGGTTTCAAGAAAAGATACGTAAAGCCTATGTGATTAGACCAAAAGAAAAGGCCGCCCCAAGCGGGACGGCCCAATAAATTCTTTGGATCAGGGGCTAGATTAGCCGCCGATGCTTTGCAGATACGCAACCAGGTTGGCACGATCTTCGATTTTCTTCAGACCCGAGAAGCCCATGGTGGTGCCCGGCGCAAATTTCTTCGGGTTTTCCAGGAAAGCGTTCAGGTTGTCCGCGGACCAGACGTCTGCAACAGCAACCAGGCTGCCCGAGTAGCCGTAGCCAGCTGCCGAACCAACCGCACGGTCAACAACACCGAACAGGTGCGGGCCGGTTGCGTTCGCGCCGTCTTCCAGTTTGTGGCAGGCTTTACACTTGCCGAAGACCTTTTCGCCTTTGCCTGCATCAGCGGATGCCAGAACGTCTGCGAAGGCAACTTCGACTTCAGCTTCGCCGCCAGCCGATTCTTCGACTTCAATCTTGTAGCCCTGCGCGTGCTCTTCGCCGCCATGGCCGCCACCAGTGTGGTAGATCAGTTCAGCTGCCCAGCCACCAAGCAGGAACACCAGGAAGGTGCCGCAGAAGCCAAGAACAACTTTGGTCAGGTTCATCGTGTCGAACATGTCGTTTCTTCCATTGAAGCCGAATTTTGCGCGTATCTACAAGCTTCCATCCCCTTTATGCAAGGTGTAGTTACCTCTGCTAAGGGGCTTAATGACGCAGGAAAGACAAATGACCCAAAAAATTGCCTTCCAGGGAGAGCTTGGTGCCTATTCCCATCAGGCCTGTCATGACACCTATCCAGACGCAGAGGCCATCCCCTGCAGAACCTTTGAAGACACGGTAGAAACCGTGCGCAGTGGTAAGGCCGATTTGGCCATGCTGCCGGTCGAAAACACGACTTATGGCCGCGTTGCTGATATCCATCGCCTGCTGCCTGAAAGCGGACTGCACATCGTCGGCGAAACCTTCGTGCGTGTTCATATCAACCTTCTGGGGATTCCAGACAGCAAGCTGGAAGACGTTAAAGAGGCGCATTCGCACCTTGTGTTGCTTCCCCAATGCGCCGGTTTCCTACGCAAACACAACATTGCCGGCCGCGTCAGCCCTGATAACGCGCGCGCTGCCCGCGACGTGGCAGAGTGGAATGACCCCGCACATGCAGCCCTTGCCAGCGAACTGGCGGGCGAGATTTACGGGCTGGATGTACTGGCGCGCCATGTCGAAGACTTCGACAACAACACAACGCGCTTTCTGATTATGGCGCCCGATCTTGACCTGACCCGACGCGGTGAAGGCAAGATGATCACCAGCTTCGTCTTCCGCGTCCGCAACATTCCCGCGGCACTTTACAAGGCGATGGGGGGCTTTGCGACGAATGGCGTGAACATGACCAAGCTTGAAAGCTACATGGTTGGCGGCGCCTTCACGGCCACCCAGTTCTATGCCGATATCGAGGGCCATCCGGACGATCCGAATGTCAAACTGGCATTGGATGAGCTGGCATACTTCACCTCGCACCTGGTGATTCTGGGCGTCTACCCGTCCGACCGTAAGCGCTGAACGCGGCTAGTGGGTTTGCAACTGATGCTCTAGCCCGCGGGCATAATTGGTGACGCTATTCTTGAACCGGCGGTTCAGTGCGGCCTTTGACAGGCGCAATGACTGAAGGAAAACGCGCGCCGTAAAGCTCTTGGGGCGCATCTCGAACTGAAGGAAAAGGCGCGTGTCATTGGCCGAAAGGGCCACAAGCTCAATCGTGACTGTGCCTTGCAACCCATCACTGCGCGATTCCACCACCGCAATCTGCGGCGCTTCAAAATCGGTGATTGTGGCGGTCAATTTTCTGTGGCGCCCACGAAATTTGAAGCCCGCCTGCCAAGTCTGACCAACAGCTTTACCCGGAATGTCATCGACCCGCTCGACTTCCACACCGCGGCGTAACGCAGCACGCTCATAAGTTTCGAAGTCCGTCAGGGCTTCGAACACATCAGCGATCGGGGCTGCGATATCTTCGCGTGTCGAAAACTTCATCTGATTTTTGAAACAATGACCAAGTTACAAGATAACACCGCACCCTATTCGCGCGAAGTTAATTGATCTGCAAGCCAGTTTTGAAGAAGAAAACCGGCGATCGGTCCCCGTCGAACCGGGCGAACAAGGGGGTGCCGGTCTGCAAAGACATCCAGCACCTCTTCCCGCGACAACCAAAGGGCGTCTTCGATTTCATTTGGATCAATCTTAAGATCGGTCGAGACCGCTTCAGCCGCGCATCCGATCATCAAAGAGGAAACGAATGGCCAAGGTTGTGACGCTTCGTAGCGAACGTTTTTCACGTCAACACCCGTCTCCTCGAACACTTCGCGCTTCACCGCTGTTTCCATCGTTTCGCCGGGCTCTACGAATCCAGCTAACAAAGAGTACATACGCTCGGGCCAATCCGGGGATCGGCCTAAAAGAACTGAATTGCCATGGGTTACCAGCATGATCACGACCGGATCGGTCCGAGGGAAATGCTGACCGCCGCAAGCCGGACAGTCGCGCCTCCAACCCGCTTGGGCGACCCTGCTTTCCTGTCCACAGCGCGCGCAGAACCGGTGACTGCTTTGCCATCCCAGAATGGATTTGGCCGTCGCCGCGATTTCTGCATCGCGCGGGGTGAACAGGGGCATGTTTGCGCGCAGGTCGGTAAAGACCTGACCTTCGGGTAGCCCTGAGTGTTGTTGTTCGCTCTTGTCGACAAAGCTGTTTTCTGTCGAATTTTCCTCGGTCGGCTCCCAATTCGACAAATCAATCGCGAAATAAAACTGGGATTGCGCCTCTCCGAGAAACACTGCCGAATCAAATTGATCCTTCACCATTGGGTGAGAGCCCTCGACAAATGCCAAGGGGCGGTGCTCATCCAAGGCGGCACCCATCAGTGGCTTCCCGCGCCACACCAACAGGACATTTGCGCTGTCCCAGCTTTCTTTCAAAGCCGTAGCATCATCCCGAAGCTCTGCGCGCCGGTCCAGCCCATCGCCCTCAAAGGCGAGAAACGCCAATTGTGACATTTTCTATTCCTTACTCATCAAATAGGTCTTCAGACCTCTCCTGAACTCAACCCTAAGTTTATTTGTCGCTAGACAAAATTCCGCCAAAGTATAGAAACATTATCTCCCTGTCCTCTTTCGCGGGTAAGATTGGAGTTGTTGATTCTAGGAGGCCAAGATGACCCGCACTACTGGAAACACCCTAAATCGCCGCCATTTCATGGCCGGCTCAATTTCAGGAGCGTCCTTGATCGCGCTGCACCCTTTCACTGCTAATGCTGCCTCAAATCAGGCGCACCTGCGCATCATGGAGACAACGGACCTGCACGTCCACGTGCATCCGTACGATTATTACTCTGACCGTCCCGTCGATACCGTTGGTCTGGCGCGAACAGCAAGTCACATCCGCACCATCCGCGCAGAGGCGGCGAACTCGTTGCTGCTGGACAATGGCGACTTTCTGCAGGGCAACCCCATGGGCGACTATATCGCTTACGAGCGGGGCATGAAGGAAGGCGACATGCACCCGGTCATCACGGCCATGAACGCGGTCGGCTTTGACGCGACGACCCTTGGGAACCACGAGTTCAACTATGGGCTCGACTTCCTGATGAAATCTTTGGCCGGTGCGAATTTCCCCGTGCTGTCAGCCAATGTGGTGAAAGAAGCCGCTGCCAGTGCCACCAAGGACGTAACCCTTGTTAAGCCCTATGTGCTGCTTGATCGCGAACTGACGGATGGATCCGGCACCAAGCATCGGATCAAGATCGGCCTGATCGGCTTTGTCCCCCCGCAAATCATGAGTTGGGACCGACGTCACCTTGAGGGCAACGTCATCGCCCGTGATATCGTTGCGACCGCCAAAGCCTATGTTCCACAGATGAAAGAGGAAGGCGCGGACATTATTATCGCTTTGTCCCACTCTGGCATCGGCTCGGCCAAGATGACCGACATGATGGAGAATGCCTCCGTCCCGCTGGCCCAGATCGACGGGATCGATGCGATCCTGACCGGTCACAGCCACCTGCCCTTCCCCGGCCCCGCCTTCAAAGACATGGCGGGCGTCGACGCCGAGAAAGGCACGATCCACGGGAAGCCCGCGGTCATGGGCGGCTTTTGGGGTTCGCATCTGGGTGTCATCGACCTGATGCTGACCTACGAGGGCGGCGAATGGCGTGTTCTGGGCCACGAAAGCGCTTTGCGTCCGATTTCCAAGCGGAATGAAGACCGTTCGATCACGGCACTGGTTGATAGCGACGCAGAGGTTCTGGCCTCGGTCCAGAAAGAGCACGACGAAACGCTCGCTTACGTTCGTCGTGCCGTCGGCAAGACCGATACGCCGCTGCACAGCTATTTCGCGCTGGTGGCAGATGACCCGTCGGTCCAGATCGTCTCGATCGCACAGAAATGGTACATCGAACAGATGCTGAAGGGGACAGAGCACGAAGGACTGCCAATCCTGTCTGCCGCTGCGCCCTTCAAGGCGGGTGGTCGTGGTGGGCCAGAGTATTACACCGACGTGCCCGTAGGTGACGTGGCAATCAAGAACGTGGCGGACCTGTACCTTTATCCCAACACCGCCCGCGCAGTTCGCATCACGGGCAAACAGCTGAAGGGTTGGCTGGAACGCTCTGCCGGCATGTTCAACCAGATCGAGGCAGGCAAGCCTGACCAAATACTGCTTAACCCCAGCTTCCCCAGCTACAACTTCGATGTGATCGACGGGGTGCAGTACCAGATTGACCTGACGCAGCCCTCGCGCTTTGCGCCAAAAGGCGAGCTTGTCGATGAGGCCGCCACCCGTATCGTCAACCTGACCTACAACGGGCAACCCGTTACCGATGAGATGGAGTTCATCGTCGCCACGAACAATTATCGTGCAGGCGGCGGCGGGTCCTTCCCCGGTGCGATGGGTGATACTGTGGTGTTCGAAGCCCCAGATACCAACCGCGACGTTATCGTCCGCTATATCGTGGAACAGGGCACAATCAGCCCGCAGGCAGACGCCAACTGGACCTTCGCGCCGATGCCTGGCACCTCGGTTCTTTTCGATACCGGGCCGAAAGCGGCAGACTATGCCGACAAGGTCCCAGGCGTGACCATCGAGCCCGTCGGAGAACAGCCCGATGGGTTCGCGCGTTTCCGAATCCAGCTGTAGGTAAGAGCCCGTATTACCCGTCGGCAGCCCCATCGCGGGCCGCCTTTTTGGCTCTTCCACGTCAGCAGTTGTTGTCAGCGAAATCGGGGCCAAGGCTGCTATGCGCGCACGGCAGGGCTGAATGGCCGCCCCTCTCTTGCGAATCCGGGGCATCGCGCTTATGTAAAGCCTCGAGAGGTTGGCGCGGGCAAACGCCTCGCCAACCCGGTCAGGTCCGGAAGGAAGCAGCCGTAACGAGTCCCGTTTGGGTCGTTGTCCAGCCTCTCACCTAGTCCAGCACGTTTTGGGAGGAGCTGCCGGATGTTTCGAAATCTCTTTTTCGCGACATGCTTTCTGGCCACCCCTGCGGTGGCAGCAGACCCCAGATGGACCTCGACCAACGAACCCGCCGAGCAAAATGGCCAGACCTTTTGCGCCTTGTGGATCGAAGGCGCGCCACTGACGCTGAACTTCTATGCCACGGCCAAATATTCGGCGATCTCTTTGGCGTCAGCCAAATTTCAGGATCTAGCAGACGCTCCGGCGATCGAGTTCTATTTCTCAGGTAACAACTTCTATACCGATCCAGCCAAAACCGTCGACGCAGGGTCCCTGACAGTCTTCGTGACCGAAGCGATGCTGGATGACATCATGAACAACTTTGCGGTCGCTGCAGCCTATGGCGCGCCGTTCAAGATCGGTGTGGACGGGTATGTCGAAACTCTGCCGGTCGACACGGCAGAAACGCCCATCTCTCGCTTCGCCAATTGCCGGGGCCAATTGACAGCTGGCTAGGCCTGATACGCGGCGGATTTGCGCAGTGGATCCAAGGGCACCGTGTCAGAAATTGCCACCCCTTTTTCATCGAAGAACGGGTTTTGCCTGAAACGGAAGGGCAATCCCTGCACCACACGCCACAAAAATTGGAGAACAAACTTCCTAAAAGCGCTACTGCCACTGGGGGCCACGCGCTGATCCTCTGGCAGATGGTCGCAGAACGCATGAAATGTCACCGGCGGCAAATCATCCTGACGGGCGAAATTCGCGACCAAGATGCTGACAAACGGCGGGAACCGCCGGGGTAACGTGTTGCATAGGGGCGTGTCACAGCAGCTGGCGTACCAACGCAACGGCCCTTTCGCGGTCAGGCGCAGATTTCTTAGGTACTCCTTGCCGGATTCGAAAGAGATCATCCACGGCTGAGTTTGCATCAGTTGAACGTAGTCGTTTTGGAACGATCGCTCTGCATCGCCCAAATACGCAGCGAAAGCCCGGCAATGTTTGCACGAACAGGCTAGCCGCACTGAATTCTTCGCGGTCACATCCGCAACCCGCCCTGAAACCTTCCCGCATTTGCACGAAAATTGAACTGTGCCGGACATCTGCGCCTCCATCGGTTTGCCGCATAGAAACAGCGCCTCGTGAATTTGCCAACCATGTTGAGAGGCCGTTCGCGCGAATTTGCTCGGAGTCGCGCTGGACCTCAAAGCCCGCATCTCTTAACGTGCCGAAGACCCAAGATCAGAGGCCTCATGTCCGAAACACCCGACAGCGGTTACCAAGTCCTAGCCCGGAAATACCGGCCCGAGACCTTTGCCGATTTGGTCGGCCAGGAAGCGATGGTCCGCACGCTGAAAAACGCGTTTGAAGCCGACCGGATTGCGCAGGCCTTCATCATGACCGGCATACGCGGTACCGGGAAGACCACGACCGCGCGGATTATTTCCAAAGGCATGAACTGCGTCGGGCCGGATGGAAACGGTGGCCCGACGACCGAACCTTGTGGCGAATGCGAACATTGTGTGGCGATTGCCGAAGGGCGTCATGTCGACGTGATGGAGATGGACGCGGCCTCGCGCACCGGGGTTGGCGATATCCGCGAGATCATCGAGTCGGTGCATTACCGTGCGGCCTCGGCCCGCTATAAGATTTACATCATCGACGAGGTTCACATGCTGTCCACCAGCGCGTTCAACGCGCTGCTGAAGACGCTTGAAGAGCCGCCCGCGCATGTGAAGTTTATCTTCGCGACCACGGAAATCCGCAAAGTGCCGGTGACAGTGCTGTCGCGCTGCCAGCGTTTCGACCTTCGCCGGATCGAACCCGAAGACATGATCGGCCTGATGCGCAAAATCGCAACGGCCGAGGGGGCCGAGATTGCCGATGACGCACTGGCGCTGATCACGCGCGCAGCCGAAGGATCGGCTCGTGATGCGACCTCTTTGCTGGATCAGGCAATTTCGCATGGCGCTGGCGAGACTACGGCGGATCAGGTCCGCGCAATGCTGGGTCTGGCGGACCGGGGCCGGGTACTGGACCTGTTCGATTTGATCATGAAGGGCGATGCGGCTGGTGCCTTGCACGAATTGGCTGCGCAATATGCCGACGGGGCCGACCCGATGGCCGTGCTGCGCGATCTGGCCGAGATCACCCATTGGATTTCCGTCATCAAGATCACCCCAGAGGCTATCGAGGATCCGACGATCAGCCCGGACGAACGGTCTCGTGGGCAGGCGATGGCAGCCGAACTGCCGATGCGCGCGATGACGCGTATGTGGCAGATGTTGTTGAAGGCTTTGGAAGAAGTGGCCCAAGCGCCGAACGCGATGATGGCCGCCGAGATGGCGATCATCCGGCTGACCCATGTGTCGACCTTGCCCTCACCCGAAGAGCTGGTGAAGAAGCTGCAAGATACGCCGCCGCCCCCTGCGCCGAATGGTGGGGGAGGAGGCCGCCCCGGCTTCGCCGGAACGTCCGCGCCTGCGGCGGGCGGGGGGGGCTCGGCTATCGCCTCTCCCCCGGCAGGTGGTGGACCGCGCGCCTCGTCTTCCGGGGCGGTAACAGCTTTAGCCACCGCGACAGAAAATGCTTTGGCCCGCTATGCGCGGTTCGATCAGGTGGTCGAGCTGATCCGCACCAATCGGGACGTGAAGCTTTTGGTCGAGGTGGAAACTTGCCTGCGGTTGGTCAGTTACTCTCCCGGTCGGATCGAGTTCGAACCGACAAATTCGGCGCCACGGGATCTGGCCGCGCGGTTGGGGCAAAAGCTGCAGGGCTGGACCGGAGCCCGTTGGGCTGTGTCGGTCGTGGCGGAAGGCGGTGGCAAGACCATCGCTGAAGAACGCGACGCAGATCGCTTGGCGCTAGAGGCCACTGCAAAGGAACATCCTTTGGTGAAGGCTGTTTTTGATGCCTTTCCGAAGGCGAAGATCACAGATATCAGGACCCCCGAATCCATCGCTTTGGAAGCGGCTGTAGATGCGCTTCCCGAGGTCGAGGATGAATGGGATCCGTTCGAGGAAGACTAAGGAGATACCCCGATGCTGAAGGGTTTGGGCGCGCTTGGCGATATGGCCGGCATGATGAAGAAAGCTCAGGAAATGCAGACCAAGATGGTTGAGCTGCAGGAAGAGCTGAACACGATCACTGTCACCGGAGAAAGCGGCGCAGGTCTGGTAAAGGCCACGGCCACTGCAAAAGGCGAATTGACTGGCCTTGAGATCGATCCGTCGATCTTTGTGCCCTCTGAAAAGGAAGTCGCCGAGGATCTGATCCTTGCCGCGATCAAGGACGCTCAGGAACGCGCGAAAGAGCGTAGCGCCGAAGAGATGCAGAAGCTGACCGGCGAGATGGGTCTGCCGGCGGATATGAAGCTGCCCTTTTAAAGCGCATGAACAGCCCGCGCGACATCGAGATGCTGATCGAGATGATGGCCAAGCTGCCCGGGCTTGGCCCCCGATCGGCGCGTCGCGCGGTACTGCACCTGATCAAAAAACGTGAACTGCTGCTGACGCCGCTGGCCGACGTCATGCAGATCGTCGCCGCCACAGCGCGCGAATGCGTGACTTGCGGCAATATCGGGACCACAGATGAATGCGAGATCTGCCGCGACCCCAAGCGCCAGACCGGCGAGATTTGCGTCGTCGAAGACGTGGCCGACCTTTGGGCCATGGAGCGCGGCGCAGTGTTCAAAGGCCGTTATCATGTTCTGGGCGGCACCCTGTCAGCTTTGGATGGGGTCGGGCCCGAGGATCTGGGCATCCCGCGCCTGATAGCCAGAGTGGATGCCGAAGGCGTGTCAGAGGTGATTCTGGCCCTGAACGCCACCGTCGACGGGCAGACCACAGCGCATTACATTGCCGATCAACTGGAAGACCGGGTCGCGGTCACCTCTTTGGCGCAGGGCGTGCCGATCGGTGGAGAGTTGGACTATCTGGATGACGGAACGATTTCTGCAGCCCTGAAGGCGCGGAAACGGGTATGAGAAAAGCGTTCGCCGTCAGGAACAGCGAACGCTTCAACTTTCAGACTTCTAGCGATCAGGCCGCGACTAGGCGGGGGCCTTGCTCGGTAACGCGTGAAGCAACTGTGGCACCGACAGTAATGCTGGCCAAAGCCAGAAGGGCCGCAATGCTAAGGGTTGCGCTGCCGCTGAGCCCCGCACCGATGGTGCAGCCACCGGCCAGAACACCACCAAAGCCCATCAGAACTGCCCCAAGCGCATAGCGGACCGTTTGGGCCGGGCTTTCGAAGCTTTCCAGTTTCAGCTCTTTACGAACTGCGGCGCTTAGGAAACTGCCCAGAAGAACGCCACCGATCAGGCCTGTGCCGAAACCGGCAGGCAAAGCGGTCGAAGCGATGGTCCAGAACAGGGTTTCGGTCCAAGGCAGGGTGAAGGCCGCAGACTGAACCGCAAGCGGGTCGAACTCGTCAAACAGCAGAACGCTGGTTGTCGCCCAGCCAAAAACTGGAACAAGGCCAATCACGATGCCAAGCGCGACATGCGTCAGCGCGGGACGGTGGCGATAAAACAGAAAGCCTGCCGCCAAAACGGCAAGAGCCGAAGCACTGGCTGTGCCAAACGGAACCTCGGCCAAACTACCAACCGGAAGCTCGGCGGTGATTGCGCCCAACGAGGTCCGCAACGGTGCAAACACACCTTTGAGCGTGGCGTGCGCCACAATGGCAAAAATCACCAGAACCGAAACCGCGCGCAGGTTGCCGGTGGCCGCCAAAACGGTCAGGCGCGAGGCACAACCGCGGGTCAGGATCATACCGACACCGAAGGCAAGGCCGCCTATCAGGATGGCAAGAACCGGCAGACCGGTGTCGAGGTAACGGTGCCCTTCAACGTTTACGAGGCCATTGGCAGAGGCGACCTGAAAACCAACAATCGCAGTCGCAAGGGCTGTAAGCCATACCGCACCCGCTTGACCACGATCGCTCGAATTACGGTCAACGGCACGGCGCAGGCAGAAGCGTGAGATTTGGGCGGCAATCCCCAAAACTACACCCAGTACCAGGGCAAAAATGATCTGTAGCGTGCGGGCTTCGAGGCCCCAGTCATACTGTTCGAGCAACATTTTTCCATTCCTTCCAGTCAGCTGAGGAAATCGGTCCCCTCGCGCGGAATGTCAACGCGTGCCGATTGGGGGAAATTCCTGAAAACTCGCCTCGATTGGGAAAACATTCCAAGAGTCACTAATTCACGAAAATCTCGATATCGGAATGACCCGCACTGCCCTGCGGACTTCCCTAATTTCCCAAAATTTGAGGTTTGGAACCCTGCTCAGCGCAGGCCAATGTCCGATAGAGCCCTGGCTAGCGTCTCGGGCAGCTCCTCTTCGAAGCCGCGAGACGCCGGCAAATCACGCGGTGCATCTTCTGGTGTCAGGTAACGCCAGCCCTGAAAGGCGCGGCGAGGGGCGGGTTCAGTGCGGATAATATCCGGGTCCAAAACGATACCGCAGCGCAGGACGCCATCTTCACCCCGAACCTCGTCAAGCCGCACAACACGCTGGCGGGCTAGAATGACGCCCTTAAAGACCCAGTAAAGGGAGCCTCCGGCCAGCAATTCGGCCTCTTTTTTTGGGCGCATACGGGTCACGTGGACGGGTTGGTCATAAAACCCAGAGGCCATGCGTTGGGCCTGCCAGCGGGTCAGGTCCTCGACCTGTTGCGCGCCGACACAAAGCTTGACCAGATTGATGTGAGCCGAATTTCCCATGCGCCGCAACATAGAGTGGCCCTGACGCGCATCCAACCTAATTGTTGACGAAGATTGTTGCGGCAACCCCGCACCCCGCGTATGGTGAGAAGCCCTGCTAAAATGACCAAGGATCCGTTGATGACACGCTTTGCCGCCCCGATTGCCGAGCAAATTTGGGACATGAAGTACCGCCTGAAAGAGGCTGACGGGACACCCATCGATCTGACGGTCGAGGACAGCTGGCGCCGGATCGCGCGCGCGCTGGCCGAAGTCGAAGCAGAACCCGCGGTCTGGGAAGAACGTTTCTATGCCGCGCTGGAGGATTTCAAATACCTGCCCGCGGGCCGGATCACGGCCGGTGCGGGCACCGATCGCAGCGTGACCCTGTTCAACTGCTTTGTCATGGGGACAGTGCCCGACAGCATGGGCGGAATTTTCGACATGCTGAAAGAAGCCGCCCTGACCATGCAGCAGGGTGGCGGTATCGGTTATGACTTCTCGACAATCCGGCCCAAGGGAGCTTCGGTCACCGGGGTGGCTGCGGATGCCTCGGGCCCGCTGTCGTTCATGGATGTCTGGGATGCGATGTGCCGAACCATCATGTCGGCCGGATCGCGTCGCGGCGCTATGATGGCGACAATGCGCTGTGACCATCCCGATATCGAGGATTTCATTACCGCTAAGGAAGACCCCGCGCGGCTGCGGAATTTCAACGTCTCGGTGCTGGTGACCGATCCGTTCATGGAGGCTGTGAAGGCCGACAAAAGCTGGGATCTGGTGTTTGACGGCAAGGTCTACCACACGGTCGAAGCGCGTGATCTTTGGAACAAGATCATGCGCGGGACCTACGACTATGCCGAACCCGGTGTGATCTTCATCGACCGCATCAACCAGATGAACAACCTGTCCTACTGTGAGGAGATCGCGGCGACGAACCCCTGTGGCGAGCAACCCCTGCCGCCCTATGGGGCGTGCCTGTTGGGCTCGATCAACCTAGCGCGGTTGGTGAAGGACCCATTCGAAGATGGCGCTGATCTGGATGAGGGTCAGCTGGAAGAACTGGTCGCGACAGCCGTGCGGATGATGGACAACGTGGTGGATGCCTCGCGCTTCCCGCTGCCGCAGCAGGCCGAAGAGGCCGCGAACAAGCGGCGGATCGGCTTGGGCGTCACAGGTCTGGCCGATGCGCTTTTGATGGTCGGGCTGCGCTATGGCTCTGAGGAAGCAGCGCGTCAGACCGAACGCTGGTTGCACCGGATCGCCCGCGCTGCCTATCTGGCGTCGGTGCAATTGGCGAAGGAGAAAGGCGCCTTCCCGTTGTTCGATGCCAAGAAGTATCTGGCCACAGGCCATATGCAGCAGATGGATGAAGACGTCCGCGCCGAGATCGCCGAGCATGGTATACGCAACGCGCTGCTGACCTCAATCGCGCCCACCGGGACGATCAGCCTTTATGCTGGAAATGTCAGCTCGGGGATCGAGCCGGTCTTCGCCTATTCCTACACGCGTAAAGTCTTGCAGAAGGATGGCTCGCGCACCGAAGAAGAGGTTGTCGACTATGCCGTGCAGATGTGGCGCGACAAGTTTGGTGACACCCCCCTGCCCGATCATTTCGTGAATGCTCAGACGCTGGCACCGCTGGATCATGTGCGGATGCAGGCAGCTGCGCAGAAGTGGATCGACTCGAGCATTTCCAAGACGATCAACTGCCCCGAGGACATCAGCTTTGAAGCGTTCAAGGACGTCTATATGGAAGCTTGGGACACGGGCTGCAAAGGCTGCACCACCTATCGCCCGAACGATGTGACCGGGTCGGTTCTGACGGTCAGTGAAAGCTCTGAAAAAGTGCCCGAAACTGATAGCGGGGCTGATGTGGTCTATATCAGCGAGCCGCTGGACCGGCCTCAGTCCTTGGAAGGTCACACTTACAAGCTGAAGTGGCCCGACAGCGAACATGCCATCTACATCACCGTCAATGACGTGGTGATGAACGGCAACCGCCGGCCCTTCGAAGTCTTCATCAACTCCAAGAACATGGAGCATTACGCCTGGACAGTGGCCCTGACCCGGATGATTTCGGCCGTGTTCCGTCGCGGAGGCGATGTGTCCTTCGTCGTGGAAGAGTTGAAGGCCGTGTTCGACCCGCGTGGCGGGGCCTGGATGCAGGGCAAATATGTGCCGTCGATCCTGGCCGCAATCGGTGGCGTGATCGAGCGTCACCTCGTCAACATCGGCTTCATCGAAGGGGAAGGCATGGGCCTGAAATCCGACCCACATATCGAAGCACAGGTGGTGGGTGAACGGCCGCGTGGGCCGGCCTGCCCCTCTTGCGGATCCTACGACATGCGCATGATCGAAGGCTGCATGACTTGCGGCAGTTGTGGCCAGTCGAAGTGTGGCTGAAATCCCTCGGTTTTCATTTGTTCGGGGGCGCAGGCGACAAAACCAAGCCTGCCTCTCGACCTTGGCCGACCATTTGCTAAGACATCAGGGACCAAGGGCTGTGCCAGCCCGTAAACCTTTACAAGAACAACAAAAAGGGTGACCCCGTGGCGCATATTATCGTTGTGGGCAATGAAAAGGGCGGCGCAGGGAAATCCACCGTGTCCATGCATATCTCAACGGCGCTTGCGCGGTTGGGCAAACGGGTTGGCGTGCTTGATCTGGACCTGCGGCAGCGCAGTCTTGGGCGCTATATTGAGAACCGCGAGGCCTATTGCCAACGCGAAGGGATAAAACTGCCCACGCCTATCTACATGCCCCTGCCAGAGATCGATAAGTCGAAACTGGAAACTGGTGAGAACCCGTTCGACAAACGCCTTTACAGCGCAATCGAAGAATTGAAGCCGCAGGTAGATTTCCTGCTGATTGATTGCCCCGGCTCGCACACCCGGCTAAGTCAGGTCGCACATTCGCTGGCCGACACCTTGGTGACGCCGATGAACGACAGCTATGTCGATTTCGACCTTCTGGCGCGCATTGATCCTGCTAACGGCAATATCCTTGGCCCGTCCGTTTATTCCGAGATGGTTTGGAACGCGCGTCAGCTGCGCGCCCAGTCGGGCATGAAGCCGATGGACTGGATCGTTTTGCGCAACCGCCTTGGTGCGCAGCACATGCACAATAAGAAGAAGGTCGGGGAATCGCTGTTAAAACTTGCCCGGCGGATCGGGTTCCGCGTGGCCCCCGGCTTCAGCGAGCGGGTCATATTCCGCGAACTGTTCCTGAACGGTCTTACCCTGTTAGACCTGAAAGACGCCGGAATCCGCAGCCTGAACCTGTCCAACGTCGCAGCCCGGCAAGAGCTGCGCGATCTGGTCGGAGAGCTGGAACTGCCGGACATTCGTCCGAAATTCTGATCCACTTGCCCGTTGCCCCTGCGCAACAGCGCCAGCGTTAAACCAACCCGACCTGCATCCCCGCGCACAACTTTTGCGATTTTGTCGCATAGTCGACACCACCTGACGCATGTGCGGGTTAGAGGGGGAAAACGCTGCAGGGAGCGGGTAAAAAATGACATTCACCCAAATGAGCCGTCGTAGATTCTTGAAATCTGCGAGCGGAATGGTCGCCGTGTCAGTTCTGGGTGTCCCGGCATTGGCCAATAGCCGTGGCACGGGACAGGTCGGCACCGATGGGTCCAGTATTCCCGGCATCGCGTCGCAGCGGATCGACGGGTTTGCCAAAGTCGCCGGAAAGAAGGTTTATGCGCGCGACTTCTATGCCCGGGACATGGGCGCGCCGTGGCCGAAAACTCAGAAATACGCAATGTATCTGCGGGCCTTGCACACCGACCAACGCTTTGTGGGGCTGACCAACTTGCCCCCGGCAGCACGGTCCGCAAGGCTGGTCTATGGCGACATGTTAGATCGCTCGTTGTTGAACCCGAACATCCCGATCGACCGCGACCTGCACATGGATGAGAGGATCAGGGAAAGCCTGAGTTCCGGCCCTAGCGACAGCTCTTTTGACCATCCGGACGCTGTTTTGTTCGACCTGATCGTGCAACCCGGAAAAGTTCCGGATTTTCTGGGTCAGGCGGTGGCACTTTTGGTCTTTGACGACGTAGCCAGCTATCGCGAGGCAAAGCGCGCGATGCAATTCAAAGACGCCGATTTTCAGGTCTATGCCGCGCCTGATGGCCCCTTGCCGCCACTGCGCAAGCCGTTTCAGCCCGAGACGACATATGTGAAATTCAACGCCGAAGGCGAAAACTTCAGCTATGCCGCCTTCGACGACGACAAGCGCTATATGGCGGAAGTTGAAAAGGTGCGTCACCAGATCGAGAATCGCCTGTCCAGCATGCCCGATCTGATCAAGCACAACTTCACCTGCGACATGCAGGCGATGGACCCGATGTTCATGGAGCCCGAGGCCGGGCTGGCCTTTCACCACGTCACATCCACTGAAAAGACGCTGCATCTGGTACTGGGCACCCAGTCGCCGGACCATGACGTCGATAGCATCCTGTCCATGTTCAATGACTCGGAAGACGCGCCTTACAAGCTGGATGCGGTTACCCTGACCAGCTGTTATCCCGGTGGTGGGTTCGGTGGGCGTGATAAGTCACCCTTCTCGCTGATGCTGGGTCTGGCTTCAGCCTTTTCCTATGATGAAGATGCCGAAGGTCAGAAAACCTATGTCCCGCTACGCTTGGAATACGATCGTTTCGAACAGTTCCGCGTGGGTCTGAAACGACACGCGGCGACGGGCACGGGGCAAATCGCCTTGACCCCCGACATGAACCTTCAAAACATTGAAATGACGTTGGATTTCGACGGTGGCGGGCGTAAAAACCTCAGCCCATATGTCGCCAATTTGGCGGGGCTTTGCGCGGGCGGGGCCTATACTTGCGACATGGCGAACATCTATGCGCAGGCCTATCATTCGGGAAACATCTCTGGCGGCTCGCAACGTGGCTTCGGCGGACCTCAGGCTTTCTTCGCAATTGAAACAGCGCTGGACGATGTAGCGCGAGAGCTGGATTGGGACCCGATACAGCTACGGCTGGCCAATGTGATACGCGAGGGCGACACGACGGTGGTCGGCGGCCCTATGGATCAAGAGTTGCGCCTGACCGAGATGCTGGAAATCGCCGAAGCACATCCTCTTTGGGCCGACCGCGAGTTGATCAAGCTTGGCTTTGCTGAAGAAGGCAAGGTCTATGGTACCGGACTGGCCATGTCGCTTCAGGCCTATGGCACTTCGGGCGACGGGATGGTCGCGGCGGTGCATATGGCGGCAGACGGCACGTTGTCAGTGGAATCAGATGCGGTCGACATGGGTAACGGATCTGCCACGACCTTGGGCGTGGTGATCGGCGACATCCTTGGGGCCAATGCGCAAAGCGTGGACATGGGGTGCTATACGCTCTTTGGGCAAACCGGCCTGCAGACCAACAGCAACAGCACCGAACGTTGGGCCGACCCGACATGGACGGCCAAGGGCGTGGGCTCTTCTTCGGCTTGCCTGACCGCATTGCATCAAGTGCATGTTGTCCAACAAACCGCACGCGCCTTGTTCGAATTGTCGATCTTGCCAGCGGCTCGAGACCTTTGGGGCCTGCCCGATCTGACCGCCGATGATGTGATGTGGAACAACGGGCTACTGGTTTTGGAAACAACCGAAGCCGACCCTATTCCACTGGCTGATCTGGCCTACTTTATTCACGAAAATGGCCTGCCAACCGGCACCCTTGGTCACGCTTATTTCCAAGGAAGCTGGGCCGAGGCGGACTATGCCCTGCCAACGGGGACCATTCGCCTGCAACTGGACAGCCTAGCAACCTATGGGACCGGCGGTTCGCCACGGCAGCTGTCGCGCTTGAACACGACCGGGCCGGACGCCCATTCTGCACGATATTCACGCACGGTCTGGGCGCCTTGCGTGAATGTGGTCGGCGTGACCGTCGATACAACGAACGGCCACGTGCAGATCGAAAATGTCCTCAGCGTTCTGAATGCAGGTCGCGTGCATGTGCCAGAACTGGTTTCGGGTCAAAGCCAAGGTGGCGTCGCCATGGCGATCAGTTACACGCTGTTAGAGGATATGCCGCCTGGTATGGAGGGCCCCGCCGATGGGACGTGGAACTTGAACAGGTACCACGTGGCCCACGCGATGGACGTGCCATTGAACACGCGCTTCGATCCGCTTGGGCGCGCGCAGGAACTGATCGTTCTGCCCGAAAGCGAAGGCGACAAGAAATCCGGCCGCGGCATTGCCGAGGCGGTGATGTGTTCCATCTCCCCCGCGATTTCAAACGCGCTGAAAGACGCCGTTGGCGTGCGCTACACCTCGTTGCCGATTACACCGCACAAAATCCTGAAAGGACTGAGCAAATGATTACCTTCTCGGTCAACGGAAAGCTGAAGGAAGTCAGCGAAGCCCGCGCGGATGACAAGCTTTTGGACTATCTGCATGATGATCTGAATCTAACCGGCAGCAAACTATGCTGTGGAATCGGTGTTTGCCGGGCCTGCACGGTCGAAGTGTTCAAGCCGCCGTCGAATGCAGCCTCAGCCATAATCAGCTGTAAAACATCTTTGGGCCAGATCAACGGAACCCAAATCACCACAATCGAAGGCGCAACGCCAAAGGACGGGCTGCTGCCAATCCAAGAGGCGTTTCTGAAGAACTTCTCGTTCCAATGCGGGTATTGCGCGCCGGGCTTTGTCATGGCGTCGAAGGTGTTTCTGGATTGGCTGGCAACGCAGACATCCATCACCGAGGAGGCCTTGGATGAGGCCATTCATGATGCCATCGGCGATCATATCTGCCGCTGCACCGGCTATGTCCGGTATTTCGAAGCGCTGAAAGCCACAGCCCAAGCTCAGTTGGAGGCGCAGCAATGAAAAGACTTGCCCTGATCCTGTCCCTGCTGCCTGTCACTGTCTTTGCCGACGACGATCACGCGGACTATGTCAAAGCCTGCTTCAATGCGCTTGGCACAATCCCGGCGTTTTCCTGCGCCGACGGAACCCCGGTTCCCGTCACCCAGAACGGGCAAGAGATCACGTTCGACAATTTCGAACCCGGAATCACCTGTGACCGCCCTGGCCTGCTGCCCAATGACAATGGCGACGTCGGACAATGCATTCCCTATTCGCGCATTCTGGACCTGTCGACCGAGAGCACGCAGGTCGCCGTCATGTGCCGGCAGAAACACATCCGACACGCAGATTCGATGCTGTTCGACGAAATCGACGTCATTGCCCATGACCCCAACACGGGCGCCACCTGCTGGTGGGCCGCAAAACAAGACGACGCGCCGGTGGACGGGTCAGCCGTCCCTTCACCCACCGATGCCGCGGCACCCTTCCCCTGGATCGATCCCGAGGGTCTGGTGTCTGAAGGCTGTGGCAACTGCCACGACAATGATCCTTTTATGTACTCGCCCTTCGTGGGGCAGGTCTGGTCGATCATCCCCGAAAACCCCTTTGGTCCCTATTACCATGTGGACACCGAAAAGGATTGGTTTGCAGATTGGCCGACCGAGGTTATGAACCCGCGTGACAGCACCTGTACGGGCTGCCACCGTATCGGCCTGCACGACACCTGCGGAAACCTGACCGACTGGATGACAGGAACCGCACCTGATGGCGCGGATGAACTGGCACAGCAATTCCCTCTTAGCCACGGCATGCCCCCCAATCACGGGATGACGCGTGAGCAATGGACGACCATTTACGGCCCCGGTGTGGCCACCGTGAAGTCCTGCTGTGAGGACCCTGATCAGCCGATCTGCCGGAAAACACCGTTGCTGGCCTTCCCCAAAACACAAGACTGAGCGTAACAAGAGGCCAACAGTGTCGATGGCCCCTTGCCCCTGCGCGCAAACTTGCCTACATACCGCCCATCTTAAGATAACCGTCCGGGTCCCATGGAAAACGTCATCCTCATCGTACACCTGATCCTTGCACTATGCCTGATTGGCGTGGTGCTGCTGCAGCGTTCCGAAGGCGGTGGCCTTGGCATGGGCGGCGGCGGCGGTGGCGTTGTCAGTGGTCGTGCCGCAGCAACGGCACTGGGCAAGCTGACTTGGTTCTTTGCCATCGCGTTTATCTGCACCTCGATCGTGCTGACCGTAATCGCGGCGCGGAACTCTGACGGGAACTCTGTTCTTGACCGCCTGGGCGTAGATGCGCCTGCGGTAGAAGAGACCGCACCTGACGGCCTTGGCGACAACCTTCTGCCGCCAGCACTGGGTGATGCACCTGCTCTGCCTCCGCGAGCGGAATAAGACCAACAAACTACTAAATGAAGACTAGGGCGGGAAAACCGCCCCAGCATCTTGCGGTCGTATTGCGGATCGGGGGCGAATCCGTTATTAGTTAAATCCCGTGATGCTGCGGCGAATCTCGTCGTTTTCGAGCACTCCAAAAGACAATCACGGGGGATCCCAGCCAGATGGCGCGGTACATTTTCATTACAGGCGGTGTTGTTTCTTCCTTGGGTAAGGGTCTTGCCTCGGCGGCACTGGGCGCATTGCTGCAGGCACGCGGCTTTTCAGTCCGTCTTCGCAAGCTGGATCCGTATCTGAACGTGGACCCCGGCACCATGTCACCCTTTGAACATGGCGAGGTCTTCGTAACCGACGACGGCGCAGAGACCGACCTCGACCTTGGTCACTATGAACGTTTCACCGGTGTTCCGGCACGAATGACCGACTCGGTCTCTTCGGGCCGCATCTATTCCGACGTTTTGGAAAAGGAACGTCGCGGTGATTATCTGGGTAAAACGATTCAGGTCGTGCCCCACGTCACCAACCAGATCAAAGAATTCATCGACATCGGCGACGACGAAGTCGACTTCATGCTGTGTGAAATCGGTGGCACCGTTGGCGACATCGAAGGCCTGCCCTTCTTTGAAGCCATCCGCCAGTTCAGCCACGACAAGCCCCGTGGCCAGTGCATATTCATGCACCTGACCCTGCTGCCCTATCTGGCGGCCTCGGGCGAGCTGAAGACCAAGCCGACCCAGCACTCGGTCAAGGAACTGCAGTCGATCGGGATCGCGCCCGACATTCTGGTCTGCCGCTCTGAACAGCCGATCCCAGAGAAAGAGCGCGAGAAGATCGCCCTGTTCTGTAACGTCCGCAAAGAGGCCGTGGTTGCGGCCTATGACCTGAACTCGATCTACGAGGCCCCGCTGGCCTATCACCGTGAAGGTCTGGATCAGGCGGTTCTGGATGCGTTCGATATCTCGCCCGCACCAAAACCCGATCTGTCGGTTTGGAACGACGTGGCCGACCGCATTCACAACACCGATGGTGAAGTGAAAGTTGCCATTGTCGGCAAGTACACGCAGCTGGAAGACGCCTATAAATCGATCAAAGAAGCGCTGACCCACGGTGGCATGGCCAACCGCGTTAAGGTCAACGTCGAATGGGTCGACGCCGAGGTTTTCGACAAAGAAGACGCAGCCCCCCATCTGGAAGGCTATGATGCGATCCTTGTACCCGGCGGCTTCGGCGAGCGCGGGACCGAAGGCAAAATCAAAGCGGCCCAGTTCGCGCGCGAGCGGAATGTACCCTATTTGGGCATCTGCCTTGGCATGCAAATGGCCGTGATCGAGGCCGCGCGGAACGTAGCGGGTTTGACCGAGGCAGGTTCGGAAGAGTTCGACCACGAAGCTGGCAAAAAACGCTTTGAACCCGTTGTCTATCACCTGAAAGAATGGGTGCAGGGCAACGCCAAGGTTCAGCGCAAAGTGGGTGATGACAAAGGCGGCACCATGCGTCTTGGCGCTTACAACGCCAACTTGAAAGACGGCTCTAAGGTCGCACAGATCTACGACACCACCCAGATCGAGGAACGTCACCGTCACCGCTATGAGGTCGACATCAAGTACCGCGAAAAGCTGGAAGGCTGTGGGCTGAACTTCTCTGGCATGTCGCCTGATGGACGCCTGCCCGAGATTGTCGAATGGAAAGACCACCCGTGGTTCATTGGCGTTCAGTTCCACCCGGAACTGAAGTCCAAACCCTTCGCGCCGCACCCGCTGTTTGCGGACTTCGTTCGGGCCGCGAAAGAGAACTCTCGCCTCGTTTGACCTTCAAGGGATGCGGAAATGCCGCATCCCTGAATGGAATCGCGCCGACCTTTATTCAAATGCTTGCTGGACCGCCCTTCGGGGCGGTTAGCTTTTTCCATGTTTGAAACGCTTCTGGCCCGACTGAAGGGCGCCCATTCCGACACACTGCCTGCTGACGACGCACGACTGGCATTGGCGACTTTGCTGGTGCGGATCGCCAAATCAGATCATCACTATGCTTTCGAAGAGATCGTGAAAATCGACGAGGTTTTAGCCGAACGCTATGACCTGTCAATTATTGCAGCTGCCAAGATTCGCGCGCAGGCCGAGAAGGTCGAAGCCCAATCCCCTGAATGCACCGATTTCTCAGAAACCGTGAAATCTGTCATCCCTTATGACGACCGCGCTGCGATTGTTGTCGCCATGTGGAAGGTGATCATGGCCGATGGAGTTGAGCGGGAACAGGAACATGAAGTGTTTGAACTGTCCTGCAGCACCCTCGGCGTGGACCCAGAGGATTTGCGCTCTAAATTGGATGAGCTTTCGACCTAATCTGCCATTGGCGGCGCTGTACCGACATCCTATATCAAGCGGATGTTCGGTGAATTTCTAAGACAACTGGTTCAGCCAAATCCCGCCCCGCTGGAAGGCGACGATGCGCAACTGGCGCTTGCTGCGCTTATGGTGCGGATTGCGCGTTCTGACGGTGACTATGCCCAATGCGAGATTGATCGGATTGATCGTATCTTGGCCAGCAGGCATGGCCTTAGCCCGTTCGAGGCCAGCGCCCTGCGCAGCCGGGCTGAACAACTGGAATCCGAAGCACCGGATACTGTTCGGTTCACCCGCGCGATCAAGGACGCAGTCGCCTATGAGGACCGGATTGCCGTGATCGAGGCGCTTTGGGCCGTCGTTCTGGCCGACGGGGTGCGCGATCATGAGGAAGATTCCCTGCTGCGCCTTCTGTCCAATTTGCTGGGTGTGAATGACCGTGACAGCAACCTTGCCCGCAAACGTGTCGAGGACGCGGGCTAAGGCCGACATTTCCGCAACGAATTAGACCCGTCATCCGCCCTAGGCGGCTTTTTTACGTTTGTGATTGCGCGCTCGCCTGTTAAATTTTCAGAAATATGATTTCAAAAAAGGCGAAACCATGACCGAAGCACCGAACGTCTATGACGCAGAGCCGATTCCAGAAGCCGCCCGCGCCGAGATCGACCGCTTGCTGCAATCAGGTGACCTGTTTCGCTATACCGCAGCCGAAGACGCGCCGGTTACCCTGCTAGAGCAAGAGTTCGCCGAATTGCTGGGCGCGAAATACGCGCTGGCCGTTGCGTCGTGTTCCGCCGCGCTCTTCCTGTCGCTCAAGGCTCTGGGCCTTCCGCGCGGCGCGCGTGTCCTGATCCCTGCCTTCACCTTCGCGGCTGTTCCATCCTCCATCGTGCATGCAGACTGTGAGCCGGTCTTGGTTGAGGTCGGCACAAACTATCGGATCGACATGGCCGACTTCGAGGCCAAACTGGATGATACGATCAGCGCTATCATGATCAGCCACATGCGCGGCCACACCTCTGACATGGACGCGATCATGAAGCTGGCAGAGGCACGCGGCATCCCCGTTATCGAAGACGCGGCCCATTCGCTCGGCACCAAGTGGCATGGTCAGAACATTGGAACAATCGGGAAGATCGGCTGCTTCTCGTTCCAATCCTACAAGATGCTGAACGCTGGCGAGGGCGGTATCCTGATTACCGATGATGAAGACATCATCGCCCGTGCGATCATTATGTCCGGCGCCTACGAGCATAATTGGAAGAAGCACAAGATGGTCACTGACCGCTTTGCTTTCTGGCAGAACAAACTGCCGCTGTATAACACCCGACTGTCGAATATCTCGGCTGCAATTATCCGCCCCCAACTGAACGAGCTCGCCCGCAGGGTTCGCGACGGTCTGGCGAACCATGACTACGTGGCCGATCAATTGAACAGCTCTGCATGGCTGGACGTACCGCCTCCGCTGGCACCGGAAGACCGGGCGCCGGATTCGATCCAATTCAATCTTGTGGGCTTCGAGACAGACGGAGAGGCAAAAGCCTTTCAAGACGCCGCCAAGAAGCGCGGCATCTCGGTACAGGTTTTTGGCCTGTCTGATGACAATGCGCGTGCCTTCTGGAACTGGCAATTCATTGGCGATCAGGGTCCGTTGCCGCAAACGCGCGAGATGTTGATGCGAGCTTGTGACGTGCGACTACCCGTCCGACTAAAGCGCCCCGAGCTCGACTATATCGCGAATGCGTTAATCGAGGCCGCTGCTGAGGTCAAAGATCTGAAGCAGGCTGTCGGGTCTTAAGACTCAAAGCACTTTAAACGTGTCGGCCAGCCACGGGGTCTGCTTGATGGCTGGTTCGACAACGGCCTCTTGAAGCAGGCCGCGCAAGCGATCCGCCACGCGTTCGGGCATGTCCTCCAACTTTCCCTTACGCGAGATCAGCGAAATACGGCGCGACATGGGGGCGAAGGGCAGCGGGAAGATCTCGGCCATATCTCGAAAGCGCCAAGCCCTGTGGTAGCCAAGCGGGGTCAGGATGGTCCAGCCGCTACCCGCCGCCACCATCGCCATGATCGCGTGATAGCTGTCCAGCTCGAACCGATGAGACAGGCTAACGCCTTGCTCTTGCAGATGGGTCCCGATCTGACGCCCCATATGGTGGCGATGCGTGTATTGGATCAATGGCAGGTCAAGCAAAGCCTTCGGGTCCGACACCTGCCCCTTTGGCGCAGCGGCAATAAATGGCTCTTCCAGAAGCGGCGTCACCTCTGCCCAATCGGGTACCGGGCCAATCTCGGCACAGGCAACCATATCAAGCGCCCGCCCCTCCAGCTGATCGAACAGGTAATGGCTGGCCCCGGTTTCCAGTAAGAAATGACAGTCTTTCAGATCGTCTGCCATGTCGGCCAGCAATCGGGGCGTCACGTCGGAATCAAAGTCCTCGATCATGCCCAGATGGAAATGGGACAAACGCGCTAGATCGCGCGAAGAAACTTCTGCCCGCGCACTTTGCGCCTCGGTGAAGATGGTCTGAGCCCGCTTGCGAAACAGTTCTCCGGCAGCGGTCAGCGCGATGGGGCGCTTTGACCGATCCAGAAGCTCGACATCCAGATCCGCCTCAAGCGAGGTCAATTGCTGGCTGACCACAGAGGGGCTGGTGCCCAACCGCCGTGCCGCAGCAGAAATCGCGCCTTCCTCTGCCGTCGCCAGGAAAACCTCGATCCCCCAAAATGTAAGGCGTCCAGTTGCGTGGGCCATGAAATCCTCGTGTTTTCCAAGGAACGCTAGGGTCTGCAGGGCGCGTTGGCTATCCGACCGGCAGACACAAATCGGGCGCCTCAATCGGCGCCCGTCTGTTTAGATCACTTGTTCAGCTTGGACAGCTTTTCCTGAAGCTCGGACAGCTGTGCCTTGATCGTGTCGATCTCGCTGGCGTCGCTCTCTTCGCCTTCGGGCTTCGTCCCGCCGGCCCATCCGCCGGTCATGGCTTTCAGAAACGCCTCTTGCTGTTTCTGCATCGCCTCGAACCCCGGAACACCGGACATCGGGTTGGGCATCTGGCCGAAGTTCTCCATCATCTTCGATTGGCTTTCGCGCAGCATTTCAAAGCTGGCCGCCAGGAACTGGGGCACGACACTTTGCGCCTGCGAGGTATAGCTTCGGACAAGATCGTTCAGGACATTTACCGGAAGCACGCTTTCGCCGCGGCTTTCATGTTCGGCGATGATCTGAAGCAGGTATTGCCGCGTCAGGTCGTCCCCACTTTTCAAATCGATAATCTGTACTTCGCGCCCATCATGGATGAAGCCTGCGATATCCTCCAGCGTCACGTAGTCGCTGGTTTCAGTATTGTACAAACGCCGGCTGGCATAACGCTTGATCAGCAGCGGTTTTGCATCCTCAGCCACGGGACCTCCCAGTCATTTTGTTGCGCTGCAGAGAAGCTTATCCCCAGTTTCGCAAAAAGGAAAGGGCGAGCCCATCAGGGCCCGCCCTCGCGATTCACCGGCTGGGAGGAGGTGCCGGCTGAATTCGCTGTCCGCGCTTACTTAGCAGCTGCGGTTGCTTTCTTCGCAGCTTTGGTCGCTTCTTCGGTAGCTTTCTTGACAGCAGCAGTTGCGTCTTCCGAGAAGTCTTTGCCAGCAGCCAGCATCAGTTCGACGGTTTCCATCTGAACTTTCTTGGCAACTTCAGCGAAAGCGGCCAGGTTTTCGGCGGCCAGCTCAGCAGAAGCCGAAGCGAAGTCGGTTGCGGCTTTGGTGTATTCGGTCGGCTCGGCTTTTGCCGAAGTCACGTCGCCCAGCTTGGCGATGGTTTCTTTGGTCCACTTGGACGAAATCTCGCTGGATTTCTCAGCAGCTTCCAGAGCAACTTTCGACAGTTTGTCGCCCAGGTCGGCCTGAGTTTTGAAAGCGTCTTGTGCGGCAGTCATGTCCACCGGGAAAGCACCCAGCATGTCTTGGACCAGCTTGTTGAAGTCTTGTGCGTTAGCCATGGTATCTCTCCTTAAAAGCATATGGCATCTGTATATGTAGGCGCCGTGTCTTTCTGCGTCTGCACAATGATATACATGCCGCATCGCAGCATTTCAAGCTTTTTTTGCTGCACTGCAGCACAAACTTTTATGACATTTTGGAAAGTTTTTATTTTTTAAGGACATAGGTGCCCGGAGCAGGGCAAATCGGGGGGTGATTTTTCCCGCCCGGCTGCCGTGCAGGCACTTTTTTCCCAGATTTTTTGCTTAACCACGAATCCCAAGTGGGCCACCAGGACCCTTCATTGTAGGTTCCTTCTGCCAGCCAGACGTCTGCATCTTTGATCGGAGCCTTGCTGGTATAGTGGCCGTATTTCTTCTTCGAAGGTGGATTGATGATCCCCGCGATATGCCCGCTTTCAGACAGGATGAATGTCTTGCTGCGACTTCCCATCTGGCTGATCCCGTTGAACGAGGGCTTCCACGCGGCGATGTGATCTGTCTCACACGCAATGGCGCAGACCGGAACTTTCACATCCTTCAAGGATAGCTTATGCCCGTCGATCTCGAACTCACCCTTTGCCAGCTTGTTGTCCTGACAAAGCCCCCGCAGATATTCAATCGCCATGCGCGCCGGCAGATTGGTTGAATCGCCATTCCAATACAGAAGATCAAAGGCGGGTGGCGCCTCGCCCATCATGTAGCTGCGGATCGCGGGGGAATAGATCAGGTCATTGGGGCGCAAGAACGAGAACGTGCGCGACATGATGTAGGACTGCAAACAGCCCTTCGCCTCGACCTCTTGTTCAATGGCATCTACGAAATCATCGCCAAGGAAAACCTCGAACTCTCCCTGATCCGAGAAATCTGTCAGGGTGGTGTAGAACGTCGCAGACTTGATCGATTTGTCACCAAGTTTCTGCAGTAGCGCAAGGGTCAGCGACAGGGTCGTCCCGGCGATACAATAGCCGACCGCATTCACCTGCTTCTGCTTGGTGATTGCCTTCACCTGCTCGATGGCCTCGATATATCCTTCCTTCACATAGGTATCGACGCCGACATCAGCCATATCGGGGTCCGGATTGACCCAGGAAACCACGAAAAGCGTATAGCCCTGATCCACGAGCCATTTGATCAGAGAGTTTTGCTCTTTCAAGTCCATCACATAGAACTTGTTGATCCAAGGCGGGAAGATGATCAGCGGAACCTCATGCACCTTTTCGGTGGTGGGCGTGTACTGGATCAGCTCAAGCATTCTGTTGCGATAGACGACCTGCCCGGGTGTGGTGGCGATATTGCCACCGACCTTGAACGCTTCTCGGTCGGCCAACGTGACCAAAAGCTCGCCGTCATTGGCTTCGATATCTCTGACAAGGTTCTCCAGCCCTCGAACCAAAGACTCCCCTTCGGTTTCCACCGCGCGCTCCAGCGCATCGGGGTTGGTGGCAAGGAAGTTGGTCGGTGCCATCAGATCAACGATCTGCTGCGAGAAATACTCTAGTCGCGTCCGATCCTTGTCGCTGAGACCTTCGATTTCCTTCACGCTGTTCGCGATCGCTTCGCTGGACAGCATGTATTGCTGCTTCACGAAGTTGAAATAGGGGTGTGACTGCCACAGGGGGTTCGAGAAGCGGCGATCGGTCGGGGTCTTGTCCTCAGGCGCTTTGAACTGGCCACCTGCAAGCGCTTCTTGCGCCTCGATAAAATGCTGAACAGACTTGCTCCAGAACGACACTTGATGTTCGAAAATCTTGGACGGGTTGTTCACCGCATCCTGCCAATAGGCTGTCGAAGCTTTGATCATCAGGTCGGGATTCGGCCCCTGAAGACCCGGATTCGCCACGCTTTTATTCGACAGCGCCTTTATCAGTCGCTCGGACAGCTGTTCGACCTTTTGGAGGTTGTTCTGCAGTGCAGAAGATTCTTTTGCAGGTGCAGCTTCTTTTATTGTCATATTACTCTTTCCCCCGTATCGTCGAGACTCTGAGCAGACGCAGATACGACACGACCAATTCGGGACCGCCCCGGATAAATAACAAGGAGCGACTTATGTTTCGAATGGCCATCTACGACTGGACCGAGAACGTTCGCAACACCAATCAGTGGCTCGGCGCCTCTGCGCTTGCCTTTGGGTCGTATCCGATTACCGGCATGGTTCCGAACCCGTTTTTCCAGCTTGTCGCTGCGTGGGGCGAGGTTACGGAACGCACATATTCCCGTATGGTTGCAAAGCCGGACTGGAACATCCCCGCCATTTCTGACAGCGACGGAAAAGACCATGTTGTCAGTGTGGAAACGCTGATCGAGCGTCCTTTTGGCGATCTTTTGCATTTCAAAGTCCTTGGCCGTCAGGCAAAGCCGCGTCGCGTCCTGCTTTGTGCGCCGATGTCAGGCCACTACGCAACGCTGCTGCGCTCGACCGTAGCAAGCTTACTGCCGGATTGTGAAGTCTTTATCACGGACTGGCACAACGCCCGCGATATCCCGGTTTCTGAGGGTAAGTTTGATATCGAGGATTACGTCCTCTATCTGGCTGATTTCATGCGCCATCTTGGCCCAGATACCAACGTTGTAGCGGTTTGCCAGCCCGCTCCGCTGGCCTTGGCTGCCACCGCTTATCTGGCCGAGGAAGACCCCGCGGCACAACCGCGCACCCTGACCTTGATCGGCGGGCCGATCGATCCGGATGCCGCTGCCACTGAAGTGACTGACTTTGGTCGCCGCGTCACCATGGGCCAGTTGGAACATATGGTCATCCAGCGCGTCGGCCTGAAATACGCAGGCGTCGGCCGTTCGGTCTATCCGGGGCTGATGCAGCTAAGCTCATTCATGTCGATGAACGCCGAAAGCCACTCCAAGGCCTTTATCGAACAGATCTTGCGTGTCGCCAAACACGAAGCCAGTGATCACGACAAACACAATCGGTTCTACGACGAATATCTCGCGGTGATGGACATGACGGCGGAGTTCTACTTGTCGACTGTCGAGCGTGTCTTCAAGAACCTCGAAATCGCGCAGAATAAGTTCACCGTGAACGGCAAACCTGTTGACCTTGCCAAGATCACCAATGTTGCGGTGAAGACCGTCGAGGGTGAGAAAGACGACATTTCGGCCCCGGGCCAATGTGTTGCCGCGCTAGACTTGCTAACCGGCCTGCCAGACGAAAAGAAAGCCTCTCACCTAGAGCCCAACGCGGGCCACTATGGTATCTTTGCGGGCCGCAGCTGGCGTAACAACATTCGCCCGCTGGTTCTGGACTTCATCGACCAGAACGCGCCCGGCAACGAAAACAAGGTGGCACGACTGAAAACAGTCTGATCACCTGATTTCGATCTAATCAAAAACCGGCCTTTTGGGCCGGTTTTCTTTTGCCGATCAGCTATTTCCAACATCCAAAACAGCGTCGGCAATCAGGTCCAGACATTGCGGGTCGGAAAAGCGATGGTCAGCCCCCTTAACAAGGGTCAAACGGCTATCGTCGGCCTGCAAATGATCCAAAAGGCGCAACGCGGTTTCCGTGGTGACGGCCTCGTCCTCGGTGCCTTGTAGAAGACGAACGGAGCACGGCAGGGAAAGCGGCGTGCGCAGAACAAGACTGTTACGGCCTTCCTCGATCAATCGGCGCGTGATGATGTAATCGCCCTCATCATACCCTGAGGGCAAAGCAACCTGCCCTGCCTCGATTAGCTGTGCCCGTTGTTCTTCACTGAAATCCGCCCAAAACCCGTCTTCCGTGAAATCCGGCGCGGCCGCGATGCCAACGAACCCCGCAAAAAGATCGGGCCGCTCCCGTCCAACCAAAAGCGAAATCCACCCTCCCATCGAGGACCCAACAAAGACCTGGGGACCCTCTGTCAACGCCGAGACAGCCGCCTGAGCATCCTCGGCCCAGTCACCAATGGAACCGTCGGTAAACTCTTCGGACGACTGGCCATGACCCGAATAGTCAAACCGCAGGAATGCCCGTCCCTGTTGGCGCGCCCAGTCTTCCAGAAACACGGCCTTGGTCCCTTCCATGTCGGACCGGAAACCGCCCAGGAATACAACGCCGGGTCCTGCCCCTTCGGTTTTGTGATAGGCAATGCGGCGCCCAGACGGGGTTTCTAGATAGGATGGTTCAGACATGTGGCCCTCTTTGACTTTGTCGGCAGCTTAGCGGCTTTGCCAGCAGCCGCAATCCGCCGCCGGAACAGTTCCGAACGAAAAAGTGACTCGGCGGACAGGTAATTCGCGCTAAGCTGAAAAACAGGAGGAGACATGACCACGCGACCAATCCGTGCTGTTGAGAATTACACGAAGCCATTTCTGGTAATGGCCTATGTCAATCTGCTCAGCTTCATGGTGTTCACTTGGGCGCTTTACGGATATCTTCCCGCGCTTGCGATTGGCTATCCGGTCCACCTATTCATTCAACATCTGGCGCGACGCAAAGGCAGCGTTATCTGAGCTCGCTTGTCTGCAAGGCGCTTTCCCGATAGACCGCTCGGAACTGGTCTTTGGTTGGAATCTAAATGTTTGGTTATCTGAAGTCGCGCCTGAAGCAATGGGACTCTGAGCTGCGCGATTCTTTTGGGAAGGACATTTCCTCTCCAGCCGGTCGCCGCGCTGCCTTTTGGCACACCCAACTGATGGATCATGCATTTCTGCGCGTCTGGTGGACCAACCTGTATCAGGTCGTTCCCGGTGTTTGGCGGTCCAACCAGCCGTCTCCGAAGCGGGTCAAACGGTATAAAGAAATGGGGATCGAGACGATCCTTTATCTGCGTGGCTACAAACCAAACAGCTTCTATCTTCTCGAAAAAGAGATGTGCGATGCTGTGGGGATCAAAATGGTGCGGGTCGAAATGGCCGCTCGGAATGCGCCAAAGCCGAAGCAGTTGATCGCCCTTCTGGACATTTTTGACACGATCGAAAAACCGTTCCTGATGCACTGCAAATCTGGTGCAGACCGGGCTGGCTTGGCCGCCGCCCTTTATATGCTTTATGTGGAAAAGGTTTCGCTTGCGAAGGCGCGCGAGCAACTCAGCCGAAAGTACCTTCATCTGAAAAGCACCAGAACCGGGATTCTAGATCTCTTTCTGGATGTCTATGAGGCCGACACAAAAGATGCGCCAATGCCGATCAGGGAGTGGATCGAGACCCGCTATGACCGCGACGCGCTGACGGCCTCGTTTGCAGAAAAACGTGGAAAAGCGGCCTAGGACGCTTAGCTTGAACGCCATGGACAAACCTCGCACCCTTCTTCGACTGACCGGCGCGGACCGCGTTGATTTCCTGACCGGCCTGACCACCAACGGTCCGGGCCCTGAAGGCAGTCTGACCTATGCTGCTCTGCTGACACCGCAAGGCAAATACATCGCTGATTTTTTCCTGCTGGTGCGTGCAGATGACATCGTGATCGACGTCGCGACAGAGGTCGCCGCGACGCTTGCGCAACGCCTTTCCATGTACAAATTGCGCGCCGATGTGCAAATCTCCGAAAGCGACCTGTCGCTTTCACGTGGCACAGGCCCTGCGCCGGACGGCGCCCTTGCAGACCCTCGCCACCCTGACCTTGGCTGGCGCCTGTATAGCGATCAGTCGGGTGACGATGGCACCGACTGGACAGCGCTGCGTGTGGCCAATTGCATTCCGGAAACCGGGATCGAACTGACCCCCGACACTTTCATTCTTGAAACCGGGTTTGAACGGTTGAAAGGCGTCGACTTCAAGAAAGGCTGCTACGTCGGGCAAGAAGTCACCGCCCGCATGAAGCACAAGACCGAGCTGCGCAAAGGGCTGGTTTCCGTAGATGTCGATGGCCCCGCTGACACCGGCACAGAGATTACGCGTGACGGCAAACCTGTTGGCACCCTTCTCAGCCGTTCGGGCGACAAGGCGATCGCATACCTGCGGTTCGATCGGGCCGAGGGCGAGCTTCAGGCAGGTGACGCGACCGTTCGCAAAACCTCTTAATCCGCGCGCAGAACTGCGCCCGGGTTCATGATGCCATGCGGATCAACTGCGGTTTTGATCGCACGCATCATGTTCAGCTTTGCCGGATCCCCATAACGCTCGAGATCGCCAACTTTCAGGCGCCCGATCCCGTGCTCGGCGCTGCAAGAGCCTGACATCTCGTGCACGAGGTCATGCACGATGCGCTTCACCTGATCGCGGATGCCGTCGAACTCTGCGCGGTCGCGACCTTCAGGTGGGAAAACGTTGTAGTGCAGGTTGCCGTCGCCCAGATGACCAAAGCAATTCACCCGAATCGGTCCAAGAGCGGCAAGTCGCTTTCCCCCTTCTTCGATGAAATCAGGAATCGACGAGATCGGAACCGAGATATCATGCGACGAGATCGAACCGATCCGACGGTTGGCCGTAGGAATTTCTTCCCGCATGGCCCAGAAGGCAAGCCGCTGAGCCTCTGACTGGGCGACAATCCCGTCATCGACCAACCCGGCCTCAAGCGCGTCTTCGAACAGAGCCTCCAGCGCGGATTGAGGGTCGATACCTTTGGGCAGGCCGATCTCTAGCAGGACTACCCACTCTGGCGTCTCGTCAAAGGGGCAGGTGATCGGGATATCCGTCTCTTCGAAGAATTCAAAGGCGCGCCTGTGCATCAGTTCAAAGGCCGAGACCCCGCCCGCCATATGTTTGCCGGTCAGGGCTAGCAGGGCCAGCGCCGCTGTAGGATCCTTGACTGTCAACAAGGCGGTGCCTTCGCCCGCAGGACGCGGGTGCAGCTTCAACGCGGCGGCGGTGATGATACCAAGCGTCCCCTCTGCCCCGATCAGAAGATCGCGCAGGTCGTAGCCGGTGTTGTCTTTACGCAGGCGCGTGAGGGTGTTCATGATCTCGCCGTTCGGCAAAACGGCCTCAATCCCCAGACACAGCTCTCTTGCATTGCCATAACGCAAGACGTTCACGCCGCCCGCATTGGTGGACAGCAGCCCGCCAATCCGCGCGGATCCTTCGGATGCCAAGGACAGCGGGAAAAGCCGATCCACTTCCTCTGCGGCGGCCTGTACGTCCGTGAGGATCGCGCCCGCTTCGACGACGAGCACGTTCTCGGTCGGAAAGACATCACGCACGGCCGTCATCCGCTCCAGCGACAGCAGGACAGGCGCCGGTCCATCTGGCTGAAGCTGACCACCAACAAGCCCCGTGCCACCCGCATATGGCACTATGCCCACCCGCGCCTCGTTGCACAGCCGCACGACCTCGGCGACCTGATCTGTGTTTTCAGGCGCGATGATCGCCCCTGCCTGCCCAACATAACGGCCGCGCGGCTCTTCCAGGTACGAAGGCGCGAGCGGCCTGAACAGATGTTCCGGCAGCTTCTCTTTAAGCGTGTTCAGAAAGGTGTCGTCGGCAGGGTTCAGCATCGGTGGTACTCCAGTGGACCCCATCAATCACGCGTGGCCTGCGGGATCAAGCGCTACTCGGGATCGCGAAGATATCGCGGTTCCAGCACGATCACAGTCGGGCGGCGCGGAAGGTCCTGAAGCGAAAGCTCGATCCAATTCTCGTCGGTGCGTACCACGTCGAACTCTTCATCCATACCGATCAGGAAGGTTTCCAAAGTTGAGCGCCCGAACCAATGCATCGGCAAAACGACCGAAGATTTCAATCGTTTCATCACACGGATCATCGACGGAAGGTCCAACGTACGGCCGCCATCGACCGGGGCCATGACCACATCCACCCGGCCAAGGGCCGCATATTGGGCAGCATCCGGTTCGTGATGCAGGTGGCCCAGATGACCAACGCAAAGGCCCGCGACTTCAAACACGAAGATCGAATTGCCGTTCTTGCGCACATCGCCAAAACCGCTGCGGACATCGGTGGGTACGTTGCGCACCAGCATTTCACCCAGATCGACGAAGTGATCCGCCGCAACCCCGTTTTGCGTCCAGCCTTCCAGAACATGCGGAATGCGCTGGTCCGGGAAGGCCGTCCAATGCGTGTCATGGGCGTTGTTCATGGTGACCACGTCCGGGATCCGTTCGGTGGTGCCCAAAAAGCCCGTGTAATCAGTCGCAGCCAGCAATCCGCCCGGCGTTTCGATCGCAAAGGTAGAATGGTCGACATAACTGATCCGTACCGACTGTTCAGCCAAGGACGCCCCATAGGCCGCAGGTACCACGTATTCTACGCCCGGAGCTTGCGACAGCGCGATGCAATGGCTGGGTTTGCGCGCCTGCGCTTGGGCGTTGCTCGCAGCAAGCAACAGGGACAGGATCAATGTAAAACGCAGCATGGTCAGTCCTCCTGCCGACCAAGCTAGCACGATTCCCCATTCTGTCAGGTTTTGGCTTTTCTAAGCGTTCAGGCCGACGTCCGTCTTGCCGCGACGGTCGCCGCGCAAACTGGCGTACAGGACATGGTTTCGCCAGCGCCCGTTGATCTGAAGATAGCTTTGCGCGACACCTTCGTACTTGAACCCGCTACGCTCAAGCACACCGCGAGAGGCCACGTTTTCGGGCAGGCATGCAGCCTCAATCCGGCTTAGGTCCAGCTCGTTGAAGGCATAATGCACCACGGCCTCGATCGCCTCGCGCATATAACCCTGCCGCGCGTGCTGTTCCCCGATCCAATAGCCCAAAGTCCCCGCTTGTGCTGGTCCGTGGCGAATATTGTCTAGGGTGATCGCCCCCAAAAGCAGGTCATCCGACCGGCGGATCAGAAAGAAGGGGATCGCCGAGCTTTGGCTGATCGCGCGCTGCGACCAGTATACCCGGTTGGTGAAGGCCTTGCGGGTCAGGTGGTCCTGCGCCCAAGAGGGTTCCCACGGCACAAGGAAGTCTCGGCTTCTGGAACGAAGGCCGGCCCATGGGCGATAATCGCTGTGCTGCGGCGGGCGCAGGGTCATCCGTTCGGTTTCGACCCGGACTTTTCGCCGCCGCATTAGCATCACGCTGCCAAAGCCTCTTTCAGCCCCGCAAGATCGGGGGCGTTTTCGACAGGGCCATAAAGAGCCAGTGCCGCGTTGCCCTTGGCGACCAAGGATTGCGAGAACTCTTGCACGTCCAATGTCGTGACGCTGTCGATATGGGCCAGCGTTTCTTCAAGCGAAGGCACGCGGTCCCAGATCCCAACCAACCGAGCTAACCGTTCGGCCCGGTTGCTGGCGCTTTCCAGCCCCATCAAGAGACCAGCCTTCATCTGGGCACGGGCGCGGTTGATCTCTTCCGGGGTCAGGGTATCCCCTGCCCGCTTCAGTTCCCGCGCTGTGATCTCCATCAACTCGCCAATCTGGGTCTCACTGGTCCCGGCATAAAGCGTGATCTGACCGGTGTCAGCATAGGCCGCGGCCTGCGCGAAGATCGTGTAGCAAAGCCCCTTTTTCTCGCGGACCTCTTGGAACAGCCGCGAAGACATTCCACCACCCATCGCCGTCGCATAGATCTGCGCGGTATAGATGGCTGGGTCGCGATAATTCGCGCTTTCGAACGCCATGGCGACATGGGCTTGTTCCAGCCCCTTAACCTCACGACGCTCACCGCTGTGGAATTTGGCGGGGGTCACGATGGATGGGGTTGCGGGGGACAGTTGGCCAAAAGTGGCCTCGGCCAGACGCACGATCTCTTCGTGGTCGATGGCCCCTGCTGCGGCCAGGATCATCTGGTCGGGTGTATAGTTCTCGCGAACGAACCCTTGCAGGTCCTCGCGGTTGAAGGCACGGACCCGTTCGGTCGGACCTAGAATCGTGCGCCCAATGGCCTGATCCGGATAAGCCGATTCCTGCAACCAGTCGAAGATCACATCGTCGGGGGTATCCAGCGCCTGACCGATCTCTTGCAGGATCACGCCGCGTTCGACCTCGATCTCGTTAGGGTCAAAAATCGGGTTCAGCACGATGTCGGAAATTACGTCCATCGCCAGCGGCACATCGGCCTCTAGCACACGGGCGTAATAGGCGGTCATCTCGCGGCCAGTGTAGGCGTTGATGAAACCACCGACGTCTTCGATCTCTTCCGCGATCTGCAAGGCGGTCCGGCGCTTGGTGCCCTTGAACGCCATATGCTCAAGGAAATGGGCGATGCCGTTTTGTTCAATCCGCTCGTTACGGCCACCAGCGTTCACCCAGACCCCAAGCGAGGCTGACTTCAGCCCCGGCATGTGTTCGGTGACAATCCGAAACCCGTTTGAAAGGCGGTGTAGTTGAACGCTCAATGCGCGCGCCTTTCGTGGATCAGGGCCTCGATGGCGGACAGGTCATTGGCGATCTCGGTGACGCGTTCATCGCGGTCATACAGGTCCGCCATGCGCGCAGGCAGCGGGGCGTCCTGACCGCATGCCTCTTTCACCGCGGCCGGGAATTTCGCCGGGTGCGCGGTGGCCAGCGTGATCATCGGGGTGGCCGAGGCAGGCTGTTCTTCTGCGACCTTCACGCCAACGGCCGAGTGCGGACACAGAACCTCTCCGGTTACCTCAAAGGACGACTTGATCGTGGCCATGGTTTCCTCTTCCGAGGCGCGGCCCGAGGCAAAGGTTTCTTGCAACACCTGCAATGCGCCCTGGCTGATCTGGAAGCCGCCTTTGGCTTTCAACTCGTCCATCAATTGCGCCACGGCCTTGCCGTCGCGGTCATAGGCGTCGAACAGGGCACGTTCGAAGTTGGACGAGACCTGAATGTCCATCGACGGGCTGATCGACGGGGTCACGCCATCAGTGACATAGCCGCCTGAGGTCAGGGCACGGTGCAGAATGTCGTTTTGGTTGGTGGCAACAACCAGCTTGTCGACGGGCAGGCCCATGCGTTTCGCGATGTAGCCAGCAAAAATGTCGCCGAAGTTGCCGGTGGGCACTGTGAAGCTGACTTCACGACCCGGCGCGCCAAGCGCCACGGCCGAGTAGAAGTAATAGACAACCTGCGCCAGCACGCGCGCCCAGTTGATCGAGTTCACACCCGCAAGGCCGACGGCATCGCGGAACTCGAAGTGGTTGAACATGTCTTTGACGCGGGCTTGGCAGTCGTCGAAGTCGCCATGGACCGCCAGCGCATGGACGTTGTCCTCGGACGGGGTGGTCATCTGGCGACGCTGCACCTCGGACACGCGGCCATGCGGGAACAGGATGAAGACATCAACATTGGACAGGCCACGGAACGCCTCGATCGCGGCAGAGCCGGTGTCGCCCGAGGTCGCGCCAACGATGGTCACGCGCTTACCCGAACGGGACAGAGAGGCTTGGAACAGCTGACCAATCAGCTGCATCGCGAAGTCTTTAAACGCCAGCGTGGGGCCGTGGAAAAGCTCCAACAGGAAGTGGTTGGGGGCCAGTTGCACCATGGGCGCGCGGGCGGCATGGCCAAAGCCCTCGTATGCGCGGGCGATGATGGCTTTGAATTCCTCATCGGTGAAAGCGTCACCGATATAGGGCTTCATGATTGCGAAGGCGGTGTCTTCGTAGGATGCACCTGCCAAAGCGGCGATTTCGTCCTTGGACAGGGTCGGGATGGTTTCGGGCACATAGAGGCCCCCATCGCGGGCCAGACCCGTCATCATGGCTTCTTCGAAACTTAGAACGGGGGCTTCCCCGCGGGTGGATACATAGCGCATGTCGCCGCCTGTCTTTATTCGGTTTTCTGCCTGATACGCCACAGTAGGAACATTGTCATCCCCAGCCAGACGGCTGCAAGGCTAAACCATGTAATGGCGTATTGAAGATGGTCATTCGGGATGCCGACGGTATCGACCGGCAGCGGGCTGACCGGGGTGTCGTCAAAGGACGTTTCGCGGGCCACGACCAGAACCGGTTCGGTTCCCAGTTCCGCCGATAGCGCCGCCAGATCGCGCGAGAACCACAGCCGGTCGGCCATGTCGGGATTCGGGGTCGAGCTGTTCGTGTCGTCTGGCCAAAGAAGGTTCCCGGTGATATTCACCTCACCCATAGGTGCTTCAGGCACGGTTGCGTCGATCTTGATAAATCCGCGATCCAACAGGACGGATCGGTTGCCCAAATTCAGAGGGCTGATGATCAGATATCCCGCACCATGAAACTTGCGGCTGACCAACACGCGAATGAAATCCTCGCCCACCTCGCCAGTTACAACGACAGGCAGGTACTGGTCTGCATCTTCATTCGGGGCGTCGGGCAAAGCCTCTGCCCGGGCGTCAATGCGGACCTCAATGGCAGCAAGAACACCCTCTTTCCACTCCAAACGGCGCAACTGCCATGTGCCAAGGCTGACAAGAATCATCACCCCGACTAGGCCAAACAGAAGCGGCAGGATCATGCGTTTGGTCATGGGCTCTCTTCTCAAAGCAAAACGCGAGGGTTTCCCCCCGCGTCTTTGGTGATCTTAATCGGGCCGGATGTCCAGCCAGAAGGGCTTATGCCCCCCAAACGTAGACGGCGGCAAACAGGAACAGCCAGACGACGTCAACGAAGTGCCAGTACCAAGCAGCGGCTTCGAAACCGATGTGCTTTTCCTGAGTGAAGTGGCCGGCCATCAGGCGCAGCAGGCAGACAAACAGGAAGATGGTGCCGACGATGACGTGGAATCCGTGGAAGCCGGTCGCCATGAAGAAGCTTGCGCCATAGATGTTGCCCGAGAAGCCAAAAGCGGCGTGGCTGTATTCGTAGGCCTGGAAGACGGTGAAGATTGCGCCCAGTCCGATCGACAGGATCAGCATGTTCTTCATGGTCTTGCGGTCGTTGTCATGGACCAGAGCGTGGTGCGCCCAGGTACATGCCGCGCCCGAGCACAGCAGGATCAGAGTGTTGATCAGCGGCAGGTGCCACGGGTCAAAGGTTTCGATCCCGGCAGGCGGCCAGACACCGTCCACGGCAGGGCTTTCAGGGCCCATTGGGTACATCGCGTGCTTGAAGAAGGTCCAGAACCATGCCGCAAAGAACATGACTTCCGACATGATGAAGAAAATCACGCCATAGCGCAGGCCGATACGTACGACCGGAGTGTGATCGCCGACGCTGCTTTCGCGGACAACGTCCGACCACCATGCAAACATGACGTAAAGCACCATGGCAAAGCCGATCAGGAACATCCACATGGTGATGTCCTGCATCCACAGAACCGCACCAAACAGCATGATGAAGCCGCCAAGGGCCCCCATCAGAGGCCAGATGGACGGCGGCAGAATGTGATAGTCGTGGTTTTTCTCATGCGCCATAATTCGGGTCCCTCGCCTGAGACGTTAATTAACGTTCGTTGGTTTATCCGAGGTCAGGTTGGCCTGTGCCTCGGGCATTTCGGTTTCGTGGAACGTATAGCTCAACGTGATACGATGCACGTATTTTGCGTCACGGTCCTCAACAATTTCGGGATCGACATAGAAGGTCACCGGCATCTGGACGCGCTCGCCCGGTTGCAGGACCTGCATCTCGAAACAGAAACAGTCAATCTTGGAAAAGAAGCCACCCGCCTCGTAGGGGGCGACGTTATAGCTGGCCGTACCCGCGATTGCGCGGTCGGTCGGGTTGTAAGCCTCGTAGAAAGCCAGACCGGTCTCTCCGATCTTCAGCTCCATCTGGCGAACGACGGGTTTGAACTCCCACGGGAAGTCGCGCTCTTTCGAGGCGTCGAACCGCACGGTGATGGTTTCGTCCAGAACAACGTCAGAGCCCGCTTCGGCCACACCGGTCGCGCCACCAAAGCCGGTCACGCGGCAGAACCAGTCGTAGAACGGTACCGACGCCCAGGCCAATGCGCCCATGACCAGCACCAAGCTAAGAGTTTGCAGAACGGTCTTCTTGTTGTCGGTCATTCCGAGACCTCCTCTTGCGAGGGGACAATCGGACCCATTTCCGAAACCTTTACGATCGTCAGGCCAAAGACCAGCGCGACAAAGGCCACAAGAACCCCACCCAGACCGATATTCCGGCCCAGACGGCGCTTGTGAAGTTCGTGATCTTCCTTAAACGCCATATTACCAGCCTCCCATGCCAAAGCTCTTCAGACCGGCCTCGGCCAGCAAAGCTGTGAAGTGAGCAAACAGATAGACCAGCGAGAAGCCGAAGAACTTCTTCTCAGCACGGTACTTATCGGCTTCCGCCATGGCTTCATCGCGACGCCACAGGCCAATCGCGCCTTTGACGAACAGGACGTTCAGGATCACGGCAGCGGTCATGTAAACCGGGCCACCGATCGAGGTCACACCCAGTGCCAGTGCAAACGGCGCCAGCAGCAGCGTGTAAACCAAAATATGATTGCGGGTCACCTTACGGCCGTGTGTCACGGTCAGCATCGGGACGCCTGCGTCTTTGTAGTCCGACTTCATGAACAGCGCCAAAGCCCAGAAATGGGGTGGGGTCCACATGAAGATCAGCATGAACATCAGGATACTTTCGATCCCAATGCCACCAGTTGCCACAGCCCATCCGATCATCGGAGGGAACGCACCGGCCGCGCCACCGATCACGATGTTCTGCGGGGTCGAGCGTTTCAGCCACATCGTGTAGACGACGGCATAGAAGAAGATAGTGAAGGCCAGGAAACCCGCGGCGAACCAGTTCGCCGCCAGACCCAGCATCACAACCGACAAGCCGGACAGCGCCAGACCAAAGCCCAAAGCCTCACTCGGAGAGACCTTGCCCGCAGGGATCGGGCGACCTTGGGTGCGCTTCATCACGGCGTCTATATCTGCGTCCCACCACATGTTCAGCGCACCGGATGCGCCGCCACCAATAGCGATGAACAGGACAGAGCAGAACACAACGAACGGGTGCACAGCGACTGGCGCGACCAACAGGCCAACCAGCGCCGTGAAGACGACAAGCGACATCACACGCGGCTTCAGCAGCGCAACGTAGTCACCAAAGCCCGCCTCGGGGCTTTGATCAAATACGGATGTGGTGGCGTCGCTCATCTGTTTCTACCCGGTCAAGCGGTCTTAGTTGGACGCGATGGTCAGCTCACGCGGCTTGCCCGCGTATTCTTCGATCGCACCGTCCAGCCACTTTTCATAGTCAGCTTGGCTAACCGCCTTAACGGTGATCGGCATGTAAGAGTGGTCTTTGCCGCAAAGCTCGGAGCACTGACCAAAGTAGATACCTTCCATGCCTTCTTCGACTTCGAACCACAGCTCTGCCAGACGACCCGGAACACCATCCTGCTTCACGCCGAAGGCCGGGATGGTCCACGAGTGGATCACGTCAGCTGCGGTCACCTGCATCACAACGGTCTTACCGGTCGGCACGACAACCTGTGTATCGGTCGCCAGCAGGTATTCCGATTCGTCATAGCCGTAGTCGGCCAGTTCTTCCTTCGGCAGCATGAAGCTTTCGAATTCGAACTCGTGGTCGACATACTCGTAGCCCCAGTACCACTGGTAACCGGTCACCTTGATGGTGATGTCGCCTTCAGGGATTTCCTGCTGCTTGAACAGAACCGGCAGCGAGAAGGCACCGATGAAGATCAGGATCACGATCGGCACAAGGGTCCACGCAACCTCTAGCGGGGTGTTGTGGGTGAACTTTGCCGGTTCTTTGTTGGTACGCTGGTTATAACGAACCATTACAAAGACGATCAGCGCAGCAACAAAGACCGTAATGATCGTGATGATCCACAGCAGAAGCGAATCAAGACCCTGCAGGTCACGCGCCAGTTCGGTCGCGGCCGGCTGGAAACCCATCGCCTTGTCCACGGGTGCGCCGATGACTTTGTCCTGCGCAAATGCTGCCGCAGAAGAGAAAAAGCTAAGGCCAGCTGCCAAAACGCCGGTACGCATAGTCGAGTATCCCATATTCTATCCCTGTTCCTCGAACGGCCCGGAGGGCCATGGGGCGTAAGCCGCCCGAAGGGCAGCCGTTGTGTTTCGCGCGTCAAAAACCATATTAAAGGCGCGGAGACAAGAGATTGTGCTGCGGCATTGAGCCGCTAAATTGACTTGTATCAAAGACACGAGCAGGAAAACAGATGACTCAGGCCGGATTTCAGCCCTTTGAAACAAACCTAGATCAAGAGGAATCCCTCGCGATTTTGAAGGCTGCCACAGATGGCGCCGACGATGGTGAATTGTTCCTAGAGCGTCGCCGGTCAGAAGCGCTGTCTTTTGACGACGGTCGGCTGCGCAACGCAGTCTACGACGCATCGGAAGGGTTCGGCCTGCGGGCCGTGCGTGGAGAAACCGCAGGTTACGCCCATTCTACCGAGCTCAGCGAAACGGCTATCCGCCGTGCTTGCGAGACGGTGCGCCTTGCGGTTGGCGATGGCGGCGGTGTCATGGCCCCTGGTCCGCGCGCGACGAATACACGTCTTTATACTGACCAAGACCCGATGGCGGACGCCACCTTCCCGACCAAGGTTGAAACTTTGCGTGAGATCGACGCCTTTGCCCGTGATCTGGACAAAAGGGTCGTTCAGGTCTCGGCCAGCATCGCTGCAAGCCTGCAAGAGGTCGTGATCTTGCGCCCTGATGGGCAGCTTCTGACCGACACCCGACCGATGACGCGCGTAAATGTATCTGTCATTGTCGAGGAAAACGGCCGCCGCGAATCTGGCAGCCACGGCAGCGGGGGCCGCACTGGCCTGACCGGCCTGATTGATCCAGCCCACTGGCAAGACGCCACGCGCGAGGCTTTGCGCATCGCCTTGGTCAACCTTGACGCCGAACCTGCCCCTGCGGGCATAATGGATGTTGTGCTGGGCTCTGGCTGGCCCGGCGTTCTGCTGCACGAGGCCGTCGGCCACGGGTTGGAAGGCGATTTCAACCGCAAAGGCAGCTCTGCCTTTTCCGGCCGCGTCGGCGAACGCGTCGCCAGCCCCGGTGTGACCGTGCTGGATGACGGCACGATCCCAGACCGCCGCGGTTCGATCACATTCGATGACGAAGGCACGCCCTCTGGCAAGAACGTGTTGATCGAAGACGGCATTCTGGTGGGCTATATGCAAGACCGGCAAAACGCGCGCCTGATGGGAGTGGAGCCCACCGGAAATGGGCGTCGCCAAAGCTATGCCCATATCCCGATGCCGCGCATGACTAACACTTACATGCTGGGTGGCAATAGCGCGCCCGAAGACATCGTGGCCGACCTTAAGGACGGTATCTATGCCGTGGGCTTCGGCGGCGGGCAGGTGGACATCACCAACGGCAAGTTTGTCTTCTCCTGTACCGAGGCCTACCGCGTTAAGAACGGCAAGGTCGGTGCACCGGTCAAAGGGGCGACCCTGATCGGTGATGGCCCGGCCGCAATGCAAAAGATCCGCGCCATCGGCAACGACATGGCCTTGGATCCCGGTATCGGCAATTGCGGCAAGGCCGGTCAGTGGGTGCCGGTGGGGGTTGGTCAGCCAACATTGATGATCGGCGGGCTGACGGTCGGCGGCTCTGCCACCTAACCGCAGGTCCAACGATTTTGAAATAAATCTGCTTCGTTCATTGGTCGTTAACCACGACTCGCTCATCGTTGACCCACGGATGAGCGGAGCAGCGAGCCTTTGAATCAGAGACCTTCCCCCCACACCCTCGCACCACCCACGCAGGAAGATTGCCTGATTTTGTTGCTCCGCCTCATCCGGTCTCGCCGGGTGGGGCCAACGACATTTCACCGCCTTCTGGCAGAACACGGATCGGTCGAAGCGGCGCTAGAGGCGCTGCCTGAAATCGCACGAGAAGCGGGTGTGAAAGGGTACAGGGTCTTCTCGGTCGAGGCCGCGCAGACCGAACTGGCACGAGGCCGCGAATTTGGTGCAACGCCGATATCGGTTCTTGATCCGCGATATCCCGAATTGCTGCGCGAATTGCCCGATGCACCGCCGATGCTATGGGCCAAGGGCGATTTGGACCTGCTGCACAAACCGAAAGTGTCTTTGGTTGGTGCACGCAATGCGTCCTCTTTGGGAACGCGTATGGCAAGGCGATTGGCCGATGGGCTGGCGGAAGCCGGGTTCGTGACCGTGTCTGGTTTGGCGCGCGGGATCGACACTGTCGCCCATATGGCAGCTTTGCCCCACGGAACGGTCGCCGTGATCGCGGGTGGCATCGACATCTGCTATCCGGCAGAGAACCAAACCCTATTTGCTGACATTCAGGAGCGCGGATTGATCCTGACAGAGTCGCCGCCCGGGATCACACCGCAAGCCCGTCACTTCCCTGCACGAAACCGGATCATCTCGGGCCTGTCGCGCGCCGTTGTGGTGGTTGAAGCCGCCGCGCGATCCGGCAGCCTGATCACAGCCCGTAATGCGCTCGATCAAGGACGAGAGGTTCTAGCTGTCCCCGGCCATCCGTTCGACGGTCGAGCGTCAGGCTGTAACATTCTGATCCGCGATGGGGCGACACTTGTTCGTGGTCCTGAGGACGTTGTCCTTGCCCTCGAGACAACAACGCTGCCACTGGACCAGCCAGAAACACCCGTTCTCCCTACCCTGCCCGAGGGAGGATTACACCAACGCATACTTAAGCAACTTGGTCCATCCCCAATGGCCGAGGATCAGTTGATCCGCGACTTGAACCATCCTGCACCTGCCGTTTCGGCCGCATTGCTGTCATTAGAGCTGGACGGAAAAATCATCCGGCAGGCAGGCGGACTTTTGGCAATCGCGTAATTCGCGAATTCCCCGCATTGACAATCCTTACCGAACCCCCACATCTTGCCGCGCCATAGCGCATTTGCCCGAGTCGAAAGGATTTTCATGCCCGTCGTCGTTGTCGAGTCTCCGGCTAAAGCCAAGACAATTAACAAATATCTCGGCTCTGACTACACGGTTCTGGCCTCTTACGGGCACGTCCGTGACCTGCCTCCGAAAGACGGCTCTGTCGACACAGAGAACAATTTCGACATGACTTGGGAGGTCGCGAACGACAGTCGCAAGCATGTCAAAGCCATTGCCGACGCGCTGAAAGAAGATAACGAACTGATCCTCGCGACCGACCCCGATCGCGAAGGAGAGGCGATCAGCTGGCACCTTGAAGAGGCCCTGCGCAAGCGTCGGGCGATCAAGAAAGACACGCCGGTCAGCCGCGTGGTGTTCAACGCGATCACCAAGTCCGCCGTAACCGAGGCGATGAAGAACCCGCGTCAGGTCGATGACGCGCTGGTGCACGCCTATCTGGCGCGCCGCGCGCTGGACTATCTGGTAGGCTTCAACCTGTCGCCGGTCCTGTGGCGCAAACTGCCCGGCGCGAAATCTGCGGGCCGTGTGCAGTCTGTCTGCCTGCGTCTGATCGTAGAACGTGAGATGGAGATCGAGGCGTTCAAACCTCGTGAATACTGGTCGGTCAAAGCCCTGCTGGAAACCCCTCGCGGCAAAACGTTCGAAGCGCGACTGACCACTTTGGCCGGCAAAAAGCTGGAAAAGTACGACCTTGAAAACGCCACCTCGGCAGAGCTGGCGGTTCAGGCCGTCCGTTCGCGCGAGCTGACTATCGGCAAGGTCGAGGCGAAACCGGGCTCGCGGAACCCGTCGGCGCCGTTCATGACCTCGACCCTGCAGCAGGAAGCCAGCCGCAAGTTCGGCTATGGCGCACGCCAGACCATGCAGTTGGCGCAACGCCTGTATGAGGCCGGATACATCACCTACATGCGGACCGACGGCATCGACATGGCGCCCGAGGCCGTGACCGCCGCACGCGAGGCGATCGGGGATCGCTATGGTGCGGACTATGTGCCCTCCAGCCCGCGCGTCTATAAGAACAAGGCGAAGAACGCGCAGGAAGCGCACGAATGTATTCGCCCGACCGATATGACCCGCGACGCCAAAAGCCTGAAGGTGACCGACGCGGATCAGCGCAAGCTTTATGATCTGATCTGGAAGCGGACCTTGGCCAGCCAGATGGCGGCCGCCCGTTTGGAACGCACCACGGTCGATATCGTCAGCGCCGATGATCAAGTCGCCCTGCGCGCCACCGGTCAGGTCGTGAAGTTTGATGGCTTCCTTAAGATCTATGAAGAGGGCCGCGACGACGTCTCGACCGACGATGATGACGCCCGCCTGCCCCAGATCATGGAAGGGGAACCCGCGAAGTTCGCCGCTGGCGGCCTGTCGGCGCAATTCACCAAGGCCACCGGCAAGGAAGACGTGGTCGAATCCGACGCGATGCAGACCGACGCCGCCGCCGTCCTGTCGGGCGATGCCGCCGTTCTGGCATTGCAGCACCACACGCAGCCCCCACCCCGCTATACCGAGGCGACTCTGGTTAAGCGTATGGAAGAGCTGGGGATCGGCCGTCCGTCGACCTATGCCTCGATCGTGACGACCATTCAGGACCGCGAATACGTTCGTAAAGAACAGAACCGTCTGTTCCCCGAGGACAAGGGGCGTCTGGTTACAGCGTTCCTGACCAACTACTTCCGCCGCTACGTGGGGTACGAATTCACAGCGAACCTTGAAAGCGAGCTGGATGACGTTTCTGCCGGTGAAGCGGATTATATCGAAGTTCTCAGCCGGTTCTGGAAAGACTTCACAGCCGCCATCGCCGAGACATCCGAACTGCGCATCACCGAGGTGCTTGAGAAGATTAACGAGGTCCTCGCACCGCATATCTTCCCGCCGAACGCGGACGGGTCGGACCCGCGCGTCTGCCCGAAGTGTGGCGAAGGCCGCCTGAACCTGAAGACCGCCCGGTCTGGCGGCGCGTTTATCGGGTGCAACAATTACCCCGAATGCCGCTACACCCGCCCGTTGTCGGCGCCCAATGGCGACGACCCGAATGCGGAACTGGACGGCAAGGTACTGGGCCATGACGGCGAGGATGAGATCACCCTGCGCATGGGCCGCTTTGGCCCCTATGTCCAGAAGGGCGAGCCGACAGAAGATGTCAAAAAACCCCCGCGCGCATCCCTGCCCAAAGGGTGGGAACCGCAGGATATGGACCTCGATAAGGCGATCACGCTTCTGTCCCTGCCCCGCGAGATCGGTGAGCACCCCGAAGGCGGCATGATGTCAGCTAACTTTGGGCGTTATGGCCCATATGTCATGCACCAGCTGCCCGATGAGGCAAAACCGGTTTATGCGAACCTGAAAGACCCGGCGGATGTTTTCGAGATCGGCATGAACCGCGCCGTGGAACTGCTGGCAGAGAAGCGCGCCAACCCGGGCCGCGGCCGACGTGCGGCTGCCAAGGCGCTTAAAGAACTGGGCGAACACCCGGAAAGCGGCGGCGCCGTCAACATCATGGATGGTCGTTACGGCCCCTATGTCAAATGGGAGAAGGTCAACGCGACACTTCCCAAAGACGTGGAGCCTGCGGATGTGACCATGGAGATGGCGGTTAAGCTGATTGAAGAAAAGGCTGCCAAGAAAGGCACCAAAAAGAAGACTGCCAGAAAAACCAGTGCGAAGAAGAAATAGCGGCTTGTCGTCCCGATAGAATTTCGGGGCGACTGCGCTCAGTTGCAGTTTTGGCATGATTCTTGCTCAAATTCTCATACATGAAGGGTTTGACTTTATCTTTCTGCAGCGCAACAAAGACGTGAAACGAACCGAGGGGGACCTATGAATAAGATTTACGGCTCTGCAAAAGAGGCGCTCGACGGCCTTTTGCACGACGACATGTTCATCGCCGCCGGTGGCTTTGGCCTCTGCGGCATTCCGGAACTGCTGATCGACGCCATCGTCGAAAGCGGCGTGAAGGACATCACCGTCGCTTCGAACAACTGCGGTGTTGACGGCTTCGGTCTGGGCAAGCTGCTGGACACCAAGCAAATCAAGAAAATGATGTCGTCCTACGTGGGTGAAAACGCAGAATTCATGCGCCAGTACCTGTCGGGCGAGCTGGAGCTGGAATTCAACCCACAAGGCACGCTGGCCGAGCGCATGCGCGCCGGTGGCCACGGCATTCCGGGCTTCTACACAAAAACCGGTGTCGGCACGGTGATTGCTGACGGCAAAGAATCCAAGATGTTCAACGGTGAAGAGTATATCCTCGAAGAAGGTATCTTCGCGGACATCTCGATCGTCAAAGCGTGGAAAGCTGACGACACCGGCAACGCGATCTTCCGCAAGACGGCGCGCAACTTCAACCCGCCGGCGGCCATGTGCGGCAAGGTCTGCATCATGGAGGTCGAAGAAATCGTCCCCCGTGGTTCGCTTGACCCTGACCACATCCACCTGCCGGGCATCTATGTGCACCGCCTGATCCAGGGTGATCACGAGAAACGCATCGAACAGCGCACCGTACGCAAGCGGGAGGAAGCATAATGCCCTGGGATCGCAATCAAATGGCCGCGCGTGCGGCAGAGGAACTTGAAGACGGGATGTATGTGAACCTCGGCATCGGTATTCCGACGCTGGTGGCCAACTACGTGGGCGACAAGGACATCACCCTGCAGTCGGAAAACGGCATGCTGGGCATGGGTCCCTTCCCGTTCGAGGGTGATGAAGACCCTGACCTGATCAACGCAGGCAAACAGACCATCACCGAACTGTCGCGTACCTCTTACTTTGACAGTGCCACCTCGTTCGGCATGATCCGCGGCGGCAAGATCGCAGCCGCGATCCTAGGCGCGATGGAAGTGGCCGAGAACGGCGACCTTGCGAACTGGATGATCCCGGGCAAGCTGGTCAAAGGTATGGGTGGTGCGATGGATCTGGTGGCCGGCGTTGGCCGCGTGATCGTCGTGATGGACCACACCAACAAGCACGGTGACTCGAAGGTTCTGAAAGAATGCACCCTGCCGCTAACCGGCCGGGGTGTCGTAGACCGCATCATCACCAACTTGGGTGTTCTGGACGTCGTCGACGGCGGCCTGAAGATCGTCGAGCTGGCTGACGGCGTAACCGAGGACGAGATGCGCGCCTCTACCGCCGGTACCATCGTCGATTAAAAATTCAAACGCCGGGGCAGACTGCTGTCCCGGCGTTTCGCATATTCCAAATCGCATTTGCGCCGGCATTCACTGTCGGGCCTGCGATTTACCCTTCCATCTTCGCCAATGCTTTGAATGCCTGAAATCGTGGGGCATTCCAGAACCAATGGGACATTGTCGTAAAGGTGATACAAGGTTCTCACCGGCCGACAAAGACCTGATCAGCCCGCAGCCCCTCTAATCAGTTCTAACAAAAGGTTCTGACCTTTCGTCGGAACCCAGTCTTTTCGATAGGTAAGTCCGATCGGTCGCCCACCGAAGTCGACGCCAACGTCGATCTTGGCCAACAGCCCTTTGTCGACTTCGGCCTGCGCTTGCCTTTCGGAGATACAGCCAAGCATATCACTGCCTTGCAGAAGCTCTCGCATCAACAGAACTGAACCACATTCGATTATGCTATCGGGCGGCTCGATACCCTGTCCCCAAAAGTAACTGTCGAATTGCGCACGCGCCGGGGTGCCGGCTCTGGGAACCACCCAAGAGCTCTTGGACAGTCTCTCTGCCGTCGTGTTGCCCGAGACATGCAAAGGGTGGTCGGGGCGCACAAGAACAGACATGCGATCAAGAAACAGCTCTTCTTGCACGATGTCGCCGATTGGAATCGGGTCACGCAAAGCACCGATCATGAAATCCACCTCGCCCGTCCGCACGCCATTCAGCAGATCATCGTAAAGCCCGTCGATAATCGTGAGGAGCTGGTTCGGGCGTTGCTCCCGATACCTGATCAGCGCATCCGGCAGGATGGCAGACCGTGACAGAGGCAGCGCACCCACCACGATGTTACCAGCTTCGCGCCCTTCAAACTCGGCCAGATCGGCCTGCGCCTGATCTATCTCTGCAAAGGCCAGACGCGCGGCCTGTGCGAGTTCGCGGCACTGGCGCGTCGCAACCAATCCAAACGCGGATCGCTGGAACAGGTCTGTCGCCGCTTCGGCCTCTATCCTGCCGACAGCGCGGTGGATGGTGGGTTGGGCCAAACCCAGTCGGCGCGCCGCCAGAGTGAAATTCTGAGTTTCAGCGACAGAAATCAGCGCCTTCAGCTGTGCCCATGTCGCCGTCATCTTTAACCGCGAGGAAATGTCTTCCATCGCGGCATCCAGACGGAGAAACGCCCGTCTGATCCGAAACTCAAGAACCTTTCCGCGCTCTGTCAAAAAGAACCCTTGGGGCGTTCGCTCGAACAAAGGCCCTGCGGCTTCTCGTTCCAGTTTTTCAATCGCTTGGGTGACGGCGGGCTGGGACACAAAGCTCAGCTCCGCAGCCTGCGTCAAGGAAGAGGTTCGGGCGACCGCAAGGAAAACCCGGAAATGTCGAAGGTTCTGCGAGGTCACATGGCCCCCAAAATCCTGTCCAGTCGATCAACAAGGCTGTCTTCTTCGGGATCAACATCAAGGGCAGCAATCTCATCCTGCCAAACCGCAGTTTCCCGGGACAGCCTGTCCGGCAAGCCTAGCTCTGCGACCGTTTTGGCAACCTCGCGCATTTCTGCGGCGCGCCGCTCTCCGTGCACCATCATTCGCTCTAGGTTATAGGCACCCTTGGTCCGCCAATCGATTTCAGGGTTCGACGCGTTCAGCGAAGCGATGACCTCATCCTCCACCCCTGCTTTACGAGCGGCCAGAAGGCATTCGGCAGACAAAGCTTCCATGCCTTTGATCATGACCGAGCGTATCATCTTGATTGATGACGCATGCCCGACTTCGGGCCCGGCCACTTTGGGGCACATATCAAGGGCTTTCAAAATCTCTGCTGCGTGATCGGCATCGGGCCCGGCAAGCAGCATCGGAACCCGGTGCAGCTTAGGATGAACCGGGGCCATAACGGCGACATCCACATAGTGGCCACCAGCAGCCGTGATCACCTGAGCCGCCTGTCGCTTGGTTTCCGGCGCGCAGGAATTGCAATCCAGCCAGATGGTCCCAGATCGCATCCCCGGCACCGCGGCTTTTGCCGCAGCCAGCGCTTGATCCGCCGTAACCACACTGAAAACCATCGTTGCGCTTGTAACCGCATCTGCTGCGGTTTGACCGTCAGCGACGTCATGCGCGTGATAATCAGCCAATTTTGCCACCCGAGAGGCGGGTTGGTCCGTCTTTACATCAAAGGCAACTATGCTGGCAGGTCGATCCCTGCCCCACCCAGACAAAATAGCTTGGGCTGCTTCTCCGAAGCCGATGAACGTCACATGGGTGGGGGATATCTTAACCAATTTCTCAACCTTGGATCGCCACGCTTCCACCCTGACAGAACTGCGAAGAAAAATCCACTAGCTATAGCTTTAACTTATGCAGCAAGACGTGGTTCAAATTTGCCATATGAGGCTGAGAAGTGAGAAGATGCCTGCAACTTCGAAAAAGGACGCCTGTCATGACAGAACAGAAAACAGCCCTCATCATCTCTGCCCATGCCGCTGACTTTGTCTGGCGGTGCGGTGGTGCAATCGCCCTGCATGCAGAGCTTGGCTATGACGTGACGGTTGCCTGCCTGTCATTCGGCGAACGCGGAGAAAGCGCACGCCTTTGGAAAGAAGGGAAGTCGCTGCAAGAGGTGAAAGATATCCGCCGGGGCGAAGCCGAAGCCGCTGCAGAAGCTCTGGGTGCGCATCAGTTGGAATGCTTTGATCTTGGCGACTATCCGCTGCAGCTGGAAAAGGACGACAAGTTCAAACTTGTTGACCTGATCCGTAAGGTTCAGCCCAACTTTATGATGAGCCATTCGCAGTACGACCCCTACAACACCGACCACATGTACATGACGCAGATCGCGCTGGAATGCCGGATGATCGCGCAGGCCTGGGGGCACAATCCCGGCGAAAAGGTGTTGGGGGCCCCGCAGCTTTACCTGTTTGAACCGCATCAGACAGAACAGATGGGCTGGAAGCCTGACACGTTCCTCGACATCACGCCTGTTTGGGACAAGAAGCGCGCGGCGATGGAGTGTATGAACGGTCAAGTTCATCTTTGGGACTACTATACACGGGTCGCACAACAGCGTGCGAACCACTTCAAGCGAAACTCGGGCGGTATGTCGGGCGGTCGCGACTGCCAGTACGCTGAAGGCTTCCAGTCGATCTTCCCGCGCACTGTAGACGAACTCTGATCGACGCAGTTGAAGCCCTAGAACACTGACACCTGCGTCACGGGACGCAGCCACGAAAGGTAATCCAATGCCAGTAGTCGTTCAAAACGTCGAACGTGCCGACCGCGAGACCATCCAAAAGCTGGGAGAGGCCGGCGTAGCAACTGTCCACGAGGCGCAGGGCCGGATCGGCTGCCTTGCCAGCTACATGCGCCCGATCTACAGCGGCGCCCAGATTGCCGGCTCGGCCGTCACCATCAGTGCAGCGCCGGGCGACAACTGGATGGTTCATGTTGCAATCGAACAGTTGCAGGACGGGGATATTCTGGTCCTTTCCCCGACCTCGCCCTGCGACAACGGCTATTTCGGTGACCTGCTTGCTACCTCTGCGATTGCGCGGGGCTGCCGGGGTCTGGTGATTGATGCCGGTGTTCGCGATGTTCGCGATCTTACCCAGATGGGCTTCCCGGTCTGGTCCAAAGCGATCAGTGCGCAGGGAACGGTCAAAGAGACCCTTGGGTCCGTCAACGTACCGATCGTCTGCGCCGGTCAGACCATCGAGGCGGGCGATGTGATTGTTGCCGACGACGACGGTGTCGCTGTGGTGAAACGTGCGGATGCAGAAGACGTTCTGATCAAAGCGCAGCAACGCCTTGATGCGGAAGAAGCCAAACGCCAACGGCTTGCCTCTGGTGAGCTTGGCCTCGACATCTATGACATGCGGCCTCGTCTTGAAGCCAAGGGTTTGAAATACGTCTGAAAGACGTAAAAGATTTGAGGGAGATCGTCAGATGAGTGCAGGTGTACCTTGTCTCTGGATGCGCGGCGGAACATCCAAAGGCGCCTACTTCCTTGCTTCCGATCTTCCATCCGATCCAGAACAGCGTGATGCGTTGCTCCTGCGGATCATGGGCTCTCCTGATCCACGGCAGATCGATGGGATCGGCGGGGCGGATCCCCTGACCTCGAAGGTGGCGATACTATCCCCTCCGTCGCGGCCAGATGCCGACGTGGATTACCTGTTTCTGCAGGTGTTTGTTGATCAAGCTTTGGTCTCTGACGCGCAGGGTTGCGGAAACATTCTGGCCGGGGTCGGACCTGCCGCAATTGAGCGCGGACTGGTTAAGGCTCAGGACGGCCAGACAAAAGTTCGCATCCACATGCTGAACACGGGTGAGGTCGCCTCGGCCCGCATCGAAACGCCCAAGCAACACGTTAGCTATGAGGGTGACGCCCACATCGACGGCGTTCCCGGCACCCATGCGGCTGTCCCCCTGATGTTTGAAAACATCGCGGGATCGATGTGCGGGGACCTGCTGCCCACCGGAAACGAGGTTGATACGGTTCAGGGCATCGACTGTACGATGATCGACAACGGGATGCCTTGCGTCATCCTTCGTGCCTCTGATCTGGGGATCAGTGGCCGTGAGACGCGTGAAGAGCTGGAGGCAAATACCGGGCTGAAGGCCCGTGTCGAAGCTATTCGACTTGAATGCGGACCGCTGATGAACCTTGGGGATGTGGCCGAGAAATCCGTTCCCAAGATGACCCTCATCTCCGAACCAACCGCGGGTGGGGTCATCTCTACCCGAAGCTTCATCCCGCATCGTTGCCACGCGACCATTGGCGTCTTTGCAGCGGTCAGTGTTGCCACCGCCTGCACATTGAAACGCTCTCCCGCCCACGCGCTTGCTGACTTGCCAAAAGACGAGACCTTCTCGATCGAGCACCCAACCGGTGCGGCAGAGGTTTTGATAGAGCAAGACAAGCTCGGCAAAGTCGCGCGGGCTGGAATGGTCCGAACAACGCGCAAACTGTTCGACGGGCTTGTATTCCCAGCCCCTGCTTCATCAGCGCCCTAGCACAAAGCTGAACGCATTGCCGAAATTAGATCAAAGCAAAACTCGGCCGGATCGGCAGTCCGCTATTGACCTCATTTTTGGGGTGATCTAGTAAGCCAAAGCTTCGAGCGGGTATGGTGAAATGGTATCATAAGAGCCTTCCAAGCTTAAGGTGCGGGTTCGATTCCCGCTACCCGCTCCAAGTTGCAACTTCAGGATCAATCTCAAGGTTTTGCGTGGTTTTCGGACCCTTGTTTCGCTGCGAGAACCTCTTGAAACCACTCTTGAAGCACCCCCAGAAAGCGACCTCCTGACACATCTGCGCGGCTTTTCGGGCCCGCCGGGTTGTTGAACCCCGCCGGAGATCGTAAGACTTTGCCAATTGCGGAGGGCAGAATGGCCGAAATCACTGAAGAACGGGAAAAATCCAAACGCGTTGGTGCGTTGCGTGGGCTGGCCCCGTTCGTAAAGCCATATGGTGCAATGGTTGTGGCCGCGGGGCTTGCCCTTATGTTAACGGCGACCGTTTCGTTGGTGCTGCCTCTGGCCGTGCGCCGCGTCGTTGACGGGTTCGAAACCGACGCGGCAGAGCTGCTCGACGGCTACTTCCTAGCCGCGCTTGGCATTGCCCTGCTTCTCGCCGTTGGGACGGGACTGCGTTACTACCTTGTGACCCGACTGGGTGAACGGGTTGTGGCCGATATCCGCAAAGCCACCTTTGACCGTATGGTCGGAATGAGCCCCGCCTTCTATGAAAAGATCATGACCGGCGAGGTGCTTAGCCGGATCACCACCGATACGACGCTGATCCTGTCGGTGATCGGCTCTTCCGTCTCGGTCGCGTTGCGCAATGTGCTGATCTTTCTAGGTGGTCTGGTCCTTATGCTGCTGACTTCGGCGAAGCTGACCGGTCTGGTGCTGTTGATCGTACCGGGCATCCTGATCCCGATCATCACGCTTGGCCGCCGCCTTCGGGTTCTAAGCCGCGAGAACCAGGACTGGATCGCGAACTCTTCCGGCAACGCCTCAGAGGCGCTTTTGTCGGTACAGACCGTACAGGCCTTTACGCATGAATTTCTAAGCCGCCAAAGCTTTGGCGAAGTGACAGAGAAATCCTTTGTCGCTGCGAAAAAACGGATCGGCACCCGGGCGCTGATGACCGTGATCGTCATCTTCCTTGTTTTCGCTGGTGTGGTCGGTGTCCTTTGGATCGGCGCGCGCGATGTGCGGGTCGAAGCGATGAGTGTCGGCGAATTGGTGCAGTTCGTGATCTACGCGATCATGGTTGCCGGGGCTGTTGGCGCACTGTCCGAGATCTGGGGCGAGCTTCAGCGCGCCGCCGGGGCCACCGAACGTCTAGTCGAACTGCTAAACGCAGAGGACAGCGTCGAAGACCCGGAAAACCCGCAGACCCTGCCCGCCAAGGTGACCGGTGCCCTGTCCTTTGATGACGTGACTTTCCACTATCCCACGCGCCCGACTCAGGCCGCGTTGAACGGCATTTCACTGACCATCGCCCCGGGGGAAACCGTTGCATTGGTCGGACCTTCGGGTGCGGGCAAGTCGACGATCATTCAGCTTTTGCTGCGCTTCTATGACCCGGAACAAGGGCAAGTGACGCTGGACGGCATTCCCCTGACCGCAATGGAACGCGCAGATTTCCGCCAGCACATGGCGCTTGTTCCGCAAGATCCGGTGATCTTTGCCGACACCGCGCGCGAGAACATCCGCTTCGGTCGCCCCGAGGCGTCGGATGCCGAGGTCGAGGCTGCGGCCAAGGCCGCAGCCGCCCATGACTTCTTGATGAAGCTGCCCGAAGGCTATGACAGCTATGTGGGTGAACGCGGCGTGATGTTGTCGGGCGGTCAGAAACAGCGCATTGCGCTGGCCCGTGCCATTCTGCGCGACGCGCCGGTTCTTTTGTTGGACGAGGCGACGTCGGCCCTTGATGCGGCCAGCGAACTTGCCGTGCAAACCGCCGTTGATGCGCTGGCACAGGATCGTACGACCATCATCGTTGCCCACCGTCTGGCCACTGTGAAAAAGGCCGACCGGATCGTTGTGTTCGACGAGGGCCAGATCGTGGCCGAAGGCACGCATGACGAACTCGTGGCTGCGGGCGGACTATACGCCGACCTCGCGAAACTGCAGTTCACCGACGGGGAAAAGGCCGCCTGAATTCCACCTGACCGCAGATTTGATTTCTCCTAACGTCCGTTCGAACCACTCAACCAAGGAGAAGAAAATGGGTCTGTGGAACTTCGTTAAGGACAAGGGCAAGAATTTGTTCGGCGGAGCAGCTGAAGCTGCCACCATCGAGGACAACCTCAAGCTGGAAGTCGAAGAGCTGGGTCTGGATGCCACCGGGCTGGACATCTCGGTTGACGGTGACACCGTCAAGGTCGAGGGCGACGCAGTAAGCCAAGAGATGAAGGAAAAGATCATCCTTGCCGTCGGTAACGTCGAAGGCGTGGCCCAGGTTGAAGACAATGTCGCGGGCGTCAATCCTGTCTTCCACACAGTCGAAAAGGGTGACACGCTTTGGGCAATCTCGAAAAAGACTCTTGGCAACGGCGCACGCTACCAAGAAATCTTTGAGGCCAACCAGCCGATGCTGAACCACCCGGACAAAATCTATCCCGGTCAGGTTCTGCGGATTCCGCAGGACTAAGGCAAAAATGCCCACCGGCGGCCCCGGCCGCCGGTAGTGACGCTGCGTGAATCCCTGTTTTGGCGGCTTGCGCCGAACCATCAGAATGCGCATCCTCTCCGGTACGCTATAAAAAGTCGTGGACAGGGAGGGTCTATCAATGAGCGTATTTGGATCGAAAGCAGATCGGGATGCCATAGAAGGCGAAATGTCTTGGGCAGACCGTGGCTTGCCGTCCACCGTCTATGGGCTTTTGTCGCGTACCAAAGACCGCAACGGTTCCGGCAACGCGATCTCATACCAGATCACCTCTGGCCCCAAGGACCCGGCGCAAACCCTGACGTGGAGCGAATTGCACGGACAGGTCACGCAGGCCGCGAACATGTTCCGCGATCTTGGTGTAGGTGAAAACGACGTCGTCGCCTATGTGCTGCCGAACTGTCTGGAAACCGCCGTCACTCTATTGGGTGGGATGACAGCCGGGATCGTCAACCCGATTAACCCGCTGCTAGAGCCCGAGCAGATCTCTGCGATCCTGCGCGAAACAGGTGCCAAGGTCGTCGTCACGCTTAAGGCCTTCCCCAAAACCGACTTGCCGCAGAAAGTGGCCGAGGCGGTTAACCACGCCCCAAGCGTGACCACAGTCCTGGAGATCGACCTCAAGTCGTATCTGACCCCTCCGAAAAGCTGGATCGTTCCGCTGTTGCGCCCGAAGTTCAAGGCAGCACACCACGCGGACACCTATGATTTTTCGCAGCGTCTGGCCCAATACCCGTCGGACCGCCTGACCTTTGAGGAACGGCAGGACGACCATGTTGGCGCCTATTTCCATACCGGCGGCACCACAGGGATGCCGAAGGTTGCGCAGCATACGCATGAGGGCATGATCTATAACGGTTGGCTTGGCGACACGCTGCTGTTTGACTCAAACCACAACATCATCTGCCCCCTGCCCCTGTTCCACGTGTTTGCCTGTCACGTGATCCTGATGTCGATGATCGCATCGGGCGCGCATGTGGTCTTTCCGACCCCGGCGGGTTATCGCGGGGACGGGGTGTTCGACAACTTCTGGAAACTGGTCGAACGCTGGAAAATTACCTTCATCATCACCGTTCCGACCGCCATCGCCGCAACGATGCAGCGCCCGGTCGATGCCGATATCTCTTCGCTGCAAACAGCCTTTTCGGGCTCTGCGCCGCTACCGGTGGAACTATACAAACGGTTCGAGCAAGCCACCGGCGTCAATATCATCGAGGGCTATGGCCTGACCGAGGCGACCTGCCTTGTCTCGTGCAACCCAATCTCGGGCGAAAAGAAGATCGGCTCTGTCGGCATTCCCTTCCCTTACACCAATGTCCGCATCCTGAATTGTGATGAAACCGGGCATGTCCTCAAAGAGTGCGGCGTCGACGAAGTTGGCGAGATTTGCATCTCTAACCCGGGCGTCTACGAAGGCAGCACCTATACCGAGGAAGACAAGAACCAAGGTCTGTTTGCCGAAGGTACGTTCCTGCGCACCGGCGATTTGGGTCGACTGGATGCTGACGGCTACCTGTATATCACGGGACGGGCCAAGGACTTGATCATCCGTGGCGGTCACAATATCGACCCCGCCGAAATCGAAGAAGCTCTGGCCGGTCACACCAAGGTCGCTTTTGCCGGCGCCATTGGCCAACCCGATGCCTTTGCGGGCGAGCTGCCTTGCGTCTATGTCGAACTGATCGATGGGGCTGAAGCCACGGTCGAAGAGCTGATGGAATACGCAAAGCACCACATCCACGAACGTGCCGCGGTACCGAAGTATCTGGAAATTCTGGACGAGCTGCCCAAGACCGCCGTGGGCAAGGTTTTCAAACCCGAACTTCGCAAGCGTGCCATCAAACGCATCTACGACGCGGCGCTGGCCGAGGCGGGTCACCCCGTCGAGGTTGCCGAAGTGGTCGAAGACAAGAAACGCGGGCTGGTCGCACAGCTGGTGAAGCTGGAAGACACGGTGGACGAAGAAGCCGTCACCCAGCTTCTGGGCGAGTTCACCCGCCCGTGGGAATGGCAAAAGGCCTAAGACCGACTGGGCCCGAAAGGGCCCAATCCGGCATACAGAACCCATACAAATTGCGTACAGAACCTGTGCATACAAATGCGCAGGTTCTTCGCTTTTAAAGAGGGCCTATTTGCCCTGATACCGCCGCGCCTGATCGCTGCTTTCAAAGATATGGGTGCGGGCGTCGGGGAAGGCCTCGGCCAGTTTCATGCGCATGAAGGCTGAACCGGCGTAGCGGGTGACCGTGGTATAGTATTGATCAGTCAGGGCTTGCACCATCTCGGCCCAGTCGCCAACCAGATCCTCGTCGATCCGGAAGTCGTCATAGTTCACCAGCACTTCGACCTTTTGGCCATGCGGCGCGCAGACCGCCGTCACGGCTTTGCGGACGATGTCGATGTCTTCGCGGCTGCGAACGCGATATTTCTCGAAGTTCAGGAACAGGTGTCCCTGTTCGGGATTCAGCGCGATACGCTCTGGAAGATCGAGGTGCAGAAGGTCGACACGCAGATTCATTTCCTCTTCACGGAAGATACGCGGGTCCATCTCGCGCAGTTCTTCGATCTTCGGGGCGACCTCCATATGTGCGAGGATGTCTTTTTCCAGATCAACACCCGGCGCGATCTCGGTCAGGATCAACCCTCCGGCTTGCAGCTCAAATACACAGCGTTCCGTGACATAAAGCACCGGCTGACCAAGCCGCGCGGCACGGGCGCCAGAGAAGGTAATCTGCTCTACCTGCTTCAGGAATTTGCGGCTGGCGCCCTCCTGTCGGATTTGCAGGGCCCCGTCTTCGATGCGAATGTCAAAGCCCTTAGCGGTGAAGGTGCCCGCAAAGACCAGCGCGTTGGCGTTTTGCGAGATATTGATGAAGCCGCCAGCCCCCGCAAGACGCGGCCCGAAGCGCGAGACATTCACGTTGCCCACCCCATCGGCCTGCGCAAGACCAAGGCAGGCCATGTCCAAACCACCGCCATCGTAGAAGTCGAACTGGTTGTTCTGGGGCACAATGGCATCGGTGTTCACCGCTGCGCCAAAATCAAGGCCCGAGGCCGGTTGTCCACCAATCACGCCGGGTTCCGCCGTCAGGGTCACGTGTTGCAAAAGCCCTTCTTCGGCCGCCACAGCGGCGACACCTTCGGGCATGCCAATGCCAAGGTTCACGACGCCATTTACCGGCAGTTCAAATGCACAACGACGCGCGATCACCTTGCGCGGGGTCAGCGACATGGGCGCGATTTCTGACGCTGGCGGACGGATGCGATTGGTGAAGGCCTGAGAAAACGGCGTGCCGTAGGTCTGCGGGTGCAGCTCTGGCGGAGAGACAACGACCGCGTCGACAAGAATGCCGGGGATCACAACATCGCGGGCCGGCAACGTGCCTGCGCGGGCGATGCGTTCGACCTGCACGATCACGACGCCGCCGGAATTCTGAACGGCCATAGCTTGGGCAAGGTTGTCCAGCACCAGCGCTTCGCGCTCCATCGTGATGTTGCCGTCTTCGTCGGCAGTGGTGCCGCGCAGAAGGGCGACGGTGGGTTTGACGGCGTGGTAGAACAGATAGTCTTCGCCGCCGATCTGCATCAGCTCGACAAGGTCGTCAGTAGACTGTTCGTTGACCCGTCCGCCATCCAGACGCGGATCGACGAAGGTGTCCAGACCCACCTTTGACAGCATCCCCGGTTTGCCCGCTGCAATGTCCCGGTAAAGCTGGCTGATACATCCCTGCGGCAGGTTCCAGCCTTCGATCTTGCCCTCAACCGCCAGCTTGGCAACCTTGGGGATCAGACCCCAATGCCCGCCGATCACGCGTTTCAGAAGACCTTCGTGTCCAAGGCGGTTCAGGCCTCTGTCATTGCCGTCCCCCTGCCCAGCGGCAAAGAACAGGGTCAGGTCGCGCGGGGTGCTGGTTTCTTCGAACCGTGTCTCGACCGCGGCCAATAGCGCGTCGGGAACGCCGATGCCGACAAAGCCAGAGGTGGTCACCACGTCGCCATCCTTGATCAACGCGGCGGCCTCTGCTGGCGTTACAACCTTGTTCTGCATCCTCTCCCCCAATCTGCCCTGACCAGATTTCCGGGGACGATCACAGATCAACCCGGATTGGGCAAGGCTGCATCCAACTTTGTCGGACAACCATGCCCAGCTATGAAAGCAGAGGCTTGATCCGGTCGATGGCGGTCAGGATGTTTTCCTTGCTGTTGGCATAGGAGAACCGCAAAAAGCCCTCGCCCCAGGCCCCGAAAGAGGTCCCGGCCACGGTGGCCACGCCAGCCTCTTCCAGAATACGGTCCTGCGCCTGTTTCGAGGTCATGCCGGTCCCTTTGATATTCGGGAAAGCATAGAAGGCGCCGCCGGGGTCGCTGCAGCGAACGCCGGGAAGCTCGTTCAGCGCTTGCACGATCGCCTGACGACGGTCGTCGAAGTGGACCATCATATCGTCGACCGCATCCTGCGGGCCGTTAAGCGCAGCGATGCCCGCGTATTGCGTGGCCGCATTCACACAGGAATGGTCGTTGATGCACAGGCGTGTCACGTGATCCACCGCCGCATCGGGCCAGACCGCATAGCCAAGCCGCCAGCCAGTCATCGCATAGGTCTTGGACCAGCCGTCCAGCATGATCAGCCGGTCGCGGATTTCCGGGTATTGCAACAGGCTGACATGTTTGCGTCCGCCATAGAGCATGTTCGAATAAATCTCGTCCGACATGAGTGTCACATGCGGGTGGTCAGCAAGGCCCGCGACCAGCTTGTCGATCTCTTCCTTCGGTGTCACGCCGCCGGTAGGATTGGCGGGGCTGTTGATGATGATCAGGCTGGTCTTGTCGGTGATCTGGTCCAGAACGGCCTCGGCGGAAAAGGCGAAACCCTCTTCCTCTCGCAGGGCAATCGGAACCGGGGTCGCGCCGGAATAGCGGATCACGGACTCGTAGATCGGGAAACCGGGGTTGGGATACATGATCTCGGCTCCGGGCTGGCCAAACATCAGCACCGCGAAGAACATGGTGGGTTTGCCACCGGGCACCACGACCACGTTGTCCGGGTTCACCTCGACCCCGTGACGGCGATGCAGGTCGGCGGCAACGGCCTCGCGCAGGGCGGGGATCCCGTTGGCCGGGGTATAACCGTGATGCCCGTCACGCAGCGCCTTGATCCCGGCCTCTACGATATGCTCGGGCGTTTGAAAATCGGGTTGGCCAATACCAAGATTGATAATGTCCTTGCCCTGCGCCGCCAGTTGCTGCGCCCGTGCCAACACGACAAAGGCTGATTCCGTTCCCAACCGGTCCAGACTGGACGCAAATCTGAGTTCTGCCATTTTATCCCCCTTAATCCCGGTCAAATCATCGGACCAGTTTTCTATGCTATAGCCCGCCCGACACGGGAAGGCAGTCCCTCACCGCAAAATTTCCGAGATTTCCGGGGGCAGAGGCAAAATGCCCCGGTTTCCGGGCCCATCCATGGTTGATAATTTCGGCAATCTGTTTTAGGCGAGGTTTGTTTTAACACCCTGCGCATCAAGGCACATAGCCGCGCAGAGAGAGACACAGCAACCCCGCGCCGCAGTCCTGCGGCAAGAACACCCGAAATCGGAAAAAGGGAAGAGACGATGGCTGAGAACAAAACCCCTGACATATTGTATACAATTGTAGACGAAGCGCCCGAGCTGGCCTCGGCGTCTTTCCTGCCGATCATTCGCAAGTTCGTATCCGCAGCTGATATCACCGTCGGTACCCCCGATATTTCGCTGGCAGGCCGCATCATCGCGACCTTCCCCGAGAACCTGACCGAAGAACAGCGTCAGGACGACGATCTGGCCGCGTTGGGTGTTCTGGTAAAAACCCCGGACGCCAACGTCATCAAACTGCCGAACATCTCGGCGTCGGTTCCGCAGCTGGTTGCCGCGATCACCGAGCTGCAGGGTCAGGGCTATAACCTGCCGAACTACCCTGAAACGCCTGCCAATGACGAAGAAGCCGCGATCAAGGCCCGTTACGACGCGATCAAAGGATCGGCCGTGAACCCGGTCCTGCGCGAAGGTAACTCGGACCGCCGTTCGGCCCGCGCTGTTAAGAACTTTGCCCAGAACAACCCGCACTCAATGGGTGCATGGGTTGCTGACAGCAAAACCAAAGTTTCGTCCATGCCCGGCAACGACTTCTACGCCAACGAAGTGTCGGCCACCATCTCGGCCGCCCAGGCAGGCGACGCGAAGATCGAATTCGTGGGCAAAGACGGCGCAGTCACCGTTCTGAAAGACGGCTGGCCGCTGGAAGAAGGCACCGTTGCTGACGCGACCTTCATGTCGGCGAAAGCTCTGGGCGCGTTCCTGGCAGACGCCATCGAAGACACCAAAGCCGACGGCACCATGTTCTCGCTGCACATGAAAGCGACCATGATGAAAGTGTCCGACCCGATCATCTTCGGCCACGCGGTCAAAGCATGGCTGGGCCCGGTTTGGGAAGCTCATGGCGACGCGATTGCTGCTGCCGGTGGCGATGCGAACTCGGGTCTGGGCGCGGTTCTGGCCGCCATCGACACCCTGCCCAACGCCGCCGAAATCAAAGCTGAGATCGCCGCACTGGACCGTCCGTCTATGTACATGGTCGACAGCGACAAAGGCATCACCAACCTGCACGTGCCGTCGGACGTCATCATCGACGCCTCGATGCCGGCTGTGATCCGCGCTGGCGGCAAGGGCTGGGACGAAACCGGCGCAAAGGGCGACACCAACTGTGTCATCCCCGACCGCTGCTATGCGACCGTCTATGACGAAACCATCAACTTCTTCAAAGCCAATGGCGCGCTGGACGTGACCACCGCGGGTTCCGTCGCCAACGTCGGCCTGATGGCACAGAAAGCCGAAGAGTACGGCTCGCATCCGACCACGTTCGAGGCACCGGCAGACGGTACCATCCGCATCGTTCTGGCCAATGGCGAGACCCTGCATTCGCACGATGTAGAGGCTGGTGACATCTGGCGCTCCTGCACCGTGAAGAAAGCGCCGATCCTGAACTGGATCGAGCTGGCCATGGACCGCCAGCGTCTGACCGGTTCGGAAGCCATCTTCTGGCTGGACGCAAACCGCGCCCACGATGCTCAGCTGATCGAATACGTGAAGCCGGTTCTGGAAGAGAAAGGCGTTGCCGACAAGTTCCAGATCATGGCCCCACGTGAGGCAACCGCCCAGTCGCTGAAGACCATCACCGCGGGCAACGACTCGATCGCCATCACCGGTAACGTTCTGCGCGACTACCTGACCGACCTGTTCCCGATCCTGGAACTGGGCACCTCGGCCAAGATGCTGTCGATCGTGAAACTGATGAACGGCGGCGGCCTGTTTGAAACCGGCGCGGGCGGCTCGGCACCGAAGCACGTTCAGCAGCTGGTTGAACAGAACCACCTGCGTTGGGACTCGATGGGTGAGTTCTGTGCACTGGGTGAATCGCTGAACTTCCTTGCCGACAGCAAGGGCAACGCGAAAGCGGGTGTTCTGGGCGCGGCAGCCGAAGCAGCCACCCAAGGCATTCTGGACGACAACCGTTCGCCTTCGCGCAAAGTGGGTGAGCCGGACAACCGCGACAGCCACTACTGGTTCGCGCGCTACTGGGCAGAAGCCCTGGCCGCACAGTCGGACGACGCAGATCTGGCTGCCGAGTTCGCCCCGATCGCCAAGGCTCTGGCCGACGGCGAAGAAGCGATCCTGTCCGAACTGGCAGCGGCCCAAGGTCCCGCAGCCGACATCGGCGGCTACTTCCGCCCCAGCGTCGAGTTGAAAGCCAAGGTCATGCGTCCCAGCGCCACGCTGAACGCGATCATCGGCTAAGCTGTACGGACAGTATTGAAATGACGAAAGCCGCCCCTCGGGGCGGCTTTTTCTATTCCGTGTACTGATGCCGTCAGTATTTAAGGATGTCGCCTTCAGGATTTTCCAGCGACCATGCGTCAAAGGCTGGCTGGCTTTGCAGGATCAGCTTGTCCATCAATCCGACCGAGAAATAGCCCGTCGGTTCGGCGTCGATGCTTACCTGCCAGGCCGAGATCGCCTTGCGTGAATTGGGACCGAAAAATCCGTCGGTGCCTTTAGGATCAAATCCGAGAAGTTGCAGTCGCAATTGAAGCTCTGCCCTGAATTCGCGATCCAGCTTCAGCGCCTGTTCGGTTTGGGCTGTGCCGTTGTCCTGCGCCTGGACGGTTTGTGCCGGTGACAAAAGAAAAGCAGAAGCCAGCAATAGAACCTGCAAGGCTAGCTTGGTGGCAGGGGCGAACTGGCGGATGAGATTCAAAGCGGCGAAAAAGGGCACGGTGATATCCTTCGGGCTGCGGAGCCTCTGTGAACAAGAGGTCACGGTATTGGTGGGTTGGTCACATGATGCGGGCCAACCTTCAAAACCGCAACAAATCTTATGAGACGGGCGCTATTCCGCCGGTTCGCCGCCCAGATCCTGAAGGATCGGGCAATCCGGGCGATCATCCCCCGCGCAGCACTCGACCAGATGCGACAGGGTCGCGCGCATGCCTTGTAGCTGTGCGATTTTTTGATCAATCTCATCCAGATGAGCCTGTGCCAACTGCTTGACCTTAGCGCTTTCGCGGGTGTCATCTTCGTAAAGCGCCATCAGGGTGCGGCAGTCTTCGATGGTGAACCCAAGTGCGCGCGCACGGCCGAGGAAGCTGAGCTTGTGCAGATCGGTCTCGCGGAAGTGGCGATAGCCGTTCGTTGTGCGGGCCGGGGTGATCAGGCCGATATCTTCGTAATACCGGATGGTTTTCGAGGGCACGCCGGTGCGGTCGGCAACTTCTCCGATATTCATGATGGGTCTCCTAGAACAGCGCGGACCCGGCGCAGGCGAAGGGCGTTGGTCAGGACAAAGACCGACGACAAGGCCATGGCGCCAGCGGCCAGCATGGGTGACAGCAGCAGCCCAAAGGCGGGGTACAGGACGCCCGCGGCCACGGGGATAAGCGCGACATTGTACCCAAAGGCCCAGAACAGGTTCTGACGGATATTGCCCAATGTCCGGGTGGAAACCTGATGGGCGTTCACCACCCCACGAAGGTCGCCGGACATTAGGACAACGTCTGCGGCCTCGATCGCCACATCGGTGCCGGTACCAATGGCGATACCCACGTCAGACTGCGCCAGTGCGGGCGCGTCGTTGATACCGTCGCCGGTGAAGGCCACGATGTTGCCTTCGTCCTGAAGGGCCTTGAGCACCTCGACCTTGCCGTCGGGCAGAACGCCCGCGACGACCTGATCAATGCCCAGCTCGTCCGCAATGGCTCGGGCCGTTTCGCGCTTGTCGCCGGTCAGCATGACCACGTGCAATCCTTCGTCGTGGAAGGCTTGGATCGCTGCCGGGGTCGTCGGCTTGAGCGGGTCTGACACAGCGATAACGGCCGCCGCCTGCCCGTCGATAGCCGCGAAGAGCGCGGTTTTCCCCAGAGAGGCCAGATCGGACTCGGTCTGTTTCAACGCGGCAATATCGATGCCCTCGCGGTCCATCAGACGATCGGCGCCGACCAGAACCACTTGGCCTGCGACTGTGGCTTTGGCGCCAAAGCCGGGGATCGCGGTGAACTCTTCGGCTGTCAGGGTATCCGCCTCTTCCGCTTTGGCGGCGCGGGTGATGGCCTGCGCGATCGGGTGTTCTGAGCGAACCTCGACGGCTGCAACACGGGCAAGAACCTCGGCTCGGTCGAATCCATCGGCAAGGATCAGGTCGGTCATCTCGGGACGGCCCTCTGTCAACGTACCGGTCTTGTCGAGCGCAACCACGTCGACCGTCGACAACCGTTGCAGCGCGTCACCTTTGCGGAAAAGCACACCCAGTTCGGCGGCGCGGCCCGTGCCCACCATGATCGAGGTCGGCGTGGCCAAGCCCATGGCACAGGGGCAGGCGATGATCAGCACCGAGACGCCCGCAACCAGCGCAAGCGTGACTGGCGCACCGGTCAGCAGCCAAGCCAATACGGTGACTGTCGCAATCAGCAGAACCGCTGGCACAAACCAAAGGGTGATCCGATCCACAAGGCCTTGGATCGGCAGCTTGGCGGCCTGAGCCTCTTCGACCATGCGGATGATCTGCGACAGGGTCGTGTCGCCGCCAACGCGGGTCGCACGGAATTCAAGGCTGCCTGCGCCATTGACGGTGCCACCGGTGACCTCGGCGCCCTTGGACTTCACCACAGGCAGGGGTTCGCCGGTCAGCATGCTTTCATCGACATGGCTGCTGCCTTCGGTGACCTCTCCGTCTACAGCGATCCGTTCGCCGGGCCGTAGGACGATGATGTCGCCGGGCTGAATGTCGTCTACCGGCACATCAACAACGTCCCCATCCCGCTTTACGCGGGCCGAGCGGGCCTGCAGTTTTAGAAGAGTCTGGATTGCGGCCCCGGTGCGCCCCTTGGCGCGCGCTTCTAAGAAGCGACCGGTCAGGATCAGGACAACGATGACGGCGGCGGCCTCGAAATAGACGGCCCGCACCGCGTCCGGCAAAAGGCCCGGCAGGAAGGTGGCAATGACGGAATAGCTATAGGCCGCAGCCGTGCCCAGCGCGACAAGGCTGTTCATATCGGGGCGGCCTTTCGCCAGAGCGGGGAAACCTTTGGCATAGAAATCTCGCCCCGGTCCCGCCAGCACCAGTGTCGTCAGCAGAAATTGTAGAATCCAGCTGGTCTGATGCCCGATGGTCTGTCCGATAAAGTGGTGCAATGCGGGGATCAGGTGGCCGCCCATCTCGACCAGGAAAACCGGCAAGGTCAGAACAGCGGCAAGAACGGCGCGCCGCAAGGCTGTCTGGGCCTCGGCCTCTTTCCGGGCGCGCTGTTGGTCGCGGATGTGTTCATCGGATAGGCGTGCGGGATAACCCGCCTCGGTCGAGGCCGCCATCAGCGCTTCTGCCGTAACCGAACCATCAGCAAGTTTGACGGTGGCCGTATCGGCCGCAAGGTTGACGCTGACCTCATCTACACCCGGCACAGCGGCCAAGGCGCGGTTTACACGGCTGGCGCAGCTGCCGCAGGTCATGCCGTCAACGGAAAGGATTATCTTGGAATGAGCAGTCATGGAAGAGCCTCGAATCTGGTACTCTGCCCCAAATAAGGGTTCCAGTCACTGGAAGGTCAAGGGTCCTCTTCCCAAAATATAAAAACGGCACCCGAAGGCGCCGTTTTCTTGAATATTTCTACCGGCTATTTCGCCATCACATATCGGCCGGGCGCATCTTCGATCGCTTTGACCTTGCCCATACCGGGCTTGCGGGCGGGCACGTCTTCTTCGTCAGTGTGCTCGGCCATCCACTTGCTCCACTCTGGCCACCAAGAGCCTTTGTGCTCTTCTGCACCTTCCAACCATTCCTCGTGGCTTTCAGGATAGTCGTCGCGGGTATAGTAGTTGTACTTCGCCTTCTCGACCGGAGGATTGATGACCCCCGCGATATGGCCGGACCCGCCCAGAACGAACTTCACTTCGCCGCCCAGCAGTTGGGTGGTTGGGTAAATAGAGCTCCACAAGGCGATGTGGTCTTCCTTGGTGGCCAGCACAAAGAACGGAACGTCGATCTTGCTGATGTCGATCGGCACGCCGTCCAGCGTCAGCTTACCCGGTTCGCGCAGGCCATTTTCGATATAGATATGCTCGAGGTACCACAGCAACATGGCCGCCGGCAGGCGTGTGCTGTCCGCATTCCAGTACAGCAGGTCGAACGCCGGGGGCTTTTTGCCCATCAGATAGTTCATGACGTGGAACGACCAGACCAGATCGTTCTCGCGCATCATCGAGAACATGTCCTGCAGGTGGTGGTTCTCAAGGTAACCAGTGGTCTTCATATGCTCGCGCATGGCGGCAAGACGGTCGCGGTCAATAAAGACGCCGGTCTCCCCCACATTGGTGAAGTCGACCATCGTGGCCAGAGTGGTGGCCGTCGCGGCGCGCTTGTCTTTCTTGGCGGCCATATAGGCCAGCGTCGCGGTCAGCAGAATGCCCCCGATGCAGAAGCCCAGCAGGTCGAACTTGTCCTCGCCCGTGATCTCTTGCGCGACATCCAGCGCGGTCAACGGGCCCAGTTTCATGTAGTCCTCAAAACTGAGGTCCGCGTGTTCCTTGGTCGGGTTCACCCATGAAATCAAGAAGACGCTGTGGCCCTGCTCCAGCATATAGCGCACCAAAGAGTTATCGGGGCGCATGTCGAAGATGTAGTATTTGTTGATCCACGGGGGGATGAAGATCAGCGGGCGCTTCTTCTGTTTCTTGGTCAGCGGCGCGTAGTGGATCAGCTGCATCAGCTGGTTTTCATAGATCACCTTGCCCGGCGTGGTGGCCAGATCTTTGCCTACCTCGAACGCCTGAGGATCGCTGGTCTGGATTTCAAGCCGGCCATCGCCGCGCTCCAGATCTTCGACAAGATTGCGGAACCCGTCCAGAACGCTTTGACCTTCGGTTTCGATCATCGTTTCGCGGGCAGCGGGGTTGATCATCAGGTGGTTCGCCGGGGACATGGCGGACAGCATCTGACGTGTATAAAACTTCACGCGCAGGGTTTCCTTGGTGCCGTCTGGCAGGCCGGACAGGAATTCCTCGGTCGCGTTTTCCAAAGCGATATGGCTTTCCTTCAGCCCTTGCAGCACCGGATCATCCTGCCAGCGCTGGTCGCGAAAACGTTTGTCCTTGGTGCCTGCGTTGTCACCAGAGAACGCGTCGGTCCAAGCCCCGGCCCAGCTTAGCCAATAGCTTTGCATACAGTCCATCATGCGGACCGGATCGGCAAAGAGCTGCGGCAGGGCCGTCATATAGGCCTGCATGACAGAGTTGAAATCAACGATCGAGTACTCTTCCCCGCTGGCCTTGTCGGCGGCCAACTGGCCTGCACGTTGCATGGCTGTCTGCGCGCGGCCAAGCAACTCTGCCCAGTCCTGCGACTGGTCCTGAATTTTCTCGATGTCCATTAGGTGTCCCCTCCTCAGTGCGCCTTTCCATGGCGGCAATCGGGCCGCCTGCCCGGTCCTCCCCGACCAGACAACGCAACTATACACGCGGCGCGCGACCTAACTAGTCCCGCAAATTGCATACCCGCTAACCGGCGGATGTGTCACAGGGGCCTTGGGTCAGTGGAAATCGCGGCTTGGGAACAGCCGTTTGGCCTGTTCGCGCGGGTGTCGTGCGGCGGATTTCGGGGCTTTGCGAGGGCGCGGGGCTTCGTCCGCGGTAGGTTGCGACAAGCCCACGGTTTCGTCCAGCGGATGACCAAGGTCGGACAGGCGGGGCGAGAGATCCTCGATCCGTTGAGCAATGACATGAACGACGATGCCCTCGCGCTGCAGATAGCCCCAGACGCGCAACAGCCGTCCACCCATGACGGACCGGCGATATTGTTCATAGACCTTCGGCCAGACGATGACGTTGGACACGCCGGTTTCATCCTCAAGCGTCAGGAAGATCACGCCCGAGGCCGTGCCGGGCCGTTGCCGGGTGATCACCAACCCGCAGACGCTGATCTGGCCGGGCGGGACCTCTGGCAACATGTCATGCGGGGTCAGATCGGGGATTTGCGGGCGCAGCAGCTCCATCGGATGGGCGCGCAGGGTCAGCCGCATCGAAACGTAATCCTCGACCACCTCTTCCCCCAGATGCATCGAGGGGAGTTCTACATCCGGCTCGCGGATCATCTCGCCATCAATCGGGTCATTGAACAGAGGCAGCGGGGCTTGGCCCCGAATAGCACGAACCTGCCACAGGGCATCGCGGCGGGTCAGACCCATGCCGGAAAACGCATCAGCCTCGGCCAGTCGCTCTAACGCGGCGGGGCGCAGACCGGCGCGCAGCCAGACGGATTCAGGATCAGGGTAACCATTACCACGGGCGGCGACGATCCAGTTGGCGTCCTCTTCTTTGAAGCCTTTGATCTGTCGGAACCCCAACCGCAGGGCCAGCGCCCCGTCGGGGCGGCGCTCCAGCGTGTTGTCCCAGTCGCTGGCGTTCAGGCAGATCGGGCGCACCTCGACCTGATGTTCGCGGACGTCGCGCACGATCTGCGCAGGCGCGTAAAACCCCATCGGCTGAGAATTCAGTAGCGCGCAGGCAAAGACCGCCGGGTGGTGGCATTTCAGCCAGGCCGAGACATAGACCAGCATCGCAAAGGCCGCCGCGTGGCTTTCGGGGAAGCCATAGTCGGCAAAGCCTTCGATCTGCGAGAAACAGCGCTCGGCCGTGTCCATGTCATAGCCATTGGCCAGCATCCCCTCGACAAACTTGTCGCGGAAAACGCCAATACTGCCCATCCGCCGGAAAGAGGCGAGGGATCGGCGCAACCGGTCGGCCTCTTCGGCGGTGAAACCGGCGCCAACGACGGCGATCTGCATGGCCTGCTCTTGAAACAGCGGCACGCCAAGGGTGCGGGCGGTGACCTGTTCCAGCGCAGGGCCAAAGGGTTCGGGCTTTTCCAATCCCTGCCGCCGCCGGATGAAGGGCTGCACCATGCCGCCTTGGATCGGGCCGGGGCGGACGATGGCGACCTCGATCACCAGATCATAGAAGGTGGCGGGTTTCATCCGGGGCAGAAAGTTCATCTGCGCCCGGCTTTCCACCTGAAACACCCCCACCGCATCAGCCTTTTGCAGCATGTCATAGGTCGTGCGGTCCTCTTGCGGGACGGTGGCAAGGGTCACGCGCACATCGTCATGCTGGCGCAGAAGGTCAAAGGACTTGCGGATGCACGACAGCATCCCCAGCCCCAGCACATCGACCTTCAGGATGCCCAGCGTGTCGATATCGTCCTTGTCCCATTCGATGACGGTGCGATCCTCCATCGCGGCGTTCTCGATCGGGCACAGCGCATCCAGCCGCCCCTTGGTGATGACGAAACCGCCCACGTGTTGCGACAGGTGGCGGGGGAAGCCGATGACCTCTTTGATCAGGCGGATGGTCTGGGACAGGCGCCGGTCGGTGGGATCAAGGCCCAGTTCACGTATCCGCTCCATCTCGGCGCCCTTGTTGGACTGGCCCCAGATCTGGCTGGACAGGCTGGCGGTCACGTCCTGACTAAGCCCCATCACCTTGCCCACCTCACGGATCGCAGCCCGAGACCGAAAGTGGATCACGGTGGCGCACAGCCCCGCCCGATGCCGCCCGTATTTTTGATAAATCCACTGGATCACCTCTTCCCGGCGTTCATGTTCGAAATCCACGTCGATATCGGGCGGCTCGCCGCGATAGCGCGAGATGAAGCGTTCGAACACCATGGCGATCATGTCCGGGGAGACATCGGTGATGCCAAGCAGGTAACACAGGATCGAGTTTGCGGCAGAGCCGCGCCCCTGACACAGGATCCCCTGCGAGCGTGCGAATTGCACGATGTCATAGACGGTCAGGAAATAGGCGGGGAAGCCCAGCTCCTGAACCAGGTTCAATTCCTTGTCCATCAGCTGCAGCGCCCGGTCGGGCGGGCCGTCAGGATAGCGGCGCTTTAGCCCCTCTTTCGCCAGACGCTTCAGGCGGGCTTGAGGGGTCTCATTCTCGGCAATTTCATCGGGGTATTCATAGCTAAGCTCTGACAGGCAGAAGGAACTGCGCGCGGCGATCTCCACGCTGCGGCGCAAGGCGGCAGGGTGATGGTGGAAAACGCGCAGCATATCATCGTACCCCTTCAGCCGCCGTTCCGAATTGAGCAGCGCACGGGTGCCGATCTGGTCGATGGTGATATGCTCGCGCATACAGGTCAGCACATCGGCCAGCTGTTTGCGCGCGCCCCGGTGCATCAGCACATCGCCCACCGCCACCATCGGGGCAGAGGTTTTCAGCGCCAGCGCGGCGCAGGCCTCTAGGTACGCCTGATCAGAACCATCGTATTTCGGGGCCGCGCCCAGAAACACATGGCCGGGATAGCGGCGGCGCATCTGCCGGATTTGTTCTGCGGCGTGGTGCAAGCCATCCTGCGGCAGGGCGATCAGGGTCATGCCCGCGCCATGGTCCAACAGGTCGGACAGGGTCAGATCGCACTGCCCCTTCTCGGCCCGCCGTTTGCCAAGGGTCAGCAGTTGCGACAGCCGGGCGTAACCCGCCCGGTCGCGCGGCAGGGCCAGCCAGTGCACCGGGTTGTCGCGCAAGACCAGACGGCAACCAACGATCAGCTTGGGCAGGCGCGGAGTTGCGGGGCGGGGCAGGCCTTCGTCCGGGCCGGTTTTCTGGCGCGAGGACGGGTCGATCCGCTGCTGAGAGCGCACCTGAACATCTTCCTCGGCCGCGCGTTTCAGCTCTTTCAGCGCGGAAAACGCCCGCACCACCCCGGCCAGCGAATTGCGGTCGGTGATGGCGATGGCTTCCAACCCCAGCTCGGCCGCGCGGACCACGTATTCCTCGGGGTGGGACGCCCCGGTGAGGAAGGTGAAATTCGTGGTCACGCACAGCTCTGCATAGGTGGACAGATGAGGGATGCGGGTATCACTCATGCGAATTGCCCCTGCACGAACCAGCCCGGGTTTTGCGGGGTATAGAACAGCCACAGCCGCCAGCCCTGCCGCGTTTCCACATGCCAATAATCGCGCAGCCCCCCGCGCCAATTGTCGTCCTGCAACCACCATTCGGGCAGGATGCGTTCAGGCCCGGTGGCCCGCGCGGTGCTCAGCGACATGCGCCGCCAGCGGAAGCGTTTCGGCGGGCGCGATCCGCTGCCTGCGATGGGCTCTGGCGGGAACAGGGACAGGGGGCGCGGGCGCGGTGCCGCCCAGCCCCCTTCCGGTTTGGAATAGGCGGCGGGGGCGACGATGAAGCTGCGCTCGGGGATGTGGCTGTCGGCGGGCAGGAAGCGCTGGATATTCTCTAGCCCGATCCGCGCGCCGATGCGGCTGATCAGATCGTCCACCTGATCGGCCCGGTCCGAGGACACATGGCTGATCTGCTGCACCGGCAGGGGTTCGACCCGCGTGGCCTGAAGGCGCAACTGGTCAATACCAAAGCCTGCGTCTACCCCGCTGATCCCGCGTTCAAAGAGGCTGATAATCCGGTCCGGGTCGCGCAGGGCGGCGGCCAGACGCAGCTCTACCTGCTGATTGCCCTGATCGACGCGGCGCAGGGTCAGCATCAACTCTCTTGCCCCGGCCTCTTGCGCCTTCAGCTTGGTGCAAAGCTGCCGCAACAGCCGTTCCGTCCCGGCCATGACATCATCGGTCAGACCGATGGGTTCCGGCAGGGTCATCCGCACCCCGTAATGCGGCGGCTCGGCCATCGGAGAGAGTTCTTCCGGCTGCCGCCCCAAGGCCTGATCCAGCCGCAACAGCAGGTCCGGCCCAAAGCGTCGGGTCAGGGGCGCGCGCGCGGCAGCGTCCAAGGCGGCGATGGTTCGCAGGCCAAGCCGTTGCAGGGCGATGACCGTCTTTTCGTCCAGCCGCAGGGCGCTGACAGGCAGCTCGCCCAACGCCGTTAGCGGGTCGCCGGGGGCCGCCTGCCCCTCGCCCGCGTGGGCCAAGGCCCAAGCCGCGCCACGCGTGTCACCCAGACCGATCTGGGCAAACAGCCCCGCCCGCATCAGCCGCTGGCGCATGTCGGCCAGCAAACCGGCCTCTCCACCGAACAGATGCGCCACGCCCGAGATATCCAGCACCAGCCCATCGTGCCCCTCTAACCCCACCCAAGGCGAGTACCGCGTCGCCCACCGGCGCAGGACCAATTGGAACCGTTCCTCTGCCGCGGTGTCGGCAGGCTGGCTTTGCAGATCGGGGCAAAAGGCGCGCGCGTCAGAGTACGGCATCCCCCGCTGCAACCCCTGCCCCTGCGCCGCCGCGTTCAGGCAATACAGCCGCGTCGTGTTCTGCTGCATCAGGGTCAGCGCAAAGGGCCCATCGACCGGACATGCGCGCAGAACCCGGTCACTCGCCAGCCGGGGAAACCATATGCAAACGACGCGACGCGGCCTGCCAGCGAACATTCCAGGCTCCATTTGTTCCTGTTTTGTTCTTTATAAGCTTCCAGCAATTCAGAGTCGAATCCTTGGGGTCATAAATCGGCGTCGAATGCCAGCGCGTCTCGGCCGCATTGCTGCCCATGCCTTCGGGGATAATGCACAGGCCCGTCGAGCGCCCGGCCTTCGCCGCCAGCTGCAACCGCCGCCCCGCTTTCAAGGACAGTGGCTGGCTAAGCTCAACAATCACGACAGGCATAGAGCCATCTCTCAGCGCTTCTTCGGTCACGGCCAAGGCATCCAGTTGATCCTTGGCCTGCGCCACCAGCAGCATCGCAGGATCAAAGAAAGCGCCCCCGCCCACGGGGTTCAGCACACTGCCCTGCCAGCTTTCGCGCACCCACAGGAACCGCGTACCCGCCAGCCCTGCAACCACGGCCGCAAAGCCAAAGGCCGAGGGGCCGCACACTTCGTGCACCCGCCCCTTGCGCAAAGGGAATCCTGTGATCTGATCGAGACTCATAGATCAAAGATAGGGCAGGCCTGCGCCCCGTCCCAGATCAAAAGAACAAAAAATGAATACTCATCACCAAAACCGGCGACACACCCTAAGAAATGCGCACGCCAGAACGGCTGTCACTGAGCGGCGTCTTTTATGCTGCCCAGATTAGAGAAGCTCTCTGGCGGTGTATCAAGTGCCGCAAGTTTCTGTTCGATGATCTTCTGCGCGCGGCGCTTGAGATAGTAGTCAATCGTCTCGACCCGGATACGAACAGAACCCGCAGGGTTTGTTGCATCAAGATCCTGAAAGGCGAAGAAGAGCGTGCCCAGCGCCTCGACAGTTTCTTGAACCGGGGTATAGGTCGGTTGATCCATCCCGCATTCATAGCTTGAAAAGCGGATGACGCAGGCGATCCAGGGCATCAAGGACGCATAGCGCGCAGCCCAGAGCAATTCATTGGTGTTCGAACTGTGCGAGCTTGGCCAGATATCCGAAATATCAAAGGGGGTTCGAATTCTGCCAGCGGACAAGAGGTCACGATACAGCCAATCAAGAAGGTCTTCCTCAAGGGGTAGATATTGTCCCCAAAGAACCGGATAGCCTGCCTCTTGCAACTCCGTCGCGATACCATGCCCAATTCCGGGGTCCATGTGATAGGGACGGCCCAGCGCCAGAACCGCCGGACGGCTATCCGCAGCACAGTTTCGCAGGACATTCAGACTTTGTTTGCGCAAAGAAGTGTCGAACTCTTCCAAGGCGGCGAAACCCGCTTCGATCGCTGCCTCGACTTCTTCGGGGGTCAAATCTTCGAGAACGGGATCAAGCGCCTCGAACAATTCCCGCGCCGCCAGCTTTGGTTCATCCAGATGCACAACCGGATCGACATAGATGACGCCCGCATCTGCAAAGGCATTCCCCTCTCTCAGGAACCCGGCTTTAGTGCTTTCGGCTCCGGCAAGGACCCTTGGGCAGGACATCGTATTTCTGACTTCTCCCTGCAGGATCGAAGGCAGCGTCGTGATCTTGGGGCTGAACAGGACGTTGATCGGCTTCTTAAGCCCGTGCAGCAATTCCCCGTAGTGTCCGGTCATGCATTTCACCGGGTAACAGCAATCCACAGCGGCACGTCCCTGCCCGAATTCACGCTGACGCGCCTCGGATGTTTCCGAGGAATAGACAACACTGCGACGGTTGACCCCAAGCTCTACGAAGAACGTGGTCCAGAAGCGATGCGTCGACCACATGTTCAGAACACGTGGAATCCCGATCCGGAGCTTTCTCTCGGGTCGGACGACTTCAGCGGAACGCGGTTTCGCGAACAGTTTCGGAAATGTCAGGAGCGTCATGCTTGGCGTCCTCCATCTGAGTTAACTTGCTGCGCAGCGCAGCCTTGTCTTCGACAAGTCCCTTTGGACAAGAGTTGCCGGTGATGACCCGTGCCCAACCCGGGGCAAGAGGAACAGCGCTGTCAGAACGACCGAGGGCATCTGGAAGCTCCACGTCGATGAAAGCGCGCTTGCAGTTCATCGTGCACCAGCGACAGGTGGTCTTGTCGTTGGTCGTGCTGACATAGGTCAGCCCTTCGATCGTGTCCCACCCCCGGAATTGCGTGGGCAGTCCGGCCTCTCCGTGTTCCTTGGCCAGCAAAGCCGCGCCGATCGCACCGGCCTCTCCGGAATACGGGTGCACGATAACTTTGGCCCCGGGTACGCGGCTTTCGATGAAATCGACCTGCGCCTTCACAACGGCAAGATTTCGATGCGTGCCGCCTTGCAGAACGAACTTCTTCCCGGCGGCCTTCAAGTTCTGAAATTGCCCGGCATAAACCCAGACATTCAGTGGCAACACCGAGGCAAGGCTGGCCATGATTTCTTCGGCGGACCAACCTTTGCGCTGTTGGTTTACAATGTCTGACTGAAGAAAAACGCCGCACCCCATCATCAGGGCTGGCATCTGTTTGGCCGAGAAGGCCGTTTCGGCATAGTCGTTTAGCGGGATATCATAGCGCTCTGCCACCCCTTGCAAGAAGGCCCCGTTGCCCGACGAACACTGAGAGTTCAGGCGAAAGTCCGACACGGTGTTCTGCCGCAACAACATAATCTTCACGTCGCAGCCGCCGACATCGCAAATCGCATCCGCATCGGGGACAAAATGCAGGGCCGCCGTTGCATGGGCGACGGTTTCGACCACCGGGACATCCGCGCCGATAATGTCCTTGAGAAGATCCTTGCCGTAGCCCGTCACCCCAAGACCGCCAACATTGCTGACACCGGCCTGATGCAGCGCCCCGAAAATCGCCCGCGCGTCTTCAATTGGGTTTCCGTCCGACGGTCGGTAGCACGAGGCCACTACATTCGCATCACCATCCAAGGCGACCGCTTTGACGGTGGTTGATCCAAAGTCACAACCGACGAATACCGGCCCATTCGTTGGAACCGAGGCAACAACACCCGGCGAGGGTTTCCCATAGCGTTCTTTGAAGGATTTCAGCTCGGGTGCGCCCCCGGCCAGCGCCGTCGCGCCTTCTTTGCTTTTGGCCTCGTGCTGACCTTCTTCGATCCACCAGCGCAGCTTTTCCGTACCGGTGTAGTTTTGGGCGGTTTCGGGGTCGGCAAGCGCGACCTCTACGCAACCCCGGCACGCATAGTAAAGCGCGTCCTTTGGTACGGTGATCAAGTCCTCCGGGGCTTTGTCTGCCGGCAATTCCACACCGCGTTCGGCCCAGAGTTTTGTCAGATGCGCCACCCAGGCTTCTTGAAGCCCTTTGAAGAACATATTGGGTCCGCCAAGTAACAGTACTTCGGGGATGGGTGTGTTGCCCTTCGTCAGCGTGGCAAGATTTTGATGGACCACGGCCTCGAAAAGGCTGGCGATGATCTCATCCTCGGGCACCCCAGCTTTGACCAGACTGTTGGCGTCCGTCTCGGCAAATATTCCGCACTTGGCACTGATCCGATGAAGCGTTTTGCCCATGTAGGGAAGCGCGCACAGCCTTTCCGACGAGACTTTCAGCTTTCGGGCCGATTTCTCGATGAAGGTTCCGGTCCCCCCGCTGCAGGCCGATTGCATATAGACCTGCTTGGATTTTCCAGCCTCGCTTTCGGTGAAAAACAAGGTCTTCATGTCCTCGCCGCCGATCTCCGATACGAAACGGACGTTTGGGTGCAACGCGTCCACGGCCGCAGCAACGGCGACCACTTCTTGAACGACTTTGCCGCCCGCAAGTGGGGCGATCAGTTCGGCACCGGAGCCGGTGAAAACGATCTGATCCTGTTGTGGCTGAAACGCGGCCTCTGACTCCATCTGTTCCAGCAGTTCAAGCGTCTTTTCAGCCTGACGGGTGTTGTGCCGCCAATAGCTTTCCCAAAGGACCTTTCCGTTTTCAAAAACAATGCCTTTGACGGTCGTAGACCCGATGTCGATCCCCGCGATTTTCACAGTGACGCCCCCCCAAGTTCCAGAACCACATTGGCGGCGGTTCCAACTGCGCCGCGCTTGGGCACTTGCCAAAACGGGTCGTGCATCTCCGGGTGGGCCTCATACCGGGCGCGCGCTTCTTCCAGTGTCAAACCAGCCGCCTTCAGCGCCGCGTCAAATTCGGACCGGGCGCGCGCCTTGGCTTCCGTCAGCACCATCTGGCAGCGCGAGATGACGTGCACCTCGCTATCCCCCTTGATCTCAAGCGGCGCATAAAGAAGGTCTGGATACTTACCCTGTGCTGCGGCCATTGCGCCGATCGACATGGTGTTCGGCAAACATCCGTAGGGGGACAGTTCGCAGACCATATGGGCGACCTTGTGCAAATGCGCATATAGCGCCTTGCCCACCAACAAGTCCCCCTCACCACCGTTCAGGCGGTTGTCGTAGAAGGGTTGAGCAAGCCGTGCCAATTCATTCTGATCCGGCAGGTGACGCGGGATATCCCCCAGGGCTTTGCAAAGGCTATGATAGCGGCCCCGATACAAACGCCGAGCAAGCTCGATCATCAATTGTTTCTTCCGGGCGCCTTTGTGAATGCCAATACGATCCTGCTGCTTGCGACGCGCAAAGCGCATCAGATAGTCGAACCAAACCGCCACAGGCGCTGGTAAGACCTCGGCGCCTTCCTGCTCTAGCCAAGCGTGGATACTATGGTTGGCATCCCCTTCGACGGTCGAAACATAGAACTCGCCAGTGATCTTCACTTTTGGTTTAATGCGAAGTCGGTCCAGTTTGATCCCTTCGAAATGCGACTTCGCCTTGCGCAGCGCTTTTGCGTAGTGATCAGTTGTCAGGTGCCACAGGATCGTTCCCAGCTTGCCCTTGTTTTGCGGACGGTTTCTGACGGCGTCATAGATATCCTCGACGGCTTTCTTGATTGCCGCGTCGGTCGCGCCGAATTCGACTTCGTAGGGTCTGATCTGATACTCGAGGTCTTGGATCACGTCCGTCATCATGACCGAAAGGATCGCACCAAGAAGAAGGTGCGTATCGGTCTGGAACCCCTCGTCATCGTCCTTGGATTGGTCGATCTCGTGCTGTTCGACCAAAAACAGCCGAAACGCCTCCATGCCAATATTCCGCAGCGCCAGTTCATAGCTGTAGTGGTATTGCCCGAACCGGCAGGCACCACAGGCCCCGGCCGTTACAAACACATACTCATCGGCCACGCGATCGGGGCCGATCTTGTCTGCTTTGTCTTTCAGGGTTCGCGCAAGGTTTCCGGTCGTAAAGGCTGTTGGGCAGCATTGCCCCACGTCGACCAAGGACCGTCCAAACAACAGGTCCGACCGCGTCGCTGGCGGCAGGCTTTCCGCCTTGTAACCAGCGCCTTCGAACAATCCGACCAGCGCCCGTTCGGCTCGCCAGGTCAGGCCACCGAAGAGTAAGGTAACGTTCTCCCGCTCGTCCTTTTTGAAAGGTCTTGGACGATAGGTCTGATAACTATCTTGTAATACTTTATTCATTTCCACCCCCCTTTGGATCAAATCCGGGCCGCGTAACTGGTAGGGAGTCGACTGGTTAACCTAGAAATTGCTCTGCCGAGCGTTTCCGACTGAACGCGGTTTCTTAGACTAAGAAGGAATTTGGGGGGCGCTCTTTGATCGAAATCAATTGAACTTCAGAAAAGCTATGGCTCAAAATCGACTTTCCAGAGGTCAAAAACTAGGGGCAGGAACTGTCAGAAGTGCGGATCGACAAGCCTCAAGCCCCCTTTTTCGATCTGGGGTTCAGAATGCGTCGAGGCAACAGCGCTGGGACCGCAGGGCCGACGCTGGAATTTCAGATGATTGCCTTCGCTGCACCCAAGCAGCTTTGACGTAAGCTACTGAAGTTTAGACGATAAATATTGAACCGCTTTGGCCAAGGTTTCGATTTGGGGATAGTCGACCTCGGGTATCGAAACGCCCAAAGCCTCATCCAGAGCTGTGACAAGGTTCAAGACATCCATCGAATCCAGCTCCAGATCGTCTTGAATGTGATCATCATCAGACACATCGTCGGGCCCGATATCAGGTGCGATTTTGTTGAGCTCTTTCAAGAATATTTCTCTGATCTCTTTGTCGGTCATAGTTCCTCCGGCTTGGAAAGCTTGTCGGCCAGTATGGTTAGAAATTTGGAGGCTTGCCGCCCATCGCAGACCCGATGATCGGCAGATAGGACGAAACGCGTGACCTCTCGGGGAACGACCTTTTGGTCGACAACCCACGGTCGGATTTGGGGCGCACCCACTGTCAGCAAAGCTACCTGTGGTGGGAAGATCACGCCTGTCATCTTCTCAGCCCCGCTTTCGCCTAGGCTGGAGATTGTCAGCGTTCCACGGGTCATCTCGGACCCTTTCAGTCGGCCAGCCCTGGCCCGAGAGACAAGATCCCGCATGCCTTGCATGACCTCGGCCAGTGTCATCTGGTCGGTTTGAAGCAGCGCGGGCGCGACCAGCCCGCCGCCGCGCAAGGCAATGGCGACCCCGGTATTCACCTCATCAGACGGAAGAAAAGCGTCATCTTCATAGTGCCCGTTCAGCGCCTTCACGGACCGCGCTGCGATCGCCGCTGCTTTCACGAAAACCGCGCCCAGCAAGACCCGATCCGCAGGCGATCGGCCCTCGTTCTGGGTCGCCAGCCATTCAGAGACACCTTGGGTGTCGATGGTATGCGTGACAGAAAAATGGGGGATTTCTCTTTTGGAACGGCTCATGGCGGCAGCAACAGCTTTTCGCATCTCCGACATGGCCCCGCCAGGTTTCGGGCTGCTGGCCGGCGCCTTTGCTGCGGCCAGCACATCGTCCAGAACGATCGCCCCATCCGGACCGCTGCCCGTGACACCTGACAGGTCGAGGCCTGCGTCTTGTGCAGCGCGTCGCGCCGCGGGGCTTGCACGAAGACCAGACATCGCGGGCGCTGCCACAGCGGGTTTCGGGGGGGTCTTGGCGGCAACCTTTTCAGGGCGCGCGGCGGGCTCAGGCGATGGTTCCGGTGTGGTCAACGACGGCTCTTCCGCGTCGCCAATTTGGGCAAGGGGCTCGCCAACAGGAACTGTCTGACCGACTTGCGCCATCAGCTCAGACACCTTTCCCGCCTCGAAACATTCGATCTCTATCGCGCCTTTCTGCGTCTCGACAACGGCAACGATGTCGCCACGGCTGACCTCGTCTCCGGGTTTCACCAGCCACTCGACCAATGTGCCCGCCTCCATGTCGGCCCCCAAGGATGGCATCCTGAAAACACTCATGTCACGCCCGCCCCATCACTGCTTTGGCCGCCGCAATGATTGACGGCACCTGCGGGATGGACGCCTCTTCCAGATGTTTCGGATAGGGGATCGGAACTTCTGCTGCGCAGACCCTTTCCACTGGGGCATCCAGTGTCCAGAACCCTTGTTCGGTGATCCTGGCCGAGATTTCGGCTGCCAAAGATCCAGACCGCCATCCCTCATCCACGATAACCGCCCGTCGGGTTCGGGCAACGGACCCGATAATGGTTTCATCGTCCAATGGGCGCAGCGAGCGAAGGTCAATCACCTCGGCATCTATGCCCAGATCTGCCAGCTCATCCGCGGCCTGAAGCGTCTTGTGCAAAGAGCCGCCATAGGTGATCAGCGTCAGGTCCAATCCCTGCCTGCGGACCGCAGCTTTGGATATGTCGACAGGCCCGGCATTGGCATCGATCTTGCCGGCTTGGTTGTACAGCATGACGTTTTCGAAAATCAGCACAGGGTCGGGGTCTTGCAGCGCAGTCCACAGCATCCCGCGAGCGTCTTCCAGCGTTGCGGGCGCCAGAACCTTAAGCCCCGGGATATGCGCGTACCAACCTTCAAGGCTGTGCGAGTGTTGGGCGGCCAGTTGCTTGCCGGCCCCCGTGGCCATCCGGATGACAACCGGAACACCGAACTGCCCGCCGGACATGTGCCGCAGGGTGGCTGCGGTATTCATAATCTGATCCAACGCCAAGAGGCTAAAGTTCACGGTCATCAGTTCAACGATCGGTCGCATCCCCGCGCAGGCGGCCCCAATCCCGGCCCCGGTAAAACCCGATTCCGACAGGGGTGTATCCCGGATGCGATCCGGCCCGAACTCTGCCATCAACCCTTTGGAAACCGCGTAGCACCCGCCATAGGCCCCCACGTCCTCGCCCATCAAGAACACGTTCGGATCACGTGTCATCGCATCTGAAATCGCCGCGCGCACAGCTTCTCGGTAGGTCGTCTCGACCAGTTCACCTGAGCTTTCTGCCACCTCAACCGGCGGGACCTCGGCCGCCATGACATCTTTTGTGAGCGTGGCTAAGGGTTCCCATGTTCCGGCCTCGGCAAAGGCGACAGCCTCTTCGATTTCGGCTGCAACTTGTGTTTCGATCTCTGCGATATCTTCGTCCCGGATCAGCCCATTTTCCAGCAACCAGGATTGGAACCGCAGAATGGGTCCTTTCTGACGCCATTCCTCGACCTCTTGTTTGTCCCGATAAAGCTGGGCATCAAACATCGAATGCGGACGGAACCGGTAGGTCCGGCATTCAAGGAATACCGGCTTTCCAGTTTCGCGAATTTCGGTGATCGCTTTCATTGCGGCGGCCTCGACAGCCACAATGTCCATGCCATCCACCACACGCGCTTCGACACCGTAAGCGGCGGCTTTCCGACTGATGTCGACCTCGGACTCTGACCGGCTGAGGGCCGTTCCCATCGCATACCCGTTGTTTTCGCAGACAAAGAGCACGGGCAAATCCCACAAGGCCGCAAGGTTCATGGACTCGTGAAACTCGCCCTCGGCCACCGCACCTTCGCCAAAGAAACAGGTTGTCACCGATTTGTCCCCGCGCATTCGGTCCGCAAGGGCCAGACCTGCAGCCAACGGCAACCCACCGCCAACAATCGCGTTCCCACCGTAGAAATTCGTAGCGGCATCAAACAGATGCATCGACCCGCCGCGCCCGCCCGAACAGCCTTCGGCCTTGCCGTACATTTCCGCCATGACCGATGACATCGAAACGCCGCGCATCAGGGCGTGGCCGTGCTCGCGATAGGTGGCGACCACGCGGTCAGCCCCTGACAGCAACGGGATTATCCCCGCTGCGATCGCTTCTTCTCCGTCATACAGATGAAGGAAACCGCGGATCTTTTCCTGTGTGTAAAGCTCTGCGCATTTGTCCTCGAAGCGCCGGATGCGGATCATATCCTGCAACAGCTGGCGTACGTGGTCGTGGTCCAGTTTGGGTTTGTTAGCTGTCATGTCTCATCCGTCTCCAATGTCGAGATATCCCCTTCCGGCAAGCCCAAAGCGCGCGCTTTCAAAAGGCGCCTCATGATCTTGCCGGATCGCGTCTTGGGCAGGGTTTGGCGGAACACGATCTCACGCGGGGCGACTGCCGCGCCGAGCCGTTTGCGCGCCAGACCGCGAATGTCGCGCTCTAGGTCTTCGCTTGGGGATTGCCCGGGGTTCAAAGTTACAAAGGCTTTGACGATCTCGCCGGCGGTTTCGTCGGGGATGCCAATTACCGCAGCCTCCGCGACGGCATCGTGTTCGATGAGGGCGCTTTCGACCTCGAACGGACCGATCAGGTGACCCGAGGATTTGATCAGGTCATCCGCGCGTCCGACGAACCAGAAATACCCGTCCGCATCCCGCATCGCGAGGTCACCGGACAGGTACCAGCCGTCTTTAAAACATTTATCGTAGCGCGCCTGTTCATGCAGATATGCCCGCATCATCGAGGGCCAGCCGGGCCGCAGAGCAAGTTCGCCAATCTCGCCATCTGGCAGCTCTCGCAGGCCACCATCTTCGGCTTCCACGATCCCGGCCTCGATCCCCGGCAGCGGCTTGCCCATCGACCCCGGTTTGATATCGCGCGCCCGGGTATTGGCGATCATGATGCCGCCGGTTTCCGTTTGCCACCAGTTGTCATGGAATGGCTTGCCGAACACCTCATTCGACCAGATCACCGCCTCGGGGTTTAGGGGTTCGCCGACACTTGCCAGAAACTCTAGCGCGCTGAAATCGAACCCTTCGGTCGCCTCCTTACCCGCGCGCATCATCATCCGGATCGCGGTTGGCGCTGAATACCATATCGCCACACGCTCTTTCTCCAGAATGCCGTACCAGCGTTCCAGATTGAACTCGGCCTCGTCGATGATCATCGTGACACGGTTCACCAGAGGCGAGATGATCCCATAGGTCGTTCCCGTGACCCACCCCGGATCGGCGGTACACCAATAGGTGAGGCCGGGCTGAAGCTCTAATGCGTAGCGACCTGACAGGGCGTGATAGAGAACGGCGCCATGCACGTGAACCGCCCCCTTTGGGCGCCCCGTGGTGCCCGAGGTGAAATGAACAAGCGCGGGGTCTTCCGGCTGGGTATGCACCGCTTGAAAGGTGTCTGACGCCGCTTGCATGGCCGGGCCAAGGGCGACGCAGTCATCTGGTGCCTCGTCGCCGACAATCAGCACCAATTCGAGGGACGGAATCTCTGCCCGCCACGACGCAATCTTTCGCTTGTACATGGACTTTGTCGTCAACAGCACATTGGCGTCGCCAATTTCCATTCGGGTCTTCAGGGGTTCCGGCCCGAAGGCCGCGAAAAGTGGGGTGAACACCATTCCTGCCTTCAAGGTGCCAAGCGCTGCGGCGTAAAGCTCTGGCCGCCGGCCCATTGCAACAAACACGCGGGCACCCTTTTTCAGCCCGTGACTTTGAAGCAGATTGGCAAACTTGGAAGACGCAGCCGCCAGATCATGGTAGCTTAGCGTCTCGCGTTCGCCTTCCTTTGAATGCCAAATCAAGGCAGGCTGATCGCCGTGCCCCTCTTCCACATGTCGATCGACAGCCTCGAAACCGATGTTGATAGCGCCGTCCGGCAAGCCCGTCAGAAGCTCGCGACCAAGGTCATGCGCTGATTGGTCTGAGACCTCTCGGTCCAATTGCCAGCATGCAGACGCGCGATCTTCGGGTGTTTTTCCGATGATGCCCATAGCTATGTCCTCCCACCAAAAGTTTGGCGGCGAGACATGGTGGCGAACAATGATTCAAATCAATGACGGTGGGGAACGGCGTTATTTCAGCTTTTGGGCTTTAGAAAACACTTCCAAAAACCACCCTGCTAACAGGTAGCAGGGTCGCAATAGGCAAACTTATCGCTGCTTTACCTGCCACTCGGGGTGAAGCCACGGTTGTTCGTTAGCCGCGGGCAGCGGGTCCCGGCCCAGAATGTGATCGGAGGCCTTTTCGCCAACCAATATAGACGGCCCATTCAGGTTGCCGTTTGTTATCCGCGGGAAGATCGAACTGTCTGCAAGCCGCAAACCATCAACACCGATCACGCGCAGAGTGGGGTCCACGACGGCACCCGGATCGTCCCGGCGCCCCATCCGGCAGGTTCCACATGGGTGATAGGCACTTTCTGCGTGCTCTCTGATAAAGCCATCCAATTCATCATCAGATTGCAGGTCCACACCGGGCTGGATCTCGTGCTTTACATGCTCTGCCATTGCCTCTTGCCCGAAAATCTCGCGGGTAAGACGCAGGCACTTCCGGAAGTCGATCCAATCCTGCTCGGTCGACATATAGTTAAAGGCAATTCTAGGCGCCTCTTTGGGGTCGGCGCTTGTCAGGGTGATTTCCCCGCGGGAACTGGCGCGCATCGGGCCGGTATGGGCCTGAAACCCGTGGCCTTCCGCTGCGGCCTGCCCATCATATCGCACGGCGATCGGCAGGAAATGGTATTGGATGTCGGGATATTCCACCCCCGCATCGGAACGAATGAACGCCGCACTCTCGAATTGGTTCGAGGCACCCAAACCTGTCTTGGTGAGCAGCCATTGGGCACCGATCATCCCTTTCCAGAACAGGTTCCAATAGCGATAAAGCGTGATCGGTTGCTTGGCCGCGAACTGAAAATAGACCTCTAGATGGTCTTGCAGGTTCTGCCCGACACCGGGGCGATCAGCCACAACCTCAATTTCGTGTTCAGAAAGGTGAGAGGCCGGACCGATACCGGACAACATCAGGATTTTTGGCGAGTTGATAGAGCTTGCCGAGATGATCACCTCGGCATTGGCGTGGATCACCTCGATCTTGCCACCTCGTTCGATTTCGACCCCCACGGCACGACCGTCCCTGATCACCACCTTACGGACGAACCCGCGGACCAGATCGCAGTTGTCGCGTTTCAGGGCAGGCTTCAGATAAGCATTGGCTGCGGACCAGCGACGGCCCTTCCAGACGGTCTGCTCCATCGGGCCAAAGCCTTCTTGCTGCGCGCCGTTGTAGTCATCCGTCACCTGATACCCGGCCTCATGTCCCGCTTTGACAAACGCTGCATGAAGCGGGTTGTTGCGCGGCCCTCGGGTCACGTGCAAGGGGCCATCCGTGCCACGCCAGCTTGGGTCCCCACCATGCCCGCCGTCATGCCAACTTTCCATGCGTTTGAAGTACGGCAGCACATCGGCGTAAGCCCAGCCATCCGCACCGCTTTCGGCCCAATGGTCATAGTCGCGCGCATGTCCACGCACATAGACCATCCCGTTGATAGAGCTTGATCCTCCGATCACCTTGCCGCGCGGGGTGACAAGGGTGCGCCCCCCAAGATGCGGTTCAGGTTCTGACATAAAGCCCCAGTCATAGCGCGCCATGTTCATCGGGTAAGACAGGGCAGCTGGCATCTGGATCAAAGGACCTGCATCGGTCCCGCCGTATTCGATCACCAAGACGGACTTGCCCGCCTCGGCCAAACGGTACGCCATAGCGCAACCGGCAGAGCCCGCGCCAACGATGACATAATCTGCGCGCATGGTGTCCCCCTTAGAACGGAGCTTCTAGCTGGGATAACCGGACGTAGACGGTTTTCAGTTCGCTGTAATGCTCTATCGCGGCTTTGGAGTTTTCGCGCCCGACACCCGAAAGCTTTGAACCTCCGAACGGCGCCTCGACAGGGGCGTCATTGTAGGTGTTGATGTAACAGGTTCCGGCCTCGAACCCGGCCACGACGCGGTGGGCACGGGTCAGGTCTTTGGTGAAAACACCGGCGGCCAAGCCGAACTCTGTCGCGTTGGCGCGGGCCATGACCTCTGCTTCGGTGTCGAAATCCAGCACAGACAGGACAGGCCCAAAGATCTCTTCGCGCGCAATCGTCATGTCGTCGGTCACATCGGAAAACACCGTGGGCTCCAGAAAGAAACCTTTCCGGTCCAGACGATTGCCCCCGTAAGACAGCGTGGCCCCTTCGGCTTTGCCCTTTTCGATATAGCTTTCGACGATGGCCCTCTGGGCCTCGGAGACCATCGGCCCAAAGGACGTTTCGGGATCCATGGGATCGCCGATAACGGCATTGGCCAATCGTTCGGAAAGACGCTTCAGGAAAGCCGCCTTGATACCTTTCTGCACGAAGACGCGCGTGCCGTTCGAGCAAACCTGACCCGAGGAATAGAAATTCCCAAGGATCGCACCCGAGACGGCCGCCTCGACATCGGCGTCGTCGAAGATGATCAAGGGGGATTTGCCACCCAACTCCATGGTCACGTGCTTCATTTCAGCGGCGGCCGCGGCATAGACCTTTTTGCCAGTCGGCACCGATCCGGTCAGCGACACCTTGGCGACACGGGGGTCTGTTACCAGCGCGGCACCCACTTCACCCAGTCCCTGAATCACGTTGAAGACGCCCGGGGGCGCACCCGCTTCAACAAGGATTTCGGCGACCTTCAGGGCACAAAGCGGTGTGGTCTCTGAAGGTTTAAAAACAGAGGTGTTCCCACAGGCAAGCGCAGGCGCGGCCTTCCAGCAGGCGATCTGCGTCGGATAATTCCACGCACCGATACCCACACAAACCCCTAAAGCCTCGCGACGGGTATAGACGAAATCTCCGTCGGCCAACGGAATATGCTCTCCGGTCAGGCTGCCTGACAGCCCACCGAAATATTCCAGTGCATCGGCGCCTGACGTCGCATCCGCCAAGCTGGTCTCTTGGTAGGGTTTGCCCGTGTCCAGTGTTTCCAGGACAGACAGGTCGTGGTTTCTTTGGCGCATGATGTCAGCGGCCCGGCGCAGGATACGGCCGCGTTCGGTACCCGTCATCGCCGCCCACTCTGCCTGAGCCGCCTTTGCGGCAGCCAATGCCTTTTCAATGATCGTGGGCGTCGCGGAATAGACCGTTGCGATCACCTCTCCGGTGGCCGGATAGACCACGGGGATCGGCGTGCCGTCTTTATCCTCGACATATTCGCCATTGATGAAATGGCTCGCGATGGGTGCCGCGTCGATCATCTCGAAAAACCTCTTCCGTGTTCTTTTCGTCATTCGCCCCGGGGGAAGCGGGCGTCTTCTTCCACAACATTCAGATCCATGTGGTTCCGCATATATCTGGTACTGGCATCCTGAAATGGCTGAAAGTCCCAAGCTTGGTAGTTTCCTTTGCGCAACGCATCGTAAACCACCCAACGCCGGGCTTGGCTGGCACGAACATCAACGTCGAATTGATTCAAGTCCCACATCTGCCCCGCCAAGGAACGGAACTGATCCAACGTTTCTGAATAGGACGGATCATCGGCAAGGTTGGTCAACTCGTTCGGGTCCGCTTCGAGGTCAAACAGCTGTTCCGGGTCTAGCACACAGGCATTGTACTTGTACCGACCCTGACGCAGCGAGACCATCGGCGCGAAAGACGCTTCGGCCGCGTATTCCATCGCCACCGGGGTGGTGCGCGTCGCCCCCTGCCCAAGCGGCACGATGCTTTCGCCCGTGGTCCAAGGCAGAACATTGTCCATCTCTACCCCACCCAGATCGCAGAGCGTCGGGCAGATATCGATCAGACTGACCGGATCTTCGACCAACCCCGGCTTCATCTGCGGGGCCGAAATCATCAGGGGAACACGCGATGACCCCTCGAAAAAGCTCATCTTGAACCAAAGACCGCGTTCTCCAAGCATGTCACCATGGTCAGAGGTGAACAGGATAATCGTGTCTTCTTCTTGCCGCGTGCCGCGAAGCGCCTCCATCACGTCACCGATTTTGTCGTCGAGATAGCTGACATTGGCGAAATAGGCGCGCCGCGACCGGCGAATATCCTCTTCCGAGATATCGAAGTTGCGCCAGTCGTTGGCATCGAAAATCCGTTTGGAATGGGCGTCATGCGCGTCATATCCAAGATCGCCAATATTAGGCAGAAGATGCTCGCAATCTTCGTAAAGGTCCCAGTACTTTTTGCGCGCGACATACGGGTCGTGCGGATGAGTGAAACTAACCGTCAAACACCAAGGGCGTTCGTCCTTCCCTCGGGCAAGATCATAGATCTTGCGGGTCGCGTTATAGGCAACCTCGTCATCATATTCCATTTGGTTGGAAATCTCGGCGACCCCAGCCCCGGTGACGGAGCCCATATTGTGGTACCACCAGTCGATACGCTCTCCGGGCTTGCGATAGTCTGGCGTCCAGCCAAAGTCGCCGGGGTAGATATCGGTGGTCAGGCGCTCTTCGAACCCGTGCAGCTGGTCCGGTCCGACGAAATGCATCTTGCCGGAAAGGCAGGTGTGATAGCCCGCGCTGCGCAGGTGATGCGCATAGGTTGGCATATCCGCCGAAAGCGGAGCCGCGTTGTCATAGACACCCGTCCCCGATGGCAATTGCCCGGTCATAAAGCTTGCCCGCGCCGGCGAGCACAGCGGAGAGGGTGTGTAGCTGTTGGCAAATCGCGTCGATCTTTGTGCCAGCTTCCTAAGGTTCGGTGTATGCAACCAATCTGCCGGACCATCCGGAAACAGGGTGCCAGTTAACTGGTCAACCATAAAGATCAGGATGTTGGGTTGTTTGCGGTCTGGCATGCGCGGGGCCCCATAGAAGTTGTCACTGGCTTGGCCTGTCGGGGATGGGCACAGCGCTGCGCGTCGCCGAAGGACATTCAAAGCCTGAGTTTTACAGGTGATCCAGCACGATGTGGGGGAAAGCGTCAAGCTTGCTGTATTCACTAAGCTTGTCTACGCAACTTAGCATCCCCTCCCCACCCCCTTCCAAAAAACAATGGGGCCCGGTCTTTCTTACCAGATCCAAGGGGACAGTCCGATTTCAACAATGAATATCTTAGGTTTGAGTGTCATGGGGCAAACACGGAAACAATCCCATTTCGAAGTTTAGAGCTGAACCAGAACTTCAGATAACCCCTTAAGTCTGGGGATACTTTAGCTCAACAATCACTGCCTCATCCAAGTCGAATGCCTTCACACATCCATTTGACGCCACGTTATTTAGCCACCTTCTTTACCTGAAGGTCAGCCGCCCAAGTTTCGCCACATTCATTATCGAATTGCAAACATGAATCGTGAATACAGGTAAAAACATGGTAGAGTACAGTTTCGCATTTTACGCGTTCGATCAAATCGATACTTCCGGGCTTGATGCAAACTATTTGACTGATACCGTCGCGGTTGGTGGTTCTTTTACTGTGAACTCCGGTGCGGTGCTCACAGACATTACCGTCAATGATGACGATGACATTTTTCACGATGGGTATATTGACCCGCAGGGCGCAGCTTCGCAAACGCTGGTGAATCCCATCACTATTAACGGGACAACCTATAATACTGGTGACGTTGTGGAGCTAGAGTTTCGCATCGACACGGACTCCGGAGAAAGCTTTTATTTTCTTAGGATTGATGGAGTTAATGTCGGGATTTTGGGCACGACACAACCAGACCCGGGCACAACATATACAATAGACCCCGAAGCCGTTTCCGGAGAATTCGATGGGCAAGCCATTCCATTCGATTCAATAGCCTGTTTCACCCGCGGCACGCGCATCACCACGAAAGAGGGTGATAAATGCGTTGAAGAATTGAAAGTCGGCGACCTTATCAAAACTCTGGACCACGGATATCAGCCACTGCGTTGGATTGGTCATCGGAATCTCAGCGCTCAAGAACTCGAGCAGCATCCAAATCTTGCGCCGATTTTGTTTAAACCTGGTAGCCGGGGAAATTCGGCGCCTCTTATGGTTTCACCGCAGCATAGAATGCTGGTCAATGATTGGAGGGTCGAGCTGCATTTCGGTTGCCAGAGTGTTCTTGCACCAGCGAAATCACTGATCAACGACGACGACATAGTCCAAGTTCAGCCAGAATGCGGAGTCGTGTATTACCATCTGTTGTTTGACGACCATCAGATCATTTTCGGCGAGGGTGTCGCCAGCGAAAGCTTTCATCCAAGTGGTAGTGGTCTCGATGGGTTTTCGCGATTGGCTTTGGCCGAGTTGCTGCAACTGTTCCCTGAGCTTGAATCCCTCAGCTCTCAAAGCTTGGCAGCACCTGCCGTCAAATGTCGGGAAATACGCGCAGCGCTGGATCTCGCTTCCTAGACGTTTAGACTTGTAACAACTTTCCGAAGAGGTCCGTTGCCTTTTGCGCGTGGCCCTTCAGAGTTTCCAGCAGCACCTTAACCAAAGCTTCAGTCAGTGCCGACAGGACCTGAACCCGGCGCGATTGGTTTCGTGCCCGCTGCCTGCTCTGGTCCAAATTGCTTGATGTGAATGTCCCGCTGTGGAAACGGAATTTCGATCTCTGCTTCACGAAACGCATCATCAATTGCAAGGCACAGATCACTGGTAACCGCGATGGTTGCTTCGATATCCGCCAAGAAGCAGCGCAGCTCAAAATTGAGAGCGCTATCGCCAAACCCACGGAAGACGGCGACTGGTTCCGGTTGCTTCAGCACTTCCGGATTCGCATGGGCGATATCGGTTAGAATGTCACGGATCTTTCGAAGGTTAGAGCCATAGGCGACGCCGACCGGGATAATGACCCGTCCCATCTTGTCCGCATATGTCCAGTTTGTGACCGCGTCCGAGATCAGCTGAGAATTGGGAACAAACACGCTTGCGCGATCAAATGTTTGAATTTCAGTGGCGCGCACCTTGATCCGCTTCACATAGCCTTGGGTGCCTCCAACGACCACCCAGTCTCCGACCTGTACGGGGCGCTCCACCAATAGGATAAGACCCGAAACGAAATTGTTCACGACGTTCTGCAGACCGAAACCGATCCCGACTGACAGGGCCCCTGCCACGATCGCAAGGTTAGAAAGATCCAAGCCTAGGGCAGAAAATCCAGCAGCAGCCGCGATGATAATGCCGACATACCCCACAGCGGTTTTGACGGACTGTCGAATTCCTGAATCAAGCTGGGTTTGTGGCAGGACCCGTTCCGCCAATAGGCGCTGAACAAAACGAGAGACAAAGACCAGACCGACGAACAGAACGACTGCGATGAACAGGTTCGATAGCGAGAAGGTGAAATTGCCAACCTGGAAACCGAACACGGCCTGATAAAGCAATTCCGCGACATCCTTACGATCAGCCCCCCACAGGAACAGGCCAACCAAAATGCCCAGCATGCCGAGCATGATGTCATAGGCAAGGCCAAGCCAGAAATTGGTGCGTAAGGTGCTGGCCTCATCCATCTCCAGTGATTTATGCATCCATTCACTTAGCCAGTTCTCTTGGACCAGCGCCTGGTGAATGAATTCGCGCCCCAATCGATGCAGAATTAGGATCAGGATCAGAAGCCCGGACGTCAGGACGACTTGCGTAAGCACATACCGCGCCAGCGCGACATAGCCAAAAGCCCCGGCGATCAACAGGCCGGCGATCAGAACCGCCGCAAGGATGCGCAGCCCTTGCCAGCGCGGCGGGCCAACGCCGTCCTCCAGCCGCCAAAGTTTCTGACGTAACATTAGGACGAGAAGCAGCCCCCCCAGAGTCAGGCTTAGCCCAAAGTCCTGTAGCGCTGTAACCGAAAGGCGCGCGCTGAAGGCCACGACGATCTCAGTGATCACCACATCAACCGCAAATGCCACGGCCATTGCGACGACGATCCACCAGATCCCCCGCGCAAGATTTGTCGGGACAGCCACAATGCGCCAGTTCGGTCGCCTTGGGGCCAAAGAGGCCCGGAAGAACGCAACGGTCCATGAGAACAGCACAATCCCTAGCACGATCGCCCACACGATACTTTCTGCTGTTTCGGTTAACAGACCGGCGCTGACGATCGCGACATATACCAGCAACGCGGCAAGTGTCGGCGCCAATGCGTCTGTAGCGCCGACGACAAGGGTCGCGCGTAACGCCTGCATGTAATTCGGTTTTGTGATCGACGGATCTCGACCGTATCGCCGCAGCAACCAGTTGTGGACAGGCCAGACAAGAAGAGCGGCGAAAACCACTGCCGCCACCAATGCGAATAGAGATTCTCGCACGCGCGCTTCGAATTGCGGTGACGCTACATAGCTCTTCGTCGACCGGATCAGCCTCGTGCCAATCGCAGTTATTTCCGGCTTCGCGTTTTTCCAAACCTCGGGCGAGACTGGGGATGGGCCGCGCGCGAATATCCTTGCGGCAAAGCGCGAACGCCTGATTTGCGCCAAGTTGGACGTTAGCAAAGCGACGCGTGTCAGCACCAAGTCGGCCTCCAGAAGGGGCCCTGCGATCGCATCCAGAGAGTCTTTCAGTTCTTCCCTCTTGGCGGCGACGGTATCGGGTTCAGGCTCTTCCCCTTCTGCTGGGGCTGGTCCCATCGCATCAATTTGTTGCTGGATGCCCTCAAGCGCCGGGGTCGTGGCCGAAATCCATTCTCGCGCCTCATCCCGTGTCGCGTCCAATTCGTCACGGATTTGCGAAAGGGCCTCGTCGCTATTATCTGGCTGGTCCAGTTTTTCGGCAATCTCGTCAAGCTTGGCTGTCCACCCCGCGCGCAAAGCTTCAGACGCAACCAACGGATCCGGCTGAGATTGCGCGAGAGCGCCCTGCGACAAGCCAATTTGGCACGCCAGACCGATTACCTGAATGAGAAAAAGAGCTCTTACCATTCGATCAACACTTACCGCCTTGTTTAAGAACCTGTTACCAGCGCAGGCAAAACGAGATCTACCTCAAGTATCGGTTACAAAAGCTCTCATTTCAAATTGCCGATTGGGGTCTGCTAAGAGGTTCGGCACCTTCCAATTGGAACACGTTCAATATGAAGATGTCAGATAAATAGGCCTTGACGCAAATCAACTAGGGCCGGACCAACTTTAAGGTTCGGGCGGGTCTCAGAGTACTTACTCAGTCAAGCAATGCACCCACCTGAAAGGCGTTGTCTAAATAGACCTACGGGCAGTTTGTCAGAGGAGGATAAACACCCTCCTCTGACCAGCTATTTAGCAATCCCCGAAGGCGCAAAGCGTCTTCAGGTTCTGAACACCCTGTAGATAGCCGGGATCACCAGAACGGTTAGCAAAGTGGAACTCAGTAGCCCGAACAGAAGTGACAACGCCAAACCTTGGAAGATGGGGTCAGCCAAGATCACGGCAGCACCAATCATCGCAGCAACGGCGGTCAGCAGAATTGGCTTGAACCGAATTGCACCTGCTTCGATCAGGGTTTCAATCTTGTCCTTCTCTGGATCGGCGTGGCGGATGAAATCCACCAGAAGGATCGAGTTTCGGACGATGATGCCGGCAAGAGCGATGAACCCGATCATGGAAGGCGCAGAGAACGGCGCCCCAAACAGCCAGTGCCCACCCATGATACCCATGAAGGTCAGCGGAATGGGCGTCAGGATCACCAACGGCAACTTGAAGGACCCGAACTGGGCCACGACAAGGATATAGATGCCAAGAAGTGCCACGGCAAAGGCCGCGCCCATGTCTCGGAACGTGATCCGGGTGACTTCCCACTCTCCATCCCAAAGCAAGGTCACCGCGCTTTCATCTTCGGGCTGCCCGTTCAGGCGGATGACGGGCTTGGTCCCTTCTTCCCAGTCCATGGCGTCCAAAGCCTCGGCCACGGCAAGCATACCATAGAGGGGGGCCTCGAAGTCGCCTGCAAGTTCGGCCATGACCATCTCTGCGGCGCGACCGTTGTGACGGAAGATCGGGAAGGACGCGGTCTCTTGGCTGATCTCCACCACATCGCCCAGTTCCACGACACCTCTGGCGCCGGGCAGAACGTTGGCTGGGATCGGTGTCGACAGGAAGCGCTCGTCCAGCACACGATCCGCCTTGTCCCGTTCGACGGTGATCGGGATCGGGTACCGGCCTTCACCGCGGTGCGAATAGCCGACCGTGGTGCCATGGTTCAAAAGTGCGAGTGTCGTGAAGACATCCTGCTCCTGCACTCCGAAGAACTCTAGCTGGTCGCTGGAAATGGTTGCCCGCAGCCTGCGCGGCTGAACCCCGAAGCTGTCGTCAACATCCACAACGTAGGGAATGGATTCGAACGCTTCGCGGATTTTGGTGGCAGAGGCGCGACGTGTCTCGCCATCCGGGCCATAGACCTCGGCCAGCAGCGTTGCGATGACCGGCGGGCCGGGAGGCGGCTCTACCGTTTTCAGGCTGGCTCCTGCGGGGATATCCAGCTGCGAAATCCGCTCTCGGATTTCCAGCGCGATTTCATGGCTAGAGCGTTCACGATGTTCCTTGTGTTCAAGGTTGATCTGCACGTCACCCATATGCGGCTGCGTCCGCAAGTAATAGTGCCGCACCAGACCATTGAAGTTAAACGGTGCGGCAGCGCCCGCATGTGTCTGAACCGAATGGACTTCGTGCAGCTGTAAAACTTCGCGCGCCACGCTTTGGGCAACAGCATCGGTATCTTCGACCGAAGCGCCCTCGGGCAGGTCAATCACAACGGCCAGTTCAGACTTATTGTCGAAGGGCAGAAGTTTGACGGTCACATCGCGTGAATACAGCAGACCAAGCGAGCCGAAAGAGACCATCGCTGCGATCAACAGGAACATCAGGCTGCGTGTCTTCGTACGCAGCAACGGACGAGCGACGGCGCTGTAGATGCGACCCAAAGCACCACCGTGATGCCCATCGGATCCGTGATCATGCGCCAGCGCGCCACCTGCGATCTTGATCATCAGCCAAGGTGTAATGATCACCGCCACGAAAAACGAAAAGATCATCGCAGCCGAGGCATTGGCTGGGATCGGGCTCATATAGGGGCCCATAAGACCAGACACGAACAACATCGGAAGCAGTGCTGCGACAACGGTTAGCGTCGCGACGATGGTTGGGTTGCCAACTTCGGCCACGGCGCGGATCGCCTTGGTCACACGGTTTGCCTTGTCGGGCATCCCCCAATGGCGGGCGATGTTCTCGATCACCACGATGGCGTCATCAACTAGAATCCCGATCGAGAAAATCAGCGCGAAAAGCGAGACGCGATTGAGCGTGTAGCCCATCACCCAAGCGGCAAAGAGCGTCAGCAAAATGGTGACGGGGATCACCACAGCCACCACGATGCTTTCCCGCCAACCAATGGTGAACAGGACCAGCGCAACAATCGAAACCGTTGCCAAACCAAGATGGAACAGAAGTTCGTTGGCTTTTTCGTTGGCTGTTTCGCCATAGTCGCGCGTCACTTCGACTTCCATCGTGTCGGGGATCAGCTTGTGCTCTAGCGCGTGAACCCGATGCAAGATCTGCTCGGCCACGTCGACCGCATTGGCACCGGCGCGTTTGGCAAGGGCAAGAGTAACTGCTGGTCTACGCGAAATCTCTCCGTCTTCACTTCGGGTGACATTGGCAACGATTTTGTCCGATGTGTCGGGCACAAAGCTGACATCAGCAACGTCGCGCACATAGACGGGGCGATTGTCACGTGTGGTCAGCAACAGGTTTGCGACCTCTGACGGCGCATGTAGCGTGTCGCCTGCGACAAGTGCGATCTGCTCTCTGTTGTCGCGGATGAGCCCTGTGTTGAAAGTGCGATTTGCGCCTTCCACCTTGCCCACAAGCTGCTGCAAGGTAACGCCATAAAGCGCAAGGCGCTCTGGGTCCGGGGCAATTCGAATGGCTTCGGGGGACTCTCCGACCAGATAGGTCAGGCCGACATTCTGAATCTTGGACAGTTCGACCTGAAGCTCTCTGGCGACCCGTGTCAGGTCGTTTGCCGTGACGCTGTCTGCCCCGTGTTGGGGCGTCAGGGTCAGCGATACAATGGCCACATCATCAATGCCGCGCCCCACGATCAAGGGCTCCCCGATGCCAACAGGGATCCGGTCCATGTTGGCCCGCACTTTGTCATGCACGCGCAGGATCGCCGTATCCGCAGGTGTTCCCACCAAGAAGCGCGCCATCACCAACGCATAGTCATCGCTGGTCTGGGAATATACGTGCTCTACCTCGTTGATACCCTGAACAATGGACTCCAACGGTTCGGTTACCAACTTGGCCGCGTCTTCAGCTTTCAAGCCCGGGGCTTGGACATGGATATCCACCATTGGAACCGAAATTTGCGGTTCCTCTTCGCGTGGCAGACTAACAAGTGCGACAAGGCCAACCGCCAATGCCGCAAGGATCATCAAAGGCGTCAGCGCCGATTGGATGAAGGCTTTGGTCAACCCGCCGGCGATGCCGAGGGGTGAGTTCGAATTTTCCTCACTCATGGCCGATCACCAATTGCTCGCCTTCCGACGCGCCGGATAGGATTTCGACCATGGCTTGACCGTTCACATCTCGTAGCGGCCCCAAAACAACGGCGCGCTGAACAGGCTCTGCATCACCAGCGATAGTCACGAAATCCAGCCCCATGCGGCTTTCCACAGCCTCTGAAGGGACCATCAGCGCGGTCGTCTGCCCAACAGGCAGGCGCACAAGAACTCGCGCATCCACGAAATCGGTGGCCAGACCTTCGACATCGACATCAACGACAACACGGCCGTTTTCAATCAGCGGATAGACCTTGGCGATCGAGCCAAGGGTTTCTGCACCATCGCTTCCGATCCGAATTTCAGCGCCTTCGTCCAGAAACTCTGCATGGCGCTCTGGTACGGCCAGTCGCAGGTAGAAGCCTCCACCGCCAACCTCTGCAATGGCTTCACCCGAAACCACTACTGATCCTTCGGTAACCGGCACCTTAAGAATGGTGCCCGAAATCGGGGCCAGCACAGCGCCTTCTGCCTCGCGCTGCTTCAATACACTGCGCTCTGCTTCTACCGTATCGATCTGACCGACCAGCACATCTACTTGCGTACGCAACTGATCCAGCCGTTGAACCGTCGTCACGCCGCGCTCTAGCAGGTTTTCACCACGTTCAAGTTCAGCTTCGGCGTTTTCCAACTGCGCCTGCAATGCACGCAGGTTCGCGTCGATCGCACCAAGTTGTAGGGTAAGCTTCTCGTCAAAGATGGTCGCGATTTTCTGGCCTTGATTGACCAAAGACCCCTCGCTGACCCCCACACTTTGGATGGTCCCCCCAAGTCGGGCACGGGCAGGCACGCGGTTCCGGGCCTCTACTCGCCCGAAAACAGCCTTCCAGTCGGTCAACTCGACAGTTTGGACTGTCGTAGCTTCCTCAGCCCAACCACCGGCTGGCATCAAAAAAATTATCATAGCGAGAAACATTCTAAGCATCTTGGATGCTCCTATTCATCTGGACAGGTCAATATATGCAATTTTTTGAATATTTATCAAGAGACCTAAAATTGTTGGGATAAAAGCAGAATACCGAGCCTGACCAATGAAACAAGCTTTGTCCTAAAACCCCAAAAGCCAGATCACCGCGTTCAACTTAGAGGCTAATATGAAGCAAGGTTGCGTTTGCGGCGATCACGACCGCATCAACAGGATTGGCAGCCTTCTCAGGAATCCTTTCGGCCCGAAACGACCAGCTAAGGAATAAGCCCCTGCGGATACGACTCAGCTTAAACGTGGACAGCATTCTCCTCGACCACAGCCTCCATGGCGACATAGGTCGAAGTAGAACTCACATAAGGTAAAGCGGAAAGCGACTCTGCCATGATCCGGCGATAGTCCTCAATCGTGCGAGATCGGACCTTCAGAAGATAGTCGAAGCCACCAGCAATCATATAGCATTCTTCGACCTCTGGGATGGCCCGAACTGCGTCGTTGAAGGCCTGAAGTGCGGCTTCACGCGTGTCATCCAGACGGACCTCAACGAATGTTACGTGGCTAAGGCCCAGCTTGATCGGCGAAAGCATCGCGCGATAACCTGTGATCAGGCCAATCTCCTCCAGATGCCGGACACGGGCGGCAACGGGCGTTTTGGACAGGTTCACGCGACGCGCAAGCTCAACGATTGAAATCCGGGCGTCAGAAGTGAGCTCGCTGAGGATTCTCCTATCAATTTCATCCAAACCTACCTCCATCGACTGCAAGTAACCCCATTATTAGCCAAAACGACCATCATTTTAGCAAACTGCAGGCACACAGACCAGCGCTTCAGGCGTAAATTATGAAAAGCCGCAACAGAACCCACCCACCCCCTGAGGCAAAGCCATGGACCAAAGATTCAGCACCACCGCCAAGTTTGAGAATGAGAACGAGCTTCTGTCAAAACTTGTTGAAACTGCAGCATTGAGCGATGAGGTGCGTGCTTCCATTTCACGCAACGCTGCCGATCTGGTCGAACGTATCCGGTCAGAGGTGAAGCCGAGCCTAATGGAGTATTTCCTGGCGGAATACGGACTGTCCACTCAGGAAGGTGTGGCCTTGATGTGTTTGGCCGAGGCTATGCTGAGAGTACCGGACGCAGAAACCATCGATGTGCTGATCGAAGATAAGATTGCGCCATCTGATTGGGGGAAACACCTTGGGGCGGCGTCCTCATCGCTGGTCAATGCGTCTACTTGGGCTTTGATGTTGACTGGCCGTGTCTTGGACGACGAAAAGCCTGGCGTTGCCGGGGTGCTGCGCGGTGCGATCAAGCGGGTCGGAGAACCGGTAATCCGAACTGCCGTAGGGCGGGCCATGCGAGAGATGGGGCGCCAGTTTGTACTAGGAGAAACCATCGACGCGGCCCTGAAGCGGGCGCGCGATCTGGAAACGCGCGGCTATACTTATAGCTATGACATGCTGGGCGAGGCGGCGATGACCATGGCCGACGCCGAACGCTATGCTCAAAGTTATTCCAACGCTATTGCGTCAATCGCCGTTGCCTGCACCAATGACGCCGTCGCCGAAAACCCCGGTATTTCCATCAAGCTTTCGGCGCTACACCCGCGCTATGAGGTTTCTCAAGAAGACCGCGTCATGGCTGAACTTGTTCCGGTTGTGCTTCAGCTTGCTCAGCAGGCGAAAGCGGCTGGCATGGGTTTTAACATCGACGCGGAAGAGCAAGACCGCTTGGTCCTGTCCCTGAAAGTGATCGACGCCGTCCTGTCCGACCCATCTCTGGAAGGCTGGGATGGCTTCGGCGTCGTGGTACAGGCCTACAGCAAGCGAGCCGGATCGGTACTGGATTGGCTTTATGAAACTGCTACACGGCTTGATCGCAGGATCATGGTTCGGCTCGTCAAAGGCGCCTATTGGGACACCGAAATGAAGCTGGCCCAAATCGAAGGCCACCCGGACTTCCCCCTGTTCACGTCCAAAGCGGCGACCGATGTCAGCTACATCGCAAATGCGAAGATGCTTTTTGAATATAGCGACCGCATCTACCCGCAATTTGCTACCCACAATGCACATACGGTTGCGGCGATCCTGACTATGGCCAAAGATCGTCCGTTCGAGTTCCAGCGACTGCATGGCATGGGCGAACGGCTTCATGAAATCGTACTGAAAGACACTAAGGGACGTTGCCGCATCTATGCCCCTGTCGGAGAACATCAGGACTTGCTGGCCTATTTGGTCCGCCGCCTGCTGGAGAACGGCGCGAACTCTAGCTTCGTACACCAAATTGTGGACGAATGTGTCTCTGCCGCTGACATTGCGCGGGACCCTTTTCTCGCGCTTCAAACCGCCCGCCCCCCGCAGGGTTTGCGAAAACCTGCTGACATTTTCGAAGACGAGCGCAAGAACTCCCAAGGCGCGGACCTAAGTGATGCTGAAACGGTTACTCGTATCAAGCAACTGCGGCCAACGGCGCTACCAGATGTGGAGCCAATTACTGCGGGGCAAGCGACAGGGGCCCTAGAAGCTGTCAACTCGCCGACGACCGGCGATCAGATAGCGGCTGTGACAGTTTCGGACTCGGAAACCATCTCTCGAGCCATCGCCCATGCATCGACATGGGACGCGCCGGTGAGTGAGAGGGCCCGCGTCTTGCGACACGCGGCGGAACTCTACGAGGCCAACCTTGGCCCGATCTTCACTGCGCTTGCGAAAGAAGCAGGCAAGACATGGCTCGATGCGATTGGAGAGCTACGCGAGGCAGTCGATTTCCTGCGCTACTACGCAACGCAAGCCGAAAGGGACCGGCCAGTGCCCCGCGGCGTGTTTGCCGCCATCAGCCCGTGGAATTTCCCTCTGGCGATTTTTACTGGGCAAATCTCTGCCGCGCTGGCCGCCGGGAATGGTGTCTTAGCTAAACCGGCCGAGCAGACACCGGTCATTGCCGCAATAGCCGTACGGCTGTTGCACGAGGCAGGCGTGCCGCGTTCCGCACTGCAACTGCTACCGGGACCCGGCCAAACGGTGGGAGCAGCCCTGACCCATGATCCTCGGATCGCAGGTGTTGTCTTCACCGGCTCGACCGAAACAGCAAAGTTGATTCAAGCCTCAATGGCTGAACGCCTAGCTCCCGGAGCACCGCTTATCGCTGAAACCGGTGGATTGAACGCGATGATTGTCGACAGCACTGCGCTGCCGGAACAAGCGGTCCGCGACATCGTTGCTTCAGCCTTCCAATCTGCAGGTCAACGCTGCTCTGCCCTGCGTTGCCTCTATGTTCAGGAAGACATCGCCCCCAGCTTGATCGAAATGATCAAAGGCGCCATGGACGAGCTTCGGATCGGCGACCCTTGGGATCTATCGACAGACATTGGCCCCGTGATCGACACCGACGCACTGGCGACCATCCAAAACCACATCGGCCAGGCAGAAAATGAAGGGCGCGTACTGCACCGATTGCACGTGCCGGAACGAGGCACTTTCGCTGCACCGACTTTGATATCTGTGAGCGGCATTTCCGACTTGGATCGCGAGATATTCGGGCCGGTCCTGCATGTCGCAACTTTCAAGTCCAGCGATATCCATCAGGTCATCGCTGATATCAACAACTCTGGCTACGGATTGACCTTTGGGTTGCACACGAGGATCGACTCTCGAGTGCAGGAAATTGCGGACGGCGTTCATGCAGGCAACATCTATGTAAACCGGAACCAGATTGGTGCAGTTGTCGGATCACAACCCTTTGGCGGAGAAGGCCTGTCCGGCACTGGCCCAAAAGCGGGTGGCCCGCTTTACCTGCCTCGGTTCGCTCGCCCACAATCCGCAACGAAAACGGGCGACTGGTCGCAACCAGCGAATCTGAAGACCCTCAACCAACGGGTAGAGGAAGCCGCTGTCCCCACTGATGTTTCAAGCCGCTCCCTGCCCGGGCCGACGGGCGAGGCCAACACGTACTACGTGCTGTCGCGTGGACCGATCCTGTGTATGGGACCGGGGCCCGAAGCCGCCGAAGCGCAGGCGAAGGCCGTTCGCGACCTTGGAGGTTGCTCTGTGACAACTAACGGATCGCTTGCGCCCGAGGTTTTGATCACTCTCGCTCGGATCCAAGGGGTGATCTGGTGGGGGCGCGGTGGTGAAGAGTACGCGCGCGCCTTGGCACGACGGGCTGGGCCAATCGTACCGCTGATCTCTGCCATGCCCGACAAAGCCCACATCATGCACGAACGGCATCTGTGTGTTGATACGACCGCAGCCGGTGGCAACGCCGCCCTATTGGCAGGTTAGCCTGAATTGGTCAGAAACCATGATTGCCTGTGTCCTGAGGCTGCGGGCAATCGGGATAGCGAAAATAGTTCGGCATCCACCCCGCCAAAGGCACTCTCAACGGCGCAATCCAAAACTGTAAGCTCTGCGCGAGCCCAATCAGTGAGTGAGCGCCTAGCGCCAATCCGTTCCGAGAACTAAATCCGAAAAACTGCTCAACTCATCGACATAGGTTTGCATGGCACTATCTAGCCGATGACCTTTGAGGTCCCGAAGGGGGACACATGCCGCCCGCGTTTTCCCCTGCACTTCTTCCCCCAAAAAAGCGACCGGTGTAAGCTCCAAAGCCGTGACCAGCTTCTTCGGATCACCCCCAAGGTGACCTTCACCAATCGCTAAGTTCGCGACAATACTGAGGGTCGTGTAGGCCGCGGACATCGTCGGCGTGAGATTGCCCAGACTGTATAGGATCGGAACAGATTTCCAGGGAGCGTTTTCTGGTCGGTAGATTTCGACGGGCTGTATTACATGGGGATGTGTTCCGATGATGGCGTCAGCGCCTGCCTCGGCGATCTGGTGCGCCCAGTCTAGCTGAACAGGAAGCGGGTAAAACTCCCACTCAGCCCCCCAATGAAGACAAACAATCACAATGTCGCAACCCGCCTGCCGCGCATCCTCAATCTGACTCAATAGTCGCGACAAGTCAGGAGACCGCTCCACGTGGAAAGGAGTGACGTCCACCATCCAAGGCTTCCCATCGGGTAAAGGCTTTTCATTTACGCAATAGGTGTGCGCAATCCATCCTACTTTTACGCTGCCAACGTCCAAGACCTTTGGTGTATTCGCAAGCGCCTCGGTTTCGAACACACCAATGTGTTCAATGCCGCTTTGCTTCATCGCCTCCAAACTTGCCAAAATCCCAGCTTCGCCAGCATCCAAAACATGATTGTTGGCAAGTTGAAGTACGTCGAACCGACTTTGCTTGTGATGAGTCAGAACCTCGAATTGATCCCGTGTGACATTGAGGATCGGCGTCCCACCGACCTCAAAATCCCCAATGTTCCGTAATTCACCCGGGGCAATCGTGCATTCGAGGTTGGCAAAGGCACAATCGGCACCAAAAATCAGGTCTTCGACATGCCGGTAAAGGCCGTCTTTTGAGTCTTCAATGTGAATGGCAGGCATCAGGTCACCTACCGCACTAAAGCGGTATTCCGTCTCGGTGGTGAACCCTGCCGGCTTCAAGTCGAAACGCGCCTTTCGAAAAGGCTCGAAATATTCTTTAAGCCCCGCGCCTTTCATGGGTTCCGTGATTGGGTTCACGCACTTTTGCGCCCAATATGCCATGAACTCCGGGTCACGGGGGTTCCATAGAATGTCTTCCGGCGTACGCCAGCGCCCAGCGGCATACGCATCTTCAACGAGTTGAGTTAGGGCGGCACGCATTTCATCGTCAAAGCCCTGGTAACTGCCGAGGTCATCATGAGGCATATCGATCGGCTTGAGGGTACTATGTGGCATCAACCATTCCCTTCCTCTTTTTGCGAGCGGCCCTCTTCGCTACAGGCTTCTCCGCACAATGATCTTAGGTAAGTTCATAGGGAATTCTGCGGAAAGAACCGCGACGCCGGCCATGACCTGAGTCAATTGCCGCTCTCTGCCGAAAGCGAAGAACGAGGCCCACGAACCAGTAATGTCGTTGACTTAGATCAACGCCAGTTTTCCCGGAATGCCCAGAATTGGACCATTCTGCGCTTTTTGGGAGTTATGACATGCATCCTGAAAGAGCATTCGATCACCAGCTTCGCTGGACTCCAACCGACCTGCTCGGACAGTTGGACAGAATGGGAGAACAGCCGACGATCAAGGCCGTCGCAAGCGGCGTTGTGAAGGAGTACTCTGGTGTAGAGCTCGCTGACTTGATCCGTGGGGCAGCCGCAAGGTTGACCGATGCCGATATCGGTCGAGGAGACACGGTTGCAATTTGGGCGCCGAATTCCGCGGCATGGGTCTCGGCTGGAATTGCCTGTCACCTGCTCGGCGTCATACTGGCACCCATTGATGCGATGCTTTCCGCTGAAGAAGCCCGACAGCAGATCGAAGACTCAAACGTCTCCACCACATTTGTGGCCGAGGCAACAGTGCAAGCACTCGGGCAAAATACACCTACAATCTTGCTGGAAACAGTAGAGCCTTCCAAACGGCCAATACCCGATGTCGCCTTAACTGCGGACATGCCGATCGCTTTATTTCGAACTTCCGGCACAACTGGAAAGCCAAAGAAGTTTCACCTGAGTTTGCAGAACATAGGCTGGAACGTGGCCGTCATGAGCGAAAGTGGAGAGTTCTCAGATCGTGACAGGATACTTATGCCACTACCCATGCATCACGTCTTTCCTTGGATTTCCGCAACTCTTCCCTGCCTGACTTTGGGCGCGGCTCTCGTCCTACCAGAAAGCCCAACAGGTCCTCATCTCGCAGAGGCCTTGAAACTTACGAGGCCGACGATCCTTATTGGTGTTCCCAGACTGTACGAAGCACTTCTGGATGCCATCCGAATTCGTCTACGCGGGATTAGCCCACTGGCAGTTCAAGTCTACGAAAGCTTGCTTGGTACAGCCATCAGACTGAAGCGGCTGTCGGGCGGGGCAATTGGTTCCCTCCTGCTCGCACCTATTCGTCGAATGATCGCGGCCGAGCTTCGAATGGTCGTTTCTGGCGGCGCCCATCTGAAACCATCCATTGAAGCAGAAATGGAAGCCTTGGGTTGGGATGTCCGCGGCGGATATGGGCTCGCCGAAACATCAGCGTCTGTAACCGCACCTTTGGGCGGGAAAAGACTTGGGTCCACTGGTCGTGCGGTGGAAGGATGCAGCGTGAGGATCGACAATCCAAACTCGGAGGGTATCGGTGAGATTCTGGTTAGTGGTCCCGTTGTTTTCTCTGGCTACATCAACAACCCGGACGCAAATACCAGCTCATTTACAGATGACGGATACTTCCGGACTGGCGATCTGGGGCGCATGGATGACGACGGTTTTCTTTTTGTAACCGGTCGGATCAAAGAGGTTATCGTCTTGTCAGGCGGTGACAACATCTTCCCGGAAGACGTGGAAGCCAAGTTTCTCACCGATCCCGTCATTGCCGAAATCGGCGTGTTGGAAAAGGACGGGACTCTTGTCGCCGTGATCGTCCCTGACATGGCAGAGATCGCCAGACGCAAGCTGATCAATCCCGAGGAAATTGTCTCAATTGCCGTGGCTTCGGCGGCGAAATCTCTGCCAAGCACATGGAGGCTGAGTGGTTTCGTGTTGTCACGCGAACCCCTTCCCCGAACACGGTTGCTTAAGCTGCGACGTTTCATGCTGCCAAAGATCTACGACGATCTTCTTTCAGGCCAAGAAGCCAAAGCCACAGCACTTTCTCCTGAAGACAAGTCGTGGATCGCGGAAGAACCGCAGAAGAGCCTATGGAAAATCTTGCAGCAAGAGTTTCCTGACTCTGATCTAAGTCTGGATGGCTACGTCAGCTACGAACTCGGCCTCGACTCCTTTGGCTGGATGAACTTGTCACTAGAGATAGAAAAGTCGACTGGAGTCCGTCTTTCGCTTCTGGATATCGCCAAAATCGCGACGATCCGGGACATGTTCACAGTCGTGGCAGAACGCTTGGAAGCAGGGCCCGACGATACCTTCACCCAAGCAGACAGTACTGCAGCGGTGGAGAAGTGGCTTTCCCAACGCAGCCGGTCAGAGACTGCCCTGGGTTGGCTGCTCTATCTCTGCAATTCTCTGATAATGCGGGTTTATTTTCGTGTGCGGTCCGAGGGTCGTGAAAACCTTTCGAAACTGGGTGATGCGCCGTTCCTGATCTGCCCGAACCATGTAAGCGACCTTGATGCCTTGGTTTTGGCCGCCTCACTGCCCAGTTCGATCAGGCACCGGACTATGTGGAGCGGATCGCGAGGAGCGGCATTTGGCACAGGATTCCGGCGCGCGGTTGCACGTTCGGTCGGAATGTTCCCTGTGGATCAGGAAGCCCCGATGATCGCGATTGATATTGCAGTCGAGGCGCTGAACCGTGGAATGGTGCAGGTCTGGTTTCCAGAAGGTCTGCTGTCCCCAGATGGTAAGCTTCTGCCTTTTCATGTTGGAGTTGGCCACATCATTGCCCGATCCGAAGTACCCGTAGTTCCCGTAATCATAAAAGGAACCTTCGAGGCACTCCCCCGCGAGCGGCGTATCCCCCGCCCCAAGGCAGTCCGCATCATCTTTGGGAGCCCAATTGACCCTAAGGAATTTAAGCAAGGCAGTAAGAGCTCGGAAAGTGACGAGCAATTTATTGCCAACAAGCTGCGCCAGAAACTGCTGGATCTTGCTGCAGACAATGGCGCGGACCTTCGAAGTCATGGAGATGCTTGATGTCATCAAAGGCCCCCAAGAAACCGACCCGACTTCGCCATATCGTTTTCTGGTGCATGTATGACTGGGGGAACTCAAGCTTCCCCGCTGTCATTCTCTCTTTCGTATTTGCCCCCTATTTTCTGAGCCATGTCGCCGAAGATGCAATCTCGGGTGAAGCACAATGGGGTTTCGCCATTTCTGCCTCGGCCATCATTGTTGCCTTTCTTAGCCCCGTATTTGGATCCTTCGCTGATCGCAGTGGGCGTCGGCGGCCTTGGCTTGGGCTTGCGTCATTCGTCGCCATCCTTGCGACAGCCGCGATGTGGAATGTCATGCCTGCACCGGAGTCCGCGTTGTTGGCGCTGTTCTTGCTCGCGATCGCAAATGCGGCCTTTGAGCTCGCCTATGTCTTCTACAACGCGATCTTGCCGCGTGTCGCATCCGAAGAGACACTCGGTCGAATTTCCGGTTTCGGCTGGGGGGCTGGTTACCTTGGATCATTGGCAGCGCTTGGCGTGGTCATGCTTCTTTTCATCCAACCAGATCCCCCGCTTTTCGGACTAGATCTAGATGCGCAAGAACCACTTCGCGCGACAGCGCTCTTCACAGCCCTTTGGTTTCTTTTGTTTGCCGCTCCACTGGTCTTTTTCGGCCCACCCGAAAGATCGAGAAATGAGCCTGCGGGAGTTATTATCCGATCTGGTCTAAAAGAGTTGTGGCAGACCATTCGCGGCCTGCGCCGGACCCCCTCGATTGCATGGTTCCTTGTGGCGCACATGCTCTATATCGATGGCGTCAACACGCTGTTTGTATTTGGGCCCCTGATCGCGGTCGGATATTATGGCTTCGAGGAGAGTGAAATACTGCTCTTCGGGGTCACGGTTTACCTTGCAGCAGGTCTGGGCGCCTTTGGTCTAGGCTGGCTGGACGACCATATTGGTGCGAAACGGCTTTTGTTGATTTCTCTCATGGCGATTGTCGGTCTTTCCCTGACGCTCGCCAATGTTGATGGGAAAATCCTCTTCTGGAGCATAACCGGTATCCTCGCACTATTCTTCGGTCCGGTTCAGTCTTCCAGTCGAAGCCTGATGGCCCGCCTCGCGCCAGAAGACCAGCGCGCCAAGCTTTTCGGGCTTTACGCCCTTGCAGGCCGGGCGATCGCTCCATTCGGCCCCGCCGCTGTAAGTGCTGTGATCCTTGCAACCGGCAATCAAAGGGCTGGAATCGTCGTGGTGGCTTGCTTCCTTTTGACCGGAGCTCTTGTGTTGCTTCTGGTGCAAGACCCGACGAAAGCACGAACACGTGGTGAAACGGTCGAATAACCAGATGCATATCGTTACCAACCGGATCAACGCGTCTGCAAAAAACTTTTAGTAACCAAACAAAAACGACCGGGGATTCTAACCAGACCGGCGTGGAGGATGGTGGCGGAGCGGGGACTTGCCCCCCGACACGCTGATGATGACCCGCCGATTTGGGAGACACTTCGCGTCTGCCTTTTTAGCTGCACTCTCTTTAAGCTAGAACCAAGCCATAAACTCCGCGACGCACTGACTTCATAAATCCGGCTCAGACACTTGGTGAACAAGAACCGTGCAAGTTGAACCGGCAAGAATTCGACCGAATTTCTTACCCTCTCAACTCGTTCGGCAATAGTCCGTCGGGAAGGTTTTGATAACTAACGGGTCGGAGCCATCGGCTGATGGCAAGTGTACCGACAGAAGTTGCGCGGACGTCAGTCGATGCCGGGTATGGGCCACCATGCATCATGGCAGAGCAGACCTCGACGCCAGTGGGGAAGCCGTTGGCCAGGATGCGACCGGCCTTCTCTTCGAGCACAGGCAACAGGTCGCGAGCCAAACCTATATCGCCGTCGTCCAGATGAAGGGTGCAGGTCAATTGGCCTTCAATCCTGTCGGCCAAAGCCTGCATTTCAGCCGCATCGTCGCACAGAACGATTATCCCTGCGGCGCCGAACACTTCGTGTTGCAACTTCGGCGTGGCCAGCCACTCTTCTGCCGAGACCTTGAACAGCGCGGGCAGAGCGTGGCGAGCTGTGGTCGCCGTCCCACAGGACGAGACCTCTTGCATCAGGTCACGGAAGTCGCCCACACCTTGTTCAAAGGCATCATGGATGCCGTCAGTCAGCATTTTCTGGGCGGGCACGTCGGCCAATGCCACAGCGCAGGCCTCTTCCAGCGCCATGGTGCCCTCGCCTGCCACCATCACGGCCACACCAGGGTTGGTGCAGAACTGCCCTGCCCCCATGGTCAGCGACCCGGCCCAGCCTGTACCAATCTCGGCGCCGCGGGCCGCGACTGCCTCGGGTAGACAGAACATAGGGTTCACTGACCCAAGCTCGCCGTAAAACGGGATTGGGTTCGGGCGAGAGTGACACAGATCGTACAAAGCGCGTCCTCCAGCCAGCGAGCCAGTAAATCCCACCGCAGCGATCTCGGGGTGTTGCATTAGGGCAGAGCCGACCTTGCGACCGGATCCCTGCAGCATCTGGAAGGTAGCTTTGGGCATACCGCAGCTTTGTGTCGCCTTGGCAATCGCTTGTGCCACCAGTTCGGCGGTTCCTGCATGTGCGTGGTGGCCTTTGACGATCACGGGGCAACCTGCGGCCAAAGCAGACGCCGTGTCGCCACCAGCGGTCGAGAAGGCCAGCGGGAAATTCGACGCACCAAACACAACAACTGGGCCTAAGGGTTTGTGCGTCAGGCGCAGATCGGGACGGGGGAGTGGCGTCCGATCGGGTAGCGCCTTGTCTTTGCGGATATCAAGATACTCGGTGCTCTGGATCAGCTCTGCAAACATGCGCAACTGTCCGGTAGTCCGGCCACGCTCTCCCACAAGGCGGGCCTCGGGCAGGCCGGTTTCGGCCATGCCGGTGGCAGTGATTTCATCGCCCAGAACATCGATTTCGTCAGCGATGGCATTCAGGAAAGCGGCACGGTCCGCGCGGCTGGAATTTCCATAGGCGCGAAAATCCCTGCGCGCGGCTTTGCAAGCGTCATCGACCTGAGCGCCTGACGCCTGTGCAAATGTCTGCCCGTCCAGATCGGCTGAGGCATGCGCCTCTTCAGAGCCCAACCACGCGCCATCAATCAAATTTTTTCCAAGGATCATTTACTTTCCCCAAGACAGGACCACCGGGTCCAGAGGTTTCAAAAGGTCAATCAGCCGCGACCGGATCGCCGGGTGCAGCGGCGGGATCGGGTGGCGACAGAAATCGGATTTGATCACGCCACCTTCGACCATAGCCGCCTTACAGGACTGCCAGCCGCATTGGCGGTTCTCGTGATTGATGGCCATGGCCACTCGGCCATAGGCGGCGGTCGCGTCGTCGATGCGGCCCGCGTGATAATGTGTCAGCACCGGTTTGATCTGGTCGACGATCATGCCCGAGGTCATCGACCCCGTGGCACCGGCGTCCAAATCAGCCAGAAGTGTGATCGCCTCTTCGCCGTCGAAGGGCGCCTCAATGGCATCGCCACCTTCTGCGATAAGATCACGCAGTTTGTTGGCGGCACGCGGGCATTCGATCTTGAACAGCTTCACCATCTCGATCTCTTGCGCCATCTTCACCAGAAGCGGCACAGGCAGATCGACACCCGACAAAGGCGCGTCCTGTACCATGATCGGGATACCCACCTCACCAACAGCGGCGAATTGTTCATAGGTCTGCTGGCCAGTGCCTTTCAGAAGCGCACCGTGATAGGGCGGCATCATCATCACAATGTCCGCGCCCAATTCCTTGGCAAACTGTGCTCGCTCAACCACGATCCGGGTGGCGTAATGGCTGATGGTCACGATCACAGGCACCCTACCCGCGATATGTTCCAGCGAAAGACGCGTCAGAACCTCGCGCTCGGCGTCTGATAGAAGAAACTGCTCCGAAAAATTGGCCAGAATGCAGATCCCGTCCGCGCCCTGATCAATCAAGCAATCCAAGACCCGCTTCATCCCCTCATGGTCAAGCGACCCATCATTGTGAAACGGCGTCGGCGCTACTGGCCAGATACCTGTGTATGGCTTTTTCATTGTCATTCTCTTGTCGGTTCCGGGTCAGTGGGGAGAGTGCCCGCAGCTAAAAAAGTGCCACGATACCTGATCGCGACTGGTGAAACTTGGGCAGGCCTGCTTGGTCATTTCATCACCACTCGAACGGCGCGACGGTTACACGTTTGCCAAGGGTGAAGGCATCCGCGACGTGGCGCATCGGCGCAAGATCAATGTCAACGGTGCCGGTTTTCACCAGGTCTGCCATTTGCGAATAAAGCCTGGGATATTCCCCGCTTAACCCGGGCACGCATTTGTCGGGCGCACCGTCGATCGTCAGCTTGCCACCGCCATTTTCCATCAACATGTGCCCCTCTTCAGCAACAACCTCGATTGACCAGGTCGGCGAACCGGGCTCCAGCCAATCGAGGTCAAGCGTCACCTCGGCCCCTTGCGGATGATAGAAGCGGCAGTTCGCGGCGATCGGGGTTTCGCGGTTTTCTGGGAAGTGCAGTTCTGCCGCGCAAAGATGGATTGGGTCGGGTAAAATTTCAGTTAGGATCGACAACGCGTTAATCCCGGGGTCGAAAACACCCAGACCGCCTGCCTCAAATACCCAGTCCTGACCGGGGTGCCATTGTCGCACGTCTTCTTTCCATGTGATCGTCACACGCCGCAGGTTTTTATCTTTCAGCCAAGCCTTTGCCCCGGGCACCTTGTCGGCCTGACGCGAATGCCATGTCGCATAGAGAGATACGCGCTGCGCCCGCGCCATGTCGGCCAGCGCATGACACTCTGACAGCGTCGCCCCAGGGGGTTTTTCCAGCATCACATGGCGCCCAGCGCGGATAGCGCGCGCGGCATAGTCGAAACGTGGCACAGGTGGCAAGCACAGCGACACCACGCGGATATCGGGGCGTTCTGCCAGCATCCTGTCAAAGTCGGTAAAGGCAGGAACACCGCCGACCGAACCCTGACGCGAAACAGTGGCTGCCAATTCCCAGTCCGGGCTGTCAGTAATTGCGGGAACGTGTTGGTCCAATGCAATCTTTCCAATCCCAACAAGAGCGATCTGCATCAATGCGAGTCCTTTCCGACCGCCGCCCCGCGACAGCCTTTGAGGAAATCGAGATCAGCGCCGGTGTCAGCACCTTCCACGTGGGCTTGGTGCAGCCATTCATAACCGCCGCTGAGCACTGGATGCTGAGGGGTCCAGTCCTTCAGTCGCGCGGCAAGTTCTTCGTCTGGAATATCCAGATGTAGACTGCGGTTCTCTACGTCCAGCGCAATCACATCGCCATTGCGCACGACCGCCAGTGGCCCGCCCGCCGCTGCCTCAGGAGATGTATGCAAAATGACCGTACCATAAGCTGTGCCAGACATTCGGGCGTCGGAGATGCGGATCATATCGGTGATCCCCTTCTTCAGAACCTTTGGCGGCAGACCCATATTTCCAACTTCTGCCATGCCGGGATACCCCTTGGGCCCACAGTTCTTCAAAACCATGATGCAGGTCTCGTCGATGTCCAGCGTGTCGTCTTTGATCTTGGCTTTGTAGTCATCAATGTCTTCGAACACGACTGCCCGGCCTCGATGCTTCAACAAGTGCTTCGACGCGGCAGAAGGCTTCAGAACCGCCCCTTTGGGGGCAAGGTTCCCTTTCAAGACGGCGATCCCACCTTGTGAGGTCAATCCTTTCCCGACAGGGCGGATGACGTCCTCATTGTGGTTCAGAACATCTTTAACCTCTTGCCAGATACTGGTGCCCGACACGGTCAGGGCATCCTTGTGCAGCTTACCTGCCTCGCCAAGACGCTTCAGAACCACTGGCAGGCCGCCGGCATAAAAGAACTCTTCCATCAAATATTCACCTGATGGCATCAGGTTCACGATGGTTTCGACATCGCGCCCACATCGGTCCCAATCATCAAGAGACAAGTCGACACCCACTCGCCCGGCAATCGCAAGCAAGTGGATAACTGCGTTGGTCGAACCTCCAATCGCGCCATTCGTACGGATCGCATTTTCGAAAGCTTCCTTGGACATGATATCTGAAGGCTTCAGATCGTCCTTCACCATTTGAACGATCCGACGCCCGGACAGTTGCGCCATCACCCGACGGCGGCTGTCGACGGCCGGGATTGCAGCGTTGCCGGACAGGGCCATGCCAAGTGCTTCTGCCATAGAGGCCATGGTGCTGGCAGTTCCCATCGTGTTGCACGAGCCGGTCGAGCGCGACATGGATTGTTCGGCCTCAAGGAATTCTTCCTGGCTCATTTCTCCGGCATTGACCGCCTCCGAGAACTTCCACAAGTGCGTGCCAGATCCGACACGTTCGCCTCGGAAATACCCGTTAAGCATCGGCCCGCCGGTTACTACGATTGACGGAATGTCAGTCGACGCAGCAGCCATCATAAGCGACGGGGTGGTTTTGTCGCAGCCCACCATCAGGACTGCACCGTCGATGGGCTGGCCGCGCATCTGCTCTTCAATGCTTAACGCCGCCAGATTGCGGTACATCATCGCCGTAGGACGGAAGGTGTTTTCCGACGCAGAGAAGACGGGCACCTCGACCGGGAAGCCCCCGGCCTCCCAAATGCCAGCCTTTACCTTCTCGGCCAACTCTCGCAGGTGACCGTTGCAAGGGGTCAGGTCGGACCAAGTGTTCAGGATCCCGATCACCGGGCGGCCATCGAACAGGTCGTTCGGGTAGCCTTGGTTTTTCAACCAACCACGATGATAGATCGTGTCGCGCGACGTGCCGCCGTACCATTCCTGGCTACGCAGTTTCCGGGGCCACTTTGCAGGGGTGAAGGTCATAGCTCAGCCCTGCTTCGACTTATTGTAAACGTCGAAGATCACCGCTGCGAGCAGCACAAGTCCCTTGATCATCTGCTGATAGTCAATGCCGATACCCATAATTGACATACCGTTGTTCAGTACGCCCATCAGGAAGGCCCCGACCACGGCGCCGACGATCTTGCCAACACCGCCAGACATCGAGGCACCGCCGATGAAGACCGCTGCGATCACATCAAGTTCCAGCGCAAAACCGGCTTTTGGGGTCGCTGTGTTCAGGCGAGCCGCAAAGACCAGTCCTGCTGCCGCAGCCAGAAGGCCCATGTTGGCAAAGGACAGGAATGTCAGGCGCTCTGTCTTGATACCTGACAACTTGGCGGCTTTCTCGTTTCCGCCCAATGCATAGATGCGGCGACCAAGCGTCGTTTTCTCGGTGATAAAGGCGTAGATGATGGTCAACACGCCCATGGTGATCAGAACGTTCGGCAAACCGCGGAAGGTGGACAGTTTGAACATGATAAAGATCAGGGCCAGACCGACGATGGCGTTCCGAGCAATAAAGAAGCTGCGTGGTTCGTCCACGATGCCATAGGCCCGGTTGCGGGCTCGTTTGCGCATTCCCATCCAGACGATCACGAAGGCCGCGACAAGACCGGTGCAAAGCGCCAGAACGTTCACCTTGCGAGCATCAAAGATAGGGGCGAGGCTTTCACCGATGCTCGCCGGGAAAAGGTCCGGGACAAAGCCGTTGGCGAGAACCTGAAACTCTTTCGGGAAAGGGCCGACGGATTGACCTTCCAGCAGCCACAAGGACAAGCCACGGAACACCAGCATCCCCGCCAAAGTCACGATGAAGGATGGGATTTTCCAATAAGCCACCCAGTAGCCTTGCGCAGCGCCAATCAGCGTCCCGCACACCAGACAGACAAGGATCGTCAGGTAGGTGTTGATCTCGTAATTCACGATCATCACGGCCGCCAAGGCCCCGATGAACCCCATTACAGAGCCCACCGAGAGGTCAATATTGCCAGAGACAATGACGACGAGCATCCCCAGAGCCATGATGATGATATAGCTGTTTTGAAGCAGCAGGTTGGTGATGTTCACCGCGCGCAGCAGCGTGCCGCCGGTGACGATCTGGAAGAACGCCATGATTGCGATCAGCGCAAACAGAAGGCCATATTCCCGCAGGTGGGCTTTAAGGTATTCGCCGATGCCTTTGGTTTCGGTTTCCATATCCGTGGTCTCAGCCATTGCCATCCCCGGGTCTCCTTATTCGGTCACGATGAGCGACATGATGCGCTCCTGGCTAGCCTCTTCGGCGGTCAGTTCACCGACAAGGGCCCCTTCGTTCATTACGTAAATGCGGTCGCACATGCCCAAGAGCTCGGGCATCTCGGACGAGATCATCAGAACGCCTTTGCCCTGCGCGGACAGATCATTGATGATCCCGTAGATTTCAAACTTCGCGCCAACGTCGATGCCGCGGGTGGGTTCGTCTAGGATAAGAACGTCAGGCTGCGCAAACAGCCATTTTGACAAAACGACCTTCTGCTGGTTCCCCCCAGACAGGTTCATCACCTTCTGGAACACGCTTGGTGTGCGGATGTTCATCGCGTTGCGGTATTTCTCGGAAACCTCGGTTTCCTCGTTTTCATTCAAGATGCCGCCCGAGGACACTCCCGGTAGATTTGCCAAGGTAATATTGCGCTGAATGGTCTCTTCCAGGATCAACCCAAGACTTTTACGGTCTTCAGTGACATAGGCTAAGCCCGCATCAATCGCCTTTGGCACACTAGAGACATCGGCAGGCTGCCCCTTGATCGCGACAGAGCCAGAGATATTGCGCCCATAAGATCGGCCAAACAGGCTCATCGCCAATTCGGTACGGCCAGAGCCCATAAGGCCCGCGATGCCTACGACCTCTCCAGCGCGAACATTGAAGGCGGCGTTCTTGATGACTTGACGTTCCACATGCTCTGAGTGCCAGACGTTCCAGTCCGTCACCTCCAGCAACATATCGCCAGCACGCCGTTCGCGGTCCGGATAGCGGTGTGCCATATCCCTCCCGACCATGTCGCGCACGATGGCATCTTCGGTGATCGGCTGCGTTTTGGCATCCATCGTCGACACGGTTGTGCCATCGCGGATCACCGTCACGCTGTCCGCCACACGACGAACCTCGTTCAGCTTGTGACTGATGATGATACTGGTCACGCCATGCGACTTCAGTTCCAGCATCAGATTCAATAGCGCCTGACTGTCTGCCTCGGACAAGGCCGCGGTGGGCTCGTCTAAGATAAGCAGGCGGACTTCCTTGGACAGCGCCTTGGCGATCTCGACCAGCTGCTGTTTGCCCACCCCCAGTTTATCTACCAGAGTTGTGGGCGCCTCGCTGAGCCCGACCTTCTTAAGAAGCTCTTCGGTGCGCTTGAAGGTACCCTGCCAATCAATGATCCCGCCCTTGGTAAGTTCGTTTCCCAAAAACAGGTTCTCGGCGATCGACAAAAGCGGAACCAAAGCCAGTTCCTGATGAATAATGATGATCCCTCGCCGTTCGCTATCCGCGATATCGCCGAACTCTGCCAACTGGCCATCATAGTGGATTTCGCCGTCATAGCTGCCTGCGGGATAGACCCCGGACAGGACTTTCATAAGTGTGGATTTTCCGGCGCCGTTTTCACCGACAAGCGCGTGGATCTCACCTTCCTTGACGGTCAGGTTGACCTCGTCCAGCGCCTTGACGCCCGGGAAGGTCTTGGTGATCGATCGCATTTCCAGAAGCGCGGACATTGCCAACCCCTGTGGTTAGTCTGGACCTGCCCGGACCGCAGTCCGGGCAAGCCAGGAAGATTGAAGCTTTGGTTACTTGATCTGGTCGATGGTGTAGTAACCCGACCCGATCAGACGCTCTTCCCAGTTGGCGGCCGTCACCGGCAGCGGCTCCAACAGGTATGAAGGAACAACTTTGACGCCGTTGTCATAAGTCGACGTGTCGTTGATCTCAGGTTCGCCGCCTTTCAGGACCGCGTCCACCATACCGACGGTTACACCAGCAAGTGTTCGCGTATCCTTGAAGATGGTCGAATATTGCTCGCCAGCCAGTATCGACTTGACCGAGGGAACTTCGGCGTCTTGACCGGTCACGATTGGCATTTTCATGTCGCCCGACCCATAGCCGACACCTTTCAGCGACGACAGGATACCAATGGACAGGCCATCGTAGGGTGCCAGAACGCCGTGTACTTCCTTATCGGTGTAGTGCGCCGACAGAAGGTTATCCATGCGCGCCTGTGCAACCGCACCGTCCCAACGCAGAGTGCCCACGGTGTCCATGCCCATCTGGCCCGACACGATGTTGACCGATCCAACGTCGATCAGCGGCTGGATGACGCTCATCGCACCGTTGTAGAAGAAGTAGGCGTTGTTATCGTCCGGCGAACCGCCAAACAGTTCGACGTTCCAAGGTTTGACATCGCCATACCGCTCTTTCAAACCGTTGACGAGGTTGGTCGCCTGCAGCACGCCAACCTTGAAATTGTCGAATGTGGCGTAATAGTCGACGTTCCCGCTGTCGCGGATCAGACGGTCATATGCGATGACTTTGATGCCTGAGGCTGCCGCATTTTCAAGTGCGTTCGACAAGGTCGTGCCGTCGATGGCGGCGATCACAAGTACATCGACGCCTTTCGTGATCATGTTCTCGATCTGGGCAAGCTGGTTCGGAATGTCGTCTTCTGCATATTGCAGGTCTGTCTCGTAACCAGCCGCAGCGAATTGCTCGACCATCGACTCGCCGTCAGAAATCCAGCGGGCAGACGACTTGGTCGGCATTGCAATACCTACGGTTCCTTCGGCATAGGCCCCAGAGGCCAGCAAAATGGCTGTGCTGGCGGTTGCCAGCAGTGATTTGAAATTCATGATTTTCCTCCAATTGGATGCGCCATTTTGTAATGGCGCGGCCTCCCTGATGAGCTCGGATGAACTCGGGGAAGAGGTAACCCTTGGTCAACATATCTTTCAATTCGCAATTCTAGCAATTTGCATACCATTTATGATATGCATCCGACATGGACTTTGCACGAAGACTTAAGCCGCATCAGTTATGGTTGTTGGTGAAAATCGCCGAAACCGGACAGCTTCAACTTGCCGCGAACAAAGCCGCTATGTCGCAACCGGCGGCGTCCCGCATTCTTGCGGATGTCGAGACTCTGGTAGGTAATCCGCTTTTCATTCGCCATCCGAAAGGAATGGAAACAACCCAAATCGGCAAGGTTTTCGTTCGGCATGCAAAAGTCATTCTTGAAACTCTGGATGAACTAGAGATCGAGGCCACGCGAATTTCAAAGGGGGACGTTGGACATGTTCGTATTGGCTCGGTAACCGGCCCAGCAGTTGGCAGCCTGATGCCGGCAGTGCGTCAAATCAGAGCCGAGACACCAGAGATAGAACTAACCATTGAAGTCGGGCCTTCTACAGATCTTGTCAGGGGATTAAGCGAAGGACGCTTCGACTTTGTTATTGCCCGACTTCCACCCGAATACGACAGCCGCGACTTCAAACTTCACCCCGCCCGCAGCGAGAAGGTATCACTTCTCGCGCACCCCGACCATGAACTCGTCGGTAAGCCCAGCGTTGCCCTGGAAGAAACACTTTCTTACCACTGGGTCATCCAAGAGCTTGGCTCTCCCATTCGGCAGGCAGTCGAGTCCGCATTTCTACACCAAGGCCTTCCGACACCACCAAGGGTCACAAACTCGTCGTCCTTGCTTGTGGTCCTGTCGCTTCTTGAAAGCCCAAACACGATTTCGCCGCAAACTCAGGAAGTCGCCACACTGTTATCAAGCGGACCGCTTCAGGCTGAAATTGCTATATTGGATGTTGCGGCCCCAATGACGGTCTCGCCCTGCTTCATCATTGAAAACCGGTTTGGCTCTCTCAGCAAAGCAGCCGAGCGCGTTCTGACCGCAGTACTTTCTCGACTGTAGGGACCATAATTGACCCGCATCGAAATGCTCCAAGACGTACAATCGCACCGAAAGGAATAGTGCCCGATCCTAAAGCTTGATCAGGCGCTCACCTTAGAACGAAGAGGCACCATAGCTGAGGGGAAGTAGTAACGGAGCAGGGACTTGCCCCTCCGACACGCGGATTATGATTACCCCTGCTTCTCGGGTTTCCGAATTGTATTGTGGCAACATAAACTGGAAACCCCGGTGTGCTTCAGCATGAGAAATCAAGCCAACAGCGGATCACTATCCAGCTTTTTGAACACCTCCACAACATTTTCCGGGCTCTCGACCAGGGGGCCATATACATCCATCATCACTGTATGGGAGGGATTGCCTACCAGAACCACCTTCTAGGTAATTGGTTGCTGAGCGAACAGAGCTGTCCGAGTGCGATTGACCGCATTCTGAAGACGGGACTTGTCTTGTGCTTTCAGTAAACGGGAAACCCCATGAAACTGGACAAAGTTAGTCGCCATCCACGAAGGGCGGCCGCGCAAAAATTCCTCAATTGATCTTCATCAAGGCGCGATGACAGGCGGAGCGATATACGTTCCTGCGAGCTCACAATTTTTGAGTGGTCCTTTCGGTGTTGCGACGTCGTCGGACTTCGGCAAGCCGTTCAATCTGCAACCGTTATATTTGGGAGGAACTAAGTATGATTAAGATTCGCAAAGTCGCTGCAATTAGCGCATTGGGAGCAGCGCTGCTGAGCAACTCCGCTCTGGCTGACGGAACCGTGGAGGTTCTGCATTGGTGGACATCGGGCGGCGAGGCAAAGGCGGTCGGAACGCTCAAGTCTGCGTTTGAAGACCAGGGTGGCACCTGGAATGACTCGCCCATTGCAGGCGGCGGCGGTGATGCCGCGATGACTGCGCTGCGCGCACGTGTCGTAGCCGGAAATCCACCCACTGCCGTTCAGCTCAAAGGGCCAGGAATTCAGGAGTGGGCCCAGCAGGGTGCGCTTAACGATGTGCAGGGTGTCGCGGAAAGCGATAACTGGGATGCCGTCCTGCCGCCCGCGCTGGCTGGTATCATGAAGTTCGATGGCAACTACGTGGCCGCGCCCGTCAACATTCACCGGGTTGACTGGTTTTGGGCCAATCCCGCGCTGCTGGAACAGGCGGGTGTGACCGAGATGCCGACCACTTGGGACGAGTTCAACGCCGCTGCTGACAAGCTGATGGCGGCAGGCATCACACCGCTTGCCCATGGCGGACAGCCTTGGCAGGACGCCACAGTTTTTGAAGACGTCGTGCTTGGCATCGGCGGGGCCGAATTCTTCCGCAAAGCCCTCGTCGAACTTGACCAAGAGGCGCTGACCTCAGAGACAATGGTCGCCTCCTTCGACCAACTCCGCAAACTGCGGGGCTATGTCGATCCCAACTTCCCCGGAAGAGACTGGAACCTGGCTACCGCGATGGTGATGCGTGGCGAAGCGGCATTCCAGATCATGGGCGACTGGGCAAAAGGCGAGTTTCTGGCCGCTGGAAAAGTGCCGGGCAAAGACTTTGTTTGCGCACCGACGCCCGGCAACGGGTTTGTCCTGAACTCTGACAGCTTCACCTTCTTCAAGGTCTCGGGAGAGGACAATCTAGAAGGCCAGCGGGTTCTGGCAGGCCTGATCATGTCGCCGGAATTCCAGAAAACGTTCAACCTTGCGAAGGGCTCAATCCCGGCGCGGACAGACGTGCCGCTTGACGAGTTCGATATGTGCGCACAGCGGTCGCATGCCGACCTGATCGCCGCGATTGAGAATAACTCCCTCGTCCCATCGATGGCGCATGAGATGGCGATCTCGCGTTCGGTGCGGGGAGAGTTCCTTGATCTCGTGACCGAGTTCTTCAACTCGGACATGTCCTCAGAGGACGCAACGCGACGTCTGGCCGAAGCCGTCGCTCGCGCAATGTAAATGATCGAGAGGCCCGGGCGACACCGCCCGGGCCGGTTTTCAGAGATGTCTGATGCACCTTCCTTCAGTCTAAGAACCGGCCACTGGTTCGAACGGCATCTGCCCAAGATTGTCGTCCTGCCGCTCTTCGCGCTGAGTCTGTTCTTCGTTTACGGCTTCATCGCTTGGACGGCCTATATCTCGCTGACGCCGTCCGGGATCATGCCGAACTATGAGTTGCAGGGGTTCGCTCAGTATGAACGGCTCTGGGCCACGCCGCGATGGTACGTTGCCATCACGAACCTCTTTGTCTTCACCAGCCTGTTCATTGTCATCTCTATGGCTATCGGGATCCTTCTTGCGATCTTGCTCGACCAGAGGGTTCGGGCCGAGGGCCTGATCCGCACCATATATCTTTACCCCATGGCGCTTAGCTTCATTGTGACAGGGACTGTGTGGAAATGGATACTCAATCCCGGCCTTGGCATCGAGAACCTTGTTCGCAAGGCTGGATTCGAAGACTTCACTTTCGACTGGCTCGTCAACTCGGACTACGCAATTTACACTCTGGTCATTGCAGCTGTCTGGCAAAGCTCGGGCTATGCGATGGCGCTTTTTCTGGCAGGCTTACGCTCTGTCGATGACGAGATCCTGAAGGCCGCCGCCGTCGACGGGGCCAGCTCATGGAAGACCTATACCAGCATCGTGCTGCCAATTTTGCGTCCGGTGTTCCTGTCGACGGTTATCATCCTTGCCCACCTCGCGATCAAAAGCTTCGACCTTGTCGTCGCACTCACTGGGGGGGGACCAGGATACGCAACCGACATGCCCGCGACCTTCATGTACGCCTTCGCCTTCCAGCGAAGCGAACTAGGGGTCGCCGCGGCCAGCGCCACGATCATGCTGATGACGATCACCGCGATCATTGTCCCCTATCTTTACTCGGAACTCAGGAAGACGGGCCAATGAGACCTAGAACAACCAACGGCATCGTCCGCCCCCGGACATTGCAAAGCTCCGTGCTCCGCGGGCTCCTTTTCCTCGTACTTGGCCTGTTTTGCCTCTACTACCTGATCCCTCTCATCGTGATGATCTCAACATCGCTGAAATCGCTGACCGAGATCCGGGAGGGAACGCTTATCAGCCTGCCGAGAGAGATCACTTTTGACGCCTGGTCGAAAGCTTGGGAATCGGCGTGTGTCGGTGTGCGCTGCGACGGGCTGAAGCCCTTCATGTGGAACTCAATCGCCATGGCGGTACCTGCGGTGCTGCTGTCCACCACACTTGGCGCGATAAATGGCTATGCTTTGACGAAATGGCGGTTTCCGGGGGCGAACTGGATCTTCGCACTGATCCTCTTTGGCGCATTTATTCCCTTTCAGGTCGTGCTTTTGCCAATGGCACGCACACTCGGCCAACTTGGGTTGGCGGGCACTGTCCCGGGATTGATCTTGGTTCACACGGTCTATGGGCTGGCCTTCACAACGCTGTTCTTCCGCAACTTCTTCATTGGCGTCTCGGACGGGATCGTGAAGGCAGCGCAGATCGACGGGGCCGGGTTCTTCGGTATCTTTTTCAAGATCGTGCTACCGATGTCGATCCCGGCGATCGTTGTCACGGTGATTTGGCAGTTCACCCAGATATGGAACGACTTCCTGTTCGGTGTCGCCTTCACCATCGGCGACAGCAACCCTGTCACCGTCGCGCTGAACAACGTCGTCAACACCTCGACAGGCGTGAAAGAGTACAACGTCGACATGGCGGCGGCGATCATCGCAGCTTTGCCAACCATGCTCGTATATGTGGTCGCCGGTGCGTATTTCGTGCGCGGCCTCTCGGCGGGATCAATGAAAGGATAAAGTATGGCGGCCGGGATAGAGTTGAAAAACGTGCAGAAATCCTTCGGCAACACCGAGGTCATCAAGGGCATAGATCTTAATATCGAACCCGGAGAATTCGTCGTACTGGTTGGACCGTCTGGGTGCGGAAAGTCAACGTTGCTAAATCTAATCTCTGGCCTAGAGACCCTGTCCGGAGGAGACGTCACAATCGGCGGAAAGGTGGTCAACAACACCCCGCCGCGCGATCGAGACATAGCCATGGTCTTTCAGTCCTACGCGCTCTACCCCACCAAGACCGTGCGCGACAATATCACCTTCGGAATGCAGGCGCGGCGGGTCCCAAAAGCCGAGCAGGACGCCGCAGTCGCCGCCTTTAGTGGCCTTTTGCAAATCGACCACCTGCTAGATCGGAAACCGGGGCAATTGAGCGGCGGTCAGCGCCAGCGTGTTGCCATGGGCCGTGCCCTGGTACGCGATCCCGACGTATTTCTTTTTGACGAACCCTTGTCGAACCTTGATGCAAAACTCCGCATCGACATGCGCACCGAGATCAAGAAACTGCATCTCCGATTGGGCAAGACCGTTGTCTATGTGACCCATGACCAGATTGAAGCCATGACGCTGGCATCGCGGATCGCGGTCATGGATGAAGGGCGAATACGACAATACGGCCCTCCGGAAGAGATATATGAGAACCCGGTAGACTTGTTCGTTGCTGGCTTCATGGGCTCTCCCCCGATGAACATGCTGCCCGGTCGGTTGCTTAGAACCGGCGACGAAGTCTTTGTCGAAACTGGGGACGATGAAGCCAGAGTTCGCTTTCCCCTGCCAGACGCGATTGCCAACCGGATTGAAGTTGGCAATGGGCATGAAGTCGTATTGGGGTTGCGACCGGAAGCCATCTTTGCCGCTGGAACCGAACTGCCAGGCGCAGATCGGTTCATCTTTGAGCGCCCCGTCGAAGTCGTGGAACCGACTGGACCAGATACCATGATCGTCTTTGGCATCGGGTCAGTTGAACTGATTGCCCGAGTTCGCCCAGAGGACGCCCGCGACCCGGGAACCCCCTTCAGCTTTGAAGTCGACATGTCAAAGGCAAAACTGTTCGACCAGTCGAGCGGCCGCTCGTTGTAACCGTCCTCAGACAAATCATGCACTAACGATCAAACTAGACCGGTCGGATGCGGCTGCCCACTACCGCGACTTCACTATTGCACCAGAAACGGGGTCAGTTACGCCCAACGCTGGAGAAATCTCCTCAAGGAAACCTCGAAATGTGTCTAGAAACGCAATCATGGATGGCCGAGCCGCCACAAGCGCAGCTTCGCTTTCCCACTCGCCGAAGGACACAAAAGAGGTTTCGCCGGTTTGAACCAACCGATGAGATTCCAGTCCTGTCCACTTCTCCATTTGGTCAAACGCTGCCAGAAACTCGCTAACACAGTCGGGTTTCACCGAAAATCTCACGGAATTTGCAAATTCTCCCATAACCTTTTCCTCCCTTGCTGTTTTGCATTTAGTTTGCAGTAAGCCAGCCGCTCTCGGCACACAGCGGAGAACCAATAAGGTTCGTCAATAGATCGGCTAAACTGATACGAAACTAAACTTTATCCAGAATGCTGCATTGATCTACAGCAAACGCCAGACGACATTTGACCCCACGAACTGCTTGGAACTGTCTCCCAAGTACGTTTATCCAATTGTCGATGTGATGATGACGGCTATGAGGTTCCCGTCGAATTCGCCGCTGTAGGTGGCACAAGGCCATAACGCGGCGTTTCTACCAGTTTGAGCACCACCCTACCCAAACAAAAGGCCCGGCGATTTCTCACCAGACCTGCGGGGAAATGGTAGCGGAGGAGGGACTTGAACCCCCGACACGCGGATTATGATTCCGCTGCTCTAACCAACTGAGCTACTCCGCCAGAAGTGAGCGGTGTGCTAAGGGAGCGCGCCAACAGGGTCAAGGGGGAATCCGGCGCTGCAGTGAAAAATTTCTCCACATTCGATGCTACGGGCTTAATCCGACATTAATCCAATGTCCGACAAGCTTTGCCGGAAGGAGCATTGCGATGTTATCTCCGAAGATAGGTGTGGTTATCGTGACCTATAACGCAGCCCAGACAGTTGGGCCTTGCGTGAACAGTCTTTTGCCCTGTCCGGACAGCCGGATGCGGATTGTGATTGTAGACAATTGTTCGACCGACGAAACCCGGGATGTTGTGATGGGTTTGTCGGAGCAAAATCCCCAGATCGACCTTATCCGGGCCTCGGGCAACATAGGGTTCGCGGGCGGCGTTAATCTGGGGCTTCAACAGCTGCTTCGGGATCGGGAGATCACGCATTTCTGGCTGCTCAATCCAGATTGCATCGTGTCTGGCGGGACAGTCAGCCGCCTGATCCAATTTCTAGAGGCTGGTAAGGGGGCCGGGCTAACCGGTGGACGCGTCGCTTATGTAGAGCCATCGGATCGAATTCAGACTGACGGCGGCACTGTGAACTGGAAGACGGGCGTGACACATAACCTGCACCAGAACCTTTCAGCCCTGCGATGCCCCTCGCCTGATCCGGAGCAAATCGACTTTGCCTCGGGCGCCAGCCTTCTTGTATCTCGCCGATTTGTCCAAGACGTGGGCCTGATGGATGAAGGTTTCTTCCTGTATTACGAAGAAAGTGACTGGGCCATGCGGCGGGGAACCTTCCCGATCGAGTACTGCGATGGGTTCACTGTCGAGCACCACGCAGGCGCGGCGATTGGGTCCGCTGTTCCGGGGCGGATGCCCTCGCCACTGTCAGCCTATTTTCTTCATCGCAGCCGGATGCGGTTCCTGCGAATCTGGGGATCGGGTCCAAGTTGGAGGGCCAAGGCGTTCGGCATTGGCAAGGCGCTGCAGTTGGCGTTGCGTGGCGGGTTTGCGCCTGCGAGTGAAGTTTTACGTGGCACCTTCGGGCTGGGTCCGTCCAAACGGACTGCGGCCCTATTGCCGCCAGAGGTTCAGGCCGCGTTGAAAAGCGACGACTACAGAACCTCAACCCCGTCTTCGTCGCGCAAGCTGCCACCTTCGCCCAGCCAGACGACGCGCTGACCAGCGCGTGACATCGCAAGCGCAGCCGTACGCTTGGACGGCGTGTCAAAAGCGGACCCAATGCGCTCTGCGTCCCGGCGCGCCAATTCAAGCGCTGCAGAGGCATCTGGGTCGTGGAAGATCACGTCGGCCTCTTGCAGGCGCTGAACGGCGCGCAGGGTCAGAAGATCAGCGGCTTGCGGGATGGCCATGACGGTCAAAACTCCCTTCCCCGCATCATCTGGCGCGCCTCCGGCTGCAATGGCGTCTTTCACCATCATGGCTGCCTCACGCTCTGCACCTGCTGCATGGCGACGACGCGGTGTTTCTGCAAAAACCCAGCGCCAGAACTCGCGCCGACGTTCTCGTGGCACTCGGGCGGCTACGGCACCGCGCAGACGCCCGGCCAAAGCTACGAATTGGCCAAGGCCAGGTTCCAGAAGCGTTTCGACCTGAGTTTTGATTTGACGGCCCAGCACAGGTGCATTGCCTTCGGTCCCGATGGCGACAACCACCGGATCGCGGTCCACGATCGACGGCGTGACCGCATCGCACAGCTCTGGTTGGTCGACGACATTCACAACCGCGCCGCCCTCTTTCGCCAAAGCGTGCAAAGCCGCATCGCAGCCGGGGCAACCTGTTGCGATAAAGGTCAGCGCGGTATCCGCAAAAGTGGCCGGGGTGATCGGGCCCGCGTCATGTTTGGCGCGTTTGTGGTCAACCAAAGACGCCAGTTCATCGTCCAATTCCGGCGCGAGCAATGTGATCTCGGCTTCGGTCTTCAGCATCAAGCGACTTTTCTGGGCAGCTTGCTCGCCTCCACCCGCGATAACAACGCGGCGGCCTGCCATTTGCAGAAACATCGGAAAGGTTTTCATCTGGTATATCCTAGCCCTTGGGCCGGTTTTGCCAAAGGTTCCGCGCCTTGGCCAGCCCTTCCGGCTCTCCTGCGGCTTCCAGCGCCAGCGCGGCTGTCCCCAGAACGACCGCTTCAGCGAATGGGTCATCCAGATCGCCACTCCACAGGCGCGCCAAGTCAGCGGGAGCGTGTTCGGCATCCGCAAGGCGGCGTGTTTCGTCAAGGATCGGCGCAGCGGTTGCCTGCCACGGCGTGCCGTCCTTCAAACCAAACAATTCGATGATTTTGGACGGGTGACGCTCGAACTCTCCGCCACCGCCCTTGATAACGGTCATGGCGGGTTGGCCAAGGATCGCCCCGGCGTCCATCTGCAACTCTCGGTAAGGCGGATGAAACACCCCTTGAACCGACACCGCAGCCCCGCCGGGGTTCAGCACCCGCAGACACGTGTTGACCGCCGAGCGCAGGCCTAGAACTTCACGCAGGCGTAAAAGGCGTAAAAGCTCTGGGGCGAAGGCTTCCAACGGCAAATAGGCGATACCTTCTGCGGCCATGATCTGACCCGCGTCCGCAACAGACCCGGCCTGCTTGATCCCCGCTTCGGGCAACGCCCCACGCACATCGGCAATCGGGTTTTGGTGCGAGTTCCAGCCATGCAACAACACCGGATGCCCGGCCTGGGCAACAAGCTTCGCCGCCAGCAGGAACCATGGCACCCCTCGTGTCCGACCAGCCGCGTAGCTGGGCCAGTCGATGGCGGGACGCGTGCCCGTCCAAGGTGCGATCTCGGCGCGCATGGCGGTGACAAACCCGGCAATCTCGGGCGCGATCTCACCGCGAAACCGCATGAGCATCAAGAGCGCGCCAACCGCATGCGGGTCGGCGTCTCCGGACAGGATCAAGGCCATGGCCTCTGACGCCTCCTCCTGCGTCAGAGACCGGGCACGGCCCGGACCGCGCCCCATGGCATGTACAAATTTCGAAAGGCTCACTCGGCGGCAGCTTTCGGTGTCAGGGCATTGACCAGAAGCGTGGCCAGCTCGGGCTTACACGACCCGCAGTTGGTGCCCGCGTTCAGCGCCTCGCCGATGGCATCGACAGAGGTCAGCCCCTTGGTTTCGATGGCGGTCAGAATGGTGTTGATCCCTACATCAAAGCAAGCGCAAACCGTGGCGCCGGGATCGGGCTGATCTTCACCGGGGCGGCCCGACAGGACCGCAGGACTGGCGCCCTGCCCCAACAGATCGGCCACATAGCTACGCGCCAATGCCACCGGTTCGCGCGCTGCGAACAAGGCGGCGCGCAAGACACCCTCTTCCAAAAACGCCAGCCGTGCAAGACCCCGCGCTTCGTCGATGTAAGTGACGACTTGGGCATTGGGCAGGTCAAAAATCTGGCGGGCGTAAGCCTCCCAGTCAGCGGGGGCTTTCCGGCCGGCAAGTTCGGCCCGATAGCCGGACTTTGTCTTGGCAAGCGCCCAGTATTCCGCTTTGGGGGTCAGCGCATCGCCACAGACGGCAAACCCGTACCAACCGGCCTTGTAGGGCGCGATGGCGACGGTGGCGGCTTTGCTTTCTGGCTGCCCCGAGACAGGGTCCACATTCGCCGTGACCAGCGTGTCGATCCGCCCGCTGGATGAGGTCTGACCCGTCCAGTGCATGGGGGCAAAGACCTGCCCCGGGGCGACACGGTCTGTCACCAGCACCCGCAGGATCGAGCGGCCGTGAGCATTGCTGACCTCGGCCAGATCGGCTGGTTTCAGACCCAGCTTCAGCGCGTCTTCGGGATGAACCTCAAGATAGGGCTCTGCCAAGTGCTGGCTAAGACGCGCAGACCGCGCGGTGCGGGTCATCGTGTGCCAATGGTCGCGCACACGGCCCGTATTGAAGATATAAGGTGCATCTTCTGTCGGGATCGATTGCGGCGGGCGATAGGACACCGCCAGCATGTTGGCCTTGCCAGTACCGGTGAAAAAACTGCCGTCAGCAAAGTACCGCCCCCCGGTGCGGGTCTTGGTAATCGGCCAATGGGTGGGTTTCAGTGACTGGTATTCCGCCTCGGACACGTCAGCCAGACCCGAGATGTCGAAGTCCCGTCCAAATCGGCCCGAGATGCCGGACATAGCGGCATACTCGCGGAAGACCTCGGCCGGCGAATGGAAATCAAAGGCCGATGCCCAGCCCATGGCCTTGGCCACGTTGCACATGATCTGCCAGTCGTGACGCGCCTCGCCCGGGGCGGGCAGAAAGCCTTTCTGACGGCTGATACAGCGTTCAGAGTTCGTGACGGTCCCATCTTTTTCCGCCCACCCTGTGGCGGGCAGGACGATATCGGCCAGCTTTGCCGTGTCGGTATCGGCGAACATGTCCGAGACGACGACAAAGTCGCAGCCCTTGATCGCGGCTTTCACCTTGTCGGCTTCGGGCATCGAGACGACGGGGTTCGTACACATCACCCACAGCGCCTTGATCTTGCCCTCGCCCACGGCGTTGAACATATCAACGGCCTTCAGGCCGGGCTTGTCGGCGATGACGGGGCTGTCCCAGAACTCGTGCACGGCGGTGCGGTGCGCGGGGTTCTCGATATCAAGGTGGCAGGCCAGCATATTGGCCAGACCGCCCACCTCGCGTCCGCCCATCGCATTGGGCTGACCGGTGACCGACAGCGGCCCCATTCCCGGCTTGCCAATCCGGCCCGTGGCCAGATGACAGTTCAGGATCGCATTCACCTTGTCGGCCCCGGCGGAGGACTGATTCACACCTTGGCTATAGATCGTGACGACTTTCTCTGTCCCGACCCACAGGTCATAAAAGGCCTGCAACTCCTCCAGCTGCAGGCCGGTGACGGAAATGTCCGCCATTCGGGCTTCGACGAGTGCCGCGTCGAAACCGTTCACAAAAGAATTCACATAGTCGGTGTTAACCGCGTCCTGTTCGGCGATCTGCACCAGCAAGCCGTTGAACAGCGCGACATCACTGCCGGGGCGCAAGGCCAGATGCATATCAGCAAGGTCCGAGGTCGCGGTACGACGCGGGTCGACATTCACGACCTTCATGCCTGGACGCGCCGCCTTGGCTGCGGCCAGACGTTGGTACAGAACCGGGTGGCACCACGCCAGATTCGACCCTACCAGCACCACCAGATCGGCCTCTTCCAGATCGGAGTATTGGCCGGGCACGGTATCGGCACCAAAAGCCCGTTTGTGACCCGCAACGGATGAAGCCATGCATAGCCGCGAATTCGTGTCGATATTGGCCGACCCGATGAAGCCCTTCATCAGCTTATTGGCGACGTAGTAGTCCTCTGTCAGCAACTGTCCAGAGACATAGAAAGCCACGCTGTCGGGGCCATGCTCGGCGATGGTGGCTTTGAACCTTTCGGCGACTGTTGCGACAGCACGATCCCAATCAGTGGCCACGCCGTCCACCTGAGGCTGTAACAAGCGCCCCTCAAGCGAAATGGTTTCCCCCAAGGCCGACCCTTTCGAGCACAAACGCCCAAGGTTGGCAGGGTGGTCAGGGTCGCCCTTTACGGTGACCCTACCGGCGCTGTCGGTCGTGGCCAGAACACCGCAACCTACCCCGCAGTAGGCACAGGTTGTTCGGGTTGTGACCCCGTCCAAATTCGCCGGTTTTGGGGTCACGATTGGATCTGCTCCGCCATCCATCAGGCGGCCGAAAGCTTGGACAGGTCTGAGACATCCATCAGAATGCGCCCGTCCTGCACCGAGACCGGATAGGTCCGGATATGACCGTCATCCGCGCCTTGCGCCTCGCCCGTTTCCAGACTGAACACCCAGTTGTGCAGCGGGCAGGTCACCGACTTGCCGTGAACGATCCCTTCCGACAGAGGCCCGCCCTTGTGCGGGCAGCGGTCGGTTGTGGCAAAGACCTCGTCCTCGGCGGTGCGGAACACCGCGACACAGCCAACAGCAGTTTTGACGATGCGGGCACCGCGTTCAGGGATGTCACTCAGGGAACCAATATCAAGCCAGCTCATTCCGCCGCCTCCAGTGTCAGATCTGCCATCGGCGCATAGGTGCGCGCCTTTTCGGGTTGGGCATGCTCGGCCCACGGGTCTTTGCGATAGATTGATTGAGACAGTTCGAACCGATCAACCAGCGCTTTGCGCTGCTCCAGATCGTCAACGACCTGCTCCTTGACCCAGTCCAGCCCCACTTTGGCAACCCATTTGTAACCACGATCCAGATACTTGGCGTTTTCGCGGTAGATCTGGATGAAGGCGGTGGTCACCTCGATCGCTTCTTCCTCGGTCGGGACCTTGGCCAGAAGCTCGGTCTCTTTCACGTCCATACCAGCGGCACCGGCGACAGAGACTTCATAGCCCGAGTCCACACAGACAATCCCCACGTCTTTACAGGTCGCTTCCGCGCAGTTCCGCGGGCAGCCAGAGACGCCCAGCTTCACCTTGTGCGGTGTCCAAGAGCCCCACAGAAGTTTTTCAAGCTTCACGCCCAGACCAGTCGAATCCTGCGTCCCGAACCGGCAGTGATCAGAGCCCACACAGGTCTTCACCGTCCGCAGACCTTTGGAATACGCATGGCCGGAGACCATGCCCGCCTGGTTCAGGTCGTACCAGATCGCAGGAAGGTCTTCGCCCTTTACGCCCAACAGATCGATCCGCTGGCCACCGGTCACCTTGACGGTCGGGACGTTGTATTTGTCCGCCGCATCCGCGATGGCGCGTAATTCGTTCGGGGTGGTGATCCCACCCCACATCCGCGGAACAACGCTGAAGGTGCCGTCTTTCTGGATGTTGGCGTGCTTACGCTCGTTCACGAAACGCGACTGCGGGTCGTCCTGATACTCTACCGGCCAGTCAGCCAGCAGGTAATAGTTGATCGCCGGGCGGCAGACGTGACAGCCATTGGGCGTGGTCCACCCCAGTTCCTGCCAGACAGCGGCCTGAGACTTCAGCTCTTGCGACTTGATCAGACGGCGAACGTCCTCGTGGCTTAGGTCCGTACATCCACAGACCGATTGCGCGGCGGGGATGACGAAATCGTCGCCCAAAGTGGCCCCGAGAACCTGTTCAACCAACCCCGTGCAGGTCCCGCAAGAGGCAGACGCCTTGGTCGTGGCGCGGATCGCGGCCAGATCGGTGGCACCGTTGTTGATGGCCTCAACAATTGTGCCTTTGGAAATGCCGTTGCAGCCGCAGATCTCTGCGTCATCCGGTAATGCTGCAACGGCCGCCATAGGGTCCGCAGCGGCACCCCCTTGGTAGGCCGGTCCAAAGATCAGCGTGTCGCGCATGTCCGAGATATCGGTCCCGTCTTTCAGCAGGCCGAAGAACCACGCACTGTCCGAGGTGTCGCCATAGAACACGGCACCGATGATCTTGTTCTCTTCGATGACCAAACGGCGATAGACCCCGCGCGCCGGGTCGCGGAAGACGATGTCTTCGCGGCCTTCGCCATCGGCAAAATCGCCTGCGCTGAACAGGTCACAACCGGTGACTTTCAGCTTGGTCGACAGCGATTTCTGGACATATGTGGCGTCTTCACCTTGCAACGTTTTCGCGACGATTTTGGCTTGGTCGTACAGAGGTGCGACCAGACCAAAAACCTGACCGTCATGTTCGACACATTCGCCAACGGCGAGGATGTTTTCGTCCGAGGTGACCATCTGGTCGTCGACCTGAATGCCCCGGCCCACCGCCAGATTGCTTTCCTGCGCCAGACCAACGTTGGGGCGGATACCCACGGCCATGACCAGCAGGTCACAGGGCAACTCGGTGCCATCGTCCAGCATCAGGGCTTTGACCTTGCCGTCTTCGCCGACAATCTCTTTGGAATTCGCGCTGCATTTGACGGTGATCCCTTTGTCGGTCAGCGCCTTGCGCAGCAGGTATCCTGCGGCTTCGTCCAACTGACGCTCCATCAGGTGGCCCATGATGTGAACGACGGTGACGTCCACGCCGCGCAGTGCCATGCCTGCCGCAGCTTCCAGCCCCAGAAGACCCCCGCCGATAACGACCGCTTTCTGACCTTCTTGCAGGGACATCATCCGCTCGGTGTCTTCCAGATCGCGGTAAGCGATGACGCCTTCCAGATCGTGGCCGGGCAGCGGGATGATGAAAGGGTTAGAGCCGGTTCCGAACAGCAGCTTGTCATAGGCCAGAACCTCGCCGTTGTCCGCCGTGACGGTCTTGGCCGCGCGATCAATCGAAACGATCTTCTCGCCAAAGCGACAGGTCACTTTGTTTTCGGCGTACCAGTCGTCGTCATGGATGACGATGTCCTGATAGGTCTTGTCGCCAGCCAGCACCGGGCTGAGCATGATCCGGTCATAGTTGCCACGGGGTTCCGCGTTGAACAGCGTCACATCCCAACTGGGATCCTCGGCCAGAAGGTGCTCTAGCGCGCGGCCAGAAGCCATGCCTGCACCGATTACAATCAGTTTCTTTGTCATGTGCTTACTCCGCCGCGATTGCTTTAGGCTTGGACTTCGGCTTGGCGCCGTGTTCGTACTCTTCCAGGAAGTCGAGAACCTCCTGTCGGTAGTTGTAGTAGTCCGGGTGGCTAAGCAGCGCTTGGCGCGAGCGTGGGCGCGGCAGGTCGACATCGACGATCTTGCCGATCGTTGCCTGCGGGCCATTGGTCATCATGACCACACGGTCCGCCAGAAGGATCGCTTCGTCCACATCGTGCGTCACACAGATTGCAGTCACCTTGGTCCGGTCCCAGACCTCCATCAGTACTTCCTGCAACTCCCACCGGGTTAGGCTGTCCAGCATCCCGAAAGGTTCATCCAGAAGCAGAAGCTTGGGCGACAGGGCAAAGGCGCGGGCGATACCGACGCGCTGCTTCATGCCGTTCGACATGGAATGCGCCGGGCGGTCCATCGCATCGGCCAGACCAACGCGTTCGAGATAGTATTCGATCACGTCCTGACGCTCTGCCATCGACGCTTTCGGATAGACCTTGTCCACACCGATCGCGACGTTCTCTTTGGCGGTCAGCCAAGGAAACAGGTTCGGCGACTGGAACACGACGGCACGTTCAGGGTCTGCGCCTTCCACATGGCGACCATCCAACTTGATGGCCCCTTTCGAGATCTCGTTCAGACCTGCGGCCATGGTCAGCACGGTCGACTTCCCGCACCCCGAATGACCGATCAGAGAGATGAACTCACCCCGGTTGAGCTTGAGGTTGAAGTCCTCGACCACGGTCAGCGGACCCTTGGGCGTCGGATAGACTTTGTGCAGCTGGCTGAAATCAAGGAAGTTACGGTCGATCAGGCCTTTCTGGGCCTCGGCAACCGCCGAAGGAACACCGTGGATCGGGGTCACGTCTGGCAGTTGCTTGGTGCCTTCGACCTTGGCTTCGATCCCGACGTCCATCAGGTATTTCGTGACATCGGCACGCAGCTTCTTGAACCCATCGTGATGGTTCATCTCCATCCGGTCGCGGGGCCGCGGGATGTCGACTTTGAATTCATCACCCAAGGTTCCATCCGGGTTCAGCGGGATGATCCGGTCGGCCAGAATGATCGCCTCATCCACATCGTTGGTGATCAGGACGCAGGTTTTCTTGTCGGACTGCCAGATCTGTTCGATCTCATCGGCCAGATTGGCGCGGGTCAGCGCATCCAGTGCGGACAGAGGCTCGTCCAGCAGCAAAACCTCGGGGTTCATCGCCAAAGCACGGGCCACGTTTACACGTTGGCGCATACCCCCCGACAATTCGGCCGGGCGACGTGTGGTCGCGTGCGAAAGCCCCACCATCTTGACGTAGTGGTCGACCTTTTCCTGACGTTCTTTCTTCGACAGTTTCGGGAACATCGTATCGACCGCAAGACTGACGTTTCCATTCACGGTCAGCCACGGCATCAACGAATAGCTTTGGAAGATCACGCCGCGCTCGGGGCCCGGGCCGGTGATCGGCTTACCTTTGAAAGTAACCTCGCCCTTGGTGGGGGTATCCAGCCCCGCCATCAGGTTGATCAGGGTGGTCTTCCCGGTGCCCGAGAAGCCGAGAAGGACAAGGAACTCGCCCTCCTCTACGCTTAGGTCGATGTCTTTTAGGACCGGGGTATAGGCCGTGCCTTCCCCGAAGCCTTTGCTGACGTTCTTGAATTCAATCACACCCATGTCGATCACCGGTCATTCGTGAAGGTGAACAGGGACTGCAACGCGTACATCAGGCGGTCCAGCATGAAGCCGATGATCCCGATGGTGAAGACTGCAACCATGATCTTGGCCAGCGACTGGCTTGATCCGTTCTGGAACTCATCCCAGACGAACTTGCCCAGACCCGGGTTCTGCGCCAGCATTTCCGCCGCGATCAGAACCATCCAGCCAACGCCCAAGCTTAGACGCAGACCGGTGAAGATCAGCGGCAGGGCCGAGGGCAAGACCAGCTTGGTGATCTTGGTCCAGGTGTTCATTTTCAGAACCTTCGACACCGACACCAGATCTTTGTCGATCGAGGATACACCTAGCGCGGTGTTGATCAGCGTGGGCCAAAGCGAGCACAGCGTCACGGTGATGGCCGAGATCAGGAAGGATTTGCTGAACAGCGCGCCCTCGGTCGCGACAGTGGCCGAGACGATCATCGTTACAATCGGCAGCCACGCCAGCGGCGAGACCGGTTTAAAGATTTGAACCAGCGGGTTGATGGCGGCATTCGCGGTCCGCGACAGGCCCGCCAAAATACCGGTTGGAACCGCAACGATGGTGGCCAGCAGGAACCCGAAGAACACGGTCTGGATCGAGGTCCAAATCTGAGCGTAGTAGGTCGGCTTGCCGGTATAAGCACGCTCTTTGACCTTCTCGGGCTTGCCGTCAGCGATCAGCTTGGCGTTCCGCACCTCTTGGCGTTCATAAAAGGCCGCTTCCTTCTCTTTCTCACGTTGCGCATCGGCGTGCAGGTTTTCGACCTGTTCCCAGACCTGCGCCGGGCCGGGGATCGCGCCCAGAGAGGTAACGACTTTCGGCGCAAGGAAGCTCCACAGCATCAGGAAGGCCGCAATCGCGATCAAAGGAACCGCCAGCAAGCGCCAGATCTCTTTCATCTGGGCGCGGGGGTTGTCGCCAGCGGCGGCTTTCAGAACGGGCGTTACCCAGCTTAGGCCAAGAACCTGAAACCAGGCGTCGGCCTTGTTGATACGGGTGAACAGGCGGGCTTTGCGGGCTTCTTTGTCCTGCGCGGCACTCAGCGCATCGGGATCAATAGCGGTCATCTTTTTTGTCCTCAGAGGAGAGAGATCAGGTTGCCCCCGGGGGGCGTTGGGTTCTCACACGAGGGAGGAAGAGAACCCGCGCCCATCAGGGGCAACCGATTGGGGTTAGCCTTGGACTTCGTTGCCAATGACTTTCTGTTCGCCTTTCAGGCCGATCGGCAGGCTTTCCAGATAAGCATTCGGGGTGCGGCCGTCGTAGGCGATGCCGTCGATAATGTCCTCGGCTGGGGTCGGCGCCTTGTAGCCGTCAGTGGCGAAGTCAAACATCTCTTCAGAGGCATAGCCGTCGTCGATCAGGCTTTTCGCAGCTTCCAGATAGATTTCCGGCTTGTAGACCGATTTGGCCACTTCGTCGTACCAGCTATCGGGCTTGTACTCGGCGATTTGGCCCCAACGGCGCATCTGGGTCAGGTACCAGATCGCATCCGAGTAGTAGGGGTAGGTCGCGTTGTAGCGGAAGAACACGTTGAAGTCGGGAACCTCACGCTTGTCGCCTTTTTCGTATTCGAACGTGCCGGTCATCGAGTTCGCGATAACGTCATAGTCCGCGCCCACATATTCCGAGCGGCTCAGGATTTCGACGGCCTCAGGTCGGTTGGCGTTGTCGTTTTCGTCCAGCCACATCGCTGCGCGGATCAGCGCCTTGGTGATCGCAATGGTGGTATTCGGGTTCTCTTCCTGGAACGCGGCGGACAGGCCGAAGACTTTCTCGGGGTTGTTCTTCCACAATTCATAGTCGGTGATGACCGGAACACCGATGCCTTTGAACACGGCCTGCTGGTTCCATGGCTCACCTACGCAGTAGCCGTAGATGGTGCCGGCTTCCATGGTGGCGGGCATCTGCGGCGGTGGGGTCACAGACAGCAGAACGTCAGCGCCGATTTGACCGGTGATGTTTTCAGGCGAGTAGAAACCCGGCTCCAACCCGCCCGCGGCCAGCCAATAGCGCAGTTCATAGTTGTGGGTCGAAACGGGGAAGACCATGCCCATGTTGAAGGGCTTGCCTTCGTCCTTATAGGCTTCAACGACCGGCTTCAGCGAGGCAGCCGAGATCGGGTGCTGCGGGCGGCCGTCATCCATCAGCGGAACATGGGGTTTCATCTGCTCCCAGATTTCGTTGGAAACGGTGATGCCGTTGCCGTTCAGGTCCATCGAGAACGGGGTGATGATGTGCGCCTCGGTCCCGAAGCCGATGGTTGCTGCCAGAGGCTGACCCGCCAGCATGTGCGCGCCGTCCAGCTGACCGTCGATCACGCCGTCCAGAAGAACCTTCCAGTTGGCTTGCGCTTCAAGGGTCACGTACAGGCCTTCGTCTTCGAAGTAACCTTTTTCATAAGCCACAGCCAGCGGCGCCATGTCGGTCAGTTTGATGAAGCCGAATTTCAGTTCGTCTTTTTCGACGTCCAGAAGTTCAGCAAATGCCGGGCCGGCCAAGCAGGTTGTGGCTGCCAAAAGCGTTGCAATGCGTTTCATGTTCAGTTCCCTTGGTTGGCCCCCACCGGGGCAAAAACAGAAAAAGCCGCTGACTAACTTCGCGAGGAAACGAAGAGTCGAGCGGCTTTGCTCCGGGTTACCCACATCGTTGGGGTGAAACTTTGATCAGGAACGTCTTTGCCCCTGAGACACCGTCATGCTGCAGGTGCACGGTCTGCTTTTCAAATAATTTTACATGACCGACGCACCTCGCCGCAATGCAGCGTCAGCTTTGCCTGTTTTTTGATCAGCTTATTGCAGAGGGGTCAAAAATTGAGCCGTCAAAGAAGGAATCAGGGGCAAGGATTAGCTTTCCCGAAACCGACGACACAGCCGTCGGATGGGCGATCGCCCCCTCCAGCTTTTCAGACGCTCCGGGCATCTCTGCCCCGACGTCGGCAAGGTTCCGGCGATACAAATCGGCCCGGAACACCATTCGGGCGGCGTCCATCGCCTGCGCGCGGTCCAACCCTGTACGCGCCGCCAGCCTGCTGCCGATAAAGGCCGCCTGCGACCGCCACGGAAAGGTCGCCGCCCCCGCAAAGAAGCGCACGTATTCTGCCTGGCGGCGAATATCCCCGCTTGGAGAGATCACCAGACGACCAGACAGCGCACGCTCTAGAATACCCGCTTCGACATCGACATATTCGGGCCGCGCCAGAATTTCAGACGCCATCATCCGGTTCTCTATGTTGGACAGCCAGCGCCCTGCACGCCAAGTCGCGCGCATCAAGCGGCGACAAAGGTCAGGCTCTTTCGTGGCCCACTCATGCCGGACGGCCAGCACCTTTTCAGGCGCAAAGGACCAAATGGCAGAGCCTGGAAGCAAAAGCTCTCCGACCCCGTTTTCTACAGCGATAGAGCCCCAGGGTTCGCCCACACAGAAAGCGTCGATCTCACCGGCGGCCATGGCTTGCGCCATAAGCGGCGGCGGCACGGTTTTGACCTGCAAATCTTGCGGGGCCTTCACGCCAAGCGCACCCAGCCAATGATACAGCAACTCAGCATGCATCGAGAACGGGAATGGCACCCCGATCCGAGGCTTGTCTCCAGAGGCCGCGATCAGGGCCTTACCGGCTGCAAACGCATCCGCAAAGTCAAACCCAAACCCAGCGTCTTTCATACGTTTCGCCAGATCGCGTGAAACGCCGATGACGTTGCCGTTCACGGAAAGAACGGAAAGCGCATCCAACTGAGCTGCCGACCCGCCAAGACCAAGCGCCGAGGCAACGGGGACCGGCGACAACATATGCGCCACCTCGATCTGACCAAGCGCAAGCATGTCGCGCAGGGTCGACCAGCTTGGCGCTCTTTGAAGTTGCAGGTCCAGCCCTTCTTCTTCGGCGAACCCGATCTCGCGGGCGATCACCAGCGGTGCCACGTCGAGAAGCGGGATGAACCCAGCAGTCAGTTGGACTGTCATGACAGCAACCCCGCGGCAGTTACCAAGGCCTCGGCCACATCCACAACCTTGCGGCCCTGATCCATCGCCGTCTTTCGCAGCAAGGCATAGGCCGCGTCTTCGTCCAGCCCGCGCGCCTTCATCAACAGCCCCTTGGCGCGGTCGATCACTTTACGCTCTTCCAAGGCTCGGCGCGTCGCATCCAGTTCGGCGCGAATCTGCTGGAACATGTGAAAGCGCGCGATGGCGGCATCCAGAACGGGGCGAATGCGATCCGACCGCAAGCCGTCCACGACATAGGCCGACACCCCGGCCTCGATCGCGGCTTTGGTCAGGCTGTTGTCGCTTTTGTCCACGAACATCGCCACAGGCCGCTCTAGCGGACCAGAGGCCAGCGCCAATTCTTCCAGCATGTCCCGGCTTGGGCTGGTCACGTCGATCAGAACGATATCGGGATTGCGTTCCTGAATACGCCGGGCAAGTCCGGTCTCTTCTGAAATCACGAAAATATCGAAGTCACCGGCTTCGTGCAGGCTGTCGACGATCAGAAGAGCGCGGTCGCGATCCTTCTCTACGACAACAATTGAGATTTTCTTGGGCATTGCGAGTCCGTTCGGCGTTCAGCCGTCAATACGAAGCCACAGAGATCAATTTGAAGGCTCAAGCCCCAGATAGAAGGCATCGGTCCCAACTCTGCTTAGGCTTTGCGCAGAATTGCCAAGTCAGCCGCAATATTGGGCACTTGGGGAACTATAGCAGACTGCCCTGTTCTGGCGGGGGCGTTGCGGCCTTCTTTTTGCGAGGGGCGCCACCAATCGCCATGCGACCGTCCTGAAACTCGATTTCCAAAGACCCCGCTTTTTCGGCCTCGGATTTGCTGGTCAAAACCGCATCACCCGACCGCACAACCGCATAACCACGGCGCAAGGTCTCGGTATAGCCAAGGGTTTGACGCATACGCTCCAACCCTTCCAACCTGTCGCGCAGGCGGCGGTTGCGGGTTTCGCCTGATTGGACCAGACGTGCCGACAATTGATCCAGCGCCTGTTTGCGTCGGGTATTCTCACGCGCCAGTGTTTCAGGCTGCAGGCGCGAAGCGCGGTCGTCCAGGCGATCTTTGGCCGTTTGGATCGTGCGGCGCAACGCCGAGGGACGTAAGCTGGCGGCCGCTTCTGACAGGGCCAACCGTTTCGCGCGGGTGGCCGAGATCAACGCCGGATCAAGCCGTTCACCCCAAAGGTCCAACCGTTGACGCGCGGTCTGCGTCAGGGTTTGCGGGTGAGGCAGGGCACGGGACAGGTCCGCCAATCGTTGTGAGCGCTGGCCAAGCCCGCGGGTCGTACCCTGCGACAGCCGAGCCCCTTGTTGCTCTACCCACGCCAGCAATTCCAACCGCACCGGCACCGCCAGCTCTGCCGCCGCCGTGGGCGTTGGCGCACGTTGATCCGAGGCAAAGTCGATCAGGGTTGTGTCGGTCTCGTGCCCGACGGCCGAGATCAGCGGGATTTGCGAGGCTGCCGCAGCACGAACCACGATTTCCTCGTTAAAGCCCCAAAGGTCTTCGATCGAACCGCCACCCCGTGCCACGATCAACAGATCGGGTCGCGGCAAGGCCCCGCCGGGGGTCAAGCGGTTGAAGCCTTCAATCGCGCGGGCCACTTCGGGCGCGCAAGCCGCCCCCTGAACGGCCACGGGCCAAATCAGAACCTTTCGCGGGAACCTGTCCCGCAACCGGTGCAGGATGTCGCGGATCACCGCACCAGAGGGCGAGGTTATGACCCCGATGATCTCTGGCAGATACGGCAAGGGTTGCTTGCGTTCTGGCGCGAAAAGGCCCTCTGCCGCCAACGCTTTCTTGCGCTTCTCAAGCATCGCCATCAACGCGCCTTCGCCAGCGACTTCGACCTCGTCCACGTTCATGTTGTATTTGGACTGGGCGCCAAAGGCGGTCAGCTTACCGGTGACGATGACCTCCAGACCTTCTTCGGGCACCACAGACAAGCGCGCAGCCTGACCTTTCCACGTGGTGCAGGCCAACACGTTATTGTCGTCCTTGACGTCATAATACAGGTGGCCAGAACGCGCCTTGAACACGCGGCCAACTTCTCCGCGCACCCGAATTCGGCCAAAGGCGTTCTCAATGGTCTTTTTCACAGCTCCCGAGATTTCGGAAACCGTGAATTCCGGGGCGTTTTGACCGGGGGCGGCGTCTTCGATCAGGTCGGACATGGGCTGCTTCTTGTGTTGTGCTTTGCGGCAGCTTAGAACGCACGCGATCAAAGGGAAAGCAGAGGCGGCAGATGAACATTCTTATTCTTGGCAGCGGTGGGCGCGAGCACTCTTTGGCTTGGGCGATCAAGCAGAACCCCAAGTGTGATCGGTTGATCGCGGCGCCGGGCAATGCCGGCATGGCCGAGATCGCGGAATGCGCAGCCTTGAACATCGAAGACGGCGGCGCGGTGGTAACCTTTGCCGAAGAAAACGCCATCGATTTCGTCGTGATCGGCCCCGAAGCCCCCTTGGCCACGGGTGTGGCTGACCGTCTGCGCGACGCGGGCATCCTGTGCTTTGGTCCGTCAGAAGCCGCCGCCAAGCTGGAAGCCTCGAAAAGCTTTACCAAGGAAATCTGCGACGCCTGCGGCGCACCGACCGCCGGTTACGCCCATTTCACCGAGGCCGAGGCCGCCAAGACCTATATCCGCGAACAAGGCGCGCCGATCGTAGTAAAGGCCGACGGTCTGGCTGCGGGCAAAGGCGTGATCGTAGCGATGGACGAACAGACCGCCTTGGACGCGATCGACGACATGTTCAGCGGCGCCTTTGGCGGTGCTGGCGCCGAGGTTGTCATTGAAGAGTTCATGGAAGGCGAAGAGGCGTCTTACTTCATTCTCTCCGATGGGAAGAACGTGCTTCCGGTCGGGACCGCGCAGGACCACAAACGCGTGGGCGACGGCGACACCGGCCCGAACACCGGCGGTATGGGCGCCTATTCCCCCGCCCCGGTGATGACCGATGACGTGGCCCAAAAGGCGATGGACGAGATCGTCAAACCGACCGTGGACGAGATGGCCAAACGCGGCACACCCTACCAAGGCGTTCTATACGCGGGTTTCATGATCAAAGACGGCCAACCGCGACTGGTGGAATACAACGTCCGGTTCGGCGACCCGGAATGTCAGGTGCTGATGATGCGTCTGGGTGCTCAGGTTCTGGACCTGTTGCTGTACTGCGCCCGTGGCGAGTTGGATCAGGCCAAGGTCGAATGGGCCGATGACCACGCAATGACCGTCGTGATGGCGGCGAACGGCTATCCCGGCAGCTACGAGAAGGGCTCTGTCATTGGTGGGCTAGAGGCTTTGCCAGAGGACAGCATGAACATGGTTTTCCACGCTGGCACCAAGGAAGTTGATGGCAAAGTGACCGCGAATGGTGGGCGCGTCCTGAACGTCACCGCCCGAGGCGACAGCCTGCAGGACGCCCGCGACCGAGCCTATGCAATGGCAGAGGCCATTGACTGGCCCGAGGGGTTCTATCGCAAAGACATCGGTTGGCGCGCGCTGTAAATGGCGACAGATCTGATCGACTTAAGGCGGCGGGCATAGCCCGCCGTTTTGCGTTTTAGACTAGTCCAATTGGACGATCGCCAAGTTGACGTTCTCGGACCCCACGACATGGGTCGTGTGACCAGACCCGTTCACGTCTTCCATGTGCCAGATACCACCGGATGTAATCTGCCGGACATCACCATCCCCGGCTTTGACCTCTAACGAACCGGAAAGGCAGAAGGCGATTTGTCGGCGCGGCGAAGGATGCTTGGCACCGCCCCACCCCGCAGGAAGCGTCACGAGTACAAAACGCTCTGCCTTGATCGGGTCAGACAGATATATCGCGGGTGCCGGTGGCGCGAAATCCGCAAGCGACAACTGAAATGCTTTATCCTTGAAATAGGACACGCCATCGGCGTCTTCGGTAAGATACAGATACTCCATGGAACCCCCAATCTATGGGGTGATCTTACCAGATTTTAGCGCGTGCCGCGACGGATCAGCGGCAGTCCAATGCGGCCTCGACAGAGTTCTGTCCGGAAAACGCGCCAACAGGCCGCGCGCGCAATGCTGTCATTGTCAGTCGCGTGACCATGACCCGCTGCCAATTGCCATCGACCGTGACCAATTCGGGGCCCTCTCCGCAATCACGGATACCACCCGTGATGAACGGGTCGCCGATACGGTGGTTGGTTAGCCCATCCATGTCAGCAACATGCGAAAGCTCACCGCGCTTAATGCGCCAGATCCGCAAACGCTTTGCCAGATGGGGGCGGTCGATATAGGCAAGCTCGATTTGCCCATCGCCATCCAAGTCAGCGATGCCGATCGGGGCCAGCCATCGGTTACGCTGCCCTATGAACGGGGTGGACGTCGTCTTGACGAGCTTGTCATCTGCCACTGAATAGACAGCGAGTTGCGCGCCCCTCTGCATGTCGCTTTCAACGACAACGATTTCAGGAGTTCCATCCCCATCCAGATCGGCCAGCCGCGGACGGATGTCCTCAAACACCCGAGACTGTGGAAGCGTGATTTCCGCCTGTAAATAGGGCCCATGTTCCGGACTTCCTTGGCGGACGAAGGTCAACCGACCCCATTCTGGCGTATCGCCCAAGACGGCATGGCCATAACGATTGGTTGGGGCATCAAAAAAGGCATGAAACCCGGGCAATAGAACACCTGTGGCGTCTGTCACCGGATCAAGGGAACAGCCTTGGGACGCCTTGCTTTGAAAGCAATGCTGCGACGGTGCGGTTGTCTCGGCCATGCTCGCAGGAGCTAGGGCGCAGGCCGCCAACCACACGCACAAACGTTGCAATGCGCGGCGGGTGCGCGGCCGCCAAAGTGAAGATCGTTGACGCCGCGCCTTTTTCATCAAATCTGCTTTTCGGGCAGACGAACGACCAAACCGTCCAGATCGTCCGTAACCTTGATTTGGCAGGTCAGGCGCGATTTACCGGGTTCAGGGTTCCATGCAAAGTCCAGCATGTCCTCTTCCATCGCCTCTACGCCGGGCAGCTTGCGGAACCAATCCGCGTCGATATAGGCGTGGCAGGTCGAACATGCGCAAGCGCCGCCGCAATCGGCCTCGATGCCGGGAATGTTGTTGTCCCGCGCGCCTTCCATGACCGTCAGTCCGCTGGCCACGTCAACGGTGTGCTCGGTGCCGTTGTGCTCGATGTAAGTGATCTTCGCCATTTTTTAATTCGCTGCTTTGTTTCCTCGCCCCTAGATAGTTCTAGAGCACCCAAAATGCCATAGGCATCAGAATTGTGTTTATCACTTCTGCGACAGCCCCTAACCTTAACACCAATGCTTTCGTGCTTTTCAAAAGAAAACAATTTCTCAAAGTTATACGTCGTAGTTGCAGTAGCTTTGTTTGCTTCGGCCCACCTCTTGCTTTTGGGTGGTCCCGCCTTCCGTTTGGATGATGCCTATATCGTTCTGAACAACTCAGATGCTCTGCTACACGGCGACAAAAACTTCCCGGACGCACGACCGTTATTGGGTTCAACCAGCCTTATCCATACCCTCGCCGTCACGGCCCTTTCAGTTGTCCTTTCGCCGGAGTTAGCCCTTTGGGTTTCAGCTTGGGCATCGGTTTTGGTGCTGATGTTGGGCGTTTTACACCTGTGTTTACACCTTCAACTTAGCAGCTTGACGACGACCTTATTGGTTGTTGTGTCGGTGACTACAGGCGACCTTTTCAGAGTGCACCTCAATGGTTTGGAAACGGGCTTGATGATGGCCACAACCTTATGGGCACTCGTGCTGCTTCACATCGGGACGCGCCCTGTAAGTCTGGCTGCTCTGGCAGCCGCACTTCCATTCATCAGACCAGAATTAGGCCTTCTTTCTCTTGTAGTGATGATTTGCCTATGGGGTGATCTCAAACACGATGCCCAAAATAGGAAGCTAATCCAAATTATCTTCATTTTACTGGCCAGCTTCTTGCTCAGCCTGCAGGTAATTCTGTCTGGCTCAGCTCTGCCCTCGACCGGTTCCGCCAAAGCCCATTTCTTCGGCCTTTATCCATTTGACCAAGCCCTAATCATGCATAGGGGGATACAGATAATATCTGGGCTAGCCATGGACGGGGCCGCCATTCCCCTTTTAGCTTTAGGTATGATTTGTGGAAGGACCACCTTGATCGCTACGGGTTTTGGCGTGATCACTTCATGCCTGATACTTGGTGCATACTCTGAGATCGCAGATCAAAATTACTTTCGCTACCTTTACTTCGTGATCCCGATGGGTCTTTTCAATCTAACCGTCGCACTTTCCACCCCGCGCTTGCAGAAGGTTGGATCAGTCTTCCTTTGGGCAGCGATCGCGATCAATCTTGTGCTCGCAACCTTTACCTGGCCCAGAGCGCTGCAAGAGGTTCGGACAAAGGCTGTTTCTCTCGCGGCAACCGCTCGCTGGATTGACGAGAATTTGCATGCCGAAGACACGCTGATGCTTCACGATGTGGGATTTGTTTCTTTCGCAACCGATCAGGTCTTGTTTGATATCGTTGGCCTGAAGAGCCCATATGCCCAAACAATTGTCGAAGACTACGCTTTTCAGAAAGGCCTGCCCGGGCTGCAGAGAGCCCTGTCGAAGATGGTCGTGCAGTCGAAAGCCTGTTACTTTCTTGCCAGCAATTCTTGGAACGACACGTTCAACATGACGGAATTACTCATACAAGACGGATGGCGACTAGAGCCGCATCCAAGCGGATCGCCTCCAAACCACGTTTTGTTTCAAATCGTAGCTGCAGAGGTACAGCCAACCTGGGAATAAGGGGCGCACAAATTGCGCCCCTCTTTGTTTGCGGACTTATTCGCTGTCCAAAGACAAGGCCACGAAACGCGGCTCTCCGGCGCGGCGGACCAGAAGAAGGATCGACTTGCGCCCGCCCTCTTTCGCCGCCTCAATCCGTTCGCGGAACGCAGCCACATCCGCGACCTTCTGCTGGCCGGCTTCGGTGATCAGATCGCCCGCGCGCAGGCCTTTCTCGTAGGCTTCGCTGTCAGCGTCGACGTCAACGACCACAAGGCCGCTGGCGTTCTCGCCCAGCTCAAGCTCTTCCCGCAGTTCGCTTGTGATCGAGGACAGGGACAGGCCCATAACCTCTGCAACTTCAGGCTCTGCTTCGGCTGTGGCAACAGCAGGTACTGCGTTCTCGGCGGTCTCACGACGGCCCAGCACAACTTTCAACGTCTGGGTCTTGCCATCGCGGAACACCACCATGCGCACAGAGGCGCCAACGGTCGAGTCGCCAACGCGGCGCACAAGGTCCCGCGTGTCTTCGATGTCATTGCCATCGAACGACAGGATCACGTCACCGGATGCGACACCCGCTTCGGCTGCCGGACCTTCAGGTACATCGGTGACCAGCGCGCCACGGGCTTCTTCCAGACCGATGGCCTCGGCCACATCGCTGCTGACGTCCTGGATGCGCACACCCAGCCAGCCGCGGCGGGTTTCGCCAAAGTCCTTCAGCTGCGCCACCACCTTGGTGACGACCGAAGAGGACATCGCAAAGCCGATCCCGATCGATCCGCCATTTGGAGACAGGATCGCGGTGTTTACGCCGACAACCTCACCGCTCATGTTGAAAAGCGGGCCGCCCGAGTTACCACGGTTAATCGCGGCGTCGGTCTGGATGTAGTCGTCATAGGTGCCCGAAAGCGCCCGGTTGCGCGCCGATACGATACCCGCCGAGACCGAGAAGCCTTGGCCAAGCGGGTTGCCCACGGCCATAACCCAATCGCCGACGCGCACGATGTCACTGTCGCCGAAGGGCACAAAGGGAAGCGGCTCGTCGCTTTCGACCTTCAGAAGCGCGATATCCGTTTTTGGATCGGTGCCGATGACTTCGGCCTCCAGCTCTTCACCATTGAAGAACTCGATCAGGATTTCGTCGGATTTCTCAATCACGTGGTTATTGGTCACGATGAACCCGTCTTCCGAGATCACGAAACCAGACCCAAGCGCGCTTTGGCGCCGTTGGCGACGTTCGCCATCCCCATTGCCGTCCGGTAGCAGGTCACGGAAGAAATCCTCAAACGGGGACCCTTCGGGCACCTGCGGTCCAGGGGCGGTCGAAGCCGACACGCTGGTTGAGGTCGTAATATTAACTACGGCCGGGCTGACGCTCTCTGCCAGATCAGCGAAACTGTCAGGCGCACCTCGTGCGTGGGCCATCAGGGTCTGCGCCAAAAGAAGCGCCACCCCAAGGATTAGTACCCCCAGTGCACGAACCGGGTTGATGGTTTGGGTTTCTGTCAAAGCAAGCGATTGTGCTTTCACGTCTTTGCCTCCTTGTCTTCGTTGAGCCAGCGCACAGTTCGCGCGGCTTTGCACACAAGTTAGGCAGCGTTTGGCGAAACGCAAAGGTTTGGCGAGCAGGAAAATGCGTAAGTTTCGTCACATAGGCGTGAAACGGCCGTTAGATCCGACCTATCCGCCAATCAAACGGGCGATCCAGATCAGAAGAACCCCAGCTGCCAAGGCCGATAGCCCCAACATGCGACGGGTATCAGAGGGCATATTGCGCAACATCTCTAACACCTCGTCCAGACGCGAAGGGGCCAGTGCGAACACCAGCCCCTCGACAACGAGAACCAATCCTACGGCAAGCAGGATGGTCGACATTTTACCGGCCCGTGTCCGAGCGCAGGTAGTTGAAGAACTCGCTATCCGGGCTCAGGACCAGGGTCGAGTTGTCGCCTTTGATCGAACGCTGGTAGGCGGTCAGCGAACGGTAGAATTCGAAGAACTCTTCATCCGCGCCAAAAGCCTCTGCGAAGATCGCGTTCCGCTCGGCATCAGCCTCACCTCGGATGATCTCGGATTCACGGTTCGCATCCGAGACAAGCTCGACCACGGTCCGGTCGGCTTGCGCGCGGATACGCTGCGCGGCTTCCTGACCACGGGCGCGTTCATCGGTAGCTTCCCGCTCACGTTCGGCCCGCATCCGGCCGAAGGTCGCATCAAGGTTGGCGCGCGGCAGGTCGGTGCGTTTCAGGCGAACGTCGACAACCTCAAGGCCAAGGGACGTCGCTTCTTGGATCGCACCGTTTCGGATACGCAGCATCAACGCTGCCCGGTCCGAGCTCAGGATGTCGTTCGACGAAACCGAACCCAGAATTTCCCGGGTTTCAGCACGCAGGATCGAGTCCAGACGGCGGCCTGCAACGGCAATCGCCTGATCGCCCGCAGCACCGGTTGCTTCCCGGAACTTGTTGACGTCAACGATCCGGTACCGGGCGAAGGCGTCAACAACCAGACGACGGTCGTCCAGCGGTGTCACTTCGATCGGGTCCAGATCGCGGCTTAGAATACGCGAGTCATAGCGGGCCACCTGATCGATGAACGGCACTTTGAATGCCAGACCGGGTTCCGCCTTGGTGTCCACGACACGACCAAATCGAAGAACCAGCGCCTTTTCACGCTCGTCCACGATAAAGATCGACGACATCCCAAGCGCACCGATAACGACCAGAATAGGGAGTAGAAGGCTTGCACGTTTCATGGCTTAGTTCCCTCCCGTGTTGGTGGCTGGCTTACGAAGCTCGTTCAGCGGCAGATATGGCACGACGCCCTGCCCCTGCCCTGTGTCTTCGAGGATGATCATGTTGGTTTCACCCAGAACCTGTTCCATCGTTTCAAGATACAGACGCTTCCGGGTCACTTCCGGCGCCTTCTTGTATTCGGTCAGAACGGCCGAGAAACGGCTGGCTTCACCTTCGGCCTCGTTCACGACTTGGGCGCGATAGGCTTCCGCTTCTTCCAGAATCTGCGCGGCTTCACCACGAGCCCCCGCAAGAACGCGGTTGGCATAGGCATCAGCTTGCTTCTGGGTCTGGTCGCGTTCCTGTTCAGCTGCCTGAACATCAAGGAAGGCGGCAATAACTTCGGTCGGCGGGTCGGCCTTGTCGAAGTTTACACGAACGATGTTCACGCCAGAATCGTAGCTGTCGAGCGTCAGTTGGATCAAATCCTTCAGACGGTCTGCAATCGGGCCACGATCCCGGTTCAGGATCGGCGACAGTTCCGATTGCGCGATAATCTCACGCATGGCCGATTCAGACACAGCCGCGATGGTGGGCTGCGGTTCGCGCAGGTTGAACAGGAACTTCGCAGCATCGTTGATGTTCCAGACCACCTGGAAGTCGATGTCGACGATGTTCTCGTCACCGGTCAGCATCAGGCCTGCATCGCCACCCGAACGACCAACACCGATGTCTTCGGTCTGTTCGCGGGTGACCGGCAGAATTTCTGCCACGGTCACAACAGGCCAAGGCGCGAAGTTCAGACCGGGCTGGCCGGTCTGCATATACTCACCAAGGAACAGCTCTACCGACTGTTCTTCTGGCTTTACCGTATAGACAGAGGCACCAAGCCACAGGCCAATCGCCACAAGACCGCCCACAAGGAAGGTCCCGCGCGAGAAGCCACCGCCGCCATCCGCGGGCGGGCGATTGCTGTTGCCGCCGCGGCCGCCCATCAGGACGCGCAGTTGTTCCTGACCCTTTTTCATCAGGTCATCAATTTCAGGGATCTGCGGGCCTTCATTGCCCGGCCCACGGCCTCCGCCGCGGTTGCCGCCGCCCCCATTGTTATTGGAGCCACCGCCCCAAGGTCCGCCATTATTTCCAGACATCTAGGTGTCTTCCCCCTTCGTGTCGCAATTCGTTACTTGTAAGTTGGTCACATCCTGCCCGAAATCAAGCAGTCCGCACAGGGTTCTTCAATGTAACCAGCTCTTCCGCCATGACCGGGTGAACGGCCACAGTGCGGTCGAAGTCCTCTTTCGTCGCGCCCATCTTGATGGCAACAGCCGCCAATTGGATCATTTCACCGGCATCAGGCGCCACGATATGGCACCCAAGAACCTTGCGTGTCGCCTGACTGACGATCAGCTTCATCAGCACGCGATCTTCGCGTCCAGCAAAGAGCGTCTGCATTGGGCGGAAAGCCGTGGCATACACTTCGATCGGTTCCTGCGCCGTTGCATCTTCCTCTGAAAGGCCGACGGTGCCAAGCTCTGGCTGTGTGAACACCGCACTTGCCACAAGCTCGTGGTCAGGCTTGGTCGGGTTGCCCTTAAAGACGGTTTCAACAAAAGCCGCGCCCTCGCGGATGGCGACGGGCGTCAGGTTGATCCGGTCGGTCACGTCGCCAACGGCATAGATCGACGGGATCTTGGTCTGGGAATACTCGTCCACCAGAACCTCGCCCTTGCGACCCAGCTCTAGCCCAAGCTCTTCCAGCCCCAGACCTTTGGTGTTTGGCACCCGGCCCGTGGCATACATGACCTTGTCAAAGTACATGTCGCGGCCATCGGTGGACTTCACCTTGATGCCCTCGTCGGTCTGTTCCATCGACATAACGTTCGTGCCCAGATGCAGGTTCACGCCGTCTTTGATCATCTGATCGGCAATATGTCCGCGCGCCTCACCATCGAAGCCACGCAGGATTTGCGCGCCGCGATAGTATTGCGTCACCTCAACACCCAAGCCATTCATAATGCAGGCGAATTCACAGGCGATAAAGCCACCGCCGACGATCAGAAGGCGCTTGGGCAATTCGTCCTGCAGGAACATTTCGTTCGAGGTCACAGCCAGCTCGGACCCCGTGAAATCGGGGATAAATGGCTGACCGCCTGTTGCCACCAGAATGTGCTTCGCCGAGAAGGTCACTCCGCTGGACAGCTTGACCGTGTGTGGGTCGACAATGGTCGCGCGGGCATCAAAAATCTGCACACCGGCTTTTTCAAGGTTGGTGCGATAGATGTTCTCTAGCCGGTCCAGTTCTGCATGCAGTTGTTCTTTGAACTTGGGCCAGTTGAACGCGCCAACAGAGGCGTCCCAGCCGTAGGCTTGCGCGTCTTCGATCTGTCCCGGATAGCCGGATGCAAAGACCATCAGTTTCTTTGGCACACAGCCGCGGATCACGCAGGTCCCGCCCATCCGGTATTCTTCTGCCAGACCCACTTTGGCCCCGGCCTCGCTCGAGGCCAAACGGGCCGCACGGACGCCGCCAGAGCCCCCACCGATGACAAACAGATCGAAATCAAAACTCATAGCGCAAATCCCGGCTTAGATATCTTTGAACAAGTTCGGCGCGCCCAGATCGACCGTGCCTTCCTCCATGATCTGCCCACCTAAGCCGCGGACTTCGACTTTTCCATCCTCATGGCCGATCACAACCACGTCACAAATGTCGATAAAGAGACCGTTCTCGACGACCCCGGGGATTTGATTGAGAATCAACGCCATGCGACGCGGATCACCAATGCGTTTCAGATGCAGGTCCAGCACCAGATTGCCTTCGTCGGTGATGAAAGGCTCGTCGCCCGACATGCGCAGGGTGATCTCTCGCCCGTCGACATCCAGATCCTCCAGCGCCTCTTCGATCAGGCCGCGCGTGGTTTTCCAACCGAAATTCAGAACCTCGACCGGCAGCGGGAAAGCCCCCAACTGCGGCACGTCTTTGGCCGCGTCTGCGATAACGATCATCCGCTCGCTGGCAGTGGCCACCACCTTTTCCTGCAGATGTGCGCCGCCGCCACCCTTGATAAGGTTCAGGTCCGGGTCAAATTCATCGGCCCCGTCGATGGTCAGATCCAGCCATTCGACCTCGTTCAGAGTGGACACTTTGATCCCTACTTCTTCGGCCAGCTGCGCCGTCCGGGTCGAGGTTGCAACGGCCACGATATTCAGCCCTTCGTCGCGCACGCGTTCGCCCAGACGTTTTACCATCCAGGCTGCGGTCGATCCGGTGCCCAGACCAACGCGCATCCCGTCTTTCACAAAGTCTACGGATTTCACGGCACAGGCGTATTTCGCCTTGTCGATCGGGGATAGTTCGCTGGACATGGTGCGGTCTCCTGAAATGTCCCAAGCCTTATAGAAAAGTTCTGCAAGGGCTGCGAGGCCCAATTGACCCTTTCAGTTCCATTTGCTTTCCCCGCCGTCGTAGCACATCTTGGCCTACAGCCGTGATGGGAGGCGGCGCGACATGTTCCTTTCCGTGTTTGAGATTTTCAAGGTCGGCATAGGCCCGTCATCGTCCCACACGATGGGGCCAATGGTAGCGGCCGGACGGTTTCTGGACCGGCTTCGCAACTCGCCTTTTGCGGCCAAAGGTCTGCGCGCGTCGCTGCACGGGTCGCTGGCCTTCACCGGCGTAGGCCATGCGACCGATCGGGCCACCATTCTTGGGTTGGCCGGGTTTGATCCGGTCAGCTATGACTTTGAAAGGGCTCAGGCCGCGCTAGCCGAGATCGCGAAGACACAGCAAGTGTCGCCCGAAGGTCTGGAGCCACTGCACTTCAACCCAGAAACCGACCTGATCTTCGACTATGATAACCCCCTGCCCGGCCACGCCAACGGGATGATCCTGATGGCCACCGATGCGCAGGGCGACGTGTTGCTGCAGGAAACCTATTACTCGATCGGGGGCGGTTTCGTGGTGACCGAGGAAGAACTGACCTCGGGGACGCCCCCCTCTGGCAGCGGCACCAAAAAGGTGCCCTTTGCATTCCAGTCGGCAAACGAAATGCTGGCGATGGCCCGGGAAAGCGGAAAAAGCATTGCCGAAATGAAATACGCAAACGAGCGGGTCTACCGAAGCGTCGCCGAGATCGACCTTGGTATGGACCAGCTTTGGCAGGTCATGAACGATTGTATCGACAGGGGTCTGGCAACCGAAGGCACACTGCCGGGCGGACTAAGCGTGCGCCGTCGGGCCAAGGCCATTCACACAGCGCTACAGGCGGAACGCGGGATGAACCTGACGGCCCCGCATGTGATCAATGATTGGATCAGCACCTACGCCATGGCGGTGAACGAAGAAAACGCTGCTGGTGGACAGGTTGTCACTTCCCCGACCAATGGCGCGGCTGGCGTCTTGCCCGCCACGATCAGATACTGGCTGGACCACGTCCCCGGCGCGACCACCGCGCGGGTACCAGAGTTCCTTTTGACCTCTGCCGCGATCGGCGGGTTGGTAAAACACAACGCCTCGATCTCGGGCGCCGAAGCCGGGTGTCAGGCCGAGGTCGGCTCTGCCAGCGCGATGGCCGCCGCGGGGCTGGCCGCTGTTCTGGGCGGCACGCCCGAGCAAGTAGAAAATGCCGCAGAAATCGCGCTGGAGCATCACTTGGGCATGACATGCGACCCGGTCAAAGGGCTTGTGCAAGTGCCTTGCATCGAACGGAACGGCCTTGGTGCGATCAAGGCTGTCTCTGCCGCATCGCTGGCCCTGCGTGGTGACGGGTCGCACTTTGTGCCGCTGGATGCCGCGATCGAAACGATGCGCCAGACCGGGGCCGATATGTCCGAGAAGTATAAGGAGACTTCGCTCGGCGGCCTCGCCGTCAACATCCCCAATTGCTGAGGTCTTCAGAAAGTTCACGGGCCGAGCTGCTCCGGGAAACATGCTGATCGCATGGCCCCTTCGCCTTGCACTATTCTCAGTCGTCGGCCTGCAGCGCCTTAACGACCTGTGGCAGAAATTCCCGAGGAAGAATAACCAGCAACCCATCGCCATCGGGCGCGACCTGAACAACGGGCTCGGTCGTTTTGTTAGAGGTCCCAATCATCCCGCCGGGTGAAAGCCGCAGCTCATCTATCGGCCACTGCAATCCCTGGCTTGTCCCACCCACCTCTTGCAAAGGAAAGAGTGAGACGCGAGTGCCAACCGGCAAAGCAAGATGCAACCTATGAGGGCAATGAAAGATCAGGTCCCCAGCGCCCAGAACAATACACTTTCGCTCTGGCTGTCGCAGCAAACCACTGAACACCGCCAACTGGTGATCCAGCCGATCCCCAGTAAATCCGACGGCAATGATCAGGGGGGCCTGAACCACTCTCAGACACTTGTCGAAGTCGGTGCTGTCCTGCTCTGGAATCTCCACGAAAGCCGAATCATCTAGCGAAGAACGCGTTTCTGGCAGGATGGAATCCATATCCCCGACGACCCAGCGTGGCGGAATTCCATACTCAAAGGCCCGATTTGCCCCACCGTCAGCAGCCACAAGCTCTGGCGCCAACGCCAGAGCCGTGGAAATATCTTCTTTCGAGGCGTCTCCGGCCCCCAGAAGCGTTACAAAACAGTTTGTTTCCAAAAGTGCGTCACTCATACTGCTATCTTTAGTAGGATTCAGGCTAAAGCCACAATGTGACCACGAATTGTTCTCGGTTATTTCGAATTGCCGTGCGAACAGTGGTAACCGGGGCATGTAAACCTTGGTATTTGTATCTGGTAAGAAAGTCGCTTTTGAATGACTAATTCGAACAAAATCTTAACCGTTTCATACGGAAACTTTTCCTGCACGTTGGAAGGGTTTGAAGATCCGTTCGCCATGATGAAAGCGATTACTGAATATTTCCGTGAACTAAGCGTTGAAGACACTCAACTTGGGGCTGCGCTGCCAAAGCCGACTCCAGACCAGTTAAAGCAGTTTGTCGAATCTCAGGGAGAGGAGCAGATTGATGCCTCTCGCGAGGGGGATACGCTTATCCTACGCGCTTCTCGTATTGTCTATGACACCGGGGAGACCAGCGAACTAGAAGATACCGTGACCACTCTGGATATTGACGCTTCCGAAGCGGCAGAGGCTGGCGCCGAAGCCCCCGAGGTAGACGCCAAAGACGAAGTGCGCGCGCACGAAGAGGCAGAGTTGGAACGCCGGGCCAAAGCACGGCTGATGGCCCTGCGCAAGGAACTGGATCCGTTGCTGGCAGAAAGTGCCGAGGACGAATCCAGCGACGCGCATGGCGATGCCGCTGGATCCAAGAAAGACCTTTTGCCAGAGATTTCCATGCGCGAGGATTCGATCTCGAGACTTTTGGACGAAGCGGACAATAAGATCGGCGGTGCTGAAAGTCGCCGTCGCAGTCAGTCCATCGCACACCTTAAGGCTGCTGTGGCAGCTTCGGCAGCTGATAAGGACGGCCGCCCCGAACGCGTGCGTATACGCGAAGAGCGTCAGAAAGACCCCTATCGCCGAGATCTTGCACGAGCCGTTGGAAAGTCGGACGAGCTTGAAAGAAGCTCTGCGGCCGAACGTCATCCGGCAGCCCACGGCCAAGCCCAAAGCGCGAAGCATGTCCCGCTGATGCTTGTGTCGAACCAGCGCGTCTCAGAAGACCTTGAGGTTGCTTCCGAAGTTGAAGTTGCTTCCGAAGAAGAGATCGTCGCAAAAGCAGTTGAGAAAGTTGCAGCCTCTGCTTCCGCAACAGCTGCAGAGGCCTATGCGCCAACTGCAGACCTTCAATACGGCTATGACGCCCCTACGCCCTCAACGCCGGAAGCGCCCGCGTCGCCCGAAGCCCCGTCTGTTACGGCCGAGGAAGTGCCTGAAGCTGTCACGCCACCTCTTGTGACGCCGGAAGAACCTGTTGAGGAACCGGAAGAGATCGAGGCGGAAGTAGAGTTGATGGAAGAGCAGGTCGCCGAAGAAGAGCCTGCTGTCGAAGAGGCCGCTGAACCGATGCCTACCAAGGCTGAGGCTGAGGCTGAGGCTGAGGCTGCAGAACCTGATGCGGAAGTCGCGTCAACTGAACCTGCCGAAGAAACCGATTCTCAGACTGGCGCCAGCTTCGGTGATTTTGCAGCACAGCATAATGCAAAAGCCTTGCCAGAGCTTTTGGAAGCCGCCGTGGCCTTTGCACAGCAGCAGTCCGATGTGGACGAAGCACTGCGCCCGCAAGTGATGAAGCTTGTGGCCGAGCACCTTGGCGGCAGCTATGAGCGCGATGAAGCAATGCGTGTTTTCGGTACGCTGTTGCGTGAAGGCCGGATTGAAAAGCTGCCCAAAGGGCGGTTCACCGTGCCGGCCAACTCTGCGCTAAGGGACCACGCCTAAGCGGCGTGGTCAGTCTTGGTCGCTGTCCTGCGAGTCGGGATCGGCCTGACCAACCCCCCGAAAGATGAACTTGAACGGGAATGCCCAGGCCACGCCTAGGGCAATGTAGACGATCAGCTCGACCAACAGGCTGGGCCGGCCGAGCAGGTTCAAGATCGTCACCGCCGCCACGATATAGACGGGCAGCCCGACCACAAGAATCAGCAGCGCCAGACGGCGGCGGAATTTATAGCTCAGCGCCATCAGTCAGCGAAGGGATCGGTGACAAGGATGGTGTCCTCGCGCTCGGGCGAGGTCGACAGAAGCGCGACCGGGCAATCGATCAGCTCTTCGACGCGACGAACGTATTTGATCGCGTTGGCGGGCAGATCTGCCCAGCTGCGCGCGCCTTCGGTCGATTCGCTCCAACCCGGCATCTCTTCATAGATGGGGGTACAGCGCGCCTGCTGATCGGCGGCGGTTGGCAGATAATCCAGACGTTCGCCGTCCAGATCATAGCCCACGCAGATCTTCAGGGTTTCGAACCCGTCCAACACGTCCAGCTTGGTCAACGAGATACCGGTGACGCCCGATGTCGCGCAGGTCTGGCGGACCAAAGCGGCGTCAAACCAGCCACAGCGGCGCTTGCGGCCAGTGGTGGTGCCGAACTCGTGGCCGCGCTCGCCCAGACGCTGGCCGTCTTCGTCGTCCAGCTCGGTCGGGAACGGGCCCTCACCGACGCGGGTGGTATAGGCTTTCACGATTCCAAGAACATAGTCGATCGAGCCCGGGCCGATGCCGACACCGGTTGCGGCCTGACCTGCGATCACATTGGACGAGGTCACGAAAGGATAAGTTCCGAAGTCGATATCCAGCAACGCGCCTTGCGCACCCTCGAACAGGATACGTTTACCGGCTTTACGCTTTTCGTTCAGCACTTTCCAAACCGGAGCGGCAAATTTCAGGATCTCAGGTGCGATCTCTTTCAGTTGAGCAATCAGCGCTTCGCGGTCGATGGGTTCAACACCCAAACCTTTGCGCAGCGGATCATGGTGCTGAAGGGCGCGGTCAACGCGGGCCTCCAGTGTCGCCTCATCCGCAAGGTCCGCAACGCGGATGGCGCGGCGGCCGACTTTGTCTTCGTAGCAGGGACCGATACCGCGACCGGTGGTGCCGATCTTGGTACCCTTCGAGGCCGCCTCTTCCCGCGCGCGATCCAATTCGCCGTGGAACGGCAGGATCAGCGGCGTGTTCTCGGCGATCATCAGGGTCTCGGGCGAAATTTCGACGCCTTGCTCGGTGACCGTGGCAATCTCTTTCACAAGGTTCCACGGATCCAGCACAACCCCGTTGCCGATGACCGACAGCTTGCCGCCACGCACCACACCCGAGGGCAGCGCGTGCAGCTTGTAGACCTTACCGTCAATGACCAGCGTGTGCCCTGCGTTATGACCACCCTGGAACCGCGCAATGATATCTGCACGCTCCGAGAGCCAGTCTACGATCTTGCCTTTTCCCTCGTCGCCCCACTGGGCCCCGACGACAACAACATTGGCCATGTCTGATCCTTGAATTCTTGGAAAACCCGCGTCGGTATAACGATCCTGACGGCGCACGCAAACCGGAAAATGTACTTCAGGCTGGACAGGTGCCCCAGTATCCGGCACCAATTTGCCAAATAGTGGAGTTTCCTATGACCCAGATCCTTTTGCGTTGGGCGTTTGCCTTTGTTCTTTTGACCCTGACCTACAACCCAACCAGCCTGAATTACGTGGCCTGGGCGGAAGCGAATTATTCCGAAAGCTTGCCGATTGTGCTGTTGTTGGGCCTGATCCTTCTGGTCGGCTATATCGTCTATCTGCGCGCCACGTTACGGTCGATCGGTGTGTTTGGGATGGCGCTTGTCGCAGCCGTTGTCGGCGCGTTGATCTGGGTGCTGATCGATTGGGGCTGGCTGACGCTGGATAATCCCAGCCTGAACCTGTGGATCGGCATTTTGGCGACCTCTCTGGTTCTTGGTATTGGGCTAAGCTGGTCACTTATCCGCCGCCGCTTGTCGGGTCAGGTCGATATCGACGACATCGACGAAGGATGAGAAAAGGGGGCCGCGGCCCCCTTATTCATTTCAACTTTTCACTCTGGTTATTTGGCCGCACCGATATAGCGGTTGATGTGCCCCATCTTGCGACCGGGGCGCGCTTCGGCCTTGCCGTAAAGGTGGATCGCGGTCTTGCTGTCTTTCGCGTAGTCAGGAACCGCGTCTACGTCATCACCAATCAGGTTCAACATTTCGATATCCGAATGCCGCGTCCCGTCGCCCAAGGGCCAGCCGACCACTGCACGAATGTGCTGTTCGAACTGGTCGATGGAGCAGCCGTTCTGGGTCCAGTGACCAGAGTTATGCACCCGCGGGGCGATCTCGTTCACGATCAGGCCCTCTGGCGTGACGAACAGTTCAACGCCCATGACGCCGACATAAGACAGCTTGTTCAGGATCTGCGCCGCCAGCAGCACCGCGTCGGTCCGCTGTTTGACGGTCAATTGAGCCGGAACAGTGGTCGTGTGCAGGATACCATCCTTGTGGACGTTTTGACCGGGATCGAAACAAGCGACACGACCATCAAGGCTGCGCGCTGCAATCACCGAGACCTCGTGCGAGAAATTGACAAAGCCTTCATAAATCGCGGGGGCGCCCGCCATATCGGCCAGCGCCTTTTCCGCATCCTCAGGGCCATTGATCCGCGCCTGACCTTTGCCGTCATAGCCAAAGCGACGGGTTTTCAGAATCGCAGGGGCGCCGATTTCTTCCAGCGCTTCGGCCAGATCGACCTCATCATCCACAGCCGCGAAAGGCGCGGTTTGCAGGCCAAGATCGGTCAGGAACGCCTTTTCGATCAGGCGATCCTGCGACACACGCAGGGCGTCGCGGCCCGGGCGCACGGGGCGCAGGGCTTCCAGCGTGTCCAGCGCCGCAGTGGGGATGTTTTCAAACTCATAGGTGATGACATCCACGCTTTCAGCAAAGGCCTTCAGCGCATCAAGGTCATCATAGGACGCCGTCGTCACCTGATCGGCCACCTGACCCGCAGGCGGGTTCGCTCCGGGCTCAAAAATATGCGTTTTAAACCCAAGACGGGACGCCGCGACCGACAGCATGCGACCCAGTTGGCCGCCGCCCAGAATGCCAATGGTTGCACCGGATTGCAGAGCCTCAGTCATCGCTTGGCACCTCGGGGATCGAGGCCGACAGATCGTCGCGCCATTTATCAAGACGCGCGGCAAGCTCTGCGTCGCTATTGGCAAGGATACCAGCCGCCATCAGCCCCGCGTTGGCCGCACCGGCCGCGCCGATGGCCATGGTCGCCACGGGGAAACCCTTGGGCATCTGAACAATCGAATAAAGGCTGTCGACACCCGAAAGCGCCTTGGTCTGCACAGGCACGCCAACCACGGGCACGCGGGTTTTAGAGGCCATCATGCCGGGCAAGTGCGCAGCACCCCCGGCCCCGGCAATAATCACCTCTAGACCGCGATCAACGGCGGTCTTGCCATAGTCCCATAGACGGTCGGGTGTGCGGTGGGCCGAGACGATACGGGCCTCGTAAGCCACGCCGAGTTCATCCAGAATATCTGCTGCCAGTTTCATGGTCGGCCAATCGGATTGGCTGCCCATGATGATGCCCACTTTCACTTGCGACATTTAAGCCCCCGTCGTTTCGGAAGCGGCAATATACAAAGATGCTGACGTTACGCAATAATATCAGGGGTCAAACGGTCCTCGATCACAGCAATCCGGTCCTTCAGGCCCAGCTTTTGCTTTTTCAGACGTTTGACAGTGAACTGACAGGACGCGCCGCCCTTTTCTTCGAGCGCGCGAATGGCTTCGTCCAGATCACGGTGTTCGCGGCGCAGGACCTCTAGCTTGACGCGCAGGACCTCGTCGCTGTTCATTTCGCTGGCAATGTTCACGAATTGCCTCTCAACCCCAACAACATTGTTGAAATCATACGCCTCTTCGAACTGAAAGGCAAAGCTTGCAGGGCTTGTAGTTCGGCTTTCTCCGCCCCATATTTCCTAACAGAAGCGGTCGCCTCTTTTGGGGCCGCACCAATCAGGTCGCTTGACGTTAAGGACTTGCTGCAATGACGAAGCTTACTTTGGGGTCTCACCCCTATCTTCTTGGGTTTGAACAGCTGGAGCGTTTGATGGAACGCACTGCAAAAACCGGGAACGAAGGTTATCCTCCTTTCAATATCGAACAGACCTCGGACCACGGGTACCGCATTACGCTTGCCGTTGCCGGTTTCCGCGAAGAGGACCTGTCGATCACGGTCGAGGACAGCCAACTGGTGATTCGTGGTCGCAATTCTGACGACGGTGATGATCGTGTGTTCCTGCATCGCGGGATTGCCGCGCGCCAGTTCCAGCGCAGTTTTGTGCTGGCGGATGGCGTCGAAGTCGCAGGCGCCACGATGGAGCACGGTTTGCTGCATGTGGACCTGAAGCGATCGGTTCCGGAAACCGTCGTTCAGACAATCAAGATCAACCAAGGGTAAGAGGCAGATGAATACGAGTTTTGAATTCTCCGAAGAGATGGAAAACGGCATCGTCTACGTCCGCGAAGTCGCAGTCGAAGATCTGCCAGAAGAGGTACAGGAACGCGCCGAGGGGGCAAAGACCCTGTTCGCGGTCCACAACGCACAGGGCGAACCTCTGGCGCTGGCCACCAACCGTCGCGAAGCCTTTTTCATGGCGCGCGAGAACAACTTTGCACCTGTAAGCGTGCACTAAACCTTTGACCGGTCGGCCTAGCCGACCGGGACGATGGTCAATTGCTCGTGTACCGACGCGGTCTTTTCGACCTCTGACAGCATCCAATCCAAAAACGCTGCAATATGGGGACGGGTCTCTGTCCCTTTGCGGCAGACAAAGCGATAATGCGCCCGCGTCTCTATTGCGAGACCATAAGGCGCGACCAGCTTGCCTTCGTGCAAATCCTTCACGGTGATTGACCGACGCCCCAAAACAACTCCTGCCCCGGCGATGGCGGCATCCACCGCGTGATCGGAATTGGAAAAATGGGGACCATGGGTCGGTGTGAAATCGACGCCGGCCTTTTCAAGCCAGGCAGACCAGCCGACGGGGTTGGCAAGAAAGTCCAACGAGTCATCAAAAAGGATCGGCGCATCGCGCAGGGATTCGGGCGTAGGAAAGTCCTTTGCCATTTCAGGCGACATCACCGGCGTAACCCACTCGCGCGCAAAAGGTTGGGACCAGAGCGAGGGGTCCTCCTGTTCGTGCAAACCAAACCGGATGGCGACATCCACTTCATCCAACTCAAAATCCATCACCCTGAGCGAGGCCGTGAACCGAAGGTCGACCTCTGGATTGGCGCGGGCGAACTCATATAGCCGAGGCGCCAGCCACTTGGCCGTAAATGCGGGGCCAGCCGTGACACTCAACGTGGTTTCATTCTGCAATCGCCGCGCTGCGCGCCACGCAGCAGTCAGGGTCTGAAAGCCTTCGGTTACCCCCGGTGACAACACGCGCCCAGCTTCAGTCAATTTCACCGCGCGGTTCAGCCGGATGAACAAAGGCTGTCCCAAATACTCTTCCAGCGACTTGATCTGGAAGGACAGTGCAGCCGGGGTCACATTCAATTCATCCGCAGCCTTGGCAAAAGACATGTGTCGGGCTGCTGCTTCAAAAGCACGCAAGGCGGTCAAAGGGGGAAGTCGATCAGTCATTTCACTTAAGTATATCTAAATTGAAATGATGAAAAGTCTCGTTTGTTAACTGAATTACAAAACCTCATATTAAAATCACTTCAACAATACTAATCCACGAGGCTAACAAATGTTCGAAATACCCACCAATGCTCGCCAAGCCGAGGCCATCCGCATCGCGCACGCCGAACGTGCCCGTGTTTTTGCCAAGGTCTTTGGCACGATCTTCAACCTGCAGTCTTGGGCAAAGGTGCTGCCGCGCCGCCACTCGACCAGCATGGGCATTCAGCCAACCGCCTGACACCGCAGAGAGCTAATAAGTCACGACAAAAAGAAAGGGCCGCTCGATCGAGCGGCCCCTCTTCTGTTCTGTGCGAAGTTCTTAGACGAAGAACTGACCGCCGTTCGCCGAGATGGTCGAACCGTTGATGAAACCAGCATCGTCCGAGGCCAGGAAGGTCACGCAGCGTGCGATTTCTTCCGGCTCGCCCAGACGGCCAGCAGGGATCTGCGGGATGATGCGTTCGTTCAGAACTTTCTCGGGGATCGCGCGAACCATTTCGGTGCCGATGTAGCCCGGGCAGATTGCGTTGGCAGTGATGCCTTTCGCAGCGCCTTCCTGCGCCAGCGATTTCACGATGCCCAGATCGCCCGCTTTGGTCGCGGCATAGTTCACCTGACCCGCTTGGCCTTTCTGGCCGTTGATCGAAGAGATCACGATGACGCGGCCAAAGCCACGCTCACGCATGCCCGGCCATACCGGACGCACGGTGTTGAAAACACCGGTCAGGTTAGTCGCGACAACTTTGTTCCACTGTTCGGGGGTCATCTTGTGGAAGAAACCGTCCCAAGTGATGCCCGCGTTGGCTACAACAACGTCGACCGGGCCCAGATCGGCCTCGACCTGCGCGATGCCTGCTGCGCTGGCTTCGTAGTCCGCAACGTCCCACTTGTAGGTCTTGATACCGGTTGCTTCGGTGAAGGCAGCGGCCTTCTCGTCATTGCCTGCGTAAGTGGCGGCCACTTGATAGCCCTCCGCTTTCAGGGCTTTCGAAATGGCTTCACCGATACCGCGCGAACCGCCGGTGACGAGTGCTACTTTTGCCATGGTCTGTCTCCTCCGTAATAGGTCAACAAGTTTGTTGTATTTACGGGCCTTTCCTTAACGCACCTGCCCTCCTCGAGGCAGTGGGCCTATGGAATGTCCGCTATGTGTTTTGGGAATAGTCTAGGGCCAAACCCCAAAGGAATGGGGCAGGTTGTCCCTGCCCCAACTTTTCCTTAGGCGCGTTCCAGACACATGGCGACGCCCATGCCGCCACCGATGCAGAGGGTCGCAAGGCCCTTCTTGGCATCCGAACGCTTCATTTCGAACAGCAGGGTGTTCAGGATACGGCAGCCCGAGGCGCCGATCGGGTGACCGATCGCGATGGCGCCGCCGTTGACGTTTACCTTCGAGGTATCCCAGCCCATGTCTTTGTTCACGGCGCAAGCCTGCGCAGCAAAAGCTTCGTTGGCTTCGATCAGGTCCAGATCGTCGGCCTTCCAGCCCGCTTTATCCAGCGCTTTGCGCGATGCGTAGATCGGGCCGACACCCATGACCGACGGGTCCAGACCCGCGGTTGCGTAGGATGCGATACGTGCCAGCGGCTCCAGACCACGCTTCTCGGCCTCATCTGCCGACATCAGCAGAACAGCCGCTGCACCGTCGTTCAGGCCCGAGGCGTTTGCCGCGGTGACCGAACCGTCGCGGGTGAAGGCCGGGCGCATCTTGGCCATGGCTTCTAGGTTCGCACCGTGGCGGATGTACTCGTCGCTATCGACGATGATGTCGCCTTTGCGGGTTTTCACGGTGAAGGGGATGATCTCGTCCACGAATTTGCCGGCTTTCTGTGCGGCTTCGGCTTTGTTCTGCGAACCGACAGCGAACTCGTCCTGCATGTCGCGGCTGATCTGCCACTGCTCGGCAACGTTTTCCGCAGTCTGACCCATGTGATAGCCGTTGAAGGCGTCCCACAGACCATCTTTGATCATCGAGTCGATCATTTTCATGTCGCCCATCTTCTGGCCGGCACGCAGGTGTGCAACGTGGGGCGACAGGGTCATGTTCTCTTGACCGCCTGCAGCAACGATGGCCGCATCACCAAGCTGAATGTGCTGAGCACCCAGAGCAACGGCGCGAAGGCCCGAACCACAAACCTGGTTGATACCCCAAGCCGCCGACTCGATCGGCAGACCGGCGTTCACGTGTGCCTGACGCGCCGGGTTCTGGCCTTGGCCACCGGTCAGAACCTGACCGAGGATCGTTTCCGAAACTTCCGCCTTGTCGATACCGGCACGCGCAACGATGCCCTCCAGAACGGCGGCGCCCATTTCGTGAGCCGGAGTGTTTGCGAAAGAGCCGCCAAAGCTGCCAACAGCAGTCCGGCCCGCGGATACGATCACTACATTTGTCATGGGGGTGTCCTTTCCCTAGGTGACCAGGGCGCGCTCCCAAATATAAAAACCGTTGGGAAGTTGGCCCAGTGTTTACTCTAGGGAAGTCGTAAGCGCTCTGCCTAAATGCTGCAACTGCTACACGTCAGAAATGGGACTTTTTGCCTAATCTTAGCCCACCGCGCGACCATTGGCCTCAACCCAAGGCGGGTTGAGGGTCGGGGCGCCGCAAAAAAAGCCCTGCAAACAGTCGATCCCGGCCTCCTGCAGAAACGCAGCCTCTTCTGATGTCTCGACAGATTCGGCGATTGTGAACATGTCAAAATGCTCTCCAATCGAGATCAGCGCGCGCACAAGAACCTGATTGTCCGCGCTCAGGTTCACGTTCTTAATGAACTGCCCGTCGATCTTGAGAATGTCAAAATAGAACTGCCGCAGGTATCGGAATGCCGTGTAGCCCGCCCCGAAATCATCCAAGGCAAAGGCAATCCCCTGCCGCTGTAGATCACGCATAAAGGCGATCACCAGATCCGGCACCATCATGGCAGAGCTTTCGGTGATCTCAAGGATCAGCCGATCACCCAGAGTGGCGTCTGACGCCAAGGCATTATGCAGGATCCGCATCCAAGGCTGATAGCCAATAGATCGTGCAGACATGTTCACCGACAAACGCAGATCAGGCACGTTGCGCAATGTCTGCAACCCCTGTTTCAGCGCAAGACAGTCGATACGGCGCCCGGTTTCCGTGGCTTCAATCGCGTGAATGAAGTCTTTGGCCGGGATGATCCGCCCATCAACGTCGCGCACCCGGGCCAGCGCCTCGTAGAACGCCGGACGCGAATCGGGTCCGGTCGTCATCACCGGCTGATAGGCCAGAATGAGGTCACCACGTTTCACCGCAGAGCGGACCGTCGCGTGGATATCCGCGTCCCGCCCGGACAATGCTGCCGAAAGTGGGCTTTCCGGCCCGGCCAAAAACCTGAAGTCTGTTTCGAAGGTCATTCAAAGCTCCGCACCCTGACAAGAGAGTGCGGGCATAGTCGCTAACAAAGCCCTAACGGTTGGCAGTTTCCTGTCCGACCTGCGGCCTGACCTAGTCGCCCGCGATCAGCGCCTCGAGAATCGCGATGGCGCTTTCGCTATCCCATACTGCGTCGCCAATAAGGCGGGCGATCTCTTGACCATCGCGATCCAGAACCATTGTCACCGGCAGGCCAAGAACCCCCATTTCACGCGCAAACTGCTGTTTCGGGTCGCGCCACTTGGGCAAATCGGTCAGTTCGTTCTGATCGAAGAACCGGTTGATCCCCGGCACGGGGTTATGTCCGGTCGCGACCGTAACAACCGCAAAGTCATCCCCGCCCAATTGTTGTTGCAGACGGTTCAGCGCGGGCATCTCTTTGCGGCAAGGGGCGCACCACGTCGCCCAGAAGTTCAACAGAACGATTTTGCCGCCATGTTCGGACAGGCTGACGGGCTGGTCCTCGATATCCACCAGCCCCACATCGGCCACTGGTTTTGCCTCACTATGAAAGTTCAGCTTCTTCATATCGCCTTCGCGCAGAGCTTCGACCGCAGCCATATCGGCAAGGGTAGCATTTGCACCAAGCGCAAGGGCCGTATAGAGAACGGCAAAACGAACCAGTTTCATCTTCCCTCCGAAGGGTATGCTTATGACCGACAAGACCTCGAATGCCATGTGGGGCGGACGCTTTGCCGCCGGGCCGGACGCGATCATGGAGGCGATCAACGCCTCGATCGGATACGATCAGCGGATGGCGCGCCAAGACATCGAAGGCTCGCGCGCCCATGCGGCGATGCTCGCTGCACAGGGCATTGTGACAGATAGCGATGCCGAAGCCATTCGGGAAGGCCTGCTCACAGTCTTGTCAGAGATTGAAGGTGGTACTTTCGAATTCTCGACCGCGCTGGAAGACATCCACATGAATGTCGAGGCCCGCTTGAAAGAGGTCATCGGTGAACCTGCGGGCCGCCTGCACACGGGCCGGTCGCGCAACGACCAGGTTGCGACCGATTTCAAACTGTGGGTCCGCGACCAGATTGACGCGGCAATCACCGGCATCGACGCCCTGATCCGCGCGCTTCTGACGCAGGCAGAGGACGGTGCCGACTGGGTCATGCCCGGCTTCACCCACCTGCAAACCGCGCAGCCTGTGACTTGGGGCCACCACATGATGGCCTATGTCGAAATGTTCGCCCGCGACCTGAGCCGTTTCAAAGACGCCCGCGCCCGGATGAACGAATGCCCGCTTGGCGCTGCCGCTCTGGCCGGCACCGGCTTCCCCATCGACCGCCACATGACCGCCGAGGCGCTTGGCTTTGACCGTCCCGCTGCGAACTCGTTGGACGCAGTCAGCGATCGGGACTTTGCGCTGGAATTCCTTGCCGCGTCGTCCATCTGCGCGATGCACCTGTCGCGCATGGCCGAAGAGCTGGTGATCTGGTCTTCGGCCCAGTTCCGGTTTGTGACCCTGTCGGATCGCTTCTCGACCGGCTCTTCGATCATGCCGCAGAAGAAGAACCCGGATGCCGCTGAACTGATCCGCGCCAAGATCGGCCGTATCTTCGGGGCGCACACCGCGCTTCTGATCGTGATGAAGGGCCTGCCGCTGGCCTATTCCAAGGACATGCAGGAAGACAAAGAACAGGTCTTTGACGCCGCCGACAACCTGATGCTGGCGCTCGCTGCAATGGAAGGCATGGTCAAAGACATGTCCGCCAACCGCCCCTCGCTAGAGGCCGCCGCCGCCAGCGGGTTCTCGACCGCGACCGATCTGGCTGACTGGCTGGTGCGCGAGCTGAACATGCCGTTCCGCGACGCCCACCACGTAACCGGCGCTTTGGTGGCACTGGCCGAGGGCAAAGGCTGTGACCTGCCCGATCTTTCTCTGGACGAGATGCAATCGGTGAATACATCTATTACCGAAGACGTCTTTGGCGTTCTGGGGGTCCACAATTCGGTGGCTAGCCGCACCAGCTATGGCGGCACCGCGCCGTCGCAAGTTCGCTCCCAAATCGCTCGTTGGAAGGAAATTCTGGCATGATCCGCGCCGCCGCCATCGCCCTGACCCTGCTGATCGCCGCCTGCGGCGCGGATGGAGAGCCCATCACCCCGACCATGTCTAACGTGGTATTGCATTAATGACCCCGCTGCGGCTGGCCTATCTAGCGCTTGCCGTCTGGGGCGCCATTCACCCGATGAGCTATTTCATCGGGTGGTTTATGGAAAACGGCTGGTCCTTGGGGGCCATGATCGACGCGTGGTACGTGAACAAAGCAACCTCGGGTCTGGTCTGGGACCTGACAATCGCGGCCATCGCACTGACCCTTTGGATCGTCGCAGAAGTCTATGTCCGCAAAAACTGGATCGGCCTGATCGCGATCCCTGCGACCTTCTGCATCGGCGTCAGCTGCGGCTTACCGCTGTATCTGTTTCTGCGAACAGCGCCCATCAAATAGCGTTCCGCCCGGCGGACACGCCGGGCAGCGCCCGACCCTCCCCATGGGAGGGCGCTTCTCGCCCACCCAGGGTCAGGCGCCGCCCTCATCACTTTGTTCGGGCAGGCGCGGCTATCAATTGAATTCGCCCAAATCTCTGATATGACGCCCCGACACTAAGATTCAGGAAAGCCCAGAATGGACCACTTCCTCTACCGCGATGGCATTCTGCATGCCGAAGACGTTCCGGTTCCCGCGATTGCAGCCGCAGTGGGCACGCCGTTCTACTGCTATTCGACTGCAACGCTGGCGCGCCACTTCAAGCTGTTCGACGAGGCACTGGAAGGGACCGAGCATCTGGTCTGCTTCGCCATGAAGTCAAACTCGAACCAAGCGGTCCTGAAGACACTGGCGGGTCTGGGCGCTGGCATGGATGTCGTATCCGGCGGCGAATACGCGCGGGCAAAAGCCGCGGGCGTTCCGGGCGACCGCATTGTCTTTTCCGGCGTCGGCAAAACCCGCGAGGAAATGCGCGCGGCACTGGAAGGCGGCATCCGCCAGTTCAACGTCGAATCCGAACCCGAGCTGATCCAGCTGTCCGAGGTCGCATCGTCGATGGGTGTCGAGGCGCCAATCGCCATCCGCGTGAATCCGGATGTCGACGCCAAAACGCATGAGAAAATCGCCACCGGCAAATCAGAAAACAAGTTCGGCATTCCGATCGCGCGCGCCAAAGAGGTCTATGCCCAAGCCGCCGCCCTGCCCGGCATCGACGTTGTCGGCATTGACGTCCACATCGGCAGCCAGCTGACCGAACTGGAGCCCTTTGGCCTTGCCTTTGAGAAAGTCGCCGAGCTGACCGAGGTGCTGCGCGCCGAGGGGCACAACATTCGTCGTCTCGATCTGGGTGGCGGACTGGGTATCCCGTACGAGCGCTCCAATGAGGCACCGCCGCTGCCCATCGAATACGGCCAGCTGATCAAGGACAAGGTAGGCCATCTGGGCTGCGAGATCGAGATTGAACCGGGTCGCCTGATCTCGGGCAACGCCGGCATTCTGGTCAGTGATGTGATCTTCGTGAAATCCGGTGAAGGCCGCGATTTCCTGATTGTCGATGCGGCAATGAACGACCTTGTGCGCCCGTCGATGTACTCGGCCCACCACGACATTATCCCGGTTGTCGAGCCTGCCGCAGGCGCAGAACAGCAGCCTTACGACATCGTGGGACCGGTGTGCGAGACCGGCGACACTTTTGCCAAACAACGGAATATGCCTGTTTTGCAGGCAGGCGACCTTATCGCGTTCCGTTCAGCAGGCGCATATGGCGCCGTTATGGCCTCGGAATACAACACTCGGGCCCTGATCCCCGAAGTTCTGGTCCACGAAGATCAATTTGCGGTTATTCGACAGCGTCCAACCTTTGACGAAATGATAAACCGCGATACCATTCCAGAGTGGCTGTAATCCGCATTCCCGCGGGCCAGCCCTTTGGATTGGTTCATGGCGACTCAGCAAAGTTCTGACATTACACGACCGAAATCCCTGCGCCGGGCCCTTGGCCTGACCCGCGCAGGGTTGGTCGCTGAACGGCTGGTCAAAGCCTTCTGGCCCACGTGGACAGTTCTGTTTGTCGTCGCCGGAGCGCTTCTTCTTGGTCTACACGAAGTCCTTCGCTTCGAAGTCCTGTGGGCGGGCCTGCTGCTTGGGGGCGGCGCGCTGATCTGGACACTGGCCCGTGGGGTCAAACAGTTCCACTGGCCGTCCCGATCTGACGCACAGCTTGCCTTGGATGCCACTTTGCCCGGGCGCCCGCTGGCCGCGCTGGATGATCAGCAGGCCATCGGATCGGATGACACGCAATCCCGCGCTGTCTGGCAAGCACACCAAAAGCGTATGGCCGCACGATTGGAAGGCGTCCGGGCTGTCGAACCCGACCTGCGCGTCTCGCGCCGCGATCCGTTCGGCCTGCGATACGTTGCCTTTACGGCCTTCCTTGTCGCGCTGCTGTTTGGATCGTTTGGGCGGGTCGCCACGGTTGGTGCCCACGCCACAAACCCGGCCGGTGCCGCACTGGCGCAAGGGCCCGCATGGGAGGGTTGGATCGAGCCGCCCAACTACACCGGGCTGCCCAGCCTCTATCTCAATGATATCGATGCCGAAGAAATGACCGTCCCTCGTGGTGCAGTCGTGACGCTGCGGTTCTATGGCACACCGGGCGATCTGTTGCTGGAACAGGATATCTCTGGCCCGCTTCCTGCGGCCGCTGAAGGCGATCCGCGGATGCAGCACCAGCTAGAAGTCACCCAAGAGGGCAAGCTTTCCATTGTCGGACCCGGGGGGCGCAGTTGGCAGGTGCTGATGCTGCCCGATGAACTGCCCGAGGTCGAAGTCACCGAGAACATGCGCGGTGGGCGCGGTGGTGAGATTCAGCAACCCTTTTCCGCGCGTGACGACTATGGTGTTGTCGCAGGCCGGGTTACAATCCGGCTGGACCTAGACGGCGTCGACCGCCGCCATGGCTTGCAGATCGACCCAGAACCGCGCGACGAAATCATTGTCGACCTGCCGATGCCTCTAAGCGGCAATCGGGAAGAGTTTGAAGAATTGCTGGTCGAAAACTTCTCGGAACATGCTTGGGCGCGCCTGCCGGTGGCGCTGTCGTTCGAAGTCGACGACTCCATCGGTCAGACCAGCGCGGAAGAGCTGGTCCTGCGTAATCTTGGTGGCCGGCGCTTCTTTGATCCGGTTGCAGCCGCGCTGATCGAAATGCGCCGTGACCTTCTATGGAGCCGCGAAAACGCCAAGCGAACCTCGCAGCTTTTGCGCACAGTTCTATATCAGCCAGACGATCTATCGCTTCAAAGCGGCATTTACCTGCGTCTGCGTTCGATCGGGCGGGATCTGGATGCCGCCGCCAAAGACGGATTGGACGGCGCCAAGCGGGATGAGATTGCCAAGCGTCTTTGGGATCTGGCCATCGAAATCGAAGATGGCGATCTGGACAGCGCCCGCGAGCGGTTGGAGCGCGCGCAGGATCGCCTGTCCGAGGCAATGCGCAACGGAGCAACCGACGAGGAAATCGCAGAGTTGATGGAAGAGCTTCGTCAGGCAATGGACGAATACCTGCGCATGCTTGCTGAACAGGCAGAGCCGCAGGAGAATCTTGATACGGCGGACAACGGTCAGCAACAGGAGATGACCCAGCAAGACCTGCAATCCATGATGGATCGCATTCAAGAGCTGATGCAGCAAGGCCGCACCGCCGAGGCGATGCAACTTCTGGAACAGCTGCGCCAGATGCTGGAGAACATGCAGGTCACTCAAGGCCAAGGAGGTCAGGGCCAAGGTCAGCAATCCTTGCAGGGCCTGTCCGAGACACTGCGTGAACAACAAGGGCTCAGCGACGAAGCCTTCCGCGACCTTCAGGACCGCTTCAACTCCGAGCAAGGACAACAGGGGCAAGAAGGCGAGGGCCAGCAGGGTGGCGAAGGTCAGCGCCGCAGCTTGGCAGACCGCCAGGGCGACCTGCAACGCCAACTGGACGAGCAGCAACGCAACCTGCCCGGCTTGGGTGGAGAGTTAGGCCAGGCGACACGAGACGCGCTGGACCGTGCTGGCCGCGCGATGGAGCGTGCCGAGGAAGCCCTGCGCGATGACGATACGGCCGGCGCTTTGGACGATCAGGCAGATGCCATGGACGCCCTGCGTGAAGGGATGCGCAATTTGGGCGAGGCCTTGGCCCAGCAACAGAACCAAGGCGATCAGGGTCAAGATCAAGCAAGGAACGGAGAGGCGAGCCCCCGCGATCCGCTTGGCCGCGAAGACGGAAACTCTGGCCAGTTTGCGGGCCGCGAAGACACGATCTTGCCGGGTGACGATGTCTATGACCGGGCACGCCGCCTGATGGAAGAAATCCGCCGCCGCTCTTCCGAACAAGAACGGCCAGAGCAGGAACTGGACTATCTCAGACGATTGCTAGAGAGGTTCTGATCACGCGGATCAGGATCCGGTTTTGGCCTCGATCATGGCGACGAGGTTGATAATCATCTCGTCCAGTTTGAGCCGCATCTCGTCCACGAAGACAATGTATTGCTGCAGATAAGGTTCTGCTTGCGGTACATAACTGACGATGGTCGACGCGAAGGTATAACAGACCATCCCCAAGCCAAACAGAACGATAACCATCGCAAACCCGCGGCTGAAGCCAGACCCGCCTTTGGCAGCATCGCCGGCCCCACCGTCTTCATTGGGCAGGTTGGCGGTCACTTCTTTCAACGTCTGGCTAATGCGCACTTCATCGGTCAGGCCGCCATCGCGCAGGCGATCGGCATCTTCCGACGTCGCAGTGTTATCGACCGTTTCGGTGGTGGTATCAGGCTTGGGACGCTCACCCAGGTCAGGGCCGCTTGGACCATCCCTTTCCGAATCCGGGTTTGGCGCCTGCAGGCCCTCCGACAGCTTGCTGACTGCGCTGCTGGCTGCTTCGCGGTCTTCGGCGCGGGCGCGCTGCTCGCGTTCTGCTTCTTCGCGAAGGATACCCAGAATGGAATCTTCGACCGATCCACCTTTGGGTTTACGATCTTCAGCGACTACCGGCTCTGAAATCGGGCGATCGGGAATCGGGGCTGGCGTAGGCTGCGCCACCGGTGCTGGGCGCTCTTGAAACCAAGTTGTCTTGCAATTGGAACATTGCACGTCACGACCAGTTTCTGGAATGGCATCTTCGCCAACCTCATACTGGGCTTGGCAATTCGGACATGTCAGGCGCATCTGCTCACCTCTGCAACCTTTTTTGGAGCCAATCTGGCATTGTTTCGGCTATTGTGAACCATTCAGCAGCTTTAATCAAAACATTTGCCAACGCCTAAGATTGAATCCTTGAAGGTTGTCAGGCAAATAGCTGTTGATCTGCATCGGAGCCCACCCTTGATCGAGTTGCAAAATGTCACGCAAAGCTACGGCGGCTCCGCGCTGCTAACCGATGTGTCGGTGCAATTCGCGCCGGGATCGTTCCACTTTTTGACCGGCCCGTCAGGGGCGGGCAAATCGACACTTCTGAAATTGCTTTACGGAGAGCTGCGACCGACACGCGGCCATGTGCAACTTTTCGGAATTGCCAGCACAAACATGGCACGCGACCAATTGGCCCGAACCCGGCGCCGGATCGGTGTGGTGCATCAGGATTGCCGGTTTCTGGATCACCTATCGCTGGCTGAAAACATTGCCCTGCCCCTGCAAATCGCGGGTCAACTGACACCGGCGGACCGCCAGAACCTGGCAGACCTTTTGGTCTGGGTAGGCCTCGCGCACCGGTCCGACGCCTTGCCAGCCGAACTATCGGGTGGGGAGCGCCAACGCGCCGCCCTTGCCCGCGCTGTCATGATCGACCCCGAAGTGATTCTTGCCGACGAACCCACCGGAAATGTCGACTGGGAAATGGCGCAGCGCTTGCTGCAATTGCTGATCGAACTAAACAAGATGGGCAAAACAATTGTCCTTGCGACCCATGACCTGAACCTGATCCGCGCGGCCAAAACACAGGTCGAAGCCCGCGTTCTGCGCATTCGCGACCGGCAGGTGCAACTGGCGGGGGCAAGCTTGTGACCTCTTTGCTGGATTTTCTTCGCGGGTCGCAGGGGGACGGACGTTTCGTGCCCCCCTCAAAACTGACCGGTCGGCTTACCCTTGCTGCCGCGGCCGCAATGTCCTTTCTGGCGGTATTTGCGCTGGTCCTGACGATGGCGGCGCACCGGCAGGCTGCGCTTTGGGGGCAAACGCTGGCCGGCACCGCAACCGTTCGCATTGCGTCCCCGCACGAGCCTGAACAGGTTCAGGCCGCGCTGGTCATTCTGGAAACCACGACTGGCGTCAACGCTGCCCGCATTTTGTCCGAGGACGAACACGCCGCCCTTCTTGCACCATGGCTGGGCCCCGACCTGCCGTTGCAAGATCTGCCCCTGCCCAGCCTGATCGAGGTTGAGTTATCCCCTGACGGGATTGATACGCTTGGGCTGAACCTGCGCCTTCAGGCCGAGGTCCCATCGGCGACGTTCGACGACCACAGCCGCTGGCGCGCACCGCTGATTGATGCTGCAAAACGGATGCGCAATCTGGGCTGGGCTGCGCTTGGCCTGACCTTTGCGACGCTGGCCGTCATGGTCGCGCTGTCAACACAATCCGCGCTGGCGTCGAACAAGCAGGAAATTGACGTTCTGCACCTTGTCGGGGCCGAGGACCGCTTTATCGCCCGAGCCTTCGTCTGGCGTTTCACCGGACGTGCGGTGGCGGGTGCATTGCTGGGCACTGGGTTGGGGATTATCGCCACCCTGCTGCTGCCAAACGATCCGGCTGCTGGCAGCTTCCTGACCGCACTACCCCCGAACGGGCTTGGCTGGCTTGTGCCATTCTTGGTGGTACCGCTGGTTGCAGCTGTTGCCTATCTGGCAACACGGGTTACGGTGATGCGATTGCTGAAAGAGACAACACTATGAACTATGCGCTGCAATGGCTTCGGTCCCTGATCTTCGTCGGCCAGATGTACCTGATGATGGTGATCATGGGCCTTTTGTTCACACCTTGGATGATCATTGATCGTCGCGGCGCCTACGCCGGCATTCATACCTATTGCCGTTGGGTCCGCTGGACCGCCAGCTGGATGGTCGGCCTGAAGTCTGAAATTCGTGGCACCGTACCATCAGGCGAGCTGATTATCGCCTCGAAACACCAATCCTTCTTCGACATTATCATGATCGTTTCAGTCGTCCCTCGGCCGAAGTTCATCATGAAGCATACCCTCAAATGGGCACCGATCCTTGGCGCCTATGCCGCGCGGATCGGCTGTGTCGCGGTCAACCGCGGCAAGCGGGGTGAAGCTGTCAGGAAGATGGTTGCCGACGTCGCCTCGGGGCGGCAACGCCCAGGCCAGCTGATCATCTATCCGCAAGGCACCCGCGTCGCGCCCGGGGTCGAACGCCCTTACAAGGTGGGCACAGGAGTTCTGTATACAGAGCTGAACCAAACCTGCGTTCCCGCTGCGACCAATGTTGGCGTCTTTTGGCCCCGCACGGGGATTTACCGGAAGCCCGGATTGGCTGTTGTCGAGTTTCTTGAACCTGTCGAACCCGGCATGGAAACCGGTGCCTTTATGGCGCATCTAGAGGACGTGGTAGAAACCGCCTCGGACAAGCTGATGGCCGAAGCAGGGTTCGACGTGAAACCCAAAGCCTAAGTTCGGCGCAGCGCCGACATCGCAACTTCGCTGACAAGGATTGCACCCGCCCCGCCAATGGCCGTCGCCGCGACCCGGTTAAGACGGCGCAGCGCTTTGGGCTGGGTCATCATCGCGCGCGCTTTGGATGCCAGCAGAACGTAGGGCGCAAGGACGACGAAGAGTACGAGAACCGTCAGAACTGCCAGCACGGCCCATTCTGCAATCCCAACCGCGTTTAGGTCCATCACCGTCGGCAACAGCGCCAGATAGAAAACAATGGTCTTCGGATTTCCAAGCGTAATCGCGAAACCCGACATGAATGCGGCTGTATCTGATTGCTCTTTCGCGGCCTTCACCCGTGACAGCCCGGTATCGCTGAACCAGAACTTCAGCGCCATATAGATCAGATAAGCCCCGCCCAAGAGCTTGATCAGCATGAAGGCGCTGGCAAAGGTCTGCGCGACAGCCGCCAACCCAACCACCGCGACAGTCAGATACACCACGTCGCCAAGCGCGATGCCTGCCAGAAACACAAAGGAAGTTCGTCGATTGCCGCCCAGCGCCTGCCCAACCAGCGCCGCCACACCCGGCCCCGGGATGACAGCAGCGATACCAAGCGCCACGATATAGGCAATAAACGGTGTAATATGTTCCATCCCGAACATTCCTTCAGTCCTAAAAACGACAAACCCCCGAGCCTTCGCGCGGGGGTCATCAAGGGGGCCCTAAAGCCCCAGTTCGCAGTCGAACAGATGCTTAGAGCATACCTTCGCGCTGTGCCTTCTTACGAGCCAACTTACGAGCACGGCGAATTGCTTCGGCCTTCTCGCGCGCTTTTTTCTCGGACGGCTTTTCAAAGTGCTGACGGAGTTTCATCTCACGGAAAACACCTTCACGCTGAAGCTTTTTCTTCAGGGCACGAAGAGCCTGATCGACGTTATTGTCGCGAACGCTAACCTGCATGTGGTTTACACCACCTTTCTAATCTAGAGTTGCTGTCAAAAGCAGGAGGTGGCCATATAGCAAAGCCCTCTGCACTTGTCTAGCATGGTGGCACGGAATACGAGGAAGCCATGACCGACGCGCCCCAAGACCCCAAAACCCAGCTGCTACAGGCCGCTTTGACACATGTCCCCTTTGATGGGTGGAGCGATCTGACCCTACGCGAGGCCGCTGCCGATTCGGGCCTATCGATAGATCAGGCCCGGGCAATGTACCCGCGCGGGGCAGTTGATCTGGCTCTGGCATATCATCGCTCTGGTGACGCCGCGATGGTCGAAGCGCTGAAATCCGAGGACCTGTCAGAGCTGCGCTTTCGCGACCGGATTGCGCGTGCAGTCCGTCTGCGCTTGGAACTGGTCGAAGACAAGGAACTAGTTCGGCGCGGAACAACGCTCTTCTCTCTGCCCACCAACGCCCCCGATGGCGCCCGCGCGATCTGGGAAACCTGCGATCACATCTGGACCGCCTTAGGCGACACGTCGAATGACGTGAACTGGTATACGAAGCGCGCGACGCTTTCAGGCGTCTATGGCTCGACCGTCCTTTATTGGCTTGGCGACGAAAGCCCGGACCACCACCGCACGTGGGAGTTTCTTGACCGCCGCATCGACAACGTCATGCAGTTCGAGAAGTTCAAGGCAAAGTCGCGTGAGAACCCGCTGCTAAAAACCCTCTTCGCCGGTCCCAATGCCGTGCTTAGCAAAATCCGCGCCCCTGGTGCGGATCCGCTTAGCAACCTGCCCGGCACTTTCCGCAAGACCAATTCGGAGTAACCATGTCCCTGCCCCAAACCATGCGCGCCGTCGAAATAACTGAACCCGGCGGACCCGAGGTCCTGCAAATCTGCGAACGCCCGGTGCCCAGCCCGGGGCCGAAAGATGTGGTCATCAAACTGGCCTTCGCAGGTGTGAACCGCCCCGACGCTCTGCAACGCGCCGGCAGCTATGCCCCGCCCCCCACCGCCAGCGACCTACCCGGCCTTGAAGGCGCGGGGGAAGTGGTCGCCGTCGGCTCGGACGTGACTGGTGTGAAAGTCGGGGATCAGGTCTGTGCCCTGCTGCCAGGCGGCGGCTATGCCGAATACGTGGCGACCCCTGCCGCCCATTGCCTGCCGATCCCAACGGGCATGCCCCTTGACCAAGCGGCCTGCCTGCCAGAGACCTTTTTCACCGTCTGGTCCAACGTCTTCATGCGCGGCGGCTTGAAAGAAGGAGAAACCTTCCTGATCCACGGCGGATCGTCCGGGATCGGAACAACCGCGATCCAACTGGCCAAGACCTGTGGTGCAAAAGTTGTCGTCACGGCTGGTTCTGCCGAAAAATGCGAGGCTTGCCTGAAACTGGGTGCCGATCGCGCAATCAACTACCGCGAGGAAGACTTCGTCGAGGTTCTCAAGGCAGAGGGCCGGCCGAACCTTATCCTGGACATGGTTGGTGGCGACTACCTGCCCCGCAATGTGCGCGTACTGGCCAATGATGGTCGCCTCGTCCAGATCGCCTTTCTTCAGGGTCCCAAGATCGAGCTGAACTTCGCGCAGGTCATGATGCGCCGCCTGACCATCACCGGTTCGACCCTGCGCCCCCAGTCGGATGCCGCAAAGGCCGCCATTGCCGCCGAATTGCGTGAAAAGGTCTGGCCCTTGTTGAATGACGGGCGCATCGCCCCAGTCATGGACAGCCGGTTTAAATTGGAAGAAGCCGCAGAAGCTCACGCGCGTATGGAAGGCTCTACCCACATTGGAAAGATCGTGCTCGACCTCGGTTAGCGATAACGCTTCCCAAAACACAGAAACCAGAGACTCAGTCATCCTGGCCAATTTATTGGCCGGGCGAGCATTGTTTCCAAATCCGGACTTAAGCTGACCAAACGTCAACCAATAGCCACTAAACCCATACATTTACAGCTCGATACAGACAAATCGTCACCTTGCTGCTTCAGACTCTCCCCGACAGAGCCCCACTTCAGCCACGTTTGATTGGTTACTTATTCCTTAACGCCCCCATTGTTTCCGCGCTGGAACACAGCTTTGCGCGTAGATTTCCGACAGGGGGATCCGTGAGGAACAAGAGATGCATAAGGCTCTGTTAAAGGTTCTGAAAGTACTAGTGTCCGCTGTCGCATTCTACGCAGCAGTTTCGGCGGCACCCGTCCTCGCGCAATCAAACGCAGTACTGGACAGAGCCATCTCGAACGAGATCGTCGCCCTTGCTCCCAAGGGCGCTCATAAGAAGTATTCATGGAAAAAGCAGGTTTCGAGCAAATCTGTCCGCCTGCGCGCGTCAGGTCGGATCGGCAAGATCGACGCCCGGTTCAACATCCCCAGAAAAACCTCTTCGGGAAGCAGCCCCGGCCTGATCCCGGTTAAGATAGAGTTCCGCAATGCCGACGGGTCGCGCATTACCATTACCTTCATGAAAGGTAAGGAAAGCCGCTATGAAGAGATCAAAAAAGACGGGACAAAAGAGATACGTCTTTTCAACCCCGATGGTTCTTTCAAGACCGTTACCCTGTCCAAAGACGGGTCGTATTATCAAGAGGTCTGCGACTCTGGCCAAAACTGCGTCGTGACGACTGGCAACATTAGCGATGGCGGCTCCAATGGCAGCCTAGACTCCGATCTCGCCGGCGAGGTCGGCGGTGGCGGCAGCGGTGATGGTCCGGGTCAGGGTGCCGACAACGGTAACGGTGGCGGCAACGGTCAGGGCGGCGGCGGCGGCACCGGCGGTGGTGGCGGCAAAGATAAATAGCGATCCTTGGCAACGATATTTAAACGCCCACCTCCGCGGTGGGCGTTTTGCTTTTAAAAGGCTATTTTGATCCAAGTGAGGCCGCCAGCAGCTTGATCAGTCGATCGCCTCGAACAAGGCGTTGGACATCGAACAATCCCGAACGACATCCTGACCGCACACTCTAGGTTCAAAATCCCTGGTCAGACACAGCCGCGCCTCTTGGATCCGGCCTGACTTGCAGGTGATCGTCAGCATGTCGGCCTCCCATTCCGGGTTGGCCTTCAAGAACGCGTCTTCAACCACCCGAGGCGGCAGGCGCACATCGCGGTCCAGTTTGCGAAAGACCTCGGGACGGTTAACGGTGTCATAGGCCGTGCGGGCCGCGTCGAAATATTCCCCAGCGGACAGGCCTGAACAGCGTCCGTGCTTCTTCCACTGATGCCAAGCCGACCCCGACGACCCCATGATATCAACCATCGCAGAGGTCTGAGCCCGGGTCGCCTCTTGGAAAGACGTCCAGCAATAGCTGGGCCAGCCGTCGTCATATTGCGGCCACAGCCCATGCAGAACCCAGCCCATCGGGCGGTCGCACTGCGGGTTGCCGCGTGCCTCGCCTTCCAGAGCACAGAAAGTCGGTGACCAGCTGAGCGCCAGGACGTAATAGTCGAAATCCCCGGCCCGTTCCCCGTCAGCCCGGGCAAGGCCCGCTGACAGGACCAGCATCAGTAACCAGCGCATTTCCTCTTTCCTCTTTGCCAGAACGTCCCTATATAAGCCGCAACCTCCCCGAAATTGCGGATAAGGTCCAGCCCGGACCACCCATTTCACCCGACGGGAGAGATGTATGTAAAGGAGAGATCCAATGGCCAAACCGATTATGGCAAAGGCAACCGCCGTCTGGCTGGTGGACAACACGACCCTGACCTTCAAGCAGGTCGCCGATTTCTGCGAACTGCACGAGCTGGAAGTGCAAGGCATCGCCGATGGTGACGTCGCCGGTGGCGTCAAAGGTTTTGACCCGGTCGCGAACAACCAGCTGACCCAGGAAGAGATCGACAAGGCCGAAGCCGATCCGCTGTACAAGCTGAAGCTGAAGTTCAACGCCGCTGCCGTGGGCGAAGAAAAACGCCGTGGCCCGCGCTACACCCCGCTGTCCAAGCGTCAGGACCGTCCGAACTCGATCCTGTGGCTGGTGAAGTTCCACCCCGAACTGACCGACGGTCAGATCGCCAAGCTGGTGGGCACCACCAAGCCGACGATCCAGTCGATCCGCGAACGTACCCACTGGAACATCGCCAACATGCAGCCCATCGACCCGGTTGCGCTTGGCCTGTGTAAACAGTCGGAACTGGACGCCGCCGTTCAGAAAGCCGCCGCCAAGAAAGCCGCAGAAGGCGAAGCGATGTCCGATGATGAGCGCCGCAAACTGCTGTCGACCGAACAGTCGCTGGAGATGGACACCGAGCCCAAGATCCCCACAGCGATCTCTGGTCTGGAAACCTTCTCGCTGTCCGACAACGACGAAGACGAGAAAGAGGAAGACCTGCCCGACGCAGACAGCTTCTTCAACCTTCCCGGCGGCGACGACGAAGACGAACAGCCCTAATCCAAAAAAACCCGGCCTTCGCGCCGGGTTTTTCTTTGGCCCTTGTCGGTGCCTTCCCCGAGCCACGTCAAAGTTGACTTCGCCCCGACATACGGCATCCGGTCCTCGTGGAAGGGAAGACCTGATCGCAGCGCTCCAAGTACTGATGTCGATAGCTGCACCCCGCTTTCGACACCGGTCGCTTGCTGTGTCATCTAGCTGACCGAAAAGGTCTAGTCGCCCGCCAGCTCTCCAATGGCGCCCCAGAATCCCGGGTTGTCACTGAACTTTCCGTTGGTCAGGAAGGCTTCGACCTGCCAGATCACCTGCGGGTCGTTCATCATGAAGGTGTGGGTCACGGGCAAGATGATGTGATCGGCCATCCCGTCGACCTTGGTCGAGGCGACAGAGACCTTGCCATCATCATCGCCCGGGATCAGCTGAGAATAGACCGGGCTGACGCTTTGGTCGCCTGCAATGACCCCCAGGTCGAACGTGACGGCAGGCAGGCTTCGGGGCAGGCTTTCTTCACCGGTCCCAAGCTGCATTCCTGCAGGCCCGTTGATCCATTCGAATGGGGCCAGCTCCCCTAGCTCATCGACAAGTTCAGAGCCCTGATTGGGCGGCCCCAACATGACCACACGCTGCACGCGTGGGTCATTGGTTTCAGCCATCCATTGCCGGACGAGAATGCCTCCCATCGAATGGGTGACCAGATGAGCAGGCCCATCGCATGCCTTCAGCCCATCATCCACGGACTTTGCAAGCTCCTGTATGGTCTTCTCAGTCGACGGATAGCCTTGTCGTACGACATCGTATCCACGCGCCTCCAGCACCTCGCCCATCACAGTCCAAGAGGCTTCGGTCCGGGCAAGGCCGTGCAGAAGAACCACGCAGTCTGCCTGTGCAAGACCGGGGACAGCCAAGAGAGTGACGCTTAAAATCCGACGCATCCTTCTGACATAGTCGTCCCGCACCCACAGTGGAACACCCCAGATACAATTCCCTTGCCCGGCCCGACCGCTTGCGACAGGCTGCGCCTATGCCCTATCGCCCGATCCGACTGGCCGCCCGCGCCGTACTGATGCAGGATGACCGCCTTTTGGTCGTCAATGCCTACCCCGGCAACAAAAGCGACCTGTGGTGTGTCCCCGGAGGCGGGGCTGAACCCGGATCCTCGCTGCCAGAAAACCTTGCGCGCGAAGTGTTCGAGGAAACCGGCCTGACCATCAAGGTCGGCCTGCCCTGTCTGGTGAACGAGTTTCATTCACCCGATCATGGCTTCCATCAGGTAGAGGTCTTCTTTCGCTGTACCCTGCAATCGGGTCAGCTTTCTTCTGAATGGCAGGACCCCGAAGCCATCGTTCACAATCGCCAATTCGTGACACGGGAAGAGCTTTCGGTTCTCCGCTTCAAACCTTCCAGCTTGATCGACATCGCCTGGGGCGACGGCATCTATTACGACCCTTTGGAGCGTATCGTCAGCTGAGGCCAGACCACGCCCAACGCAATCCCGCCAAGGATCAGGCCCGAGGCCAGAACAGCCTTCAGTGTTACGGCCTCTCCTAACAGGATCGCGCCTGCCACCACGGCAATTACCGGGGCCGAAAGTTGCGCCAGCGCCGCGCGGGTTGCACCCAGTTTCGGCAAAAGACTGTACCACAGCGCATAACCCAGCCCAGAGGTCACGCCACCCGACAGGATCGCCAGCAGAACACCCTTGGTGTTGGCCTCAAGCAGCCCCCCGGCCACCAGCGGGATCAGCAAGACCGCTGGCAAGGTATAAAGGAAATTCGCCGCCGTCGCGGCCAGCGGGTCCGCGATACCGCGCCCGATCAGCGAATACACGCCCCACCCAATCGCCGCCACGGACATCAAAGCCACGCTTTGCGGGGGCAGGTTGATCTGACCGTCGGGCCAAACAAGCAGTGCAAGCCCTGCCAGCGCCAAGACCATTCCGGCCCAGCGCGCGATGTGCGGGCGTTCACCGCCCAGAACGGCACCCGCGAACATGGTAACCTGAACACCTGCGAACAGGATCAATGCGCCCAGACCTGCATCCAGCTGAATATAGGCGTAAGAGAAGCCAAGCATATAGGCCGACAGCCCAGCGACAGCGGCCCAATCAAACTTAGGTGCCCGCAGTGCTTTGTCCCGCAGAGCTACCAACAGGATAAGCACGATCGCCCCGGCAGCCACGCGGATAAGGGCGAAGGCCCCGGGACCAATGTCACCGTCGGTCAAAGCAGCCCGGTTCAACAGCGAGTTGGCAGAAAAGGCCACCATCGTCAGCGCTGTTAGAAGGAATACTTTCACCCTGTCCCCATGATCCGAGCCGCGATTGCCCCGCGCGCAAATGCAAGCTGGCCCGCACTGAATGTTGCGCCAACACGCCCCTTCGGGTCCAGCACCACCAGATCCGCCCGCAGCCCCGGCTCAATCCGGCCACGGTCGGTCAGGCCCAGAATCTCGGCAGGGCGTTCGGACACCAACCGCCAAGCCGCTTCCAACCCGAGAGTATCCGCCAGTTGCACCGCTGCACGGCGAACTGACGGGTAATGGTAATCCGAGACGATGGCGTCGCATAGCCCATCCTTGATCAGCTCTGCTGCTGCGACATTGCCCGCATGCGACCCGCCGCGCATCACATTTGGTGCCCCAAGCACAATTGGATCGCCAGCAGACTGCGCCGCCTCTGCTGCCTCTCGGGTCTCGGGGAACTCGGCAATCCGCGCGCCCATCTCGCGGAAGGCAGAGCGCTCTTCCGGCGTGGCGTCATCATGGCTGCCCAATTGAACGCCCTTGTCACGCAGACGCGCGGCCAAAGCGGCTAGGGCCTTTGGAACCTCTGGCCCGCGATTGTGCAGCTCTTGCAGCAGCGCCCAATGCGCCTCTGGCGACCGGCGGCTTTTCAGCGCCTGCCCGGTCAGCCGCGGGGGACGTTTGCCCTTCTCAAGCGCATCGTGCGGCAGGTGATCGTTGAAGACCACGTATTTGATCCCGGCCCGATCAATCAAAGCCTCGGCGTCGGGGTATTCATCAATCAGATGGGTTTCCAAACGCAATTGCAGCGGCATATCCGTCAACAGATCATCGCCAACCTGCAAAAGCGCATTAACCAGTTTCTGCGCAAACTCTGGCCGTCGCATCCCGCCTTCATAGGACCAGAACTGCGCCAAAACCGCCGTGGTGATCCCGTTGGCCGCCAGCTCTGCATCCACGGCGAACAGGCCTTCGGACATATCCATCATCGCGCCACGACGCGGGGCAAGATGGCGCTCAAATCCATCGCCATGCAGATCGACAATTCCGGGAAATATACGGCAGCCGGTCAGATCAACCGAACGGCCTTTACCCATAACGATCAATCCATTTTCAATAGAGACCGATGTGGGTTGCAACCCGCCGGGCAACAGCGCCTCGGCGTTCTCAAGCGTCAGGTGCATTCGTCTTCCCCATGGTCGCAAGATATACGCCGACCATGACAACGGCAAATCCGGTCAGGTGATAGGAAGCCAGCCTTTCGCCCAGAAAAACAATCGCCAGAATTGTGCCGAAAACCGGAATGAAATGCAGGAAGGTCACCGCCTTTGTCGGACCAATACGCGCGACCGCTGCATTGAAGCTTAGGAATGCGACGATCGAGGCGAAAACAGCGACATAGCCCACCGCCAGAATGCCTTGCATATTCAGCGGAACAACCTGTCCGCGCGACACTTCCCAGACCATCAGCGGCGACAGCATGAACGCTGCCACCAAGGCGACGATATAGACGAGCGTCAGGTCAGACAGGCCGCTAGGACGGAACCGCAAAAGCACCGAATACAGGCCCCAGACGAACATCGCGCCCACGATCCAGATGTCGCCAACCGTAAATTGCAAAGCCCCCAAAGAACCCAGATCGCCGCGCAGAACCAGCCACGCGACACCGCAGAAGGATACCGCGATACCGATAAACTGGCGAAGGGTCGCCTTTTCCTTCAAGACGATCATGGCGATGAAAAGCGTGAATACTGGCCCAGTAGAGTTCAGCAATAGCCCGTTGATCGCAGTCGTCGTATGCAGGCCGATGTAAACCATCGCCTGAAACATCGCGCTACCCAACAACCCCAGTCCAAAAAGAAGCTTCCAGTTGCGGCGCACGATGGGCCACTCTTTCAGCAGTTTCGGCAAGGCAAACGGCGTCAGAAGGGTCGCACACATGGTCCAGCGCCAAAATGTCAGCCCGATCGGCGGAATGGTGTCACGCACGAACCGGCCCATGACCTGGTTTCCTGCCCAGCAAAGAGCGGCAAGCAGCGCAAGCATCATGGCGATCTGGAATTTGGACAAAGGCAACTTCATCCGATCGAATGACCACGCGCTGTTCAAAAAGTAAAGACGTCTTGCTGCACTGCTTCTGTGCGCCGATCAGGCTTGTCGCGGTACACCTAAGTGTTTGCGGGACAAGGAAGGTCCCTGCCCCTACTTTAACCTAGTGTCCGCCAGCAAACAGACCGGTCTGAACCTTATAGTTCGCGGCCAGCTGGTAGTCCGGATCGTCGTCGCTTTCCGTGACAATCAACCCAGTTTGTTCCAGCAGGCCTCTGCAGTCGGCAGACAGGTGTCGCAGTTCGATCTCTTTGTCGACCTCGTGATACTTGGTCGCCAGTTCTTCGATCGCGTTCAGGGCGGACTGATCCGCAACGCGGCTGTCAGCAAAGTCGACAATGACCAGCGCAGGGTCGTTTTTGACATCAAACAGCTCACCAAATCCGGCGGCGGAGCCGAAGAACAGCGGCCCTTGTACCTGATAGACTTTGCCACCTTCGGGCGTGGTATAGGCCTTGGCCGAAATCCGTGACGCGTTGACCCAAGCGTATTGCAGGGCCGAGACAATCACACCGACGACAACCGCGATTGCAAGGTCTTCCATGACGGTCACAACTGTCACAAGGATCGTCACAAAGCTGGCGAACTTGGTCGACACACGCATGATCCGGAAGGTGTTCCAAGCGAATGTCCCGATCACCACCATGAACATCACACCAACAAGCGCTGCCAGCGGGATTTGCTCGATCAGCGGCGAGGCAAACAGGATGAAGCTTAGCAGGAATAGCGCAGCCGCAATCCCGGCGATACGGGTCCGGCCGCCTGACTTTACGTTGATCATCGACTGACCGATCATCGCGCAACCACCCATACCGCCGAAGAATCCGGTCACGGTGTTCGCGACACCTTGGGCGATGCACTCCTGGCTCGCTCCGCCGCGCTGGTCTGTCATCTGACCAACTAGGTTCAGGGTCAGCAGACTTTCAATCAAGCCGATTGCAGCAAGGATCAAGGCATAGGGCAGGATGATCTCGAAAGTGGCCCAGTTAAGCGGCACCATCGGGATATGGAAGGCCGGCAGGCCGCCAGCGATCTCGGCCATGTCGCCAACGCGCGGGACATCAAGGTTCAACCCGATCACAATCAGCGCGACAACGACGATACCAGCCAAGGGCGCCGGGATCACGTTGGTGACCTTCGGCAGCAGCCAGATGATCGCCATGGTCAGCACCACCAGACCCAGCATGGTGTAAAGGGGTGCGCCTGACAGCCACTCTCCGCCACCCAAACCGTGTCCCGGTTCCGCTGTGCCCTGCACCTTGAATTGCCCCAATTGAGCAAGGAAAATTACGATTGCCAGACCGTTCACAAAGCCCAGCATAACCGCGTGCGGCACCAGCCGGATAAACCGACCCAAACGGAAAATCCCGGCCAGAATTTGCAAGATCCCCATAAGAACGACCGTCGCGAACAAGTATTCAACGCCGTGCTCTGCCACCAGCGCGACCATGACTACCGCCAAAGCCCCGGTTGCGCCCGAGATCATCCCCGGCCGGCCACCGATCAGCGCGGTGATAAGCCCGACCATAAAGGCCGCATAAAGACCAACTAGCGGGTGCACACCGGCGACAAAAGCAAAGGCAACGGCTTCGGGCACCAAGGCCAGCGCCACAGTCAGTCCAGAAAGAAGCTCTGTCTTCCAGATGGCCGGTGTCATCTTCGGAGGGTTAAAACCCGTCACGTTCGACATCAGGCCTTTGGCAAATGCGGAATAGGGGTTCTGGGACACTTTGGCACCACGCGCGTTTGATCAGGTATCGAGGGTTGTCGCGCGCTAACATGAATGTCAGCCGAACGTAACCCGAGATTGCCCAAGAAGACGGGAAAAGACGCATAAATACGCCAGAAACAACCGTTTTGGACCGCTATGACCGTTTCATCACGGGGTGTTCTTTCTCGAACTCTCGGGTGGAGACCCGAATTTCACGTGTGGGATCGGATGAATTTTGACAAGTCCAACCCGCCGTGGTTGCTAAAGCTGCTTCATCGAACCCTTTCAGCCACAAATATTCCTGATCCACTCTTGAGGTCACATGGTAGTTCAGCCACAAAAGGCACGCTTTCAACAACAGGCTGTGCCGATGACCCGCTCCAACTCTGTCAAAGACTACATCCGAACCATCGTGGACTTTCCCCATGAAGGGATCATGTTTCGCGATGTGACGACGCTTTTTGCCGATCCTCGCGGGTTCCGCATGGCGATTGATCAATTGTTGCATCCCTACGCTGGCCTCCAGATCGACAAAGTCGTGGGACTGGAAGCGCGGGGATTCATCCTCGGTGGCGCCATCGCGCATCAGTTGACGGTTGGCTTCGTGCCAGTTCGCAAGAAAGGCAAACTGCCGGGCACGACTATCAGCGAAGAATACCAACTGGAATATGGCGAAGCGGTTGTCGAGATTCATGACGACGCAATCCAACCCGGCGAGCGCATCCTGATCGTGGACGACCTTTTGGCGACCGGTGGCACCGCTGAAGCCGGGATCAAACTGGTTGAGCGGCTAGGTGGCGAAATCGTCGGCTGCGCATTTGTTGTCGATCTGCCCGAATTGGGCGGGCGCAAACACATCGAGGCCTTGGGAATGGACGTACACGCGCTCTGCGCCTTCGATGGCACCTAAGCTCCCGCTTAGCCCTCTTCCAAGTCGGAAGGCATCCTGCCAAACTCTTTGAATATCCGGTGAATGACGCCGTCGCCGTTCCCAAAGTCTTGCGCCACGACGCGTTCAAGCGCCTGACCAAGGGTTTCTTCCTCAAGGGAAACCCTAAGCAAAGACGCCATGCCGGGACCGTCTAACGCCAAACGAGGGCCAACCGCCTCGATCGCCTGAACCGAGGCGGGAACTAACGTGACCTCGGCAATCAGATGGTCTGACGATTGCGTCGAAACCGGTGGCAGAATTCCCGTCACTTGTCCTTGCAATTCTGGGCCGGGCCCCGGCCCAGCCCACCCCGACAACGAGGCCCTGACTTTTGCCCCCAGACCGATTTGATCTCTATGGCGAATGGGAAATGCAAAGGTCATCGAATAGCCACCCCGCTCACCCGGGCGCAACACGGTGAATTCAGTGTCTTCCTGCGAAAGAAAGCCTTCGGGCAGGGTCCTTACCCGACCAACCCGCCCAGCAACCTGCGCCACAATGCGAGGTGCCGACAACGCCTCTGCCAAAAGTCTGTTTTCGTCCTCTCGCTCGCGCTTGGTTGCTTTGGTCTGCCGAAGTTTCGCAAGTATCTCGTCTTCGTTTTGCAGATCCAAGTCCTTCCGCCTCGCCTGTATTTCAAGAATTCTTTCATCTATTTTAGTCGCCGCCAAAGCTGCGGAAACGATATCTTCCAAACCCTCGAAGTCCTGTTTGTTCTCAAACGATCGAGAGAGCCTGATTTTGTGCTGAAGAAGGCTCTTCTGTTCTTCCAAAAGCGCAACCTCTGAACGTAGGTGGTCTACGCCAAGTTTTTGGGATTCACGTGTGAGCCGACACTCGCGCAGGGCATCCTTCACAGCCGTTCCCAACTCGCTTTGCGGCATGGCTTCCGCGATTGGTACGTCCCCGTCATTTGCCCGCAGGCAAGCGAGGAAGACATCAATCGCCGCCAGTTCTGCGCTCACTTCCTGCTGCCGAAGCGCAATTCGCTCGCCATCCAGAACTGCTAGTGTTTGGCCAACGTTTACCTGCTCTCCCTCTGAGACCACCACCTCTTTCAAGGCCAATCCCTGAGGCAAGATCACCGGGAAGACTTCCTGTTCAGGCCGCAACTCCCCGGAGAAAACCAAAGAGCGTGGCAAGGTCAGGTTATCACTCACCTCGACAGCGATTTGAATAGCGCCCCAAAGCAGTAAAAATGGAATGCCCGCCCACCAAAGAAAGCCCATGGTTGGCCCGGATTTTGGGCGCCCTAAGCTCTTGGGCTCACGACTTCTTAACCGCATGCCCAACCCCTGTAAAAGAGCCCGTCTTGCGCGGGTCATAGGTTTCAATCTTTGCCGTCAGAACACGCCGGTCCATCTCGACCGTCGTTTCAACCTCAAGGCTTTCCCGAATGACTGCGGCAAGGGGCGTCAATCTCGCTGTGGTTTCTGCCGCTTCTGCTGCTTTACGGGCCTTATCCAGTTGCGCGTTGGTGACTGCAGAATCTTTGTCCTGAAGCTTAAGGACGCAATACCCTTCAAAGTGCTTGAACTCGAAGCTTAGTTTTTCGGTCTCGGCTGCGCGTGCGTTCTGACAGGAAAAGGCAAGCATTTCAGACGCAACCACGCACATCTTGCGTCTGTTTGCTTCATCTCCGTCACGCTTGAAATGCGACCTGATCCATGTGTCCAGATTGTCCTCTGTCTCCAGTTGTCGTTCCCCTACAAAGCGCATCCAGCCAGAGGAGCGTCGCGTCCGCATCTCGCGCGCATCCCCAAAATCGATCACGCGCCCTTCTTGCAAGACGACGACCTTGTCGCAAGCTTCAAGCAATGCGCGGTTTTCGGTTGCCATGATCACACTTCGTCCCAAACGGATCTCTTGCCGGATCAAGCCAAGCAACGCCGCAATTTGTTTCTCAGGAAGACCGTCTTCGGGCCGATCCATCAGGTAGATCGGCGGTGACAAGAGAAAAGCTCTGGCAAAGGCCAGGCACCGTTTCTGAGTGTCGGGGAGACAGCTGGCATCGTGGACTGCACAGATGTCCGACGCGGTTTGCGATGAAAAGACAAGTTTCTCAAGATATCGCTTCCCGCGGTCGCCGGACAATTCTTTATGGAAACAGGTCAAATTGTCTTCGCCAGAAGCAGGCAAAATCAACGGCTGATTGGGCAGGAATGCGGACTGAGGAGCGAGCTCATAAGACTTACGTTCCCAAATGTTCGATCCATTGACATGAACGCGCCCCTTAACATCCAACCCACGCAGTCCGAACGGGTCCGACAAAGCCTGCAGCAGCAGGCTTTTCCCGGCACCCGTTTCGCCGATCACCCCGGTGATGCTGCCCGGGGGCAGATCCAAAGAGACATTCGTCAAAAGGTTACGCCCCCCTGGTATAGCAACACTCAGGTTCCGGATGCGCAGCCCCGCGCTTTCCTCTTCTTCATCGTCCGCTTGCTCGACGGGTACGACGCTGTGGGATTGCTCAGTTATTTCTGGCTGGGCTTCGGCCTTGAGAAGGGCGCGCATTCCCAGACAATGGGCTGCCCAAAGCGACATAAGCGCGACACTGCCGACGGCATTACCTGCCAATACCTCTTGGCCTGCAAGCCAGCTGGAAACTGCCATACCGCTAAGCCCGGCGGTCACAACACTGGCCAGATGTAACGTCCAAGCAAGCTCTGGCAACCGGGGGTAGGTCGTGGCCAACCCGAAACCAAAGAAGTCTCTTCCTGACAGAATGGGAATCGATTCCTGCGCGTTGAAGTCCCACTGAGGGGTCTTTCGCATATACTTTGTAAGCAACGAAAGTCCGCCGAATGAAATGGCGGCCGCGATCAACGAGGGTAACGCAAGCAGCGGATGGACCAAAGCCAGGAAGAGGGCAATCAGCACGCCAATGCCGCCTTGGGCATATTGCGCCAGCTTCCGCCGGTCTTCCCGGTAACCTGCAAGAGCTCGGCTGTGCGCGAATTCCATCAATAGAATTCCAAACACGGCGACAGCGCCAACCATTGCGAACAAAGGTGACAAGATCAGTTGCTGTTCATCCACGACCAACGATTGGAAAAAGACCGCAAGTACAGAGATCGACAGGATACAAAGACTGGTCCCAAGGGTGAAAACATAGCTGACGATACGCACCCATCCCGGGACCATCCTGTCGCGCTGCATGGGCACAGGCGCGCTGGCTTGACCCTCTGAAAGGATCGTTCCCTGCGTCTTTGACGTTGGTGTCGTTTGGTCCATCGAACTGCCTCGGTCTGGTTGCGTGCGGGACCAGCGTTATCGAGGCATCGTTAACAAAGCATTGTTTACAATAGGGTTTCTGAGATCTTCACCTCTTTGCCATTTCTCGTTTTGTTAACTTTATGGCGTTTATCAAGGGCGGAAACGCGCAATTGGATCGACCCATGGTGAAGAAATCAGTTACGTCAAAGAAGTCTGTATCTTACGGTATCGCCCTTCTAGCGGGTGCCGGGGCCGTGCTGGCTGGGGCCGTATTTTCTGTAGGTGCAGGCGCCCGTTCCATTTTTTTGGCGCAGGAAGAAGAGATCATCCCGATCATCGCAGGTGGGGATCTAGACAATATCCCCGCCCTGATGCGCGGCAACTTGCCCGTCGCCACAACCAGTTCGCTTGCAGGTGAGCATAAGCGCACCAAACCGCCGCGCATGTGCGAAATGCCGAAGGATTATTTCGAAAAAATTGATCAGGGTTTGGACCAGGCCTCTGGGTACACCCGGCGCAACGAATATGTCCGCAAATATCGCCCGCGAAGGGGGTTCCTGAATGAGCGAGAGATGCGTGCAGCTCGGACGGCCTGGCACTATTTTGAACTCTTCACGCAAGAGAGCACCGGCCTTGCGAACTCGGTGGGCAATTATCCTTCGACCACACTTTGGGACACAGCGTCCTACATCGCAGGGGCGGTTGCAGCTTATGAGCTTTGCATCATCGAGAAGCCCGAGTTCGACAAACGCATCACACAACTGTTGACCACGATCAAAGGGCTAGAATTGTTCCGGAAAGAGCTTCCGAACAAAGTGTATCACACCAAGACCGGGGCGAAGGTGGACTATACCAACAAGCCCGGAGAGATCGGGTTTTCAGCCCTCGATATCGGCCGCTTTCTTGTTTGGCTGCGGATCGTCAAAAACCGCTACCCGCATCTTGGCAACACCGTTGATTCAGTGCTGCTGAAGTGGGACTTTCGGAATGTGATCGACGACGAAGGACTGATGTTCGGCTCTTACGTTGACAAGGACTCGGGCGAGACTGTCTACGCGCAAGAAGGGCGCCTGGGATACGAAGAATACGCCGCGAAGGGCTTTGCGTTATGGGGTTTCAAGCCATACCTCGCCCACCGGGCCGAGCCGTTTCTGACTGCGTCAATCTATGGCGTTCAGGTGCCTTATGACGGGCGCGACCCCCGCATTTTCCACTCTCAGAATTACGTGGTCACGGAATCCTATCTACAGGACGGACTGGAACTGGGTTTTGATCTTCCCCATGACGATTCTAGCCCTGACTGGCTGCACTCAGACGGTTGGCGCGCGGAATTTGCAGACCGCATTTACCAGGTGCAGGAAAACCGCTGGCGCCGCACCGGGTTCATGACCGCGCGCTCGGAACATAACGTCAAAGGCCCGCCCTACTTTACCTATGACACCATCTTTTCAGACGGCTATCCGTGGAACACCGTGACCCCAAGGGGCGACTATGTCCCAGATCACGCAGCAGTGGCAGCGAAAGCCGCACTGGGCCTGTGGGCACTTTGGGATACAGATTACACAGATGTTCTGTATGAGGCGATTATCGAACTCTACGACCCAGAGACCGGAATGTTCGAAGGGTTGTACGAACGCGGTCAGGGGCGCGTTGAGATTTTCACGGCCAACAACAACGGGATCATCCTGACATCTCTTCTGCACAAGGTTCAGGGCACGATTCTGACGCCATACACCGGCGAGACCGAAGTCTGGTACACCGCGTACCGCGATCAGGACATTCGGATCGTTCGAAACTATCCCGACCCCCCACAAAAAGAAGACTGGTTACCGGCACTTCGACATTCTGAACAAACACAGGCGGACTTCTGATGCTTACATTTCAAAACACAGCGCTTGCTGGACTTCTCATTGGCGTTTCAGTGACGGCAGCGGGTTCTCAGGTTCAAATTCAGAATGTCGAGAATTTCGCCTCAGAAAACGCCATCCTCGACACCTCTATCCTGTTTGCGATCGGCGCACGAGAGGCTCGGCAGGAACTAAGAGGGGCCTTTGGTTGGCCCACCTTCCAAGAAGGATTGGTTGATGGTGTTTACTTTCGGTTCGACCCGGACGGCTATGCGCGCTTCTCTCCCAACCCGCGGCTCGACACTGATGTTTTCGAAGTCGTCTGTCGCCCACGAACCTATTCCTGCATGGGCCGGAAGGGGACACTTTCCTACATGCTGAATTCAAGGGGCGAGCTACAAATTCGTCTGGAAAACGCGGCCGAAGGTGACCGGTTCTTCGTGGTAGAAGGGATTAGCGAGTTAGAGGTCCCTGCCCGCATTCTTCAACCGCTGGACGATCGGATGGAGACGCTATTGTCCTCTAGCGACGAACTCATCATCCGGCGCGGGCAGGATGAGGTGGATCGCGTGTCGCTAGTCGGATTTGGCGCGGTCAGTGCATATCTGCGTTGGATTTCGGCAAGACAGGACTACACAGTACTCCCTCGCGGCTGGCCGATCCCGAACGGCGCCAATGGAGCGACGGACGCGAACCTAACCCAGGCCGCAAACTGGCAATCACCGATGCCGCAACCGCAGACCCCAATTCAAACAGTCGACACTGGGGTTGATGCAGAAATGGCAGAAGTAAAAGGCGAGTTGAATGTGCTGCGCGAACTGCTTCTTGAACGGCATTCTCAAAATTCGGTTTCAACGCAGCCTGTTGCGTCCCCCGTTCAGTCACCGTCACAAGAAGCCCTTCGTATCGTAGAGCTGGAAAGAAATGCAGCAGAATTGCAGGCAGAGCTAGAACGTCTGCGATCCGCGGCCCAGCCCCCAAACCAAGAGGCCTTGGGCCATAAGACAGAGATGTTTCCGGCCGCGCCATCAGTTGTCGCCTCAGCAACCCCGGCGGCCACTCAACCAGAACAGGCGTCCTATCCGCAGGCGGGCACAGGCCCCAAAGCGGAAGCCGGAACATTGGCAGCACGTCTTGAATACCTGATGACCGAGATCGGGCTGGACGCCAAGACAGCGCTAATGATCATAGAAATGGGATCAGAGGCAGAGATGGATGAAACTGAAACCATAACGCCCACGACTGTGGCAGAGACTTATCAAAACCAGTTGATGAATGAGATTCTTAGCGAGCTTCACAAATCAGTCGGCCCAAAACCCGAACAGCCGACGGTTGAACAAACTCAGCTGGAACCGGTCAGTATCGCCCCGACGACCTTACCGCCGCAAGACTACGTGCTCCTCAGCGACTACTTCAGGTCGGTCTTCCCTCAGGCGCAGACCTCACAATAAAAAAAACCGGGGCAAGAGCCCCGGTTTCTTTTTGACGTATTGAGTCGTCGCTCAGTGCAGGCGGCTTTGAACATCCGCAATTGCATTGTCGATCAGAGCGTCTGCATTTTCAGCAGTCATCTTCTTCGCGATGACATCGCCAGCTGCAGCAACAGCCACGGAAACAGCGCGGTCGCGAACCTCTTTCAGAGCGGAAGCTTCAGCCGAGGCAATCTGATCCTGTGCCGCGTCCAGACGGCGGGCGATCGACTTGGCCAGCTCTTCCTTGGCCTGTTCGGCCGCAGTCTGAGCTTCTTCCTTGGCGTGGGCGACGATGCGCTCTGCCTGTTCTTTGACCTCTTGCTGCTTGCGCTCATACGAGGCCAGCAGGCTTTGCGCTTCTTCACGCAGGGCTTTCGCTTCTTCCAGTTCGGCCTCGATACCGTCGGCACGCTTGTCCAGCATACCGCCCAGCATGCCCGGTACTTTGAAGTAAACCAGCACGCCGATGAAGACGATGAAGGCAATCAGAACGACAAAGTCGGTATTGCCAAGAGAGAAGAACGGGCCGGATGCGGCCATGGCCGGGCTGGCCATCAGGGCAAGAAGGATGGACAGTTTTTTCATCGTCTTATCCTTTCAGCCGTGCGTTAACAGCAGCAGTAACCGAACGGGCGTCTGCCTTTTGGCCCAGAGCGCTTACGATTTCTTTCGCAGCGTCTTTAGCGACCTCGGTCACAGCTTCCATCGCGCCTTCGCGGATTTCAGCAATCTTTTTCTCGGATTCTGCCGACTTGGCAGAAATCTCTGCTTCGGCTTTGGCCGTCGCGACATCCAGATCAGCCTGAATTTCGGCGCGGGCGTCAGCCACGATCTTGTTAGCTTCAGCACGAGCATCTGTTAGCGCTTGCTGGTAGGCAGCTTCTGCCTCCTGCGCTTTCAGCTTCAGCTCTTCTGCCATTGCCAGATCGTTGGTAATGGTTCCCTGACGCTCTGACAGAACCGACGCGATGCGCGGCAATGCGATGCGCGACAGGATGAAGTAGATCACGACGAGCGTGATCACCAGCCAGAAGATCTGGTTACCCCAGTTCGAGAAGTCCAGCTGCGGCATACCCGGCGCTGAGGCCGCTGCGTCCGCTGCGTGGCTGGCGGCTTCTTTTGTTTCACTCGCCATAGCGTCCTCCTAAGGGAACTTTCCGGTGACGGAGGGGCCGCATTAACGGCCCCGCCAACGTAAGGATTAGTGTTCCGCTAGGATTAGACGGCGAACATCAGCAGCAGAGCGACCAGGAACGAGAAGATGCCCAGTGCTTCTGCAAATGCGATACCGATGAACAGGGTGGCGGTCTGATCGCCAGCTGCCGACGGGTTACGCAGAGCGCCCGACAGGAAGTTGCCTGCTACGTTGCCAACACCGATTGCGGCTGCGCCCGAACCGATTGCTGCCAGGCCTGCGCCGATGTGTGCCAGTTGACCTTCCATGGTGAAATCTCCTTACGATTTGGAAGTGTAGGTATAGGGTGATCGGACCTTAGTGTGCCGGATGCAGTGCGTCCTTCAGGTACACACAGGTCAGAATTGTGAAAACGTAAGCCTGAATGAAGGCCACGAGGATTTCCAAGCCGTACATCGCGGTGATGGCAAGGACCGAAACCGGGCTGATCACAGAGATCGCGGCGAAGCCTGCGAAAACCTTGATAACCGCGTGGCCCGCCATGACGTTGCCAGCAAGACGGATCGAGTGGCTAACAGGGCGTACGAAGTAGGAAATCAGTTCGATGATCGCCAGGATCGGGCGCAGCGGCAGAGGCGCGCTGGAAACCCAGAACAGGGCGAGGAATTTGGTGCCGTTCTTTACGAAACCGACGACAGTCACGGTCAGGAAGACCGCCAGCGCCAGCACCACGGTGACCGCAAAGTGCGAGGTGGTGGTGAAAGACATCGGGATCAGACCGAGGAAGTTGGCCGAAACGATGAACATGAACAGCGTCATGATGTAGGGGAAGAAGCCAACCGCGTCTTTGCCGGCGACATCTTCAACCATTTTGTAGACAAAACCATAGGCCAACTCGGCAACCGACTGGGCGCGGCTTGGAACCATGGCGCGACCACGGGTACCCAGAACCAGAAGTGCGAAGATCGCCACAACGGCCAGCGCCATCCACAGCGTCACGTTGGTCGGAGTGAACAGACCAATGTTCTCGCCACCAAACAGCGGCTTCACAATGAACTGATCCATCGGGTGGAATACCAGGCCGCCTTCTTCTGCGCCTTGTGCTTCAGTCGCCATCGCGTGTCTCTTTCCCGTCCTTGCCGGCCGATTTGGCCTGCTGGTTCTTTTGTATCTCTTTGGCCGTTCGCAGCATGGTCTGAACACCCGCCGCAAGGCCGAAGAATATGAACAGCACCATCATCCAAGGTGTTGTGCCCAGAAGAGCATCCAACCCGAACCCGATGCCAAAGCCGATCCCCAGACCGGCTACAAGCTCTGTCACCATCCGCCAGGCCATGTTGGCTTGGGAATAATGGCTCTCCTGATGGGGCTTGTCGGGCTTGGCCGCGGTTTTAGCCGCCTCGATCCGCTGTTCGAGCTGCGCAAGCTGCTCTTTTTGTTCCGGATCGACCACTTTGAAGCCCCTGCAGGAAGTTGCGCGCAAACTAGTGTTAGGGGGCGCCATGAGTCAAGGTGCGATGTCGCACCGCAGAGATTAAATAAACCACTGAAAATAAACGTTATTTCTAAATATCGCGGAATGTCGCACCCACTTCGGCGCTCGACAAGCGCGGTTTTCCATATTCAACCATTTGGTTGATGGTTTCGAAGCAACCTGACCACGCGACCATCAATGAACAGCAAGCCAACAAAGATGATCGCCATTCCCAGCAGGTGAACCAACGTCAGTGTTTCATTCAGGATAAACACGCCCAACAGCACGGCAGAGATCGGTGCGACGAATGTGATGGTTGAGGCCGTGGTGCCCCCAACCCGCGGCACCAGCCAGTATAGGAGGATGAATGCGGCCGAGGTCAGGATCAGGCCGATCACAAGCAGAGAGGCCCAAGTCTCGACCCGGGTGATGGTTGGTACGCCTTCGCGGGCAAACGCGATCGGCAGAACCATCACCGTCGCAATCGTCAGAGACCAAGCGGTCATCAGAACTCGGTCAATACCTGCAAGGCTGCGCAGCAAGTTCATGGCGATGCCATAGCAGAAAGGCGAAATCATCGTTGCCAAAAGCGCCACGGGGGTCGAACTGCCCTCATCCGCCTGAACGTCCGGCAATGCCAACACGATGATACCGGCGAAGCCCAACGCGACGCCAAGGGACTTCAAACGGGTTGCACGCTCTCCGTCTGGCCAGAAGTGGCTGACGATCACCACCATGATTGGTGTCATCGCATTAATGATCCCGGCCGCGCTGGAGGTAATGAATTGCTGGGTGGCGGGATAAACGGTCAACGGCACCGCGTATTGGAACAGTCCAAACACCCCAAGACCCAGCCACATTCCGGCCGACACGCGCAAAGATCGCCGGGACAGGAAAATCCAAACCCAGCAGCCAAGTGCCCCGATCCCTACGCGACCGACGGATATCCACATCGGACCCAGCTCTCTCAGCAGGATCTCGTTGAAGAAAAAGGAAGAGCCCCAGGACAAACCCAGCAGCAAGATCAGCGCCCAGTTTAACATTGTGCCCCCAATTTGGCTCGAACCTGCCGACCCTATGGGCACGCGGGGCGAACCACAAATTCAAACTGCTTATGGTGGGGATCAAAGCGCGTGATAGGGCACTGCTTTCGCTTTTCGGCGCGCGGGGGTAGTCTGCCCGCCATGACAGGCCAACTCGACTCTATCTTTGCCGCACTGGCAGACCCGACCCGGCGGGCAATTCTGAACATGCTGTTGGAAGACGACATGGCCGTGACCGATGTTGCAGAGCCTTTCGATATCTCTCTGGCCGCAGTTTCGAAGCACCTGAGCATCCTGACCAAAGCCGGATTGATCAGTCAGGAAAAACGCGGACGGGTGAAATGGTGCAAGCTGGAACCCGACGCCATGAGAGAGGCGTCGGTCTGGATGCAGGGGTTCGGGCAGTTCGAACCCGTCAATCTGGACGCGTTCGAACGTTTTCTGGATGTCGAGCTACACGGCTTGGGCGACGGGGAGTGACGTACAATCCGTCGGCCACAGCTTGGCAGATTCCTTAAGCTTTGCGGTGAAGCTTTGCACTTTTGCGGTGCGATGCAGATCGACATGGGTCACCAACCAGATCTTGGTCGCCCACTCAGGTCTTGGCGGAAGAACCTGAACAAGGTCGTCCCGCTCTATTGCCTGCCAAATCGGCAACATGCCAATGCCTGCCCCCGCGATCACCGCCCCAAAGGCGTCGCGCAGATCGCTGACCCGAAAACGAACGTTCTGTGCCGGCACATGTTCCCGCATCCACTTGTAGAACAAAGCGCGATGGTTTTCCTCGGTCGGACCTATGAAGTTATGATGGACGTAATCCGCTTCGGTCGTAGGTATCCCATATTTCTCGGCATAGCTTTTGTGCGCGAACATGCCGGTGCACATGTCGCCCAGCCGCTGTACGATATTGTCCGGCTCCTTCGGCTGGTTCCCGGCGCGGATCGCCACGTGCGCCTCGCCATATTCAAGCCGGAAAACCCGCGTGTCCGTTAAAAAACGGACCTGAAGCTCTGGGTGTTCATGCTGATAGTCCGCCAACACCGGCACCAATAAAGAGGACAGCGTGCTGACAGAAGTCACCAGCAACTCTCCGGTCACAGCAGAGCCCTGCCCGCGCAAACGACCTGCTAGATGTGAAAACTGATCGGCCGTCGCTTGCGCCACCTGCAGCAGGTCCAACCCGGCCTCTGTTGCCGTGTACCCTCGGGCATGGCGTTGGAAAAGTTTCACACCCAAACGGTCTTCCAAAGAGTCGATATGCCGGATCACCGTCGCGTGGTGCACACCCAAAGCATCCGCCGCCCCGCTGACGGTTCCAAGCCGTGCGACTTGATACGCTGTTCTGACCTCATCCCAGTTGTCAAAATCCATATGTGCAAATCCCAACATAAACGGTTTCAAATCGCAGATTGAGTTTGTTTTTGCAGATGCGCATCTACGGGTCAACGAATTTGAATGGAGACCACCATGACCACCACAGCTCTTCACATCGACGCCTCGGCCCGCAAAGCCGACTCTGTGACCCGCAAATACACCCAGAAGGTTTTGGACCGCCTGAACCCGCAAACCGTCCTGACCCGCGATCTGGCTCAAACTCTGCCTTTCATCGACGAAGAGTGGGTCGGCGCGAACTTCACCCCGGTGGACGAACGTACGGACCAACAGAAAGCCAAGCTGGCCCTATCGGATGAGCTGATCGCAGAGCTGAAAGCCGCCGACGTGGTCGTGATCGGCCTGCCGCTGTACAACTTCAGCCTTCCCGCAAGCCTGAAAGCCTGGATTGACCTGATTGCCCGTGCTGGTGTGACGTTCCAGTACACCGAAAGCGGCCCCAAAGGCCTGCTGGAAGGGAAGCGCGCAATCGTCGTTGCGGCGTCTGGCGGTGTTCCGGTCGGTTCGCCGGTCGACTTTGCAACCGGCTACATTCGCCACGTTCTGGGCTTTGTCGGCATCACCGAGGTAGAGATCATTGCCGCCGACCAGATGGCGGTTGACGCAGAAGCCTCTATCGCGCGTCTCGAAGCAGACGTGCAAGCCCTGGCCGCTTAAGATTTACGCTCGCGCCTTCGGGCGCGAGACCTTACGGCTTCAGCCGGTACCCTGTGCGCAGCCAGTACCAGCTGAGGCCACACACCACCCCACAAGACAACAGACAAACGGTCAGCCCCAACCAAGGAGAGCTGTCCGATGCGCCGATCATCCCGAAACGGACCCCGTCAATAAGGTAGAAGATCGGATTGAAGTGGGTTGCGATCTGCATCGCTTCTGGCAGGCGCTCAATCGAATAGAACGTGCCGGACAGGAAAGACAGCGGTGTCACCACGAAATTGGTGATAGCGGCCATCTGGTCGAATTTCTGCGCAACGATCCCGGCAAGAATGCCAAGCCCGCCCAAAAACACCGATCCAAGAAGCGTAAAGACCAACGCCCAGATTGGATGCGCCAAAGGCAGACCAAGCACGACGATCAAGACACCGGAAATCGCCACCGCTACGAACAAGCCACGCGCGACTGCTCCGGCAAGATAGCCCAGCATCAGCTCGAACGGCGACAAGGGCGGCATTAAGGTATCAACGATGTTGCCCTGCACCTTCGCGATCATGATCGAACTGGACGTATTGGCAAAAGCATTCTGGATGACGGTCATCATCAGGATACCGGGTGCAAGAAAATGCAGGAACGGCACGCCCATGACCGGGGCACGGTTGCTTCCGAAGGCTAACGAAAACACCGCCAGAAACAGCCCAGCGGTGACCAGCGGGGCGGCCAAGGTTTGGCTCCACACCCCCAGAAACCGGCGAATCTCGCGCCACGACAAAGTGTATAGGCCAAGCCAGTTGATCTTTCCGAAACGACGCTCGGCGACACCTGTTGAATTCTGCACTTTGAACCCCAAATTCCTTGTTCCGCTAACCCGCTTGTAACCCAACCGGTCAAACGATTAGAATAGGGTGCTATAAGAATTCTCAAGAGGGCTGCGCCAAATGGCATGCCGGCCCTGCTCAGCCAAGGAAACCATATGTCCTGGACAGAAGAACGCGTCGAGACGCTTAAAAAGATGTGGGGAGAGGGGCAATCGGCCTCTCAGATCGCCAAGGAACTGGGTGGCGTGACCCGCAACGCCGTGATCGGCAAAGTGCACCGCTTGGGCCTGTCGAATCGCGCGACCTCGACCACGGCGAAAACCGCCAAGGAAAAACCCGCAGCCAAGGCTGAAGCTCCGGCGAAACCCGCGCCCAAGCCGAAGGCAGAGCCGAAGGCGGAAAAGCCGGCCGCTGCCGCGCCCGCGACCACTCCGGCCGTGCGCAAGCAGATCATCCCTGCGGGCCAGCCCCTGCCGCCGCAGCCTTCTGCGAACGAGATCAGCCCCGAGGCACTGGCCACAGTGCGCGAAGTCGAGAAGGGCGCCAAAAAGCTGTCGCTGATGGAACTGACCGAGCGCACCTGCAAATGGCCGATCGGTGACCCCGCCACAGACGAATTCTGGTTCTGCGGCCTGTCCGTGCAGCAAGGCAAACCTTATTGCGAAGCGCATGTGGGCGTGGCCTTCCAGCCAATGAGCTCGCGCCGCGACCGTCGTCGCTAAGGCTTAACGCTGATACGAATGAAGACGCCGCCCCACTTGGGCGGCGTTTCTTGTTTGACGAGTCAGGTTTCCGTCGTTCTGGGCAGGTTGACCCGTTTGGACAGTTCCCACTTCCATCCTACTCGGACGGGAACCAATGCCGGGTTTTGTTGGCAAAGGCCACCAAGGATAGCATCACCGGCACCTCGACCAGAACACCAACAACCGTTGCAAGCGCGGCGCCGGAACCCAGTCCAAACAGGCTAATTGCCACGGCCACGGCCAGCTCAAAGAAGTTCGAGGTCCCGATCAACGCACACGGAGCCGCAACTTTGAAGGGTACCCTCCAAGCCCGCGCCGCGGCATAGGCCAGAAAGAAGATGCCATAGGACTGGATCAACAATGGAACCGCGATCAGCATGATGACCAGCGGACTTTCCAGTATGACCTCTCCTTGAAATGCGAAAAGCAGCAAAACGGTTACAAGCAACCCAATGACAGAGAATGGCTGAACGAGGGCCTTGAAGGCGTCCACCGCAGCCTCACCGCCCCGCTGTACAAGCCGTTTTCGCGTGAAATACCCGGCCAGAAGTGGTGCCATCACATACAGCAGCACTGACAACAACAGCGTATCCCAAGGCACAACAATGTCCGTTACGCCCAGAAGGAAGGCCACGATGGGCGCAAATGCGAAGACCATAATGACGTCATTCACACTTACCTGAACCAAGGTGTAAGTGGGGTCGCCTCGTGTAAGATTGGACCAGACAAAGACCATAGCCGTACAGGGCGCCGCGCCCAACAGGATCACACCCGCCAGATAGGCCTGTGCGTCATCTGGCGGGATCAGGCCGGCGAACACGTAGTTGAAGAAAAGCACCCCCAAAGCGGCCATGGTGAAAGGCTTGATCAGCCAGTTCACGATCAAGGTGACAATCAATCCCTTTGGTCTGTCACCAATCTGTCGCAAAGCACCGAAATCGACGCCGACCATCATTGGATAGACCATCGCCCAAATCAAAACGGCAACGGGCAGGTTCACCGAAGCAACCTCTAACGAGGCGAGGAAACCGAACAAGTTCGGGAACAGATTCCCAAGAAGAACACCCGCCCCGATGGCCAGTGCCACCCAGACAGAGAGCCAGCGTTCAAATGTGCCAAGGCCAGATTCAGCCGGGAGAGTTCTTTCAGTCATGATGCTCTTTCAACAACTAAAGGGCTATTTCGGTGATCCGTGGTTTGCGCAGATTATTCGCGCAAAAGCCCACTTAGATAATCGCCATAGTCGTTCTTCTTGAACTTCTCTGCCCGCTTACGAAGTTCGTCGCGCGAAACCCAGCCCTTTTCGAATGCGATCTCGTCCAGACAACCCGATTGCATGCCCTGCCGCGTGGTCAGAGTGCGCACGAAGTTTCCGGCATCCAGAAGGCTGCCATGAGTGCCCGTATCCAACCAGGCGTAGCCGCGGCCCATCCGCTCCACGTTCAAGGAGCCCTCATGTAGATACATTTCAAGCAGGGTCGTAATTTCCAGCTCACCACGCGCAGACGGCTGGACCTGCTTCGCGCGTTCCGGGGCTTTGCCGTCAAGAAAATAGAGGCCCGTCACCGCATAGTTCGACGGAGGCACCCTGGGCTTTTCGATGATTTGGGTTGCCTCGCCATCGGCATTGAACGCAACCACCCCGTATCTTTCGGGATCGGCCACGTGGTAACCGAACACGGTCCCGCCTTCGGACAGGTCTCCGGCGCGTTGCAGCACCTCGGGCAAACCGTGGCCAAAGAAGATATTGTCACCCAGAACCATGGCCGATGGCGCCCCATCCAAAAAGTCTTCGGCCAGAATATAGGCCTGTGCCAAACCGTCTGGCGAGGGCTGGATGATCCATTCAAATGTCAACCCCCATTGCGAGCCATCTCCTAGCAGGCGCTGGAACTGAGACTGATCGTCCGGGGTGGTGATGATCGCGATCTCGCGGATGCCGGCCAGCATCAGCACCGAGATCGGATAATAGATCATCGGCTTGTCGTAGATCGGCAGCAGCTGTTTCGAGATGCCCATGGTGATCGGATACAGACGCGTACCGGACCCGCCCGCCAGAATGATGCCTTTACGTTGTGCCATCAGATCACCTGCAATTCTTTCAAAATACACCCGACACCAGCCGCCCAATCGGGCCGCTGGATGTCAAAATCCGTCTCTATCCGACGGCAATCCAATCGAGAATTCAATGGCCGTTTCGCGGGGGTCGGATAGTCACTGGACAGGATATCGGTAACGGTCACCTTGCGCCCCGCCTGCCGAAAAATCTCTGTCGCGAAATTGGCCCAACTTACATCGGGGGCACCCGAGAAATGATAGATCCCCTGCCCGCCTTGTCCGGCAACCATCGACTTTGCCATTTCAACCAATGCTGAAGCGATTTCTGCCGCCGGGGTTGGGCCGCCGATCTGATCGGCCACGATACTTAATGCATCGCGGGTTTCAGACAGCCGCAACATGGTCTTCAGAAAATTGTTGCCATGTGCGGAAAACACCCAGCTGGTTCTAAGAATTGCGTGGCGACCGCCCGCAGCCTCGACCGCGCGCTCGCCCGCCAGCTTGGTCCAGCCATAGGCCCCAAGCGGCGCAACCGGATCGTCGACAGAACGGGGCTGCTCGCCAGACCCGTCGAACACGTAATCCGTCGAGATATGCAGGAAGGGGATGTTCTTGACGGCGCAAGCTTCGGCCATGGCACCGGGGGCCTGACCATTAATCAGCGCGGCAGTCGCCTCATCCTCTTCTGCCTTGTCGACCGCCGTGTAGGCTGCGGCGTTGATGACAACGTCAACCTCTGCGCCTTGGATGGCCGCAACACAGACCTCTGGATTGGTCAAATCGGCCTGATCCCGGCCAAGGTAAACAGCATCCGGTAAAAGCCTGTGCAGCTCTTGAGCCACTTGGCCGGTCTTCCCAAAAACCAAAGCCTTCATGCGACACCCAATCGCTTGCCAACCCCGTCGCGATCCAGCAGCGGACGCCACCAGTCTTCGTTTGCCAGATACCATTCGACAGTTTTGCGCAGCCCTTCTTCCACCGTCACAGAAGGGCGCCAGCCCAATTCCGTCCGGATGCGTGTCGGGTCAATTGCGTATCTTTGATCATGGCCGGGGCGGTCCGTCACGAAGATAATCTGGTCAGCATAAGGCGCTTCGCCCGGGCGCAGTTCATCCAGCAGGGTACAGATGGTGCGGACAAGGTCGATGTTCTTCGCCTCATTCTCGCCCCCGATATTATAGGTGCGACCGACCTCTCCCTTTTCGATCACGGTCAGCAGCGCGTCGGCGTGATCTTCAACATAAAGCCAGTCGCGGATGTTCGAGCCGTCGCCGTAAACCGGGATCGGTTGCCCGGCTAGAGCCTTCAAAACCACGACCGGAATCAGCTTTTCGGGGAAGTGATAGGGCCCATAATTGTTCGAACAATTGGTCACCAATATCGGCAGGCCATAGGTCTCTGCCCATGCACGCACCAGATGATCACTGCTGGCTTTTGAGGCCGAATAGGGAGAGCGCGGATCGTAGGGTGTTTCTTCGGTGAACATGCCCGTTTCGCCAAGTGATCCATAGACCTCGTCGGTCGAAATATGGTGGAAGCGGAAGCTTTCTGGTTGGCCTTTTTCCATCCAATAGCCACGCGCGGCTTCCAGCATGTTGTAGGTGCCGGTCACGTTGGTCTCGATGAAATCACCCGGCCCGTCGATAGACCGATCCACATGACTTTCGGCGGCCAAATGCATGACCACGTCAGGCTGGTGTTTCGCGAACACGCGATCCAGCACCGCGCGGTCGCGGATATCGGCTTGTTCAAACGCATAAAGAGGGCTGTCGGCCACGGGTGCAACGTTCTCAAGACAAGCAGCGTAGGTCAGCGCATCCAAATTGACCACCTCATACCCGCGCGCCACTGACAGCCGCACCACGGCTGAACCAATGAACCCGGCCCCACCGGTTACCAGAATCTTCATTCTGCACCCTCCCAGAAGAAAGGACTGTCGAAATCAGAAAGGGGTTGGGCCGCTTCATCCTTTTCAGACAAGATGGCGTTGCCCACATCCCCCCAATCGATGCCGCAACTGTCCCAACGGACCGCCCCGTCGCATTCCGGCGCGTAATAGTCGGTGCATTTATAGATGATCTCGGTATCCGGCTCGCGCGTGATGAACCCGTGCAGAAAACCGGCCGGAATCCACAACTGCTTGCCATTCTCAAAGCTAAGCTCTTCCCCGACCCATTGCCCGTAGGTCGGAGAACCCTTGCGCACATCCACAGCAACATCGAACAAACGACCCTTGCCACAACGTACCAGCTTGCCCTGTGCATGTGGCGGTGACTGGAAGTGCAAGCCCCGGACCGTTCCGACCTCGCGTGAAAGCGAGTGGTTGTCCTGAACAAATTCGATCTCTAGCCCCGCATCTGCCAGAACCTTCTTGTTCCAGCTTTCCGAGAAGAACCCCCGATGGTCGCCAAAGCGGCGTGGTATGAGAAGCTTCACACCGGGCAGGATCGTATTTTGAATATCCACGAAGAGCCTCGTCTTGCTTAAATTAGGGCATTGCTTACCAACAGGGCTAGCGTCTGTCATCCAACAAGACGTTAAAGGTCACAGGGGATTATGTCGTCTCCAACCTCAAAAGCGACTGCAAACCCGCGCGATAGTCCGGGTACAGCAGCTCGACCCCCAGCTCTTGCTTGATGCGGTCATTCCGGACCTTTTTTGATTCAGCATAGAAACTACGTGCCATCGGGGTCATCTCAGCCTCTTCAAAAGAAACTTCAGGCGGAATGGGAACGCCCAATAGCTCTGCCGCATAGCCGATCACATCTTGGGGCGGGGCCGGATCGTCGTCGCAGACGTTATAGGCAGCACCGGGGTTTGGCCGGTTGATCGAGGCCCAGATAACCTGCGCAATGTCATCTACATGGGTGCGCGAGAACACCTGCCCCTCTTTGATGATACGGCGGGCCGTGCCTTTACGCACCTTTGCAAAAGGGCCGCGGCCCGGTCCGTAGATACCTGCAAGGCGGAAAATATGTAGCGGCAGGCCAAGCTCTGCCCACGCGGCTTCGGCCGCAACCCGTCGCTGACCGCGCACGGTTGAGGGGGTCAGGGGCGTAGCTTCATCCACCCAGCCCCCGTCATGGTCGCCATATACGCCGGTCGTCGACAGATACCCCACCCATTCCAGATGGCTGGCCGCCTGCAAATCCTCGGCCATTTCAGAAAGAATCGGGTCGCCGTCTTTCCCCGGGGCGATCGACATCAAAAGATGAGTGGCGCGGCCTAGGTCTGTGCGAAGGTCCTCACCCGGCCAGACCCGGGTCTCGACATTTCGTTTGGACAAGGCATCGGCCTTTTCCTGGCTCCGCGTTGTCGCGATCACGTGCCAATCATTGGGCAGCAGCCTTGCCAGCGCCTGCGCGGAATACCCATGACCGAGAGAAAGAAGTGTTTTTGTCATACTCGCACTATCCGGTGCCGCTAAGTCAGGTGCAAGCGCGTGGAATGGCCACTGGTCAAATCGCTATGTTAGCGCTTAAATCGTAGGCAACTTATAACGGACAGGCTTTTCATGACTGCAGTACCTTCGGAATTTTCAATCGAAACCCCCACAGTCCCAGAGGCAAAGACCTTCACGGACGCAAAAGAGGCGGTCAGCTATCTTCAGGCCATCTATTCCGAAAGTACCACTTTCCTACGGGACAAATTTCGACAAGCGCTGAGTGGCGATATTCCATCCGCCCGCTATCGCGCCTTTTACCCCGAGGTCCGAATCACAACGACCAGCTTTGCCACAATCGACAGCCGACTAAGCTTTGGCCACGTTGCAGAACCCGGAACCTATGCGTCGACAATCACGCGCCCGGACTTGTTTTCGAATTATCTGAAACAGCAGATCGGCCTTCTTCTCAGCAACCACGGGGTACCGGTCACCATTGGCCCGTCCAAGACACCGATCCCGGTGCACTTTGCCGTGGCGTCCGATCAGGATCTAACAGTCCCGCAAGAAGGTGCGCTGGACCTGCCATTGCGCGATCTCTTTGATGTGCCGGACCTGTCGACCACCCATGATGACATCGTCAACGGTTTCGGCTTCCGCTACCCCGATGGCGCCCATGCACTGGCACCCTTTACGGCGCAACGGATCGACTATTCCTTGGCGCGCCTTCAGCACTACACCGCGACGTCGGCCGAGCATTTCCAGAACCACGTCCTGTTCACGAACTACCAGTTCTACGTGGAAGAGTTCGAAGCCTATGCCCGAGAGGCCCTTGCCGATCCCAATAGTGCATACAATTCATTCGTCGGCCCCGGGAATGCTGAGATTACGACCCGTGACGCACATCTGCCGACCCCGACGAAATTGCCACAGATGCCAACCTATCACCTGAAGGCCCCCAATGGCGCAGGGATCACGCTGGTCAATATCGGTGTCGGCCCCTCGAACGCCAAGACCGCAACCGATCATATCGCGGTGCTGCGTCCGCATGCGTGGCTGATGGTCGGACATTGTGCGGGGCTGCGGAACTCGCAATCGCTTGGTGATTTCGTTCTGGCACATGCTTACCTGCGCGAAGACCACGTACTGGATGATGACCTGCCGGTCTGGGTGCCGATCCCGCCGCTTGCCGAAATCCAGATCGCTTTGGAAGAGGCCGTGGCCTCGGTCACCGAACTCAGCGGCTATGACCTGAAACGGATAATGCGAACCGGCACCGTCGCCACGATCGACAACCGAAACTGGGAACTGCGCGAGACATCTGGCCCCGTTCAGCGCCTGTCACAGTCCCGCGCCATTGCGCTGGATATGGAAAGCGCCACCATCGCCGCGAATGGCTTCCGATTCCGGGTCCCCTACGGCACGCTGCTTTGTGTCTCGGACAAACCTTTGCATGGCGAATTGAAGTTGCCCGGCATGGCAAGTGACTTCTATAAGACGCAGGTTGCCCGTCACCTGTTGATCGGGATTCGCGCGATGGAAAGCCTGCGAGAGATGCCGTTGGAACGGCTTCACAGCCGGAAATTGCGCAGCTTCGAGGAAACAGCCTTCCTGTAAGCGACGTAACCCACCACAAAATGCACAAAAGCCTTATTTTTATGACACAAAACATTGTGTCTGATCGCAAGATAAAGTTAGAGTGGCGCTCATAAACCCCAAATGGGGTCTTACTAGCCCCGACAGGGGGTGATTCTGAGGAGATAAATACATGGCTAAACCCCTGACCAAGACACAGCTGGTTGCTGCTCTGGCAGAAGAAATGGGCGCCGACAAGAAAGCGGCTTCGGCTGCTCTGGACGCGATCACCGGCGTGATCACCAAGGAAGTTTCCGGCGGTGGTGCCGTGACCCTTCCGGGCGTTGGCAAAATCTACTGCCGTGAGCGCCCCGAGCGTATGGTTCGCAACCCGGCCACCGGCGAGCAGATCAAGAAAGAGGCGGACAAGGTCGTCAAAATGACCATCGCCAAAGCGCTGAAAGACAGCGTGAACGGCTAAGGCCGCAGGGGCTTGTCCCCGCCAAAAATTACAATAGGGTCGCCTTCGGGCGGCCCTTTTCTTTTTCACGAGGTTCCTTTGGATTTCCGATCACTCATTCTGGGGCTGAGCTTTGCGCTCTTCTGGTCCTCGGCTTTCACCTCGGCCCGCGTCATCGTGGAATATGCGCCGCCGCTCTTGTCACTTTCGTTGCGCTTTTTCGTGTCCGGCCTTCTGGGCCTGTTGATCGCCTGGGCCTTGGGACAAAGCTTTCGACTAAGCCGGGAACAATGGCGCGCCACGATTGTCTTCGGGATTTGCCAGAATGCCCTCTATCTGGGCCTCTTCTTCGTCGCGATGCAAACGGTCGAGGCCTCTCTGGCCGCGATCATCGCATCCTCTATGCCACTGATCGTCGGCTTGTTTGGCTGGCTGTTCCTGAAACAACGCCTGCCGCTGCTTGGATTGGTTGGTCTTGTCGCAGGTTTGGGTGGCGTTGCTGTGATCATGGGCACGCGACTGTCCGGGGGCGTTGATCTGGCTGGAATTGCCTACTGTGTCATTGGCGTTCTGGCGCTGTCCATCGCAACACTTTCAGTTCGGGGGGCCAGCTCTGGCGGGAACCTGATCACGGTCGTTGGCCTGCAGATGCTGGTCGGCGGGGCCTGCCTTCTGGTCGCGGGCCTGATTCTGGAAGAGCCCACCTTCACCCCAAGCTGGCAGTTGGGCGTTGCCTTCGTCTATACGACGCTGGTCCCCGGCCTTACTGCGACGATCATCTGGTTTGTTCTTGTTGGCCGGATCGGCGCCGTCAAAGCGGCAACCTATCACTTTTTGAACCCCTTCTTCGGCGTCGCCATCGCTGCCGTTTTGCTTGGGGAAAAGATGGGGTTCTACGACATCCTTGGGGTAGTGATCATCACGTTCTCGATCCTTGCCGTGCAGCTTTCAAAGCAACAAAACTGACGGTTAAGTGATCGGTTGTAAGCCGATGTTGGGTGACTTTTCGGGTTCCCCACGCCAATTTCCGACCCATGGATATCGTCCTTGGATATTTTGCGGGCCTGCTGACCCTGATCAATCCCTGCGTTCTGCCGGTGTTGCCGATCGTTCTGGCCACGGCCATTCAGGCGCACAAGCTGGGCCCCGTCGCCATTGCCGCCGGGATGAGCACATCTTTCGTCGCGCTTGGCATGCTGCTCAGCGTCGCGGGCCGAAGCCTTGGCGTAACCGAGGAAACCATCGCCCAAGGCGGCGCGATCCTGATGGTCGGTTTCGGCCTGATCCTTCTGGTTCCGCGCTTTTCGACCCAATTCGCCACGGCGACCGGCAGTCTGGCAAGCGGCGCCGACGACCAACTTGACCGCATCGACCGCTCTGGCCTGCAGGGTCAGTTCCTTGGCGGGATGCTGCTTGGCGCGGTCTGGAGCCCATGCATCGGCCCGACCCTTGGCGGTGCGATCTCATTGGCCAGCCAAGGTGAAAGCCTTCTGTTCGCCACCACGATCATGATCAGCTTCGCGCTTGGCGTCTCGACCATCATCCTTGCCCTTGGCTATGGCGCGCGGTCTGTAATCCAGAAACGACAGGCCATGTTGCGCAGCTTTGCCAGCAAATCGCGTCCGATCATGGGGGCCATCTTCGTGGCCGTCGGTCTCGCGATCCTCTTCCAACTTCACAAGATCATTGAAATCTGGGCGCTCGAAGTTCTGCCCCCGTGGCTCATCGATCTGTCCGTCGCCATTTAAAAGGAGACCCAAATGAACCGTCGCGACTTTTTCGCCCTAACCGGTGCCGCCGCTGTTACCCTGCCGATGCCCGCTTGGGCATCGCTGGAATACAGAGACGGCCTTGTAAAACAGCATCTTGCGAAAGGTGAAACCGTCTTCGTTGATTTCAAAGCCAGCTGGTGCAGCACTTGCGCCGCGCAGGAACGTGTTATCAATGCGTTGAAAAAAGAGAACCCGGCCTACGAGAAATCGGTGACTTTCATTGATGTGGACTGGGACAACTACGGCAACAGCGCCCTTGCGCGAGAGCTTAATATTCCACGCCGCTCGACCCTTGTTGTCCTGCGTGGTGACCAAGAGTTGGGCCGAATCGTCGCTGGAACATCGAAGAAAGACATCAAGGCACTGATGGACACGGCCCTCGCCGCGGCCACCGCCTAAGAGACGATTGCAAGAACGACGCTAAGAGACACGAAGGACATCGCCGTCGCCCCCAGAAGTGCAAGCGAGGCCAGACCTTCGTGTCCCGATTCCTGTGCAATCACGACCCAAGTTGTGAACATCGGCATCGAGGTTGTCAGGATCAAAATCGCCCACATGTCCGGGCTGATCGAAAGGCCCGCTGACATCAGGATAAGCGCGATGCCTGCCGTCACCAAAGGGTGAATGACAAGCTTGCCCACCACGATTTGTGCGGCCAGTAACAGATTGCCTTTGGGCGACAATCCGACCAGCGATCCACCTATCACCACAAGCGCAACAGGCGCTGCTGAAACGGCAAGCATTCCTGTCAAACGGGTCAGTGGCTCTGGCACCGGCAGACCGGCCGCCGAGACAGCCAAGCCCACGATCAATCCGATGACGAATGGGCGACGCAGCAGCGTTCCAAAAGCTCCTGCGATCCTGCGCCCGACCGAACTGCTTTCCCCGCCGCTATGTGCAAGCTCGATCAGAATCAGACAGGCCGGGATGATCAGGATGTTTTCCACAAGGAAGTTCATCGCCAAGGCGACACCCGCAAGATCGGGATAGGCAAGCAGCAGGATCGGGTACCCGACAAAGCCCGAGTTCGGGCAGGTCGATCCCATCGCGGCAATCGCGCGACGGTTGGGACCGGTCCGTGTCAGACCAAGAAACCCAAAAACCAGCAGCAATGTTGCGAAGCCGCCCAAGGCAAAGGCCAGCATGTACCCCGGATTGATAACGTCAGTGATTGGGCGCGTCGCAACCGTGTTGAACAGCAAGCCTGGCAGCGCGATGTTCATCACGTATTTGCCCAAGACCCGCGTGTCAGAGGCTTTGAACACCTCATAGCGCGTGACGACGTATCCCAATCCGATCAGGGCAAAGATTGGAAATGTGATCCCGAAGATACCGAGCATCAGCCGATCTTACCGGGCAGCTCCTCGCCGACCTGTCCGCGGTTCAGCAGCAGGTGATCCAAGATCACGCAAGCCATCATCGCCTCACCAACCGGAACCGCGCGAATACCGACGCAAGGATCGTGACGACCCTTGGTGATAATCTCTGTCGGCTCTCCGGACTTGGTGATCGTCTTGCGCGTGGTCAGGATCGACGACGTTGGCTTCACTGCAAAACGAACGACTACATCCTGTCCGGTGGAAATCCCACCCAGAATGCCGCCCGCGTGGTTCGAGCTGAAGACCGGCTTGCCGTCATTGCCCATGAAGATTTCGTCGGAATTCTCGACGCCGGTCAGGGCCGCGGCATCCATGCCCTCGCCAATTTCGACGCCTTTGACGGCGTTGATGCTCATCATCGCGGCGGCCAGATCGGTGTCCAGCTTGCCGTAGACCGGCGCGCCAAGTCCGGCGGGAACGCCGCGCGCCACAACTTCGACCACGGCACCAACAGAGTTGCCGTCCTTGCGCAGCTGATCCAGATACTCGGCCCAGTCAGCCGCTGCCGCTGCGTCCGGTGTCCAGAACGGGTTCTGGTCGATCTGGTCCCAGTCAAAGTTGTCGCGGTTGATCTTGTGCGGTCCGATCTGGGTCATGTAGCCCTTGATCTGGATGCCCGGCACCAGTGCCTGCAGCGCATTGCGTGCAACACCACCCGCCGCAACCCGCGCTGCGGTTTCCCGTGCAGAAGACCGCCCCCCGCCGCGATAGTCACGGATCCCGTATTTCTGCCAGTACGTGATATCGGCGTGACCCGGGCGGAATTTCTCGACGATGTCGCCGTAGTCCTTCGACCGCTGATCGGTATTCTCGATCATCAATTGGATCGGGGTACCCGTTGATTTGCCCTCGAACACACCGGACAGGATTTTCACCTGATCGGGTTCGCGGCGCTGAGTGGTGAACTTGTTCTGGCCCGGCTTGCGTTTGTCCAGCCAGACCTGCAGGTCCTCTTCGGCCACTGGCACACCCGGAGGGCACCCATCAACCGTCGCACCAAGCGCTGGACCGTGGCTTTCGCCCCAAGTCGTTACACGGAAAAGATGGCCGAAACTGTTCATGCTCATAGTGCGGGCTCCTTTGATGGTCGGCTTAGCCGCCTGCCCCGGGTAACGCAAGTCTATTGCCCTTATAGGTCAATGCTGCTAAGCGGCATTCCATGTTCGCAATGATGATCACCAAGACCACCACAAAGACCACCGCCACGGCGGGGCTTTTTGGTGTGCGCGCGATCTAGATCGAACGAAACCCGAAACGCCCCGCCGAAGACGGACGGGGCCAATCGGAAATGCCAGCGTCCGCTTCCTTCAAAACCAAGGACTGACCCATGCTGGACCAAAACCCACCCGCGCAATTGCCCGCCAATCCCAACGTTGCCATCGTTGGCTCCACTGGGGCTGTTGGCGTTGAACTACTGAACACCCTTGCCGCGCGCGGCTTTCCGTTGGCGAACCTGAAACTGCTGGCCTCGGCCCGGTCTGCAGGCAAAGAGGTATCGTTCAACGGCGGCACCCTGATCGTGGAAGAACTGTCCGAGAACAGCTTTGACGACGTGCACGTCGCCTTCTTCTCGGCGGGTGCGACCCTGTCCCGCAAATTCGCGCCAATTGCTGTGGCGGCCGGTGCGCTGGTGGTCGACAACTCCTCGGCCTTCCGCATGGATCCAGATGTGCCGCTGGTCGTGCCAGAAGCCAATGCCGCCGCCATGTCGGGCCACGCAGGTGTCGTGGCAAACCCGAACTGCGTTGCCGCCATCGCAACCGTTGCTTTGGCCCCGCTGCACAAGGCTTTCAACATCCAGCGACTGAACCTTGCAACCTATCAGGCCGCCAGTGGCGCCGGTGCGGCAGCGATGGAAGAGCTGCGCCAAGGCACCCAAGCCTATCTGAACGGTGACGACTTCCAGCCAGAGGTTCTGCCGCATCCCTATGCGTTCAACTTCTTCAGCCACAATGCCGATATCGAAGACAACGGCTATAACGGCGAAGAAAACAAAGTGATCGCCGAGGTTCGCCGCATCATGGAGCGCCCCGCCCTGCCCATTGGCGTGACCTGTATCCGTGTTCCGATCCTGCGGGCACACGGCATGGCCATCAGCATCGAATTCGACCAGCCAGTCAGCCCCGAACAAGCCCGCGCCCTGTTGCAAGATGCACCGGGTGTGAAACTGGTGGATGACCGCGAGGCGAATTACTTCCCCATGCCCGTCGATGCCAGCGGTCAGGAAGATGTTCTAGTGGGACGCATTCGCGAAGATCTGGGCGATCCTTCCGGGCGCTCGCTTTCGATCTTTGTCGTGGGCGACCAGCTCTTGAAAGGCGCGGCCCTGAACGCGGTTCAGATCGCCGAGCAATTCCTGCCGGCCTAATCCCCAAAGAAAAGCACCGCCCGATGAAGGGGCGGTGCTTCCAGAATTCTTACGCCAACACTTAGTTGGTGGTGGCTTCCTCTGCCGCCTCGGGGGCGGGCTGCAGGCTGTAGAGATAGGCAAACACATCACGTGCGTCTTGCTCTTTCTTGACCTTCAGGCTCATCTTCGAGCGGCCTTTCTGGCCAGCGGCTTCCGACAGGTACTTGGACGGATCCGCCAGGAAGGCAACCATGTTGTCTTCGGTCATGATGACACCGGCTTCAGCCGCTGCCGCAGCAACTTTCGAATATTTGAAGTCCTGCTGACCAACTGCGCCACCGGCGATGCCATACAGGTTCGGACCGGTTTTCGCGGCTTTACCGGCAAGGGTCTCGCCCTCGTCGTTTTTCACGACGTGGCAGGACACGCATTTCTTGAATGCTTTTTCACCGGCAGTTGCGTCCCCGGTGGGGGTCTCAGCAAACGCCGGCGCGGCCAGCAATGCGGTGACGGCAAAAGCGACAGTAAACTTCATCGGGGCTTCCTCCAAAAGAATCGATTTGAACGACAATGTAGAGGCCTTGTGGGCTTTTGACATGCGCGAATTTGGCGCATTCAGTAACGTCAAGCAGGGACATTGGTATCATTTCCCTACCCAAACGCGAAAGCGCGCCCCGAAGGACGCGCTTTGCTATTGTTTGAATGCCTAGAAGCTTACTGCTTGGCAGCGGCTTTCACCGGCTTCCAGATCCGCTTGTTGGTCATGTACAGCAGAGCCGACAGCAGGATCAGGATGATAACACCCTTCAGACCAGCTTCTTTCCGAGCCATCATCTTCGGCTCGGCGGCCCACATCAGGAAGGCAGCAGTGTCTTCCGACATGTGGTGCAGATCGTTCGAGTGACCATCGTCAAAGTCTACGTCTTCACCTACCAGCGGCGGAGCCATGGCAATCCAACCACCCGGGAAGGCGGTGTTTTCGTAAAAGACGGTACCTGCTTCCTCTTTCTCTTTGCCGGTGTACCCGGTCAGGATCGAGGCGATGTACTCGGCGCCACCCATGCCTTTGAACAGCTGGTTAAGACCCAGACCCGCAGGACCAGAGAAACCAGCACGTGCCTTGGCCATCAAAGACAGATCCGGTGCGCTTTCCAGGTTGGAAGCGCCGAACTTGTCTGCCGGGGTTGAAGTGCGGAAATCGTCGATCGCGGGATCGAAGGTTTCGAACTGCGCGGCGAAGGCTTTGACCTGATCGGCGGGAAGGTGGGGACCACCCTCATCGCCCAGGTTGCGGTACGCGACGTATTTCAGGCCGTGACAGGCCGAGCAAACCTCGGTGTAGACCTTCAGGCCGCGCTGCAGCTGGTTTTCGTCGAACTTGCCGAAGGGACCTTCGAACGAGAACGAGAAGTCTTCGATGTGCTGCTCGCTGCTACCGGCGGCGATTGCGCCACCCGTGGTCAGGGCCAGAGCGACGATCGCGGATGTTGTGATACGCTTGATCATTGTTCCTAGAACCTTTCTCACTCAGCCGGGGTCGCGTCGGACTTGCCGTACTTGGCTTTGAAGTCATCTTCGATGGTCTCGACTTCGGCTTCCGGGGTTTCCAGCACGCCCAGAAGCGGCAGGATGACCAGGAAGTAAGCGAACCAGTAGGTCGCACCGATCAGCGAGATGGTCGAATAGGGCGGCTCGGCAGGCATCGCACCCGCCCACATCAGGACGATGAAGTCGATGCACAGCAGGCGGAACCACCACTTGAACATCGGGCGGTAAACACCCGAACGGGTCGACGAGGTGTCCAGCCACGGCGCCAGCGCCATAACTGCAATCGCGCCGAACATCGCCAGAACGCCGAAGAACTTGGCGTCGATGATGCCCGCAGTGATGAAGCTTGCGAACTGAACGGCCCAGACGTCAGCGGTGAACGCACGCAGGATCGCGTAGAACGGTAGGAAGTACCATTCCGGAACGATGTGCGACGGGGTCGCCAGCGCGGTCGCCTCGACATAGTTGTCGGGGTGGCCAAGGTAGTTCGGCATGAAGCCTACGATTGCGAAGAACACAACCAGGACAACGGCCAGAGCGAAGAAGTCCTTGATCACGAAGTAGGGCCAGAACGGAACGGTGTCCGCTTGCGCTTCTTTCTTCGAGGTACGGCGCACTTCAACACCGGTCGGGTTGTTGTTGCCGGTGTGGTGGAACGCCCAGATGTGGACGATGACCAGACCTGCAATCACGAAGGGCAGCAGATAGTGCAGAGAGAAGAAGCGGTTCAGAGCCGGCTGGCCCACAGCGCTTGCGCCCAGCAGCCAGGTCTGGATCGATTCACCGATGAACGGGATCGCGCCAAACAGGCCGGTGATAACAGCTGTACCGTGGAACGACATCTGACCCCAAGGCAGTACGTAGCCCATGAAGGCGGTGCCCATCATCACCAGATAGATCAGCATACCGATGATCCAGGTGACTTCGCGGGGAGCCTTATACGACCCGTAGAACAGGCCGCGGAAGATGTGTGCGTAAACCGCAACAAAGAACAGCGATGCGCCGTTCATGTGGACATAGCGGATCATGTGACCGCCATTCACGTCACGCATGATGTGCTCGATCGAGGCAAAGGCCAGATCAACATGCGGGGTGTAGTGCATTACCAGAACGATACCGGTGATGATCTGCAGCGCCAGGCAGAATGCCAGAACGATGCCCCAGATCCACATCCAGTTCAGGTTCTTCGGTGTGGGGATCATCAGCGTGTCATACAACAGGCCAACGATCGGAAGGCGTTTATGCAGCCATTTTTCCGCGCCCGACTTGGGCTCGTAATGGTCGTGAGGAATTCCAGACATCAGACGCTCCCTTAACCGAGTTGAATGGTTGTTTCGTTGACGAAGGAGGCAACCGGAACCGGCAGGTTCTCGGGCGCCGGGCCTTTGCGGATACGGCCAGCAGTGTCGTAGTGCGAACCGTGGCAGGGGCAGAACCAACCGTGGAAGTCGCCTGCGCCGTCACCCAGAGGCACGCAGCCAAGGTGCGTACACAGACCCATCATCACCAGCCATTCGCCGTTCTCGTCCAGCGCGCGGTTCGCGTCGGATGCATCGGCGGTTTCGGCGATGTTACCGTTACGGGCAACGGGGTCGATCAGCTCGGACAGCTCAACAGCGTTGGCTTCTTCGATTTCTTCGGCGGTACGACGGCGGATGAACACCGGCTTACCCTGGAACATGACGGTCAGCTGAGTACCTTCGGCAACGTCTGCGACGTCAACTTCGATGGACGACAGCGCCAGAACGTCAGCGCTTGGGTTCATCTGGTTGACCAGCGGCCAGACAGCGGCACCAGTGGTGACGGTGGCTGCGCCAGCGGTTGCGAAGTACAGAAAATCGCGGCGTGTGCCTTCGTGGTCTTCTGCGTGGGACACGAGATATCTCCCTTCCTTTGCCGGAAAAGTCCGGACGGCATAGAATTTCGAGCCGCAGGGGGACCGCAGCCTTACGCGCGGGTCTTAGCGGCAGAGTCCTCTCAGGTCCAGCGGTCATTGATACACACAACGTCGCAGGTGTTGATTTTTTGCAGGGAAAACACAGTTTAAGCACAGTATTTGTGTTCTGAATTCATTGTGCAGGCTGTTTGGTTGTCCTTTTCGTCAGGATTTGGCATGCTGCAACTGCGGAATTTTGGTTCATCACCAGTTTGTCGGAGCTTACGATGAAAAAGTACCTTTTGCCCCTCGTCGCCGGCCTTTTGGCTGCCAGCCCTGCTCTCGCTGAATGGGAGCTTAGCTTCTATACCGGCACGCAATCCGCACCGCATAGCGGTCTTGACGGGGCAATCGGAGAAGATGATGGCGCAATTCCCATCGATATTAACGTCGGTTGGGATGGTAAATCCTTTGAAATGCCGCCCTATTATGGCTTCCGTGCCGTTAACTGGCGCAACGATCGGATCGGCTTCGGTGTCGATTTCAACCACGCCAAAGTTTATGCCGACGACGATTCTCTGGCAGCGGGCGGCTTTGACCGCCTCGAGTTTACCGACGGTCATAACATCCTGACCGCGAATGTCTTTTACCGCTGGAAGCAAGACAGCCGTCGATACACCCCATATGTCGGCGCGGGTATCGGCGCTGCGATTCCGCATGTCGACATCACCCACGGCGACAACCGTACCTTCGGCTATCAGTTGACCGGCCCGGCTGTGCAGTGGGTTGCAGGGGCCAGCTATGCGCTGAACGACCGCTGGTCGATCTTTGGTGAGTACAAAGGGACTTATTCGCAAAACAAGGTCGAACTTGATGGCGGTGGGGAACTGGAAACCGACATTATCACCAACGCGTTGAACGTTGGTGTCAGCCTGAATTTCTGATCAAGGGCCCTTAACTGGGCACAGATGATAGCATCGAGTCGCGCCGACTGAAGGTTTCATACCAATCGGCGAGTTTCGGGTTGTCGGGCCGCCAATCCCGGTCCGGCAAGCGGAAATCGATGTAGCCCAGCGCACAGCCAGCCGCGATTTGCCCGATGTCCAGCGGCCCGTTGAGATGGGTCATCCATTGCTGCGATAGCAACGCCAGCGCACGCTCGATCTTGCCCCAATACCCCTCAATAATATCGGCAGAGCGATGCTGGGGGTCTCTTAGTCTGTCCTCATAGACCATCAGCAATGCCGAATCGAGAATTCCGTCCCCAGTTGCCTCAAGCGTGAGGCTATCCCACAGCTTTGGCGCTTGCGGATACAGACCGGCCCCAGCCCTTTCGTCCAGATATCTCGTTATGACCCGGCTGTCGTAAATCGCGCGACCGTCTTCCAGCAGCAATGTCGGCAGTTTGCCCAAGGGATTCTTGTCTAGTGGCAAATCTCCTGGATCAACCGGTGTTCCGTATACCGGCAGGATCTCTACATCAGAGGTCTGTCCGGTCTCGGCCAGAACCACCATGACCTTGCGCACAAATGGAGAAGTCACTGCGTAGAAAAGCTGCATCGTTAATCCCAATCCTTCCAGAGAAGGCCAGCTTAAGGGCCATGGCCTTCATTTGGAAAACGGTTTTCTAGCTCGCAAAGCGAATCACGCTAGGGCTCACTGAATTCAGGCAGTTCAGGGGCAAATTGTTTCCAAAATATCTACAAATCTGACCAATTGGCCCAACATTAGATTTTCAACCTTTCAAAACATATACTTTTGGTTACCAGCCTCTTTTACTGTTGGACTGACGGGCTGCCGAGGTGAAGTATGACTGTACTAAGTAATTTTAAACAGTTCTGCTTTTATTACCAAAGAGAGAGTGGTTGCCCGAAATTTCTCAGGTAACAGTTGGCGGTAGGTGCGTGACCTGCCGCCTTCTCTTTTTGTTAGCCTGACAACTTGGCAAGGTCTGCGCTCAACGCTTTGGCGTCTGTGATCGTCTTTCGCAGCGCGGCCAGATGTTCAGATTGAGTTCGCCCAGCCGGTTGCGCATTTAGGACGGACTGTACCCTTGCCTCGGTACCTGCATCCAAGGACCCTGCAGCGTTTCGCTGGTTCAGGATTCGCAGCTTCAGCTTGGCCAGCTCACTTCGCGCCGAAGAAATCTGCGAGGACAAGCGGGCCTGTTCGGTTGCAAGAGCCTCGTTCCGGGCCTCTGCCTCGTCCACTGATTGCTCACGCTCGGCAATGCGGCCCTCATAGGTGCCAGAGCTGATGCCCGACACACCGTTGAAAAACCCGCCCTCTGACGGATCGTCGCTAGTTACGCAGCCTAGAAGGCCAAAGGCTGCACCAGCAAGAAGTAGAGCTTTCAAGTGCATCATGCTTCTCCCAAGGATTGTGACAGGTCTTGTGCGATGGCTTTCATCGCCGCGATCTGTTCAGAAAGGGCTGCCAATTCGGGATCAATCGGCGACAATGTCTCGTTTCCGGCGAGGGTCAGTCCACGTGCCTCTCCAAACTCTACCTGACGGTTCGTGGCCCCGCTGATGGCCTTCTCCATCTCGGCCAGATTGGCCTGTGCCTGTGTTACTTCAGCCCCAAGGTCTGCGGACACATCTTCACCAGCCGCCGCCCTTGCCTGAAGTGCCGCCAGTTCGGCCTTCTGAACGACAAGCACGTCGCGCATCACATTGATCGTGGTCTGCATTTCAATTGCGTTCTTGTCGAGGTCTTCCTTGATGGCATCCAACCGGCGTTCACGACGAATATATTTTCGCTGAATGAAGGCAACATATGTACCTGCAGCCGCCCCGGCGAACAGGCCAAAGTTTGCCCCACGACGCGCGCTATCACCGCTGCCACCGCTAAGAACAAACCCTCCACCACCGCCAACGGCAGCCCCGGCAATCGCGCCTTCCAGTATTGTCTTCTGCATAGCTTCCGCTTGCTGGCGTAAAAGTTGTTCGTTCTGCGCCATGGTCAAAGCCGGCTTCGCCTCGGGCTCGGGGGTTGTCGTGTTACAGGCCGAAAGCGCCAGAGTGGCTACAAGCGCCGCGGAAATCAGTTTTCGGAAATAAGGTCGGTCAGCCATGAGTAGCTTCCTTTAGTGGCTTCGTCAGAATCCTTGACGTGCTTCAAAAATAAATTGGCATCGCTCAGCAACTGTCGGTTCGTCTGCCCGATATTCCGAGAGCGATCTACGCCACCAATCAATGCGGGTGATGCCTCTTCCGGAACAAAGGACACGGCCCGCTTGAGAATGTCGTCATAGTAACTGCGCGAGTTGTCGAGCCGCCGCAGAATGTCAGCACGGGCAAGGCGGATGTCGCCCACATCCTTCTCTGCTTGCTCCAAGATCGGCTTGGCGGCCTCGTTTGCCTCGGCGATGTCACGTATCTTGTTCAGGGCGTCTTCGGCAATGCCAAGGGTTCCCTCTACGCTGCGCAACGCAACGATGTCAGTGCGGATACGTTGCAGGGTCGTTGCAGCCAAGAACATCGACACGCGAGTGGCATCGGTGAACAGCTGTTGCGCACTGGCGCCACCGGGGTCAGGCAGTTGCGCGCGATAGCTATCCAGCGCTGGCACCAGATCGGCCTCAACTGCGCGGGTCAAGGGGTTTTGAGACGGCAACAGACCAAGCGCGGTCAGCGCGTCTGCCACCTGTGTCGGGTCGGACGAGGCCAGCAGGCCCAGACTGTTGCCTTCGCCCGACATTCTGTCCGGCTTCACAAGCGCTTTGATCCGGTCGGATGCGAAAGAGGCGAACATCCCGTCGGGAAACGCGATCAAATAGTCCTGAAAATCTGCGGTATCGGTGCTGGCAGCAATCTGCCGCCAACGATCAATCTCTGCCTTGAAAGGATCCTCACCAGCGGTCGTTGCGATAGCGGGCACAAGATAGTGCTCTCCCAAGACCGCCTCCTCCACCCATGGCACTTGCTGGCCTCGGGTTTCCAGAACCACCTGCTGGCGCACACGTCCTAGCACCAGCCGAAGATCAATACCCGGAGTGCTCAGGTGTTTTAAAAGTGCCTCGGTAAAGACGCTGTTTTCACCCACGCCGTCATAGGCCACGTTGCCCGGGTCGGTGGCATAGGCCACCAGAAGACCTACGCCACCCCGTGTTCGCACCAACCCCTTGTCCACAAGTCCTGCATCGCTGAAAGGGTTATTACGGCAAGCGTCCAGCATCAGGATTCCAATCTCGGGATTCGCAGCCGCCAGCGCTTCGCGGACTCGCGACATGGGTAAAGAGCTGCGGCGCACCATGTCTGTATCCAGCGCCTGCAATTCTGTTCCGATCAGCAGGTTATCGCCACCGATTTGAACCCCGTGTCCTGCATAAAAGAATAATGCCATCTCGGCACCGTTAGCCTGATCCGCAAAAGCGCTTAACGCGGCCTCCATTCCGGATAGGTCCTGATCCACGGCCTCGTAGGTAGTGAAACCCAGCGCCCGCAACGTCGCGCCCAAGGCATCTACATCGTTCGAGGGGTTGCGCAACGACATCTCTGGCCGATCATAAATCGAATTCCCGATCAGCAGTGCCACGCGCTCGCCAGCGCTGGCTGCGCTAGCGATCACACCAAACAACGTGACGAGCCAAGCACGTCTCATTTGTTTAAAAAAATGTCTCAAAACAAATTCATCCCGAATCCTCGCCCAAGTCTAAACCGGCATCATGCGCTGGCAAAGCCCCGCGGCACTCCTTGGTCCGCCTGCTTACCCCTCTTGCTGTCTCTGACGGGAAGTGCGACAAGGTCGCTGTTCTCAGGGCGGGGTGAAATTCCCCACCGGCGGTATACGGGGTACGCCCCGTCAGCCCGCGAGCGCCTTTGCCCCGGCAAAGGGTCAGCAGATCTGGTGAGAGGCCAGAGCCGACGGTTACAGTCCGGATGAAAGAGAACGACAGGGCGCGCCTTCCGGGCGGGTTCCTGTTCGTTATCGCCTTGGGTGACGTGTCAAACCGAAGGAGATAGCCATGACACACACCCGATATGCGTTCATCAAAGCCAACTGGCACGCAGATATCGTCGATCAGGCCCTTGCGGGCTTTACCGAAATCATTCCCGCCGAGCAGGTCGATGTTTTCGACGTTCCCGGCGCATTTGAAATGCCCCTTCTGGCCCGTGATCTGGCCGAGACTGGCCGCTATGGTGCAGTCGCAGCCGCCGCCTTCGTCGTAGATGGGGGCATCTATCGCCACGATTTCGTCGCCCAAGCTGTTGTGGACGGCTTGATGCGCGCCAGCCTTGATAGTGGCGTTCCGGTCCTGTCAGTCTCTCTGACGCCGCACCAGTATCAGGAAACCGATCATCACAACGCCATCTACCGCGCCCATTTCGTCGAAAAAGGCCGCGAGGCAGCCCGCGCAGCCCTAATGGTTGGAAAAGCACGCGCCTCGCTGGCGGCTTAAGCCTGTTTCTCTGGCGGCTCTGCCATCAGCGCCGCCAGTTCTGACAAGGCGTTGCCGATCCCATGTTCGGCAACCGCCGTCCCCGCGCGCAGGCGGACCTCATCCGTTTTGTTCTGGTTCAGCTTCCACGTGCCATCGACGTCCGCGATGCGCAGGCGGAAGGGCAGGATCTGGCGGATCATCTTGGCCAAGGGCTCTTCCCCCATTTTATCCAACAGCCATTCCGGCTTCGGCGCGAGCTGTTCTTCAAACTGATGCGACAGCTCTTCCAGATGCGGACGCAGGTCTTTCGGCGGCAGGGGCTCTAGCATCCCGGTCAAATGCACAGCGACATAGTTCCAAGTGGGGACTTGATCTGGGGTCTCATACCAATCGGGCGAGATGTAGGAATGCGGGCCAACCACGGCCACGGTTGCTGGCGTAGACTCTTTGACCAACCGCGCTATGGGATTTGAGCGCACAAGATGCATTCCCACCGTGCGCGCAATTTCATCCAGAACAAAGGGCACATGGCTGATCAGGGGTGCGCCTGCTGTCGAGACGACCAGCGTGCCAAACCCGCGCGCCTTGGCGAAAGACAGGTTCAACTGATCGGGGCGGTTACGGAAGATGGGGTTGGGATGCATGGGTCGGGCCTTGTGACGGGTTGATCGCACCCTGCAGAATTTACCCGAATTGCGCCCACCGCCAACCGGAATTCCAACGTCCTGACGGTGGACCCTAAGTCGCGGGGAAGATCACCGACGTGTCGCCCGGGGACCAGAAAGCATACTTGGGCATGACCTGCGCAAACCGATCCGAGGTCAGAAAAGCCTCTAGCCACGCCGCCAGATGCGGCCAGTCCTGAGCGTCAAACCACGGCTTGTCCGTAAAGGCAAACTGGCGAACGAAGGGCAGGATTGCGAAATCGGCCAGCCGAGGCTGATCGAAGATCGCACCGTTTTCCTGCCTTGCGTTCAGGTCCCGCAGAATGGCACTGGCGGTGTCGCGTTCGGTCATAGCGTCGGCATCGACAAAGCGCGTGTGGTACTTGTATCGATCGAGCGCGGCTTTGAAGGGCCCGTCGAACAGGGTGATCAGGTCCATCCCCTCGGACGGCATATCAAGCCAGCCTTCGGGATCATGCCGCCGCAAGGCCCAGAGCATGATGTCGAGGCTTTCGTCGATCACCTGATCCTCTGTCTTGAGGCAAGGAATAGTCGCCGAGGGAGATGTTTGCAGGAACTCTTCTGCCTTGTCCCGCAGCAGGACCTCGCGCAGTTCGACCTGCTGGCCTGAGACCGCCAGCGCTAGACGGGCGCGGATGGCATAAGGGCAGCGGCGAAAGCTCCACAAGATCGGGGTCATGCGATCAATTGGGTGTCGCTATGGGCGCGGATGGCGGTGGTGACGATCTGGCCCTCTGGCTGATCCGTCTCAAAAGTCACCTCGGTGAACTGCTCGGTCCGGCCCATTCGCGGGTTTTCCAGCAAAACGTGATGAGTCCGGCCAATCTGACCTTCCAGATGCCGGCGCACCTGTGCAGCCCCTGCCTGACGCAGCCGCGCGGCGCGCGCCTTGATATCGTTGCCGTTTACTTGCGGCATCCGGGCCGCAGGGGTTCCCGGGCGCGGGCTGTAGGGGAAGACATGCAGCCACGTCAGGTCGCACTCTTCCACCAGCTTAAGCGAGTTCTCGAACATCGCTTCGGTCTCGGTCGGGAAACCGGCAATGATGTCAGCGCCAAAGGTCATGTCGGGCCGCAGCTTGCGCGCCTCTTCGCTGAACCGGATCGCATCGTCGCGCAGGTGGCGACGCTTCATCCGCTTCAGGATCATGTCGTCCCCGGCCTGTAAAGACAGGTGTAGGTGTGGCATCAGGCGCGGCTCTGTCGCGATCGCCTGCATCAGGTTCTCATCCACCTCGATCGAGTCGATAGAACTGATCCGAAGACGCGGCAGATCCGGCACCAGCTTCAGGATGCGCATGACCAGATCGCCCAGCTTTGGCTCGGCCGGAAGGTCAGCCCCCCAAGAGGTCAGGTCAACACCGGTCAGCACAACCTCGTTGTAGCCCCGGTCCACCAGACGTTTGATCTGGTCTACCACGACGCCTGCAGGAACGGACCGAGAATTCCCGCGGCCATAGGGAATGATGCAGAAGGTACAGCGATGGTCACAACCGTTTTGCACTTGCACATAGGCGCGGCTGCGGGTGCCGAACCCGTCGATCAGGTGACCTGCGGTTTCCGTGACCGACATGATATCGTCGACTTGAACCTTCTCGGTCTCGCCGACGAAATCGGGACCTTTCATCGCGGCCCAGGTCTCGGGTTGCATCTTCTCTGTGTTGCCGATGACAAGATCGACCTCGGCCATCGCAGAGAAGGTCGCCGGTTCGGTCTGCGCCGCGCAGCCAGTCACGATCACCTTGGCGTCGGGGTGATCCCGGCGCAGCTTGCGGATCTCTTGCTTGGACTTCCGCACGGCCTCTGACGTTACCGCGCAGGTGTTCACCACCACGGCATTGTCCACGCCATGTTGCTCTGCCAATTCCTTCATCGCCTCGGTTTCATAGGCGTTTAGGCGGCAGCCAAGAGTGGTGAACTTCGGAGCTGTCATTCAAGCCCTGCCAAAAACTCTGGGCTCAACTCGGCGCTAAAGACATGTGCGGTGGGACCGGCCATCCAGACCCCATCTTCGCGCCAATCCAGCGACAGCCAGCCACCGTCCACTTCCATCTCGACCGCGCGATCTGTCAGCCCACGCAGATGCGCCGCTACGGCGGTCGCACAGGCCCCCGACCCACAGGCAAGGGTAATCCCAGTGCCGCGTTCCCAGACACGCATCCGAATCTCGGACCGGCTGCGAACCTCCGCGAATTCCACGTTGGTGGCTTCGGGGAACAAAGGATCATGCTCTACCCGGCTGCCCCAACCCGCAACATCAACATGCGAGACGTCATCGACGAAGAAGACGCAATGCGGATTGCCCATACCCACGCCAACCGGATCACCCTCTAGCGGCAAATGCTGGACATCGACCTTGTGCGACAGAGGAATATCCTGCCAATCCAACTGCGGCGGCCCCATATTCACGCGCACACGGTTGTCATCGGTGCGTTCAGCATAAAGAAGGCCGCGTGAGGTACGAATGTTTAGCGACGATTTCCCGGTGTCCTGCATAACCAAGTCAGCAACACAGCGTGTTGCATTCCCGCAAGCACCAGCAATGCTGCCATCGCTGTTCCAGAAGGTCAGCGTAATGTCACTGTCATCCCCGGTGCCGATCTCGGCCAACTGGTCAAACCCAACCCCGCGATGCCTGTCGCCAACGGCCTGCGCAAGCGCATGGTTCGTCACAGGCTGACGCCCGCGCGAGTCGATGACAACGAAGTCATTCCCTGCCCCATGCATCTTGTGAAAGGGCAAGCCAGAGGTAAGCAGTTTCTGTTGCATGAGCGGGCATATAGACCTCCTGCGGAAATGAATCCAGAGCCGGACTAAAAAACTGCAAAAATGTGCTTGACCCCCCCGGGGGCTTCTCATAGATGGGGGGCCTCAAGTGGGCCGTTAGCTCAGTTGGTAGAGCAACTGACTTTTAATCAGTGGGTCGCAGGTTCGAATCCTGCACGGCTCACCACTTCACCAAGGGCTTAGCCAGCAATGGCTAAGCCCTTTGTCTTTTCGACGTCGGTGTAAGCCCCCCTCCCTTAGCTGTTTGCTCTCTTTCTGAAGACGTACGGGTTCGTTCAGTCTAGATTGGTCGAAACGGTATAGATTACAGGGCCCACATTATGAGCACGCACGGATATTCGGACGGACGCCTTAACCTGCCTTTCGTAGGCCTCTCTACCTTTGGTAAATCGCCCTACGTCGAAGATTGGGATCGGATCGACGCTGATGTGGCTGTCCTAGGTGCCCCTTTCGATTTCGGCACACAGTGGAGGCCCGGAGCACGCTTTGGCCCCAGGGCAGTGCGTGAAGCATCGACTCTGTTTAGCTTTGGTCATGCAGGGGCGTATGACCACGAGGACGATGCCACCTATCTCGATTCGTCGGTGCGCATGGTCGACATCGGGGATGCAGATATCATCCACACCAAGACGGATGAGAGCCATGAGAATATCGCCCTAGGTGTACGCAAAATCCTAAGCGCCGGGGCCCTGCCGGTGGTTATCGGCGGGGACCATTCGATCAACATACCCTGCGTGAACGCCTTCGCAGACGATTGTGCCGCGAATGGGCCAATTCATGTGGTTCAGATCGATGCGCATCTTGATTTCGTGGACGAACGCCATGGCGTTACAGCAGGGCATGGCAACCCGATGCGCCGCGCCATCGAAAAAGATTACGTCAGCGGCATGACCCAGCTTGGCATCCGCAATGTCTCATCCACTGCAAAAGAGGGGTACGAGGACGCACGAGCCCGAGGTTCAGACATCCTGTCCGTAAGGCAGGTTCGCAAGCTTGGCACAGAAGGTGTGCTGGACCGGATACCCGCTGGCGCCCGATACTATGTCACCATCGACATTGATGCCTTCTGCCCATCGATTGCAGCGGGCACTGGAACACCCAGCCACGGCGGATTTCTGTACTATGATGTGCTGGAGATCCTGCAAGGGCTTGCCCAGCGCGGAGACGTTGTCGGCATCGACCTTGTCGAGGTTGCGCCAGCCTATGACCCAACAGAAAGTACGCAAATACTTGCGGCCCAGCTTCTGTTGAACTTCATAGGGTTCATCTTCCACGAGCGGGCCAAACGGGCCTAGGTGGGAACGGGCGTTACGCCCGTTCCAAGATCTTATGCCTGGATGATGTTGTGCTCTGGCCCATATGGGAAGCCGGTGATGTTTTCGGCACCGTCCTCGCCAACGACCAGAATGTCGTGTTCGCGATAGCCGCCTGCACCGGGCTGGCCTTCCGGGACCCAAAGCATCGGCTCGATAGACACAACCATCCCAGGTTCCAGCACGGTGTCGATGTCTTCGCGCAGTTCAAGCCCCGCCTCGCGGCCGTAGTAATGGCTAAGGATGCCGAAAGAGTGACCGTAGCCGAACGAACGGTATTGCAGCAGCCCTTCGTCGGCGAAGAACCGGTTGATCTCTTCTGTGATACCGGAACAGGTTGCGCCGGGCTTGATCAGGCTAAGACCCAGCTCATGCGCGCCGACATTGGCCTTCCAAAGGCGCAGGCTGTCTGCGTCCGGCTCTCCAAGGAAAAGCGTGCGTTCGAGCGCCGTGTAGTACCCAGAAATCATCGGGAAGGTATTCAGCGACAGGATATCGCCGGGTTTGAGCGCTCGTTTGGTAACCGGGTTATGGGCGCCATCCGTGTTTAGGCCTGACTGGAACCACACCCAGGTGTCGCGATACTCTGCATCGGGATAGGCGCGGGCAATCTCTGCTTCCATCGCGTCGCGTCCGGCCATGGCAATCTCGATTTCGGTCGCACCTTCCCGGATCGCGGCATGAATGGCCGCGCCACCGATATCCGCGGTGCGCGCACCACCTTTGATCAGTTCGATCTCTTCAGCGGATTTCACCATGCGGGCGGCCATCGTGTTGGGCGCTATATCGACCAACTCGGGCTGGCCAAGCATTTTCAATGCTGCGTCACGGGCCGCGAGCGTCATGTGGTCGCCTTCGATACCAATCCGCTTGGCGTCGCCAATCAGGTCGAAGACCGCGCGCCAGTAGTTGTCGCGCTTCCAATCGGTGTAGATCACGTTTTCTTCGACCGAGCGGCGCCAGGGCTGACCCGCGTCAATGTTGGCCGAAACCGTGGTGCAGCTGTCTTGTGTGACCACACAGCCGTAGGGGCGCCCGAAAGAGCAATACAGAAACCCAGAGTAGTAGGCGATGTTGTGCATCGACGTCAGCAGCACAACCGGAATGTCGCGCTCTGCCATGATGGCGCGCAGGGCTGTAAGGCGACGGTCGTATTCGCTTTTGCTGAAAGGCAGCTTGGCCTTCTCGCCATTGTGGCAGGTGAAATACTCGGGGCGATTTGAAAGGTCTGTCATGTCTGGTCTCTCTTCTTTGCCGGATGTGCAAAACCCGGCCACATGACCCGGCGTACAGGTCAGGCGGTCTCGGGGTCCGAGAGCCGAACACCTCCTTTAACGTCGTGACGCCATCGCGACAGGAGTGAACGGATTTTTGTTAGTTCAACGACTGATTTCCGTCAAGACGGGCTGAGACCACGCAGCCGTTCGGACCGCCGGCGAAGCAGTTCAACGGTTGTCAGAAGCGCGATCGAGATCACGACCAGAATTGTCGCCACCGCAAGGATGGTTGGGCTAATCTGTTCGCGCAGGCCTGTGAACATCTGCCAAGGCAGGGTCTTCTGGCTGGCAGAGCCAACGAACAGAATGACCACGACTTCGTCGAACGAGGTAATGAAGGCGAATAGTCCGCCCGAGATCACCCCCGGCAAGATCAATGGCATCTGGATCGAGAAGAAGGTTTTGACCGGACCAGCCCCCATGTTCGCAGCAGCGCGGGTCAATGACCGGTCAAAGCCGACCAAGGTTGCCGTCACAGTGATGATCACAAAGGGAATGCCCAGCACCGCGTGCGCAAGGATCACCTTAAGATACCCCACAAAGTTCTTGTTCATCCCCAGCGTTCCCTCAAGGAAACGGCCAATGTCGCTGTAGAAGAAGAACATACCGGTGGCAGAAATAATCAACGGCACGATCATCGGTGAGATCAGTACAGCCATGATGGCCCGGCGCCCGGGAACATGAGACTGGCTAAGTCCGATCGCTGCCAAAGTGCCAAGAGAGACCGAAATGATCGTCGCGATCGGCGCAATGATGAGCGAGTTTTTGAAGCTGCGCTGCCATTCATTGTTGTTGAAGAAATCGCGATAGTGTTTCAGCGAATAGCCTTCCGGATCCAGACGCAGCATCTCTGGTGTGAAGGTAAAGAAGTCTTCCGCGTTGAAGGAAAGTGGCAAGACCACAAGAATGGGCGTGATCAGGAACACGAAAATTGCACCGCAAACCACACGGAAACCATAGTGCCATAACACCTGACCAGAGGTCATGTAGGGCAGCAATTTGCGACGGTAACGCCCTTCGTATAGCCAGTAGATGAAGAAACCGAAGAACCACCCGGCGAGCAAGCCCAGTACAGCGCCCATTGCGCCACCGGAAACGAGCCCAAGAACACCGAACAAAGCAATGGTGATCCAGCGGGCCATACGCTCGTTCTTGAGAACAGTGATATAGACCCAAGCCAGAGCCGCCAAAATGGCTGCCCCGCCAATGATGCCAAGGAAGACCGAACCGTTTCCTGCGCCAACGAAGATACCAAAGAACGCACCGGCCGCGGCCACAGCCGGGATGACCATTGAAAGCGGTTTGCGCGAAATCGGGGTGAGTGCTGCCATGATCTTTATCCCAACTTCACGTTATCGATGCCGACGATCTTGTCGTAGACCCAGTAGAGGAGCAGCACGACCGCCAGAAGTATGGTCCCAAGGGCCGCTGCGAGGCCCCAGTTCAGCGATGATGAGATGTGATACGCGATCCGGTTCGAGATGAAGACACCTTTGGTGCCGCCAACAATCTCGGGCGTGATATAGTAGCCAATCGCAAGGATGAAAACGAGGATCGACCCCGCCCCGATACCGGGAATGGACTGGGGGAAATAAATACGCCAGAACGTCGTCCAGTTTGTTGCCCCCATGGATTTCGCAGCCCTCGTATAATAGGGCGGAATGGTCTGCATGACCGAATACATCGGCAAAACCATGAACGGCAAAAGAATGTGGGTCATCGCTACGATCGTACCGATCTGGTTGTTGATGATCACAAGTCGAGCATCATCAGCGACCAACCCCAGCCAGACGAGCGTATCGTTTATCACCCCCTGTTGCTGCAGCATGACTTTCCACGCTGACGTTCGCACAAGTAGTGACGTCCAGAACGGTAACAAAACTAGGATCATTAGCAGGTTGGAAACCCGCATTGGCAGATTGGCCAACAGATACGAAATTGGATAGGCCAGAAGGATACAGGTGCCCGTAATGACCAGCGACATGAAGAGCGTTCGGCCGAACAGCTTCACAAGGATTTGCTTGTCTTCAGGTTGCGCTTGGGCCCCTTCGGGCGTTCGGCGCATATCCACCGCGTTCAGGAAATAGCCGTTTGTAATCTTGACCGAATGGGTCTTGATCACACGCCAAGTTTCCACATCGCCCCAGCCATCGTGAATGTCGATAACCTTGTCTTTGAAAGGACCGTCGGTTGCCGGATCCAGCTTCTTGAATTGTCGCCCGGACTTTCGGAACAGCGACGACATCCCGGTTTCTTCATAGTTCAAACGCGACCCTAGGCGGGTGTGGATCTTGGCCTCGACCGCAGCGACCATATCATGGGTCAGGGCGTCGTAGACGGGTTCGTCAGGCAACTCGCCCGAGGTTTCATCCCACTCGGCAAGGGCTTCAACTGTCAGGGGAAGGGTGTCGGAAACGATGCTATTCTCGACGGATCGAAACAGCATCGATGCAATTGGCAAGACAAAGGAAAGAAGGACAAAGACCAAAAGCGGTGCAATCAACATCAGCGCCCGCATCTTTTGGCGTCTGAGCGAGCGTGCCAGCGATAGTTTCAGTGGCGTTCCGTCAGCGGCCAGCATGGGCCCGGATTGGCTTGCGTCAGTCATTTCTGTCCCTTCGGTCTGGGCGAGGGGCCGGTCGGGCGGCCCCTCGCCGATTTAGTAGAACCCGTTAGGGATTATTGAGCCAACCAGGCCTGGAATTTCGCGTCGATGTCGTCGCGATAGTCAGCCCAGAACTCGAAGTTGTACAGAACAGCGGTTTTCGAGTTCGCCGGGTCGGTCGGCATATGTGGTGCCATGTCGATGCCAAGGTCAGCGTGCTTGCCAACCAGCGGCGCCGAAGAAGCACGAGCCGGACCGTAAGAGATATACTTCGCTTGATCTGCCAGACGCTGAGTGTCAGTCGCGAAATAGATGTAGTCCAGAGCACGCTGCTTACGCTCTTCGCTCAGGCCGGCAGGAATGATCCAACCGTCAAGATCGAACACCTGGTAATCCCAGAGCATGGCAACCGGCTGGTTCTGCTCTTCGATGACGCTGAACAGGCGACCGTTGTAGGTCGAGCCCATCACAACTTCGCCGTCGGCCAGAAGCTGCGGAGTGTCGGCACCAGCCGACCACCAGACGACGTCGTCCTTGATGGTGTCCAGCTTGGCCAGAGCGCGGTTTTGACCTTCTTCGGTTTCAAGAACGTCATAGACATCCTCGGCGGCAACACCGTCACAGACCAAAGCCCATTCGACATTGTTGATCGGGCGCTTTTCCAAGGACCGCTTGCCCGGATAGGTTTCGGTGTCAAAGATGGCGCAAACGCTGGTCGGCGGTGTGTCACCAACCATGTCAGTGCGGTAACCGAAGGTGGTCGAATAAACGATCTGCGGAACGAAGCATTCGCTGACCAGAAGATCACCAAAGTCATCTGCGGCTGATGTACCGTCCGGTGCTGGCGCAAGCTGCGTGTCCGGATCGATTTCCATTGCAAGGCCTTCGTCGCAAAGACGCATCGCGTCGGCGGCGACAACGTCAACGACATCCCAAGTCACGTTGCCAGCTTCGTTCATGGCGCGAAGCTTTGCGACGGCTTCGTTAGAGCTGTCGTCGTTGATGATGGTAACACCAGTTTTTGCGGAATAGGGCTCGTGATAGGCCTTCAGCTGCGATTTGGAATATGCGCCGCCCCAAGAGACGATTGTCATCTCCTGCGCCATTGCGCCCCCGGCGACAGTCGCCAGAGCGGTTGCAATCACTATAGATTTGAGTGGTTTCATATTTTGTTTTCTCCCGTTGGGTCCGTGTTTATCTCAACGGCTGGCATAGGGACCCTTGCCAGCAAATCCCCAATTAAAAACGCGTTTGGGGGACGCGATCTCGTTTTAGGCGTCCAATGCCCGGCAATCCTGCGGCAACCAGCCGATTTCAATCACTTCACCAGGCTTCAGCTTTACAGCGTCGGGCGCGTTTCTTGTTTTGACGATGAATTCATCATTGCCAGCGACCGACATGCGGAAGCGGAAGACATCGCCCATGTAAATGAACTCTGTGACGGTGGCTTTCAAAGTATGCGCATCGTCATGCAGGCGGTCTTTGTTGAACTCCACCCGTTCTGGACGGATCGACACCGTTGTACGTTCGCCGGGTTGGCTGACATTGACGGGTTTCGCATCGATCTCAGAGCCATCCTCTAGGGTGACAATGCATGTGTCACCGCTGATCGACTTTACGACACCCTGAAGCGTGTTGTTCTCGCCGATGAACTGGGCGACGAAACTGTTTTCAGGTTCTTCGTACAGCTGATCAGGCGGTGCCAGTTGCTGAATGCGCCCGTCATCAAACACCGCTACGCGGTCAGACATCGTCAAAGCTTCGGTCTGGTCGTGGGTCACATAGACGGTCGTGATGCCCAGCTCGTGGGCGAGGCGCGTAATTTCGAACTGCATGTGCTCGCGCAACTGTTTGTCCAAGGCACCAAGCGGTTCATCCATCAAGACCAGTTCGGGCTCAAAGACAAGTGCACGGGCCAAGGCGATACGCTGCTGCTGACCGCCGGACAATTGGGCCGGGCGTCGGTTTCCAAAGTCGCCCATCTGAACCATGTCCAGAGCACGCTTAACCTTGGCTTCGCGATCGGACTTGCCGATTTTGCGAACCTCAAGCGGGAACGACAGGTTTTCTGCAACCGTCATATGCGGGAACAGGGCGTAGTTCTGGAACACCATGCCGATCCCCCGCTTATGCGGCGGAATGTTGTTGATCGGTTGTCCGTCCAACATGATCTCGCCATGCGTTGCCGTTTCAAAACCGGCCAGCATCATCAAGCAAGTCGTCTTGCCAGAGCCGGACGGCCCCAACATTGTCAGGAACTCGCCCTTGGGCATCGCAAGGTTCAAATCCTTCACGACGAGAATCTCGCCGTCATAGGATTTCTGGACGCGTTGAAATTCGACGAACGCGGCGTCGTTGGAATTATCGGCCACAAGGCCCCCCTGTTTCGTCATTTGATTGCCCGGTTAATCCAGGTCTTTCATTTGATCGATTACGGTCATTAAAGGACATGGACCTCTGTTGAAGCAACCCGGAATTTTGTCAGGCTTCCCTAACGTCATGCTGGTTTATGCCTTTTGTTCAGCATTTTAAGCCGAATTTAGGCACTGCATGTGCCACGCAAGGCACTGGTTGCTGGATAGAACAGGCTTGGAAATCAGAGCCCGAATCTGTGGAATCGCCGCTAAGGTTCGCAAATTTGTGCAGCTCATGAAGACAGCCTCGACGGATGGATCACGGCCCAACTCGCAGGCCGCTTCGACGATGGAGCTGACCGAAATCCGTGCCACCTTGGCTTCTTCGGACTCGCCAAACGAGCCGAACACATCGGTTGAAAGCCCCTGCTGATCAAAGGCCGCGCGCAAGGTTTCATTGACCTCTTCGACATAGGGGGAGAGCAAGGCAAGCTTTGACACCCCCAGATCGCCCGCGCACGCCACCGCTGCCCGAAGCGGGTTTGTCACAACAGCAACGTCGCAGGTCTCTTGCACCAGTTCTTCGACCCGTTCCGATCCAATCACCGAACTTGCGGAGGTGCAGGCATAGCCAACAACCTTGTAGGGTCGCGCCTTCGGAAGAAGATCGGCGGCGGCCGGAAGGGTAACCTCCATCTCGGCCAAAGAGTCTGTCGACACCTCTGCCCCGCTTGGAATGCGCGAGACGTAGATCGGGCATTTGCTGTCTGAAAAGTATTCGTGAAACTCTGGTTCCAGCGTCTCGTCCACCTGCAACACGATCAGGCCTAGCGGTGACAAATTGGGGTCATCCAAATCCAGTTTGTAGCGAAGCAGGGTCATAGCTCTGGCAGCTCCGGCCCAATTCGCGAACTAAGGAAACGCGCGCCCTTTTCGGTGACAACGATGTTCTCTTCATGGACGAGTATCCGGTCGTTAACCGCAATGCCCGGTTCGAGGGTCAGCACCATTCCGGCCTCTAGCCGGGTGGAATCCGTGGGGATCAACGACGGCCATTCGGTCAGGGACATGCCTAAGCCATGGCCCAACCGCCCTGCATCGGTACCTTCGGCTTCGCCCGAAAGCACATCGTTCATTGCGTGAAACAGATCCGCAGCCGTTGCGCCGGGTCGTGCGACCTGAAACGCGGCCTCGGACGCTTCCACAAGTCGCGCGTGAGCGGCCCGCACCTCTGCACTTGCCGGTCCAACAGACCAATTGCGGTCGAAGTCGCAGAAGTACCCATCATATACCAGCCCGGTGTCCAACATCAGGACGTCACCTGCCACCAACGGCGCGGAAGTTGCAGGCGATATCACGTCCGAGTATCCGCCTTGCCCTGCGCCGCCAGCAAGATAGGGGACCCAATCAGCCCCCTCTTCCAGACATAGCATCTGAAACTTTCGAAAAACCCTTTCCAGCGGTTCGCCTTGCCTTGCGATTTCCGGAACACGCGCAAATGCCCGCCCGCCAATTGAACAAGCGGTTTCAATCTTTTCTATCTCGGCAGGAGATTTGATCATCCGCATCGCTTTCATGATCCCATGATCGCCAGCGATTGTTCGTTTACCCAAGGACCTTCGAAGCCGATCAAAGTCCGCGATCGGCATGCGCAAATGGGTCTCGTGACCGTCGGGAATGCCGACCACTCCGACAACCGGGGTCAGCTCGCCCAAAGTGTCGGCAAGCAATGAGATACCGTCATCCTCAAGGTCAGGGGCGCTCCAAGTTCGGATATCGTCTATCCATGTCTGCCCCATTAAGTCTGCGCCTATCGAGGGGATCACCGCGACTGGCTTGCCTTGGGAAGGCACGACCAAGAACCAAGGTCTGGTTGGGCTCTCCCAAAACCGGGTCAGAAATCCCGTGAAGTAGCGCAGCTCAGGTTCTGTCGTCAGCAGCAAGGCCGACACCCCATGTTCGGCCATCATCGACTGAGCGCGTCTTGTCCGCGCCTCGAACTCAGAGCGCGCGAACCCTCTCATTCCGCAACCTCGGACAGTATGCACAAAACGCGGCTTTCTGGACCGATGCCCAAAGCCTCTTGCACGTCAGGTCGCATGGCGGCTGCGATGCCTGCCCCGCCCGATGCTGTTGTGGAAAGCCCGTGTTGTTCCAGCACTGGCAGCATTTCCAGTACTTCATCATCCGACAACGTCAGGAACTTGTCGGCATCTCGGGCCAACCCGTTCAAGGCAATGAGCGATGGCTCTTTGCAGTCAAGCCGGCCCATGATGCTGTCCGGACCATCTGCAAAGGTGCTTTTGCCCGCCGAAATGCTGGCCTGTAACGCGGGGGCGGCATCTGGTTCCACGATGATAATCTGCGGTTCGTCGCCCCAAGCCTTACGAGCATAAGCCGCCGCTGCGCCGGCCATTCCACCCACACCCGCCTGTAGGAAAATATGGGTTGGCACCGCATCACATTGGGTGACGGCTTCAGCGGCCATTTGCAGGTAGCCTTCCATCAAGAGGTGCGGAAGATCAACGTAGCCGTCCCACGAACTATCCGAGAGGAGTGTCCAGCCATTTGCATTTGCGGCCTTCATCGCGGCCTCTATGCTGGCGGCATAATCTGCCCCATCTCGCACCACCGTTGCATTTTGCGCTTTCAAGCGCTCGGCGAAGGTCTCTGGCACGGTTTCGGAAATGAAAACAACGGCCTGCGCGCCGAACACTTTTGCGCCTGCGGCGACGCTCATGCCGTGGTTGCCAGCGCTCGCGGTGACATAGGTTCTTCCCCGTAACGTGGTTGCATCAGGGGTGGGCGATGCGGCGACGGCGTGGGTGGCGATGACATAGGCCGCCCCCAACGCCTTGAACGACCCAAGGTTCATCCGCTCGCGTTCGTCTTTGATCCAAAACTTCGCAACCGGGGCCAAACCTGTGGCATCCACCAACGGCGTTTCTTTTGCCGCCGGACATCGCGAAAGCAAAGCACCAACCTTGCTTGCCTCAACCGACGGATATGGGGCATTTGCGGCTAGTTTTGCGCCAGACCGATGGGGATTGTTCAGGATGTACATGCTGCGATCTCCATTGTCTGATCGCCTGACGAAAACTCACCGAGGGATTTGAGTCAAGAAATTGCGCGCAAAACGAAAATGCTGATCGCCTTTGATACTACTTCGTTCCGTGGGATCGGTCGTAACCGGACGGGGCCGATATTCTATGAGCCGCGCGCGCTTCTTCACCGGGATCGAACACTTCGACCAACAAAGGGTAGCAAGCGGCCGCATCAGAAGAATGCTCTTGCGAGCAATCCCCGCCGGGGCATGCCGAAAGCCCCATGATCAGGTCGATCTCTGCATAGAACTCTAGGTAGTCACCCGGTCGTACGGGGCTTGCTTTCATGAAATATTGCCCTGTGTCCCGGGTGAAACCGGTGCACATGAAGACATTCAAAACGTCATGCACATGCCGCTCTGCCTCGTCCAGCGAAAGATCGCAGTGCTTTGCAAGGGCGCGCGTAAGGTTCGAGTGGCAACAGTAGTGATAATCGTCATGCTGCAAAAGGTGGTGAGTGTAAGGATCGCATCGCGTGCCAATCACGTCATGCACAGACCCTCCGAATTCATCGAAGCCATACCAGTCCAATGTGTCAGCCGTGATGGTTGCCATCGGACGCATGTTGGGAAAAGTTGACCAAAGCCGATCCCCTGTCGAGACATGCGTCCCGTGCAATGCGCGCGTCTTACCCGAATAGAAACGCTCGGTCAGATCCGATTTGCTCCACAGGTTCATGTCTCCGACTTGCGCCCCTTCGATTGAAGAAATGCGAAAGAAGGTTCCTGCAGGAACGTCACAGCACCCGGCATCTCGTGGTGCTACGATCAACTCGCCCGTCTTTTCTGCTTGGGTACGAAGCGCCTGAAGAACCCCCAGATTGGGGTTTGGGAGTGTTTCCGGTGAATAACAAATCACCGGCGAAATTGACTTACGATCTTGTGCGTCGGCAGGGGGTGAAAAGTGTGGATTGAGTGGTTTCATGTCTACCTCTGAACCATTTCTATTGGCCCCGCCTCAAAGCGCGTCGACGGAACTTAACCACCTCACATCAAGGAAAGAAAGACTGCGACTGTCTGGCTCGGGTGTTTGGGCCGCCCGAAGGCAGGCACCAAGATCAGCTTTCGCGGAAGGACCCCCGCAAACTGTCCGAGAAGGGCTTCAGAAGATAGTCCAGCATGGTCCGCTCTCCGGTCAGGATCATGACATCCGCGGGCATACCCACCATCAGCTCGACCTCTTCGGCCAAAGCCGCCAGCTCATCGGCATCCACAAAGACCTTGGCCAGGAAATATGGCTCTCCGGTGCGATCATCCACCAGACGGTCGGCAGAGACGCTTTGAAGCGTTCCATAAATCCTCGGCAGGTTGCGCTGCGCATAGGCCGTCAGCAGAACCTGAGCGCTCATCCCCGGATAAACCGTGTCGATGTCCTGCGGGCTGACCCGCGCATCGACAATCATGGTCGCATTGTCCGGTACGATATCCAGAATCTCGCCACCCGGACGCAGGATGCCGCCGGCTTCGGTGGTGACACGGATGTTCAGGACCTGACCCGCAATCGGCGCTGTGACCGTGGTGCGCTCAAGGGCGTCGGCGCGTTCCGGTATCTGTGACCGGATCGTCGCCAGTTCGGTCCGCACGCGGCTAAGCTCTTCGTTCACCTCTTCGCGCGACTGCTGGCCGATCGCGTAAAGCTGAAGCTCTGTTTCACCGATCTGCTGACCCAAGCGCGCAATCGAGGCCCGGTTGGCGGCCCGCTCTGCCTTCAGGTCGGCCTCTTGTCGTTGAAGCGCGAGGTACGGGGACAAGCGCTGCAAACCCTGATCGTAAAGTTCCTTGGTCGCCTGAAGTTCCTGACCGATCAGGCCCAACTGTTCGTTCTGGGCTGCGATGACCTCTTCAAGGCCGGTAATCTCTTCGTTCAACTGGTCGATGCGTTTGGCAAGGATGCGGGCGCGCGCGTCCTGCGTTTCCCGGCGGCTTTCGAACAGCTGCCTCTGACCACGGCTCGCCAATTCGACCTGCGCCGAAGCGGCTTCGATCAGATCAGCGGGGAAGTCGAAATTGATGGTGTCGCGATCATCCGCCTCGGTCAAAAGCCGCGCCTCGGTCGCCAGAAGGAAGATCATCCGTTCCCGCAACTCGTCCAGCCGCGCAAGAGCGCGGACGTTTTCCAGCGTGATCAGCGTATCGCCTGCCGCGACTGTTTCACCTTCGCGCACATGGATGCGCTGGATGATCCCGCCTTCCAGATGCTGCACCGTCTTCCGAGAGCCATCCGGACTGACCACACCCGGCGCCAGTGCGGCGCTGGAAAGCGGCGCATACCACGACCACACCCCAAGAACCCCGAAGAACAGCAGGGCAACGCCATAGCCAAGTATCCGGGCACCACGGGTCTGACCGGACAGCGGCTTGCCCGAAACCGTCTTTCTGGCGGGCCGGACAAGGGACAGCAGCAGCACAAGAAAAATCACCGCCAGCAGGAAGACACCTGTCCCCACGGCAATCTCTGTCGTGGTCAGGGGCGCATCCATCGAATTGGCCGCGGTCACCTTGCGCCAAATACCAAACAGCATTTCATTCAGATGGTTAAGGTCGGATTTGATGGCATCCCAATTCATCATGAAACTATTCCGCCGCTTCTTTTGTTTGGGTCGGGGCTGGGCGTGGCTTCGCCATCATCTCGCGCAGCACTTCATCCCGATCACCGAACTTCTGCAACGTGCCGTCCTTGATAACCGCAACCTTGTCCACCTGCCGCAAGAGGCTTGGCACGTGGGTCACGACCACCACGGTTTGCCCAGCCTTTTTCATTCCGGCCAATGCATGTTGCAGCGCGATTTCACCATTCCCATCAAGGTTAGAGTTCGGCTCGTCCAGAACGATCAGGCTTGGATCATCATAAAGCGCGCGCGCCAAGCCGATCCGCTGTTTCTGCCCTCCAGAAAGCTGGTCGCGAAACTGACCCAGTCTCGTCTCATAGCCCTCTGGCAACGCAAGGATCATCTCATGCGCACCAGACTTCTTGGCGGCCGCCAAAACCTTGGCGTCATCGACGTCACCCATGCGGGCAATGTTCTCGGCCACGGTGCCAGTAAAAAGCTCTACCTGCTGCGGCAGATAGCCGACATAGCGTCCGCGTTCTTCGCTGTCCCACTCTGCCAGCTCTGCCCCATCAAGGCGGATTTCACCGAAGCTGGGTCGCCACGCACCAACCAGAAGGCGGCACAGGCTGGACTTGCCACTGCCAGAAGGGCCCAGAACCCCGCAAAGCTGCCCCGGCTCCAACTGCAAACTGACCGACTTCACCAAAGGCGCGCGCGTATCCGGCGCGAAGTAGCGCAGATCCTTCACGAACAACTTGCCATCTGGCTTGGGCAGCGACACCCGCTTGGTCGGTTCCTTGGTGGCGCGGAACAAAGCCTCCAACCGGCGCGAAGCCAACCTGTAGGACCCAAATGCCTTCCACGCGGAAATCGCCCGCTCGACCGGCGACAAGGCGCGCGCCAAAATAATTGAGGCGGCGATCATCCCCCCTGCCGTCAACTCTGTCATCAAAACCAAAGCCGCGCCTGCCCCCAGAATAGCAATCTGCAACCCAAGACGGATTGCCCGCGACAGGTTGAACAGAACTGACGACAACTCTGTGGCGCCAGCCCCTTCCTGATCCGCCACATCGCGAGACGCCTGCCACCGCGCCAGCACAGACCCGATCATGCCCATGCCCGTCAGAGTCTCGGCGTTTTCAACAAAAGCCTGAGCATCGTTTTGAACTTGCCGCAGCTTGACATTGGCTTCGGCCTGCCGCCGTCGCGTGACCAGATCGTTCAGAACCCCAATCAGGAACAACACGATGGCCCCGGCAACAGCGATCACACCCAATACCGGGTGCATCATCCAGATCACAGCAATGAAAACCGGCGTCCAAGGCGCATCCAGAAACGCCAGAATTGCGTCACCGCCAATGAAATTCCGAATGTCCTGAACATCCCCAAGCCCCGCCGGACTTCGCCCCGTTTCCAACCGGTCCGAGATCGACCTGCGGATCACCTCGGGCGACAGTTCGGCAGATATCCAAGCTCCTGTCCGCGACAGGACCTTGCGACGGGCAAATTCCAGAAATCCGTAGGTCACGATCGCCAAAAGCGCGATCACCGACAGCCACATCAGCGTGTCGAACGATCCACTGGCCAGCACCCTGTCGAACACCTGAAGCATGTAGACGGAAGAAGCCAACAACAAAAGGTTGGCCAAAAAACTTAGCAAAAACAACCCCGTAGAATGTTTTCGCCCGGCCCGCATGGTCTGCGCGAACAACGTAGGTTGCGCCATTGGGAATACCTTTCAACTCAAATACATCGGTATTCTAGGTAAGAAATGCGCTTCTGTCAGGAGGCTCTTCTCCCTCCTGTAACTTGGTGTGGCATCAATTGAGCGTGGCGTTCGGTGTTTCTCCAATCCGCGAAGCCAATTCGCGCAGGTTTTTCATGCTGGCTAACTGAAGATAAATCAGCTCCAAAGCACCAGAGTCCTGCAATGCTTTCAGGTCTTCGGCAGGTAGCTCTTTCAGGGCCGTTCTGTCCACTGCCAGTAGCCCAGAAATTCGCCGTTCTTCACCCGATGTATTCTTCAAAATGGCCCGCATGGGTTTCAGCAGTTCGTGCTTTTGAAGCTCAGCGTTGAAAGCCTTAGTACGCAAAGCCCCGCTCGCGAATTCCGTCACCATCTTCTGGGCAGATGTCACAAGATCGCTCGCCTCGCCGTCTTCACCAAACAGCGCCACTCCTTTTCCTTCGGTATTTATACCCGGAAAATCTTCCGCAATACACAGAACGCCCCGGCGCTCTTGGCCCTCTCCGCCCATCATCGCCGCAAAGGGATATTGACGCAGAACGGCCGGAACATAATCGGCGGCCCAAGTACCGTCGGCATTGAGATATAGGTTCTCCCCTTCCTTCAGCCCCAAAAGAGCCACCAGTGCAACATTTCCGCCCTTCTCGACAAATGCCAACGCATAGTCGGAAATGAGGTTGGGGATTTCTGTCACAAGGGTTGGCACAAAGGCCATGCCCTTTGTAAAATCATATCCCATACCGGTTTCAAGGTAGGTTTCACTGTGCTGCTCTTTTGACAAAGGGGCAGCGTTCTTAAGTAAATTCAACATACTCTTCTCACTCTAACTCGTTCAGTAATAAAAGGGGCCACACGGGTCGAATTGATCCGACCCGTGAGATAAGTTTTAGGCAACGGAGTCGTAATTCTCTTCTGCAGCGAAGTAAGACAGGGCTGTAGTGGTTCCACCATTGTCACCATCGAAGGCAACGTAGAAACCGTCCAATTCACCTGAGTTGTTCCAGCCGTCGAGCGCGTTGTGGATTTCAGAACCGCTTACAATCTCGTCCCCGTTTCCGTCAATGCCATCCGGATTAAAGCCGTCGTGCCAAGCCGATTTTTTATGTTGGGGGCTAGCTTCATCATAGTAATAGTTGAGGTAAGCAATGGCCTGATCAATCCAATATTCGGCAGTTTCAAACGACTCCCCATCTTCTGGAGCCGTCTGATATTCGTTACCCGCCATCACGTTCAGCCAGGCTGCGACAAGGTCACGCTCAATCAGTTCAGTTTTTCCCCAATCCTTATTTTTACCTCGGTCCTTTGTACCATCCAAACCATAACCTTGCAGCGCGTAGAGGGCCTCAGTCAGTGTCACTCCCTCTCCGTCTTTATACCAATCTTCCCCGCTATCGTTCCCGTCGAAGTTCCAGTCACCGATCAGTAACAGAAGATCGTCTGGGTCCGTCGCCGCAACGCGATCCCAATAGTCAGGGTCCCCACCATCGACATATTCACCATTAGCGTCGAAGTTGCCGCCATAGTTCATGACGATCACATCATTCTCGGCGAACTCAGCTCCTTCTTTCTCCTCGGTGTTACCCGTACCGGGGATAATGCCATCATTATCCGGGTTGCCATCCCAGTACGTCTGTCCCAACTGACCCTGCCAGAAGCCCGGAGTCCGAACACCCGGCCCGTCGATCTGGTCATTGCCAAAGAGGAGCAAGTTATCTTCCACGTCGGTGATCACGACTTGACCGGACGTATCGACGACCACTTTGAAGTAGCCATCTCCAAATGCATCAGGTGTCGTTTGAACATACCCTGCCAGAAGTTGCTCTTTGACGAAGTAAGTGCCTGCCATCAGACCGTCGAATGACCAGTATCCGGTCTCGTCAGAAACAGTGCTGTCTATTGCTGTAGTTTCATTAAAGATGCCGTCCCCATCGTCTTTGTACAGCAGGATGGTCCAACCCTGGGCCCCAGACTCGCCGCCTTCGGCCGTGATTTCGTCTCCGTCGCGAATACCGTTGTCATTAGTATCGACGAAGTCCCAAGTACCGCTACGATCCAGATCCCAGAATTTGTAGCCTTCAATACTGGCCAACTCGAAGTTCGCAAAGTCCAGGTTCGACTGGTCATTGCCAGAGGTGCCGTCGATCTCGTAGCCCGAAGCACCCACCGTCTGCACATAGCCATCCGGCAGAACCTCGTAGACCGTCTTTTCGTCGTAGGTCCAGTCCAGATCCGTGAACGACCACGTGCCATCATTGGCCGTCACCGTCCAGCGATCCCCTTCGCCTGCGTCCCAGACACCGTTCTCCTCACCTTCGGTATCCGTCCAGTCAAACTCGCCGTTGCCATCCAGATCAATGAAGATCGTCACACCACCAAGGCCAGGCTCTCCATCTTCAATCGAGCCGTCACCGTCCAAATCGTCGAACTTCGTACCATCAATGTCGAACAGCTCGAAGTT
>NZ_NSBU01000004.1:760000-972500 GCF_002285415.1 Actibacterium pelagium | reverse complement strand
GACCAAGTTGATGCTCGATCTTCTTGACCGGGTCGACGCCAAGCGCCCCTGTCAGCCCCTGATAATAGAGCCACGCGATCGGCAGCGGCGCCAGCACGTATAACGGCCAGGCCGGTGCGCGGCGCAAGAACTGGTTAAGTCGGTCAATCATCATGCGTCTCCGCAGCAGCTATCGCCAAGTTGGATCGGGGGACACGGGACCGTTCCATAGGAACAGAAGACACAACAATCCCCAGGCAGTGGCTTCAATAAGGTTCCACAGGCTTTGCAGTTGTAGAACCACTGGCAGGCATCTTCGGGCATCGCCTCGAGACTCTTCGCGCCGCAGTTCGGGCAGGTGATCTGGGACGTCAGTTCAGGAGTCTCTGCCATTAGTAGTTCTTTCTCAGATCCATCCCCTCATAGAGACCGGCGACCTCATCCCCGTATCCATTGAACATCCGGGTCGGGACGCGTTTCGCGAATAGGCCGGCGCCAAGCACGCGCTCGGTCGCCTGGCTCCAACGCGGGTGATCCACTTCGGGGTTCACATTACTATAGAAACCATACTCGCGCCCGTTGGCCATGTTCCAGCTGGTCTGGGGTTCGCGGTCGGTCAGGGTGATCTTCACAATCGACTTGATCGATTTGAACCCGTACTTCCACGGCACCACCAGACGGATCGGCGCGCCGTTCTGCTTGGGCATAGGTTCGTCATAAAGGCCGGTGGCCATGATGGTCAGAGGATGCATCGCCTCGTCCAGGCGAAGACCTTCACGATAGGGCCAGTCCAGAACCGGGCTGCGCTGGCCACGCATTTCCGAGGGCCGTTCCAGCGTTTCAAAGGCCACGTACTTCGCCGAGGGCTGGACCCCCACGCGATCCAGCAGCGTCTTCAGCTCGAACCCGACCCAAGGCACAACCATCGACCATGCCTCGACACAACGAAACCGATAGATCCGCTCTTCCAAAGAGACACCCTTGGTCAGGTCATCCAGATCATAGGTGCCGGGCTTGTCGACCATACCGCCGATCTGAATGCTCCACGGATCGATGGTCAGGGCGGCTGCGTATTTGGCCGGGTCATCCTTGCCGGTGCCGAACTCATAAAAGTTGCAGTAGCTGGTGATATCGGACTTTGCGTTCGGCGTTTCATTTGTCGAGTAGCGGCTTGGTTTGGCACCTAGGCCTGCCATCGCCGGGCTGGCGATAGACCCAAACGCCGCCGCCCCTGCCACTGCAGAAGCGCCAGCAATCAGTTGGCGGCGATTCAGGAATACCTCTTTCGGGGTGACGTCAGACCATTTCGGGTCAGTGGCGCGGGCGCGTCGCATGGGCAATCTCCGTTCGTTTCGAAACTGATATACGATGCGCCTGCCGTTTTGCCGATTGAACTTCCCTCACAATCCCGTTGGCGATTGAAATGTTTAGTCCTCTTCAGGGTACCGCGGCTCGGACCGTGGGAAGATATCGATCATCAACCGCGATGTGCCATCGGGCTGCACCAGCCGCACATGACGCCGCCGCATCTGGCGCGGCTCGGCCACGCCAACCGAATGGGCGATCATCTCAACCTCAGCGATCACGCTGCGGGCATAGTTGGCCACGCGTGTCGTCTTGTTCTCAACCACCAGTCCTTTTTGCAGCGCAGGGTCGTGGGTGGTGATCCCCGTGGGGCACGTGTTCTTGTTGCACTTCAGCGCCTGAATACAGCCCAGCGCGAACATGAAACCACGGCCCGACACTACGAAATCCGCGCCCGTAGCAATCGCCCAAGCCACGTCGCCGGGGTTCACCAGCTTGCCACTAGCGATCAGACGGATGCGATTTTTCAGACCATAGGTATCGCGCAGATCCTCGACCATCAGCATGCTTTCCCGGATCGGCATGCCCACCAGATCCATCAAGGGCATGGGCGAGGCGCCCGTACCGCCCTCGCCACCATCAATGGTGATGAAGTCCGGCGCGCTTTTGATGCCGCGATCACGGATCAGTTGGAACAGTTCCTCGAAGGGTTCTGCCGTACCTGCCACGGTCTTGAACCCAACCGGCTTGCCGGTCACCTCGCGGATATGTTCGATCATATCCAAGAGCTGCTCAAAATTCTCGATATCCGGATGCCGGTTCGGAGAGTAGCTGTCCTGACCCACCGGGATGCCCCGGATGGCGGCTACTTCTTCATCCACCTTGGCACCGGGCAGAATACCACCCTTGCCGGGCTTGGCCCCCTGCGCGATCTTCAGCTCGAACATCTTGACCTGAGGATGCGCGGCCATCTTGCGCAGCTTCTCGTCACTCAGCTTTCCGTCATCGTCACGCACACCATATTTGGCGGTCCCGATCTGATAGACGATGTCGCAGCCCGATTTCAGGTGATAGGGCGACAGGCCGCCCTCGCCCGTGTTCAGCCATATACCCGCCTTTTTGGCGCCCCCGGCCAAAGCCTCGATCGCGGGACGTGACAGCGCGCCATAGCTCATGCCCGAGATATTGAAGATCGACGGCGCAACATAGGGTTCGCGCGCGTAGGGCCCGATGACCATCGGGTCTGTCGCGGCAAACTGGTCGTCCAGCGGCGGGAAGGCCGCGTTCACGAAAATAGGGGTTCCGGGGATATTCAGGTTTCGGGTCGACCCAAAGGCAATCGTATTGCCCTTACCCGACGACGCGCGGTTGACCCAATCGCGCTGAGCGCGGTTGAACGGCATCTCTTCCCGGTCCATCGCAAAGAAATACTGGCGGAAGAATTCGCCCAGCGTGGTGAACAAGTGCCGGAACCGGCCAATCACCGGATAGTTCCGCCGGATCGCGTCGCCGGTTTGCACCCTGTCGATCACGAAGAAGACAACGGCCGTCGCTGCCATCAATCCCAGCACGGTCACAAAGCTTAGCGCCATGAAACTCAGCGCATGCCCGGCCCAATCCATAAACACGCCCATCGACTCTCTCCTGTTTTCTAAAACAAGAACGGATTTGACCGAGAGGGGCAATTGAAAACCCCGCCATGTGGCGGGGTTTTCATAATTAGTGAACGACGGCGTCGCCTGGCCGCGCGCGGTTCGACGCCGCGACCCGATCACCGACGATCAAACCGTCGGCACCAGCGCTGACAGGGATCGTTTCCCCGTCCTTCACATCGCCCGCCAACAGCATCTCTGCCAACGGGTCCTGCAAGTGGCGCTGGATCACGCGCTTCAAAGGACGTGCCCCAAAGACCGGGTCATATCCCTCATCGGCCAACCAGGTCCTCGCGGCCTCATCCAGCTCGACATGGATCTTTCGTGCAGCAAGCCGTTTCGACAGTCGGGCCAGCTGAATATCGACGATCCCGTCCATATCCGGGCGGCTGAGCCGGTCAAAGATGATGGTCTCATCCAGACGGTTCAGGAATTCCGGGCGGAAATGCGCTCTTACCGCATCCATCACGTCACGCTTGGCATCGCTGGCATCGGCCCCATCCGGCAACTGGCTAAGCGCCTGCGCCCCAAGGTTTGACGTCAGAATGATCAGCGTCTGCTTGAAGTCCACGGTACGGCCCTGACCGTCGGTCAGCACACCATCATCCAGAACCTGCAACAGCACGTTGAAGACATCCGGGTGCGCCTTTTCGACCTCGTCGAACAGCACGACCTGATAAGGCCGGCGCCGTACGGCTTCGGTCAGCACACCACCTTCGTCATAGCCAACATAGCCCGGAGGCGCACCGATCAGACGGGCGACCGAGTGTTTCTCCATGAACTCGGACATGTCGATGCGAACCATCGCATTGTCGTCGTCGAACAGAAATTCTGCCACGGCCTTGGTCAGCTCTGTCTTACCGACACCGGTCGGGCCAAGGAACAGGAACGAGCCCAGCGGCCGGTTCTCGTCGTTCAAACCCGCCCGCGCACGGCGTACCGCGTTCGACACGGCGGTCACAGCGGCCCGCTGGCCAATCACGCGACGACCAAGATCGTCTTCCATGCGCAACAGCTTTTCACGTTCGCCTTCCAGCATCTTCGAGGTCGGCACACCGGTCCAGCGTTCGACGACCTGAGCGATCTGTTCTGGACGCACGGCCTCTTCGACCATGACGTCACTGGCGTCGTCCACTTCCGCAACCTGCTTTTCAAGCTTGGGAATGACGCCGTAGGACAGCTCACCTGCCTTGGCCAAATCGCCCTCGCGTTTTGCGGCATCCAGCTCGGCCCGTGCGCGGTCCAGCTGTTCCTTGATGTCGCGGGTGCCTTCCAGACGATCACGTTCTGCCTGCCACTTGGCGGTCAGCTCGGACGAGCGCTCCATCAGGCCCGACAGCTCTTTCTCAAGGCTTTCAAGACGGTCCTTGCTGGCCGCATCGTCTTCCTTCTTCAGGGCTTCAGCCTCGATCTGCATCTGCAGGATCTGACGGTCCAGCGCGTCCAGCTCTTCCGGTTTAGAGTCCACTTCCATCCGCAAGCGGCTGGCAGCCTCGTCCACAAGGTCGATCGCCTTATCCGGCAGGAACCGGTCGGTGATATAGCGGTGCGACAGGGTTGCCGCCGCCACAAGGGCCGAGTCGCTGATCCGCACACCGTGGTGCAGCTCGTACTTTTCCTTGATACCCCGCAGGATCGAGACCGTGTCTTCGACAGTCGGCTCCTCAACGATCAACGGCTGGAAACGACGGGCAAGAGCCGCGTCTTTTTCCACGTGCTTGCGGTATTCATCCAAGGTGGTCGCGCCAACACAGTGCAGCTCGCCACGCGCAAGGGCGGGTTTGATCAGGTTGGCGGCATCCATCGCGCCGTCAGTCTTACCGGCACCAACCAGCGTGTGCATCTCGTCGATGAACAGGATGATTTCACCGGCTGCGGCTTCGATCTCTTTCAGGATCGCCTTCAGGCGTTCCTCGAACTCACCCCGGTATTTCGCACCGGCAATCAACGCGCCCATATCCAAAGCCATCAGCTTCTTGTTGCGCAGGGATTCCGGCACGTCGCCGTCGATGATCCGCAAGGCAAGACCTTCGGCAATCGCGGTTTTACCGACGCCGGGCTCACCAATCAGAACCGGGTTGTTCTTGGTCCGGCGCGACAGCACCTGCATTGCCCGGCGGATCTCTTCGTCGCGGCCAATGATCGGGTCGATCTTGCCTTCGGCCGCGGCCTCGGTCAGGTCGCGCGCGTATTTCTTAAGGGCGTCATAACCCTCTTCCGCACTGGCAGTGTCCGCCGTGCGCCCCTTGCGAATGTCATTGATCGCAGAGTTCAGGTTCATCGCGGTCACAGCGCCCGCGTCCAAGGCATCCTTGGCCTTTGACTTCACAACGGCCAACGCCGTCAGAATACGCTCGACCGGGACAAAGCTGTCACCGGCTTTCTTGGCGATCTTCTGCGCCTCGTCCAGCACACGGCCAACCTGCGGGTCCATATAGACCTGCCCCGCGTCGCCCGTCACTTTGGGCAATTTGGTCAGGGCCATATCCACGGCCTCAACCACGCGTTCGGGCGCGCCGCCCGCACGTTTGATCAGGTTGCTCGCAAGCCCCTGTTCGTCATCCATCAATGCTTTCAGCAGGTGTTCGGGAGCCAGTTTCTGGTGGCTTTCCCGCATGGCAATGGTCTGCGCGGCCTGCAAGAATCCGCGAGACCGCTCCGTGAACTTTTCCATGTCCATCGGCGTCTCTCCTTCCATAAGCGCCCGGGGTTCCGGCGCCCGCTTTGCGGCACGCCAATATTGGGCCTTACACTCCATGTGGTTGGTCAGGTGCGCAGGTTCAAGACCATCCCCATTGCGATTTTTCACACAACAGATTAATCCCCGCAGGACCCCATGAAAACAGGAGCCCACCGATGTCCGATGACCGCCTGATCGTCGCCCTTGATGTGCCGAACGCACTCGAGGGCCTGCAACTGGCCGAGAAGATCGGCGATGCCGTGTCTTTCTACAAGATCGGGCTTGGCATGCTGACCGGCGGGGGCCTTGCCCTGGCCAACGAACTGAAGCAGGAACACGGCAAGCGCATCTTCCTTGATATGAAACTTTTTGACATCGGGGCTACTGTCGAAAAGGCCGTCCGCGGCCTGGCCCAATTCGATCTGGATTTCCTGACCGTCCACGGCGACCCCTATGTGGTGAAAGCCGCGAAAGAGGGCGCAGCTGGCAAGGATCTGAAGATCCTTGGCGTCACCATCCTGACCTCGCTGGATCGCGATGATCTGGACGGCGCGCTGATCAAAGAAGGTAATATCACCGATCTGGTGCAGGAACGGGCCGGCAACGCCTTTACCGCAGGCGCTGACGGCATCATCTGCAGCCCGCAAGAGGCCGCCTTGATCCGCGCCCTGCCCGAGGCCGACGGCAAGCTGATCGTTACCCCCGGTGTCCGCCCAACCGGCGCAGCCCTTGGCGATCAGAAACGCGTGGCCACCCCGTCCAGCGCCATCAAGGACGGCGCCGATCATATCGTAGTTGGCCGCCCCGTCTGGACCGCGCCCAACCCGCGTGCCGCCGCATTGGCGATTCAGGACGAACTGGCAAACCTGTAAGCTCCCTAACGCCGGACTTCCGTGCCGGGTTCGCCTTTGAACAACAGAAAAAGGCCCGCCGATTGGCGGGCCTTTCTTATTCTGACTGTGCCGGGCTGGCTTACATCATGCCGCCCATGCCGCCCATGTCGGGCATGCCGCCACCGGCGCCAGCGCCGCCTTCGGCAGGCTTGTCTGCAACCATGCATTCGGTGGTGATCAGCAGGCCAGCAACCGATGCCGCGTCTTCCAGAGCGGTACGGGTGACTTTCGCCGGGTCGATCACGCCGAACGAGAACATGTCGCCATATTCTTCGGTCTGAGCGTTGAAGCCGAAGGACAGGTCGGTGCTTTCGCGGACTTTGCCCGCAACAACCGCACCGTCGACGCCTGCGTTTTCAGCGATCTGGCGCAGCGGAGCTTCCAGAGCCTTGCGAACGATGTTGATACCGGCGTTCTGGTCGGCGTTTGCACCTTCCAGACCTTCCAGAGCTTTGCCGCCCTGAACCAGAGCAACACCACCACCAACGATGACGCCTTCCTGAACGGCCGCGCGGGTCGCGTTCAGCGCATCGTCAACACGGTCTTTACGCTCTTTAACTTCCACTTCGGTCATGCCGCCGACGCGGATAACAGCAACACCGCCTGCCAGTTTGGCAACACGCTCTTGCAGCTTCTCACGGTCGTAGTCCGAGGTGGTGTCTGCGATCTGGGTGTGGATCTGCGATACACGTGCTTCGATCTCAGCTTTCTCGCCAGCGCCGTCCACGATGGTGGTCTCGTCTTTCGAGATCTGGATCTTCTTGGCAGTGCCCAGCATGTCCATGGTGACCGACTCAAGCTTCATGCCCAGGTCTTCCGAGATCATCTGACCGCCGGTCAGGATCGCGATGTCCTGCAGCATGGCCTTACGGCGATCGCCGAAGCCCGGTGCTTTGACAGCAGCAATTTTCAGGCCGCCGCGCAGTTTGTTGACAACCAGAGTTGCCAGCGCTTCGCCTTCAACGTCTTCCGCGATGATCAGCAGAGGCTTCTGCGACTGGATCACTTGCTCCAGCAGCGGAACCATCGGCTGCAGCGAAGACAGTTTCTTCTCGTGGATCAGGATCAGGCAGTCTTCCAGCTCGGCAATCATCTTGTCCGGGTTGGTGACGAAGTACGGCGACAGGTAACCGCGGTCGAACTGCATGCCTTCAACAACAGTGGTCTCGGTTTCCAGACCCTTGTTCTCTTCAACGGTGATAACGCCTTCGTTGCCAACCTTCTGCATCGCGTCTGCGATCTGGCGGCCGATTTCAGCTTCGCCGTTGGCCGAGATGGTGCCAACCTGAGCAACTTCGTCACTGTCTTTGACTTCGCGCGCTGCTGCTTTGATCGCTTCAACGACTTTGGCAGTTGCCAGATCGATGCCGCGCTTCAGGTCCATCGGGTTCAGGCCCGCTGCAACCTGCTTCAGACCTTCTTTGACAATTGCTTGTGCCAGAACGGTCGCAGTGGTGGTGCCGTCACCGGCTTCGTCATTGGTACGCGAGGCCACTTCTTTGACCATCTGAGCGCCCATGTTCTCGAACTTGTCTTCGAGATCGATTTCCTTGGCAACCGATACACCGTCTTTGGTGATGCGCGGTGCGCCGAAAGATTTCTCGATAACTACGTTACGGCCTTTGGGGCCCAGTGTTACCTTTACGGCGTCTGCCAGAACATTGACGCCCTTCAGCATCTTGTTGCGGGCATCGGTGTCGAACTTTACGTCCTTAGCCATTTTTTATGCTCCTGAAATTCTTTTAATTCTTGGTCGACGACTTAGGACAGGATGCCCATGATGTCGGACTCTTTCATGATCAGCAGTTCTTTGCCGTCGATGGTGACCTCGGTGCCCGACCATTTGCCGAACAGGATCTTGTCGCCTTCTTTGACGTCCATGGAGATACGATCGCCATCTTCGTCTTTCGCGCCTGCGCCTACAGCCACAACCAGGCCTTCAGCCGGCTTTTCTTTTGCAGCTTCGGGAATGATCAGACCACCAGCGGTCTTTTCTTCGCTTTCGACGCGTTCGACCAGAACTCGGTCGTGCAGCGGAGTAAATGCCATTTTGAAACGCTCCTGCGTTGAAGTTGTCCTCTTATTAGCACTCACCTCCTTCGAGTGCTAACGGCGAAGAGGTAGGCAAATCGAAATGAGGAGTCAACAAGTTGGGGCAATTTTCTTTGACCAGCCGCCGGCTCGCATGGATTGACAAGTCCGCGCCCAGCACTTCCACTGGCCCACAATTGATCCACCGCCCCAAGGAAAGCCCCGCGACCGTGAAGCTTTTACCCCTTGTTTTCAGCCTTATTACACTGTGCAGCCCGGCCTTTGCAGAATGTCCGCGCGTCACCCCGTTTGACGATCTGCCCGAAGCCCATCAGGCCAAGCTGATACAGGCTGCGGCGGAAGAACCCTTTTCTGAAGGCATATTCTGGCGTGTACAAAAAGGCAGCCTGACCTCGTATGTCATCGGCACCTATCACCTACCAGACAGCCGCACCGCCCCGCTGGTCGAGCAGGTATCGCGCATCCTTCCCGACGTGGACCAACTGCTGGTCGAAGCCAACCGCGACACACAGTCTGCCTTTGAAACCCTGCTGGCAACCGATCCAAGCTATGCCTTCATCACCGAGGGCCCGACCCTGATCGACCGGCTCACGCCTGAGGAATGGAAAGAACTTTCGGCTGCTGCGCAGGATAGGGGCCTGCCGCCCTTCGTCGCAGCGAAATACCAGCCGTGGTTCTTGGCCCTGACTCTGGCCATCCCGCCCTGTGCCATGGCCCAGATCAGCGCCAAGAAACCCGGGCTCGACCGCCAGATAGAGGCGCTGTTTGCCGACAAGGACCTGCCCGTGACCTCGCTGGATATGGTTGATGGTTTACTGACCCTCTTGGCCTCGGAGTCGCTGGACGAACAGGTCAAGGATCTGCGCAAGGGGATGGAACTGGGCATGCTGGACCTCGACACCGACCTAACCGCCGGAGAGCTTTACTTCCGCCAGCAGACCGGCCTGATCTGGGAATACACGCTGGACAAGGTCCGCCGCACTGCAGGCGACCGCGCCGACGAGGTTCTGGTCGAACTGGCGGAGATGGAACAAAAGCTGCTTCATGATCGCAACACCGCATGGGCCCCCGCGATTCTAGAGGCCGTTTCGGACCGCCCGACATTGGTGGCCGTTGGCGCGCTGCACCTGTTTGGTGAAACCGGCGTTCTGCCGCTGTTACAGGACGCAGGCTTCACGATAACGCGCCTGAATGTCGCGTTTGACTGAATCCAACCGCTCATGACGTGACAAGGGTTCTACACAGCCCTATAAGGCCGCCGACCCTATTTAAACACGGACATGACCGCCATGAGCATCAAAGTTTTCGGCCACAAATCCCCTGACACCGATTCTACCGGCTCGCCCCTGATCTGGGCGTGGTACCTGTCGGAAATCAAAGGCACCCCGGCAGAAGCCAAGCTTCTGGGAGAGCCCAACACCGAAGCCGCTTTCATGCTAGAGCGCTGGAACCTCGATAAGCCGGAAATCATCGACGGCGTTGCCGCGGATGAGCCCGTCGTCATCGTCGACACCAACAACCCGGCAGAACTGCCCGACAATATCAACGACGCTGACATTCAGGCCATCATCGACCACCACAAGCTGGTCGGCGGTCTGGAAACCAAAGGCCCGATCGACATCACCATCCGTCCACTGGCCTGCACCGCCACCATCATGGTTGACCTGATGGGCGCCGACATCGCCAAGATGCCCGAAGCGATCAAGGGCGCGGCCTTGTCCTGCATCCTGTCCGACACACTGGAATTCCGCTCGCCGACCACCACCGCACACGATCGCGCCGTGGCCGAAACGCTGGCCGCCAATCTGGGCATCGACATCCCGGCCTATGCCGCCGAAATGTTTGCTGCGAAATCCGACGTCAGCGCGTTTTCGGATGCCGAACTGCTGCGCATGGATTCGAAAGAGTACGGCGTTGGCGACACCAAGTTCCGCGTCTCGGTTCTGGAAACCACCTCGCCCGCGACCGTTCTGGACCGCAAGGCCAGCCTGATGGAGGCCATGACCACCGTTGCCGCTGAAGACGGTGTTGATCAGGTCCTGCTGTTCGTCGTCGACATCCTGAACGAAGAATCGACCCTGCTGGTTCCCAACGATCTGGTCAAAGACGTTGCGGCCAAGTCCTTTGACGTCACTGCCGAGGGCGACACCGTTGTGCTGCCCGGCGTTGTCAGCCGTAAAAAGCAGATCATTCCGAACCTGAAGGTCTGATCCGTACCGGTCACAAACAAAGCGCCGCGCGAGAGATCGCGCGGCGTTTTTTCTTTTTCGGAGTCATGTCGTCTTAGGCACCCCGAACCCTACGCCTTGACCCGGTTGGTCACGACCGTGAACAGGAAGATCAGCATCGACACCAAAGTCAGAAGCGAGCCGACCTTGGCCAGTGTCTCTCCCCTCTCGGTGACGGCCTGTACAATCCCCGGCGTGATGATGACCACACCGGCCACTGCCACACCAAAGTGCACCTTGGCCAACATCTTCCCGGCGGCATCGGGAACCACATGGTAGTACACCCCGAACAATCCCATCGTGACCCAGCCGATCAGATTCAAATGCGCATGCGCCGCCGACAGGGTGTGGTTACCCGAGGCAGACATCTGAATTCCCCAGGCCATGCCAATGGTGACGCAAAGCGCTGCCACCAAGAAAAACAAAAACGCGATTCCCTTCATTTCCTTCTCCCTTTTTATGCCGCTTCCATCGGCGGCCCTGTAAACTCACAGTGAAATTCCAAGGCGATTTTCGCGATCTGCTCCATATCCCTTGGCAGCTCCAAACCCTTGGCTTTGAACGCATCGAAAAACTCTTCAAAGCCACCGGGTGTCATGATTGTCAGCAGGCGCGCCGGGTATTCGCCTTTGACCCGAAAGCAATGCTCTGTCCCGCGCGGTACGAAAAGCGTTTGACCCACGCTGCGCTCCACGACTTGCCCATCGCACAGGAAGTCGACCTCACCCGACAGGATGAAGAACGTTTCGTCCGCATCATGGTGAATGTGCCGGGGTGGGCCATAACCGGGGGCGTCGGTGCTTTCGAAGATCCCTATACTGCCGCCGGTTTCTGATCCGCGCAGATGGCAGGCATAAGTCACATTCTCAAGTTCTGCCTTGGTGCGCCCCGACATGTTTAACTCCTTCAAATGTCGCTCTTTGAAAGAGTGTGGCCCAACCAATTTCATTCTCAAAATTTGTAAATTGTATGATATGTATAAGCATGATTAATTTATTAAGCCTCGACCTGAATCTTCTCAGGGTCCTCGACGCGCTGTTAGAGCTGCGTTCCACCACCAAAGCCTCAGAGCGGCTTGGCCTTACCCAACCCGCCGTATCCGCCGCGCTTGGGCGGTTGCGTCTCAGTCTGGATGACCCGTTGTTCATACGCGAGGGTCAGGGCATTGTGCCGACCGACTATGCCCGGGGACTGCAGGTGCCTCTGCGCTGTTTGCTGGAAGACATCGCCAGCACGCTATCGAAAGAGAAAACCTTCGACCCCAGCCGCGCGCGAGACAGTTTCAAACTGTCCGGCACCGATTTCTTCGCGGAAATCCTGATGCCCCGGCTGGCCGATCGGATGGCACGACAGGCCCCTTTCATGCAGGTGCAACTGGTCGATTTGGTGCCCGATGGCCATCTTGAAAAACTGCGCGAGATTGATGTCGACATCTCGCTGAACCCACGCACCACCTATCCCGACTGGATCGAGTCGCAAACCGTTCTGTATTCCGACTTTGTCGTCACAGCACGTAAGGATCACCCGCGTCTGGAGCGCGCAGGCATTACCCCCGGCGAGGTCATTCCGATGGATCTGTATTGCGACCTTGGGCATGTCGTCTTCTCTCCCGAAGGTCGGCTGCAAACGATGGGGGACATTGCGCTACAAAAAGCCGGGCGCTCGCGGCGCGTGGCCATGAGCCTACCGTTCATGTCCAGTGTCCTCTCTGCGGTTTCAAGCAGCGATCTGGTCGCTCTGACGGCAAGCCAGCTTGCCAACCATTTGGCCCCGCGCCTTGGGTTGTCGCTTTATCACCCGCCGATGCAGGTGCCACGGGTCGAACTCTGCATGACGTGGCACAAAAGCAGCTCTCACAACCCGGCGCACCGATGGTTCCGGTCCCTTGTGGCAGAGATTCTGGAAACTGTCTGACGGCAATATCGTGCGTACAGCTTCTGTACGCATTCTGCATCAAAGCTTTGGGCTTTTCCCCTACCGCTGACGCGCAGCGTGGTGTACCCCAAGACAACGACCGACCCAGAGGCCACCATGACCCAGATTATCACATCCCTTTCCGAAATTTCGTCGCGCTATAAAGCCTTGTTTGTCGACCTCTGGGGCTGTGTCCACAATGGGATCACCGCCTACCCCGAGGCCGTCGCCGCTTTGCAGGACTACCGCCGTCAGGGTGGGATCGTGGTGCTTCTGACCAACTCTCCGAAACCGCGTCTGGGCGTGGCAGAGCAACTGGCGCAGTTCAAAGTTCCCGCCGATGCCTATGACACGATCGCCACCTCTGGCGACAGCGCGCGGTCAGCCATGTATTTGGGCGCGGTCGGCTCCAAGGTCTATTTCATGGGCGAAGAGGAACGCGATGCGGGCTTCTTTGAGCCCATTCAAATCATCGAAAACCCAGTGGAAATCACCCGCGTTCCGCTGGAACAAGCGGAAGGCATTGTATGCTGCGGTCCAATGGATCCGCACGCAGACCCGGACGTGAACCGCCCCGCCTTTCTCTATGCCAAGCAGAAGGGCATGAAACTGCTCTGCGCCAATCCCGACATCGTCGTGGATCGGGGCGAAGACCGCGAATGGTGCGCTGGTGCACTGGCGCGCCTATATACCGAAATGGGCGGTGAAAGCCTGTACTTTGGCAAGCCCCACCCGCCGATCTATGACCTTGCCCGCCGCCGTCTGGCCGAACTCGCCAACATCGCCGACGAGGACATCCTGTGCATCGGCGACGGCCCCCACACAGATATCTCGGGCGCTATGGGCGAAAACCTGGACAGCCTTTTCATCACCGGCGGCCTAGCCGCTGCTGACACCGGCACCAAGCATCAACCAGATTCGGAAAAGCTGAAAACCTACCTCGCCCAAGAAAAAGTATCGCCGAATTACAGCATCGGCTTCCTTCGGTAGGGCAAATCCATCACGCAAGAAAGTTACGACTTTTTTGCGGCAGGTGGACTATTATTACTTTCCCGTTTGCAAATGGCTGTGGAGTATCTTATGCTGCACCGCAACATGAATCGAGGAAGTCATGATGTTGGACAACATGCCACGCGGAACAATTTGCATCGAAGATATCGAAATCGGGATGCTCCGTTACCTGCGCAAAGAGGTGACCGACCGCGACATCGAACTGTTCGCCGAAGTCTCAACCGACCGGAACCCGGTACACCTTGATGATGACTACGCCCTCGACACGATCTTCGAAGGCCGCATCGCACATGGCATGCTGACCGCGGGCTTGATCTCTGCCGTGATTGGCGAACAGCTTCCCGGCCACGGCACCATCTACATGAAGCAGTCGCTGACCTTCATGGCCCCCGTACGCCCCGGTGACGTGGTCTATGCCGAGGTCAAAGTCGTCGACATCAACCACGCCAAGCGCCGGGTGACACTTGATTGTCACTGCGCCGTGGGCGATACGGTTGTTCTAAGAGGCGAGGCCGTCGTACTGGCGCCAAGCCGCAAGTTCGACTGACGGGGCTGGCCCCGCACCCCGGGGACCGATGCAGCGCCATAGCTCTATCAATGATCTGACAGATGAAAATCGCGGCGCCAGCGTCGCGATTGGCAATTTTGACGGCGTCCATCTGGGCCATCAGGCGGTGCTGGACATTGCCCGTGACTGGGGCAACGCGCCTTTGGGTGTGCTGACCTTCGAACCCCACCCGCGTGAATTCTTTGCCCCCGACGCCCCGGCCTTTCGCCTGATGAATTCTGACGCTCGCGCGCACCGTCTGGAAAAGCTGGGCGTCGCGCAACTGTATGAAATGCCCTTTAACCGTGATCTGTCCTCGCTGACGCCAGACGAGTTCGTAAAGCAGGTTCTGGTCGATGCTTTGGGCGTGGCCCATGTGGTTGTCGGTGCCGATTTCTGCTTCGGGGCGAAGCGCAGCGGCTCGGCGCAGGACCTTGTCGATCTAGGCGAGAAATACGGTTTCGCCGTGACCCTCGCCCAACTTCTGGAGCGCACTGACCTGACCGTGTCCTCTACCCAGATTCGCAACGCGCTGACCGAGGGCCGCCCGCGTGACGCAGCCGAGATGCTGGGTCACTGGCACCGTATCGAGGGCGAGGTGATTACAGGGGAACAGCGCGGCCGCGAGTTGGGCTTTCCAACCGCCAACATCTCTCTTGCCGGGCTGCATCAACCGAGGTTCGGTGTCTATGCCGTTCTGGTCGAGGTTCTCGACGGCCCCCATGCCGGCAACTACCACGGTGCGTCCTCAATCGGGGTCCGCCCGATGTTCGACGGCGAAGTGCCCAATTGCGAAACCTTCCTGTTCGACTTCTCTGCCGACCTCTACGGGTCCCGTATCTCGGTCGGGTTGGTCGACTATCTGCGGCCAGAGCTGAAGTTCAACGGGCTGGAGGCTCTGATCAAGCAGATGGATGAGGATTGCGACCAAGCACGTGCAATCCTGACCGCGCTATGACCAAGCTGCGCCCCCGTTTCTGGGAGAAAATCCCGCTGAAAAAGATGACCCGCGAAGAGTGGGAAGCGCTCTGCGATGGTTGCGGCAAATGCTGTCTGAACAAATTGGAAGACGAAGACACGGGCGAAGTTGTCTTTACCCGCGTCGCGTGCCGCCTTCTGGACGACGACACCTGCCGCTGTGCACATTATGAGACGCGCAAGATGATCGTACCCGAATGCATCGTCCTGACACCCGAGACGTTGCACAAGACAGCCTATTTCATGCCAGCCAGCTGCGCCTACCGCCGCATGCAAGAGGGCAAAGGTCTGGCCGACTGGCATCCGCTGGTCTCGGGCGACCCGGAAAGCGTTCATAAGGCCGGTATCTCGATGCGCGGGCAGACCGTGTCAGAGTTCGGCCTGCCCGTCGAGGAATGGGAAGACTACCTGATCGACGAAGAGCTCTAAAGCTCTCCCGCCAGATGCAGATCCAGATGATCCAGCCGGTCCTGCCCCCAGAACCGCTGATCGTCGTCGGTGATATAGAAGGGCGATCCAAAGACCCCTTTGTTCACGGCCTCTTCCAGATTAGCCGCATAGGTCTCTGCCCCCACAAGCATTCCACTGAACGCGAGAGAGGGGTCAAACCCTGCCGCCTCTAGGCAGGCCCCAATCGTCGCGTCGTCGGCAATGTCGCGTTCCTCGGCCCAGACAGCCCTCAGGATGCCCTGCACCAAGGCGCCCACATCGCCGCCCCCGGCCTTTTGCGCGGCGATAATGGCGTAGGACGATGGCGCGGCATTGGCGGGCCAATACATGGGCTTCAGGTTAAACGGCAGTCCAGACACCTTGGCCAGACGCGGTAGATCCTGCGCGCGATAATCATTTCGATTGGGGTGCCGTTCCGGCAGCGGAACGCCACCGGTGCGGGGAAACAGGGCCATCAGATCAATCGGTTTATACGTGATCGTCGCCCCGTGCTTGGCCGCGATCTCTTCCAGCCGGTTTCCGGCTAGGTAGGTAAACGGCGAAACTGTCGAGAAATAATAGTCAATTTGGGCCAAAAGCCACCCTCCCATTGCAGCAAAGCAGTTAAGACGCTATCGGGTTGCGTGACGGTGTCAACGTCACGAATCTGTCATTTATTGCGGGAAGCGCTGCCATGCCCACGCTCACAGAGCCGAAACTTATCTCCGGAAACGCGAACCAGACCTTGGCGAAGGCCATTGCAAAACGGATGTCCATGCATCGCGGCGGTCCGGTCAGTCTTGTGGATGCGCGGGTCGAGCGTTTCAACGACGCAGAAATTTTTGTCGAGGTGTTCGAGAACGTCCGCGGTGAGGACATGTTCATTATCCAGCCGACCTCGAACCCGGCAAACGACAACCTGATGGAACTGCTGATCATCGCCGACACGCTGCGCCGTTCTTCGGCCGCGCGGATCACTGCCGTGATTCCCTATTTCGGCTATGCGCGTCAAGACCGTCGCACCAAGGCCCGCACGCCGATCACCGCCAAGCTGGTCGCCAATATGTTGGTTGAAGCCGGGATCGAACGTATCCTGACTATGGACCTGCACGCGACGCAGATTCAGGGCTTCTTCGATATTCCGGTCGACAACCTTTACGCATCGCCGATCTTTGCGCTGGACGTGAAGCACCACTTCAAAGACCAGTTGGACGACATCATGGTCGTCTCGCCCGACGTGGGCGGCGTGGCCCGTGCCCGCGAACTGGCTCAGCGCATCAACGCACCGCTGTCGATCGTGGACAAACGCCGCGAGAAGGCCGGTGAAGTTGCCGAGATGACCGTGATCGGTGATGTCAGCGACAAGACCTGTATCATCGTGGACGACCTTTGTGACACCGCTGGAACCCTGTGCAAGGCCGCTGACCTGCTGATGGAAAAAGGCGCCAAAGAGGTTCACGCCTATATCACCCACGGTGTTCTTTCCGGCCCTGCGGTTGAGCGCGTGACCAACTCTGTCATGAAAAGCCTCGTGATCACCGACTCGATCGAGGCGACCGGCCCGGTTCAGGCGGCAAAGAATATCCGAATCGTTCCCACCGCCCCGCTGTTCGCGCAGGCGATTCTGAACACCTGGAACGGCACCTCTGTTTCGTCGCTGTTTGATAACTCGACCCTGGGGCCGATCTACGAAGGTCTCTACACCACCTAATCGAGTTGCCAGTCATCGTCGTGACTGGCCTCTCCAATCGCCATCCAGCTGGCCCGGATCCGCGCGATCCGGGTGTCAGCCCAAGTGCTGAACAGGATGTCGAACCCATCAGTGGTGATGTTCACCGCTGAAATATCCGCCCGCATATTCGTTTTCTGATCCATGTCCCACATGGATATGCAAACCTGTACAGAGGGCGGCTTTTTGAACGGCTGGTTGAAAGTCACGGGATGGCGCACTTCGCGTGGTCCGGTCCCGGACCACATATCCCCCCCATCCTTGAAATCCGAAAACAGAATTGGTGAGCCCTGTTCGATTCCTATCAGATGGTTTTCCAATTTCTTCATTGGGATAAAAATTGCCTTCGGGTCTTCTATTCCCCCAGAATGCAAAAAACCCCGCTCTTGTCGAGCGGGGTTTTTCTAAATGTGTAAAGGATCAGACCTTAGTCGGACTTACAGCCCGACTTTGGCACCCATGGCTTCCAGATCGGCAACCTGCTTGGCCAGCGCGTCCTTCGCCTCGGCCGGTGCGGCCTCCAGCGCGGCTTTGCCTTCGTCCAGCAGGGTCGACAGAACGTCCGCGGTCATGTCGGCAACGGCATATGCACGCTCCGCCAGAACCGAGGTGCCCTCTGCCGAGATCTCGGCGAACCCGCCGGTGACGACATATTCCATGTCGCCGTCGGGTCCGGCAGCCTTCAGAACGCCGGGACGCAGGGTGGTGATCAGCGGTGCGTGGTTCGGCATCGCAGTCAGGTCACCCTCGGCACCCGGAATCTGAACCTCGGTCACCTGAGCCGAAGCGAGGCTCTTCTCAGGCGACACCAGGTCGAATTGCATCGTATCGGCCATTCAGCCCTCCTTAGGCGGCGTCTGCTGCCATTTTCTCGGCTTTGGCGATCACTTCGTCGATGTCGCCGACCATGTAGAACGCGCCTTCCGGCAGGTGGTCGTATTCGCCAGCAACAACCGCTTTGAACGAAGCGATGGTTTTTTCCAGCGGAACCTGAACACCGTCGGAACCGGTGAAGACCTTCGCAACGTCGAACGGCTGCGACAGGAAGCGCTGGATCTTACGAGCACGCGCAACGGTCAGTTTGTCTTCTTCCGACAGTTCGTCCATGCCAAGGATGGCGATGATGTCTTGCAGCGACTTGTAGCGCTGCAGGATACCCTGAACTTCACGGGCAACGTTGTAGTGTTCTTCACCAACGATGGCCGGGTCCAGAATACGCGACGAAGAGTCGAGCGGGTCAACCGCCGGGTAGATGCCCAGCTCCGAAATCGCACGCGACAAAACGGTGGTTGCGTCGAGGTGCGCAAAGGTGGTTGCCGGTGCGGGGTCGGTAAGGTCGTCCGCGGGAACGTAGACGGCCTGGATCGAGGTGATCGAACCCTGCTTGGTCGAGGTAATGCGTTCCTGCATGGCGCCCATGTCGGTTGCCAGGGTCGGCTGATAGCCCACCGCCGAAGGAATACGGCCCAGAAGCGCCGACACCTCGGAACCCGCCTGAGTAAAGCGGAAGATGTTGTCGACGAAGAACAGAACGTCGGTACCGGACTGGTCACGGAACTGCTCGGCCAGGGTTAGACCGGTCAGAGCAACACGTGCACGCGCACCCGGAGGTTCGTTCATCTGGCCGTAAACCAGCGCAACCTGCGATTCTTCCAGGTTGTCAGGCTTAATAACGTTCGATTCGATCATCTCGTGGTACAGGTCGTTACCTTCACGAGTACGCTCGCCAACACCCGCGAACACCGAGAAACCCGAGTGCACTTTTGCGATGTTGTTGATGAGTTCCATAATCAGAACGGTTTTGCCAACGCCGGCGCCGCCGAACAGACCAATCTTACCACCCTTCGAGTAGGGGGCCAGCAGGTCGATAACCTTGATGCCGGTAACCAGGATCGCGGATTCAGTTGCCTGATCGTTGAATTCCGGTGCGGGCTGGTGGATGGCGCGAGTTTCTTTCGCTTCAACCGGACCCTTTTCGTCAACGGGTTCGCCGATAACGTTCAGGATGCGGCCCAGGGTGGCGTTGCCAACCGGGATCGAGATCGGTGCGCCGGTGTCTTCTACCGGTGCGCCACGGACCAGACCTTCGGTCGCGTCCATCGCGATGCAGCGAACAGTGTTTTCGCCAAGGTGCTGGGATACTTCCAGAACCAGTTTCTTACCGTTGTTCTCGGTGTTCAGTGCGTTCAGAATCTCCGGCAGGTGATCTTCGAACTGCACGTCCACAACGGCGCCAATGACCTGGGTCACTTTGCCTTTTGCGTTTGCCATGTTTCGTCTCCGGTTCGGTTAGAGCGCCTCAGCGCCCGAAATGATTTCGATAAGCTCGTTGGTGATGACAGCCTGACGCGAGCGGTTGAACTCGATGGTCAGCTTGTCGATCATGTCGCCAGCGTTGCGGGTCGCGTTGTCCATTGCGGACATACGTGCACCCTGCTCGGACGCGCCGTTTTCCAGAAGCGCTGCAAAGATCTGTGTCGCGACACCGCGCGGCAGCAGGTCTTCCAGAATGCCCTCTTCCGACGGTTCATAGTCGTACAGAGTGCTTTCTGCTTCGCTTTCCTCGAACGCGGCAGGAATGATCTGCTGCGCCGTCGGGATCTGCGAGATCACCGACTGGAAACGGTTGTAGAAGATGGTCGCAACGTCAAACTCGCCCGCGTCAAAGCGGCCCAGAACGTCAGCGGCAATCTCATGCGCGTTCTCATAGCCGATGCGCTTGACTTCGCTCAGGTCGACGTGGTCGACGAAAAGCTCTGCCATGTCACGCTTCAGCTGCTCGCGGCCTTTTTTACCGACGGTCAGGATCTTCACGGTTTTACCCGCGGCGATCAGTTCCTCGGCCTTGGCGCGTGCCAGTTTGGCGATCGAGCTGTTAAAGCCGCCGCACAGGCCACGTTCTGCAGTCATGACCACCAGCAGGTGGGTCTGATCAGAACCGGTGCCCGACAGAAGCTTCGGTGCGCTGTCTGAACCGCCGACCGAAGCCGCCAGTCCACCCAGCACGGCATTCATCCGTGCTGCATAAGGCCGTCCGGCCTCGGCCGCATCCTGTGCCCGCCGCAGTTTTGCGGCGGCCACCATCTGCATGGCCTTCGTGATCTTACGAGTGCTTTTGACACTCTCGATCCGGTTTTTGAGATCCTTCAGGTTTGGCATATCCTGTCCCCTGAGGCCCTACTTACGCGAAGTCTGCTGCGAATTCGTCAAGCGCGGCTTTGATCTTGTCTTCCGCTTCGCCTTTGATCTTCGGATCTTCGTTGGTGATGTAATCCAACAGATCGGCGTGCTTGCCGCGCAGGTGTGCGACCAGGCCCTGTTCGAAGCGACCAACCTGAGCGACAGGCAGCTTGTCCAGGTAACCTTTGGTACCAGCGTAGATGACGCAGACGATTTCCGCGTTGGTCAGCGGCGAGTACTGCGGCTGTTTCATCAGCTCGGTCAGGCGGGCACCACGGTTCAGCAGCTGCTGAGTTGCGGCGTCAAGGTCCGAACCGAACTGCGCGAACGCAGCCATCTCGCGGTACTGAGCCAGTTCCAGTTTAACCGGACCAGCAACCGACTTCATCGCGTTGGTTTGTGCGGACGAACCAACACGCGAAACCGACAGACCTGTGTTAACAGCAGGGCGGATACCCTGGTAGAACAGCTCGGTTTCCAGGAAGATCTGGCCGTCGGTGATCGAGATCACGTTGGTCGGAATAAACGCCGAAACGTCGCCGCCCTGAGTTTCGATAACCGGCAGAGCGGTCAGCGAGCCTGCACCGTGCTCTTCGCTCAGCTTCGCCGAACGTTCCAGCAGACGGGAGTGCAGGTAGAAAACGTCGCCCGGGTAGGCTTCACGTCCCGGAGGACGACGCAGCAGCAGCGACATCTGACGATAGGACACAGCCTGCTTCGACAGGTCATCATAGATGATCAGGGCGTGCTTGCCGTTGTCACGGAAGTATTCGGCCATTGCGGTCGCGGCGTAGGGCGCCAGGAACTGCATCGGTGCCGGGTCGGACGCGGTTGCGGCCACAACGATCGAATATTCGATCGCGCCGGTTTCTTCCAGCTTCTTGACCAGCTGAGCAACGGTCGAACGCTTCTGACCAACCGCGACGTATACGCAGTACAGTTTCTTGCTTTCGTCATCGCCAGCAGCGTCGTTGTACGACTTCTGGTTCAGGATGGTGTCCAGAGCAACGGCAGTTTTACCGGTCTGACGGTCACCAATGATAAGTTCACGCTGGCCACGGCCAATCGGGATCATCGCGTCAACCGACTTCAGGCCGGTTGCCATCGGTTCGTGAACCGATTTACGCGGGATGATGCCCGGCGCTTTAACGTCAGCGATGCGGCGCTCGGACGCTTCGATCGGGCCTTTGCCGTCGATCGGGTTGCCCAGACCGTCAACAACGCGACCCAGCAGAGCGTCGCCAGCCGGCACGTCCACAATCGCGTTGGTACGCTTAACAGTGTCGCCTTCTTTAATGTCGCGGTCCGAACCGAAGATAACAACACCAACGTTGTCGATCTCGAGGTTCAGGGCCATCCCGCGGATACCACCGGGGAATTCAACCATTTCACCAGCCTGAACATTGTCCAGACCGTGTACACGGGCGATACCGTCACCAACGCTCAGCACGCGGCCAACTTCGGCAACTTCGGCTTCTTGGCCAAAGTTCTTGATCTGCTCCTTCAGGATCGCAGAGATTTCGGCAGCTTGGATACCCATTATCCGACCTCTTTCATGGTGTTCTGGAGTGCACTGAGCTTGGAGCGGATCGAGCTATCGATCATCTTCGAGCCCACTTTTACGATAAGACCGCCGATGAGGCTTTCATCAACGGTCGCATTAATTTTCACATCTTTGCCGACCGACGCTTTCAGCGAGGCAGACAGTTTGTCCAGTTGTTCAGCCGTCAGCGCTTTGGCTGCGGTGACTTCCGCTGTGACTTCGCCTTTTTCGTCGGCGATCAGGCCGCGCAGCGTAGCAGCCAATTGCGGCAGCACGAACAGGCGACGCTTGGACGCCATCAGGCCAAGCGTGTTTGCCAGAGTCGCAGACAGACCCATCTTCTGGGCGATACCGGCAATCGCGTTGCCCTGCTCTTCGCGCGAGTACACCGGCGAAGTGATCAGGTCACGGAATTCGGCACTGTCAGCAAGAGCGCCCTCGATAACGTCGAGGTCTGCTTCAATGGCAGCAATGGAATTGGACTCTTTGGCCAGTTCAAAAATGGCCGTGGCATAGCGTGCAGCAATGCCGTTTGAGATCGAAGCTGGTTCGGACACGTCCACCCTTTCGATGTCTGAAGCCCCTAATCCGCAGGACGCGGTAGGTAGCAGTCTTGGTGACGCACTCGGATGAGCACGCGTAAATTCGGCGTGGGTTTAGCAGAGCAAATCACACCTAGCAACAAAGAACAGCCAGCTTTCGCGTATTTACGGAGACCAGTGAAAATAAGGGTCTAAAACAGATATTTCAAAGGTGCGACCAGATGAAGCAGCGTTGTTTGTATGCAATTGTATCCCGAAATGAGTCGCTTTTGCGTGAATCACACCGGCTTTGGGCTTGGAACGGGCAGACCTTCCAGAACACGCAGAGGGTCTTTCACCACATCCGCCACACCCGGACCTGACGGGCGATAGACCTGCTTCGTCACCTCAACCAGCAAAACGCCCCCCGGGTAGAAACCGCCCGTTCGCCGACCGACGCCTTCGAGCATTGAGGAACTGCGCAGCCAGAAACGCTTGTGGTTTGGAGGCGCAAATAAAGCCCATCTATGCGCCTCGGGTTGAAACCCGTGCTGCTTCAGTTGCGCCTCCAACTGGCGCAACGAATAAGGACGGCCAAAGCCAAAGGGGGTACGGTCGTTCCGCGCCCAGAGACCAGAGCGGTTGGGCACAACGAACAAAGCGCGCCCACGCGGGCTGAGTGCGCGGAAACACTCTTCCAAAAGGGCCGAGGGATTTTTGCTGGTCTCTAACCCGTGCATCACGATCAACCGGTCGACGAAGCCGGTAGACAGAGGCCAATGCACCTCTTCGCACAGGGTTGACAGGTTGTTCTCGCCCGCGGGCCAAGGCATCACGCCCTGCGGTCCCGGCATCAATGCTGTCACGCGCCGCGCCTCGGACAGATAGGGGCGCAGCAAGGGCACGGCAAAGCCAAATCCCGCCAAGGTTTCACCCTTCAGATCCGGCCAGATTTCCTGCACCTGATGGCGCACAGCCTTCTGAGCTACCCGCCCCAATTTGGTCCGATAGTAAAAATTTCTCAGATCAAGCACATCAAGGTGCATTGCGGCCCGCCTCAGGATCGGCAACAGTTGGGATTAACATAGCTTGCAAACGTGGAAACGCCATGCCCCTTGAACTTGTCACCGTCCCTTGCCTTGAAGACAACTACAGCTTCCTTGTGCATGACAGCGCCAGCGGAGCAACGGTGGTCGTGGATGTCCCCGAGGCGGCGCCGATTCTGGCCGCTCTCAACGAACGCGGCTGGACCCTGACTGATATCTGGCTGACCCACCACCACTGGGATCACATTGACGGCGTCGCCGAGGTCGTCGAGGCAACCGGCGCCAAAGTCACCGGTGGCGCGCCGGACGCGCACCGCCTGCCGCCACTGGACGCGCAGGTCGAAGATGGCGACACGTTCGAGTTCGCTGGCAACCCTGTGCAGGTCTTCGATGTCTCGGGACATACCGTCGGCCACATCGCCTTTTATCTGCCCGCCGCTCAGGCCGCCTTTACCGGCGACAGCCTGATGGCGCTTGGCTGTGGCCGCCTATTCGAAGGCACCCCACAGCAAATGTGGGTGAGCCTGTCAAAGCTCGCCGCCCTGCCCGGCGACACGCTGATCTGCTCGGGTCATGAATATACGACAAGCAACGCAAAATTCGCTCTGACGGTTGAACCGGAGAATGCCAAGCTTATCTCTCGTTCTCAGCGGATCGACGAAATGCGCGCGAAAGGTCAGGCGACAGTTCCCTCACTTCTAAGTGATGAACTCGCGACGAACCCCTTCCTTCGGGCGAATCTTGCGTCGGTCAAACAAGCCATCGGTATGGAAAACGCGGCGGATGACGCGGTTTTCGCCGAAATTCGAACCAGAAAAGACAATTTCTGATGCGAGACTACGGCTGATGGTGATGTGAAATCGCGCTTAGAAAAATGGACACAAAACGGTCCAAAGTGCGATTTTCAATAAAAAGAGCTTGAAGGTTGGCGAACAAAGCCGAACTTTAAGACTATGAGGCCACGGTTATGGTACGGGCCCTCCCCCGTTCCCTGACCTAATAAGGAAAGGAGCACGCCACGTGCCTTCGTTTTCGACAACACTCGAGCAAGCCATTCACTCTGCGCTGGCAATGGCCAACGCACGCAATCATGAACTGGCAACCCTAGAACACCTTCTGCTGGCGCTGATCGAAGAACCCGACGCCGCGAAGGTCATGAAAGCCTGTTCGGTCGATCTGGATGAGCTGCGCAAGACCCTCACCGATTTCATTGATGAGGAGTTGTCGACGCTGGTCACGGATATCGACGGATCCGAGGCCGTGCCAACCGCCGCCTTCCAACGCGTGATCCAACGCGCCGCGATCCACGTGCAGTCCTCGGGCCGGACCGAGGTAACTGGCGCAAACGTTCTGGTCGCCATCTTTGCCGAACGTGAATCCAACGCCGCCTACTTCCTGCAGCAGCAAGAGATGACCCGCTATGACGCGGTCAACTTCATCGCGCATGGTGTTGCGAAGGACCCCGCCTTTGGCGAGGGTCGTCCGATCACCGGCGCCGAAGACTTAAGCGAAGCAGAACAGCCTGAGACGACCGAGGAAGCCCAGGATAAGGAATCAGCGCTGGCCAAGTATTGCGTTGACCTGAACACCAAGGCGACCAAAGGGGACATCGATCCGCTGATCGGTCGCGCCCACGAGGTCGAGCGTTGCATTCAGGTTCTGTGCCGCCGCCGCAAGAATAACCCGCTTCTGGTGGGTGACCCGGGCGTGGGCAAAACCGCGATCGCCGAAGGTCTGGCAGCCAAGATCGTCGCGGGCGAGACACCTGAGGTTCTGTCTAAAGCGACCATCTACTCGCTGGATATGGGCGCGCTTCTGGCCGGAACCCGCTATCGCGGTGATTTCGAAGAACGCCTGAAGGCGGTCATGCAAGAGCTTGAAGATCACCCGGACGCGGTGCTGTTCATCGACGAGATTCACACTGTCATCGGCGCTGGTGCGACCAGCGGCGGGGCGATGGATGCCTCGAACCTGTTGAAGCCCGCGCTTCAGGGTGGCAAACTGCGTTGCATGGGCTCAACCACGTATAAAGAGTTCCGTCAGCACTTTGAAAAAGACCGCGCCCTGTCGCGTCGTTTCCAGAAGATCGACGTGAACGAGCCGTCTGTTGATGATGCCGTGAAGATCCTGAAGGGTCTGAAGCCCTACTTCGAGAAGCACCACGACATCAAATACACCACCGATGCGATCAAAACCGCGGTGGAACTGTCGGCGCGTTACATCAACGACCGCAAGCTGCCGGACAAGGCCATCGACGTGATCGACGAGGCCGGCGCCGCACAGCATCTGGTCGCCGAATCCAAGCGTCGCAAGACCATCGGTGTAAAAGAGATCGAAGATGTCATCGCTAAGATTGCTCGCATCCCACCGAAAACAGTGTCCAAGGACGATGCCGAGGTTCTCAAAGACCTCGAACCCGCCCTGAAGCGCGTGGTTTTTGGGCAGGACAAAGCGATCGAAGCCCTGTCTTCTGCGATCAAACTGGCCCGGGCCGGTCTGCGCGAGCCAGAAAAGCCCATCGGCAACTATCTATTCGCCGGCCCAACCGGTGTAGGTAAGACCGAGGTCGCCAAGCAACTGGCCGACACTCTGGGCGTCGAACTGACCCGTTTCGACATGTCTGAGTACATGGAGAAACACTCTGTCAGCCGCCTGATCGGCGCGCCTCCGGGTTACGTCGGATTTGATCAGGGTGGCATGCTGACCGATGCGGTCGATCAGAACCCGCATTGTGTGCTGCTGCTGGACGAGATCGAAAAGGCGCACCCGGATGTCTTCAACATCCTGCTGCAGGTCATGGACCACGGGAAGCTGACCGACCACAACGGCCGGACCACAGACTTCCGCAACGTGGTGCTGATCATGACCTCGAACGCGGGTGCTGCGGAACAGGCAAAGGCCGCTATCGGCTTTGGCCGCGACCGTCGCGAAGGCGAAGACACCGCCGCGATCGAGCGCACCTTCACGCCGGAATTCCGCAACCGTCTGGATGCGGTGATTAGCTTTGCCCCGCTTGGCAAAGAGGTCATCCTGCAAGTGGTCGAGAAGTTTGTGCTGCAGCTTGAGGCTCAGCTGATGGACCGCAACGTCCATATCGAACTGACCCGCGCCGCTGCTGAATGGCTGGCGGACAAGGGTTATGACGACAAGATGGGCGCCCGCCCGCTTGGCCGCGTAATCCAAGAGCACATCAAAAAGCCACTGGCCGAGGAACTACTGTTCGGCAAGTTGGCCAAAGGCGGTCTGGTAAAAGTGGGCATCAAGGCTGGCGAGTTGGAGCTTCGCATCGAAGAACCCAAAGCCAAGCAGCTGTCCTCGAAAAAGCCACCGCTTTTGACCGCAGACTAAGCAAACGTAAGTACAAATTAAGAGGCCGCTTCGATAAGAAGCGGCCTTTTTCTTTATCGCTCTGTCAGCTTCAGTTCGATCCGCCGGTTCTGGGCGCGGGCCTCTGGCGTGTCCTCGGTGTTTACAGGGGCGTATTCACCGAAGCCTGTTGCGGCCAACCGCTCGGGTGGGAAGCCGAGAACAACGGTCATGAAACGTACAACTGACAGGGCGCGGGCCTGGCTAAGTTCCCAGTTGTCGCTGAACCGGCGAGAACCCGAGATCGGGACATTGTCGGTGTGTCCGTCCACGCGAATGATCCAGTCGATCTCTGATGGGATCTGGCCAGCCACATCCCGCAAGATCGACGCCACATTGGCGATTTGGGCCTGCCCTTCCGGCGCCAGATCTGCCGACCCCACATCAAACAGAACCTCTGACGAGAACACGAACCGGTCGCCTACTACCCGCACGCCTTCACGATCCGCCAGAACTTCACGCAAACGGCCAAAGAATTCCGAACGGTAGTTCTCTAGGTCTTTCGCCTGCTCCGCCAGCGCTTCGGCTTCTTCGGCAAGGCGTTTGGCTTCTTCTTCCAGACGAATACGCTCGGCCTCTTCCAGCTCGGCCCGACGGCGTTGTTCTGCCGCGGCTTGTGCAAGCGCTGCGTTCAGCTGCGAACCCAAGGCCTCGATTTGAACATTCGAAGCGGAATCCTTGGCACGCGCCGCGTCCAGCAGCGATTGCAGGTCAGCCAGTTGTGTGCGCAGTGCGACCAGCTGCTCGTTCAGCAAGGTGACCTTGCGCGCGGCTTCGGCCGACTTGGCCTCTTCCTGTGACAAGGCTGAGTTCGCTGTTGCCAGCAAGGCGGCCTGACGTTCCCTTTCGGTCAGCTCGCGATCTGCCTGCCGGGCGATTTCTTCCTCGGCGGCCAGACGGGCCGCCATCGCAGAGGCAAGGTCTTCATCCAGCCGTTTCCGCGCCGCTTCGGCTGCCGCCAGTAGGGTCAAGGTTTCCTCTGCCTTCCGGCGCTGTGCTTCCAGCGACAGGGTCATCGCCGTGATTTCATCTTCAGCGTTTAGCAGACGATTGCGCAGCTCTTCCGCTGTTGCCGCATTGGCCAGACGTGCAGCATCAAGCTTTGCATTTCTGTCTTCCAGCGACTGCCGGTCAGCCTGTGACTGTTCAAGCGCCGCGTTTATGTCTTCATTGCGCCGGGCCAATTCTGCTGCATCGTCCTGCGAGGCCGCCAAGGCTGCGCTGATGTCTTGGTTGCGGCTGGTCAGGTCGGAGACATCTTCCCGAGCCGCGGCCAAAGCCGCAGTGATGTCTTGATTTCGATTGGTTAGGTCAGAAACATTGGCCCGAGCGGAAGCCAAAGCCGCGCTGATATCCTGATTGCGATTGGTCAAATCCGCAACGTTGGCGCGTGACGCCGCCAAGGCTGCGCTAATATCTGCGTTCTGGCTGGTCAGGCTCGCCACATCCGATTGCGACGCCGAAAGGGCACTATCCAGATCCGCATTTTGCGTCAGAAGGGATGCAATCTGGGCTTCGAACGCGGTGATCTCTGACTGGGCGCTGTCCAATGCGGATGTCGTATCAGTTAGCTGAAGATTCAAAGTGGCAATCAATGCCTGTTGCTGGGCGCTTTCTTGCTGGATCTGGGACAGATTGGCACCTAGCGCAGAGACGCGGTCTTCCAGTCGCGCATTGTCGCGCTGCTCCAGCCCCAAAGCCTCTGCCAGCGCCAGAACTTCGCCGTTCAACTCTGCCAGTTCGTTTTCTTGCCCGGTGATGGTTTCGTTCAGCATGAATTGCACGATCATGAAGATCGACAGAACAAACATCAAAACCAGCAACAGCGCCGTCATGGCATCCACGAAGCCCGGCCAGATATTGGACTGGAAGCGCGCGCCGCTGCGACGGGCCAGGGACATGGATCAGTCCCCCTTGCCTAGGTTTTGAAGCGTGCGGGTCAGGGTCGCGATATCGCCACGCAGGTCGCTCATCGTTTCCTGACGACCCGCCGATATCTCTTCCAGAACGCGCAGAAGCTGCACGTCGATCGACCGCAGGCGCATCCGGCTTTCAGGGTCGACATGCGGGTTCTCGCTGTCTTGTTTTTCCAGCAGTTGCGCCAGACGCTCCTGCCCATCGGCAATGCGCAGCAGGGCCTCTTCTTGCTTGGAATCGCTTCCACCGCGCGACACCATATCTTCGATCGAACCCACCATCTGCGCCAGACGTGCATCGGTCACTTCGTTCGCCTCGCGCATTTGGATAAGCAGGGCATCAAGTGCCGAGCTTTGCTTGCTAAGCTGTTCGGCAAGAATGACCATCGCGTCGGTTCCCGCACCGCCGCTTTCACCATCGCCTGTCGCAAAGCCAAGTCGGGTGATCGTCGACAACCATTCCTCTAGCTCGCGATAGAACCGGTTCTGGCCGTGGCTTGCGAATAGCTCTAGCAGGCCGACGACAAGGGAACCGGCAAGGCCAAGTAGAGACGAGGCAAAGGCCGTGCCCATCCCGCCAAGCTGCGCTTCCAAGCCTGACATCAGGCGCGAAAAGACCTCGACCCCTGTTTCACCATCGCTTGGCGCCAGTGAGCGGATCGTTTCAACCACGGCCGGAACCGTGGTCGCAAGGCCATAGAAGGTCCCCAACAGGCCAAGGAAGATCAGCAGGCTGGTGATATACCGCGTGATATCGCGCGCTTCTTCAATCCGTGTGACCACCGAATCCAGAATACTGCGGGCCGAAGAGCTGTTGATCTCATGATCGGCCCCGCGTGACCGCAAGAGCGATGCCAGGGGCGCCAGCATCCGTGGCGCCCGCGTGTTTTCATGGCCGGGGACCTGACGGGCATAACCCTCGATCCAGATCACGGATGAGATCAGCTGAATGACCTGAATAAAGCAGGCCAGCACCCCGATCACGAAGACCAGAAGGATGACGCCGTTCAGATATGGGTTCGACAGAAAGACCGGGGCAACACGCGGATAGGCGATATAGGCGCCGAAGGAGAAAAGCCCCACCGCCACAAGCATAAGGAAAATCTGCCGGACCGGCTGAGAAAAGTGCGACCGTCTTCCGGTCTGTTCGTTCGCCATGGCTGTCTGCCCGCCTAGTACCTGTTTCCAAAGACCGTAAGAAGAAACGAGGTGACGAACAACTTACAATTTAGGGCAAAGCTTTACGCGTCAGAGCCTGTTGTAATTTCGCGCACCCTTTGGGACAGCCAGTTCAGCTCTGGATCTTCGATACCCGTCTCACGCAGGTGGTCGACAGTGTTGTACAGGTATTCAGTGTTCGGACCGCGTCCACCGACCGCACGAGCAATGGTCTGAGCCTGATCTTCCAGCGACAAGTGGCGGCAGTATTGCTCGTGGTTGGGGTCAATTACATAGGTGACCGCCCGAACGACCTCTCCCGGCTGCAGGATCAGATCGATCTCTTTCTCCAGATAGGCAGAGGACACCAATTCCCGTTCACGCAACAGCGCCAGCGACTCTTCCTCTGCGCCGGGTTCGACGCGCAGACCAAGGCCAAGGCAATTGACCCCGGATCCTTCGTCCAATGCCAGCACAAGACCCGGGCTTTCGGTGGTTCCACGATGGTGAATAGACCACATGCAAAAAGAGCGATGATACCCCTCGACCCGGGCCACATGCGTTTCGGCCACGGGAAACCCGGGGTTCCACATCAGCGATCCATAGGCAAAGACCCACATAGGTTCAGGCGTCATGGTCTGGTCCTCCTGTTCGGGTGGCTATAAACGGGACGCAGGAAAAGCAAAAGGGGGCGCAAGGATGCGCGCATTGATCAGCCTAACCACCATCGCGGCGGTCCTGTACTCTGGCTACTGGTTCGTGGGATCGCAGGGCGTGAAAGAGGGTATGACCACTTGGCTTGACGACCGCCGGGACGAGGGCTGGGTTGCCGACTATGACGACATCCGCGTCGTGGGCTTCCCCAACCGGTTCGACGCGACCCTGACGCAACTAAATCTTGCAGACCCAGACACGGGTCTTGCTTGGTCAGCGCCGTTTTTCCAACTGTTTGCACTTAGCTACAAACCCAATCATCTGATTGCCACCTGGCCCGAACAGCACAGCATCTCGACCCCAAACCAAAAGATTACCCTGCGCAGCGACAAGTCTCAGGCAAGCCTTGTTTTGCAACCCGATACCAACCTTGCGCTCGACCGGATGACCATGGTTCTGGACGGGTTCGTGATGCGCTCGGATATGGGGTGGCAAGTGCGTCTTCCGGCCGCGACTGTTGCGACCGAAACGCGCGAGGGGCGCGAGAACTGGCATCGTATTGGGCTAAGCTCAGAAAATGCACTGCTGTCCAGCGAACTTCTGGCCATGCTTGGCGCGCAAGGCCTGCCCGAGACTTTTCAGACACTTAAACTGGACGCTGATGTCGGCTTCACCGATCCGTGGGACATCAACGCGCTTCAGAACCGTCGCCCGCAGCCGACAGGTATCGATCTGCGCCTGCTGAAGGCGACATGGGGAGAACTTGATCTGCAAGCGGCTGGCGAATTGAAAATCGACGAGGCGGGATTTGCGACCGGTGAAATCGAAGTGCGCGCCACGAACTGGAAGCAGATGGTCGAGCTTGCTGTGTCTACGGGTGCCGTCGCCAAAGAGGTTGGCGACGGGATGATCCAAGGGCTGTCCCTGCTTGCCGGTCTTGGTCGCGATCCCGATACGCTAGAGGTGCCGCTGACCTTCCGCCGTGGGCGGATCAACCTTGGGCCAATCCCACTTGGCCCCGCGCCAATGTTCGTGATCCGCTAGGCCCTATTTGCAATAGGCCCCGCCGCGATGGCGTGCCGTGTCAAAATGGAAATGATCCTTGTGGTAGCGGTCCGACTTCGGACCCAGAACCGTCCCGAACGGACCACAGGCCGTTTTGTGCAACCGCTCTAGCAGCTTGCGATCAGAACGTTTCTTCCAGCCGTCCAGTACCGAGATCGTCTTGCCATTGGCCAGCGTAATACCCGAGATATCGATCGCGCGGCCTTTGCCATGTTCAGAAATCTTGGCCCCTGCCTGATTATTCCGGGTGCGGCACGAATATCCCGCAATCACATTGATCTGGCCAAGCCCACCGCCAAGCCGTCCGACCGTTGGCTTCGCGCCTTTCTCGACCCATCTGTCCAAGGCCTTTGCGGTGTCGCAATCCATGACTGCTCCCCGGCTGAGCGGGACGCCCGCGACCTCGGTGACTTTTACAGGGTTTCGAATTCCGCAGCCCTGAAGCCTGCCAACGACGGGCGAAAGCTTTTCGCCCCGGATAGAGCGTTTTCCGCAAATCCGGCCGGTTCGACCCGTTCCGGTTATGCGTGGCTGCGGAGCGACAGCCACCGCTTGCGTGACCCGCGCGCCACCTCCAGCATAGGGCCTTGCGGTTGGGCGAATAACGGCGGGTCCTGCCATTCTGATGCCGGGCGCGGTGATGACGCTCGCCTGCGCCGGGGCGACCCAACCCGGGCGCGCAACAGGTCGGAACCCATCATTGCCACGCTTGAACGGGACAAAGGTGATCCGGCTTCTGGCGGCCGTGATTGGTGCGCGCGCTGTTCCGGGGCGGGCCGTCGGGCGGAAATCGGGATTGAAATGTACGCGAAGGCGAACCGGTGTCGCGACAGGTGTCGTACCCGGTCGCGCAGTTGGCCGGATCGAACTGTCTGGCGCCACGGCCAGCGCGGCCTGCGTTTGCAGGCCAAGGACAAGGGATAGGGCCAGCGCCCGGATCAACGTTTCCCTCCGCGCCCGAAGTCCGGGGCGTCGGTATCCTGCCCTGCCTCGATAATGCCGCGGCGGATCGCGCGCGTACGCGTGAAATAGTCGTGCAGGTGGTCGCCATCTCCGGTACGGATCGCACGCTGAAGGGCAAACAATTCCTCGGTGAACCGGCCAAGGATTTCCAGCGTCGCTTCCTTGTTGTTCAGGAACACATCGCGCCACATGGTCGGGTCACTCGCCGCGATCCGGGTGAAGTCCCGGAAACCCGCGGCCGAGTATTTGATGACCTCACTATCAGTCACACGGCGCAAGTCATCCGCCACACCAACCATGGTGTAGGCGATCAGGTGCGGCGCGTGGCTGGTGACGGCCAGCACCAGATCGTGGTGCTCGGCATCCATCTCTTCGACATTCGCCCCCATGCCTTCCCAAAGGCTGCGCAACTTGGCGGTGGCGGCGGGGTCGGTGCCCTCGACAGGGACCAGCAGGCAGAAACGGTTGTCGTAAAGCTCGGCGAAACCTGACCGGGGGCCGGAATGCTCGGTCCCTGCCAGTGGGTGGCCCGGGATAAAATGAACGTCTTCGGATAGATGCGGTGCAACGGCGTCGATCACGGCTTTCTTGACCGAGCCCACGTCGGTCACGGTCGCGCCCGGCTTCAGGTGCGGGCTGATCTCGGCCGCGACCTTGCCCATCGCGCCAACAGGAACAGCCAAAACGATCAGGTCCGCGTCTTTCACCGCCTCGGCGGCAGTTTCGGTGATGCGGTCGCACAGGTTGATCTCGGCCGCGACCTTCCGGGTTTCGGCCGAGCGTGCCGTGCCTACGATCTCACCCGCAAGTCCCCCGCGGCGCATGGCATGCGCCATCGAACCCGCAATCAGGCCAAGGCCGATCAAGGCAACGCGATTATAGATAACACTCATACGTCGCCCTCTTTGAACTTGCGGATCGTGGTGGCCACGCGGCGGCAAGACGCTTCGTCGCCCACCGTGATACGTAGGAAGTTGGGCAGCTTATAGCCGCCAACCTTGCGCACGATCAGACCTTCGGCCTTCAGCGCCAGATCGCAATCCGAAGCTTCCTCTTCCGAGTCAAACTGCGCCAGCACGAAGTTGGTATGAGAAGGGTCGCAAGGGACGCCACGCTCGATCAGCGCATTGGTCAACCATTCGCGCATCCGGGCATTTTCCACCCGGCACTCTTCGACATATTCCGTGTCGCGCACGGCCGCCTCGGCCGTCGCCAGTTGCGACTCGCCCAAATTGAACGGGCCTCGCAGGCGATTAAGCACACCAATGACTTCGGCCGGGCCATAGCCCCAGCCAACGCGCAACCCGCCAAGACCGTAGATCTTGGAAAATGTCCGGGTCATCACAACGTTGTCGCGCGCCTCGACCAAAGAGGCCGCGCCGTCGTAATCCCCACCGACATATTCGGCATAAGCACCATCGACCACCAGCAGACACTGCTCCGGCAGGTTCTCGGCCAGACGGGTCAGTTCGGGCAGGTCGATCATCGTGCCGGTCGGGTTCGCCGGGTTGGCGATAAAGACCAACCGGGTGCGATCAGTGCAGCCCTTTAGGATCTCATCCACGCTGACGACACGGTTGACCTCTGGCACCACTACCGGGGTCGCCCCTGCGGCAAGGGTCGAGATCTTGTACATCGAGAAGCCGTGCTGGGTGTAAATCACCTCATCCCCCGGGCCGGCATAGGCCTGACACAGGAAGGCGATGATCTCGTCCGAACCGACGCCACAAATCACCCGCTCGGGGTCGACACCATGGACCTCACCAATCGCGGCACGCAGGCTTGCGTGGTCAGTCGAGGGATAGCGATGAAGGTTATGTACCGTCCGCGCGAACGCCTCTTTGGCCTTGTCACTTGGGCCAAATGGGTTCTCGTTCGAGGAAAGTTTCACGACATTGGACACACCGTCGACCTTGCTTTGACCGCCTTGGTACAAAGCAATGTCCATAATGCCCGGTTGAGGCGTGATCTTCATCGTCAGATCCTCCTTAGAATCTATCTAGACGGGTGGTCGAAAACTGACCAGAGGCAAAGCGCCACCTTGAATGCGGGTGTTGCCGAAAAGCGAACAGCAAAAAGAAAAGGCCGCGATCTGGTCGCGGCCTTTCGGGAATTCTTTGGATATGCGGCGAAGATTAGTTCTTCGCGTAGAATTCGACCACGAGGTTGGGTTCCATGATGACCGGATACGGCACGTCCGACAGGCCCGGAGTGCGAACGAAGGTCGCGGTCATTTTGGAATGGTCGACGTCGATGTAGTCAGGAACGTCACGCTCGGCCAGCTGAACAGCTTCCAGAACGATGGCCAGCTGCTTCGAACGATCACGTACCTCGATCACATCGCCTTCTTTGACGCGGTAGGACGGGATGTTGACGCGCTTGCCATTAACTTTGACGTGGGCGTGGTTCACGAACTGACGCGCAGCAAAGATGGTCGGTACGAACTTGGCGCGGTAAACAACAGCGTCCAGACGGCGCTCCAGCAGGCCGATCAGGTTTCCACCGGTGTCGCCTTTCAGACGCTCGGCTTCCGCATAGATGCGGCGGAACTGCTTCTCGGTCAGGTCGCCGTAGTAGCCTTTCAGCTTCTGCTTGGCGCGCAGCTGCAGACCGAAGTCCGACAGTTTGCCCTTACGACGCTGGCCGTGCTGGCCGGGGCCGTATTCGCGGCGGTTCAGAGGGGATTTCGGACGACCCCAGATGTTTTCGCCCATCCGGCGGTCAATTTTGTACTTGGCAGACGTGCGTTTGGTCACGGCTGATCTCCTTCGTTAGGTCGTGGCCTTGGGCCACTATGAAGGGCGTTGTCCTTTTCCGTTTCCGGAAGACAGGCATCCTCTTGCGAGGGCCACCAACACCAATGAAATAACCGGCCACAAGGGCCGGGAATGGCGGGCTTATACACCTCGAATCTGTCGAGTCAATGCCAAAGCGGGCTTATCCGCGCCCTTCGGCCCGCAACTGAACGCCGTTGCAAATCAGCACACAAGGCGCCGACAGCTCTAGTTCGACAAGACGCGCATCGCTATCGCGCTCGATTGTCATAATCGTTTTCTTGTTGATCAGGTCTTCGCTGACCATGAAGCCCTGACTTTCACCGAACAGTAGCTCTGACGACTGGCCTTGGATCAGAACCGAGGTCGTCGGCGCCACCACCAGATCGTTCCGGGGCATCCCCGGACCCATGGCATCCTTGCGAATGCGCACCGGATTGCCCAAGGGGCGCGAAATCTTGCGAACGCTCAAAACGGTGACAAGCTTGCCGCCACCCGCTTCGATTCGGTTTTCAGGTTCCAGATCACCCGCGCGTTTCAGCCCGTTGGGGCCACGCAGCCAGACCTCGCTGCCAAGGGTGATGTAGGAATGATTTTCAGAGGGCTGCTCTTGCACCTGCCCTTCGGCATCCAAACGGCGGATGACTTTCAAGTTCGCATTCACTGGCGGCACATGGTCCACGAACAGAAGAAGCGAGCTTCGGTCTGGACCGGCATCGATTTCGGCCACACGGTATTCAGAGCTTCCATCGCTGACAACAAATCCGCCGGGTTTCTTACGGGCAAAGGCTTCATCCCCTACGGCGGTGAAAACCAGCGATTGCACAAGATCTACGGTCTGGGAATAGACGTCGCCGTTGAAGTCGATCTTCTCGAGCAGATGCGGCTGGTCCACACGCGTCGCCTGCCCCTGCCAACGCCACGTATTCCCCACACGCACAGGCGCGGCCCGTCCAGAAGGCAACCGATCTACATTCGTTTGTGACCAGGGTAAAATGAACCAACCACTCAAAGGAATTGCTCCTAAAAATCTGTCATGCAGGGATGCATTGTCAGTTGAGTATTGTCACCACCATTCGCCCCGCTTGAGCAGCTTACTTGCGATATTCATGGCTCAAGCGCAACAGTATTGCGCTACCATTGGGCGGTTTGGGCGGGTTTTGGACACTGATCGCCGGGATAGGCGCGTCAGCTAACGCCTTCTTCTTCCAAGTGGAGTTTCATTTCCAAAAGGACTTGCTGCAAGGCGACAGTCTCACGCAGAAGGCGCTTGGCTTCGTTGACCGTAATAATACCGTCTTCAATCGACTGGTTATATTCGCCCATCAACATTGCGAATCTCTGGCTCAGCGCGACCACATCCGCGTTCACGCCACCGCTCGACGATTCGGTGTTCTTACGCTCTTTGTCATAAGACAATGTCACGCCCTGAAGCTCTGCCAGCGCCGTGGTCACATGCGGAAAGCGCGCAGCTTCTTCCAGCGCTGCGACAGAATCAATCGGCATGAATCGATCTGTGTGCTCATCAGAATCAGAATAATACCGGCCAAGGGTCGCCTTCGACTTTCCGGTCAGTTGGCAGGCTGCCTCAATCCCAACGTCTTTGACGAGGGCTTCGGTGTGCTTCTTAAGATAACTACGTACGGCGCTCATGACTCGATCCTAACTGACACCTGTAAAACCTCAAGTACTGGGGAAATACAGAGCGGATTTCCCTCTAACGACCTGAGCCGAATTTGTCACAAATAGTACACGCACTTCCTCATGGAAAGTGCGGAAATTCACTGGCACTTCTCCTGCCAGTTTCTGGATTGGTCCTTTGATAAGGCGGAACAAGTACCCCTCGCTCGTTTCCCAACTGCAAAGGATCTCGTCTCCGCCTCTAGCGGTGGGCCAGGTTCGGTCATCCATCCCCGGCGAAAGCCAGACCGAACCTGGCAGTTAGACACGCCACACTTGAATTCGGTATCGTCGCTGCGGTAGGCGAGAGACGTAACTTTCCCGTGACGCGTCTGACAAATGGCCAAGCTTTATTTCCACTATTCTACCATGAACGCAGGAAAATCGACGATTTTGCTGCAAGCGTCACACAACTATGTCGAACGCGGAATGCAGACCTACGTGCTGACCGCCCGCTTTGACGACCGGGCCGGCGAAGGACAGGTTGCGTCGCGGATTGGCATCAGCGCCGATGCCGACACATATGATTCCACCAGCGACCTTTATCAAAAGATCGCGCAGCGCCTGTCTGACGGTCCCTGCGCTTGCGTGTTCATAGATGAGGCGCAATTCCTGACTAAGAATCAGGTCTGGCAGCTGGCGCGGGTGGTTGACGACCTGAAAGTGCCCGTCATGTGCTATGGCCTGCGCGTCGACTTCCGCGGAGAGCTTTTCCCCGGTTCCGCTGCCCTGCTAGCCCTGGCCGATGAAATGCGTGAGGTGCGCACCATCTGCCACTGCGGAAAGAAAGCTACGATGGTGGTTCGGCAGGATGAAAACGGCGAGGTGCTTCTGGACGGTGCACAGGTGCAGATTGGCGGCAACGAAACCTATGTCTCGCTTTGCCGCCGTCATTGGCGCGAAGCTGTCGGGGATTAGACCGCGTTCGGGGCACCTATGCTGGAGAGCGCTTGGTTCTCGTCAGGCTGCAAGGAAAGCGACACAAGAACTCGTGGCATCAATGCATCCGCCCACCGTCAGGCACCGCCTGATCCGGTGACAGAAGAACGATCCCATCTTCCCCGTCGGAAAGACCCAGAACAAGCACCTCGGATTTGACAGGACCGATCTGGCGAGGCGGAAAATTCACGACGCCTATGACTTGTTTCCCAACAAGCGTCTCGGGGTCATAGTATTTCGTGATCTGGGCAGAGCTTTTCTTCTCCCCAATTTCCTCGCCAAAATCGATCCACAATTTGATCGCGGGCTTGCGGGCTTCGGGGAAGGGTTCGGCACGCACAACGGTGCCAACCCGGATATCGACTTTCAAAAAGTCATCAAACGTAATCTGGTCCATACCGGGACTATGCCCCGGTATCTTGGCCCGTCAAGGCAGGTGCCGCTTAGGCTGTACCGTAGGCCTCTGTCATGGCGACATCCATCGCCTCTTCAGGCGTCTGGTTGGCCCACGCCACCAGCTGGAACGCTGGATAAAAGCGTTCAGACGCGCCAACCGCTGCGCCAATTAGCCGGTCAATCTGTTCCGGCGTGGCCAATTGCCCGCCCGACAGCACCAGACCGTAACGATAGGTCATCAGCTTCTGCGCTTCCCAATAAGCGAAACCCCCGGCCCAGCATTTGTCATTGGCAAGGTTCAGCGCTTCATAGATTTCAGCCATCCGTTCTTGTGGCGGCTCCATCTCGAAGGTGCAGATCATCCGCAGCGTTTCATCATATCCAGACCACGCCAACGTGATCGAATAGGTACGCCACTGACCTTCGACCGCCATCGCGATCTGGTCATCGGCCACCCGGTCGAAATCCCACTCGTTATATTCGGCGAGGTGTTCGACAATATCGATGGGGTGCAGCTCTTCGGTCTGAAGGTAGTCTTCTGTAATAGTCATGCCCGGCCTCTCATTGTAGGGCCAAGCGGGTGGCAGCGCCGCAAGGCCTAGGTGCCTGCTCTAGAAGCGGCGGGTTTTTATGCCACTCCATACTAGATATGGTGGGCGCAAAGACGTGGACCTGTAAAGCTTTATTTTGTGGGGACCTGCAGGAAGTTGTGGGTAAGTCGCACACTGCCACTAAAATTTGCACAGAAAGCAAAGCCCGCGAACCCCAGTTCGGGCCGCGGGCTTTTTCATTCAAATTGAGACCAAATCGTCAGGCTCAGGCCTGATCCTGTTCGGCCTCCAGCGCATCCAGACGGGCCTTAAGCGCTTCGTTCTCTTCGCGCGCTTTCTGCGCCATGGCGCGGACAGCGTCAAATTCTTCGCGTGTCACGAAATCGCGATCGGCCAGCCAGCGATCCAACATCGAGGCAAAGGCATTCTCGGCCTCATCCTTGGCGCCCTGCGCCACGCCCATGGCGTTGGTCATCAGTTGCGACATATCTTCGAAAAACTTGTTGCGGCTTTGCATTTGATCCTCCGCCGTTACATTCGCGCCCTATATGGGCGTATGGGCGACAAGACACAAGGTTGACTTCGTCGCAGATCCCACGGCAAGAGGCAGATATGCAGGCGGTTTTACAATTCCCCGAGATAAGCTCTGAAGTCTTTTCGATCCCGTTGTTCGGGATGGAGTTCGCACTTCGCTGGTACGCATTGGCCTATATTGTAGGTCTGGTTCTGGGTTGGCGGCTGGTGGTTCGGCTGGTTCGGACCGAACGGCTGTGGCCGGGCGGCAAGCCACCGATGACCGCCGAACAGGTGGAAGAGTTGCTAACCTGGGTGATCCTTGGGGTGATCTTTGGCGGGCGGCTTGGCTTCGTTCTGTTCTACAAACCCGCCTATTATCTGGCGAACCCGATCGAGATTCCGATGGTCTGGCAAGGCGGCATGGCTTTCCACGGTGGGCTGATCGGGGTGATGGTCGCGCTCTTTTTGTTTTGCCGAAAGCACCAGATCGCGCTTTTGTCGGCCAGTGACGCGCTGGCGATGGCAACGCCCCCGGGCCTGTTGTTTGGGCGTATCGCGAACTTCGTCAATGAAGAGCTGTGGGGCCGACCAAGTGACCTTCCATGGGCTGTGGTCTTCCCAAGCGATCTGGCCCAGCACTGTCCGGGTTGGGATCAGGTGCCTTGCGCCCGCCACCCGTCGCAACTGTATGAAGCAGGCCTAGAAGGTTTGCTGCTTGGCATCGTCCTGCTGTTCCTGATCTATCGCCGCGGTTGGCTGAAGACGCCGGGCATGGTGGCCGGGGCCTTTTTCATCGGCTACGGCATGGCGCGGTTCTTTGTGGAATACTTCCGCCAAGCAGACTTTCACTTCATCACGCCAGAAAACCCCATGGGTTTCGTGATCCAGTTTGGCGGCGTCGGCGTCACCATGGGACAGCTCTTGTCATTGCCGATGATCGCAATTGGTATCACCTTCGTTCTGATCGCGCGCCGTAAGGCCCAAGCCGAATGACACCCTTGGCCGAAATCCTTTCGCGACGGATCGCCCAGACCGGGCCGATCTCTGTCGCGGATTATATGGCCGAATGCCTTTTGCATCCCGAACACGGATACTATTCGACGCGCGACCCTTTCGGCGCGGGCGGAGACTTCACCACCGCCCCCGAAATCAGTCAGATGTTTGGCGAGATGCTGGGCCTTTGCCTTGCCCAGACGTGGATGGATCAAGGAAGCCCGAAGGCCTTTACACTTGCCGAGATCGGACCCGGTCGCGGAACGCTGATGTCCGATATCCTGCGGATCGCCAAAGCCGTTCCGGGGTTCGTCGAAGCCGCACGAGTTCACCTGATCGAGGCGTCGCCGACTTTGCGCAAGGTCCAGCGCCAAACACTTGGCGATCACCCGGTGACCTGGCTGGACGACGCCCAAGCCCTGCCCAATGACCAGCCGCTGTTTCTAGTAGCGAATGAGTTCTTCGACGCCCTGCCCATCCGCCAGTTCCAGCGTGACGAAAAAGGCTGGCGTGAGCGTATGGTTGGCCTTCAGGACACCACTCTGGCCATGGGGCTGTCCTCCCCTGCCCCGATTGCGTTGCTGGATCACCGGTTGGCGGATACGCAGCCCGGCCAGATTGTCGAGACTTGCCCCGCCGCAGCCCCGATCGTTCAGGCCATCGGTGCGCGCATTGCTGATAACGGGGGCTGTGCAATCTTAATTGATTATGGTGACTGGCACTCACTGGGTGACACGCTGCAAGCGCTACGTGATCACCAACCCGAAGACCCGCTAGCCAACCCCGGCGAGGCAGACCTGACCGCCCATGTCGATTTCGAGGTGCTCGCGCTGGCTGACGTCTCGGTCAACCACACCGCAATGACCCCGCAGGGTGTCTTGCTTGAACGCCTTGGCATCACCCCACGTGCGCAACAGCTTGCCCAGAAACTGGCTGGTGATGCGCTGGAATCCCACATTGCCGCGCATCGGCGCTTGACCCACCCGCAGGAAATGGGAAACCTATTCAAGACGATTGCTCTTTACCCAAGAGACGCGCCACCCCCACCGGGATTTGACCTATGACGCTCGAGATCCTTTACTCCGACGCTCTTTCACCTGTGCGCCACGGGTTCTTTACCCGTAAGGGCGGCGCCTCTTCCGGCGTGTTCCGCGGGCTGAATTGCGGGCAAGGCTCTTCTGATCAAAGCGACATTGTCGCGATCAACCGCGACCGGGTCGCGAAGGCCATGAATGCGGGGGGAACAGGCCTGACGACTGTCTATCAAGTCCATTCCGCCGATGTTGTCACCGTGACATCCGACAGCGACCTGTCCGGCGCCAAGGCTGACGGGCTTGTTACCGCGACCCCCGGAGTAACCCTTGGCGTTCTGACAGCGGATTGTCAGCCGGTCCTTTTCGCGGACCCAGAGAACGGCGTGATTGGTGCGGCCCACGCGGGCTGGCGCGGTGCGTTGGACGGGGTGATCGAGGCGACCGTTGACGCGATGGTCGCCCTGGGTGCCAAGCGCGAGGCGATCAACGCAGCAATTGGCCCGACCATTAGCCAGCGCGCGTATGAGGTCGGCCCCGAATTCCTTGACCGTTTCCTTCAGGAAGACCCGGACTATGCCCGATTCTTCACAGACGGTGATGGGGATAAGGCTCAGTTCGATCTGCCCTCTTTCGGGCTGTTCTGCTTGAACAAGGCCGGAGTCGGCACAGCCGAATGGATCGGCCATTGCACCTACTCCGATCCCGACCGTTTCTATTCCTTCCGTCGCAGCACGCATCAAGGCGAGGCCGACTATGGTCGGCTAATCTCGGCCATCGGCCTGTAAAACCGTCACAGCTTTGCCGCATTTGACACCATCTCGGCCATGAACGGGCCGTAATGGGATGCAAACCTCTGTGCCCAACAGCAGGTCGCCATCAGAAGCGGCCATTTTGCGGAACATTGCGATAGAGGAAACGCATGACACAACGACGTTGGCTGCAGTCCCTTCTCAAGCTCACCCGCACCGAGGCACCGGTCATGCCCTGGGCAAAAGCGCGACAAGGCAAAACCTGATCCGGGCAAAGTAATAAGTCAGGCGGGATTCCTGCCGAGTAAATGTGTCGTCGGGCGTGCCCGATGTGATGGTACAAGTAAAAGAAAGGCGGTCAGATGAACCAGCAGAACGCGCCCGCAATTGATGCGGACCAAACCCAACTTCGACACAGGTCCGAAGGTCAGGTTCTGCCCCTACAACGCGCCGACCGCCCGCGCGCTATTTCTCGCCGGTACGAGATTTCCTATCTGACAGAGGAAGGCTATGCCGCAGATGTGTCCCGCGTGGCACCTGCTACGCCTCAGTTCGAAGAGGCCTTCAGCGCATTTGCCCATGGCACCCTGTTTCAGACCGATCGCGGCATGCTGGCGATCGAAGACATCTACCCCGGACTGAAGGTCGAAACCGAAGCCGGGCTGCAAACCGTTCTGTGGGTCGGCTCTATGTCGGTTCTGCCTTGGTCCGAGGACGGACCCAAGGACCCCTGCAAACTGATGCGGATCACCGCAGGCAGTTGGGGGTTTGATCGCCCCAGCCAAGACTTGCTTCTGGGCAGCGGCGCACGCCTTCTGTACCGTCACGCTGGTTGTCAGGAATTGCTGGGCACCGATGCCGGATTTGCCCCGGCTCGCGCCTTTATTGATGACGAATCCATGTTGTCCGTCCGCCCGGCGTCATCTGTTCGCCTGTTCCATCTTGGCTTCTATGGACAGCAGATCCTGCGCGCCAATGGGCTGGAGGTCGAAAGCTACCACCCCGGACAGCAAGCCGAGATGCTGATGAACACCGAAACCAAGGCGCGCTTCCTAAGCCTGTTCCCGCATATCCGGTCAATGGAAGACTTCGGGCCACAGCCGGAACCCCGACTGACACGGTTCGAAGTGGAAAACCTGCGCTTAAGCTAAGGCTTAAGCGTCGCGTTCCAAACGTTCTTCGAGAACTTCAAACGGCACACCGGGCAGGTCCTTCGCGCAGCGAATGACCAGCGAGGTCTTAACGCTCGCGACGTTGTCCGCAGCGGTAAGTTCTTCGGTCAGGAAGGTCTGGAAAGTCGACAGATCGGGCGCGGCGCATTTCAGCACGAAATCCACCTCACCATTCAACATGTGGCATTCGCGGACAAGCGGCCAGTCCCGGCAACGCTCTTCAAATGCCGACAGGTCGATCTCGGCCTGGCTCATCAGGCCGACCATCGCGAAAACCTGCACCTCGAATCCCAAGGCGCGGCTATCGACATCGGCATGATACCCGCGTATGTACCCCTGCTCTTCTAGGGTGCGCACACGCCGCAAACACGGGGGCGCCGAGATTCCGACACGCTTGGCAAGCTCGACGTTCGTCATACGTCCGTCCGCCTGAAGCTCCGCAAGAATCTTGCGATCAATCGGGTCAAGCTTGGTACTGGCCATTTGTAAGGAATCCTGTTCGTTTTAGCGCAACTTATGTTCTAAGCCCTCGCTGCGCAATATTATTTCAATATCACGCAACAATTTTTTCAACGTAGACCGGCAGGATGACGCATCCATGCCACGCACACAGCGCCGAAACAGCTTGCAGACCCTTTGTGCGGCATCGGTGGTTGCACCCCCGCGGGGCGCCGCATAAGTATTATGCGCTTTCACCAAAGGGACCAGAGGCACATGACTGATACGCGCCATACCAAAGTTCTGATCATCGGCTCCGGCCCGGCTGGCTACACCGCCGGCGTCTATGCCAGCCGCGCGATGCTGAACCCGATCCTTGTTCAAGGGATCGAACCGGGCGGACAGCTGACCACCACGACCGAGGTCGAAAACTGGCCCGGCGACACAGAGGTTCAGGGCCCTGACCTTATGGTCCGCATGGAGGCTCACGCTAAGGCGATGGGCTGCGAAATTATCGGCGACATCATCGTTGATCTGGACCTGTCCAAACGCCCCTACACCGCCAAAGGGGACAGCGGAACAGTATACACCGCTGACGCCGTGATCCTTGCCACCGGCGCGCGCGCAAAATGGCTGGGCCTGCCTTCGGAAGAGAAATACAAAGGCTTCGGCGTCTCGGCCTGTGCGACTTGTGACGGGTTCTTCTATCGCGGACAGGAAATTGTCGTGATTGGTGGTGGTAACACTGCCGTTGAAGAGGCCCTGTTCCTGACCAATTTTGCCTCCAAGGTCACGCTGATCCACCGCCGCGACGAACTGCGCGCAGAAAAGATTCTGCAAGACCGCCTGATGAAGAACGAAAAGATCGAACCACTGTGGTTCCACACTTTGGAGGAAGTTGTGGGCGAGGACTCTCCTATGGGCGTCACCGGTGTGCGGGTGAAGCATGTCGAAACTGGCGAGATCACCGAGATCGACTGTAAAGGCGTCTTCGTCGCCATCGGCCACGCCCCCGCCAATGAATTGGTTAAGGACGTTCTGGAATTGCACAACGGCGGCTATGTGAAAGTGAACCCCGGCAGCACAGAGACATCTGTCCCTGGCGTATTTGCAGCAGGTGACCTTACAGACCACAAATATCGTCAGGCTGTAACCTCGGCAGGCATGGGTTGCATGGCTGCGCTTGATGCAGAGCGGTTCTTGGCTGAACAAGAGTGATCTAGTCGTCCAAACGACAAATTCACAAAAGACGTTCAAAGCGGTGGCAAATGTGAATTTGCCACCGCTTTATTTTGGACCACGCCAGCAGAGCCGTTAACAACAGCCGTCCAACATTTACAAATTGTTTAAAATCTTTTCCTAAATGTTGCTTCGAAACGTCGAGCAGGGCGGAAATTTGTTTGCTTTTGCAGCATTCTGTGCGATCTGTTCATTCGTGAACACACTTTGAGTCAAGCAGATGACCACGACCACGCAAAAGCAAACGATGCCCCAAGGCGACGACCTGTTTCGCCTGCTGCATCGGCTTGACCTGACGCCAGAGGCCTCTCAGCGGGTCATCGCGCAGGCGCTTGGCGTGTCTTTGGGGCGGCTCAACGCGCAGCTACGCGCGGCGACCGAGGCGGGCCTGATCGCGGTCTCTGACCGTGACGGTCCCGATCGCCGCCAGCGCTTTGCCTATGCGCTGACCACCAAGGGCGCCGCCGAAAAGCTGCGCCTGACTGACAAGTTTCTGGCCAGCAAGCTGGCCGAATATGACGCCCTTCATGCCGAATTGACCGGCACTACGAGCGGATTGCTCGCCCTCCAAAAAAGGACTTCCCCGATGGAATCGAACCTGTCTCCGATCCCGGAGCTGTTTGTCTCTTATGACAGCGCCCAAAAGCTAAAAGTCGAGGCCGCCGACCTGGTCAGCCACGACCTGACCCCACGCCAGATCTGCGACCTGGAACTTCTGATGAACGGCGGCTTCAATCCGCTGAAGGGTTTTCTAACTGAAGAAGACTATGACAGCGTGGTCGAGAACATGCGCCTTGCGGACGGCTCCCTTTGGCCGATGCCCATCACCCTGGACGTCTCAGAAGACTTTGCCGAAAGCATTGAACTGGGTCAGGACATTGCCCTGCGCGATCAGGAAGGCGTGATCCTTGGCACCATGACGGTCACCGACCGCTGGACCCCGAACAAAGCACGCGAAGCCGAGAAGGTTTTTGGTGCCGACGATCTGGCCCACCCTGCCGTCAACTATCTGCACAATGTGGCGGGCAAGGTCTATCTGGGTGGTCCGGTCACCGGTATTCAGCAACCTGTCCACTATGACTTCCGCGGTCGCCGCGACACACCGAACGAGCTGCGCGCCCTGTTCCGCAAGCTGGGTTGGCGCCGCGTGGTTGCGTTCCAAACCCGCAACCCGCTGCACCGCGCGCATCAGGAACTAACCTTCCGCGCCGCGAAAGAGGCACAGGCCAACCTGTTGATCCACCCCGTTGTCGGCATGACCAAACCCGGTGACGTCGACCACTTCACCCGCGTCCGCTGCTATGAGGCGGTTCTGGACAAGTACCCGGCAGCGACCACCTCTATGAGCCTGCTGAACCTGGCGATGCGTATGGCTGGCCCGCGAGAGGCTGTCTGGCACGGCCTAATCCGCAAAAACCACGGCTGTACCCACTTCATCGTTGGCCGCGACCATGCGGGCCCCGGCAAGAACTCTGCTGGTGAAGACTTCTACGGCCCCTATGACGCGCAAGAACTGTTCCGCGCCCACCAAGATGAAATCGGCATCGAAATGGTCGACTTCAAACACATGGTCTACGTGCAGGAGCGCGCCCAATACGAACCGGCGGACGAGATTGAAGACGGCGTCACTGTCCTGAACATCTCGGGCACCGAACTGCGCCGTCGTTTGGCCGAAGGTCTTGAGATCCCTGAATGGTTCTCGTTCCCCGAGGTCGTGAATGAACTGCGCCGCACCCGCCCTGCCCGCGCGAAACAAGGCTTCACCGTCTTCTTCACCGGTCTGTCGGGTTCGGGCAAGTCGACTATCGCCAATGCGCTGATGGTCAAGCTGATGGAGATGGGCGGCCGCCCCGTGACCCTTCTGGACGGCGACGTTGTGCGGAAGCACCTGTCATCCGAACTGGGCTTCTCAAAAGAGCACCGTGACATCAACATCAAGCGGATCGGCTATGTCGCGTCCGAGATCACGAAAAATGGCGGCATCGCCATTTGTGCTCCGATCGCGCCCTACACAGCCACACGCCGTGCCGTGCGTGAGATGATTGAAGCCTACGGCGCATTCACCGAGGTGCACGTTGCGACGTCTCTTGAGGAGTGCGAACGCCGCGACCGCAAGGGCCTCTATAAGCTGGCGCGTGAAGGTAAGATCAAAGAGTTCACTGGCATCTCTGACCCATATGAAGCGCCTACCAACGCGGAACTGGTCGTAGACACCGAAGGCGTCGACGTGGACAACTGCGCGCATCAGGTCATCCTGAAGCTGGAGCAAATGGGGCTGATTGCCGGCTAAGGTCGCAGTAAGCGCCGCTCAACTCGCAACCCCGCGCCTTTTGGTGCGGGGTTTTTCATTTACGCGTCACAGCCGACCGAAGCGAGCGCATTGACACCGGTTCCGACCTCATCCAAACCCTAACCCAACAATATTAGTCGGGGCGTGCGGTCGAATTTCGATGCTAGTCATTTCACTTTCCACAATACCCTCACGGTTCAGGCTATTAGAACCAACATTGGAGACACTTGTCGCGCAAAGCGCGAAGGTAGAGGAAATTCGGCTGAATATCCCTAAATCCTATCGCCGTTTTCCGGACTATGACGGAAGCCTGCCAGACGTCCCCAAAGGTATTCGCATCGTTCGCCCGGAAGAAGATTGGGGGCCAGCGACCAAAGTCTTGGCGACCGCCTTTGATTTAAGAGGCGAAGACTGCCAGATTGCCTTTTGCGACGACGACAACCTGTACCCAAGCCATTGGGCGCAAAAGATGCTTGATGCCAAGGCAGAACGACCCGACGACGCTATCGGATTTATCGCGGAAGACATTGCGGTTTTGACTAAAGAGCCCGTTGTGCCAACCCATTTTCCCCGCGCGGTTACAGCCAGGAAGGATTTGACCTACCGTTGGGAACGGCTGAAGCAACAAATCAAAGCTAGGCAACTGCGCGCCATCCGCGGAAAACCTCCGCGGATCTATGTGTCGAAGGCGGGGTACCGAGATACTTTGTATGGCTTCGGCGGAGCATTGGTTCAGCCCGACTATTTTGACAACCGATCTTACGAGATTCCGCCCGTGGTCTGGGCCGTTGATGACATCTGGCTATCAGGCTGTCTGGCCCGCCAAGGTATTGGTATCTGGGCCGTAGCCGGAGAGAAGATTCCGGCACTATCCCCGGCACATTATCACGACGGTCTGGCCTTCGATGAAATAGAAGGGGCCAACCGCAAACAGGCCAATCTGGCGTGCATCCGGTACATGCAAGACACCTATGGCATCTGGAAACCTGCAGAGGCGCAATAATAGGTATGCTTGTCATCTCTCTTTCGACAATTCCACCTCGCTTCAACCATTTGGAAGCAACGCTGCACTCGCTTCTAGAACAGACAACTGATGTCGAAGAGATCCGGTTGAATATCCCCAATTCCTATCGCCGTTTTCCCGATTACGATGGCAGCCTGCCAGCGGTGCCTAAAGGCGTCCGCATCGTGCGCCCGGAAGAGGACTGGGGGCCCGCGACAAAGGTTCTGGCCGCCACCAACGATCTAAAAGGCGTCGACTGCAATATCGCCTTTTGCGACGATGATCGGATCATGCCCCCTCATTGGGCTCAATCTCTGATCGAAGGCAAGCAACAACGCCCGAACGATGTGATTTCCTTTATTGGCGAAGATCTTTCGACGATTACGGGAGAGCCTGTCGCGCCCTCCCGGATGCCTCGTGCCAAGCCTGCGGGTAAGGATTTTGCCTACCGGTGGGCTAGGCTAAAACAACAGATCAAAGCGCGGCAGCTGCGCTCTGTCCGGGGCAAACCTCTTCGGCCGTGGTACAAGAAACCGGGATACGTTGATACGCTCTACGGAACCTATGGTGCCCTAGTTCGCCCCGAGTATTTCGATGACCAAGTCTATGACATTCCGCCAGTGCTTTGGTCTGTCGACGATTTTTGGCTTTCTGGCAGCCTTGAACGCAAAGGCATCGGCATCTGGACCCTGGCAGGCCCGTGCACGCCAGATTATACTCCGGCCCACGAGATGGACGCGCTTGAGAAAGAAGCGTTCGATGGCGCGGGCCGCCATGACGCCAATAGGGCCTGCGTCAAATACATGCAGGAGACCTACGGCATTTGGCCAGCATCAAAAAAGGCCGCGTAGTTCAACGCGGCCTTTTGTCAGTAGCTCTTGTACCTGATCAGGCGCGTTCGGAGTATTCCATGGTCTCGGTGTTCACGACGATGTCCTCGTCCTGACCAACAAACGGCGGCACCATGACCTTCACGCCATTGTCCAGAATAGCCGGCTTGAAAGAGTTCGCAGCGGTCTGACCTTTGACGACCGGCTCTGTCTCGGCGATTTTGCAAATCACCTTCTGCGGCAAGGTCGCGTTCAGCGCCTCGGCTTCGTAGAATTCGACAACGATGGTCATCCCATCCTGCAGGAAGGGGCGACGATCGCCGAGAATTTCCGCGGGCAGTTCGATCTGCTCGTAAGTTTCGCTATCCATGAACACCAGCATGCCGTCGTTTTCGTACAAGAATTGCTGGTCTTTTTGCTCTAGGCGCACGCGTTCTACTTTGTCGGCAGACCGGAAACGTTCATTCAGTTTCGAGCCATTTCGCAGGTTGCGAAGCTCTACCTGAGCAAAGGCGCCGCCTTTGCCGGGCTTCACGTGGTCGACCTTTACAGCGGCCCACAGACCGTCATTGTGTTCCAGAACATTGCCGGGGCGAATTTCGTTTCCGTTGATCTTGGGCATAAGAGACCTTGTTTATAAGGTTGATCGAGAGTTTCCAGCACCTATATCCAGAGCAGCACCTGCTGGCAAGAAAACTGTCGGATAGGAATAGAAGGAAGCGAGCTATGCAAAATATGCATGGAAGGTATTCCAAATAAGGGAACCAGAATCGCGTCAAATTCGTCATAAACGGCTTCACGCCAAAAAATGCAAGAACAAGAATAAAGGACGACGAGATGGTAGATTTCGTTGATGGCACAGCTTTTAATCACGAGCAGGGTAACCGTGCTCGAAAACTGTTCGCCGCAGTTGTGTTGGCCGCATTGGATGATGCGATTGCCGACGACAAAAAATACGGCAACGGGCCGGAACAAATCGCCCGTTGGGCACGCTCGCGTGACGGGCGTGAGGTTTTGTCCTGCGCTGGCATCGACCCGAACGAACGTGTTGTTTCGGGGCTGATGGAATTCGTGTCCAAAGGGGTCCGCACCTCTGTCGCGTTGTCGCGCGAAGAAAGCGAACGCCGCATGGCACAGGAGCAGGCCGAAGCGGCCTAAACCTTCGCCGACATTCGGTATGAAAAAACGCCCGGGTCTGCCTCGGGCGTTTTTTTGTCAGGAAAGCAACGCCCCCATCAGGCTGCTGACATGCGCGAACGATGTGCCGGGGCATTCACATTGCCCGCCTTCACACCCTAGGACAGATCACGTTCCGTCAGGGCGCGGGCAATCTCACGGCGGACCACTTTGCGAAGGCTTTGGGACAGTTTGTCACCAACCTCGCCCTTTAGTTCCTCGCGCAAAATCTCGGCAATCATGTTGCGCAGCTCCGGTGTATCCACCAGTTCGGCAGGAAGAGGGCTGGGCTTGGTTTCGACGGGTACCAGCGGACTGGACAATTCCAGCGGCGCCACATCAGCTTCCTCGACCGGATCGGCGATCTCTTCAGATGCCGCAGGCCAGTTGCGCGCAGCAACAGCAACGGCATTTTCCAACCGCAAAACCCGGTCATCGACCGAGGTCTCTTCCCAGGTCTGGTTGGGCACCAAAACCGGGTTGGTCAAAACCAGCTCTGCCACTTGTTCGACAATCCGGTGATCAGAGGTCAGTACAAGCTTTCCCTCCTCTACCTCGGGATTCGCGACATCCTGCCCGCTACCGTCGCTTACGAGGCGGCGGATCGAGGATAGCACCTCATTGATTTCGGCAGGATCTCCTGACTGTGTCATGGTCGCGGTCAAACTCCAATTTCCCAAATCAAACGGTAGCGATTTGCATACGATGACACAACTAGCGGATTAATTTGCTTCTTTTCCAAGGCGTTTCAGAACGCCATCCAGCTGGTCGCCCTGAAAACTGCGGATCGGCGCAGCTTTGACAGCGTTGTAATAGACCGTCGGATCATAGGTCTGAATGCCAAGGTTCAGGTTCTCGGCGGTCAGCAGCCCCATTGAGGCCATCAGCGTGAAAATCGCGACATACTGGTCTGCCTCGGCCCGGATGCGGGCGGCACGGGCGTCCAGCAAATTCTGCTCTGCATCCAGCACGTCCAACGTGGTTCGCGCGCCAAGCTTGGCCTCTTCCTGCGTTCCTTCAAACGCAAGCTGAGCCGCGCGAATCTGTTCACCGCTTGCGGTGATCTGCGCGCGGGACACAGCAAGGCTAGCCCAAGCGTTTCCGACGGATTGGTCGATCAGGCTTGTGGTGTTCAGCAGGCCGGCCCGAGTGGCCTCTTTTTGCTGAATGGCACGGCGCTCCAACGCCCGAAGGGCACCGCCCTGATAGATCGGCTGGCGCAGGGTCAGGGACACACTGCTGTTGTCATTGCCACCATCGGTCCTGCCGATGGACGCCCCGGCGGTGATGTTCGGCCCCCTGGATTTACGGGTCCGAAGCACGTTCAGCTCGGCAACTTTGACTTCATGCTGAGATGCAATGATCGACGGATGGGTCCGCAGCGCGATAGCACGGGCTTCGGACTGCGAGCGGGGAAGTTTCGGCAAGCGTACATTTGCAGCCAGATTACCCGGGTACTTACCCGTGGCCTGACGATAGGCTTCACGCGCGACATTCAGTTGGCCCTGATTGGCCACGCGGTTGCTGCGCGCCGCTGCCAGAGCGGCCTCGGCGATTGAAACATCGGTGCGGGTCACTTCACCCACTTCGAACCGATCACGCGCCGCTTCCAGTTCCTGCGTGATCAGGCGAACGTTGCTTTCGCTAAGCAAGACGTTCTGAACCGCGCTACGCACATCCATATAGGCCTGTACCGCCCCAAGCAGCACCTGCTGTTCAACACCGACCAGACCAGCGCGGGTCGACAGAACCGTCTCTTTTGCGACGTCCACACCCAGTTGGTTCGCGCCACCATCGTACAATACCAGCTCAGCTGAAATGCTTGCGCTGGCAGACCGGCTGTTGCCCTGAATATCGGAGTGGGAATCGGTCGCGTTCGCGACAAAGCTGATCACGGGGCGCAGCGCCGCAACGGCGCCTGCGACATCCTCATCCGCAGCCCGCAGCAGGGCGCGGTTCTGATCCAGAAGATTGCTGTTCTTATACGCCGCGACCATGGCGTCGGTCAGCGTTTCGGCCGAAGCCGCTCCTGCGCCAACGCTAACAATAACAGCGGCCAGTCCGGCCCGTACAATCGAAGGGAAAATGATTTTCATGTTTTAACATGCTCCAAATCCCCTGCGGAGCAGAGGTGGTTTACAATACGAAGGCGTTCTGCCGTTCAAACCCCGGAAGGACGGGAGCCCCTGCATTGAACGCGTAGCGCCAAGAGACCTCTCCATCAATCTTATAGCCGACGCGGCAAACGCCAAGGGCACCTTCCTGAAAAATCGCAAGAATACGCCCACCTTCTTTAACCTGTTGCAACAGAGCGTCAGGCATATGCTCGACTGCGCCCTGCAGGATCACCACGTCATAGGGACCGTGCTTTGCATCGCCTTCAGCAAGCGGCGCTTCGATCACAGCAGCGTTGTCGGCGTTCTGCTCGGACAGGTTGGTCTGAGCATCCGCGGCCATATCCGCATCTTCTTCAACAGCGACAACGGCTTCCGCCATACGTGCGAGAACTGCTGTAGAATAGCCAAGACCGCAGCCAAGGTCCAAGACAACTTCATCAGGCTGCACATCCAGCGCGTCCAGCATCTTGGCCAGAACGCGCGGGTCCAGAACCACACGACCGTTATCAAGTGCTACGTGCTCGCCCGCATAGGCCGCTTCGCGCTGTTCGTCGGGAACGAATTGTTCGCGCGGGACAGTCAGCATGGCTTCGATAATCGGAAACTTAGTCACATCCGACGGACGGATCTGGGTGTCTACCATCATGCGGCGGCGGGTGGCGAAGTCTGTCATTGTGATGAAGCCCCTCAAGCGGTTCGGAATCCCGCTACCCATGCCACATTCCCCGGCCAGCGGCAATATCCCGAAGCCGCGACAGAAGCGCTTGCGCCCCCTTTGGGCATGCGCTATGACCGCCGCACACTTCGGCGAGTTGGCGGAGTGGTGACGCAGCGGATTGCAAATCCGTGTACACCGGTTCGATTCCGGTACTCGCCTCCATTTTCTTCATATACTTCAAAATCTCAATTGATGCCTTGAATGTCCAATCTGGGGTATTGATTGGTTGCTATGAGTTGCGAACTTAGCGGAGCACCTTAGCGGCGAGTCTTTATGCCTTTAACGACCGTTATTAGAATTGACGATGCGTGTTGAGCTAAATTGAACGAAAGTCGGGCCTACCTTAACCTTGGCTATTGGTCGCAACATAGCGCGGTGCATTCCGGTCCCCTCAAGAAATAACACCACCGCCCGAACTTGTGGCTTCTTGAAGCCTTGACTGGCTTCCCTAATCCCATTTTCCTCCTTTCGCTCTCTTACAAGAACGAGATTGCGCGACAAGACGGCACACACTTTACCTATTAATTTTTACTATCAGATACTTACGATCATTTATCACTGAAAATTTCACCCGCAAATTACAGCGAATTGAATTTAAGCATTTCAGGCGCCCTCCAGTGGTCGAGCACCTTGCTTGCATGATTTTACCAGATCAAATTAGATGGGCCCAAACACGAAAATTACATTGGCGGTTTCATGACAAAAAAAGCGATGAATATTGGCTTTCACTTCCTTGAAGCTGCAGCAAAAACCCCTGAGCGCATTGCGATCATGGATGAAGAAATTGCCATCTCCTGTAAAAGTTTTCGCGCTCTGGTTATCTCAGTTGCTCAAAATATGGCTGTTAAGGGCGTTAACCGCGACAGTTTGATTGCGGTCCGGGCCACAGACCCGACAGTCATCCTATCAACACTGTTGGCCGCTGCTTTGCTAGGCGCGCGATGGGTCTTCGCCAAGGACGGCCTGGACCAAATCGAAGAGTTGAAGGTGACCCATTGGTTTCAAACGGAACTAGAAGGCGCAGCTATTAGGCCCGACGCGATATTTATCGACGAAACCTGGGCATCCACACCCGATGGATCGGTTTTTAGCGAAGAGCAGTTTCCAGGCTTTGAACGTGAAGACGATACATTCCTGTTCGTGTCCACTTCAGGCACAACTGGCAAGCCAAAATACGTGTCGATAAGTGCTAAAAATCTCTGGATGCGAAACGAAGCATTTAGGCAGCAAGAAAATCTTCTCGGCCAACGGGTTTCGTTGCTATTCAAACCTCACTCGCCGCCCTTTCTGTGCCGAGCTCTGGGTGTGCTGTCCGGAGGAGGCACTTTAGTCCACAGTACGTCTCCCAACTTTTGGCTGTCTCACAATGTTTCGTTGGTCGTGGGGTCACCCGGCCAGTTACAAGGACGGCTAGAGCATGAAGCGCCTCGCGGCAAATTGGGGAAAGTACTGGTTGGGGGCGGCGCTCTATCCGAAAAACTGATCAAAACGCTGCTACAGGATTTCACTGAAGTCGTCAGCGTTTATGGCTCAACCGAAACAAACAGCAGTATCTACAAGACTCTCAAGCTGGGCGATGCGGGAGAGGTACTTTCCAGCTTCAAGTTTTTGGATGCTGAAATCGAAGTTGTCGATGAAAACGGCAAACGTTTGGGGCGGGGAGACGAAGGCCATCTGCGGATCAAAACCCCTCACATGGTACATGGTTATGTCAACGATCCAGACGCGGCTAGAAAAGCCTTTAGGGATGGCTGGTTCTACCCCGGCGATATCGCTGTTCGAAGTTTAAGAGACGAGATCGTTCTAGTCGGCAGGAGTAACGACCAGTTCAACATCGGAGGCACGAAAATCAACGGGCAAACAATTGATCTGGCCTTGCTTTCCGTGGACGGTGTGGAAGACGCGATCAGTTTCATGATGCCGCATCCAGATGGGTCCGAAACCCTCGCCGCATTCATCAAAACCAAGGCGGGAGCGGACCCACTTAAGGTAATTTCGGACGCCAAGATCCAAATCACCTTAATGGCAGGCGATATAGCTATGCCAAAACGCATGATGTTTTCGAAAACGATTCCCCGTACGGAAAGCGGCAAGCCGAACAGGCGGGCGTGCGTGTTGATGGTGAAAAGCTCTCCTGAATACAAAAAACAGCATTAGATCACCTAGTCTTGGTAATACATGGCGTAAGAACCCCATTATAAAATAAGTGCTACTCTAAATTGTTAGCTTCATTTTTTGGGCCCTCTGTGCCATAGTCTATCGAAGCGAGTGTTTTTTGAAGGTCGGTAAGATGAACAAATCGGCAATTACAAAGATTGTTGCAGGTAGTGCCGTAGCTGTAGCGGGCGCATCTTCGGGTGCAAGTGCTCAGGAAAATCTTGAGGGTTTCTACATAGGTGGCAGCCTCTCGATGCCCCAAGGCGGAAGCTATGACGGATACGATGGCGGGACCTATACAGATGAAAGCGGAGTCGCTGGTCTGTTTGGGGGATACAATTTTGTCAGTGGCAACCTCGTATACGGCGTCGACGTTGCGATCCACAGCGGCATTGATTTAGACACCGGTTATGCAGATAACTTGAAAGGCCTGACCGACGTACGCGGACGTATTGGTACCGTATTCGGAAATACGTTTGTCTATGCGTCAGTCGGTTATAGCTTTGTTGACTTAGGCAACCCCGACACCAGCGAAGATGATTACAACTTGGGGTCCGACAGCGGCTTGAGCCTCGGCCTCGGCTTTGAAACCTCGCTAAGCGATAATATGTTCGTTGGTTTCGACTATACTCATCGAAAACTGGATCGCGAATGGGTTGAGGACAAGTTTGAAGCACGTGATCTGAATACCGCGACACTGCGCGTCGGCTTCCGCTTCTGACGATCACAACTCTGAATTTTGAAGAGGCTGTCCTACTGGGTAGCCTCTTTTGTTTCACCCAGTGGAATCACTTGGTTCGAGCTGACTGACAGCCAGTAGGATTTCCCGACTGCTAAGTTCAAATTCTTTGAGACTTTCACCTGAAATATCTCGCCACCAGCGCGCACAGTGGCGTGGTAGTAGCCCCCAAGAAAATCGACCGTCAAAACTTCCGCTTTAACCCAGCCATCCGTCGTCGGAGCCATTTCGCTGATCACCCAGCTTTCCGGTCGGACCATAAAGCCCGAAGCGTCAAACGAACCTGCCCCCTTGTATCCGGCAGCGCTCAGGAAGGTCTTGTTGTCAAACACTTTGCCTTGCCCAAGAAAACTGGCAACAAATTCCGACGCGGGCTGATGATACAACTCTTCTGGGGTTCCAATTTGTTCAATCCGCCCCTCCCGCATGACCATCATTCGATCCGAAAGCGACAGCGCCTCTTCCTGATCATGCGTCACAAGTAAGAAAGTTAGCTTCAGTTCCGTTTGCAAGAGCTTCAAGTCACGCCGTAGTCGGATACGCAACTCGGCATCTAGATTGGACAAAGGTTCGTCGAGAAGCAGCAGTTTGGGCTTTGTCACCAAGGCTCGAGCCAGGGCTAGTCTTTGCTTCTGCCCCCCTGATAATAATGCAGCAGGTCGGTCCCTTAAATCTTCCAAAGATAGAAGGGTTAGCATCTCGCCAACTCTTTCAGACCTCTGGCGCTTAGACAGGCTCTCAGTGCCTTTCAAGCTTTCGAGTGGAAAGTGAATATTTTGAGCAACGGTCATATGAGGCCAGACCGCAAAAGATTGAAACACCATTCCCAGCCCACGAGCATTCGGTGGAAGATCAACCCCACTTTCGGAATCGTATACCGGCGATCCAGAAATTTTGATTTGCCCAGAGGTAGGGCGTTCAAGTCCAGAGATCATTCTTAGCAATGTGGTTTTGCCGCAACCTGAGGGCCCAAGGACCGCGAAGAACTCTCCCTCGGAGACCTCAAACGAGGCTTTATCTACGGCTGCCTGCTGGCTGTGCTGGCCGGCAAAGCGCTTACATACATCCGAAACTTTTAAAATTGCGCTCACCTGAGCCTCCGGTTCATTGTGGCAACGTAGTGTGTGACAAGTGAAACCAGAACGCACAAGATTGCTAGAAGAGTGCCCAGTACGCTGGCGGCTTCAAACTCTCCAAGGCTGGCGTATTTGAAGATCAGTATCGACAAGGTCTGCAGATCAGGCGGCGCAATAAGGATTAGCGTGCCTACGTCTCTGATTGTTGCCGCGAAAACCAGCATGAATACCAGGATCAATGCAGGCAGGTTCAATGGCAAAACAATTCGACGAAAGATCGTGGCCGGGCTTGCCTTAGTCAACTGAGCAGCCTCAAGGGTTTCGCGGTGTGTTTGCCCCATAGAAACATTTAAAAGGTGAACCCCGATTGGGATTTCCTTAATCATCATCGCAAGGATCAGCGGCACAATTGTACCATGCATAACACTTAGACCGGGCATTAACGAGAGCTGAAGAATTCCCGCCCCCAACACAACACTGGGAAAGGCCCAAGGCAACCACGTTGCAACCGCCATGACACCGCGAATACGCTCTGGCAAATGCATGATTGTCCAAGCAATTGCGGCGAACAAAAGCGTTGCCAGAAACGCAGTTGAAAGGCCTAGCCCCAAGGTAGACAGCATTGATCTCTGGACATCACCGCTGCCAAGAACCGTCTCCCAATGCCGAACAGTCCAAGGTTGACTGAGGTCGAAAAAACCAAAAAGCTTCATGAAAGAGCCCATAGCCAGCATGATAAGTGGCAAACCGACGGTCAAGAAAAGGTACCCACCGACAACGAACGCACCAATTCGTTTACTGCTAGCGCTATAGCTGCTGACCGTTCGGTGAGTTTCATTTTCAGCGCCGGTTGGAACCGCCAGTCTTCGCTGCACCAAATGAACGACCGATGCCAAGGCGACTAGCAGTATCAAAAATAGGCTGCTCAATGCCATGGCCTCACTAAGCATCGGAGGCTGCTCTGTGATGAAGCTGTAGATGCGCGTCGAGAACACATCAATTCGGGCCTGCACACCAAGGATCTGCTCGACTTCAAATGACTCCAGCGCCTTTAGAAACGAGGCAACAGCGCCAACCAATGCAGCTGGCAAAGCTAAGGGCAAAATTACACGACGCAAAGTCTTCAATGGATGCGCACCAGACAAGTTCGCTGCATCTTCGAACGATCTGTCGATCAAACGCATCGTTGGCAGGATCAGAATGACAAGGATGGGAACTGTCTGGATCGTCATATGCGCCCATATGATCCCGCCATAAGAGTTCATATCGAAAAACGCTCTTGGCCCACCAAAAGCATGTATCACCTGATTGAGCACTCCCTGGGGGCCGTCCAGAAGCAAATTCCAGCTCGTCACCATCGGCAACAGAGGTAAAAAGTAAGCGAACCAGAACACCGTCTCGAAAAGAGCTGCCCCAGGCACCTGCACACGCACCAATAGCCACGCCATAACGAGTGCGATAGCCAATCCCAAAGGCACCCGTATTGTCAGAAGCAAAGAGGTCCATGCCGCGTCCAGGCTTTTCGCATCCTCGAACAAACGGGCCCAGGCATCGAAACCGAACTGGTAAGGCTCCCCTCGGGCTGACACATCAAAACTTAGGGCAAGGATCGAAATTATTGGCCCGACAGACAACAACAGAAGCACTGCCAGAAAAAAGCAATCGCGCAGGAAGCCAAATCCTGCGCGATTACGTGAGAAAGTTTCTGGCAAGACCTACTCCGACAGAGCTTTGCGCAATTCGGCAGCGAAGACTTTACGGTCATTCTCCCACCAGTCCTGCGCATAGGTATCCAAGTAATCTTCGCCCTCGACAGGCTCGACGAACTTTGGCCACGCGCCTTCAACGACATCTACGCGATCCGACGGCACACTCATCAAGTTAGAATAAATTGTTTGCGCTCTTTGGCTTAGGAACCAATTGGCGAACACGCGTGCAGCATATGGATGCGGAGCACTAGAGGGCGCAGTCATGGCTGAAGCACCACCCACCAAATACCCAGGGTGATCCTGAAGCGAAATGACCTTGATGAAATCAAAGCCTTCCGCTTGGTATTTCACAATGTGTCGGGCGATTGGCGCTAGGGCGACTGCATACTCTCCGCGTGCAATAGTATCCGTCGTTTGTCGCATGTCGCCGGTTAAAGCGACGTCTTGGCCAACGTACAAATCTTTTACGAACTTGGCCCCCAGTTTGGCAGTCAGAAATGTCGCAAGTGTTTGCCCGGCTCCGGGGAAGTTCGGATCGTGAGCAATGATCTTCCCCCTAAGGTCGTCGCGCAAAAGATCCGTCCAATTTGTAATACTTGAAGGATCGACCTGACGGCTATCAACAAGAATACGTCCCGCGACATAGCGAGAGGGAACCGGATTATAAAGGCGGGTGTTGTCGACATAGGCAAGCGCCCCGCCTCGCCAGTTTGAACCTTCGGTGACCTCAGGCAAGAATAGGTGATCGCCTAGGCTCAGGTATTTCCCGGCGTCACGCAAATCTGCATTGGCGGGACCATGCAAATAAATGTCAAAACTTGCATTATCGGCCGCGGTCTCTTGTTGAAACCTTGCCGGACCTTCGCGACGACCGGCTGGGATTAATTGAAACTTTAGCCCCGTATCCTCTTCAAAGGCGGCAGCAATATCATCCCCAAGATTGGGGTTGCCCATTACGATGACGCGGCCTTCTTCCTTTGCAGCCTCAAGGAGGGCCTCGAATTCAGGACTGGAATTGACCGGCCAATCACTAGCCAAAGCAAATGATGGCAAACAAGCAATCGCAAGGCCGGCAGCAAACTTTTTCACTATTTGGATACACGAAAACAAATCGATCCCTCCTGTTCGAACTATTGCAATTCCGGTCTGCCTTTTAGGGTTTCAATATCGACTTTTCCCGATTCTGTCAGAGGAAAGTCCGCCAACCTAAGGACTTTCGTCGTGGAGAGATTGGTGAAGAGACTCTCTGTCACTTGATTGATAGCCTCCACTGAAATCTCGCTGTTCGCGACGTAGCAGATCGCGAGTTCTTCCATTTCATTGGCAGCAGAGACCGCCATAGCGGCGAAATTTGCCCCAGGGAAAGAGCTCTCAAGTCGCCGCTGAACACTTTCCAGAGATATCTTGTTACCACCAAGGTTGATCACATTCTTGGTACGTCCAAGGATGTACAGTTTCTTTCCTTCCATACGCATGATGTCGCCCGAAAAGAATACCCCGTCCAGAAATCCCGTTTTTCCGTCTGATTGTTCTTGGCCGTAGTAGGAGTAGGCTCCGGTCATCGACTTGCGACTGAAACCGACTACGCCCTCATTAGCTTCTGGAAGAGGGTTCAAGTCTTCGTCAAAGAAACGAACTTCGATATCGTCCCGGTAGACTTCTCCCACAAACCCTTCTTCGAACGGGGTATCCAGATCATATCGAGCGACAGCAATGCCCCCAATCTCTGCCGCACCGAAACCGATTTCGATCGTTGCATCGGTATGTTTACGAAGCTCCGTCAGCATCTGGTTCGAAGTGTAAGCTCCGCCGAGAACCACGTTTCTCAGCGAGCTTAAGTACTGACCGGGGTTCTCTACGTTCAGCATCTGCTGGATCAACAAAGGAGAGGCGACCAGATAGCTAACCGCATAGTGATCAATGAAAGGCAATAAACGATCTTGCTCTGCCCCCAAGGCGACGACACTGCCACCAGCGCAGAGAATGCCGAGATAGCTGTTCATTGCCCAGCCATTGTCGGGCTTCATTCGAGACGCCCAACGCTGCTTATGAGCGTCAGCCGCTTGCACTCCACGAAAACGCATTACTTGACTGATCCGTTCCTCCTCTGGGGAAGCGACAAGCTTCGACTGCCCAGTGGACCCGGACGTTGTGCCGATGAACGTCCCGGGTTCAGGACTGATCTCTGCCGGAGTGATCGGGGTCAACTGGTGAAGGTCTTTAAACCAATCGCCCTCTACGAGAATTAGCTTGCTTGTTTTTGGGGCTGTCGGCCTTACCGAAACCCAGTGGTCATACAGTGTATCATCGATATAGGAAGCGCCTTCGCCTGCGTAGATAACGCCATAGCCTCGGAGGCTGAGCAGCAAGGCAAAAGCGATACACAAATCCCCTCGGTCTGTATCGATCAGCAGGGTTTGACCGGACTTCACGCCACGATCTTTAAGCGCCCGATCAATTGCGACAACCAACTGCAAGAGGTCCCGGTAGCTCAGCTGACTATTTTCAGTGAACAACGCTGTCTTTTCAGGTCGCTTTTCCGCCGACTTGTAAAAAAGTTCGTATAGTCGCACCCTACCTGCCCTGTTCGCCCGAATTTCTGGTTTTATTAGGTTTAATAGTTGCAAATAACTATTGGAACCAGCAGAAAAAGACGATCGGGGATACAACGAGAGCTGTCTCAGCGATCCAGAAAAAGCAGTGTGAGGTTCGGGATGGAGACGCTTTCAACACGGTTTGAAACTACCAGCCAAGCATTTTCCAGCCAGATCGCGATGTTTGAACTTAGCGGCACACCTGTCCGTTACGAAAACTTCTTTTTCACGGTCATCTCATTCGCGGAAACTCTTATAGGCCTTGGCGTTCGGCCCGAAATGCGGGTCAGCATCCATGTACCTGATCACATAGCGACAACAGCCCTGAACTTAGCTGTACTTCGCCTGGGAGCCACGCTGGTAATTGGACCGCTGAACCTTGTAAGAGCACGGCCCGATCTGGCTGAAAAAATGGTCATCATCCGTCAAGTCGCGACGGGTGACCCACGTGAAATCTTGATGGACCAAAGCTGGATCCGCCCCCCCACTCGTATGATCGAAAACGTTGGCAACGCGAAGATGATCCGAGCGACATCTGGAACGACGGGCATCCCAAAACTGCGTTTGACAGACGAGGCGTCACTATTACTGCGCGACGATTATTCACGGTCAAAACGCGGCTCTCCCGACGGTCCTTGCTATGTGGGGGTAAATACCCGTTCAGCGACAGGGTTTTCCAACGTGATGCGCGTCTACAATTCTGGCCAAAAACAAGTTCACCAATTGGCCGAGTTGAAGCACACGCTTTCAGCTATGGAACAGATTGACGTAAATTACGCCTACATCCCGCCGCTACATTTCCTGAACCTGCTTAACACCGCAAAGGAAACCGGAATTTACCCTCGTAACCTGAAAAAAGTATTCGTTGGTGGTGGTCGCGTGGAACCTTCGCTAGCCACCGAAGCAGAGACCTTTTTGGGATGCGAAGTCTGGAACACCTACGGAAGCACTGAAACCGGCTCGATGGCCCATGCTCGACCTTCCCAGCACATAGATTTGCCCGGGTGCGTTGGGCATGTGTACGAAGATAGATCCATCTGTTTTCGAAATGGCGAAGGAGAAATTGTCTCGTCAAGCGAAGGTGGGCACCTTTGGGTGACCGTCCCAGAGGGGTTTCAAGTTTCGGACTTCGACACAGGGCAACCTATTTGTGACGATGACGGTTGGCTCGATACTGGCGACATCGGATATATCGAAGATGACCTCCTAATTTTGAGCGGACGTCAAAGTGAGTTTTTGAATCTTGGGGGCGACAAGCGTGCGCCTTCTAGGATTGAGAACGTCGTTCGAGTATTTGATGGTATCCGAGACGTTGTCGCCTTTGCAGTCTGCACCGACACTGGAATTGACGAAATTGGCATCGCCATTGTGCCCGAAGACGGGTTCGACCTTGGTAACTTCCAAAAGTTTCTCGATGAACGATTTGGCCAGAAGTACAAAACCCAAGTTATTCTGATCGACAATATTCCTATGACCGAAACAGGAAAAGTGGACCGTCAGCACCTTTCACAAACCTATTCCGGGACAAACGACTGACCACAAGAAGGGCACTTCAAAGTGAAAACAATTCTTCGAACTCTTGCGGCGTTGGCATTCGGCGTTCCGGCGATGGCCTTTGAAGCTGACCAGTTGATCCTGAAAGTCGGTTACTCGGCCGGTGGCGGCTACGATCAGTCCGCACGATTAGTCGCCGATCACTTGGGGCGGTTTCTGCCCGGCTCTCCAGACGTAGTAGTGCAAAACGTACCGGGAGCAGGCAGCCTGAAACTCGCGCGATTGTTCATAGCGACAGGCCAGAACGACGGGTCCGAACTGGCAATGATCGGGTCAGCTTTGGGATTAACGCCAGTATTTTCACCGGACGAAAAGAGTTTCGACCCTCAAGCCGTGCATTACCTTGCAAGCCTGTCCAACCAGTCCGCCTTCTGCGTGACCAGTAAGGAAAGCGGCATTACCTCATTCGAGCAATTGCTAAGCAGTTCAGCCAAACTGGGAGCTACTGGTAAGAAGTCGACCACCTATACCTACGGCGCCGCGATCAAGGCAGCGACGGGAAGCTCCATTAAAATCATTACGGGCTTCGAAGGTGGATCAGAAATTAACTTGGCAATGGAGCGCGGTGAAATCGACGTTCGTTGCGGCTATAGCTTTGCTTCGTTGATGCGTGCAGGAGGTCAAGAACGTTTCAACATACTGGTGGAGCTGGGCGCAGAGCGGCAGAACCTAATCGAAGGAACCGACTACATTCTGGACTATATTGAAGAGCCATCTAAACGTGAGGCGCTCGTGCTCGTGTTCTCGTCCAACTTTGTACACTACCCTTTGATTGCGCACCCAGACACTCCGGAACCGACCATAAAAGTACTGCGTGATGCCCTCAAGAAAATGTCCACCGATGACGCGTTCTTGGCGGACGTAGCCAAACGAGGCCAGCCAATTGTCTTTACGCCCGGAGAGGATGTCGAGGTTTTTCTAGACACCCTATTAAACGGAAGCCCCGAAGTTCACCGACTCGCCCGCGAGCTGGTTAAGTAAATGACACCCAACCCGGATTCATAGCAATGGATCTGCTTTTTAGTGCAGTAACCGACTTGCTGGAACCGACGCGGTTTCTATTGCTTGTACTTGGTGTCTGCTTGGGTTTGATCGTTGGGGTTATTCCGGGCCTCGGGGGGCCTTTCGGACTGACGATCCTTATTCCCGTAACCTATAGCCTCGACCCTGTTTCTGCGATGGCCCTGATGTTGGGGATGGCCGCCGTCACAACAACATCTGATACGATCCCTGCGGTCTTACTTGGCATCCCAGGCACTGTTGGGTCTGCGGCAACCGTTCTTGATGGTCACGCGCTTGCCAAGAAAGGGCAGGCAACCCGAGCTTTTGGAGCTGCGTACCTCTCTTCTTTGATCGGAGGGCTTTTCGGGGCTTTGGCTCTGGCAATGGTTTTGCCACTAATGCGGCCTCTCATTCTGTCTTTGAATTTCGGAGACTTGCTTGCGATTTCGATTTTCGGTCTCACGCTTGTCGCTTTGTTGTCCGGTCGAAATCCTGGCAAGGGAATTATTGCAGCGTTGCTCGGGGCGCTATTGTCATTCATCGGACTTGACCCCTTTGAAAGTTCGGAACGCTGGACCTTCGGAAGTATCTACCTTTGGGATGGGCTTCCCATGGCGACTGTCTTTCTGGGGCTCTTTGGCTTGGCAGAGCTAACAGCACTCCTTGCGAGAGGGCGTATTCAGATCGAAGACGTTCCCCCCAAACGCACTGACATCATAAGGGGCTTCAAAGACACCGTTGCAAACTGGCCCTTGGTCCTGCGTTGCAGTGGGATCGGTGCTATTCTCGGGGCCATTCCCGGGATCGGAGGCTCTGTCATAGACTGGGTCGCTTATGGTCATGCTGCACGCCGCCCCGGCGCAGGCGGCCCCTTTGGCGACGGCAACATTCGCGGCGTCATCGCTCCCGAAAGTGCCAACAATGCCAAAGAAGGGGGGGCATTAGTCCCAACCCTGGCTTTCGGCATCCCCGGGTCTGCGACCATGGCCATTCTATTAGGTGCCTTCACAATCTATGGGCTAGAGCCTGGCCCACAGATGTTAGAGCAAAACTCACAGCTGATGATTGCAATGATACTGACATTGGCAATTGCCAATGTCATAGGCGCGGCATTCTGCCTTGGTGCGACCCGCCAACTCGCGCGCTTGGCACAAACCAAGGCCGAGGTTCTGGTTCCGCTAGTTTTGGTCTTCGTCCTCCTTGGCGCATTTCAACATGGCAAGGCGGGTTCCGATTTCTTAATTCTGTTTGCCTTTGGTCTTCTTGGAATTTTTATGCGCCGACTAACCTGGCCTCGGCCAGCGTTCGTGCTTGGCTTCGTGCTTGGCCCAAGCCTCGAACGCTTCTTTTTCCTGACCTATCAGGTTTCGGGTTGGGACTGGGTCACGCAGCCGCTTGTTGTCTTGCTTTTGTCACTGACTGCAGCGGCTCTGTTTCGGCAAATGAAAGGGTGGCGCATCGCCAGAAACACTTCTGAACCAAGGCATCACCTACGCGCAGATTTTTTCTTTGCCCTCATACTTACAGGGATCGCTGTTTATGGGCTTTTTACTACATTCCGCATGCCATTCGCCGCAGCGTTATTTCCAGCCGCCGTCTGCGCACTCATGCTCACTGGCGGCGTGTTTGTGATCAGTTCGCATCTTCTAAACCGCAGCGCCAAGACCGCAAGTGAAAGGCTGTTGAAAAAGTCGGACTTAACCTTTTTATCCGGTGTCCTATGCCTCTCACTTACAATTCTTACATTTGGACACTTGATTGGCCCCGCTCTATTTATCGGCCTTGCTGGGATTTGGTTTAAGGTTCAGTCCCCTTGGGCCACTCTTTTGTCGATGGCAGGCACCAGCGCCGTGATATTTTTGGTCTTTGACCTGCTGGTATCACAAGCGTGGCCAGAGCCGTGGCTGGCATCGATTTTCTAGCGCTTCGGATTCAGGTGCACCTGCAGTTGCTTCTAGAAGTGTGAGAACTCCTGAAAGGAACAGCAAAGAATCGGCAAGACGGGCGATTGACTGAAGGCCCTTGCAAGGAAACTCGGATTTCACACTGCGTCACCGCTTACCGCAGGTCGGACGGCTCGATGCATCCTGACCCAGGAGTGAACTTGACTTTGTTTGGCCTTCTGGTGGTCTTAGCCCTCGCCATTTTTGAGGTTCATTGCAAACAAGTTTCAGTTTGTTTTTCGAGCTATCGGTGGGGCCTGAGGTTTACGTGGCATCTTCGCCTTTCCCGTCCGGAAAATCTTTTCCCAAACGTCGAGTTTGCCCGTGACGGCATGATAGAGGGCTCGGAAGGAAGAGATGTACAGGAGTTGGACGAAGCCAAGACGCATTAGCGGCGAAATCAGCAAAAGCGACCAATCCCACCGCCTTTTAAACCAAAAAGCAAAGATCAGATTCACTACATCCAGAAAAACATGGGCGGCAATCGCTAGATAGAACTCGAACGAAAAACCGAAAGCTATTGGTTGAACGCCCAGCGCAAAAGCGAAGACGGATTGAAGGAGCAGTCCAACAAGCAAGAGGTCCAGAAGCGGGTACACGACACCTGAAACCAATCGATACCAAAGGGACTCGACGATCGAAATCAGTCCGATGCCCCTGCCCTCAAGTATGGCGCGCTTATGCTTCCAAGAAACCTGTAGAATGCCAAGAGACCAGCGAAGGCGCTGCTTCATGAATTGCCGAAGTGTTTCCGGCACTTCGGTGTAGGACAGGGCATCTGGCTGATACACAACGCGGTAATTCGCACGGTTTACCGCGACAGTCAGATCAGCATCTTCAGTGATCGTATCTCCTGTCACAAAACCGGCTTCCCGCACCGCGTCCGTACGCCAAGCGCCGATTGCGCCGGGAACCACTAGAATTCCGTTGAAAGCCTGATAGGCGCGGCGCATCAACTCTTGGCTCACGGTATATTCGACCGCCTGACACCTGGTGATGAGGTTCATCTGGTTGCCAACTTCGACCGTCCCGGCCACAGCGCCGACCTTGGGGTCGCGGAAAGGCTGAACCAGATATTCTATGGCGTCCGGATGCAACAGAGTGTCGGCGTCAATAACTACGAAAATGGGGCTATCTAGGTTATTTATGGCAATATCTTCTGCATACCATTTGCCGTGGTTCGTCTCGCGAATAAGTTCGATACGCTCATCGCTGGCAACAAGTTCTTCCACGATTCCCGCGGTATGATCTGCAGACCCGTCGTCGACGACCAAAACCTTCAAATGGCGATAGGTAGAGTCCAGTATTGATGCAATTGTGCGCGCGATCACCTGTTCTTCGTTGAATGCGGGAACAACAACCGTGACTTCCGGTTTGTAGTTGGGCTCCACCGGGTACCTGTTTCGCCAGATTAACGCGAGAACGATCTGGATCGGGGCCCGAATGAGGACGATCAGAGCCAGAATGAGAAAGAAGTCTTCAAACGAATTCCAGGAAAAACGAAGCGATCCATAAACCACCTTATCCAGAATGTCGGGCTGGGCATCAGTATAAGCGTGCAGCCGTTGCGCATCGGTTTCGACAACCTCTGGCATCGAAAGGATCTGGATGCCTTCAGCAAGAAAAAGGTCCAAGGTGGTCTTGAAGCTATCTGAAACCGATTTCGAATTTCCGCTTGAGAAGTCAAATCGAACGATGCCAAAGGGCTGCGACAGGACAGCCGCCAGCACCACTTCGTGGAACGCTCTCGGGTCATATTGGCCATATGGCGCAGAGATGCCCGTGGGCAAAGCAAGGCGCCCCTGTTTCTGAAGCTCTCTCGCGACCGCCAGTTCTGCGACCCGACTTACGGCAAGCGGCGATCGGCTTGGGTGCCGAACCAACACCGGAAGAGTGCCCGTATGGTGGTGCAACGCATGTTGGGAAAGGTCGAAGGAAAACCGGTCCAGACCGCTTACAAGACCATCGCCATCTATGTCTCCCTCGGCCAACAGCCCGATTTCGTGCCCCTCCTCCAAGAGCCGGGTGATACGATCGCTTCGCAACAAGGTGTCCTCAAGGCCAAGCAAGAAAGTCGCTTTCACCTCAGCCCCCGACAAGGCATTCAGAACGCTGTCAAAATCGTCGAGATCACCCAGGCCATCAAAAGTTAGGGTAAGACTGGGAAGCGAGACATTAGCGATTTCAGAGAGCCAAGGCGCCTTGGGGATTATGTCGTATGACAGGGCGCTCAGCCCCACTTCGGGACTGATCGCCGCTTCAAATCGGCGGACGCCCAATCGCCCCTCACTTGTCGAAACAAATATGCCGTCTTCAACTGTTTCGATTACCTGCTCTCCAAGAGAGACAGTTTCAGGCGGCTTGGCAGACCCATCCAAGAAAACCTCCCAAAGGGTCGGGTCCTCATAGCCTATAGGCCAAATGACGACGGGAATACTCTCGGGGATTGCCTTGAGCGCCTCAGACATAGTCACCGCATCTGGAAGCCAAATCTGGTTTGGTCGTCCTTCCACATCGATAAACCTGACCATCATAGAGCTAGCTTTGGCGTCAAACGTTGGTGGAGAGCTGTAGGTTGCTGCCTGATCCATAGCCACCGCATAGGAAACCCGTGAAGAGCGCCTCTGACCGCCTTCCCAGGATATGCCCGCCGCCGAAATCGCAAACCTAAGCTTTCCAGTCTTCGCGGCCTCGTGGAGTTCGCCGACTTGTTTAACAATCCACGCGCCAGTCGCCGGGGCAACGGTCGGAGAAGTCTTTGCATCAATAAGAACGGCAACGGCGATATCGACTGTCGCCAGAATATCCGGGTCCCTTAGAAAGGCCGCTTCGGAGGGGCCGATCAAACACTGGCCTAGGCCAGAACGATCTAGGTGTTGCTCCAAAACGCCGAGCGCACTGAGCACAAGCGAAGGGGAAATGTTCCCAAACCCGCTTAGGTCTAGACACACACCTGAGACGCCACTCGCCTTCGCAGCTTCAGGGTTCGGCAGAGCCGCCTGAATGATTTCATCCACCTCCCCCGCCAGCATTTTCGCCAACTCATCTTCGACAACACCGACTTCCGGCGAAAGAAACGGCCACCTTTCAGGACCGCGCATCGCGTGATCTTCAGACCGAATTTCCCACGCGGGGAAGGCACCGAATGTTGGTTCGTCAGTCTCGGGTTTTCGGCCCAGAACTGCGGCCCCGTAGAACACCTCTGAAAAAAACGCGCAGTTCTGCCTTAGTCCCGAAAGAGCGGTTTCATCAGCTGCGGGAACAAACGCCGAGACGGGACGGGCTGTTTCCCCTGTGACATCGCACTCCGGTGCATCGCCTGACGAAAGCACCCGGCTTCTTAGATCGCGTGTCGGGTGCTTTTCTGCCGAAACTTCTAAAATGTTCGGAAGGACCGAAATCGGCGCCTGAAGCCTCTCGATGCGAGCGGTAAAGCTGCTTGCTAAAACGGCTAACGCAACCACAAATGCGAGCAAGAGAAAGGCCAACAAACGGGCGCGCCTTCCCTTCGGATCGCTGAAGATCAGCTTTGGCTCAGGCGGTTCCCGCTGGATGCGTTGTGACATCTGGCTCTATTGACCTTCTCAAAGCCTTGGCGTTCATTCTTATCTATATATCAATCAGTCGATGAGTTGACGAGGAAGTGATATCCTGTGGATAACCTGATGAAAAGGCGGACGCTGATGCAAGGGCGGGGCTTCGCAACATGATCTCACGCCGTGCAGTTATCCAAGGTGTTATAGGCTCAACACTTGCGCTACCGGCGGGGCGGGCGACCGCGCAGCAAGCGCAGACTTGGATCGTGCAGATTGATGTCGATCACAGCGCCCTGTCAGCGGCAGACATGATCGAGGCCGTCGGCGCTTTCACAGAACGGCATGTGCCGGTTCTACTTGCCTTGGACCCCGCACTGTCAGCGGAACAGGTGCAAGCGATCTCTGAGCTTGTATCGGCGAACAAGGGGCTTCTTGAATGCGCGACAGTGCTGACCAAAGACCCGGGGGAACGGCGATATTTTCAAACAAGAGCGGCGTCAGAGTTACGTCGCTCACTTTCTGAAAGAGGCTGGCCGACAGAATTGCCTTTGCGCTGTTGTGACGTGCGGAATGATCCGGCCAGCGTCGATCCCTTTGCGTTCCGTGATGCTGGATTTCGTATCCTGATTTCTCTGCAGGACGATGAAGAACAAACCGCCCCTGTCTTCAATGCTCAGGATGGTGGATTGCTGGACATCCGTGGAGGGATCCGAATTCGGGCGGAGGACGCGCCAAGTGCAATCTTCGCCCGCGCTCACTCGTCAGCCAGTGTCTTCAGATTTTCCCTCTTCGACCTCTACACGAAGTCCAAGCAGAAAGAATGGGCAACCGCCTTGTCGGACGCGTTCTGGCAAGGGCGTGCCTTTGTGACTCTCCCATCTGACTATCTCCTTCAACACGGGCGAGGGATCACCAGCCGTCTGGGCCTTATTCTGGAGACCCCCGATGCAAAGAATCCAACTGCTCCGATCAAAGAGATTATGAACCAGTTCAGCGCGCGGGGTTGGTCGCTTAGCCTTGTGGATCCCGGCCTTGCAGGTCGAACAAACAACGACTACTGGGATTGCGATCCGCGCGAGCAAGCAGAACCCAGCCTATCTAAATTTCAGTGTCGATCGTCCGCCGAAGATGCGATTTCCGAGATCGGTGATCGTGTCGCACTTCTGAATCCAGATACTGAAGGTGGCTGGACCGGTCTGCGCGCCGACGGAGTTTTTCAGATCACCACAGAGTTTTGGCCACAAGGCGGGCTTACCGATGTCCTCCGCGTGGATCCGTTTTCAGACCGCTCCCTAGTCTTGCGCTCAGATGACATTCGAACGCCAATTCAACGTCGTAAAGTGTTGGCAGATCTCGACGCCTATTCCTCACTCAATCGAACCGGTGTTCTTTCAGTGGAAAGGTTGGCGACCGAGCTTCTGACACCGCCGCCTGCATTGGATCGGGTCTGGTCCCATCGGGAAAGGATGGCTCTGGATCCTCCTAGAGCGCAGACGCTGGATTCAGAAGCCAGAGCGTCGCTGTTGGATGATGCCCGCATCGCATGGAACTTTATCCTGACTCACTCTGACCCGCGAACAGGTCTGTGCCCTGGCACCGTAGACCTTGCTCCAGGAGGATCGAGGGATGACAGCATAACTATGTGGGATGTCGCGAGCCAGATACTGGGCACCCTCGGGGCCGGGTCAAGCGGCCTCATCGATCAGGCAGAGGTGACAGATCGAATAGAGGGCATCCTTTCCAATCTTCCAGTGACATCCTTGGGTGGACACAAACTTCCTCCCAGCTTCTTTCATGCCTCTAGCCTGAGGGCCCAAGAGTTGGGCTTCGATTCCTGCGATACTGGGCGGTTCTTGAACGCCTTGTCGGTCGCCGTAGATACCGGCGCCATCAGCAGGGATGCTGCCGAGGAATGCATCAATCAGTGGGATCTTTCGGCAGCTGTCCAAGATGGGCGGCTTTATAACTTCGGAAGCGGTCGCTTCCATGACGTTACCAACTCTCACTGCAATGCCTACGTGCGGCGAGGGTATCAGCGTTGGGGTTTTGAAGTAGAGCGCGCATTGCCGCCAATACCTGATGACCCCAGCACCGACGATCTAATGGCGCTAGTATTCGCGGCCGGTGACATCGGGGCCTATGGCACAGAACCGATGCTTCTAGATATTCTGGAAACCGGCGCGGATCCCGCCATTCAATATCTGGCCGAGCTTCTTTTCGACGCCCAGCTGTCGTGGTTTGAAGACACTGGTGAATTCAAATGCGTTTCCGAGAGCCCCCTGAATTTTGCGCCTTGGTTCATTTACAACGGTCTTCGCGTAGATCGAGCTGCGGAAGACGCGTGGACGCTCCTGACCTTGGCCAAAGATCGGACGTATCAGACAGAAGACTTCAAACGCAAAGCAGAAGTGCTTAGCACAAAGTCGGCTTACTTGTGGGAAGCCCTGTTTCCACACCCGTACTCAACGAAACTTCGGGAACTCATGCAGGAAAAGGCACGCATTCAAGAACAAGGCTTCTCGGCTGGATTGTTTGCGCGCGACCTCTCTCCGATGGAGAATTATTCGGACCTGAATACCAACGGCATCATATTATCCGCAGTCGCGAGAATGCTTGAATAGAGGGCGAGCGAAGCTCCGAGCAGCACGCCCTCGGGTACCCGTTTCAATCGGCAACACGTTTGTTACCTAGTGGAAAAGCGGACGTTAGTTCAGCGATGCCAGCTTAGCCGGCCTTTTAGGTGCAAACGGAATTTCATAACCAGCAAGGGTTCTGACATACCTGTAGATCGGTGTGCCGTACGGATCGACGATTTTCCGGCTGCCGCCTGACTTGATGAATTTGCGCAGCCCGCCAGTCCCAAGCAGATGCGTGGCACCCAGCATTCCGCTTGGTGTAAGAACCACATCGCCCGTACGCGTCCACGCATAGCGATGAAGACCTTCGGACTCGATGTAGTGCCACATCAGTTTGACCCAATTCCGGGCGGCTTTGTCTTGAACTCTTGGGTTGTTGAGGAAGTCGTTCACCGATCGGATACCGTCCTTGCCTGTGAACCCACCGCCGAAGTTGTTGTCGGATATATTTCTATCCCGACGAACGTATCCAAGATCAATCAGCGCAGCTTCGCCAAACTGATAGGCCCCGAGGAAATTCAGGGTATTCACAGCGCGGTAGTTCCCACGCGATTCCATGTGGCGAAGTTCAGCCAAGAAGGCATCATACGGCTTCGGCTCGGACGCAGCCAACACGACGACTTCACGATCCCCGAACTGAGCCCAAGACGTTGCCTTGTCCTGAGCCTGGGCCGAAACAAAACTTGACAGCAAAGCAGCCGAGATGGCCGCTGCGCGGCGTACAATATTCAACATAGTGTCCCTCGCTTTAATCTCGATTCAGTTATCAGAAACATTCGAACTGCTATCGGACGCGCACCAATCACTGCGCAATCGGAAAACCCTGTGAGGGACATTATGCAGCGGAAATCGGGCAAATCTGCGTCGGCCGGTAGGTGATTTCCCGCCGATGGCGCCTCTCCACTGCTGTCGTTCCCTTTCAAAGGCGCCCAACAAAACCCATCTTCCCCAAGAAAACACCGCTCGGCTTTGAGACGCGCAAATTTGTCGGCACCTACTTGGCCAAAGGCGCTTATGGCCCGTGGCGAAATCAGCAACACCGCCCTCGCATATTGCCCCCTTTCAAGCAACTTGGTCGCTGTATTTGCCCGCTCTTGCGTTGATCCAAATCATGGTGACGCAGCCAAAGCAGCGTAAAAGTTACACCTTAAGAACAAGATTATTCAGGAGGGTTCCCATGAAAAGTTTACGGCCACTTGTCCTTTGTTCGTTTGCTTTAGGCATCGCCAACATTGCCGAAGCGGGCTCCAACGTCACGGGCACCGTGAGCGAGTTCAGCAGTTGGTTTGGGGTCAGCGAGCAATGCATTCGCACCAGCCCGATGCCCGGCGCGACCTATACTGACGAGGATATTGCGCAGGAAGAAGCGCTGTGTGCGATGGACCTCTATAGCATGGACATTGGGATCTGCCCAAAGATCTGGTCCACCAGCCCTTCGGTCGTCTTGTACGATCTCGTGGGGAGCAAATTGGAAGGCGAGCGACGTAAGTTTCAGGAAGATATCTGCGCGGGCGGAAAAGCTGCCCGCTACGTCGCCACCCGTGAACTCGCCCGTCTCAAGTTCACTATGAACCAACCGGGGACAAGCGCTGCTTATGCGCCTGCGCCGATCCTCTACTATCATCTGTCTCGCTACCTGAACATGAACGTCGAAGTGGCACCTGCTGTCTGGCGTTCGATGGACCAGCAGGTACTGCTTGGAGAAGTCGCTCTAGGCGGGGCGCATTTCACCGCTGGCAGTTTGCGAACCCAAAAGGTCAATGCTGCCTGGCAAGCCATCGTAGACGCAATTCGCGATCCAGAGAGCTACTCGAAGGAAGGAGGCTACGGAACTGCCGCGGATATTCTGTTAGAGGACGGTTTGCGCGCGTATGGCACCCTTCTCCATGCCCAAGGCAGCGGCTTTGATGAAGAAGTGAATGGCATTGAAGACGACGGTCTCGGAGATGTCGAGGAAATGCGGCATTTCATGCTGACACCAGGCTATATCACACTGATGATTGATGCCCCATTGGACGAGGCCGCGAAGATCGGGATAGAGCGCGCCGTGCCGCCTGCCTTTGAAACAATGCCAGACGGTCTATCGACTGCCCAAGTAGCCTATTGGGCGAGAGAATTGGCTGAAACGACGCTGCTTGATTTCATCCTCTCTCAAAAGGACCGGCCCGGTAACATCGACCGTAGCGACTATTACGCATGGGTTTCCGAAGGTGCCGTTCAGTGGGCGAAGGAGGACAATCACGAGCCAGGTGACGGGGCAGTTCCGGAAGATGCGATGCCGGTATCGCGCCTTGCCCTGAATGACAACGATGCCGCCGTGAAAGTGGAATACCAGAATGATGCATTCATGACTGGTATGCTTGCCCGGGTTCGCCACTTCGACGCAGATACCTACCGCAGTTTGCATGCTTTGGCGGCTGACTTGACGAATGATGGACCGACTTGGAACTGGTTAAGGGAGAGTTCCGGGGTCAGCTGGGCAGAAGCCGATAGAATTAGAGAGAACGTCGGTTTCGCTGCTGAAACACTCGCCCAGAGTTGTGAGCTTGGTGTTCTGCGCTTCGACCTTGATCCGGACGCGCTTCTTTTAAACAAAGAGATCAGTTCTCAAGAGGTTGCGTGTCGGCCATAGGTTCTGCACCGATTTACTAAGGATCAAACAAATAGATCGCGGACCATTGGTCCGCGATCTGTATGCCCCTCCGGCGATTATTCGAGTCTACGCAGGAACGGCGCTTTGGTGCCACCCGTCGCGGACATAAACACGACAGGCATCGCCTATCAGCTAACGTCATTGAACCAACTGTATTCACATCTGGACGGCCCAAAACTCTTTTTACAGAGGCTCAGTCGATCGGTCGCCGAGTGGTTCACGTCGTGAAGACTATCTTGAACGGTCTGCTATTATTGAGATCACCATGCTCGAAGTCCTATTTGACCGTACTTATCGACATCTTTTCCTAGCCCAAGTCTTCGCCCTTTTGGGAACAGGGCTTGCGACCGTGGCGCTTGGACTGCTCGCCTATGACCTTGCGCAAGATGGTGCCGCCATGGTCCTTGGTACCGTCTTCACCATCAAGATGGTTGCCTATGTTGGCATCGCCCCGATCGCCGGAGCTTTTGCCGACCGTATCAATCGGCGCGCTCTGCTGGTGACCCTTGATCTGGTCCGCGCGGGCGCTGCTTTCTGCCTTCCGTTCGTCGCCGAGGTTTGGCAGGTCTATGTTCTGATCTTCTTGCTGCAATCGGCTTCTGCCGCATTCACCCCGACGTTTCAGGCCACTATCCCCGATGTCCTGCCCGACGAAGCAAAGTATACCCGCGCCTTGTCCCTGTCGCGGCTTGCTTATGATCTTGAGAACATCGTCTCGCCAACACTCGCCGCCCTGCTTTTGGCGGTCATGAGCTTCAATATGCTCTTCTTCGGGACCGTAATCGGCTTTGCCGCTTCGGCACTTTTGGTGGTCTCGGTCCTCTTGCCAAGTCCGAAGGCCACCGAACGACGCGGCATATATGACCGCACAACGCGGGGGATCCGCATTTACCTTGCAACACCGCGCCTGCGGGGCCTTCTGGCCTTGAACCTTACCGCCGCAAGCGCGGGGGCAATGGTTCTGGTAAACTCTGTCGTTCTGGTGCGCGGCCAACTTGGGCTAGGCGAAACTGCGCTGGCATGGGCCATGTTCGCGTTCGGAGCTGGAAGCATGGTCGCGGCGCTGGCCCTGCCACGTTTGCTGGATCGCCTGCCCGACCGGCCTGTAATGCTGACGGGTGGATGGGTCATGATCGGATCACTGGTTGCAATGGTGGGCGTCAAACTGGGCGCAGGCCTTTCTTGGCCCAGCCTCTTGGCTTTCTGGCTGGTCATCGGTCTTGGCTATGCAGCCGTTCTGACGCCGTCGGGCCGCTTGCTTCGACGCTCTGCTCATCCCGAGGACCGCCCAGCTGTTTTCGCGGCGCAGTTTGCTCTTTCACATGTCTGCTGGCTGATTACCTACCCGCTGTCGGGATGGCTTATGACAACGTTTGGCACGGCGCCGACTGCTTTATCCTTGGCAGGTCTTGGGTTGATCGGAGTTGTCTTTGCAATGCGCATGTGGCCATCAGGAACGTCTGACACCGTGGAGCACACCCACGAAAACCTCCCACTGGATCATCCCCATCTGAATGGAGAGAGGCACCACTCTCACACGTTGGTCATCGACGATGCGCATCCGCGATGGGGCTCGAAATTCTGATCTCATCCAAGGACGGAATTACGCATCGGGCTAAAGGCGCTAGCCTTCCTCCAAAACCTTGCGTGCAGCGCGAAAGCATTCAAGGGCCTGCGGAACACCGCAGTAGATTCCGATCACATGGATGATCGCCCGGATTTCTTCGGGGGTGACGCCGTTGTTAATGGCCCCTCGGCAGTGAAGCTCCCATTCATGCATCTTGCCCAAGGCACCGATCATCGAAAGATTCATCATAGAGCGAGTCTTGGCGTCGATCACCTCGTCCCCCCAGCCAAAGCCCCAGCACCAAGCTGTCATCGCCTCTTGGAATGGGCGGGTGAAATCATCTGCAGCGGCCAAATTTTTCTCTACATATTCAGCCCCAAGGGTGGATTTCCGCTGTTCCAGTCCTTTCAGGAAAAGGTCTTCGTCAAAAGTGCTCATGGCTGGCCTCCCAGTTTGATGGCGATGTTCTTGGTCTGGACGTAGTTCCACAATGCCTCGCGCCCCTTTTCACGACCGTATCCGGACTTCCCGTAGCCGCCGAACGGGGTTTCGACCTCGCCTGCGAACCACTCATTCACAAATATCTGGCCAGCGCGCAATTGGCGAGCGGCCCCTGTTGAATAATCCAGATTGCGGGTAAAAACACCCGCCACCAGACCGTAGTCGGTAGCGTTGGCGATCTGTATCGCCTGTGCATTGTAGCGGAAGGGCACGACCGAAAGGACTGGGCCAAAGACCTCTTCCTTGGCGATGGCCATGTCAGAGGTGACCTCAAGAACCGTAGGCTCCATGAACGCGCCCTGACGATTGGGCTTGCGGCCCCCAGTGATCACCTGCGCGCCTTCGGATACGGCAGCGGCGACCATGCCAAGTACCCGGTCGCGTTGGCTGTCAGAAACCATGCTGCCCATAGTCGGGCCAAATTCCGGGCTTTCGATTCAGGGCTGAACGATCAGGCTTTGCGCATCCCTTTTACGGTTGCGTGAATTGGAGTTCGGCCCCTTGCCGAGAGGGGCCTGAAGGCAGAAGGTCGGCCTATCCTAAGGCCCGCATAGAACTCGCCCTGGGCGCCATCCTTAACGCGCCAGGTGGCAGGCAACCCGCCCTTTTCCCAAAGCTTTCATTTCGGGGCGTTCTTGGCGGCAAATGTCTTCGGCGATCGGGCATCGCGGATGGAAGGCACACCCCGATGGCGGATCAATAGGATCGGGGATTTCCCCCTGAGGCGGCGGCACTTCGCGGCCGAAGCCATCCATTCGCGGCGCGGCATCCAAAAGCATTTGCGTGTAGGGGTGCTTGGGCGCGTCAAAAAGGGACTGCGGATCTGCTTCTTCCACAAGACGACCCAGATAAAGCACGCCAATCCGATCAGCCATGTGACGCACAACTGTCAGGTCGTGCGTGATCAGAAGATAGGTCAGCCCCAACTCTTCTTTCAGGTCGCTCATCAGGTTCAGAACCTGCGCCTGAACCGAAACGTCTAGGGCCGAGGTCGGCTCGTCGCAGACGATCAGCCGGGGTTCGGACGCCAAGGCGCGCGCGATACAAATCCGTTGGCGCTGACCGCCCGAAAACTCGTGCGGGAACTTGCCCGCGTCCGAGGGGTGAAGACCCACTTGTTCCAACAGCCGTTCTGCCAGACCTTCGGTCTCTCCGCCTTTAGAGGCTACGGGTTCTGCAATGATATCGCGGACCCGCCATCTTGGATTGAGAGAGGCATAAGGATCCTGAAAGATCATCTGGATGTGTGACCGCACCTTGGCAACCTTGGCGGCGTCTGCTTCGGTGGCAAGGTTGACGCCATCGACCTGCACGTCCCCTTCGGACGGGTCCAAAAGCCCGACCAACATCCGCCCAATGGTCGATTTACCGGACCCGCTTTCACCGACAAGGGCATAGGTGGTCCGTTCTTCGATTTGGAAATCCACGTTGGATACGGCGGTCAGCAAGGCCTTGCCACGACGTTCGAGAATACGGTTCAACCAAGGTTTTGAGACGTCAAACACCCGGGTCAGCGCTTTGATGGTGACATAGGCGTTCATTCAACCGCCTCCGCAAGCAGTGGCGACCAGCACGCCGCGCGGCCTTCGGCCATCGGCGGCAGCGGGTCGTGACTGCATCTTTTTTGAACTTTGGGACATCTGGGATGAAAGGCACAGCCATTGGGCATGTGCTGAAGGCGCGGCATTGCGCCGGGGATTTGGTGCAACCGTTTTTGCCCCTCGGATGCCAGCGGGGTCGAGGCCATAAGCCCATGCGTGTAGGGGTGTCGCGGTTGTGTCAAAACATCCCGGACATTGCCAAGTTCCGCCAAACGGCCAGCATACATCACGGCGACACGATCGGCGGCCTCGGCAATCACGCCCATATCGTGGGTGATCAGCATGACCGCGGTTCCACGCTCTCGGCACAGCCGCTTCAAAAGCGAGATGATCTGCGCCTGAACCGACACATCCAGCGCGGTTGTCGGCTCGTCAGCGATGACAAGGCTAGGTTCGGCACATAGCGCAAGGGCAATGACCACCCGCTGCCGCATACCGCCGGAGAACTCATGCGGATAACTGTCGATCCGTTCTGCAGCACCTGGAATCCCCACTTCTTCCAAAGCGGCAACGGCGCGCTCGGCGGCCTCTTTCCGGGAAATGGGAAGATGGGTCAGCATCGTCTCTGCCAACTGATCACCGACGGTCAGCAATGGGTTCAGCGATGTCAGAGGGTCCTGAAAGATCATCCCGATCTCTTTGCCGCGCAGCTTGCGCATCTCCTCGCCCTTCAGCGGGTCGATGCGCACGCCATTCAGCCAGATCTCACCACCCGAGATATGGGCCGGTGCGTTCAGCAGCCCAATCACGGCATTACCGGCCATCGACTTGCCTGCGCCGCTTTCACCGACGACACCCAGAATCTCGCCTTCGGAAATGTCGTAGCTCACGCCATCGACAGGCTTCACGATCCCTTGGCGGGTTGGAATTTCGACCGAAAGGTTGCGGATGGAAAGGACAGGAGTGGTCAACGGAGCCTCGGATTCAGCGCGTCACGAAGCCAGTCGCCCAACAAATTGACGCTTAGGGCCAACGCCAGAAGGGTGCAGGCCGGGAAGAACAGGATCCACCATTCGCCCGAGAACAGGAAGCCCTGCCCGATCCGAATAAGCGTTCCCAAAGACGGTTGGGTCGGCGGGGCGCCCACACCAAGGAAAGACAGGGTAGCCTCGGCGATAATCGCAAGTGCCAAAGAGATCGTCGCGATCACCAGCACCGGCGACAGCGCATTTGGCAAAATGTGCTTGATCATGATGGCCCAAGGGCTGCGACCGATCAGACGCGCGGCAGCGACGTAGTCTTTACTTTTCTCAACCAGTGTCGCGCCACGCACGACGCGGGCGAATTGCACCCAGTCAGACAAACCGATGGCAAGGATCAGAACCCAGATTGCCATCTGGTCCCGGTATTCGACCGGGGTGAAGCCCTTGGCGATACCAAAGATCAGCATCGCCACAAGGATAGACGGGAAGGTCAGCTGAACGTCGGCAAAGCGCATGATGATCGTTTCGGCCCATCCCCCGAAATAGCCCGCAATCAGGCCCAGAATAATGCCCAGGACCATCGCGAACAGAACGGCAGATACCCCGACAAACAACGAAATCCGCATCCCGTAGAGGATGGTGGAAAACACATCGCGGCCCTGATCATCCGTGCCCATCAGGAAGGTTTCCTGCGTAAAGGCATTGGGCTCCATCGGGGCGGTGAAGCCGTTCATCAGGTTCAGGCTTGCCGGATCAAACGGGTTGGTCGGCGCGATCAGCGGAGCAAATACCGCGGACAGGACAAGGATGCACACGACGGTGAAGGACACCAGCGCGATCGGAGAGCGTTTGAACGCATAGAAGAAGTCGCTTTCGCGAAAGCGTTCCCAACGGCTTTTGTCCTTGGCGCGCGTGGTCATTTGGGCGTCAGACATCAATGCCCTCCTTTCCGGTCAACCCGAAGCCGGGGGTCAATGAAGACATAAAGGATATCAACGATCAGGTTGATGCCGACAAACATGACGGAAATCAGCATCAGGTAGGCAGCCATCACCGGGATGTCGACAAACTGGATCGCGTTGATGAACAGCAGGCCAACGCCGGGCCACTGGAACACGGTCTCGGTAATGATGGCAAAAGCAATGATCGACCCAAGTTGAAGACCGATCACGGTAACCACCGGGACCATCGTGTTTTTCAACGCATGGCGGAAGTTCACCACCCGATCCCGCAGACCGCGGGCGCGGGCAAACCGGATATAGTCCTGTCGCAGCACTTCCAGCATCTCGGACCTGACAAGGCGCATGATCAGCGTCATCTGGTACAGGCCAAGGGTAATGGCAGGCAGGATCAGTGCCTTGATCCCGCTTTGGGTCAGAAACCCGGTAGTCCACCAGTCGCCTATGCTGACAGTTTCCCCCCTACCGAATGAGGGGAGCCAGCCAAGCTCGACCGAGAACAGATAGATCAACAAGATCCCGATTAAGAAGGTTGGCAGGGACACCCCGACCAAAGAGGCCGCCATGATCGTATGTGCCGCAAAGCCGTTTCGTCGGATCGCGGTGAAGACCCCAAGCGCGATACCCGCAATGATCGCAAGCAAACCTGAGACTGCGGCAAGCTCCAGCGTGGCGGGTGCGCGCTCCATAAGGATCTCGGCTACGGGGCGACCCTGACGATAGCTGACGCCAAAATTACCCTGCACCGCGCCTTCCAAGAATTTGAAGTACTGAACCGGGAAAGGCTGATCGAGGCCCAGCTGCGTCCGCAGACGCTCTACATCTTCGATCGTGCGCTCTTGTCCCAGCATGTTGTCGATCGGATCGCCAACAAAGCGGAACATCGAAAAGGCAACCAAACCCACGATCAGCAGAACGAGGATAGATTGCCCAACGCGCCGGATAATAAAGGCAAGCATACTGTTCGTGGCCCTCCCGCGACCTCGGGAAGAGGTCAGTGAACCTCCCCGGGGTAGTCCGAGGAGCATCCTGCTAAAAGATCAGTTAATGCCCCCCCTGCGCAAGATGAAAAAGGTCTGGGGACGTCGCGTCAACCCAATGTCGCTGAGCGCACCCCAAGTCAAAGCTTGGGCGAACATCGGCAAAAGCAGGTCCACGTGCGGACCGGAATGACCTCTCGATTGCCACGGCCCAACTTGTTCAGCTTTCGTGCCGGACGGGCTTCGGCCTTTAGGAATTCGCGCATGAAAAAGGCGCCCGAAAGCATCGGACGCCTTGTTGGTCACAAGCCTTACGGCCGATTGTCTTAGTTGACAGTCGCGTGCTTGATCATCGGCTGGTTTTCCGGATCAACTTCGATCCCGACGTTGTCACCCATGGCCCAGTTCAGGACTTGGTGATGGATCGGGATGTACAGCTGCTCGTCCTGCACAACACGCCAAATGTCGGCGATGTCTGCATTACGCTGTTCCAGATTGGTGTTCGACGCCAGCGATTTGATCTTTGCATCAAGCTCGTCATTGTCGAAGCCAGTACCGTTCCAGGTACCGATGCTGTCTTCACGACCGTGGACAAGGAAGTTGAAGATATATTCCGAGTCATACGTCGGAACGCCCCAACCCAGCATGTAGAAGTCGGTCTTGCCTTCGGTGATCTTCGGGAAGTGCTGCGCTTTCGGAATTGCATCCAGGTTCACAGTGATACCGATCTGACCCAGCATACCGACAGCCGCCTGACAGATGCCCTCATCGTTGATGTAGCGGTCATTCGGGCAGTCCAGACGGATCGAGAATCCGTCGCCATAGCCTGCTTCGGCCATCAGAGCCTTGGCTGCTGCAAGGTCGGTCTTGCTTTCGCCGTCCATCGCTGCGGTCCAGCCGTTCACGAACGGAGGCGCAATCATGCCAGCAGGCTGCGACTGGCCGCGCATGACGACCTGTTTGATCGCATCACGGTTGATGGCCATCGACATCGCACGGCGTACGCGGACGTCAGCCAGCGGGTTCTTCCCGTCGACATTGTCGGCTTCAAGATCATCCGCGCCTTGGTTCATACCGAAGAAGATAACCCGGTTCTGCGGAGCGGTTTTGACCACAAGGCCATCCGCCGAAGAGACACGCTCAAGGTCTTGCACCGGCACGTCCTGCAGGAAGTTGATTTCGCCCGACAGAAGCGCGGCAACGCGGGTTGCAGCGTTTTGGATCGGAGTATGAACGATGTCCGAATAGGCCATCGGGAACTGATCACGGCCCCAATAGTCATCGTTGCGAACCATCACGGTTTTTACGTCCGGCTCGCGGCTGACCAGCTTGTAAGCACCCGTGCCGTTGACGTTCGTCGTGGCATAGGTGATCTCGCCGCCCTCAAAGTCCTGAACTTTGACGGTGTTGTTTTCTTCGGTCCAGTCCTTGTCCATGATGAACAGGTCGGTCAGGTTCGCCGGCAGGATCGGGTTCGGGCCATCGGTGACCATCTCGACGGTGTAGTCATCCACAGCGCGGACTTCGACGACCGAGTTGATCAGCTCTTTCATGTCCGAGGTCGGGGTTTTCGCACGGTTGTAGCTGAACACCACGTCTTCGGCAGTGAAGTCATTGCCGTTGTGGAACTTGACGCCTTGGCGAAGATTGAAGACCCAAACATTCGGGTCATCGGCCTTCGGGCCCCAGTCAGTGGCCAGCGACGGTTCAAACGCACCGGTTACGTCGCGAATGATCAGCGCGTCGTACATCTGGTGGCGAATCGTATGAGTCTGGCCTTCGTTCTGCGAATGCGGGTCCAGTGTCAGCGCGTCACCGGCACTTGCCCATCGCAGGGTTTCTGCGCTTGCTGGCAAGGCAAGCATAGCGACTGTCGTCGCAAGAATAGCTCTCGTTGCGGTTCTCATGATTTCTCCCATGTCGGTTGTTTTTATTGTTGATGAGACACAGTGTTCGACAAAGTTCTTTAAAAAACAAGGTTTAGGAAATGTTGCGAGAGGAATTGTACGCAACGTCAACTAAAGCTTTAGAACAAAACATAGCGCCTTGAGGCCCAAGCCGTCGCTTGGAACCAAGGCAATTTCCCAAGTAAATAAGGCCTCTTTCGCGCAAACCGAGTGCCCACAAAACGTCAGCGCGGCGCGCCCAGTTCTTTATGTTCCTGCCCCGCGCTTAGGTCAGTAGATTTTGGGAACATAAAGCTTATCCGGCAGGACCTTACGCTCGTAGTCCGGGTTATAGCGGCGTTCGGGCAGCGTTACCTTTTCATGCGGGATGTCGGTGTAGGGGATCTGGGACAAGAGATGCTCGATACAGTTCAGGCGCTCTCGCTTCTTGTCGTTGCCTTCGACGATGTACCATGGCGCTTCAGGGATATTGGTGCGGGCGAACATGTCCTCTTTGGCCTTGGTGTATTCCTCCCACCGGACACGGCTTTCCAAGTCCATCGGTGACAGTTTCCACTGCTTCATCGGGTCATGGATGCGCATAAGGAATCGCAGCTGCTGTTCCTCATCGCTGATCGAAAACCAGTATTTCAGTAGGATGATTCCCGACCGAACCAACATGCGTTCAAATTCCGGAACGTCCTGAAAGAACTGCTCGACCTGTTCTTCGTCGGCAAAGCCCATGACGCGTTCAACCCCGGCGCGGTTGTACCAGGAACGGTCGAACAGAACGATCTCTCCGCCCGCAGGCAGGTGCGGGACATAGCGCTGAAAGTACCACTGGCTTTGTTCACGACGAGACGGCGCAGGCAAGGCCACCACTCGAGCAACCCGGGGATTAAGGCGTTGCGTGATCCGTTTGATCACACCGCCCTTCCCGGCGCTGTCGCGGCCCTCCATAATCACCAGAACCTTGGCGTTGGTGTGTTCAACCCAATCCTGAAGTTTGATCAGCTCGCCCTGCAGGCGCAGAAGGTTGGTGAAATATGTGCGGCGGTCCAGCATGTCAGGATGCTTGGCGCGATAGATCTTGCGAATCTCCTGCGACAGCATCGGATCGCTCATCTCTAGCTCGAAGTCCTCGTCCAGAGTGTCTTCAAGCTCTGCCTCTAGCCAGTCCTTTTCACCGTCTGCCATCATCTTGTTTTTCCTTCTGTGCACCGTGGGGCGATATCAAGCCTGATTGAAGGTTTCATGTCAGACCGGCAGCGCTGTTGTTTTGAAGACCGTCCGTAAGGCAAAGCTGGACTGCATCTGGGCCACCCCCGGCAGGCGTGCAAGCGATCGGCGGTGGATCTGGGCAAAGTCATCACCATCCCGCGCCACGACCTTCAGCAGATAATCGAACTTCCCGGCCATCAGATGGCATTCCAGGACATCCGGAATGCGGGCAACTTCCCGCTCAAACGCGTCCAGCAATTCGTCAGCCTGCCCCGAAAGGGTGATCTCGACAAAGACGGTTGTCGGCCGACCGACCTTTCGCGAGTCCACCAGCGCGACATAGTCACGAATAAAGCCTTCATCCTCTAGCCGCTTAACCCGCCTGTGGCAGGCCGAGGGCGACAGGTTCACCCGCTCGGACAAATCAGCGTTGGACAAGCGGCCCTCGCGCTGAAGTGCGGTCAGGATTCGAAGGTCTGTATCGTCGAGAGAGAACATGAACGATTTTCTTTTTCAGTTTTACGAATTCATCGAAGATTATTCGAATTTTATACTAACTCAAACAAGAAATAGGCAAACAATTCATCGAAACCTCCGCCAAACTGGGACTACGGCGAAGAGGAGGACCCCATGAAAATCGGATGCCCGAAAGAGATCAAACCACAAGAGTTTCGCGTCGGGCTTACCCCGAACGCAGCGCGCGAGGCCATCGCCCATGGTCATCAGGTTATCGTGGAAACCGGCGCCGGTGACGGCTCGGGCTTTAGCAACGACGACTATCTGGCGGCGGGTGCCAAGATCATCGAAACCGCGGCAGAGGTCTTTGCACAGGCCGACATGATCGTGAAGGTCAAAGAACCCCAAGCCAGCGAGCGCAAGATGCTGCGCGAGGGTCAGGTTCTGTTCACCTATCTTCACCTCGCCCCGGACCCCGATCAGACCCACGACCTTCTTGCCTCGGGCTGTACCGCCATCGCCTATGAAACCGTTACCGATGCCAAAGGCGGGCTTCCTCTGCTCGCACCCATGTCCGAGGTCGCAGGCCGTCTTGCCCCGCAGGTTGGCGCTTGGACCCTGCAAAAGGCCAATGGAGGTCGCGGCGTTCTAATGGGTGGCGTTCCGGGCGTTGGCCCTGCCAAGGTCGTCGTGATCGGTGGTGGTGTTGTCGGCACCCACGCAGCCCGTATCGCTGCGGGAATGGGCGCAGATGTTACCGTTCTGGATCGGTCGCTGCCGCGCCTTCGGTATCTGGATGACACCTTCGGGCATGTCTTCAAAAACCGCTATTCGACAGCGGGTGCCACTGCAGAACTGATTGCCGATGCTGACATGGTTGTGGGCGCTGTTCTGATCCCGGGGGCCGCAGCACCCAAACTGATCAGCCGCGCGCAACTGGCGGATATGAAGCCCGGCGCAGCGCTTGTAGACGTCGCGATCGACCAAGGCGGATGCTTTGAGACCTCTCGCGCCACCACACACGCCGATCCGATCTTCGAGGTCGATGGCATCATGCACTATTGTGTGGCCAACATGCCTGGCGCCGTTGCCCGGACTTCGACCATCGCGCTTGGCAACGCCACGCTGCCCTACATGCTGGATATTGCCGATAAAGGCTGGCGCAAAGCTTGTCTGGAAGACCCGCATCTGCGGAACGGGCTGAATATCCATGCGGGCAAACTGACTTATGAAGCGGTCAGCCAGTCGCTTGGCATTGATTTCCTCCCTGCCGACCAAGTGGTATTGGCGGCATGAAAGTTCGGGCGGCCCGTTTGGGCCGCCCGTTCTGCATCAGGCTTTCTGAGCAGCCAATAGATCGCGGATCTCGATCAGAAGCTCTTCCTGCGACGGCCCCTTGGGTGCCTCTTCTGCGGGTGCTTCTTCTTCCTTCTTCGCAGACGCCTCTTTCACTTTATTGACGTAGCGCACAAGCATGAACACGACGAATGCAACCATCAGGAAGTTGATCACGGCCGTCAGGAACGCGCCGTAAGCAAAGACCGCTGCGCCGCCTTCTCGCGCTGCTTCGACCGAGGCGTATTCACCCTCGCCACTCAGCAGAACGAACATGTTGTTGAAGTCGATACCGCCGACAATCAGGCCGATGATCGGGTTCAGCAGGTCGCCGACCATAGACTTTACGATGGCGGTAAAGGCCGCCCCGACGATGATACCAACGGCCATGTCCATGACATTGCCTTTGGCGATGAAATCCTTGAATTCCTTAAGCATGATGCCTTCCCTTATCCTGGCCGCGCCACTTTGACGCGCGCTGGACGGCATCTTTGCCCCTTTTTTGGTCTTACGTTAAGGGAAATTATAACCGGGTTTTCCCCGGACGTAAGGTCAACCTGGCAATACGCTGGTCAGAACATAGCGCAGGATCTGTGCGACCTGCTCTGGCGTTTCGGTAACCGCCAAGGCAGCGGCGTCGACTTCTTTCAACGCGTGCTGGTGTTCTGCCTGATGCATCACGATCAGGGATTTCCCAAGCGCTGCGGCATAGCCCGCGTCAAACGCCGCGTTCCATTGCTTGTACTTTTCACCAAACCTGACGACGACCACATCGGCATCTTCGATGCCTTTGCGTGTACGAATGGCATTTACCTTCGCTCCTTTGTGGTCGTGCCAGAACTTGTTGTCTTCTGCGCCCAGAATAGCGACACCGCAGTCATCAGAAGCCCCGTGATCCGTGACCGGTGCGTCAAACTTGACGTCCAGACCGTCACAGGCTGCGATCAAGTCTTCACGCCAGCTGGTGTGAATCTCGCCCGACAGATAAACCTTCAGTGTCATAAGCTACCCCCTTACCCGCGCAGCGTCGCGCCGGTGGCTTTGGTGACTTTCTCGACAATCTTGGCGCTGACCGCTTCGATGTCTTTTTCCTTCAGCGTATTTTCGGTCGGCTGCAGGCGCACGGTGATGGCAAGGGATTTCTTACCTTCCCCAAGCGAGCCGCCGATGAATTCGTCGAACACGCGGACCTCTTCGATCAGCGCCTTGTCAGCACCGGCTGCGGCGTTGACCAGTTTCAGGGCCTCGACATCGGCATCCACGACAAAGGCAAAGTCACGCTCGACTGCCTGCAGGTCACGGATTTCCAGTGCCGGACGGGTCGCCGACTTTGCTTTCGGGAACGGGATGTTCGCCAGATGGATCGCAAAGGCAACGGCAGGGCCTTTGACGTCCATTTCCTGCAGCGCCTTCGGGTGCAGCTCGCCAAAGCCCGCTAGTACCTTCTTCGGACCAAGACATATCTTGCCCGAGCGGCCCGGGTGCCACCAGTCATTCAAGCCACGAAGGATCTGCGCCTTCGCCGGCGCACCGATGGCGGCCAGAACGGCCTCTGCATCAGCTTTCGCATCATAGACGTCCACCGGGCGACGCGCGCCATGCACGTCTTTGGGGCCGGTGTGGCCGATCAGGACGCCGGTGATCATCAGCTCTTGCTCGTCAGGTTCACCGCCGTGCCAGACAGGACCAACCTCGCACAATGCCAGATCCATGAAGCCACGCGCCTGATTGCGGGCAGCCGCCTGCAGCAGACCGGGCAGCAGCGACGGGCGCATGTGGCTCATATCGGCAGAGATCGGGTTGGCCAGCATGGTTGCATCAGTGCCACCGCCGAAGAACGCCGCGCTCTTCTGGTCGATAAAGCTGTAGGTGACGCATTCGTTGTAGCCAAGCGAAGCCGCCGTGCGCCGCGCAATGCTTTCGCGTTTCTGCATCGGGGTCAGAACTGGTTTCGGCACACCAACCTCGGCGCGCGGCATGGGCTTGCCTTCCAGCTTGGTCAGGGAGGCGATCCGCGCGACCTCTTCCACCAGATCGGCCTCGCCCATCACGTCAGGGCGCCAAGTCGGCACGTTGGCCATGTCGCCATCCAGCGTGAAGCCAAGCGCCTCTAGCGTTGCGCGCTGCGTTTCGGGGGCGATGTCCATACCCACCAGCGACTGAACGCGGTCGGTGTCCAGCTTGTAGGCACGGGACACATCCGGCACCTCGCCAGCAACCACAACCTCGGACGGCTCACCACCGCAGAGGTCGATGATCATCTGCGTCGCATCATCCAGCGCCTGCATGTTGTAAGCCGGGTCGATACCGCGTTCATTCCGATACCGCGCGTCAGAGTTAATCTTCAGGCCACGACCCGTATAGGCAATCTGCACGCGGTCCCAGACAGCGGCTTCAAGGAAGACATTCACGGTCTCTTCGGTACAGCCCGTCGGCAGGCCACCCATGATGCCACCCACGCTTTCCACGCCCGTGTCGTCCGAGATCACGACCATACCTTCGGCAAAGGTGTAATCTTTCTCGTCCAGACCCACCATCGTTTCACCACCCTTGGTGCGGTGCACGCGCAGGTCACCCTGCACCTTGTCCGCGTCAAAGACGTGCAGCGGACGGTTGCGGTCATAGGTGAAGTAGTTCGTCACATCGACCAGCTTTGAGATCGGGCGCAGCCCAATCGCGGTCAGCTTGTCCTGCAGCCACTGCGGGGACGGGCCGTTCTTGACGCCTTTGATCAGACGACCGGCGAAGACTTCGCAGCCATCGGTCTGTGCGTCCTCATCAATGGTGATGTTGATCGGGCTCGGATACGTGCCTTCGATCTTCTCAACGGCCAGCGGTTTCAGCTTACCCAGACCCCGCGCCGCAAGGTCGCGCGCAACGCCATGTACGCCAAGCGCGTCGGGGCGGTTCGGGGTGATCGCAATCTCGATCACCGGATCGACCTTGGCCGGATCATTCTCGGCCAGCCAGTCTGCAAAGCTTTGACCGACCTCGCCCGAGGGCAGCTCGATGATACCAGTGTGTTCGTCAGACAGCTCCAGCTCACGCTCGGAGGCCATCATGCCGAAGCTTTCGACGCCGCGGATTTTGCCCACGTTGATGGTGATATCCAGACCGGGGATATAGCTGCCCGGCTTGGCCAGAACCACGGTGATACCTTCACGCGCGTTTGGGGCACCACAGACAATCTGGGTCTCGCCCTCATCCGAGAGAACCTTGCAGACGCGCAGCTTGTCGGCGTCGGGGTGTTTCTCGGCGTGGGTCACCTTGGCGATGGTGAAATCGCGCAGCTTCTCGGCCGGGTTCACGACCTCTTCGACCTCTAGCCCCATGTCGGACAGGGCAAAGGTGATCTCGTCGAGGGTGGCCTCGGTTTCCAGATGTTCTTTCAGCCAGGAGAGGGTGAATTTCATGGGTCTGGTCCTGTCTCAAATGCGCGATTGCGCGTTCCGGTCGGTCGGAATGGATTAACGGCTTAGGCCGCCCTGAAGGTTCGGCTGATCAAGCGAGGCAAAGCCATAGTGGCGCAGCCAGCGCAGGTCGCTGTCGAAGAAGGCGCGCAGGTCGGGGATGCCATATTTCAGCATGGTGATCCGGTCGATCCCGACGCCAAAGGCAAAGCCCTGCCACTGGTCGGGGTCAATGCCGCCGGCGGCCAGCACCTTGGGGTGGACCATGCCGGACCCAAGGATTTCCAGCCAGTCGTCGCCCTCGCCCACTTTCAGCGTGCCACCTTCCCACGAACAGCGGATGTCGACCTCGGCCGAAGGCTCGGTGAAGGGGAAGTGGCTGGCGCGGAAGCGCAGTTCAACGTGGTCGACCTCGAAGAAGGCGCGCACGAATTCTTCCAGCACCCATTTCAGGTTCGCCATCGAGATGTCCTTGTCGATGGCAAGGCCTTCGACCTGATGGAACATCGGCGTGTGGGTCTGGTCATAGTCGGCACGGTAAACGCGGCCCGGGCAGATCACACGCAGGGGCGCCCCGGCCTTTTCCATCGAACGGATCTGAACCGGCGAGGTATGGGTGCGCAGCACGTGCGGCGGACGGTCGTCGCCCTCGGCCCGGTGCATATAGAACGTGTCCATCTCGGCCCGCGCGGGGTGGTGGCCGGGGATGTTCAGCGCATCAAAGTTGTACCAGTCGCTTTCGACCTGCGGGCCTTCGGCGACCGAGAAACCCATGTCGGCAAAGATCGCGGTGACCTCATCGGTGACTTGGCTGATCGGGTGGATGCTACCCTGACGGGTCGGGCGCGACGGCAGGGTGACGTCCAGCCACTCGCCGCGCAGGCGTTCGTCTAGCGCGGCATCGGCCAGCGCAGACTTCTTGGCGGACAGGGCGCTGTTGATCTCATCCTTCAGCGCGTTCAGCGCGGGGCCAGCGACCTGACGCTCTTCTGGGGTCATCTTGCCCAGCTCGCGCATCTTCAGGCTGACCTCGCCCTTTTTGCCGACGGCCTGCAGGCGCAGGTCTTCCAGCGCGGCTTCATCAGCAGCGTTGGCGATCGCATCAAGGTATTTTACGCGCAGGTCATCCATATCCGGCCCTCCAGTATTCAGGGCCTTCTGCTATCACAGGAGGACGGGAATGCAAGGTGGTCAGTGGCGCGTGCGCCAGCGTTTGGCAGCCATTGGGTCCGTGCGCCCCGGAAAATGACGCAGCATCGACCAGCTTCGGTAGGCGCGGATGGCAATCAGGCCCTGCAGAGCGCGCCATTTGCCACGCAGCCCACCGGGGATACGAGGGGACCGCAAAATGCGGGGAAGCGCCCAAATCGGAGACACCAATAGCACCACCGCCTTGGCAAACCACAGCAGTCGATTGGTCCCAACCGCATCATGAGAGATCATCCGATCCCACTTTCGAGCCAGCTCGCCGAAACTGCCGCGCGCCGGATGATAGGCCACCATGTCGGGCGACCACGTGAATGTGTAGCCAAGGGCCGTCGCCCGCTGCCCCCAATCCCGATCCTCGGCCAGAGCGATACCGGCAAAGGGGCCGACCTCTGCAAACACAACCCGGCGCATGGCAAGATTGCCGGTGCCGCTGAACCCCTGATCGCGGATGTAGTGCTCCATCCGATAGGCGAATTCGGCCTCATAGGCCTCCCAGATCGTGGGGTGTTGGGGATCATCCAGCAGGATGCGAACGTCGCCCCCCAAAATTTCAGCGTTAGACAGACCAAGGTCGATGCGGTCCAGCCAATCGGGCGCGGGGCGACAATCGGCATCTATGAACACCAGCCGATCCCCTTTGCTAAGGGCCGCCCCCATATTTCGCGCAGGGCCCGGACCCGGTTCGGGCTGAAGCTCTAACCGGACACCGGGAAACGGGGCCACTTCTTCCGAAGGCAGGCGTTCCGAGCCGTTGTCCACCACGATGATCTCTGCCCCCAACCGGCGCGCTTGCGGGGCTAGGTCTTGTAGCAACACGGCCAGCGCAGCGTGCTGATTGAAGTGGGGAATGATTATCGACAACATGCGGAAAGCATTCGGAAACCAACGTTAATGAAATATGAATTTCATCCTGCCAAAGGTTACTTCTCTGCCAATAAGTTCCCCCACTCTGGTGTGGGACAGAAACCAAGGTTAAGAAACAGGAGATGATCGATACCTCCGACCCTTTCCGACATCACCCCCGCCTGCGCGACCTTGTGATTCCGGCGGAAGAGTCGACTTTTCGGCACATTGATACCAACGCCATCCTTCAGTTCGTCACCGAACATGGCGGCGACCCAAGCTTCATAACCCCCGACGAAGACCGCGACACCGAACGCGCCGCATTCCTGAAAGACCGATGGGACACGGATATGTGGGTCTTTGCCTATGGATCACTGATCTGGGACCCCGCAATCGTGTTTTCAGAACTACGCCGCGCCCACGCGCCGGGTTATGCGCGCCGGTTCATCCTTGTGGACACCAGCGGCGGACGCGGGTCAGTCGCCTCGCCGGGGGTGATGGCCGCACTGGACTACGGGCATGGATGCGACGGCTTGGCGCTGCGGGTTCCGCGTGAATTGCTGGAAGAGGAAACGCGCCGCCTGTGGCAGCGTGAAAGGATCGGCCACGCCTATCTGCCCGCCTTCATCACTGTCCAGACCGAGATGGGAGATGTCGAAGCCCTGACCTTCATCGCCGATTACAAGGCCTACTTGATCCAACCAGACCTGCCCTATGACCGGCAGGTGGCACTTTGCGCAACAGGCGAAGGGTTTCTGGGGACCTCACGGGCTTATGTTGAAAACATCATCACCCATTTCGAAGAGATGCGCATACACGACGCGGACCTGAAACAGTTCTGGACCGATGTCTGCGCCCACCCTGCCAAGCCATAAAAAACCGCGGCAACCTTTCGGCGCCGCGGCTTTCAAACTCAGTTGTTCCGGCGACTTAGGCCAGAGCAGCTTTCGCTTTTTCAACGATCGAACCGAAGGCTTCCGGCTCGTTCACGGCCAGGTCGGCCAGAACTTTACGGTCAACTTCGATACCTGCCAGCGACAGGCCGTTGATGAAACGCGAATAGGTCAGTGCTTCGTCGTGCGAACGGACAGCAGCGTTGATGCGCTGGATCCACAGCGAACGGAAGTTACGCTTACGGGCCTTACGGTCGCGTGTTGCGTACTGGTTCGCCTTATCGACGGCCTGAGTTGCTGTCTTGAAGTTCGACTTACGACGGCCGTAGTAGCCTTTCGCAGCCTTGATGACCTTCTTGTGACGTGCGTGGGTGGTGGTTCCGCCTTTTACTCGAGACATGATCTGACCTCCTTAGCGCGAATACGGCATCATCGACTTGACGATTTTCTCGTCAGGGGTCGACAGCGTGGTGGTACCGCGCGCGTTGCGCAGGAATTTGTTGGTGCGTTTGATCATGCCGTGGCGCTTACCGGCCTGACCGGTTTTAACGCGACCTTTGGCCGTCACCTTGAACCGCTTTTTGCAGCTCGACTTAGTCTTCATCTTGGGCATTTCCGTCTCCTTTGGAATGCAAACGGTTTTTGCGCGACTCGGCATGCCACATGGGCCGGTCGTGCCGGTTAGAAGTCGGGCCTATACCGGCCTCAGGCTGACTTGGCAAGCGCTAGTTCAAAAACGCCCCGATCACTCGGATAAAAGAGTCTGGTATTTCTTCGAATCCGAACCCTTCAGGCTTGTATCGGAATGTCATAACCAGACTGACCCCGCTGCCCACAAGCAACAGGATCGGCATTAGAAAACTTCGGCCATGGGTAAACGCACCCAGCAGCGATGGAAAGGACAGCAGGCCCATAATAACAGCGCCCACTAGGAAATAATCACCTGTCATACCCGCTCCCCGGGTAATTTAAATATCCTTTGATTATTCAGGATCGCTCTGGAAAATCAACCTTTCATCGCAGGGCGCAACGCGAAGGATATTGGTGGTACCGGGGACGTTGAACGGGACGCCTGCGGTCACAACCACATGGTCCGTTGCTTCGGCAATTCCCAGATTGCGCGCCGCTCTGGCACCGTTCACAACCGCCATTTTAAAGCGATCGATCTCGCTGGTCTCGACACAGGTTGTTCCCCAGACAAGGCACAGCTTTCGCGCGGTGTTCGGAATCGTCGACAGGGCGATGATCGGCACGCGCGGACGTTCGCGTGCGGTCAACAATGCTGTCGTACCCGATTCTGAGAAGCAGCAGATCGCCTTCACGTGAATCGCCTCGGCCACTTCGCGGGCCGCCGATACGATAGCGTCGGCCACGGTGCCGCGTTCGATCACGCGGCTGGCTTCCAGAACGTCGCGATAGGTCTGGTCGCTTTCGACTTCGATTGCGACGTTGTTCATGGTGGTCACGGCCTCGACCGGATAGCTGCCCGCTGCCGATTCGGCCGACAGCATGACGGCATCGGCGCCCTCGTAGATGGCTGTCGCAACGTCCGAAACCTCGGCCCGGGTCGGCACGGGGCTTTCGATCATGCTTTCCATCATCTGCGTCGCAACGATCACAGGCTTGGCGGCCGAACGCGCCCGGCGCACCAGGCGTTTCTGGATTGGCGGAACATTCTGAACAGGCAGTTCAACACCCAAGTCGCCGCGCGCAACCATGATGCCATCAGAGACAGCCAGAATATCATCAAAGGCTTTTACAGCAGCCGGTTTTTCAATCTTGGACAGAATCGAGGCGCGGCCCTTGGCCAATTCGCGCGCTTCGATGACATCTTCTGGACGCTGCACAAACGAAAGCGCCAGCCAGTCGACACCAAGGTTGCAGACAAATTCCAGATCTTTGCGGTCTTTTTCCGATAAAGCGGCCAGCGGCAGGACCACGTCAGGCACGTTGACACCTTTGCGGTTCGAAATCGTCCCGCCGTTCACAACGGTACAGTCCGCAAAGTCAGAACCACAGCTGTCGACGGTGACACGGATCTTGCCGTCATTGATCAACAGGGTCGCGCCGGGTTCCAGCGCCGCGAAAATCTCGGGGTGCGGCAAACACACACGAGAGGCGTCGCCCTCTGACGCATCAAGATCAAACCGGAATTTCGCGCCGGTCTCTAGCTCTTCCGAGCCATTCGCAAAAACTCCGCAGCGCAGCTTGGGGCCCTGAAGGTCGGCAAGAATGGCGATCGGGCTGTTGGTGTCTTTTTCGATCTGCCGAATAATTTTGTGACGCTCGGCAATCTCATCGTGGGACCCATGGCTCATATTCAGTCGGAAGACGTCTGCGCCTGCTTCGAACAAAGCTCGGATCATTTTATAATCGTTCGAGGCCGGGCCAAGTGTGGCCACGATCTTTACGTTGCGAAGTCGTCTCATGGAATCCCGCCTACTGTGTTAGCGCTAACTGATTACTCGAAAGCTTGTCTGAAAATCAACGCCAAAATGTCGCATCTTTTACTTCAGACCAGTTTCGCTTAACTCGGTCTGTGACGCAACTAAGTGACAATGGCATGACAGAGCAACCATTCCAGATCTTCGGCACCGAGCGAAAGTCGAATTGGGTCGTGACCTGCGACCATGCTACGAACCATGTGCCTGACTTCGTTAACGGCGGCGACCTTGGCCTGCCCAAGGCCGAAATGGGACGCCATATCGCCTATGATATCGGGGCTGCGGGCGTGGCCTGCCATCTTGGCAATCTACTGGATGCACCGGTCATCCTTTCGAACTTTTCGCGCCTTGTGGTCGACCCGAACCGGGGCGAAGAAGACCCAACCCTGATCATGCGCCTCTATGACGGAACGATTGTTCCCGGAAACCGCGCGATCACCGAAGAAGAGGCGGAAGAGCGTCTAGACCGTTGCTATCGTCCCTATCACGAGGCTGTCGAAAAGCTGCTGCAAAGCCGCGACGCTCCCGCGCTGGTGGCGGTTCACAGCTTCACCCCCCGCCTGAACGGCCGTCACCCGCGACCTTGGCATATCGGCCTGCTGCACGCGTGGGACACGCGGATTTCTGATCCGATGCTGGAACGGTTGCAGGCGATGTCGGGTATCACGTCGGCGCCGAATGTTCCCTATTCGGGATACCTGCCCGGAGACTCCGTTGACACTCACGCGCTGAAACATGGGCGCCCGAATGTCCTGATCGAATTGCGCCAGGACCTGATCGAAACCGACCCCGGCCAGACCAAGTGGGCCGAGATTTTGGCCGCCTCAATGGACGGCCTTCTGGACGAGGTGAAATAATGCCACATCTAACACTGGAACATTCAGCCCCGCTGGCGGAAAGCCACGACCTTCAGGCGCTTTGTCAGGCGCTGTTCGATAGCTTGGCCGCATTGCCGGAGGTTCCCAACCCCTCAAGCCTGAAGATCCGCACGATCCCCTGCCCGGTTTGGGTAATTGGAAGCGAACCTTCCAGCTTCGTCCACGGCACCTTGCTGGCACTACCGGGGCGGACGGACGCCCAGAAGGCAGCAATGACGGCTGCAGTAATCTCGACGCTCAGCGAATTCCTGCCTGATGTCGGCAGCCTTTCTGTAAACTTTGGCGTTCTTGACGCCGCTTATGACAAACGCACGCTTTAGGAGCTCAAAATGGATGACCAGACCCGCATCGAACTGGAAGCAGCCGCTTTCCGCCGCCTCAAGCAGCACCTGATGGAAGATCGCACCGATGTTCAGAACATCGACATGATGAACCTTACAGGGTTTTGCCGGAACTGCCTGAGCCGCTGGTATCAGGAAGCCGCCAACGAGCGCGGCATCGAGATGTCAAAGGACGAGGGCCGCGAGGCATTCTATGGGATGACCATGGCCGAATGGAAAGCCAACTATCAAACCGAAGCAAACGCCGATAAGCAGGCCGCGTTTGAAGTGGCCTTCAAAGAAAACGTCACCGACAAAGAAGGCTGAAAGCCTGACTGGCCCTTCACGGTCAGTTGACGCATCATGGGGCCAGCTCAACCAAGGATGGCCCCATGCGACCTGCAGACCAACTTGCCGCCTTCGTCGCTGACGCCCTGAAAGCCGGGCGGTCGCGCGAAGAAATTACCACTGCCCTGTCAGATGCCGGCTGGACCGGCCCTGAAATCCGCGCTGCCCTACATGCTTGGGCCGACGGCGATTTCAACCCGCCAGTCCCGCGCCCCCGCCCGATGGTTTCGGCCAAAGAGGCGTTCCTATACGGGTTGATGTTCGTATCGCTGGCTGTCACCGCCGTACATCTGGTCATTTTGGGGTTCGAGCTTGCTGACAACTGGATCCCCGATCCAGCCCACACCTACGGGTATTACAGCCGCTCGACTGTGCGCTGGTCGATCTCGGCGCTGATCGTGTTCTTCCCCATGTTCCTGTGGCTGAACAACCTGATCGGCAAAGCCGTCAAAAAGGACGAGGGCAAACGCCGCTCTGGCGTGCGCAAATGGATCACCTATCTGACGCTGTTTTGCGCAACTTTGACCCTGTTAAGCGATCTGATCGTGGTCATTCACGCCTACCTGAATGGTGATCTGACCGCCCGCTTCTTTGTCAAAAGCACAATTGTCGCTGTCGTGGCGGGCCTGATATTTCTTTATTTCCGGGGTGAGATGAAAGAGGCCGAAGATGCAGACTGAAGATCTGGCCAAAATCGGCTTTGGGGTGGTTGTCGTTCTGGCAATCATCGGCGGGATCGTAACGGTGGGTGGCCCCGCCACCGGACGCATGGAGAAGCGCGACCAGGCGCGCCTCTCTGATATCAGAGCGCTTCAGAACTATGTCACCTGCGTTGCCCGTGCCCGCGACAAGACGCTGCCCGATAGCCTTGACGGAAACAACGAGTGTCGGCGCGAGCTGGACCGCACCGACCCGTTCGACGGTACGCCCTATGTTTACCGGAAGCTAAGCGAGACCAGTTACGAGCTTTGCGCCAACTTCGAGTTGCCAGACGCTCTGTCTACCTGGCAACGACCGCAACTGGATCCGGAAACGGGATGTCTTCAGTACGAATTCATCCCTTAGACCTTAGCGAAAGCGCAGGTTTTCCGGGCTAAGTTGATCGACGCTGGTGGCCCCCATCAGCTTCATCCCGCGTTCAACCTCGTCTCGCATCAAACCAAGCGCGCGCTCTACACCCGGCTGACCCGCTGCGGCGAGTGGGTAAAGGTACCCACGCCCGATACCAACGGCCTTAGCGCCAAGCGACAGGGCTTTTAGCACATGGGTGCCGCGCTGCACGCCGCCATCCATGATGACGTCGATCTCGTCGCCAACTTCATCCACGACCTCTTTCAACTGATCGAATGCGGTACGAGAGCCGTCCAACTGCCGCCCACCATGGTTCGACAGGATGATCCCCGTACATCCAATATCTACCGCGCGACGTGCATCGGCGGCGGTCATAATACCCTTCAGGCAATACTGACCACCCCATTCCTGAACCATTTCGGCCACGTCGTCCCAGTTCATCGACGGGTCGAGCATTTCGGTGAAATACCCCCCGATAGAGCTGGCACCGCCCCCCATGTCGACATGCTCATCCAACTGCGGCAAGGCGAATTTCTCATGCGTGACATAGTTGATGCCCCACATCGGCTTGATCGCGAACTGGATCATCCCGCCAAGCGTTAGACGGAATGGGATCGAGAACCCGGTCCGCTTGTCACGCTCGCGGTTGCCGCCGGTGATGCTGTCCACTGTCAGCATCATGACCTCGACGCCCGCTTCCTTGGCGCGCTGCATCATGGCCCGGTTGAGACCGCGATCCTTGTGATAGTAGAACTGATAGACCTGCGGGTTCTTGTGCTTCTTGCGCAGCTCTTCAAGGCTGGTGGTGCCCAACGAAGATACCCCGAACATCGTCCCGTATTTCTCAGCCGCAGCCGCCACGGCGCGCTCTCCCTGATGGTGGAACAGGCGCTGCAACGCAGTGGGAGAGCAATAGAACGGCATGTCCAGCTTCTGGCCCATGACGGTCACTGACATGTCCACGTCAGACACACCCGTAAGAACCGACGGCAGCAGATCACAGCGTTCGAACGCCGCGGTGTTCTCGCGCAGGGTCACCTCGTCATCCGCACCGCCATCAATGTAGTTGAAGATCGGTCCGGGAAGGCGACGACGCGCCAACTCTCGGAAATCCTGAAAGTTGTGACATTGAGACAGACGCATGGGGTCCTCCGGGGTTTAGCTCAAGATTGCTAAACTGGTTAATATTCTTTACCAGTTATTGAAGTCAACGGACAGCTCGCCGCATGTTTAACCATGTAGATTTGGGTTGCACCAGATCATTCAGACGTAGCCCACATATTGGGTAACGGCGCCACATCCGCTTTGGCCTTGAATATTGCCGCCTCGATATTCTGGTCTTCGCGAAAGCCTAACAGAATTGCAGAGGCACAAAAGAAAAAGGGCTGCCGAAGCAGCCCCTGTTCGTCAGACCGCCGCGGCGCGACTGCCTTCGATATAAAGTTCGCGCAACCGCTTGGCCGCGGGACCCGGTTCGCCAGCGCCAACGGTCACACCGTCGATCTCGACCACGGGGGTCACAAAAGTGGTTGCCGAGGTGATAAAGGCCTCGTCCGCCTGTTGTGCCTCTTCGATGGTGAAAGGACGCTCTTCGACTTTCATCTGCGCTTCACGGGCAAACTCCAGCACAGCGGCGCGGGTGATGCCGTGCAGAATGTCATTGGACAGTTGGCGCGTGATGATCTTGCCGTCCTTGATGATATAGGCGTTGTTCGAGGTACCCTCGGTCACCGCGCCATCCTCGACCATCCACGCATCGTCGCAGCCAGCCGCCTTGGCCATCATCTTGCCCATCGAGGGGTACAGCAACTGCACGGTCTTGATGTCACGACGTCCCCAACGGATATCCTCGATCGAGATCACCTTGATGCCACGTGCAGCAGCGGGGCTTTCGGCCAGATCAGGCTTGTTCTGGGTAAACAGGACGACCGTTTGCGGCGTGTCTTCTGGCGGGAAGGCAAAATCGCGATCCGCAGGCGCGCCACGGGTGATCTGCAGGTAAACGCCACCGTTGATCACCTCGTTCTCGGCAACCAGCTTGCGGTGAATTTCCAGCAGCTCGTCCGCGGTCAGCGGCTCGCCCATTCCAAGCTCGTTCAAAGAGCGCGCAAGGCGTTTCACGTGGCCGTCAAAATCGACCAGTTTGCCGTCCAGAACGCTGGTGACCTCATAGACGCCATCGGCCATCAGGAAACCCCGGTCAAAGATCGAGATCTTGGCGTCTTCCTCGGGAAGATACTCTCCGTTCACATAGACGGTACGGCTCATGATGGTCTCCTTATCCCCAAAGGCCGGGTTCGGGTGGGTACACCCCGGCCTCGTCATAACGCAAAGCTGTTGCACGGTCTTCGGCCAGAAGCAACGGGCCGTCAAGGTCTGTGACTGCCGCACCCTGGGCGACCAGCACGGCCGGGGCCATTGCAAGCGAACTGCCCATCATACAGCCAACCATGATGCCATAGCCTTCGGCCTCGGCCGCCTTGCGCAGTTCCAGCGCCTCGGTCAGGCCGCCGGTCTTGTCCAGCTTGATATTAATCAGGTCGTACTTGCCCTTCAGTTTGGGCAGCGAGGCGCGATCGTGGCAGCTTTCGTCGGCGCAAACCGGCAGGGGTCGGTCGATCTCGGCCAGCAGGTCATCCTGCCCGGCGGGCAGCGGCTGCTCGACCATCTTGACGCCCAGACGCACCATATGCGGGGCCAGATCGGAATAGACCTCGGCGGTCCAGCCTTCGTTGGCATCGACGATGATCGGGGTCTTGGGGGCACCTTTGCGGACCGCTTCCAAACGGGCCATGTCATCCGGGGTGCCAAGCTTGATCTTCAAAAGGGGCCGGTGGGCGTGTTTCTGGGCCTCGGCGCGCATCTTTTCGGGAACATCCAAAGACAAGGTATAGGCGGTCACCTCGGGCCCCGGCTGTGGCAAGCCTGCCAGTTCCCACACGCGTTTACCGGCGCGTTTCGATTCCAGATCCCACAAGGCACAATCAACGGCGTTTCGCGCCGCTCCGGCGGGTAACGCCTTTTGCAGGGCCGCGCGGTCGATCGGCAGGTCCAGCCCGGTGATCTGTGCTGCCACGCTTTCCATGGTTTCGTCATAGCGGGCATAGGGGACGCATTCGCCCCAGCCCTTATGCGCGCCGTCCTCGATCCGGACTGTAAGAACCTTCTGCTCGGTCCGCGAGCCTCGGGCGATGGTGAATACCTGGGCAAGGCGGAACGTGTCGGGGGTGACGGTAAGTTTCATCAGGTCTCCTGCGCGATGCCCCTTCAATAACCGGCCCTCCGCACTGTTTCCAGCGCAGAGGACCACCGGGAAGGGGGACCCGGTTGATTAGATTGAGGCCAGCGCGTCGACCAGACGGTCGGCACCGTGGCGATACGGGTCAACCGTGGGCAGACCCATACGAGCTTCGACCTCGGCGCAATAGGCCTTGGCCTCTTCATCGTTAAGGTGCTGGGTGTTGATCGAAACACCGACCACCTGACAGGCCGGGTTCGAAACCTTGGCCAACTCCAGCGCCAGATCGCGCAGGGCTTCCAGCGAGGGCAGCTTGAACCCCGGCAGTCCGCGCATATGCTCTCGGGTTGGCTCGTGGCACAGGATCAGCGCGTCGGGCTGACCGCCGTGGATCAACGCCATCGTCACGCCCGAATAGGAAACGTGGAAGATGCTGCCCTGCCCTTCGATCATGTCCCAGTGATCTTCGTCATTGTCAGGCGTCAGGTACTCGACCGCACCTGCCATAAAGTCGGCGATAACCGCATCCAGCGGAACACCGCTGCCGGTGATCAGGATGCCGGTCTGGCCAGTTGCGCGGAAGGTCGATTTCAACCCGCGCTCGCGCATCGCCGCGTCCATTGCCATGGCAGTGTACATCTTGCCGACAGAGCAATCGGTCCCAACCGCCAGACAGCGCTTGCCGCTGCGGGGTTTGCCGTTGGCAATCGGGTACTGAACGTTCGGGATTCGCACGTCATGCAGGGTGCCGCCGTTCACCTGTGCGGCGGCAACAAGGTCGCCCTCTTCACGCAGCAGGTTGTGCAGGCCCGACGCCAGATCATAGCCCATCTCAAGCGCCTTGATCAGGACCTCTTTCCACGCGGCCGAGATCACGCCGCCCCGGTTGGCAACACCGATCACCAGCGTTTTGGCACCGGCCTCAAGACCCTGCTCCAGCGTCAGGTCGGTCAGGCCAAGGTCGGCGCCGCAGCCTTCAAGGCGCAACTGGCCCACGGCATTCTCAGGGCGCCAATCCCTGATTCCGATGGCCACTTTGGCCGCAAGTTGGTCAGGCGCGTCGCCCAAGAAAAGCAGATACGGTGTCTCGATCATTACATTTGTCCCCTCATTTCAGGCGACAGATAACGCAGGTCGGACAAGAGTTTCTCACCGAAGTTGGCATATAATTGAGTAATATTCGAAGATTATTCGATAGTTGATGATATTATTCGAATAATTATCGACAAACGCTCCGGCGAAATTGAATCGCTCTGCAGCGCAGCGGCTTTGCTGCACCTGCAAATTCGCGCTTGCAGGAGAAAGAGCAATAATCTACCAATCGCACGACACAAAACGTAACATCCTTACCGAGGGACCCGATATGAGCTTCCGCCTTCAGCCCCAGGCCCCCGCCCGCCCGAACCGCTGCCAGCTGTTCGGCCCAGGCTCGAACACCAAACTGTTTCCGAAGATGGCCGCCAGCGCCGCGGACGTTATCAATCTTGACCTTGAAGATTCCGTTGCGCCTTCGGACAAGGACGTGGCTCGCGCCAATGTCATCGAGGCGCTGAACACCATCGACTGGGGCAACAAGTACATGTCGGTGCGGATCAACAGCCTTGATACGCCCTACTGGTACCGCGACATTGTTGATCTGCTAGAGCAGACCGGCGACCGTCTGGACCAGATCATGATCCCGAAAGTTGGCTGCGCTGAAGACGTCTATGCCGTGGACGCGCTGATCACCGCGGTAGAGGCCGCCAAAGGCCGCACCAAGCCGGTCACCCTTGAGGTCATCATCGAATCTGCCGCAGGCATCGCACATGTCGAGGCGATCGCGGCCAGCAGCCCGCGCCTGCAGGCTATGTCCTTGGGAGCAGCGGATTTCGCGGCCTCGATGGGCATGCAGACCACCGGTATCGGCGGCACGCAAGAGAACTATTACATGCTGCGCGAAGGCGAAAAGCACTGGTCCGACCCGTGGCACTGGGCGCAGACGGCCATCGTTGCGGCCTGCCGCACCCACGGCGTTCTGCCGGTCGACGGCCCCTTCGGCGACTTCTCGGATGACGAGGGCTTTATCGCGCAGGCGAAACGCTCGGCGACCCTTGGCATGGTTGGCAAATGGGCCATCCACCCCAAGCAGATCGCGCTGGCAAACGAAGTCTTCACCCCCTCGGACGAGGCCGTGGCAGAAGCCCGCGAGATCCTTGCTGCGATGGAACAGGCCAAAGCCAACGGCGAAGGCGCAACCGTCTACAAGGGCCGTCTGGTCGACATTGCCAGCATCAAGCAGGCAGAGGTCATCGTGGCCCAGGCAGAGCTGATTTCGGCTGACTAAAGGGCTGCTGTTTCGCGTACAGAACGCGTACAGAACCTGTACATACGAATTGCGGACGGGGCCCAAGCGGCCCCGTTTGTCATTTTGGACAAGGCGGCAAGTACAGTTCGCCCCCTCTGCAGACGAGTTTACGAACGCAATCGCGCATCTCGACCACGACGATCAGTTGCAAATTACCGAATGGGAAGCCATATAGCTGCGAACACCTTGTGGAGCGGTAGATGCACTATTTGGAATTTGAAAAGCCCCTCGCCGAAATCGAAGGCAAAGCCGAAGAGCTGCGTGCGATGGCGCATGGCGAAGACGCGGTCGACATGGAGGCCGAGGCCAAAGGGCTGGACAAGAAGGCCGAAAGCCTTCTGGCAGACCTCTACAAAGATCTGACCCCGTGGCGGAAATGTCAGGTGGCACGTCACCCTGACCGCCCGCATTGCCGCGACTATATCGAGGCGCTGTTCACCGAATACACACCGCTGGCTGGTGACCGGAACTTTGCCGATGACGCCGCCGTCATGGGCGGCTTGGCGCGGTTGAACGACCGTCCCGTCGTCGTGATCGGTCAGGAAAAGGGCACCGACACCCAGTCGCGCCTGCACCACAATTTTGGCATGGCCCGTCCCGAAGGCTATCGCAAGGCGATCCGCCTGATGGAAATGGCTGATAAGTTCGGCCTGCCGGTGGTCACACTGGTGGACACACCCGGCGCCTATCCCGGCAAGGGCGCGGAAGAGCGCGGCCAGTCCGAGGCGATTGCACGCTCGACCCAGAAATGCCTTGAGATCGGCGTGCCGCTGATCTCGGTCGTGATCGGCGAAGGTGGCTCTGGCGGGGCTGTCGCCTTTGCGACCGCCAACAAGCTGATGATGCTAGAACATTCCGTCTATTCGGTGATCTCGCCCGAGGGCTGCGCCTCTATCCTGTGGAAGAACGCCGACAAGATGCGCGAAGCGGCCGAGGCGCTGCGCCTGACCGCGCAGGACCTGCTGAAGCTGGAGATCATTGATCAGATCATCCCCGAACCCGTAGGTGGCGCACAGCGCGACCGTGACACGGTGCTGGACGGTGTCGGCAAAGCGATTGAGGCGGCTATTGCGCAGTTCGAAGGCAAGTCGCCCAAAGAGCTGATCAAACACCGCCGCGAGAAGTTCCTGAACATGGGAAGCAAGGGGTTGGCCGCTTAAGGCCAAAAGCGGGCTGGGAACGCACTCTCATGGAGATTTTTCTGGCCCTCATACACAACAACGATGCCGGGCGGCTGGACGTTATCCGGCCCGGTATTCAGGCGCTTTCGAAAGCGTTAGCTGCCTCTGCTTCGGTCTCATCACACGAATTTTCTCACCAAGACCTGAGGGCCGAATTCTCAGCCAAAAGCGCGTTGAAGCGCGACCTACGTGCGCAGATGCTGTTTCATTCCTGGGACAAGTATCTGACGCGGAAAACCAGACGAAAGGTATTTGTTTCACAACTTCTTTCCATCGTGAAAACGCACCTTAAACGCACCCCCAAGGAACAAGAAAGGGCACGCCGCAACGCCTTGATCCAAATGTCGGTGACGGACAAACACCTTCGGGCATGGGACTCGTTTCTTGAAAGCGGTGCGAACCACCTTCTGGTGCTTGAAGATGATGCTTTGTTTAAGCCCGATAGCATTGAACGGTTCTGCAGCGCCTTTCAGGGTTTGAAAAACCAGCGAACAGAAACCCAATCCTTCTATTGGGATCTGGCCGGAGGTTTTGATCTAATAGATATCGGTGTTCTGGCCTTGGAAAAAGAACGAACCGGTGACCAGATCAGTTTTCGCAAGCCGGTCACAAACACCACCTGTGGCTACCTGATGAGCCGCAAACTAATCGAGTCCCTGCGAGCACAGTTGCTGACGAACCCGCTGTATCGCGAGATATCCATTGATTGGATGCTGAACAGGTTACTGCTCGATCTAGAACAGGATATGCAATTAACCGAATGCATCCACTTCTTACCGCCAATCTTCTCTCATGGAAGTTTCTCCGGGGCGTTCGAGGCGTGGGAGAGGTAAGCGCTAACATTCAGTCTGCGCATGCGGATCGCCATACGGCCAGATCGTCCCCCACCCGGCGGCGATGGAAATAACGGCTACCATTGGGTAACAGAAGATATGACCCAGCTTCTGATCGTTTATCACTCGCGCACGGGCGGCAGTCTTCAGATGGCCGACGCAGCTTTTGATGCCGCACAGGCCGAAGGCTCCGCGATATTAAAGCCCGCGATTGAGGTCGGGCCAGAGGATCTTTTGACGACCGACGGATACATTTTCTGCGCACCGGAGAACCTCGCCTCATTGTCCGGGCAGATGAAAGAGTTCTTCGACCGCTGCTACTACCCCGTTCTGGGCCGGATAGAGGGTCGCCCCTATGCCCAGATGATCTGCGCGGGATCTGACGGTGATGGGGCGGCACGACAATTGGCCCGCATCGCCACCGGCTGGCGTTTGAAAGAAGTTCAGCCGCCGCTGATCATCTGCACACATGCGCAAACGCCCGAGGCAATTTTAGCTGAGAAGCAGATCTCCAAGGCGGATCTGGACCGCTGCCGCGAGGTCGGAGCGGCCCTTGGGGCCGGATTGACGATGGGTGTTTTCTGAACCCAAGCGTAACAGCTTTATCGACTGCGCGCAGACGGATGACGTAGGCCTGCGTCTTCGGCGGTACGCGTCAGCCACGTTCGCAGCAACCACATCGGCCCGGGAACATAGTTCTGCTGGAACGCCGAGCCGTTATAGACCTCTGGCACCTCGGCAGTCAGCTGCCGGTAATAGCTGTTCGAGCCGTCCCGAGCATAGGCGGCGTGCAGGTTCAGCCATCGCAAAGACGACATGCGGGTGAGCGGTTCGAGCGAGTACAGCTCCAACCCACCCACGGCAAGGCGCTCCAGTCTGGGCGTATCGGCAAGGGGGTTCAGGTCATGGACCTGCGACCGGCTGATCACCAAATGCCGTAGGCTAGGCAGTTCGGACAACGGGGTCAGGTCCTCCACCCGGCTGTTGCGCACGGTCAGGTACTGCAACCGGGTCTGCTCCCGCAGAGGGGACAGGTCAGCAACCGAGGTATCGGACAGGTCCAGCCGGGACAGGTTCTCGATCCGCGCGATGTCGTCGGGGATTTTGCGCAGGTTCATCAGCTCTGACAGGTCCAGAACCGTTTGGCCGTTTTCAGCCGCGGCATCGATCCGTTTCTCGGCTTTGGCATGATCCACCCGGGCAGAGTTCGCCACAAGCACGGTTTGGATGACAAGCATCAGCGCCAGAAACTGCAGCCCGCGCTTGGCCAACAGACCTAGTCCCATCGCGACAGGGCGTCCTCGTCTTCGTCCTTTGCTGCGACCCAGTCTTCCCCGTCCCCGGTGTATTCTTTCTTCCAGAAAGGTGCGCGGGATTTGAGGTAGTCCATCAGGAACTCTGCCGCCTCAAAGGCATCCACCCGATGGGGCGAGGCCGTGGCGACCATCATGATCATGTCGCCCGGTTCCATCGGGCCGTAGCGATGGATGATCAGGCAATCGCGCAGGTCCCAGCGATCGCGGGCCTCTGCCTCGATCTTTTCAAGGGCGCGTTCGGTCATGCCGGGGTAATGCTCGATCACCATTTTCGACAGTTCGGTGGTCGCCAGATCGCGGACGATGCCGGTAAAGGTCACCACGGCGCCCGCGTCGGTGCGGCCGGTGGCAAAGGCGTTGGCCTCGGCCCCGAAATCAAATGTGGCTTCCTGAACGCGGACGGTCATTGTCAGCCCCCGGTCATTGGCGGGAAGAAGGCAACCTCGCGCACGCCAGCCAAAGACGCGCTAAAGTCGGTTAGATCCTGATCCACGGCCACGCGCAGTGCGTCGCGGTCGGCGAAAGCAGCAGCATAACGCTCTTCCCGGGCGACCAGTTCGTCGACCAGTTCGGCGACGGTGGTGGCCGAAGTCTCTACCTGCTCTTTCGGCAGTCCGATCCGTTCCCGGACCCAAGCGAAATACAGAACGTCGATCATGCGTCATCCCTCAAAAACGGCAGCGACTTGCGGAAATAGTCCCACCCGGTGATCAGCGTCAGAGCGGCCGCGATCCACAGCAGCAAGATGCCCCCTTGTTCGGACGCGATCATGCCACGGTATTGGAAGATAAGGCCACTGGGACCTTCGACCACCCCGTTCAGGACGTCTTCGAAGGTCTGGCCGTCCATCCCGAAGGTGCCCATGCCGACGTAATGAGCGAACAACCCGTTAGACAGCAGCACCGCAATCGCCACCATCTGTACGGTGGTCTTCCACTTGGCCAGCTTGGTGACCTTCAACAGCCCCGCCTGTGCGCCAAGGAATTCCCGCAGGCCCGAGACAAAGACCTCGCGGAACAAGATCGCCACGGCGGGCACGGCAATCCAGAAGTTGAAGTTAAACAGCGCCACCAGCACGAAAAGCGCCGTGATCACCATCGCCTTGTCGGCAATAGGGTCCAGCATCGCGCCAAAACGGCTGGTCTGGTTCCACTTGCGGGCCAGATAGCCGTCCAGCCAGTCGGTGGCCGAGGCCCCGGCAAACAGGATCACAGCCGCCCAGTCTGCGTAGGGCGCGCCGAAAAAGATATAGACCAGCGCCAAAGCGGGGGCCGCCAGCAGGCGACCAACGGTGAGGATATTGGGGATATTCCATGTCATGAGCGAAGGTGTAACGGGTTAACCCTGTTCATGGAAGAACCCATAGATGGTTTCTGCCAAGGCGTCTGAAATACCATCGACGGCCTTCAGGTCCGCAAGCCCCGCGCGGCTGACCGCTTTGGCGCTGCCGAAATGGGCCAAGAGGGCGCGTTTGCGGGTAGCGCCGACGCCAGGGACGTCGTCTAGAGGCGTTGCACCCACGGCCTTGGCGCGTTTGGCGCGGTGGGTGCCGATGGCAAAGCGGTGGGCCTCGTCCCGCAGGCGCTGGATGAAGTAGAGGACCGGATCGTTGCGCCTCAACGCGAAGGGGCGTTGGCCGGTGCGGTGGAACTCTTCCTTGCCGTGGTCGCGGTCGACACCTTTGGCGACGCCCACCATGGGGATATCTTCGACGCCGAGGTCCTCCATGATCTGGCGCACGGCGCTGACCTGGCCCGCACCGCCGTCGATCAGCAGCAGGTCCGGCCATGTCTCGCCCTCGCGATCGGGGTCTTCTTTCAGCAAGCGCTGGAAGCGGCGAGTCAGAACCTCTTTCATCATGCCAAAGTCGTCGCCGGGCGTCAGGTCGGTGCCCTTGATGTTGTATTTGCGGTATTGGCTTTTTACGAAGCCTTCGGGGCCCGAGACGATCATGCCGCCGACGGCGTTGGTGCCTTGGATATGCGAGTTATCGTAGACCTCGATCCGTTGCGGCGGGGCATCAAGGTCGAAGGCTTCAGCAAGACCAGCCAGCAGTTTCGACTGCGCCGCGCTTTCGGACATCTTGCGGCCAAGGCTTTCGCGGGCATTGCGGGCAGCGTTTGAGACCAACTCCATCTTCTCGCCGCGTTGGGGGACGGTGATTTCAACCTTGCGGCCCGCCTTTTCGGCCAACAAGTCCGCCATCAGGTCGGCGTCTTCGATCCCATGGGACAGGATCAACTGGCGGGGTGGTTCCTTGGTATCGTAGAATTGGCCGATGAAGGCTTGCAGGACCTCTTCGGCGGGCGTGTCCCGGTCGATCCGAGGGTAGAAGTCTTTGTTGCCCCAGTTCTGGTTCGCACGGATGAAGAAGACCTGCACACAGGCTTGGCCCCCTTCCATGTGCAAGGCGATCACGTCGGCCTCGGCCACGCCGCGCGGGTTGACGCCCTGGGCCTGCTGGACCTGCGTCAGGGCGCGAATACGGTCGCGCAGGGCGGCGGCACGTTCGAACTCCATCGCCTCGGACGCTGCGGCCATTTCTTCGGCCAACTCTTCCTGAACGCGGGTAGACCGCCCGCGTAGGAACCTTTCGGCATCGGCAACAAGATCTGCATAGTCCGCTTCGCTGATCTTGCCGACGCAGGGCGCCGAGCAGCGCTTGATCTGATACAGAAGGCAAGGCCGCGTCCGGCTTTCGAACATCGCGTCCGAGCAGTTGCGCAACAGAAAGACCTTTTGCAACTGGTTCAAGGTCCGGTTGACCGCGCCTGCGCTGGCGAAGGGGCCATAGTAGTTGCCCTTCTCTTTCTTCGCGCCACGGTGCTTCTTGATCTGGGGGTACCCGTGTTCCTTGGACACCAGAATATTCGGGAAACTTTTGTCGTCGCGCAGCAGCACGTTATAGCGCGGCTTCAACTGCTTGATCAGGTTCTGTTCCAGCAGCAGCGCCTCGGTTTCCGTCTTGGTGGTCAGGAACATCATCGAGGCGGTTTCACGGATCATCCGCGCGATACGGGGGCTGTGGCCGGTGCGGTTGGCGTAATTCGTCACCCGGTTCTTCAGGCTGCGCGCCTTACCCACATACAGAACGCGGCTTTCCGCATCCAACATCCGATACACGCCCGGTGAGTGGTCGAGCGTGTTCAAATACGATTGTATGCAATCATGACCTGTGTGTCGGTTGTTATCGCTAGCGTCGCTCATAAGGCTTGTCCGTGATTCCGTTCTCTGGCTGCAATGATCTTTGGACAAGGGCAAGAGAAAACATTTCCACTGTTTCTGTGGATAAGTTTGGGGGGAACTATTCGGAGGAGGCGAATTTCCCTTGATTCATGGGGTTTTATTGACATTGCCTATTTTTTAGGCGCTTTTGCAAGTTATTGATTTTAAATGTTATTTTATTATCCACACAGCCAAACACCTGAAAACATTACATTTTTGTTACAAAAGTAATTCAGGGGTGTCCACGGTGCACAACTTCGCTGCGCTGCATCTTAAATATGTCTTTACTCAAGCCCCATCGCATCCGGCGTTTGCCAATTCAGATGCTGTCCACCATCAACGCAGATAAGCTGTCCGGTCACTGCGGGCGCGGCAATAAAATACTGCAACGCAGCGCAGATGTCTTCAGGGTTGGAGCCTCGGTTCAACGGAGTCACCGACCTTTGGCGCATGAAATTCGCTTCTGTCTGGCCCGCAGCTTTCAGGGTTGGACCGGGACCGATGGCGTTGACGCGCACCTTCGGGGCCAAGGCTTGGGCGGCGGTTCGCGTGAAGGCCCAAAGGCCCATCTTTGCGGTGGTGTAGGACATGAAGTCAGGGGTCAGTTTGCGGACGCGCTGATCAATCATGTTGACCACAAGGGCCTGCGCGCGCGGCTCATTCGTTGCATCGACCTCTGGCGCAGGGGCCTGGGCGGCGAAAGCCTGTGTCAGGGCAACCGGAGACCGCAGATTGCTTTCGATATGCCGGTCCCAGCTTTCGCGGGTCATGGTGTCCAGATCGTCATCTTCAAAGATCGAGGCGTTGTTCACCAGCAGTGTCAAAGGACCGCCAAGCGCCTGCATCGCAGCGGGAATGACCGTGGCGGTCTGGGCCTCAATCAGCAGGTCCGCCTGAACCGTCTCTGCCTGACAGCCTCTGGTACGGATTTCATCGGCCAGAGCTTCTGTCTCAGCCGCGGAAGAGGCGTAATGCAGGGCAAGGTCAAAGCCAGCGTCAGCCAGCGACAGGGCCATGGCGCGTCCAAGGCGTTTTCCTGCCCCGGTCACCAATGCACGTTTTGCCGCCATGACGCCTCCTTAGAACAGCACCGCCAGAACATACGCTACATATAGGCCGGTTAGCGCAAAGCCCCAGACCTTGGTCATATTCCAACGCAGGAACACGAAAGGCACCAGCGCCAGCGAAGCGGCCAACATGACCCACAGGTCAAACCGCAGCATCTCGGACGGGACTGGGATGGGCGCAACAAAGCTGGCAATGCCGATGATGGCCAGCAGGTTGAACATATTCGAGCCGATCACGTTGCCCAAAGCCACATCCGCCTGACGGCGCATTGCAGCCATGACCGTGGTCGCCAGTTCCGGCAACGACGTGCCAACCGCAACTAGCGTCAGGCCAATCACGGCTTCGCTGACGCCGATAACGCGCGCAATGTCGATCGAGCTTTCGACCAGCAGGTCGGCACCAAGTGGCAGGCCGATCAGGCCAAGGGCCAAAAAGCCGATGATCTTCCACCATGGCATCGAGGGGTCAGCGCCTTCGGGTTCTTCGTCTTCGTCAGAAGCGCTGGCGTCGCCCGCGGCCCGGTGACGGCGCGCGCTATGCACCGCGTCCCAAAGGACAAAGGCCAGAGCGGCCAGCAGGATCAACCCCGTTTGCCAAGTGAACTGACCTACGAAACACAGAGCGAAAAACAACAACGACGCCCCGATCATGAACAGATAATTGCGCTTGGTGTCGCATTCGTCGGTCTTCAGACCGGAAATGATCGCCGGAACTCCAAGGACTAACAGGATATTGGCGGTGTTCGACCCCACCACGTTACCCATCGCGATGCCGGGGGCGTTCTCCAACGCGGCCTGAACCGCAATCAGCAGCTCAGGCGCTGAGGTACCGAAGGCTACGATGGTCAGGCTGACGATCAAGGCAGGAATGCCAAGACGGAGACTAAGGTTTACGGCCCCACGGACAAGCGCGTCACCGGCCAGCAAAAGAATTACAAGGCCGAGCCCGACGAGAAGAAGATCCAGAACCATTTAGGTATTTATCCTTTTCCGCAGGGGCATGGACCCTTGCCGACCTTGGGGGCGCCGCAGTGACGGCATTTGCCCTGCTTCAGCAGCCCCTTCTTAAACTTGGGAAAACGCAATCTTCCGAACATGGCCAGCACGGCCATGAAAATCAGGAAAAATGTGATGATCTTGAATAGCATTCTACAACCCGTACCGCGCCCAAAGCGCCTGTTCTTCCAGACCGTGCGAGACGCTGGACACCAGTTGCGTCCCAAAGCGCTGGAACAGCGGGCGGCGCAGACCGTAGGGAAGGAAACGCACCTTGTCGCCGAAAAGCTCTTTCATCTTGGGCACCAGATGGGCTGTGCCGTCTGCCAGACCCAGATTGACCGCTTTTTCGCCTACCCAGACCTCTCCGGTGAACAGGTCGGCCTCGGTTGTCAGGCGATCGCCTCGACCATCTTTGACATGGGCGATGAAGGTTTCGTGGATCTGCTCCTGCAGGCCTTTCAGACGGGTAATATCCTCGGGGTTTTCGGGGCTGAACGGGTCCAGCATCGATTTCGACTTGCCCGCGGTATAGACGCGGCGGTCGATCCCGTGGCGCGTGATGAACTTGGAAAAGCCAAACCCCGCCGAAATCACGCCGATCGACCCCACGATGGAATGCTTATCCAGCCAAATCTCGTCCGCTGCCGTCGCAAGGTAATACCCGCCCGAGGCGGCAACATCTTCGACGAAGGCATGGACCGGGACATCAAGCTCTGTCGACAGGCGCTTGATACGACTGGCGATGAGCGAAGATTGCGACGGGGATCCGCCCGGTGAATTGATGACCAAAGCCACCGCAGCAGGCTTACGCTTGCGGAACGCGCGTTCCAGAACCGGCGCAAGGGCTGCATCGTTCAAAACGCCCGACCGCGGGCTGGCCGCGATCACGCCCTGAAGGCGCACAACGGCCACGACAGGCTCGGACTTGAGGAATGGGATCCAGCGTTTCATGCGAGGTGATGTAGAGCGTCTGATACCCCGGAACAAGGTGCGCGGGATAAACGTTACCCCCTGTTGCGTCTTTAACGCGTTATTGACCGATAATCCCGGCAGCCAGCCACTCATCCAGCTGCCTGCGGCTGATTTCGAAATGCATCGAGTCCTCACGCCCAAAACCCGCGCCCCAGACCCAGCCTTCCTCGCGGAAGAAGTCCGCAAGTATGGTCAGGCCTAGCTGAGTCTTGCCATCGGCAAAATTGTCCAGATGCCCGTCAATATTAAGATCGACCGCAAGCCCATAGCTGTGGGTAGAGAGACGATTGGTGGTGCCACGGATGCGCCGAACGCAAAGAGAACCAGAGGTATTGATCCGCTCGTACAAGTCTGGGTCGGCGCGGCGAATGTTCTCGAACACGTTGGCCAGCGAGTCGATCGCCGGGCGCAGCATGTTCACGCGGATCGGACCCACCTGTTCGAGAAACAGGATGTTCTTGAGCCCCGGATTTGTCATCGCCTGACACTGATCGTTGAGGTCTTCGCGCGGGCGACCTAGCTTAGCTTCCAGATAGTCCGGCGAGGCCACCTGGAGCCCCCGGTTCACATTGCGCCGATCAACGATATCCACCACCTGAGCATAGGCATCCAGAATGGTGTTCGGGCCGGTGCGCACCGGCTCTTCATCTAAAGGGCTAAGTGGGACACTCCCGCTTTGAACGCTGCCCAGTTGGCTGCGCAGGTCGCCGATTTCGGCTTCGAGGTCCTGAATCTGGCCGCGCAAAAGCTCGATCTCGATCCGGGCACCGCTGTCGATTGCTGGACCGTCGAAGGTCTCCTGACCCAGCAACTTGGGCAGGAACAGCCAGATCACTGGGGCCAATACGATGGCGATGGCCAGAATGACGGCCGGTAGAACGCGCATGAAAACCTCAAATCTTTACAGCGCGACGGAACCCGCGCCCTTTGACGGTAATTAAAACGGCGCAAACAGACGAAACGCAAGTCACATGGCAGACAGTTACCTAAGCATTCCTCGCAAAATCGTTGTTACAACCCAAACCGTGGTATACTCTTTTCAAGAAATCCCTCTTCTTTTTTTACAGAAAGTAAGATCATGCCCATTTTCAAACACGCCTTGGGATTGTCTCTGACCCTTGCTATGGCCGCCGTCGCGCCGGTGGCCAGCGTCGCGCAGGACGCGTCTGAGCTTTCCGCCGAAGAAATCGAAGCTCTGTTCAAGAAACAGAAGACCCGCGGCCTTGTTCTGGCCACACCGGTGACCAACGAGGCCGCCACCTCTGCTGGCAGCTCTATAGCTGCGGGCAGCACCGCGGTTGCGACACCTGTCGCACCGACAGCGCTTGCCACTCCAGCAACCCCATCCGCACCCGTTGCCAGCACCACCGTTACCGCCACAGCCCCGGTGACCGCCGCCCCGGCAGCTACGGTTGCGTCGACCGCCCCGACCGCGACACCTTCGACCTCGATCCCGACAATGACGGCGCCGGTTGTGGTTCAGCCGACCTATGTGGCGGTAGAGAAAGCCGATCAGGTGAACGTCCAGATTTCCTTCGACTTCGACTCTGCCGCGCTAAGAGCGGACCAAAAGCCGAAGTTGGCCACCCTGTGTCAGGTGATGCGCAATGTCGATGTCTCGGTCTTCCAGATCGTGGGCCACACCGACAGTTCCGGCTCTGCATCCTATAACGAGAAACTGTCGCTGCTGCGTGCACAAGAAGTGAAACGGTACCTCGTGAACGATTGCGGCATCGCTGAACAGCGCCTTCAGGCCATCGGTGTCGGCGAAAGCGCCCCGTACAACACCAGCAACCCCCGAGCGGATGAAAACCGTCGGGTCGAGTTCCAGGCGCTCGGCTAAGTCCGCGTAAAGTTATATCCAGTCCCTAGTCCGAGGTTTCCATGACCGAGTCTCTTCCGGGTGATACCTTTCAACCCGGTGATTTGCTGAACAACACATATCGGATCGAAGCCATCCTCGGGCGGGGCGGCACATCAGAGGTCTATCGCGCCCGTTCCGAGATTTCGGGCCGGCTTGTGGCGCTGAAAGTTCTGAAAGCTGAGCTGTCGGCAAATGACGATTATCTCGTCTTGCTGACGCGCGAAGAAGACATCCGTGATATCCGTCACGATGCGATTGTCCGGTATTCCGAAAACCACCGCACGCCCGAAGGCCACGTCTATCTGCTGATGGACTATATCGAGGGCCCGGCGCTGGACAACAAGCTTAAGCAGGGCCCGATGCCGATTGACGACCTGCTAACCATATGCCGACGCGTGTGCGAAGGCTTGCAGGTGGCCCATGCCAAGAATATCGTCCATCGCGATCTGTCACCGGATAATATCATCCTGCGGGGTGGCGATCCGGCGCAAGCGGTAATCATCGACTTCGGCATCGCGAAAGACACCAACCCTGGCGCGGAAACCATTGTTGGCAATGAATTTGCAGGGAAATACGCCTATGCCGCACCCGAACAGCTAAGCGGTCAGACCGATGCGCGTTCGGACATCTATTCGCTTGGCGCTCTGCTTCTGGCGAACTTCCGCGGCAAGAAACCCGATGTGGGCGGCAACCCGATGGAGGTTGTACAGAACAAGTCGCAGCCGCTCGATACCTCGGGTGTTCCTGAGCCTTTGAAGGCGATCATCGACAAGATGACCGACCCGAACCCCGCCACACGTGCCCAAAGCGTGGACGAGGTTCTGAACATGCTGGATGGCGGCGTGGTCATGGCGGCGGTCGATGACCTTCTGGACGACGCCACAGTGATTGCAGCGACAACCGTCAAACCAAGTGCGCCTGCCGAGTCTCCGAAACAGTCCCAGCCCAAACCCGTTTCCAAGGAAAAGAAATCCTCTGGCGGACTGATCGCGGCGCTGGCCGTTTTGGTCATCGCGGGCGCCGGTGCCGGGGCTTATTTTGGCGGCTTCATTGGCGGCCCCAAACTGCCGGTTGCCGACCCTTACCTGCTCTTGGCGGAGCGCCCCGTTTCCGGCTCCGCCTCTGTGTCGGGCAATGCCCCGACGGAAGAGATCGAAGCCGCCATCTCTGCCCCGATTGAGGCGTTGCAAGGCGACATCAACCTAACTCTGGCCACCGGCGAAATTGCTGAGACATGGGGGCAGGACGTGGTGACGGTTCTGAATGCGATCGCGCCCGCAGACGAATGGAAAGTCGTGGTTGAAGGCAATGCCGCGAATGTTCAGGCCGTGGTGAATGACCGCGACCTGCATGCCTCGATCAAAGGCACTTTCGCGGGCGGATTGCCCGGCGCCTTGCAGGGAACGGCCAATATCATTCTTGGGCCTTTGCTTGTGACCCCGCAAATGGTTTCTCCAGTTCTGGCGCAGCATGCCGATTGTGGGCCTCTGTCCCTGCCCGGCCTGCCCTCGGTCGGTTATGGGCTGGACGATACGATCACCGTCACGGGTCGCCTTGCTGACACCGTCACCCGTACCGCGCTTTTCGACAGTCTGCGCGCCATAGCCGGGGACCGCAGCATCAAGATCGACACCGAGATCCTGAACCCCACGCTTTGTCTGATCGAAAGCTTCCTGCCCAACGCGCCCGACAGCGCGATTGATATCGAATTCCGCTTCGGTGATACGCTGGACCCGAACGCATCCGGACGTTTCTTCGTGGGCGAAAACCCGGTGATTGATGTGATGGTTCCACCGTCTGTTCAGGACGGCTTCCTGTCGGTTTCGGTGCTGGATGTATCGGGCAACGTGTTCCACCTGCTGCCGAATCTGAACCGAACTGACAACTCTGTCGCGGGCCTGCGGGGCGACAACACCGGACCGCTGCCCGTCCGGGTTGCCTATGCCATTTCCGAGGTCGACTCGGCTGCCAAACTGGCTTTCCGCGTGGATGACAGCACACTAGGCAAAAGCAAGATCATCGTTCTGCATTCTGACAAACCGCTTTTCGACGGCCTGCGCCCGACCACGGAATCGGCCAGCGGTTATGCCGAAGCTCTGCGCGAGGAGAACGCCAACGGCAACAGCACGATCCTATCGCTGGACAGCAAAATTCTGGTCACCGCGAAACCATAGTCAGGGGCACCAGAATAAACTTAAAGACCCGCGATCAGCGGGTCTTTTCAATTTGATACTGGAAATATTCGGTCACTTCCGGCGCAGGTGCTCGTCCAGTCGCGGCAGGATTTCAACGAAGTTGCAGGGTCGGTGGCGATAGTCCAGCTGCCACTTCAAGATCTCGTCCCATGCATCCTTGCAGGCCCCGGTGCTGCCCGGCAGGGCGAACAGATAAGTTCCGTTTGCCACACCTCCGGTCGCCCGGCTTTGCACCGCTGACGTCCCGATCTTTTGCATAGAGATCATGGCGAACACCGTTCCGAAGGCATCGATCTCTTTCTCATAGACATCGCGATGCGCCTCGACCGTCACATCCCGGCCGGTCAGGCCGGTGCCGCCCGTGGAAATCACCACATCAATCCCGGGGTCCGCGCACCATGTGCGCAGCTGTTCTGCAATCTCGGCCCGTTCATCGCGCAAAATCTTCCGGTCTGCGAGGATATGGCCTGCACCCTCTAGCCGATCGACAAGCGTCTGACCCGAACGATCTTCGTCCAGCCCGCGCGTGTCACTGACCGTCAGAACTGCAATGCGGATGGGCAGGAAATCTTTGCTTTCGTCGATACGGCTCATTTGGTCTCTCTTAGTTTCGCCTGCACCATCAGCAGGTCGTGCCATGCGTCACGCTTGGCAACGGGATTTCGCAGCAGATAGGCAGGGTGAAGCATGGGCATCGCCGGGCGCCCCAAGGCCTCGGCCCATTTGCCGCGCAAACGGGTGATGCCCTTTTTCTTCAGAAGCGCCTGACATGCGTGATTGCCCATCAGGACAACAAGATCAGGATCTACCAGCTCTATATGGCGCTGCACGAAGGGCAGCAGCATAGCGACCTCTTCCGGCTTTGGGTCGCGGTTCTGCGGAGGCCGCCATGGCAGAACATTGGTGATATAAAGCGCCGCCTCAGCATCGGGGCTGGTCCGGTCCATCCCGATCGCGGCGAACATCTTGTCCAGCAGTTGCCCGGCCCGACCGACAAAGGGTTTGCCCTGCATATCCTCGTCCCGGCCCGGCGCTTCGCCAATCACCATAACCCGCGCGTTGGGCTGCCCATCAGCAAAGACCAGATTGCGGGCGCCACGTTTCAGCTCGCAATGTTCAAACGCTTCAATCGCTGTGCGCAACGCATCCAGATCACCGGCTGACTTGGCCAGGGCCTTGGCCTCGGCCACGGGATCAACCTCTGGCAAGACCGGCACAGCGGCAGGCGCGGCGTCCGGCCTGACCGCAGGTTTCGGCGCGGGGGCTTCGTAACGGTTGATAGGCGTTTCGGAAATGGCCTCATCCGCGCCAAGCTCGATCTGCCAATCAAGCATGGCCAACGCGGTGTGATAATCGAGCGCCTGTTCCATAGCGCCTAAGCTAGGGCCGTGGGCACAAGAGGTAAATAGATTCGATACGGGCAGAACATCACGTCTGGCATTGAATTCCCCGGCCAGAACCCCGACAAGAAAGATGTCGGCTAAAGTGGGTAGGAAAAACAAAGTTGGACACACAAAGCCTGATCCTTGTCGGGATCGCATTTGCCATAGGCGGAGTTTTGAAAGGCGCGACCGGAGCGGGCGCGCCTTTGTTGGCCGTGCCACTGCTGGCGATGCTATTCGACGTCAAATTCGCGGTGGCAGTTTTCCTGCTGCCGAATTTGATCCCGAACCTCTGGCAGGCATGGCATTTTCGCAAAGTCGATGTCCCGCGCAGCTTTGTACTGAAGTTTGCCGTGTTGGGCGGGGTTGGGGCCGTCTTTGGAACCTATGCGCTTGCCTCATTTCCAAGTGATGTGCTGATCGCCGGGATCGCGGGCATTCTGCTACTTTATATCAGCTTTCGCCTTCTGAATTCCGGCTGGAAACTGCAGATGAACATCGCAGAAAAGCTCTCCGCGCCAATGGGGTTGGTTGCGGGCCTCTTTCAGGGCGGCACCGGCCTGTCAGCCCCGGTGTCGATCTCATTCCTGAACGCCCTTCAGCTAGAGCGGCCCCAGTTCATCTTCACCATCTCAACCTTCTTCTTTTCGGTTGGACTGGTGCAACTGCCGCTGCAGATTGCCTTTGGCATCATGACGTGGGACCGCCTTGCGCTAAGCGCGTTGGCGCTGATCCCGCTGTTGGCCGCCATGCCGGTCGGCATGGCCTTGGGACGCGTTATGTCCCGCAAGGCGTTTGATCGGCTTTTGCTGATCATTCTGGCGGGTCTTGCGATGCGTATGCTCTATGCGACTGCGGTTGCGCTGTAAAAAGCGTGTCAAACAAGGCCCGGCCGGGCAAACCACGACTTGCCGCGTCGTCCTAGCATTCCTATAAGCATCTCCAGCCAAAGCCCGGAGGTTCCATGACATTCAGTGCCCGCCACCTTTTGGGGATCGAACCGCTGCACCCGGTGGAAATCACCACCATTCTTGATTTGGCCGACAAATACGTAGATCTGAACCGCCAGCCGAACAAACATGGCGATGCGCTGCGGGGCCTTACCCAGATCAACATGTTCTTCGAAAACTCCACCCGTACGCAGGCCAGCTTTGAACTGGCGGGCAAGCGTCTGGGCGCCGATGTGATGAACATGGCGATGCAGGCGTCCAGCATCAAAAAGGGCGAGACGCTGATCGACACGGCGCTGACGCTGAACGCCATGCATCCCGACCTGCTGGTCGTGCGCCATCCACATTCGGGCGCGGTTGACCTGTTGGCGCAGAAAGTGAACTGCGCCGTGCTGAACGCAGGCGACGGCAAGCACGAACACCCGACTCAGGCCCTGCTGGACGCGCTGACCATTCGCCGCGCCAAGGGCCGGTTGCACCGCCTGAACATCGCCATCTGCGGTGACATCTCTCACAGCCGCGTGGCGCGGTCGAACCTGATCCTTCTGGGCAAGATGGAAAACCGTGTCCGCCTTGTCGGCCCGCCCACCCTGATGCCCTCGGGCATCGGCGAGTTCGGGGTCGAGGTCTATGAGGACATGGCAGAAGGTCTGAAAGACGTCGACGTCGTCATGATGCTGCGCCTTCAGCGCGAGCGGATGGACGGCGGGTTCATCCCCTCGGAACGCGAGTACTATCACCGCTACGGTCTGGATGCCGAAAAGCTGGCCCATGCCAAGCCCGACGCCATCGTCATGCACCCTGGCCCCATGAACCGCGGGGTCGAGATCGACGGTGACATCGCCGACGACATCAACCGATCCGTGATTCAGGAGCAGGTCGAGATGGGCGTGGCCGTCCGTATGGCCGCGATGGACCTTTTGGCCCGAAACCTGCGCGCCCCAAAAGATGAGGGCGTCTATGTATGAGCCCAAGACCCGCGCGAAGCTGAATGAAGGCGAGAAAGTGATCGCCCGGTTCGACGCTGATCGCACCACCTATATCCGCGATCACGTGGTGATGGCCGTTGTGCTGGGGATCGGCGCGATGATCGTGCTGCACTACATGGGCGAGGTCTGGTGGGTCGGCGGTCCGGCCGCCATTCTGGCGATCGGCGTGCGCGCCACCTATCTGGCCTCGGACGATCTGGCGGCCTTTTGGGAACTGACCGACCGCCGCCTGATCGGCCCGCAAAATCGACAAGTTCGACTGGGCGAGATCAAAGAGCTTCGCAGCCTTGGCAGCGCCGTGCAGATCGTCACCAACACTGGTGACAAACACCTGATGAAATACCTGGCCGACAAGACCGGCACGCGCGAGCAGATCGAGCGCCACCTGGGCGGAGGACTGAGATGAAACAGCTGATTGAAAACGCCCGCCTGATTGACCCCGAGACCGGCACCGACAGCCTTGGCTGGCTGCTGGTCAAGGACGGGGTAATCTGGGACACCGGCTCTGGCGACGCGCCCGAGGCGGATATGGTGCTGGACGCGGGCGGCAAATGCCTTGCCCCCGGTATCGTCGACCTTGGCGTGAAGATTTGCGAACCCGGAGAGCGGCACAAGGAAAGCTTCCGCTCGGCCGGTCTGGCGGCGGCAGCGGGGGGCGTGAGCACCATTGTCACGCGGCCTGACACCCTGCCCGCCATCGACACGCCCGAGGCACTGGAATTCGTCACCCGTCGTGCGCAAGAGGTTGCCCCGGTCAATGTCTACCCGATGGCTGCCCTGACCAAGGGCCGCGAGGGGCGTGAGATGACCGAGTTTGGCTTCCTTCTGGACGCCGGGGCCGTGGCCTTTACCGATGGCGACGCAGTCACAACCAGCACCAAGGTGCTGAGCCGTGCCATGACCTATGCCCGCTCGCTTGGCGCGTTGGTCATCGCCCATCCGCAAGAACCGGGCCTGTCCAAGGGCGCGGCAGCGACCAGCGGCAAGTTCGCATCGCTGAAAGGTCTGCCAGCGGTCACCCCGATGGCCGAACGCATGGGACTGGACCGCGACATCGCCTTGGTTGAGATGACCGGCGTGAGATACCACGCCGACCAGATCACCACCGCCCGCGCCCTGCCCGCGTTGGAACGCGCCAAGAAGAACGGGTTTGATGTCACCGCCGGGGTCTCGATCCACCATCTGACGCTGAATGAATTCGACGTCGCCGACTATCGGACCTTCTTCAAGGTCAAGCCGCCGCTTCGGTCCGAGGATGATCGCAATGCCATGGTCGAAGCCGTGGCCAGCGGGCTGATCGACGTGATAAGCTCGATGCACACGCCACAGGACGAGGAATCCAAACGCCTGCCGTTTGAAGAGGCCGCCTCTGGCGCCGTGGGGCTGGAAACCTTGCTGCCTGCCGCGATGCGCCTGTATCACGCCGGGGCGCTGGACCTGCCGACGCTTTGGAAAGCGATGTCGCTGAACCCGGCCCAACGGCTTGGTCTGCCCGGTGGCCGCCTGTCGCAAGGTGCGCCTGCCGACCTTGTCCTCTTTGACCCCGAAGCGCCTTTCGTGATGGACCGCACCAAGCTGCAGTCGAAATCGAAGAACACCCCCTTCGACGGAGCCCGCATGCAAGGTCGTGTACTGGGCACATGGGTCGCCGGAAACCGCGTCTACGGAGAAAGCTGATGCCCGAGATCGTCACCCACCGCGAAATTCTGATCCTCGTCGCGATCCTTGCCTATCTTCTGGGCTCTGTCCCTTTTGGCATCGTCATGGCGCGGGTGTTTGGTCTTGGCGACCTGCGCAAGATCGGGTCGGGCAATATCGGGGCAACCAATGTCCTGCGAACGGGCAACAAGCTGGCGGCCTTTCTGACACTGGTTCTGGACGCGGGCAAAGGCGGGATCGCCGTGCTGGTGGCCCGCGCCATGGTGGGCGAGGACGCAGCCCAGATCGCCGGTTTCGCAGCCTTCGTCGGCCACCTCTTCCCGGCTTATCTGGGGTTCCGGGGCGGCAAAGGCGTGGCAACCTTCCTTGGCACGCTGCTGGCGCTGGCCTTCCCCGTGGGTGTCATGGCCTGTGCGACATGGCTGATCGTGGCGTTGATCACCCGCTACTCTTCCTTGTCGGCGCTGGTCGCGGCGGCCTTGTCGCCCGTCTGGGCCACGCTGTTGGGCCACCCGGACAAGACGACCCTTTGTGCGGCGCTGACCATCCTGATCCTGATGCGGCACCACGAGAACATTCAGCGCCTGCTGAAGGGTGAAGAAACCAAGATCGGGAAAAAGGGCTAGGTGCCCAGCATCTCCAGCGTCTTCAGACAGCGCATGCCGCCGAAGAAACATTCAAGGATATCCGTGAACGGGCCCGGTTTGCCCGAAGCAGCCTCGAACAAGGTCGCGGATGACCTGAGTTTCATGGCGTCGACCGCGCTTCCCATGATCGCGTCGGGCCGCATGTTGCTGTGGATCAGCAAGGCCTCGCTGATACGGACCAGCCGGGGCCCTAGGATCGGATCGGCCAGATACTCCCGTGCCTCGGTCAAACCGTTTATGCCGTAGCGATCAGCATTGACCGACCGGCCCAGACCTTTGAGCTGGGGGAAGATGAACCACATCCAGTGGGAAAGTTTGCGCCCGTTTCGTATCTCGCGAAAGGCGATGTCATAGCTGTGCTGTTGCGCCGTTATGAACCGCTGCAGGTCGCTAATAGCTGAAATCCTTGTAGATCCGGGTCAGGTTGCCACCCCAATCGCCTTCATAGTGCTGAAGCAGCTCATCTGCAGGAACCATACCCGTTTCCACGCTGTCTTTCAAAGCGTTCAAGAAATGCGTCTCATCCGGCACCAATCCGCCGGCGCCGGGTTTGGCGCGGACCTTCAGGCCGGCCTCGGCGATGGTCAAAACCTCACGCGCGAGGTCATGCATTTTCACGCCAGCGGCTTCCGCCTGCAGCCCTTGTTCCGAGGCAGCGACGCGCAAGGCTTCGCGGGTCTCGGCATCCCAGTCCTTAACCAGATCCCACGCCGCATCCAGCGCGTTCTGATCATAGGTAAGGCCAACCCAAAAAGCGGGCAACGCACACAGGCGACGCCACGGGCCACCATCGGCGCCGCGCATTTCGATGAACTTCTTGATCCGCGCTTCGGGGAAGATTGTGGTCAGGTGGTCGGCCCAATCCGACAGGGTCGGCTTTTCGCCGGGCAGCGCGGGCAGTTCACCTTTCAGGAAATCGCGGAAGGACTGGCCCAGCGCGTCGATATATTTCCCGTCGCGATAGACGAAGTACATCGGCACATCGAGCGCATATTCCACCCAAGCCTCGAAGCCAAAGCCATCCTCGAACACGAATGGCAGCATGCCGGTACGGTCAGCATCCAGATCGCGCCAGACGCGCGAGCGCCAGCTTTTGTGGCCGTTGGGCTTGCCTTCCAAGAAGGGCGAATTCGCAAACAGCGCCGTGGCAACCGGCTGTAGGGCCAGCGCGACGCGCAGTTTCTGGACCATGTCGGCCTCGGACGCGAAGTCGAGGTTCACCTGAACAGTGCAGGTCCGGTACATCATGGTTTTGCCCATGGTGCCGACCTGATCCATGTAATTGGTCATCAACTTGTAACGGCCCTTGGGCATCACCGGCATCTGCTCATGCGTCCAGATCGGGGCGGCGCCCAATCCGATGAAGCCGACGCCGACCTCGTCCGCAATGGCTTTGACGTCGCGCAGGTGCTGGTTCACCTCGTCACAGGTCTGGTGGATGCTTTCCAATGGGGCACCGGACAGCTCTAGCTGGCCGCCGGGTTCCAGGCTGACATTTGCTCCGTCCTTGGTCAGGCCGATCAGCTTGTCAGCTTCCAGAACCGGGTTCCAGCCATGGCGGTCGCGCAGACCTTCCAGAACGGCAAGAATGGACCGCGGGCCGTCATAGGGCAGCGGTTTCAGCGTGTCCTTGCAATAGCCGAACTTCTCGTGCTCGGTCCCGATGCGCCAGTCTTCCTTGGGCTTGCAGCCGGAAGAGAGATACTCGGCCAACTGTTCATAATGTTCGATCGGCCCGCCGCCGGACTGGGGGATGGACATGGGAATGCTACCTTATGCCTGTCTTCTGACCTTCACACCTGTCTCCCGAGGCAAGCCAAGTCAAGAGCGGGGCGGAAGGATTTCGATATTGTCATGGCCAGAAGGGAACTTTTCCCAGACCACGGTTTCGGACTTGTCCGAACGACCCGAGGCCTTGGTGATCGCCGCATAGTCCACGTCGGAAAGGGCTGTCAGGGCATCGAGAATCCGATCCGATCCCGCAGCATTTCCGGGAATGACCAACCGCTTGCCGCCAGAGTCTTTGAACACCCAGAACAGGTCGGGCATGAATGGACCCATGTCAGAGGTGGTGATTTCGATACGGATCAGGTCCTCGATCGAGATGGCCCCGCCGCCAACAGGGCTGAGATAGGATATCTGCCGCTCATCAACCTCGACAACGCCCAGCCCACCGTCCTCTGACGGGAAACGGGCACGGCGGACGCCGCTCCAGACCAAGGCGATCCCGGCAAAAACGATAACGGCAAAGACCCAGCGCGTAATCCCAAAGGTCGATACGGCCCCCATCAGACCGACCGCTGTGACGACAACGCCGATCAGGGCCTCTCGCCAGCGGTGCAAGGCGTCCTGCACCTCGGGGCGGATGAAGCTCACCGCCAGTCTCCAAGCGTTTGCTGCCAGAGGGTCATCGCGGCGACCGCGGCGGTATCAGCTCGCAAAATTCGCGGGCCAAGACTGACCACATGCGCGAAGGGTAAGGATTTCAGGCGCGCACGTTCAGCGTCAGAGAACCCGCCTTCGGGGCCGATCAGGATGGCCCAAGGGCTGCCATCATCGGTTTGATCAAGAAACAACTGGTTGCCTGCCTCGGCTTCGTCGCAAAACATCAGCTTCCGGTCTTCCGGCCAGTTGGCCAGCATACTTTCCAGCTTTTCCAGATCAGCAACCTCGGGCACATAAGTTCCGCCACACTGCTCGGCGGCCTCGACCGCGTGGGCCTGCAGGCGATCCTGTCGAATGCGTTCGGAATTTGTGAAATCAGTCTGCACCGGGACGATCCGGCGCGCGCCCATCTCGGCGGCTTTCTCGACGATGAAATCCGTTCGGGCTTTCTTGATCGGCGCAAACAGCAACCAAAGGTCGGGCGGATCCATCTGAGGGGCCGATTCCTCGACGCAGACCAAGATGCCCTTACGCTTGCCCGCCTCGGCAACCTCGGCCTGCCATTCGCCGTTTTTTCCATCAAAAACCGCGACCATGTCACCTGCGGTAAGCCGCATTACGCCGAAAAGGTAGTGTGCCTGCTCCCGCGACAAAGGAACCGTTTGCCCCTGCCCGACCGGGTGCTCTACATACAACCTGACTTTTGCTGATTTTCGCTGCACCATGAGGGCGACCATATGGCCGAGACCGACAAAACGCCAGAGGCTGAGGGCACCGTTTCAGACGCGGTCGCAGGCAATTGGGTCGACACCCAAGCGCCGGAATGGACCCGCCCCTATCTGCGCCTGTCGCGCGCGGATCGTCCGATCGGAACATGGCTTCTGTACATTCCCTGCCTATGGGGCGTCCTGCTGGCTGCCAATGCCACCGGCTGGACCCGGTTTGACCTATGGATCATCCTTGGCTGCGGGCTTGGTGCGTGGCTGATGCGCGGCGCGGGCTGTACTTGGAACGACATCACCGACCGCGATTTTGACGGTCAGGTCGAACGGACCAAATCCCGTCCAATCCCTTCGGGTCAGGTGACCGTGAAACAGGCCGCCGCTTGGATGGCTATTCAGGCGGCTTTGGCGTTTATAATCCTGCTGACTTTTGGCAAAACCGCGATCCTTCTGGGCATCGCCTCGCTGGTGCTGGTGGTGATCTATCCATTTGCCAAGCGGTTCACCTTCTGGCCGCAGGTTTTTCTGGGGCTGGCCTTCAACTGGGGCGCGCTGGTGGCCTGGGCGGCCCATACCGGAGAGATCGGCGTGCCTTCCCTTCTTCTCTATGCAGGTGGGATCGCGTGGACGCTGTTCTATGACACGATCTATGCCCATCAGGACAAAGACGACGACGCATTGGTTGGTATCAAGTCCACCGCACGCCTGTTTGGCGAAGAAACACCGAAATTCCTGCGCCTGTTCCAAATGGCAACGGTCCTGTTGCTGACGGCGGGTGTTGTGATGGGATTGCTGTCTTCGGACAGTATTGTGAGAACGCTGGCCGCGATTGCAGGGGTCTGGGCATTGGGCTGGCATATGGCCTGGCAGATGGTGCGGCTCGACATCGACAACCCCGACGTCTGCCTGAAGCTTTTCCGCGCCAACCGCGACGCCGGGCTGATTCCCGCCGTCGGGCTGGTGCTGGCCCTTCTCCTGTGATTGCGCCGGGGGGCCAATGGCCTTAGAACGTTGCCACCTGCCTTGACCACTCGAGCTGGAACAGAATGCGTCTGAACCTAACCCAAGCCACTGCGCTTACATTTGCCCTGGCGATTGGCCTTGCCGTGATCGGGGCGATCTTTGCCGCCAACGCTGTCGAGCGTCGGACAGCCTTTGAAATTCAACGGGTTCTTGGGCTGGAAGGCTATGACTGGGCACAGGTCACCCCGGATGGCCTGCGGGTTCACCTTGCGGGTGTCGCACCAACCGAGTCCGCGCGGTTCCGCGCCCTGACCCTTGCGGGTCAGATCATCGACTCTGACCGTGTGATTGACGAAATGGGCGTCACCCCGACCAAGGACATCCGCGCGCCCGAGTTCTCGATCGAGATCCTGCGCAAACCCAACGGTCTTTCTGCAATCGGGCTGATCCCGGCATCGCAGGACCGCGCCAAGTTGCTGACCGATCTGGACGACGCGGCAGAGGGAGCGGACCTGACCGATCTTCTTGAAACCGCCGACTATCCGCTACCCGATGGCTGGACCGATGCTGTTGAGTACGGGGTCTCTGTGGTGGCAGGGCTTCCGCGCGCGAAAGTGTCGATCTCACCGGGGTTGGTGTTTGTCGAATCCATTACCGACAACGAACGCGCGCGCCGTGAATTGTCGAGCCGCCTGCGTGATGACGCCCCCGAGGGTGTTTCGGTCGTGACCCAAATCGTCGCGCCGCGCCCGGCCATCACGCCCTTCGTTCTGCGCGCCGTCCGAGAAGGCGAAGCCCTTCGCTTCGACGCCTGCTCTGCCAGCACCGCCGGCGAACGCAGCCAGATCCTGCTCGCCGCCCGAGAGGCCGGTGCTGAGGGTGGATTGAACTGCGTTCTGGGTCTTGGCGCCCCTTCTGACAAGTGGGGAGAGGCCGCAGCACTGGCCATCGAAACTCTTGGCAAGATTGGCGATGGCAGCGTGACCTTCACCAATGCGGACATCTCGTTGGTGGCGGCGTCAGATGTCGACCCTGCCCTGTTCGAGGCGGAAACCAACGCGCTGGCACGCGCCCTGCCGTCCCCCTATACGTTGCTCGCGACGATCCGGCCCGCCAAAGTCTCGAAGACCGACGTTGCCAACAAGGACGTGCCAGAGTTTCAGGTGATCCTCAGCCCCGAAGGTCATGTGCGCCTTTCGGGCCCGCTGCCCGATGACCTTAGCCAGCAGGCGGTTGAAAGCTATGTCTACTCGCGCTTCGGGAGCGAGCACATCAGCAACCGGATTGAACAGTCCGAGACCCTGCCCGACGGCTGGCCCCTGCGTGTCCTGACCGGGATCGAGGCGCTGTCGCTTCTGAACCATGGCATCGTCACCATCCAGCCAAGTTACCTCGAACTAAGCGGGACAACGGGCTATGAAGAGGCCCGTTCGCAAGTCACACAACTTTTTGGCCGCAATCTGGAAAGCAGCGCAGTCTACAGCATCGACGTCGAATATCTTGAGACACTCGACCCCGAGGCGGGCAAGCCCACTCCGCAAGAGTGCGTTGACCGTGTGAACGATATCCTAAAGGCCAACAAGATTACCTTTGCCCCCAGTTCTGTCACGATCGAAGGTGCCTCTGTCGGCGTGATCAACAAGATCGCCGAAGCAATGCAGGATTGTCAGGACGTCCCGATGGAGATCGCTGGCCACACCGACAGTCAGGGTCGAGAAGAGATGAACCTTCAGCTTAGCCAGTCGCGTGCAGAAGCTGTTCTGAACGCCCTTCTGGCGCGCCGCATCCTAACGACAAACCTGCGGGCAAAAGGCTATGGCGAGACCAACCCGATTGCCGACAACGGCACCGAAGAAGGCCGCGAGGCGAACCGCCGTATCGAGTTCACCCTGCTCGGGCCCAAGCCTGAGCCCGAAGCCGAGACCACCCCAGAAACCGAAGACACGGCAGAGAACGCCGAGACTGAAGCGACCCCGGCCCCAGAAACAGAGACCGCAGAGACGACGGCATCCGAGGAAGAGCCAGCCCCCGAGGCAGATTCCAGCCCGTCCGACGTCCCGTCTGACGAGGACACAGCGTCTGATCAGATCAAACCGACCGGCCCCGGTGCCGACGCCAAGCTAGTGGCGCGCCCGTCAACCGCTCCTGCCAGCGAGTAAGGACCCAGTATGGACAGAATCGAATTCATCATCTTCACCGCGATCGTGCTGTTCCTGACCTTCCTTCTTGGATGGTTCGGCTATTGGCTGGTTCACAAAGTGGTTCGCGTCACCAAGGCCGACATGGGCGAATTGGACCAGATGGCCAAAGAACTGCACGAAGCCAGCGAAGAAAAAGAAGAAGCGATCCACTACCTGCATCAGCGCGAGGCAGAGCTGACCAGCAAGATCTCTCAGCTTGAAGCCGAGCTTAGCGCGGCGATGGATGGGCTGCGGGAAGCGCGCAACGAAGCCGAAGAACTGCGCGCCTATATCGAGAAGCAGAACGCGTAAGCTCCGCGACTTTCGGACCGCTTCCGGGCAGGTCTTCAACTTAGCTCTTGCGCGCAACCATCTGCGGCGGTGATATTTCTGCAAATGGCAAAGGGCCGGACGTGTTGCTGAAATATCTGAGAATTCAGGCGATTATGGTTTTGCTTGGCGGTCTGCTTGGGCTGCTGACCGCCCCGGAAACCCGGGCCGGAGAGGCAACCGTTTTCGCAGCAGCCAGCCTGAAAACGGCTTTGGATCAGGTCACGCAGGACTTTCAGGAAGACACCGGCGACAAGATCACGATCAGCTATGGCGGGTCCTCGGTTTTGGCTCGGCAGATTGAACTGGGCGCCCCTGCAGATCTTTACCTGTCCGCAAGCACCGCCTGGATGGATTACCTGCAGCAGGGTGGGCACATCGATGCCGCGTCGCGCGTCAATCTGCTTGGCAACCGGCTTGCCCTGATTGTCCATGGCGAGGCCGCGATCATGCTGGCGATAACGCCAGAGCTGCCCTTGGCCGATATGCTGGGCAACGGCCGGCTGGCCATGGCCTTGGTCGATGCGGTCCCCGCGGGCATCTATGGCAAAGCGGCACTGGAACGTTTGGGGCTTTGGGACGCCGTCGCGCCCAAGGTCGCCCAGACCGACAACGTCCGCGCAGCGCTGGCCTTGGTTGCTACCGGGGCGACGCCGATGGGCGTGGTCTATGCCACCGACGCGGCAGCGGATCCCCGTGTAACCGCAATGAGCCTTTTCCCAGAGGACAGCCATCCGCCGATCATCTACCCGGCCGCGCTGACGACATCGGGCAACGAAACCGCAGCGGCCTTCCTTGCCTATTTGTCCTCGGACACGGCAGCTGAAAGGTTTGTCGAAAACGGCTTTCAGGTTCTCGGAGGGCGCGATGACTGATTGGCTTAGCCCTCAGGAATGGCAGGCGGTGGCCCTGTCGCTTCGGGTTTCCTTTTGGGCGACGCTGGTGGCGTTGCCGTTTGGAATACTAACCGCCTATGCGCTGGCGCGCTGGCGGTTTCCGGGGCGGCAACTTCTCAATGGGCTGGTGCACCTGCCATTGATCTTGCCGCCGGTGGTCACTGGCTACCTGCTACTGTTGGGCTTTGGCACCCAAGGGCCGATCGGTGGGTTCCTTGAAAACTTTGGCATCGTCTTTGCCTTCCGCTGGTCGGGTGCCGCCCTTGCTGCGGGTGTTATGGGCTTCCCGTTGATGACGCGGGCCATCCGCATTTCGATAGAAGCAGTGGACCAAAAGCTAGAGGAAGCCGCAGGCACGCTTGGCGCCTCTCGCCCGATGGTATTCCTGACCGTGACCCTTCCCCTGATCCTGCCCGGCGTTCTGGCTGGCGCCGTCCTGTGTTTCGCCAAGGCGATGGGCGAGTTCGGTGCAACGATCACCTTTGTGTCCAACATTCCCGGCCAAACACAAACCTTGCCCTCGGCCATCTATGCCTTCCTGCAGGTTCCCGGCGGCGAAAGCTCTGCGATCCGGTTGGTAATCGTGTCGATCATCGTCGCGATGGGGGCATTGATCGTCTCGGAGTGGCTGGCGCACAAAGCGGCGAAACGGGTGGGTGGATCATGACGCTATCCGTACACCTGACCCACAGGCGTGACGACTTCTCGCTGGACGTCTCTTTCGAGGCACCGCCCGGGGTGACCGTTCTCTTCGGCCAATCGGGGTCTGGCAAAACCACCGTCATCAACGCGGTGGCCGGGCTGCTGCGTCCTGATAATGGCCGCATCTCTGTCGGCGACTGGCTGCTTTGCGACACAAGCCAAGGCATGTGCCTGCCGCCCCACAAACGGAGGTTGGGATATGTCTTTCAAGAGGCGCGCCTTTTCCCCCACATGACAGTCCAGCAGAACCTGCGTTACGGTCAGCGTTTCGCTCCGCGCAACGCGCGGCCCGAAGATGAGGCGCGCGTGACAGAAATGTTGGGCATCGGCCACCTTCTGTCACGCCGCCCGTCCGATCTGTCGGGTGGCGAAAAACAGCGGGTTGCCATTGGCCGTGCACTTCTGGCCAGCCCGAAGATGATCCTAGCCGACGAGCCGCTGGCCTCTTTGGACGCCGATCGCAAGGAAGACATCCTGCCCTATTTCGAACGGCTGCGGGACGAGACCGACATCCCGATCCTCTACGTCAGCCACTCTGCCGCCGAGGTTGCCCGCCTTGCCACAACCGTCGTCGCCCTGCACGAAGGGCGCGTCACGCGGATCGGCAGTGCTGCCGAAGTGTTAAGCTCACCGGACCACCTGCCCGGTGGCGTCCGCGCGGCGGGTGCGGTTCTGGACGCAACGGTCCGGCAACACCACGACGACGGATTGACCGAGCTGAACGCCGGGGGTGAACCACTTTTCCTACCCCGCATCCCGCAACCAGTTGGCCAAAACGTTCGCGTCCGAATAGCTGCCCATGAGGTCCTGCTATCGCGCGGCCGACCCGAAGGGATTTCTGCGCTGAACATCCTTGAAGGAGAGATCACCGCCCTGCACAGCGGCGGCGGCCCCGGCATGATGGTCACCCTAAGCACCCCCGCCGGCCTTGTTCCCGCGCGGATCACCAAACGATCGGCTCAGGCAATGGGACTGAATGTTGGCGACCGCTGCACGGCAGTCATCAAAACAGTCGCCATCGCCCCGATCGACATCGGCACCTGAACTTAAGGGCCCCGGTTTGGTTAGACTAACCTCACGCCTCTGACATCAAAGAATCCGGCATGTTCTGATAGCAAACAGGTCGCAGAAAGCGCCGGATCGCCAGAGTACCAACCGAAGTATGCCCGAAGTTGGTCGAGGCCGGGTAAGGCCCGCCATGCACCATCGCGTCGCAGACCTCGACGCCGGTCGGGAACCCGTTGACCAGAATTCGGCCCGCCTTGCGTTCCAGAACCGGCATCAGGCTTTGCGCCAGCGCGGTGTCAGCGTCGTCCATGTGCAGCGTACAGGTCAGCTGACCCTGCAGACTGGCAGCGATCTTTCGCATCTCATCCTTGTCCGCCACCCGCACGATCAAGCCCAGCGGCCCGAATACTTCTTCGCCCAAAGCCTCGTTTGCCAACCATTCGGCACCCGTGGTGACATAAAGATAGGGTGTGGCGTTGCGCAGGTCGCACATCGAGGTCAGCACCTCTTGCACGCCCTGCGATCCCGCCACTCGGTCGCGCCCGGCGCGATAGGCGGCGGCGATGCCGTCGGTCAGCATGGTTTGCGCGCCAATCGGTTCAAGCGCAGCAACGGCGGCAGCGGCGAAAGCGTCCGCCTCGGGCCCGTCGATCACCACCGCGATACCCGGGTTGGTACAGAACTGTCCGGCGCCCATAGTCAGCGACCCGGCCCACCCGGCGGCCATCGCTTCTGCGCGCGCGGACATCGCCTCGGGCAGCATGAACATCGGGTTGACCGAGCCCAATTCGCCGAAGAATGGGATCGGTGTCTCGCGTTGCGCGCAGAGGTCGAACAATGCCCGACCGCCGCCAAGCGACCCGGTAAAGCCCACGGCATTGATCAGCGGGTGCTGGACCAACGCGGTTCCGACGTCGCGCTTGCCGCCTTGGATCAGCGAAAAGACGCCCGGATGCACATCACAGCGCGCAATCGCGGCGTTGATGGCTTCAGCCACGATCTCGCTGGTGCCCGGATGCGCCGAATGCCCCTTCACTACCACGGGACAGCCCGCCGCCAAGGCCGAGGCCGTGTCGCCCCCCGCCGTCGAAAACGCCAACGGGAAATTCGACGCCCCGAACACGGCGACAGGGCCGATGGGCCGTTGCACCATCTTCAGGTCCGGCCGCGGCAAAGGCGCCCGATCCGGCAGTGCTTCGTCATGACGCCGATCGAGATAGTCGCCCTGCAGGATATGGCTAGCGAAAAGCCGAAGCTGTCCTGTCGTGCGGCCCCGCTCGCCCTCTAGTCGCGCTGCGGGCAATCCGGTCTCTGACGTGCCGATCTCGGTGATCAGTGCGCCCCGCGCTTCGATTTCGTCCGCGATCGCATTCAAAAACGCCGCCCGGCTTTCCCGGCTGGAATAACCGTAGCTCCAGAACGCCTCTTCCGCAGCCGCGCAAGCCCGATCAACCAGTGCCGGCGTGCCGACGGAATAGTCAAAGGCCGGGCCGTGCGCCGGTTCAGAGCGGAACGTTGTGTCACCGGCGACCCATTCCCCGGCCACCAGATGTTTCCCGTGGGGCGCAAATGTCATCTCGTCTCCCATTTTAGTCCTCATTATCCTTGGTCGGGTCCCTACCCAAACCTGTTACGCCTATCGGGCATGATGCGGATTCCTCTGCCCCCATACCCATGTTTTTGTTTGACCCGATGCGACACGGGATTTCGCTTGTCCCATGTCATCAAGCATCATGCGGCTATTGTCACTGTGCCACCAATTCAGCGCCCATTTTTCTTACGCCAAGCTGCAAATCTCTCCAGGTTTTCTTCCTTGGTGGCAGGGTAAAGCCCAATGATCGATACCCCGTCCCTCACCTGTTCGATGGCAAAATCTTCATAAGCTGTCATCTCGATGGCCTCCTGCGCCACCTCATCGGCAAGGTATGCTGGGATCACGATCACGCTGTCGTCGTCGCCCACCATGATGTCACCGGGGAAGACCGCAACGTTGCCACACCCGATCGGGCCATTGATCTCGATCGCTTCGTTATTGGTCAAGTTCGTCGGGCTCGACGGGCGATTGTGATAGGCGGGGATGTCCAGCTCGCCGATATTCATCGCGTCGCGGAACCCTCCATCCGTGACCACACCTGCGCCGCCCCGCACCATCAGGCGGGTGATCAGGATGTCACCGGCCGAAGCCATCGAGGCATCGCGGCGGCTGTCCATGACCAAGACGTGACCTTCCGGACAGGTTTCAATCGCGTGGCGCTGCGGGTGCTCTGGATTACGGAAGACCGTCAATTGGTTCCGATCCTCGCGCGCCGGGATATAGCGCAGCGTAAACGCCGGGCCGACCATGTTGCGGCCCTTGCCCTTGATCGGCCGCACGTCCTGTATCACTTGGTTGCGTAACCCGCGTTTGAACAAGGCCGTGGCCAGCGTGGCCACTGATACTTGGGCCAGCATATCCTTTGTTTCCGGCTTTAGGGGATGTTCACTCATCGTGCTCTCGCTATCTGACGCTCAACCTATCAAGCTGTTTTTGCTCATGAATTCTTTCAGCCGCTCGCGCTGCACCGCGCTTAGCGGCCATGCCGCAGGCGGGCGGGCTGCGCCGCAATCCTCGCCCATCATCTGTAGCGCGGCCTTCACGCCCGGCACGTTGGCACCACCCTGCTCTTCGGCACGGATATCTTCGAACACCTGCATTTCAGCGATCAGGTGCCGCGCCTTGGCATAATCGCCCGCCTCCAAAGCGGAATTGATCGCGACCGAGCGTTCCGGCCAGACATTGATCAGCCCCGAGGTAAAGCCGCGCGCGCCCACCGCATAGAAGACCGGCGCCCAGACCTCGGCCAACCCACCAGTCCAGATGATGTGATCCGGGCAAGCCTCGATCGCGGCTTTCAGCTTCATCGCGTTAGGCGTCGCCCACTTCACCCCGACAACGCCCTCGACAGAGCAAAGCGCCGCGATGGCGTCGGTTCCGATGGCATCATTGCGCAAATAGAGGATAAGCGGCAGCCCGTCTGCCGCCTCGCGCACCCCCTCGATGTAAGAGACCAGACCGCGCGGTGCGACAAAGGGATCAGGCGGTTGATGAATCATCAAGGCCGCGGCTCCTGCCGAACGCGAGGCTTCAGCCAGCCGTTGCGCATCGCGAATGCCGCGTCCGACTCCCGCCACCATGGGCACCCTGCCTGCGATGAACCGACCGGTCGCTGTCACCATGGCTTCGGCCTCATCTACCGTGAGCCCATAATACTCGCCAGTGTTGCCATTGGCGGTCAACACCTGCACCCCCGCTGCAATCGCGCGGTCGATAATCGGTTTTTGCAGGTCTGGCGCAATGTCGCCCGCCGCATCAAATGGCGTCACGAGGATGCCAGAAACCCCTTTCAACGCGTCTGCAAGATTCATCAGTTGATCTCCGGTTCGGATACCGCTGCGCCGAAATCAGTGCGCAGAAAGTCAAAGTCACAGCCCTTGTCGGCCTGCTCCACATGCTGGCTAAACATCTTGCCATAGCCCCGCTCATAGCGCGGCGGCGGCGCCGTCCAATTGGCACGGCGTGTGGCCAGTTCTTCGTCGCTTAGTTGCACGTCAAGCCTGCGGTTCGGGATGTCCAGCTCGATGATGTCGCCGGTTTCGATCAACGCCAGCGGCCCACCCACGAACGCCTCGGGCGCCACATGAAGGATGCAAGCCCCATAGGACGTGCCTGACATGCGCGCATCCGATAGCCGTACCATGTCGCGATGCCCCTGCTTCAACAGCGCCTTGGGCATCGGGATCATCCCCCATTCCGGCATCCCTGGTCCACCCTGCGGCCCTGCATTGCGCAGAACAAGCACATGGTTCAGGGTCATTGGATAATCCTCGTCGTTGATGATTTCCTTCATCTCGGCATAGCTGTCGGCCACGATCGCGGGGCCCCGGTGCGTCTGAAATTTCGGATCCATCGCCGCCGGTTTGATCACCGCCCCATCCGGTGCCAGATTTCCCCTCAGCACCGCCAGCGACCCCTCGTGATACACCGGGTTCGTCAGAGGGCGGATCACATCGGTATTGTAGTTCTGGGCACCCTCGATGGTTTCGCCCAGCGACTTGCCCGACACCGTCATCACCGACAGGTCCAGCTTGTCGCCCAACTCCTGCATCAGCGCAGGCAAGCCCCCGGCATAGAAGAAGTCCTCCATCAGGTATTCCTTGCCCGAAGGCCGAATGTTGGCGATCACCGGCGTCGTGCGACCGATCTCGTCCAGATCTTCCAGCCCAAGGTCGACACCCGCCCGCCGCGCCATGGCGATCAGGTGAATGATCGCGTTCGTAGAGCAGCCCGTGGCCATCGCCACGGTCACGGCATTGCGCGTGCTGGCGTCGGTCATGATCTTGTCCGGTGTCAGGTCCTCCCAGACCATATCGACGATCCGGCGACCGCAGGCGGCCGCCATGCGCTTGTGCCCGGCATCGGGCGCCGGGATGGACGAGGCGCCGGGTAACGTAAGCCCCCAACCGTCGGCGATAGACATCATCGTGCTGGCTGTTCCCATCGTCATGCAGGTGCCATAGCTGCGCGCGATCCCCCCTTGGACACCCATCCATTCTTCCTTGCCGATGGTCCCGGCGCGGCGTTCATCCCAGTATTTCCAGACATCTGTGCCCGACCCAAGTTTCTGCCCGGCATAATTCCCTCGAAGCATCGCGCCCGCGGGCATGAAAATGAACGGCAGCCCCGCACTTACGGCCCCCATCACCAAAGCTGGCGTGGACTTATCACACCCGCCAAGCAGGACAGCCCCGTCGATAGGATGCGCGCGCAATGTCTCTTCGACTTCAAGCGCCCCCATGTTGCGGTAAAGCATCGAGGTCGGCTTCAGGAATTGCTCGGAAAAGGAATGAACCGGCATCTCTACCGGCATGCCCCCGGCCTGTAACACACCCTTTTTCACGAACTCTGCCCGGTCGCGCAGGTGATGGTGACAGGGCGACAGATCCGACCATGTGTTGATGATCGCGATGACTGGCTTGCCCTCCCAGTCGGCATCATCCAGCCCCATCTGCATCGCCCGGCTGCGATGCCCCATCGAGCGCAGGTCATCAGGTGCGAACCAGCGGGCCGAGCGAAGGTCCTCGGGTGTCTTGGTCATGGCATTCTCTCTTGTCCCAGTTTCAGCGCGCCCTTTACGTCGGTCGACCCGAGTAACCGGCACATCCCCGGGGCAGGTTTTTCAAACCGTACGACCATGCGATCCCCCTTGCTGTGCCTTTGCGACTTCCCGCCGCCAGATATAAAGGCCTGACGCGATGATGATTGCACCGCCGCCCAGTGTCCAAACCGTGGGCCATGTGTCGAAGATCAAGACCCCGACCAGAGCCGCCCAAAATACTTGGCTGTAAATCAGCGGCGCCAAGATCGAGGCATCCGCCCAGCGATGCGCGATCGTGGCCCATATATGCCCGAAAAGCCCAAAGGCCCCGATCCCCAGCAGCACCATCCAAGTTAAGGTGTTTTCCGGCCAAACCCACGCCGTCAGCCCGAATGGTGCCAGTGCCAAAGTCGCCAACCCACTCGACCAGATCTGTTGCGTGGCGTTGGTCTCTACCCCGGCCAGCATCCGCGTCATGACGAAGTACATCGACGCCAACAAAAGCGTGCCAAGGCTGAAGAACATCGCCGGGTGGAACTCTGCCCCCCACGGCTGAACCACCACCACCACCCCGACAAATCCGGTGCATACCGCCGCGATCCGACGGACCCCCACCTTTTCTCCTAGGATCGGGATGGCCAGAAGGGTCACAACGATAGGTCCGGCAAAGGCAATGGTCGTCGTCACAGTGATCGGAAGGTATTTCAGCGCATAGAAGTTCAGCACCGTCCCGCCGAACAGGAACACCGACCTCATGAATTGCTTCAGTGGCGCCTGCGACCGATAGGCGGACGCGCCCTCCTGCGGCAAGTAAATCAGGTTAGCGTAAAGAAAATGCCCGGCGTATCGAACGAACACGATCTGCAAGACCGGCAATCCGGCGATGCTTAGCCATTTGGCGCTGGTGTCGATGCCGGTGAAAAACATCACCGCCAGCAGCATCATGGCGACGCCACCGCTGGTTCGTTCTTCGCGTGGCCGGACCACCATCTAAAGTGTCATCCCGCCGTCAATGGCCACACATTGTCCGGTCATATATCGGCTTTCGTCGCAGGCCAGATACACCACAAGGTCAGCAATCTCTTGCGCCTCGCCCAACCGGCCCATTGGCTGGCGAGCCACAAATTGCTTCATGGCTTCTTCATAGTTACCCGTGTCGTGCAAGCGCTGGTGCAGGCTTGGACTGTCCACCGTCCCCGGTGCGATACAGTTACACCGAATGCCTTGCGTGATGTAATCGGCAGCCACCTGCTTGGTCAGCCCGATCGTCGCGGCCTTGGACGTGCCATAGATGAACCGGTTGGGAAGCCCGCGCAAGTTAGAGCAGACCGAGGCGATATTGACGATCGACCCGCCGCCGCGCTCCAGCATCCCCGGCACCACTGCCTGGATTGCGTGGAAATGCGCCCGAACGTTCAGGTTCATAGCAAAATCGAACTCGTCATCCGTGGCCTCCAAGATCGTGCCGGCATGTACCACCCCGGTGCAGTTGACCAAAATATCCGGCGCTGCGTCCTGAACGGCCGCGACCAACGCAGCCTTGTCGAGTGCATCCAGCGCAAAGGTCTGAGCGACCTCAAGCCCCTCCAGCAGTTCGCCAATCAGGTCGGTCGCCACAACATGGGCTCCCTCTCTTGCCATAGTCTCAGCCGCCGCGCGGCCGATCCCCTGCCCCGCCGCCGTGATGAACGCTCGCTTCCCAGCCAGTCTCATTCTTTATTGCTCCCAAGATTTGCACTCATCCAGTTCACCAATTCTGGAACCAAAAGCGCGCCGTCCCCTTTCGCACGGACCTCGCCAAGCGTCGCATCAGCAGCGCCCGACATGCGGCTCGACAGCCCAAGGTTTTCAGCCATCCGTCGGTAATACCCGACGTCCTTGGCCGCATTGTCCACCGAGAACGCAAGGTCGATCTGGCCCTTGGTGGCGAAGTTGGTGATGAAATCCATCATTCCCGAATGGTTCGGCCCTGCCGCCATCACGTCATAAAGCGACTGCCGATCGATCCCTGCCGCATCTGCCAGCGCATAGGCCTCGGCCATGGCGCAGGCCGTCGTCATCGCGAAATAGTTGTTGATCAGCTTGATCGTGTGGCCATTGCCCAACTTGCCAAGGTGAAACACGTTCTCCCCCAGCACGTCCAACACCGGCTTGACCTTTTGATAGGCGTCTTCGTCCCCTGCGCACATGATGTTCAATAGCCCGTCCTTGGCGTGGGCAGGCGTCCGTCCCAGCGGAGCATCCAGATAGGCCGCGCCTTTGTTCGCAAGGTCTGCACCAATCTTAAGTGTCGAGCCGGGTAGCGAGGTTCCGAAGTCGATCACCACCTGCCCATCGCGCGCACCCGCAAGAATGCCGTCTTCGCCGTAGACCCGGCTTTCGACCTGCTCGGAGGTTCCGACACAGAGCATCACGACATCGCTTGCCTCGGTCAGAGCCTTGGCCGACGCCGCCTCTTGCCCGCCGCGCGCAATCGCCTCTTCCACGCCAGTCCGGTCCCTGTTGCCCAGAACCACCACCGCGTAGCCGGCCTTTTGAAGGCACTCCACCATCGCCCGGCCCATCAGGCCAAGACCAATGAATCCGATTTTCGGTTTTCCCATTGCCCTACTCCTTAGGCTTCAAATCTTCTAATCCCGCCAGCTTCTTTTGCGCCTCCGGGGCAATCCCGGAATAGGCTTGAAAGCTGCGTTGTACCATGTGCCGGAAAAGGTCGAAGCCAGTGATCACTTCCGCTCCCGCATTCCGGCACGCCTTCACAAATTCTGTTTCAACAGGTGTATAGACCGCATCAAATACCCACCCCGGTTTGCAGGGTAGGGGCGTGGGAAAGGCCGATCCCGGATAGGCATGCATCCCTAGCGGCGTTGCATTTACGAGCCCATCCATACCTTCTAGCACTTTGGGCAAATCCCCCATTGGGACCGCCCGCGCAACAGGGCCGACCGCCTCTGCCAAATCCCGCGCCAGATCCTGATTGCGGTCCCAGATCACGATCTCTTCTGCACCCAGATTGGCCAAGGCATGCGCCAGCGACCTCGCCACACCGCCCGCACCGGCCATAGCCACGCGCCCCGGTTTTGCGTCACCCATCTTCTGCCGCCAAGCCGACAAAAAGCCCGAATAATCCGTGTTCCCACCTCGGACACCATCTGGTTCAAAGATCACAAGGTTGCTCGAGCCAATCCGCGCCAAGGCAGGGTCAAGCGACGCGCCAATCCAAGAGGCCGCCTGCGGCTTATAGGGATGGGTCACGCTAACCCCCGTCCATCCTTGCGCCCGACACTCTTCCAGCGTGGCCTCGAAATCGAAACCCGGCCGTCCGATGCTGTCGATAAGTTCGAAAGCAAGCGTCAGCCCATGCGCTCGGCACAAATGATCCAACCCATCGGCAAACCGACTCCGGCCAAGGTTCTCGCCGATCAGGCCACACCGAATGATATCCCCCTGCCCAGCCATGTCTTTCATATGCTCTCAACACGGCCACTTTCGGCCGACTTCAGCACGGCCTCTGTCACCGCAAGCGTCGCCAGCCCGTCGCGCCCCGTCGCAAGGAGCGGCTCTTCACCACCGTCGGCCACCCGCGCGAAACGCGCCAATTGTTCTCGGATCGGGTCAACCACAGGCAAGTTCGGCCCCTTGGTAACCTGCATCGGGTTGCGCCAATCAGTGTCCTTTCCCGCGCCCCCTTGCCATAAGTCGAGAGAGGGAAACCCAAACGCCCCTTTGGTTCCCACGATCCGCATCGCATCCTCTCCAGAGAAGGCGATCGCCGGGTTCTCACCCGAGGCCGCTTCGAATGCCCATGGCGACGCTCCGGCATCCGAGATCAGGAACGTTCCCAACGCACCGTTTGCGAACCGGAACGCGATTGCCGCTGTGTCCTCGATCTCTAACCCGCGCCGCGCGTTGGCGGTCATTGCCGACACTTCGACAACTTCGCCAGCAAAGAAGCGCAAAAGGTCGATCTCGTGGCTTAGGTTGGTCAGGATCGGCCCTGCCCCCTTTTGCCGCCGCCACGGCACATCGTAATAGGTGTCGTGCTTGCGCAATGACCAGAGGCCATTCACACCAACCAGATCTCCGATCCGATCCTGCATTGCACGCGCTTCAGACACGAAGGGATGACACCGGCGGTGGTGCCCCGTGACAAGCGGCACGCCGCGTGTCTCTGCCGCTTCACAAAGTAGCGTGCCTTCTTCGATCGTCTGCGTGATCGGCTTTTCGACCAAGGCGGCCCAACTCCGTTCGATCACGGCAAGGCCTGACACCACATGATCCGGCGTCGGCGTGGCCACCACGGCGGCCCGTGTCCCATCGGGGACATCATCCAACGTGGCTACGGCAGGCAATCCCATCGCCTGCAATTCTTCGCGCCGTGCCGCGCCCGGTTCGACCACCGCGCTCAACGACACAGCGTCGCATTCGATCGCCTGTTCGGCATGACGCAGCCCGATGCTGCCGCCTCCGATGACGCAAATGGGAACTGCGGCCGCCATCACATCACCGCACCAATCTGCCAGGGTACGAATTCGTAATCGCCCAACCCCTGCGCTTCGGATTTGCTTTCCTCTCCCGAGGCAACGCGCAACCACATCTCGTAGATTTCGCGTCCGACCTCTTCGACACTGGTGCCTGCGCTAAGGACGCGGCCTGCATCGATATCCATGTCCTCGGTCATGCGCCCGAACATCTCGCTGTTGGTGGCCACCTTTACGGTCGGCGCAGGCTTAGACCCAAAAGCCGACCCACGACCGGTGGTGAACACCACGAGGTTGCACCCCGATGCAATCTGTCCGGTCACACTTGCGGGGTCGTATCCGGGGCTGTCCATGAAGGTGAAACCGCGCGCGCGCACCGGTTCGGCATATTTGTAAACCCCGGTCAGTGGCGTCGTGCCCCCTTTGGCCGCCGCCCCCAGAGACTTTTCAAGGATCGTGGTCAGCCCACCCTTCTTGTTTCCGGGGCTAGGGTTATTGTCCATGCTGCCCTTGTTGCGCGCGGTATAGTCTTCCCACCAGCGGATCAGCTCCACCAGCTTGTCACCCACGTCTTGATCGATCGCGCGCGCCGTCAACAGATGCTCGGCACCGTAAATCTCTGGCGTCTCGGCCAATACCCCGGTTCCGCCCTGCGCCACCAACAGGTCACAGGCATGGCCCACTGCGGGGTTGGCGGTGATCCCCGACCACGCGTCCGACCCGCCGCATTGCAAGGCCACCATCAGTTCAGACGCCGGACACGGTTCGCGCTGCGCTTCATTGACCCGCGGCAGCATCGCCTCGATCTTGTCGATCCCCAGTGCCACGGTTTTGCGCAGCCCACCCACATCCTGAATGTTCATCGCCTGGAAAAGAGGCCCTGGCGTCAGACCGTAAGCCTCGACCAACCAGTCGATCTGGTTCATCTCACATCCCAGACCCGCCATCAGTACACCGCCAATATTCGGATGCCGGGCATAGCCCCACATCACCCGCTGCAACGCCTCGAACCCATCGCTGCCCTGCCCGGCCATGCCGCAGCCCGTGCCATGCACAAAGGCCACCACCCCATCGACATTGGGATAGTCGGCCAGAACTTCGGGCGTGAAATGCGCCGCGATCATCCGTGCGGCGGTGGCGGAACAATTCACGCTGGTCAAAACGGCAATGAAATTGCGCGTCCCCACCCGGCCACTCGGGCGACGATAGCCCATGAACATGTCGGGTTCTGCTGCTGGCGTGACCGGGCGTAGGTTGGTCGAGAACGCGTAATCGGTATCCACATTGCGAAATTCGAGGTTATGCGTATGAACATGCGCGCCCGCAGCGATATCCTCGGCGGCGTACCCGATCACCTGAGCGTATTTCAGCACTGGTTCCCCCTTGGCAATCGGGACGGTGGCCAGCTTGTGCCCGCGGGGGATCACCTCGCTGGCGCCCTCCTCTCCGGGAGCCAATTGGCGAATTGCAGTCACAACATTGTCGGCATCCGACAGACGAACGGTATTCATAGGCAAACCTCAGGCACAGGCGGGGCTGTCCCCCGTCCAGCGGTGGATCGGAATATGCGGCTCGGGGGCCAGTCGCGCACGGGCGTCCAGCCACATGTCGCGCCAAACCTCCCAGTCGCGCAGTTCAGTTTTCGGCGCTTTACGCGACCGGGCAACGAAATCGGGGAAATGTGCACGGCCCGTATGTTGGCCTGTGACGTTGTAGCGAATGTCAAAAGACCAGCGGAAGATCTCTGACGTGTTGTCACGCGCTGCGTGCGGTGTCAGCGGGTGGAAAATCACGGCACCGCCAGCCTTGACCGGCAACGGGCGTGCGGCGGCTTCGTTGATGAACCCGTCAGCAATCGAGGTCTGGCGCTTGGGGCAATGCGGGTACATACGCGGCTTGCCCGGGATCACCTCAAGACAGCCATTGGTCAGCGTCGCATCCGAAATGGCCAGCCAAACCGTCACGATCTGGGTCTCATCGCCATCTTCATGCGCGACGGCACGATCCTGATGCCAATCAGTGGACATGATGTGCGCCGTGGTCTCGTCGCCGCGCAGGGTCCGCGCCGGGGGTTTGAGCCGCACGTGCTGGATCGGGTTCGAGGTGATTTCCGGCCCAATCAGGTCTTCCACCATGTCCAACAGACGTGGGCAGGTCAGCATGTCAAAAACCGCCGGACCGATGTGAAACGGTGTGTCCGCTTCGATCTTGGACCCGGGCAGAGAGATATCCATTGGCTGGAACCATTCGCACCCGGCCTCGTATGCAATCAACAGCTTGTCGAAGAACCCAAGCCCCGCGCCATCGGGCACGCGCCCTTCCGCCTGCCAGATGGCGTACATGCCATCAAGCAAGGTTTCATATTCCGCCCTGACCGCGTTCAACACCGGTTCAGGCAGTACGTCTTCGACGACCAGAACGCCCTCGGTTTCGAACCGCGCGATCTGCTCCTCTGTCAGCATCAGACTCATGGGTACACCTGTCGGAACAAGCAAGAGAAGGCGCGGGCCGGGAAGTTTTCCCGGCCCGCGTCATAGGACCTTATAAGAAGATCGAGATAATATTCGGCCAGATCAGCAGCACGCTCAGCGCCAGCAATTGCAGCACGATGAACGGCAGGAAGCCCCGGAAAATCGCGGTCAGCGAAATATGCGGCGGTGCCACAGATTTCAGATAAAACGCCGCAGGCCCGAAGGGTGGGCTGAGGAAGCTTACCTGCATGTTCATACAGAACACGACACCGAACCAGATCGCCACGTGGCGCGGGTTCAACTCGCCGAAGACACCGATTTCTTCCACCGGCAGTTTCAGAACGATCGGCAGGAACACCGGCATGATCAGCAGCACGATACCTACCCAGTCCATGAACATGCCCATGATCAGGAAGATCACCATCATCACTAGGATGATGCCCATCGTCGGCAGTTCTGCCGCGACGATCATGTTGGCCACATAGGTCGGACCGCCGGCCAGTGTGTAGGCCGCCGCCAGCGAGGCCGCACCGATGGTCACCCAGATGATCGTACCCGTCGACTTGAGCGTCCGCATCAGACTGTCCCAAACGATTTCGAACGTCATTTCGCGGCGGATCAAGCCAATCGTGAACACCGCGACAACGCCCATACCGGCCGCTTCGGTGATGCCTGTGATCCCCATGTAGATCGACCCCAGTACCACGCCAATCACGACGACCGGTGCGATCAGGCCTTTGCCCATGTCCCAACCGGTATTCACGCGCTCTTTCCCGATCAGGAACATCAGAACCCCGGCCAACACCAGCGCCCCAAAGAGCCACGGCAGGTCAGAAACCATGCCAAGCGCGATGGGATCGACGCCCTCTGCCACCGTGTTCTGCCCCATGGCGGTGAAGAACAGGTTGCGCAGGATCAGCGCGCCTAGAATCCACAGACCGAAACGCGACAGGAAGCCCACGAACATCAGGAACTTTTGCTTACCTTTCGGCGCATCCGGATCTTCCTCTGGCAAAGGCGCCAGCGACGGGTTCAGGTTGGTCCGCACCACGATGTAGATGATGAAGAACGACGCCAGCATGAAGCCCGGAAGGAACGACGCCGTGAACAGCGCCTTGATCGATGTTTCCGTCACCAGACCATAGAAGATCAGAACGATCGACGGAGGGATCATGGTGCCCAGAGAACCGCTAGCACAGATCGTACCGATGGCGAGGTTCTGGTTATATCCCAGACGCAACATCTGCGGCAGTGCGATCAGGCCCAGCAGCACCACTTCGCCGCCGATGATCCCCGACATTGCCGCCATAATCACCGCCATGATCGAGGTCACAATCGCGATCCCGCCGCGCGTCCGGCTTAGCCACATGTTAAGCGAGTTGTACATGTCCCGGGCGATGCCGGAGCGTTCCAGCAGCGAGGCCATGAATATGAATAAGGGCACTGATATGAGAACATAGTTCGTCATTTGTCGATACACCGCCTGCGCGAGAATCGACATCGGTCCCGAGCCGAACCGGCCAAAGGACACCTCTGGCCCGAATTTCATCACGATCACCGCCACCGCCAGAAATGCCGAAGCAAAGCCAAGCGGCATCCCGATGGCGAGCAGGAAGAACATGCCAAGTAGAAGGATCAGGCTGAGGGTGGCGACATCGCCCACCTTCATCCAGGAGAACATTGCAAGGAATTCCACGTCAGTCTCCCAGGGTTTTCTTAATGTTTTCGATTTCCGACTCGTCGATATCGTCGAGAGGCGAATGATGTTCGGGTGCCTTGTTCCAGTCCGCAATCAGGTTTGAGATTGCCTGAAGACAAACAAGAATGATGATTATCAGGATGGCAGGTTTGACGATGCCCGGAATGGGCGGATCCCAAGCCGTGCCGAAGGTCTCCATCCGCAGCATCCGGCGCTTGGCGTCGGCATAGTTCCCCCACACAAGCGCGAAGGTGAACCCGGTGATCAACAGCACCGACAGCACGTCAGCCGCTTTTTGCACCCAACGGGGCATCATGTCGTAGATCACGTAAATGCGGATATGGCTGCGCTGCTGCATAGCATACTGGCCTGCAAACAGGAACACGAAGGCCGCGATCCACAAGGATAACTCGTTCGCCCACAAAGTCGGGCGCGAAAAGACATAACGCGACACGACTTCGTAAAACATTACGATCACGATCATCGCCGTCATGATCATCGCCATGCGCGAGGTGATCAACGAGAGAATGTCAAAGAACCCATCCGGTTCGGTCTCGATCGAGCCTCTGAAGTCCGACAAATAAAGCGAGGAAAAAAGAACCGATGCTCCGATCGCGGCCAACATCGCCCACACAATGGGGCGCCCTTCGGGCCGGATCATCTCATGCATGCCATACGCCTCATCGGACAGAAGGCGGTTCGCAACCAGCCAAACGTAGAGGAGCGCGACGAGTCCAGTGCTTGCCAGCATGAGCATCCGCATCGTTTGTCTTAAGCGGCCAAGCCAGACGCTGTCATCTTCCATTCTCGTCCCTCCCCGACGAATCTTTGGATTTTCTTGATTTTGTAGTCTGCGGTGAGCCCGAAAGCAGGCTCACCGCGGCGTCTCTGGGACGCCCATATGATCTTACTTGATCAGACCGATCTGGGTCAGGAAGGCCTTGTGGCTCTTGACCAGCGCGTCAGCTTCAGGCGAACGCGTTGCCCAGTCATCCCACGCAGCCTGAGCTGCGGCACGGAACGTCGCACGATCTTCCGGCGACCAGTCGTACAGGGTGACGCCTGCGGCGGTCAGCTCGGCCGCTGCCTTGTCGTTGTTCAGGCCGTTCGACAGAGCGATCTGGAACGAAAGCTTCTGCCATGCGGTGTCGATGATGCGACGCTGCGCTTCGGACAGACCGTTCCAAACGTCAAGGTTACACGCCAGGTGGTCCGACGGCATCGAGTGGAAGCCCGGATAGGTCGCGTGCTTCACGATGTCATACAGACCCAGACCCACGTTGTTGTAGAGGCCCGAGGCGTCTGCACCGTCGATGATGCCGGTTTCCAGCGCGGTAAAGATCTCGGTGAAGTCCATCACGATCGGCGATGCGCCGAGCTTTTCGAAGATTTCGGTTTCCATGCCCGGGGGCGAACGGAACTTCCAGCCTTTCAGGTCTTCAAAGCCAGCAATCGGCTTGGACGAAGACATCGATTCCTGACCATAGATAGCCCAGCCGATCAGCTGCATGTTCTGTGCGTTGTACAGCTCTTGTGCAGCGGCATAACCGTCACCGTAGTACAGCCACGAATACTGCTGCCACGGGGTGTCGTAGCCACCCATGATGTCGCCGACGAACTGGAACGCCGGGTTCTTACCGGTCTGATACGCTCCGCCAGTCGCGTCACAGTCGACGATACCGTTGATGGCAGCATCGAACGTCTCGGTGGTTGCAACAACCGAAGACGAATAGAACATCTCAACGGTGATCTCGCCGCCAGACATGGTCTGTACATCATCGGCCCAGATCGCCAGCTGTTTGCCGGTCGGGTGTTCCGTTGCGTAGTGGGTCTGGACCCGCAGCGTCACCGGGTCGGCGAGCGCGGCAGTAGCTGCCAGTGTGGTCGCACCAGCCAGCATCGTAATCAACTTCAGCGTCATTCGTTTTTCCTCCCTAGGCGGCTCTTTGACCGCCGGTTTCGTTTCGCACGTCCTCCAACGCACGGCACAGATGGTATACCATCTCCACGAAAGGTAACTAACGTCGGCTCGACAAGCAACCTGTTTTGGTATACCAAATTTCAGACCGCGACGATTTATGCACTCTAAGCGGGGTCACGACGCTGGAAAAACACTAGGAAACAGGGCATGTGATCCGCATGGCAGAACCAACGCTTGCAGAACATATCGCTAACGAGTTGCGCCGCGACATCCTGCGGGGCAAGCTCGCGCCGGGAGAATCCATCAAGGAACGCGACAACGCCGCCGAAATGGGGGTCAGCCGCACGCCGATGCGAGAGGCGATTCGAATCCTCGCCAAAGAGGGTCTGATACAGCTTCGCCCTTCCCGCAGCCCGATCGTAGCCCGGCCCAACTTCAAGAATGTCGAAGACCATGCACAGGTCTTGATCGCGCTGGAAAAACTGTCCGCCGAACTGGCCGTCAAGAACGCATCCGACGAGGATATCAGCCACATTGCGGGCATTGTCGATCACATGTCAGAGCATTTCGACACCTCTGACCCGCTCGACATGTTCGAGATCGACATGTCCTTTCACACCGCAATTGCGGATGCATCAAAGAACAAAGCGCTTGCCGAAACGCACCGCACCTTTCTTCAGCGCCTGTGGCGCGCGCGCTATCTGGCCGCGAGCCAGCGCCGTAATCGGCAACGCGTCGTCAACGAACACACGCTGATTCTGAACGCCCTGCGCGGACGCGATGCAAAGGCGGCCCGCGCCGCGATAGACAACCACCTCTGGCATCTTGCCGAGGACATTCGCGAAGTGATCGAAAAAGAAAGTGCGGCCAACAATTCCGCTGGCACGCCAACAGGAGACCCCCAATGAAACTTCTTAGATATGGCCCCGCAGGTGAAGAAAAGCCCGGCATTCTTGATGCAAATGGGCAGGTCCGGGCCTTATCCGGTTCTGATTTCGAAGGTCGTGGTGTATCCTTGGAACGCTTGGACGAGCTGCGCGCCCTCGACATCGAAAACCTGCCGGTCGTCGAAAACCCGGGTCGCATCGGAAGCTGCCTTGCGTCGGTCCCGAACTTCTTCTGCATTGGCCTCAACTATGCCAAACACGCCGCCGAAACCGGTGCTAAACCACCCGCCGAACCGATCCTGTTTTCCAAAGCGACATCGTCGCTGCACGGTCCCTTTGACGATGTCGAAATCCCTCGCAACTCGCTCAAGACCGACTGGGAAGTCGAGCTGGGCGTGGTGATCGGTAAAGAGACGCTTTACGTTTCCGAAGAAGACGCACTGGATCACGTTGCCGGTTACTGCACTATCAACGATGTTTCCGAACGCGCTTTTCAGGCTGAAATGGGCGGTCAATGGATCAAGGGCAAATCGGCCCCCACTTTCGGCCCCACCGGCCCCTGGCTCGTGACCGCCGACGAGGTGCCCAACCCCCAGAACCTGCGGCTGTGGCTGTCACTCAACGGCGAGGTTGTTCAGGATTCGAACACCGACGATATGATCTTCACCGTTGCCCAGATCGTCTCTTACATGAGCCGCTTCATGAAACTGATGCCCGGCGATCTTATCGCCACCGGCACGCCCTCTGGTGTTGGCCTTGGTATGACTCCGCAACGCTTCCTACAGCCTGGCGAAGTCATGGAACTAGAGGTCGAAGGACTGGGCAGCCAGAAACAAACTGCTGTGGCGGCGCGCTAAGCGCCCCACACCGAATCAGAAAGTGCCCCGATGGCCCGCGCACTGAACCTCAACGCCTATCTCTATTTCGAGACGGTGGCGCGGCGGGGCACCATCACACGCGCTGCCGAGGAATTAACCGTCTCACCCTCGGCGGTCAGCCAGCAGATCAAACTTCTGGAACAATACCTTGGCGTGCGCCTCTTTCGCCGCGAGGGGCGCCGGCTTAGCCTGACACTTGAAGGCGAACAGCTTTTCCAAACGTCGTCGACCTCGCTTACCATGCTGCGAGACGCCCAGAGAAACCTTGGTCGCACGCGGGAATCGCGCCGCCTAAACCTGCGCGTCACCCCCAGCTTCGGCGTTCGCTGGCTTGCCCCGCGTCTGCATGACTTCATCACCCGCTATCCAGATTGGGACCTGCGTGTCGACGCGGCCCCAGACCCGACCGATTTCAACCGCGAAGTCATGGATCTCGACATTCGCTACGGCAGCGGTCTTGGCAGTGATCACTGGAGCGGTTTTCATACCCGCGTGGTGATGCACGACCACGTATTGCCACTGTGCAGCCCAGATTACCTTGCCTCGCTGCCCAAGGGCGCAAGCCCCGCCGACCTTTTCGATGCCGCGCGGCTGATAGACAGTGCGCGCGCGCTTTGCCAATGGGATCTGTGGCTTCTACAAAATGGCATCGCGACACGGGGCAACCGCAAGACCATTCTCATGGATCGGTCCTCTATGTCCCTGCAGCTGGCCCTTGATGGGGCCGGTATCGTCTTGGAGTCGCTTGCACTTGCGCTGCCCGAGGTGTCCGAGGGCCGGTTGGTCCCGGTCACGCCAAAGCTCCCGGTGTTGCGTTTTCCGGCTTACTGGGCGCTTTGCCCGACCCGGCACCTGCAACGTCGTGCCGTACGCCTGTTCCTTGACTGGCAAGAGGCCGAGGCCGAAATCCACGACCAAACGCTTAACAAGGTTCTGGCCCAGCACAGCCTTAAGGTTCAGGATATCGAGCTTGACGCCGTGCAGCGTTCCGACGGTCCGTGACAGGCGCTACACCGGCTGCTCGATATGCACCCGTTCAAGCGCCGCCCAATCAAAGCTAACCCCGATGCCCGGCGCGTCCGGCGCCACGGCCAGATGATCCCGGACCACAAGCGGCCGCGCGGTGTACCGGTCGATGGGGAAGGAATGCACTTCCAGCCAGCCGCCATGGGGCTGCGACGACACGAGGCTAACATGCAATTCCTGCATCCCGTGGCTACACACCGGCACGCTATGCGCCTTGGCCAACTGCGCCACCTGAAGCCAACCGGTGATGCCCCCACAATTTGACGCATCCGGCTGAATGAACCCCAGCTTTGCATCCCGGAACGCCATTTCGAATTCGTGGATCGTATGCAGGTTCTCGCCCATCGCCAGCGGGATATCGGTGCTTTCCGCGATCTGGCCAAACCCTAGATAATCATCCGGGATCGTCGGCTCTTCGAACCAATAGATGTCATAGGGCGCAAAGGCCTTGGCTGCGGAGATCGCCTGATCGACGCTCATCGCGTAGTTGGCATCCACCATGAAGGTCACATCCGGCCCGATCAACGCGCGCACGGCCCGAATCCTTTCGACATCTTCGGCCAGTGTCGGCTGCCCGATCTTGATCTTTACCGCGTTGAAGCCGCGTGCAAGATACCCCTCGATACTGACCAACAGCTTGGGCAACGGGAAATTCAGGTCGATCCCGCCCGCATAGGCCTTGCACTTTTGCCCTGCACCGCCCGCCACTTGCCAAAGAGGCAGACCCAGTGCCTTACAGCGCAGGTCCCAAAGCGCGATATCAACCGCCGAAATTGCAAAAGACGCGATCCCGCCCCGGGCCACGTAATGCACATGCCAGCCCATTTCCTCGTAAAGTGCTTCGACATCCGTCGCATCCTGCCCCACGAGAAACGGCGCAAGGTCATGCTGAATCATCGCCAAAATCGCATGTCCACCCTTGCCACCGGTATAGGTGTAGCCCGTCCCTTCCGATCCGTCCTCAAGCCGTACAGTCGCGATGATTAGCTGGAAATACGTGTGATCCCCGTGCTTTGCATCCGAGAGAACCTCGTCCAGCGGCACGTTGAAAAGCCGCGCCTGAACCTCTGTGATCCGCGCCATACGATCCCCCCGTTTCGTTTAACGGCCCATCCAACCGCCATCGACGGTCAGAACGGTACCATTCACGTAATCTGACGCCGACGAGGCCAAGAACACGACTGGACCCGCGAAATCATCGGGCCGTGCCCAACGCCCCTGCGGAATGCGCGCCAAGATCGCATCTGCCCGATCCTGATCGCCGCGCAGCTCTCCTGTCATCTCGGTTTCGACATAGCCCGGCGCAATGGCGTTCACGTTCACGCCTTGCGCCGCCCATTCGTTGGCCAATGCCTTTGCCAGCTGAACCACGCCACCTTTGGCCGCGGCGTACCCCGGAACGAATAGCCCACCTTGGAAACTTAACACCGAAGCCGTGAAGATGATCTTGCCGGATCCCCTAGCGACCATCCCGCGCCCGATCTCGCGCGTTAGAACAAATTGCGACGACAGATCCACATCGATCACCTGGTCCCATAAGGCGTCATCATGATCGACGGCTGGCTTGCGCTTCAGGATACCGGCGTTGTTAACAAGGATGTCTGGCACGTACTCGTCCGCCATCACCTGCTTGGCGAAACGCCGTACATCCGCCCTGTCGGAAAAGTCGCAACGATGCGCACTAAACTCGCGCCCCATCGCCCGAACTGCGCGCGCAACTTCGCTATCTGCATCAAGCGAAGAGCTGACCCCGACGATATCCGCGCCTGCGGCCGCCAGCGCCTCGGCCATGGCGCGGCCAAGGCCACGGCTGCACCCGGTGACCATCGCGCTCTTGCCGGACAAATCGAACATGCCGGACATTATCCCCTCCTTAGCAGCTGTCGCTGTCAGTGGATCAGCGACCCACCGTTCACGTCAACCTCTGATCCGGTGACATAGGCCGAAAGATCGGAGGCAAGGAACAAGGCGCAACCCGCCACGTCAGAGGCCTCTCCGGCGCGTCCCATGGGAATGCCTTCCAGGATCTGCACCTTCATCTCCGGTGTCAGCTTGCCCGCCGTGATATCGGTGGCGATGAACCCCGGGCAAATCGCGTTCGACCGGATGCCATCGGGCGCCAGTTCCCGCGCCATCGCCTTGGTTAATCCCAGAACACCGGCCTTGGCCGCTGAATAATGCGGCCCGCCAAAAATACCACCGCCCCGCTGCGCCGAGACCGAGGACATGTTCACCAACTTGCCGCTCTTGCGTTCACGCATATGGGGGATCACTGCCTGGCTCATGTTCAGTGTCCCCAGAAGATTCACGTCCAGAACCGCGTCATAGTTCTCGTGGCTGATGTCCATGATCTTCAACGGCTGGGTGATGCCCGCATTGTTGACCAGAATATCTACCTGCCCAAACGCTTTCAGCACCGCCGCGACGGCCGCGTCGCAATCAGATTTGCGCGTGACATCGCATGCCAGCCCGATATGGCGCTCTCCAAGATCGGCTGCCGCGTCCTCGGCCTGCGACGCATCAAGGTCAAGGATTGCCACCTGACACCCATGCTCGGCAAAAAGCCTCGCCGTCGCCTTACCAAGCCCGCGCGGACTGGCCGCGCCGGTGATGATGGCGGTCTGTCCGTCCAAAAGTCCCATGTTTCTTTTCCTTTATATCACTTGTCATGAACCGGCTTGCCGGTCTGTTTTTCGTACACGCGCACAACGGCGCTATCGTCATTGCGGCCAAGGCCCATCGCTCCTGCTTGTTCAAGCACCGCAAAGGCTGCCTCGGTCATCGGCAGGTCCACACCAGCCGCCTGACCGGTCTCTAGAACCAGCCCCACATCCTTGCGGAAAATGTCGATGGTCGAGGTGACCTCGGGCTCGGCCTGCATCATTCGAGGGGCCCGGTCGCCAAACATCCAACTGTTCCCCGCCGCACCGCTGACGATCTGGTAAAGGGTCTGCGCATCGCATCCGGCTTTGACGCCAAGCGCCATCAGTTCCGCCGCCGCCACCAGATGCACCCCGGCGGCCAATTGATGTACAACCTTGTAGGTCGCGCCCAACCCCGGCTCGGCCCCTAGCCGGTACACTGTTTTGGAAACCGCCTCTAACAGCGGCGCGGCACGCTCGAACGCCGCGTCCGGCCCCGAAGCCATTACCGTCAAGGTCCCGGCATCTGCGCCCACCTGTCCACCGGACACCGGCGCATCTAGCATCATGTGCCCCATCTCGACCAATCGCGCTGCGATCATGCGGGCGCTCTCGGGCGCGACCGTCGAGGACAACACAACCACGGCTCCCGGCGCCAAGGCGTCAGCAGCGCCGTTGTCAAACAATGCGGCCTCGGCCTGATCCGCCGTCGCCACCATCACTAGCGCAAGATCCTGCCCGGCCGCAGCCTCGGCCGCGCTTTCTGCAGGGATACCGCCGGCCTCGGCAAAACTCGCGCGCGCCGGGGCATACAGGTCAAACCCGGTCAGTGCGATCCCCGCAGACAGGATATTACGGGCCATACCTTGGCCCATTGCCCCAAGCCCGATGATCGACGCCTTTACCATGATTAGCCCTCCAGCCAGTTCTTGACCCGCGCCGTTATGCTGCTGACCGACAGGCCATACTGGTCATGCAAAGTCGGCAAGGCACCCGCGTCCAGAAACTCGTCCGGCAGCGCGATTTGGCGGAACGGGACATGCGCACCGGCCCGCATCAGGGCTCCGGCCACTGCCTCGCCCAGCCCACCCGTGATCGAGTGGTTCTCGGCGGTTACCACCAGCCGCCCGCCCTTCTGCGCCTCGGCCACGATGGTTTCGGCGTCCAGTGGCTTGATTGTCGGGGAATGCAGCACCGCGCAGGACACTCCATCTGCCGCCAATGCCACCGCCGCATCCAAGGCTCGCATTGTCATGAACCCCGATGAGATGAACAGAACATCCGTCCCGTCCCGGATCACCTTTGCCTTGCCCAACTCAAACCGATATCCGTACTCGCCCAAAACATTCGGCACCTTGCCGCGCAAAAGCCGCATGTAAACCGGCCCCGGCGTGTCCGCGATGACCCGTGTCGCTTGATCGATCTCGACCGCATCGCACGGATCGATCACGGTCAGGTTTGGCATCCCCCGCATGATCGCAAGGTCCTCGGTCGCCTGATGACTGGGGCCATAACCTGTCGTCAGACCCGGCAGCGCACAGCAAATTTTGACTGGCAAGTTTTCCTCGGCAATCGCCATGGCGATGAAGTCATACGCCCGACGAGCCGCGAACACAGCATAGGTGGTGGCAAAGGGAACGAACCCCTCGCGTGCCAATCCGGCTGCAGCCGACATCAAAAGCGCTTCGGCCATACCCATCTGGTAGAACCGGTCGGGATGGGCCTCGGCAAAGACATGCAGGTCGGTGTATTTCGACAGGTCCGCCGAAAGCCCCACGATGTCCTCGCGCGTCTTAGCCATGTCGACCAGTGCATGACCGAATGGCGCCGAAATCGCTTCGCGCCCCTCGGCATCCAGCGACGCGATCATCGCGCTGGTGGCCAGCTTTTCCTCGGGCACAGAGCGCGGGGTGTACTTGTCCTTGCGGCGGGAATGAGCGGGGATCATTGCGGCATCTCCTCGTCCAGATGGGCCAGTGCCTTGGCCCATTCATCCGCTTCTACCCGGATGAAATGCGTCTTGTCGCGGGTTTCTAGGAAGGGCACACCTTTGCACATCAGCGTATTGCAAATGATCACGCGCGGGCACGGATCGGGATGATTGCGCGCCGCATCAAAGGCCGCAACGACTGCATCCAGATCATTGCCGTCCACCTCTTGCGCGTACCAGCCGAAGGCGGCCCATTTCGCGGCTTCGGTGCCGGGCGCTGTGGCCAGCGCCTCGCGCGTCGGCCCATCAGCCTGCTGGTTGTTGAAATCCACCACGGCGATCAGATTGTCGAGCTTCCACTGAACCGCGCTCATCACCGCTTCCCATGTCGATCCCTCGCCCAACTCGCCATCCGACAGCATGTTGTAGACAAAGGCCGGGTTTTTCTTGCGCTTCAGGCCCAGCGCGGCCCCAACGGCAATGCCCAGACCGTGGCCCAGCGACCCGCCAGTGATCTCCATCCCCGGCGTATAGGCCGCCATACCCGACATCGGCATTCTGCTGTCATCCATGCCATAGGTCTCTATCTCGTCCTCGGGCAGGATACCTGCCTCGATCAGGGCCGCGTAAAGCGCGATCGCATAATGCCCGATCGACAAATAGAACCGGTCGCGCCCCTCCCATTCCGGGTCATGGGCGCAATAGGTCATGGCATGGAAATAGCTCACCGCCAGCACATCTGCGACACCTAGCGCCTGCCCGATATAGCCCTGCCCCTGCACCTCGCCCATCCGAAGTGCATGGCGCCGGATTGACCAGGCCCGCCGCGGCAGGCTGACATTGTCCCCGGTACGTCCGGTCTGGGTCTCCATACCCGCGTCCTCCCCTTAATGCTTCCTCTCACCAAAAGCAGAAACCGCGTTTGGCAGGTCTGCAATCCAACATTCGCCGGCACTTGAAACAAGTCGCAAATCTTAAACGACTTTGAAGCTGAGCTTAAAAGATCATGCAAAGATCGTCATGGTCCAACACCCGTTCATACCGCTAAACCTTGAAGGACCAATCCGGGAAACACATCCATGAACCTTTCTTCAATGCTGGCTGCGCGCGCGGCCGAGGGCAAACCCGTCCGTGTCGGTCTGATCGGCGCGGGCAAGTTTGGCTCGATGATCCTTTCGCAAGCCCGCCATATCGACGGCTTTCATGTTGTTGGCGTCGCGGATCTTGATCTGACCAAGGCGCAGGCCTCTTTAACCCGCGTTCACTGGGAACAAGAACGCTTCGCGGCACCAACCTTTTCCGATGCCTTCGACACCGGCACGACCTGCTTGACCGATAACGCTGCCGACCTTTTAGAGTTCGACGGTATCGAGGTGGTGATCGAGGCCACCGGCCACCCGACCGCCGGGATCCGCCATGCGCTGGCAGCAATCGACGCGGGCAAACACGTGGTGATGGTCAATGTCGAGGCCGACGTGCTGGCCGGTGCCATTTTAGCCGAACGCGCGCGCAAAGCGGGCGTGGTCTATTCCATGGCCTATGGCGATCAGCCCGCCGCCATGTGCGAGCTTGTGGACTGGGTCCGTGCCTGCGGCTTTGAGCTTGTGGCTGCGGGCAAGGGCATGAACTTCTGCCCGAACTACCGCTATTCCACCCCGGACACGGTCTGGGATTTCTTCGACTTCACTGAAGAACAGGTCAACTCGGGCGACTTCAATCCGAAGATGTACAACTCGTTCACAGACGGGACCAAAGCCGCCATCGAAATGGCCGCCGTTGCCAATGCCACCGGCATGGACTGCCCGCACGACGGGCTTGCCTTCCCGCCCGCAGGGCTTCAGGACCTCGCCGAAGTGTTCAAGCCGCGTACCGAAGGTGGCCAGTTGGAAAAGAACGGCATCGTCGACATCGCAGCCAGCCGCGAACCCGACGGGCGAGTGGTGCTGAACAACATCCAGTATGGGATGTTCGTCACCTTCCGCGCCCCGAACGCCTATACCCGCGACTGTTTCAACCAGTACGGGCTGATGACCGACAAAAGCGGTTGGTACGGTTCGATGTGGCGGCCCTTCCACCTGATCGGTCTGGAAACCGCCATCTCGGTGCTTTCTGCCGCTCTACGCCGCGAACCCACTGGCACGTCGCGCCTTTACCGTGCCGATGCCGTCGCCACCGCGAAGGGCGACTTTGCCGCCGGGGACATGCTTGACGGTGAAGGCGGGCACAAGGTCTGGGCCAAGGCGATCCCCGCATCCCGCGCCGTGGCGGAAAACGCCCTGCCCATTGGGTTGGCCCATCATGTGAAACTCAAACGCGCTGTACGTCGCGACCAGATCGTTTCGCTTGATGACGTCGAGATCGTCGATGATCTGGATATTCACGCTCTCAGAAAGGAGCAGGAACGGCTTTTAAGCACCTGAATTTAGCCTTCAGACGTCATGCCGAGGCTCGATCCCCGGCAAGACATAACCGTTTATCTTGGAGCAGCAAACCGGTCGGGGCCACTGTAGCAAGTTGCAACCTCAGTCGTCGAAATGCCCGGCCTTGGCGAACATACCGCCCTGCCAGATCACCGCCGGATCGGTTGGGTCTTCTTGCGGGACATCGTCGAAAAGCCCGGCAAACTGCGCCGAACTGTCCTGCGGCCGCCAGCCAAGATAGTCGGTTTCCGAATTATCCCACCAGCTTTCGGCATTGTCCGAAACGCCATAAACGATGGGACATCCCAGCCGGGGCGTGTCGATCATCCGCCCGATCAGCCGCACCATGTCGCCCGCGCTCATCCAGGTGGCCATCATCCGCCGGTCCTTGGGGGCCGGAAAGCACGACCCGATCCGCACGATCAGCGTCTCGATCCCGTATTTATCCCAGTAAAGACGCGCCAGAGCCTCTCCATAGGCCTTCGAAACACCATAGTTTCCATCCGGCCGGATCGGCGAAGACGCGGTCAACCGCGTCTCGCGCTTGTGGAAGCCAATCACGTGGTTTGAACTGGCAAAAAGGATGCGTTTGACCCCCTCTTTGCGTGCTGCTTCGTAAAGCGAATAGGTCCCTTCGATGTTGACCTTGTGGATCAGATCGGCCCGGTTCTCTGTCGAGATTCCGCCGAAATGCAGGATCGCGTCACAACCGCTGACCAGCTTGTGCACAGCATCTGCGTCGGTCAGATCGCAGGGCATAATCTCTTCACCCGGCCGCGCCTCACCCAGATCGGCGATATCTGACAGACGCAGGATCTCGGCAAACTCCGACACCCCGTCCCGGATCAGCCCGCCAATGGTTCCCGCTGCACCGGTCACCAGCAATCTGTTGACTTTTTTCATGTCATTAACCCCGACCGATGTAGGGCATATTCGTTGCCATCACCGTCATGAATTGCACATTCGCGTCCAGCGGCAGCGAGGCCATGTGCAGGACCGAGTCCGCCACATGTTTCACATCCATCACCGGCTCGACTTGGATCGACCCGTCCGCCTGCGGCATTCCGGTGGTCATCGATTGCGCCATATCGGTCAGCGCGTTGCCAATGTCGATCTGCCCGCAGGCGATATTGAACGGCCGACCGTCCAAGCTGATCGACCGTGTCAGACCGGTGATCGCGTGTTTGGACGCGGTATAGGCCGCAGACCCCCAGCGTGGCACATAGGCCGAGACAGACCCGTTATTGATGATCCGTCCACCCTGCGGATCCTGACTGCGCATAACGCCGAAGGCCGTCTTGGCGCAGATGAAACTGCCGGTCACGTTGATGTCGATCAGGTTGCGCCAATCGTTTACGTTGATCTCGTCAACTGGCGCGCCTTTCAGCGAGACACCCGCATTGTTGAACAACGCATCGACGCGCCCCCATGCACCCACGGCCCTGTCAAAAGCAGCCTCGACCGCGCTTTCCTCGGTCACGTCACATTCAAGCACGAGCGCATTTTCATGATCGGCAGCAACCTCTTCCAGCGAAGCACCGGTACGCCCGACCAATCCAACCTGCCAGCCTGCTGCCAAGAACCTCTCTGCCGTTGCCTTGCCGACGCCACGCCCGGCCCCGGTGATGATAATGCTATTGGTCATGTCAGCCCCTTAATGATTGTCCCGTGGCAACGTCTGCCGCACCTTCTGATAGGCCGTGGCCAGTTCTAGGCAACCACCGTTGGCCAATTGGCCAACATGGGTGCGGTAAATCTCTTGCCAGGGTGTCTGGTGTACAAGTTCCGGCGCTTCCCAAGCGTCGATCCGGGCCTGCCATTCACCTTCATCCACCAGCGCGTTCATGGTCGAGGCATTCAGATCCAAACGCACGATGTCGCCATCCTGCAAATAGGCCAATCCTCCGCCAACAACGCTTTCCGGGCTGGCGTTCAGGATCGACGGGCTTTCCGAGGTCCCCGACTGGCGCCCATCGCCAACTGTGGGCAAGTGGTTAATGCCCTGACGGACAATCGCATCGGGCGGCAGCATATTCACCACCTCGGCCGAGCCGGGATAGCCCACGCACCCGACGCCGCGAATGAACAGAATCGTGCGTTCGTCGATATTCAAATCGGCATCATTAATCCGATCGTGATAATCCTCGGGGCCTTCGAACACGACGGCCTTGGCCTCGAACACACCCTCGTTTCCGGGTTCGGACAGGAACCGTTTCCGAAAGTCTTCGGAAATCACGCTGGTCTTCATCAGCGCGCTATCGAAAAGGTTCCCCGACAGCACCTTGAACCCCGCGTTTTTCCGCAAGGGCGCGTCATAGGTGGTGACCACATCAAGGTCCTGGCTCTCCCACCCGACTAGGTTCTCACCCATCGTGGCGCCGGTCGCCGTCATCGCGCCTTCGTTCAAGCGGCCTGCTTTCTTCAACTCGCCCATCACAGCCGGCACGCCGCCCGCGCGGAAAAAGCTTTCGCCCAGGTATTCACCTGCCGGCTGCATGTTCACCATCAAGGGCACGTCAAACCCGACTTTTTCCCAGTCGCGTACGTCCAGTTCGACCCCGATATGACGTGCCACAGCTTGTAGGTGTGGCGGCGCGTTTGTGGACCCGCCAATCGCAGCATTCACGACGATGGCGTTTTCGAACGCCTCTCGTGTCAAGATGTCGGAAGGTTTCAGATCGTCGTACACCATTTGCACGATACGCTTGCCAGTTTCATAGGCCATCGCCATGCGTTCACGGAACGGCGCGGGAATGGCCGAGTTGCCAGTCAGGCTCATACCAAGCGCTTCGGCCATGGCATTCATCGTGCTGGCTGTGCCCATCGTGTTGCAATGGCCCAGCGAAGGCGCCGAGGAGCAGACACGGCTCATGAACTCGTCATAGTCGATCTCTCCAGCGGCCAAGAGACGGCGGCTTTCCCACACGATCATCCCCGACCCGGCCCGCTTGCCCTTCCACCAGCCGTCCAGCATCGGGCCGCCATTAAGCGCAATCGCGGGGATATCCATCGTCGCGGCCCCCATCAGCATCGCCGGCGTGGTCTTGTCACAGCCGGTGGTCAGGACCACCCCGTCAATCGGATAGCCATGAAGCACTTCGACAAGCCCCAGATAGGCGAGGTTGCGATCCAACGCCGCCGTAGGGCGTTTGCCGGTTTCTTGAATCGGATGCACCGGGAATTCCATCGGAATGCCCCCAGCCTCGCGGATGCCCGCCTTGATCCGATCCATCAGGAAAACGTGGATTTTGTTACAGGGGGCCAGGTCGCTGCCGGTCTGCGCAATGCCGATGATCGGCTTGCCGCCTTGCAGTTCCTCGCGTGTGTATTCCTGATTTTGATAACGCTCTACATACAGCGCCGTCATCCCTGGATTGTTGGGGTTGTCGAACCATTCCTGCGACCGAAATCGTTTTCCTGCGCGTGTATCTGACATCTCTTCCTCCCCCGAAAATCCGTGCCGAAGACACTGATCTTGTCTCGGCTCTTGTTATACATTTCCCATTTGGTATACCAAATGCAAGCGTAAAGACGCGCGACCGCTAGGAGGAGGCGGATTGACCCGATGAAACGGCTTACCATCAGCTTGATAACCGCACTGTGCTTGGGAGGGCCCGCATTCGCAGAGGTCGACCTGGACGCGTTTCGCTCCTGCGTTGATACGCGAATAGAGAACAATGCCCCTGCTGCCGAATGCGTACATGCGGCCCAAGCGGCATGTCTTAGCTACGACCCCGAAGAACAGACCGCTTCGGCCACACTTTGTTTTGTCGAGGTCAAGGACGGGTGGTCCACCGGCATCCAAGACCAAATGCAAAAGATCTCTGCCGAAGCCGAGGAACAGATCACTGCGATCGCGAGTATCGAGCTCAAGTACGACCTTCTGGCAAACTTGCTGCAATGCGATCGGATGCATGATCTGGCGCGCCTGACCGAAACGCCCGGCGAAACGATAGCCCTGCAAAAGGCCCGCTGCGAGGCAACGGCAACCGGGTTGGCGCTGACCAAGCTGATCTTGCAGTCACGCCGATTGCCATGACACCACGCAGGGCCTTTTGGCGCGGGTATCTGGACTGCGCCCCTTTCATCCTGATCGTGGTCCCCTATTCCATGCTTTTCGGCGTTGTGGCCCGTGACGCCGGTTTGGATGTGCTTCAAACCATGTCCATGTCGGTTTTGGTCATCGCCGGAGCTTCTCAATTCACGGCTGTGGCGCTTTTGCAGGAAAACGCCCCCGTCTTTATTGCTCTTTTCGCCGCGTTGGCGGTCAATCTGCGCATGGCCATGTATTCAGCGGCACTTGTGCCGTACGTTGGCCACGCGCGGCTCGGCACGCGTGCATTGATGGCGTATCTGATGGTCGATCAGGCCTTCGCTGTGGCCGTTCGGACCTACGAGGATCAACCCGAAATGAGCCCGGCCGCGCGGGTGGCCTATTACTTTGGCTGCATGCTTCTGATTTGCCCGATCTGGTACGGCTGCACACTTCTTGGCGCACTGGTCGGTCAGGCGATCCCAGCGGCCTTCTCACTCGATTTCGCCGTTCCGGTCTGCTTCATCGCAATGACGGCGCCGCTTCTGCGATCCGCGGCACACGTCGTGGCCGCGTTGGTCGCCGCTGTCGCCGCCTTGGCCTTTGCCTGGGTCCCATGGTCATTGGGACTGATCGTGGCCGCCACGCTTGGTATTCTGACTGGTGCGCAAACAGAATTGTATCTGCGCCGTCGCGCCCAGAGGGCAACAACATGATCTCTGACTCTGCCTTCTGGACACTCACAGCACTGCTGGCCATCGGAACCTTCCTGATCCGGTTTTCCTTTCTTGGCATTCTGGGTGGTCGGCAGTTGCCGGACTGGCTGCTATTACACCTGAAATATGTTGCCGTCGCTGTGTTTCCTGCGCTGGTCACCCCATTGGTGATCTGGCCCGAGGCAACCGGCGGATCGCCTGACCCCATTCGCCTGATTGCCGCTATCGCCGCCCTGCTTGCCGGGCTGCGGTTTGGGGTAATCTGGGCCATCATCGCCGGCATGGGCACGCTTTATGCCCTGCAATTCTTAACCTCCTGAACCGAGTTGCTTCATGATCGAAGAACCGCCCATCCTGACCCTACGCCCCAACTTCCCACGCCCCACGGCGGACCAAATCGCGGCATTCCAAGATGTCCCCACCGGTTTTGTTTGTGATGCCATGGGGGGCCAAGGCGCGCTTGAAAGCCGCATTCAACCCATCGGTGGCGGCCGGGATATCGACTGCCGGGCGGTAGGCCCCGCATTGGTGGCCGACAACGGACCACAGGAAATTCTGGCGACCATGGGCGCACTGCACATTCTAAAGCCCGGAGACATCGTGGTGTCCGCGGTGCACGGGCATCGGAATTGCTCTGCCGCGGGCGACCAGTTCTGCGGAATGCTGAAAAACAAGGGCGCTGCGGGCTTCGTCACGGACGGAGAAATGCGCGACTACGACGGTATCGTTGAAACCGGTTTGCCCGCATGGTGCACCGGGCTCTCGCCGAATTCACCCTATTCCAACGGCCCGGCCAAGGTCGGCTTTGGGGCGGTTGTCGGCGGCGTGAATATCGAAAGCGGCGATTTGATCGTCGCGGATCGCAACGGCGTCGTCATTGTCCCCTTCGCAGAAATCGACACGGTGATCGCGCGTCTGCGTCACGTCCAAAAACTTGAAGCCGACTTGGAAGAGAAAGTGGCGGCTGGATTTTGCCAGATGCCAGCCATCGAAGAGATGATCGCCGACGGCCGGGCCGTCGTTGTGGAATAAGGAGTCGAGGCATGAAACGGAACGAGATCAACCTGTCTGATCTGACTGCGGTGGTTACTGGTGGGGCCCAAGGGATTGGCTATGCCGTGGCCGCGCGCTTTCTGGCCTCTGGCGCGCGGGTCGCTTTATGGGACCTTGACGAAGCGCTGGCCGCCAGGTCCGCCGAAAAGCTGGGCCCACTAGGTCAGGTCATTCCAGTTGCCTGCAATGTTTCGAATTCTGAAAGCGTGACTTCCGCGCTGGCTCAGACCGAAGCGAAACTGGGACCCGTCGATATCCTGGTCAACAGCGCAGGCATCGCGGGACCAAACGCGGCGGTCGAGGACTATGATAACGCCGCCTTTCGCGACGTGATTGATATCAACCTGATGGGCACCTTTTTTACCAACAAGGCGGTCACCCCCGGCATGAAGGCCCGAAATTTTGGGCGTATCGTCAACATTGCCTCGGTCGCCGGAAAAGAGGGCAACCCCAACGCCTCGGCCTACTCTGCGTCGAAGGCCGGTGTCATCGCCTTTACCAAATCGCTTGGCAAAGAACTTGCAGGCCACGACATCGCCGTGAATTGCATCACGCCCGCCGCCGCGCGCACGGCCATTTTCGACCAGCTTGAAGAGGAATTCATCGAGTACATGCTGTCGAAAATTCCACGAAACCGCTTTGTCGAAGTGGAAGAAGCCGCCGCCATGATCGCGTGGATGGCCAGCCCCGAGAACTCTTTCACCACCGGCGCTGCGTTTGATCTTTCGGGTGGGCGCGCAACCTACTGATCAAGGTCGGGGCCCCCGCTATTTCGCTCGGCCTGACTTAAGGCACGGGGTTTCTCCGTCCGACGCACTTCTTGCGCCGAAGCGGTGCTGTGGAACGTATACCGGCCAACAGTCACGTCCTTGATGCCGTGTTCTTTCAGATGCTGCGCGCCAAGGTACGTTTTACGCAACAGATCAAGCGTGTCGGGATCATAACCGTGCAGCAGAAACACCCAAGGCATCGCCTGATCGGCACCGCGCAAGGCCTGCTCACGGGTCATTGGTGGCGGCGGTTCCGGGCGCAAAAGCTGAGCCGAAACCGCGCCGCGTTGCGACGCAAGGAACGGGGCCATCTGCCCGCCAAGCCAATCTATGACCGCTTGCTCGCGCCCATCCTCAGGCGTGAAACGAAGGGCTGCGACTGACCGCCCCAATCCGAAACCAGCGCTTGCCGCAACACGGCAAAACCCTCGCACCATTCCGCGAAAGCGAGGCATCATCTCGCTGGTCCAGTCCGAAGGCGCGTTCAACCTGTCCAGATAAGGCTGAGAACGCGCGACATCTACATCGGTGACTTCATAAGTCACCAGATACCGCGGCGCCCCTTTGGTCGCGATCCAACGTGTCGCGCGCAGAAAGCCGGGAACCGACAGGCGTTCGTGAAAATGCTCGTAGCTGTGCCAATAGTCGTGATCCGAGGTCTCTCCGTCGATGTCATAGAAAAGAACCATCGCAGCATCGCTACATTGGGCCATTACGCTCTCCATTTGTCACATCCAGCGGGGCGCCCGCACCGCTAGGTCGTGTCATTCAATCTCGTAGCGCGCGATGAAATCCCGATCGGGTTCCACCCCGATGCCTGCACCCGTCGGCACTGTGACAAAACCGCCATTGTCCGCGACCTGCTGCTGGATGTTCAACGGCTCCAAAAGCATTTCGTCGCGGAAGATGTTCAGGGTCGTATCGAACTCTAGCCACGGTTCCCGCGGGAAGAGCCCACCGGGCAAGGGAGGCATTGCCGCCAGAAGCTGTAAGTTGACGGCGACAGCGATTGCCGACCCCCAGACATGGTTGATCACCGGTGTGTGGTGCGCATGGCATAGCGCCAAAACACGCAGATACTCGCTGATGCCTCCCAATGCACAGACTTCGGGTTGCGCGATGTCCAGCCCCCGGTTTTCCAAAATGGCGCGCCAGCCCCAGCGGTTGAACTCGGCCTCGCCACCCGAGATGTTTACCTTCAGCCCCGCGCGCAATTCGCGATAGCCGTCCAGGTCTTCGGGCGCGACGGGTTCCTCGAACCAATAAGCGCCCAGTTCCTCGAGCGCCCGTCCAACATAGAATGCGTCGGGCGTCGTGTAGCAATGGTTGGCGTCGACCATGAAATCGAAATCGGGGCCCACGCCTCGCCTTACGGCCTCGCACAGTTTCACATCATCGCGGGCGCCAAGTCCGACCTTCATCTTGGTCGCGACAAATCCCATGTCCCGGATCGCGGCAGCCTCATCGGCAAATCGGGCAACATGATCCGCGACGCTTTCTCGTTTCAGCATCATGCCATAGCCATAGGCCTGAACCTGCGTCCGATGCGCCCCGCCGATCAGCTTGTGCAACGGCAGGCCCGCGACTTTGCCCGCGATATCCCAAAGCGCGATATCAACACCCGAAAGCGCCTGAAGCGGCATGCCTTTCTGGCCGTGATCCCGCAGCAGATTATAGACCCTGTGCCACAACACATCGCGATCCAAAGGGTCGCTGCCAAGGACCATCGGCGCGATGACCCGTTCGACAATCCCCTTATTGGCCAATGCCACATTGCCGGGGCCAAAGCACTCGCCCCATCCCGTGATCCCTTCATCGGTCTGCACCTCGACAAGATGCGCCGTGCGTTTGGCGTAATATTGCTGGGAATACCCCAGCTCTTCGGGCATGTCGGTTTGCAGCACATGACTGTGTATGGCTGTGATCTTCATTCGTCCGCCGCACCCGCAAAGGCGCTTTTGGCGCCTGCGCTTTCCTGTGTCTTAAAGATCGACCCCGTGTCCGGAGCCGGTGGCATAGGCATCACCACCGGTACCTTTTCAAGGCGCGGCGTCAGGCAAGGCGAGCCGGTAATCGTGCGATCCTTAAGGTCTTCCCAGAACTTACGCTGCCCCAACGCGTGGAAGTAGGAGTTCGAGCCAAGGATCGGCCAGGCATCAGCACTGGCGCATTCGTAAAACAGGATCTTCCGGGTGCGATCACTCATGTTCGGCGCGGACCCGTGCAACAGCCGCGCGTGGTGTACGGTCATGCTGCCTGCCTTACCGGTCAGGGTTACGATCCTGTCCTTTTCGAACAGCGGATCTTTCGGGTCGATCGCCCCGGCGAAATAGCCGTTCGCCGTGTGATCCAACAACGGTCCACGATGTGTGCCGGGCACCACCATCAGCGGACCGTTCTCCTCGTCCACATCCTCAAGCATCAGCCCAAAGGCCAGCAGATCGTCATTCGTGTGGGGATAAAACATCCAGTCCTGATGCCACTCGACAGCCCGCCCGCCGCCGGGCGCCTTGGTATTCAGCTTCGACGTCAAGATCGTCGTATCCGGACCAAGCAGGTCGTTCAGAACCCGGGTCATCATGGAATGGCGCAAGACCTCCCAGAAGTAGGGGTCTTGCTTATGCGGGATCTTTATCCGGGTCAGACGAGGCGCATTTGCGCTGTGGCCTGCATCAAGGTCATAGACATCGTTGCTTTCGCTTACGGCCCGCGATTCCTCGATCAGCCGGGTCGTGATGTCGCGCAGACGTTCCAGCTGCTCCTGAGTGACCGCGTTCTCAATCATCAGATAGCCGTTTTCGGCGTAGAAGTCCTTTTGCTGCTGACTCAGCATGGCCTGCCCTCCCCGCAGTTACTTTTTCGTCGCGGCCTCCATATCGACCCCGTTCAGGCGCCCGACGTGATCCGACAGCATCGGCACGAAATCGGAACCGCCCCCAACGGCCTCGGCATGGGTGAAATAATGGCGCGCGGCAGAGGCCATCACGTTCATCACACCAGCATCCGTGGCCATGGCGTTCACATAGCGAATGTCTTTGGACATGTTGGCGATAGAAAACTTATGTGCGTTCTCATCCCGCTCGCAGACGTATTTCATGAATGTCCCGAAGAACCCGCTTCCAAGGCGGCTGGGTTCGATTACTTCGCGGAACGTATGGGGCGAAATGCCAACCTTTGCCCCCAAAACGGCAGTTTCCGAGTAAAGCGCCGCGTAGGCCGCCCCAAGGAAGTTCATCATCAACTTCATCTTGTGCCCGGTTCCAACCGGACCGATGCGTGTAATCGTGCCGGCCCAGCAATCGATGACCGGAGTGATCACCTCCAGAAGGTCCTCGTCGCACCCGACCATGGCATCCAACATGCCTTCTTCGGCCTCTTTCGGGGTCCGCCCCAGAGGCGCGTCCACCATCCGAACGCCCTGCTCGGCCATCTCGGCCGCCAAGGCCATGGTCGAAACCGGGTCGGCGGTGGTTGTATCGATCACGATCAACCCCTCACGTGCCCCGGCAAGGATGCCGTCTGGCCCGCGAATGGCCGCTTCCACCTGTGGGCTGTTGGAAAGGCAGATATGGATGATATCGCAGTTTTCTGCCATCTCGCGCGGGCTGGCCGCCTCTTTGGCCCCCATCCCGACAAGACTGTCGATCGGGGTGCGGTTCACGTTCCCCTTGATCCACAGGTCGTACCCGCCTTGCAAGATGTTCTTGGCCATGCCGTGGCCCATGTAGCCCACGCCGATAAAGCCGATAACCGGTTTGTCCGTCATATATTCCCCTCCTAAAGACTTGCCGTGATGCCCCCATCCACGAACAGGGTGTGCCCGTTCACGAAACTCGCCGCATCCGAGGCCAGGAACACGCAGGCCCCGACCAGTTCTTCAACCTCACCCCAGCGCCCCGCCGGAGTTCGTTTTTCCAACCAAGCAGAAAACTCTGGGTCGGCCACCAATGCCGCATTGAGCGGCGTATCGAAGTAGCCGGGCGCAATGGCATTGCAATTCAATCCGTGCTTCGCCCAGTCCGTCGCCATGCCCTTGGTTAAGTTGGCAATGGCACCTTTCGACGCCGTATAGGGCGCGATGCCGGGACGGGCGAGCGCGGCCTGCACGCTGGCAATATTGATGATCTTGCCCTTGCCCCGTGTGATCATGTGCCTCGCAGCAGCCTGTCCGACGTAAAACGCTGAATTCACATTGGTCCGCATCAACCGATCGAAAGCGTCGACTGGAAAATCCTCCAGCGCTGTGCGGTGCTGCATCCCAGCGTTGTTGACCAGAATATCGATGGGACCATGGTTGGCTTCAAAGCTATCAATCTTCTCTTGAACTGCCTTTGGGTCGGTCACGTCGAAACACAAGGTCAAGACGTCGGCACCGGTCGCGCGCAGCTCTTCGGCCGCGGCCTCAAGGCGCCCGGGATCCCGAGCATTCAGCACAATTCGCGCGCCAGCTTCGGCCAAACCACGTGCCAAAGCCCGACCGATCCCCATCGACGATCCTGTGACCAGTGCCGTCCGCCCGGTCAAATCAAACAACCGCATAAATCCCCTCCCAGCGTGGTGTCCGGACGGTTGACATTGCCCTGCAAACCCGCCTTGATGAAAATGGTATACCATTTCGGGGCCGTTGCAAGCAAAAGCCCCGACGGGAGGAAACAACCTTTGAAAGCACTCTATGCCCACGCGGCGCATGACTTGCGCCTGACCGACTGTTCTGTCGAAGCCCCCGGACCCGGAGAGGTTCTGGTGAATATCTCTCGTGGCGGTATCTGTGGCACGGATCTACATTACCACCTTCATGGCGGCTTCGGAGCGATCAGACTTCGCGAGCCGATGATCCTTGGGCACGAAGTGGCAGGACATGTGGCCGCCTTGGGGGCTGGGGTAGAGGGGCTAAGCGTGGGCCAGTTAGTCGCTGTGTCGCCATCGCGCCCCTGCGGGGCCTGCCAAGAATGCTTGCGTGGATTGCCCAATCATTGCCTGAACATGCGGTTTTATGGCTCGGCCATGCCTTTCCCCCATATTCAGGGTGCATTTCGTCAGGAACTGGTCGCCCTAGCGTCGCAATGCGTCCCGGCGGACGGGCTAAGCGCGGCTCAGGCCGCTATGGCAGAGCCTCTGTCCGTGGCCCTGCACGCCGTTCGGCAGGCAGGTGAAATGCTGGGCCGGCAAGTTCTGGTCACCGGTTGCGGTCCGATCGGCATCCTTGTGATCCTTGCCGCGCGCCGTGCAGGCGCATCCCGGATTGTCGCGACCGACATCTCTGAAGCCTCGCTGGAATTCGCACGTTATATCGGGGCCGACATTACCCTGAACACGGCCGAAGACCCCGAAGCCCTTGCGCCGTTCTGCAAAGGAAAAGGCCAGATCGATGTTCTGTTCGAATGCTCAGGCGCCGAGGTCGCGTTGGCCTCTGCCTTGGCCGCGTTACGACCGCGCGGACGCGCCATACAGCTGGGCCTGTCTGGGGACATGCGCGTGCCCATGATGCAGATCACAGCCAAAGAGATCGAACTGGTTGGGTCCTTCCGTTTCCACGAGGAGTTTGCGATAGCCGTCGACATGATGCGCGCCGGCTTGATCGACGTGACGCCCCTTGTCACGCATTCCTACCCGCTCGCGGATTTTGCAGCAGCCTTCGCAATGGCGGCTGACCGTTCGCAAGCTATGAAAGTTCAACTGGAGTTCACCTGATGCTGACCTTTGCAGCAGCGGTGTTTTTCCTGATCATCACACCCGGCCCCGGCGTGATGACCACTGCCGGGTTTGGCGCCGCCTACGGCTTTCGGCCTTCTCTTGCCTATGTTCTTGGGCTTTTCATCGGAACCAACCTTGTCATGCTGTCGGTGATGACGGGCCTTGCGGCAATCATCCTGTCGGTGCCGTGGCTTCGAAGCGTCCTGATGATCTGCTCTGTGGCGTATCTGCTTTATCTCGCCACGCGGATCGCTTTTGCCGGTGCGCGGATCGCTTTCACAGAGGCTAAGTCACCTCCGGGGGTGGTCGGAGGGGTATTGCTGCAAGCGATCAACCCCAAAGCCTATGCCGTCAACACGTCCCTGATCACGGGGTTCAACTATGCACCCGATGCCTTTCTGTTCGAGATGATCACCAAGGCGCTGATCCTTAATACGATTTGGATTCCGATCCATCTGGCCTGGCTCTGGGCTGGGGCGTCACTGCATCGGCTCAACCTTTCAGAGCGCACCCAGCGCAGGATCAACATGGCTATGGCCCTGTCCATGCTTGGCGTCGTCGCCCTTGCCCTGTGGTCCGCGAAACAGGCTGCCGGATGACAACACGACCTTTTCACCTAGCAACGCATCGTGCTTCGAACAGCCCACAAGGCATCAGAAGCCACGCCCGACGAATGGAGACCCAATGACACAACGCTATTCCGGTATCTGGCCCGTCGCGCCGACACCTTTCTTACCCAACGGACAAGTCGACGCCGAAGGCATGAAGCGTGTTCTCGACTGCATGATTGATCAGGGCGTTGACGGTATCTGCATCCTTGCCAATTTTTCGGAACAATTCCTGATTACGGATGACGAGCGCGCCGCGCTGACACGCCTGTCGCTGGAACATGTCGCTGGCCGGGTTCCGGTCATCGTGACGATCAGCCATTTTGCCACGCCGATCGTCGTGGACCGGGCGAAGTTTGCCAAAGATCTTGGGGCCGATATCGTCATGATGATGCCCCCCTATCACGGAGCCCTTCTTAAGGGCACGCCCGAGCAAACCTTCGAGCAATTCCGCGCGGTCGGAGAGGTCGGCATCCCGATCATGCTGCAGGATGCGCCGCTTTCGGGTGTGGACCTACCCGTGCCCCTGCTGGTGAAAATGGCGCAGGAAATCGAGATGCTGAAGCTGTTCAAGATCGAATGCCCTCAGGCTGCGGCCAAACTTCGGGCGCTGATCGAAGAAGGTGGCGACAGCATCGAAGGCCCGTTTGACGGTGAAGAAGCGATCACCTTGCTGGCCGATCTGGATGCCGGCGCGACCGGCACCATGACCAGCGCCATGATCCCCGACCTGATCGGCCCGATTGTCCAAGATTTCCTTGCGGGCAAGCGGCAGGCCGCCATTGACGGCTACGCACGCGTACTGCCCGCGGTGAACCACGAAAACCGGCAGTGCGGCTTTCGGGCCGCGAAGGCAGCGATGGTCGAAGGCGGCGTGATCGCTTCGGATTTTTGTCGCCACCCGATCCCGCCTCTGCACCCCGGGACCCGCGCCATGTTGCTTGAACTGCTGCGCCCGCTTGACCCGCTGGTTCTGCGTTGGGGGAAGTAATGAGTATCGACACGGCGATATCTCGGCTCAAACCGCTGTTGGGCAACAAGCTTTCGTTGTCTCAGGCCGACCGCAACCTGCACGGCCAGAACGAAACCTATTACCCCCTTACGCCACCGGATGCGGTGGCCTATCCCGCCAACACGCAGGACGTCTGTGACATTCTGAAGATCTGCAACGAAGAGCATTGCCCGGTGACCGCCTATGGCGCGGCCAGTTCGTTAGAGGGGCAGCACTTGGCGGTGACAGGCGGGATCAGCCTTGATCTGCGCGACATGAACCAAGTGCTAGAGGTGAATGCCGAAGATCTGAACGCTGTTGTTCAACCCGGCATTACACGCCTGCGCCTGAACGAAGAACTGCGCGCAACAGGCCTGTTCTTTCCGGTCGATCCCGGCGCCGACGCCAGCATCGGCGGGATGGCCGCGACCCGAGCATCTGGCACCACGGCTGTGCGATATGGCACGATGCGGGAAAACGTGCTCGCCCTCGAAGCAGTGATGGCCGATGGCACCATCATCCGCACAGGTAGCCGCGCTCAGAAATCCTCTACCGGTTACGACCTGAACCACTTGCTTATCGGCTCTGAAGGAACGCTTGGAATTATCACCGAGCTGACCGTGCGCCTACGGGGCAGACCAGAGGCGACGATTGCAGCCACATGCCGCTTTCCAACCGTCAAAGACGCCGTGGACTGTGTCATCCTGACGATCCAGTCCGGCGTGCCCATGGCGAGAATCGAGCTTTTGGACGAGATGATGGTGAAGGGGTTCAACGCATATTCCAAAGCAAACCTGCCCGAAGAACCGCATCTGTTTCTAGAGTTTGACGGCACTTCAGGCAGCGCAAGAGAGCAAGCCCGGACCTTTGAAGAACTCGCTGCTGACTTAGGTGCACGGGGCTGGAAAACGGCAGAACGGCCCGAGGACCGTAAAGCGCTTTGGACCATGCGCCACTCGGCACATTACGCGACCGCTGCTTTGGGCAAAGGTGGTCGTATCTGGCCCACAGATGTCTGCGTACCGATCTCGCAGCTGGCAGAGGCCGTTCTACAAGCTCAGCGCGACGCGGTGCGCCTTGGTCTGACATCGACCATTGTTGGGCATGTGGGTGACGGCAATTTCCATGCAGGACTTAGCGTCGATCCATCAGACCCCGACGAGATGGCCCGAGCCGAGCAATTTTCAAACGCGCTGGCCGAAACCGCGCTAAGGCTGGGCGGAACAGTCTCAGGCGAGCACGGGGTCGGGCTGGGCAAGCAGAAATTCATGAAGGCCGAACACGGCCCGGCCTTGGCCTATATGCGTGCGATCAAGGAAAGTTTTGACCCCAATAACATCCTGAACCCGGGCAAAATGTTGCCGCTCAGGAACTGAAGGAGAAAGCCATGCTTCCCCACAGCAATCCCTTTTCCCAAGCCTGCTTCGTCGGGCGTGTCTGGCGCCCTGGCATTGGCCCAGCTCTGATCCGCCTAGACGGTGACACCGTTATCGACATCACCAGCCGCGATCTGCCCACAATGCAAGCGCTGCTGGAAACAGCCGATCCTGCGGCCACGGCAAAGGCCGCGACAGGCGTGCCGATCTGCGACCTCAGCGAGTTGTTGCAGGCCAGCACCGCCGATGCCGGCTCGGATGCGCTGCGCATTCTGGCCCCACCGGATCTGCAGGCCGTCAAAGCCAGTGGGGTCACCTTTGCAGAATCCATGGTCGAACGCGTGATCGAGGAACAGGCGGCGGGCGACCCAGATCGGGCCGAGGCAATCCGGCAACGGGTAAAACGCGTGATCGGTGACAGCTTGGCAGGCATCGTGCCCGGGTCCGAACAAGCCATGAAGGTCAAGTCGGTGCTTCAAGAGGAAGAACTTTGGTCCCAGTATCTTGAGGTCGGGATTGGACCCGATGCCGAGGTCTTTACCAAATGCCAACCCATGGCCGCCGTAGGCTGGGGCGCCGCGGTCGGGCTGCACCCAATGTCGAACTGGAACAACCCCGAACCTGAAATCGTATTGGCCATCAATTCACGCGGAGAGATCGTCGGGGCCACATTGGGCAATGACGTAAACTTACGTGATGTCGAAGGTCGCTCGGCACTTCTACTGGGTAAAGCCAAGGACAATAACGCGTCCTGTGCCATTGGCCCCTTCCTGCGTTTGTTCAACGATGGGTTCTCGTTGGATGACGTGCGCAAAGCCGAACTGTCCATGGAGGTGACCGGCCAGGACGGCTTCCAGATGGACGGGCATTCTTCGATGACCAAGATCAGCCGCGATCCCGCTTCGATCGTGGAACAGACCATCGGCCGCCATCACCAGTATCCTGACGGGTTCTTCCTGTTTCTGGGCACCATGTTCGCGCCGGTCAAGGACCGCGATGCCCAAGGTCAGGGCTTCACCCATCACGCGGAAGATGTCGTGAAAATTACCGAAAGCACTCTGGGCCAACTGGAAAACACCGTGCGCCTGTCGACGGATTGTCCCGAATGGACCTTCGGCACCGCCGCGCTGATGCGCAACCTTTCACAAAGGGGGCTGCTCTGATGGTAGACGTTTTTGACGACACGCAGTGTTCGCTTGGAGAAGGCCCGCTTTGGCATCCCGAGCGCAAACAGTTCTTCTGGTTCGATATCAATGCGCACCGGCTGTACTCCCGGACCGACGCGGGACGACAGGTCTGGCAGTTCGACGCGCCCGTCTCGGCGGCAGGATGGGTTGATCGTGACCGGCTTCTGATTGCCAGCGACACAGAGTTGTTCCTGTTCAATGTCGAAGATGGCGGGCGCACCTACACCTTGCGCGTCGACGCTACGGGCCAAGAAGAACACCGGGTGATCCTGTGAGCGGGTCCTTCCTTGCCATAGGAGAGTGCATGGTCGAGATGGCTGATGCCGGTGATGGCCTCTACCGTCGCGGCTTTGCCGGGGACACGTTCAATACCGCATGGTACGCCCGCCGCCTGCTACCCCGCGATTGGCGCGTCGGATATGCCAGCGCCATCGGCAAAGACGCGGTCTCTGTGGAAATGAAGGCGTTCTTCGAAGAACAAGGGATCGAAACAGCGGCCCTACGAGAGGTCGAGGACCGCACGGTCGGGCTTTATATGATCAGCCTCGACAACGGAGAGCGCAGTTTCTCTTATTGGCGCAGCCAGTCAGCGGCCAAAACACTGGCCGACGACCCGGCGTGGCTGACCGATACTCTATCGGGGCAAGACATTCTTTATTTTTCAGGTATCACCCTTGCGATCCTGACGCCCGCGGCGCGCCGGCGACTTTGCGACGCGATCATGTCCGCGCGGGCTGGTGGGGCGATGGTCGCCTTTGACACAAACCTGCGCCCCCGCTTGTGGGAAGACAAGGCAACAATGCAGGACGGAATGTTGTTGGGGGCCTCTGTGGCTGATGTAGTTTTGCCGTCATTCGACGAAGAAACGCAGCTCTTTGGGGACACCACCCCCGGCGACACCATCAAGCGCTACCGCAATTGCGGCGCCCGGGTCGTAGCCGTCAAAAACGGCAATGCAGACCTGACGCTTTGGGATGCCGACGGGACGCGCACCCTACAGACAACACAGGTCACGGATGTGATCGACACCACGGCAGCAGGCGACAGTTTCGGCGCCGGCTTCATGGCTGGTCTCGCAACCGGTCAAAGCTGCGATCAAGCGGCACATAGTGCCATGTCACTTGCCGCGCAGGTCATTCAGTCACGGGGCGCGCTTGTGCCCAGCTTATTCGAGGAAGGAACAGCATGAACATTCTCATCATAGGTGGCGGCGGGGTCGTCGGCCAAAAACTTGGTCGCGCACTTGCCGCGCGCGGTACCCTGCGTGGTCAGGACATTTCCAAGATAACACTTGCCGATGTGGTGGATCCGGCACCGATTACTGGAAACGTAGCGATCGAAACCACCACCTGCGACATCACCGATCCCGCTTCTGTCGCGCGATGTGTCACTGCGGATGTGGACGTGATCTACCTGTTGGCCGCCATCGTGTCGGCCCATGCCGAAGAAGATTTCGACGCCGGTATGTCGATCAACCTGATCGGCACGCTCAATGTCTTGAACCGCGCCCGCGAACTTGGGACGAAACCCGTCGTGGTGTTTTCGTCCTCTATCGCTGTCTATGGCGGCGAAGTGCCGGACCCGATCATCGACCATACCTTCCTGAACCCGCAAACCTCTTACGGTACGCAAAAGGCGATGGGCGAGATGCTGATCAACGACTTTTCGCGCAAAGGGTACATCGATGGGCGCGGCTTCCGCCTGCCTACGATCTCGGTTCGCCCCGGCAAACCCAACCGCGCGGCGTCGTCCTTCATGTCTTCGATCCTACGAGAGCCCCTGAACGGACAAGAGGCGATATGCCCGGTGGACGAAGATTTCCCGCATTACTACCTGAGCCCCCGAAAATGCGTCGAAAATCTGGTCAAAGGCGCCGAACTTGAAGAGGCAGATCTTGGCCAGAACCGTTGCATGATGATGCCCGGTCGCATGTGGACGATCCGCCAACTGATCGACGCAATGACCGCCGTTGCCGGGCCGGAACCGGCCAAGCTGATCCGGTGGGAGGCAGAGCCCGATATTCAAGCCATCGTGAAAGGGTGGCGCTTTGACCTGCGCCCGGAAAAGGCCCTGAAGCTTGGCCTTACCGCCGACGAAAGCTTCGAGGACAATATCCGCTACTATCTTGAGGACGACCAGCCTAGCGCCTAAAGCGCCAGGCAATTCTCTTTTCATACCAAAAGGCCCGCCGTATTCGGCGGGTCAATCCAGCCACTTGCGGCAGGTTTCAAGCCTCTCCAAGGCGGCCCGCCGCAACAGGATCATATCGATATCGATCCCCATCATCAGCCCGCCTGCAGCGACGACCTTATCCAGCATTTCCTGATCGCCTGACAGGAACCCGGCAGGTTTGCCCGCCGCCGTGATCCGCTGGATCGCCTCAACGATCGCTGCCTGAACCTCGGGGTGCTTGACGTCGCCGGGATGACCAAGGCTTGCTGCCAGATCGGCGGGACCAATGAACATCGCATCAATTCCGTCGACTGCCGCGATCTCTTCGATACGTGACATCGCATCGGCGGTTTCGATCTGGACGATCAAACAGATATTGTCTCGTGCCGTTTTGACGTAATCAGTCACGGCCCCGAACCGGCTGGCGCGCGTGGAACCGGCAACGCCCCTGATCCCCTTGGGCGGATACTCGACCGACGCCGCAGCCAATTGCGCCTCTTCGACCGTCTGCACATAAGGGATCACGATGTTGCGTGCACCGGCATCCAGCAGTTGCTTGATCTCTGCCGGGTCAAGATGCGTTGCGCGGACGATCGCCTCGGTATCGTAGGGCTCAATCGCCTGAAGCATCGAGAGCACGCGATCGATATGATTGGGCGTGTGTTCGCAATCGAGATTGATCCAATCGTAGCCGCAACCAGCCAACATCTCTGTCAGGGCCGGATCACGTGTCATGCTCCACAGACCAAGCTGCAACTGTCCTGACTGGATGGCCTCTTTAAAACGGTTCTTTCGCAGTTGCATCCCTAGCTCCTCAATTGACCGGCGTTAGCAGTGGCTGATCTTGCAAGAAGGCCAGCACGTTGTTGCGTTGCAGAGCCGCCATCTCGGCGCGCGTCTCATGCGTCCCTGACCCTTGGTGAGGTTGGATCACGACATTATCCAAGGCATAGAACCGCGGGTCGATGTTCGGTTCGTTCAGGAACACGTCCAGCCCCGCCCCTGCGATCTTGCCGGCCTCCAAAGCGTCCAGCAATGCGGCCTCGTCCACGGTCGTTCCACGGGAAATATTCACGACGATGCCGCGCGGGCCCAGCGCTTCGATGACTTTGTTCGACACGAACTTTTCGGTGTCTTTGCCCCCGACAAGAGCGACCACCAGATAATCGACCGCCTCGGCCAACGACACCGGATCGGAATGATACGTCCAGCCCGGCGTGTCCTTTTCCGAGCGGGCGAAATAGTGGATGTCCATCTTGAACGCGGCCAGCCTGTCGGCAATCTCGCGCCCGATACGGCCAAGGCCGACGATCCCGGCCTTGCCGCCAGACACTTTGCGATTCAAGGGATACTCGCCCTTGGCCTGCCATTCGCCCGACCGGGCCCATGCGCTGGCATGTTCCATCTCTCGTCCGGTCATCAACAGCAGCGCCACGGCAAGGTCAGCCACGTCATCGTTCAAAACGTCGGGAGTGTTGGTGACCTTGATCCCGCGGGCCGAGGCCGCCGTCACGTCAATCGCGTCATAGCCGACACCGTAATTTGCGATCAGTGCAAGGTTCGGCAACAAATCCATCTCGTCCGCGCCAAAGGCTGAGTGACCCTTGAACGCCACTGCGCGAATACCGGCCCGCGTTGCATCGTCCAGCCCGGCGACATCCCCCGGCCCTGAAACCACAACAGGATCTAACGCCTCGATCATCGCGTCGCGATCGGTTTCACTGTATGGCCCAATCATCAATGTGGCTGTCATCCACTTCTCTCCCCGTTTCTTCCCTATGACGTCTGGTGACGGTCGCTTTTCGTATCACGCAAAGTCAACTCGAAACGCACCGACGGTTTCTCTTAGCCCGCACAAATCTCTTCGACAGAGCGTTTCACCGCCTCTAGCGAGAACACTTGGTCCAGCCAATCTTCCTTGAAGATGACGGATTTCGCCTTATCGATGGCCATCAGGGCACCATCCGAGAATTTACCTTCCGGGAAAATGCCAAAGGCGATCGCCAACTCGATCTTGAGGTGGCCAAGCACAAAGTCATGGGCCGCCGCCTCGGGCACACCCATTGCCACGGCCCGATCGGTCGCATCCCGAAGGGCAAGCGACAGTGTCGCCGCCACGGTTTCCGACAAGGCTGGTTCTAGCACAGCGATGTTCTCTAGTGTGCAGCGATGCGACCGCGCGACGGGGGCATAGATCACCTTCGCGATTTCCTCGCAAAGCACATAGTGCTCTTCCGGCCCTTGGATCAGAGCACAGACAATGCCCTGAGGGGCTGCGATCCCACCGAAATAGTCTTCCTGAGCCGCCACGCTTTCATGTGCCTCAAGAATATGCGGATGGCACGGATGGGTGCAAAAATAGGTCACATCCGCGCGGTCCGGCATTTCCCCGGCATAGGGCGCCGCTGCATCCAAAACGATGATCGCCGTTCCCGGGCGCACCTTGTCGATGAACGTATGTGCGATCTTCCCGATCAGGCGATCTGGCACCGCCATCAGGACGACGTCCGCCCCGGCCAAAGCCGTGTCTTGGTCAACCGTATCCAATCCGGTTTCGGCCTTCAGGCGCTTTTGACCTTCTTCGGATATTTCCACTGGTTGTACGTCAAACCGCGACGCTTTCAGGTTGGTGGCAAGGCGTACCCCCATTTTGCCACCTGCGCCCAGCAAAGCCACTTTTACCATATTCAAATCCTCCTCATCAGGCGGCACCGCCGCCACGTTTGATCCAGCCAAAGAAATCTGCGCTCCCCATCTGCCCGCCCTTCAGGGCGATCTGCAGCCCGTCAAGCGCCGGGTCATCAGAGTGAGCCGTCAACAAAGACGCCCCCGGTATCGTCGGCGCGAGGGCGGAAAAGGCGTATATGCCCAGTTTCTCGGTGGCGTAGCCGGAGGTGTCTCCTCCGGACACCACAGCCCGGCGCAAGCCAAATTCACGCACACAGGTTTCCAGTATCTGCCCCAGCGCGGCGCCGATCCTGCGGTTGACCAATGACGATGCAATTCCGCTTTCTGCGACGGCAGAGCGCAACCGCGCCACTGACGGGTCATCCGGCCCCCGCGCCGAGCAGACTACAACGTCCCGCCCCGCCGCGACCGCTGCGAAAACGGATTGCCGGAATGCGGCCAGCGTTTCTTTACCACTGTCCTCTGCCAGTACTGCGGTCGGGTCCAACACAAAAACGTCGAACCCATTACGCTCGGCCCAGTCGATCTGTTCCGCGGTCGTTGGCGACACGGACCCCGACACCACCAGCACCTGCTCCGCCTCGCCGACCCCGTCGGTCTGGTATCGGGTACTGATCATCCCGGCTTCGCGCCAATGCGCGATCAACGCATATTCCACGCCTTGCGAGCCCACAGCGAACCTCTGCTCCCCTTCCCAGATCAATGCGCCGTTCGCGGCCATGTCGGCGTCGGTCATCGCATCCAGCGTGATCACCTCGGCGCCTGACGCGCATTCCCTTTTCCAGGCTGCAAACGGATCTGCTGCCAGATCTTCGACACTGACCGTTCCGAACCGTTTCAAGGTCTGCTGACCGATATGCCGCGCCACGTCGGATTCCCGCATGGGCGTGACCGGATGTCGGGCCATTACCGGGTGGCGATCCAGCCGGTAAACCTGCTCACCGGCCGACGCAAAGAGATGCCCAAACGCCTGATAGCGCCGCATAACTGGTGCCGCCACAAGGCACGGCACAGGCGCATCCCCAAACATCCGCATGCCGATGTCCAGTGCGGCCCCGATAGAGCCAACTTCTGGCGCGCTATCCAGCGTCGAGCAGGTTTTGTAGTGAATGACCCGCGCGCCGGAGGTGTCCAGAAATGCCAGCGCCGGGGTCAGGTTGTCTTCCATCCAGCCCGGCGACTGGCTGCGGGCCGTACTGGCAATGCCAATCGCGCGCGCGTCAGGAAAGCGGGCCAGCATGTCGGGCGACGGTGCTTCTAGGAAAAGCACGGATGGCACCCCGGAAAAGGTCAACACCTCCATCACCGCCGCCGAGCCGGTGAAATCGTCGCCATACCAGCCGACAAGTATGCCCTGCGACAGGCTGCTCATGCGCCATATTTCTTTAATGCGCGCGCCAGCGCGGGGTGATCCTTGGCATAGGTCTCTGCGGGAGTTCCAGCGATGGCCGCATCCCACGCGTCGCGCAGACTTTGCACGCCCGCCGCCGGGCCATCGGGATGCGCCATGATCCCGCCCCCGGCCGCATAGATGCAATCCGCGTGTCCCAGACGGGCATAGGTTTCGGGCGGTTGTATGGCCGACTGACCAGAAGAAAACACCGGCATTGCAATACAAGGCTTGGTGGCAAACATCGGTTCCAGCAGCGATTTGGCCGATGCGATCACGCTGTCATCCGTCTCGCTGAACTTGTTCTGCAATCCGTTGACATGCATGTGGTCAGCCCCGGCTAACCGCCAGATCTTGGACCATGCGGCATAGTCCCAGCCCAGCATGGGGGCCCGGCTGAGGTATCCCCACCCGTTACGATGAGCGTGCACCGGCAAGGCGCTGTGTCGTGTCAGACCCAACATCCCGGCTACGCCAACCGAATTGAGACTGACCATCACGCAGGTGCCGCCTAGGTCCTGAACCAGATCGTGACGATGCCGCATCTGATCGACCTCTCCGGTCAGGTTGAAGGCATACATCACCTTTTTCCCGGTCCGGTCAGCATGTTCATTGATGACCCGCATCACTGCGCGGGCGCGCGCTTCAAAAGGGCATTGCGGCCCGTCCGCCTGCAATTCATCATCTTTGATGAAATCGATCCCGGCGTCGGCAAGTGTGCGGACCCGATCTGCCGTTTCCTCGGGGCCAAATCCGACCGACGGCTTGATGATCGTCCCGATCAGCGGCCCCTTGTCCACGCCAGCAAGCCGTCTTGTTCCGTCGATACCAAATTTCGGACCCGGGTAGGCCCCCGCGAAGTCATCGGGCAGGCGCAGATCGACAAGCCGCAGGCCCGAAAACTGCCTCAGCTCGAAAAGATTGCCGGCAACCGTGGCCATCAGATTGGGCAGGTCCGGCCCGATATTGCCCAGAGGCCATGACAATGTCACCCTTGCCCGGCTGTATCGCGCCCCGGTCATTCGCCCTGGCAGGCTTGGCGCCTCGACTTCGCCTTCTTCGGTCAGGCTGTCGACCCGCGCGGCAGAGCGTTCACGTAATTCAGGTGTTTCACCGGGCACGCTTACGAAGGTGCCAGAGCTTTGCTCGCCCGCCATCGCTTCGGCGGCCTGGCGTGGGTCGTCCGGCGTTTCGATCACATAATCCGCTTGGATGCGTTCCGACAACGCTCGCCTCCCCAGTTTCTATTTCCTTATGTCGGGCGCAGTATTTCGGCTGCTACCTGCTGCACTGAAACCGCTTGCCAGCAGTTAAAAACCGACTCAAATTCTCCACTGGGTATTTTGGTATACCAAATCTTGCAATTTTGGTATACCAAATTTCATCAAGACAATCTGCGCTCTGGGAGGGGCACAAGAAAATGACCGGAATGATCTTTGCCGACAGCCTGTCGCGGCTCGGGACCGAGTCTGCCTTCACAATTCTGGCGCGTGCGCAAAAACTGGCGAGTGAGGGGCGCGATATCATCAATCTCGGCATTGGGCAGCCCGATTTCCAGACGCCGGATCACATTGTCGAGGCAGGGATCAAGGCGCTGCGCGACGGCCACCATGGCTATACACCCGCCAATGGCCTGCCCGCCCTGCGCGAGGCCGTCACCGCCGACCTGCATCGCCGTCATGGGGTCGAGGTGAACCCGGACAACGTGGTCGTGGTGCCCGGTGGCAAACCGACGATGTTCTTCGCGGTGCTGATGTTTGGCCAACCGGGGACCGAGATCATGTATCCCAACCCGGGATTTCCAATCTACGAATCCGTGATCCGTTATTCCGGGGCCAAACCAGTTCCCATTGCCCTGAAGGAAGAGAACGATTTTGCCTTTTCGGCCGAAGAAGTTCTGGCCCAGATCACCCCGGCCACGAGACTGATCATCATCAATTCACCCGCCAACCCGACCGGAGGGGTCACCCCCCGCGAAGAGATCGACAAACTGGTCGCCGGTCTTGCCGATCACCCGCATGTGGCCCTGATGTCGGACGAAATCTACTCCAACATGCTGTATGGTGGGCGAGAGCATGTCTCGCTTTTGCAATACCCGGAAATCCGCGATCGGCTGATCATGCTAGATGGCTGGTCCAAGACCTATGCGATGACCGGTTGGCGGCTGGGGTATGCGGTCTGGCCGGACGCGGCCGTGGACCATGTGACCCGCCTGTGCATCAACGATCATTCCTGCGTGAATGCCGCCACGCAATACGCGGGCATCGCCGCGCTGAACGGACCTCAGCAACCCGTCTATGACATGGTGGCCGAGTTCGACAAACGCCGCGAGGTGATCGTGCGCGAGCTGAACGCCTTGCAAGGCGTAACCTGTACCGATGCGGCGGGGGCTTTCTATGCTTTCCCCAACATCACCGGTACCGGGATGACCTCGGCAGAGGCGCAAAACCTGTTCTTGGATGAGGCGGGCGTTGCCACGGTCGCGGGCACGTCTTTCGGCGAATGGGGGGAAGGTTACGTCCGATTCTCATACGCAAATTCGACCGAGAACATCCTCGAAGCCATCGCGCGAATTCGCAAACTGCTCTGACGTCGAGACATAACATGCCCGATATCCAGTCTATGGCCCATGCCATCCGGTTCCTCGCCCTCGATTCAATTCTGAATGCGCGCGAAGGCCATCAGGGTGTGCCGCTCGGCATGGCAGAGATTGCCAGCACACTCTATGCCAACCACCTTAAGGCCGACCCGGCCGATCCGCTTTGGCCCGACCGGGACCGAGTGGTTCTGTCCAACGGGCACGGATCGACGTTGCTTTATGCGCTGCTGCACCTTTCGGGCTACGAACATGTCACGCTGGAGGCCTTGAAATCCTTTCGCAAGCTGGGATCGGTCACCGCAGGCCACCCCGAAATAGAGCAACATGCCGGGATCGAGATCACAACCGGCCTGTTGGGGCAGGGCATTGCCTGTGCAGTAGGCATGGCAGTGGCCGAAGAACGTCTGGCCGCACAATTCGGCCGTGACCTTGTCGATCACCGGACATGGGCCTTTGTCGGAGACGGGTGCCTGCAGGAAGGGGTCGGGCAAGAAGCCATCTCGCTTGCCGGTCATTTGCAGCTTGGAAAGCTGACCTTCCTTTGGGATGACAATCACATCACCGACGATGGCGACACCATCCTGTCGATCAGCGAGGATGTCCCGGCCCGGTTCCGCGCTGCGGGCTGGCACGTGCAAGAGCTGGACGGACACGACATACCAGCCATCGACGCTGCCCTAAGCGCGGCGCGCGACGACCCCCGCCCCTCTCTTCTGGCCTGCCGGACGACCATCGCCCGAGGCATCCCCCGGCTGGAAGGACAGCGCGGCGGGCACAGCGCCCCCCTGACCGAGGCAGATTCCGCCGAGGCGCGCGCGGCGCTTAACTGGCCGCACGGGTCCTTCGAAATTCCCGATGCCGTATATCGGGACTGGCATGATTGCATGGCAAAGGGAAAGGGCGCGCGCAAACACTGGCAGGCACGATTGGACGCGCATCCCGACGCACAAGAGTTTCAGCGCTGGACCAGCGGCAGCCTGCCGGATGGCTGGGAGCAAACCGCAGCCGCGCAATCGCACGCTGGTGCTGTTGGCCCGGACGCCCTGCCAACCATCACGGCCTCTGGCGATGTCTGCGACCAGCTGGCCAAGGCCCTGCCCGAACTGTTCGTGCTGTGCGCTGATCTGGAAGCGCCGACCAATCACAAACGCTCTCGCACCGCATTCACGCGCCAAGACCGAAACGGCAGCTATATGCATTGTGGCGTGCGCGAACACCTGATGGGCGCGATGGTTGATGGGATTGCCGCCCATGGCGGGTTGCGCCCGATCAACGTCACCTACCTTGCCTTTGCCGATTACGAACGACCCGCAATGCGTATGGCGGCCCTGATGGGACTGCCCGGCCTCTTTGTCTTCAGCCACGATTCCATCGGTGTCGGGTCCAACGGCCCGACCCATCAGCCGGTCGAGATTCTGGCCAGCTTCCGCGCGATGCCAAACATGCGCGTCTTTCGCCCCGCCGACGCGGTCGAAACCGCCGAAGCGTGGCAGATCGCGATAGAAACCTCGGATGGCCCTTCAATGCTTGCCCTGTCTCGTCAACCGGCGGAACGGGTCCGTGATGGCGCCGACGAGAACCTGACCCGCAAGGGGGCCTATGTCCTGCACGAACCTAAGAATGGCCGAGACCTGACACTGCTTGCGACCGGAACCGAAGTCGGGCTGGCAACTCGCGCCAGCGCTCACCTCGCCGAAATCGGTCTCAAAGCGGCCGTGGTCTCGATGCCCTGCTGGGAACTTTTCGAGGCCCAAACCGAAGAATACCGCGCACAGGTACTGGGAACGGCACCCCGCATTGGGATCGAAGCAGCAATGTCTTTCGGCTGGGAACGATGGCTCAGGCCGGACGACCGGTTCATCGGGATGCAGGGCTTCGGCGCCTCTGCCACAGCGGATGTGCTTTATGCCCATTTCGGCATCACCGTTGAAAACGTCATCTCAATGGCACGTGAAATTGTTTAGGCACGTCTCAGCCGCCAAAGGCGCGGCTAAGATAGCGATCTGTGGCGGAGGAGGTGTCCGCAGAATTTTAATCCTAATAATTTGAAATTAAACGTTCTAAATATCAATAACCCTCTACCATACCACAATTTATACCACATGATCCTGTCGCTAACAGCAGCGATAATAAATCATTCATTTGCACTGGACTTTGAAATTTAGAATGGTTAGCGGAGCTCTACAAATGCTACAGATTTTCACCTGACCCATGGTAAGTCAGATTCGCAAGTTGATCTGCCTGCTCTAATCTTACTCAAAAAAACCAAAGAAAGCCCAAACAGTATACATAAATTGGAAAGACTTTGAAAAGTGCGGGCATCATGGCGCTGGTTGCTGTCAACATGATGGGCAGTAGGCTACGTCATTTAATTTTAAGCCAGAATAGGTTTGCGGCTTTAGCCGCAGGCTTAGCCATAGCGGTAGCGATTGGCTATCTGACACTTACACCGCCTCCTGCAGATAAAGAGGCCTTGGCCTGGGATAAGCTTTATCATTTTGTGGCCTTCTTCGCCTTGATGATCCCGTTTTCGCTTTGCACCAGGCGCTGCCTTCTTCTAGCAATTTTTGCAGCACTAGCCTTCGGTGGGGCAATTGAAATCCTCCAACCGCTTGTTGGCCGCGACTGTGATCTGGACGATTTTCTCGCAGATGCCTTCGGCGTTTCTACTGGTGCGGTGATGGCATACTGGCTCGGTATGCGCCAGCGAGCCCCAACCTCTTAATCAAGGTCCCGTTTTGCTTCACCGTGCAGCTTAAATACACACACAAAGTTAATTTCCGTGCATGACGTCCATACGTGAGACCAGCCAACTAAAACAGGTCGAAAGCAAACCCGGTTTGGGCCGTTGGGAGTGATTGCGTCCTCCGCATTCATAGCTCTGACGTGGACTGCAAAATCTCTTTCCTATTTAGGTATTGCACTGCTCGTGATGAATTAGAGCTCACCCCGCATACCCTTCAAAATCTCTGAACGCCGTTGGCTGCTGACGGGCAAGTATGAAGTCACCGACGTCATCATCCCCTCATGACCCAGGTTCATTTACCAAGCCTTGAGTTTCTCCATGTCACCTTTGCACACCTCGACACCAAGTCGCATCAATGTCGTTCTGAAACTATGTGGAGTGTATTCAGGCAGTTGAACTGCGGCAAAGGCATTTCGGATGATCTTGTTCAACGTTGTCGTGTTGGCATAAGGCTCTCGCGACAAACCAATAACAGTAAAGCCACCACCCTCAGCTATACCTGTCTCTGCCTTGGGAAACAGAGCATCAGCGGGCCCGAAGAGCTTCTCCTTACGCAGGAACTCAACCCAACGCGTAAAGCATTCTAGGTAAGCCGCATCGACAGGAAAGAAGGTGGTATCGATTGTCTTGGCAGCTTTGGTGTTGACCTCTTTGGCATCCTGAAAAACGCGACCATTAAAGAGATCAATGTGCTTTAGGCGCAAAGAAGCCACCGCACCAACCCGTGCCCCCGTTAGCATGAAGAAAGCGAACAGTGCCTTGTCGCGTTTCTCAAATTCAGTGTCGTCAGGCATCGCTTGGAAAGCGTGAAATGCAGCCTCCACTGATGGGCTTTCTTTTTCGTTGGCCGTATGCGCGATCCGGGCAGATTTCCGACTGTTCTTGAAATAGGCTGTATCGGAATAGCTGATCCGTGATTTGTAACCCGGCTGCCCCGCAAGCCAATGAAAGAAGTTACGTACGAGGGCCAATGTTGCATCAACCGTAGAATGGCTGAGCGACCTTCCTGAGTTACCGATTGATTTTGCCAGGTAGTCTTTGAAAGTTGCCGCTTGCTCAATGTGAAACCGCTTGAACGATTTAAAGTTCGTTGACTGCTCGAACTTCAAAATCGCGGCCAGCACCTTATCCGTGGATTTCTCATCAAGCCCTTTCGCCTGCTCCAAATAGAACACGTACTTCTGCTTGATCCGCTCGTTTTCCTCATTGAGTTTTCGCATAAAGACACTCCGAGTTAGATGTTTCTATTCAGGTAAAATTTGAGGCAGTTCGGCCACGTCAGCTGAAGTGAGGTTTCAAACTACGGCTGCGGGGTTCCGTTAGGCTTGAGAGTCAACCTTGGTTGCGATCTCGAAAACTTCCGAAAGCCCGACCAAATCAGCCTTTGATGAGAAGCGTTGAATTGGTCGCTCACAAGCCTCACAAAGACCAACTAGCCGACCCTTCGCATCGCCGTTAGGGACATAATCGAGCATTGCGCCAAGAGGGCGCCGAGGCATACGACAGCTCAGGCAGTACATCTGGTCCGAAGCCATCTTGATTGATTTCCGGATTGAACGTCTCGCGAGAAATTCAATCAGTGCTTCACCAAGAATGTAGTGGGGTTTGCGCTCGGACATCACCTGCAAGCCGACCTTGCGCCATGAACGAACAGTGGCGGGCGTCACCTTGAGTGATGCAGCCGCCGTTTCGTAGGTATAGAGCCGATCTTTCTTGATACGTTGTGACGAAATGCGCTTTGCCATTACTTGGTCACGCGTTTCGACGGTTCGAACTTGTTGGCTTCCGCCCAAGCGTTGAGGTCCTCGCCACGATAGATAATTTTGCGACCCAACTTGTAGAATGCTGGCCCGACCCCCTTGTGACGCCACTGTGCGAGTTTTTCACGGTCACCAATCAGATCAAGCTCTGTATCCCCAAGTACGTAGTTTCGGTTCTGCTCAAACAAGTTTGTCATTTTCCAATCCTTTTGTGTTGGACTGGATTACTTTGAGCAGGGTTTCACCGGCATGGGAACAAACCGTGAAATCCCATATGGCCGCTTTGAAAAGGCCTTAGATCACACACCTTTTAAATTCGTCGAAAGTTAGAAATCGATAGTGGAGTGCCTGTTAGGATTTCAGAGACATGTAGTTCAATAACCCTAGTGCATTTGCCGGTGGATTGATGTCTTCTTCAGTCAGCTGACTGATGGCCCACTTAGCTTGATTATGCACGCTGGCTGTAATCCCAAGCACTTCATAGATCTCTTCCAGCGCTCGCCCAAACTCTGTCGATGGATGGCCTCCATCCCGAGCGGCTCCATAAGTTGGTTTTTTGCGCTTATGCTTTGCATACAGTCGAGCGAGGCGTAGCGCGATGGTCCTCGCATAATGGTTTGGTGGTCGGTGGGCGACCGACCAAAACCTCTCCTCCTGATCAAGGAGTTCTTTGAGCCTGTCGTTATAAAGATAGACCGCTTGGGCCATCACCATCAAAGACACATGGGAGAAACCAGACTGCGCTACGTTGCTTAAAGCCAGATCAACCGACGTTTCAGCCCGCTGCCGCCCGACCACTCGAACAGCTCGCGTATTAATCGCAGCGCTCAGTCGTTCAAGCATCTGGTTCTTGGACATGTTGCCCTTTTCCAAGACTAATCGGGAAATAGCCGATTCCAAATTCTTGATCACGGCCTCGACGGCTTCTTTCTCTAAATTAAATTCTTCTTTGCTTTCGTGAAAGTTCTGCTTCGACACATCAAGCCGGCGTCCAGCTCCGCCTAAAAGTGTCGTGGGAACGGAGTCGTCCTGTGGTCCGATCAACTTGTCGACAATCGCATCGATCTCTTCGTCTACTGTCATTTCGCTCATAAAGGGGTACTTAGGGAGACCCTTTTGGCATTTCAACGAGCGCTCAAATCTGGTCTAGAGGAAGTCATTTTGAAAAAAGGGGGGCACCAGTGGGGGCTTTTGGTATTTACTTTTCGAAATGTCAGCAAAGCGAGTTGGTCGAATTTCGGATGATCGTGTCAAGGGCTAACGTATTCGGGAATGAGCTTTTGGAGACTTAACCAATAGTGTTCGTTTCCAGCCCACAGCAGCCATTCGTGCCCTCGCGGCGAATGATCGCTATGAGCCCATTGTTGAAGTTGACTGGCGGCTCGCTCAGAGGTTTTACTTAGGAAAGTGAAAAGATTGTAGAGAGCCTCAAGAGATGAATTTTCCTGATTTTATGAAGAATTTTCCACTTCTCGATATTCCATTTCCGAAGGAGGTCGTTGAAGCGCACGCTATCCGGTCCGACAACGGGTTAGTTGTGTTTTTTGACTTCCATCAAGACGTTGAATTGCCTGCGCATTCACACGAAGGGCAGTGGGGAACTTGCTTCGAAGGCGAGGTTGAACTGACCATTGATGGCAGAACCCATTCCTATGGACCCGGCGAAACTTGGAACATCCCTTCGGGCGTGGTTCACAGTGCAAGGATTAAAGCCGGTACCAAAGCGATGGATGTGTTCGAGGAACCTGACCGCTACCCGGTTCAAGATCAGAAACAGTGAGCCGCTTCCAGACGCTGCTTTCATCATCGAGTTTCCTAATCGTGTTCTCGCAAGGAAGTTCTGGAATTCGAATGACTTCCAAACGCTTGCAATGCTGCGTTGCTAAGGGTCTACGCTCAATGCGATCTTGGTAGACAAGGTGCCATAGCTGAACGGCGGCAAAGTCCCGCATTGCAGGCTTTCGTTCACATTGCGGCGAAGGCCCGGTTTGAGCCCAAACTGTCGGTTGAAGCAAGGCGCACCAATGTCCGCTTGCCGAAATCAATCAATGCACTTGGCTGTTTGTAAGTAAGTGTTGGAGTGAAAGCAAAGGCAAATTCGCGCGCCATCGAGCGGGCAAGCATTGAGAGACTAATCCGGGATCACGCTTCGTACCTTTTGCAACAGCCAGATGTGAAGTGGGTTATTGGCATCGCGGATGTGACGGACGGCATGCAAGTGGAACGTACCACCCTCAATCGGCAGAGGCTGGTGGACGATGTCAAATCGCCGCGCATTGTCTCTTGCAACTCGTTCAGGGAGGGTCACCACAAGGTCTGAACTTTCGACGATCGAAAGCGCAGCGAAAAGCGAAGGAACAATCGTCTGGATGTTTCTTTTGTAACCTTGAAGATGCAACGCATGATCCACCAGATCTCGGATTGGGCCATGTGGTGAAATGAGAAGGTGGTTCGCCGCCGCGATCTGCGCCAATGTCAGATCGCCCGATAGAAGCGGATGATCCCGTCGGCCAGCAAGTACATAGTGCTCTGGAAAAAGCTCTTGGGCGACAAACGTGTTTTCGCTTCCTGCCGGAAAGTCGAAATATCCGATCGATAGATCTATCCGGCCCTGCGCCAGTGCGTCCAACGCTTCGATATTGTGCAACGGAAAGGCATGGATGTTGATGTTCGGGCTGACTTTGCGCAGCTCGGCAACAAGCTTTGGAATGATCCCGGTAAGTTCATAGTCGAACGCGCCGATCTTCAAGTCAGTCGCGGCCGTACTTGGGTTGAACTCCTCAGCCCCCTCCAGAGTCTCCGAAATAAGCCGGACAATCCTGCGAACCTTGGGTTCCAGTTCGCACGCCAGAGCGGTTGGCTCCAGCCCGTGAGCGCGTCGCAAAAACAGGGCGTCCCCATAAAGATTACGCAATCGCTTCAAAGCATGACTGACCGCTGGTTGAGTCAGCCCCATTTCGCGCGCAACAGCCGTGGCCTTCCGATGGCGCATGGCACCGAGAAAAACCAGGAGGATGGTGGTGTCGACCAACCTGAGATCAATTTGATTTATATCTCTCATTGAACGAATTCATTATTCTAAAAATCATTGTTCGTCTAGTCTTCTTGCAATCGTATGCAAGGAGATTCCGGGAGGGAACATGGCGGAAATTCAGCTTCGCAATATCGGGAAGCGTTGGGGGTCTTTTGTGGGGGTCGATAACTTTGACCTGACAATTGCCGACAAGGAGTTTCTCGTGCTTCTTGGCCCGTCAGGTTGCGGCAAGACAACGACGATGCGGATGATTGCGGGACTGGAGGACGCAACAGAAGGCGATATTCTGGTTGATGGTCAGCGCGTCAACGACATGGAGCCGAAAGACCGCGACGTGGCGATGGTTTTCCAAAGCTACGCGCTTTACCCGAACCTGAATGTCTACGAAAACATTCGGTTCCCACTTAGGGTGCGCGGGGTTGATCCGTCGACCCACGATGAGAAAGTCCGCCGCGCCAGCGCGATGGTGGAACTTGATGACTTCCTGCACCGCAAACCAGCAGAGCTTTCCGGCGGCCAGCGTCAGCGCGTGGCCCTCGCCCGTGCCATTGTACGCCAGCCAAACGTTTTCCTGATGGATGAGCCGCTGTCGAACCTGGATGCAAAGCTTCGGGTCTCAACCCGTGCGCAGATCAAGAACCTAAGCCACGAACTGGCTGTTACGACGATCTATGTGACTCACGACCAGATCGAGGCGATGACCCTCGCCGACCGCGTTGTCATCATGAAACGGGGCGTGGTTCAGCAAGTTGGCACGCCTGTTGATATCTATGACCGGCCCGCCAACGCATTTGTGGCCAGCTTCATTGGCAATCCGGCGATGAACCTCGTCGAAGGCGAAATATCAGGTGGCACTTTCCGCGCCAAGCACGTCGAGATTAGTGGCCTGAACGTACCGGATGGCACAATCACTCTGGGCTTCCGTGCCGAGGATGCAAATGTTGCTGAAAGCGGTGGCCAGATCAATGCGCCTATCTACACGATGGAACTCTTAGGCGATGCAACCATGGTTTCGGTTCGCATCGGTGGGGCGCTTGTTTCGGTCAAGGCCGACAAGAATTATCGCGCAGAAATCGACGAAACGGTTTCAATATCAGTTGCACCCGAACAGTGCCACCTGTTCGACGCAACGACCGGAGCGCGTGTCGGAAGTTAACGTCGAGAAATTGCCGCGAAAGCGGAGCAAATCGGGTGCGGGCTTCGAAGTTGCACCCTCGAACACAGGGAGAGAAAAATGCTTCTCAAAAAACTAATCACAGCCGGAGCACTCACGAGTCTGATGTCCTCAGCAGCTTTTGCCGCGGATTGTGGACCATCCGGGCAGTCGATCCGCATTCTTGCCAGCGACTTCCCCGCAATTCATGCCGTCGCGGGAACCGCTGAAGAGAACTGCGCGGCCGCTGCAGCGGAGTTCTCGCGCAATCACACCACCGAAGCCCGTCAGATTATGAACGCAGCGCTGACACCTAACCCTGCAGAATACACCAGCGTTATTGTCGCAAACTCGACGTTGACGCAATTGATGAACGATGGGCTCGTGCGTCCTTTGAATGATCTTATTGAAAAGTACGGGCAAAACATTCCTGACAATCTGAAGATCAGCATTGACGGCAACGTTATGGCCATTGCGTTTATGGCAAACTCCCAGCATTTGTTCTCGCGAACGGACATTCTGTCTCAGGCCGGAATTGATAGCGTACCGGGCACCTATGACGAAGTGGTCGCCGCTGCAAAAGCAATCCGCGAAGCTGGCATCATGGAATACCCTATCGTGATGAACATGAAGACCGGATGGAATGTTGGCGAGTCGTTCAATCTGGCTTTTCTTGCTCATGGCGGTGAGTTCTTCAAGCCGGGCAGCGCGGAACCATCTGTGAACAGCGCTGCCGGCGTCGCGGCACTCGAGACTTTGAAATCGTTGGTTGAATATGCACATCCAGACCATTTGACCCAGGCATCAAACGAAACCCAGGGTCTGTGGGAAGCCGGTGAAGCGGCATTGGGCATCATGTGGGGCTCGCGCGGTTCGCCAATTCTGGACGATGAAGGATCGACCGAGGAAGTGACTTCCAACACCGTTCTGTCGGCTGCGCCCTCTGTGGAGCCGGGCGGCGTTCCCGGTGCAACGCTCTGGTGGGATGGTTTTACCATTTCGACCAACGTCTCGGATTCTGAAGCCGAAGCCACCTTTGCCGCATTGGCGAGTGCTCTGACGGCTGAGATGGTCGCCGCCAACAATGATGATGCTGTTTGGTTGCTAGATGGATTCAAACCGGGTCCAGCTGCGGCAGGTGTTTCCGCGACGGCACAGGGAGGCGCAGCACCTTATCCGATGCTTCCGCAGATCGGGCTGATGCACAACGCATTGGGTTCGGAACTCACGGACTTCCTGAAAGGTGATGAGAGCGCCGAGAAGGCCCTAGCAGACGTCGAAGCGGCCTACACGACTGCAGCTAAAGAAGCAGGTTTCTTAAGTAACTAATCTGAAGAAACCTGTGTGAGGGGGGCAATGCTTCGAAGGCTCCCCTCACATCAATCACCCCCAATCTGAGGGCCCCGTCATGAAGCATCGGACATTCTTCTGGTTCATTCTGCCAACGCTGTCAGCGATGATACTGTTTATCGCTCTGCCGATCGTGTCGGTCTTTTTACAGTCGCTTTTTGTGCAGCACGAACAAGTCCTTGTCGTTTCTGAAAGCTGCGGCCCCTTCGGGTGCAAAGAGTCCACGAAGGTCGATCTTGAAGCTACTGAGAAGCTTCGGGAGGAAGCCCCTATGGGGCAATACAATGGATTGGGTACCTATATTAACCGCTCGCACCTGGCATTTGCCGAGGTTGGCAATGCCTGGGGTTCCACCACGACATTTGGTGAGTTTTGGGACCAAGTGTTCGATCTTCCGTTCTATAACGCGCTAATATTCACACTCACCTACACCGCTATTGTCACGCCCTTGGTGCTCGTCCTTGGACTGGCCATCGCGATTGGCGTTAACGGCCTGCCCAAATTGATGAAAGGCCCGTCGATCTTTGTCTCGCTTCTGCCCTTTCTGGTGACCCCGCTGGTTGGCTCTCTCATCTTGTTCTGGATGGTAGACGGTGATGGCGTGATTGGCGCGACCATCCAGCTGATTTTCGACGATCCAAATCTCAGCCTCAAGGCATCGACTGCACTGACCTGGACGATGCTTATCGTTTACGGGGTGTGGCACACATTGCCGTTCAGCTTTATCACGTTCTATGCCGGTCTTCAGACAGTACCGTCAGACACTTTGGAAGCCGCGCAGATTGACGGGGCCAGCAAATGGCAACGGACAATATTCGTGGTCGTCCCGCATCTGATGCCGCTCGTGTCTTTCGTGACCTTGATGCTTCTGATGGACAATTTCCGGGTGTTTGAGCCGATTGTCAGCTTTTCTGCAGAGGCGCACGCGCGGTCTCTAAGCTGGATCATCTACAACGACCTTCGCGAAAGCGGAAACCCGCTTTACGGCTCGGCCGGAGCAACCTCGATGCTGACAATTATCGGGGTGGTCATCTTGTTGACGCCGGTTCTGATCCGCACCTGGCGCGACTTCAACCGCAAAGCGCATTGAGGGGACGATCATGGCAACTCAGTTAGAGACCCGAATGACCCCTGTTAAGGCGATATCTTTCGCGCTCGTTGGGCTGTGGCTTCTCATCGCAGCATTCCCGTTCCTTTGGACCTTTTGGGGAAGCTTCAAAGTTCAGGCCGACTTCTTCTCGAAAGCTGACTGGACGAACGCACTGTGGGGAACCAACACAACAGAAGAAACCGGCGGTGCGTTTACCGGGGCTGGTTATCACGGTGCCTGGATCACCGAAGAGTTCTGGCAGAACGTGATCAATTCCGGAATCGTCGTTTTCTTCACGGTAATTATCTCGCTGACATTTGGCACGCTGGGCGGATATGCTCTCGCACGATCAGGCTTTCGCTATGCCTTCTGGCTCTTGATGGCCGCGCTTGTCTTCCGCGCGATGCCCCACATCACACTTGTTTCGGGTTATCTGCTGCCGTTCTTCGAATGGAACATCTGGGGCCACTTGCCGACGACCATCATCGTTCTTGTCGCGATTAACCAACCCTTCACTTTGTGGATGCTACACTCGTTTTTCCTGAACATTCCCAAAGATATGGACGAAAGTGCCATGGTGGACGGCTGCACGCGGTTTCAGGCGTTTCGACATGTGATCGTGCCTGTAATGTGGCCAGGCGTGATCACCACCGGTCTGTTTAGTTTCCTTCTGGCCTACAACGACTTCGCCGTGACGGCGATGCTGCTGAGTGAAGAAAACGAAACCATCATTCCGGCAATCAACAGCTTCCTTGGAACAACCCAAGTCGAGGGCAAGGTGATGTATGCGGTGGCTGCCGTGGTTTCCGCGACCGCGCCATTGTTTGTCCTGATCTTGTTCTTCCAACGTCAGATTGTCAGCGGAATGACCGCAGGAGCAGTGAAAGGATAACCGGATGTCGGAAACACCTGTCATGAGTGACGTCCACACCGCGAACAAGTCAATTATTGCCAAGCTGCGAAGTGCAATGGTGGATTTTAGCGAAAGCGCAGTTCGCCCGGCGCTTCGCCAAGCCCTAGCAGCTGACGCGGTCGTTCACATGCCGCACCCCTTGGGTGATTTGGTTGGGCCGGATGATCTTTTCGACTCCTGCTACGCGCCGCTGTTTGATGCGATGCCGGATCTTGAGCGCCGGGACTGGATCGTTATGGCGGGCCGGACAGAACATGGGGACAACTGGGTCGGATGCGGCGGCCACTATGTTGGAACCTTTGTCGGGCCCTGGCTGGATATCCCGCCGACGGGGCATCTGACCCATATGCGGTTCCATGAGTTCTATCGGATCGAAGACGGTAAGGTTGTCGAGATTCAAACTCTATGGGACATCCCCGAAGTGATGATGCAGGCTAGGGCCTGGCCCATGGCGCCGTCATTGGGTCTCGAGTTCTGCATTCCCGGTCCGGCCACGAACGATGGTCTTGTGCCCGGCCCGTGGGATGAGACGCAGGCGAATGCGTCCTGCAACCACATCGTCACCATGCTGAACCACATGAAAAAGCATCCCAGCCAGGGCGGCCCCGAGGTCATGGAGATGCCGCGCTTCTGGAGCGACCGCGTGAACTGGTACGGCCCCGCAGGTATTGGAACAGCGCGCGGCATCACTGGCTTCCGCAACTGGCACCAGATTCCATTTCTGAACGGCATGCCGGATCGCGGGCAGTATGTTAACGAGATCACCTATCACTTCTTTGGCGATGGTGACTATGCAGCGGTGACCGGCTGGCCAAACATGATTCAGACCGTGACACACGACGGTTGGATGGGCATTGCACCTTCGGGTAAGCGCATCACCATGAAATCGCTGGATTTCTGGCGCATGGAGAACGGCAAGATACGCGAAAACTGGGTAATGGTCGATCTCCTCGACGCCTATCGGCAACTGGGCGTGGATGTCTTTGCCCGTCTGCGTGAGTTCAACAAAGTGCGCGTTCCCGGTCGATTGCCGTTTCCAATAGGTGATGCATGACGATGAAAGGGTTTGACCCAAAATTCGTCGATTTCCCCGACTATATCATCGGCATTACGAAAGAACTGTGGGAAGATCGCCAAATCGCAAAATTACACGACTACTATGCGCCCGGCATAGTAGTACGCTCTCCCGCCTCGGTTGTCGTCGGGAATAGGGATGTCATCGCGGCAACGATGGCGACGCTTGCCGAGTTCCCTGATCGCACATTGCTGGGTGAGGATGTGATCTGGTGCGGCAGGCCTGAAGACGGAATGCTGTCGTCGCACCGTTTGCTCTCTACTGCCACGCATTCACATCCGGGAGTGTACGGGGCACCCACCGGCACAAAGCTGCAATATCGAATTATTGCCGACTGCCATGCCATCAACAACCAGATCAACGACGAATGGCTGATCCGCGATCAGGGAGCAATCGTGCGGCAATTGGGTTTGAACCCGAAGGACTATGCGCAGGACCTGATCGCGCGCGAAGGCGGACCAGAGGCCTGCGTTCCGCCATATACACCTGCCAACGACGTTGCCGGTCCCTACCGTGGCACGGGCAACGAAAACCCCTGGGGCACGCGTCTGGCGACGATGCTCAAGCGGATCATGCATGCTGAATTCGAGGCGATCCGCGAAGAATATGACCGCGCCGCTCAACTGGAATACCCAGGCGGCGTTCGCGCCACCAGCTTTGACGGTGCAGATCAATTTTGGATGGGGCTCAGGGCCAGCTTTCCGAAGGCGGACTTCAGGATACACCACGTCATCGGCCGGGAAGACCCGGCGATGCCTCCCCGTGCTGCGGTTCGCTGGACCCTTCACGGGACACACCAGGGATATGGTACCTTCGGTGAACCTACCGGTGCCGAGGTGTTCGTGCTTGGTGCGACGCACGCCGAGTACGGAGAACTGACCAGCGGCATGCCGAAGCTTCGTCGCGAATGGACACTCTATGATGAAACAGCGATCTGGAAGCAAATCTTGCTGCAAACGACCGCTGCGCGATAATGAAGGGACCAGACGTCGAGAACGCTGAAGTGAATTCACACTTTGTCCCGCTGAACCGCCGTTCAATTACCCCCACGCCAAACGACTGTTTTCACACCGTTGACGCCCGTTTCCGGATGACCCGCCGCCGTTGTAGCGGGCAGTCTTTGCATCTCGGCACAGGCTTGCATTAGTTTAGGGCTGAGATGCTAGTTTGATTTACCGCGAGGCACAGCGCTCTCAAGAAGAGGAAACCTCACACAGTCTAGTAGGAGAACCCTATGAGGTGTCCGGAACTAATCCTAACCGTAGCGCTGGTTCTCGCGCCGCTGGATTGTTTGGCTCAGACTTTGGCCTCTGATTTTTATCGATTGAACAGAGAGGAGCTACTGCCCTTTGCTGAGCAAGGGATAGCTGAAGCACAATATCGCCTAGCAAGAGATTATCATGTCTCGGGCCAGGATGACCGGTTTGCACAAGCCGAAAAATGGTATCGGCTTGCCGCAGTTCAGGGGCACGCCGGAGCGCAGTATGATTTGGGCCTCATGTACAGACGCGGTCAAATACCGCCTTCGCCAGAAGGCAATTGGCTGGGACAGATTGTCCGAAATATTCTAGGAAAGCACTCCTCAAACGCGGACCACATCGCGGCTTTCAAGTGGTTCAACGTCGCCGCCGACCAGGGGCATGTCCATGCACAATATTTGCTCGGCCAAAGCTACGAAGCGGGCCTTGGCGTGGACCAAGACTATGATCAGGCGATCGAATGGTATCTGCGCGCCTCTGAAGGCGGAGAAGATGACCCTCAGTATAATTCGGCAGCCAACAATGCTCGGTCTGCCTTGGGCGCCATGTACGAAAGTGGTCGTGGCGTACCACAGGACTTTGAACAAGCCGCGAAATGGTATCAAAAGGGTTTCGGTAACCCGGACGCCATTTTCAATTTGGCATTGATGTACCGTGACGGCCGCGGTGTGCCACGGGACTTAGTTCTGGCATACGAGTTCATGTATCCCTTTTCGCAAGGCGCCAGTGTCACACTGATGGGCCCAAGCAAAAAGATCGTTTGGGAACTCGAACGTGAAATGACAATGGAGCAAATCAAAGAGGCGCTACAACGCGTTGAGGACTGCAAAGACACTAGGCTCTATGGACGGAGTCCTGACTGTGAATTTAGGTGAATGAACATTCGCTACTTCTGAAGGAAGCAGTACTGAGGATTACACAGCAGCCTACGGGAAGGCAGCTTTGTTCGCTCAGCCGACATGCAATCAAGGCCGCCGATAAATTTTCCAATTAGGACAATCTGTTCGTCATCGAGAAAGCCATTTCATCAGCCATGCTAAGACAACCAATACGGCAGCAAGCCCCAATAAGACGGGAACCAATCCATATCCAAAACCAAACTTGAAGCCGAAAAGAACGCCTTGCGCTAGATAAACAAATACGACCATGAACAACAGCATAGCCGCGACAAAAGCCATAACATTTAGCCATTTCTTCATTACAGTTTCCGCTACTTGCTGCACTGACAATGCTTCATAACACCCTAGGCACCCAAGCCACCTCGACGGCCCTCATCGGCCTTAAGGCTCACTGGTCTGCCCCCATCGGGTGGTCCGATTTGATTGTTAGTGCATCATGGTAGCGAGAGATCGCGCGCCTTCAAAAGCTGGTCTCGCTGCTGCATTAGGTTTTTTCTTAGGCCCCTTGGGTGTTCTTATTACCTTTTTCTTGAAGGACGCCGAGCAAAGTTGATTATGGCGCGGTTCCATCTGCCTACGCTAAGGCCTAAAGGAAGCTAGTTCTGGATTTATCAGGGCAGGTACGAACGATTGCGCCAATCCATTTGCAAGGGGCGACGAGGTGCGCCCCTTGGTGTATCCACTAAGAGTTATGGACTTGCTACTTCTTTCCCCCTCCGGGGAAATTGTCGCGATTAGCACCTCCGCCGGTCTCTCCGTCGAACGTGATGCCCGGCCTTGGGCTGTCACCTGCTTGTGGCTTTCCTGCGAGCGCGGCAGTCGAAAATGACGACAGAGCCAATATCATAATAGGAATGTACTTCATTCTAACCTCCTTGGGCTGATGTTTCTAAAGTATAGAAAGCTGGCTATCGTCGGTAATTACTAGCACTATGCTCAACGGCTAAACGCAATTTAGACCTCTTTGCTCGGTCTAAGATGCATAGAAGACCTCTACTCTCTGCGAAGTCTTTTTTCTGTCCTGCGCGGTATTCGCGAAGCGTTGTGCCGACGAATTTTTCGAACTCTATAACCAAATTTTTTGCACAAAACGCAAAAAATTACAAATACACCAACTAGGATATCTACCAACGTGCGGCATCTACGCCGAACCAAGTCTCAGTCAATGTGTTCAAGCTTCCATCCTGAGACATATCGAAAATCTGGTCCTCGAAAGCGAAGCGCAGATCCATGTCATCGCTACGCACCGCCATAGCGATGCCTGGCTTGATTTTGATTTCGTCTCGGTTCCCGATGATGACAAACTCGCCGCCTGAGGCCTCGGCCACCGGGACAAGGGCCTCCCTTTCGCCAAACAAAGACATGACCTGCCTGTCCCGCACTGCGGCAAGAGCGGCTTCGAGGGTTTCGTATTCGTTAAAAGAAGCGCCAGTCGTTTGGGCATATGCCGTCACTGCGGGGTCAGGGAGGTGCGAAATAATTGCCCCCTCAATCGTCCATTGCGTGCCGGGCAAGCCGATATGGAGGAATGGATCAAGCATTAAATAGGGCATCGTTCGATCAACACCGTCTATGGCTTCGTCACCCATCGAGACCCCGGCCACAATTGCGTCTACCTCGCCCGCTTGAAGTGCAGACCAAAGCTGCTCAGGAGGCAAAACCTTCCAATCACAAGAAAAGCCTGCGCGCTTGCAAAGCTCGTCGCCCAAAGCCTTTTCGAACCCTTGAAGTGCCGCGGGATCAATTGTGTAACTGCTCACGTTGTAGACCTGAACCGATCCGACATTAATCGTATCAGCAAACCCAGGAAATGAAGCGATTGAAAAGGCCGTGGCCAAATAAGAAACGTGTTTCATTATCTTCCTCTCCAAATCTGTTTGCCGAACCGGGACAACGGTAAGTAGTCGGGCTAATTAAGCCTTGCAAAGGCGTCTTTTGTCGTTGATCGAAGTCAAAACGGCAATTGGACCCCACGGGTAGGCTGCTCGCCACCATTCCTTGCAAAATTCGTTCGCAGAGTAACTAGTGCTGCGAACACCGCGCGACTGACCACTTCATCCGCATCGTGGACATAGGTCCAATCCGCCACGAAGGTCCGGAACGAGCCCGACGTTTGGCTTCGTTGAAGAAAATGACGGGTATAAGCCCCAAGCGGACGGCCATATAGGATCCAGTTCCTAAGTCTAATCGTAACGCAAAATTACTTACATCCCGATCTGAACGAGTAGATCGCAGTCCCGTCACGATCAATATAACGTTCACGTCCATCGCCGTATACGAAAGCGAGTTTCAGGCGAAATGGGCTTCCTCGAACCCGCTTCTCATCGAACATGATGGCGATCTCTCCTTCCTTATCGATATAAGCGGGATCACCGCGATAGCGCACGAAGGCCAGACCGCCTGAGAAGTCCGAGGCTGCTTGGAATTTCGCGGGGATTACGATCTTTCCAGTCGCATCGAGGTATCCGAATTTTCCACTATCTTCGAAAACTGCGCGATCGTCATAGACCATTCCAATTGAAGCAAAAGATGGCTCGATTAGGATCGAGCCAGTCCTTACATCAATCAATCCCACGACTTTTTTGCCGCGCTTTAAATCAATATATTTTCTAATTGGGCTCAGTTTTGGCCAATCAAAATGGAACTGACCGAAATTCGACATGATCTGTTTGTTCGGTTCTTGAAGTTCCACGGTGTAAGTTCCGTTCCGGTCAATGAAACCAGTTTCATTGCCGATCCTGATTTGAGCGACACCCTCGTTGAATGGAGCAGCCATGTCGAATTCCGGCTCGAATTCGAATGCCTTGCGCTCAACATTGTAGTAACCAGCCTTATCGCTCACGTAGACATTCAAGAGGCCCTCTGACAGGACGTTGACCCGATCGAATTGGGCTTCCGCGAGCACGTCGCCGTTCACATGCATCACGCCTTGCTTTCCCTTCGTCTCAAACATGACGTAGGGACCGTGGCTCAAGAACCTGATGACATCGTATTTCGGCTCGACGACGTATCGGGCTTCGCGGTCAATGAGGCCCCACCACCCGTCGACCATGACGATTGATACGCCCGCGCGGAACCCGGATGCGAAGTCGTAGTCAAAGGGAATGACATCCTTCCCGGTGGTATCAATGAAGCCCCATTTGCCCTCACGTGACACCGCCGCAACCCCATCATGGAAGCCGTATACTTCGTCATAACCAGGGGGGATGATCTCGCCCTCTGCGCTGACAAATCCCCATTTAAGTGCCGCGCCACCAGCGAAGTTCGCCACCGCAACAGGCCCGTCAGCACCAAGAACATTGGGAGCAAACCTGAGGTCTGTGCATCCGGGAATCGGAAACCGCAAGCCTTTCAAGCTGTCGTAAGCCGGTTCCGCTATGACGTCTCCACTTTCGGATATGAAGCCCCACTTGTCGTCAACGAGAATTGGATAGAGCACCCCCTTGCCAGGTGTATCTTGTGCACTTCCCTGAAACGCTGCGCCAAGCGCCAAGAAGCCAGAAATTAACAACCCAAGTGGGCTAAACGCTGTTCCCATTCATGGCCTTCCTTCCTTTGAGACCCGCATAAGCGGCCGAAACCGATCCGCCTGCGAGCAGAGTAATAAGCAGGAGAATGGGTGAGACCGGCGAGAAGTTCTCCCTGAGCGTGACGTTCTCATAGATGTGCAAGGTCCTATTCCAGCTTCCACGCAGACTGACGGAGCCACCTCCGGGCTTGCTGAACAAAACCCCGAGACCCGAGCCTCTCGCATTTGGAACACCGCCGACGACAATCTCCCACCCCTGTGAAACCAGCTTGTCTGTTAAGTCCCTGACAGCCGGCAAGGTTTCGTTCTGAGCTTCAATACGATAAAGCACACCCGGCCCGCTGGACGCGTTCCCGAAAGGATCAGCGGAGATACTTGAAACGGTAAGACCAGGACTGTCTGGCATGTCAGTTGCTCGCAATAGCATCTCTTGCCGAGCGACCTCGTAGGGGAGATAGGCGCAAAACGGTACCCCTATGAAGGTAAGGGTGATCGCCAGTCCAACTGATATAGGCCTCAGACAGCCCATCGAAGACATGAAGAAAGCCCAGACGGCCCATCCCGCGTAAGGTAACAGCAAGACCGGAAAAATGAAAACTATCAGAAGATAGGAGGCAACGACGAGAGTTGCAGACGTCAACGTGCCCAAGCACACGATTACACAAACCACCGCCAGAAAAGCGTTTATCTTGTTGCTCGCAAGCATTTGACGAATGATAAACATAAAGCGCCACACGGCTTTGACTGACATCAAATAGAATGTTGAGAGAAGTAAACCTCTTGAGCGACCGCTCTGTCCGCTCAACTTCCCTTCAATTACTCCATGCCAAACGACTGCGTTTACACTGTGACACCAGTTTCCAAATGATCGGCCGCCAGATTAGCCTACCTACCCGAAGGTATAGCCTGCCATCCCGATGCTGCTTTGATTCAGTGTCGAAAGGCCGGCATGATCTAAACGTTCCCTGCTTCTCCCCCGGCGTGTAGTGAGGCACTGTTAAGCCGCCGGGGGAGGACATATGACCCGCCGCTGATGTAGAGGGCATCTCTGAGGGTGGTGGCTTTGAGCGGACATTTGGTCAAATTGCAGCGGATGTCGGTCTGAACTCGAAGCGGACTAGATGGCATTCAAATTATCCGTCCAGTTTTGAAGGCAATGGTGTGCCCGTTCGCGCAGCAAACCATTCCCATAACTAGTCTTTGTCTCAGGATTAGAACGGCAGCAGCGGTTGACAGGAGACGCTTCTGCTGAATGACTTTGAAGATGAGCGGTTTCAATATCCACATTGTCTTTGACTTGCTTGCAGCATCGCTTTCTTTGGTGGGAACGTATTTGGCCTATACTTGGCGCCTTCGTGCGGCAAACGCGATGGCGTTGGGCAAACTAAGCACAGGCTATGGTATCGCGTTGGTCACCGGGGCAGCAGTCGGCGGGTATGGTCTGGGCAGCGCAAACCTCATCTTGTCAGAAATTCCAATGGTTGGCCGCAGCATCGTCGGCGCCCTTGCCGGTGCGACCTTGGCGATTGAGATCTATAAGAGGTTTCGCGGCATAGTGGGTAGCACCGGCGTGATCTTTGTCATTGGTTTCACGACAACCGTGGCGGTCGGTCGTATTGGTTGTTTGCTCTCCGGGCTCGAAGATCAAACGCACGGCATCCCGACCGGTGCATCCTGGGGGTGGGACTTCGGTGACGGTATCTTGCGCCATCCGGTGCAACTCTATGAATCGACGGCAATGGCAGTATTCTTGGTAGGAGCGGTTATAGCGCTTGCCGTTCGCTCGCCATTTTTCTTGAAAAACGGGTTCTACTTGATGGTTGGTTTCTACGCGGCCCAACGGTTCATCTGGGAATTCCTGAAACCTTACACGTCGATCGCTGGACCATTAAATTTGTTTCACTTTGTTTGTCTCAGTCTAATCGCATACGCTATTTACATGATTTTGAGGTCAAAGGATGCTCGAACGTAAGTCTGCTCCATATCTGTTTCACGGGCAAACCACGTCTCTTTGCGACGAATGCCTCGCGACGGTCCCAGCAAAGATCATCATCGAGGGTCAGAATGTATATTATCAAAAGAGGTGTCGTACCCACGGCGTACGCAAAGCGCTGATTTCAACAGACGCAGACTACTACAGGCGCTGCCTTGACTGGGTAAAACCCGGCGATCGCCCAAATGAATTCCAAACTCGTATCGACAGGGGTTGTCCCTACGACTGCGGCCTTTGCCCCGACCATGAGCAACACAGCTGCCTCGCCATTATTGAGATAAACGAACACTGCAATCTCAGCTGCCCGGTGTGTTTTGCAGACTCCTCACCATCTCGAACAGGAACCCGGACGCTGGCCGAAGTCGAGACAATGCTGAACACACTGGTCGAAAGTGAGGTTGAGCCAGACCTTCTACAAATATCGGGTGGAGAACCGACGCTACATCCAGATATCTTGGAAGTTCTTCACCTTGCGAAATCCAAACCAATCCGACACTTGATGGTCAACACAAATGGATTGCGCATTGCTCGGGACAAGGAATTTGTTGCCAAGTTGGCCGAGCTCAAACCCGGGTTTGAAGTTTATCTACAGTTCGATTCATTAAGGCCAGACGTGCACCAACAACTACGAGGTGCCGACCTGACACGCATTCGGCAGCAGGCTCTTGAGAATCTAGAGGAGTTTGGGATTTCGACGACGCTTGTCGCTGTGATCAAGAAGGGCCTCAACGACGACGAGGTCGGCGACATTGTGAAACATGCGTTGACCTGGTCCTGTGTCCGTGGCGTGACCTTCCAACCGATACAAGATGCCGGACGCAATGACGGCTTTGAGCCCGACAGGGATAGAATCGTTCTTAGCGACATCCGCCGCAGCATCATTGAGGCAGACAATCCGTTCACCGAACGAGATGTGATCCCGCTTCCCTGCAACCCGGAATCGATCACGATCGGTTATGCTCTGCGGCAGGGAAAAGACATTGCGCCGGTCACAAGTTTTCTTCCGCGCGAAATGCTGGTTGATGAAGTGCCCAATACGGTCAGTTTTGAGAAATTTCCCGAACTAAGAAAACGGTTGTTTGAGTTCTTTTCATTAGAAAGTGATCCGACCAATTCATCGGAGCGGTTGGAAGCGCTCTTGTGTTGCTTGCCAGAGGTCCCGACGCCGGGCAATCTGGAATACTCTAACATCTTCAGGGTGGTGGTTTCAGAATTTCTTGATCCGCACAACTTTTGTATTTCACGCGTGAAACGCTCTTGTGTTCATTTTGTTACTTTGGATGGCAAGATCATCCCGTTCGACACCTACAACCTTTTCTACAGGGACGCGGCTGCGCGGGCGCGGCGAATGAATTCGCTTTCTATGTTAGGAGCTCGGTGATGTTTTATCTGTTAGTTTTCACGGCATTGATATGCTTTGGTGTTTGGGCGGTCGGGAAACCCGAATACGCGAAGCTCGGTCTATTTACAGTCTCATTGATTGCATTATTCATCGGAGGTTGTGGCTTTTTATTCTCAGGCGCAGCAGTTCTCAACTGGGACGGTTGGTCGAGCGGTATTTTGTTGTTCTCTTTGCCATCAGGTATCATCGGAACCCTGATTGGCTGGTTCGGTTGGAGAAAGTTCAAGCGAACCATGGGCACCATTACAGATGCCAATGGAATGAATCCTCAGCTGGTCGGAAAAGTTGGATTTGAGTACCGTGGAAAAAAAGTCGATGTGGAAGATGATTTCTATTGCTTTGATGGGAAAAACTTTGAGTCCGTAACGTCAGTTAAAGAGTACATCGACTCAATTCTACCTGATTAGGGGCAGGCCTTTGAGCCGGTTGAGCATGGTTTCCGTAGATTTCTTCTTCATGTGTTCCCCGCACAAAAACTGCAAAGTATACATTGCTTAATTGGTCAAAGCAGAACCCGACCAGAACGCATTTCAGAGGTTTCCTTACTTTTCGTCTTCTGGTGCCACTTTTTCTGCACTGCCACCAGCGTCGGAAACAAATTTCGACCAACGTTCCATGAGAGCGCGCCGCTTTTCGAGAAGGTCAGACCGAGAATACGCTCGCTCGACATCCGATCCAATCCGGTGTGACAGGCTCAACTCTGCGACCTCTCGTTGTGCGTTCGAGACCTCAGAGGCCCAGTCCCGGAAGGTAGAACGGAACCCGTGAACCGTAACTCCTTCCACTTGCATCCGCCTCAAAAGCATCAGCATCGACATGTTGGAAAGAGGCCTATGCCTCTTCTGCCCCTCAAAAACATACTCCGACTTCATGGCGCGAAGAGGCTCAATGATTGAAAGCATTTCTTCTGTCAGAGGAACTCTATGGTGTTCGCCTGTTTTCATGCGATCCGCAGGGCAAGTCCACAGCCGGGCTTCTGCGTCGATTTCGTCCCAGCGCATACCTAATACTTCGTTCGTTCGTGAACCGGTTAGGCAGGTAAACATCAATGCTTTCGCAGCCATGGCATTTCGAGATTTGAGCTCGGCATAGAACGCTGGCACGTCTTGCCATTTCATCGCTTTGTGATGCTTTACCTTGGCATTCACTTTGGGCAGAACATTCCCGTCCTTGATGGCAGTCACTGGGTTTTCACCGGAACGGAACCCTTTGGAGCGCGCTACATCCAAAACTGTTTTGATCCTCTGCGCCAAACGTTTCGCTGTCTCATGCTTCTGAGTCCAAATTGGAGACAAGCACATCAAAACCTCTGGCTGGCCAATGTTATCGACAGGCATTCGCCCAATTGTAGGAAATGCATAGTCGCGTAGCGTATTAATCCACTGCTGGCCGTGCTTAGCATTCTTCCAGGTCGGCATCCGCTCAATGTGAACTTGTTTCGCTAATTCTTCAAAACTCGGGACTTGCTGCTCCGCATTGTAGCGCGGGTTGAGACCCTGCCTCGCCATGCGCCTATATTCCAGGGCGCGCTCACGCGCTTGGTTCAACGTCACAACATCTGCGCCACCCAACCCAAAGTCCGTCCTCAAAGGGGCGCCCTTCCTATTCTTTTGTCCCTTAACGACGACGCGAACGATCCAGCGCCGTGCGCCTGATGGATCAACAACTAAATAAAGCCCATTTCCGTCACCATGCCGACCTGAGCCTAGATTTTGTACGAGTTTCTTAGTGAGTTTACCGGTCAGCGCCAATTACATACCACATTTTATACCACACATTGAAATAATATAGGGATCATAGAAACAAACTCAGCAAAAATCTATTCGGGAAATTTTTCATTAAATTCAGATATTTATAAGGAAATTCGCAACTCAATCACACTCTACAAAAAGGTGATCTGGCGGAGGAGGTGGGATTCGAACCCACGGTACGCTTTCACGTACGCCGGTTTTCAAGACCGGTGCATTCGACCACTCTGCCACTCCTCCGGCGGGTCGTCATAGCCAATTACCCTTCGTGACCGGAAAGTGCCAGCCAATTTTTGCCCGTTGACGCAGCGTGGACTTTCCATGCGCCGGACCCGAAGCTATCATGCCCCCAGGCAGATTTTATGGACCGCGCGGAAACAGTCGCGGCGAAGGGCAGTGTCATGAAAACATCCTTGGTGGTGCGTGGGCTTGGTGGGCTGGCGGCAGTCGGCCTTTTGAGCGCGTGCGAGTTGGAAGGCACAGGAACCACGGAAGCTCCGCCCGCGGCTGAAGTTCAGGCAGGAACTGAAGTGATTGAGCGTGAAACCGATGTGGATGCTCCCTCGATATTTTCGGCGAATGAAACCGGTCTGTGGGACGGACGCCCGTCTTTTGGCGGGGTTTGGGTTGCGCATCCGGATGCAACTCAGCCCGAACGCGTGCGCATCACGAATGTCTCTACCGGCAAAACCGTTGCAGGGGCCCTGTTCCGCCGTGAGCGAGATTTCCCTGGTCCGCGGTTCCAGATCTCTTCGAATGCAGCGGCGGCCCTAGGCATTCTTGCCGGCCAACCCACAGAATTGCAGGTGATTGCGTTGCGCCGCGAGACGGTGACCATCACCCCGGCCGAACCTGAACCCGCGCCCGAACCAGAAGTAACCGAAGAGGTTATCGAAGCCGCGCCGGAAGTAGCTGATACCGAAGCAACCGATGGTGAGGGCACCGAAGCTGCCGCGCTGACCCCGGAAGAGCTGCGTAAGAAGCGGCGGCAGGAAGCCGCGGCCAAGCGCAAAGCCGAAAGGGAAGCCCGGATCAAGGCCCGCGAGGAAGAGCGCGCGCGCATCGCTGCCGAACGCGAGGCGAAGGAACAGGCGGAAGCAGAAGTCCGCGCAGCCGCGGAAGCGGCCGCCGCAGCCGCCGCAGCCGACGCTGCTGCCGAGAAAGCCGCGACCAAGCCAGCGGCGCGCCCTGCCTCGAACGACCCGATTGCCGCCGCTGCTGCCGCACTCGAAAGCGTCGAAAGCGAAGCGCCCGCAGCTGTCGAAGCACCAAAACCGCCTAGAGCCCCGTTTGCTCAGGTTGGTGTTTACAAAACCCGCGAAGAAGCCGATCAGATCAGCGCTGTGCTAAGCGGCGCAGGATTGCTGCCGACGGTCGTGGAACGTCGCTTCCTGAACCAGATCAGCTATCGCATCATCGTCGGACCGGCCCAAACCCAGTCCGAATACGACACATTCGTCGCGCAGCTATCGGCCTTAGGCTATGATGGCGTGAAACCGGTTCGCCGCTAATTAAAGGAGGCCCTTATGCGCAAATTCCTGTTTTCGCTCGTGGCGCTTCTATGCCTGAGCCTTCCGTCCTTCGCAGCGTTCGAGACGCGCGCCAATTCGGCCTTTGTGCTGGATCAAACCACTGGCACGGTTCTGTTCGCCAAGAATGCCGAGCAGCCGCTGCCACCCGCGTCGATGTCAAAGCTGATGACGCTGAACATGTTGTTCGAGGCCCTGAAGGATGGGCGCGTCAGCATGGACACGCGCTTTGCCGTTTCGACCAAGGCCCGCGAGATGGGTGGATCAACCATGTTCCTGAACGAACGTGACCGCCCCACCGTCGAAGAGTTGATCCAAGGTATCATCGTGATGTCTGGCAATGACGCCTGCGTCGTCGTGGCCGAAGGTCTTGCCGGGACTGAAGCCGCCTTTGCGCGCTTGATGAACGACCGAGCCCGCGATCTGGGAATGGAGAACTCTACCTTCGCCAACGCCAGCGGTTGGCCCCACCCTAACCAGCGCATGTCGATGCGCGATCTGGGGTTGCTGGCAAACAGGCTGATCTCGGAGTTCCCGGAATATTATGGGTTCTTCTCGGCGACAGAGTTTGACTTTGACGGACGTGCACCGACGAACCGGTTCAATCGCAACCCGCTTTTGAAGCTGGGCATTGGGGCCGACGGTCTGAAAACCGGTCACACCAACGAGGCGGGCTATGGTCTTGTTGGCTCTGCTGTTCAGGGCAATCGCCGGGTGATTTTCGTGATCAGTGGGCTGAATTCGGAAAAGGAACGCGCCGAAGAGGCAGAGCGCGTCGTAAGCTGGGCTTTCCGCCAGTTTGTGCAAAAAACCGTTGCGAAAGAGGGTCAAAGACTAGCCGAAGCCAAGGTCTGGATGGGCGCGGAACGCAGTGTCGCGCTGGTCGCCCCTTCAGATATCGAGCTGATCCTGCCTGCCTTAGTCCGCAACGAGATTGAGGCACATGTGGAATTCAACAGCCCGATCGAGGCACCGATCGAGGCGGGTCAACAACTTGGGGAACTGGTTGTGAACCTGCCCGAAATGGACCAGCAGCGCCTGCCGCTGGTGGCTGAAACCTCTGTCGAAAAAGGCGGCTTCGTGCCACGCATCCGAACCGCCGCTGGTGTTCTGATGGGCAAGATTACTTCTGGCGAAAGTCTGTTCTGACATGTTCATCACCTTCGAGGGGATCGACGGCTCTGGTAAATCCACACAGGCCAAAGCTCTTGCTGCGACATTGGAAGCGCAAGGGATCGAAGTGGTTCTGACCCGCGAGCCGGGCGGAAGCCCCGGGGCCGAAGAAATCCGACGCATGGTGCTTGAGGGCGAACCTGACAAGTGGTCGCCGCAAACGGAACTCTTGCTGTTCACGGCTGCGCGCCGGGATCATCTGGAAAAGACCATCGTGCCTGCGCTTGCCGCGGGCAAAGTCGTGATCTGCGACCGATTTGCGGATTCTACGCGGGTCTATCAGGGCATTACCCGGGGTGATCTGCGCAAACAGGTGGACACGCTGCACCAGCTGATGATCGGACGCGAACCGGACCTGACCTTCATTGTCGATATGGACCCCTCCGTCGGCTTGGCCCGCGCCAAGGGGCGGCAAGGCACCGAGGAACGGTTCGAGGATTTCGGCGTCTCCATGCAGGAACAGATGCGCGAGGGTTTTTTGTCCCTTGCGGCTGAATTCCCCGACCGCTGTATCGTCATCGACGGCAACCGTGACATCGACACCGTCGCCGCCGAGATCGCCGGGATCGCCAAGGCCAATCTGGGATGAGCGACCGCCCTGAACCCGATGCCATCGACGGCGCCCCGCATCCTCGTGAGACAGAGGTCCTTTACGGCCAGCACTCCGCCGAAGAGGCGTTTCTGACGGCGTTCAATTCGGGCCGCTTGCACCACGGATGGCTGATCACCGGACCGCGTGGCGTGGGCAAAGCGACGCTGGCATGGAAGCTGGCGCGCTTCCTTCTGGCCACGCCCAAGGAGGACGGCGGCTTCTTCACCGCCCCCACGCCCGAGACATTGGACATACCTGTCGATCATCCGGTTTCTCATAGGTTGCTGGCCCTTTCTGAACCCGGCCTCTTCCTGCTGCGCCGCGCCTATGACGACAAGAAAGACGCACTGAAAACCGTCATCACCGTGGATGAGGTGCGCAAGCTGAAGAACTTCTTCTCGCTGTCTTCAACCGACGGCGGTCGCCGCGTAGTGATTGTCGATTGCGCGGACGAGATGAACGTCAACGCCGCCAACGCCCTGTTGAAACTGCTGGAAGAGCCGCCCGAAGACGCGGTGATCTTGCTGATTGCCCATCAACCCTCGCGCCTTCTGCCGACCATCCGGTCGCGCTGCCGCGAGTTGCGGTGCCAACCGCTAGTGCCCGAGGACATGGCCCTCGCGCTGGCGCAGGCAGAGGCCGAAACCGACAACCCAACGGGCCTTGCCGCGCTTTCTGGCGGGTCGGTGGGCGAAGCCGTCCGGCTAACCAACCTAGGCGGGCTGGACCTTTATTCCGACCTTGTGCGCCTCTTTGGCACCCTGCCCCGTCTGGACCGCCAGATTGCGCTGAAGCTTGCCAACAGCGCAGTGGGCAAGGCCAACGCGCCGAAATACGATCTGCTTCTGACCCTGATCGACACCTTCCTGTCGCGACTGGCCCGCACCGGCGTCGCGGGACCGCCCGCCCCCGAAGCCGCCCCCGGCGAGGCCGAGGTCATGACCCGCCTCTGCCCCGATACCTATGCCGCCCGGACATGGGCCGAGCTTGCGCAAGAGTTGACCGATCGAATGCAGCACGGTCGAGCGGTCAACCTTGACCCTTCGTCGCTGATCCTTGATACGGTCCTGAAGATTGACCAGACAGCGGCAAAAATCGCCGCAAGAGTGCAGGCATGAGCGTACCCCAGATCACCGACAGCCACTGTCACCTCGACTTCCCTGATTTCGATGGCGAACTGCCCGAGATCATCGCGCGCGCTGAAGAGGCTGGCGTGACTCGCATGGTCACCATCTGCACCAAACTGCGGCAAGAGCCGCAAGTCCGCGCGATCGCCGAGGCGTATGCCCCCGTCTTCTATGCTGCCGGCACCCACCCGATGAGCGCGGCAGAGGAACCGATGGCCACCGTCGACGAGCTGATCGCACTGGCCAAACATCCGAAGTTCGTAGGCATCGGTGAAAGCGGGCTAGATTACCACTACACCGCCGAAAGCGCGCAGGTGCAAAAGGACAGCCTGCGCATCCATATCGCAGCCGCGCGCGAAACCGGCCTGCCCCTGATCATCCACGCCCGCGCGGCCGACGATGACATGGCCCGTATCCTGTCCGAGGAATACGCCAATGGCGCCTATTCCTGCGTGATGCACTGTTTCTCGTCCTCTGCAGAGTTGGCAAAAGCCGCTCTGGACCTTGGGTTCTACTTGTCCATGTCCGGCATCGCGGCCTTCCCCCGCAGTCAGGACCTGCGCGATATCTTTGCTGCGGCCCCCGTGGACCGCATCCTTGTAGAGACCGACGCCCCCTATCTTGCCCCGCCGCCCTATCGCGGCAAGCGGAACGAGCCCGCCTATTCAGCCAATACCGCCAAGGTTGGTGCCGAAGTGTTTGGTATGGACTACGCGGCCTTCGCCGCGCAGACGCAGGCGAATTTCGAACGTCTGTTTTCCAAAGCCGCCACCTATGAGGTCGCCGCCTGATGAGCCTGCGTTTCACCATTCTTGGCTGTGGATCTTCCGGGGGCGTGCCCCGGCTTGGCGGACACTGGGGGGCCTGCGACCCACAGAACCCCAAGAACCGCCGGTTCCGTTGCTCGATGCTGGTGGAACGTGAAGGACCCGAAGGTGTCACCCAAGTGCTGATCGACACCACACCGGATATGCGCTCGCAACTGCTGCACGCCCATGTCGGACGGCTGGACGCGGTGGTCTATACCCACAGTCACGCAGACCATGTGCACGGGCTGGACGATCTGCGCCAGATTGTCTTCAACATGCGCGAAAGGCTGGATGTCTGGGCCGACGGGCCCACGCAAAACGACCTTCTATCGCGCTTTGGCTATGCTTTCGTGCAGCCAGAGGGCTCGCCCTATCCGCCGATCCTCGACATGCACACAATCAACGGCCCCTTCACCATCAATGGCGCTGGCGGAGAGATCACGTTCACCCCGTTCAAGGTTAATCACGGCTCTATCGACGCCCTTGGCTTCCGGATCGAGGATTTGGCCTACCTGCCTGATGTGGCCGAGATCTACGACCAAGCCGTGCCGGTCCTGAAGGATCTGAAGATCTTTGTCGTCGATGCCCTGCGCCGCGACCCGCATCCGACCCATGCCCATCTGGCCAAAACGCTGGA
>NZ_NSBU01000004.1:0-757500 GCF_002285415.1 Actibacterium pelagium | reverse complement strand
TGTCGGAAACAGGGCGCACCTTGCGGTTCACCTGCTTGTTCACCGCATCAATAACTTTCATATCGCGCGAGGTCAGTGCGGCGCGATCGCCACTTTGAGAACAGGCCCAGCTATAGCGGGTGCACATGTCTTTGGCGGCCTTCGGGGTTGGTGCTGCGAATTTGCTTGATAGGAACGCGCCTGCATTCGCTTGTACCTCACCGGTCGAGCCGCCAAGAACGGAAAGGGCCATGATGCCGGCCGTGGCAAGAGACTGAATTGTGCGCAGACTGATCATTGGTTCCACCTCAAAGACGATGCTCTAGTTTTCGCTGTTGATTCCGGCGCAAATAAGGACGGGTGGTGGCAATAGCTGGCTATTATCTGGCCCGAATAGCCGCGGATGTTTCCCAGCGCTTAACAAGCAGTGCCCCGCTTGTTCCCAAGCGATTTCCCGCGTAAGCCAAAGAATACACTGACCCAAGGACCCCGGCGTGCGACTGTACCAGTTGATCCTGACCCTGCTGTTTCCCGTGCTTCTGGCGCGGCTTTGGCTGCGTGACAGCGCGCCCGACCGGGCCGAGCGCCTGGCCCGCGGCACGTCTGAGCGCTCCTCGGGCGCAGTTTGGGTCCACGGCGCGTCGAACGGAGAGCTCACTTCAGCAAAATCCCTTATTTTACAACTGTCCCGGCATGGGCCGGTCTTGGTGACCTGCAACAACCCCACGGGGCGGGCACTTGTACAAGGCTGGGGGTTCGACGGGGTGACGGTGCAACTGGCCCCTCTGGACCTGCCCCGGGTTCTGGATCGGTTTATCGCGCAGAACGCCCCGCGCGGGTTGGTCGTGATCGAGAATGAGATCTGGCCGAACCGCATCGACGCCATGGCGCGGCGCGGCCTTCCGGTGATGGTGGTTTCGGCGCGACTGTCGCAGGGCAGCGCGCGCAATTGGGCGCGCCTATCCGGCCTTGCGCGCCACATTCTTGGCGCAATCCGGTTGCTTTCCGCCCAAGATGCAGGATCAGAGGATCGATTCCGGTCGCTGGGCCTTTCGGCCGATGCCATCGCGCCGCGGCTAAACCTGAAAACGACACTTTTACCGGATCCACCCGATGCTGGTGACCTTGCCGCGCTGTCGCCCGTTTTGGCCCGCGACAAGACCGTGCTTGCCGCCTCGACCCACCCCGGTGAGGATGAGATCATCCTGCAGGGGTTCAAGCTGGCCCTGCAACAGGACCCGGACCTGCGGCTGATCCTTGCCCCACGCCACCCCAAACGGCGCGAGGCGATCACCCGCCTGCTGACCGAAGAAGGCCTGACTTTCGCTGCGCGCTCGCTAATCCCGCGCCCGGCGCCGGATACGCAGGTCTACTTGGCCGACACTTTGGGCGAGATGGGACTGTGGTACAGCCTTGCCGGAACCACCTTCGTCGGAGGCTCGCTTGTGGATCACGGGGGGCATACGCCCTTTGAACCTGCCGCCTTCGGATGCGCCATTCTGCACGGGCCCTATTACTCGAATTTCAGTGACACGTATGACCGCTTGCGCACCGAAAACGCCAGCACGCTGGTTCAAACCCCGGATGAAATCGCTGCTGCGCTGCTGCGGTCGCCCAAGACGCAGGCCGCGATAGGCGAGGCCGCTCATGATCTGCTGCAGGACCAAAACGCCGCCAAGACGCTTGATTTACTGGTGGATCAGATCACCGAATTGTGCCCAAATGGTCAATAAGCCAAAGATTCACTCAGTTTGCCCCTTTAAGCCCGCTTTGCCCTAGCGTAAGCTTGTTTTTAAAGGAAAAGAGCAGTGGCAGTACATTCTGAAACCCAAATCCCTTTGTCATGGTCATTGGCAAGCAAACAGGACGTGCGCCTGCAGATTGGGGCGTTGTGCTACCGCGTTGTCCACGACAAGCCTGAGATTTTGCTGATCACCAGCCGCGAAACCCGCCGCTGGATCATCCCCAAAGGCTGGCCCATGCAAGGCCAGTCGCTGGCGCAGGCCGCCCGGACCGAAGCGTGGGAGGAGGCCGGTGTAGAGGGCAAGTCTTTCGACCGCCTTCTAGGCATGTATGGCTATCAGAAGAAAATGGAAGGTGGCCCGCCGCTGCACTGTATCGTCTCGCTCTATCCGGTGAAGGTCAAACGTCTGGCCGATGACTTTCCAGAGGCCGGTCAGCGCAAGCGCAAATGGTTCAGCCCCAAGAAAGCCGCCGCCAAGGTGAACGAGGGCGAACTGGCGCGCATCCTGAAAGATTTCGACCCGCGCCGCCTGCGCCGATAGGTCAATTGGCGCGATTGATTTTCGCACCAGAGTCTTTATCTAAAAACTCTGATTTCACATTAGAGGTCTCCGCTCGCATGATCCGCTATGCGCTCAACTGTAAAAACGGCCACCAGTTCGAAAGCTGGTTTCAGTCGGCAGAAGCCTATGACAAGCTTCTGGCTGCGGGCATGGTAAGCTGTTCGGTTTGCGGCGGGACAGACGTTGTAAAGGGCCTGATGGCCCCGCGCCTGTCGACCTCTGATACCCCCGAACCCACGGCCCCTGCCTTGACCGAAGAGACCTCTCCGGCGGAACAGGCGCTGGCCGAGATGCGCAAGAAGATCGAGGAAAGCTCTGACTATGTCGGCGCTGACTTCGCGACCGAGGCACGCGCGATGCACCTTGGGGACAGCCCCAACCGCTCCATCTATGGCGAGGCCAAAGTCGAAGAAGCCAAAGAGCTTCTGGAAGATGGCATTCCCGTGGTCCCGCTTCCCTTCACGCCATCCCGAAAGAACAACTGACTTCATGACTATTCTTATTACTGGCGCAAATCGTGGCATCGGGCTTGAACTTGCGCAGCGATATGCGGCGTCGGGCGAAAGCGTGATCGGAACCTACCGGACAACGGCGCCCGAGGGGCTTGATATCCGATTTGAGCAGCTCGAAGTGACCGATCCTGCCAGCCAAGCGGCGTTGGCACAAAAATTGGAAGGCAAGCCGATTGACGTGCTGGTCTGTAATGCGGGCGTCTATCACGATAAGGGTCAGAACCTTGCCGATGGCTACCCGGCCGACATGTGGGCCGACAGTTTCGCGGCGAATGTGACGGGCGTCTTCCTGACCGTTCAGTCGCTGCTGCCCAACCTGCAGGCCGCGGACCATTCGAAGATCGTGATCATCTCTTCCCAGATGGCGTCACATACGCGCGCACCGGGCGGCAGCTATATCTATCGCGCTTCCAAGGCCGCGGCGCTGAACCTTGGTCGGAACCTAGCGGTTGACCTGAAAGGTTTGGACATCTCTGTCGGCATCTATCACCCGGGCTGGGTGCAAACCGACATGGGGGGCGCCGCTGCCGAGATCACCCCGGTCGAGGCCGCCGCAGGTTTGAAAGACCGTATCAGCGCCCTGTCGCTGGAAACTACCGGCTGTTTCGAAACCTGGGATGGGCGCGAACACCCCTTCTAAACCCAAAAAAGGCGGTGCCCCGACGGACGCCGCCTTCCCCGTTTTCCAAAGTGGGTTGGTCAGATCAGGCCGATGGCCGAGTACTGCTGCGCCCCACCGATTTTGTTCTGACGCAGCGCGGCCAGGCATAGCCCGGCGATCACCACCTCAATGACCAAGGCCCCCAGCACGCTGCCAGAGGGCATTCCGTCAACGACAAGGCTGACAAGGCGCCCCACCGGAAAAGCCAGATAAACGGTCAATGCCGCCACAAAAGACAGCTGCGCCATAGCCGGCCGAAACAGGCCCGCCAGCATAATCGCACCAAGCGTGGCAATGCCTGCCCCGGGGGCGCGCAACTCGCTTAACATGCTGGGATCCGATCCTACGGCGATGCCATAGCTGTCATAGAACGCCTGTGGCGCAATCAGAATGAACAGACCGATCGCCAGCGCCGTGATGCCAGCAAGCCCGAGAGAGATTTTTTGAAACCGTGTCAGGGTCATGGGGTTTTCCTTTTTCGATAAGCATTTGGATGGGTTGTTCAGGCCGCAAAGGACCAGTTGCCCGCCAGCGCGGCGGAATGCGCTAAATCGGGGGGTGAATGGATGCGAACCGCGCCCACAACACTCAGCGACGCAGCCCAAGTGGCGGCTTCATACCAATCAAAAAGGGGCGTGCATTTGCAGGCCGCGCCAGAGTTTTGGCCCTGCGCGCCAAAAGGACGGGATACGGGTCAGTCGCGGCGCCGAGCGCTTGCAGGTGTCTGCCCGAACCAGCGTTTAAAAGCGCGATTAAACGCGCTTTGGTCGGAATAGCCGGTCAGAAACGCGATCTCGCTCAGCGCATAGTCGGTCTCATGCAGCAAGGTGCTGGCCAACCTCTGACGCGCCGCTGCCACTAGGTCCTGATAGGCCAGACCTGCGTCTGCCAGCCGGCGTTGCAGGGTCCGGGTGCTCATCCCCAGACGCTCTGCGACATATCCCAAGGTGGGGACACCCTCGCTCAGCGCCTCGGATATCTGGTCCATGACCTGCGCCGACAGGGACGAAGGATCCCCGATCTTGCCAAGCTCTGCATTCAGATGCGCGTCGAAAAAGGCAGAGATGCCCGCATCGCTGACGCGGTTAGGCCGTTGCAGAACGGCGGTTTCTATCTCTAGCGCATCACGCGGGCTGTCATAGTGGACCGGACAGCCGAAATGGGCTTGCTGCGCCCGATCATCCGCTGGCGCCCCCAAAGACAGGTGAACCGTCAGCGGGGTGATTAGCCCGGCGCTGACCTCTTTACTTAGGGCCAAGGCCGCCGCGACCGCCAGTTCGTTCGTCATGGTCAGGCCAAGGCGCGCAGGGTGATCCGGGATGACCTCCATCAGGGTCGTCGCCCCCCGCTCTACAACCCGGAAGTTCGCGATAGAGGTCACGACCTTTCCGAACCGCTCTACCCGTTTGTACGAGCCCAGAAGATCCGGCGCGGATTTGAACGCCAGCCCAAAGGCCCCATAGTCGTCGCACCGCATCGAGGCCCCGATCCGCACCGGAATCGACCGGCCCTGATCGGTCTTGGCCACCAGCGTTTCAAGCAGATCAAAGAATACGCTGTCAGGGATCATGGCCTTGGGGTCGAAAGGGGCCTTCGGATCAACCCTTGCGATCTGATAGAACCCGGCCCGCTGCACCCCATCAACGCCTGCCGCATCAATGGCCTTGTGAACGAAAACTTCCGAAATCCAACCCATGGCGGGAAAATAACATGGCAGCGCCCCATGTCGATCACCGTGATCAAGCCGACGCATTGAAACGCGGCATCTTGTCCACCACGGCAAAGCAAGGTCGAAACCCGACGCTGACTCCCCGGCCTCTACTTGCCCTTACGTTCATCTTCCCATAGGAAGCGCCCGGATAAACTCAGCAATCGGGAAGACCCATGCCTGTTCTCGTGATGAAATTCGGAGGCACCTCGGTGGCCGACCTCGACCGTATCGCCAATGCGGCGGCGAAGGTGAAGGCAGAGGTGGAACGTGGCTATGACGTGATCGTCATCGTGTCGGCCATGTCGGGCAAGACTAATGAACTGGTCGGCTGGGTCGATCAAACCTCGAAGCTTTACGATGCGCGTGAATATGACGCCGTTGTCAGCTCGGGCGAGAATATCACCGCCGGTCTGATGGCCCTGCGCCTGCAGGAAATGGAAGTCCCGGCGCGCAGCTGGCAGGGCTGGCAGGTGCCGCTCAAGACCAATGACGCGCATTCGGCCGCCCGGATCGAAGAGATCCCGACCGACAATATCAATCAGAAGTTCGGCGAAGGCATGCGTGTAGCTGTCGTCGCGGGCTTCCAGGGCATCGGCCCGGATGGCCGGATCACCACGCTTGGTCGTGGCGGGTCCGACACCACCGCTGTGGCCTTTGCGGCGGCCTTCGGGGCCGAGCGCTGTGACATCTATACCGACGTGGACGGGGTCTATACCACCGACCCGCGCATCACGTCCAAAGCCCGCAAGCTGGAAAAAATCGCGTTCGAGGAAATGCTGGAACTGGCCAGCCTTGGCGCGAAGGTTCTGCAAACCCGTTCCGTTGAACTGGCGATGCGCTACAAGGTCCGCCTACGGGTTCTGTCGAGTTTTGAAGAAAGCACCCCGGAATCGGGTACTCTGGTCTGCGACGAGGAAGAAATCATGGAAAGCAATGTTGTCTCTGGCGTCGCCTACTCCCGCGACGAAGCAAAAATGACCCTGGTCTCGGTCGCTGACCGTCCGGGCATCGCCGCTGCCATTTTTGGCCCGCTGGCCGAGGCCGGTGTGAACGTGGATATGATCATCCAGAACATTTCCGAGGAAGGCCGCACCGACATGACCTTCTCGGTCCCGGTCATTCAGGTCGAGCGCGCCAAGCAGGCGATGGAAGAGGCCAAAGAAGCGGGTGACATCAATTTCCACCATTTGGTGGCAGATCAAGACGTCGCCAAGATCTCTGTTGTTGGGATCGGCATGCGCAGCCACGCGGGCGTTGCAGCCAAAATGTTCAATGCACTTTCTGCTGAAGGCGTGAACATCAAGGTTATTGCAACCTCCGAGATCAAAATTTCCGTGTTGATCGACCGGAAATATATGGAACTTGCTGTGCAAGCACTCCATGATGCCTTTGAATTGGAACAGGCATCGTAAAACGGGGGCTTATGCCCGAAGCAACTGAAAGCAACAGTCGCAAGCTGCTTCGCCGCTTGCGTGATACCCTTGCCGAAACCGGCGAGGGTCAGGATCGGCTTGACCGGATTACCCACCTGATCGCCGATTCCATGGGCACGGAAGTGTGCTCTATCTACCTGTTTCGCGATAAAGACACGTTGGAACTTTGTGCGACCGAAGGCCTGAAAGCGGAATCGGTGCACCAGACCCGCCTGCGCAAGGGCGAAGGCCTTGTAGGCCGGGTTGCCAAGACCTCGAATGCAGTAAACACCGCCGATGCGCCTTCGGAAAAAGGCTTCCGCTATATGCCGGAAACCGGGGAAGAGATTTATTCGTCCTTCCTTGGTGTGCCGATCCAGCGTCTTGGCGACGGGCTGGGTGTGTTGGTCGTACAGTCCAAAACCGGCCGCCAGTTCTCGGACGATGAAGTCTATGCGCTGGAAGTGGTCGCGATGGTGCTGGCCGAGATGACAGAGCTGGGCGCCTTCACCGGCGAAGGCGAGGCGCTGAAGCCCCTGCACCAGAACCCGGCAATGATCCGGGGTGGTGTTGGTCAGGAAGGGGTCGCCACCGGCCATGTCTGGCTGCACGAACCCCGCGTAGTGGTCACCAACCCCGTTGCCGACGACCCGCACCTTGAACTGCGCCGCCTGAACGAGGCCGTCGATGCGCTGCGCGTGTCGGTCGACGATATGCTGGCGAAGAACAACACCGGCGACAAGGAACAGATGCAGGTTCTTGAAGCCTACCGGATGTTCGCCAACTCCAAGGGCTGGATGCGCCGCATGGAAGAGGACATCTCGCGCGGGCTGTCCGCCGAGGCCGCCGTCGAGAAAGAGCAATCTCAGGCCCGCGCCCGGATGGAGCAGGTCCCAGACCCCTATCTGCGCGAACGGCTGCATGACCTTGATGACCTGTCGAACCGCCTGCTGCGTATTCTCAGCGGTCAGGGGGCGGAAACCGGGGCCGAAATGCCCGCAGACCCAATTCTGGTTGCCCGTAATATCGGACCCGGCGAACTTCTGGAATATGGCCGGTCGCTGAAGGGCATCGTGCTGGAAGAGGGCTCTGTCGGCAGCCACGCTGCCATTGTTGCCCGCGCTTTAGCCATCCCGCTGATCATCCACGCCGAGAAGATCACGACCGAGGCGCTGAATGGCGACACGATACTGGTCGATGGTGAACAGGGCGTCGTGCACCTGCGCCCCGACGACAGTGTCTCTGCCGCCTTCCTCGACAAGATGGCGATGCGCACCAAAGCGATGGAGCGCTACGACTCGATCCGCGAACGTCCGGCGATCACCAAGGATGGCACCCGCGTCAAACTGACGATGAACGCAGGTCTGATGGCTGACCTGCCTTCGTTGGCGGGATCGGGCGCCGAAGGCGTGGGCCTATTCCGGACGGAACTGCAATTCCTGATCCGCAACCAGATGCCCCGACGCGGCGAACTGGCCGCGATTTATGGCCGTGTCATGGACGCGGCAGGCGACAAGCCAGTGGTCTTCCGCACGCTTGATATCGGGTCGGACAAGGTCCTGCCCTACATGAAGCCGCAGGACGAGCCCAACCCAGCCCTTGGCTGGCGCGCGATCCGCGTGGCGCTGGATCTGCCCGGCATCATGAAGATGCAACTGCAGGCGCTGATCCGTGCCGCCAATGGTCGCCCCCTGTCGATCATGTTCCCCTTCATCGCGCAGGCGACAGAGTTTCTGGCCGCCCGCGACCACGTCATGCGCGCGATAGAGCGCGAAGATAGGCTGGGTCATCCACTGCCGTCCGACCTGAAGATCGGTACGATGCTGGAAACCCCGTCCATCGCCTTTGCGGCCCGGCAGTTCTTTGAGCTGACCGATTTCGTCTCTATCGGTGGCAACGACCTGAAACAGTTCTTCTTCGCTGCCGACCGCGAAAACGAACGCGTGCGCCGCCGCTATGACACGCTGAACATCAGCTTCCTGCGCTTCCTTGAACAAATAGCGGAACGCTGCGCCGACACCAATACGCCGCTGTCTTTCTGCGGCGAGGACGCCGGTCGCCCGATCGAAGCCGTTACCTTGGCTGCCATCGGCATTCACAGCCTGTCCATGCGCCCGGCCTCGATCGGCCCGGTCAAACACCTGCTGCTGCGCACCGATCTGGCAGAGCTGAAACAAGTGATCGTTGAGGCCGGAAACGACGGCCGCATGTCCGCGCGTTCGTCTGTAATGGAATACTTGGCACAGAACAATCAAGCGTGACCGAAGCCCCGCGGTGCCTCCGCTCGGTTCGCGGACTGTGCGGCGAAGGTCTGGACTAAGCCCGAAGCAGTCTTTGAAGTGAGCATTCTGAACTGTTGTTTGACGCCTGTTTTTGCATCCGCTTTTTCGCCTGATCTCAACCCCAAGCCGCGACCCATCCAAAAAAGAACCGCGTTGGAAGAAGTATCAAGAGCTTGATGAAACGGCGGTCAAATTCAGCTCGACCAGTTTTGTCCAGATGAACCAATGGTAAGCCGCTATTGCTGCTTGTGCAGATGTTGTCGCTGAACCCGTTTATCTTTCGACCTGGAATGACGAACTGCCGTCGATAATACCCTCTATCGTCTCACACCCATTTGCTTCGAAAAATAGATAGGCGGTAGCCGCGAACCGCCTTGGCGCGATCCCGTAGATGAAAATGTCGATCAGGTCCGCAGAAACAGGAGGCTCAACGCCCCCCGCGTCAAGTAACGTCTTACGGTGCGTCGGTGACAAAGCCACCAATTCAAGGGCGCTTGCGATGTATTCATGATCGACTGGCGCGATATTTCGCCCCTCTGATGACTGATGGACCAAAGCATGGGCCAACTCGTGGGTCAGAAGTGAACGAAAGACCACATTATTCGGCAAAGCGGCATAGGCATCACCGGGTTCAAGATGGCCACGCAACAAGTCTGGGTCGATGACTAGGATTTGACTCTGGTTGCAATCAAACACTGCCAGACAGTCTCCGATGTTGTGAATCGGGCTATCGACAATTTTAATTTCAATCGGCTGCGTCTGGGATAGGCCACATATTTCCACGGCTTTTCGCGCATCCGATGCGGCCGTACAGGTTAAATCGCGAGTGGTGGCGTCTGCCGTACTGACCGAGAGAGCCGGATCATCGCACAGCAAAGGTTCAGCATCGACAGGCGCTCCAATAACAGCGGCAAGCAGCGCGCCAAGAAACACCGTTTTCTTAACCTCCTGCATTTTCAACTCCGTGCATGGAAGCCCCTCTGAAAGCAGCATACAGCTTAACCAACAGTTGGTCTTTCACCAATTACAGAACGCTGAAAACTGGGAAGTCTGGTTAGCCATCAGTCGCGTGAACATCCGCTTCGTCCGCACAACGGCCATACGCATAAAACGCCGCGAAGGTTTGTTTCCACGTCGCTGACAAACGCTTGGGCGCCCAGGTTCTTTCCGCGAAGGTCAACTCCACGGCCCTTTCTTGACCTAACTCAATTCCCAAAACGTCCGGTGATGGTAGAGCGGGTCAACAGCACCTGAAAGGACGCAAGAGTTGGCGAATACTTCATACCCCGACCTGACAAACGCAATCTCCAAGCAAGTTGGCCAATTGCGCAAAGACATCCCGAATACGATGAACGGTTTTTCGGCCATGGCGAAAAGCTCTATGTGCGATGGTATCCTGGAGGAAAAGACCAAGGAACTGATCGCGATGGGCATCTCTATTGCACTGCGCTGCGATGGCTGCATCGGGTTTCACACCAAGACCCTGATCCGTCTTGGCACCACCCGGGCCGAGTTCGAAGAAGCGCTTGGCGTCGCCGTTTACATGGGCGGCGGACCTTCCCTGATGTACGCGGCTCAGGCAATGGACGCGTGGGAGCAATTTGGCGGCGCGCAGGCATAGCCAATTCGCGCCGTGGCCATTTTTGGCCAGTTAAATCCGATCAAAAAACGGGACCACCGTGAACGCGCGGTGGTCCTGCCGCAACAATGAACACCTGCGTTGCCGCTTTGACAGGCTGCACCCATACCCGCCCCAAACGTTCCGTGTCCTGCCCCGGTTGCGCGCCGCATTCACCAAAAACGACACAAACTCGGATTTCCGTGATAGAAAACACTAGGGCAGGAGTTTTCAGGAATGGATCTGACAGGCGCGGCTTACTTCTTTACATTGGCCGGATTGTCGATGTCCTTTCTGGGCTTCACCTCAATCGTAGTGGTTCTGCACCAAAGCAGCGGCAATCCACTTTCTGCATTTTAGATTTTGATCACCAAGCTGTTCACTGAATTGGGGCTTATGGCCACCGCATTTTCCATGCTCGCACCAACGTTGTCATTGTTGGACATCAGCGAGGCGCAAGTTTGGCGCATCGCAAGCCTGATCATGCTGTTTGTACTTGTGCCGTGGCTTGTTCGATATCCGTTTCGCCGAAGAATTGCGGCACCGAATAAGAAATGGCCAATGCGTGGATACGTCCTGAACGCGGTTGGCACAGTGGTCGTCATTGCGCTGTGTATCAATGCTGTCGGATCGCCCGTCAGTTCCAATCCAGCACCACTTGCCTTCGCAACGGTGTTCGTCCTGTCATATGCAGCGGTCGCGTTCTTCTGGACCTACGCGATCTTTGTCCACGAATAACGTTTGGAAACAGATGAAATGCGACTGCCAGCTGGCTTAGGACCTAGGGGCGGGATTTTCACCACATCGCCATAGTTTTTCAGCGCACATAAATCCGGTCGAGCCCCAGTTAGGTGACGCGCCCTATTTCCACTTGATCGAACACCCCATCGAGGGCACCTGCTCTGCCGGTCCTCGCCCGGTTTCAGCCACCTGTTTCATTGCCTCGAACAGGTCCCGGCGCAGGTCCTCTGGTCCGGCCTGCCCGCGTGAGGCATCCAGCCGCCCGCGATACTGCAGCCTGCCATCCGCGTTGAACCCAAAGAAATCCGGCGTGCACACCGCGTCATAGGCGCGGGCCACCGACTGATCCTCGTCATGTAGATAGGGAAAGGGAACCCCCTTGGCCGTGGCCATCTTGCCCATGTTTTCGAAACTGTCCGCCGGGTGCGATGTCGCATCGTTGGAACAGATCGCCGCCACGCCAATCCCCATCGCCTGCAACTCTTTCGCGTCGCGAATGATCCGGTCGATCACGGCCAGAACATAGGGGCAGTGATTGCAGATGAACATGACCAGCGTGCCCTTGGGCCCCGCCAGATCGGCCAGCCGATAGGTCTGTCCGTCGGTCGCGGGCAAGGTGAAATCCGGCGCAGGCCAGTCAAAGTCGCAGACGGGGGGAACGGCAGCCATGGCAAATCCTTCTCAATCAATGCTGGAAGGATAAGCAGATAGGGGCGCGTTTACAAAGCGGGGTCAGGAACCGGCGTCGAATTTCTCGACATCCCCGCGGATGCCGTCCCACGCCCCTTCGATCAGCTCATATCCCAGCACCCGGTCCGGGTTGGTTGGCGGCGGCATGACCACATCGTCCAGCTTGGAAAACCCGAACCGCCCGTAATAGGGTTCATCCCCCACAAGCAGTACCCGCGCCCAGCCCAGCGCCTTTGCGCGCGCCATACTGTCCTGCATCAGAACCGCGCCCAGACCTTCGCCCTGATGGGTCGGGTGCACGGCAATCGGCCCCAAAAGCAGCGCCTCGACGCCCCCAACCAGAACAGGCCAATACCGGATCGCGCCAGCAACGCTGTTCAGCTCATCCCGCGCGACAAGGCTTAGCCCCGCCACGGTCGAAATGCCCTCGCGCAGACGATAGGACGACAGGGCCTCACGCCCCGGCGCGAAACACAGGTCGTAAAGCGCTTCGACCTCCCACCAATCCTCGGGTTTTTCCTGATGAAGCGTAATCACGCGCTGCTCTTTTATCCTTCCTCTGGAAATGGGCGTAGCATGAGGCTAGGTCTTGGGCAAACCTGAAAGGACCCGCATGTTCTACCGACCCGAAGATGGCCACGGCCTGCCGCACAACCCGTTCAACGCCATCGTCGCGCCCCGCCCGATTGGCTGGATCTCGACCAAGGGTGCGGATGGAACTGAAAACCTGGCCCCATACTCTTTCTTCAATGCGGTTGCCTACACGCCGCCGCAGGTCATGTTCGCCTCGACAGGGGCCAAACCCGACCGCGACGGCACCAAGGATAGCGTCGCGAATATCCGCGACACCGGTGTCTTCTGCGCCAACCTTGTCGATTTCGCCCTGAAAGACGCGATGAACCAGACCTCTGGCCCATGGTCGCGTGAGGTGGACGAGTTTGCCCATGCAGCGCTTGAACGCACCCCTTGCGACACCATCGACTGTTCCCGCGTGACAGCCGCGCCCGCGTCACTGGAATGCCGCCTGACCCAGATCGTGCCACTTCTGGGCAAAGCCAACTTTCTTGTGCTGGGGGAAGTCACCGGCGTGCACATACGGGACGACATTCTGAAAGACGGCATGATCGACCCGACCATCTATCACCCGCTCTCGCGCATGGGGTATCGCGATTACGCGAAAGTGGACGAGGTCTTCCAGATGACCCGCCCGGGACAAGGCTAAGCCGCCCAGACCCTCGGCAGGTTCTCGGCCAGAAAATCCATCATCAGCCGAACACGTTTGTTGTGCCGGACGTCGGAATGACAGGTCAGCCAAACCTCTAGTGGAGGGATGGGGAGGTCGGGCATTACCTTCACCACCTCTGGCCATGAGCGCGCGAGCCAGTCATGGGTCACGCCAAACCCAAGCCCGGCCCGGATCGCCTCGATATGGGCAAGGATATTGTCGGTCCGGACGGCAAAATCCCGACGCTCAAACGCTTCTCCCATCATCTCGGTGGCAAGGATCATCGACCGATCCCTGTCGAACCCGATGACTCGCGCCTGTCTAAGCTCGGACAAGGATCGGGGCGGCGGGGTCTGCTCCAGCACGCGCTGATGCACGTAGAACCCAAGCGAGATCTCACCCACTTTCCGCGCAACCAGATCGCTTTGCGCGGGGCGGAACATGCGGATCGCGATATCGGCGTCCCGCTGCAACAGGTTACTGGCCGCATTGTCGATGAACAGTTCAACTTCGACATCTGGGTTCGCGTCCATGAAGTCGGACAGGAGCTTTGGCAAAACCAAAACGCCCAACACCTCGTTCACCGCGACCCGCAAGGTGCCCTGCACCTGATCCTCCATCCCGGCGGCCTGCCGTTCAAACCCGGTCGCCGCCTGCAGCATCAACTCTGCCGCCTCCACCAGATCAGCGCCTTTCGCCGTCAGGGTCATTCCGTCCCGCCCGCGCGTGAACAGCGAGACGTTCAGCGACGTCTCCAGCAGATCGATATGGCGACCCACCGTCGGTTGTGTCAGTTGCAAAGTCCGCGCAGCGCCGGACAGGCTGCCCGTCTTAGCCACGGCGGCAAAGGTGCGAATATGGTCAAGCGAGGTCATCGGTGTAAGTATAAATTTTTCTATATCTATTGTCGATATTTAGAGAATTTATATAACCATGCTTATCCTTCATCCTACTGGCATCACGTAAACCGCCGCCTCAACCGGCCCCGCCAGAAAGGATCAGACCATGACCATCACCGCCCTCACGACCGCCGCCGCAGCCCTTATCGCAGGAACATTCGCCTTGGGCCTAATCGCTCCGAAACAGCTGAAAACCGAAGTCGTGATTGACGCCCCGCCCAGCGCCGTCTGGCAGACCCTGATGCAAACTCAGGACTATGCCGACTGGAACCCGTTCATCTGTGATCTCAGCGGTGAGCTGGCCGTTGGCAACAAAATCTCGGCAACTATCCGACTACCCGAAAGCAACCCCATGACGTTCTCCCCTACCATTCTGGCCAGCGACCCGCAGAAGGAATTGCGTTGGGTTGGCAAGCTGGGGGTCAATGGGATCTTCGACGGAGAACACTACTTCACTCTCGAACCCCGCGCTGACGGCACAACCTTGCTGAAACACGGTGAGACCTTTCGCGGCCTGCTTGCTTATCCGCTGATGGCACTGATCGGGGCCAAGACCAAGGCCGGTTTCGACGCCATGAACTCTGCGCTCAAACAACGGGTGGAAGCCAAGGCCTGACTCCCGAAGGCCGCAGGGCTTCAATCCAAACCGCGACCGTTAAGAAATGAAAAGGGCCGCCAGCATGCTGACGGCCTTTCATATTGAGCTCAGCAACTACAGATCAGCCGCGTCCAGTCGGATCACGCCCGCTGCTGCTGTCATCATCGTCGTCATCGTCATCCCGCTCCGGCGGGGGTGGCGGACAGGGAACCGCTGACCCGTCAGCGTTCACGATGTCTTCGCATTCATCTTCTGGCACACATACAGAGGGCTCAAACGCTGCGCCCGGCACATACACATACCCTTCCTCACAAGACCCGCCGCCGAACTTGTCGAACACCGGCTCTGGAGCAACCATCGTCATCTCTTCCTGTTGTGCGCAGCCTGCGATAACGGCAGCAATGCCGACCGAGGCGATAAGCTTCAATACATTCATTACAAAAGTCCCTTCGTTGAGTTTCACAGACAGCATCAATTCTCCGGTTTCGGAGATGCTAGGCCTTAAGTTTAGCGGCTGGGTCGCGATTCAAAGAGGTTTTTTTTCGCCTTCACTCCCTGCGCAAGGCGACACAGAAAGGGACCTGCGCTGATCGCAAAAGACTCATATGCAGGTCATATGGCAGTCATATGCAGGTCATGCGCCTAATTCAGGCTGATTTGGCCCGGCTGGTTGGAGATCGCACCAATCACCCGTGCGCCCGGAAAATCGGGCACATTGTCGGCCGGAACCGCTGCCAGCAAGCCACCCGCAGTCTGGGGATCCGCCAGGATCGCGATCCGCGGATCGGCTAGATCGTGCCCCTCCAGCGCCCGCGCATTGGCGTCAAACAGGCTAGAGCGGACCCCGGCGCTGATCAGCGCCTCGGACCCCTCAAGCACGGGAATGGCATTAAGGTCCAGCGTCGCCCCGACGCCCGAGGCCTGCAAGATGCCCCTCAGGTGGCCGGCCAGCCCATAGCCCGTCACATCGGTCACCGCATGGGCCACCGGCGTCAGCGCGGCAGAGGTCTCTGCTGCCCCTTTCAGCATGTGGTCATAGGCATTGGCGACCACGGCTCCGGGGGCTTTCCGCTGCATTTCAGCAGCCAAAATAACGCCTGTTCCCAAAGGTTTGGTCAGGATCAGCTGGTCGCCGGGCTTTGCGCCCGCCAGCGTGATGGGATGCCCATCATGAAGTCCCGTAACGGTTAGCCCCACGGCCATTTCCGGCCCAACAGAGGTATGCCCGCCGACCAGTTCAGCACCAATGGCCGACAGCTCGGCTGCCAGCGCCTCGGTCATTTCGCGCAAGGTTTCCGCCTGCATATGGTCGCGCATCTGCGGCAAGGTGATCTGCGCCAGCGCAGTTTCCGGTCGTGCGCCGCTGGCCCAGATATCCCCCATCGCATGGATTGCGGCCACCCGCGCCAACAGCACCGGGTCCAGCGAAAACGCCCGGAACTGGTCGGTCGAGATCACCCGCGACCCGCCCAATGCTGCTGCATCATCACCGCCAATCCCGGCCAATCCATCCTGCAGAACATTTGCCCCCGGCTTGGCGGCGCACCCTCCGCAAAGCGGCGGATGCCCCTCGATCATCTCACGCAGACCAGATGCCATTTCCGCAGGAAGTTCCGGCCGCCCCATATCGGGCAACTCTTTGAACTGGCGCATGAATTTCTGGTCGATGTGATCCTTCCAACGCCACATCCAAGCCCCTTCGAACCGCCGCCCGAACTTGTCCGCCACCGCATGTTTGCGCCCGGTCGAGATCAGTTTCAGGTAATCTTTCTGCGGCTTGAAGGCCCGAGGCTGCCCCACCCCCAGCGCTGCCCGCAGGTTGTTGAACAGAACCGGCGCCTGTCGCACCGCGAAAACACCAGCCTTGGGGCGCGGATCGAAAGTCAGATGGGCGCAATCCCCAGTCGCGAAAATCCGCGGGTCGGTTAGGCTGTGCAATTCCGGGGTCACGTCGATGAACCCATCGGTCAGGTCCAACCCAGTCTGGACCAGCCAATCCTGCGGTTTGGCCCCTGCCGCGCCGATCACCAGCCCAGCGGGGATCACCTCGCCCCCTTGCAGCTGCACCCCGTCGGCCAAAACCTCTGCCACGCTGGCATTGGTTCGCAAGGTCACCCCTTGCTCTGCCAACTGCGCCAACAGCGCCGCGCGCGCACCTTGGCCAATGTCTTTCAAAGCCATCGGCGCGGCTTCCAACAGCGTCACATTCCCGGAAATTCCTGCCGATTGCATCCGATAGCGACAGGCCAATGCCAGCTCGACCCCGGCGACGCCTGCGCCGATGATCGCCACATCCGGATTTCGCACGGAACCGGTGACATGCGCGTGCCAGCGATCTGCGAACGTCCCCAAGGGTTTCGCGGGCACCGCATTATCATTGAACCCCGGCAAAGAGGGCAAGTCAGACGAGATACCAATATCGACAGAGGCCACGTCATAGAAAACATCAGGCCGCCCGGGCACCGTGATCCGACGTGCCTGTCGGTCGATGCCTGTCGCGTGCCCAAGGATCACCCGCGCCCCTGCAAACCGTGCCAGCTGCACAAGATCAATGTCCAGCTCATCCCGCTCGTAATGCCCGGCCACAAACCCCGGCAGCATCCCAGAATAGGGCGCGGCGGGACCGGGGTTGATCACCGTCAGGCGCACACCGTGCAAGGGTTTCATCCCCCACATCCGCAGCACCAGTGCATGGGTGTGACCGCCTCCGATCAGCACAAGATCGCGGGTCAGGGGAAGGGGTGAGTGCATCAAAGGCTCCGACAAATCAGTCCCGTAGCTTTAGCGCAGCCTGCGCTGCCGCGAAACATGGCTTACCGAAATGTGAGCGGGTCAATATCCCGTCATCTCTAGATACCCACGCCCTGTGTGGGACCCGGTGATGCGCATGGGACCTTCCCAGTACGGAAACAGCGTTGTCATCCAGGCGTTCGGGTTTATCGCATCGATCTGGACCGAGACATCGCGGTCGGGCAAGTCCACTTGCCAGCCGGTCGGCACCTTGCGCCCGTTAACGTCCGAGATGCTAAGCGGCTTTAGCTTCAGAACACCATCACCGAACGGGGCAACCTCCCCATCCGCACCGATCCATGTACCAGAGGTGTAGACCCCGTCGTCGCTACGCAGCTGGAACCCCATCAGTCGGTCGCCGCTGTCGAAAGTCAGGGAAACCCAATCCCACCCGCGCTGATCGTCGGACAGCGGCTGACTGGACCACTCTCGGTCAAGCCAAGCATGGCCCGATACGCCAACTGACCCGTCAGGCAAAGAAAGCTGCCCGCGCACCTTATAAGCTGGTTGAGAATAATAGTATGACGCCTTCCCTTCACGCGATTTAACCGAATACCCCTGATCACCATGCAAGACCAAAGGCCCATCTGCGCGTAAGCCAAGATCGAAGGAAAACGCCTGATCGGTTGCGGTCAGTTGAAGTGTATTGATGTCCGGGCCAGCCAATTGCCAGTCGTCGATCCAAACCTCTACAGGGTCGGCCTTCGCGCCGGCCTGCCCAACGCCCCCCCGAGCAAAAGATTCGGCGAAGAAATGCTGGTTTGGCGTGGTGACGGCGGCATGTCCCTTCCAGATTTGCGGGGTCAGCCATCCTTCAGCGAGTTCCGTATCCAATGCCGCGCGGAAAAGGGTCCATTGCACCCCATAGTCGCGCCCGTCCTCACCGGTCAGGTTGGCAGTGACGTACCACCACTCGATCCGGTACTCAGGATGGGCTCCGTGGTCGCGCGGAAACTGCAAAGGCGTGCCTCGTTCCGGGTCAGGAAAGCCTTCCGCACTGGTCCCAAGCCCCGCGAAACCCTGCGCGAAACCCTGCCCCCCAAGCAGAAGGCAGATGCAGACAAGCAATCCCCTAACGTTCATTGGCAAACACCTTCAGCAACTCAGCAGGGGGCAGCTTTGACAATCGCCACGCAGGCCAAAGCGCCGCCAGCCCCGCAACAACCAGCGCCAACAGGCCAAGCGTTGCCCATTGCCCCGGAAACAGGAACATCGGCAATTGCCAGCCAAAGGCAGCCACATTCACCACGTTCAGCAATATCCATGACAGCGCCAGCCCAAGCGGCACGGCGCAAACCATGACAAACCCCGCCAAAAGGATCGCACGCAGCAGCTCTGCCCCCGCAAGGCGGCGGCGGGTCCAGCCCATGGCCCAGACTGGGGCCAGTTGGGGCAGCCGCATGCCCGACAGGGTCAGAAGGCTGGTCAGCAGTGCAAACCCTGCCACGGCCATGGTCAAAACGTTTAGCGCAGCGGTGACAGTAAAGGTCCGTTCGAACACGTTCAAAGAGGCCTGTTTGATGCTGGCCTGATCTATCATCTGGCTGGCGGGTAGTCCGAAGTCCGTGATCAACGCCTGCCTCAATGCCTCTGCTTGATCCGGGGCGACCCGGACCGCGTGCCTCAGGCGTGGAACATCCGGGTATAGCTGTACCAGAAGATCGGTCGTGACATGGAGCTGCGCCAGCGGGTTGCCGTAATCGCCATAGACCCCGGCAACCGTCATAGCCCGCCCATTGGGCAGGGTCAGCGCATCCCCCGGCCATAGACCTTCCCGCCTGGCCAGTTGCTCGTTGATCATCACGTGATCCCCTGCGGCAAGCTTGTCCCAAGGCGCCTCCAGCGCCTGCAACAACCGCCAGTTCTGGCGATAGGTGGGGTGGTCTGTAACCCCGAACAGCTCTGCCGGGGCGTTGAATAGTTCAACCTTCACGTTCCAGATCGGCAGGACATCGACATCCTGATCGGCAAGCCATGCTCGCAGCGCCTCCCCCTCGGCCTGATCACGCGCCGTGGCGTACAGTTCAGATGACAGGCGTTGATCCAACCACTCGACAAAGGTCATCCGAAAGCTGGACACCATTGTGCCCACACCAATGTTGGCCGACAAAGCCAAGAGCAACGCCATCAGCGCAAGTGAGACCCCCGGCAGTTGCTGCCCCGTGTCAGCCCAGAACCACTCTCGCCCGACGCCGCGCGCGGCCGCGGTCAGCCGTTGCAAAACCCACCCAAGCAGCACCGGCAAACACAAAGCCGCCCCAAGCAGTAGGGTCCCAAGTGCGGCAAATCCAGTCACCAGCCCCTGCGCCTGCCAGATCAGCAGCCCCGAGATCCCCAACAACGCGATCCCCGCGCCCAGTTGCATGCGCATCCCGCGTTCCGAGGCCCGCATCCACGCACGCGGCTGTGCTGGCGCCAGCAAAGGCATGCTTGCCAACCGCCACAGGCTTTGCCCCGCGGCAATCAGCGCCCCGATCAAAGAGACCGCCAAGCCCCCCAACCACCAAGACGGTTGCAAACTCAGGCTGCTGGCGACCGAGGCCCCATAAAGCCCCCGAAGGGTCGCCGACACATCCGGCAACAGCAAGCTGGCAACGAGATACCCCAAGGCAACCCCAACCACGCCTGCCAGAAATGCAAGCACCAGAAGCTCGGTTAGCAGACTGGCCATCAGCCCGTTCAAGGGCACTCCAAGCGCCCGCAGGGTTCTGAACATCGCGCGCCGCTGCTCGAACGCCAGACCGACGGCCCCATGGACGATGAACAATCCAACCACAAAGGACAGCAGCCCAAAGGCGGTCAGGTTCAGGTGAAAACTATCCGTCAGGCGCGCAACATCACCTGCGCCACCCGGTGGGCGTATAACCAGCCCTTGTGGCAAGGCGCTCGCCCCCTCACCACCATCTGCCAAAACCAGATGAGAGATCTGCCCTTCCATCCCCAACAGGCGCTGCGCCTGCCCGATGTCCAGAAGAACAACGCCTTCAATCAGCCCCTCCAGCGGACGCAGCTCTGGCAAAGGGTCAATCGAAGACCAATTCGCAGCTGTCGCAGGCGCGGCAAACCCGACATTACCTTGAAGGAACCGCAACAATTCATTGGTTTCTGCCAGAGGGGCTGGCGCAGCCGATGCTGGGGCCGACACAGGCTCTACCCCCATCAGCCGTGCCGTCGAACCCGCAACCCGCAGTTCGCCCTCGACCACCGGCGAAACCTTCCACCCCGCCCTGCGCAGTTTGACAAAACTTGCCTGATCGAAGAGTTGCCCGTCCTCTGCCTCGATCCGGGACAGTTGATCCTGACCCAACATCGCGGCTGCCCGTGCATAGCTGGTCCGCGCTTCGGCATTGATTGCCTGCACCCCAGTGAAGAGTGCCGTTGCCAGGGCAAGGCCCAGCAAAAGACTGGCCAGTTGGACCGGCCGCTGCACCCAATGGGACAAAAGTGCCCGCAGCACGATCATTCCAACTGCCCCGCCCGCAGGTGCACACGCCGTGACAGGCGCGCGGCCAGCCGTTCGGAATGGGTTACCATCAAAAGGGCCGCACCACTTTCGCGCACAAGCTCAAGTAACAGGTCCATCACTTTGTCGCCGGTGGCCTCATCCAGACTGCCGGTCGGCTCATCCGCAAGGATCAACGGCGGCCCCGCCGCCAAAGCTCGTCCGATTGCCACACGTTGCTGCTGCCCGCCGGACAGTTCTTCGGGATAGCGTTCCAGCAAATTCTCAAGCCCAAGCCGTTCGGCCAACGCCTCGATACGCAAGCCGCCCTCCCGCCCGGACAGGCGCGCCTGAAACGAAAGGTTCCGGCCGACCGTCAATGAGGGGATCAGGTTGAACTGCTGAAACACCAGGCCGATCTGATCACGACGCACCTTGGCGCGCGCGGCGTCCGACAAAGCGGCCAAAGCCTGCCCGCCAACCCGCACCTCGCCTGCATCCGGCACATCCAGCCCGGCACACAGATGTAATAGCGTGCTTTTTCCGCTGCCGGACTCCCCGGTCAGCGCCACGCTTTCACCCGCTGCAACCGACAGCGACACGCCGCGCAACACCTCTGACCGTCCGGTGCCCGAGCTGAAACTCTTCCAAATATCGTCCGCAACCAAAACCATAAGCCTCAACCTATCCCAAACCGCCCGCGTGAAAAGGTCAGAATACCCGCGCCACAATGTCCCCTCCCCCGGACCGGGGGAGGGTCAGGGAGGGGGCCGATGCATAGGCCTGCGCGGCACGCGCGCAATTCGACAAAGCCTTGACTCTAAGGCCCCAGAGGTCTATCGCCCCTTACCAAATCCGGAAGAGTCGTCACTTTTCCGGTCCTGCACATGCAGGATCGCCCCCCGTCAGCGAGGTTTCGCCCACGGGGGACATTGGCGTTTTGCGGGTCCGTTCCCACATAGGGCGGGCATGAGTGTAACGGTCTTAGGAGGGCCAGAGGCATGTTTGAAAATCTATCCGAACGCCTGTCTGGTGTCTTTGACCGGCTGACCAAACAGGGCGCCCTGTCCGAAGATGACGTCAAAACCGCCCTGCGCGAGGTGCGCGTTGCGCTGCTAGAGGCCGACGTCTCGCTGCCCGTCGCCCGCGACTTCGTCAAAGCGGTTCAGGAAAAGGCCACCGGCCAGACCGTGACCAAATCGGTCACCCCGGGCCAGCAGGTCATCAAGATCGTCCATGACGAACTGGTGCACTTCCTTGCTGGCGACGAAGGCGACATCGGTGCGCTGAAGGTCGATAACCCACCAGCCCCGATCCTGATGGTCGGTCTGCAGGGGGGCGGTAAAACCACCACCACCGCGAAACTGGCCAAGCGCCTGCAAGAAAAAAACGGCAAACGCGTCCTGATGGCCTCGCTTGACGTCTATCGCCCGGCGGCGATGGACCAGCTGAAGGTTCTGGGCGACCAGATCGGCGTCGACACCCTGCCGATCGTGCCCGGCCAATCCCCGGCCGACATCGCCAAGCGTGCCAAGCAGCAGGCGACCATGGGCGGCTACGACGTCTATATGCTGGACACCGCAGGCCGCTTGTCGATCGATGACGCGCTGATGACCGAGGTCGAGGAAATCCGCAACATCACCAACCCGCGTGAGACGCTGCTGGTGGTTGACGGTCTGACCGGTCAGGACGCGGTCCACACGGCCGAGAACTTTGACGAGCGTATCGGCATCTCGGGCGTCATCCTGACCCGTATGGACGGTGACGGCCGTGGTGGTGCAGCGCTGTCGATGCGCGCGGTGACCGGCAAGCCGATCAAATTCGTCGGTCTGGGCGAGAAGATGGACGCGATCGAAGAGTTCCACCCGGAACGGATCGCGGGCCGCATCCTTGGCATGGGCGATATCGTTTCGCTGGTCGAAAAAGCCCAGGAAACCATTGAGGCCGAACAAGCCGAGCGCATGATGAAGCGCTTCCAGAAGGGTCGCTTCAACATGAACGACCTTAAGATGCAGCTGGAACAGATGCTCAAGATGGGCGGCATGGAAGGCATGATGGGCATGATGCCCGGCATGAAGAAAATGTCGAAGCAGATGGAAGGCGCGGGCATCGACGACAAGATGCTGAAACGCCAGATCGCCCTGATCCAGTCCATGACCAAGAAAGAACGCGCCAACCCGCAGCTGCTGCAAGCCAGCCGCAAGAAGCGGATCGCCAAGGGCGCGGGTCTGGAAGTTTCTGAACTGAACAAACTTCTGAAGATGCAGCGCCAGATGGCCGACATGATGAAGAAGATGGGTAAGATGGGCAAAGGCGGCATGCTGAAACAGGCCATGAAAGGCATGTTCGGCAAAGGCGGCATGCCCGAGATGCCAGCTGGCATGGACCCCAACCAGATGGACCCCAAAGCACTGGAAGCAGCGGCCAAACAATTGGGCGGTGGCCTTCCGGGTGGCCTGCCCGGTCTTGGCGGTGGCGGCCTGCCCCCCGGCCTGTCCGGTTTCGGGAAGAAGAAATAAGCTGATATGATTTCGCCCGTCACCCTCCTCTGCCCCGGCGCATCTATTGCCGAAGCCGCACGCGCTGCGCTGCCTGTTCTGAAGACAGAACGGCTGATCCTGCGCGCCCCGGTTCTAGAGGATTATGACCTGTTCTCGCGGCTGTTTTCCTCGCCGTCGAGCAAGTTCATGGGCAAGGCGCCGGACGAGGCCGCAATCTGGGCTCAGTTCAGCAACTATACCGCCGGGTGGGTCCTGCGCGGGGACGGCATGTTCACCGTGACCCTGGATGGCGCGCCGATCGGCTTTGTCTTTGCTGGTGTCGAAATCGGCGATGAAGCGATCGAGCTTGGTTTCTTCATCGCGCCCGAGCATCAGCGACAAGGCTTTGCCTTTGAAGCCGCCGAGGCCGCGCTGATCCATCTGCGCAGCATCGGCCCCGATCAGATCGTCAGCTATGTCTCGCCCCAGAATACCGCCAGCCAGATGCTGGTTGCCAAACTGGGCGGGATCCAAAGCGGCACCCTCGATGGGGCAATGGTGTACACCTATCCGCAGGACACAGATGGCAGCCCGGAGGCCTACGCATGAGCCACTCGGTCAAAATCCCTACTCTGGAAACCGAACGTCTGGTCCTGCGCGGGCCGGAACCTGAAGACTATCCGGACTTCAGAGCGACGTTCAGCTCGTACCGCTCTCGCTTTATGGGCGGGCCGCTGAATAGATACGAAGCTTGGATGCTGTACGCCGCCGAGATCGGCCACTGGGAAATCCGCGGGTTCGGCATGTGGATGATCCACGACATGGACACCGACGAAACCTATGGCATGGCCGGCGGCTGGCAGCCCGCAGGCTGGCCCGAGCGTGAAATTGCTTGGATCATCTGGCCCGAAAAGAGCGGCAAAGGCTATGCGCTAGAGGCCACCCACGCCGCGCGCAAGTATTTCTATGACAAAGCAGGCTGGGAAGGCGCCGTCAGCTATATCGACCCCAAGAATTTGGACTCGATCCGCTTGGCCGAACGCCTTGGTGCCACGAAAGACCACGACGCGCCCACCATCGACGGCAACGACGCAGTCTATCGCCACCCCTCGCCCGAGCAGATGCGGTCTAGCCAGATCGCTGATGGCATCGCGCTTGAGATCAGCCATTACTGCGATCCCCTGTTCAAACCGAAAGGCTGGGCCCTTGACTGATGACGTGACACGCGCCGCAGCGCTTTTGAAAGAACATCGCGAAAGCATCGACCGCTTGGACGCGATCCTTGTCTATACGCTGGCCGAACGGTTCAAGCACACCAAGGCAGTGGGCGTACTGAAGGCCGAACATGCCCTGCCGCCCTCGGACCCTGACCGTGAGGCCAAACAAATTGCCCGTCTGGAAGACTTGGCCACCCGCGCCGATCTGGACCCCGAATTCGCTAAGAAGTTCCTGAATTTCGTCATTCAGGAAGTCATCCAACACCACAAGAAACATCAGAAATAAGCGGCCCTCGCCGCTGATCGCCAATTCAAGGAGAAACTCAAATGGCTATCAAAATTCGTCTGGCCCGTGGCGGCTCGAAAAAACGCCCCTTCTACCGCGTTGTTGCAGCTGACAGCCGCATGCCGCGCGACGGTCGCTACATCGAGCGTCTGGGCACCTACAACCCGCTGCTGCCGAAAGACAGCGAAGAGCGCATAAAGCTGGACATGGAACGTGTTCAGTACTGGCTGGGTGAAGGCGCACAACCGACCGACCGCGTTTCGCGCTTCCTGGAAGCCGCTGGCGTTCTGGACAAGAAAGAGCGTGCAAACCTGAAAAAAGGTAAGCCGGGTGCCAAAGCTGTTGAGCGTGCAGAAGAGAAAGCCGCTAAAGCAGCAGAAGCTGCCGAAGCCGCTGAAGCACCGGCAGAAGAGGCCGCAGCAGAGGAATAAGCCTCTGATCCCGGCAGGCCTTAGGTTTGCCGGGGGCTTTGAAAGGCCGCTTGCATGTTTCGCCTGATCCGTCTTGTGATCCTTTTGATGGTCTCGTTCTTGGCAGGTGCGCTGTATGAGCGGAACCATCAAGGCGAATTGTGCGAACAATCCGGCGGGCAATGGATGCGCGCCGGATTCTGCTCGGAGTGAACGGTATGAGCGACAAGGTCTGCATGGGTGCCATCATGGGCGCCTTCGGAGTGCGCGGAGAAGTGCGGGTGAAAAGCTTCAGCGCCGATCCCGCTGCAATGGGCGACTATGGCCCGTTGACCAATGAAGACGGCAGCCGCGAGTTCAACGTCAAGATCCTCCGCCCTATAAAGAACGCTTTTGCCGCCCGCCTGTCGGGCGTCAATACCAAGGAACAGGCCGACGAGCTGAAAGGCATGCAACTGTTCTTGCCTCGCGAGGCTCTGCCCGATCTTCCCGATGACGAGTTCTACCACGCCGATCTGATCGGCTTGGAAGTGCTGGACACCGGGGGCGAAGTCTTGGGCAAAGTGCGCTCGGTCCAGAACCACGGCGCGACGGATATCCTCGAAATCTTCGCACCGGGCCGCAAGACCACCGCGTTGCTGCCCTTTACCCGCGAAGCCGTGCCCACTGTCGATTTGAAAGCTGGTCGTATCATTGCCGACCCGCCTGAAGGCGTTTTCTAAAGAACCTACGGCTTTTGCGGAGAATGCACCGGATATTCCAGTGCTCAAAAACCTGTGTGATAGGGTCTTGGTGTTTGAAAGCGCTTTGTGCTCACCTACCTGCAAACCGACACGGGCCATAGTGATGTTGGGAAACGCCGGTCGCAATCGGGCGTCGGGGCAGCAGCCGCTTGGCAAACCCTTTTGGCACAGCCCTGACCGTTGAAGAACCCCGCGCTGGCCGCTAAAAGCAGGGCCTTGACCCAACGGACCGCGCATATGCCCAGTGAAAAGACACCCAAATCTCACGGTCGCCTGTCGATCAGTGCCTCGCTTCAGCCCCGGGACCTGATGGGCGAACGCCCCCGTGTCAAAGGCTCTTGGACCGCGAAGATCGTTACCCTGTTCCCACAGGCCTTCCCCGGCGTGCTGGAACAATCGCTGACCGGCCGTGCGCTGGATCAGGGAAAGTGGGCGCTGGAAACCATCGACTTGCGGCCCTTTGGGATAGGCAAACATCGGAACGTGGATGACACGCCCGCTGGCGGGGGCGCGGGCATGGTGTTGCGCGCCGATGTGGTGCACCGCGCCCTGCGGCAGGCTGCCATGGGCACACCAGCCTCACGCAAGGACTGGCCCGTTGTCTATCTGTCGCCCCGTGGAAAGCCCTTCGATCAGGCCACAGCGAAACGCTGGTCTCAGGCCGAGGGGATCACCATGCTTTGCGGGCGGTTTGAAGGCGTTGACCAACGCGTTCTGGATTATCACCGCGTGGAAGAGGTCTCTTTGGGTGACTTTGTCCTGACCGGAGGCGAGATCGCCGCCCAAGCCATGATCGATGCCACCGTGCGCCTGCTGCCGGGTGTACTGGGCAACGAAGAATCGACCGAGGACGAAAGCCACGCAAACGGTCTGTTGGAACATCCTCAATACACGCGTCCTGCCGAATGGGAGGGGCGTCCGATCCCCGAGGTTCTGCTGTCCGGAAACCACGCCAAAATCGACGAATGGCGGCGGGAGCAGGCTGAAAACCTGACCAAAGAGCGCCGCCCCGACATGTGGGACGCCTACAAGGGCACGGCTGACTGAACCTGCAGCATTGACTTCGCTGGCAAGGACGACAACCTTCTCGGTCGAAGGAGACGCCAATGACTGCAAAATCCGTGCCAAACGTGACTTTTCACACCCGGGTCCGCAACGACCAGCTAGAGGGGCCGAACCCTTACGAGTGGAAAGACGTCACCAGCGAAGAGATTTTCGCAGGTCGCAAGGTCGTTGTCTTTGGCTTGCCCGGCGCGTTCACCCCCGCCTGTTCGGAAAGCCACCTTCCGGGGTACGAAGAAACCCATCAGGCCTTTCGCGACCTTGGCATTGACGAAGTGATCTGCGTTTCGGTCAACGACGCCTTTGTCATGTTCCAATGGGGCAAAGCCCTTGGCATTGAGAACGTCCGCTTGCTTCCCGATGGGAACGGAGAGTTCTCGGAAGGCATTGGAATGCTGGTGAAACGGACAGCACAGGGCATGGGCAATCGCAGCTGGCGGTATGCGATGTATGTCGAGGATGGCCAGATCGAAAAGGTCTTCTCGGAACCCGGGTTCATGGACAATCCACCCGGTGTCCCGGTTCAGATATCCGACGCGAAGACCATGCTGGACTATCTGAAACAAAGGTAGGTCACAGTTGATCCGCTTTTGAAGTGAAACAGGGGCTTGGGCGCTTCAAAACATCTTGCAAGTCGCCTGCCCCCCATTCGAGCCTGGCAAAACCCGCATAAAGCCCTAAAAACGAGGGATCTGCGGTTGATTTACCCCCCGTTTGGCAGTAGCAAGCGACGTCCGCGGTCTCGAATGAGTCGTTCGGACCCTTTTTGTTATGGGCTTGTGGCATGCTTCTGCCGCGATCACGCCCCGCAAATCGGACTTAAGAAATCGACCTGAAGCCTCTGGCGGGCGCATCATGCGGACCCGGTGAAGACCAAGAGCTCTGAGGACGGCAGCAAACTTCGCGGGCAAACCGTGAGCAAATTAGGAGAGATGCGATGGACCTGATCGCACAGCTTGAAGCCGAGCAGATTGAAGCTCTCGGCAAGAAGATCCCGGATTTCAAAGCCGGTGACACCATCCGCGTCGGTTACAAAGTGACCGAAGGCAGCCGCACCCGTGTTCAGAACTACGAAGGTGTGTGCATTTCGCGTAAAAACGGTTCGGGCATCGCTGGCTCGTTCACCGTTCGCAAGATTTCGTTCGGCGAAGGCGTAGAACGTGTGTTCCCGCTGTACTCGACCAACATCGACAGCATCGAAGTTGTTCGCCGTGGCCGCGTACGTCGCGCCAAACTGTACTATCTGCGCTCGCGCCGTGGTAAGTCCGCGCGTATCGCAGAGGTCACCAACTACAAGCCCAAAGCTGGCGCTGAAGCGTAAGGAGACGGGACATGAAAAAAGACATCCACCCCGATTACCACTTCATCGACGTCAAGATGACCGACGGCACCATCGTCAAGATGCGCTCCACCTGGGGCAGCGAAGGCGAAACGCTGGCACTGGACATTGACCCCTCGGCTCACCCGGCATGGACCGGTGGCGGCACCCGCCTGATGGACGCTGGCGGCCGCGTGTCGAAGTTCAAAAAGAAATACGAAGGCCTGGGCTTCTAAGACCTGCCTTTTTCACAATTGCAAAACGCCGTCCATTTTGGGCGGCGTTTTCATTTGGGATTGGGTCAATCGTAACAGGACATCTGAAACAGAAAAGGCCCCCGAAATTCGGAGGCCTCTTTCAACTGCTTCTGCAAGCGTCAGGTTTTCGGCATCAAATGCCGCTGCCACCAAACACGCGGATAACAAGCTCTTCGCGCTTCAGTCCGCGCTCTTCCAGCTGTTCGTCAGTCAAGGCAGACAGTGCCTGCAGTTGTTTCACACGGACATTGTTCTCTGCGATATACATCAAAGCGTTGCCGATCGCCTGAAACGGAGCGGCGAATGCTTTGCTTACCGAGAACGACGACCCGGCGGTTTGTTCCATCATAGACATGGGTCTTCCTTCGTTTTTTTTAGTCCAGAAAATTATGTTTCATAACTAGGAGGTCTGCAGGAACAGCACCACGCACAATACTGCATAGCCGCTCTGCACTGCAGCGAAACGTCGGGAAGGGCTGCCCCGGAAGGGCAGTTCAGTTGAAATCCCCCGCAGTTCGAATGATGCTGGCACGACGTTCCGCCCTTAGAAGATACCGATTGAAGGAAAAAGCTTGGTTGCCTTGGTTCAAATCCGCCTAGACGAAATAAAACCCCTGTGCATGGACATCCTGACCACCGCTGGTTTCGGTGGTCCACAGGCTGAAGCAATCACCGAGATGCTTTACACCTGCCAGTTGGATGATTGCCAGTCCCACGGCCTGTTCCGTCTGGTTATGTGCGTGGAAACGATGCGCGCGGGCAAAATCGACGGCTCGGCCCTTCCAGTGGTTCACCGCTCTGAAGACGCGATTGTCCGGGCTGATGCGCAAAACGGCATGTCACTGCTTGCCGTGAACGAAGCGATGCCAGACCTCATCGCGAAGGCAAGGAAGTTTGGGGTAGCCGTCATGGCGGTGAACAACTGCTTCCATTTCTCAGCGCTTTGGCCAGAGGTAGAAGCCTTGGCGTCAGAGGGTCTGGCGGCAATCTCGATGGTTCCAAGCCACGCATGGGTTGCCCCCGCTGGTGGTACACGAGGCGCGCTTGGCACAAATCCGTTGGCATTCAGCTGGCCGCGACAAGGACAAAACCCGTTCTCCTTCGACTTCGCGACCAGCGGCTTCGCACGCGGAGAGATCGAGCTGTACCTTCGTGCCGGAAAACCGCTTCCTGAAGGGGTCGCGATTGACAAGAACGGCAACCCAACCACCGACCCCGCGGCCGCAATGGAAGGCGCGATGCTGACGTTCGGCGGACACAAGGGGTCCGCGCTGTCGATTATGATCGAACTCATGGCGGGTCCGCTCATCAACGACCTGACCAGCATCGAAAGCATGCAGGCCGCCGAGGGGAGAGGCGGCGCGCCGCTCCACGGCCAGATCATCATCGCATTCAACCCCACCCAGCTAAACGGCGGAACATCCAAGATGAACGACGCCCGGGCCGAGATGCTGTTTGCGGAAATACTGGATCAGGGCGCACGTTTACCGTCACAACGCAGGTTCGCTGCACGTAAACGAAACCTAGCAAGAGGTTACGTGGAAATCCCCAGATCGCTTCTGGATGAACTGAACAACCTGAATTCGTAGGCTTACTGCTGCCTCTCAGGCCATCTGTCGCTATTGCGGGTGTAATATTGGCTGACGGCCGCTCATTTCGAGCAAGCATAATGTGCCGCACAATGATCTACATCAAAGATCACGAGATTTTCTGTCGGCAGGCTACACCCTCAAAAGTCGATTAAATCCAAATGTTTTCTTTGATCTGTTTCGAGGGGAGGGAACAGAATGTCTACAACACTCAATGATCGCAATATTAAGAAAGTCCTTTCGCAGCTTGGCAAGAATGCCGTCGATGCCAAGTGGTGGAAAGAATATCGATCAAATGCAGTGGCGAGCGCCGGAGTCGAAAAAGCACTTGCTAAGTTAGAGAAGCTTGACGTCCCAAAGGACGGAAGGTGGAAAGCCAGCAAAGAAAACTTCAAAAATTTCGACAAGATTCTTCAGGCCATGGATGAGTTGGGCAACGCGCTAATCAAGGCGAGAAACAAGTGCGGAAAAGCGCAGAGTCACACCAAGCAACTGGTCGAAAAATATTCTGATTTTGCCCGTATTGCTCATGCGTACATAACTGACGAAGGCCAAAACCACATCAATATGAAGGTTGGTAATAATTATCACCACATCACAGGTACAATACGTACATTTATGATGTTTACCGACAACGCCGTCGCGGACTTTGAAAAGCAAGAGAAGGAACTTGCAGTATTCTTCAAAGGTGCAAATGGCGCAGCCGCAAAGAAACTTCTTATTCAGATCGCCAACGACGTAAAAAAGGCAAACGCCGAGTACAATAAGCACTCTAAGAAGGTGTTTGAAGCCATGAAGCTCTACGAAAAAATGAAGCTGCCCAGCTTCGCAAATGCTGAAGCGATTAAGCAACAAAAACTTGCGGGCAAAGCCTATGAAGCCGCGAAGCGGCGTGTAAAAGACTGGTCCAAGCGGATCACGGCTGTCGAGAAGACATTGAAAGCTGCAGCAAAGAAGCTGAAAGAATTCAGCTAAGACAAACGACACCGCCGGCCCTTTGATATCGCTTCATAAATGCGCGGATTATCGATCGATCCCAGCCCCCCGTAGCTTACTTGGGGTTTCTTAGGCAAACCAGACGGGAAAAGACTGCCGCAAACGGCTGAAACAAAATGAACTCTTTGAGAGAAATGGTGCGGCCGAGAGGCAAAATGGGCATGTTTCACCTTGTTTCATGGTGACCTCTTAACCCTCTAAAATATTTGAACTTTTCACTTTTTTGTCTCAGGGTACTTCAACCTGTTTCAGGGTATCCCATATAGAAAGGTGGATATTAAGGGGGACGAAAAAATGCGTGCATCGAACAAGATTTCTGCCGTCCAGGTCCGGTCTCTTCCTCCTGGAAAATACAACGACGGTGCCGGATTGTGGCTGGTTAAGCGGGATGATGGCGGCGGCCAGTGGGTTCTACGTCTGACGGTCTACGGCCGACGACGCGAGATGGGTCTTGGCGGCATCGGCGAAGTGACACTGAAAGAAGCGCGCGAGGAAGCTGCGAAGTGGCGCAGTATGGCGCGGCAGGGCAAAGACCCCATCAAAGAACGGGAACGCATGCGGCGTGAGATGTTCCGCGAAGACCAATCTCTATCCATCATCACGCATGAAGCATTCGAGGCTCGCAAGGCATCTCTCAAGAATGATGGAGAGGCCGGACGATGGATGTCGCCTTTAGATGTTCATGTGCTTCCGAAACTCGGACGTGTCCCGATCACTGAGATAGATCAGCGAGACATCAAGAACACGATTAACCCGATCTGGCATGACAAACCCGATGCTGCGCGAAAGGCTATTAACCGCCTTGGTATCGTAATGAAACACGCAGCCGCCCTTGGCTTGGATGTGGACCTTCAGGCCGTCGACAAGGCGAAGGCCCTGCTCGGAAAACAACGCCACAAAGTGAAGCATATCCCATCTCTTCCTTGGCAAGAGGTTCCGGATTTCTATCAAAGCCTGACAGATGGTAGTATAGCGCAACTCTCGCTACGACTGCTTATCCTGACAGCGGCACGCTCCGCCGAAATACGCAATCTGAATCTGAGTGAGATTGATAGTGATGTTTGGACACTCCCCGCCGAGCGTATGAAGGCAGGCCGCGAACATCGGATCCCGTTGAGCAAAGAAGCTTTGCGTACCATTGAGGAAGCGATGCCATTTGAGCGGGAAGGGTTCCTTTTTCCTGGAACTCGAAAGGGTGTTATCTCTGATGCGACCTGGACGCAAATTATGAAGCGCCGAGGCATGGAAGCACGCCCCCATGGGTTCCGCTCGTCATTTCGGACCTGGTGCGCTGAGGCGACGGACACGCCGCGGGAAGTCGCAGAGACAGCCCTTGCACATGTCGTCGGTGGCGCTGTTGAGCGTGCTTATCGCAGGACTGATTACCTCGACCAACGCCGGGAATTAATGGAAAGATGGGCCGATCATGTTTCTGGAAAGGTCGACTAAGAATGGGAGACGCAAAGAGTGAGCCATCGGAAGACGAATTCAATCAGGTTGGTGTCGCGCTCAAAGATTTCGCTGACAAAATGTCCCCAGCACAAAGGCGATCTGCTTGGGACTTTTGGCACGGGTCGAGATTAAGAAAGGAAGCCCACGGCCTGATAAAAGGATGGTCATACTTTGAAGCCCTTTGGAATGCTGGGGGGCGACTTGTTTGGAATGAGGGGGCATATGAAATCGAAAAAGATGACTTTGCTGAACTCTTCAACCATGCGCGAACATCAGTCGAGGCGTTTGATCTATTGAAAGTGGTTTGCGCCTCGCGGGTCTCTGCCGGTCTGGAACTGAGTGCCGAGCAAAAAGTTGTTGCGGCTGCTCTAATACGCGGTGATTTAAAGCGCCCTCCGAAAAAAGGTAGAAGCAGAGCCGAAAATTGGGCTCGAAACGTATTGATCATTCGTGGGGTCCAAGCTGCGATGCGTCTAGGGTTTCAGCTTGAGAGATCGGAAGGTAGCGGGTCTGATTGTGCGTTTTCCATTGTGGCTGAGACCTTCAACGAGGCGGGATACCATATGGTAACCTACGATACCGTCGCGGGGGTTTGGCGTAGAAATAAAGCTCAGCTCGGAAAAGAAATTGAGAAACTGAATTTTTCCGCTGCAGCGGCCCAGAGGCAGGAAGGTGACCAATAGTACGGGCGGACCATCTGTGAGAATGCCTGATTGTAACAGATGAACTGGCTTTGCCTGTTCAACTAAATTCGTGCTGAACCTAGATGGAGCAGCGTGATGCGTCTTTTAACCTTCAAAGAGTTGGGCGAAATCCTCGGCGGACGGAGCCGATCGTCGATCTACCGAGACGTCGAAAAGGGGCGCTTGCCAAAGCCCGTACATCTCGGCGGTCGCGTCTATTGGCGTTCGAATGAAGTTGAGGAGTTCCTCGGAGGGTTGGCTAGTGCAAATTGACCCTGCTGAGCGCGACCCGACCAAAATCCGTATCAGTGCGGTGCAGTATGATCAGCCTGTTGGCAAACGCCTGTGGCTGTCTGACGATGGTAGCGGGGTTCTGAAGGAACCCCTTCTAGGTGCTCGCAGCACCGCAGGGAAACTAGTGAACCTAACCTTCGTGACCGCAAAACAGGCGCTCGAATATCGTCTGAATTCTGGCCCTGAAACGATGTTCTTTGCGGGGACTTTCGATCCCGGCATTGAGGAAGCGTATGTCGTTCCAGAGCAGCGTCTGGAACGCGCCCGAGGTGCCCGAGACGGACAGGTCGTCGCGGCAACCGGCGAATTTCTGAACTTTCGCAAGGGCCCTGGCCTGATCAGCATCGATATCGATGTGAAGTCTCCCGACGAAGTTGCCGGAATGTACCCACCGCAAGGTATACCGCCGCTGCAATCAACGGGTGAAGTTCTCGACGCTCTGTACGAACTCCTTCCTGAGGCGGTGGGTTGCCCAATTCTGGTTATGCCGAGTTCCAGCAGTATGATTGAACGCGCTAAAGATGGTACCTCTTTGAAAGGGCCTGGTGGATGGCGTGTGATGCTGCCGACGACAGATGCGAGCCAAACGCCTCGCATCCTGAACCTGATCCATGAGCGTAGCTGGGCGCTGGGCGAGCACAACTTCGCTTTCGTTTCGAACGGAGGGGACGTGCTCGACCGCAGCCTTGCGGACCAAGCATTGGCGAGACCGACACAACCGGACTTTCCCACAGCAACGCTCGGAGAAGGCCTTCGCAAGGTAGTAGGTAGTCATCTGATGGACAATCTGGAGGCAGACCTTTTTGATCCTTCCTCCGTGAAACTCAAGGACGATGAGCGACACGCGGCTACGAAAAACAAAGAAGTAGCCAAGCGAGCTCTGGAGCCCATCGCCAAGCGCGTAAAAGAGGAACGTAAGGGCGAAGAAGTAGAGCGATTGGTCGAAGGTGGGGTGCCCCGCCCCAATGCGCGCCGCATTGCCGAAAGGAAGTTTGAGAAGGGGTATCTTCTCGGATCGGATAGCGTGGTATTCGCTGGAGACGAAAGTGTTCCAGTGAGTGTTCTCATGTCCTCACAGGGGGAGGAGCATGACGGACACGTGTGTCTCGACCCGATCGAGCCCGGTTATGACGGAGGGCGCGCGGTCGCAATATTCTACTGGAACGAAGGAGAAGCGTCTGGCGTACACAGCTTTGCGCATGGCTCGCGCTTCTACTTGATGAAGCATGACCTTGACAGCGTTGTGGCGGCAATAAGGGAAGCTGGGAGCGACCATGCTCAAGTCGTAACAGCTTTGGCGCGAGCTGATCTGGCTGAGACCGAAGTGAAATCTGCAGAGAGAGAAGCTTCAAGAGCGCTCGCTCTTGGCAACAGTAGGCGCGAGCTACGTATCGAGGTCACGCGAGAGCGTGAGCGCTTGAATGCGCGTCTGCGCCCCTTTGCTGTCGATGATAGTACGGGTGATCCGGCGGAGGGTCCGTTGCCCCTAGATCAGCGGCCCCCTGTTTCGTCGTTTCCGCAGACGCGGACGTCTGTTCAGGGTGCAGTCTCTGTAATTGACTGCCGAGAAAATGTTGGTCATCTGACGGAAACCTACGGAATTGACGTCAGATACAACGTCATTGCGAAACGGTTGGAGTGGGATCATCCCGCGATCCCGATGCAAGGGGACAACGCTGAAAACAATCTGCACTCCCGCCTCGTTGGGTTAGCAGATATGAACAGTGTCCCGAAGGGTCATCTTGACCTTCACCTGACCGCGCTAGGGGAGACTAACGCGTACAATCCCGTGACCGACTACCTATCGGGCTTGAACTGGGACGGGGCCGAACGGATCAATGAGGCAGCAGAAAAGCTGAATTCCAGCGACGCTGAAATTGCGAGGATTGCGCTTCGCCTGTTTTTTATCCAGGCCTGTGCTGCCGCTGACAACGGCGAAATTGCGCGATCGCGAAACGACAATATAGAGGCGCATTTCGAGTATGTGCTGGTACTGGTCGGTGACCAAGGCGTTGGGAAAACCAAGGGTTTTAGGAGGCTTCTTCCCCCACCGCTCCGGAAGTACTATGGCGAGGGTCAGGTCTTGAATGTGAACGACAAAGATAGCGTGAAGCGTGTCGTGTCATTCTGGGTTGTTGAGCTCGGCGAATTGGACGCGACCTTCAATAAGTCTGATGTCTCTCATCTGAAAGCGTTTACGTCGCAAAGCGAAGATCGGATCCGCGCGCCGTATGCGCGGAAAGCTTCTAACTATGCGCGTCGAACGGTCTTTGTCGGGACTGTCAACGAGGAGAGCTTCCTTGCTGACGAGACAGGAAATCGGCGCTATCTCCCCTTAAAAGTCGGCGGGGTGGACGCGGACTGGAGCGACGATTTCGTCGAACAGCTTTGGGCAGAAGCATGGCAACTGTATGAGAATGGCGCTCAGTGGTGGCCAACTGAAGAAGAGGCCCAACTCCTCGCCGCTAACGCAGAAAAGTACCGCATTAAGAGCGAAGTCGAAGAGCGTATTGAAAAGAAATACGCTTGGGGCACGGCCGACTTTGAGGAATGCAGGCGCATGACCGCGTCTGAAATCTATGAGGATGCGATGCCTCACGGCGCTCGTCGCCCGGGCCCCAAAGATCTCAAGACCACCGCGGCTGCGGTGAAGATCGCCTGGCGAAACACAGGCCGCACCGAAAGCCAGAACGGAGTGTTGATGCTGCGGAAGTCAGACGGATCCCTCGTCAAGTTAAACGCAGAAAGCGGGAAAAACCGGGGCTGGCTGATGCCTCCGAAAAGAAGTGATATGGGCCTAGACTTGGCCCAAGGGGCTGAACAGGCCGCACAGATTGGCCGGGCTCGACTGTCGTGATGAGTTGGACGCAGCGTTTCGGCTCGCCGGAAGACGCGCCCTGCTCGCGCTTTGAGGGGGTGAAGGGGTGAAGGGGTAATTACTAAGGTAAATCGGATGAAGAATGAGACTATAATATAACCTAATTATACTCTCATTTGAGGCCGAATTTTTGAGAACGTACCCCTTCACCTTCACACACGCGCGAGGCCCATTCGGAACCCGAAAGGTGTTGAAGTTTTGAAAACGATGGTGGGACCAACTTCTTTGAACACCGAAATTCAATTGATTTCGAGGAAGTGAGTACATGGCAAGGCGCTCAGTGAAACGGTTGGCTGACACATTTCTTCAAGTCAGTATCGGCCAAATTCTCGATGTTATCCGAGCTAGCGGATCAGGAATTGTCCCGATCGGGACCGCTGTCGACGAGGCGCGCCTTGCCGCTTGGGTTGAGCACGACGAGAACCACATTTTGTTCGAAATGGCGGTAGGCTGGGGCAACGTTGAACAAAGAATAGAACTGTCAGAAACCCCTTGCCACTTCGGTGGTAAAAGGAATTGGTTTCTATGCCCGTGCTGTGAGCGCCGCTGCGGAGTTCTCTATATCGGCAAACACGTCGCCTGCCGAATATGTCACGACCTTATGTACGAATGCCAGTTCGAGGCGCCACGCGACCGCACGCTCCGCAGGTTGAAGAAGATCCGAAGATTGATCGGTGCGGGCATGGAGCTTGGTGGGCCACTTAACCCTCCTCCGAAAGGTATGTCATTGCGGCGTTGGCGCGCGCTGATTGAAGATTATAATCGACTGCGGGAAGCCTATTACATAGAGAGCCGGTTTCCGCGGAAGTGGAAGAATGACGCCCCTCGGGGCAGGAGATGAAAGATCAAGACAGTTGGATACATTCCGAGGCCGACGCGGCTGTGAAGCCTGAAAAGTTTGCAGCTTAAGATTCCCACTTAAGTTTAGTCCATTCAGCAGAAAACACCCTATTTGCGGCCACAGGTGCCGACATGCGGCACCGCATTAGTCGGCTAAATAACTAATTAAGTTACGTAATTTCTTTGTCTTTCTTGGCTTGTCCAACTATTTATCCACCTCAATACTTAGCCCCCTCTTCGCCTTTTAAGGTCTGGGAGGTATAAGATGTTGGTAATGCAAACCGGCGGGCGTTGCTCGGCCATACCTTGAGTTCTCGATCTGTTACTTCTAGTTTGAGCTGTGCATCAAGAGCGGGGCGATAGCCCCCACCAACCTGCCAAACCCGGCAAGGTGGTCGCCCGCAAGGGGATGTGGCCGGTTCGGCAAAGAATGGGTTTGCATCATCCAAACAGCGATCATCGCGCCGGTCTTAGCCCTGGAGACCGACATGATTACACGTAGAAAATTTTTAAAAACGGCAGCAGCTAGCACTGCTGCGACACCTCTAGCAGAGAACGCGGGCGCGACCCCCGACGAGCGTTCAGCGGACCGGAGCAGGCGCCCCTTACGCGCTGAACCAAGGCGACGCATCATCTTTGCGAAATCGGCTCCCAACGGTGCGCTGCGCCTTTATAGTGATGGCTCGCCTGACCCACGACCGCTCATCCGCACTGAGGCGCTAGAGAGAGAGTTTGGTAAGGGTATTGAGCAATCTCTACGACAGCCGGATCATTGGCGAATGATCGACGAGGGTTGGTTTAAAGGAGACGAACTCTTCGAACTGAACGACCTCGGTTCTTGGAGCTATGCAGTTTGGAAAGCCAACTACCATCCAGAATGCGAAGCCCATGATCTTCTTTTTGAATTCTTTCGCTCCGGAATGTTTCCCGGCGGGGGCATAAACAAGGAATTTGATCTTGCGTTCTCGGAACACCCCTGCACACCCCGCTTCGCCACAGTGACGCTTCTCAATGAAAACCGCCTAACTAAACTGGCGACACGGGTTGCCGCCCTTACGGAATGGGTGTCGATTGCGCGAGATGCTTGGGGGAGCGACGGGTGACAGAAAAGGCAGGATGAACGGGAGCGAATGTACGGCTTTTCAACCGATCTTGTTTTTTACAACCTTGACCGCTTCACCTCCACTCTGCTTCGATATTTGATCAATGCAATGAAAGCGAATGAACTGTCACCAAGTCTAGTCAATCATAGCCGCAGGATGTTGTAGATGCGCGATTTCTCTGAGATACGAATGCTTCCGAATAAATCAGGGGTTTACTGCCTGCTAGGGAGCAGCGTCCGTAGCCCGTATCCTGCATACGTTGGTATTGGAACTAACCTCAGAAACCGTGTCTCGCAGCATCTTGAGTACCGTAACTCAAGTGTGACAACCGGTGCTTCAGCCGTGTCCTTGGACGCAAGTCAGGTAGGGGGATGCCAATGGTGGACTGACCCGGTTCTCGAAGACGCCATACGCCTTCATGCATTCGAGTTGGTAGCATTCGACCACCTAAACCCCACCCTACGGAGCCGAGGGGGTATCAGATCAGAAGCGCGCAAACTTAGCAAAGAAGGCGAATTTCGAACTTGGGCTATCGAGCTATTGGAAAACCCAAGTGGCACTGTTCACTTTCCTGGAATTTCTGAACTGACAAAGACTGTACAGGCACTGACAGAACGGGTGATGGAACTGGAACGTAGCCTGCAGAAATAGCGCTTCTCATTCGCTAGCTTGCCCGACCTCCTTCGCCGCCTTCATTTCCAGCTGCATTGCCTTCAATCACTTCGGGACCGTTTGGTTCTGGAAAGCCTCCTAGGCAACGTCTTTGAAAGATGTCGAGACAATCGATGTATATTACTCACGGCAGCCAATGTGGACTGGAGAACCCGTGCTAGTTCCACAGGCGTGTTGAGGCGGTCGGCTCCTAGCTAACATTCAGAGTTTACGCTACGAAAAGGGCAAAGGTTTGCAGCGTGGACTTTGCGGAATTCGAATTGCGGAGAAACACCCTTATAGTGAATTTTATATTCACGTTTACAACCTACATGCTTTGGGCGATCATTTTGTTAACGACGGTTGTGGATGTGAATCACCGGCAAAGAAGTAAGAAAAGAGCAGAACTAATTTCATGAAAATGCTTCCACCGTCAGTACTTGAGTTCAAGAGTTCAGCGGAAGAGCGTGTTTTCCGGATGCTTGAGCAGATCAAGTTCGGTCCAGCGGACGTGGCGCTACACTCGCTCAACCTTGGCAAACATAAGTATAAGCGTTGGGGAGAAATCGACTTCCTACTTGTCACGCGGAAAGGAATCATCGCGCTCGAGGTAAAGGGGGGGCGCGTTGCGTGTCGAAATGGCATTTGGGAATATACCAACCGCTTCGGGGAGGTCTCACGGCGCAAGGAAAGTCCTGCGGCCCAAGCGGTGTCGGCTTTCTTTTCCTTGATGGATAACTACCTTAAGCCGAGATTTCGGAAAGAGCTTGATGGCATCCCCGCAGGCTGGGCGCTCCTGTTTGAGGGAATTGACCGCGTCGTTACGGTCGGAACCTCGAAAATGCCAGAGCTTCCTGATGAAATAACAGGCTACAAACCCGAATGCGCAGGTCATAATACGTTCAAGGCTTACATTGATCGGGTCTTGGATCACTTCGGAGAGCGGGAAAGAGGCACGAGCCAGCAGATACCCGACGGACTCATTTCCGATATCGTTTCCTTTCTACGCCCAAATTTCGAGCAAGTGCCGCCGCTTAACAGCCAATTGCAGGAGTTCGACAAGGAACTGTGCGAGTTGAGCGAGGAGCAAGTTCGTCGTCTTGATGAACTACAGGAAAACGATCGCATGTCGATCTTCGGTGGGGCAGGAACGGGCAAGACTTTTTTGGCGATGGCGACTGCTCGGTACGATGCTGCAGAGGGAAAGACAGTTCTCGTCGTGACACGAAGCCGTTTTCTTTCGAGTTTCTTGGAATCGCATGAATTGCCGGAAGGCATCCGAGTTTGCTGCCTTGATGATCTAACCGCAGAAATAGCCGAGAACGGGAAGCGGGACGTACTCGTAATCGACGAGGGGCAAGACCTTTGCCAGATTGAAACCTTGGAAACCTTGGAGGGGGCAGTACATCAGGGTTTGGAGGGCGGGAGATGGCGTTGGTTCGGCGACCCGAACAACCAGCTAAGCTCGGCCTTTCACTTCGACGATTTCGCCTACGACTACATCAAGAGCCACTCATTCACGCGGCGCCTGTTAGACAACATCAGGAATGCGCCACCGATCGTGGAGTCCATGACATCAATAGCGGAAGTTGATCTCGGCACGCCGCGCTCGCTTGGAGTTGGTAGCGAGGTCAAGGTATCGCGTGTTGGCTCCGCCGCGGATATCCCGTCAAGGTGCGCAGCAATTGTTGCCAAGATCGTGTCTGGCAATCAGCCTGTTCAAAGATCAGACGTTGCCGTTTTACTCGCAGGTGACGTAGCCGTTCAGGATACAGTGGAAGAACTGAGGTCAGCCGGGGTTCGAACCGAGCCGCTATCAAGCAGAGCACTCTCTGGGCGCAAACGAGACTGCGTTCTTGTTTCCACAGCCGAGGAATTCAAGGGCCTTGAACGCAAGGTGATATTCGTTGCCGGGCTTGGCGATTGTAAAGAGGAGATAAGTTTCAAGCGTTCCGCGTACGCCGCCTTTTCACGCGCAAATCATACCTTGCAAATCATTTGTACAGAGGAGCAGGCAAACCTCTTGAGCAAGCTTCAGGTTGAAAGAGAGCGCAAGAAAACGATTAGACAGGGGTAAACTGTGCCAGGAAGAGACGACATTGTAGAATGGCTAGAGCGCAAGATTGTCGGGCCGGGTCTTGGAATACCGGACGACGAGCATGGATGGGAGAGAGAAGTCATCGAGGGTCGGATGAGCCTCGCCTACATGCAGGGCATGCTATACCCGCGATCATCGGCCCAGTCGGGTGACACGGGCGGCGATGACGAGGGTGAGAACACCGATGGTGGCGGTTTCGAAACCTCCGATGACCCACTCGCCATGGCGACCGCCTTAATGCCCGCATCTATGGGGATCACGTTTTGTGTGTCCAGAGAGACCGAGTTCGAAATCGTCGTCGAAGGTGCCTTGTACCACAAAGTCGACGGGGTAGGTGAAGTTGAGAACGACTTGCCAGACCGTGACTCGGACGAAAATGCTGCTGGAAAGGGCGACAAATCGAATAGCTCGGAGTGCTGGAAAAGGCATCCAATCGAACCTTCAAGGTTACCGTTGAAAGCTGGGGAGTCCCTCGCTGAGCCCAAAAAATGTTTGGCCGAAATGGCCTCGATCTCGATTCTCCCCAGAAAGCTTCCCGACGATCGCTGGCTAATGACGGTCAGCTTATCCAATGACAACGAGGCAGGCAGGCCGGACCCTTCAAAAACCATTTACCAGGCAAAGCTCAGCGTGGTTCCTAAAAGTGGGACAATAGCTCCATACCCAACCGGGGAGTATCTACCTCCGAGCGAAGAGGAACGCGAACTGCAAGTGATCTACGGCACGCACGAGGTCTACGCGGTTGGTCATGGGGTATCCGCAGACTGGGAACTCGATGCAGCCGGAAATTGTATCCGCGTCTGCACCCAAGGAATGCCGATTGCACATGTTTGGCGGCCACGCTTCGATCAACTGATCATTCGCGAAGGCGAGGCACCGTTCGCCGACACAGAAATTTTCAATTTGTCGTTCTTAGCTTCTGGCAAAGCGGGCCGGCGAGTTCTTGGAGAGCGTCTCAAAAAATTTGTAGCCTTCTACGAGGAATGGATCGGCGCGCAGGAGGATATCGATGTACCGACGCGGTTACAGGTCGATGCCGACAGGATACTAAGCAGGTGCCGGAGAAGCGCGGCGAGAATGCATGAAGGGGTTGTCTTGCTGTCGCAAGACGAGGAAGTTTTCAAGGCATTCACCCTCGCAAACAAGGCGATGCTAATGTCGATGTCGCATTTCGCGCGCGCGAGCGGCGCGGCCCGTAACGATGGTAAACAAGGCCCATTCGAACTGGGAGAAGCGGAAACTGGCGAAATCGACTACCTGTCGAATACAAAGCCTTCTTGGCGAGCATTCCAACTCGCATTCATCCTGCAACTGCTGCCTTCGCTTTGCGATGGCCAACACGAAGACCGGGATGCGGTTGACGTGATTTGGTTTCCTACCGGTGGCGGCAAGACAGAGGCCTATTTGCTGGCCGCAGCATTGGAACTAATCAGAAGGCGACTTGTCGCCGGAGACGCAGGTGGCGGCACCAGCGTAATCAACCGATACACTTACCGCTTCCTTACATCCGACCAGTTCCAAAGAACAGCTGGCATGATTTGCGCCCTCGAGAAGTTGCGGCGCGATCTCGCGATCGAAGGTGACCGATCGCTTGGCGAGACGGAATTCTCAATTGGACTTTTCGTCGGGGGAGAAGTGAGCCCGAACCGGATAACTGATTCGTACGGGAGCGGCGCTTACCAATGGTGCCTCGAGCTCTATGATGCGAAGCAACCGCGTGCGGACAATCCCTTCCCCATCGAAAGCTGCCCGTGTTGCGGTACGCTCTTGGTCCCAGGCGTGGAACGCAGACTCCCGGATGGCCAGATCGACGAGACATATTTTGGCTTTTTGGCATCACAAAGAGATTTCGTTATCCGTTGCCCAGAGGAGGACTGCGACTTCCACGAGGGCATTCCCGCTTATATCGTCGATGAACAAATCTTGGAGTCTCCACCTTCTTTCCTGCTTGGTACGATAGACAAGTTCGCGATGATCCCGTGGAAAGAAAACGGTGGCCGAATTCTGGGTGTCGGAACTACCAACCATCCCCCGTCGCTTATTATACAGGACGAGCTACACTTGATCTCAGGCCCCCTCGGGACGCTCGCCGGTATCTACGAAGCAGCCTTCGAAACCCTGATGCGGTCTGGTTCAGGTGCAAGCCCTAAGGTAATAGCAGCCACGGCGACCATCAGGAACGCGGGAGCGCAGTGTCGCCGCATCTACGGGCGCGAAGGCGTTGTTTTCCCATCGCCGGGACTGAGCGCCAACGACTCGTTCTTCTCTAGCATGGACGTAGGCAATACAGATCGTTCACGACTCTACGTCGGGCTTATGGGCCAAGGGTTAAGAAGCACTGTCGCCGTTTCGTGGGCAATGGCGGCGATTCTGCAGGCGGTGCAAGAGCTGGAGAAGGACGACAGGTTGACGGCAAAAGAGCTCGATGCTTACTGGTCGCTTGTCGCGTACCATAACAGCAAGCGTGAGCTTGGCCGGATCGCGAACGCCACACGAGACGAGATCCCAGCCAGATTGAAGGTCTATGCCACTGCTGAGGACGTGGAACGAAGCACAGACTTCCATGTTCTGGAACTGAAAGCACACGCCGAAACTCCAATCCCGGTGGCTCGGCAACTCTTGGGGCAGCGGCACGACCCGCCAGAAAGCCCAGCGATCGACATCGTTCCCTGTACGAACATCATTTCGGTCGGGGTTGACATCAACCGCCTCGGGTTGATGCTCGTGAACGGACAACCAAAACTCACCGCCGAGTACATTCAGGCATCGAGTCGCGTTGGACGCGGTGACGTGCCCGGGCTCGTCTTCACGTGTTTTTCGCCAAGCAAGCCAAGGGATAGATCACACTACGAGGCGTTCCGTACCTTCCACGAACGATTTTACAGTTACGTTGAGCCCACGAGCGTTACACCGGGCTCGATACCGGCAATTGAGCGCGCTTTGCACGCCGCTCTGGTTACAGCAATTAGGCACGGAACGTCATACAAAAGTAATGCAGGCGCTTCGAAATTCGAGCCCTCCGATAAAAGGGTTGCCGATATAATCGATATTCTCTTGTCCCGGTTGCAAGCCGCTTACGACGCGCCAGAAGATCGAGAAATTCGGGATCGATTGGCAAAAAAGCTTAACCATCGGATAGAGCAATGGCTGGAATGGACAAAAGTGCACAAAGACCTGCGTTATAGCGCTTCGCGTGGACAGCAGCAGGCTGCGTTGCTCCGGCGGTTCGAAGACAAACTCATCGACGGGGTGGGTTGGCACACGCTGCAATCGATGCGTCACGTCGACAGCGAAATAAAGTTGAAGGCATGAGAAGATGAGCACCAAGTCTCTCAGGAGGGCACAACTCGTATCGCCGTTTGGCGTTGGAGCTCTGTGCGAAATTGACGGGCAATCTTTCTTTGTTAAGGGAACCCACCGTTGGCCTAAGGGTAAGAACTTAAAGGAGGTTAAACTACAGTCTCTCACTGGCAAGCTTCACGGCGTTTCGCGCCTCATGAGACCAGAGTACGCGGTTTCGGTGACCAGATTCCCACGTTGGCATTTCTGTCCCGGTTGTCGCGGAATGGTACAGTGGACATCGCAAGATGATCGCCATGACGACGATAAGCCTCTACCTGTCCCGAGGTGCAAGAACACGAGTTGCAAGAACCGCGCACTCGTTCCTATGCGGTTCGTTGCTGTTTGTGACAACGGCCACGTTGACGAGATCGACTGGTATTACTGGGCGCATAGGGGTGCTCAACAAGCCCGGACAGGTTCGTGCAGCCGAGCCGAGGCAAAACTTACGTTCAAAGTGACCGGTAGAAGCGGTGGCGACTTCAAGAGCATGCACGTCGCATGTTCTTGCGGAGCCAAGAACTCGCTTGAGGGCATCAGTGAACGTCCTCTTCTGCAAGGGTGTAAGGGCTACCAACCAGGAGAGGGTAACAGCGGCTGCACAGGCGAAGATGGGCGCCCGTCCAAGATGTGGATGGAGCCCCGTGGTTCAAGCGCCTTGCACTATCCATCGGTAATATCGGCGCTCGACATCGCGCAAGCATCGATGGGAAGCGCTCTCGCCACCAAACTCGCACACGACACTGTTTTTGAAAACTGGGTTAATCTAGCAACGCGTCAAGTGAAAAGTGGTCAGCTCGCCATCGAGCAATTGGAGTCGTTTTACAAAGCCAACTTGCAAGACATCGCAGATGAACATGACGCGGAACTCGACGATATTTGGGCAATTTTCCTCGAGCGGGTTGCTCCGGGTGACGACGACACCACTGCGTCTGGCGGTCTTATCCAAGAATTCGACCAAAGGGACGTGATGGCAGACGAGTTTCCTGTTCTCGGGTCAATGCGAGGATTTCAAGGCGCTAACCTCACCACCGTAGCGCACACGCCTCCAAGTCATTTTGCTCTTGATAGCTTACTCGAGCGAGTTGTTCAGGTCGAACGCCTACGCGAAGTCCGTGTCTTCCGAGGGTTCCAGCGCCGTGATGTGGGTTCCGAGAACTCTTTGATACCACCAGACCTAGGCACGGGGGCTGCAGATTGGCTTCCTGCTATAGAAGTCTCAGGAGAGGGTATTTTCCTCCAGTTCAAGAACGAGGCGATAGCAAGCTGGCTTGACGACAATGGCCCATCAATCGACGAGTTCACGGCTTCACAACTGAGGGCTGCAGAGGAAGCGGACTTACCGCGCCGCATGGGTTTCAACGCGAACCCAGCGTTCATCATGCTTCACACGTTCGCACACATGCTCATCAATCAGCTGTCTTTCGACTGTGGATATTCATCTACGTCACTGAGAGAGCGCGTTTATTGCGGGCCAGAAAGTAATCTCTACTGCGGCATTCTTATCTACACCGCTGACTCGGACTCGGAGGGATCCATGGGCGGGTTGGTCGAGATGGGTGGGCCTGAAAGGATAGCAGAAGTGATCTACAGGTCGGTTGCAAAAAGTGAATGGTGCTCGGGAGACCCGGTTTGTCGAGAGCTTGAAAGTCAGGGCATCGGAAACATGAACCGGGCGGCTTGTCACGCTTGCTCCCTAGTTGCTGAGACGAGTTGTACCTACTCAAATATTCTCTTGAACCGGGTTCTCGTGTCCGGCCGTGGTTCTAAGAACGGTCGCGGCGTCGCCGAACCATTTGGCTTTTTCCACAAGGTGATTGAGGGGCATTAATTATGAGGTTTCCGAATTTCTCAGACCTCGATGAGGAACAACTGAGAGTTTACGGCAAAGCACCGACAGATGGCGCCATCTTGGTAGTTGGACCTCCCGGAACCGGCAAGACAGTCATGGCATTTCACCGCGCGCAACGCCTCAAAAAACTTGGGCAACGGCCATCGGTGATCATGTTCAACAAGGTGCTGCGCAAATACTCGGAGTCTCGAGACGGTGTTGCGCCCGACGTACCGGTCATGACCATGCACAAGTGGGTTTCAAATTGGTGGCTGAAGGCAAAGTTAGGCCGTGCTCCGTCAGAAGTAGATGACAAGTGGAGCTATGACTGGCATGCAATGTTGTCCAAGACACTGGATCTAGATGACGACGATCCCAGGCTAGAGAAACTCAACTGGGGCCATCTTATCATCGACGAGGGTCAAGATTTCCCGGAGAACATGTACTTCGCGCTCGGACGACTGCTTGAGCGGCTGAGGTCATGTGGCCACGAACCGAGGATCACGGTCTTCGCGGACGACAATCAAAGGCTCGCCGCCGAAAAAAATTCTAGTGTAAAGAACATCGCCCGCCATCTTGGTATTGCTAGCGAAAAAGACAGGGTTTTATTTCTTTCGAAGAACTACCGGAACACGAAGGAAGTTGCGGGGTTCGCGCGCTACTTCCAGGTGGGCAAAACAAGCGGTACTACGAAGATGCCAGACAGGTCAGGTGAGCTCCCAGAAGTTGGGTTGTTCTCTACCGAGGCGGAGATGCTGGACTTCGTTTCGAGGAGAATTGGACTGGCTCCAAGCAAACAAGTCGGAGTTATCGTGCATGGTTCCATCGGTGACGTGAAAAGCACCTATAACAAGCTGAAACATAGGATCAAGGCGCCTTATGAGATCCAGAGGTACTTCAGTGCTGGTAGACTGGCACTGGACGAAGAGCTGAATTTTGAGAGTACAAATACTATCACAGTTCTGCATGAGCGTTCGGCGAAGGGGCTGGAGTTCGACATCGTATTCTACGTCGGTCTTGAAAGAGCGAACCTAGATGACTCTGGATTGCTCAACGAGCGGATGTCGGCTTATGTCATGTCGTCCCGCGCACGAGACGAGCTGATCGTGCCAGTTTGCGGAATAGGCGTCGGCAAGAGGATACCTGACGGGCTCACAGTATTGCCACGCGACGGCCTGAGTATTTGCCGCTACGATGGATTTGGTGAGATCGCCGACTGTGTGAATAATATACTGACAACTGTAAATTGGCGTGAACCACCAAGGGAATCTCCCTTCTGGGATAGAGGATCATGATGCAAGCAGGGAAAGAAAGAGATCTATTCGACAAAGGGACCTTGCTGGTCCCGCTAAGGGCCACCGAACTCGCCCGATCCCTCGCCTCCGCTTACGTCGTGAGCAACACTCCCGTGGGTCATGACGGAGACGACAAGACGCACGAAGGCGTGACTATTGGTTTTCGAACGCACTTGCCAAGATGGGCCGATCGTTCATCCGAAGGTGACCCATTGGTCGTTTTAAAAGTAGAGGCAACCGGCGAGGAAGTAGAGACGAATGTTCCAGGTTGTGTTCGCTTCAAATCACCACTTCGAATAACGGGCGTGTCCTGCGCTTCATTCGAAACGAAGGACCTGATGCAGGATTTCGTCGCTACCTACCTTTCTTTTCCTGACATTCCGGAAAACCTAGTCAAACTCGAAGTCTCGGAAATACCAAGATTAGAAAAAGACGCGGCAGGGGAGAGCGTGCTCGAACTTGGTACACCCTCGCTAGAAGCCTTATCAAGGGATACCATGGACGGCTTGGCCGGCTGGTGCCGCGTACTCGTCGAAAACATGAACAAGGGCGAATTCGATCAGGAAATTTCCGGCATCGTATCACGAGGTTGCAAAGGTCCTGAAGTTACTTGGTCCTGGAAGCGACTAGCGGAAAATGCTCTGGAAGAATTGGACTCAGACGCGAAGCAAGCCGACAAAGTGATCTGGGGGGAGCTCGTCTCTTTGCTGTTGAAACACCGTTCTGAGCGAGGTTTCGACAGGAGAGCAGTTCTGCAGCAATTGGAGATGGAGCTATCTCGAGAGGGCGAAATCGACGAAAACACCAGCCGATGGATCTCAGTTTCGCGTGACATCGCTGCCGCTCGCCGTGATATGGCACCATTGTCGGACGAAGGATCAGTTGGCCAGCGTGCAGCACTCGCTATCTTCGTGGCCCAGGACCCGCGAGGCATCGACGGGCTAGGCGCAGGCCGCAGAGTCGCATTCTTGGCTAAACTTTTCGCCGGGGCATTTCAGGGCATTTCCCGTGCTGCAGGCGAGCTTAAGAACGATCCGGCGCAGCTAGACGCGGCACTAGAAATCGCAGAGCGGATCCCAGCTGGGCAAACGTCCGAATTGGAGATCGGGTCGAGAAGCTACGATAGTGACCTCCGGAGTTCGGACGACATTATCCTGAACGGATCTGTAATTGGACGGCGTGTTTCCGAGCCGACACCTTACCGAATCATGCTCCGTGCGCGCGCCATGGAGACCAACCAAAAAATCTTACCTGAAAGAGAGACGGGTAGGCTTCGGATTGTCTCGAGAGACGGAGACAAGGTCAAGATCTACCTCGAAGACGAGCCTGGATCTATCCTGTCCAACCCGCTCGTGAGATTCTGGACCCCATTGCAAAAGGTTACGGCGCGATCACCGAGTGCGAAGAAACTCAAGGAGATCTTGGCCGAGTCTTGGCGAACAGGTTGTGCAGTGGGTATTTACGAAGTTGATGGAACGCAGATGCTGTGTTGCTACGTGGTCATTCTTACGAACACTCTAGACCGCGAGGAATTTGAGCACCATGTCGCATCGCTCAGATCTTTCGCTGAAGCCTTCTAGAAAATATAATATGCCAAGTTTTGCCAGCAAAGCCCGCAAAACCGTAGTGAGAGCAGTTTCTCGAGTGAAGTGCATTCAGAAAGTGTATGACGAGGCAGTAGTTGAACGGACCAAGCCGCGCTCTGATTTCTAATCCGCCGGTCCTGCTGAGAGCGATGCACGCAAGCGGATCGCTTTTGAGCGAATGGTCGCGCTCGAGCACGGGCGCTAGGATGGTCTGGTGGCTTTGGTCAAAATCAAGCCTGACTGCACCCCTAAAGAGAAAGTGCAACTGGTCGGAGAAGTTGCCCAATGTTGCGGCATGAGCCTGAACATAGCGTACGAGATTTAGTAGTTTTCACAGAAGTCTTCGCCAGATATGGTTGAGGAAGTCAAGGAATCAAGAATATCAGGACGAGTTGTGAACATCCTGCATGATGCCGCCGAATTCGAAGGCAATCTGGCCAAAGCAGGCCAAGATGGAGACCAACGTCAACAGGTAACAGACGATCGGTTTTACTCGATGGTGGATCTGTTTGCGGGTTGCGGTGGGCTCTCTCTTGGCTTCGAGAACTCTGGCTTCACACCTGTATTTGTCAACGAGCTCAACAAGGACGCGCAGGCAACATACTTAGCCAACCGTCACCACGATCTTGGCGGGCTACGATTCGCAGAGAACCCAGACCTGCGCTGCCACGACGCTCACGAGCTAAAGGGTAAGAGGCTGGGCCAGCTGAAGTCCGATCTGGCGAACTTACCGGAAGTGCAATTCTCGCTCGAAAGGTCAGTCAATCGCAAGAACGGCGGTGGTAGCAACATTGACATCTTGGCCGGCGGCCCGCCTTGCCAAGGGTTTTCCAACATCGGGCTGCGGAGATCTTACTCGGTCGATAAAAAGGACTTACCTTCGAACCAACTCTACGCACGGATGGCTTCCATCATAGATGTATTGCGTCCGCGAATTTTCCTGTTTGAGAACGTACGTGGCTTACTCAATGCCAAGTGGACCAACGCGGGTGGTGAATTGGTCTTCCCCGACGTATTGGCGCGCTTCCGTGCCATCCCAGGTTACGAGGTCCGCTGGTCTCTGGTCTACGCAAAGGACTATGGTGTTCCGCAGAACCGTCCACGCGTCCTCCTAGTCGGGGTTCGGAAAGACATCCTAGAGAAGTGCAACTTCCTCGACTATTCCGCCCACGATGAAGATGCCGTCACATGCGGCTTCCTACCGCGCGGTCAAAAGGGCGCCTTCCCCCACCTTAGCGACCTACTCAGTGACCTTGTCGACCCTAGGATCGGCGAGTTCTTCAAAAATGGAGAGTATCCCAAAGGCACGCTGAAAACGATGGAATATCCGGATTCTGGTCCGATAACCTCCATACAACGCCAACTGCGTAAGAAACCTTGCTGGATGAAGGGCAAAAGACTCACCCTGACCGAGCAAGAATACAGTAAGCACAGCCGCCGTGTAGTCGCGAAATTTCTGGCTATGCATGCGAGCGGTGGCGAAATTCCGGACGAGTTCAAAACCAAGAAGTTCGCGCAGAAACTTCTGCCCGCCACATGGGGCAACGGTGAGCCAACCATCACGGCGACTTCGCTGCCGGATGATTACGTGCACTTTGCACAACCACGCATCCTTACAGTACGAGAGTGGGCGCGCTTGCAACTTTTCCCCGACTGGTACTTATTCAAAGGCAAGCGTACGACGGGTGGCCTACGCCGCGCGGGGAATCCGCGCGAGGGGATCTTCGACCGAGAAGTGCCGAAATACACTCAGATCGGGAATGCTGTGCCAGTGGGCCTTGCCGAGCATGTCGGCCGACACTTCAAGAAGGTGCTCGATGAAGCGCTCGGATAACCGTTGTACTTGTCTGTTCCTGACGTAGCCAGAAGACCATCACCGGCAAAGCCAATCGATGCGGAACGTATGGCGCGCGAAAACCGAGGGTTGCATTTTGGCGATGGTAGCGCAAAAGCGGCTGGACAATTTGACGAGGTCCGACAAAGCTCGGATATCCCGCTTGCGAACCAAGTTACTCGACTGGTTCACCGAGAATGGGCGGGGCTTGCCTTGGCGTTCTTCCCGTGCGAGCACCTACGAGAAGATCTGCGTCGAAGTTCTCCTCCAACGAACACGCGCTGAAACTGTCGCCAACTTTTACAGCGCCTTTTATAGTAAATATCCTGACTGGGGTGCTCTGGCCGCTACGCCGGTCGAGGATCTCGAAGAAATCCTCAAACCCATCGGTCTCTGGAAGCGGCGGGCTGTCTCGCTGAATGCCCTCGCCAAATACGCAGCGGAGCACGGTGGTCTCTTCCCGTCGGAGCGCAAAAGGCTGTCGAAGGTGCCGGCAGTCGGCCAGTACGTCGCCAACTCCATACTGTTGTTTCAGCATGGGGTACCCAGCCCCCTCGTCGACGTAAACATGTCGCGCGTTCTCGAACGCTACCTGCGTCCGCGCGAGCTCTCCGACATCCGCCATGATCCTTGGCTGCAGGATGCCGCTCATTGGTTGGTATGCTGCAACGATCCAGCTCGTGTGAACTGGGCGACGCTTGATTTCGCGGCGATGGTTTGCAGGGCGAGAAACCCCACATGCCCCGAATGCCCGCTCCGATTGCTTTGCAATTTTGCTCGTAAACTGCACGGTAAGGTCGCGGAGGCATCGTAAAGGGATAGAACATGAACAGTATCATCGAGCGCTATCGCCATGACATCGTCCAGCAATTGTTCACGGTAAAGTCGTTTGCCGACGCTTGGCCGACGTGGAGACACGAAATCGATAGGCTCACGTCCGGAATGACGGATGCTCGCGGAGTTTTCGACCTCGGTGGTCACCTAGCAGACATCTTCTGCACGACCGGACAAGAAGGAAGGGCGCAATCCTCTCTCTCCGGCGGTGGTATCGCCTGGGAATGCCTCGTTTGTTGGTACATGAACACAGTCATGGCTGGCAGCCTCGGTGTCGTGATGCGCCCAGTCAAAGAACTCATCCCACCAGCAATCCTAGACGCTACCTGCATCGTCTACGGCAATGCTCAGACGAATACGGAATCAGACCTCGTCGCTGTTGTGTTTCCACCGGGTAACTTTGGTGGAGTTTATTCTACGGCGGCCGTCGGAGATATCGTCGCCCGAAATGCAAGGGACACCACCGTAGGCATTATCCAGTGCAAGACCAACTGGAACGACAACGCACAGATCCCAATGCTTTGGGATATGGTGTACAGGGCAACAGGATTTGCAGAGCACTCGGTACGTGTCGGACGAAATGGCTATTCTCCGAGGCACTTCAAAGGATTTTCCTATTCCTTCATTACGGTACCCAGTCAAGGTGACACGTCGAAGTTCAAACCACAGAGCATGTCAGTCAAGCGTGTGCGGGGGCTGTCAGGGGGTAATTACTGGGGACACCCAAGCAAATCGGACGTAGCCCTGAGCGTATCAGAGATTTTCAACCGGAATTTTGGGATGGCTTTCGATGACAACATCTTGTCGCACGTTGGCCGCGCAATCGACGCCCGACTAGTCAAGTTTTAGTCGAGATTGATAGTTTTGCATACAACCCACTGATCGCACCCAGTCATGAGAATGGCACGAAATTCTATCTACAAACAAAAACTGAGAATCCGCTTGTAACAACGCGGGGAAGACAAGCTCGGCAAATTGAACAGCCTCTTCAAGCGCAGGAAGATGACCGTAACCAGAGGGAGATCTATGTGCTCGCTCCATCAAACCTTCATGCCAATCAATAGGGTGGATGCCGAGATGGACAAAGGGATCATCCAAACACCTAACGATATGATTTAAAATGATTTTTTAAAGATTTCTGGTGCGGCCGAGAAGACTCGAACTTCCACGGGAGTTACCCCACAGCGACCTCAACGCTGCGCGTCTACCAATTCCGCCACGGCCGCACGCCTTGGTGGTGGGCGGTGTCTTAGCCGCTTCAAACGGGGATGTGAAGTCGATTCTTGCGCCTGCGCACATCTCGCCCTGCGGTCGGACCATTGCCATTCCTGTGGTTCCCGTGCCATGACCTCTTTCGTTCCACATCCGGAGTCCGAAAAATGGTCGAATGGCGCATATCCGACGGTCTGACTGACTATGACGAGGCAGTGGCCTTCATGGAGGCGCGCGCCACGGCCATCGCAAACGGAGAGGCCGGAGAGTTGATCTGGCTGGTGGAGCACCCGCCGCTTTATACCGCCGGCACCTCGGCCAAGCCTGCAGACCTGACCGACCCGGACCGTTTCCCCGTTTATGAAAGCAAGCGGGGTGGGCAGTACACCTATCACGGCCCCGGTCAGCGAGTTGCCTATGTGATGCTGGACGTGGGCAAGCGCGGGCATGACGTGCGCAAATTCGTCCAGCAACTGGAAGAATGGGTCATCGCCACCCTGGCCGAGTTCAATCTGAAGGGCGAGATCCGTGAAGGCCGCGTAGGCGTTTGGATCACACGCGACGACAAACCACTAAACGTGGACGGCTCAAAGCGCGAAGACAAGATCGCCGCGATCGGCATTCGGTTGCGCAAGTGGGTCAGCTTTCATGGCATTGCGATTAACGTCGAGCCTGATCTAAGCCACTTTGACGGAATCGTCCCCTGCGGGATCAAAGAGCATGGCGTCACCAGCCTGATCGACCTTGGGCTGCCCGTCACGATGGACGACGTGGATGTCGCCCTGCGCCGCAGCTTTGAAGATGTGTTCGGGCCATGTGGCTGATCTTTACTGCGATTGCACCGGTTTTCTTGCTTATTGTCATGGGCTACGGCCTTCGGCGCGGCGGAATCCCCTCGACTGAATTTTGGAACCTCAACGACAAGCTGGTCTACTGGGTTTTGATGCCCGCGCTGTTCTTTGCCAAAATCTCTGCCGCTGATCTGGGCGGGGACCTGAAGAACTTGGCGACCCTGTTGTACCCCGGCTTCTTCGTGGCAATCCTATTGGGGGCGGCCATCGGAATGGCTGTTGCAGCTCCGCAAGCGGCCTCGCTTATGCAGGGGTCTGCGCGGTTTAACACCTTCATCGCACTGGCCATCGCCGAATCCCTGTTTGGGGCTCCTGGGCTTCAAGTTGCGGTCCTTGCCTCTGCGATTCTGGTTCCCGTGGTCAACGTCACAGTCGTGACCATGATGACCTATCGGCTTGGCGGCAGCAGAAAAGGTGTCTTTAAGGGGTTGGCGCGCAACCCACTGATCCTAAGCATCGGGGCCGGAGTGATCTTTAACCTCATCGGGTTGCGAGAGGTCCCGGTCCTGCACGATTCGGCACAGATCCTTGGCAACGCTGCACTTCCCATCATGCTGCTATGCGTCGGTGCCAGCCTGAAGCTACGCGGGTTAAGCGGTTCGCGTACCATCATCGCCCTGTCGATGGTGCCAAAGTTCCTTTTGTTTCCCATTGTCGTGTTCAGTATCGGGTATCTTCTGAAGCTGGATCCGCTGCTGATACAGGTCGCCTTGATCTATGCAGCCCTGCCTACCGGGGTTGCCAGTTACACGCTTGCCCGTGAAATGGGCGGGGACGCACCCCTCATGGCTGCGATCATCACGGTTCAAACACTGATCAGCTTTTTGACGATCCCGCTGACGTTGTTTCTGGCCCAGACCGTACTTTCCTAAATGCGACAACTCGTCTCTTAGGGCTTGAATCCGCATTTTTTTTCACACCTGCGGCACCAAGGTCCATTGCCGAATAGCGGGTGCTGCATTAGAACCGCTAGGAATCTGCGCATCAGAAGCTCTCTGCTGCGCTTTAATTGTATCGAAACGGGAGGCACGACATGGCAGACGCAGCCATTCACGGCCACGAGCACGAGGACACCCGGGGGTTCTTTACCCGCTGGTTCATGTCCACCAACCACAAAGACATTGGTCTTCTGTACCTGATCACGTCGGCAATCGCCGGCTTTATCTCGGTCGCATTCACCGTCTACATGCGGATGGAGCTGATGGAACCGGGCGTTCAGTTCATGTGTCTGAACGAAGCAGGCGAAGCTGCAGCACGGTTCCTGTCGGGCATCGGCGGTGAAGAATGTACCCCGAACGGCCACCTTTGGAACGTTATGATCACCGCGCACGGCATCCTGATGATGTTCTTCGTGGTTATTCCTGCGCTCTTCGGCGGTTTTGGTAACTATTTCATGCCGTTGCAGATTGGTGCGCCGGACATGGCCTTCCCGCGTATGAACAACCTGTCGTTCTGGCTGTACTTCGCTGGTACCTCGCTGGCGGTGGCCTCGGTTCTTGCACCGGGTGGCAATGGTCAGGCCGGTTCGGGCGTAGGCTGGGTTCTGTACCCGCCGCTGTCCACCAACGAAGCAGGCTGGTCGATGGACCTGGCAATCTTCGCTGTGCACGTCTCGGGTGCATCCTCGATCCTGGGTGCGATCAACATGATTACCACCTTCCTGAACATGCGTGCGCCGGGCATGACCCTGCACAAAGTTCCGCTGTTCTCTTGGTCGATCTTCGTTACCTCGTGGCTGATTCTGCTGTCGCTGCCGGTTCTGGCGGGCGCCATCACCATGCTGCTGACCGACCGTAACTTCGGCACAACCTTCTTCGACCCTGCCGGTGGCGGTGACCCCGTCCTGTACCAGCACATCCTGTGGTTCTTCGGTCACCCTGAAGTTTACATCGTTATCGTGCCGGGCTTCGGTATCATCTCGCACGTTATCGCAACCTTCTCGCGCAAGCCGATCTTCGGCTACCTGCCGATGGTTTACGCGATGGTCGCGATTGGTGCGCTGGGCTTCGTTGTTTGGGCACACCACATGTACACCGTTGGTATGTCGCTGACCCAGCAGTCCTACTTCATGCTGGCAACCATGGTTATCGCGGTTCCGACCGGCGTTAAGATTTTCTCGTGGATCGCCACCATGTGGGGCGGCTCGATCGAGTTCAAAGCACCTATGGTCTGGGCCTTCGGCTTCCTGTTCCTGTTCACCGTTGGCGGTGTAACCGGTATCGTTCTGTCGCAGGCGGGCGTCGACCGCGCTTATCACGACACCTACTATGTGGTTGCTCACTTCCACTACGTAATGTCGTTGGGTGCTGTCTTTGCGATCTTCGCGGGTATCTACTTCTACTTCTCGAAGATGACCGGTCGTCACTACTCCGAGTTCTGGGCCAAAGTTCACTTCTGGCTGATGTTCATCGGTGCGAACCTGACCTTCTTCCCGCAGCACTTCCTGGGTCGTCAGGGTATGCCGCGCCGCTACATCGACTATCCGGAAGCGTTTGCCTACTGGAACAAGATCTCGTCGATCGGTGCGTTCCTGTCCTTTGCTTCGTTCCTGCTGTTCATCGGCATCGTTGTATACGCCCTGACCAAGGGTAAGAAAGCGACCGAGAACAACCCGTGGAACGAATACGCGGACACTCTGGAGTGGACCCTGCCGTCCCCGCCGCCAGAGCACACCTTCGAAACCCTGCCTAAGCAGGAAGACTGGGACAAAGGCCACGCGCACTAAGCGCCCAAGCCTGACTAAATTGGAAGGGGCGCCCGATAGGGCGCCCTTTCTCGTTTCAAGGACCTGACGCTGATGCCTTACGAATGGATCGCCCCCAACCAAGATGGTGAGCCGACAGAGCTGCACCTATGGCCATACCGGTCCTTGCCCAAGCGCGGGTTCGTGATTTTCATTGGGGTGACGGCAGCTTTTGTCCTTTTGCCCCTGATCGCCGTCCTTGGATCTCCGATCCTATGGGGGATTCTGCCGTTCATCGTCGGCGCAGTTTGGGCGATGTGGTACTTCCTGCAACGGTCTTACAAGGACGGTGAGGTTCTGGAAGAGCTGTGCATCTGGGATGATCGCATGACCTTGACGCGCCACAATCCACGCGCGCCCAAGCAAGAGTGGGAAGCAAACCCCTATTGGGTGAAAGTAGAGCTTCTCGCCAAGGGTGGCCCGGTTGAACACTACCTGATCCTAAAGGGTGGCAACCGCACCGTTGAATTGGGCGCCTTCCTGACACCGGAAGAGCGTGAAAGACTTGCCGAAGAGATTCCCAGAATCCTGCAGAAGGTGTCTGCACCTTAAGAATATCGCGCATAGTCTTTCAGGTATTCGGCGCGGATTAATTCCATATTTCCCCAAGCATTTGCTATTTTTTAGGTATATTTCGGCTGAATAAACCAAAGTAATATTGCCGATTTTCAAATTTTCGGCACAGTTTCGTGGTGAACACTTCTTTTAGTTTCTCAATCGATGGAGCAGACAATGTCTGAAGAAAACAAAAAAGAGCTCTCCCGCCGCGCCGCTCTTGGTCGCATCAGCGCACTTGCGCTTGGTGCCTATGCCGCCCCAAGCTTCACAACGCTAAGCGTCGCACGAGCCAGCGGCGGATCTGATGGGTCTTCTGGTAGTGATGGCTCTGAATCTTCCGCCAGCGAAGAATCCGTATCGTCGGTCAGCGAAGAATCCGTATCGTCGGCCAGCGAAGAGTCGCTGGTGTCCTGTTCGTCTTCTTCGGAAGGTGAATGCGCCCCGACAGAACCTGTGGCACCGCAGACTCAATAAGACTTCTGCACCACTCAGAACAAAAATAGTATTGCCCCGTCGTTCCGGCGGGGCAATTTTATTGAGAGGGAAAGAGGCGAAGGCATTGAGTTTGGGCAAACAGTATATTTTTTTCGCGGAAACAGAGTCTCCTCTGTTGTTAGATAACTGCGAAGAGTTGCTGGCGCTGATCGACACCATCATGCCGGGGTGGCCATATCGCGTGTCGTCCGAAGACAACGGACAATCGCCGTTTTTCGAAATTGGGCCCGCCAAAGCGGACGGCAAGTACCCAACCCGCGCTATTATCAAGGGGACCGACCCCAAAAACCTCGTTCCGGTAAACGCGATTTGCGATGTCTCCGCCGCGCTATCGACAGAGCCCTCCTTTTTAGACAAAGGACTGCTTTGCATGCACACAGCAGCGGTCGAAATGAATGGACGCCTGGTTCTGTTCCCCAACAACCGGCGCGCAGGGAAAAGCACTTTGACCGTCAGCATGTCGGCGAAGGGATACCCCATCTTTACCGATGACTACCTGTCCCTCTCATTAGATGATGACATGCACATTTCCGGCAAGGCCAACGGCATTCTTCCGCGCGCCAGGCTCCCATTGCCCAACAGCGTAGAAGACCTGCTGGCGCAAGGAACCGACTTGGACAAAAGCGTTGGCAACAAACAGTACCGCTATATCGCGCCGTTCGATCTTCCGCCTCATGGCACAAAGTGCCCCGTTGGCGCGATCGTCTTTCTGGATCGTGCAGAAGGTGAAAGCACGCGTCTTGAAAGCGTCGATCCCGATGAGACGATCGACAACCTCCTGTACCAGAACTTCGGGCGTCACGTTCACTCCGGCGTAACCTTGGCTCTGCTTAGCCACATGGCGATGAAACTGCCGGTGCTCAAACTGAAATACGCCGAAGCGGCCGAAGCAACGTCCTATCTGGGTGAATACTTTTCCGAATGGACGGAAGAACTGCCCCGGCTTGACGCCGCCGACGCCAAACTGATCCAATCCAAATCTGAAGGGGTGCCCCCCGTTCCGCCGCGTTTTGATCCAGAGAAACCTTACGCGGCCCGCGACGGGGCGCTTTTGAAACGCGCTGGCGAACAGACCTATGTGTCTGACCCGGAGGGCCGTACCGTGGTCAGGTTAGATCCGTTGGCTCAAACGATTTGGGCAATCTTGGAAGACCCGATGCCCATGGCAGAGGTCATCTCGATATTGACCGAGGCCTTCCCGGACGCGCCAAAAGACAAGATCGGGGAAGACACTTTGGAATTGATGAAATGGCTTTGCCGGAAAGCGCTGATCGAAGCGGTGCCGGTTAGCCCAGCCGATCCTTGACCATCGGGCCAACGCTGCCGAAATCCATCTGGCCGGTGTATTTGCCCTTCAGGATGCCCATCACCTTGCCCATGTCGCGAATCGAATCTGCGCCAGCCTCGGTGATCGCCGAAGAGATCGCAGCCTTGATTTCATCTTCGTCCAATTTCTTGGGCAGGAAGTCTTCGATCACAGTGATCTCGGCCATCTCACGCTCGGCCAGATCAAGGCGTCCGCCTTCCTCATAGGTCCGGGCGCTTTCCTGACGCTGTTTCACCATTTTCCCAAGGATTGCGAGGACTTCAGTGTCATTCACACCCTCGTCATTGCCCTCACCACGGGCCGCGATATCGCGGTCCTTGATGGCAGCATTGATCAGGCGCAACGTGGCAAGCCGCGTTGCTTCCTTTGCTTTCATCGCGTCTTTGAGTGCCGCATTAATGCGGGTACGCATATCCATGTGCTTGGTCCATCTATCCCCAATGATCCAGCCACGGACGCTAGCGCAAACACATTTGGTTCGCAACCGATCCCCCTTGTTTTCCTGACGTCACACAAGTTTTACCCATCCCCCTTGACGAGGTGCATGGCGGTGCATAGTTATCGCGCAATTTGAGTACAGGAGCCCTCTCATGCCTGCCGACGCTGCCCTCGAAAAACCGACCGCCTGCCTTGTCCTTGCCGATGGGACTGTTTTCTACGGCCGAGGCTTTGGCGCAACCGGCGATACCGTGGCAGAGCTGTGCTTCAACACGGCGATGACGGGCTATCAGGAAATCATGACCGACCCCTCGTACGCGGGTCAGGTCGTGACCTTTACCTTCCCGCATATCGGCAACACCGGCGTGAACCCCGAAGACGACGAAACCGCCGACCCTGTCGCCGCAGGCATGGTTGTCAAATGGGACCCGACCGAGCCCAGCAACTGGCGCTCTACCGAAGAACTGACCGCTTGGCTTGGCCGCCGTGGCCGGATCGGCATCGGCGGTATCGACACCCGTCGCCTGACCCGCGCAATCCGCCAGCAAGGCGCACCGCACGTGGCACTGGCCCATGACCCCGAAGGCGACTTCGACATCGAAGCGCTGGTTGAGAAGGCACGCGCCTTCCCGGGCCTTGAAGGTCTGGATCTGGCAAAAGAAGTCACCTGCGCCCAAAGCTACCAATGGGATGAGATGCGTTGGGCATGGCCGGACGGTTTCACCAAACGAACCGAACCGGGGCACAAGGTCGTTGCCGTCGACTTCGGCGCGAAACGCAACATCCTGCGCTGCCTGGCCTCGGCTGGCTGTGACGTGACCGTCCTTCCTGCCACCGCGACGGCAGAAGAAGTTCTGGCCCACAATCCCGATGGCGTCTTCCTGTCAAACGGTCCGGGCGACCCCGCCGCGACCGGCGAATACGCCGTGCCGATGATCAAGGAAGTTCTGAAGGCTGATCTGCCTGTCTTCGGCATCTGCCTTGGCCACCAGATGCTGGCACTGGCGCTTGGTGCCAAGACCATCAAGATGAACCACGGCCACCACGGTGCGAACCACCCGGTCAAGGACCACGACACCGGCAAGGTCGAAATCACCTCGATGAACCACGGCTTTACGGTAGACACGCAAACCCTGCCAAAAGGCGTCCGTGAAACGCACGTGTCGCTGTTTGACGGGTCGAACTGCGGAATCGCGCTGGATAACCGGCCGGTCTTCTCGGTCCAATACCACCCCGAGGCCTCTCCGGGTCCGCAGGACAGCTATTACCTGTTCGAGCGTTTCTCGGCGGCGATGAACGCCCGCAAGTAAGCACATTTACCGCTGCTTAACCATAAAAGCGCAGGCTGAGTTCATCCGACATAGCCTGAGCTTTTCCCATGGCGATTCCATCCGTCTTGCCTTTACCGCGCCGTCCGCGCCCTGCGCTGCAGAACAGCCAGTTTTCAAAAATCGACCTTGGGCTGTTTCCCCCCGACCCTCATCTGGTGCGCGCGATGGGTCCCGCGACCTGCCTTCGGCACGCGGCCGTTCCGGTTATGCGGATCGGAAACACCACCGTTTTTGCGTCTGAAAAGGCCGAGGTAACGGCAAGATTCCGCAACGCTATTCCAGCCGAATTCGGGGAAGCCGTGATCGCAAAGGCATTACGGTCAGAGATCGAACGCGCGGTTATCGCGGCCTGTGGTGGTTTGTTGTCCGCACAAGCCGAAACCCGAGTCGCGGAGCACGAAAGCTGCCGGTTCTGGTATGATGGATCTCCGCGTCGGGTACTTCTTATAGCTGTCGCTTCGCTGCTGGTGGCCAGCTTCCTGGCACCGGTCGCAGTGTTCGCACTGGCCTTTGGCTGGACCCTTCTGACGCTGCTTGGCGTCACGGCCATGAAGCTGGCGGCTTTCTGGCCCCGTCCAAAAAGCAAACAAGCGGCCATCGCGAACAAACAAGATCAGGTGCCCGGCATTTCCATGATGGTCCCTTTGTTTCGTGAAGAGGACATTCTGCCCAGATTGATTTCTCGACTGTCAAAGCTGGATTACCCGCGTGACCGGCTAGAAATCTGCCTTGTGACCGAAGGTGACGATGTCGTCACGCGCCAGATGCTGTCGCAGACAGTCTTACCAAGCTGGATGCGCACCATCACCGTTCCCCCCGGGCAGCTGCGCACCAAACCGAAAGCATTGAATTTCGCGCTGGATATGTGTCGCGGAGACATCATCGGGATCTGGGATGCAGAAGACGCGCCGGAACCCGATCAGCTTTTGAAAGTCGCGCAACACTTCGCGACCGCCCCGCCAGAGCTTGCCTGCCTTCAAGGTGCCTTGGACTATTACAACAGCAAACAGAACTGGCTGACCCGCTGCTTCACGATCGAATATGGCGCATGGTGGCGGGTTGTTCTGCCCGGCGTCGCGCGGCTTGGATTTATCCTGCCGCTTGGTGGCACGTCACTATTCCTGCGGCGTGACGTGATCGAAAAGCTGGATCGGTGGGACGCCCATAATGTGACCGAAGACGCCGATCTGGGGGTACGGCTCGCACGGCACGGATATCGGACCGAGATTATTCCAACTGCCACCCATGAAGAGGCGACAAGCCAGATCTGGCCGTGGGTGCGGCAGCGATCGCGCTGGCTGAAAGGCTTTATGATGACCTGGTGCACACATATGCGATTTCCCGGCCTTTTGCTGCGCCAGATCGGGCTTTGGCGGTTCATCGGGTTGCAGGTTTTGTTCCTTTGCAGCCTGTCTCAGGTTCTTTTGGCCCCGCTCCTGTGGTCGCTTTGGCTGGTGCCACTTGGGGTCGGCCACCCATTGGAACCCTATATCAGCGCAACCACGCTAATCGTTATCCTTGGGCTATTTCTGGCCACCGAATTCATCACGATGGCAACCGGATGTCTGGGGGCCATCAGGTCTGGCAAGCCGTCATTGGTCCTATGGGTCCCGACCTTACACCTGTACTACCCGCTGGCGACCCTCGCCGCCTACAAAGCCCTGTGGGAAATGGTCTTCAAACCCTTCTACTGGGACAAGACCCAGCACGGGCACTCGGGCGATCAAACCTCGTTGGCATAGCCTTCGGCGTCGCTGCGCAACCGGGTTTCAAAGGCAACCGAGATATGCGCCTTCAAGGCATTATAGGCCGCATCGCCGTCGTGGTTGGCAATCGCCTCTACAATGGCCGAATGCTCTTGCAGAGCGGTCACGTCCCGCCCCTCGACCGCAAGGGAAGACGTCGCCAGAAGCGCCATCGAGCGGTGGACAAGGTCAAGCTGCTGCACAAGGAACCGGTTATGGGACGCAAGGTGCACCTGCTTGTGAAAACGGCGGTTGGCGCGGGACAAGGCTTGGGGATCCCCCAGAAGCGCCTCATCCTCTTTCACCATGGCGCGCAGAACTTTCACCTCTTCCTCGGTGGCGTGGCGGGCAGCTAGGCGGGCAGCCAGCCCTTCCAACTCTGCACGAACAACATACAGTTCTGCCAGTTGCGTATGAGACAGCGACGAGACGATCAGACTGCGGCCATCACGCGACAACAACGATTGGGTTTCCAACCGCTGCAACGCCTCGCGGATCGGGGTGCGCGACACGCCAAACCGTTCGGCCAGTTCGCTTTCGACCAATCGGTCACCTGGCTTGTAGATGCCGACGTCGATCGCGTCTAAGATCAACTGATAGGCGTCCTTGTTCTGTGTCTTCGTCTGTGACATCCATGTCTCCGTCGCACAATGCCCCACGCTATTCGCGGCAGCGCCCGGAAATCAAGGTGAAGCTGGGGAAAACAACAAATTCAAGGGGTTCAAACCCATGGTCCGCGCAAATTTCACCCATGTCGACACTTGGGTCTTCGATCTGGACAACACGCTTTACCCGCCAGAGATCCGACTGTTCGACCAGATCGAGGTCAAGATGACCGAATATGTCATGCGTACTTTGGGTGTGGCCCGGGACGAGGCGAACCGTCTTCGGGGCGACTATTGGTCGACTTATGGCACGACACTGGCGGGGCTGATGTCACTGCACGATGTCGACCCGGAACCCTATCTGGTCGAAGTACATGACATCGACATGTCCGCCATTCCGTCCGATCCGACCCTGCGGGGTCGAATAGAAGAGCTGCCCGGACGCAAGCTGGTTTATACCAACGGGGCCGCCGATTACGCGGGGCGGGTGCTAGAGGCGCGCGGGCTGGACGGGGTTTTTGATGCGATCTACGGGGTTGAGCATGCCGGGTTCCGTCCCAAGCCAGAACGCGCCGCGTTTGAGGCGATCTTTGCCGCCGACAGGCTGACCCCGACCAGCGCAGCGATGTTTGAGGATGACCAGCGCAACCTTCAGGTCCCCCATCAGTTGGGCATGCGCACAGTTCATGTGGCGCCTGAACATGATCCGGCTGATCACGTGCACCACCACACCGATGATCTAAGCAGTTTTCTAGCCAAGCTTCTGTAACCGGGACGAGATGCCGCTTGGAAACCCCCGGGGCAACGGCCTATGTGTGATCCAAGCAAAGAGGATACGATGCGGGAAAAGACAGATATTCTGATCTCGGGCGGCGGCGTTGCCGGCCTGACAGCGGCGGCAGCCTTTGGCAGCGCCGGGTTCAATGTGATCTGTGTCGATCCCATGCCGCCTGTCACACAGGAACACGCACAAGGCGCAGACCTGCGCACGACCGCATTTTTGCAGCCTTCGGTCGATTTGCTACGGGCCGCTGGCCTTTGGGACCGGCTAGAGCCCGAGGCAGCCCCCCTTCAAATCATGCGGATTGTGGACGCTGGCGGCGAAGAAGCCGAACCGCGCCTGACCAAGGACTTCAACGCGGCCGATATCTCGGACCAGCCCTTTGGCTGGAACCTGTCGAACTGGCTTTTGCGGCGCGAGATGGTGGCACGTCTGGAAGAACTTCCCAATGTCGATTTCCGGCCCGGCGTCGCAACGAAATCAGTGCTGACCCGCCTGCGCGAGGCCCGGGTTTCATTAAGTGACGGATCGCAAATCAGTGCGAAAATGTTGGTGGCAGCGGACGGGCGGAATTCTCCGGTGCGCGAGGCCGTTGGCATCAAGGCGCAGACCACGCGCTATGGCCAAAAGGCGCTGACCTTTGCCGTGACGCATCCCGAACCGCACGCCAATATCTCGACCGAGGTGCATCGCAGTGGCGGCCCATTCACATTGGTGCCGCTGCCCGATCTGGACGGTAAACCCTGTTCTGCCGTTGTGTGGATGGAGGCCGGGCCAGAGGTCAAACGCCTCGCCGAGCTGGACGAAGGAACCTTCACCACGGAGATGAACATGCGCTCGGCTGGGGTGAACGGGCCACTGACGTTGGCGTCTCGCCGGATGGTCTGGCCGATTATCAGCCAGATTGCAGAACGGTTTACGGCGGAACGCACGGCTCTGATCGCCGAAACCGCCCATGTCGTGCCGCCAATTGGGGCGCAGGGTTTGAACATGTCGCTGGCCGACACGGCCTGCCTGTTGGAACTGGCGCAGACCTATGAACTGGGCAGCCCGGACATGCTGTCGCGCTATCAGCGCCGCCGTTGGCCAGAGGTCAAAGCGCGGGTCACCGGGATCGACGCGCTGAACCGCGCCTCGATGGTGGGCGCGCCGGAATTGCGGGACTTGCGGGCGAAAATGTTGAACGCGCTTTACGGCGCGGCGCCGGTGCGCAAGACACTGATGCGCACCGGGATGGGGATGCGTTAAAGCACCTTGTCCAGAACGGCCGTCAACCGCGAGACACTGCCGTCGACATCATAAAGCTTGTCCAATCCGAACAGCCCAAGGCGGAAGGTTTTGAACGCGTCGCCCTCGTCACAGGCCAGCGGGACACCAGCCGCAATCTGCATCCCCTCGGCAAGGAACTTCTTGCCGTTCTGGATGTCAGGATCGTCGGTATAGCTGACAACGACGCCCGGGGCACCGAACCCGTCGGCCGCGACAGACTTGATGCCTTTTGAAGCAAGGTATTCGCGGACACGATTGCCCTGTTCCCACTGGGCCGCGCGAAGGCGATCAAAGCCATAGTCGCGGGTCTCGGCCACGGTGTCACGGAAGGCCCGCAGGGCGTCAGTGGGCATAGTGGCGTGATAGGCGTGGCCACCCGCTTCGTAAGCCTGCATGATCTGCAGCCACTTCTTCAGGTCGATGGCGAAACTGTCGGATTGCGTGTCCTCGATCCGCGCCAAAGCGCGATCGGACAGCATCACCAATCCAGCAGAAGGTGAGGCCGACCACCCCTTTTGCGGGGCCGAGATCAGAACATCGACGCCCGTGGCCTCCATGTCGACCCAGATGCAGCCCGATGCGATGCAGTCCAGAACCATCAGCGCGCCGACCTCATGCGCAGCCGTGGACAGCGCTTTGATATAGTCGTCGGGCAGGATCACCCCGGCAGAGGTCTCAACATGCGGAGCAAAAACGACGGCCGGCTTGATCTCTTTGATCTTGGCAACAACTTCGTCAATTGGGGCAGGCGCGAAAGGGGCCGTGGGTTCATTTCCCGTGCGCCGGGCTTTCATCACGGAGGCCTCGGCGGTCAGGTCACCGGATTCGATGATCTGGCTCCAGCGGTAAGAGAACCAGCCGTTGCGGACCACCAGCACCGATTGGTCGCGGGCGAACTGACGCGCGACGGCCTCCATCCCGAAGGTGCCACCACCGGGAATCAGGGCCACGGCCTTGGCGTTGTAGACTTCTTTCAACATCGAAGAGATGTCGTTCATCACCTCTTGGAAAGAGGCGCTCATATGGTTCAGGGACCGGTCGGTGAAGACGACCGAGTATTCCAGCAGTCCGTCAGGATCGACGGTATCAAGTAGGGCTGTCATGGGGGCTCCTTCGGTTTGGGCAAATGGTGCCTTGAAGACGGCCCGTGTGCAAGGGTCGAGGGTCAGATTGGACCCGGGCGGCGCTCTTCGCTTAGCAGAACATTCGCCTCGACATTACCGACGCCCGGCATGGTCATAATCCGACGACGCAGGACACGTTCGAAGTCCGCGATGTCACGCGCCACTACCCGCAGGCGATAATCGTACAGGCCCAGAACATGCTGGACCGATTGCACCTCGGGGATGGCAGATACGGCGCGTTCAAAGTCCTCAAGGCTGACGCGCCCCTTGGTCGCAAGCTTGACGCCCAGAAAGACGGTCACACCGAATCCCAATGCCTCTTGGTCCAGATCAACGCGACGCCCTGTCAGGATGCCGTCGTCCTGCAGGCGTTTGATCCGCCGCCAAGTTGCAGGCTGGGACATGTCCAGTTTGCGCCCGATGGCGCCCGCGCTTTGGGTGGCGTCTTCGGACAGGATACGCAGGATTTGGCGGTCGATCTCGTCAAGCGGGGTCATAGAGGCAGCGCCTCGTCCAGCTTGATGTTCGAGACCAGCATCAGCGCTTCGATATCGGCGATGTGAGGCAATTGCAGGATTTGGTCCCGGTAAAGCTGCTGATAATGCGCCATGTCTCTTGCGATGATGTTCAGGCGAACATCGACCCGACCAAGGAAGGTTTGGATCTCGGTCACCTCGGGGACATCACGCGCGGCATCAAGGAATTCGTCAAAAGCACGCGGAGCGGTTTTGTCGAGAGTGAAACGCAGGCTGACCTCGACCGTATAGCCAAGTGCGGCCCAGTCGATTACGGCGCGCGTGGCCCGCAAGACGCCTTCGGCCCGCAGCTTTTCAAGGCGGCGCCAGCAGGTGGCCTGAGTCAGCCCCGCTTTATCCGCCAGATCGGCGGTTGGCAGATCGGGATCGGCTTGAAGATAGCGCAAAAGGCGGCGGTCTGTAGCGTCGATTTGCATGGTTATTTCACGATTCTATATTTTGAAGAATGATATTTTATATATTCTGCAAAAATCAGCAAGCAAACCGATGGATCACCCGGTCAAAATGCCTATTGTCTGCCGTCAGACACCAATAGAAGGAACGCTGTTATGCGCGTCTATTATGACCAAGATTGCGACATCAACCTGATCAAGGACAAGAAAGTAGCCATTCTGGGCTATGGCTCCCAAGGTCACGCCCACGCGCTGAACCTGCGCGACTCGGGTGCGAAGAACCTTGTTGTTGCCCTGCGCGAAGGTTCGCCCTCGGCCAAGAAAGCAGAAGCAGAAGGCCTGCAGGTTATGGGTATCGCCGAAGCGGCCGCATGGTGCGACGTCATCATGTTCACCATGCCCGATGAACTTCAGGCAGAGACCTACAAGAAATACGTCCACGACAACATCAAGCCGGGCGCCGCGATTGCATTCGCACACGGCCTGAACGTTCACTTCGGCCTGATCGAGCCGAAAGAAGGCGTCGACGTCATCATGATGGCGCCGAAAGGTCCGGGCCACACCGTTCGTGGCGAATACACCAAAGGCGGCGGCGTGCCCTGCCTTGTTGCTGTCGACACCGACGCAACCGGCAAAGCGCTGGAAATCGGCCTGTCCTATTGCTCGGCCATCGGTGGCGGCCGCTCGGGCATCATCGAAACCAACTTCCGCGAAGAGTGCGAAACCGACCTATTCGGCGAACAAGCTGTTCTGTGCGGCGGCCTGGTAGAACTTATCCGCTGCGGCTTCGAAACTCTGGTTGAAGCCGGTTACGCGCCGGAGATGGCCTATTTCGAATGTCTGCACGAAGTGAAGCTGATCGTAGACCTGATCTACGAAGGCGGCATCGCGAACATGGACTACTCGATCTCGAACACTGCGGAATACGGCCAGTACGTCACCGGCCCGCGCATCCTGCAGTACGACGAAACCAAAGCCCGCATGAAGGCCGTTCTGGAGGACATCCAGCAGGGCAAATTCGTTCGCGACTTCATGCTGGAGAACGCCGTAGGCCAGCCGACCATCAAAGCGTCGCGCCGCGCCAACGACGAGCACCTGATCGAAGCCACCGGCGAGAAACTGCGCGGCATGATGCCGTGGATCTCGGCTGGTAAAATGGTCGACAAGTCGAAGAACTAAGTATCGCAAAATCGCGAAAGTTCGAAGGGCGTCCATTCGGGCGCCCTTTTCTTTTGAACTGGGCAGGCTAGGGTTTTTAGTCAGGAGGTTCTGATGTCTGACAAACCCGAAATCATTGAACGTGAAAATGGACCGCTGGTCATCAAGGGTCTGAGCAGCCTAGAGGGAGAGGACGGTCAGGCGCTGGACACCAAAGCTGTTGTGGCTTTGTGCCGATGCGGACAGTCGAAGAACAAGCCGTTCTGTGATGGGTCCCACAACGCGGCCGGGTTCGAATCCCGTGGCGGCAAACCCGAAGGCCCAGACCGCATCTTCAAGTACGAAGGCGCCGAGGTAACCGTCACCTTCAACCCCCGCCTTTGCAGCCACGCCGCAGAGTGTGGTCGGATCGCCAAGCACATTTTCAATGCGAAAGAAAAGCCTTGGGTGCAGCCCGACAATGGCACTGTGGAAGAAGTTAAGGCCGTTGTTGCTGCCTGCCCGTCGGGCGCCTTGCAGATGGTCGAAGGCGAGCGCCAAGTCTTCATCATTCCTGAGGACAGAGCACAGGTAAAAGTTCAGAAGAACGGTCCCTATTGGGTGACTGGATGCCAGATCGAGACCGATGCGGGGGCGAAGGGTGTTCTGGAAGAAAAGTTCGTTCTGTGCCGCTGCGGATTGTCCGGCAATAAACCCTATTGCGACGGAACACACCGAAGCGCGGGCTGGAAAAGCGGCTAAGGCGCAGGCCTTAACCGCTTCGTCCGCAAGATCAGTTTCGTTGGCGATCTATCAGCAAGCCGCCTTGCTTCTAGTCAGACGATGACTTTGCCCAAATGTTTACATCGCCCCCTTGGCTAAGGGCATCGATCGCAGCCAGCTCATCGGCCGAGAACTCAAGGTTCTCAACCGCACCTGCGCAGTCCTCGACTTGCTCTGGCTTCGACGCACCAATAAGCGCCGTGGTGATCCGCTGCTCGCGAAGCACCCATGCGATGGCCATCTGGGCCAAGGTCTGGCCACGGGCGGCCGCAATGTCATTCAGGCCATTCAGGTTTTCGATCATCTTCGGGGTCAGCCAATCTGGGGCCAGAGATTTGCCCTGCGCGGCACGGCTGTCCTGTGGCACGCCCTTCAGATATTTCTTGGTCAACATCCCCTGCGCCAGCGGGGTAAAGGCAATCGAACCTACCCCAAGCTCGTCCAACGTATCCGTCAAACCATCCGTTTCAATCCAACGGTTCAGCATGTTGTAGCTGGGCTGGTGGATAATGCAGGGCGTCCCCAGATCGTTCAGGATCGCGACAGCCTCTCGTGTGCGCTGCGAATTATAGCTAGAGATACCGACATAAAGCGCCCGACCCGAACGCACGATGTGATCCAGTGCGCCCATGGTTTCTTCCAGCGGGGTATCGGGATCGAAGCGGTGCGAATAGAAGATATCGACATAGTCGACCCCCATCCGCTTTAGCGACTGATCACAAGACGAAATAAGGTACTTGCGGCTGCCGAACTCGCCATAGGGGCCGGGCCACATGCGATACCCTGCCTTGGAACTGATGATCAGCTCATCCCGATATCCGGCGAAATCGGTGCGGAGAATCTCTCCAAATGCCTCTTCGGCGCTGCCCGGAGGCGGGCCATAGTTGTTGGCAAGATCGAAATGGGTGATGCCAAGATCAAAGGCTTTGCGGCAGATATCCCGCTTGTTCTGGTGTCCGAAGTCGTGACCGAAATTGTGCCACAACCCAAGAGAAATGGCGGGAAGTTTCAATCCGGACCGACCACAATACCTATAGGGCATGGTGTCATAACGGGTCTCGGCGGGGGTATATGTCATCTGGACAAGCTCCGGCTTGGGGGTGTTGCGCAGACGATAATCGGCAATCGGAAGAAAGGGAAACAATTGGATTTCCCCAGCCCCCTTGCAGACTCGGGTCAAGGCGCGTATATCCCCTTTCAACAGCGGCGCGCTGGTCACCCCGACCGACGCTCCACCGGGAAATACCAACGGGCCGCGGGCCCGTTTTTTTGTGCCTGTATCAAGGCAAGGATAAAGATGAACGATCTGATCGCAAAAGCTGCTATTGATCGCCGTTTGGCCGAGATCATCCAGCCCGTCGTTGAAGGGCTGGGGTTTGAACTTGTGCGCCTGCGTCTGATGGGCGGCAAGACCCCCATTCTGCAGATCATGGCGGAACGCCCCGACGGCGGGATCGAGGTGGACGAATGCGCCGATATCTCGACCGCGGTTTCGGCCATCATGGATGTCGAAGACCCGATCGAGGACAACTATACGCTGGAAGTTTCCAGCCCGGGCATCGACCGCCCCCTGACCCGCCTGAAAGATTTCGAGGCGTTCGAGGGCTATGAAGCCAAGCTGGAAACTTCGGAACTGATCGACGGCCGCAAGCGCTTTAAGGGCACCTTGGCCGGGGTCGAGGACGGCGAAGTCCTGATTGAAATCCCGTCCGAAGGCAAAGGCAGCGAGCCGATCATCATCGGGTTGCAGTTCGATTGGCTGGCCGATGCCAAGCTGGTCCTGACCGACGAGTTGATCCGCGAGATGCTGCGCCAGCGCAAGGCCGCCGGCATCGTGGACGAAGACGCATTTGACGAAATTGAAACAACCGACGCTTCCGAGGAGGAGTGACAATGGCAATTACTTCCGCAAACCAGCTGGAACTGTTGCAGACCGCAGAGGCCGTGGCCCGCGAGAAGATGATCGACCCCGATCTGGTCGTTCAGGCAATGGAAGAATCACTCGCCCGTGCGGCAAAGTCGCGTTACGGCGCCGAGATGGACATTCGTGTCTCGATCGACCGCAAGACCGGCAAGGCGACCTTCACGCGCATCCGTACCGTGGTCGAGGATGAAGAGCTTGAGAACTATCAGGCGGAGCTGACCGTCGAACAGGCGAAGCAATACATGGAGAACCCGCAGGTCGGTGACGAGCTGAAAGACGAGGTTCCGCCGGTAGAACTGGGCCGCATCGCCGCGCAATCGGCCAAGCAGGTCATCCTGCAGAAGGTTCGCGAAGCCGAGCGTGATCGCCAGTACGAAGAATTCAAAGACCGCGCAGGCACCATCATCAACGGTGTCGTCAAGCGTGAAGAATACGGCAACATCATCGTCGATATCGGACGTGGCGAAGCTGTTCTGCGCCGGAACGAAAAGATCGGCCGCGAAAGCTATCGCCCGAACGACCGTATCCGCGTCTACATCAAAGACGTCCGTCGTGAACCGCGCGGCCCGCAGATCTTCCTGTCGCGTACCGCGCCGGAATTCATGGCCGAGCTGTTCAAGATGGAAGTGCCGGAAATCTATGATGGCATCATCGAGATCAAAGCCGTGGCCCGTGACCCGGGTTCGCGCGCGAAGATCGCTGTGATCTCTTATGACGGCTCAATCGACCCGGTTGGTGCCTGTGTGGGTATGCGTGGCTCTCGTGTGCAGGCCGTTGTGAACGAACTGCAGGGCGAGAAGATCGACATCATCCCGTGGAACGAAGACCAGCCGACCTTCCTTGTGAACGCGCTTCAGCCCGCAGAAGTGTCCAAGGTTGTTCTGGACGAAGAAGCAGAACGCATCGAAGTTGTTGTGCCCGACGAACAGCTGTCGCTGGCCATTGGCCGCCGCGGTCAGAACGTACGTCTGGCGTCTCAGCTGACCGGTCTGGACATCGACATCATGACCGAGGCCGAAGAATCGGAACGTCGCCAGAAAGAATTCGAAGAGCGGACCCGCCTGTTCATGGCCGCGCTTGATCTGGACGAATTCTTCGCTCAGCTGCTGGTTTCCGAAGGTTTCGCGACCTTGGAAGAGGTTGCTTACGTCGAAGTTGACGAGCTTCTGGCCATCGACGGTGTCGACGAAGGCACAGCAGAAGAGCTGCAGGCCCGTGCCCGCGACTGTCTGGAAGAGATGAACCGCAAAGCGCTGGCGCGCGCCCAGGAACTGGGTGTCGAGCAAAGCCTGATTGACTTTGACGGCCTGACACCCCAGATGATTGAAGCACTGGCCGAAGATGGCGTGAAAACGCTGGAAGACTTCGCGACCTGTGCCGACTGGGAACTGGCCGGTGGTTGGACCACCGTTGACGGTCAGCGCGTCAAGGACGACGGCGTTCTGGAAAAATTCGACGTCAGCCTGGAAGAAGCTCAGAACCTTGTCATGACCGCCCGCGTTATCCTGGGCTGGGTTGATCCGGAAGATCTGACCGCAGATGCCGAAGAAGAAGGCATCGAAGACGAAGAGGAGACCGAGGTCTGATCTCAGGCCTCGGGAAGCTTGGCCTTGGGGCGCGGCGGACGGAAATCACGGCCTGAAGAGCCGGAACGCAAGTGCATTGCCACGGGCGAGGTTCAACCCAAAGACGGGATGATCCGCTTTGTTGTCGGCCCCGACAACGGGATCGTTCCTGATCTGGCGGAAAAGCTGCCGGGTCGCGGGATTTGGGTCTCGGCCAATCGTCATGCACTGGAACTGGCGATCCAGAAACGCCAGTTCGCACGCGGTGCGAAGCAGTCGGTCAAAGTGCCCGACGATCTGATCGATCAGGTCGAACGGCTGCTGACCCGCCGGGTGATCGACAGCATTTCACTGGCCCGAAAGGCCGGTAGTGCGGTCGCCGGGTTCGAAAAGGTCAAGGGCTGGCTGGCCACTGAAGAAGCCCGCGTTTTGCTTCAGGCCAACGATGGCTCGGAACGCGGAAAGACGAAATTGCGGCCTCCGGCTGGACCGGAAAGCCACATCACCTGCCTAAGCGCTCAGGAACTGGGTTTAGCTTTTGGACGGGACCATGTAATACACGGCGCACTTGCTGCTGGTGGACTCACGCAACGTGTTGTAGAGGATGCCACCAAGCTTCAGGCAATGCGCCAGACGACGGATGGGGGAGTGTCCCCCGCGAAAGGTACGAAGACCAGATGAGCGATAGCGACGGCAAAAAAACACTGGGTCTGCGCGGCGGACCTCGGTCGGGTCAGGTAAAGCAAAGCTTTAGCCATGGCCGGACCAAGAATGTGGTGGTCGAAACCAAGCGCAAGCGCGTTGTGGTGCCCAAGCCGGGTGCCGGCAAACCTGGTGCGGCACAAGGTGGCCAGGGCAAAGCTGGCGGCGTGACCGACAGCGAAATGGAACGTCGCCTGAAGGCCTTGCAGGCTGCCAAGGCCCGCGAAGCTGACGAAGCTAAGCAGCGCGCCGAAGACGAGCGCCGCCGCGAGGAAGAGCGCAAGCGTCGCCGCGAGGAAATCGAGGCGAAAGAGCGCGAAGAAAAAGAACGTGCAGAGCGCGCCCGCCAGAAGGCGGAAGACGACGAGCGCAAGCGCAAGGAAGAAGCCGAAGCCCGTAAGCGCGAGGCCGAGGAACGCAAAAAGGCCGTTCTGGGCACCAAAGGTCGCAACGCGTCCAAGCCAGAGCCCAAGAAGCCTGCCGACAAGAAACCTGCCCCGACCCCTGCGGATGCTCAGGCAGCCGAAGCGGGTGCTGGTACGCGCAGCGGTGGTCCGAAGCCGTCGCAGCGTCGTGACCGTGATGGTCAGGACAAAGACCGCAACCGCGGCAAGGGCAAGGGTGGCGATGGCCGTCGCTCTGGCAAGCTGACGCTGAACCAGGCCCTGTCTGGTGGTGACGGTCGCCAACGTTCTGTCGCCGCGATGAAGCGGAAGCAAGAGCGCCTGCGCCAGAAAGCCATGAGCGGTAGCAATGAGCCGCGCGAAAAGGTTGTTCGTGACGTTCAGGTCCCCGAGGCTATCGTGGTTTCGGAGCTGGCGAACCGTATGGCCGAGCGCGTTGCTGACGTCGTCAAAGAGCTCATGAAAATGGGCATGATGGTTACGCAGAACCAGTCGATCGACCAGGACACTGCGGAACTGATCATCGAAGAGTTCGGTCACAACATCGTGCGCGTATCCGACGCCGACGTTGAAGACGTGATCGATACCGTCGAAGACAAAGAAGAAGATCTGCAGCCGCGTCCGCCGGTCATTACCATCATGGGTCACGTTGACCACGGTAAGACCTCGCTTCTGGACGCGATCCGTGACGCGAAGGTTGTTGCTGGCGAAGCCGGCGGCATTACCCAGCACATCGGCGCCTATCAGGTCACAACCGACAGCGGCACTGTCCTGTCGTTCCTCGATACGCCGGGTCACGCGGCCTTTACCTCTATGCGGGCCCGTGGTGCGCAGGTAACGGATATCGTTGTTCTGGTTGTTGCGGCGGATGACTCGGTCATGCCGCAGACAATCGAAGCGATTAACCACTCGAAAGCGGCTGGCGTGCCGATGATCGTTGCGATCAACAAATGCGACAAGCCGACCGCCGATCCGATGAAAGTTCGCACCGAACTGCTGCAACACGAAGTGATCGTGGAAGCCATGTCTGGTGAGGTTCAGGACGTCGAGGTTTCGGCCCACACCGGCCAAGGTCTGGACGAACTGCTGGAAGCCATCGCGCTGCAGTCGGAAATTCTGGAACTGAAAGCCAACCCGACCCGCGCCGCATCTGGCGCTGTGATCGAAGCTCAGCTCGACGTGGGTCGCGGCCCGGTCGCGACCGTTCTGGTTCAGAACGGCACGCTGCGCCAAGGCGACATCTTCGTCGTGGGCGAGCAGTGGGGTAAGGTCCGCGCGCTGGTCAACGACAAGGGCGACCGCGTGCAAGAAGCTGGCCCCTCGGTTCCGGTCGAGGTTTTGGGTCTGAACGGCACCCCCGAAGCGGGCGACGTTCTGAACGTGGTCGACACCGAAGCGCAAGCGCGCGAGATCGCCGACTATCGTATCCAGGCCGCGAAAGACAAACGCGCGGCAGCTGGTGCAGCAACCACACTGGACCAGATGATGGCCAAGGCGAAGGCGGACGAGAACGTGGCAGAACTGCCGCTGATCGTGAAAGCCGACGTGCAGGGTTCTGCCGAAGCGATCGTTCAGGCGATGGAAAAGATCGGCAACGACGAAGTGCGTGTCCGTGTCATCCACACTGGCGTTGGCGCGATCACCGAATCCGACGTTGGTCTGGCGGAAGCCTCCAGCGCGCCGGTCATGGGCTTTAACGTTCGTGCAAACGCCCCGGCCCGGAACGCGGCCAACCAGAAGGGTGTCGAAATCCGTTACTACTCGGTCATTTATGACCTTGTAGACGACGTGAAAGCGGCGGCCTCTGGCCTGCTGTCGGCCGAGATTCGCGAAAACTTCATCGGTTACGCCGAGATCAAGGAAGTCTTCAAAGTGTCGGGCGTTGGCAAGGTTGCTGGCTGTATCGTCACCGAAGGCGTGGCGCGCCGCTCTGCCGGTGTCCGCCTGCTGCGCGACAACGTGGTGATCCACGAAGGTACGCTGAAGACCCTGAAGCGCTTCAAAGACGAAGTGGCCGAGGTTCAGTCGGGTCAGGAATGCGGTATGGCGTTCGAGAACTACGACGATATCCGCCCGGCCGACGTGATCGAGATCTTCGAGCGCGAAGAAATCGAACGCAAGCTGGACTAATCCAGACTACAGAATTGCAAAAGGGCGGTGCTTGGCACCGCCCTTTTTCGTTTGCCCATGAAATGCCTTTAGCACCTTCTTGGCCCTGCGCCTGAACCTGCTATGGTTTTACCAACGAACCCGCAGAACAGCCGGGCTGAATACAAAACAGAGAGAAATAAATGGCCTACGTCATCGACCCCACCCCAACTCCGTCCGTTGCCGTAGCTGACAGTACTGACCGGTTTCCCGTGCGGCGTATCTTTTGCGTGGGGCGCAACTACGCCGCCCACGCCCGCGAAATGGGACGCGACCCAGATCGTGAGCCGCCGTTTTTCTTTACCAAACCCGCTGACGCCGTCGTCATGGACGGGGCAACCATCCCCTATCCACCAGAGACCCAAGACTTGCAGCATGAAGGAGAGTTGGTGGTCGCAATCGGGGTTGGCGGGCGCAACATCTCTGAAGCGGACAGCCTTGGCCATGTTTGGGGCTACGGCATTGGCAATGACCTGACCCGCCGAGATCTTCAGTCTGCGGCCAAGAAACTTGGGCGTCCGTGGGACTGGGGCAAGGCCTTTGACAACTCTGCAGTGATTGGCCCCCTACATCCGGTCGAACAGGTGGGTCACCCTGACCAAGGTGCGATCCGGGTTCTTGTGAATGGTGATCTGCGGCAGGAAGGCGACCTGTCAGAGATGATCTGGACCATCCCGGAAGTGATCTCGATCCTGTCCCACAGCATGTCCTTACAACCCGGAGATCTGATCATGACCGGGACGCCGGCAGGTGTCAGCGCACTGGTGGCGGGCGATACATGTGTTGTTCAGGTCGACGGGCTGGGCGAAATCACCACAATAATCGGTCCCGCTGATTAAGGATGGGAACCGATCGCCTGCCTCTGTCAGGGGCGGGCTTCTGGCGGATTGACCCTAAGGGTCCGTCAGTTTCCGCATAGGGGCGGAACTGTCGGTGATCATAGAATTGACCAGCGCCCGAATACCGCGGTCCAGGGCTTCGAAATCCTCGGGCGCCAATTTGCCAAGCACACCGTCCACGCGCGCCTCGATCTTCGGCAGAATCTTCTGAAACAGGGCGCGCCCCTGATCGGTCGCCTGATATGTGCGCAGCCGTTTGTCTTCGTCACCGACACGCCGCGAAATAAGGCCTTTTTCTTCTAGCTTTTGCGAGGCCCGAGAGATTTGCACCTTGGACAGCGTCGCCCGACGGGACAAATCGATAGAAGAAACTTCGGGCTCTTGCTGCAACAGGAACAACAGGCGCCATTCCTCACGGGACAGGCCAAATTCGCGCCCATAAACTTCGGTCAACTGCGCTGAAAAAAGTTCCGCAGCAACCGCGAAGCGATACGGGAAAAAGCCCTCTAGAACCATGATCTGACACCCGCTCCCTTCGCCGCTTGTGGGTTGCAGGAACAAAACCACAGCTACAGCTGAAGTTGCAATGCCCTCGGTCCCGTTTTCCGAGAACTGGGTTTCGGGGCCAACACGACAATACGTTACATTTTAACCCATAACGTGGAATTTGTGTAACATTTCACTTGCCACGAATCACATGGCGGCCTAATAACCGACCATACGGTTGGTGTTTCGACCATTTGCGAACAGGAGACCCCATTGATGGACGCATTCATTTGCGACGCGACGCGCACCCCAATTGGACGGTATGGCGGGGCTTTGTCCTCGGTCCGGACCGATGATCTGGCCGCTGCACCGATTGCCGCACTGGTTGAGCGAAACCCGCAGGTCGATTGGGCCAGCATCGACGATGTGATCTATGGCGATGCCAACCAAGCGGGCGAAAGCAACCGCAACGTCGCGCGCATGGCCGCGCTTTTGGCGGGTCTGCCGATTGACGTGCCGGGCACCACAGTGAACCGCCTTTGCGCCAGTGGCATGGATGCCGTTGGCATGGCTTCTCGCGGCATCAAGGCTGGCGACTATGACATGGCGATTGCTGGCGGCGTCGAAAGCATGAGCCGCGCCCCCTTCGTGATGCCCAAGGCGACCAGCGCCTTTACCCGCGCCAACGCGGTTTATGACACGACAATTGGCTGGCGCTTCATCAATCCGAAGATGAAAGAAATGTACGGTGTGGATTCCATGCCGCAGACCGCCGACAACGTGGCCGCAGACTATAACGTCAGCCGCGAAGATCAGGACGAATTTGCAGCACGCAGTCAGGCACGTTGGCAAGCCGCGAATGAGGCGGGCATTTTCAAGGACGAGATCACCCCGGTATCCGTCCCGCAGCGCAAGGGCGAGCCGATCATCGTCGACACCGACGAGCATCCGCGCCCCGGCACCGATGCCGCGAAACTGGCCAAACTTAAGGGCGTAAATGGCCCTGACCTGTCGGTCACTGCGGGCAATGCTTCGGGTGTGAACGACGGGGCCGCTGCGATCCTGCTTGCGAGTGAGGCCGCTGCGAACAAGAACAACCTGAAACCGATGGCCCGCGTTGTGGGCATGTCGGCGGCAGGTGTTGCGCCGCGTGTCATGGGGATCGGCCCAGTTCCGGCCAGCCGCAAAGTGCTGGACCGCGCGGGCCTGACCATCGACCAGATGGATGTGATAGAATTGAACGAGGCTTTCGCGTCTCAGGGGCTTGCCACCCTGCGCGAACTTGGCGTGGCCGACGATGCACCGCATGTGAATGCGAACGGCGGTGCCATCGCAATGGGACACCCCTTGGGCATGTCTGGCGCGCGCCTTGTTCTGACGGCAGCTTATCAATTGCAACGTACCGGCGGGCGCTATGCGCTGTGCACCATGTGCGTTGGAGTGGGACAGGGCGCAGCCCTGATCCTTGAACGCGTCTAAGGGAGGAGCCCCAGATGTATGCACAACTTGTGAAAACCGCCGGAACGGGCGTCAAATCCCAAGAGGAGATGACGGATCAGGAACGCGAATTTCAGGACAAGATCGATCGCGATATCAAGATCGAGCCCAAAGACTGGATGCCCGATGACTATCGCGCAACGTTGATCCGTCAGATCGGCCAGCACGCGCACTCTGAAATCGTGGGCCAGCTGCCCGAGGGCAACTGGATCACCCGCGCGCCTACGCTGGAACGTAAAGCGATCCTTCTGGCCAAGGTTCAGGACGAAGCCGGTCACGGTCTTTACCTGTACTGCGCGGCGGAAACTCTTGGCGTGACCCGCGACGAGATCACCGAGATGCTGCTGGACGGCCGCATGAAATACTCGTCGATCTTCAACTACCCCACCTTGAACTGGGCCGATATCGGTGCGGTTGGCTGGCTGGTTGACGGTGCGGCGATCATGAACCAGGTGCCGCTACAGCGGACCTCGTACGGCCCGTATTCGCGTGCCATGATCCGCATCTGTAAGGAAGAAAGTTTCCACCAGCGTCAGGGCTATGACGCCATTCGCAAGATGGCCGAAGGCTCGCCGGAACAAAAGAAGATGGCGCAGGACGCGCTGAACCGCCTGTGGTTCCCATCCTTGATGATGTTTGGTCCCTCGGACAAGGACTCTGTCCATTCGGCCCAGTCGATGGCGTGGAAGATCAAGATCAACACCAATGACGAGCTGCGTCAGAAATTCGTCGACCAGACGGTGCCGCAGATCGAGTTCCTTGGCCTCGACCTGCCCGATCCCGGCATCAAGTGGAACGAGGAACGTGGCCACTATGACTACACTGACCCCGACTGGTCGGAGTTCTTCAACGTCATCAAGGGCAACGGCCCCTGCAACGTCGACCGTTTGGCCGCCCGCAACAAAGCGTGGGACGACGGCGAGTGGGTTCGCGACGGGTTGCTGGAACACGCCCGCAAGAAAGCCGCCCGCAAGCACGCGGCAGAGTAATCAGGAGTATCCGCTATGAAAAACGAATGGCCCCTTTGGGAAATCTTCATCCGCGGTCAGCATGGCCTAAGCCACCGTCACGTAGGTTCCTTGCACGCCCCTGACGCGGAAATGGCCGTCAAGAACGCGCGCGACGTTTACACTCGCCGCAACGAAGGCGTGTCGATCTGGGTTGTTGAAGCCAAGCACATCACGGCAACGGCCCCGGGCGAAAAAGGCCCGCTGTTCGAGCCGTCGGAAAGCAAGGTTTACCGCCACCCGACCTTCTATGACATTCCCGAAGAAGTGGGGCACATGTAATGGCAGAGGTCGATAAACAGGCCCTGCTGCAGTTCCTGCTGCGCATGGGCGACAACACTTTGATCCTTGGGCACCGCGTGTCCGAATGGTGCGGGCATTCGCCGGTACTGGAAGAAGACATCGCGCTGGCCAATACCGCGCTGGACCTGATCGGCCAAACGCAGCTGTGGCTGGGCTATGCCGCCGAGGTTCAGGGCGAAGGTAAAACCGCCGATGACATCGCCTTTTTGCGCGACGCATGGGACTTCCGCAACGTGCTGCTGGTCGAGATGCCGAATGGCGACTTTGGCCAGACCCTGATGCGCCAGTTCCTGTTCGACGCATGGCACTCGATCATGTTGGGCCGGTTGATGAAGTCCTCGGACAAGACCGTGGCCGAGATCGCCGAGAAAGCCAGTAAAGAGGTCGCCTATCACCTTGAACGCTCTGCCGACACGGTGGTTGGCCTAGGGGACGGGACCGAGGAAAGCCATAGCCGTATGCAGGCGGCGCTGGACTATCTGTGGCCCTATGTCGGCGAGATGTTCGAAAGCGATGACGTGGATGATGCGATGGCTGCGGCCGGTATCTCGGTCGATCCGGCGTCCTTGCGCGAAGACTATGATGCGCTGGTGTGCAAGATCCTGTCGGACGCCACGCTGACCATCCCCGAAAGCCGCTTTGCGCATAAGGGTGGCCGCACTGGTTACATGCATACCGAGCATCTGGGTCACCTGCTGGCCACGATGCAGTGGTTGCCCCGCGCCTATCCCGGTTGCCAGTGGTGACGGTCATGGCGCAGCCCTCTGTCGATCAGGTTTGGGAATGGCTGGACACCGTTCCCGACCCGGAAATCCCCGTGATCTCTTTGGTAGATCTTGGGATCATCCGGGGCGTGAACTGGGAGGACGATCAGCTGATCGTCACCGTCACGCCAACCTATTCGGGCTGCCCTGCGACCAGCATCATCAACCTCGATATCGAAACCGCCCTGCGCGAGAAAGGTATCGAGAAGCTGGAACTGCGCCGCCAATTGTCGCCTGCATGGACCACCGACTGGCTGTCCGAAAAGGGGCGCGCGCGGCTGGAAGAATACGGCATCGCCCCGCCGCAACCGGCGGGCGGGCCAGAGCGCTGTCCGCGCTGCGGCGGCACCCATCTGGAAAAGCTCAGCCAGTTCGGCTCGACCCCCTGCAAGGCGCAGTGGCGGTGCAAGGACTGTCTGGAACCGTTTGATTACTTCAAGTGCATCTGAGGGAGGAAACCCATGGCGCGCTTTCACGATCTGGAAGTCACTGACATCCACAAGACCATCCGCGACGCTGTTGTCGTGACCCTGAAGCCCGTCAATGGCGCGGCCGAGGAATTTGACTTCACCCAAGGCCAGTACCTGACCTTCCGTCAGGACTTTGAAGGTGAGGAACTGCGCCGATCCTATTCGATCTGCGCGGGCAAGGATGAAGGCATCCTGCAGGTTGGCATCAAGCGCGTCGATGGCGGTGCGTTTTCGACCTGGGCGAACGAAGACCTGAAGGTCGGCGATACGGTTCAGGCCATGCCGCCGATGGGTGGTTTCTTTACCGAACTGAATGCTGCGAATGAGAAGCAGTACCTCGGCTTTGCTGGTGGGTCTGGTATCACGCCCGTCCTGTCGATCCTGAAGACGACGCTGGCGCGCGAGCCGGGGTCTACATTCACGCTGGTTTATGCCAACAAGGGCGTGAACACGATCATGTTCCGCGAAGAGCTGGAAGACCTGAAGAACACCTATATGGGTCGCTTCAACGTCATCCATGTTCTGGAAAGCGACGCGCAAGAGATCGACCTGTTCACCGGTCTGGTGACCGAGGAAAAATGCGCCGATCTGTTCAAGACCGGCTGGATCGACATCGAAAACGTCGACACCGCCTTTATCTGCGGACCAGAGCCGATGATGCTGGGCATTGCCAAGGCCCTGCGCGATCATGGGCTGACCGACAACCAGATCAAATTCGAGCTGTTCGCCAGCGCGCAACCCGGCCGACTGAAACGCAAGGTTGTCAGCAAGGATGCTGCCAGCAGCGCCAATCAGGCCAAAGCCTCGATCACGCTGGACGGGGCCACCCAGACCATCGAAATGCCCAAGGACACCACCATTCTGGATGCCGCCTTGGACAACGCGATGGACGCGCCTTACGCCTGTAAGGCCGGGGTTTGCTCGACCTGCCGCTGTAAAGTTCTGGAAGGCGAAGTCGAGATGGTCACCAACCACGCACTAGAGGATTACGAGGTCGAGAAAGGTTATGTCCTGTCCTGCCAATCCTTCCCGCTGACCGACAACGTTGTTGTCGACTTTGACCAATAAAGGGGAAGATCATGCCTGAAGATATGAGCATCGAAAGCTATCTTGCCCAAGGCGGCGTACTGACCAACCCGTCGAACGTTCCGCCGCGCTATCGTGCTGAGCTGATGAAACTGATGGCCACTTTCGTGGACAGCGAACTGGCGGGTGCCGCCGGGTTCGCAGACATCATCAACCAAGGCCCCGGCATCAAAGAGCGGATCGCCGCCGCCAAGATCGTGCTGGAAAAGACCGACAACGCCGACCGCGTTCTGTCCATCATGGGCGAATTCGGCGCTAACACCGCGCGTTACGCTAACCACCACCCGTGGTCTGCGCGCCTAGACCGTGATGCCGACATCGGCGCTTCGCGCAGCGAGCACGACATGCGTCTGGCGGTGTTTAACTACCCGCTGCAGGGCTGGGCCGACGCGGTGGTCATGAACCTGCTGATGGGGCGCGCCGTGGCCGTACAATTGGCAGAGTTCAGCATGGTCTCTTACCAACCCTTGGCAGAAGCGTTCCGCGCCATTGCCCCGGTTGAAGCGCGACATGCCGAGCTGGCCGAAGAGGGTCTGATCAAACTGTTGGAAGCGGAAGACAAAGCCTCTGTTCAGACCTCTGTCGATTATTGGTGGCCGCGCGTAGCGGCGTCGTTCGGCAGCAGCGACGCGGATCGTCTGAAGGCTCTGAAGACCTTGGGCCTGCGCCGCACCGACAGCCAGGAACTGCGCGCGCGTTGGAGCGCGGAGACGACGGCGATAGTCGAAAAGCTGGGGCTGACGGCTGGCTAAACGCCTTTATGAACCTAGGTAGGCCCGTTGGAAACCGCTTCGGGCCTGCCTTAGACCTTGTCCATTTTCGGACGGGGTGCGGCTTTGGGATCTTCGTCCAGCACCGCATGCAGACGTTCAATCATGTCATAGAACTGATCGACTTCCTCTGACGAAAAGGTCCCCAGCAGTGAATTCTCCAACTCCAGAGCATTTGGCAAAAACTGGTTGAGAACCTTCCACCCTTCGGGGGTCAATGACACTTCGATCAGGCGGTGATCACCTTCGTTGACGGACTTTGTGACAAGCCCGGCTTTTTCCAGTTTGGCAACGGCGCGGCTGACCCTGGGCTTTTCAAGATTGGCGTTGGTGTGAATTTCACGCACCGAAACTTTTTCACTTCGCGACAGATGGGCCATGACCCGCCATTCCGGGGTCGTCAGCCCGAACTGTTCGGAATATTCCGAGGACAGCCGCTTGCTGACACGCTCTGACAACACGGCCAGCCGGTAGGGAAGAAAATGTGATAAATTGAAGTCATTGCTCTTCATGGCAAATCCGTCTTCCCGATTTCGTTTCGATCGAAATGATATTGACTTTCGTTTCACTTGAAACGATATTGACCCCAACGTAGCGACAGACCGTACCCCGCGCAAGAATCAACTTCGACGTGGCGCCCGGTACACAAGGAGGAATTCCATGGCCAAGGCATTCGCATCTCAAGGCGACCTGACCGAAAAAAAGATCACTTTCGACGAAATTGGTGACGGGCTTTATGCCTTCACCGCCGAAGGTGATCCGAACTCGGGTGTGATTATCGGCGACGACAGCGTGATGATTGTCGAAGCGCAAGCCACCCCGCGTCTGGCAAACAAAGTGATCGAATGTGTGCGCAGCGTCACCGACAAGCCAATCAGCCACGTGGTTCTGACCCACTATCACGCGGTCCGTGTTCTGGGCGCGAGCGCCTATGGCGCGAACCAGATCATTATGGGTGACACCGCCCGTGCGATGGTCGTTGAGCGCGGCAAAGAGGACTGGGATAGCGAATTCCAGCGCTTCCCGCGCCTGTTCGAGGGCCATGAAAGCATTCCGGGCCTCACCTACCCGACCACCACGTTCAGCGACGACATGACCGTCTATCTGGGCAACCGCCGCGTTGAACTGATGCATCTTGGCCGTGCGCATACGGCGGGTGACATTGTCATTCACGTCCCAGACCAGAACGTCATGTTCACCGGCGACATCGTAGAATACCACTCTGCCTGCTATTGCGGCGATGGCCACTTCTCTGACTGGGGCGATACGCTGGACAACATCGCATACTTTGACGTGGACGCGATTGCGCCGGGCCGTGGTGATGCATTGGTCGGCAAAGAGATGGTCAACGCCGCCATCGAGAACACGCGCGACTTCGTGGAAAGCACCTATCGCCCGGTCCAGAAAATCGCCGCGCGCGGTGGTTCGCTGAAAGAGGCATGGGACGCGGTCCGCGCCGAATGCGACCCGAAATTCGCAGACTATGCGATCTACGAACACTGCCTGCCCTTCAACGTTGCCCGCGCCTATGACGAGGCCCGCGGCATCGACACCCCGCGTATCTGGACCGCCGAGCGCGATCTAGAGATGTGGGCACAGCTTCAGGGCTAAGGCGACACGCGGCCCTTCGGGGCCGCAAAGCCACGAACTTGGTGTCAGGCACAGTCTGGCACAGCGGAGGAGAAAACCATGTTCGACGACAGATACACGCTGGCGTACAAACGCTATCCCTACCAGAAGTCCGCTGATCAGGACGCGGCCAAGCCTGTGCGCCACAAGGTGGTGGTGATGGGCGGGGGGCCTATTGGTGTGGCGACGGCGCTTGATCTGGGCCGTCAGGGCATCGAAACGCTGGTGCTGGATGACCATGAAGGCGTTGGCATGGGATCTCGGGCGATCTGCTTTTCGAAACGTTGCCTAGAGATTGCAGACCGCTATGGCGCAGGCAAACCCATGGTCGAAAAGGGCGTTGTCTGGAACCTTGGCAAGGTCTTCCACCGCGACCGCAAAGTGTTTGAATTCAATCTTCTTCCAGAAGAGGGCCACGAATTCCCGGCCTTCATCAACCTGCAGCAGCCTTATTTCGAAAGCTATATGCTGGATCGCTTTGAAGAGCTTCAGGCGAATGGTGCGCCGATTGAGGTGCGCGGAAAGAACCGCGTCGAAAACGTTACCGTCCACGACGATCACGTCGAAATCGGTATTCTGACCCCTGATGGGCCGTACAAGATCGAGGCCGAATGGCTGATCGGTTGTGACGGTGCTTCTTCGCCATTGCGTGAGATGCTGGGGTATGAGTTCACCGGCAAGGTGTTCCAGGACAGCTTCCTGATCGCCGACATCAAGATGAAAAACAACGACTTCCCGACAGAGCGCTGGTTCTGGTTTGACCCCAGCCACGGGGAAGGCGCTTCTACATTGTTGCACCGACAGCCCGACGATGTCTGGCGCGTCGACTTCCAGATTGGCTGGGACGTTGATCGCAAGGAAGAGATGAAAGAGGAAAACATCCGCCGCCGTCTGGATGCCTTCTTAGGCGAGGGCGTCGAATACGACATGGTCTGGTCCTCGATCTATACATTCCAATGCAAACGGATGGACAGCTTCCGTCATGGACGCGTGTTCTTTGCCGGTGACTCTGCCCACCAAGTTTCGCCTTTCGGCGCGCGCGGTGCGAACTCTGGCATGCAGGACGTGGACAACCTTGGTTGGAAACTGGGTCTGGTCATCAACGGCAAGGCGCCGGACAGCCTGTTGGACACTTATGACAACGAACGTATCCACGGCGCAGATGAAAACATCCTGAACTCGACCCGTTCGACCGATTTCATCACACCGAAGTCCGACATGAGCAAACTGTTCCGTGACGCGGTTCTGGATCTGTCCGAGCAATACACCTTTGCCCGGCCCTTGGTGAACTCGGGTCGCTTGTCGGTGCCCTGCACCTACGACGGATCACCCCTGAATTCACCCGACGCGATGATGGAGCCAAAACGCTCGCGCCCCGGCAGTCCCTGCCCCGACGCGCCGCTTGGTGATGGGTTCCTGTTGCCACAGCTGGCGGACCGCTTCACGCTGCTGACCATCAACGCCGAGGCGCCTGAAAGCTTTGAAGAAGAGGGCATCAACGTGACCCGTCTGGCCCTGTCCACCGAGGACGATCCGACCGGTGCGTTGAAAGAGCGTTACCTTGGCGACAACGACAGCGCTATCTACCTGATCCGGCCGGACCAGCACGTCGCTGCCCGTCGCCCCAACTTTGACGAAAACATCTTCCGCGCAGCCGTTCGCCGCGCCATTGGCAAGGAGTGATCTAATGACCGACACCCTGACCCTGACCCCGAATATCGACAGCCCGGACGACTTCTATGCCGAGCTGATCGCCACCCACGACGGCCTTAGCAAAGACGATAGCGATGCACTGAACGCTCGTCTGGTGCTGGTTCTGGCCAACCATATTGGAAACCGCGAAATCCTTTCACAAGCGCTGGCGGCAGCCGCGCTGAAACAGGAGTAACTGCGATGAAGATCGAGAAAATCCACCACGTGGCCTATCGCTGCAAAGACGCGAAAGAGACTGTCGAGTGGTATGGCAAGATGCTGAACATGGATTTCATCCTTGCGATTGCCGAGGACCATGTGCCTTCGACCCACGAGCCCGACCCCTATATGCACCTGTTTCTGGACGCAGGGGACGGCAATGTGTTGGCGTTCTTCGAACTGCCGACCAAACCGGAAATGGGTCGTGACCCAAACACCCCGATTTGGGTTCAGCACATCGCGTTCAAAGTGAAAGATCGCGAGACCCTGATCGAGTTCAAAGAGCACCTTGAAGCCAATGGCGTCGAGGTTCTTGGGGTCACAGACCACTCGATCTTCCACTCGATCTACTTCTTCGACCCGAATGGTCATCGCGTTGAACTCGCCTGCCCGGACCCGGAAGAGGAAGCCATGTTGAAGCGCATGGATGAGGTCAAATGGGATATGCTTGAAGAGTGGTCCCGAACCAAGAAAGCCCCGCAGCACGCGGCATGGCTACACGCCAAGGAATTGGAAAAGGACGCCTAGGTCCTGCTGCCGCGCCGGACCCCGGCGCGGCCTGACGTATTGGAGACGCGCAATGAACGAGATGGATCGCAAGCCGATGGTGCAGGCCGACGGCGGCACCGTAACCCCAGGCTATATGCCCGGTTTCGGCAATGACTTTGAAACCGAGGCGCTGCCGGGTGCCCTGCCGCAGGGCATGAACTCGCCGCAGAAATGCAATTATGGTCTTTACGGTGAGCAGCTTTCGGGCACCGCTTTCACAGCCCCCAGCCACCAGAACGAACGGACTTGGTGCTATCGCATTCGCCCGTCGGTGAAGCATTCCAGCCGGTACACGAAGATCGACGTACCCTACTGGAAGTCGGCGCCGAACGTGATCGAGGACGTCCAAAGCCTTGGCCAGTATCGTTGGGATCCGGTGGAGCACACCGACCAGCCGTTGAACTGGATCACCGGCATGCGCACCATGACCACAGCCGGCGATGTGAACACTCAGGTCGGCATGGCCAGCCACATCTATCTGGTCACCGAGTCGATGACTGACGACTATTTCTTCTCGGCGGATTCCGAACTGCTGATCGTCCCGCAAGAGGGTCGCCTGCGCTTTGCCACCGAACTGGGCATCATCGACCTAGAGCCAAAAGAGATCGCCATCATCCCGCGCGGCCTTCTGTACCGTGTCGAGGTTCTGGAAGGCCCCGCGCGTGGCTTTGTCTGCGAGAACTACGGCCAGAAGTTTGAACTGCCGGGCCGTGGTCCGATCGGTGCGAACTGTATGGCGAACCGTCGTGACTTCAAATCGCCCGTTGCGGCATTCGAAGATCGTGAAGCGGCCTCGACCGTCACCGTCAAATGGTGTGGTCAGTTCCACCGCTGCGAGATCGGGCATTCGCCACTGGATGTGGTCGCTTGGCACGGCAACTATGCTCCTGTGAAATACGACCTGCGCACCTATTGCCCGGTCGGGTCGATCCTGTTCGACCACCCGGACCCTTCGATCTTCACCGTGCTGACCGCCCCGTCGGGCGTGCCGGGCACCGCGAATATCGACTTCGTTCTGTTCCGTGAACGCTGGATGGTGATGGAAGATACCTTCCGCCCGCCGTGGTACCACAAGAACATCATGTCCGAGCTGATGGGCAACATCTATGGCCAGTACGACGCCAAGCCGCAGGGCTTCATCCCCGGCGGCATGTCGCTGCACAATATGATGATCCCGCACGGTCCGGACAAGAACGCTTTTGAAGGCGCGTCCAACGCCGACCTGAAGCCCGAAAAGCTGGACAACACCATGTCCTTCATGTTCGAAACCCGCTTCCCGCAGCACCTGACAGAGTTCGCCGGGAAAGAGGCACCACTTCAGGATGACTACATTGATTGCTGGTCCGATATCGACAAGAAGTTCGACGGAACTCCGGGCAAGAAATGAAGCTTTACGGATACTGGAGATCAACCACATCCTATCGGGTGCGGATCGCGTTGAACCTGAAGGGGCTGGACTATGACCAGACCTCGGTGGACCTTGTAGCCGGAGAGCAGCAGGATGCGGATTACGCGACGCTCAACCCGGGACAAGGTGTGCCAACGCTGGTTCTGGACGATGGCACGGTGCTGACCCAATCGCTGGCGATCATCGACTATCTGGACGCGACTTACCCTGACCCGGCCTTCCTGCCCACCGATGCGGTGGCGCGGGCCAAGGTTTTGGCGGCGGCTCATACCATCGCGATGGACATTCACCCGGTGAATAACCTCAAGGTCGTGGGACGCCTGAAATCCGAACATGGTGCCTCGACAGACGATAGTATCAACTGGATGCACCACTGGATGACCGACGGGTTCCACGCCTATCAGGGACTTTTGCCCGAGGGTCCGATCTTTAGCTTTTCCGACACCCCCACGCTGGCCGACATCTGCCTTGTCGCCCAGCTTTACAACGCTCACCGGTGGGGCGTTGACATGACCCCCTTCCAGCGTCTTCTTCAGATCGAAGAGGCTGCCATGAAACTTCCGGCATTCGAGGCCGCGCGCCCCGAAAATCAGCCGGATGCCACGTAAGAGATTGATATGACAAAACTTCTCCGCTCTTGGGTCGAAAGCGCTAATAGCGCAGAGACTGACTTTCCGCTGAATAACCTGCCCTATGGCGTGTTCTCTGTCGATGGATCGGAACCGAAATGCGGTGTCGCCATCGGGGACAAGATCCTTGATCTGGCAAGCCTAGAGACCACAGGTCTTCTGGACTTTGACGGGACGCTTCGGACCGGTAGCTGGAACGCCTTCATGGCCTTGGGAAAGGACCAGTGGTCGCGTTTCCGAAGCGAGCTAACCGCGCTCTTGGCCGAAGACTCGATCAGCCAGGGTGGCGTCGAACCGCATATGGTTTCGATGGATCAGGCAACGTTGCACTTCCCGTTTGATCTGGCGGAATACACAGATTTCTACGCAGGCCGCCATCACGCGCAAAACGTGGGAACCATGTTCCGTGGCCCCGAAAACGCCCTGCCGCCGAACTGGCTGCACATTCCGATCGGGTACAACGGACGGGCCTCTTCCGTGGTTCTGTCGGGCACCAAAATCAAGCGTCCCAACGGCCAGCTGAAAGGCCCGAATGATGAGATGCCGCGCTTTGGCCCGTCTGCCCGTTTCGATATCGAACTGGAGATGGGGGCCATCGTTGGTCAGGCCTCCAACGGGCCGATTTCGGTTCAGGAAGCTTTCGACAACATCTTTGGCTACGTCCTGCTGAATGACTGGTCCGCCCGTGACATTCAGGCATGGGAGTATCAGCCATTAGGCCCGTTCCAGGCCAAAGCGACCGCGACCACAATCAGCCCGTGGATTGTATCAGCCGAGGCCTTGGCCCCGTTCCGCACAACCACGCCGGACCGCTCGAAGCCGCTTCTTCCCTATCTGCAGGAACCGGCCCCGATGCTGTACGATATCTCGCTAGAGGTCGGCCTGACCCCGGAAGGTGGCCGCGAAACGATCATTGCACGCACCAACTATGACGAGATGTATTACTCGGCCGCACAACAGTTGGCGCACCATGCCTCAAGCGGTTGTCCAATGCGGATTGGTGACCTGTTGGGCTCGGGCACGATCTCGGGTCCGAACAAGGAAAACCGGGGCAGTCTGCTGGAAATCAGCTGGGGCGGCAAAGAGCCTATGACGCTGGACAGTGGCGAAGAACGCAGCTTCCTTGAAGACGGCGACCTGGTCACCCTGCGCGGCGCTGCCTTTGGCGAAGGATACCGGGTGGGCTTTGGCGAATGCGTCGGCAAACTGCTGCCCGCAGATAAAGTCTGATCCGTCAGGAATAGAATTGAAAAAAGAAAAAGCGCCGAGGCGAACAGCTTCGGCGCTTTTTGCTTGGGTAAGGAAAGAGGCTTACAGCTTCTGCACACCATGCAGCGTCAAGGTGCTGACGACATCGGCATAGTCTTCGCGGGCGCTGGCTCCGGCACCCGTGTTCCACATGTAATACCAGTTCAACATGCCAAAGACCGACATCGTCGCGGCCCGCAGCTTGTCATTGTCGGCATCCAGCGTGTCCGGTGAGACCTCTTTAAGAATGTCACTGACGAAGGTCACCAAGTCCCGCTGATAGCCGCGCAGAACCTTTTGCTGTTCTTCCGGCAAAGCGGACATTCCGCTGATCTGAACCCGGTGTTCGTCGTCGGCACCCTGATACGCCAGAAGGATTGCCCGAATGGCTGTGCGCAACTTCACTTCAGGGGACAGGTCTTCGGTATCGACCTGCAGGATCGTATCCCGCAGATCGCGCAAATAGGTCTCAAGAATGTCATACAGGATGGCATCCTTGCTATCGTAGTAGTGATAGATGTTGGCCTTCGAAATCCCGCATTCTTTCGCCAAAAGCGTCATCGAAGCGCGGTCAAACCCTTGGTCAGCAAACACCTTGGCGGCAGATTTCAGGATCTGCTCACGCTTCTGATCGTGATCTTTGGCAATGGTACGGGCCAAGGCTTACTCCTTATCGCGGTTGTCGACGACCCGCTTGGCCTTGCCTTGCGAACGCTCAACGTCTCCGGGGTCACCTACAATAATTTCGGTCGAAACGCCAACGATGTCCTTGATACGCTTGGTCAACATGCGCGCCGCTGCCGTTTTGGACATATTGTCGGCCGAGCCGGGTTCGGCTTCGACAAAGACGCGCATCGCGTCCATACGACCCGATTTGTACAGCTCGATCTGGTAGTACGGGGCCAAACCACCGGTCGCCATGACCTGTTCTTCGACCTGGCTGGGGAAGACATTGACGCCGCGCAGGATGATCATGTCATCGCTGCGGCCAGTGATCTTTTCCATCCGGCGCATTGAGCGCGCGGTTCCGGGCAGCAGGCGGGTCAGGTCGCGGGTCCGATATCGGATCATCGGCAGACCTTCCTTGGTGATCGTGGTGAAGACCAGTTCACCCATCTCGCCATCGGGCAGCACTTCGCCGGTTTCGGGGTCGATGATTTCTGGCAGGAAATGGTCTTCCCAGATCACCGGACCGTCCTTGGTCTCCACGCATTCGTTTGCGACACCGGGACCCATGATTTCCGACAGGCCATAGATGTCGACAGCGTGCATATCAAAGGCGTTTTCGACCTCTTTGCGCATGGCATCGGTCCAGGGCTCTGCCCCGAAGACGCCGACTTTCAAAGAGCTTTCACGAGGGTCCATACCGACCTTGTGATACTGCTCGAGGATATTGAGCATGTAAGACGGGGTCACCATGATCCCGTCGGGTTTGAAGTCGGTGATCAGACCAACCTGCTTTTCGGTCTGGCCGCCCGACATCGGGACGACGGTCGCGCCAAGACGCTCGATTCCGTAATGCGCGCCCAGACCACCGGTGAACAAACCGTAGCCATAGGCGTTGTGAACCATGTCCCCCCTACGCAGACCCGAAGCGCGCAGCGACCGCGCGACCAGATCAGCCCAGTTGTCAATGTCGTTCTTGGTATAGCCCACAACGGTCGGCTTACCCGTCGTGCCCGAGGACGCGTGCAGGCGGATGATCTCGTTGCGCGGGACGGCGAACAGGCCGAACGGATAGTTGTCTCGCAGATCGTTCTTATAGGTGAACGGGAACTTCGCCAGATCGGACAGTTCCTGCAAGTCGTCCGGGTGAACGCCTGCCTCGTCGAACCGTTGCTTATACATCGGGACATTGTCATAGGCGTGACGCACCGACCATTTCAGGCGGTCCAATTGCAGGGCACGAATCTCGTCGATCGAGGCGATCTCGATCGGATCGAGATCGGCTTTGTTCGGGCTAAGGTCTTCCATCGCGGGGCTCCTCCAAACGCGAATTATTCTTCGAAATGTTGACCGTTGATCGTGCGGGATACCCCGCGGAATTCGGCGATCACGGTGCCATCTTGGTTGCTGACACGCACGTCGTAGATACCACTACGTCCGGTCATAGAGATTTCTGTCGCCGTGGCCGTTAGCCGGTCTCCTAAATGTCCGGGGGCGAGGTAGTTCATGAAAGTGTGCTGACCGACGGTCGACTTGTTCCGGCTGTTGCAAGCAAAGGCAAAAGCACTGTCGGCCAGCGCGAAGCTAACGCCACCGTGGCAAATACCGTGGCCGTTACACTGGTTGGGCGCAACGGTCAGGGCAAGCGTAGCGCGGCCTTCATCCACCTCGACCAGTACCATGCCGAACCACTTGCTGGCCTCATCATTGGCCCACATCGCTTCGGCAGATTTTTCGGCGCGTTCTTTTGGTGTCATCGTCACTTACCCTGAAAATTCGGTGCGCGTTTCTCAAGGAAACTTGCGACACCTTCGGCATAGTCGGCACTTTCACCACAGGTTTTCATGGCTTCAGCCTCAAGATCCAACTGGTCAGATAGTGTGTTCACCGCAGCCGTTTGAATGCTTTGTTTCGTCAGGCCAAGGCCAAGGGTCGGGCCGTTGGCGAACTGTTCAGCCATTGCGCGGGCCTCGGTCATCAACTCTTCGTCGGGCAGGGCTTTCCAGATCAGACCCCAGTCTTCCGCCTGCTTGGCTTTCAGCGGTTGCGCCGTGAAGGCCAAGCCCTTGGCGCGGGCCTCACCCAGAAGGCGCGGCAGGTGCCAGCTGCCACCAGTGTCGGGAATCAGCCCGACCTTGGAAAAGCTTTGGATGAACTTGGCGCTTTCGCCCGCCAGAACCATGTCGCAAGCCAATGCAAGATTGGCACCTGCACCAGCTGCCACACCATTCACCGCGCAGATAACCGGAAAGTTCAACGAGCGAATCAGCCGTACGAGAGGGGCATAAAAAGTCCGAACCGTATGTCCCAGATCAGGCGGACCATCCATTTTCGACGGGTCGCGATCGCCAAGATCTTGGCCCGCGCAGAATCCCCGACCTGCTCCGGTCAGCAGTACGGCACGCGCGCCATTGTCGCGGGCAGCCTCTAAGGCCCCGCGAAGGGCCAGATGCATTTCCTCATTGAAAGAATTCAGTTTTTCCGGGCGATTCAGGGTGATTTCCACCCAGTTCCCGTGATCCTGCGCAAGAATCGTATCGCTCATAGCGGTCCCGCTTGTCGTTTGTTCCAACATAAATATTGCATTAACCGAACGGTTGGTCAATAAATAACCTCGCAACGAATCTGAACATGTCAAAAGGAACAGGCATGCCACAAGCGCCGCTGGTCAAAGTCGAGTTCGAGGGCGACATCGCGTGGGTCACAGTGAACAACCCGCCGGTGAACGCGACCTCTACCAAGGTGCGTCAAGGGTTGGCAGATGCCGTGGCTGCGGTCAAAGGGGCGCGTGTGGCTTTCTTGGGCTGCGCGGGTAAGACCTTCATCGCAGGTGGAGACATGTCAGAGTTCGACGCCCCAGCGGTAGAGCCACATTTGCCTGACGTCGTTCAAATGATCGAGGAGAGCAAGGTTCCTTTTGTCGCCCTGATGCACGGCAATGTGTTGGGCGGCGGCTTCGAGATCGCAATGGCCTGTGCGTGGCGGATTGCTGCCCCGGGTACCGGATTCGGCCTGCCAGAAGTCAATGTAGGCTTGATCCCCGGCGCGGGCGGCACGCAACGTTTGCCGCGCCTTGTGGGAATGGAAACCGCCATCGACATGGCGTGCTCTGGCAAGATCCTGAAGGCCGAAGCCCTGAAACCGCTCGGCGCGGTGGACCTGATCGAAGCCGATCTGACCCAGGCTGCGCGCGACTTCGCAAAAGAACTGCCGGAACGTCCGCTTCCTGTCAGCCAGCGCGAAGTACCCGAATTCGCGGTCGATTTGTTAGAGAGCTCTCACGCCGCCCTGAAAAAGCGCGCGAAGGGCCAGCGGTCGCCCTTGGAAAACCTTATGGCGCTGATCTGGGCTTTGGAGCCCTTTGAACACGGACAGCCAAAAGAGCGGGCGCGCCATCTGGAACTGCGCAAAAGCGCCGAAAGCCGCGCCCTGCGCCACGCATTCTTTGCCGAACGCAGCGTGTCGAAGCCCAGTGACATCGTTGGGGTTGAACCACGTAATATCAGCCAGATCGCTGTTGTTGGCGGCGGGTTGATGGGGGCTGGGATCGCAACGGCAGCTTTGACCGGCGGCCTGTCGGTCACCTTGATTGAGCGTGACACCGAAGCCGCAGCTGCCGCCCAAGAACGCGTCGCCAGCCTTCTGCAAGGCGCGGTCAAACGCGGCAAGATGTCTGAAGCGCTAATGAAAGATCGCCTGTCCGCCTTTAAGGCGGTCGATGACTATGCCGAGGCGGCAGATGCGCAACTGGCGATCGAAGCGGTGTTCGAAGATTTGGGTGTAAAGCAACAGGTCTTTACCAGCCTTGCCGAACACATGGACGCAAACGCCATCCTTGCGACGAACACGTCCTATCTTGATCCGACCGAGATTTTCGCCGGGATCGAAAACCAATCGCGCTGCATCGGTCTTCACTTCTTCAGCCCTGCCCATGTGATGAAGCTGCTGGAGATCGTGAAGACCCCGGAAACCAGCGCCGAAGTAATCGCAACGGGCTTTGCCTTGGGCAAGAAACTGCGGAAGGTGTCTGTTCTGTCCGGAATCTGTGACGGCTTTATCGGAAACCGGATGCTGGCAGCGTTTCGTCGAGAGGCAGATTACCTTCTTGCTGACGGCGCACTTCCCTATCAGGTGGACGAAGCGGTCCGAGAATTCGGCATGCCGATGGGACCGTACGAATTGCAAGACCTTACCGGTCTGCAGATCGCTTGGGCCAACCGTAAACGCAATGCAGAAACCCGCGACCCGAAAGAGCGTTACGTTTCGATCGCGGACCAACTTTGCGAAATGGAACGGTTCGGCCAACGATCAGGCAAGGGCTGGTATCGCTATGAAGAGGGCAACCGCGCCCCGATCAGGGATCCGGAAGTTGAGGGCATCGTCGAAGCCTATTCTGCGAAGCATCGCATCGTCCGAAAACAGTTCTCTTCCGAAGAGATTTCTTCTCGTCTTCTGGCGGTTCTTGCGAACGAAGGCGCGCTGATCATCGAAGAGGGTATCGCTGAAAACGCAGAGGCCGTCGATATGGTTCAAATCCATGGGTATGGCTTCCCGCGTTGGCGCGGCGGACCAATGAACTATCAGACCGAGATCGGAAAAAGTGTTTCTCGGGCGACGATGGAAACCGTCGCCGAAGAGAGCCCCAATTCTTGGAAATTATCAGGAAAATAGACAAAGAATCCTTGTTCATTTCATTTGAAACGATTAATCGTTACAAATGAAATGAAATTCAGACCCCAGTTATCGAACTTGAATAGCCATCTCAGGGAGGATCCAATGGCCAAACTTTCGAAACTCACTTCGCTTCTGGCAGGCGCCACGATGGCGCTATCCGGCGCTGTGGCCTTTGCAGCGGACTACACGCTGACCATTTCTAGCTGGGCACCGCCCACCCACGGCATCAACGCGATGATGTGGCCGAAATTCATCGAAATGGTTGAAGAAGCCACCGACGGCAAAGTCACCGCCGAACTGAAGCTGGGCATCGCCCCGCCGCCGGCGCAGATGGACCTGATCATGGATGGCGCAGCTGATGCGTCGATCATCTTCCACGGTTACCAGCCCGGTCGCTTTGTCACCACCAAGATGATTGAACTTCCTGGCTACGAAGGTTCCGCAGAAGCGGCATCTGTCGCCTACTGGCGCGCTTACGAAGCGCACCTGAAGGGCGCCAACGAGCACCGTGGCGTTAAGCTGATCGCTCTGCACACGCACGGCCCGGCACAGCTGCATTCGAGCAGCGCAGTGACCGCACTGGATCAGGTTTCTGGCCTGAAAGTCCGTATTCCCGGCGGTGTTGGCGGTGACGTAGGCGCAGCTTTGGGTGCGACCGGCATCCAGGTTCCCGCACCAAAAGTCTATGAGACCCTGGCATCGAAAGCGGCCGACGGCGTTGTTATGCCGTTTGAATCGCGCAAGGGCTTCAAGCTGACCGAAGTTGCACAGAACGTGTATGAAATCCCGGGCGGTCTGTATCGCGGATCTTTCGCCTTCATCATGAACGAAGACACTTTCGCAGACCTGCCGGAAGACCTGCAGAAAGCACTGGACGAAAAAGTCTTCGGTGAGCCGCTGAGCCGTGAAATCGGCAAGATCTGGGACCAGATCGACACGATTGGCCGTGAAGCGACCGAAGGCACCGAAGGCAACGCGATCAACGCTGCTTCTGCCGCGGATCTGGAAAAGTTCAACATGATCGCTGCAGACGTTCGCACCAAAGTCATTGGCGAAGTCAACGATGCAGGCATCGACGCCCAGGCCGCCTATGACCTTATCGTGAAAGAAATGGCCGCTCAGTAAGGCCAATCGGCTGGCGGGGACACCTCGCCAGCCATTTCCACACGCAGGGGACTTACCATGCAAAATCTCGTGACCTTCGCGCGCCGCGCCAGCTTTTTACCGACGCTGCTGGCCTGTGTGGCGCTGTTTATTCTGATGGTGATGACATTTTTCGACGTCATCCTGCGTTCTGTTTTCAATTCACCGATCGAAGCCGCCACAGAGCTGACCCGCATCCTGATGGCGATCCTTGTCTTCTCGGTTCTTCCAATGATTTCAGCAGGTAAGGGCCAGATCGCGGTCGACCTGACTGATGGTTTATTCGCCCGACTGCGCCTTTCCCGTGCCCGTGACGCCATCGTGTATCTGGCCTCTGGGATCATGCTGATCTGGCCCATTCAACGCGTCTGGATTCTGTCCGAACGCGCCCGCGACTATGGCGACGTGACCGAATACCTTTCGATCCCCGTCTTCTATATTGGCTGGTTCATCGCATTCTTCACCGCCATCGCGGCCGTTGCGATGGTGATTACCGGCCTCCTGCACATCTTTGCCCCCCACACTTTGACGGAGCAGTCCCAATGACCGTAGCCCTGATTGGTTTTGCACTGGTTCTGATACTGGTGCTGTTTCGCCTGCCCATCGTCTTTGCAATGGGCATCGTTGGGACCTTTGGCTTCGCCTATGAGCGGGGCGGAGACATCTTTTCGGAACGCGGCCTGAAAGCCGCCATGTCCATGGTTGGCCGCCAGATCATGGACACGGCCCAGGACTATGGTTTGTCGGTCGTTCCCCTGTTCATCCTGATGGGCCTGTTTGTGAACAAAGGCGGATTGGCGAAAGAGCTTTATGCCGTCTCCAACGCCTTTCTTGGCCACTTCCGCGGTGGCATCGCGATGGCAACGGTTGCCGCCTGTGGTGGCTTCTCGGCTATCTGCGGGTCCTCGCTGGCGACCGCTGCGACCATGTCCAAAGTCGCCATGCCCGAAATGCGTCGCTATGGCTATTCGGATGAGTTGTCGACCGCGTCGATCGCTGCGGGCGGTACGCTTGGCATCCTGATCCCGCCGTCCGTAATCCTTGTGATCTATGGCCTGCTGACCGAAACATCGATCGGGAAACTGTTCGTCGCTGGCATCCTGCCGGGGGCCATGGGCATCCTGTTTTACCTATTCGCCGTCCGCTACACCGTCTGGCGCAACCCGAATTCTGGCCCCGCAGGCGAACGCCATGGCTGGGGTGCGCGCCTGAAGGCACTGCGCTCTGTCTGGGCGGTGCTGTTACTATTCTTCCTTGTGATCGGTGGCCTCTATGGTGCTTTCGACTTCCATCCGTTGAACCTGACCTTCAGCCCGACCGAGGCCGCGGGCATGGGCGCCATGGGCGCGTTCCTGATCGCGCTGACACGCGGTGGCCTGACCTTCAAATCGACTTTCGAAGTCCTGAAGGAAACCACCCACACGGCAGCGGCCCTGTTCTCAGTCCTGATTGGCGCGCAGATCTTCTCGAACTTCATCAACTTGGCCGGCCTGCCCGAGGCCCTGATTGCCATGGTCACCGCCTACGATGTGAAACCCTTCGTGGTCATCCTGATGATCCTTGGCATCTACATCATTTTGGGCTGCGTGTTTGAATCGCTCTCGATGTTGCTGCTGACGGTTCCGATCTTCTTCCCTCTGGTAACCTCGCTTGGCTATGACCCGATCTGGTTCGGCATCGTCGTGGTCGTCGTGACCGAAATCAGCCTGATCACGCCGCCGGTGGGCCTGAACGTGTTCATCCTAAAGGGCGTCGTCGGCGATGTTTCGACCGGCACGATCTTCAAAGGTGTGACCCCCTTCTGGGTGGCTGACATATTCCGCTTGGCCCTTATCGTTCTGGTCCCATGGCTGGTACTGGTCCTGCCTGAACATATGGGAGCGATGGGTCACTGATGTTCAATCTCACAGCCCTGCCCGAAGGGTTTCACGAGGACCCTTATTCGATCTACGCCGCGTTGCGGGAGGACACACCCGTCTGCCCGCAGCCCGACGGCACCTTCGTCCTATCCCGGTATGAAGATCTGGATTTGGTCTATCGCGATACGACGCGGTTCATCTCTGACAAAAAGGCTGTTTTCGGCCCGAAATACGGGGTCGACAGCCCCTTGTACGAACATCACACCACCAGCCTTGTTTTCAACGACCCGCCGCTGCACACGCGAGTGCGCAAGGTGATGGTCGGGGCGATGAACCCGCGTGCCTTGGCCCAGATGGAGCCCGGCCTGATCACTTTGGTCGATAGCTTGCTGGACGAGATGCAGGCCAAAGGCGACGTTGAACTGATCGAGGATTTTGCCGGGGCCATCCCGATCGAGATCATCGGCAATCTTCTGGGTATCCCCCGCGACGAACGTGGTCCTTTGCGGGATTGGTCGCTAGCGATCTTGGGTGCGCTCGAACCTCAACTGACACCCGAACAGGAAGAATGGGGGAACCGCTCTGTCGCGGATTTTAAAGCCTTCTTACGCCACATCATCGAAGATCGGCGCGCCAACCCCGGCGACCCCGAGACCGATGTTCTGACACGGTTGATGCAGACTGATGTGGATGGTGGTCTGACAGAGGTAGAGCTTTACCAAAACTGTATTTTCATCCTTAACGCAGGGCATGAAACCACGACGAACCTGATCGGCAATGCACTGGAACTGCTGGAACGTCACCGCGACAAGCGGGCAGAGCTGCTGGCAAACCCAAATCTGATCACCACCGCCGTCGATGAGTTCCTGCGACTGGAAAGCCCAAACCAATTTGGCAACCGACTGACCACCGAAGATGTCACCTTCCACGGCCACACCATACCGGCAGGCACAGATATCCATCTGTGCATCGGGGCGGCCAACCGCGATCCGCGTCAGTTCGATCAACCGGACGAAATGCTGCTGAATCGCCGTCCGAACAAACATCACGCTTTCGCCGGGGGGCCACACACCTGTGTCGGGCTGACCCTTGCCCGGATGGAAGGGCGCATTGCCGTCGGCCGTTTCCTGCAGCGCTTCCCAGACTATCAGCTGGCCTCTGGCGCAGAACGGGGTGGGCGCATTCGATTCCGTGGTTTTGCCAATCTTCCCGCACGGGTCCGCTAGATTACAGCGGTTGAGAGAAAAACTCTTACTAGTTTATTGACCGACCGTACGGTCGACTTTAATGTCGACGGGGACTCGCGCGCCCCGGCCGCGACAAGATGAAAAGGATGAGGAGAGACTCATGACCATCCAACAGATTTCCAGCTTCGCCTCGGGCGAATGGATTGCCCCGGGCGAAGGCGCCCGCAATATCGCCAGCGCCGTAACCGGCGAAGTCATTGCCTCGGCCGGCAACAACGCGTTGGATGTACAGGGGATGCTGGACTATGCCCGCAATGTTGGTGGTCCGGCCCTGCGCAAGATGACCTTCCACGAGCGCGCCAAGATGCTGAAGGCCCTGTCGATCCATCTGGGCAAGCACAAACAGGCGATGTACGACCTGTCCTTCGACACCGGCGCGACCCAGTCCGACCACATGATCGACATTGATGGCGGCATCGGCACCATGTTCGTCTTCGCCTCGAAAGGCCGCCGCGAGATGCCGGACGGGCACGTTTATCTGGACGGCGACATCGAACAACTGTCGCGCAATGGCACCTTCCTTGGCCAGCACATTTGCACCCCGCTACAAGGTGTCGCGATCCACATCAACGCCTTCAACTTCCCTGTCTGGGGCATGCTGGAAAAACTCGCGCCCACGCTGCTGGCCGGTGTTCCGGCGATCGTGAAGCCGGCGACCAATTCTTGCTATGTCACCGAGCTATGTGTGCGGATCATGCTGGACTCGGGCATCCTGCCCGCTGGCGCACTGCAGCTGGTCTCGGGCGGTTTGGGCGACATGCTGGACCGCCTGACCATGCAGGACGTTGTCAGCTTCACCGGATCTGCAGACACCGCGCTGAAACTGCGCGCGAACCCGGTCATTCTTGAAAACTCTGTTCGCTTCGTGGCGGAGCAAGACAGCCTGAATGCCTCGATCCTTGGCCCAGATGCAGAACCCGGCACGCCTGAGTTCGACCTGTTCGTCAAAGAGGTTCAACGTGAGATGACCACGAAGGCCGGTCAGAAATGTACCGCCATCCGCCGTATCATCGCCCCCGAAGCGCAGGTTCAGGCCGTCATCGAAGCCCTGTCCGCGCGCCTTGCGAAAACCGTCATCGGCGACCCGAAACTGGAAACCACCAGCATGGGTGCCTTGGTTTCGAACGGCCAAAAGCAAGACGTTCTAGAGAAGGTCGCGATCATCGGACAAGAGGCAGAGCGCGTCTTTGGTAACCCCGAAGACTTCGCCGTTGACGGTGCAGATGCCGACAAGGGCGCTTTCCTGCCACCGATGCTGTTCCATTGCGCCAACCCCGACGCTGCGCAGCGTATCCACGATACCGAAGCCTTCGGCCCGGTTAGTACCGTGATGGGCTACCGTGATCTGGATCACGCCATCGAACTGGCGAACAAGGGCCAGGGGTCACTGGTAGCCTCGGTCATCACCCATGATCCGGCCGTTGCGCGTCAGGTTGCCATGGGCGCGGGCGCCTATCACGGGCGCCTGTACTTCAACAACCGCGACTCGATGAAAGAATCGACCGGCCATGGTTCACCCCTGCCCCACATGGTGCACGGTGGTCCCGGCCGCGCTGGTGGCGGCGAGGAAATGGGCGGCGTGCGCGGTGTGAAGCACTACATGCAACGGACCGCCATTCAGGGCTCTCCCGAAATTCTGTCCGCTATTGGCGAGAAATGGGTTCCCGGCGCGGTCGAGATCGACGGTCCGGCCCACCCCTTCACCCGTCGCTACAACGATCTGCAGATCGGCGAGACGCTTTACACCGAACCTCGCACCGTCACGATGGAAGACATCGAGCATTTCGCGCATTTCACCGGCGACACATTCTATGCCCACATGGATCAGGCCGCGGCAGAGCGGAACCCGTTCTTCCCGGGTCGCGTGGCCCATGGATATCTTCTGTTGTCCTTCGCGGCTGGCCTGTTCGTCGAACCGAACGAAGGGCCGGTTCTGGCCAACACCGGTCTGGACGGCCTGCGCTTCATGAAACCGGTCGAGGCCGGTGACACGATGAAGGTTCGCCTGACCGTCAAGAAAAAGACCAAGCGGAACGACGAATATGGCGAAGTCCGCTGGCATGTCACGCTAACCAATCAGGACGACGAATTGGTCGCAGAGTACGAACTGCTGACGATGGTCGCTTACTAATCTGATGCTGCGGGCGGATGGCAAATCCGCCCGCAGCGTCTATAGTTCCCCCATGAAAGACGGAACCCCTGACTGGTTTGAAAACTGCGTCACCGAATTGACCGCAAGCGGAACGCAGCGTGTCTGGTCGGTCCTTGTCACTATTTTTGGTGATCTGGCCCCAAAAGAGTCTGATCAGATCAGCGGGGCGCTTATTTCCAAACTCACCGGCATGGCCGGGATCAAGGCCGAGGCCACGCGCGTTGCCTTGCATCGCCTTCGTAAGGAAGGCTGGATCGAAAGCACCCGAGTCGGACGGAACAGCATTCACAGCCTTGCAGATTTTGGACGCAGCCAATCCGCTGCTGCTGTCCCGCGGATCTATGCAAGGGAATCGATTGATCCGAAGACTTGGCACCTTTTGCTGGCAGACAGTTCCAACAACTCACGCCAAGAACTTTCTGACCTCCTACTCACAGGTGACTACGTCTCGCTGAACAGTCAGACAGCAATTGCCGCAGGCCCTGCGCCTTCAGGTATTGAAGACCTGCTGGTGCTGCACAGCGATGACATCTCAGCCCCTGACTGGCTGCGTGATAAATGCGGTCCGGCAGAACTGAAGAACACATACGATCACTTGCTGGGCACTTTCCGCAACGTCTTGGCTCTATTGCCCAAAGGGGGCGTGGCCGACCCGTTTCAGTCGACCGTTTTGCGGGTGCTCGTCGTGCATAATTGGCGGCGCGCGATCCTTAGGCACCCAGACCTGCCGAAGGCCTTCTTACCCGAAGGCTGGAACGAACCGTCCTGCCGAGAGATCGTACACCAGCTTCTGGACAGCTTGCCCAGACCATCACTGGCAGATTTGGAATCTGAATTGGGATCGTAACGGCGAGGTACATCCCGATAGAAAACCAAACGCGCAAAACAAAAGGCCCCGTGAGGGGCCTTGCTTAAATGGTCGGAGTGAGAGGATTCGAACCTCCGGCCCCTGCCTCCCGAAGACAGTGCTCTACCAGGCTGAGCTACACTCCGACACAACAGGGGGCGGAGTACATCCAGCGTCGAAGATTTGCAAGGGGCATTGCGCCTGAATCCGCATCAAACCGTCTCCGGCGAACGGTCGGGAAGGAAATCGGAAAGGACTTGGTTCTCAGAGTCCCCATGACACAGTGAAACATGCGGGGCGAAACTATGGATCTGGGGCTTTCTTTTGGATCGACACAGGTGGCAATTGGGGACGAAGCGGTTCCCACTGGCAGCTTGGATGTCTTTGTCGTGATCGGGCAATCGAACGCGGTTGGCTATGCGACGGATGATGGTGGAGCGGGTTATCCCTCTGGCAGCCAACATTGGAGCAATGCTGGCGCGTGGGAGCCGATCGGCTTTCGTCTGGACCATGGACCCTGGGAAGACACTGCCGCAGCGAACCAATTCGGCTTTGCCAAGGGCTTCGCGACAAGTTTTGCGGCAGCGAACCCTCTTTCCGATCTTCTATTTATCGGCGCCGCCGATGGTGGTACCGGGTTTTCGACCGGGCATTGGAATCCGGGAGACAGCCATTATCAGGCCGTGATCGCAAGGATTAACGCGGCGATGGCGGCGGCACCGGTCGGGGCCGTGTTGCGCGGTTTCCTGTGGCACCAAGGTGAAAGTGATCGCGGGTTTGCGACCTATGACAGCGCCCTCTCGCAACTGATCACCAACCTTCGTACCGACGTTGTCGCAGCTTCGGCCGCGACGCCGTTCATCGCAGGTGGCCACGCCACAGATGGGGCATGGTGGGATGACCTGATCCAGCGTAGCGTGCAGGCCTTGCCTTCGACCCAAGCCTATTGCGGTTACGCGGACATTTCTTCGCCATCCGAGCCAGTGATGGGGGACGGCGTTCACTTTGATGCCGTCAGCACCCGCGCCTTGGGTGCGGCCTATTTCGAGGCGTATCAGCGGGCTCGGGTCAATGGCTCTGTCGCGCCGTCGGGCACGATCACGACGGGCGCATCGGTCTACGCCGACCTCACCTCATCCGCTGGCTGGTCCGCAACCGGGATATCGGTCGGGGGTGCCGCCAGTGACAGGCTGGTCCTGATTTCAATCGGCAGCCGCCACGACAGCACCCTGCCACGCCCCGAAAGTGTACATCTTGGCGGAGTACCTGCGATGCGCGTTGTCGCGCGTAGCACGGGCCGTGTGTCTGGCACCAACGTCGCGCTGTATTGCGCACACCTGCCCGAAGGAACAAGCGCCGATCTGGATATCGTCTTCGACTTTCAGCCACAGCAGGCTGGCGCTGTCTTGTTGCCAATCTATGGGGCCCAGACTCCATTGGCCTCTGTCGACGGATACGGGTTTGACGTGGGATTGGCCGGGCATGGCACTTCAATCTCTACCACCCTGTCCGCACAGGTCGGAGACCTTGTTTTTGCCGCGTCCGGAGCGATTGCACCCGGGGGTGCCAGCGGTCAGATCAATCTTGGCAATACCACCGATAACTTTATCAGCGGCACAAACCGCAGCCTGCATACAGGGCATCAGATTGTTCCGACGGCGGGCATCCAGACTGTCACCTGTGACTTCGGTGCGACCGTCGTGAACTATCCAACCATCGCTGCCATGGCTTTGCGCCCAATCTAAGGACCTGCAGACCGGTTCAGCCGCCGCTGGTCCTGCAGCAACACTTGCATCCCCCAATTGCCGTAGATCCGGGCCAACCAAGACTTGACCCGGCCCTTTATCGGATGGGGATGCAATCGCGCGGCCTGCTCCAGAAGTCTGCGCCGGGACTGGCCCTGTTTCAAATAGGCCAGTCGAAACAAAGCACCGCTTAATCTTTGGCGTAGAATCAGGCGCTGACCGGGGGGCATCGGCAGCGCCTCTAACCCTTTCAGGCTACGCACCTGCGCCTCGATCGCGGCGGCGGGCAGCGTCACCTCGACATCAGTCAACCCGCCGTCGTTTGGCAACCTTCTAACAATAGCCATGACGGAAGAGTTCACCGTAATCCCGCAGCATAGCGCCAATCGGCAGAACAGGTCCGTATCTTCTAAATAGGTCATCTCTTCGTCAAAGCCGCCGACCCTGTCGAACGCGTCCCGATGGATCGCAGCCCCTTGCGTGGTCATTCCCGAAATGACGAACTGCAACGGATCCGTCAGCACTCCCCGATGCGTCGCGCGCGCCGCCGCGGGCTTCAGGTCGAAAAGATTGCGCGTTTCGGTCGGGGTTTCATACATCACATTACCAAGATGAACCTGCGTCTTGGCATCAATGGCCTGAAGATCCTCACGCAGCATCCGCATACGATCTGGAACCCACAGATCGTCAGAATCCAGAAAGGTGATCCACTCACCGGTCGCTGCGCGAACACCTGCATTGCGCGCGGCGGACACTCCGGCATTAGTCTGGCGTATCACCGTGATCTGACCCAGAAACGGGTGCAACGCAGCCTGCAAATCGTCGGTGGACCCGTCATCCACCACAATCACTTCGTCTGGCGCGCCCGGCTGAGACAGGATCGAACGCAAGGCTTCGGGAACGCAATGCGCGCGGTTATAGACGGGAAGAATGGTTGAGATACGGGGCATCAGGCAATCGCTTTCGTAAAGGTGCTCAACTCATTGGCCAGTGGTCGCGGGATGGCATGGATCATCCCCTCTGCCATCTCGCGCTCTTCAGCGGAAAGGGCCAAGGTCCATTTCGATTGCGCTTGCCGGACCTTTCCACTGATCGCGGCCGATTTCCAAACCTCTCGCGGTTCGGCAAGGCCGGAACCAAGATACGTTGGCTCTGACATCTGTTGTAAGCCCAACCGATATTCGACTGAGCGCAAAACAGGTTCGGGATCTTGGGCCAAGGTCTCGTATGACAGAAACAACTGACGCGGCAGGCCAACTGCGCGGGCGCTGTCCTGCATCGAGGCATTCCAGTTGTCTACTGCCCGCTCGACACAGGTGAATATCTGCGCCCAAGGGTCCGGATAGCGCTGCGCTGCATCGCGGATCGACGCCACCGTCTGTTTCGGGCCACGGATCACATGGATCACCCAAGCGCCAGGGACATAGCGCAGGATTTGCGGAACGTAATGCACATGGATGGGCGTCTTCTCCAGCCAGCCGCTACACCCGTTTTCGGCCGCTAACTGATCCATCCCGTTAACGAAATCCGCTGCCGCCAAGGCCATCCCGACACGTCCCTTGCGCTGCGGCGCAGGCAGGGCGCCCGTCGTTTGCCACTCCATTCCCGTACTGACCCGCAAGACCTCTCGTAGCCGCGATCGGAGATCGCGCACAGCAGGTCGGCGCTGTTGCGTCTGGGGGAACATGCGTGGCTCTACATTGCCGATTAGATTGGCAAAAAACCGGGTCTCTGGCAGCGAATAAAGGCCCAGCCGTTCCGAGATCAGGCGCTGTGCCAAGGTGGTCCCACTGCGGGCACAGCCGACGACAAAGACCCGAGTCGGAGAGGAATCATTTCGCATTGCCAGCGTCCTTTATGGGCTTTTTCTTAGAATTTGAGGTAAGTCGTTGAGAATTCGTTAAGCCCTTCCCGGCCCAATGATCCCATGGCTCTCAACCCCAAAACCCAAAGCTCTCTGTCCCGGCACACTTTCTGGGGCGTGGGGCTTCGCTTTACTGGTCTGGCTTTGCAACTTGTGACCGGAATTTTCGCCGCGCGCGTCATGGGAGCGCAGGAGTTCGGCGCCTATGTTTTAGCTCATACAATTGTTCTGCTGGCCGGGGGGGCAGTGCATTGGGGGCAAGGCGATTTGGCCCTGCGCGTTTTGCCCAAAGCTTCTGCGAAGACCGCCCGCCGCCTGCTTTGGAACAGCGTCATGGCAACCGCCACCTCCGTCACGCTTGCGGTTCCTGCGCTTTGGGCGGCCGAACTTGCGGGCGCGCGACTTGCCCCCGGTTGGGTCTTGGTTGGAACACTTCTGGCGCTGCATGGGGGATGCCTGACCCTTGCCGCGTTGCTTTCTGCCTGCGACCGGGTGCTTTGGGTGCAAGTGATCGAGGCCGCTTTGCGACCGGCAGCCATGCTGGCATTAATCGGAGCCTCAGCCCTGTTTGATCTCTCGCTTGACGCCACTCTCTTGTTCCAGTGCGGCATCGCCGCTGCGGGGTTGTCATTTGGACTAATGGCCGTCTGCTTGACCATAACTTGGAAAAGGCGCGTTCCGGCAACAGGCTCCTCACCATTGCCGCGAATATCTCAGGGGTTTCCCCTGCTGGCGACAGGCTGGTCCAGCTTGTTTCTATCTCAGCTGGACCACTTGGTCGTCGGGCTTGTTCTTGGGAATACTGCGCTTGGACTTTATCGCGTTGCGTCGCGCGCTGCGGGGCTTGTGGGGCTGGTTCAACAGGTCGCAACGCAGGTTTTGGGGCCGCGCCTGTCGCATGCATTGGCAGCAGGGAAAGTGTCGGCAGCGCGAGGATTGACCGCAACGTCCGCCCAAGCCGCGACCGCAGGCGGCCTTGGGGTCGCAGCGATTATCATGATATTGAGCAGCCCTTACCTGCAGTATCTGGGGCCTGACTATCAGCAGGCGAAGCACCTGATACCGATAATGACCCTGACGCAAATCTGCGCATTGCCCTTCGGATCAGGGGCACTGGTGCTGATCCTGACCCGGAATGAAAGCAGGCTTTTGAAGATCAACTGTTTTGCCGCCATTTTCGGTGCATGCACCACAGCTATCGCCGCCCATCTGTTCGGTCTGATCGGGGTTTCGATCGCTTTGCTGGCATTGCTTCCCGCGCACAAAGCGCGGCTTCGGCACGTCGTCCTCAAAACCAAGGGGCCCGATCCCGCGATTGAATTTCCTAGCTGGGCTCGGACTGGGTCAGGAAAGCAGAGGCGCCTAGGAAGAAGCTGAAAAAGGCGAACATGACGCCCCAGATGTGGACGGTGCAGATTCCCACGGACAAAGCCACCAACGCAGCACCCACCCCCAGACGGCAGTGTGCGACCTGCTTTTCTGCGGGGCGCGCAGATACCACCCCCCAGAACCGGGACACAACAGCCAACCCCATCAACATTGCCCCGGGCATTCCGTACCTTAGCCCCTGCAAGAGCCAGAAGTTGTCAACGCTGTCGGTCACAAACCACTCTGGTCGTGCCCAGTCGTTCATCCCGATCCCGATCCATGGGTTGGCGATGATATTTTCGGTGACAAAACGAAAGGTCAGCAGCCGCCAATGGGCGTTATGAGGGCTGAAGCTGAGCCAATTTGCCAGAACCTCGGGGATTGAACGGTCAGAAAGCGCCTCAAGCACCAGATACCCGCCAATCGTGCCCAGCCCCAAAACCCACCAATGGATCGGCCCCGGGCCCCAGACCCGGCGCCAGAGGATCAAGCCCATGGCAATTGCCAAAACCAACCACGCCCCTGCCGACAGCGAAAAGAAAACCGCAATGCCAGCGACCAACGCAAAGCGCTTCATACCCGCAGTGAAAAGCAAGATGGCCGATACTGCGGCGAAACACCCAAACAGGATCGGGTGCTCAAAGACGGTCTGTGCGCGCCAAAGCCCCAAGCGCTCTTCCAACGGCCACGGATAGGTGTCGCCCAGCCACTCTGTGATCGGGCGCAGGGGCTGAACTTGCCAGATCGCCTCTGTCGCGGCCAAGCCCGTCAGGACGCAGATCGCAACTCCTAAGCACTTCAACATTCTCAGATAGGACGAATGATCCCGTATCAACAATCGCCCGATCAGATAGGGGATCGCCGTTTCCAAAGCTGTAAGAACCGCAAAGGAAAGGCGTTCGGTGCCATGGTGAAGCAGCAGAAGCAGTGGCGCCCAAAGGCAGTAGGCCAATACCACAATATCCGTGACCTGCAGGCGCAATCCTGCCCTGAACGCGATCGTCATCAGCGGCATCGAGACGAAGATCAGAAACAGGCGCAGCGGGGATAGAAGGACATCTCCCCAATTGAAGGTCAGGGGCACCAGCATCGCAATCAGGAAGGCAGTGACCATAGAGGTCGCGCGCCCTTCAAGCCCAGGGCGCACCAAAAGCGTGCCATTACTTTGCGACATGCCACACCATTGTTTTCGACGTTGATTGAGGGGTCAGTAGCGCGGAAATACGAGAGACAACATATTCAGCCCCCTCGGCCGTGAAGTGCCCATAGTCGAACTGTAGCGGCACCGTCCCAACCCGTGTTTTGCAAGGGCCGTTGGGGCAGAGCAACTCTATCAGGGAAACATATGTGGCCGATGTGCCAGCCAAGGCTTGGCGGACCCTTGCATCCAATTGGGGCAGTTTCGGATCAGCGCGCCATGGCGCCGTTTCGCGACCAGTCCATGCGTCCCGGGCCAACTGTTGGGGCAAGCCGCCGGGGTATTCCGGTACTGGCCCTAAAACCAGAACCCGACCAGAAAGCCGATCAATTGTCGCGGACAATTCCGAAAGCTCCTCTGCCTGCCACCGGGCGCTGATCACCCAAAGATCAGGGCGTTGCAACCGCAGGGTCTTGGTCATCAGGGCGGCACAATCACCTTCTGGATTTTCGGCAATCAACGGCCGACACCCGGCCATTGTTACCTGCCCCAACTGCCAATCCGCTTGCTTGCGCAGGGCTGCCGACAGATGCGCCGCGTGGCTATCCCCGATCAGCAGAATTTGCGGTCGTCCATCTCGTGGTGGCAAGCAGGTCAAAGAATCAAACGCTGCGGCCCCTTCCCTTGTCTGATCTGTGATGAAACACCTGTGCAGCAGTGTTTGGCCGTAGAATGAGTGGCGCTCTTTGTAATCTGCATAGGCCGACAACTCGACCACGGTCTGCGGATACATACCCCGCCAAAGAGATTGAGGCATCAAGGCGACTGCGATGATCAGCCCGACAACTGCGCCGATGGTGACGGGCCGAACGCACCCCGCTCGCATCGCTGGCTGCTCGACCCAGCGCGTCACACCCGCAGCCAAACCCATGCTTATCGCCGCCAATAGCAGCTTCTCTGTCCAGCTGGTGTCAGGCCCCCACAGTAATCTGGCGAAAACGATTACCGGCCAATGTATCAGGTATAGCGTGTAAGATCGGGCCCCAATCCAAGTTGGCAGTGCGCCACCCAATAGCCGCGCAACGGGGCCGGTCCGGGGCGCTGAAATCAGAAGCCCCGTCCCGATGGTGACCCCAATTCCGGCCCAAAACGGCACTGACGGCGCGGCCACCAGCCCCCCGACCAAAACCGCAATCCCGGCACCACTTGCCCAATGGCCAGCCCGGACGGTACCGATAGCGATAAAGGCCCCGAAACCGAACTGCCAAAACCGGGTCGGCATCCAATAAAACCCAGCCTTCGGGTGAAATGCATGCGCAAAGAGGGCCAGCGCAAAGGACAGAGCGACAGCACCGCCCAGAAACACATACCACCACGTCTTGCTGATCCAGCGCCGCACCAACAGTAGAAACGGCGCGATCAGATAGAACTGTGCTTCGACACCCAAGGACCACAAGTGCAGCAAAGGGCTGTCATGAGCCGCGGTAGAGAAATAATCGAAGCTGCTCCAGAAAAAGAAGTTTGGCACAAGAAGGGCGGTCGCCAGCAGAGATTGGCCAAGAAAGGACAGTTCTGGCGGCAAAAGGACGAAAGGTGCGATCAACACCACCCCGAAAAGCGCCGTAATCAGTGCGGGGGCCAACCGCATCACCCGCCGCAGAAAGAATGTTCGCAAAAGCTGCGTCCCCGCCTGTTTGGGATGCAGCAGGCTGTGGAAGATCAGATAGCCGGATAGGACGAAGAAGATATCGACCCCCAAGTAACCGCCTTGCCACGGCAGACCCAAGTGAAACGCCAGAACTGACAGGACGGCAAGCGCCCGCAGCCCATCCAATCTGGGGTCGCGGTCAGAATTTCGGCACAGTGGTCGCATCGGCTTATCCGGTGGCTATGACCTCTGAATGCCTGAGAATGGTTAACCCCCAGTTTACCAAGTTTTGCCAGCCTGAAACCGATGACGAAGCCCATTCCGAAACCGCGGCCGACCTTGGCGCTTGTCTGTGCCTGTAATGACGCCCAAGTCTTACAGCGCAACCTGATGGTCTCTGACCTCGTCGGACAGGTGGAGGAGCTGCATCAGGAATGGAATGCGCCGTCAGCCTCCGTGGCCTATAACCGTGCTTTGGATCGAACCACGTCCGATCTCATAATATTTGCCCATCAAGACGTTTACTTCCCCCCCGGCTGGCTGTCTCAGCTTTGGGAAACACTAGATTGGCTTTCAGAGAATGATCCACACTGGGGTGTGCTTGCACCGTTTGGCATGGTTGGGGACCAACACAGAGGCGCGGTCTACAGTACCAGCCTGTCTGGGGTGGTGGGCACGCCCGTGGCCGCCCCCCTTCGCACCTCAAGCGTTGATGAGCTGGTGATCATCCTCAACCGCGCTTCCGGCCTGCGGTTTGACCCCGCACTGCCCGACTGGCACCTCTATGGCACCGACATCGTTCAGACCGCCGGGGCAAACCGAATGGAGGCATGGGTCGCGCATTTGCCGGTGGTCCACAACGACAGGTTCCACGGCTATCTGGGCAAGGGGTTTGCGCGCGCCTATCGCGCAGTTTGGCGAAAGTGGCGCAGGGAACTACCTGTACGCACCCCCGTTCTGTGGCTGCGCTGGCATGGGCTGGATCTGGCCCTCTATCGCCTGCGCGCATGGAAATCGCGACGACAACGCAAAGAAAGGGCCGGTGACACCGCCACCGACCCGAAAGTCTTCTCCGCTGAATGCGGGTGGGAGACCGCCTAGTACAGCCCCCGGATCGTTCCAGCGTCGGTCCCTGTTGCAAAAACCCGGGTCACGCGCACCGGAAAGGCAATACCCGCCGCAATGAACAGGTCCGCGACCGTGCCGTCAGAGGTCGCAACCCGAACCGTTCCCGATTGCCCTACATTCAGGGCGCGGGTTGTGACGGCCAGATCTGTGCTGTCACTTGGGATAATCTCTTCGATGCCCGTGGCCGGGCTGCTGAGGCTGGGGGCGGTGCTGGAAAAATTGTCAATTGGCATGGCGTGTCCTTCCTTGGAATGGCCGAAGAACCTTGTGCCGACCCGGTAAGAAGTTTCTTACGCTACCGTACGCTGCTTTGACTGACGAAATCCTGAAGCTGCGCCAGAAGCTGTTGTTTATGCTCGGTTGGCCCGGTTTGTGGCCCCGTTAGAGGGCATGCCAGAAACCCGCCAAGCGCTTTTTCCGACCAAGCAATGTCGACCCCAACGCGACCCCACAACTGTCTGGCTGTCGCCAGTTGATGATCGTTCCGGTGTTCGCCAAAGTCCGCACGTCGCGGCATCAATATCAGGGGCTTGCTCCAACGCCTTGCAGCCAAAACCGACCCCATCCCGGCATGGGCCACGATCACGCGAGCTTGTTGGGCGGCTTCTTCAAAAGCCTCCGGCCTCATAAAATCAGCGGTCTCAAATGGGTAAACCCCACTGTCGGACCCAACCTGCGCGACGACCTTTTCATCTAGGTCGAGTTCGGCAATCGCGTTCACCAATCGCGGGAAGGGAAACTGTGTTCCAACGGTCACAAAGATCACAGCAATGACCCATAGTATTGCGACCCGGTTCTGGCACTGACCTCGGGCCATTGCGTCAGATGTAGGTCACTGACCGGTCGCACAAAGCGGCCTGATTGCGACAGCGCCTCTGCATTTGCCAATGAATCCACCCAGATCGTCCGCGCGCCGATCATGCGCCCGACGGCCAAGGCAATTGCTCCGGGCAATGCTCCGGTCGAGACAACAAAATGTGGCCGCAAGGTGAGAGCTATCCGAACAAGCTGGAAGAAACACACAAGGGCCCGGATGGGCGTATGACGGTTGCAATCCACAACCCGTCTAACCTGTCGGTCATTCTGGGTTTCTGCCCCCGCGCAGACCAGATAAGTGTCCATCTCTTCGAACGCTGGTAAAAGCTGCCAAAGCTGTTCCCAATGCCCACCTTGGGAAGACACAGCAAGAACCCTTGGCTTCATACGCCGGTCCCCCGCCAAACCACCACAAGCGTCCGAAACAGGATCTGAATGTCGACGGTAAAGCTCATCGCGGATTCGTAGATCGTGTCGAAGGTACCACGCGCGCCGAAAAGGCTTTGCCCCCGCCCTGAAATTTGCCAAAGCCCGGTCAAGCCCGGCCGCATGCGGTAATAAGTGCGCTCTGGATAGCGGTCCGCTTGCTCTGGCAATATCGGGCGCGGGCCGACCAACGCCATTTCGCCAAGCAGGACGTTCAGAAGCTGAGGCAGCTCGTCCAAAGATGTTTTGCGCAAGAACCGTCCCAATGGCGTGACGCGCGGGTCGTCTTGCAGTTTTTGAATGCGGTCCCATTCCCGACGCGCTTCGGGATACGTCTGCAAATGGGTTTCAAGGGCGCATTCTGCATCGGAAACCATGCTACGCAGTTTCCACATACGAAAAGGCCGACCCCCGCGGCCCAAACGCCACTGGCTGTAAAAGGGGGCTCCTCCGTCGAGCATGATCAGTACAGCCAGAACGGCGACAATTGGCAGGACCAAGGGCGCAGCCATCAAGACCAAAGCTATCTCGAAAAACGGTTTGAAATAGGGATAAATCCGCACCTTTGAGGTGGTCACGATTTCCGGGCCGATACCGGTTTCAAAGCGCATGACGCCTACTCCATCGTTTCCCTCGCAATTAAGTCAAATACAAGGGAACTCTTAACAAAGGCTTAGTGTTTGCGGCCGATCCGCCCGACCAGACCCGCTTTAAATTAAAGAGAATTTTAAGATTCATTTGCGCAAATTTAGGATATTGCTTTGGGAAGAGGCCTACCGTGCCCGACTTCATTCACAACCTTTGGTGTGACATCCGTTTTCGACGTCGGCTTTTTGGGCTGGTCGTTTTCGCGTGTCTCCTTCTGTCATTGCTTGTGTCCCTGTATCTCCCCCGCGGGTACCGGGCCGAGGTTTGGCTATTGCTCGACGCGACGCCCGCCGCGACCAGCCTGGCCCCCGGTGCGACTGCCATTCGGCCAGCCGCCGAGCTTGAGATCGCCGAACGGGCGTTGATGACCACTGAGACGCTTGTGACGGTCGCAAGCCATTCCGGAATACATAAGACCCTGAACAAGGCCGAAACGGCTGAAGCTATGCGAGCCGCCATCAGAACCCGAAGGCTGATCGGCGGTAATAGGGCCAGCCTGTTGCACATCACCTTCGTACATTCAGATCCGGCAATTGCGCGCGAAACCGCAGAAGCTTTGGCGCGACAAGTTCTGGCGTCCGACATTAAGCGACAAACAGCACGGGCAGATCAAGCCGTTCGCTTTGCCTCATTGGCCGTTGCAGGTAGTGCCGAAGAACTGGCGTGGCTGGACGCTGAAATCCTGACCTTGCGGCAAAGCGCGGGCGAGGCTTTTCCCGACACGATCCCGTCACGGCTTGCCCTTCGGGCAGAACTGCAATCTCAGTTGCGGCAAGTGGCAAATGACCGATTGAAACTTGAAGCAGAGTCCGACGCGGCCGCACAGGAAGAAGCAGAACGGGTCTTTGTCCAACTTCAGCGCGCGCGTCAGGAACGCCAGCGCGCGGAAGAGTTCAGCCCACAGGGCTCTGCGCGAATGGTGCTTCTGGACGCGCGGATCGCCGAACTGGATGAAACTTTGAAACGGCTGACCAGTGGGGATGCGGTCTTTGCGACTCTTGCTGCCCAGATCAGCTTGATGAAATCACAAGAGCGCGCCCTCCAAGACGATTTGCAGACCCTTCAACAGTCGATCGAGGCTACCCCAGAGAACGCGGGTCGGTTAGAGGCTTTGCTACGTCAAAGGGGCATGGCGGAGCTTCAGCAAAGCAAGACCCTGACGGCCCTGAACACCGCGCAGTCCTGGCAAGAAGCCATTCGATTGGGCGCGGCCAATCGTTGGTCCTTGGTCGATGTGCCACTAGCGCCGCGAACCCCAGAAGGAATAAGCCTGTTGGTTCTGGCGATCGGCTCTGCCGTTCTCAGTCTTTTGGCGGGCGTGGGGGCCGTGTTGGCTATCAGTCATTTCAGCCAAACCATTCGCTCCCCGTATCAGATCACCGAAATACTGGGGACGGGGCCCCTTTTGGAAATCCCACCGTTCCAAATCGAGAAAGAGGCACTCTCATGACGACTGTGCTAAGCGCATCTGCCCGCTCGGAACCGACACTTCAGATGTCGTCCAATGTCGCCTGGAACGGGATACCATTTGCAGCGAACCCGAGTTGGCCGGACCCGCTTCAACCCCATGCCGATCATCTGGCCATTCGGGTGCTTCGTCAGTCAGAAGCTTTGAAGCTGCGGCGTATCGGCATCGCTGCGCCTCGGAATCAAAAGTCAGAGACGTCACTGACCAGCCTGCTACTACAAGGATTTCGGCACTTGGAAGGAACGAAGGTCTTTGCCTTTGATCTGAACACCGGATCAAACGGGTTCACCGCTTTTCTGGCTCGAAAAGCTGTACCAGCCCAAACCAATAAGCAGATGACGACGGCCTCATTCCGCCTCGCTCCGAATTTGGCGGTTAGTCAGATCGCTGATCCGGCGATCTCGTCGATGTCCTGTCTGACCTCATATGCAACGCTAGATGAAATCGATCAGATTGATGCAGAGTTCCAACCCGACCTGATGTTGTTCGACCTACCCGCCCTTCTTGATCACCCCGATGCGCTGGCGGCCGCGCCAATGTTGGATGGACTGTTGATCTGCGTACCCTCTGACGTGACGACGGAACGAGACTTATCCATGTGCAGGGACCGGTTCGAAGGCATCCTGCCAATTATTGGTTCGGTTCTGACCGAAAGTCGCGGCATGATCTAAGCCTCCGGCGATTGCCTGTCCCAAGCGCAAGCGATACACCTTGGGCAGCACCAACAGGCAGACCGATCATGATTACCTATCTCGCGGGGTGGGCCCGCAAGAAAGACACTCTGTTCGCCTCGGTCGCAAAGACCGCTGGCGGCGGACGCCGTTTGCCTGTCATTGGCCTGTCTTTTCGGGGATTTCCCGAAAGCACGGCACGTGCCAGCGACGCTCTGGCGGTGGCCAAACGTCAACCCAAAGGGCCGGTCGGACGCTGGTTGAAGTTCCACCTGATCCGCGCCCAGTACAATTGGGCACGTCGCTATTTCACTCGACACAACGACCAGATTGCCATGTGCTGGAACGGGCTTACGGGCTCTCGCCGTGCCTTCATGGACGGTGCGAAGGACGCAGGTGTAAGGCGCTTGTTCGCAGAGCTTGCGCCGTTCCCGAACCGCTGCACACTGGACCCCGAAGGAGTGAATGCGCTGAACGGCCTGCCACGCGATCCGGGATTTTATCTGGACTGGGGAGACCAGTCGCCTGACCGCCAAGGGGACGATTGGCGCGAGCTGGGTGCAAACCTGACGGCGCGGGCGTCTCGTCGAAAGGACGTCGGCCAAGCCGGGTCCGAGGCGCTGGAAGAGGCCGGAAAATTCCTCTTCTGTCCGCTGCAAGTGCCCAACGACAGTCAGATCACGCTGTTTTCAGACTGGGTCGGATCGGTTCCCGGTATGCTGGATGCTCTGGCCAAGGCAGCCAAGACACTGCCAGAGGGCTGGCACGTTCGGATCAAGGAACACCCGTCGGCCAAAACATCCTTGGCCGAACCCCTGCAATCCGCCCTTGCCACGGCAAACGGACGGTTGGTCGTCGACAACCAGACAGACACCTTTGCGCAGGTCGCGGCCAGTGGCGGAGTGATCACCATCAACTCTTCCGTTGGGCTTCAGGCGTTCTTTTATGACCGCCCGGTTATCACGCTTGGACAGGCTTTCTTCGCACTGCCCGGGCTGGTTCAATCGGCACGCTCATTGGACGCGCTGAAAGACCTGCTTTCCAAGCCAGAAGCGCTTGGATTTGATCCGGCTTTGCGCGGTGCGTTCATGACCTACCTCGATCAAGTCTACTACCCGCGCACCGAAACAGACGCTGACGGTAACGTCACCGTCGACCCAGAGGCTGTGCGCCGATTGATACAGGGTCGCGCCCTTTAATATAAGCCTCTTCCCCCTGCCAGCGGATTGCGATATTGGTCCGCGCCAGTCATCCAGACGTAAGTAGGAGAGCCGTTATGGGCTATAAAATCGCCGTCGTTGGCGCCACCGGTAACGTGGGCCGCGAAATGCTGAACATCCTGGCAGAGCGCCAGTTCCCCGTCGACGAAATCGCTGTTCTGGCGAGCCGTCGTTCCCTGGGCACCGAGGTAAGCTTTGGCGATCAGACCCTGACCACGAAGGATCTGGATAAGTTTGATTTCGCAGGCTGGGACATGGCGCTGTTCGCTGTGGGCTCTGAGGCGACCAAGACCTATGCGCCGAAAGCGGCCGCGGCTGGCTGTGTCGTGATCGATAACAGCTCTCTTTACCGCTATGATCCGAAAATCCCGCTGATCGTACCGGAAGTGAACCCCGACGCGATCCACGAGTATAAGAACAAGAACATCATCGCGAACCCCAACTGCTCGACCGCGCAGATGGTTGTGGCGCTGAAGCCGCTGCACGACCGCGCCAAGATCAAGCGCGTTGTCGTGTCGACCTATCAGTCGGTGTCCGGTTCGGGCAAAGACGCAATCGACGAGCTGTGGGACCAGACCAAAGGCATGTACGTGCCGGGTCAGGAGGTCGCGCCGAAGGTTTACCCCAAGCAGATTGCCTTCAACGTCATTCCGCATATCGACGTCTTCCTTGAAGACGGCTCGACCAAGGAAGAATGGAAGATGGTCGCCGAGACGAAGAAGATCATCGACACCTCGATCAAGGTCACCGCGACCTGTGTCCGAGTTCCGGTATTTGTTGGCCATTCGGAATCGATCAACATCGAGTTCGAAGACTTCCTGGACGAAGACGAAGCCCGCGACATCCTGCGCGAAGCGCCGGGTATTCTGGTCGTCGATAAGCGCGAAGCCGGTGGCTATACCACCCCGGTCGAATGCGTTGGCGACTATGCAACTTTTATCAGCCGCATCCGTCAGGACTCGACCGTCGAGAATGGAATCAACCTGTGGTGCGTCAGCGACAACCTGCGTAAGGGTGCGGCGCTGAATGCTGTCCAAATCGCAGAGTTGCTGGGCAATAAGGTTCTGAAAAAGGGCTGAACTATTCAAAAGTATAGCGGCGGTATACCTTTTACCGCCGCTATATGACGGGTTAGCTCCCCACTCCAATCTCAAAAATGGTAAAAATGTGACTGTAATCGATTCAAACAGGATGGCCGACCACGTGGGGCGGTTCGGAAATCCAAGTTGTTTGACCGATCACAGGTTAGGTTGGATTGTCTCCATAGGTCCAAACTAAACCTTGTTATACTGCCGGTCGGAACCGTTGCGCATTATAGGGACGAGCTTCATTTCGCCTTGTTCCGGTGATCACAACCAGGGCATCCGCGCCCATCCAGACCGGAACTACCACTCACGCGGATATTGAACCATCGACCACCGGTCGGTGGTTCTTTTCTTTTCAGCGCCATGGCAATCCAAAAGAACAAGCTTAACAGGCCGTTTCAAAGCTCTGCCGCATTTGCCCGAAATCGAAGGTATTTCGCTGTTCCAATGAAAGACTTTGTTGAAGGCCGCCGGTGATCCTTTGCGCACGCGCTTGGAATCAAAGGGGTTCGCGATGGTGGAAAGAATTCAAAGGCTTAACCCACGAGAGTATTTGCAGGTTGATGCTGATCGACTTGCCGAGGTTTATCTTCGGGTGGGTCTGGAAAAAGGGGAACAGCGCGTCGCGCAGACGGTAAATGATCTGACATGCCTTCTGGACCATCTGCGGGCCGTCTCTCGTACGGGGCGGCTTGGGGCTACGGCCAGATCGGCCGGACGACTGCACTCGGCAGCACAAACCATGGGTCTGACCAGCTTGCAGCGTGTGACGACCGATGTGCAAAAACTTTGCCAGAATCCCGACCCCGTCGCGATGAACGCGGTCTTGCTGCGTCTGGAACGTGTGGCAGACAGTTCGATCAAAGTGATCTCGGAACTTCAGGCCGAGATTGGTTGACCCTTGCAGGCGATGTTCAGAACGATAGGTTTGAACAAAAGCCTGAAAGGACAACCATGTATCCCGAATTCGAACAGGGCGATGCCGCCTCCTGCCCGATTCATGTGATTGAGCAAGACAAGGCAGAGGAATGGATCGCCTCTCACCCCAAGGCGCAGGCGGACTGGCTGCGCAATTCCGGGTTCACGGGAAAGCTTGGAGAAAGCTGCCTTTTGCCGGATCCGGACGGGTCAATTTCCGCGGTCGCCGTTGGGTTCGGGCAAGCGCCCGCGCGCAAACGCGGTCGGTTCCATTTGGCCGGATTGGCGTCTTCACTTCCCGAGGGCGTCTATCATCTTGAGGCCGACGAGATGGAGGCTCAGGCCAAAAGCGAATTCGCCTTGGGTTGGCTGTTGGGCCAGTACCGGTTTGATCGCTACAAGGCCTCGGCAACGCCGAAAGCGCGCCTGAAAGCCCCTGCAGGCGTCGATGCGGACAGGCTGACCAAGATTGCAGCGGGCGAATGTTTGACCCGCGATCTGATCAACACCCCGACATCTGACATGGGGCCGGATACGCTGGCTGGTGTGATTCATGGCTTGGGTAAAGAGTTCGGGGCCGAGGTCACAGAGGTTCTGGGCGACGAGCTGCTGTCGCAAAACTTTCCGCTGATCCACACTGTCGGACGCGCATCGACTACACCGCCTCGGTTGCTGGACATGCGGTGGGGCAAAGCTGGCCCCGCACTGACCCTTGTTGGCAAGGGTGTCTGCTTTGATACCGGTGGCCTGAACCTGAAGCCCGGCGCCTCTATGGGGTTGATGAAAAAGGATATGGGCGGTGCGGCCACCGTCCTTGGACTGGCGCGCATGATTATGTCTTTGGGCCTGCCACTGCGCCTGCGCGTGCTGATCCCGGCGGTTGAAAACAGTGTCGCTGGCAACGCGTTTCGCCCCGGCGATGTTCTGACATCGCGCAAAGGTCAGACGATCGAGATCAACAATACAGATGCCGAAGGCCGACTTGTTCTGGCCGACGCGCTGGCGTTTGCAGATGAAGAGCCTGCGGATTTGATCCTGTCGATGGCCACGCTGACCGGGGCCGCGCGGGTGGCAGTCGGCCCGGACCTTGCGCCGTTCTACACCGACGACGACAGCGCGGCTGGGAAGCTGGCCGAAGCCGCTGCAAAGGTCGCCGATCCGGTCTGGCGGATGCCTTTCCATGACCCCTACGAGCAGATGATCGAACCCGCGATAGCCGATCTGGACAATGCGCCCGCCGGGGGTTTTGCCGGGTCTATCACGGCCGCCCTGTTCCTGCGTCGCTTCGTGGACACGGCCCCATACATGCATTTCGACATCTACGGCTGGCAGCCTGCCGCCGCCCCCGCCCGCCCCAAAGGTGGTGTCGGCCAAGGCGCGCGCGCCGTGCTGGAAGCGCTTCCCAAACTGCTGTCGATCTAGAATGGAGTTGCGCGTTACATCACCGGTCACCGACCTGCTGCCCAAACCAAACACCGGGCGTACGCGTCAGTTGGTTTATGGTGAGGCGTTTCAGGTCGAACAGTCCGACGGGGACTATGCCATCGGCCGTGCCAGCCGAGACGGTTATCACGGTGCCATCCTGCAAAGCGAATTGGGAGTGTCAGAGCCCCCGACCCATCGCATCGCGGTTCCGGCCTCGCACAGCTATGGCTCGGCCGATTTCAAGAACCCGGACGCGCAACCGCTGTCCTTTGGCAGCCAACTTCGCGTCGTCTCGGCGCAAGGAAATTTCTTTGAAACAGCACAGGGCCGCTTTGTTCCCAAGCCCCATCTGCGTCCGCTAAACGCGCCATTCGCCGATCCGGTTACGGTGGCGCAAATGTTCTTTGGAACCCCCTACCTGTGGGGTGGAAATTCGATCTGGGGTATCGATTGTTCCGGGCTTGTGCAAATGGCCTTTTTGTCAAGCGGGCGGGATTGCCCCGGTGACAGCGGCCCGCAGCAGGATCAGCTTGGCCGTCTTCTGCCCCCTGGTAGCGGGTTTGAACGCGGTGACCTGCTTTTCTGGAAAGGGCATGTCGCGCTGGTCGTGGACCCACATACATTGATCCATGCCAACGCCCACCACATGGCCGTGGCCTATGAGCCATTGAGCGACGCTCTGCGCCGGATCGAGGAACAGGGCGACGGGCCGCTTCTGGCCCATAAAAGAGTGGATTAATCGACGGGTCGGATTAGCTTGCGCTCCAACACGCGCAGCACTGTCCGCAGGTCTTGCCCGCGCTTCAAGATCTGACCATCCATGCCAATCACCGAATACTGGCCCTGCTTGTTGCGAAGCCTTGGGTCTTTTTCGATCCGGTACAGCGGCTGTTCAGCGGCCCGACGGAAAACGGAAAACACGGCGCGATCGCGCAGGAAAGACATGCCATAGTCCCGCCACTCACCGGCGGCGACCATCCGTCCGTAAAGCGACATGATGACCCCAAGCTCGCGCCGGTCAAAAGTCACCTGCTCTGGAACAGAGCGTTGCTGCGGGAACGGCGTCGGCGTTTGAATGGTCATAAGATTACCGTGCGTGCGTTTCCCAAACAAATCAACCCATGCCGCAGTTTCGCCCGGAAAAGACCCCTTAGTTTTCTCATACTGTCCCAGATCATGCCGGTTTCGTTGGCGAACCTTGACCTCATAGCGAAATGCTAGTTCGGTCAGACGGGTCTCAGCCCCCACCCTATCTCGTCCGACCGAATAGGAAAGAGGAACCCCTGCCCTTTGCGGCAGGGGTTTTCTTTTGTAGCTCGCCGGGCACCCCAAAATCACGTGCGACACCGAACGCGCAAAGGGTCTGGAAGTGGGCTTTGGGGGCTGTTAAGCCAGTTGAGAAACATGAAATCTGGGGGCGAAGCATGGAAGCGCTGAACAAAAACGGAATGGTTCTTATTGGCTGCGGGCGCATGGGCTCTGCATTGCTGGCGGCCTGGCTGGACACTGGCCTAGCGCATGAAGCAGTGACCGTGGTTGAACCCTACCCTTCGGACTGGCTGAAAGAGCAGGCTGCCAAAGGGTTGCGTCTGAACGCTGACATCCCAGCAAACCCCGCCGTTTTGATTCTGGCGACAAAACCGCAGATGATGAAAGAAGTCATGGGACAGATTGAGGGCGATTTCGCTGATACGCTCTTTATCTCGGTCGCGGCTGGTACCCCGATCTCCTTCTTCGAAGCTGAACTGGGCGCAGATGCCAAGATCGTGCGCGTCATGCCGAACACGCCTGCGCTTTTGAAAAAGGGCGTCTCTGCATTGGTCGCCAATAAAGCTGCCCAAGGGGCGCCCTTGGCCGCAGCACAAGACTTGATGACCGCCGTCGGTGTGGTCGAAATTCTGACCGACGAAGAAGACATTCACGCGGTCATCGGGCTTTCGGGCTCTGGTCCGGCCTATGTCTTTGCCTTTGTCGAAGCTTTGGTTGCCGCAGGCAAGGATGCAGGGCTAGAGGAAGACCTTGCCTTCCGTCTGGCGCGCGACACACTTGTCGGGGCAGCAGCCATGATTGGGGACAATTTCGCGGAAGTGGCGACACTGCGTGAGAACGTGACCTCTCCGGGCGGCACCACGGCGGCAGCACTGAAGGTTTTCGCCGAGAGCGAGCCCAACCTGAACGCTCTGGTCTCGGCCGTGGTCAAAGCCTCGAAAGACCGCAGCATCGAATTGGCTGAAATGGCCTAGGCTTCGGCCGTGTCGTCCATCGCGGCAGCAAACAGGTTCTGATAAGACTCGTTCTCGGCCTCTAGCTGTTGCTGCGGGCCGAAAGCCACGACCTTGCCGTGATCCAGCATCAGGATCTTGTCGACATATGCCAACGTCGCGGGGCGGTGCGTGGCAAACAGAACGATCTTGTCCGCGAAGCCTGCGCTGAGGCGCTCCATGATCCTGCGTTCGTTTTCGACGTCCAGCGCGCTGGTCGCCTCGTCGAAGACAAAGACGCGGGCGTCTTTCAGCACAGCGCGGGCAATGCCAACGCGCTGTTTTTGACCGCCAGACAAGCCCGACCCATTGGGGCCGACATTGGTTTCCAGACCATCGGGCAACATGTCCAGCACCGGCTGCAGGGCTGCGAATTCGATGGCACGGGCCAGCTCTTCGTCGATTGCGTCGGGCTTGCCATCCAGTATGTTTTCGCGCAGCGTGCCCTCGAACAGGAAAACATCCTGACTGATCAGGGCGACCGCGTTGCGCATCGCCTCGTCCGTTACCTCGCGCAGGTCAGTGCCAGCCAAACGAATATGCCCCGAAGTCGGATCGTAGAAGCGCATGACCAGATCAACCAGCGTGCTTTTGCCTGCCCCAGACCGGCCCACCAATGCGATCTTTTCGCCCGGGTTCAAAGTTATGTTGACCTCTGACAGGGCCTTAACCCCGTCTTCGGCGGTCTCATAGGCAAAGGAAACCGCGTCAAATTCCAGCGCTCCGGGACCTTCGGGGAAGGTCTTGTCGCCCGCAGCAGGACGGGTCGGCGGGGTTTCGATGATCTCGTACATGTAGCCGGCCTGCACGACGCTTTTCTGGATTTGCACCAGAACCTTCGAGATCCGTTCTGCCGGTTGGTAGGCCAGCAGGAAGGCGGTAATGAAGGCCGTAAACTCACCGGGGGTTTTGCCCATGCTCAGGGTCTGCCACGCGGCGTAGACAACAAAGCCACCCAGAACCAAACCGCCGATGAATTGCAGCAGTGGCACGGTGGCGGCAGTGATCTTGGCGATACCCAGAATACGGGTTTCCAGCTTGTCGATCGCCTCGTCGAACTTGGCGTAGGTCTTGTCTTCAAGACCATAGCTTTTGACGGTGCGCACGCCCTGAAACGCCTCTGTCCCGACACCCATATAGGCGCCGGTCAACTCTGTCTCTTCGGCAGCGACCGAACGGATCCGCTTGGACAAAGTGCCCACAATCCAGAAGATCAGTGGGAAAACGATGCAGCTGATCAGGCTCATCAGCGGGTCCTGCATGACCATCACGCCCACAAGCGCCAATAGCGTCAGCGTCTCGGTCAAAAGCTTGTTCGAGACATTCACCACAACGTCACCACAAGCCGCCCCCAGTTGCTGCACCCGCCCCATGAAGGTGGCAGAATGCTGGCGGGTCAGGTACCAGACGTCTTTTTCCATCAGCTTTTGGAACAGCATCCGCTGGTATCCGGCCGCAATGACCCGCTGGAATGTCACGGAAAGAACGCCGTTGCCGTATTCAAACAGACTTTTGAAGAATGAGATCAGCACCACCAGACCGGCCACGTAGAAGGCCGCCTTGGTATCACCATCAACGAAGACCTCGTTCACGATCAGCTTGGTGGAATAGGCCAGTGCGCCAGTGAAGGCCGAGACGCCAATCATGCAGAAGATAGACAGCAGGTATAGCTTCCAGCGCGGAACCAAAGATTCCCTCAACAGTCGCTTGACGATGCTCAATCCCGACATAGGGGTGGGGGATGGTTTGGATGTCATATGTGACGTTTGCCTTGCGACCGCTGATCCTTAAGCCAAGCTAGATAAGACCAACCGACCCATCCCGCAAGGTCAGCGGATTGCGGCCAATGAGGTTGCCGTCAAGGAATGGGTTTTTCTAGACGTGTCGCCTAGGCGCCGCTAGGCTTTTCCGTGGGCACTAAGGTCAGATTAACTATTTCACTTTGGTCAGAGACAGATGCCAGCAGATACCGAGAACGTCAAACACCTGAAAGAGTGGTACAAAAAGGCCCGCGCCAGCGGGTTGATTTTGAACTTCGCCCTCGCGCTTGGAAAGAAGGACGAAGGAATGATGATCTTCGTCGACAAGCGCAAGAACGCGAAAAAGCTGCTGCTTGACGCGAAGGACGAAGGCGAAACCAACAAGTTCGCCCTTGGTACCATGCGCGTTCAGAAGGACGAGGTTTTTCTGACTTGCGAGAAGAAGCCTCCGGCAGGATTGGCGAAACGCGTCAAGAAATACCTCAAGCTGATCAAGTTGCCGGGTGCTCCAAGCCGCGTGATCATCGTGGATGGGAACGGGCAGACTCTTGAAGACGATGGTGATCAAGATTCAGCAACCAAGGCCGAAAAAGAGGCCAGCGTAGCAGCAAAGGTCGACCCGGCCCAGGCCAAGTGGGAAGCATCGATAGCCAAGGTGAAACCGCAGGCCGTGGCGCGGATCAAGGCAGGTGGCCCTGTTGCCGACAAGCTGAAAGACGCGCTGAAGATGGGCAAGGTGCGGGCCGAGGCGGGCGATTACACCGCCGCGATGAAAACCCTACCGGCCATCGCGAAGCTGCTCAACACCCCAGATGCCCAGGCAGAAACCGAGCAACAGGCGCCGCCTGTCAAGCAAAAGTCCGATCAGGGACCAGCGCAACAATTTCAGGCGCGTCGTACAGAAGTTATGAAACTGCTCTCGGCGGCGCTGAAACAGTTTAGCCCGCATGTGGGTGCTGCCCAAACCGCGCTTAAAGAGGCAATGGAGGCCGCCAAGGCCAAGGACTTCACAGCCGGGCTGGCGGCGTTGGACCAGGTCGCAACCATCCTTGCCCAACCCGTCCCAATGGAACCTCCAGCAGACGATACTGTTTCGAAGAAAGAAGATCTACCCGATGAACCCTCGGAACTGGAAGGTCGGTTGATCTCGACCGCGCGGGCGCTTCAGAAAAGCCTTCTTCCTAGCAAAGAGATTGAACGCCTTTCCAAGGCTTTAACGCGTGCCAGGAAATTGCTCAAAAATGGAGATGAAGAGAACTGTAAGAAGCTCTTAGATCTGATCGCCTCAGCTTTTTCGTCGACGCCCCCTACACCCAAACCAAGTGGTCGCGAAATTGCAGCTCAAGTTCGTGATGTCTGGGATGACGCTTATAGAGTTGTCGGAAACAATCTGGACGGGCTGCGCAAAGCCCTGGGCGCGTTTGACGATCCAAACTGCCAAGAGCTTGCAGACAAAGGGCTGATCTCTTTCACTGGCGGTCTTCAGGTTAAACTGAACAAATCCTTTCTGGAATTGCAAAGTGCCAGTCCCGAAAAGATCGACAAGGCGTGCGCGCAGGCCGAAGACACTTTCCGGGCCTTTCAGTCAATGCTTGATAGCAATGAAGCGGTGAAATTGATTGATGACAACGACTTCGGAGTGCCCATCGGATTGAAAAGCACTCTGGGTGACGCATTGAATGAAATGCGGGGGATCGTAAGTGATCCTACCGCCTCAGTCTCCTAACTGAGGAGGGCCTGATGGGAGAGGCAAAAGACGAATTCGCACCGCCCAAGACTGGCAAAGTCGACGATGACGGTAAGCTTACTGATAAGTTCCATGGACATGAACACGCAGCGAGATATGCCCGGCGACTGATGCGGGCACTTGGCCGAAAACCCGTGTTGATTCCTGACGAAGCGGCCAAGCAGAAAAAAATCGAAGCCGCCGCCGCGCTGCTTTCTGAATATCGGTATACTTCGGACACTGCTCGCGCCGATGACAAAATCCTGACCCTGACAGACGATGAGATGTCAGCCTATTTCGGTGACTCGGACCGGCTTGTTCTGATGAAATGGCTAGAGGACTCGATACACCCGGCCAGTGAAAAGCCCAAAGGAAAACCGATTTCACTGGGACAGTTGAAGAAAATTGTCGCCAAAGAGAAGGCTCGGATCGCGAATGAATTAAAGGGCGATGCCGGCGGAGAGGCTGCTTCGGGAACCCAACGAAAGTCGTTGGTGTATCAGACCCGTGCTGCAAAACTTGCCGAACACCTGATCAGCGAGGCCGAGAAAGATCAGGAAAATCGTGAAAAAGCCGACAAGGCCAGACGTGCAGTTCAGGCACTGCTGTATATCGAATCGATCAGTAAATTGGCTGCTCCTGACGACAACGACAGCGTTGTCTTGCGGGCGCGGTTGGACCAAGTCCAAGAGGAGTTTAAAAAACTCCTTCCGTGGGACGACAAGTTGCAATCCGATGCTGGCTCTCAATTAGATCAAGCTTACTCTAACCTGAATCTCGACGATCTCGACGAAGCCGAAGACTTGATGGAGAAAGTCGAGTCTCGCATGGCGACAGCGCGGGACAAGGCCAAAAAGGATCTTTTGACGCGCCTGGACACCTTAGAGAAGGATATCGCTACTGAAGTTGCAAAGGGCTCGGATCTTTCTACCACAGACAAACATCTGGCAGAGGCCCGAGCTTCGGCAAACAAAGGCGATTTCGAACTGGCCAAAGCCGAAATTGACAAGGCCAAGCTTTTGCTGATCGAGACACAGGGCAAACGCGAAATCGATATCACAAAGGAAATTGAACCGGTTTGGAGAGCGGCACGATCTAGCTTTGAAAATTCACTCGAAAGCATTGAGGACAGGATCCGTTCTCACAAACCGGCATCGGGTGAGACCACGGTTTTGGCGAAGATGGGTATCAAAGCATGGACCACAGACCCGCTGGATCGGGTTACCAAAGCAATAAGAGGCCTAAGCAATGTTTCGGCAGGGCCGACCGGTATGAAAACGCGCCTGCGCGCGGTGGCAACGTTTCGAGAGGTCAAGGCTTCGGTTGAAAAACATCCCGCCGGCCCGCTTCTCGCTAAAAACCCGTGGAAAGTCGACGTCGACATCGCCGCACTTACCGGGGCTCTAGATCAGATTTCCGACACTACATTGAAATCAAACGGACCGGATCCGCAGGGGGGATAAGCAATGAAGGACTCTGTCAACGCAGCCGGCAGCAATGCTTCGTCACCAGAACGAGACTTTTCGATCCGTGTTCTGAAAGTTCTGTACGGAAGAACTGTAGACGTAGGCTTTCTGGGAGAAATCTTGTCTTCAGCTGAAGCAATCGAAGCTCTGAACAAGGCTTCCAAGCCAAAGAAGAAAAAGGCTTCCAAGCTACAGAAGAAGGATCTGCTAGCGTTAGATAAGCTTGTTATCGGAACCCCCCCCAAGATTTTCGAGTCTCCTGAATTGAAAGACAAAGGAGACACAAAGGAAAACCGCCAAAAGGCGATCACTGAATACAGGCGCCAAATCGAGGCTGAACGCCGTTTTGCAGAGAATGACCGCGACGAAGGGCATTCCGAGCGGATGCCGGAACAGCGACTGTCTTTCCTCGCCATGGCCGACAAGCTGATGGACATGAAGGAACCGCAACGCGCATTCGAGTTCCTTGAGTCCGCGCGCGCGATCCGCATGCGCGCAGGCGTAGTCGATTCACGCGATGCAATCCTTTCGGAAAACGTCCTATCCCGAGAAATCGCTGCGGAACGGAAAGCCGCCCAAGAAGACTTGGATGAAAAGCGGAACGAACGCGTTCCGACTCAAAGACTGTCCAAACTTTCTGAAGCAGAAGAAAAGGTGGCAGATGGTGATCTGGATGAGGCTCAAAAAATCCTGACTGCCGCAAAAGCCCTTCGTAAGGGTCTTAGCAACGCCGATGGAGCGGTCGATAGTCTTGCCAATCTGGACGGGACAGCGGTGGATGATGACTATGGGATGCTGGACTATCGGTATCGGGATGCCGTCGCACGGGTGAACGACTTGATGCGGCAAGCCGAAGGATTGAAGGACTTTGCCGAACGATTGAGCACCGCTGAAAGAAAACGACCAGGTAAATACCAGAAATCCAAAGATGTTGGTGCAAATGCGTTGCCCCTGCTTCGCGGCCCTCAGCAAGAACTTGCCTTACTTTCCGTTAAGCTGGGAGGGGTCAAAGACGTTCCAAACACCGAAGACAACAAAGCTGAACTTGAACGGAACGAACGGGAAATTGATACCCTTGCCGATCGCTTGAAAGACGTCGAAGCGCCGCTGCGAAAATGGTTGGCGAAAAAGGCTGAGGCCGGTGTGAACACAATGAAAACGTTCATCAAGACCGAAGACGGGCAGTTGGTCCGAACCGGAGGAAATGAATCAGGAGGAGGCCACGCAAAAGGGCGGTCGAAAACCAACGGTGTCCCGCAAGAATACCTTGATCAGCTTGCTGTTGCTGTTGATGTTCATCAACGCTTCATCGAAGCCGGAGAGCTTGATTGGGAGCATTATCAAGCCTTGGAAGACATTCGCTCTGAAGCATTGAAGGTCAAGCATCACGTTGACGAAAACCTTGTCAATTACCAGCGCTGCGACCATTTCCTGAAAATGGCCCGCGAGAAACTGGCCGATAAACATTACTCTTATCTCACCGCACTACGCGAAAGTTTCGTTCATAAGGTCGATACCTATGAAAAACTCATTGAGACAGACCCTAAAGAAGCGCACGCTCTTCTTGATGCGCTGACAACGGATCTTGCAAAGACCGAGATCAACCAGCCTTTCACGGACGCGGGGCTGGAGCACAAAGCACTCGAAAAACTTTACAACGAGATCAAGAGCCTCCTGACCAAGGACTATGCACCGCTGCTGTCCAAGGTGGTCGCAGAATATGAAACGTATTTAAACTCGGATTCTGACGAACACCTCAGCCGCGGTTTTCAAAATTTCCTTCGCCGTCGCCGCTCCTACAAAGGTATCTATCACTCACAAGTCGAAGAGTATTGGGCAAACTACGACACTGGATCGAACAACGCTCGCAAGGTGCTTCGCTCTCAGTTGGAACCGATGAAGCGTACGATCCGAGAAGAAATCAAAGCGCTTAAATTGCTGGACGGGAAATCCGCTGCTGGCGGGTCTTGGGGTGAACTGAGTGCGCGCGCGACTATCTTGGAAAGAGCGGTCGAAGATCTGGGCAAATCCGAAGCGGAAATCCGCGATCGTTCGGGGCTCGAAAAAGAATACCAACAAATCTACGATTCGGCGCAAACGCAGATCGACAAATACTCGTTTCGCCTGTTGGCCTTCTGGAAGCGGTTCGGGAAAAAAGATCGGCGTATGGACAAACGAGTCGGGGATGCACTTAGCAATCACCGCGTTCTGCTGAAGGCGCTCAAGTCGCGCAGCAAAACCACCAAGACGGTCGATCAGTGGAAAGAGCTGATTGCGGATGCCGAAAAGAAGCGCGCACAAATCGAACGCTTTATTGAGGCGAATTCTATCCCTCGCGCAGACGGCAAGCCCAGCAACGATCAAACAGCCGCGGCTGATGCTTTAAAACGATGCGGAGTAGCAATCGACAAGTTCAAGACCGACATCTCTGATTTTGCCAAGAAGGTCGAGGGTGAACGGGACAAGCTCGACGCAATCGCCGGGAAAAGGGGGTCGGATGCGGGTGACGCCAGAAAGGCTGTCGCGCTGATCGACAAGGAGATCGGCAAAGTTAAACGCTTTGTCGAAGTCTTTGCGAAAGGATTCGACGGCCACGGCTTTGACGTCCTCTCAAAGTCGATCGATGAAGCGGATTCAGACAAGGTAATGGAGCTTCGGGAAAACGCCGTTGCGAAGCTTCGACGGTACCGGACACATCTAACAGATTCTCAGCTTGGTCGACTGTATGCCTCGAACCCCTTCGACGAAGGCGCAAGGGCCGTTCCGCTTCGGCTCGAATTGATCCGCGCTGAAGGTATCCTTAACACCAAGATCAAGCCAAGCTAAGGAGACAGCAAAGATGGACACCTTACGCTATAAACAGTGGCTGGAAACGGTCTGCGGAAACAGAGACGACTTTTTTGACAATATGGAAAGCCGCCAGGAAGAGCGTGTAGCCTTTTTGGACAAACAAGTTTCGGATTTGCTCAAACCCCAAAGCATGGATGCAACCCGTAATCTTCTGATGTCGATCAAGATGAAGACGGAAGACGGCACAATCAACGTTTTGGAAAGCACAACCAAGTCGACCCACAAGATCAAACGGGAAGGCAGAAGTCTTAGGATCATTAAAACCACTAAACCCAAAACGAATGTTCCCGACACCGAGTGGGACGCTGTTGATGATCGTGCAGGCCAACTGACAGGTGCCGAGATCGATGGGAAAAAGGTCGACTTCACCTCGAAAGAAGGCACGGAGTTGATACGTAAAATGGAAAAGGCGATGCAGCCTTACCTCGACCTTTCACGCGATATGGCAAGACGTGGAATGTTTACGGATCGCGAGATTGAGGCCGAAGTTTGGGCACCGCTTGTCCGGCAGGGCGTCCTTCCGACCAACCTAGTTCCGGATGAATACAGTGAAACCATGCGCGCCACACAGGAAGGTGCCGAGGTTTATCGCAGGCTGATGGACCGTGAAGACGGGACTTCGATGGGATCGGACCCGGTCGGCATCGGCATCAAGGTCGCCAAACACGTGGTTAACGCGATCAAGGTCACTGGTGATGGGATCATGCGTAACCTGCAGGAACCCGGGCTGGCAGACATCATGGAGGCCAGCCGTCAGGACTTTGCAGAATTCATCCACGCACGAGAATACAAAATGGATGTAAGCCCTGAAGGGGTCGAAAAGCTTAGCGCTTTGCGCAAAATCGAAGGCAATGGCGAACCGCTTCCAGAAGATGCCGACGCGGACAAAATCTGGGCCGACCACAAGGAAGAACTGAAGGCGGCAGGGATCGAGGACAAAGAAGAACTGGAAGCCGTCATGGAGAATGATCGGCGAACCAATGATGTCGAGACCATGATGACAGCCTACGGCGAGGAAGGCGACACGACGCCCACCCAGGTCATGATGGGAGAGTATGAGGAATATGACGGCGATAAGGACTTCAATGAATGGCTTGATGACGAGATTAAAGACGGTGGCGGCATCGACCAGAAAGTTGAAGAAAACGATCAGGAAATCCTCAAACTTGATGCTCAGGTCCAAAGCGGAGACCTAAGCCCTGAAGAAGCGGCAAAGGCTCGTGCGCAAATCGCGGATCTTGAAGAACAGAATGCGGCCCTGAAGGAAACAAAGACTTTCCTCAGCGAAAACGAGGGTCAGGTCAAAGGGATGAAGATGATGAATTCCTTTGGCAAACACTTGCAATACAAGGCGATCCAGAACGTTGCTGGGACGGTGATGACCACAGCCGTGGAAACCGCCGAAAAAATCCATCAAAAGCAGCAAAAACGCGAGGTCGCCCTGGGCGTCGCAAACGGCATCGCCGATGTACTAGGGGAAGCAGTCCAATCCTTGGGAGTCAGTGATGGTGAGTTGGAAGTCACCAGTGCCGAGGACAGGTTGTCCCAGGGCCATCTGGACGAAGCTCATGACGCCAAATTCTACACGGCGGCCGCCAAGGGTGCGATGGCAAGCCTTGTCTCTCTTGGCACCGCTGTCGCTGAGGGCGGTAAAGGTCGGCCCATGCGGGATCACTTTCTGGATTTCGCTTCATCCCTGATCAACTGCGGTGCCGATGTTGTTTCGGGCTTGGGAACCAATGATGGCTCAATGCCGACGACCAAAGAAGACAACACCGACACTCGGGCCGAATACTCCAGCTACGCCTTAATACCAAAATCTTCAGCCATTCTTGTCGCCGCAGCCGGTAAGCTGCAGGACCTTTGGGTGGCCGGAAAGAAGAAAGAATTCATGGCCGAGGTCGGCACGATCCTGGCAGGCGGCGTCTCGGCAGGTGTGACCGGAGTAATAGGAGATGCGACCCGCAAGAACGTTGCCCTCGAAGATATCGGGGAAGGCTGGGACAACGAACAGAACGGTGATCCGTTTGTGTCTCCTTTCATAGAAATCGAAGGGGCCGGCGGCCAGACAAGTTTCGGAATGAACAGCGACATGGCCACCGTAGCCGACCAGCGGGCCGCCCTTGAAGACACGTTGGACCTGTTTCAGGGGCTACATGGGGATCTGTCTGGCTCTTCAGACAAGACCCCGCCTGATCTGAAGATCCTGCGCTCTGGAGTGGACTCAGCGATTAAGGCCCTTTCTGAAGTTACGCCCGAAAAAGATGAGAAGGACGATGGGAAGGATGCCGCTAGAAAGCTGCTTTCCGAGCTGAGAGATTTGGACGTTGCGCGCAAGAAGCCCGAAGACATCCACCGAATGCTGGACGACGCGCGCAGCCATATCGACACGGCCATTTCCGAAGTCAGAGACAGCGCAAAACGCAAGGATCAGGCCATTCTCAGCAAGATGGGCCCCAACGTCGACCGCGAGAAAATGGGCAGCGACCTAAGCGATCTACAAGATATGCTCGACAATCTCAGCGGGGACGATGCTGCAGATCCCGACGAAATCGAACGGAAGATCATTGAAATCCAGAAGGAGATGATGAAGGACCCTCGCATCCTTTTGGAAATGGACGCCGAACTGGCCGAAGAAAACAACCGCATCGAAGAGCTAAAAAGAAAAGCTGACATGACGCGCCTTGATAGCCTCGGCAAAGACGAAAACCCCGGGGAAGCCAGACAAGAAGCTTTGGACGCAATCGCGCAACTGACGCGCCAGCTGAAAGCAGACGAGCTGAAACTCAAAATGGCGGACAAGGGCACAAAAGGTGCGCTTGGGATCGCCCTTGCCTCGGTTCCTGGGGCGGCGTTGGCAATGAAAGTCCGCAATCTTGGTTTCCAAATCGCAGCCGCTGAAAAACGGCGCCGGGATCTGTCCATATGGGTGAAACAGATGGAGGCCATGGCAGGGAACTATTCCGTCTATGAAAACGTGGCCGCAGGCGAGAAAGCGACACTGGAAAAGCTTTATGCAACCGATATCGTCGACGCCGTGGCAGAAACCATGGGCATCGTCGCAGAGACTATGCGATTGATCGACCACACTCACGCAACTGCCGGTGCCATGACCTCGTTGGAGAAAAGCGTAAAAGCCGTGAACAGCGCGGCGAAAGACTACCTGCAGCAAGCAAACATCAAAGAAGGCTGGGCTGCGTATCTCGAAGCAATCGACAATCCAAGCAACCGGAGACAGGCGCGCGAAGCCATTCGCAAGAACACGACATTCGCAAAGTGTGTGCTTGCTTATGGCGCTTGTATCGATGGTGACCAGCAAGCCATCAGCGCGGTTCAGGCCTGTGGCTTATCCGCAGAGGTTTTGATGGACGACACGGACAATTGCGACGCGGCTGTTGACTATCTGCGGGCCCGCCTAAGCGATACCGAGTATGAAATCATTGCAGACCAGAAATCGGGTGACTGGCTTCCATGTGAGGCCAAACCACGATTGCCAAACTGGTTGAAAATCAAATCCGAGGCTTGCGGTTTGAGGCCTGCCATGTCGGATGCCTCTTTCAATTCGTCCGATGTGGATTCTGCGATGTACAAGTATGAAGAAGCCCTTGCCGCCTACACGGCTTCACAGAGAGAGCTCAAGGCCGAAAATGCAGCCAAGGCGCAGGGTGACGGATCCGGCCAACGCAACAACGACAAGAAATCGGTCAAGCGCACGCAATTTGAAACCGATCAAGCGGCTTTCATAAAGGCTCAGACTACCCTGAATGATGCATTGAAAAAGTGGACACCTCTTTCAGAGAACGGTCGTCCGCATAAAAGGATGATAACTGCTAGGAACGAGGTCGTCGCAGCTCTGGCGAAAGAGGGCTAGCCAAGCTCTATTTTGCTACATTCAGTGGAGTGAGTTCGTGTGTCGCCTGATATTGCGACAAGAAAACTTGCCCGGTCAGCGCGTTCAGAAAGTGAGTCTTCTGCAATCGGTCCATGACCGGTCCCTTGACCTCGGACAGGTGCAGTGTGACCCCCATTTCCTGAAGGCGCAGGTTGATGGCCTCAAGGCTTTCCAGCGCGCTAAGGTCGATGAAATTCACCGCAGGGCACATCAGCACCACATGTTTCAGGGCCTTATCCTCGGACACGCGGTTCAGGATATAGTCTTCCAGATACCGGGCGTTGGCGAAGTACAGGCTTTCGTCCACGCGAATGGTCAGCAGGGTCGGGTGGGTCTGCACCTCATGGCGCAGGATATTGCGGAAATGCTCTGTCCCGGCAACAAGGCCAACTTCGGCAATATGGGGCCGCGAGGTGCGATAGAGATACAGCAGTACGGACAGGATCACCCCGGCGGACACGCCGACCTCTACCCCGACGCCAAGGGTCAGTAGAATGGTTGCGAGCACGGCCATGAAATCGGCCTTCGAGTAGTTCCAGCTATGTTTCAGGACGCTAAAGTCCACAAGGCTAAGCACCGCAACGATGATCGTTGCCGCCAGCGTGGCTTTGGGCAGGAAGAATACCAGCGGGGTCAGGGCAACGGCGGCAATGGCCAGCCCGACCGCGGTGAACGCACCAGCGGCGGGGGTCTCAGCCCCGGCATCATAATTCACAACCGAGCGCGCAAAGCCGCCGGTAACCGGGTAGCCGCCCGTGAAGGCCGCCCCGATATTTGCAGCCCCCAACCCGATCAGTTCCTGATCCGGATCGATCCGCTGCCGCTTTTTAGCGGCCAGTGTCTGGGCGACCGAGATGGATTCCACGAACCCGATGACCGAGATCAACAGCGCGGGCACCGCCAAATCGCGCAAAAGCTCTGGTGAGAATGATGGCATGGTCAGGGGCGGCAGGCTTTGCGGCACCTCGCCAACAATCCGAACACCCTGATCAGCAAGCCCAAAAGCCCAAACCGCCACGGTCGAGAAAACGACGGCCAGCACGGGGCCCGCTTTGGTCGCAACACCTGCGGCCCCGGCAGACAGACCCAGCCGCATCAACATGGGCTTCATCCCCATGCGAACCCAGAATAGAAAACCCGTAGCGGTCACGCCGATCACCAGCGTTGGCAGGTTGACCTGGCCCAAGTGCTCAAACAACGACAGGACAAGTTCCAGCAGGTTGTGGCCCGACGCGTCCACACCAAGAATGTGCTTCAATTGGCTTGCTGCGATGATGATGCCCGATGCCGTGATGAACCCCGCAATGACCGGGTGGGACAGGAAATTCGCAAGGAACCCCAGCTTGAAGACCCCCATCACCAGCAGAATGACCCCGGACATCAAGGCCAATGTCAGCGCGGCCAGTGCGTATCCCATCGTCCCCTGCGCCGCGACCTCGCCGATTGCAGCGGCGGTCATCAACGAAACGACAGCAACCGGCCCCACGGCCAAGGCGCGGCTGGTGCCAAAGATCGCGTAAAGAATGATCGGCAGGATCGAGGCATAGATACCGGCCTCGGGCGGCAGGCCTGCCAACAGGGCATAGGCCAGCGATTGCGGGATCAGCATGATCGTGACGATCACCGCGGCGATCAGGTCGTTCGACAAGGCCTGCTTATTATAGGCACGGCCCCAGTCGAGGATCGGAAAATAGGTTTTCAGCATCGGAATTGGCCTCATTCCCTTTATTAGAGGCTGGCGGAGCAGCGGGGATTGCTCCGCCAACCATTTCCTCACCCGAAAAAGGGAGATCGGGCAAGGAAGCCTTAGCTGGCAGTGCGCGCCAACTTTGGCATTACCAACTCAAACAAGGTGGTCGATCGTGCGCCGGACCGGCAGTAAGCCAGAACGGGGCCGGGGCTTGTGTTCAGGGCATCTGCGAAACCCTGAATGATCGCGGGGTCCAACGTACCTGGCTCTACAGGTAGATAGGCAAACTGAAGACCCGCCGCCTTTGCCGCCTCGGCGATCTCTGCATATGGCGGCTGGTGCGCTTCTTCACCGTCTGGCCGGTTGCAGATGATCGTGCGGAAACCCAGCTCTTTCAAAGGCTGAACATCGGCAGCAGTGATCTGTGGGCTGACCGAGAGGTCAGCCGTGAGTGCATTGATTTCCATGATTTTTCTCCTGCGGCGCTTAGAGGCCGTTGACTGGAACCTTCAGCATGGGAACACCGTCCTTATCGGTCGGCACCTCACCCGCGCGCATGTTCACTTGAAGCGACGGGATGATCAGTTTCGGCATGTCCAGTTGCGCGTCGCGTTCGGTCCGGAACTTGACGAAGTCTTCCTTGGACTTGCCCTGACCCACGTGGATATTGTGCGCTTTTTCATCGCCCACTGTGGTTTCCCACTCGATGTCGCGACCATTCGGGCCATAGTCGTGGCACATGAACAGGCGAGTCTCGTCCGGCAGGGACAGGACCTTCTGGATCGAGTCATAAAGCGTTGCCGCATCACCACCCGGGAAGTCGGCGCGGGCCGAGCCACCATCAGGCATAAACAGCGTATCACCCACGAAAGCCGCGTTCCCGTAGACATGAACCATGCAGGCCGGTGTATGGCCGGGCGTGTACATCGCGAAGGCAGGCATATTGCCAACCATGTAGGTGTCGCCATCCTTGAACAGCGCATCAAACTGCGATCCGTCACGCTGGAATTCGGTGCCTTCGTTGAAGATCTTACCGAAGGTATCCTGCACGACCATGATCTTGTCGCCGATGCCGATCTTGCCACCTAGTTGCTCCTGGATGTAGGGCGCGGCGGACAGGTGGTCGGCATGGACGTGAGTTTCGATGATCCACTGCAGGTCCAGACCACGTTCCTTGATCACGCGGATCAGCTCGTCTGCGTGGTCATAGGTGATGCGGCCCGCCGCATAGTCGATGTCCATAACGCTGTCGACAATGGCACAGGCGTTCGAGGTCGGATCCTTCACGATATAAGAGATCGTGTTGGTCGCCTCATCGAAGAAGGCGTCAACCTCGGGTTTGATGTCCATATTAACTGGATAGTCAGTCATAATCAGACCCCTTTCGCTTCAGTTGTTATGCGCATTCGCTGCGGCGCGAGTTTGCAGTGTTTTGGCAAGCAGGATGCCCACCACGAGGGCTGCGCAGAAGACGAGTACGTCTACGCTGCCAGTACCAATGGCTGGCAAGGCGCCACCCGGGCAGAAGCCCGCAATGCCCCAGCCAACACCGAAGACCAGCGAGCCGCCGATCAACTTGGCGTCAATGGTCCGGCTGGACGGCACGTGAAACTGCTTGTCACAGACAGGCGCTTCACGGCGCATAACCAGACGGTAGCCGATGAAGGTTACGATCAGCGCTCCGCCCATCACGAAGATCAGGCTCGGGTCCCAAGACCCGGCGATGTCGAAGAAGTTCAGCACCTTGGCCGGGTTGGCCATGCCAGACAGAGAAATACCAAGACCGAAGATCAGGCCGCCGATATAAGACAGGATCAATCGCATGCTCTTATCCTCCGATCACGTGGCGGATGACGTAGACAGTGACGCCAGTGCTGAACATAAACGCCAGTGTCGCCGCGATGGATCGAGGCGACAAACGCGCCATCCCACAGACCCCATGGCCTGATGTACAGCCCGACCCATAGGTCACGCCAACACCCACGATCACACCACCGACTGCCAACATTGGCATCGACACGGGAACCTGGACCGCTGGCATCTCTCCGGTCAGCAGCAGCATCGCCGCCGGACCAGTGATCATCCCAAGGAACAGGGCCAGTCGCCATCCAAGGTCAGAACTGGAACTGGGCGCGACGATCCCGGCCAGAATACCGGTCGCGCCAAAAACACGGCCCATGGTGGCCATCAGGAAAACCGCGGCAAGGCCAATCAGAACACCGCCTGCCAGCGATTGATAAGGCGTAAATGCTGTCTCGATCATTGGGCCACCTCGCAAGTCTTAAAGCCGAAGATGGAATAGATCGGGCAGACGCGAGTGGCCGACACCGTCAGCATCACCAAGCCCACTGCGACGGCGATGATCTGCAGCGCCATATTCTCAAAGATCGCCAAGTCGGCGGCTAAAGCCAGCGCCAGAAGGCTCACACCAATAGCCGCACGTATGACACGGTCTATTGTCCCCACATTTTTAGTCATTGTTCGCTCCGTTTCCGTTGATCTGGATTTAGGCACGGTCCGGCAGCGCTTCAGTGACCAAGTCACCAAACTTGTGAGATAAATGTATAATTACCCGATTTTATGGGAAAAAATCATCATCCCTTACGGCCATACGCACCTTGTACATTGAACTTACACTTATTTTACCTCGGCCAAGGCCTGCAGGTTTTCGCGGTCTAGGATCTCGATCGTCCCTCTGGACTGGGCCACCCAGCCACGCCGCTGAAATTCTTGCAGCTGCCTTGATACCACCTCGCGGGCAGAGCCCAGCTCTGCCGCCAATTTCTGGTGGGTGGTCTTCAGAACACCGCTGTCATCGGCCAAGGTCAAGATCTTCTGCGCCAGTCGGATGTCCAACCGTTTGAAAGCAACCTCGTCAATGATCATGAACAGGTCGGTCATCCGCTTGGAATAGGCATAGAAGACAAAGCTGCGGAACTCTGGTGACCGCGCAAGAAGATCGTCGAACACAGCACGTGGTATCGCCGCTGCTTTCACATCGGTCGCAGCAATGCCTTCAGCTGTATAATCTTCATGCGCCAAAAGGCAGGCCGTCGTCATCACGCAGCTTTCACCGGCAGTGACGCGATACAGAACAATTTCACGCCCGGTATCGGATCGCTGCTGAACCCGAACGGTTCCTTCCAGCAACAGCAGCATATGGTCCGGCGACTTGCCCGGCCCGAAGATCATCGTACCCTCGGAAACCTTGATCACCGTGCTGCGGTCCGCCAGAAAACGCCGCAGGTGGTCGGGCAGGTTAGCCAGCCCTGTGAACCGATCAATCCAACTTTCCAAAGTGACCACCTTCTGTTTCTTCACCTGTAGCATAGGCGTCTTTTTGCTTTAAGGTCGAGAGCCCTAAATGCCACCCCGAATCCTGTAGCATTTCAAGTACTTCCTCTATATATTCAAAAAAGCGATTATTTCTATCTGGGAGGATGTAAATGATTACTCGCAGGCGCTTTCTGCGCACGGCTGCTTCGGCCGGACTCGCCTCACAGCTTCCGCTTCTGTCGCACGCCAGCACCAGCTTTGGCTCGATGATGCTGGACACGGTCAGCGACGGGCATCTTGAACTGCCCGCCAGCTTTCTGATCGGCGAGATGCCGTCAGAAGAGGTCACCCGCATCCTTGCCCAGCATGGCGCTGATGGTGAGATCCTGAAGTCGCCCTGCAACCTGACCCTTGTCCGCGATGGTGAAAACACGGTCCTCTTCGACGCGGGCTCTGGCGCCGGGTTCATGCCCACAGCAGGGGACTTGCTCGACACGCTTGATGCGATCGGCGTCGCGCCTGACGACGTGACCCACGTGATCTTTACCCATGCTCACCCCGATCACCTGTGGGGCGTTCTGGATGACTTCGACGATCCGGTCTTTTTCAATGCCAGCCATCATATTGGCCGGGCCGAATGGGATTACTGGACCAACCCGGAAACCGTGAACACCATCGGAGAGGCACGCGCATCTTTCGCAGTGGGCGCCGCCCGCCGGTTGGAAGCCATCGAAGACGCCATCGACTTCTTTGACGCAGGCGATGAAGTTCTGCCCGGCATCATGGCCGTCGACAGCTCTGGCCACACGCCGGGGCATATGGCGTTCGAGGTCCGCTCGGGCAGTCAATCGGTGATGGTTGTCGGCGACGCCATCGGCAATGGGCACTTGGCATTTGCCAAACCTGAACTTGCGTCGGGTTCTGACCAAGACGCCGAAAAAGGGGCGGCCACGCGACTGGCGCTTCTTGATCGCCTTGCCACGGAACAGATGCCGATGGTCGGGTTCCACCTGCCCCAAGGCGGGTTCGGCCGGGTAGAGCGCCACGACGGAAATTACCGTTTCGTCCCGGAGAGCACCTAATGCGCTGGCTTCTTCTGTCCCTTCTTCCCACCGCCCTTCTGGCGAATGAGGATATTGCCGACCAATACCCCGGATCGGTCCTGTACCAGCATCCGGTAGAGGTTATTCCCGGTGTCTTTTCTGCCATCGGCGCGACGGCCCCGCCCACCTATGAGAACTCTGGTCACAACAACAACCTAAGCTTCATCGTAACCGGCGAAGGCGTGGTCGTTGTGAACAGCGGTGCGTCCTATCAGCTGGCAGAGGCGCTGCATTCTGAGATCAAAGAGGTCACCGACCAACCCGTCGTCGCCGTTTTCACTGAAAACGGCCAAGGCCATGCGATGCTGGGCAACAGCTATTGGGTCGGTCAGGGCGTTCCGGTCATCGCCCACAGCGAAGCCGCGCATGAATTCCAGGAATACGGCGCCCAGACGCAGCAGGCCCACCTGCGCACGATCAAGGAAAAGGCCGACGGTACCGAACTGGTTCAACCGACCGAGATCTTCGATGACGAATATGTCATGGAACTAGGCGAATTCCGGATCGAAGCCCGTTATTTGGGCCCGGCACACAGCCCCGGCGATATCGTTGTCTGGCTGCCGAACCAGTCACTGGTGATCTCGGGCGACATGGCCTTTCACGAGCGCATGCTGCCGATCTTTGAACACACCATGACCGCCGATTGGCTGGAGACCTGGGACACTGAATTCGAGGCGCTGAACGCGACCTATGTCATCCCGGGCCACGGCCATCCGACCAACATGGCGCAGGTGCGCCGGTACACGAAGGGCTACCTAGAGTATCTGCGTGAAAAGATCGGAGCGCATATCGACGAGGGCGGTGATCTGGCAGGGGCCTACTACGTCGATCAGTCACCCTATACCAACCTCGACACGTTTGAAGAACTGGCCACCAAGAACGCAGGCCGCGTGTTCGAACAAATGGAATGGGAATAAGATAAAGAAGGCGGCCTGCGGGCCGCCTTTTTACTAGGCCGTTGAGACTGCGACCCTGCGGGCTGAGATCATCAAACGCTGTGTCATCACCGCGCCAACCCACATAAAGAATACGGCCACCCAAGCGGTGAGCGAGAAGATCGCCCCGCCGGACACACCTGCGCCAACCGCGCAACCACCGGCCAGCATCGCGCCAAAGCCCATAAGTGTCGCGCCGACAAGGTAACGCTCCATCGGGGTGTCTTCGCCAAAGCGTTGAATACGGAACTCTCCGCTTAGCAGGGCCATAAGGCCGGACCCGATGAAAACGCCGGGCACCAGACCAATACCGAACGAGAACTCGATATTCGGGCTGTTGACCAATCCCATCAGGGTATCAGTTGCCGGGCCGGTAAAGGTAACACTGGACACGGGTACCGGATCAAACAGGGTCTGCGAAAGTTGATATGTCAGCACCCAGCCAAGCGCGACCGAGGCCCCGACAATCACAGCGCCCAACATGTGGGTTGGCTGTAGTTTCAAACGAACAGCCGCCCAGAATACTGTCAGCGCAAGCCCGATCAGGGAAACGCTAAGGACGACTGAAGAGGTAAGGCCCGTCAATGCCAACAGGTCGCGGGATGCGCCCCCGTCCACCAACCACAGTCCAGACAGTGTTTCGCGTGCTGGCGCCAACCCGCCACGAAGCGCAGCCTGAGCGACCAGTGTCAGCACAAGCCCGGTCATCAATGCACGAAGGTTACCGGTTGCTGACAAGACCAAAAGGCGGCTGGCACAGCCCCGCGCAAGGATCATGCCGGCACCGAACATCAGGCCGCCAATAATCGCCCCTGACATGCTGCCGGTCGAGGCGATCTGCGACGCGACATCGGTGTCCAGCCAGCCCAACAAGACAGCGCCTTGGGTTGCGGCGACAGCTGCCGTGAAAGCCAGCAACCAAATTGCCAGACGACCGCTTAGGATCCCTTCGGCGAACTCGGCCGTCGCTGCACGCAGGCAAAACCGCGAATGCTGTGCTGCCGCTCCAAAGATCAGCCCAACCACCAGCCCCGCCAAAAGCAAAGCCCAGCCATCGCCAATCGTTTCAATAAAATCGTTGATCATCGTCCGCTCCCGATTCCTTCGGGAATTCTTAAGAAAACAGGGACCAAGTTTCCTTGATCCCCGTCAAATTCGGTGGCCAATAAAGGTGTGAGTTACTGCGCCGCCAAGGGCATACGCGCCAATTGGCACTGGGCCCAGAGGTCTTCCAGCGCCTCGACCAGATGATCAAGGTCCTCAGAGGTGTGAACCGGCGAGGGGGTGATCCGCAGACGCTCGGTTCCCTTGGGAACGGTTGGGTAGTTGATCGGCTGAATGTAGACGCCGAAGTCGTCCATCAGCTTGTCCGAGATGAACTTGCACTTCACCGGGTCGCCAACCATCACCGGAATGATGTGGCTGGGGTTGTCGGTATGCGGGATGCCGATCGCATCCAGACGCGCACGCAATTCAGCAACACGGGCCTGCTGGCCTTCACGTTCGACCGAGCTTTCCTTCAGGTGGCGGATCGAGGCCGCCGCACCTGCTGCAACCGCCGGGGGCAGCGCGGTCGTGAAGATGAAGCCAGAGGCAAAACTGCGTACGAAATCGCACAGTTCGGACGAGGCCGCGATATATCCGCCGACGACGCCAAAGGCTTTGCCAAGCGTGCCCTCAATCACGGTCAGGCGGTCCATCAGACCTTCGCGTTCAGCCACACCACCGCCACGAGGGCCGTACATGCCGACCGCGTGGACCTCGTCCAGATAGGTCATGGCATTATACTGATCGGCCAGATCGCAAATCTCTTTGATCGGGGCGATGTCCCCGTCCATCGAATAGACGGATTCAAAGGCGATCAGCTTCGGCGTCTCCAGCGGCAGCTCTTTCAGCTTTGTCTCCAGATCGGCCAGATCGTTGTGCTTCCAGATCATGCACTTGGCACGACTATGGCGAATGCCTTCGATCATCGACGCGTGGTTCAACTCGTCAGACAGAACAACGCAGCCGGGGATTTTCGAGGCCAAAGTACCAAGCGCCGCCCAGTTCGACACGTAACCAGAGGTGAACAGCAGCGCTGCCTCTTTGCCGTGCAAATCAGCCAGTTCCTGTTCAAGCAGAACGTGGTCATGGGTCGTGCCGGAAATATTCCGAGTGCCGCCAGCCCCTGCACCGCAGCGGTCGATGGCGTCATGCATGGCCGCCAGCACCTTGGGATGCTGGCCCATGCCGAGATAGTCATTGGAACACCAGACCGTCACATCGCGTTTGCCCCCGTCATGGCGATTGATCGCCTTTGGGAAATTTCCGCGATGACGCTCTAGGTCTGCGAAGACACGGTAGTTACCGCTGTCGCGCAGATCATCGAGCGAGGTTTTGAAGAAGGTCTGGTAATCCATAGTTTATTGTCCTGCGGCTTCTCGTGCGATCTCATCCAACAGAGTTTGCACTTCCTGCATCGCGCCCTCGGGCAAGGTCCGATAGCCGATCGACACGTCGCCACCTTGATCGGTAACGAAGATGCCATACGGGCAATGGGCGATATTCATTGGGTCCGCTTCCATCACCTTGCGGGACAGAACGGCAGAGCAGAAGAGGAACGTGTCCGCTGCTGCAAAGATCTCTTTGTCACTGCCAACATCGGCGCCGGTGCGATTAAGCATCTCGCCCACGTGGCTGACATAGTCGATTACAAACCCGCGATCGACGATCGCGCTTTCGACACCAAAGGTGGCATCGTCAAAGCTACCGTCGAAGGGGTAAGTTACTGCCTCACCAGCAAAACCAGCGGTGGCAAAAGTGGCTGCGCAAACGGCGCTCAAAAACATACGTTTCATATTCATATCCTCCTGAACCTATCTGATCGCATTAAACCGGCGGCACCTTGATCCACATCAGATGCCGCCGGAAATCTTCAATTATCCGAACATATCAGAGGTGATTCCGGTGTACCAACCTTCGGATTCCTCATAGGTCGCCTTGCGAAGTTCGGCAGATTCGCCGGTCTTCGAGATGAAGCCACCGGTCGAAGCAATCTTTTCCGGGGTCGCTTCATAGTTCGCGCCTACTTTGATGCCGTCATTGGTGGTGATCAGCGACCAGCAAGTGTTCGAGAACTTCGCCGGGAAGACCTTAGAGCCGGTCAGCGCGCCGCGCACGGCCATGGCGCAAACCTTCGCCTGGCTGTTGGCCGCATAGCCCGATTTCGGCATGTCACCTTGGGCAGCTGCGTCACCCAGAACATGGATGTCCGGGTCGGCTTTGGACGACATATCTGCCGCGTTTACCGGAGCCCAGTTGCCATCGGTCACACCTGCGATTTCAGCAATCTTGCCAGCCTTCATCGCCGGGATCACGTTGCAGACGTCAACTTTGTTCTCTTCACCGTCGATGGTCACGGTCATCGCATCCGGGTTTACCGAAACAGAGTCACCACCAAAGTCCGGACCGATCCAGTCGATCATGCCGTCATAGTGGTTCCCCCAGCCCTCTTGGAACAGAGCCATTTTCGAGAACTTCGGCTTCGGATCGGCCACGATGATTTTCGCGGTCGGGTTATTCTGCTTCAGGAAATGCGCGATCATCGAGATCCGCTCGTACGGTCCCGGAGGGCAGCGATACGGGTTCGGCGGCGCGACCATTGCAAAGGTGCCACCTTCGGGCATCGCTTCCAGTTGCGCTTTCAGCAGTTCGGTTTGCGACCCGGCCTTATAGGCATGGGGCATCTTGTTCTGGGCGCTGATGTCCCAGCCTTCAACCGCACCGTCGACAAAGTCGATACCCGGCGACAGGATCAGCTTGTCATAGGGCAGTTTGCTGCCCCCGGCCAAGGTCACCATATTGGTGTCGCGATCTATGCCGATCGCCCAGTCATGCACGACGTTGATGCCGTATTCCGATGCCAGCTTGCCATAGGAATGGCCGATATCGTTGAATTGTTTGAACCCACCCAGATACAGGTTCGAGAAGAAGCAGGTGTAATACCGCCGGGTCGGTTCGACGAGGGTGACGTCGATCTCACCCTTGCTGTCCTTGGCGATATAACGCGCTGCTGTTGCACCACCGGCCCCGCCGCCAATGACAACAACCTTCGGCTTACCGTGTGCGGCACCCATAACCATCGGGGCCGACATGGACGCCCCCACGGCAACACCTGTGCCAAGGAATTTACGTCTGTTTAATGTCATAGTGCTGTCCTCCCTTTACGCTCTTAAAAATTACTTAGTGCAGTCAGTCTGTGTCCTACTGCTCGGGGTCTTTAAAATATGCTGCAAGCGACGCAATTTCGTCGTCGGATAGGCGACCCGCAATCATTTGCATGACCGGATGCGCCCGTTTTTTTGATTTGTAGGCATGAAGAGCGACGACAAAGTCCTCTTCCGGCCAAAAAGTAATAGATGGGATGCCATCGTCATCGCCATCGATCTGATGGCAAGTGACGCATTCGCTCGATAGGTATTGCCCGTATTCCGGGTCACCCTGAATGGCCAGAATCGCGGGATCAACATCGTGGTCTGTGCCACGTGCAGTCGGATCCGCTTCGGGAATGTCGCGCGGATTGTCCGAAAAGGTCCGCAGATAGGCGATCAAATCCGCCCGTTCATCGACATCTTTCATTCCCCGGAAGTTCATCCGGGTACCCGAAACAAGATTTTTCGGGTTTTCCAAATAGGCATGAAGCTGTTCGGCGTGCCATTCAAGGCCGCCATCCGCAGCACGGATCATGCCCTTAGAATATTTGAAACCTTCAACCGAACCGGCTTTGCGACCGAACAAACCGTTCAGTTGCGGCCCAACTCGGTTGGTGGCGCCGGGTCCAACCTGGTGACAGCTTTTGCAAAGCTTGAAGTGCTTCTCGCCCGCTTTCGCGTCACCAATATTGGCAGCCTGCACAGCCCCGGCAGAGGCTATGCAGAACGTCGCTATGGCAAGGACCCGGCGCATGTCTTAGTTGCCGTTGTTCTTGAGGAATTCGATGACAGCGGCGATATCGGCTTCCTTCTTCAGACCGTTGAACGACATTTTGGTGCCTTTCATGTACTTCCGGGGCGCCGCGAAGAAGGCTGCCAGTTCTTCCTCGGTCCAAGTCTGACCTGCTTCCGCAGCGGCCTTCATCGGCTTGGAATACTTGAAGCCATCGACCGCACCAACGGGCGCACCCACGATCATGTTCAGGCCGGGGCCGGTCTTGTTCTTGGCGCCTTCGCCAACGGTATGACAGGACTTGCACTTCTTGAAGACTTTTTCGCCTGCAGCGACCAACTCCATGTCCAGTGCAGCCATTGCCGGTGCCTCTTCAGCAGGTTCGGCAGCGGCAACTTCTTCCGCGGCCGGAGCTTCGGTCTCGGTCTGCGCCACTTCCTCTGCCTCTGTGCCTTCGTCTTCCGGCGTCACATCCAGAACGGCTGCGCGCATGGTGATCTCGACGCTCTCTTTACAGTCGCTCATGCAAGCAACGTTAAAGATCGGGTACTCGGTCTCGGCACGATCGTCGATGATGAAGCCTTCGGCGTTAGGCAGTTCGACGTCCATAAAGTTTTCGTTCGATAGAACGAAATCATCATCCACCAGGTCGTTCGAATACAGGATATACGCTGTGATCGCGTAAACCTCGTCCGCGGTCAGCGACTGTGCGTTGCCAAACGGCATCGAGCGGTTGACGTAATCCCATACGGTCGACAGGTACGGCCAGTAGGAACCGACAGTTTTCAGCGGGTCTTTGTCCGCCAAAGTACCTTCGCCACCTGCCAGCTTGGGCCAGTTGTCACGACCTTCAGCAAAGTCGCCGTGGCAGATTGCACAAGCTTCGGCAAAGACCTCTTCGCCGGTGAACGCATCACCCGAACCGGCCGGCAGACCGGTTCCATCGGGCGCGATGTCCACGTTCCACGCGGCGATTTCTTCGGGCAGAGCTTCGCGGCCCAGACCGAACTTCTCCGCCAAGGCGGGACCCGCAACCAGCGTCGAGGCCAGCGCAGTAGAGATAATCAGATTACGAGACTTCGACATTTTCCGCCTCTCCGTCTTTATTGACCCACCAGGTCTGAATGCAGTTGTTGTGATAGATCGAGTTCTCGCCGCGCACCTCGCGCAGTTGCGCTTTGGTCGGCTGAACGTAACCTGTGTCATCCATGGCGCGCGATTGCAGCAGCATCTCTTCGCCGTCCCATGTGGTATCCAGATAGAAACGGGTCAGGGCCATTTTCTCGCCCGGCTTCGCCAGACGTGCGGTTTCCCAGGTCTTACCACCGTCTTTCGACACGTCGACACGGGTGATCGCGCCACGACCGGTCCATGCCAGACCAGTGATGACCAGCGGGCCTTTGCCGTGTTTGATCGGCATCTGCGGCGAAGGCGAGGTGATGACGGATTTCGCATCCATCGCCCAGGTCCACTTGCGGCTGGTGCCATCTTCCAGAGTGTCGGTGTACTTCGAGGTCTCTTCGCGGCTTTCAACAGCGTGGTCGGTGACCTCGATGCGGCGCAGCCATTTAACCCACATGTTGCCTTCCCAACCGGGAACAACCAGACGGACCGGGTAACCGTGCTCCATCCGCAGGGCTTCGCCGTTGGCTTTAAACGCCACCAGACAGTCGTCCAGCGCCTTTTCCATCGGGATGGAACGACCGTTCGACGAGGCATCCGCGCCTTCGACATAGACCCACTTGTCTTTCAGGTCACCTGCGGTGTCCAGACCAGCTTCTTCCAGCAAGGTACGCAGGGTCACGCCGGTATATTCCATGTTGTGGACCATACCGTGGGTGAACTGGGCACCGTTCAACTGTGCGCCCGCCCATTCCATGCCGGTGTTCGCCGCGCATTCGCAGAAGTAGACGTGGTTTTCACGCGGGAAGCGTTCCAGATCGTCATAGGTGAAGATCAGCGGCTTATCGACAAGGCCGTTGATCATCAGGCGATAGTCTTCTTTGCGCAGCTCAATCGCACCCGAGTGGTGGCGTTCAAACGCACAGCCCTGCGGGGTGATCGTGCCGTCCAGCGCGTGGATCGGGGTGAAGTTGATCGAGCTGATCGGATCAGCTGTCAGCCATTCAACATTCCGGCGTACGACATCGCTTTCGTACTTGATCGGCAGACCATAGGGGGTCTCGTCTACGCCAGCCCCCAGTTCCTGCGCCCATGGCTGTTTTTCGGTGATCAGCGGGTCGGGACCCGCTGCGCTGGCGGCAGTACCCGCCACGGCCCCGGCGCCTGCTGCGGCAGCGCCTGACAGGAACTGTCTGCGCGAGGGCGCAAAGTCCTTGGTGTCATCGGTCATCTGTCGATTCTCCTGCGGTTTATCTTAGGCGCCCACGACTTGGACGCTGTTGTTCGGATCAAGTTTGACGGTGCCCTGATTGCGGATGTGGTTTTCAACCACCTCCCAAATCATCGGCCCCTCGGTGCCTTCGTTGACGCTGGCCCAGCCGGCGACGACGTAATTCTTGGACGGATCAATTGCCTCGCCCGTTTTCAGAAGGGTCATATCGCTGATGCGGCTGCCCTGCGGTTTGGTGATGTCGATGCGGTAGCCCATGCCACCGATGCGGACCATGTCGCCACCCTGCTGGTAATAGGGGTCCGGGTTGAAGATGTTGTCGGCGACGTCTTCAAGGATCACCTTGATGAACTCACCGGTCATCTCTGTTCGGTAGGCCTGACCGTAAGACATCGAGGTCACGTTCCAGATGTCCTCACGGGTGATCTCGCTGCCCGAAGGCAGGCTTGGGCCCCAACGAACACCCGGCGACATGGCGATATCCGCTTCACGCTCGGTGATCAGGGCGTCACAGATCAGGTCATCCCAGGATCCGTTAAAGTTACCGCGGCGGTACAGCATCGTGTCGGTGGTGCCGATCACTTCGCGCATCGCGCTTTCATACGGCGCGCGCTGCTCGTCGATCAGTTTGGATACGGCTGCATCCGGCGTGATGACGTCCGAGAAGACGGGGATCAGCTTGTGGCGGATGCCCATCATCTTGCCATCGCGAACATCCAGATCGACGCGGCTGACGAACTTGCCGTTCGACCCCGAGGCGATGATGAAAGTGTTCCCGATCTGAACCGGTTCCGGCAGGGCGTCATGGGTGTGGCCCGACAGGATCACATCGATACCCTTCACGCGGCTGGCCATCTTCTTGTCCACGTCGAAACCGTTGTGGGACAGAACGACCACACACTCGGCACCCATGCCGCGTACTTCGTCGACCATCGCCTGCATGTTTTCGTCACGGATCCCGAACGAATACTCCGGGAACATCCAGCCCGGGTTCGCGATCGGCATATAGGGGAAGGCCTGACCGATGACGGCAATCTTCACGCCGCCACGCTCAAAGAATTTGTACGGCTTGAACAGCTCGGCGGGCTCGTCCCACTCGGCATCAAAGATGTTCTGTCCAAGGGACGCGAAAGGCAGGCTTTCGACCAGTTCGGTCACGCGTTCAGAGCCGAGCGTGAACTCCCAGTGGAAGGTCATCGCGTCAGGCTTCAACGCGTTCATGACATTGACCATGTCCTGCGCTTCAGTCTGATAGCAGGTGTAAGAGCCGTGCCAGGTGTCGCCGCCATCCAGCAGCAGCGCATCAGGGCGGTCAGCGCGGATCGCGTTGATCACCGTTGCCATGCGGTCCAGACCACCGATCTTTCCGTAGGTCTTGGCCAGAGCATCAAAATCACCGGCGCTGAGGGCATAATGAGAGGGAGACCCATCCGCGATGCCATAGGCTTTGCGGAAATCCGCGCCGGTGATGTGAGGAACCGCGCCCTTGTTGTCACCAACACCGATGTTGATCGAAGGCTCGCGGAAATACAGGGGCTTTAGCTGGCCGTGGATATCGGTGATATGAATCAACGATACGTTTCCGAAGGTATCGAACTGCAAAAGGTCGTCCTGAGTCAGGGCCTGTTGGGCCGCCAGCTTGGCCCAGTTGCCAAAACCGGAAGTCCCGTACATCGCTGCTGCTGCCATGCTGACCTGCAGAAAATCACGCCGTGAAATCATCTTTCTCTTCCCAGCTAAATTTGTGTCACATTCATATGATTGAATATGTTTAGATACTTAAAACCCGCCCCCAGCTTTCGCCAAGGGCGGGTTCGTTGAGTTTAGTTGCGGACCGAAGGACCTTCGACCGACAGACCGTTACCGCGCGAAGACAGGTACAGCTCCAGTGCCACGAACTCTGGCGAGGCCGGCGCATAGGTTTCTGCACGTGTGTCACGAACGCAGCCTTTGAAACGGTCGTGGACCGTGTTCAGCTTGGCGTTCTTCAGACGATAAGCCGGGAAGCCATTGATCTGGCCTTGGCTCAGGTGGTCTGCACGGATCATGTTGTCATAGTTGTCTTCGTGGCAGTTCGCACAGGACAACTCCAACTGACCGGTCCGGGAGTAGTAAAGCTCTTTGCCCCATTCCCATGTGGACTGAGCCGGACCGTCGATGGCGACGTTCACGGGCATGCCGCGAGATACCGACGCCAGCAGCGCAACGAGGTTGGTCATGTCGCCACCGTTGTACTTGAGCTTTTCAGCCCCCATACGGTCGGTGCGGCATTCGTTGATCTGCATTTCGATCGTGTAGACTTCTTCAGCCTGATCGTTCCACTTCGGATAGACCGCCTTGACCCCTTTCAGGTTCTCCGGCGACTCGTGGCAAGACGCGCACGATTTGCCTTCCGAACCCGCAGCGGCGTCAAACACTTCGCGGCCCATGTCGACAAAGATCATGCCCGGATTGTCGAAGTCATCCATCTGCAAGGCCTGAGTCTCATCCGACCGGAACGTCCAACCGGAATAGATTGTGTCCACGTTTTCCATATGCGCCGGGGCGTCAGTACGGACAACGATTTCAATCTCTTCGTTGACGACCAGATTGTCTTCTTGGCCAGCGCTGGCAGCACCGGCTGCCAGAGCAATTGCTGCAGTCATCGCTGCGACGCTTGTCATCATTTTACGCATATTGCGTTTCCTCCCTGTCAAGCGCTGCTGCTTACGCGATCGCGATGTCTTTGCTGGTATCGTAGACGTCACCGTCATCGTCATACCAAGTGAACTTGAAAGTACCTGCCTCTTTGACCATCGCATCGAATTCGAAATACGGGTTGGTCGAGATCGCGGGCTCCAGAGTGACGTCGATGACCGACTCACCGTTAAACTCGCAAGTGAAGCGGTTGATGATCGAGCGCGGAATGGGGTTGCCCTCTTTATCCTTGCGCTGACCGCTTTCCATCTTGTGGCTGATCAAAGTTTTGATCGTGATCGAGTCGCCTGCAGCGGCTGACTTCGGGACTTTTACGCGGGGTTTTACACCAGATGCCATTTTCTATTCTCCTCTAGCCTTAGCCGCCGCAGCCGCCGATGGTGACCTTAACGGTCGACGATGCTTTGACGAAGCTGCCGTCGCCCATTTTGGCGATGGCCACAACGTCCTGCGTGCCGGCCAGACGAATACGGGTGGAGGCCGACTGCGATGCTGCGGCCGGACCAAAGGTGAACTTGGCGACGCCCGGGGTCGGGTTGCCAAGTGCCAGGATCAGGATTTCAGCGGCGCCGGGTGCGTCGACCGAAATCGGAACGGTGTTACCGTTTTCAGCGATTTCCGGTGCGGTCAGGGTGATGCCACCTTCGCCCGCTTCGGCTCCGCCGGTGAAGGCGTTGATCTGCTCTTCGGCAGCCGCGAGAACGCGCATCGGCAGTGCTGCTACCGTTGCGGCGCCAAAGCCGACAGCCAAGAGATTACGACGAGTGAGTTCCATGTCTATCTCCGGGGGTTATTCTGTAAGGGTCGCCAGATAGGCGACAACGTCTTCGACCTGCTGAGCCGTCAACAGGGGCTCTAGGTCTTCTTCTTTCGCAGCTTTGCCAGTGTAGCCATCGCCCGGGCGGACATATCCGCTCTTCTTGTAAAAGGCTGGCATGATGGTTCCGTCAAACATCATTTTGGCGTTTGCGACGATGCCGCGCAGCTCTTCTTGTGTCCAACGATCACCAGCACCGTCCAGCGACGGGCCTACTTCACCGTGGAAGGGGAAATCTTCCAGTGCGGTTACTTGGTGACAAGCAATGCAGTTACCCAGACCACGAGTGGTCATTACGGTCCGGCCTGCGTCTGCGTTACCCGCCTGCCCGGTGAGGGATTGAGCAACCGCGCCATCGGCGTAGGTTACTGCAGCGGGAGCGACAACCTCGGCAAGCGCAGGAAAAGTTCCCGCCATCACCACCGCCGCCGCAACAAAAGTTCGTTTCATGCGTCCTCCCTAGAACTATCTTCGTGCACCATAGCGTACAATCGAGCTTTCACGCAATAACATATTCACTTACATGATTATGATGTTGGGTTGACTTTAGGTAACTTTCAACGTAGCTGCCGGCGCTCATTTATCTTACGAGCGTGATATTTCTGGAAATTTTCCCCAGTTGTATAGCCTTTTTCCACCACCCAGCTCAAAAGATCCAGTGTCGTACCCTTCTGGAACGCGCCTGGCATCACTGCAACCGCTGCCTCATTTGCCGGAGTATTTTCGCCGACTTCTTCCGGAAAAAAGAGAATCGTCGGCGTGAACATCACGCCCCATTTCATCGCCATATCTTTTTCTGGCAGCGATTCTCCGTCGAAGTCCGTCATCTCGACATCACCGAACAGATTCATCTGCACGACGAAGTAATTGTCCTCGATATAAGCCTCCACATCGGGGTCGGGAAAAACCTCGTTATGCATTTTGGTGCAATAGATGCAGCCACGCTGCTCGACCAGCACCATCAGGCGTTTACCCTCGGCATTGGCCTCGGCCAGATCCTCGGCCATGTCTTTGAACGTATCGCGCATCCACGCGGTTTTGTGCAGCCCGTCATCGCCAAGCTCGACCGCCCAAACGGTCACGGGCGTGAAGACCAGCGCCAAAATCATGAGAATACGTTTCATGTCGTCCTCCCTTTATCAACCAAAGCTCGCAAAAGAGGGAAATACCTCCAACATCCATTGCGCAATAATATTCATTGAATTCGTCGCGATCAGCAGACCGAAGACGATCAGCATCGCCCCCATGAGTTTCTCGATCAAGGGCAGGTGGCGGCGGAAACCAGCCATCCAGCGCATGAACGGTCCGATGAACATCGCAGCCACCACGAATGGCAAGGTCATGCCGGCCCCGTAGGTAAACAGAAGCGTGGCGCCTTTCATAGCGGTCTCGGTTCCTGCGGCCGTGAACAGAATCGCCGCCAAAACCGGGCCAACACAGGGCGTCCAACCAAAGGCGAAGGCCAGCCCAACGAGGTAGGCACCGGCAAAGCTGAGGTTCGAAACCTCTCCTGCATCAGCGCGGAACTGCCGGTAGAGAATGCCGATCCGGATCACACCAAGAAAATGCAGGCCCATGATAATTATCAGCCCCGCCGCGAACCATCGCAGGACATCAAAATATTCGCGCACCATCTGCCCAAAGACAGAGGCCGAGGCCCCAAGCCCCATAAAGACTGTGATCACCCCAAGGGCAAAGCAGATCGCGGCGACGACCGCACGGTTCCGCACAGCGGGTGTAATCGGCGCATCTGCGGATATCTGGCTCATCCCGGTCCCGGCCAGATAGCTTAGATAGAACGGCACGATCGGCAGGATACAGGGGGACAGGAAGGACAACAGCCCGGCAATCGCCGCGCCCCAATACGTGACTTCAAGCATGACGCCAGATGACCTCCCACAACATATTCGAAAAACATGATGTGTTTATTTGATCGACTTGGCAAGCCTTGGAAACGTCGCAGACCTATTCGGCGGGTTGGTGGAACCCTTCAATCAGCTGGCGTAGGCCAAAAGCCGCCCCAAGAACGATCGAAATCAACGTAACCGGGGCGCCATAGCTTAGAACGGCCATCGCCGACAGGCCTTGCCCAATGCTGCACCCCACGGCGATCACGGCCCCGACGCCCATCATGCCAGCACCAAAGATCTGGCGCTTCAGTTCGCGCGGGTCTTCACAGGCCTCCCAACGGAAGTGCCCCTTGATCAGGCTGCCGATAAAGGCCCCAATCCAAACACCGGCCACCGATCCAAGACCAAAGCTAAGCGTCTGACCGGACGCGGTCATCGCATAAAGCATCGCCTCGCCCACCGGGGCAGAGAAGGTGTGCGATTGCACAGACACCGCGCCTAGGCTGGTATGTGCAACCCAAGCCGTACCTCCCCAGCCGGCCATCACAGCCAATCCAACGACAGCGCCCCAGAACATTGCCGGGCGGTCCTCGCGCATTCTTTTTGGCGCGACGGCAAACCCAAGAATCACTAGGCCAATCACGATCCCTGCCATCCCGGCAGGCAAGCTGAAGGATTGTTCGGCCAAAACTGACAGGCTGGGCGTCGCCTCTGCCTGAACCTGAGGGAAGACCCAAATGCGTAGATAGGCCAAAGGCCCGGAAAGGGTTGCATAGGCCGCGAGCCCCATCACCAGCACGATCACGAAGCTACGCAGGTCACCGCCACCCAGCCGCGCCAAGGCGCCATAACCGCAGTTGCCAGACAGGGCCATGCCATAACCGAACAGCAGACCACCAACGATGCTGGCGACTGGGTTCCATTTATCAGACAGAATACCTACCGCCGACAGGTCAATGATACCAAGCCCCACCAGCACATGCACGCCGATCATCGCGACACCGATGGCCACGGCCCACATGCGCAGGCGAATATCGTTGTGAGAATACAGTACGTCTTCCAATGCACCCAAGGTGCAGAAACGCCCCAGTCGAGCGGCCAACCCAAGCAGAATGCCACCGGCCAAGCCGATCAGCAGCACTACGAAACCTTCGTTTGCCAAGTCAAACATTGCCGGGGCCCTCCCTAAGTCCGGCTCGAAAGTAGTACGAGTCTACTTATTCTCCTCGCTACAGAATAGACGATACACCAATTCCATGACCTGTCGCGCACGATCATCGGCCAAACGGTAGTAAATCGTTTTCCCTTCGCGACGAGGCACAATCAGGCCTTCCAGTCGCAGACGCGCCAATTGTTGCGACACAGCCGCCTGACGGGCCGACAACAAGGATTCCAACTCTCTTACAGATTTCTCGCCGCTGGACAGATAGCACAGGGTCATCATCCGCCCTTCGTGCCCGATCGCCTTTAGAAAGCTCGCAGCCGTCGTGGCATTATCCATCATCTTGTCCAGCGTTGCCTCGCTGGTGTCTTCATGAAAGATCGGAAGCGCTGAACGGCGCTGGTCTGAATTGGCGTTGGAATCTTTCATCCACCGCTCCTGTGAACAGAATTCTGTTCGAACATCATACCCAGCATTCCCCAAAACAGGTTATCCCCCATGTATCCCTCGATCCGACTGACTTCCTGACCGTCACGCATAAGGACAAAGGTCGGGGTAAACACCGGACGCGAGCGAAACGAAAGGTCTGCGGGCAGACTTTCAGTAAGGTCGATCCTGCGCAATGGAGCTGCTTGCCCCTCTGGGGTTTTGGGGTAAATCGGGCCAACCTCGGTGTTCCAGCGCATGCAATAGACACAGCCCGGCTCTTCGACCATCACCAATTCGGTGCCGGCCGTCGAGAAAGTCGCGCTTGCGACCCATAGGAATAAGAGTGCGCTGATCTTGCGGATCATGGACAAGGTACCTCTGTTGAAGGACATATTATAATTTTTATATATGTGCCTGCAAGTTTTCTGCTTCAATGCCGAGTTCATGCTCGTTTACTGTTACCGCTATCAGGCCCGGATTGACTTCCCCGATGGCAAACCTGTAGACGATCATGGACCCGGCGCCCTGCCACAAGAGATCACGTCCCTGATGGAGACCAGACCTATGCCCACCGCCCTTGATGCCCTTCGCGAAATGACTGTTGTTGTCGCAGACACCGGCGACATTGACGCCGTTCGCGCCCTGAAGCCCGTCGATTGCACGACCAACCCAAGCCTAGTGCTGAAAGCGCTGCAAAGCCCGGCCTATGCCGAGATGGTCGACCGCGAAATCGCCGCAGGCAAAGCCGAGGGCAAAACCCCTCTTCAGGTTGCCGATTCACTGACCGTTGGCGTTGGCGCCGAGCTTTCCGCGCTGGTCCCGGGCCGTGTGTCGACCGAGGTGGATGCGCGCCTATCCTTCGACGTAGAGGCCTCTTTGGAAAAAGCGCGTGCGATCATCGCCGCTTATGAAGCCCAAGGCATTGGCCGCGACCGCATCCTGATCAAGCTGGCCGCCACTTGGGAAGGCATCCGCGCCGCCCAGATCCTTGAAAAAGAAAATATCCAGTGCAACCTGACCCTGATCTTCTGTCTGGCGCAGGCGGTAGCCTGTGCAAACGCAGGCGTCTTCCTGATTTCGCCCTTCGTGGGCCGGATCACCGACTGGTACAAAAAGGCCGATGGCGTTGAATCCTATGCGCCAAACGAAGATCCGGGTGTTCTGTCGGTGCGCGGCATTTATGACTACTACAAGTCGAACGGCATCGACACGGTCGTCATGGGCGCGTCCTTCCGGTCGAGCGACCAGATCAAGGCGCTGGCGGGCTGCGACCGCCTGACAATCTCTCCGGCGCTGCTGGAAGAGCTTGGCTCTGACGCGTCCGAGCTGCCTCAGGTTCTGTCGGCGGACAATGCGACCGGTGTTGCACCGATCCCGATGGAAGAGGCTGATTTCCGTTGGGCGCTGAACGAAGATGCGATGGCCACCGAAAAGCTGGCCGAAGGCATCCGCAACTTCAACAAGGACCACGACAAGCTGCTGGCCATTCTGGCCGAGCGTCTGGCCGCCTAAAACAAACCGCGGGCCCGCAGCCCGCGTCTAGAATTGGTCTCCCACCCGGATGTGCAGGTGGGAGGCAAAACGCTTACGCCGCCCGGAATTTCCAGACCGTTTTAATCGAAAACCGGGGCTCAGTCGTCTTTTGGAAGAGCGAACGCGGGAAGTTGTCGAAAAGCCTCGCGCAGCGCCACACCCCATCCGCTTGAAACAGCCTCGTAATAGGGGTCGTCCTGCTGAATGCGGAAGACGCGCCCATTCTTCAGGCTGCCTGCTTCATAGGCGTGGACATCCAGCGGCAGGCTGACCGACAGGTTCGCCTTGATCGTGGAATCGAACGAGACCATCAGCAGTTTGATCGCGTCTTCAAAGCTCATATCGGGGTCATAGGCGCGCACAAGGATCGGGCGGCCGTATTTCGTCTCGCCAATCTGGAAGAAAGGCGTATCGAAACTGGCTTCGATAAAGTTGCCCTCGGGGTAGATCATGAACAGCCGCGGAGAGCCCTCTCCGATCTGCCCGCCCAGAATAATCGTCGCGTCAAAAACCGCATCGGCACGCTGCCCTGCGTTTGCATGGACGGCGATGACCTCTTTCAACAGGCTGCCCACCATGTTGGCCACCTGAAACATGGATTCCGCTTCAAGGATACCGGGTTTACGGTCGCCGGGGCCCTTGCTGCGCTCTTCCAGCATGCTGACCACAGCCTGCGTGGTCGCAAGGTTGCCCGCCGTCATAAGCGTGATTGATCGGTCCCCCGGGACTTCCCAGGTGAACATCTTCTGAAAGGTGGAAATATTGTCGACGCCCGAGTTCGTGCGGGTGTCGGACATGAATACCAAGCCCTTCTTCAACATCAGGCCAACGCAATAGGTCATAGAGCCTCCTTCTTCAGGGTCTTTCAATCAGCCTATTGCTGAACCTGCAAGCTAACCTGCAAGGTTTCCTGCCCCGAACCGTGACGAATTCCCAAAATTGGCGCAGCGTCATTGTAATCACGTCCCGTCGCCACACGCACGTAACGGGCATCCGGGCTGATTCCATTAGAGACGTCGAATCCAACCCAGCCCAGCACTTTGGTCCAAACCTCGCACCACGCGTGGCTTGCATCCTGCGCCACCTGCCCATCCATGAACAGATACCCGCTGACATAGCGCGCGGGGTACCCAAGGTGCCGCGCCACCGCGATCATGATATGCGCATGGTCCTGACACACCCCATGCCCAGCGGCCAAGGCCATCTCGGCGGTGGTCTGGCTGTCGGTTTGCCCGATTTCATAGGTCACCAGTTCCGAGATCGCCGCAGACACAGCATGCAGACGGGCCACATCATCCTGTCCTTCGGTTTCATCGCGGACACGGGCCGCAAGTTGGCGAACCTGATTTCCCGGCGCTGTCATCGGAGTAGATTCTTGAAACAGCCACAGCGGGGCGAAACCCGCATGGGTTCCGATCACGCCATTCCGATCTTCAACCTCTACCTCGCCGGTGCTGACGATCTCGATACAGGTGACACCTGTATCGACTTTGACCAACTCGGTGTGGTTGTTGAACTGATCGTCAAAGACCAGCTGTTTCTTGCCGCCTGTGATCTTGGAATCCCAACTCAGCACCGTCTGCCCATGCCCTGTACGGGGGATCAGACGCAGCTGCTGCAACGCATAGTGGACCGGCGTATCATACTGGTAAGTCGTGACGTGGGTGATGGACAGTTTCATGTGTTACCCGGTGAACCTGAAATCCTGCTCGATCAGAGAGGACAGTTTATGGATGTCATCGATGAAATCCCGCAGGAATTCGTGCAAGCCATCCTGAAAGATGCTGGAAATCGTGCTGTCAGACAGGCGCTTGCTAATCTTTTCAGACAGGGCCTGGCTGCCTTGGCGCGCACCATATTCCTGCTCTAACTGATGCAGGTGCTTGTCGATTTGGCTTTGGCAGAACGCCAGCGACCGAGGCATACGTTCATCAAGGATCAGGAACTCTGCGATCCCAAGCGGGGAGGTATCGCCCGCATTCAGCCAGCGATAGGACTGTTCGGCCGAAACCGACCTTAGGATAACCTCCCACTGGGCGTTGTCGATATTGGTGCCAACGAAGGCGGCAGAGGGAAGCAACACATAATACTTCACATCCAGAATACGCGCCGTGTTGTCGGCCCGTTCGATAAAGGTGCCCAGCCGCGCGAAAGAGAAGATATCATTGCGCAGCATCGTTCCATGCAGGGCACCGCGAACAACCGAGGTCCGATAACGGATCGTGGCCAGTACATCATGCAGGTTTCGTTCGCTGACAGGGCGCGCCAACTCTTCCTTCAGCACCATCCAGCATTCGTTCGTGGCCTCCCACACTTCGCTGGAGAGGGCCGTGCGCACCGTTCTGGCGTTTGACCGGGCCTGATCAATCGTCGCCATGATGCTTGAGGGGTTATCCCGGTCCCGCAGCATGTAATTGACCACGTTGCCCGAGGTATAGCTGTCGTATTTCTCGTTATAGCCCTGCGCCATTCCGGCCGTCGTGATGATCGACTGCCATTCGTTCGACCCGTCGTCGGCTGATCGGGTCAGGGCCATACGCCAGCCTGCCTCTAGCAGGCGGGCGGTGTTTTCAGCGCGCTCTAGATAGCGGAACATCCAGAACAGGCCACCAGCGGTCTTGCCCAGCATCATCTGATCAGTCCCCCAGTACCCATGTGTCCTTGGTGCCCCCGCCCTGCGACGAGTTCACCACCAACGACCCTTTCTTCAACGCCACGCGGGTCAGACCACCCGGCGTAATGTCGATCCGGTTCGGAGAGACCAGCACAAAGGGACGAAGGTCCACATGCCGGGGGGCCAAGCCCGCCTTGGTCAGAATGGGCACTGTGGACAGGGCTAGCGTCGGCTGTGCGATATAGTTCGCAGGCTTCGCACGCAGTTTCTTCTCGAAAGCCGCCAATTCTTTCTTGCTGGCCGCCGGACCCACCAACATGCCGTAACCGCCAGAACCGTGAACCTCTTTGACCACCAGCTCTTTCAGGTTCTCCAGCACATGGGCCAGTGCGTCAGGTTCAGAGCAGCGCCACGTCGGCACGTTTTTCAGGATCGCCTGTTCACCGGTATAGAACTCGATGATCTCGGGCATATAAGAATAAAGCGCCTTGTCATCCGCGATACCGGTGCCCGGCGCATTGGCCAGCGTGATGTTTCCAGACCGATAAACATCCATGATCCCCGGCACGCCCAGAAGACTGTCAGGGTTGAAGGTCAGCGGGTCCAGATAGGCGTCATCAACACGGCGATACAGCACGTCAATTGGCTGATACCCTTGCGTTGTTCGCATCGCGACGCGCCCATCCTCGATCCGCAGATCATGGCTTTCGACAAGTTCTGCCCCCATCTGGTCGGCAAGGAAAGCATGCTCAAAATAGGCAGAGTTGTGGATACCCGGCGTCAGCACCGCCACAACCGGCTTGCTGTTTGGCGACCCGCTTGGCGCGCTGTCAGACAGCGACCTGCGCAGCAGCTGCGGATAAGAGGACACCGGGCGCACCTTCATCTTGGTGAACAGCTCGGGGAACATCTGCAGCATCGTTTCGCGGTTTTCCAACATGTAGGAAACGCCCGAGGGCGTGCGCACGTTGTCTTCCAGAACGAAAAACTCGTCCGGGCCGGTCCGCACCAGATCGACACCGACAATATGGGTATAGACCCCTCCCGGTGGGTTCACGCCGATCATCTCGGGTATGAACGCCTCGTTCCCGGCGATGATCTCTTTCGGGATGCGACCCGCACGCAGGATTTCCTGACGGTGATAGATGTCGTGCAGGAAGGCGTTGACCGCGCGCACGCGCTGTTCAATCCCGCGTTCCAGACGTGCCCATTCACGCGCGGCAATGATGCGCGGCACGATATCAAAGGGGATCAGGCGCTCGTCGGCCTCGTCCTGTCCGTAGACATTGAAGGTAATACCGATACGGCGAAAGAAAGCCTCGGCATCCTCGGATTTCTTGCGTAGTCGCTTGATGTCATCGTTGCTGAACCAGTCGTAATAGACTTCGTAAGGGTCGCGGACCTGATCAGGTCCGATCAGCATTTCGTCAAATGTCGGAAGAGTCGTCATAACTCAACTGTTAACGAATACGCGCCAACGGCAAGCGGTGACCAAGAATTAAGCCACTGCAAATCGCATGCGCGCCGATTTTCGGACAAAATGCACAAAATACAGGCAGATATTGAGCGCCCCTTACAGGCCTCGATCTCAGTCGATCTGACGCGCCTCATCCACCAACATGATCGGGATGCCGTTGCGGATCGGAAAAGCCAGATTCGCGGCCTTCGAGACCAGTTCCTGACTGCTTGCGTCATAGGTCAGCGGCCCATGGGTTACCGGGCAGACCAGCGTTTCCAGCATCCGACGGTCGGTTTCGATTTGCTCGCTCATTGCATTACCTCGTCGCTGCCATCGCTGCGCAGCGCAAATTCCAGAAGGGTTATCAGGGTTTCCCGGCGTGTCGACAGCGAGGGCGCCTCTAAAAGCGCCTGTTTGTCCTCGGGCGGAAAGGGGCAGAGCATCGACAAAGAGTTGATCAGCAACTCGTCATCCGCCTGCTTCAGGCTTTCCCAATCGGTATCCAGCTCTCTCGCGCGGAAAAAACGTTCCAGCAGCGGCAGGAAAGAATTGCGGCGGAAACCGGGGTCGTTCTCTGTCGAGCCCAGATCGCGGTCAAATCCGTTCCATTCGACCTCGGCCCGAATATACGGAGAAAACCCGGTGACCTGCTCTTTGCAGCGGAACCGCGAGATACCGGACAGCGTGATCATGTAGCGGCCGTCTTCGGTCTCGGAAAATGCCGTGACGCGACCGGCGCAGCCGATCTGGTGCAGCTTCTCTGGCATCCCGGCGGGGACCTCTTGCGGCTGGATCATCCCGATCAACCGATGAGAGGTCTTCAGCGTGTCATCCAGCATCGCCAAATAGCGCGGCTCAAAAATGTGCAGAGGTAACCGCGCCCGGGGCAACAAAAGTGCACCGGGAAGCGGGAACAATGGGATCGTGTCCGGAAGGTCTGCTGCCGAAACCATGCCCATCAACTTAGTCCGGTTTGCCGTTTAGGCAAAGATCATCGACGACAGCTTGCGACGGCCGGTCAGTGCAATCGGGTCCTGCGGCTGTAGCGCATCGAAGATCGTGAACAGCTGCGCCTTGGCGGCAGCGTCATTCCATTCGCGATCCCGGCGGAACAGTTCCAGTAATTCATCCACAGCTTCCTGAACGTCGCCATTGGCATGCAAGGCCTGCGCCAGGTCGAACCGGGCCTGATGGTTGTCCGCATCCGCATCCACGGCAGCGCGCAGTTCCGCGACAGGGCCCGCGTCTGCGGCTTGCTTGGCAAGCTCGACCTGCGCGCGCGCTGCTTCCAGCTCGGGCGCTTTGGCAATGTCATCAGGGGCGTTCGTCAGCAGTTGCTCGGCGTTCTCGACCTCTTCCAGCGCAAGATGGGCGCGGATCAGGCCACCATAGGCAGCCGCGTTCGAGGGGTCTTCACCAAGGATCGCGGCAAATGTCTGCGCGGCATCGGCGACTTCGCCTGCTTCCAACATGGTTTCGGCGGCCTCGACGGCCTCGGCCAAACCACCGTCGCCGCCAAGGGCCGCAACACGATCAACAAATGCCTGCACCTCGGACCCGGCCACAGCGCCTTGGAACCCGTCGACCGGCTGGCCGTCGTGGAACGCATAGACCGTGGGGATCGACTGCACGCGCATCTGGCCCGCAATCATCTGGTTCTCGTCCACATTGACCTTGACCATGCGCACCTTGCCACCGGCTGCGGTCACAGCAGCTTCAAGCTGCGGGCCAAGCGTCTTGCAAGGGCCACACCACGGCGCCCAGAAATCGACGATGACCGGCACTTCTTTGCTGGCCTCAACCACGTCTGCCATGAACGTTGCTTCCGAGACGTCCTTGATCAAATCAGCGGCGGGGGCGGCAGTGTCCTGACCGAATTCCAGCATGGGGTCATTCCTTCTGAAGTCTGTTTCGACCCCTATATGGCGTGCGCGGGTCCCGGTGCCAAGGCTTGCAAAAGCCAACCACCGGGTTCAGACGCCCGATATAGGTGTTTTTTCCAAATCTGAACGAAGAACCGGCGCCAGCCAGCGACCTTAAAGATCGAAGGTCGCAAAGACCGGGGCGTGGTCACTTGGCTTTTCCCAGCCGCGCGCGTCGCGCAGGATGCGTGAACCATGAGCCGCGGCAGAGATGTCCTTGGACGCCCAGATGTGATCCAGACGACGGCCCTTATCTGCAGCATCCCAATCTTTGGCGCGATAAGACCACCAGCTGTACAGCAGGCCTTCGGGGATATCGGCGCGGGTCACGTCGACCCAATTACCTTCTTCCTGAACATTGCCAAGGTGTTCGACCTCGATCGGTGTGTGGCTGACGATCTTCAGAAGCTGCTTGTGATTCCAGACATCGTCTTCGCGCGGCGCAATGTTCAGGTCGCCCACAAGGATCGACTTTTCGGGGCGGTTGTCTTGGAACCAGTCGCGCATATCGGTCAGGTAATCCAGTTTCTGCCCGAACTTATCGTTCACCTCACGGTCCGGCTTGTCACCGCCCGCAGGGACATAGAAATTGTGGATAACGGTGCCGTTTTCCAGCCGCCCAGCGATGTGGCGGGCATGACCGAGATCGGCGAAATCAAAGGCGCCAGCCTCTTCAATCGGCAGCTTCGACAGGATCGCCACGCCGTTGTAGCCCTTTTGCCCGCGCGCAACCATGTGGCCGTAGCCAAGCTCGGCAAAGCTTTCCAGCGGGATCTTGTCGACCGGGCTTTTGCATTCCTGCAGGCACAGGACATCCGGTCCTTCTTCTTGCAGCAGTTTGCGCACGATGGGTTCCCGCAGGCGGACAGAGTTGATGTTCCATGTGGCAAGGGTAAAGGGCATGTGCGCGGTCCTGTGTCAAAACGTTCCGGCCGACCCTATGTGCGGGGCTCGCGCGGTTCAACCCAAGTCGATACCGTGGACCTCGCAGAAGTCAGTCACCATGTTCTGATGGGGCAGACAATCCTTCGCCAGATACTCTAGCTCTTTGAGCGTAGAAATCCGCCCCAAGACCTCGTTTCGGTGCGGGTGACGGCCAAACTGTTCGGCCACCCACTTGGTAAGCTTCGGGCGTTGGGCGGCCCCTTGGTACATGTGCCGAATGTTCTCGGGGGCCTCGTCCGCCAACGCCGACGCGCGGATGATCAGGTCCTCGGACCGGGCCGGAAGATCGGGCCCCTCGCAATGCGAACAGGCAATCAGATAGAACTGCTTTTCCCAGACATGGGGCAACGCGTCGTAGTGGCCATTCTTAAAGGCCTGCAACACCAACCCCGTCGCCTTGAGGTCCTGCGCAAAAGCCCCCGGCGTGTCCCGCCAGATCGAGCGTGGAAACTGATCCAGCGCAATCACCAAGGCCAGCCGCCCACGCGGTGTGTCGGCCCAGTGATCCAATTGCCCCTCGGCGGCGGCACGGGTCAGATCAGAGAACTGCGCTTCGATCGCTTCATGGGCCTGCCCCTGCATCCGCCATGTCCAGAAGGCGATATGACGGTCCTCGTCTTCCCAGTGACTGTCGTCGGGAAACCAGAATGCCAACACGTCTTCGGGCCCAATCTTCGACCAATCTGTACCGGTCATTCTGAACCTCCGCTTGTTTCGGACCCCGCTTTGGTGCGATCCGCGATGGTCGCGTAGCTGTCCAAGGCGCTGCCCCCCTGCGCTGTCAGGCCATAGACGCCCTTTTCGACGCGCTCGAACCAACCATAGTGGTTATCGGCCATCAGCCTTGTCGCCTTCTCGACACCAGTGGCCTTTGCCACCTTGGCCCCCTTGGTAGGTCCCTGGATATGCAAATGGCGCGCGCAGGCCAGCGCGTCCTGCCGATAGGCGGTGATCAGGTTTTGCTTTTGCGCGCCACCTTCGTTCGGATCGCCCACGCGTCGGGCGAATTCCCTCAATAGCCGTGTCTTTCGCACCTTGGATTGCCGGGGGCGATAAGGGCCCGGATCGCAGTGCACCTCGACAAAGTCATCTCGCAACCGAACGGTGATCAGCCCCAACCCCAAACGCCGGCACAAAGCCACGTTGCTCTTCAACGCGCTTTGAAACCGTTTCCCCGTTCCACGAGGCACCGCCAGATAAACGCAATCGGTCAATGACTGCCGGGCAACGCCCTGATGGAACAAGGACAGGGAAAACCCGGTCTTCAGCTCGACGACCAGCGGGTCATCCCCGTCACGGCAGGCAACGATATCGGCCGCCCCGATCTCTGCCTTGACCTCATAGCCTTGGCCTTCGAGGAAGCTTTTCACAGCCGGGTAAAGATCGGTTTCACGCAATGCCTTGGTCATACCCATTGCTAACCCGCTGCATTCCACAAAAAAAGACCCGGTAAAAATACCGGGTCAGTCCAACAGGGAGGTTCATGCCATTACCCCGGCATGGGGGGCGTAACTCTGTCACGCATTCAAACGATAGCCGCCAGATTCGGTCACAAGAAGGCGCGCATTGGACGGTTCTGGTTCAATTTTTTGCCGAAGACGGTAAATATGTGTCTCTAATGTGTGGGTCGTCACCCCGGCATTATAGCCCCAGACCTCGTGCAGTAGCACATCGCGGGCGACCACGCCTTCCGATGCGCGGTAGAGGAATTTCAGGATATTGGTCTCTTTTTCCGTCAGGCGGATCTTACGGTCATCCTCTGTCACCAGCATCTTGGTGGCGGGTTTGAACGTGTACGGCCCAAGCTGGAAGATCGCGTCTTCCGACTGCTGGTGCTGGCGCAGTTGTGCGCGGATACGGGCCAGAAGGACCGGAAACTTGAAGGGCTTGGTGACATAGTCGTTGGCACCAGCGTCCAGACCAAGAATCGTGTCGGCGTCACTGTCGTGACCGGTCAGCATCAGGATCGGGCATTTCACACCCTGCTTGCGCATCAGGCGACATAATTCGCGGCCATCGGTATCGGGCAGGCCCACATCCAGGATCACCAGATCGTAGATCGCTTCTTTCACGCGCTCCATTGCGGTTGAACCGCTGTCAGCTTCGTAGACATCGAAATCCTCTGTCATGACCAGCTGCTCGCTGAGTGCTTCGCGCAGGTCGTCATCATCGTCTACCAGCAAAATCTTCTGAATGTTCGCCATGCGGTCCTCCATTGAACTCTGATCTGATCTGGCCTTCACGGACGATTTCGGCAAGATTTGCGACAATGCGCTCACGCAAGCGTGTCGTAACACCGCGAAATGTTTCAATTTCCGTCAAAGCAGATTACATCGCGGGGGACAACTGGACGAATTGATGACTTCTTTGCTGCCAACACCAACCGAACGACTGGCCCGCGCATATGCTGATTTGCGCATGGGCCTTCCGGTCGTGTTGCAGGACGATGCAGGTGCGGTGCTGGCCATATCGGCCGAAACCCTGTCAGCAGAACGACTGGCAGATTTCCGGGGAATTTCCGGTGAGCCCACGCTGGTTCTGACCGCGCGGCGGGCCGAGACCCTGAAAGCGCGCTGTTATGATGGCGACGTCGCCCGGATCGTGATCCCGTCGCAAGCCGACCTTGGGTGGATCCGCGCGTTGGCCGACCCGGCGGATGATCTGCTGCACCCGATGAAGGGCCCGCTGGCATCTTGCCGCGAAGGTCAGGTGGACTTGCATCGACTTGCCATCACCCTTGCCAAGAATTCGCAACTTCTGCCCGCGGTGGTCACCTGCCCGCTGCAGGATGCGGCGCAATTCGCAGCCGATCACAATCTGACCTTCCTGAACCGCGATCTGGTTTCGCCGATCCTGTCGCAAACCAGCCCCATGGCCGCAGTCATCCATGCGCGCCTGCCCATGCAGGTTGCCCAAGCAGGTCGGTTGCACATTTTCCGCCCGGAAGACGGGCGCGAAGAGCATTATGCAATCGAAATTGGCCAGCCTGATCGTCACTCGCCGGTTTTAGCGCGGCTGCACTCCGCCTGTTTCACCGGCGACGTTCTGGGGTCTTTGAAATGCGATTGCGGGCCGCAACTGCATGCAGCTTTGGAACAGATGGGCGCGCAGGGTTCTGGCATTCTGCTGTATCTGAACCAAGAAGGGCGTGGCATTGGCCTTGCCAACAAGATGCGTGCCTATTCACTGCAGGATCAAGGCTTTGACACTGTCGAGGCCAACCACCGTCTTGGGTTCGAAGATGACGAGCGCGATTTCCGGATTGGCGCCGCCATCCTGAAAGAGCTTGGCTTTTCGTCGGTTCAGCTTTTGACCAACAACCCCCGCAAGGTCGAGATGATGCGGGCCCATGGGATCGAGGTCGTGGATCGCGTACCGCTGAAAGTCGGAAAAACCCCGCAGAACGCGGGCTATCTGGCGACCAAAGCGGCGAAGTCGGGGCATCTTCTGTGACGCCTGACGACTTGGTCCTGACACCGCGTGGATTGCGATTTAGGGGACAGTATTTCCCCTGCTCCATTGGTCGCGGGGGAATCCTAACCGACAAGCGCGAGGGCGACGGCGCCACGCCGGTTGGGCGCCACCAGATCGTCGGGGTCTATTTTCGGCCCGACCGCATTCCGGCACCCGTGCCCTGGGCCACACCGATTGGCCCCAATGATCTGTGGTCCGATGACCCGGCAGCGCCCGAATACAACCACCACGTCCGCGCACCCTATGCACCCAGTCATGAAGCCCTTCGGCGCAGCGATCCCCTGTATGATCTGGTTCTGATCACCGATTGGAACTGGCCGGACGCAACGCCCGGAAAAGGCTCGGCCATCTTCCTGCACCAATGGCGCCGGCCCGGCTATCCGACCGAAGGCTGCGTGGCCTTCCGTCGCGACCACCTGTTTTGGATCGCCCGCAATCTGTTGCCGGACAGTCACCTGATCGTGCGGGGCTAGATAACTCGCGTCGCACCTCCCGCAGTGCTAAGCTTTGCGCAATCGTGTTTTGCCCGGGCACCCAAATGACCCGTCACCACCTAGTCTTGCTACTGATCTTGCTGTTTCCATTGTCGGCATTCGCCGAGGGTCGGGAACTGCACGTGGTCGCGGCAAGGCAAGGCATTGGGCCGTCGCGCCCCGATCTACCCCCACCAACCGCGCAGGTTTTGATCGATCGCCCCGGCAGCTCTGTTGTACTGGTGCTTCTGGATTCCAGCCCCATAGAATGGTCGGTCACGGCCACCCCGGGCACGATCATTGAGAACATCCTTTTGGGCGGGGAAGAGACGTCAAACAGCCAAGTCCTGTTCTTTGGCACGCCTTTTGTCGGCAACGCCACGCCCGGCATCCCCATGACCCACCACCCTCAAGGCGAGAAATTCAGGGCCCTCATCACCCATTTGACCGACAGGATGGGCACGGAACGGATCAGCAGCTTTCAAGGCGTTCAAGTCGCCCCCAAAGGCGGCTTTGTCGTGGATCGCGTCGACACCAACACAACGGTGTTATCACGAGACTATCTGGCAGACTTGGTCGCGGATACGCATGACCTGCCCAAAGCGCTGCGCGACTGGTTGGGCGGCAAAAACAAGCCCCCCGTCTACGACCTTCGGTTCGAGGAAAACGGGATGTACCTGACGGTCGGCGAGGACACGCGGGTTTTCCCGGTTGACCCAAGGCTGCCAACGCCTGTCTTTCCAAGCGGCTCGGCATTTGATGTCGAAAACGGCGTGATCTACGGGATCACCTTCGGGGGCGAAGGGTTCATCTACAGTGTCGATACGAAGACTGGTGAATGGTCGATCATAGACAGCCTGAACGGCTACGATGCCATGAAGCTGTATTATCATGCCCCGGAACGGCAGCTGATCATGACCGGGGCGTTCTCGCGCCCCGGAGAGATTCGTGTTTACGATCTGGACGGGGGGGTCCGGCACTCGAAGATACTGGTGAACGCGTTTCCGGGCCTGACCGACATCTTCAACTATGGAAACGAGCACGCGCCGTCGTTGATCCCAAAAACCTATGAAGAGGATTGGTTGCTGTTAGAAGCCAACTCGGACGATGAAAATCCGGCAACGCGTGTTTATGCCGTGCACCTTACTACGCAAGAGGTGCGCCTGCTTAGGTTCACCAATCCCTAAGGCGGTTCAACCGTAATCCCGCGCCCCGAAAATGGCGGATCCCACGCGGATATGCGTCGCCCCAAGGACAATCGCCCGTTCGAAATCACCGCTCATCCCCATCGACAGACCTGTCAGCCCATTGCGCGCGGCGATCTTGGCCAAAAGGGCAAAATGCAGCGAGGGTTCTTCGTCGACAGGCGGGATACACATCAGGCCTTTGATGGGCAGGTCCAAGGCCCGAACCTCTGCCACGAAATCGTCCGCCTCGGACGGCAATACGCCAGCCTTCTGCGGTTCTTCCCCGGTGTTGATTTGAAGGAACAGGTCCGGCGAACTGCCGCGGTCCTGCGCTAGATCGGCCAGTTTGCGTGCCAGCTTAGGCCGGTCGACAGAGTGAATCGTGCTGAACAACTCCACCGCCTGTTTCGCCTTGTTGGTCTGCAGCGGACCAAGAAGATGCAGATCGACGCCAGAATACCGCGCCATGAAATCCGGCCATTTGCCTTGTGCTTCCTGCACTCGGTTTTCCCCGAAGATTCGGTGACCCTCTTCCAGAACCGCCTCTACCCGTTCCAATGGCTGGACCTTGGACACAGCGATCAGCGTCACATCTTCCACGTTCCGTCCGGCAGATTTGCAGGCTTTGGCTACTCGCGTCTTGATTTCAGTCAGGCTCACCGTGGCACCTCTATTGCTTGGCTTCCCTCAGCGCTATCACGACGCGCCCGTCAAATTGAAGGGCTAAACGCAAAAGGGCAGGCCCGAGCCTGCCCTGATTAAACATTAAAGGTAAGCCTTAGAAGCTGAACGACATACCAAGTGACCAATGGTCATAATTTTCGCCATCTCCTGAGCCATGGGCATAACCCGCACGGACCTCTGCACCACCGCCGAGATCGTAATTTGCGACCAGCGAGTAGCCTTCGAACGTGTTGTTTCGCCAACTATACGTGCCGCTTTGGTCAATCTGGCCCCAGTTCGCTGAAACTGTCAGATCATCAATGGTGTATCCGACCGCAAGACCAATGTGTTCAAATTTCCAGTCTCCATTGAAGGTACCGGTGAAATCATCGTCATAGTCGTACCGCGAATAGTTTAGGACCGCTTCAAATCCGTTATAGAATTCAGCCGTAACGCTAACACCCCAAATCTCTTGCGTATCATCTGAATCGAAGGGTCCATCACCCTTTTGATACCCGACGCCAAACGTGACATCACCCGCGTTGTGATTGATTGTGTAGCGTCCCCCGATCCCGATAACCGGATCATTGCCGTACTCGTCCAGTTCTAAAGACGTCGCCACGGCGAAACCGTTGCCCGAATAGACATAGCGCAAGATGGTGCCGTTATAAGTGCCGTCGAGACCAGAGTTCCCGCTCCAGCCAGCGTGCTTTTCGGTATCATCAATGGTCAGGCCCAAGTGCGCCTCGCGCATGGCCCAGTCAAAGGCACCGTCGAAATCACCAATGCCTAGGGTGCCAAAGCGGCCTGAAACCCAAATGCGGGCATCGTCAATTGTGCCGTCTGAATTATTGAGGACGTCCAGATCAACCGAAGCGCCAAAGCTAAGGCCATTGTCCGTCTCGCCCCGACCAACAGCTTGGGCATTGATCTCAGTATAAAGATGCGTATCGCCGTCAGGCACGAAAAGAGAACCATCGGACAGATAGAGGAAAAAATCTTCCCCACCGACCAGCCCGGCGTCCGCCTTCATGTTAAGAGAAAGATCGGCAAATGCCGGAGCGGCTAGAACAGTCAAAATAGCACTGGTAGCTAAAATAGGTTTCACGGTGACCCCCAACAGTCTTCGCTGAACTTAAACACAAATTATCTTAGCTGAAAATATCTTCGAATAGAACGCTGTGAGCAACTCAGGCGACAAAGGAATACAAAATTCTAGTGCCTTTGTGATTTTCCCGCACCGCAAAAAGAAAAGAGCGGGCACAAGGCCCGCTCTTCCCTCATCAGAGGAACTCTGAATTAGAAGGACATGGTCAGACCCAGGTCCATAACGGTCTCGCCGTCGACTTCGCCAAAGGCACCGGCTACGGACAGACCGCCGCCCAGGCCGTACGAGAAGCCTACGCCGTAGTCGTTGTCGCCGCCGTTTTCGACGTCGTTAGCTGCAACGGTGATGGTCAGAGCGTCCATTGCGTACGACGCCCAAACGCCAAAGCCATTGTCGGAGCCGTTGTCTGCGTACAGAGCACCAACGGTCAGAGCGTTGGCCGAGTACGAAGCCTGCAGCGCCCAGGAGTCATCATCAAAATCGTCGCTGTTGTAGCCAACTTTTACGCCCAGGCCGTTTGCCGAGTAGCCAACTGCCAGACCGAATTCGTGGTCGCTGTCGTCGCCAAGGTCAGCCGAAACTGCCAGCGAGAACGCGTCCATCGAGTATGCGTAGTTGAAGTTTGCGCCGCCTGCGTTGCGGTTTGCTTCAACGTCGTCATCGATGCCGATGCCGTCGAAGCCCAGGTCAGGCATGCCAACGCCGTCGATTGCGTTGTCCAGCTCACCAACGGTGACGGTGCCGAACGAACCCGAAACGAAGATCTCGGTGTCGGAAACGCGGCCGGTGCCGTCGTGCTCGTCGTCCAGGTCGATCGATGCACCGAAGGTCAGGCCGTTGTCGGAGGTACCCGAACCAACGATGTTGAAGTCGATTTCGGTGTGCAGGTATGCGTCGCCCGAACCGGTGTCTTTCAGACCAGCAACTGCGCCGCCGGTGATGGTGAAGTCTGCAGCCGCGAAGCCTGCGGAAGCAACCAGAGCGGTGGTTGCGAAGAGAACCTTTTTCATGGTTATCCCTCTTTCGTTAAAACTACCTCAACACGGCCGATCCGAGCTGAGTACGGGATGTGTGTCGCTCTTTCAGGTTTGCAATGCAAGGCAGCTATACTTTCGGAGGGCAAAGGGCTTTCGATTGATGCAGCTTTGCCACACCGAAAAAACGGGCCATTTCAGACTGTAAAAGACTCAAGCCCCGAAATTTCTTGTCCCTGCGGGATGGCTCGGCTAGAGATCGGGCAGTCAACAAAGGGGCATTTCCTTATGATCAGTGGTCGTTTCGTGCGTGTAACCGGTGTTTTGATGGCCTGTGTGCTGCTGGCAAACTGCGGTGGGGGCAGCTCTAGCCCGTTCAGCGGTGGCCTGTTTGGCCGCGATCGTGCCGAGGATACCCAGACCACAACTGAAGAGCGTCGCCCCTTCTTCCGGAACGAAGTTAAGGAAGAAAAGCGCGAGACGATTTGGGATCTGTTCCGCAATGACACCGACCCGAATGTGACACTTGAGGTGAACAAGTACATCTGGCGTGCCTCGCTGGATGTTCTGAATTTCCTGCCGATTCAGGCCGTTGACCCGTTCTCGGGCGTGATTGTCACCGGATACGGAACGCCTCCGGGTGGCGGTCGTGCGTATCGTGCGGTTGTCTATGTTCAGGACGCGGCGCTGGATGCGCGGTCGCTGAAACTGTCTATGTCGACTCGCAATGGCCCGGTCAGCGCTGACACCGTTCGCGCGGTCGAAGATGCGATCCTGACCCGCGCGCGCCAGCTACGGATTGCCGACAAGGATCTGTGACCCCGCGTTTGACCGCTGGACCTTGGCCCAGCACAGCATTATCACCACGCCGGGCGCGCTTGCCCGGCGTTTTCTTTGAATAAGGACCCAACCCATGTCCCGCTTTGAACCTCGTGAGATCGAATCCAAATGGCAGGATGCCTGGGATGAGGCCGGTGTTTTCACCGCCCGCCGGGACGAATCGAAGCCGAAATACTATGTGCTAGAGATGTTCCCGTACCCCTCCGGCCGGATTCACATGGGGCACGTACGCAACTACACCATGGGTGATGTGATCGCGCGCTATAAGAATAGCTGTGGGTTCTCGGTTCTGCACCCGATGGGCTGGGACGCTTTCGGGATGCCCGCCGAGAATGCTGCGATGGAACGCGGCGGCCACCCGGCCACCTGGACCTATGACAATATCGCCGACATGCGCGGGCAGATGAAGCCTCTGGGCCTGTCGATCGACTGGTCGCGCGAGTTCGCCACCTGCGACCCGGAATACTATGGCCAGCAGCAGTCGATGTTCATCGACTTCATGGACAAGGGTCTGGTCTATCGCAAGAACGCCGTCGTGAACTGGGACCCGGTCGACATGACCGTTCTGGCAAACGAACAGGTCGAAGACGGCCGCGGCTGGCGCTCTGGCGCTTTGGTCGAACGTCGCGAACTGACGCAATGGTTCTTTAAAATCAGTGACTTCTCGGAAGAGCTTCTGGACGCGCTGGACGGTTTGGACAACTGGCCCGAGAAGGTGAAGCTGATGCAGCGGAACTGGATCGGTAAGTCGCGCGGTTTGCAGTTCGCGTTTGATCGTACCGATGGCGGTGACGCGATCGAAGTTTACACCACACGTCCCGATACGCTGATGGGCGCGTCCTTCGTGGGCATTTCGCCCGATCACCCGATTGCCAAGCAGCTGGAGGCCGAAAACCCCGAGGTCGCCGCCTTCGTTGCCGAATGCCGCAAGGGTGGCACCACGGAAGAGGCGATCGAGACCGCTGAAAAGCTGGGCTATGACACGGGCATCAAGGTCAAGCACCCGCTGAACCCGAACTGGGAGCTTCCGGTCTGGATCGCGAATTTCATTCTGATGGACTATGGCACCGGCGCGATCTTCGCCTGCCCGGCCCATGACCAGCGCGACCTTGATTTCTGCCGCAAATACGACCTGCCGGTCACTGATACATTCTTCGCGCTGGATGACCCCAAGCCTGTCGAGAACGAGGCATTCGTACCGCCGAAGACTGACAAGGTGAAATGGGTGAATCACTTCGCCGGTCTGGATGAGGCAACCGGGGAAGAAGCCATCAACACCACCATCGACTTCGCCGAGAACGCGGGTTGGGGCCAGGGCGTGACCAAGTTCCGCCTGCGTGACTGGGGCTTGTCGCGTCAGCGCTATTGGGGCTGCCCAATCCCGGTGGTCCATTGTGAAGATTGCGGCGTGGTGCCCGAGAAGAAGGAAAACCTGCCGGTCGAATTGCCCAAGGATGTGACCTTCGACAAGCCGGGCAACCCGCTGGACCGCCACCCGACATGGCGCGACTGTGCCTGCCCGACCTGTGGCAAGCCTGCCAAGCGCGAGACCGACACCATGGACACGTTCGTGGATTCGTCTTGGTACTACGCGCGGTTCACCGCGCCGAACGCGGCCACACCAACCAATATGGCGGATGCCGAATACTGGATGAACGTCGACCAGTATATCGGTGGTATCGAACATGCGATCCTGCACCTTCTGTACTCGCGCTTCTTCGCGCGGGCGATGCAGATTTGCGGCCATCTGCCTGAAAAAGCGGTCGAGCCGTTTGACGCGCTCTTCACCCAAGGCATGGTGACGCACGAGATCTATCAAACGCGCGACGAGAACGGTCGCCCGGTCTATCACCTGCCCGAAGACGTCACCGACGGTAAACTTGCTGATGGCACCGAAGTCGAGATCATCCCCTCTGCCAAGATGTCAAAGTCGAAGAAGAACGTCGTCGATCCGGTCAACATTATCGAAGCCTTTGGTGCGGATACTGCCCGCTGGTTCGTCCTGTCCGATTCGCCCCCCGAGCGCGATGTTGAATGGACGGCCTCGGGCGCAGAAGCTGCCTATAAATTCTTGGGCCGTGTCTGGCGCATGGCAAATGACATCGCGGACCTAGAGGGCGAAGGCAAAGGTGACGAAGACCTGCAGCGTGCGATGCACAAGGCGATCCACGAAGTGACCATGGGGATCGAAAGCTTTGGCTTTAACACCTCTGTCGCAAAGCTATACGCCTATGCCAACGCGATCCAAAAATCGAAGGCAGGGGCCGAAACCAAGAAGCTGGCCATGAAAACCATGGCGCAGTTGATGGCCCCGATGACCCCGCACCTTGCGGAAGAGGTCTGGTCGGTACTGGGCGGCGAAGGTCTGGTGGCAACGGCCGCGTGGCCCAAGGCCGACGAGAAGATGCTGGTCGAAGATACGGTAACCATGCCGATCCAGATCAACGGCAAGCGTCGCTCGGAACTGAAGATCGCCAAGGACCTTCCGAAGGAAGAGGTTGAAAAACTCGCGCTGGCCGATGAAGCTGTGATCAAGGCGCTGGCCGGTGGCCAGCCCAAGAAGCTGATCGTGGTACCGGGGCGGATTATCAATGTCGTTGTCTAATCGAAGGGCTTTCCTGTTGGGTCTGGCTGCCCTGCCGTTGGCGGGTTGCGGCTATCAGCCTGCGCATGGCACCCGCGGGGCCGCCAGCGCGGCTCTGGGGAACATCCGCATTCAGGACCCAACCGATGAAGCCGCGTTCGAATTGGTTGAACAGCTGGAACGCCGTCTGTCGGGTGAAGGCAATCCAACGCACGAACTGCGCTACACGATTTCGACCAACCGCCGACGCCTTGCGGTGACGGAAGAGGAAATCACCACCGGCTACAACCTGAATGGCCGGGTCGATTTCCAGATCGTCGATCTGCGGGACCAAAGCATTGCGACGCAGGGGTCGGTCAGCAATTTCTCGACCTATTCCGCGACAGCGAACACCGTAGCCGCAAGAGCATCAGAGCGCGACGCGCGCCGTCGCCTGATGGTGATGCTGGCTGACGACCTGACAGCACGGCTGATCGCCACGGCTGGGACCTGGGCCACATGAAGCTGACGGGTCGGGACGCTGCGCGTTACTTCGCCAAACCGGAACCGCATCGCACCGGCCTTTTGATCTTTGGCTCTGACGCCATGCGCGTGGCGCTGAAGCGGCAAGAGGTCATTGCCGCCTTGGTCGGCCCTCAAGGCGAAGAGGAAATGCGCCTGACCCGGCTTTCGGGCGGCGATCTGCGCTCTGACCCGGCCGCGCTTCTGGATGCGATCAAGGCGCAATGCTTCTTTCCCGGCCCGCGGGTTGTCTTTGTGGAAGAGGTCGCCGACAGCCACATCAAAGCATTCGAGGCCGCGCTTGGCGACTGGCAAGAGGGCGACGCGCAGCTGATCGTCACCGCCAAACAGCTGACCGCCAAATCCAAACTTCGCAAACTGTTCGAGGGCCACTCGAACGCCTATGCCGCCGGCATCTATGACGACCCGCCTTCGCGGGACGAGATCGAAGCAACGCTGCAAAAGGCCGGCGTAACGAACTTGCCTCAGGATGCAATGACCGCGCTGATGGACCTGTCCCGCCAGCTGGACCCGGGTGATTTCCGCCAGACTGTCGAAAAACTGGCGCTTTACAAACGTGGCGATGACAGCCCGGTAAGCGCTGACGACATCACCGCTGTTGCCCCCACCTCGACCGAAGCCGATCTGGATGATGTTTTGCACATCGTGGCAGAGGGCCGGACACGAGAGATTGGCCCGGTTCTTCAGAAACTGGCCGCCCAAGGGGTGCAGCCCGTGGGTCTGTGCATTGGGGCGACCCGGCATTTCCGCACCCTGCACGCCGCCTGTTCGGACCCGGGCGGACCGGGGTCTGGCATGTCCCGCATACGCCCTCCGGTCTTTGGGCCGCGGCGCGACAGGATGGTTCGGCAAGCCCAGAAGTGGGGCACCCATCGGCTGGAACAGGCTTTGGGCATTCTGACGGATACGGATCTGCAACTGCGATCGACCAGCAAGGCGCCAACCATGGCCCTGATGGAACGCGCCCTGATACGGCTGGCCATGCTGGGCGCACGCTAGGTCTGGGCGTCACCTGACTGCCCAAATCTACCGGGTATTTCCCAAAAGATCAGACAAGCACCTGCGCTAACTTAAAATGCCGAGGGACTCGCAGATTTCCGCTTGCAGTTGGGTCAGAGTTGAGTTCGGCCCACGAACCGCCTATTTGAAAGCAATCTTACGAACGAAAGGCGCGCCCCTTGGCCAACCACCTGTATAAGAACGACCTGCCCGACGGGCTGGACCTTGGCCCGATTGTGGCCATCGACTGTGAAACCATGGGGCTGAACCCGCACCGTGACCGGTTGTGCGTGGTGCAGATGTCAGGCGGCGACGGCAACGCGCATCTGGTCCAGATCGAAAAGGGCCAGACCGAAGCTCCGAACCTGACCCGTATGCTGGCCGATCCGAATGTGCTGAAGCTGTTCCACTTCGGACGTTTCGACATTGCAGCGCTGCAAAACGCGTTTGGGGTGGTGACCGCACCGGTCTACTGCACCAAAATCGCGTCGAAGCTGATCCGCACCTATACGGACCGTCACGGGTTGAAGAACCTGCTTCAGCAATTGCTGGAGATCGACATCTCGAAGCAGCAGCAAATGAGCGATTGGGGCGCGGAAGAACTGACCGATGCGCAGCTGGAATATGCGGCCTCGGACGTTCTGTACCTGCACCGGCTGAAAGAACAGCTGGATGCGCGGCTGGAACGCGAAGGGCGGACCGAGATGGCGCAGGCCTGTTTCGACTTCCTGCCGATGCGCGCGCAGCTGGACCTGGCCGGATGGCCTGAACAAGACATTTTTGCACATTGAGCCAATGACTGAGACTAAGAAACCATTTCTGGAAGTGGGCGCCCGCGTATTGCGGCGCGAGGCCGAGGCCGTAAAGATTCTGTCGGAAAGTCTGGATGACAGCTTCAACGAGGCCGCCGAACTGATCCTGCGTGCCACTGGGCGCGTGATAGTCTCGGGCATGGGGAAATCCGGCCATATCGGGCGCAAGATCGCGGCGACTTTGGCATCCACCGGGACGCCTGCGCATTTCGTACACCCGGCTGAAGCCAGCCACGGCGACCTTGGCATGCTGGCCAAAGGCGATGTGGCGCTGGTTCTTTCGAACTCGGGTGAGACACCCGAACTGGCCGATATCGTCGCCTATACTCGCCGCTTTCAGATCCCGCTGATCGGGGTCGCGGGGCGCGCGGATTCAACCTTGATCCGCGAATCCGATGTGGCGTTGTTGCTGCCAAAGGCCGAAGAAGCCTGTGACAAGGGGATCGTGCCTACGACCTCGACCACGATGACGCTTGCGCTTGGTGATGCACTGGCGATTGCCCTGATGGAGCATCGCGACTTTACCCCGGCGCATTTCCGGGTCTTCCACCCGGGCGGCAAGCTGGGTGCGCAACTGTCGAAAGTTCGCGACCTGATGCACAAGGACGTGCCGGTGGTCGCCAGCGGCACCCAGATGGCGGACGCCCTGCTGGCAATCAGCCAGAAAGGCTTTGGCGTTGTTGGCGTGACCGACGAGGCGAACACGCTTCAGGGGATCATCACCGACGGCGACCTGCGACGTCACATGGACGGCCTGCTGGACTGCTCTGCCGATGACGTCATGACCCGAGCACCACTGACCATCGAACCCGATGCGATGGCAGAAGAAGCGCTGGCCCTGATGAACGAACGCAAGATCACCTGCCTGTTTGTGGTCGACCCCGATGGCGACGGACAGCCCGAAGGTATCCTGCATATCCACGACTGCCTGCGTGCAGGGGTGGCATAAGGGTGCGGTCTTACGACAATACCTACTCGCGCTTCATCGCGCTTGCGAAGGTGTTGTTGCCCATCGCGGCCCTAGCGATTCTGTCGACGATCTTTCTGATCTCGCGCAATGTGGATCCAACGGCCTCGATTCCCTTTGCGCAGGTCGACGTGGAACAGCTGCTGCGCGATCAGGGGGTCAGCTCTCCGGTCTATGCAAGCCTTTCGGGGGCCGGGACCGCGATCAACTTTCAGGCCACGCGCGTCCTGCCATCCACTGATGAGACCGAAGAAACGCGTGCCGAAGATGTTCGCCTGCTTCTAAGCTATCCCGATGGTGTGGTGGTGAATGCAAAGGCTGATCAGGCACTTTTCACCGATGAAAGCCAGATCGCCCGGCTAAGCGGTGCCGTCGAGATCACCACCTCGGAGGGATGGACCATGACCACCCGCGAATTGCTGTCCGATCTGGAAAGCGCGTGGCTGAGATCCGCCGATACCGTGAACGTGACTGGCCCATTCGGAGAGCTTGTGGCAGGAAAAATGGATATTCACGAAACCAATTCCGACCCTGTGGCACATGTTGTAGATTTCATTGACGGGGTGAAGCTGATATACACACCGCAACCAGACGGGGACCCGAAGTGAAGTTTTTCAGTACTGCCATTCTCGCTGCCACATTAATTCTGGGGGCCGCCGCTGGCTGGGCTCAGTCCGCCAACATCAATTTTGGCGAAGCCGCACATGATGACACCAAACCGGTAGAAATCGTGGCAGACAGCTTGAGCATGGACCAGAACACCGGCAGCGCCGTGTTCGAAGGCAACGTTCTGGTCGTTCAGGACACGCTGCGCCTATCTGCCGACCGGATCGCAGTCGCCTACGTCATGGAAGACGGCGAGATGACCGGGGACATCGACACGATGACGGCAACGGGCAATGTCCTGTTGGTCAACGGCGAAGAAACCGCCAAGGGTGCACAGGCAATCTATACCGTTCAGGAAGAGGTGATCGTTCTCACTGGGGACGTCCTTCTGAACCAGGGCCGCAGCGCACTGTCCGGACAGAAGCTGGTCGTCAATCTGGATACCGGCAATGGCGTCATGGAAGGCCGTGTGCGCACCGTTCTGCAACCCCGGGCCAAATCTGAATGAGCGACATTCCCACACTAAGCGTGGCCGAAGGTCAGGCGGGGCTGAAGGTCAGCCAGCTGCGTAAAAGCTATCGCAAGCGCCCGATCATTCGCGACGTCAGCCTAGAGCTGGGCCGCGGCGAAGTTGTGGCCTTGCTGGGCCCGAACGGGTCGGGCAAGACGACCTGTTTCTATGCGATTGCGGGTCTGATCCGCGCAGAGGGCGGCACGGTCGAAATCGACGGGCGCGATGTCTCGAACCTGCCGATGTACCGCCGCGCGCGGCTTGGCGTCGGCTATCTGCCGCAAGAGGTCAGCATTTTCCGCGGACTTTCCGTCGAAGACAACATCTTGGCCATTCTTGAGATTCACGAGCCCAACCCCCACCGCCGCCGCGAACGGCTAGAGGAACTTCTGTCAGAGTTTTCCATCAGTCACCTGCGTCGCGCGCAGGCACTGGCCCTGTCTGGTGGTGAACGTCGCCGAGTGGAAATCGCGCGCTGTCTGGCCGCTGATCCAAAGTACCTTCTGCTGGACGAACCCTTTGCCGGGGTCGACCCGATCGCAGTTGGAGAGATTCGCCATCTTGTGGCCGAGCTGAAGAATCGAGGAATCGGTGTGCTGATCACCGACCACAACGTGCGCGAGACGCTGGAAATCGTCGATCGCGCCTATATTTTGCATGACGGCAAGGTTTTGATGAGCGGCACCACCGACGAGGTCGTGCAAGACGAAAACGTTCGCCGTGTCTATCTGGGTCAAAGCTTCCGGATATCCTGAGAATTCCGACTGTTATTGGAAGGCAGGCGACCTAGCGGCGGTATCGTCAACCAATCAGCAACGCCCGAATTCGCCTAAATCTGCATATTAAAAACGGCTTTCAAATCGGCGGAATGCTGCGCTGCTGCGTATGCAAGGCGTTGACATCCCATGCCAATCTGACGCCAAATAGAGTCGATGCAAAAGCATTCCATCAACCCCCGCATACCAGCGTCGAAAACCTGTTCGACGACACAGATTTTCTTAATCTGCGCCTAGGCACCTTTTGTCTTGGTTGGTTGACCCATGCGGATGGGCTGATTGGCCCAACACCAGAAATTTGGAGGTCACATGCAATACCAAATCACCGGAAAGCAGTTGGACATCGGCGCAGCACTTCAGACCCACGTCAAAGAAGAGCTGGGCGGTATCGTCGACAAATACGCAGAACGGCCCACAGACGCTTCCGTGATTTTTTCGCGCAACGCACATGAATACGTGTGTGAGACCATTGTGCACCTCTCGACAGGCATGACCGCACAGGCCAAGGCCCATGCGACAGAGATCTATGCCGCGTTCGAAGGGTGTCTTGATAAAATGGAAAAACAGTTGCGCCGTTACAAGCGTCGCCTGAAGGACCATCACCGCGATCGAGCAAACCCGATTGAACTTATGGAAGGTTCCTCTTATATCCTCGCCGGCGGCGACGAGGCTGGGGATTCGGAACCAGAGTCCCTGCAGCCCATCATTGTCGCTGAGATGGAAACCAAGATCGCATCCCTGTCTGTGGGTGAGGCGGTCATGCAAATGGAATTGAATGGCGACTCTGTGCTCGTCTTCCGAAATGAGAAGACAGGCAGCGTAAATGTGGTCCACCGCCGCGATGATGGAAACATCGGGTGGATAGACCCGCGCTAACAAAGCGCACATCGAGCAGCGCCAGAAAAGTAGGCAAATGGAACTTTCAACTATTCTGCGACCCGAGGCGGTCAAGGTGATGGGCTCTATGTCCAGTAAGAAACGCCTGTTTCAGGAACTGGGCGAGGTTGCGGCCTCGGCCTGTAGCCTGAACGCCTCGGTGATCATCGACGCCCTGCAAGACCGCGAGGCCCTTGGGCCGACCGGTGTTGGTCACGGCGTGGCGCTGCCCCATGCCCGTATGGACGGGCTGGACAAGGTCTTCGGTGCATTCGTTAAGCTGGAAACGCCATTTGACTATGGGTCGGTCGACCGCCAGCCGGTCGATCTGATCTTTGCGCTGTTCGCCCCGCAGGATTCAGGTGTGGATCACCTGAAGGCCTTGGCTCTTGTCTCGCGCAACCTGCGTGACAGCCAGCTTTGTGCCAAACTGCGGGCCAATGACGACCCGTCAACTCTGCACACGGTTCTTACCGAAATGGTACCGTCGCAGGCCGCCTAGGTCTGTTTCCAGGGTCCAAACCCAAACGCCATGTAATCCCTTTGGTAGGCCGCGCGAGTCGCGGCCTCTATTTTTTTGTCATAGATCTCGGACAAAGGGATCGGGCCATCCTCTTCAAACGCGGGCGGCGGGCCTGCCTTGAGACCCGCAGACTGGCACAGATAGGTCATGTCGACCGCTAGGCTTGGCCCCCGTGCCACAAGATAGGGCGGGGCGACGCTGGAAATGGCCCGCAGACCTTCATGTTGAAGATCCCACTCTGCTGGCACCCGAAAGGGCGTCTGCCCCGACAGGTTGCTGGCCACAAACCCCAGAAAACCCATGAAGGCGGTCTTGTGGGTCGCCGCATCATAATCTTTGGTCGGTGTGCCCTCGGGCAATGGCAGCCCGAACTGGTCACGCAGGGCTGCGCGGATTTCGGGTAGGCAGGCCTCTCCGGGGGTCAGGATGTTCTGACAGAAGGCGCGATGGGCATAAGCCACCGGGTGGCGCACGAAGGTAAAACTGCAGTGACCCTGATGGCGGCGCCTCCATTTGCGCAGGGTTTTCTGCTTGAAGCCCCGAAGCAGTTGATCCGGTGCGGCACCATCCAGCGATGCAAGCCAGCTTTCCACCCCCGGGTCCGGTCGGCCGTTTACCGGTTGGAACAAAACTCCGCTGTCTCGCGCAGCGACATAAGCCCCAACCTGCCCACCCCGGGTAGGTGCTGCTGGCGCTGCATCGGCCATAAGACCTCCGATTGCCTCCAACACTTCGGGATTGGTCAGCTTTTCACGCAAGCTGCCGGGATTCTGGCGCTTGGTCTCACGAGAGATCGCATCCAGCCGCCCTTCGACGCCCAAGAAATTCAGCAGGCCATTCATCACGTCCAAAGAGCCGACATCGGTGAAGTCCAACCGAAAGGCTGTCTGACCCGCTTTCTGGAGCCCGGCCTCCAGCCCTGCGTAATAGCTGGCAAGCTCGGTTCGGTATGCCTCGAACGCCGTCGGAACTAAGGTGATCTTGGCTGCCTTACGATGATTGACGTTGGACAACCGCCATTGGCCCGTCGTACGCGCGATCTGCAGCGACACATAGCTTTCCAATGGGTCGCGGCGCAGGATGATCTTGCCACAAGCAGGATCAGCCAGAACATGAGACAAGATCCGCGGGTCGTGATCCGAAAAGAATCGGAACCCCGCCAGCCCGTCCTGATTGCGAATAGCGTCCAGCAACTCGAAAGGGTTTTCGTTCCGGTCGGTCAGGGTGACGCCGCACAGCGCAATCGCACCCTTCTTGCCGGCAAAATGTGGATTGAAGGCTTCACCGACCGAAGTAACACCGGGGGCCGCGTTCAGGTTGGCCTCGAGGAAATTCGACCCCGTCCTCATGTCGCCAAGGATCGCGAAATACTCGAAACCCGCCATGCGCTATTTCGCTGCCACTTGCTGTGGGTCTTTGCTGTGGAATTGGCGCAGCGCCATTTCCTGCGGGAATGTCCCCAGAAGCTGAATCTGCATACCCGCATTTCTAAGGTTGATCAGGAAGTCGTCGAACCCTTCCAAGTTCTTCAGTCGCGGGATTTCTGTCAATTGGCGCTGACTACGCAGGCCCAGATCGCCGGTTAGCAGCTGAAGGTGATCTGCTGGCGCATTCAGGAAATCGGTCAGCGACCAGATGCGGACACGCGCGTGGCAATGGGGCGATTGAAGGATTTCCAGCTGGCTGGCCTCGACACGCTGAAGGTAGGCGGCCTTTTTGCGCGCTTCTTCGGCATCCAGCCCCGCGTGAAACAGGGGCAGCGCCCAGGTACCCGTGATAACCGAAAGCTGCGCATTCGGATCATCCGCGATGAACCGCAAGATTGCTTGGTTGTCGCGCGGGCTGAACTGAAAACTCTGCCGCTCACCCCGCAGGTTCCACAGAAGGTTCGTCAGGAAGGACTTGGGGTTATGATCCCGAAGACCGGCATCCGAGGTCAGCCCACCTTTGACTGTCGTTGCCCCAGCGCTGAACTCTGCCCCTTCGGGAGCAAACAGATGACCATGCGCATGACCACCTGCGACCCGTGCCAGCCAACCTTCAAAGTCTTCAAAGATGTCTGTGAATCCCTGAAACACCGAATAGGGCGCAGCCGTAAGCCGGTTACTGACCGCCTGACAGGGGAAGCGGCTGGTCATATACAGCCCGCGACGACCCTGATGGCGCAGCAGGCGCGACTGTGCGAACACCCTCTCAATCTTGCCCGGGTTGGGATCAGCGGCTGGCTTTCTTGACGCAGCGGGGCGCAGGAATTCGCGATACAGGCGATTGGCATTGGGCCAAACTTTGCGCACCATGAAACAGTCAGAGTTTCGCAGCAACTGTAGATGGTCATCATAGAAGACGTGCGGCTTGCCGTGGAAATCGAACTTGGACAGGGTCAGCGAACGGCTTTCCACATCCCGCCCGTAGTAACGCACCAAGGTCTGGAAATAACTTTCGTCCGGAATCCAGACCCGCTTGAAATAGGTGTCGAACTCTGCCCGGCGTGGCCCTTCCAGAATCGAGGTCAGTGTGCTGCGCGTCAGGCACCACCATTGAGACCCCAGATGCGGGATCAGCCCGCGCGGAATCTTGCGCCGAAACCCGATGCGCCGTTGCAGCGCAACGTAACGGTCAAAGAAACGCCTATGCCGTTTCCACGAAAACGGGAAGCGCAGGTGGAACCGTTCTTCATCCAGCCCGCCAATCGTCCAGCGCACGTCGCGCGTGGTGACGGATTCAATGAAATCGGTCTTGGGGTGTTGGGCCAGATAGTCTCGCAGCTCGCTGACCGGGCGCAACGGCAGGCAGGATCCCGACGCCAACATCACATGCTGCACCTCGGGGTGTTTCTCTAGCAACGCTTCAGACGCCTTCAGTGTCGCCGACACCAATGTCCACGTGCCCCAGTCGACCCGGACCCGGTCCACGAAAGAGACAAGTTTTACGCCCGAGAGGCTACGCACGAAGTTCTCGTAATCTTCCAACGGAGTGGACTTGTCGCAATGGATCATTACCGGACAGCCGTTTTGCGCAAAATAGCGCGCCACGGTCGAGGCCCGGTCAAGCGCTGTATGCGCCAGCATGATCACGCCAACCGTCATATCCAGCTGCCTTTCGACATCAGGCCCAAAACCTCTAGCTGGCGCCAACTGACATAGCGTTCGGACCATGGGGTCCACAGGCTTTCGTCAGCCGACATTTTGGCCCCATACGCACGGTATTCGCGGCTGTCCTTGTAGTGCTGATTGCGCACGACCTCTTCAGCAGCGCGCGCAGGAAAGTCGCCGGTGAACTTGGCATGCATCAACACGCCCGAAATCCGCTCGCCGCCTTGGGTGTCATAGGTCAGGTTCAAATCCCGCGGCAGCAACGCATGGGTGGAACTGGCATAGACATAGGACCTGTTCCACTTCACCAGCGGGATCTTGTTCAACGCCGGGGCCTGATCGGCATTATCCGGGAAGAAGGCACGTGCCCGGGGGCCGCCTTGAATCCACAGGTTCTGATAGCGCTGGTTCACCGAGACACTGTAATTTCCGGCATCAAACCAACAGGCCTGATCGAAGGGGTTCTCGCCTTCTTCTGTGTTGACCTGTTGCAAAGGCTCTTTCGGGTACATGTCCAAAAGCATGGTGCCGAAAGCTTTAACGTTCAGTGCATCCATCCAATCGGTCAAAGCGCGCAGCGGGCGCGTGTCGCAGAAGGGATAGACCAGGAATTCGTCGGCATCGACAACCAGCGCCCAATGCCCATGGGCATAACGTAGCAGCAGCCAATTGATCCAATCCATGCCGAACCGCGCTTCGGAATAGCTGGCGCGGGAGGTCCAGATAGACACATCGGGCTGCGCCTCTAGATACTCGCGACTGCCGTCGTCTGACCCGTTATCGACAAAGAAGAAATGCCCAATCCCAAGGCGTCGATAATAGCTCAGGAAATAGGGCAGGCGCGCGCGTTCATTGCGCAGGGTGCAGAACAGAAGAAGGTCATTGGGCTGAACGCGGGCAACACGGGTCGAAACAGGAGTCAGTTCTTTGCGTTTGCGCATTGCGCGCAGACGCCACCGTTTGCGACGCAGTCGCAGCCTGTATGTTGACCAACCTGCCAAACGGCTCCTCCGGTCAGGGTTTTGTCTGTCACGCGCCCTTAGCCTTGCTCAGGACGATCCGGAAGTGCCCTTCCCAATCTGGAAGGTTGTCAGGCAACCGGAGTGTGGGGCGCGCTACCGACCATGCCTCAATTACTTGGCGCCAAGAATAGGGGTCGTCGGGCGACAGGTAAACGGGGAATTCTGGCAGAGTCTCACTCATAACTGGGATATTGCTGGCCAAAACAGGCACGCTAAGCGCTGCAGCCTCCAACGGGGGCAATCCGAAACCCTCGGCGAAGCTTGGAAATAGCAAACCGCGCGAACCTTTAAGCAAGGTAGCCAAAGGCCCGTCCTCCAGTGCGGAACGCTCGATCAGAGGATATCCAGCGGCCTTCATCGCATCCAGCCGCTGCAGCACATCGTCATTCCGCCAGCCACGGCGACCAAGAACATAAAGCGCAGGCGTTTCGGGGCTCGGGCCCATGGCCTCCCACACATCCAGTAGCAGATCATGGTTCTTACGCGCCTCAATCGTGCCAAGGATCACGTAATAGGGGCGATCCGGCGTCAGGTCTGCGGGCAAGGCTTCGGGGATCAGAGGCTCGACCCCCAAGGGGGCAATCACCGCCGGTAACCGGTGGCGCAAGTGGCGAGCAAGGTCCTTTTGCGTGGATTCCGCGCTATAGATCACCCGATCTGCATATCGTGCGACGGCGGAAAGCTTGTCGAGGAATACCTCTGGCTGCCCCTTGGCGACATATTGAGGAAAGTCGAGAGGGATCGCATCGTGCAGAAGCACCGAGATCTTCGCGCCCTCAATTTCGCGCAGCGCGCCAAGCGTTGTATCGTCCAAATTGCTATGACCAACATTGAAGACCGAAGTGCCCGCCGGCACATGTTGCCTTAACATCCGCGCCAACCCCGTCCGACGGCACCGCGCCACTGCATTGCGGCGCAGATAGGCCAGCGCCTGACGATACTCTAATGACCCTCTCCGGCGTACTCGGCCTAACGGATCAAGCGCGCCCCAAGGTCGCCCTTCGTCGATGCGGCTCAGAACGTCTGGCCCTGAACCATCGGGCAACAGAAGGTAGCCAAGCGGTGTTTTCACCAGAAGAAACAGGGGAACAGGCTCTGCCGAAAGATGCCGCAGATAGGCCAGTTCGACCCGATCCACACCCGTCAACGCGCCACGGCCGACCCGGCTGATCAACCGGGTCAGGTCAAGAAGCCGCGCAGGCGGGTTACTTGTCGTAGTGGCCGTTCTGGTGCCAGCGCCAGGCATCTTTGATCATCGTCTCCAGGGTCGAGCGGGTCGGCTTCCAACCCAGCTCACTTTGGGCCCGCGAACTGCCAGAGACAAGACACTGCGCGTCACCCGCCCGTCGCGGCCCTTCGACATGAGGAACCGGCCGGTTGGTAACCGATTGGCTGTGGGTCAGAACTTCTCTCACTGAAAATCCGGTCCCGGTGCCAAGGTTGAATACGCGGCTGCCCTTATCCGCGGCCAACCATTCAATTCCCTTCACATGCGCCGCGACCAGATCCATCACATGGACATAGTCGCGAATGCATGTGCCATCGGGCGTATCATAGTCGGTCCCAAAGACGGTCAGCTCTCCGCGCTTCCCCTCGATCGCGTCCAGCATCAGCGGAATCAGATGGGTTTCGGGCTGGTGGAATTCACCAACCTCGCCTTCGGGATCAGCACCGGCCACGTTGAAATACCGGAAGATCACCGATTGCAGACCGTGGCTGAACTCGAAGTCCTTCAGCATATCCTCGATCGCGCGCTTTGAGGCGCCATAGGCGTTCAAAGGCATTTGGGCGCTGTTTTCATCCAGAACCACCCCGTCCTGATCGCCAAAGGTCGCGCAGGTCGAAGAGAACACAAAGTGCTTGCACCCGGCGGCAACGGTCGCCTCGATCAGGTTCAATGACCCCGACACGTTGTTGCGCCAATACATCCCCGGTTCACGCATCGCCTCACCCACCTGGCTAAGGGCCGCGAAGTGCATCACGGCGGCGGGTTGCCACTTGGTAAAGACCTCGTCCAGCCGGGCACGATCCAGCAGGTCGCCGACCTCAAGTGGGCCGAACTTCACCGCCTCTTCCCAGCCGGTCGAGATATTGTCGAAGGTGACAGGCGTATAGCCCGCCGCCTTCAGCACTTTGCAGGCGTGCGAGCCGATATAGCCCGCACCACCGGTCACAAGGATGTTTGTCATGATGGCTTATTGTGCCGCGATATCGGCGATATTCAACTCTTCAAGGAAACCGGCAAGCTCGTCCCGCAGTTCTTTGCGCGCCAGACCAAAGGCAACAGTGGCCTGCAGGAAGCCAGCTTTGGAACCACAGTCATAGCGGCGGCCCTCAAAGCGCAGTCCGTGAACACCTTCACCCAGAATCTCATCCGCGATGGCGTCGGTCAGCTGGATCTCTCCGCCTGCGCCTTCTTTCATCTTGGACAGGTTGTACATGATGCGCGGCGTCAGGATATAACGACCGATCACGGCAAGGTTGGACGGTGCTTCGTCCGCCTTCGGTTTCTCGACCATCCCGCTTACAGTGACACGGTTGCCGTCTTCGCGGCTGTAATCCAGCACACCGTAGGAAGACACGTTCTCGGGCGGAACTTCCATGGCAGCGACCATATTGCCGCCAGTTTCCTGATAGGCCTCAACCATCTGCTGCAAGCAGGGCTTCTCGGCCGCGATCACGTCATCGGGCAGCACGACGGCGAAAGGTTCGTTGCCGATCAGGCGACGGGCGCACCAGACCGCGTGGCCCAGACCAAGAGCGCGCTGCTGGCGGATATAAGCAATCGCGCCAGAGGGCATGTTGGTGTCTTCAAGGATGTCCAACAGCTTGGTTTTACCCTTGCTGCGCAGTTCGGCCTCTAGTGCTGGGGCGCTGTCGAAATAATCCTCAAGCGCGGATTTCCCTCGCGCGGTGACAAAGATGAATTCTTCAATCCCGGCGGCGCGGCATTCGTCGATCGCGTATTGGATCAGCGGACGGTCCACCAGGGTCATGATTTCTTTCGGCACCGATTTGGTTGCTGGCAAGAACCGCGTTCCAAGCCCTGCTACCGGGAAAATTGCCTTGCGTACCGTTCGCGTCATCGGTTTCAGCCTTTGTACTTTCGTCATGTCTAAGCCCTTCCTCGTAACAGAGCGCCGTGCACGGGGAAGGTCGTTCCCTTCATTCCCGCATAGCTCGCCTTGCATTTCAACCCCGCGCGCCTGATTTCCTCGCAGTTGCAGAAATTTTACGCACTCTCAGTCCGAGAAGTTTTCAGCCACTCGGGTAATTTCTTTCTTAAGCCGAGAGGAAAAGCCTGTCATTTGGGCAAGCGGATTGGTGCGACCTGTCCGTCCGAATAGGCCACCTGTCTGAATCCACAGGCCATCAGGGGTGAAGAAACGTCGATGGTACAAGGTCGAGGAGCTGAACAGGAACAGGCTGACGGGTGTGTCGTCCAAAGCCAATGGCCGTGCCTCTTCCAGCTTTGCGCGACGCTGCCAGACACGCCCACCCAGATAGGTCGGGGCCTTGGGTGTATGGCTGACGAAGGGCAGGAATTCGGGCAGATCGGGCCACGCTGTCTGAACCGGGACCAAAGCGTGGCTTGATCCCTCGGACACGCCCTTGTCATAGTCCTTCATCAGCCGCGTCACGTCTTCTGGTCCGATGGGTCCGGTTTGCATCATCCGCAAAAGCCGCTGCCGGTGACACGCCCGCAATCGAGCAAGGGCTGAAGTATCCCCAGCATGACGACGCAGAAAGATGGCTTCGCTTTTCCCAATCTGCGCCAGGCTGCGGGGTACGCGGCCCTGCCCCCTTTGCGCGTTCGGTGCCCCGGCATGATGAACCTGAGCCGATGGGGTCGGCACGACAAGTTGCCCCGCCTTCGCCAAGCGCTGCGTCAGGTCTGTTTCATCAAGGTAGTAAGCAAAACTGGGATCAAACCCGCCAAGGTCGCGCAGGATATCCGCGCGAAACGCCATATTGGTACCCATGACAGTCGGCACCCCACGATCCCAGATCAGATCGTCGGTCACAGCGCCGCCGGTCCACTCGAAAGAGATTCCATTGCTGGAGCGCACCCAGCCACCAGTGCCCGCGGCACCAGTGGCCTTCAGGCCCGCGACCAGCCGCCCCAACCACGGGGGGTCGGCAATCGCGTCGTCATCTAGAAAGGCGATGATCTCTCCGGCCGCGGCGGAAATGCCCTGATTGCGGGCGATGGACAGGCCGCCCTCTGCCTGATCCAAAAGCTTCATCTGGTCGTGGAAAGGCAAGTCGTGGACCGCCTTAGCCCCTTGGGCACAGGCCACGACAATCACCTCGAACGGTCGGTAAGTCTGAAATCGGAGCGCTTTAAGGCAAAGCGCCAATGCCTCGGGGCGGCCGTGGCTTGCGACCACTACACTGACCCGAGGCGTGTCGTTCATTCCAATCCCATCTCGGCCAGCATGGCCTCGATCCGTGGGACGTCTTCGGGGTTGTTCAGCTCCCAGAACTGGCGACCCCGTGCTTCGACCTCGACGCACAGAACCGGGCGCTCACGCTCCAGAAAGCGCAACTGCTCCAGCCCTTCCAATTGCTCCAGCGGGCCACTGTCCCAACGGGGATAGGCGGCAAGCGCCGACGGGCGGTAAGCATAGACGCCAACGTGGTGGAACACCGGCGTCGGCTCGTCATCGGCATAGTTTTTGCCGGTGTAAGGGATAACCTCTTTCGAGAAATACAGCGCCTTGCGATCATACCCGAAGACGGCCGTCGTTCCGCCCACGCGGCCCGCGCGGCGGTCGGCAAGAAGGGCCGTCAGCATTTCGCCTTCACACCGCAGAACCGGGGTCGCGACCTCGGCCACGGCATCATTGCGCAGGCCTTCGACAAGGTCTTCGACGAACCAAGCGGGCGTCAGTGGGGCATCCCCTTGCAGGTTGACCACAACATCGAAACCACCGCCCAGCTTGTCGAACGCTTCGGCGCAACGCTCTGTACCGTTCGCACATTCGGTAGAGGTCATCACGACCTCGGCCCCGAACGCCTCTGCCGCGTCCTTGATCCGATCATCATCCGTCGCAACCACCACGCGCGGGTTTCCGGCGACCTCTAAGGCGGCGCGCCAGGACCGTTCGATCAGGCTCATGGTTTTGCCGGTCGCGCCAGTCAGATCAACCAAGGGCTTGCCCGGATAGCGGGTCGAGGCGAAACGGGCGGGGATGACAATCAGGAAGGACATCAGGCCTCTTTCAGTTCCACACCGGGGGCGGTGACAATGAAGAACGGGTTTTCGTAGATCGGCTTGCCGTAGGTCAGTGGCGTGTGGTCGTCAAACCGCAAGACCTGACCACCAGCCCCCAGAACCACGGCGTGGCCTGCGGCGGTGTCCCATTCCATCGTGCGGCCCAGTCGCGGATAGAAATCGGCCTCACCCGTCGCAACCAGACAGAACTTCAGCGACGAGCCCGCGCTGATCGATTCCTTGGTCGCATACTGGTTTATATAGTCTTCCGTCGCCTGATCGCGGTGCGACTTCGACGCGACGATGGTCAGTGCGGAATTGTCCGGGGTCGAAACGTTGATCGGGGTGGTTTCTCCGACGGTCTCTAACGCCAGATCGCCGCTTTCCTCGACAGAAGACCCGTCAGCCAGCGTATAGAACAGGCGATCCTTGGCAGGGGCATAGACCACACCGCGCGTCGGCGTGCCGTTTTCGACATAGGCGATGTTCACCGTAAACTCGCCGCGGCGTTTTACGAATTCCTTTGTTCCGTCTAGCGGGTCCACAATCAGGAAGGTGTCAGCCTGCTGAGAATGGCTGTCAGCTTGTTCCTCTGTCACGATCAGCGTGTCGGGGAACGCCGCCTTCAACGCGGCAGAGATCAACGCGTCGGCGGCCTCGTCGGCTTCGGTCACAGGGCTTTCGTCAGACTTGGTTTTCACCTCGAAATCGTCGGAGTTGTAGATCTCCATGATCTTTGCGCCTGCCTCCAGCGCCGTGCGGCGCATGACCGTGGCCAGTTTGTCGTAGTCCAAATCGATCTCCTTCGCAGCGCGTGGCTGACATTGTAAGACTTCAGCAATGCTCTTATGCTTTGCTGAATGTCATACAGCAAGACGTGTCACAGGCAACCGGGATACACATTTAGGTAGATGATCGAGCACGACGCACAACCTAAGACGAAGCTTGGCGGAGCTTTCAATACGCTGCGGCTGATCCATGTCACGACCGCGCAGGCCGTTCGCGCCAAGTATCACCACCCGGCGACCGGGATCATTATATCAATGATCCAGACCCTGATTATGATCTTGCTTTTCGTGTTCGTCATCTCTGCCCTGCGGGGCAAAGGGGGCGGTCTGGATCGAACCTCTCCGGTAAATGGGGGTGACATCATCACCTTTGTTATGTCTGGGGTATTTCTGTTCCGCGCGCACAACAGTGCAATTCAGGCGATCTTCAGTTCACCCGGGGTGAACTCTCCACTGACAAATCACCAACCGATCAATTCGACGATCCTACTGATCAGTGCCGGATTGGGGGAGTTGTATACCCAACTTCTGGGGATGAGCTTTATTCTGGCGGTCTATCACTGCGCTTGGAAGCCGCTGAACTTCGATAACTTCATCGGGTTTTTCATATTCTTCCTGTTGGGATGGTTTGCTGGCGTCGGCATCGGATTGTTTGCCAAGGCGATGCAACCTTGGGCACCACGGATCATCGGGATTGCCCAGACACTGTATCAACGGATCAACATGTTCAGTTCCGGTAAGATGTTTCTGGCAAATTCGCTGCCCGGCGACCGGCGGGCGCTTTTTGATTGGAACCCACTGTTCCATGCCATTGATCAGGCACGCGGAGAGGCGTTTTTAAACTACACACCGCGCTATACCAACTGGGAATACCCGCTGATACTGGCGCTGGTGATGCTGACCATCGGCTTTATCGGAGAGTTCTACACCCGACAGCAGGTGTCACTCAGCTGGGGTGCCACGCGCTGATTACCGAACAACGCGAAGTGTCAGGTTGATGCGGCCACCCTTGGGCAGCAGGGTAGAGCTTTGCGGCCGGATGCGATCGACACCGTGATAGATCAGACGGGCATCACCGCCCATCACCACCACGTCGCCAGATTTCAGCCAGACGCTCTCGGTGGATCCGCCTCGGGTCACGTTGCCGATCCTGAACATCCCTTCATCACCCAACGAAACCGAGACAACCGGATAGTCGAAGCTGGCCTCATCCTTATCCTGATGCAGCCCCATGCGGGCGCCTTCCTGATAAAAGTTGATCAGGCAGCAATCGGGCTGGGTTTCTGTTCCCGAAACCAAATCCCAGATTGCCAGAACAGAAGCGGGGATCGGCGGCCAGCCCACGCCGCTTGGATGGCGCGGCTCGTACCGATATCCGGACCTGTCCGAAACCCACCCGCAGCTTCCGGCCGAGGTCATACGAACGCTCATCGGCTTGCCATAGGGCGTCATGGGCGAAAACAGTGGTGCGGCCCGAATGACCTCGCGCAGATCAGCCACCAGCGCCTCTTGCGCCGGGCGATTCAGCAACTGCTGGTACAGTTCTACCCCTCTGATCGTCAGATCAGGTGCCGTTTCCGTTTCTTTCCCTGATTTTTTCAACCCGAAACCTCATTTTCCTTCCGGAGTCCAACTTGCAGCCTCGTGGACCCCTCCTTATATACGCCGAGAAGCATTGCCGGGGAGGCCTCCGGCGCAAATTTTGGGATCGGTATCTGGCACGCCTTATCAGGGTCTGGATGCCACATCATCGCCGAAGAAGAGGTAAGTATTATGGCCAAAGTCATCGGGATCGACCTGGGGACCACCAACTCTTGTGTTGCAATCATGGACGGCTCGCAGCCCCGCGTTATCGAGAACGCGGAAGGTGCGCGTACCACGCCGTCGATCGTCGCCTTCAAGGATGAAGAGCGTCTGGTCGGCCAGCCTGCAAAACGTCAGGCGGTCACCAACCCTGAAAACACCATTTTCGCTGTGAAGCGTCTGATCGGCCGTCGTGCTGACGATCCGGCAGTCGAGAAGGATAAGAAGATCGTCCCTTACGCCATCGTAGACGGCGGTAACGGCGACGCATGGGTCGAAGTGAAGGGTGAGAAGTACTCCCCTGCTCAGATCTCTGCCTTCACCCTGCAGAAGATGAAAGAAACCGCCGAGTCCTATCTTGGCGAAGACGTGACCCAAGCGGTCATCACCGTTCCGGCCTATTTCAACGACGCACAGCGTCAGGCGACCAAAGACGCCGGTAAGATTGCTGGTCTGGAAGTTCTGCGGATCATCAACGAACCGACCGCTGCGGCGCTGGCCTATGGTCTGGACAAGCAAGAAACCCAAACCATCGCGGTCTATGACCTTGGTGGTGGTACTTTCGACGTGACCATTCTGGAAATCGACGACGGCCTGTTCGAAGTAAAGTCGACCAACGGCGACACCTTCCTGGGTGGCGAAGACTTCGACATGCGCATCGTTCAGTATCTGGCTGACGAGTTCAAGAAAGAGAACGGCGTCGACCTGACCGCTGACAAGATGGCTTTGCAGCGTCTGAAAGAAGCCGCCGAGAAAGCCAAGATCGAGCTGTCCTCGAGCCAGCAGACCGAGATCAACCAGCCGTTCATCGCCATGGACCCCAACAGCGGCACGCCGCTGCACATGGTCATGAAGCTGACCCGCGCCAAGCTGGAAAGCCTGGTAAGCGACCTGATCAAGCGTTCGATCAAACCGTGCCAAGCGGCGCTGAAAGACGCAGGCGTTTCGACCGACGAGATCGACGAAGTTGTTCTGGTTGGCGGCATGACCCGTATGCCGAAGGTCATCGAAGAAGTAACCAAGTTCTTCGGTAAAGAGCCGAACAAAGGCGTGAACCCGGACGAAGTTGTTGCCATGGGTGCAGCCATTCAGGCCGGCGTTCTGCAGGGCGACGTCAAAGACGTTGTTCTTCTGGACGTGACCCCGCTGTCCCTGGGTATCGAAACCCTGGGCGGTGTCTTCACTCGCCTGATCGACCGCAACACCACCATCCCGACCAAGAAGTCTCAGGTCTTCTCGACCGCCGAAGACAACCAGAACGCCGTGACCCTGCGCGTGTTCCAGGGTGAGCGCGAGATGGCAGCCGACAACAAACTGCTTGGTCAGTTCAACCTTGAAGAAATCCCGCCAGCACCGCGCGGCCTGCCGCAGATCGAGGTCACCTTCGACATCGACGCCAATGGCATCGTTTCGGTTGCGGCCAAGGATAAAGGCACCGGCAAAGAACAGTCGATCACCATCCAAGCCTCTGGCGGTCTGTCCGAGGAAGAGATCGAACAGATGGTCAACGAAGCCGAAGCCAACGCCGAGGCCGACAAAGAGCGTAAAGAGCTGGTCGAAGCCAAGAACCAAGCGGAAAGCCTGATCCACTCGACCGAGAAGTCGATGGAAGAGCATTCCGACAAGGTCGACCCGACCACCATCGAAGCCATCGAACTGGCTATCGCGGCTCTGAAAGACGATCTGGAGAAAGACGACGCCGGCAAGATCAAAGGCGGCATCCAGAACGTAATGGAAGCCTCGATGAAGCTGGGCGAAGCCATCTACAAGTCGCAGCAGGAAGCCACCGGTCAAACCGATCCTGAGTTCGACGGCGAAGAAGGCCCGCAGGGCGTGGACGATGACATCGTCGATGCCGACTTCGAGGACCTGGACGACGCTGACAAGCGTTAAGCGCAACCTTAACCAAGGGGCCGGTCCGATCACAGGATCGGCCCTTTGCGTTCTTACCTAGGGAGACCCCATGGCAAAGCGCGATTATTACGAGGTTCTGGGTGCCAGTAAGGGCGCGACGGCGGATGAGCTGAAGAAAGCCTATCGCCGCAAGGCCAAGGAACTCCATCCCGACCGGAACTCGGACAACCCGGATGCTGAAGCCCAGTTCAAAGAAGTGAACGAGGCTTATGACATCCTGAAGGACGAAGAAAAGAAAGCGGCCTATGACCGTTTCGGCCATGCCGCGTTCGAAGGCGGTACAGGCGCGGGCGCTGGTCGTGGCCATGGTCACGGCGACTTTGGCTCTGCCTTCTCGGACGTTTTCGACGATCTCTTCGGTGACTTCATGGGCGGCGGTCGCGGTGGCGGGCGTCAACGCGCGCAGCGCGGCTCAGACCTGCGCTATAACCTGCGCGTGACCTTGGAAGAGGCGTTCAACGGCGCCCAAAAGACCATCTCGGTCCCCGGCTCATCGCCCTGCGACAGCTGCAACGGCAGCGGGTCTGAAAGCGGTTCGGAACCATCGACCTGTCCGACATGTTCGGGCATGGGCAAGGTCCGTGCGCAGCAAGGCTTTTTCACCGTCGAACGCACCTGCCCAACCTGTTCAGGCATCGGCCACATCATCCAGAACCCCTGTAAGTCCTGCGGTGGTGAGGGGCGTGTACACAAGGAACGCTCGCTGTCCGTCAACATCCCGGCGGGTGTTGAAACCGGTACACGTATCCGTCTGGCGGGCGAAGGCGAGGCTGGTATGCGCGGTGGCCCGCAAGGCGACCTGTACATCTTCGTCAATGTCTCGGATCACCAGATCTTTGAACGGGACGGTGTGAACCTGTTCTGCCGCGTCCCTGTTTCGATGGTCAGCGCCACCCTTGGCGGCGACATCGAGGTCCCGACGATCGACGGCGGTCGCAGCCGGGTCAAGGTGCCCGGTGGCAGCCAATCCGGCAAACAGATGCGCTTGCGTGGCAAGGGCATGCCTGCCCTGCGTGGTGGCGGCGTCGGCGATATGTATATCGAACTGGCCGTGGAAACCCCGGTCAACCTGACCGGCAAACAGAAAGAGCTGCTGCGCGAGTTCGAAGCGCTCAGCGAAAACAACAGCCCCGAAAGCTCTAACTTCTTCTCGAAGGTCAAAAGCTTCTGGGACGGGATGACCAGCTGATCGGTTAACCCCCTGTTCACCATGATTTGCAAGGGTCGGCCTATGAGCCGGCCCGATGCATTTTCAGACCAGCCTTTACCACTTTTCGAAGGCGAAATTGCCGCCCCCAAACTGAAGCAGGGGGAGCGGCTTCCCTCTTACATCCGCGATCACCGCAAAAGACTGCGCCAGCGTTTCATGGAAGGTGGCGCACAGGCGATGCCGGATTACGAGATGTTGGAACTGGTCTTGTTCCGCGCCATCCCCCGGCAAGATGTGAAACCTTTGACACGGCTACTTCTGGACCGGTTCGGCGACTTCAACCGGGTGCTCTCGGCCCCCGAACACCGGTTGAAAGAGGTCAAAGGCGTCGGTGACACGGTGATATGCGAGCTGAAGATCGTCGAGGCCGCAGCGCAACGTCTGGCGCGGTCCAAGGTGTTGCAGCGCCACGTGGTATCAGGCTGGGACGCGCTGCTGGATTATTGCCACACCACCATGGCCCACCGAGAGACAGAGCAATTCCGGGTCCTGTACCTTGACCGCAAGAACGTGCTGATCGCCGATGAAGAACAGGCTCAGGGCACCGTTGATCACGTGCCGGTCTATCCCCGCGAAGTGGTGAAACGGGCGTTGGAACTGAACGCCTCGGCCATCATTCTGGTGCACAATCACCCGTCGGGCGATCCCACGCCGTCTGGTGCCGACATCGACATGACCCGCCAAATCGACGAGGCCGCGCAGGCGCTTGGGTTAACGCTGCACGACCACCTGATTATCGGGAAATCTCAGGAACTAAGCTTCCGCGCGGACGGCTACCTTTGAATCGAGTTAAGAAAGGTACTTCCAACCAGACCAATGGGTTCGGGTTTCAGGAAAATCTTTCTCAATAGCTTGATATGTCACCTTAAAATGCTGAGCGCACTCACAGAGCACCTCTTCACCAAGCGATAGCTTCTTCTTCGCGACGTTGGATCGAACTTTCACGAAATCCGGACGATCTGAAATCTCTAGAAAATCCTGAAGTCTTTGCTGTTCCGGTCGCGAAAAAAGCGTCTCATAAATGAAGACTGCCATCTGTTCCCGGTTAACTGCCATCTGCTCCCGGTTAAAAGACTCACGCATCGTGGATAACGTCTGCTCATAGCGGGTCCGAAAGGTGGCATGTGAAGAAACAAAGTAGTCGCGGAAGGCTTGGTCATGATCATCGTCACACAAGACTCCTTCTTGGCTCTTCCCCGCCCTCAGGCGTCCGTGGTTCATGTTGAACGCCGAGACACACCTGCTGACCGGGTCTCTCATTATGAAAATTGCTGAAAAATCGATCCCGCTGGCGGCAAACCGACTTTCAATATTCTTTAGTGTTTTCGAAGACAGGCCACTGTACGAGGGGGTAATATCTGCCGCCAACCCACCTTCCTGAAGTAAGGCGGAAAAGTAGTCAAAGTAGAACCCTTCGGTATTTTGCATCGACCAAAGCAGCCGATGCCGTCTTGAAGCGAAGAGTTTCTTTCTTACCAGACAATTGCGTTGCTCTGGAATCTCAAGGGCATCCCAAACATGAAGCTCCTTTTGGGTCAGCTTGCCAACTTTGTAATGCTCTTCAGCTCTCAGTCGCGCGGATAGCCACGATGTTCCCGCCTTCTGAGCTCCGATTCCCAAGACAAACTGCTTCTTCATTTCGGCCAACGACAAAAATGGGAACCTGCAGGAATCGCGCCGATGAGGCCGGGAAAGAACATCAGTTGACTAGATCTTGCCGTGGCAATGCTTGAACTTCTTGCCTGATCCGCAGGGGCAGACATCGTTCCGGCTTGGGTTGCCCCATGTCGTTTGGTCATTCTCGTCAAAGCCCGGGGCCGCGTCTCCTGCCGGAGCTGCGGTCGCCTGCGCCGCCATCTGTGCGACCATTGCTTGCTGTTCTTCCTCTGTCAGCATCCGCACCTGACCCAGCTTCTGGGTCACGTCAGTACGCAGGCTGTCCAGCATGCTTTCAAACAGGGCAAAGCTTTCCTGCTTGTACTCGTTCAGCGGATCGCGCTGTGCATAGCCACGGAACCCGATGACCGAACGCAGGTGTTCCAGCGTCAGCAGGTGCTCGCGCCATTTCTCGTCGATGATCTGCAGAAGGATCTGCTTCTCGACATTGCGCATCCGCTCGGAACCGAAATCGACAGCCTTCTTCGCCATCGCCTCATCCGACGCTTTGTACAGGCGCTCCGCGATGTCATCATCGTCGACCCCCTCTTCAGCGGCCCAGTCTTTCACGGCGGTTTCGATGTTCAGCTTTTCGCGGATCGCTTCATCCAGACCGTCGATATCCCACTGGTCTGCATAGGATTTCTCGGGGATGAACTGATCAACCAGATCGTCGATCACGTGGTGACGCATGTCGGTGACCATTTCCGAGACATCCTCGGATTCCATGATCTCGCGGCGTTGGCCAAAGACCACTTTCCGCTGGTCGTTCATCACGTCGTCGAACTTCAGCAGCTGTTTCCGGATGTCAAAGTTGCGGCCTTCGACCTTGGCTTGCGCGCGCTCCAGCGACTTGTTCACCCACGGGTGTTCGATGGATTCGCCCTCTTCCAGACCAAGCGTGGTCAGGACCTTTTCAAGACGGTCGGACCCGAAGATGCGCATCAGGTCGTCTTCGAGGCTTAGGAAGAAGACAGAGCGACCCGGGTCACCCTGACGGCCGGAACGGCCACGCAGCTGGTTGTCGATACGACGGGATTCGTGACGCTCTGTCGCCAGAACGAACAGGCCACCGGCCTCTAGCACTTTTTCCTTCTCGCCCGCGTGTTCGGCTTCGATCTTCTCGCGCAGCTCTTCGGGATCGGCTTCGGGGTCCGCGTTCAGCGCCTCCATCACCTTCATCTCGACGTTGCCGCCCAGCTGAATGTCGGTCCCGCGGCCCGCCATGTTGGTCGCGATGGTCACAGAGCCCAGACGACCGGCGTCTGCAACGATCTGCGCTTCCTGCTCGTGGTGACGGGCGTTCAGAACGTTATGCTTCACGCCAGCTTGTTTCAGCAGGTTGCTAAGCACTTCGGATTTCTCGATCGAGGTCGTACCCACAAGGATCGGCTGGCCGTTCTCGTTGGCATTTTTGATCTCTTCGACGATGGCCTGGTATTTTTCCTGCGCCGAGCGATAGACCTTGTCGTTCTGGTCTTCGCGCGCGATCGGGCGGTTGGTCGGCACTTCGACCACACCAAGACCATAGATTTCCTGGAATTCTTCCTGCTCGGTCAGGGCCGTCCCGGTCATACCAGCCAGCTTTTCATAAAGACGGAAGTAGTTCTGGAAAGTGACCGAGGCCAGCGTGACGTTCTCGGGCTTGATCGAAACGCGCTCTTTGGCTTCGATCGCCTGATGCAGGCCCTCGTTCAGGCGGCGCCCCGACATCATACGGCCGGTGAATTCGTCGATCAGAACAACTTCGTCATTCTTGACGATGTAGTCCTTGTCACGGGTGAACAGCTTGTGCGCACGCAGACCTTGGGTCGCGTGGTGCACGATCGTGGTGCTTTCGGGATCGTACAGCGACTGGCCCTCGGGCAGGATGCCAACCTCGTGCAGACGCGCCTCAAGGAAATCGTTGCCTTCCTCGGTGAAGGTCACGCTGCGGCTTTTCTCGTCCAGATCAAAGTGCTCTTCGGTGACTTCGGGGATGATCTGGTCGATCGCGATATACAGTTCCGACCGGTCGTCAGCAGGGCCAGAGATGATCAGCGGCGTCCGTGCCTCGTCAATCAGGATCGAATCGACCTCGTCCACGATCGCATAGTGATGCGGACGCTGCGCCATGTCGGCCAGCGACGAGCGCATGTTGTCGCGCAGATAGTCGAAGCCAAGCTCGTTGTTGGTCGCATAGGTGATGTCGGCCTGATAGGACGCCTTTTTTTCGTCCTCGGGCTGCTGCGGATAGATCACGCCAGTGGTCAGACCCAGCGCACCATAGACCTTACCCATCCAGTCGCTGTCACGCTTGGCCAGATAGTCGTTCACGGTAACGATGTGCACGCCCTTGCCGGTCAGCGCATTCAGATAGGCCGGGAAGGTCGCCACAAGGGTTTTACCCTCACCGGTTTTCATTTCCGAGATATTGCCCTCGTGCAGGAAGATCCCGCCCAGAAGCTGGGTATCAAAGGCACGCAGGCCCAGCGCCCGCTTCGCGGCCTCGCGGCAGTTTGCAAAGGCTTCGGGCAGCAGCGATTCAAGGCTTTCGCCACCCTTGGCGCGTTCCTGAAACTCGTGCGTCTTGGCAATGATGCCCTCGTCGCTCAGGGCTTCGAACTCTGGTTCCAGCGCGTTGATCTCGTCAACGATCTTACGGGTCGCTTTGACCTTGCGATCATTTGGGGTGCCAAAAACGGATTTGGCGAGTGTTCCTAGGCCCAGCATATTCTCTCCGATCGGACGCGACTGACGGCTTCTTTATCTGCGCTCTCTTGTCCTGATTCACGTGGACCCTTAGGTAGGTTCAGGAAAATAGTTCAAGCTCGGGCGCAAACTAACCCAAAGCGATGTAAGCGCCTGTCTATAGAGTGTCAACGCCGCCCCCCTGTCGGGCGGAAAAAGGAGTGGCCTATATGCCAAATCCCCTGAAATTCCTCGCTGTGCCTGCCGCGGTTTGCCTGATGGCCGTCCCTGCCTTGTCGCAGGACGCAGAAACGGCGACAGCCACACCTGATATCAGCATGGTCGTTGCCACTGTGGGTGAGACCGAAATCACCTTGGGCCACATGATCCTGTCCGCGGCGCAACTGCCGCAGAACTATCGCAACCTGCCAGATGACGTGCTGTACGAGGCGGTTCTGGACCAGTTGATCCGGGAAGAGGCCGTCGCCCAGACCTCGGCCGAGGATCTGTCGGTCGTCGCGCGTCTGGTGATTGAAAACCAAACCCGCGCGCTGCGCGCCGGTGAGGCCCTGTCGAAGGTCTCTGAGGGCATTGTCACCGACGAGAAAGTGCAGGCTCTTTATGATCAGCGCTTCGCCAACGTCGCGCCCGAGCCAGAGTTCAACGCCTCGCATATTCTGGTCGAAACCGAAGAAGAAGCCAAAGCACTGGTTGAAGAGCTGAGCGGCGGCGCCGATTTCGCAGAACTGGCAAAAGAGAAATCCACCGGCCCTTCTGGTCCGAATGGCGGCCAACTGGGTTGGTTCGGCAAAGGCATGATGGTTCAGCCGTTCGAAGCGGCCGTGATCGCGATGGAAAAAGACGCGATTTCTGCGCCGGTTCAGACCCAGTTCGGCTGGCACGTGATCAAGCTGAACGACACCCGCGATACCCCCGTGCCGACGCTGGACGAAATGCGCGACCAACTGGCTGCCGAGGTAGAGCAAGCCGCTGTCGAAGACGCGGTTGAAGACATCGCCGCCTCTGCGACTGTGACCCGAGTCTCTGCACAAGAGATTGACCCTGCCGCCATTCGTAATATGGAATTGCTGCAGAACTAATCAGGAGCGTCCCGCATGGCCAAGGACAGTGATACCCCGAAATCCGAGATCAAGAAGCTGAAGAAAAAGCTGCGCAAGTTGCGTGGCAAGCTGAAGGATCTGCGCAAGGAAACCTCGGCGAAACCGGCACCCCAAGTGTCGCCCTTGGCCCCGACAGAATTCCCGGAGCTTCCGCCACTGGCGGGGGTTCAGTTCAGCGCGCTTGCGGCAGGGGTGAAATACCAAGGCCGCAAAGATGTGATGCTGGCCAAACTGGATGCGGGCTCGACCGTCGCGGGCGTGTTCACACGCTCTGCCACGCGGTCTGCCAACGTTCTGGATTGCGAAGCCAAGATCGGGATCGACAGCAGCGAAGGCGCGGCGATCATCGTGAACTCTGGCAACTCGAACGCCTTTACGGGCAGTGCCGGAGACGGCTCTGTCGCCGCCATCTGCGAGGCCGTTGCCTCGGCCACCGGTCTTCCGGCAGAACGGGTCTTTACCTCTTCGACCGGTGTGATCGGCGTGCGTCTGCCGCATGATCGCATCACCTCGAAAGTGCAGGACTTGGTCGACACCCTGTCCCCTGACGGGATCATGGGCGCCGCAGAGGCGATCATGACCACCGACACTTTCGCCAAACTGTCGACAACAGAGGTCGATCTGGACGGCACCAAGGTGCGCATCAACGGCATCGCCAAAGGCTCTGGCATGATCGCGCCGGATATGGCGACAATGCTGGTCTATATCTTCACCGATGCCGCCGTGGACCGTGAACCGCTGCAGGCGATGCTGTCGCGCCTGACCGATGCGACCTTCAACTCGATCACCGTGGATGGCGATACTTCGACCTCTGACACGTTGCTGATGGCCGCAACAGGCCAAAGCGGGGCGACCCCGATCACCTCGCTTGACGACCCACACGCCGCCGCGTTCGAGGCCGGTCTGCGCACCGTCATGATGGACCTTGCGCATCTGGTGGTGAAAGACGGTGAAGGCGCCACGAAGTTCTTCGAGGTCTCGGTCACCGGGGCCGCAGACGATGCCGACGCCCGTCTTGTGGCGATGGCCACGGCAAACTCGCCTCTGGTGAAAACCGCGATCGCTGGCGAAGACCCGAACTGGGGCCGCATCGTCATGGCGATCGGCAAGTCCGGCGCCAAGGCAGACCGTGACGAGATCACCATCCGTTTCGGCGATATCCTTGTCGCCGAGAAGGGCTGGGTCGCGCAAAGCTATACCGAAGAGGCCGGTGCCGCCTACATGAAACAGCCGGAACTGGTCATCAACGTTGACCTTGGCCTTGGCGATGGCGCGGCAAAGGCATGGAGCTGTGACTTCACCAAACGCTACATCGAGATCAACGCGGACTATCGCTCATGAAAACGGTTCTGGTGTCAGCGGTTGCGCTGATCGACGTCGACGGGCGGGTGCTGTTGGCACAACGCCCCGAAGGCAAGTCGATGGCCGGCCTGTGGGAGTTTCCCGGTGGCAAGGTCGAGTTGGGCGAAACCCCCGAACACGCTCTGATCCGCGAGCTGCACGAAGAGCTGGGGATCGACACATGGCAAAGCTGCCTTGCGCCCCTGACCTTCGCCAGCCACAGCTATGACGACTTTCACCTGCTGATGCCGTTGTTTGCCTGCCGCAAGTGGGAGGGCACCCCCATGCCCAAGGAAGGGCAAACCCTGAAATGGGTCGCCCCCAAGGCGCTGCGTGACTATCCGATGCCGCCCGCCGATATCCCGCTGATCCCGATCCTGCGTGACTGGCTATAATCCACGCCGGAATTGGTCGGGCGTCTGTCCTGTCCATTTTCGGAAGGCCCTATAAAAGGCGCTCGGCTCGGAAAACCCCAACTCTGTTGCGATGTCTTCAACGGGTTGAGACGTCTCTTTCAGCAAGGCTCTGGCACGGCTGCGGCGCAAGGTATCCTTGATATCCTGATACGAGGTCCCCTGTTGCGCCAGATTGCGCCGCAGGGTCGGCACGCTGGTCTTCAACTGCGCGGCAAGTTCATGAAAGCGGGGCCAGTCCCGCGGAGGCGTGGCCCGTAAAATCCGTGTGACTTCCCCCTGAAAGCCGGTGTCATGCACATAGCCGACAAGGATGTTCGCAGGCGCTTTGCGCAGAAACCCCTTTAGCTCGCGTTCGGTCCGGGACAGGGCAATATCCAGATGTCGGGCATCAAACGCCAGCAGGCTTTGGCTTGCGTCGAACTGCACCGGAGCCCCGAAGAACTGGCGATAGTCCTCGTATTGCACGGGCTCTGGGCAGGCGAAATCGACCCGCAGCAGTGGCAACCTGCGCCCGGCCAGCCAGCAGGTCAGCCCATGCACGATGATCCAATAGGTACGATAGGCAAAGGCCGACCGATCCCGCGCATGGTCCGTCAATCGAATGACCGCCTGCCCGTCCTCGACCGTCAGACGCCCATAGGGTTCATCCAGCACCACGGCCATGAACTTCAGAATACGCTTCAGCGCGACCCGCAGGGTGGGGGCGCTAAGGGTGGATTGGCTCATTAACGCAAAGGCCCCGGGTCGCATCGGGCGGTCGCCCAGACAGAAGAACTCATCCCCCATCTCAACCGCCAAGGCCCGCCATAACTGCCCGAACTCTTCGGCGCTGTAATGACCCTTGGGCGGAAACCGCATTCCCACCGCGGCCATCAAAGCCGCCGTATCCACACCCGCCCGGACCGCGCAGCCCAACGCCTCGGTCACGAAATCGGCGGAGATGGGTTTCTTTGTCATGGGCCTGATACTTGCAAAATCGCTCATAGAATTGAGGCGAATTATCATCACTTGCAAGTCACTTCTGCCGTAGACTGATCCAAAATCACCGGTATCAAGGAGGCAACATGGATATCCGTGATCGCGTATTCATCGTGACAGGCGCAGCGTCAGGTTTGGGCGCAGCCGTAACAGAGGCTTTGGTGGCCGAGGGCGCTAAAGTCGTCATCGCCGACATCAACGCACCGGCCGAGATGGCAGAAAACACCGTTTTCCAGAAAACCGACGTCACGTCGGCCGAGGATGCACAGGCCTGTGTCGACGCGGCCGTGTCGACCTTTGGTGCCCTGCACGGTCTGGTCAACTGCGCCGGGATCGCGCCGGGTGAGAAGATCAACGGTCGCAAAGGCCCCCATGCGCTGGAAACCTTTGCCCGTGCGATCAACATCAACCTGGTCGGCACGTTCAACATGCTGCGCCTCGCGGCAGAGGCCATCGCCAAGAACGAACCGGGCGAGGACGAAGAGCGCGGCGTGATCATCAACACCGCCTCTATTGCCGCCTTTGACGGCCAGATCGGGCAAGCGGCCTATGCGGCCTCGAAAGGGGGCGTCGCCAGCCTGACCCTGCCGGCGGCCCGTGAGCTGGCCTCGTCCGGCATTCGCGTCATGACCATCGCGCCGGGCATCTTTGGCACACCGATGTTGGCTGGCCTGCCGCAAGAGGTTCAGGACAGCCTTGGCGCCAGCGTGCCCTTCCCGGCACGGCTTGGAAATCCTGCAGAATATGCTTCACTGGCCAAGCACATCATCACCAACCGCATGCTGAACGGCGAGGTCATCCGCGTCGACGGCGCCCTGCGCATGGCCCCCAAATAGGGAAAGGGACGAACATGTCTGCATCTGATCCGATTGTCATCGTTGGCTCTGCCCGTACGCCCATGGGCGGGTTCGACGGAGATTTCAAAACTGTCCCCGCCGCTGATCTGGGCGCCGCCGCGATTGCGGCTGCGGTGGATCGCGCGGGCCTTTCCCCCGACCAGATCGACGAGGTTGTCATGGGCTGCGTCCTCCCCGCAGGCCAAGGCCAGGCCCCGGCACGGCAGGCTTCGCTAGGTGCGGGCCTGCCGCTGTCGGCTGGCGCCACGACGATCAACAAGATGTGCGGCTCTGGCATGCGGGCGGCGATGTTCGCCCACGACATGATCCTTGCGGGGTCGACCGACATCATGGTCGCCGGCGGCATGGAAAGCATGACCCGAGCGCCTTACCTGCTGGACCGCGCGCGCGGCGGCTATCGTCTGGGCCACGGCAAGGTCATGGACCACATGTTCCTTGACGGGTTGGAGGACGCCTATGACCGCGGCCGCCTGATGGGCACCTTCGCCGAAGACTGCGCCGAAAGCTATCAGTTCACTCGCGAAGCGCAGGACGACTATGCCATCGCTTCGTTGGAACGCGCGTCGAAAGCGATCACCGACCGAACCTTCGAAGCCGAGATCGTGCCGGTAGAGGTCAAAACCCGCACGGCCCGCACTGTGGTTGACGATGAACAGCCCCTAAAGGCCCGTCTGGACAAGATCCGCCAGTTGAAGCCCGCCTTCCGCGATGGCGGCACGGTGACGCCTGCAAACTCTAGCTCGATTTCGGACGGCGGGGCGGCGCTGGTTCTGATGCGCGCTTCCGAGGCCGAAAAGCGGGGGCTGACACCCATCGCCCGCATCCTTGGCCACGCGACCCATGCGGATAAACCGAACCTGTTCCCGACAGCGCCCATCGGTTCTATCGAAAAACTAGAGCAGAAGATCGGCCTGTCGCGATCTGACTTTGACCTGTTCGAGATCAACGAGGCCTTCGCCGTCGTCGCCATGGCCGCGATGAAGTCGCTGGACCTGCCGCATGACAAGGTCAACGTCCACGGCGGCGCCTGTGCTCTTGGCCATCCCATCGGCGCGTCTGGCGCGCGGATCATGGTGACCCTGTTGGCAGCCCTTCAGAAATACGACCTGAAACGAGGCATGGCCTCGCTTTGCATCGGGGGTGGCGAGGCCACCGCCATTGCCGTTGAACTTATGAACTGATCCCTTTTCGGCGGGCGTTCAACGCGCCCGCCAGACCTTGTATTTCAGAATCCGGGCTCGTTCTATAGGGCCTTCCAAGGCTGTACCGGTCGCACCCCGGCAGACGTTCGCGACCAGTTGCTGAACTGATTCACCAGAAACACTCACCACAGCCTGGCGCCCTTCGATATACGGTTGGCACGATCCGCGCGTGAAATTCTCTGGGTTTGTCGTATAGTCCACTCAACGAAGGCGAAAAGAACAAGGATCAGGACCATAACCAACACCTCAGTGCTCCAACCGCGCGGCTTAAATCCTCGCGCATCTTTCCCTTCCCAAAACGTCTGCTTCTGAAGGATCCCGCTATGTTCACGATCGACACCTCAAAACCCGTCATGGTGACCGGGGCCACTGGTTATGTGGCTGGCTGGATCGTCAAAGGCCTGCTTGAAGCCGGGGCCACTGTTCACGCCCCTGTTCGCAACCCGGATGATGCCGCAAAGGTGAAACACCTGACCGAAATTGCAGAGGCCTCTTCTGGCACTTTGAAACTGTTCGCGGCTGATCTGCTGGCAGAGGGCTCGTACGCCGAAGCGATGGACGGCTGCGCAACTGTGTTCCACACAGCCTCGCCCTTTAACATCAACGTGAAGGACCCCCAGAAGGATCTGATTGAGCCTGCAGTCAAAGGCACCGAAAACATTCTGGAACAGGCCAACAAGACCCCGTCAGTCGAACGCGTAGTCCTGACCTCGTCCTGTGCCGCGATCTATGGCGACACGATCGACTGCGCCAATGCGCCGAGTGGTCGTTTGGACGAAAGCGTCTGGAACACCTCTTCATCGATCAATCACAACGCCTACAGCTATTCCAAAACGCTGGCCGAGAAGGCAGCGTGGAAAATCGCCGAAGCGCAAAGTCAGTGGAAACTGGTCGTCATCAACCCCAGCCTTGTAATCGGTCCGGCGCTGCAGGACAGGCCGACATCGGAAAGCTTTAATATATTGCGTCAGATGGGCGACGGCTCCATGAAAACGGGTGCGCCGAAATGGGGCATTGGCGTTGTCGATGTACGCGACCTTGCGCAGGCGCATCTGGCTGCTGGATTCCTCCCTCAGGCTAACGGGCGCAACATAATCTCGGCGCATGAGACAACCTTGTTCGACATGTCGCAAGAACTGCGTGACACCTTTGGCGCCGACTACCCTATCCCGACCCGCCCAATTCCCAAGTGGTTGGCCTGGCTGATCGGCCCAATGGTCGGCGACGGCGTCACCCGCAAAGCTGTCGAGCGCAATGTGAACGTGCCCTTCCGGGCCGACAATTCCAAAGCCTTGAAAGAGCTTGGCCTGTCCTATCGGCCCCTGCGTACATCAATGGAAGAGATGTTCCAGCAGATGATCGACTCAGGCCAGCTCAGGAAGGTCTGATCAGGAAACGGGCGTGCCGGGAACATCGGTTCCGGCCACCCTTGCGGCGGCGTGCTGCCCGGCCCAAAGGCCCGTCGCCAGACAGCCGGTCAGAAGGTACCCGCCGGTTGGCGCCTCCCAGTCCAGCATCTCTCCGGCGCAAAAGACACCGGGGCGGCTGGTCAACATCAGACCTGCGTCCAACCCGTCCCAAGACACACCGCCCGCGACCGAGATCGCCTCGTCCATCGGACGCGGTCCTTGCAGAGGGACAGGCAGGTGCTTCAGGCGCGCCACCAGGTCTTCGCCTTCTGGCAAAGGACGGGCGAATTCCTGCAACAGCGCAATGCGCACCGGATCAAGCCGCAAGGCCTTGCGCAGATGGTTCGACATGCTGGCCTTACCGCGCGGACGCGAAAGGCGGGCGGCAACTTGATCGGATGTCAGATCCGGCAACAGGTCCAGCGCCAGCGTCGCGCCTTCACGCAGGGGTTTCGAGATTGCGTAGATCCCGCCGCCCTCTAGCCCGCGTTCCGAGATGACAAACTCACCGCGATGGGCCTTGCCATCCACCAGCAGGGCTGCGGCTTTGACCGGCTGGCCAAAGTGTTTCTGCATGTGCGGGGACCAGTTGACCCGGAACCCCATGTTGGCCGATTGAAACTGCGCAATCGGCGCGCCCGCCAGATGATCGACCCAAACCCCGTCTGATCCCAACCGCGCCCAGCTTGCCCCGCCAAGCGCCAGCACTGTCACCTTCGGGCGCAGGGTCTGCCGACCGTCTGGCGTATCGAACAGGGCCTCGGCCCCATCCCAGCCCTGCCAACGCCAGCGGGTGTGCACCGTTACGCCAAGCCCATCCAGCCGACCCATCCACGCCCGCAGCAGGGGCGAGGCCTTCATCACCTTGGGAAAGACGCGGCCCGTGGATCCGGTAAACACCTCTTGCCCCAGATCGCGGGCCCAGTCCTGCACCTGCTTGGGGCCAAAAGCGTTTAGCATCGGAAGTAAAGGGCTTGCCGGATCAAACGCGGTGCAGAACGCATCGAAAGGCTCGTCCTTGGTCAGGTTCAGCCCTGATTTGCCCGCCATCAGGAACTTGCGACCGACCGAAGGCTTGGCCTCGGCCACGACGACCTTTCGGCCCGCTTTGGCCAAAGCCTCGGCCGCCATCAGCCCGGCGGGGCCTGCACCAATGACAAGCGCGTCGGTCAAGACGTTGCCTGCGGCGGCGTGCCTTTGAATTCGACCACGCGATGCGGATAGGGGATTTCGATATTGTTCTCTTTCAGGGCATTCCAGATGGCAAACAGCACTTTCGGCGTGAACTTGTTCTGGCCGTCGTCGATCCCTTCGACCCAGAACTCCACCGCAAAATCGATACCGCTGTCACCGAAGCCACGCAGTTCACAGTCGGGGCCATCAGGCTCTTGCAACACGAAATCCAGCTTGCCCACAGCGGTCTCGATGATCTCGGGAAGCTTGTTGATGTCGGTGTCATAGCTGACCGAGAACGGTGCCTCGTACCGGTTGGCACTGCCCGCATCGGAATAGTTCACGACACGCGTGGTGATGAAATCCTCGTTCGGGACGACGATCCACCGACCGTCGAAGGTCTCCAGAATGGTCGCGCGAGAGGTCATCTTCACGATCGTCCCGGCTTCGCCCCCGTCCAGCTCGACATAATCACCGACAGTGGCCTGCCCTTCCAGCAGCAGAATGATCCCCGAAATGAAGTTCGACGCGATCTTTTGCAGGCCAAAACCCAGACCAACACCAATCGCACCACCCAGAACCGCAAGGGTCGACAGGTTGATGCCCATGATGTTCATCAGCAACAGGAAGGCGACGCCGAAAATTGCGATCTCGCTGGCCTTGATCGCCAGTTCGCGCGTCGCGGGGCGCATCTGGTCCTGCGATTTGAGGTAAGAGGCGGATTGGTCGTTCGACCAGCGGCCCAGCCAGAACAGGATGCCACCCGCCACCGCGCCACGTATCAGCGCCATCAACGAAATGGTGATATTGCCCAAGGTGAACTTCAGCGAGTTCAGATAGGCGATCAACGGCTCCATCAGGCCAACGGCGTAGACAGCGGCCAAGGGCAACGCGACGTAGCGGCCCAAAAGCTTGAGGAATCCGTCGTTCAGGATGTCTTTGACCAGAATGCGGACCGCAAGGAACATGAACACCCGTTTGCCAAAGGCGATTACTGCACCTGTTTCAAAGATCGACCGGACAATCCCCTCACCGATCCCGGTGAAGACATAGGCCAGAAGCGGCATCAACAGGGGCAGGAACTGCAACAGGAACCGACGGCTGCGGGCAATGAAATGCGTCTGTTCTTCGGGCGGGGTCAGCCATTTGGAAATAATGGGCGAGGCCCGGCGCGTCAGCAAAAGTGCCGCGATGAACGCCACAACCAGCAACCCGAACTGCGACCAGGCGGCGGGGCTGGTCAGCCACTCTAGCGCGATCTCTTTACCTTGCTCGGCAAAGCCCAGCGCTTTCTGAATGATTTCAGGTTGGTTTTCCATCGAACAGAACCTCCTTGCCAGCCAGTGGGCCCACATCACTTATTAGGACGGGTGTTACACCCGAAACCGACTATCGCAAGAGTTCACCACCAGATGCCACAGGAAAACTTGCCTGCCTGCCCCCTTTGCGGCCGCCCGATTCCGCCCGAGGCCAAGCAAAGCCTGCATCACCTTATTCCGCGGCTGCGCGGCGGCAAGGGCGGGCCAACGGTCCTGCTGCACCAGATCTGCCACAACGAGATTCACGCCACCCTGACCGAAACGGAACTCGCCCGGGACTTTCATACGATCGAGGCGCTTCAAGCACATCCAAGGTTGGCCAAATTCATAAAGTGGGTGCAGAAACGCCCCCCGGCGTTTCATTCGAAAACCCCCGGGAAACGCCGCCAACGTTGAGCCAGATCACACCAGCCCAGAAAAATCCGCGCTAAGCTGACGGTCAGGAGGGCCGCAAAATGTCAGTCAGCTATACCGAGGACCACCCCAACAAGATGATCGCATTGATCGTCAGAGGATCGGTCACACGGCAGGATTTTGATGAGATTCTGCCCAAGTTCGAAGCCTTCATGGAAAGGCACGACAAGATACGCCTACTGGAGATCGTCGAATCCTTCGACGGGTTCGACCCCTCGATCATGTGGGACGGTATGATCTTCGACTTCAAAGCCATCCCGCACATCACCCACTGCGCTGTCGTGTCCGACATTCCGTGGATGAGCCCCATGGCCAAGGCCGCTGGGGCCATGACCCCGATCAAGATGAAGACCTTCAATCTGGATGAGGTCGAAGCCGCGCAGATCTGGCTGGCGAATGCTGTTTAGGTCAGTTCGGCTGCGCAAAGCGCCTTGATCCCGCGGCGGATATGCGGCTGACCGGCTGCACAGTCTGTGCACAGGTTCTGTACGCACTCTGCCAGCTCGTCTTTGGGGACCAGACGGTCGACAAGACCATAGGAAAGCGCCTCGTCCGCAGTCAGTTTCTGACCCGCCAAAAGCACCATCTTGGCGCGCGCCGGCCCGATCAGGGCCCGCATCCGCGCTGGATCAGATGGCTGCGGCAGGAACCCCAGCTTCATCACCGGATAGAAAAACTTGGCCTCGGGCACCGCGATACGCAGATCGCAGGCCAGCGCCATGCCAAAGGCCCCACCCGCCAGCGTCCCGTTCAGCGCGGCGATTGTCAGGGTTCCGTCAAGGCGGGCGATGGCACCCGAAAGACGCTCCCACACGTCATCGGTGGCCAGACCGGCGCGCGCCTCGTCCAGATCGGCCCCGGCGCTGAAGACCTTGCCCTCGCCGGTCAGGATCAGGGCGGCAATCTCGGCTTGCTGAGCCTCTTCTGCGATCACCGCCAATTCGGTGAGCATCGCCTTGGTCAAAGAGTTCGCCTTGTCCGGACGGTCGATGGTGACGGTCCAGATGTTGTCGGCCTTGTCCAAGCGGATCATGAGGTTACTCCCACACGGCTGCGAATGTCGGGGTCACGCAAAGAGATTTCCTGCCCCAGAAACTCGTCCGCCTCGGCACCACACATCCACAACAGCGCCTTCGCGGGCCATTCGGGCGGGATGTGATCAGACCATTCCAACTGGCTGACCGGGTTGATGCCACTGGCCTTGATTTCTTTCTGCATCTGGGTCGCGACGGTGCCCGGGGACAGGCCTATCGCGCGGATCCCGTTTTCACGCTCTTCCTTGTCGATGCAGCGGGTCAGCATCGCGGCCCCGGCTTTCGAAGAGCAATAGTGGCTCCAACCTTCGACCGGCCCATGCGCCGCGCCAGAGCTGACGCCCAGAAACGTCCCGCCCCCTTCGGCGCGCATCACTGGCAGGGCCGCGCGGACGCAGTTGAAAACACCCTTCAGGTTGATGTCGATGACATGGGCCCAGCCTTCGGGGTCAATGTCCTCTAGCCGCCCGATGGGTTCGACAACGCCTGCGTTGTTGATCACGATATCCAAGCGACCAAAGGTATCCAGCGTCGCCTGAACGGCGGCCTCGACTTCCCAGTAGCGGCTGACGTCGCAGGGAATGGCCAGCGCCGCATCGCCCAGCTCTCCGGCCAGCTCGATGATCGACTCTCGCGAGCGCGCCAAAAGCGCCACCTTCGCGCCAGCCTCTGCAAAAGTGCGGGCGGCGGCGGCACCGATCCCCCGGCTTGCGCCCGTGATCAGGGCTACTTTTCCTGTTAGGTCTGTCATAATTTCGTCCCCCTTACGCACCAATAATAACCGGCTGCGAAAACATGCTTAACACCGGAAACCACCCTTGACCATCTTGACCCGGACAGGGATGCTTTGACCCAGATTTAGAATTTATGAAGGTTCCTCATGACCAATCCAAAAACCCTTTTCACAAGCTCGGCTGCTATCGCGCTGTTGTCCGGGTCGGCCGCATTTGCCGACATTTCGGCCCAGGAAGCCTGGCAGAGTTTCCAGGATTTCGGCGCACGATACGGCCAGCGTGTAACGGGTGACGAAAGCATGAGCGGCGGCGTTCTGACCGTCTCGAATGTCGAGATGGCGATGACCGTTCCGGAGGCCGACATCAAAGCCACCATCGGTGACCTGATCTTCACAGAACAAGGCGACGGCACGGTCCTGATCGAAACCGGCCCCCAGATCACCTATAAGATGGACGTCGACCCGGAAGAGGGTGAATCCGTCTCGATGACGATTGTCGTGACGCAGGAAGGGATGAAAACCATCGCCTCTGCCGAGGGCGACAAAACCGCTTATGACTTTTCGGCTGACATGCTGACGATGGAATTCGTCGATTTCGATGTGGAAGGCGAAGAGGCAGAGCTGAACGGCTCTGTGACAATGTCCGGGCTGGACGGCAAATACGAGATGACCGACAGCGACATGGTCAACGGCCTCTCCGAGACCAACATCGAAGAGACCACCTATGCGGTCACCGTTATTGAGGATGGCGAGGGTGTGAACTTGTCGGGTTCGATCCAGAACCTGACCTCGGAAGCGGTCTTTGCTATCCCATCGACCATGGATCCGGCCGATTTCACCGCAATGCTGAAGGCAGGTCTGAATATTAAGGGCAGCTATGCCTACGACAGCTATGAATTAAACATGGATATCGAAAGCCCGACCGAGGCGGGCACCGTCGTCATGGGCGCGTCCAACGGTGCGCTGGATCTAGAGCTGAACGAACAGACCATCGACTATGGTGGAGCGGCCTCGGATGTAACCATGCAAATCTCGGGCATGCAGATTCCCTTCCCGCAGATCGACGTCGCGTTCGAGAAAGTCGGTGGTCGCTTCCAGATCCCCGTCGGCGCCGAAGAGGCAGGCGATTTCGCGATGAAGCTGGAACTGGTCGGCCTGACCGTCAGCGAACAGATCTGGGGCATGTTCGACCCCACCGCCGTTCTGCCGCGCGATCCGGCGACGCTGGTGATCGACACAACCGGCAAACTGCGCTGGCTGTTTGATCTCTTTGATCCCGAAGCCGCCGAGCTTGTCGAAGCCACCGGTGGTCAGCCCGCCGAGATCGAAGCGCTGGATATCAACGAACTGGTTCTGTCGCTTATCGGAGCAAACCTCACCGGCAACGGCAGCTTTACCTTCGACAATTCCGACACCACGACCTTCCCGGGCATGCCTGCGCCAAGCGGGTCGGTCTCGCTGAACTTGCAAGGCGCAAACGCCGTGATGGACAATCTGGTCAAGCTGGGCTTCGTACCACAGGATCAGGTCATGGGTGTCCGCATGATGCTGGGCATGTTCGCGCGTCCGGGTGCGGGTGCGGACGAACTGGTGTCTGAAATTCAGGTCACCAAAGATGGTCAGGTTCTTGCCAACGGCCAGCGTCTGCGCTGATCCTGCCTCAGTTTGAATGCTTCACGCCCCGCGCCACCTTGCGCGGGGCGTTTTGTTGACCTAGGTCCATTGGGACGCATTGAAGGGCCCCTTTATGACGCAATCGCTAGACACGCTTACCCAAACCCTGTTGGAAACCGCCAAACGCGCAGGTGCCGAGGCCGCCGATGTGCTGGCCGTACAGGGCACTGCGATTTCCATCGACGTGCGCGGCGGGGCGCTGGAACAGGCAGAGCGGTCAGAGGGGATTGATCTGGGTCTTCGGGTGCTGATCGGCAAACGTCAGGCCTGCGTGTCGGCCTCTGACACCAGCCTTGCCACGATGCAGGCGATGGCCGAACGCGCCGTGGCCATGGCGAAAGAAGCGCCCGAGGATCCCTATATCGGTCTGGCCGAGCCTGACCAACTGGCAAGCGACTGGGATGTCGCGGCGCTGGAACTGGCGGACCCGTCAGACGAACCCTCGCCCGCGGCCCTGCAGGATGACGCCCAACGGGTCGAGGCCGCGGCCCTTGCTGTTGATGGGATTTCGCAGGTCGAAGGCGCAAGCGCTGGCTATAGCCACCAGCAAATCCATCTGGCGACCAGCAACGGGTTTTCCGGCGGCTACGCCCGGACGGATCGGGGCATCTCTTGCTCTGCCATCACCGGCACCGGCGCGAATATGGAGCGTGACTTCGCCGGCGAGGCCCGCATCTATCAGAACGATCTGCCGTCGCCGGAATCGATCGGCCAGCAGGCCGCCGAACGCGCCCTGGCCCGCGCTAATGCGCGGCAACCGGCCACCGGCGCTTATCCGGTGCTGTTTGATGAACGTATCTCGACCTCGCTGATTGCGCATCTGACCTCGGCCATCAATGGCGTGTCGGTCGCGCGGGGATCATCGTGGCTGCTGGACGCGATGGGAGAGCAGGTACTGCCCAAAGGCATGTCGCTGACATCATCCCCGCATCGGGCACGGATCGCGGGATCAAAACCCTTCGACGGTGAAGGGCTGGCGACCCGCGAAGTAACATTTGTCGAAGACGGTATTCTGAAGAACTGGGTGCTGGATCTGGCCACGGCCCGCCAGCTTGGCCTGACCAGCAACGCGCATGCAGCACGCGGCACCACCGCCCCGCCCTCGCCCAGCGCGGGCAGCCTTAGCCTGACGCTTGGCGACAAGACGCGCGACGAGTTGATCGCCGAGATGGGCACGGGCCTTCTGGTGACCTCGATGATCGGGGCGACGATCAACCCGAATACCGGCGACTATTCCCGGGGCGCCGCTGGCTTCTGGGTTGAAAACGGCGAGATCACCCATGCCGTCAACGAATGCACCATCGCGGGCAACCTGCGCGACATGCTGAAGACGCTGATCCCCGGAAATGACGCGCGGATGCACCTGTCGCGCCCGATCCCCTCGCTTCTGGTCGAAGGTCTGACCCTTGCCGGAAAGTGACCTGCCCCTTCTGATCGAGGCTGCGAAAGAGGCCGGGCGCATTGCCACCCATTTTTGGGGGAACTCTCCGGAAGTCTGGGAGAAATCCGATGGCCAAGGCCCCGTATCCGAGGCCGATATCGCCGTGGACCGCGCCCTGCGTGAAATACTGACCGATGCCCGTCCGAACTATGGCTGGCTGTCCGAAGAAACCGAGGACGACCTTGCACGTCTGCAGGCCGATACGGTGTTCGTCGTGGATCCGATCGACGGGACCCGCGCGTTTCTGAATGGGGAACCAACCTTTGCGACCTCTATCGGCCTTGTCCAGAACGGGCGCGCCATCGCCGGGGTCGTTTACCTACCTGCGCTCGACAAGCTTTACACGGGCGCGATTGGGGCTGGCGCCGCGCTGAACGGAGCAGCTATCCAGACCTCGGACCGGGTCGCGCTGGACGGGGCCGACATTCTGGCCGCTAAACCCACGTTTCAGGCGCATCACTGGCGTGACATGCCGAACGTCCAACGCCATTTCCGCACCTCTCTGGCCTACCGTTTGTGCCTTGTGGCCGAGGGTCGCTTTGACGCGATGCTGACCCTGCGCGACACGTGGCATTGGGACATCGCCGCCGGGGCGGTGATTGTCGCCGAAGCTGGCGGGGCCGCCACCGACAAAACCGGGGCGGACCTGACTTTCAATTCGCCAGTTGCCCAATCTCAAGGCATCGTCGCCACGGCGGGGGCGCTTCACGCCGAAACCATCAAACGGCTGGCCTGACCCCTTTCCCCGGCCCGCCCCTTGGTCTAGGGTCCGCCGCGAAACGCGCCACCCGCGAGGAGTTAAAAAATGGCCCAACGACTGCACCTGGTCTTCGGCGGCGAACTGGTCGACCCGACCAAGTCTGTCTTCAAAGACGTGGACGATATTCACATCGTCGGCATCTTCCCGAACTATCAATCCGCCTATGATGCGTGGAAGGCCGAAGCTCAGCGCACCGTCGACAACGCCCATATGCGCTATTTCATTGCGCATCTGCACCGCCTGCGGGACGAAGAAGCCGCAGCCAGCTCGACCGAGGAACTCGGCTGAGCCTTCTAACCCGCATTCTGTCCAGCCTTGCGCTGCGACTGTCTCAGCTGCGCGCCCGACTGGTGCGCGGCCCCGACGCTCCTGCCCTGCAAGAGCGTCAGACCATCCTGTCCCCGGAAGAGGTTCTGGTCTGGATCCACGCACCAAAGGCCGGGGCAATTCCAGCGCAAGACGTCGCTGCGGATCTGATCAACGGCAACCCCGAACTGCCGGTTCTGCTGACCCACCCTGATGGGTTTGTGGCCGAAGATGCACCCCCAGACCTGCTGCGCCTCGATGCGCCCCTTGATGGCGCTCAGGCCATGCGCAATTTCCTGCGCGACTGGGAACCGCCGATCGCGCTGATCTTCGCCGAGCTGGCCGACCCCGGCCTGTTGCTGAAGCTGCGCGCCTCTGGGGCCTGCGTCCTGATCTACGCGCCGACCGAACAACCGGGCGATCACGGGTTTGGCGATGCCAGCCGCCTTGTGCTGCGTGGGTTGCTGCGGCAGGTGTCCACCGTTCTGACAGCGACGGACGCGCAGGCGCATACCCTGCATCTGGCGGGACTGCCCTCGGGGCGAAGCCTTGTCACCGGTTGTCTGCCCAACCGTCCGGCCCCCGACCCGGTCGATACCACCGCCAGTCAGGCCTTGGCCGCGCAACTGGCTGGCCGCCCAAGTTGGCTGGCATCTGATCTGAGCGAGGAAGAAGAAGACATCATCCTGACCGCCTATGAGCGCACTGCGCAAAAGGCACACCGCAGCCTTCTGGTTGTCCAGCAATCCTCGCCCGAGCGAGCCGCCGCGATGACCGAAAAAGCCCGAGCACAGGGTCGGCAGGTCGTTCAGCGCTCGACAGGTCAGAAAATCCAGTCCGAGACCCAGATCGTCATCGCCGATGTTCCGGCAGAGGACGCCCTTTGGGCGCGGATCGTCCCCCTGACCTTTATCGGCCAGACCCTGCGCGGCGTCGGTGGGTCCAGCGACCCGTTTGTCCCCGCGTCCCTTGGCGCCGCCATCCTGCACGGTCCCCGCTTTGGCACCTTTGCGTCCGACTACCAAGAGTTGGATCGGGCCGGTGCCGCGCGGGTGGTGCGCGACGTCGACCAGCTATCGCGCGTATTGATCGAGCTTCAGGCAGCTGACAAAGTGGCGCAGATGGCCCATGCCGCTTGGGATCTCGCCACCAAAAGCGCCGAGGCGACGGCGCTGATCTCTGACGTGATCCTGGCAGAGGTCGCCAAAAGGAAGGCATCGTGATGCAGCCGCCCCGGTTCTGGTACAAATCGCCGTCCTCTATCGACCCGCGTGCGCTGGCGCTGGCCCCATTGGGGGCGCTTTATGCGCGGGCAACGGCGCGGCGGCTTGCCAAGGGGACGCCGCTGAAGCTGTCGGTCCCCGTGATTTGCATCGGCAACCTGAATGCAGGCGGCACCGGCAAGACGCCCACTGCCATCTCGCTGGCCGAACGATTGATCGCGCAGGGCTACAACCCGCAGTTCCTGTCGCGTGGCTATGGCGGCAGTGTTGAAGGCCCAATCCAAGTCGACCCGCGCAGCCATACGGCGGCCGAGGTTGGTGACGAACCCTTGCTGCTGGCTGCTTTTGCACCGGTCTGGGTCGCCAAGGACCGCGCCGCCGGGGCTGTGAAGGCCGTAGAGGCCGGTGCCGACGTCATCCTGATGGACGACGGGTTCCAGAACCCCTTGGTTCACAAGGACCTTTCACTGATCGTGGTGGATGCGGCCAAGGGTTTTGGCAATGGCCGCTGCCTGCCCGCTGGCCCCCTGCGAGAGCCCGTCGCAGCCGGCATGGCGCGCGGCGATCTGGTTCTGTCGATCGGGCCAGACGATGCGCAGGACCGCTTTGCCGAAACATGGGGCTCGCAGATCGCATTGCCCCACCTGAAAGGTCAATTAAAACCGCTATTTACGGGGATGCCATGGGAAGGTCAGCGGGTTCTGGCCTTTGCTGGCATCGGCCACCCAGAGAAGTTCTTTGCCACCCTTCGCCTGATCGGCGCCGAGGTGCTGCACGCCGAGGCCCTGTCGGACCACCAACCCCTGACACCCGCCCTGATGCAGCGCCTGTCGAACGATGCGAAAACCCTTGGCGCACAACTGGTTACCACGGAAAAAGACGCCGTCCGCCTGCCCGATGCCTTTCGGATGAAAGTGCTGACCCTGCCCGTCCGACTAGACATTTCCAACCCCGACCCTCTGGATCAGGCGCTGGACCGGATCGGGCTGCCCACCAAGACCTGAGGCCCTGAAATCGACGTATGGAATGCGTACAAAACCTGTACAGAAACCGTACATACGATTTGGGTGGCGCCGGAAGTCCGGGGGCCTGAGAACCATGCGGGTCTGGTTTGTCGAGAACGCGGCCTGTTATCGCGCTGCCCGTTGCCAGTCCACGATCGCCGTAACTTGCTCTCCTTGAAAAAGCGCCCCTGACGCACTTAGCCTTAGGCCGTCGCCCCGGAACTCGACGTTGCGGCGTTGCTCTGTCCCAACCCAATTCGGGCAGGATGAATGGGTGACGCGGTGGATCACGTGGTCGCCAAAATATTCGAAAGGCCCGGCGTAAGTGATCTGTGACTTGATGGCAGCGGCGTCCTCGTCCGCGGTCCCCCCGAAAGGATCGTTCACAGCATAAGGCGTCCGTTTAGCCGCACTGAGGTGCACGAAGACAAACCCGTCGGGCGAATAACTTATGTAGCCCGTGGCGTATTCCCCCAGTGGATAAAGCCGTTTTCCGTCCGGTCTCTCATTATACCAAGCCACCAGCGCCCATGTTCCCGTCAGCGGAGTATGTACAGCCATTTTGCAGCCTTTCATTTGCGAACTTGGCCCAAAAACGTGACAGGCCCTTCGTCCACAATAGATCACCAGCGGCTGAAAACCGAATTCGGCACTGCCCAGAGCAGGTTCAGCCCGCTAGAAATCCAAGGATATGCTTGGCTAATTCTTCTGGTGCTTCTTCGGGGATCGCATGCCCACATGGCAGGCCGACACCCGAGACGTGGTTTGCTTTTTCCTGCCAAGTCGCCTTGACGTCATAAAGCTCTCCGACGACGCTTTGCTCGCCCCATATGGCCAACAGCGGCGCCTTGATGCGATTGGTCTGGGCTTCCCGGTCGTGCTTTAGATCAATGCTTGCGGAGGCGCGGTAGTCTTCGCAAATCGCATGGAGCGTGGCCGGATCACTGTAGCTGCGCAGGTATTCGGCGATCGCGGCCTCATCCACAGACCCTTCGATCTTCACTTGGCCCGAGATATGTCTGCGCAGGAAATATTCCGGGTCCGAGGCGATCATTTTCTCGGGCAGCCCATCTGGCTGTATCAAGAAAAACCACCAGAAATAGCGCGTGGCAAACTCCTGATTGGTGAGCGAATACATTGTCAGCGTCGGAGCGATATCTAGGACGACCAGCCGTTCGACCGCATCCGGGAAATCAAGCGCAAGGCGATGCGCGACGCGCCCCCCGCGATCATGACCAACAACCGAAAACGTTTCGTGGCCCAAGTGGTTCATCAAGGCGATCTGGTCGGCCGCCATCACCCTTTTGGAATAGGGGTAGTGCGACGGATCGCTATCAGGCTTGTCACTGTCACCATACCCCCTGAGGTCGGGCGCGATCACCTGATAGCCCGCCCCTACAAGGCGCGGGGCAACCTTGCGCCAGACAACATGGGTTTGCGGATGACCGTGCAACAGCAAGACCGGCGGCCCTGTTCCCGCACTGGCATAGTTGATGTCAAGATCGGGCAACTGGACCTTTTGGACCTCAAAGCCCTTCAGAAAGGCAGAGGCGGCCACTTACACCCCGTCCAGCACGGCGTCCGCGATGGCAGCGCCACAGGTTTTGGTGTCGGCCGCTCCGCCAAGGTCAGGCGTGCGCAAGGCCTCTTCTGACAAGACTTTTTCAATCGCAGAGACAATCGAGGTGCTGGCCTCTTGAGCGCCCAGATGTTCTAGCATCATGGCCGCTGCCCAAATCTGCCCGACCGGATTGGCGATGCCTTTTCCGGCGATATCCGGCGCGGACCCATGGACCGGCTCGAACAGCGAGGGGAACTTGCCTTCCGGGTTGATGTTTCCTGAAGGTGCGATCCCGATTGTGCCGGTGCAGGCGGGGCCAAGATCAGACAGGATGTCGCCAAACAGGTTGGACGCCACAACAACATCGAACCAGTCCGGGTGCAGGACGAACTGCGCCGTCAGAATATCGATATGGTATTTGTCGACCTTAATGTCGGGATATTTCGTCGCCATCTCTGCGACCCGCTCGTCCCAATAGGGCATCGTGATCGAAATGCCGTTGGATTTGGTCGCCGATGTCAGATGCTTGCCCCGTTTTGCGGCCAGATCGAATGCATATTTCAAGATGCGGTCGACGCCGACCCGGCTCATGACGGTTTCCTGCATGACGATCTCTCGATCGGTGCCGGGGAACATCTTGCCGCCGATGGACGAATATTCGCCCTCGGTATTCTCGCGCACAATCATCATGTCGATGTCACCCGGAGCGCGACCCGCCAGTGGCAGCGGAACGCCGGGCATGGCGCGCGCAGGGCGCAGGCTTACGTATTGATCGTATTCCCGGCGAAACTGGATCAGCGATCCCCAAAGCGAGATGTGATCAGGCACAACCTCGGGCCAACCAACGGCCCCGAAAAACAGGGCATCACTTCCGCTAAGCTGCTCCTTCCAGTCATCAGGCATCATTTGCCCGTGCTTTTGGTAGTAATCAGCAGAGGAAAAATCGTGATCGACAAAATCAAAGCCAAGATCGAACCGTTTCGACGCAGCCTCTAGAACGCGAACGCCTTCCGGGGTGGTTTCTTTCCCGATCCCGTCACCGGGGATGACGGCAATTTTCCAGCTGTTCTTTGGCATTGGCTTTGTCCTTATGTTCGCGCTCTGAGCACGCCAGTGTTGAGGTCAGGCATCAGAAGCACGGCGCAAATCTTTCGTGGACCTCAAGTGTTACGCGGTTGGACCGAAGAACTAAATGGAAAAGCGCCCTTGTGCTAAGTCGGTCCATTTTAAACCGCACAGAGTCTTTAGCTGCGGGCTACAATCGGCCATTTGCAAACTTTCCGCGAATTTATATCGAAGGTCGTAGCCACCGCGCACGGCTGGTTAGCAAGTTAATGGCTTAGAAATAAAAGATATTTGACCGATCCCGCGCCCTGCGGAGTCCGTCAGCAGACAAAAGAGCGCTCTCAACCGTTCGTGTCAGGAGTTCAGAAACGCTTCTACCTCGTCCATGCTATGACAGACTTTCGCGCGAATGCGTTCCCCGAATTTTGCAAGTGTGTTCGCCTCCCAATCGGTCACCCATGCAACGTCTTGTCCCGTCTCAGGCAAAGGTGGCAACAGAACAAATTTTCGCAACGTTGAGTTAATGATTTCTGATCGAAACTCATCTCCGCTGACCCATTGATAGTCGGTGTCAGATAACCCGCGTTGAGAAGTCGAAACATCCGCAACCCAGTGCTTGACGTTGTTGGTACGGACCCAGTTTAGAGCGGCCAGAACAGCCTCCCTTACACGCGTACCCTCATCATATTCATTGAACCACTTTAGATACACAGCCGCCAATTCCGGGCGGTAGGTGACGTCAACAAGATTTGGCGCTTGATGAATGAGCTCGCGATCCATGGTTCGTACCCTCTTGTCCTAAGGCCACACATTATTCCAGATTTGATAGTTTCGAACCAGAGTGCGCTAAGAAGGCCCGGCGATGGAAAAGGGGGATTGGCTATGAACTCTGGCCACTACAGACACGAGATTGTACTCAAGATGAAACTGAAGAGGTCTTGAGATGGCAGGATGCTGCGGAAATGACGCGAAGTTCGACGGAATGTCGGCCGAGTACAAGCGGCGGCTGTGGATCGTCATTGCCCTGAACGCCACCATGTTTTTGGTCGAGATGACGGCGGGCCACGTGGCCAAATCTCAGGCGCTTCAGGCAGATGCGCTTGATTTCCTTGGGGACGCGCTGACCTACGGTATCTCGCTTGCCGTTATCGGCGCTTCGATCCGCGCTCGGACAAACGCAGCACTGGCGAAGGGTATCAGCCTTTTCTTGATGGGCGCATGGGTTTTCGGCTCTACCGTCTACCGCGTTTTCTATGTCGGCGTACCCGAAGCCGAGATCATGGGCATCATTGGCGCACTGGCTTTGGCGACGAACGTCACAAGCGTCTTGCTTCTGATGAAATACAAGGACGGGGATGCAAATGTGCGCTCGGTCTGGCTCTGCTCTCGGAACGATGCGATTGGCAATGTCGCCGTCATGATCGCCGCTTTGGGCGTTTGGGGCACGGCATCGGGATGGCCTGATCTCATTGTTGCCGGGATAATGGCGAGCCTGTTCCTGTCGTCGTCCTTCCAGATCATCCGCCAAGCATTGGAAGAGCGGCGGATGGGAAATGCGCAGGAACATGAAGCTAACTGACTAGCAGGCGTTCGCTACAGCACGGTAGCAGGTATTGGTTCAGGCAACGAACCATCTGGACGAGTGCCGCCAAAAAACAACGGGCCCGAAGGCCCGTCATCCAAAGTTCGAATGCTAGGGCAGTCGCCCTTAGAGGTACCCGTCCAGCGTCTTGGCAAAATCGGCGTAGTTCATGTTGCCATGGGTATCGCCGTTGATGCGGAAGGTCGGGGTGCCTTCGATCTTGTCACGCTCGGCATTGGCTTTGTACCACTCGTGCAGGGCCTTGGCGCCCTCTTGGTCGGCAAGGCAGGCGTCCAGCTCTTCGTTGGTCAGGCCGGCGGTCAGGCCAATCGTGCGCAGGTTTGCAACAACATCCATTGGGGTGGCGCCGCTGACCCATTCCTTCTGCTTTTCATACAGCATGTCGTTGATGCCGAAGAAGCGCGACTCGCCACCGCAGCGGGCGACGATGCTGGCCCACAGGCCGTAACGGTCGAAATAGACCTCGCGGATGATGAACTTCACCTTACCGGTGTCGATGTAGTTCTTCTTGACGTCCTTGAAGACATTCTTGTGGAAATTGGCGCAGTGCGGGCAGGTGTAAGAGGCGTATTCGATCACAGTAAGCGGGGCGTTTTCGTCGCCCAGGAACATGTCTTTGATCTCGTGGCCCTCTTCGGCCCATGCGGTCAGGGGCATACCAGCGACGCCTGCGGTGGCGGCGGTGCTTGCCAGAAAGGTACGGCGATTGATCATATGTGCTCTCCTTAAGACTTAGAGCGGGTTAATACATGGCCCCCCAGACGCTCTAACGCCTGACGGAGGGTGTCGTCCTGGACCGAGCTTGCCAGCTTGGTCGCGTGTTCTTGTTCGGCCTGAGTGGGTTCGCGCCGTTTGGGGGCGGATTTGAACCCGGGCTTGTCCTCGGCAAAGCCCATGGCGGCGGTCTGGGTGAACCGTACGCGCGAGATCGCGGCATAGCCATAGCAGGCATTCACCTTGTCGCGGATCTGTTCCTTCTGCATCTCCAGCATTGGGCCCATGGCACCGGGGGTCAGCAGGGTCAGTGTCGCGCCAAAGCCTTCGCGGCTGTAGCTGACTTTGACGGGGCGGGCGTGGTCTGCAGTTTCCGGGCCGACGATCTCTTCCCAGTGGGTCAGAAGGCGAGACAGGGCAAAGCCGCGGGTTTCCCCGGCTTGCCGGATACGATCCGACAACAGGCCAGCGGCGCGCTCGAAGCCGCGCTTGCGCCGTTTGGGCGGCGAGTTCTGCTGTTCGGGTTTGCTCAAACCTGTCTTTTCCTTTTCTTCCACCTAACTTAGCTTGGCGACCGATTGGTAAAAAGGCCAGTGGGAATAGATAAAGATAAAGAATGCGTGAGAAGCCACAATCCGCTGATTTACTGCACTGGTATGACCGTCATGCGCGGAACCTGCCGTGGCGGGTGCCGCCCGGGGCCGAGGTCGATCCCGACCCCTATCGCGTGTGGCTGTCCGAGGTCATGTTGCAGCAAACCACTGTTGCGGCTGTAAAATCTTACTTTGAGCGGTTTACGACGCTTTGGCCCACGGTCTCTAATCTGGCCGATGCCGAGGATCAGGCCGTAATGGGGGAATGGGCCGGTCTGGGCTATTATGCCCGGGCGCGGAACCTGCTGAAATGTGCGCGGGTTGTGCGGGACGCACATGGCGGGCGTTTCCCAGATCAGCGCGAGGACTTGCTGAAACTGCCGGGAATCGGTCCCTATACGGCCTCGGCCATTGCGGCCATCGCCTTTGACCGGGCCGAGACTGTGGTCGATGGCAATGTCGAGCGGGTTATGGCGCGACTTTACGACATTCACACACCCTTGCCTGCAGCCAAGCCCGAACTCACAGAGAAAGCCGCCGGTCTGACGCCGGATTTGCGGCCCGGGGATTATGCGCAGGCCGTGATGGACCTTGGCGCCACGATCTGCACGCCTCGCAACCCGGCCTGCGGGATTTGCCCATGGTCGGCGGCTTGCATTGCCCGGGTCAACCGGACGGCCGCAGAACTGCCAAAGAAGACCCCAAAGAAACCCAAACCCATCCGCCACGGCATTGCCTATGTCGCCCGCCGGGAAGACGGCGCGTGGCTTCTGGAACAACGCCCCGACAAGGGCCTGCTGGGCGGCATGCTGGGATGGCCGGGCAGCGACTGGACCGAGGCCGATCCCCTCCCGGCGCCGCCGATTGAGGCCGACTGGCATGACCCAAACGCCGAGGTTCGCCATACCTTCACGCATTTCCACCTGCGTTTGACGTTACGTCTGGCCACCTTGCCGATGACGGCTGCGCCCGAACGTGGCACATTCCTTTCGCAAACCGAATTCCGTCCCGCCAACCTGCCGACCGTGATGCGCAAGGCTTTCGATCTGGCGCGGGACCCGTTGACCAAGGACTGACCCATGCCCTACCGGGCCGACCTTCCTGCTACTTTGCCCTTCTGGCTGTCGATTTTGACGGTGCCCCTTGCATGGGCCGGGGGTGCGAATGGCGGATTCTGGATCTGGATGCTGCCCATCTGCACGTGGGGCTTGTTCACCGTTTTGGACTTCGTCACCGGTCTTTACGAAGGCAATGCCGACCCTGAAACACCCGAACCCCAGCTGTTTTGGTATCGCGCGGTTACGCTGATCTGGTTCCCACTACAATTCATCACCCAATTCGGGCTGATCTGGTGGGTCACCCACAGCGACCGTCTTAGCACCGGAGAGGCCTGGGGCCTGTTCTTCGGCGTCGGCGTGATCTCTGGCACGATCGGGATCAACTACAGCCACGAGCTGATGCATCAGAAGAACCGCGGGGAACGGTGGCTGGGCGACCTGCTGCTGGCCTCGGTGCTGTACAGCCATTTCCGGTCCGAGCATCTGCGGGTCCATCACCTTTATGTCGGCACCCCACGCGACCCGGTCACCGCATTGTATAACGAGGGGTTCCACCGGTTCTTCCCACGTGTCTTGCTGGGATGTCTGCGCTCTGCCTTCCGGGCCGAGGCTGCGCTCTTGGCGCGAAAAAGCCTGCCGTGGTGGAACCGCGCCAACCCCTTCTGGCGCTATTGGACCTTGCAGGCCGGAATGGTCGCTTTGGCCATCGGGCTGGGCGGTTGGATGGGTCTGGGGCTATTCCTGTTTCAGGCCTTCGTCGCCGTATGGCAGTTGGAACTGGTGAACTACATCGAACACTACGGGTTGACCCGCAAACATCTGGGCGACGGGAAATACGAGCACGTGAAACCCCGTCACAGCTGGAATGCGGCGCAGCAGGCCTCTAACTGGCTTTTGATCAACCTGCAGCGCCATTCGGATCACCACTATAAGCCTGACCGTCGCTTCCCCGTCTTGCAGACCTATGACACGGACGAGGCGCCTTTGCTGCCTTATGGCTATCCGCTGATGACAATGGCCGCGATGGTTCCGCCCCTGTGGCGGCGGGTGATGAACCCGCGCGTCCGGGCGTGGCGGCGGCAATATTACCCCGAGATCGAGGACTGGGGTCCTTACAAAGCTGGGACCAACCCTCTGCCGCGCTGAACGAGTTGGTAACCAATTTTGCCCCAGTCTGGGGACATGACCCACGACTCGAAGTCCCATGTTACGATCCTGATGTGCACCCGCAACGGCGCACGGTTTCTGCCCTCTCAGCTGAACAGCTTTCTGGCCCAGTCCCATGAGGACTGGTCGCTGTGGGTCAGCGATGACGGGTCGGATGACGCAACGCTGAAGATTTTGCGCGAGTTTCGGGCGGCGCATCCATCCCGCATCGTGCGCCTGTTCCGGGGACCCAGACAGGGGATCGGCGCGAACTATCTGTCACTGATCTGCCGAAGCGACATTCCCAAGGGGATCGTTGCCCTGTCGGATCAGGACGATGTGTGGCTGCCCGCAAAACTGAAACGCGGGGTGCAGATGCTGGCCCGGCATGGGCACGGGCGGCCAACGCTCTATGCCAGTGGCTATCGACCGGTCGACCCGAACCTGATGCCGATCAAGATCACACAGCGTCCGGTTGGCCCGCTTGGGTTTCGCGCCGCGCTACAACGCAACCGGCTGTGCGGCGCGACGATGATGCTGCCGCCCCAGACCGTTGACCTTGCACGCCGGGCCGGGCCGCGGGCGGTGCCCTTTCACGACTGGTGGCTGAACTTGCTGGTGACGGGGGTGGGGGGCGACATCCTGTACGACACTCACCCAACGCTTCTGTACCGCCAGCACGAAAACAACGCATTGGGCCTGAACCACGGATTTCGCGCGTTCGGACAACGCGTCGGCATGGTCCTGCGAGGAGAGCACCGAAGCTGGCACCAGATCAACCAACGCGCCTTGGAAGAGATCTGGTACGAGCTGGACAGCCCCTGTTTTCAGCATCTGAAACAGGTGATGCGTGGGGCGCAGGGCTTCGCCAGCAACCCTCGTCGGACGCAGCACAAGACGCCGCTAGCGGATCAGGTCAGTTCCTTGACGACCGTCTCGTAAACCTCGCGCTTGAAGGGCACGATATTGGCGACCAGCTGATCGGCGGGCAGCCAGCACCATTCGGAAAACTCCGGGTGGTCTGTCTGAATATTGATCTGGTCGTCTGTGCCGGTGAAGCGCAGCCGGTACCAGATCTGCTTTTGCCCCCGATACTTGCCCTTCCAAACCTTACCCAACAGCTCTGGCGGCAGGTTGTAATAGACCCAGTCGCCGGTCTTGCCCTCGATCGTGACCAGATCGGCCGTGACGCCGGTTTCTTCCCACAACTCGCGCAGGGCGGCGGCCTCTGCCTCTTCGCCGTCATCGATCCCGCCTTGGGGCATCTGCCATGCGGCGACCTCGGAATCGCGGCGTTGGCCGACGAAGACATCCCCGTCGGCATTCACCAGCATCACCCCCACACAAGGGCGGTAGGGCAGGCTTTCAGGATTGATCGCCATGGTTAGTCAGCCGGGTCCAGCGCCGACAGGCCTTTCAGGATGTCGATGGCATAGGCCAGCTGGTAATCCTCTTCCCGCAGTTCGGCGGCCTCTTCGGCACGGGCGCGGTCTTCTTCGATCTGGCGACGCTCGTCCTCGGTCAGGCTGTCATTGTCGAGGCTACCGCGCAGGTCGGCCTCGGACCGCGAGTTGCGCGGTGTTTCTTCTTCGACCTCCTCGGTGACCGGAAGCGGCTGTTCGACGATGATATCGGGCGAAACGCCAAGCGCCTGGATCGAGCGGCCCGACGGCGTGTAGTAACGCGCGGTGGTCAGGCGCATCGCGCCATTGCCCCGCAGCGGCATCACGGTCTGGACCGAACCTTTACCAAAGCTCTTGGTGCCGACGATGATCGCGCGGCGGTGATCCTGCAGCGCACCCGCAACGATCTCAGAGGCCGAGGCAGACCCGCCGTTAATCAGCACGACAAGCGGCTTGCCCTCGGTCAGGTCGCCCTTGGTGGCGTTGAACCGGTCGCTGTCGCGCGGGTCGCGGCCACGGGTCGAGACGATCTCGCCCGCATCAAGGAAGGCGTCCGAAACGGCGATCGCCTCGGTCAGCAGACCACCGGGGTTGTTGCGCAGGTCGATGACAACGCCGTTGACATTGTCCAGACCGCCAAGCTCTTCCACGGCTTCGTTGAACTTCTCTTCAAGGTTGGGCGAGGTCTGGTCGTTGAACGTGGTAATCCGCAGAACGACGGTTTCACCCTGCACGCGCGAACGGACAGCGGTCAGCTTGATCGTGTCGCGGACGATGGTGACGTCAAAGGGTTCGTCCACGCCTTCGCGCACGACCGTGATCACGATCTCGGATCCGACCGGGCCGCGCATCTGTTCGACAGCTTCGTTCAGGGTCAGGCCCAGAACGCTTTCACCATCGACATGGGTGATGAAGTCGCCCGCCAGAATACCGGCCTCGTCCGCCGGGGTGTCGTCGATGGGCGAGACAACCTTTACAAAGCCCTCTTCCTGCGTGACCTCGATGCCAAGACCGCCAAATTCACCGCGGGTCTGAACCTGCATGTCGTCAAAGTCCTGCGGCGGCAGATAGCTGGAATGCGGGTCCAACGACTGCAGCATGCCATTGATCGCGGCCTCGATCAGCTCGCCGTCATCAACTTCTTCGACATACTGGGCACGGATGCGTTCGAAGATATCACCGAACAGGTCCAGCTGTTCGTAGACCGAGACCTCTTCCTTGGCTTCCTGCGCCAGCAGGGGGCCTGCGACCTGAGTGGTCATTACAGCCCCGGCGACGGTGCCGAGCATTGCGGCCATGACAAATTTCTTCATCTCATCCTAATCCTTGTTGAACCTGAACCACGCAGCCGGGTCCACGGGCATGTTGCCCTCTCTTACCTCAATATAAAGCGTCTCTGGGGTCGGGTTTCCACCATCTTGTTGTATTTTAGGGTCAAAACCCTGTGCATTTAGCGTGTCCTTGCTCATCAGACCCAGTGCATCGCCGGTTCTCAGAACCTGTCCGGTCTTCACGAAAACCTCTGCGATACCCGCCAGAACCACAAGATAGCTTTGTTCCGGCTCGACAATAATCACATTTCCGTAGTCCAGAAGCGGCCCGACATAGCGGATGGTTCCGCCCGAGGGGGCCGTGACCAGCGCTTGGGCCTCGGTCGACAGGATCACGCCCGGACGCGGGATACCCGCGGCATCCGCTTTGTTGAAACCGCGCAACAGGGTTCCACGGACGGGCAGCGGCAAGGTGCCTTTCAGCGCCTTGAAGGACAGGATCGGCCTGTCCCCGGCGGGCAGCGGGGTCGAAAGCAGACCGTCAGCAAAGCTTTGCATGGTGTCGCTGCTTTCCAGAAGCTGGCGCATGGCGGTGGGGTCGGCGGCGAAGCGCGGCGGCAGGTCCTTACGCTCGGCCACAGCAAAGGACAGGGCGGTGCGGGCCTCTTGCGCGCCGATTAGACCTTCGGTCAACTTGGCAGCGGCGGCCAATTGCACGGTGCGCAACTGCTGCAATTCCTGCATCTGGTCACGCAGCGCGGCCACGTCTGTCTGCAAGGCGGGCGCGGCCTGCGCCATCAGCATCCCCGCCCGGGCCGAGGCCACGGGACCAGCTGGATGCATCAAAACCATCGCCTCGGGCGAGGTTTGCTGGGCCTGAAGCGCGCCCAGAAGGCGGGACAGGCGAGCCTCTTCCTTGGACAAGGATTGGCTCAGCGCGGCTTCGCGCAGGGCGACCTGCCGCTGCCCTTCACGCAGGGCAGACAACCCGGCCTCATAGGCCTGAACCGTGCGGACCAGCGCCTTGACCCGGTCGCGCCCCTTTTGGGCCCGTGTCAGGGACAGGGCAGCAGCGTCCAGCTTTTCGGTGGCCAGACGCGCCTGCAAACCCGGATCATCCTGGGCAAGGCCTGCCCCCGCCGTCATTGCGGCAAGGGCAATGGTCAGGACCCAGCGCGCGATCATGCTTCGATCAGGCTTTCCCCGGTCATCTCGGCGGGTTTTTCCAGCCCCATCAACGCCAGAACAGTCGGCGCCAAGTCAGCCAGACGGCCCGTGCGCAGGCGGGCACCTTCGGGACCGCCGATCAGGGCGACAGGCACCGGGTTCAGCGTATGGGCGGTGTGTGGGCCGTTGGTCTCTTCGTCCCACATCAGCTCGCAGTTGCCATGGTCGGCGGTGACAACCATCGCGCCGCCAGCCGCTTTCAGCGCGGGCAGGACCCGGGCGAGCCCGGCGTCCACCGCCTCGCACGCCTTGATCGCCGCGTTCAGGTCGCCGGTGTGGCCAACCATGTCAGGGTTGGCATAGTTCACAACGATCAGGTCATAGCCTTTCTGAATGGCCTCGACGAACTTGTCCGTCACCTCGACCGAGGACATTTCCGGCTGCAGGTCATAGGTCGCGACCTTGGGCGATTTCGGCATGAAGCGGTCTTCGCCCGTCTCGGGGACCTCTTTGCCACCGTTCAGGAAGAAGGTGACATGGGGGTATTTCTCGGTCTCGGCCAGCCGGAACTGGGTCCGACCGTGTTTGGCCACCCACGCACCCAAAGTGTTCACGATCTCGCGCTTCGGGAAAGCCGTGGTCATATAGTCGTTATGGCCGTCCGAATATTCGACCATGCCCAAAAGCGCGGCAAGGTTCGGGCGGGGGCCGGTATTGAAATCGGTGAACCCCGGCTCGCCGATACCGCGCAGAATTTCGCGCGCGCGGTCAGCGCGGAAGTTCAGGCAGAAGATGCCGTCGCCGTCCTTCACGCCTGCAAAATCGCCAATCACGGTGGCGTTGATGAACTCGTCGCTTTCCTCACGAGCATAGGCCTCTGTCACGGCGGCGGTGGCCGAGCCTGCGCTAAGCCCCTCGCCCTTGATCATCGCGTCATAGGCTTGTTGAACGCGCTCCCACCGGTTGTCGCGGTCCATGGCATAATAGCGGCCAATTACCGTGGCGACGGTTGCGCCCTCGGGCAGTTTGGCGACCAGTTCGGGGATGAAGGCATCGGCCGATTTCGGGGCCACATCGCGGCCATCGGTGATCGCGTGAATGGAGACCGGTACACCCGCCGAGGTGATAACCTCTGCCGCGGCCAGAACGTGATTGATGTGGCCATGCACCCCACCATCCGAGATCACACCCATCAGGTGCGCGGTTCCATCGGTGGCCTTGAGCTTGGCAATGAAATCCTGCAGCGCCTCGTTTTTCGCGAAAGAGCCATCTTCGATCGCCAGATCAATCTGGCCCAGATCCATCGCAACAACGCGACCGGCACCAATGTTGGTGTGGCCGACCTCAGAATTGCCCATCTGGCCCGAAGGCAGCCCGGCATCCGGACCGTGGGTGATCAGCGTTGCACTGGGGCAATCGGCCATGATCGCGTCGAATGTCGGCGTATGGGCCTGAACCGGCGCGTTATACTCGGCCTCGCTCCGCGCGCCCCAGCCATCGAGAATACACAAAACAACAGGTTTGGGGGCGGCCATGTGGGGTCTCCTTCAAAGACGGCGTCGGCTTTCAGGGCTTGTTGACCCCATGTAAACTTGCGCTTGCCGCAGTTCAATCATTTGCGCCGACAATTCGCAGAACTGTCGCCCCTGAATCAAAAAAGGCCCGCACGACGGCGGGCCTTTCTATTGGGTCATCCGGAATATTAGTTCGGGATGTCGCCGGTCAGGCCTTCGACATAGAAGCTCATGCCGGCCAGAGTGCCGTCATCTGCTACTTCGCCGTCTGCAAGCCAGTCGCTGCCGTCCTGCTTTTTCAGCGGGCCGGTGAACGGGTGGTAATCGCCGGTGCGCATGGCTTCGATCATTGCCAGAGCTTCGGCTTTCACGTCGGCCGGAACCGCGTCGGTGATCTCACCGATTTCAACCATGCCGGTGGGGATACCGTCCCAGGTGTCGACGCTTTCCCAAGTGCCGTCCAGAACCGCTTGGGTCCGGGCAACATAGTAAGGCGCCCAGTTGTCGATGATCGAGCTGACGCGCGGGAACGGCGCGTATTCCGCCATATCCGAGGCCTGACCGAAGGTGACAACGCCGCCCGCCTGCTCTGCCGCGGCCTGAGGCGCGGTCGAGTCGGTGTGCTGCAGGATCACGTCGGCGCCCTGTTCGATCAGCGCTTTGGCTGCGTCAGCCTCTTTCGCCGGGTCGAACCATGTGTAGGCCCAAACGATCGAGAACTCGACATCGGGGTTCACTTTCTTGGCGTGGATATAGGCAGAGTTGATGCCACGGATAACTTCCGGGATCGGGAAGGAAGCGATGTAACCAATCTTGTTGGTCTTGGTCATCTTGCCTGCGATGTGGCCCTGAACCGCACGGCCTTCGTAGAAACGCGCCGAATAGGTCGAGACGTTGTCCGCGCGCTTATAGCCAGTGGCGTGCTCGAATTTCACATCGGGGAACTTGGCCGCAACGTTGATGGTCGGGTCCATGTAACCAAACGAGGTGGTGAAGATAAGCTTGGCGCCGGACAGGGCCATCTGGGTCATCACGCGTTCGGAGTCTGCACCTTCTGGGACGCTTTCCTGATAGATGGTTTCGACCTTGTCACCCAAGGCTTCTTCCACGGCCAGACGGCCTTGATCGTGTTCGTAGGTCCAGCCGCCGTCGCCGACGGGGCCCACATAGACAAAGCCCACTTTCAGTTTGTCTTGGGCAGCAGCAGCGCCTGCCAGACCAAGGGCAAGGGCGGCCCCTGTCAGAATGGTGGTGATTTTCATGGATTACTCCCAGGTTGGTTAAGCAGTTGCCCCTAGTTAGAGGCGTGGAAACTTCGGCCCAAAGACGCCGGGGCGTTTAGCGCAGCCCGACTCTTATCGGCAGAGATGATGACCAGAACGATTATAGTGATCAAGTAGGGCGACATCGACAGATATTCGACAGGAATTGCAACACCTGCGGCCTGTAGGTTCAGCTGCAATACCGTAATTCCGCCGAACAGATAGGCGCCAAGCAGGACGCGGCCCGCTTTCCAGCTGGCAAAAACCACCAGCGCCAGCGCGATCCAGCCAGCCCCTGCGGTCATGCCCTCGGTCCATTGCGGAACACGGATCAGGCTGAGGTATGCCCCGCCCAGCCCTGCGCAGGCCCCGCCAAAAGCAATCGCCATCAGGCGGATGCGCACAACCTTATAACCCAAAGCATGGGCCGCATCGTGGTTTTCCCCCACCGCGCGCAGGATCATCCCGGCGCGGGTATATTTCAGCCCGGCCCAGACCCCGGCGACCAGAGCCAGCGACAGATAGACCATCAGATCATGGGAAAACAGGATCGGCCCAAGGACCGGAATGTCAGAGATGACCGGGATATCCAGCCGAAATACCTCGGGTGCTTTGATCCCGATATAGCCCTGCCCCATCAGCGCCGACAGGCCCAGACCGAACAGGGTCAGACCCAGACCGGTGGCCACTTGGTTCGACAAAAGGAACTGGGTCAGCACACCAAAAAGCAACGACAAAAGCGCGCCGCCCAGGGCCGCGCAGATGAAGCCAAGCGTCGGGCTGCCGCTTTCCACCGCGACGATGAACCCACAGACCGCGCCGGTGATCATCATGCCTTCAACACCAAGGTTCAGGACACCGGCTTTCTCGACCACCATCTCGCCCAATGCGGCCAGAAGGATCGGGGTTGCCGCCACCATTAGTGAGGCAATCAGAAAGACGGGGTTGATCGAAGAAAGGTCCATCACGCGACCTCCGTTTTGCCGATGCGGATGCGATAATTGGACAGCACGTCCATCGCAAGCAGGAAGAACAACAGCATGCCTTGGAACAGCTGGATCGCGGCCGAGGGCAGGCCCAGCATCAGCTGTGCAAGCTCGCCGCCGATATAGGTCAGCGCCATCAGAAGACCCGCCAGCAGGATGCCGATCGGGTTCAAGCGACCTAGGAAGGCCACGATGATCGCGGTGAAGCCATAGCCAGAGCCGAAGTCGATGCTGATCTGACCGGCGGGGCCAGAGACCTCGAACAAGCCTGCCATCCCGGCCAGAGCACCCGAAAGGCCAAGGCAGATCAGGATCAGACGGGTCGGGTTCACACCAGCAAACCGTGCCGCACGCGGGCTTTCCCCGGTCAGGCGGATCTGGAAGCCAAGGATGTGGCGCGTCAGCATGACATAGGCGAAGATCACCACGATAAACGCGGTCACGACGCCCCAATGCATACCGGAATTCACGAAAATCTCGGTGTTGGCCGCGGCAGGCCACTGACCGAAGTTCCGGCTGCCGGGGAAGCCCATGCCATCGGGGTTTTGCAACAGACCAGAAGAAACCGAGGCCAAGATGTTCTCGGCCACATAGACCAGCATCAGCGAGACAAGGATTTCATTGGTCCCGAACTTGGTTTTCAAGACCGCCGGGATCATCGCCCAGGCCCAACCCCCAACGGCCCCTGCAACCACCATCAGCGGGAAGATCAGGAAGCTTTCCGACGGGTAAAAGGCCAGACCAGCCCCCGCGCCAAAGATGGCACCCATGATGTACTGACCCTCGGCCCCGATGTTCCAGATGCCAGCGCGAAAGCCCATCGACAAGCCGATGGCGATCAGGATCAGCGGCCCGGCTTTGACCAGAAGTTGTGGGCGGGAATAAGCGGCAAAGCTTTCATGGAACAGCGGGTCCCAGAAAATGGTGCGAATGGCTTCGAACGGGTTCTTGCCAAGGGCCGCGAACAGGATACCGCCCGCGATCATCGTCGCGATAACGGCCAGAACCGGGGTAGCTGCCGCCCAGAAGCGTGACGGCGAGGGGCGTTTTTCCAGACGGATCATGATGCCACCTCCATGTCATGGGCGCCGCCCATCATCAGGCCGATCTCTTCCATGGTCAGGCCGCGTGCCGGTTGCGGCTTAGACATGCGCCCTTCGTTCAGGGCCGCGAAACGGTCCGAGATTTCCATAAGCTCATCCAAATCCTGCGAGATTACGACGATCGCCGCGCCGGCCTCGGCCAGATCTAGGATCGACTGGCGGATCGCTGCAGCGGCAGAGGCGTCAACGCCCCACGTCGGCTGGTTCACCACCAGAACCTCGGGGCGCTGCAGGACCTCTCGTCCGATCACGAATTTCTGCAGGTTGCCGCCCGACAGGGACCGCGCCGCGTTTTCGGGGCCCGGCGTGCGAACGTCGAATTCCTTGATGATCAGTTCCGCAAAGGCGCGGGTATCGCCCCACTTCAGGAACCCGTTCTTGGTCAGACCCTGCCGGACTGCGCCGGTCAGCAAGGCATTTTCGGTCAGGCTCATCCCCGGCGCGGCAGCATGGCCAAGCCGTTCTTCGGGGGCGGCCAGAACCGCGATCTGGCGACGCTGGTTGGGGCCCATATGCCCGATCTCTTCCCCACCGATCTTAACCGCGTGGCGGGCGGCAGGGCTTTCACCCGACAGGGCCGACAGCAATTCGTCCTGCCCGTTGCCCGCAACACCACCGATGCCCAAAACCTCACCCGCGCGGACAGTAAAAGAGATATCCTTCAACGCCGTCCCAAATGCCGAATGCGAGGCCTGAGAGAGGTTCGAGACCTCTAGCACCACGTCACCCGGTTCATGGGCGTCGCGTATGGGCGGTTGCAGCTTGCTGCCCACCATCATCTCGGCCAATTCGGCGGCCGATTTCTCGCGCGGGTCGCAGCGGCCGACCACTTTGCCAAGCCGCAGAACCGTCGCACCATCACAAAGCGCGCGGATTTCTTCCAGCTTATGCGAGATATACAGGATAGAGGTGCCTTCGGACTGTAGCTTGCGCAGGGTTTGGAACAGGATTTCAACCTCTTGCGGGGTCAGAACACTGGTCGGTTCGTCCATGATCAGAAGCTTGGGGTCCTGCAGAAGGCAGCGAATGATCTCGACCCGCTGACGCTCGCCGGCGCTAAGGTCTCCAACGGTGCGATGCGGGTCCAGCGGCAGGCCGTAAGCCTCGCTAACCTCGCGGATACGGGCGGCCAGTTCGCGCTGCGACGGGGGGTTTTCCATCCCCAGGGCGACATTCTCAGCCACGTCCAGCGCCTCAAACAACGAGAAATGCTGGAACACCATCGCGACGCCGGTGGCCCGCGCCGCGCGTGGCTCGACCGGGGCGAAGGGCACGCCATCGAACTCCATCTGTCCACGGTCGGGTTTGACCAGCCCGTAGATCATTTTCACAAGGGTCGATTTGCCAGCGCCGTTCTCGCCCAGCAAGGCATGAACCTCGCCCTTACGAATCTCGAACGAGACATCGTCATTGGCCACGACACCGGGATAGGCTTTCGTCAGCCCTTCAAGTTTCAACAGCGCTGTCACCCGGCAATTCCCCTGTTGTTTGTTCTGGTTGACCTTTTAGTAACTCGGAGGTGACGCCGACGGCAATTGCCTGCGGGTGTTTTCCAAGCTCTGGTTGCCCAATTGGACAACAAATGCGTGAAATTTGGGCTTCAGAGTGGCCCAGATCACGCAGCCGTTTCCTAAAGCGCGCCCATTTGGTCGCCGAGCCGATGACTCCGGCGAAGGAAAAACCGTGGTGCAGCACCTGATGACACAGCTCTAGATCCAGCGGATGGCTGTAGGTCAGGATCAGGTGTTCGGCGTTTCGGGGGGCAAATCGGACCACATCAGCAGGCTTGGCGGCGACCAGTTGGTTCACTCCCTTAGGGATGTCCGCCGGGAAACGGTCTGCGCCGGTATCCACCCACGTCACCGCGAAATCCGGCAGTGGTGCCATGACCTGCACGATAGCTCGACCCACATGGCCCGCACCCCAAACCCATATCGGGCGAGAGGGGTTGGCCAAAGGCTCTACCATCCAACCATCCAGCAGTTGCGGGGCCAGCGGTGTGGTTCCGTTGCGCATCTGGGCCAGCAGCTTCTGAACCCGCAACGGCATCACCGTGTCGCCAGAAACGGATCGGGCGACAATCGCGCCGGTTTCGGCGAGCGCCGCCTCGTCATAGGCCTCGGACAACAGGCTGACCGATCCCCCACAGCATTGCCCGCGTGCCGGGCCAAGCGGGATCTTCTGCAAAGACTGCTTGCGGCCAGATTCCAGCATCGCCCGGGCCAAAGTGGCCGCTTCGAATTCAAGCGCGCCGCCGCCGATTGTGCCCGACTGACCGTCCGCCCAGACAACCATCGCTGCGCCGACCTCGCGTGGGGTGGAACCCGCAACTTGGGCCACAACCACGCGGACAACGGGGCCGTGAACTTGGATCAGGTCCAGCAGGGTGTCCCGATCGAAGCTCATCGCTGCGCCCTTCCGATGGCTGCCAACACCTGTTCGGCGGTGGCGGGGGCCTGCAGGTCTGGATAGGTGTCACCGCAGGCGCTGACCGCATCGCTTAACGCCATGAAGGCCGAGATGCCCAGCATGAAGGGCGGCTCACCCACAGCTTTTGACCGATAGATGGTTTCTTCGCGGTTCTCACGGTTCCAAAGATCGACGTTGAACAGATCGGGCCGGTCCGAACAGGCCGGGATCTTGTACGTCGAAGGCGCGTGGGTGCGCAGGCGACCGTCATTGTCCCAGACAAGCTCTTCGGTGGTCAGCCAGCCCGCGCCCTGCACATAGGCCCCTTCGACCTGCCCGATATCAAGGGCGGGATTCAAAGAGTTGCCCGCATCGTGCAGGATATCAGTGCGCAGGATGCGGTTTTCGCCGGTCAGCGTGTCGATGACCACCTCGGTCACGGCCGCGCCATAGGCGAAATAGAAGAACGGGCGGCCTTCGCCCTTGATCCGATCCCATGCCAGTTTCGGGGTCTTGTAGAACCCAGTAGCGCTAAGGCTGATACGCGCCTCATAGGCGCTTTTCGCGGCGTCGCTGAAGCTGATCGTGCGATCACCCACCCGAACCTGACCGTCAGCGAATTGCACCGTTGCAGGGTCGGCCTGATGGATCTCGGATAGATGCTCTGCAATCCGGGTGCGCAGGGTCTCACAGGCGATCTTGACCGCCATGCCGTTCAGATCGGCCCCGCTAGAGGCCGCTGTGGCCGAGGTATTCGGCACCTTGGCCGTATCTGTTGCGGTGATTTTCACGACGCTCGGGTCCACCCCGAACACACTGGCCGCGACCTGTGACACCTTCTGGAACAGGCCCTGCCCCATCTCTGTCCCACCGTGATTCATGTGGATCGAACCGTCCTGATAGACATGCACGAGGGCCCCCGCCTGGTTCAGGTGGGTCAGCGTAAAGCTGATCCCGAACTTCACCGGGCTAAAGCCGATCCCCTTCTTCAGAACCGGGTTCTTGGCGTTCCAATCCGCCACGGCCTGTTTTCGGGCGGCGTATTCGGAAGAGGCCAAAAGCGCCTCTGTTATCCCGTCGAGTTCAAAATCCTCAACCGTCTGACCATAGGGCGTTGTTGACCCTTCCGAGGAATAGTAATTCCGCTGCCGCACCTCGACCGGGTCGGCCCCCAGATGGTGGGCGATGTGGTCCATCACACGCTCGACACCGATCATCCCCTGCGGCCCGCCGAAGCCGCGAAAAGCGGTGGCGGATTGGGTGTGGGTCTTCATCCGGTGGCTTTCGATCCGGACATGCGGCAGCCAATAGGCATTGTCCGCATGCAGCATAGCGCGATCGGCAACCGGCAGTGACAGGTCCTGCGCCCAGCCGCATCGCGCCCAGTGCAGGAACTCTATCCCTTGCACACGGCCGTCATCGTCGAAACCAACGCGATACCCCAGCCGGAAGTCATGACGCTTACCGGTGATCATCATGTCGTCATCGCGGTCATAGCGCATCTTGCAGGGCTGGCCCGTGGCCCGCGCGGCCATCGCGCAGGCAATCGCCAGCGCGTTGCCCTGACTTTCCTTGCCGCCAAAGCCACCGCCCATACGGCGGGTTTCGACCCGGACCGCATGCATGGGAACCTCTAGCGCATGGGCCACCTTGTGCTGAATCTCGGTCGGGTGCTGGGTCGAGGAATGAACGAGCATATCGTCCCCCTCTTGCGGCAGGGCCATAGCGGCCTGACCTTCCAGATAGAAATGCTCTTGCCCGCCAATCTCTAGCTGACCTTCCAGCATATTCGGGGCCGAGGCGATAGCGGCCTCTGCATCCCCGCGTGCCCAGATGCGCGGGCCGTCTTCGAACCGGCTGTTCGCCGCAAGAGCGTCGTCGATCGTCAGGATGGCCGGGGCTTTTTCATAGCTGACCTTGGCCAGACGCGCCGCGCGCCGGGCTGCCAGATGGCTGGTTGCCGCGACGATGAACAGGGGTTGGCCGAGGTACTTGACCTCTGGCCCGCCAAGCAGCGGCTCGTCATGGATCGACGGCGAACAATCGGGCATCGGGATCAGATTGTCCGGGGACAGAACCAGCCGAACCCCCGGCGCGGATTTCACCGCAGAAAGGTCCATTTCGGTCACTCGGCCATGCGCGATCTCTGACAGGCCAAAGGCCAGATGCAGGCACCCGACGGGAACCGGAATGTCATCGACATAGCGGGCCGCACCCGTCACGTGCCCGCGCGCTGAATCGTGGGGAAGGGGTTTAGCGACGCTCATACCGACACCTCCAACACGTTTGTGGCTGTACCCTGATCCTCTAGGAAATACCGGCGCAGCATGTTCTGCGCGGTTTGCAGGCGATAGTCAGCCGAGGCCCGCATGTCAGACAGCGGCGTGTAGTCCTGAGCGAATTTCGGCAAGGCGGTACTCACAGTGGCCTCTGTCCAGTCCTGCCCGATCAAGGCAGCCTCGACAGCATTGGCCCGTTTGGGGGTGCCTGCCATGCCGCCAAAGGCGATGCGGGCGGCGGTGACCTTGCCACCCTCAACCGTGATATTGAAACAGCCGCAAACCGCCGAGATATCCTGATCGAAGCGCTTCGACAGCTTGTAGCATTTCAGGCGGTCAGGCTGGCGCGGGATAGAGATCGCCTCGACGAACTCTCCGGGTGCGCGATCCTGCTTGCCATAGTCGATGAAGAAATCTTCCAGCGCGATCTCGCGCCGGGTGTCGCCTTTGCGCAGATGCAGACGTGCACCAAGGGCGATCAACGCGGGTGGGCTGTCGCCGATGGGCGAGCCATTCGCGATATTCCCGCCAATCGTCGCGGTCGAACGGACCTGCTGGCTGGCAAACCGGTCCAGCATGTCGGCAAAGTGGGGGTGCGCCGTGGCGATATGGGTGCGCAGCTCTTCGATCGATACCATCGCGCCAAAGCGCATCTGGTCACCAGAGAAATCAAAGCGGTGCAGATCCCAGCATCGGGTCAGGAAGCAGGGCTTGGGCAGGTCGCGCAGACCTTTCGTGACCCACAGACCCACGTCGGTAGCCCCGGCGATCAGGGTGGCATCGGGGTTGGCCGCGTACCAATCGGCCAGCTCGTCCGACGATTCAGGGGCGCAGGCAATGGACCCGCCCAGGTCATCGGCGGGAAACTCGTGCAGCCACTTTGGGATGTCTCTTTCGGGATCATCGCCAACGCTTTCCGCCGCGCGGATGATCGGCGCATAGCCGGTGCAGCGGCACAGGTTGCCCGACAAGACACGGTCGAAACCGCGATCCCCCCGGATTTGCGCCGCGACAAGCGAATTCACAATGCCCGGCGTGCAGAACCCGCATTGCGAGCCATGCTCGTCAATCATCGCCTGCTGGATCGGATGAAGCGCCCCGTCAGGCCCGCTGACACCTTCGATGGTGCGTACGGCTAACCCATGAAGCTGCGGCAGGAAGGTAATACAGGCATTCACCGCCTGCGCACCCTTCTCGGTGCCGGGCGTATGAGTGACCACGACCGTACAGGCCCCGCAGTCGCCTTCGTTACACCCTTCCTTGGTGCCCTTCAGGCCGCGCTCTTCCCGCAGCCAATCCAGTAATGTGGTAGTAGGAGAGGCACCACTGACGCGCACCTCTTCGCCATTCAGAAGAAATATGATCTCCATGAACGAGACCCGCCGCTTTCTCTGCATTCAGCCCCGGCGCCCCCACCCGATGCGACGTAAAGCGGAGACGCGGCTGTCGCCCTATTTGACGGAGTATTTTGGCAAATCGCCACTCTCACCCGTCGGGCTGTGTTAATTTTATACCATTCGATCAAATATTAATCGACTGGTAAGTCGCCCTACCCACATCGCGGACAAGGCTGGAAGCTTTTCCTATTGATGCGGCCGTTCAGCCCAGCCCGCGAAGATGCGTTCCAGCGCGACCACGCAGTAGTACAACAGGATGCCAAGCACCGCCAAAGCGATCAAGACCGCGAACATCAGCGGATAGTTAGAGTTCGTCTGCCCCGACAGGAACAGCGCCCCCAAACCTTTGCCATGCGGCGAGATGATCTCGACCAGGTTGGTGCCGATGAAGGCCAGCGTGACCGAGACCTTAAGGGCCCCGAAGAACTCTGGCAGGGTCTTGGGCAGGGCGATCTTGCGGAAGATCGTGAAACGGCTGGCACCAAGAGAGGCCAGAATGTCCCTGTATTCAGGCTCTAGCGTCGACAGGCCGATGCCAACCGAAACCGCGATCGGGAAGAACGAGATCAGAAAGGCCATCAACACGGTGTTGAAGTTGTGCTCGCCAATGAACAGCAGGGCCAGAACCGGCACCAGCGTCGCCTTCGGGATGGCGTTGAAGCCGACCAGAAGCGGGTAAAGCCCGTCCCGCGCCACGCGCGAGAAGCCCATGATCATGCCCAGTAGCGTGCCAAAGAACACGGCCAGACCCAGCCCGGCGACGGTGCGCCACAGGGTTTGCCAGCTGCCCGACAGGAACAGGTTCCAGAACTTGCTATAGGCGGCAGGCAGGTCGGACGGCGATGCCATGACATAGTTGGGCCAGCCATTGAACCAGACGATGAACTCCCAAAATGCCACGAAAAGGCCGATGGCGATCATGGGAACAGCGATCTTTTGAACTGTCTTCATCACGCGGCCCCCGCTGCTGCAGGCACGCGGCCTTGGGCGATCTTGATCTGGTCCCGCAGGGTCGCCAGCATCTCGGCGCATTCAGGCGAGTACAGCCCGTCGAGCTTCCGTTCGCCGTCTTCCATTGGGTAATGCACGTCCAGCACGTATTGCGTTGTGGCGGGGCGGCCGGACAGGACGATGACCTGATCGCCCAGATAAACGCTTTCGCGAAGGTCATGCGTGATCAGCACGGCGGTAAAAGGTTCCTGCGCGCGCAGTTTGTGCATGGTCTGCCACAGATCCTCACGCGTGAAGGCATCAAGGGCACCAAACGGTTCGTCCATGATCAGCACGTCAGGCTTGTGCACGATGGACCGGCACAAAGAGGCCCGCTGGCGCATCCCGCCCGACAGTTCTGACGGGCGTTTGTCTTCGAAACCGGCAAGACCCACCAGTTCCAGCAATTCTTCGGCGCGGGCGATACGATCGGCGCGCGGCATAGAGGGGGCCACGATTTCCAGCGGCAGGATCACGTTGTCCAGAATGGTCCGCCATTCCAGCAGCACCGGGTTCTGGAAAGCCATCCCAACGGTTTTGCGCGGGGATTTCACCAGCTCGCCATGCAGCCAGACCTCACCCTCATCGGGTTTCATCAGCCCCGCAACAAGGCGGGTCAGGGTAGACTTGCCACAGCCCGAGGGGCCGACGACGGCAGCGAATTCGCCCTCTGGCACGGTCACGTTCAGATCGTCCAGAACCGGCAACAGGCCGTTCGGGGTCTTATAGGCGTGGGTGACGCCTTTTATTTCAATGAGATTTTCCATGTGGAGGAAGGACGCCGGCGACAAACGCCGGCGTCTGTCACCTTTACTTCAGCATACGCGCGTCAGCGGCAGGCAGATAGCTGTCGTCGAAATACTTCGACGCATCAGGCTCCGAGTTGAACTCGTAGACCGACTTGGTCTGTTCGATCGCGGTGGCCATGCGGTCCGCGTCGATCCCTCCCATACCGTTCGCCATGACATAGTCGGTCAGGACGTTGGCATCGATTGCCATCTGCAGGCGCTCGGTCTCCAGATCGGGATCCGCGGCCGGGTTGCGTTTGATCAGCGCTTCAACGGCGGCACCCGGGTTGGCGATCGCCTCTTTCCAGCCGGCAGCAACCGCTCCAAGGAAACCGGTGATCACCTCGGGATTGGCACTGGCAAAGTCGGTGTTCACGATGATCGCGTTACCATAAAGCGCAACGCCATAGTCAGCCATCAACAGAACGCTTTGATCGTCCATCGGCACGCCAAGACGCTTCAGGTTCAGGGTCGACGAGAACGAGAACCCGGTGACAGCGGCCACTTTGCCCTCGGCTAGCATCGGCTCGCGGGTTGGGAAGCCAACCGGCTCGACCGTGATCGCATCGACATTCAGGCCGTTTTCGGCGGCGAAGATCGGGAATTGCGCCCAGGCACCATCGGGGGGCGGAGCGCCCAGAACCTTGCCCTCAAGGTCTTTCGGGGCTTCAATGCCCAGCGATTTGCGGCCAACAACGGCAAATGGCGGCTTGTCATAGACCATCATGACGGCCTTCACCGGCGCGTCAGGGTTTTGATCCAAAAAGCGCATCAGGCTGTTGATATCCGCAAAGCCGATTGGGAACGCACCGGTCGCGACCTTCGGGATCGCGTCCAGCGACCCTTTGCCTTCCGAGATTTCCACATCCAGACCGGCAGCCCCGAACAGGCCCGCATCAACGGCGTGGAAATAGGGGGCGGATGGGCCTTCGAACTTCCAATCAAGGGCGAAGGGAACTTTGGTCTCTGCCGAAGCGGGCGCGGACACGCCCATGACAGCAACAGAGGCAGCGAAAGCTGCAGAGATGAAACGGTTGAACAAGTGGACCTCCTACGTTGGGTACGTTCAAATTCTTAGGGCTGCGGTTCCAGACAGTGGATAGGATTAACAATTTCCCGGTTCGATTGCTGTTCCGCGCTTATTTTTTCCCCAATGCGGGGCATTTTTGATGAATTTACGATCAGTTGCTAGCCAAACTTACGCGTGCTGCACGGTCCTTACTGTTGTCCGCCTATTTCGCACCCGGTCCCTTGCGCCCACCTCAAATCGCCGTTCAGGCGACAGCTTAATCCGCTTTCCGTAGGCGCGGTCTATCAAAAAAAGGCGAAAGACCTTTCGGAATAGCCTTATGCCAAAGGTGTTTCTGTGCGCCTACGTGGGGTGGACCAAGTCAAAGGCGCTTCTATATGGTGTTTTCACAATAATTCCGGAACTGCAGGGATAAAGATGGCGCTTCTAACGAAAAGTGGTCTGTCGGTTGCCGACGACCTTCATGAATTTGTCGAGACAGAGATGCTCGAAGGCACAGGAGTGTCTGCCGAGGCCTTCTGGGACGGTCTTGCGAAACTGGTTGCCGAGTTCGCTCCGCGCAACAAGGCATTGCTTGCCAAACGCGAGGACATTCAGTCCGCGATTTCGAACTGGCACAAGGACCCGTCGAATGGCGCGGACCCGGCGGCCTACGAAGAGTTCCTTCGTGAGATCGGGTATATCGAGCCCGAGGGCGGCGACTTTAAAATTTCTCCGGAAGGGGTCGATCCCGAGGTTGCCCAGATCTGCGGACCGCAGCTGGTGGTTCCGATCTCGAACGCGCGTTTTGCACTGAACGCAGCGAATGCGCGTTGGGGCAGCCTGTACGATAGCCTTTATGGGACCGACGCCATTAGCGGCACACCGAAAGCGGGCGGGTTCGACGCGGAACGCGGGGCCAAAGTCATCGCCTGGGTCCGCGCGTTTCTGGACGAGGCTGTTCCGCTGGCAGGCGCAAGCCATGCCGATGTCAGCAGCTACACTGTCGAAGACGGGCAGTTCGTCGCCACCGTGAATGGCGTATCGACTCCGCTGGCAACACCTGCCGCTTTCGCAGGCTACACTGGTGCGCCTGATGCTCCGCAGTCGCTGGTGCTGCAGAACAACGGGTTGCACATCATCATCGAGATCAACCCAGATCACACCATCGGGCAGATGGACAAGGCCGGCGTCAGTGACGTCAAGATGGAGGCCGCCCTGACCGCCATCATGGATTGCGAAGACAGTGTCGCCGCCGTTGATGGCGAAGACAAAACGCTTGTCTACCGCAACTGGCTGGGCCTGATGCGCGGCGATCTTTCGGTGTCGTTCAAGAAAGGTTCTCAGACCGTCGACCGCAAACTGGAAGACGATCTGCAGTTCACGACCCCCGACGGTGGCAGCGCCATCCTGAAGGGCCGCGCGCTGATGTTCGTGCGCAACGTGGGTCACCTGATGACGACCCCGGCGGTTCTGGACCCCGAGGGCAACGAAATTCCCGAAGGCATCATGGACGCGATGTTCACCGTCGCGATTGCGATGCACGACCTGAACGGCGCGCGTCTCAATTCTCCGGCTGGATCGGTCTATATCGTGAAGCCCAAGATGCATGGCTCGGCCGAGGTTACCTTTACCAACGAGCTGTTCGGCGCGGTCGAAGATATTCTTGGCCTGCCCCGCAACACCGTGAAAATGGGTGTGATGGACGAGGAGCGCCGGACCAGCGTGAACCTCAAAGAGTGTATCCGTGCCGCAAAACACCGGATCATCTTCGTCAACACCGGCTTCCTGGATCGGACCGGGGACGAGATTCACACTTCGATGGAAGCCGGGTTGATGGTGCCCAAGGCCGATATGAAATCCGCCAAGTGGCTGTCCACCTATGAGGATCGCAATGTCGATATCGCGCTATCCTGTGGCTTTGCCGGCAAGGCGCAGATCGGCAAGGGCATGTGGGCCATGCCCGACCTGATGGCCGACATGCTGGAGGCCAAGATCGGTCATCCGATGTCGGGCGCGAACTGCGCATGGGTGCCCTCGCCCACCGCCGCTGTCTTGCACGCGACGCACTATCACAAGGTGGACGTGGCCGCGCGGCAGGCTGAACTGGCCGCAGGCGGTCCGCGAGGCAGCCTAAGCGATCTGCTGACCTACCCGGTTCAGCGCGGGCGCAACCTGACCGATGAGGACATCCAGCAGGAACTGCGCAACAACGCGCAGGGCATTCTGGGCTATGTCGTGCGTTGGGTGAACCAAGGTGTTGGCTGTTCGAAAGTGCCCGATATCAATGATGTCGGCCAGATGGAGGACCGTGCAACCTGTCGGATCAGCGCCCAGCTTCTGGCCAACTGGCTGCATCACGGGCTGGTCTCAGAGGATGACATTCTTGCGGCCCTGCACGAGATGGCACAGGTCGTGGATCGTCAGAACGAAGGCGATCCGGGGTATATTCCAATGGGGGATGGCGAAGGGTCCTTTGCCTTTGCCGCCGCGCGTGATCTGGTGCTGCAAGGCGCCACCCAGCCGTCGGGCTATACCGAGCCGCTGCTGCATAGCTATCGCTTGAAGCTTAAGGCCGCCGCGACCTAGTTCGCGCTGATTCGGAAGGGAAGGTCTTTTGCGGCGTTGCGATACCAGTTGATGATCGCGCGCCGCTCATCCTCTTCCATGTAGGACACGTTGGCGGGCGGCATCGCGGTGCTGACGCCGGATTGCAAATAGATCAGCCGGGCGGCATGAGCGATGTCGGCCGGCGTTTCCAGCAAGATACCCTTTGGCGCACGGCGGATGCCATCATAGAAGGGTTCGCGCGCGTGACACATCGCGCAACGGCCGGGGACGATCGACGTGATGTCTTCAAACCCCTCGGCGCTTGCAAAGACCTGTTCGGTTTTGGTCAACTCACGCGCCTCGGATTCCTCGTAAGTGTCCTGTCGCAGTGGCAGGGTCGAAATCCACATCACCAGCAGGAACAGGATGACGGTGGCCAGCCACGTCCACGTCGGGTTTCCCGCGCGGGCGTGACGGGTGTTGAAGTAATGCCGGATCGTGACCCCCATCAGGAAGACCAACGCCGCAATGACCCAATTGTACTCTGTGCCAAAGGCCAGCGGATAGTGGTTCGATAGCATCAGGAACACGACCGGCAGGGTCAGATAGTTGTTATGAGTTGACCGCAGCTTGGCGATTTTGCCGTATTTGGCGTCGGGCGTGCGGCCCTCTTGCAGGTCTTTCACCACGATGCGCTGGTTCGGCATGATGATGAAGAACACGTTGGCCGTCATGATCGTGGCGGTGAACGCCCCCAGATGCAGCATGACGGCGCGGCCCGTGAAGATCTGGTTATAGCCATAGCCCATCGCCACCAGCAGCACGAACAGCAGCACCATCAGAACGGTTGGGTTCTCGGCCAGCCCCGATTTGCACAGCCGGTCATAGACGATCCAGCCCACGGTCAGCGACAGGGCCGAGATCAAAATCCCTTGCCAAAGCGCCAGATCAGCCTTGCTGGCGTCGATCAGATACAGCTCTCCGCCCGCCCAGTAGACGATCATCAACAGCGCCGCGCCTGACAACCAGGTCGAATAGCTTTCCCATTTAAACCAAGTCAGATGGTCGGGCATGTTCTCGGGCGCCACGAGGTATTTCTGAACGTGGTAGAACCCCCCGCCATGCACCTGCCATTCCTCGCCATGGGCACCAACCGGCAGGTTGGGCGTTTTGCGCAGACCCAGATCAAGCGCAATGAAGTAGAACGACGACCCGATCCACGCGATTGCAGTGATGACGTGCAGCCAGCGCACGGCAAATTCCAGCCAGTCCCAGATGATCAGAAGGTCTTGCATTGGCGGTCTCCGAAAACTCTTGCCCCTCTATAGCGTAGCCGGGGATTGTCTTGTATTTTGAAAAAGGACTCAGGTACTTCAAAAAAATCAGAAAAATCCCGCATGGCCTACCTTGATAACGTAAAAACCTTCGTGCGCGTCTTTGAGCTGCGGAATATGTCGGCAGCGGCGCGGGATTTGCGCATTTCGGCTGCGGTTGCCTCGTCCCGGATTTCGCAGCTGGAAGAGCATCTGGGCGTCCGCCTGTTTCAACGCACAACCCGTCAACTGAACCCAACAGAGCAAGGAAATACCTTCTACAAGGGCGCGACCAAAATTCTGGATGCAGTTCAGGATGCCGAGGCCGATATCAGCAATATCACCAGCGTTCCACGCGGGTCGCTGTATATCGCGGCGCCCTTGGGTCTGGGCCAGAAGATCATCGCGCCTTTCGTGCCAGAGTTTCACGCCGAATACCCCCATGTTCACATCCGTCTGCGGCTGTCGGACCGGCGGTTGGACTTGGCGGCAGAGGGTCTGGACGCCAGCTTTTTCCTTGGGGTGCCCGAGGACAGCACGCTGAAGCTGCGCAAGATCATGGATTGTCCGCGGCAGCTATATGCGTCGCCTGACTATCTTGCCAAACATGGGCAACCCGAAACCAGCGCCGATCTGAAAGGCAAACATGCCTGTCTGAACCTGCGCTATCCCGGCGCGCGAGAGTTTCAGTGGCCGCTGGAAACATCCGAGGGCGTCAAACGCGTCACCGTCACAGGGCCGTTTGAATCAGACCACGGCGAGGTTCTGACCAACTGGGCGCTAGAGGGTCACGGGATCATCCTGAAACCGATGTTCGAGGTCTCGGACCACGTGGCCTCGGGCGCTTTGGTCCCGGTGCTGGAGAACGAACCGCCCACGCCGATTCAGCTGGCCTGCCTGTTCATGCACCGACGCATGCAGGACCCCAAGGCGCGCCTGTTCATCGACTTCATGGTGAAGAAAATTCAGGACGCGCTTGCGCCCTAGCTGCCGCGATAGGTGGAATAGCCGAAGGGCGAAACCAGAAGCGGCACGTGGTAATGCGCGGCCTCAGACATGCCAAAGCGGATCGGGACCTGATCCAGAAAGCGCGGATCTTCGGGCGGCGTTCCGTTCGCGTCCAGATAGGCGCCGACATGGAACATCAACTCATAGGTGCCGGTCTGAAACTCTTCCGCAGGCAAGATCTGCTGATCAGTGCGCCCATCGTCGTTGGTCACCAACGACCGGATGTGTTCACGGCTGTCACCATCGACCCGGTAGAGGTCAATCTTCAACCCCTGCGCCGGGCAACCGCGCGCAGTATCCAGAACATGGGTGGTCAGGTAACCGGTCATTTCACGCTCCTAAATTCATCACACCCAGTTATGTCGGGGCTTTTGGCAGGAAAACAGAGCCTAGCACCAACTAGCTCTTTCAAAAATATATTAAAAGTTGGCAGAATTCATTTGATCTATAAGACGCAAAAAGACAGGAGCCGTCCGCTTGAATAGATATGCTCGCAACATGCGGGGCTATGGCCCTGACCGCCCCGATCCGAAATGGCCCGGCGGGGCCAAGGTCGCCGTGCAATTCGTCCTGAATTACGAAGAGGGCGGCGAGAACTGCCTGCTGCATGGCGATACCGCATCCGAGGCGTTTCTGTCGGACATTCCCGGCGCGGCCCCGTGGCAGAACCAGCGTCATTGGAACATGGAATCGATCTATGAATACGGCGCGCGCGCCGGGTTCTGGCGGCTGCACCGTCTGTTCACCGGAGCGGGTATTCCGCTGACGATCTACGGCGTCGCCTCGGCCCTTGCCCGCAACCCCGAGCAGGTTCAGGCGATGAAAGACGCCGGCTGGGAGATCGCCAGCCACGGTCTGAAGTGGGTCGAACACAAGGACATGTCCGAACGCGAAGAGCGCCACGCCATCGCCGAGGCAATCCGCCTGCATACCGAGGTGGTCGGCACCCCTCCACGCGGCTGGTACACGGGACGTTGCTCGGAAAACACGGTGCATCTGGCATCCGAGATTGGTGATCTCGACTATATCTCGGACACCTATGACGACGACCTTCCCTATTGGCTGGAGCTGGAAGACCATGACCAGTTGATTATCCCCTATACGCTGGAAGCCAATGACATGCGCTTCGCAACCGCCCCCGGTTGGGTCACGGGGCGCGATTTCGAAGACTATCTGACCGACGCGTTCGACACGCTTTATACTGAGGGTTCAGAGGGTCGCCCGGCCATGATGACTATCGGTCTGCACTGCCGCCTTGTGGGTCGCCCCGGCAAAATCGCCGGGCTGAAACGGTTCATCGACCATGTTCAGTCGCACGCAGATGTCTGGTGCCCGCGCCGCATCGATATCGCCGAACATTGGGCCGCGACACACCCGCCGAAACGGTTCGAACGCCCCAGCAAGATGAAGCGCGAAAGGTTCGTGGCGCTTTACGGCGGGATCTTTGAACACTCGCCATGGGTCGCAGATCGCGCGTGGGAATTGGAACTTGGACCCGCCCATGACTGTGCGGCCGGGGTTCACAATGCGCTTTGTCGGGTTTTCCGCACCGCGAGCCATGACAAACGTCTTGGTGTTCTCAACGCCCACCCGGACCTTGCCGGGAAACTAGCGGCGGCGGGTCAACTGACCGCGGAAAGCACATCCGAACAAGCCAGCGCCGGATTGGACTTTCTGACAGATGAGGAACGCGCGACCTTCACCCGCCTGAACAAAGCCTATGTTGAAAAACACGGCTTCCCCTTCATCATCGCCGTCCGCGACTACGACAAGGCCTCGATCCTTCAGGCCTTCCACCGCCGGATCGACCACACAACCGAGGTAGAGTTCGAAGAGGCCTGTCGCCAGGTCGAACGTATCGCGCAATTCCGCCTGCAGGACTTGTTGCCATGACCATCACCGCGAAACCCATCTCGGCGCAGGCCTTTGCACCCTACGGAGACCTGATTCAGGTCGATGGCACCCCCGACAAGCTGATCAATCAGGGGCTTTGCGGGCGGCACCATGACAAGGCGAGGCTTGATTTCGGGGATGGTCGTGCCGGGATCAGCCTGTTCGACGCACAGGCCCGGCAGTTTCCGCACATTGTCGATATGGTCGAACGCCACCCCGATGGAAGTCAGGCTTTTATCCCCGTCTCTGGCGTCCCGATGATCGTGGTCGTCGCGGATGATCAGGACGGCACGCCGGTCAACCTGCAAGCCTTCGTGACCGCGCCGGGGCAATCCATCAACCTGTTCCGCAACGTCTGGCACGGGGTGCTGGCCCCGCTTGGGTCAGGCGGCCAGTTCATCGTCGTCGATCGTATTGGGGACGGCCCGAATCTGCAGGAACATTGGTTCGAAACGCCCTATACGGTCACCGCCCCGGAATAGCCGTGGGCCCACCAAAGCCCATGTGCCGGTTGACGTCTTTATAAAGCAGATACCGAAACGGCCCCGGCCCCCCGGCATAGCAGGCCTGCGGGCAGAAAGCGCGCAGCCACATGAAATCGCCGGCCTCGACCTCGACCCAATCCTGATTCAGGCGATAGACCGCCTTACCTTCCAAGACATAAAGCCCGTGCTCCATCACATGGGTTTCCGGGAAGGGGATCACGCCACCGGGCTGGAAAGTTACGATGGTGACATGCATGTCGTGCCGCAGATCTTCGGGGTCGACAAACCGCGTCGTTGCCCAAACCCCGTCGGTGTCAGGCATCGGCGTTGGAGCGACGTCCTTTTCGTTGGTGATCAGCACATCGGGCAGTTCCAGCCCCTCGACCCGCTGAAACCGCTTTCGAACCCAATGAAACCGCGCCACCGCATCCGAAGTGTTGTGCACGGCATAGGGTTTATCCGGCGGCAGAAAGGCGTAGCCGCCCTCCTCCAGTTCATGGGTCGCGCCGTCGACGGTCACGGTGATCTGTCCCTCAACCACGAACAGCACCGCCTCGACATCGGGTTCGGTTTCGGGCCGGTCGCTACCGCCACCCGGCTGCACTTCGGCAATATATTGCGAGAACGTCTCAGCGAAACCGGACATGGGCCGCGCGATTACCCAGAACCGTGCCTTTTCCCAGAACGGCAGATAGCTGGTGACAATATCGCTGAACGTGCCTTTGGGGATCACCGCATAGGCATCGGTGAACATGGCGCGGTCGGTCAGCAACTGGCTTTGCGGTGGCAGACCGCCTTTCGGCGCGTAGTAAGAAGTCTTTGACATATCGGTCCTCTGCCTTTGGGAACCAATGCATTGAACCGCGATCCATTGGCTTTTCCAATGTCAAACCGGCGCTCAAAATCCTGAAAGATTAGCTTGGTTTTTTTGACAAAGACCGGGTTAGCCCTGAAGCCCGCGCGCCAGTTGGTTCTGCCGCTCGATCACCCGGGGCAGGTCGATCGTGGCCATGTGTCCGTCGCGGACAACCTGCCGTCCTTCAACAAACAGGTGCTTCACCCGCGTCGGCCCCGCCAAGAGCAGCGCGGCCGGATCCCAACTGCCCGCACTTTCAATACCGGTGACATCCCAAACCGCGATGTCGGCGCGTTTGCCCACGGCAATCTGCCCGCAATCGGGGCGGTTCAGCACCTCGGCCCCGCCGCGCGTCGCAATCTCTAACACTTCGCGGGCAGACATCGCATCGGCCCCCAGTGCGACCCGCTGCAACAGCATCGACTGGCGCGCCTCTAGGATCATGTTCCCGGCGTCGTTACTGGCCGAGCCGTCCACCCCCAGACCCACCTTAACCTTCGCGTCGCGCATCGCCCGAACCGGTGCAATTCCGCTGCCCAGTCGGCAATTCGAACAGGGGCAATGCGCGACCCCGGTCCGGCTTTTGGCAAAGAGGTCGATTTCCTGATCGTTCAGCTTCACGCAATGGGCGTGCCAGACGTCCGCACCGGTCCAGCCAAGATCCTCGGCATATTGACCCGGACGGCACCCGAATTTTTCCTGCGAATAGGCGATATCCTCGTCGTTTTCGGCCAGATGAGTGTGAAGCATCACACCTTTGTCACGCGCCAGAAGCGCGGACTGTTTCATCAGCTCTCGCGACACCGAGAAGGGCGAACAGGGGGCCAGACCAACCCGCACCATGGCCCCGTCAGTGGCATCGTGGAACCGGTCGATGACACGGATCGAGTCCTCAAGGATCGCGGCCTCTTGTTCGACCAGACTATCGGGCGGCAGACCCCCGTCACTTTCGCCAATGCTCATCGAGCCGCGCGTTGGATGAAAACGCAACCCAACCTCGGACGCAGCCGCGATCGTATCGTCCAGCGTGGATCCGTTTGGATACAGATACAGGTGATCTGAACTCAGCGTACAGCCCGACAAAGCCAGCTCTGACAAGCCGATCTGGGCCGAGACGAACATCTCTTCCGGACCAAACCGCGACCAGATCGGATAAAGCGTCTGTAACCAGCCGAACAGCAATGCATCCTGCCCGCCGGGGACGGCCCGGGTCAGCGACTGGTAGAGATGGTGGTGCGTGTTCACCAACCCTGGCGTCACTACGCAGCCCTTGGCGTCGTGCACTTCTGCCGATGCGGTCAGTTTGCGGCCAACTTTGGCGATGGCGCCATCCCGGATCAGGATGTCGGCCCCCGCCAGTTCTTGCCGGTCATCATCCATCGTCAGAATGGCATCGGCGTTTTTGATCAGGATTTCGGACATGGAACACCCCTATGTGACCCGCCTCAACAGAGTGTTCGAACCGGCGGAAAGCGGGGCAAAGAACCGGTCAGGACGGTTCTAGCGAGCCTGCTAGGACTAAGTCAACAATTGCCGAAAGCGCCATAAACCGTCTGAAAACACGCGTCACCCATCAGGCTGAGGCGCCTAAACCCCCACGAATTTTTCCGAGATTTCTTTCGTCAAATCAGTGATGTTTCCGCTCCACGCGGTTTTGCCACGCTCCAGAATGACCGCGCGGTCCGACACTTTGGAAAGCTCTTTCAGCGACTTGTCGACCAACAAAATCGCCACGCCAGAGTCCCGCTTGATGCGTTTGATCGCGGCCCAGATTTCCTGACGGATAATGGGCGCAAGGCCTTCGGTGGCCTCATCCAAGATCAGAAGCTTGGGATTGGTCATCAGGGCCCGTCCGATGGCCAGCATTTGCTGCTCGCCCCCGGATAGGGATCGCGCGCGCTGTTGGCGTCGTTCGGTCAGCCGGGGAAAGAGATCTCCGATCGTGTCTTCCGTCCATTCGCCCGGACGCGCCGAGGCGATCAGGTTCTCATAGACTGTCAGGTCCCGGAAACAGCGGCGGCCCTCGGGTACCAGCCCAATACCAAGACGTGCCACGCGATGGCTTGGCTGTGCATGAAGATCAGTGCCGCCGAAATTCAGCACGCCTTGCGATGCGATCATCCGGCAGATCGACTTGACCGTGGTGGACTTACCCATGCCATTGCGCCCCATCAGGGCGACGACCTGTCCTTCTTCGATGGACAGGTCCACCCCGAACAAGGCCTGGGACACGCCGTATGACGCCGTCAGGTTTTCAACGCTCAACAGGCTCATGCGTCTTCTCCAAGATAGGCTTCGCGCACCTCGGCGTTTGATCTGATCTCATCGACTGTGCCGGTGGCGATCAGGCGGCCATAGACCAATACGCTGATCCGGTCGGCCAATGCGAAAACGGCATCCATATCGTGTTCCACCAACAGGATCGGCGCCTCGGACCGAAGGCCATCAAGGAAGCGCGTCATGGTCAAGGACCCTTCCGCACCAAGGCCTGCCATGGGTTCGTCCATCACAAAGACCTTTGGGCGCAGGGTCAGGGCAACGGCGACCTCTAGCTGGCGGCGCTGTCCGTGGCTAAGTTCAGCCGTTCGCTGGTTGCGCGCGTCAAGCAGCCCGACACGGTCAAGCGCCTCTTCCGCGCGCGTGACAAGCTCTGCATCGCTTAACACCGGTTTCAGGAATCGCCAGACCGAACCAGAGGCGCCCAGGGCCCCCAGAACGGCATTCTGAAGTACCGTGTCTTCCATCGCCAGTTCAGAGATCTGAAAGGTGCGCCCCAAACCGGCCCGCGCGCGGGCGCGCGTGGTTTGCTGGGTCACGTCCGTGCCTGCCAGAAACACCTGCCCCGCATCCGGGCGCAGCTCTCCTGAGATCTGTTTGATCAGGGTCGATTTACCTGCCCCGTTCGGACCGATGATGGCGTGAATTTCACCCGGGCGCAGGTCAAAGTCGATGCTGTCGCTGGCTTTCAAAGCGCCAAAGCTTTTGGTGATCCCGCGGGTTTCCAGAACAAGGTCAGTCATGACCACCTCCTCGGCCGGAAAGCAGCCCAACGATACCACCACGGGCAAACAGCACGATGATCACTAGAATGACACCAAGGTAGATGTGCCAAAAATCTGTGATCTCTCCTAGGAAATGTTCCAGCGTCACGAAGATGACCGCACCAATCACGGGGCCGAACAGTCGCCCGACACCGCCCAGAATGATGAACAGCATGATCTCGCCCGAGAACTGCCAGCTGAACATGGTCGGGCTGACAAAGCGATTGAGGTCGGCAAAAAGCGCCCCGGCCAGCCCAGTGATTGCCCCTGAAATCACGAAGGCCACCAGTTTCAAGCGTGTCGGGTCAAGGCCAACGGTCTGCGTCCGCATCGGCGTTTGTCGCGCGGCGTTCAAGGCAAGGCCGAAGGGCGATTTCGCCAGCCGCGCATTTAAGAAGAGAACCGCGCAGAGAATGACGAAACAGATGCCGTAAAACTGGATCGGAACCAGAGTATTCAGGCCCGGGAACCCGTTTCGCACATAGATCGACAACCCGTCTTCACCGCCATAAGCGGCCCATGAGATGGTGAAGAAGAAGAACATCTGACCGAAGGCCAGCGTGATCATAATGAAATACACGCCGCTGGTACGAAGCGAGAGCATCCCGATGACCACCGCCACCAGCGATGACAAGATGATCGCCACAAGCCAGATGATCGGCATCGACTTTGTGCCTTCGATCGTGAACAGGCCCAAATCCAGCGCCGTATAGGTCTGTGCGTGATAGGCCAGCACCCCCATCGTATAGCCACCAATCCCGAAAAAGGTCGCGTGGCCAAAGCTGACAAGTCCGCCAAGCCCAAGGGCAAGGTTCAGGCCAACCGCGGCCAAGGCCAGAATGACAGCGCGTGTGGCCAAGGTGATGGTGAACAGCTCTTCCGTGGCCATTGCATAAAGCGGCACGGCGATCAGGCCGAACAGGACCAGCGCATTGAGATAGCGTTCCTGAATCATGGGCGCGCTCCGAACAGGCCGGTGGGTTTCCAGATCAACACGATGCTCATCAGGATGTAGATCGACATCGAGGCGACGGCCGATCCGGCGTTTGTGGCGGCGGATTGTTCCATGAACAGCTTGAAAAGCTGGGGCAGAAAGATGCCACCCAAAGTGTCTGTCAGCCCAACCAGAAGCGCGCCGACAAAGGCCCCTTTGATCGAGCCGATGCCACCAATGACGATGACCACGAATGCAAGGATCAGGACGGGCTCGCCCATGCCAACCTGCACCGACTGGATGGCACCAACCAGTGCGCCTGATAGCCCGGCCAAGGCCGCGCCAAGGGCGAAAACCAGCGTATAAAGCTTCGAGATATCCACGCCCAAGGCGGCAATCATCTCGCGGTCGTTCTCACCCGCGCGTATCTGGATGCCGACCCGCGTACGCTCGATCAACGCCCACAGTCCAAGGCCAACGGCAAGACCCGCACCAATCAAGGTCAGGCGATACAGCGGGTACTGGATGCCGCCGGGAAGGGTGACCGGGCCCGACAGATAACCGGGGATATCCAGAAACAGCGGGAATGAGCCGAAAATCCAGCGGGTTCCTTCGGAAAACACAAGGATCAGGGCAAAGGTCGCCAGAACCTGATCAAGGTGATCAGTGGCATAAAGCCGTCGGATCACGACCATTTCGACAATCGCCCCCGCCGCGGCCGCCGCGATCAGCGCCGCGATCAAGGCCAACAGGAACGACCCGGTCGCTGCGGCAACTGCTGCCGCTACGAACGCGCCAATCATGTAGAACGACCCGTGGGCAAGGTTGATCAACCCCATGACGCCAAAGATCAGCGTCAGCCCGGCCGCCATCAGGAACAGCATGACCCCGAATTGCAGACCGTTCAGGACCTGCTCGATGATGAGAACAGTAGACATGGAAAATATTGTGTCTGTCTGACCCGAAGACCTCGGGTCAGACAGGTTCAGTCATTACATTTTGCACTCGGCTGCATAGGCGTCAGAGTGGTTTTCCAAAGCAACGCCGATGATCTTGTTGGTAAAGACATCGCCTTCCTTGATGACCTCACGCGCATAGATCGTCTGAACCGGGTGGTTGTTCGGACCGAAGCTGAAGTCACCACGGGTGCTGTTGAAGTTTGCCGCAGACAAGGCTGCGCGGAAGGCGTCGCCATCATCCGGAGAAGCAGTTTCCAGCGCACTTAGCAGCAGGTTTGCAGTGTCAAAGCCCTGGCTTGCATAGAGCGAGGGAAGACGACCGTATTCCGCCTGGAAGCTTTCGACGAACGCCGCGTTGGTTGGGTTGTCGATGTCCTTGTTCCACTGCGAGGTGTTCACAACACCCAGCGCAGCACCGCCAACGGCCTGCAGGATACCTTGGTCAAAGCTAAACGCCGGACCGACAACCGGCAGATCAATACCGCTGTCCGCATATTGCTTCAGGAAAGAGATCCCCATGCCGCCCGGCAGGAAGAAGAACACGCTGTCCGCACCGCTGGCACGGATTTGCGCCAGTTCTGCCGCATAATCGGTCTGGCCAAGCTTGGTGTACAGCTCGCCCGCCAACTCGCCCTCGAAGAAGCGCTTGTAACCGGTCAAAGCATCTTTGCCCGCCGGATAGTTCGGCGCGAGGATGAAGCTGTTCTTGTAACCGGCCGAGTTTGCATAGGCACCCGCCGCTTCGTGCAGGTTATCGTTCTGCCATGCCACGTTGTAATAGTTCTTGTGGCATCCCTTGCCAGCCAGCGCAGATGGGCCGGCGTTTGGCGACAGATAGATCACATCCTGATTAACCGCTGCGGGCACAACCGCCATCGCAAGGTTGGACCAGATGATCCCCGTCAGAACGTCAACCTTTTCAGACTGGATCATCTTGTCGGACAGCTGCACGGCGATATCCGGTTTGCGTTGATCGTCTTCGATAACAACTTCTACATCAGTGCGACCCGATTGATTGATCGCCAGCATAAACCCGTCACGCACATCGATCCCAAGTCCGGCGCCACCGCCAGACAGGGTGGTGATAAGGCCGACTTTGACTTCCGCCATACCAGCCGAAGCGGCCATCGCAAGAGCCGCTGTTGTCGCCAAGATTTTCTTCATCTCTTTCTCCCTGGTTGAGAATTATTTGAACTCTTGTCCATTTTTATAGTTTCCCATTGGCACCTTTGCAGATTTTCAGCCGGTGTGAAGCTTTAGAGTTCATTTAACCGCATTCAATCAGATCGCGGTTGCCCTTTCAAAGCCTCGATGCTTGAACTGTCCAACTAATTGCCGCGCATCATTGTCGGCAACATTCGATAGGCGTCGGAATTGCAAAGGCTTGCGCATCTTCAGCCTGCCATGATGCAGAGTAAGGGCCGAAACCAAGTTAAATTTTGGAAGAGTAATCCCGTGGCGATCACGCAGTCTGCGCCGAAGCTTGGCCTGCACATCTGTGTGTCGGTCCGCCAATTTTTGCGGAGGGTGTAAGCCTTGCGGGAAAAAGAATGGGCGGCCCGTGAGGGGCCGCCCAAAAAGGTTTGTTATGCGACCAGGTCGAAGCGGTCCGCTTCCATGACCTTGGTCCAGGCGGCAACGAAGTCGCGTACGAACTTCTCTTTGTTGTCGTCCTGAGCATAGACCTCTGCGTAGGCGCGCAGGATCGAGTTCGATCCGAACACCAGGTCAGCGCTGGTTGCCGGCCATTTGACGTCACCCGTAGCGCGGTCGCGCAATTCGTAGGTGCCGTCGTCAAGCGGGTGCCAGCTGTAGGCCATGTCGGTCAGGTTCACGAAGAAGTCCGTGGTCAGTGCGCCAACATTGTCGGTGAACACGCCATAAGAGCTATCCCCATAGTTGGTACCCAGAACCCGCAGACCACCAACCAGCACTGTCATCTCAGCAGCGGTCAGTCCCAGCAGTTGCGCCCGATCCAGCATCATCTCTTCAGCAGAGACGGCATAGGCTTCTTTCTGCCAGTTGCGGAACCCGTCGGCGACCGGCTCCAGCACGCTGAAGCTGTCTGCGTCGGTCTGTTCGGCAGTCGCATCACCACGACCTGGCGTGAACGGCACCTCTACAGAATGGCCGCCTGCCTTGATGGCCTGTTCCAGACCTACGTTGCCTGCCAACACGATGACGTCAGCAACAGAGGCACCGGTTTCGGCTGCAATCGGCTCTAGGATGCCAAGCACTTTAGCCAGACGCTCAGGCTCGTTGCCGACCCAGTCCTTCTGCGGCGCAAGACGGATGCGCGCACCATTGGCGCCACCACGCTTGTCCGAGCCACGGAAGGTCCGTGCGCTGTCCCAAGCGGTGGCGATCAGCTCTGCCGAGGTTAGGCCGCTGTCTGCGATCTTGGCTTTCACTGCCGCAACATCGTAGTCGGTGTTGCCGGCCGGAACGACGTCCTGCCAGATCAGGTCTTCCGACGGGACATCCGGACCGTAGTAGTTGGCCTTCGGGCCCATATCGCGGTGGGTCAGCTTGAACCAAGCGCGCGCAAAGGTGTCGGCGAAATACTCGGGATCTGCGCGGAACTTCTGGCAGATCTCGTTGTAGATCGGGTCTACACGCATCGCCATGTCCGCATCGGTCATCATCGGCATCTGCCCTTTGGTCGGGTCAGACGGATCACGCGGCATTTCGGATTCCGGCATGTCGATCGGCTTCCACTGGTTCGCACCGGCGGGCGATTTGGTCAGTTCCCACTCCCAACCGAAGAGATAGTCGAAGTAACCCATGTCCCACTGGGTCGGGTTTTTCGTCCATGCACCTTCGATACCAGAGGTGAAGTTATCCGATGCCTTGTCAGACTGAGCCGGGTTCGCCCAGCCAAAGCCTTGCATGTGAACCGGGCAGCCTTCAGGCTCTGCGCCGATGTTGGCGTGATCGCCGCCACCATGCGCCTTGCCAACAGTGTGACCACCACAGGTCAGAGCCGCGGTTTCTTCGTCGTTCATCGCCATACGGGCAAAGGTCTCACGCACGTGTTGTGCAGTACGCGCGGGATCAGGATTGCCGTTCACGCCTTCGGGGTTCACATAGATCAGACCCATGTGGACAGCGGACAGCGGGTTTTCCAGCGTGCTTGCGTTATCCAGATCGTCGTACCGGTTTTCCGACGGCGCCAGCCATTCGTTCTCGGAACCCCAGTAGACGTCGGTTTCCGGACCCCAGATGTCTTCGCGGCCAAAGCCGAAGCCAAAGGTTTTCAGACCCATGGATTCATAGGCCATGTTGCCCGCCAGGATGATCAGGTCAGCCCAGGACAGGGCGTTGCCGTATTTCTTTTTCACCGGCCACAGCAGGCGACGCGCTTTATCAAGGCTTGCGTTATCCGGCCAAGAATTCAGCGGTGCGAAACGGATGTTGCCCGACCCGGCGCCCCCACGACCATCCTGCAGACGGTAAGAACCGGCAGAGTGCCACGCCAGACGGATCATCAGGCCACCATAGTGACCCCAGTCTGCTGGCCACCAATCCTGATTTTCGGTCATCAGCGCCTTAAGGTCTTCTTTGACCGCGTCATAGTCGAGGCCCTTAACCGCGTCGCGATGGTTATAATCTGTGTCCATCGGGTTGGTACGCGCACCGTGCTGGTGCAGGATGTCTAGGTTCAGTGCGTTGGGCCACCACTTGGTCACGGGTTTGTCCATCGACGTATTGCCACCGTGATTCACGGGGCAGCCGCCGAGACCTGGGAATTTGTTTCCGTCCATGGCTGGATCTCCTATCGGTTTAAAATGGGCCTTCGCCCAAGTTTATTATGATTCTAAACTAGCCGAGTCTCTCAATTAACTCTAATTGAATTTTCTAAAAGTTTTGATAACCTGAGGTTATGATAAATTTCACCTTGAAACACTTCCGCTATTTCGACGCCTTGGCCCGCATCGGCCATTTTGGGCGCGCGGCCGAGGCGTGTTCTATCTCGCAGCCGGCCTTGTCGGTGCAGATAAAAGAGCTGGAGACGATGCTTGGCTCCCCACTTGTAGAGCGCAACGCACGCCAAATCCGCCTCACGACCTTGGGTGAAGAGTTCCTTGTCCGGGCACGCAGGGTTCTTAACGAAGTCGAAGAGATGTCGGAGCTGGCCCGCAAGCCGGATGGCCCGCTACGGGGTAAGTTGCGCATGGGGATCATTCCGACCGTCGCCCCATATCTGCTGCCAGAGATCATCCGAAATCTGTCGGTCGCCTTGCCAGAGCTAGAGCTTCGCCCCCGCGAGTCGATCACTGAATCCCTGCTGGCCGATCTCATGAACACCCAGCTTGATTTCGTGATTGCAGCCCTTCCCGTTTCGGAGCCCAGCTTGCGTGAATTCGCATTGTTCGACGAAGAGTTTGTCCTGATCCGGCCGTCGGATGAGGCTGACCAACCTGTGCCAGAGCCCGAGCGCCTGCAGGAAATGAAGCTGCTGCTGCTGGAAGAGGGTCACTGCTTTCGCGATCAGGCGCTTTCGTTCTGCGACATCAAAAAGTCCGACCCCAGCTTGCTTATGGAAGGATCGTCGCTGGCAACGTTGGTGCAAATGGTCGACGCCGGTCTTGGTCTGACCCTCATTCCAGAGATGGCTGTCCCGCTGGAAACAAAGGGAACGACAGTTTCGATCTCGCGGTTCGAAAACACAAAACCAAAGCGCACCATCGGTATGGTCTGGAGAAAGACCAACCCGCTTGAGAAACAGCTGATGGGTCTTGGCGCGACGATACGCCAATTGGGCCAGGCACAAAGAGATAAGTTCGCCGCCTAGGACGCTCCAATGGGCCGATCAGAGTTGCCCAATGCTTCAAGCCAAAATGTGTTTGAACTGGTGCCGCTGAAGGGACTCGAACCCCCGACCCCATCATTACGAATTTTGAAGTCTGCTCTTTGGATAATGTTGGAGCATGCAGCTCATTGCTCCATAACCCCTTATGATTGCTTTATAAATATTGACGGTGATATTGGACGACGTCGGACAGAACCTACGAACGTTTGACGTACATCCCCTACTAATCCCCTACTAATAGTCAGATCAGCGCCCTACTAACAGACCCCACCCCATCGACGGGTCTCAAGACCCTCAGCGTACTAGCCATTCCCGCTCCGACGGAGTTGGAGAGCAATCTCATAGTTTCAAAGAAGAACAAAGGGGTCCTGCAGTCTTTATGGGGATGCTGACCTTCGTTACTGGTACGACCAATGCCCACTGTGCAGACTTTTTAAACCATCAGCCAACTGGCCGAATGGTCGCGACCGGACGAATCTGTTGAAAAACTTCGGTTTCGGGCATGATCGTCAAACCTGCCATTCGCTGCGCACGCGAGGCTCATGCTCTGCCGGAAGCTGGTTTGCTAAATCTTTTGAAACTGCCTTTGGCGATGAAGGCGATGTCATTGACTTCTAAATAGCGATCGGATTGCCTTTTAGGTGGCCCTTACTACTGCAATAATAAAGTGCTACGCCTTCAACTAGCGGGCGAGCTAAAGCGTATCGCTGTTGCGTATCTGGATAAGAAATTGAACTTAAGAAACCTTATTGCTGACGGGCGAACTACATTGCGTGAGGATGTGATTGACGCACAAGCGTTCTGTCAGGACATCCGACGGCTACAATCTTACGGCTTTTGGGAAGCGGCGGAAGGTGCCCCTGGTCTTTGGGAACATCAGCAAGCAGCCATCGCGACAGTGGTCGCTTATCTAAACGGTGATAAAACTATTCCTGAGCGTGCCGAGCAAATTGAAGCCGCTCTTCTAAAGTTACCAACCGGAACAGGGAAATCTGGGATTGTTGCTGTCTTGGCGCGCTGCTTACCAAACGTGCGGCGCGTACTTGTTCTAACGCCTCGCACAGCACTCACAAAACAATTGATCGCCGATATCCGCCATCGCTTTTGGAAGCACATGGGTTACGAAGTTGATGGAACGGCCCTCTTTACCGGTGATGCACAAACCATGGGCGCGGAACTCGACGATGTTTATGTTGAGCAACTTCTACCAAGCAGTGCCCGGCAAATTGTTCATAATCTTTGTGAGGATGATGTCGATAGGGCCATTCTGGTTGGCACGCATCATGCCCTCGGGGCCATTCGAAAAGCGGCGTTCGATCCCGATGTGCCTGACTCAGATGATTGCCAACGTATTCTTGCAGAAATAAGCAAAAACTTCGATTTGGTCGTTGTAGATGAAGGCCACTACGAACCTGCAGTATCATGGTCTCGTGGTGTTCGGGATTTCAACTTGCCGACGCTTCTTCTAAGTGCCACACCCTATAGAAATGACTACAAGTCGTTCAGGGTGCGCGGTCGCTATCTCTTTAACTTTCCGCATGCACAAGCCATTGAGCGAAACATCATACGTCCTGCCGAAGTAATTCTTCCAGATGTCGAACCTGAGGGCGACCGGCAAGCTGCAGTAGCACAGTTTGTCGAAATCTTACATCAAGAACTTCCCAACAGGCTCGCCGCCGCAAGAAACTGGTTTCGCGATGCCACTAAACCGAAAGTCATGGTTCGTGGCGATGACCTTGATACGCTGTATATGCTTCAGTCCGAGGTTAACCGCGTCTTTGAAACTCGGTCAGTAGTGATTCACGACCGCGCGCAAAAGATACCTCAAAACCAGGACCGTTTTACCAGTGTAGCATCTGCCCAGCACAATCGTTCTGATGCCACTTTTTGGATTCATCAGTACAAGTTGATGGAAGGCATCGATGATCCCACATTTGTTGCCGTGGGCATCTTTGATCTCATGGGTAACGCGCGTCAACTTGTGCAGCAGATTGGCAGAGCCACAAGGCATTCAAAGGGCGATGCGCGCTTTCGGCAAACGGGCTGGGTTCTTGGCTCCCCGGCAAACGCCTCACGAATTCACACGGCCTGGGAACGCTATAAGGGCTATGAAGACTATGCCGCACGAAATACTGAGCACATTGTTAGCAACGAAGTGACGCTGCCTGACCGTTTGCTCGAATACATGGCCGAGTACCAATATATCAGCGGTGAGTTTCGAGGGCGATTTGAGTTTGAGAAACCGCTTGCAGCAGCAGATATCCAGCTTCCCCAAACCGCCGCTGTTCTAAAAACAATAGAGCCCTTATCTAATATTCAGGCCTTTGGATCGGTTATCGAAGAAGCGATCATGGATAAGGATCGTTTCAAGATTACGCCCGTAGACGGCATGCCGGATAATGTTTTGGGGTTCTCTTACTACGCTTGGCGCAATTCACCGTATCTGATTGACCGTTTCTTCTCCGAATGGAAGCTCGGGATATTTGTAGCCGTCCAACAGGGCGAGTTTGTGTTCATGCACGATACCGAAGGGCTTGTTGTTGATATGGCTGGCCTCAAACTAAAGCGTGCTGGTCGCTCACTCATGGAGAAGGCTTTTCCTGAAGACGGCGAAGACAACCCTTCTCGCCTTTCACGTATGTCTTTCTCTTCACTCGATATGTCGCAGCACGCTATTCGGGGCATGGCTATGCGAACACGCTCCTTTGCCGATGTATTCACTGACTTACTTGATCCATCGCTGGTCCCTTCGACTGCGGCTGGCTTTGTAGGGGGTAGCGCGAGGTATGTTGGGTTCGGGCGGTCGCGTTTGCGAGATGGGTCTGAGCGCTTTGTTCCTATAGCCGATTATGTTGGATGGACGGCGGAAGTTGCAGCCGAGCTAGGCGACAATGGTCGCGCGCGAAGCTCCGTGTTTGATCGCTATGCTGCAATCATTGAAGATGTCACCACTGACGATGCCCAGCCGGTATCCATCCTCCTTGATCCGTCTCTGGATGAAATGCGTGACGATGACGCTGGAGGGGCGGCATTCGTATTGCATGAGGATGTCAATTATTTCGATCTCTGTTCTGATGTTGATGATGTGAACGGAAACTTCACAATCGAAATCGATGATCAAGAACTTCAATGCTCAGTCGAATTCGTGGAAGAAACAGGCAATTATCGGATTGAAAGCGATGATTTGAACGCGCGTTTTCCGGTGCAAGAACGGGATGATCGACGTCAAGGCCAAACGCTGGTTCAGCGACTTAATCAGCGGAAGTCGTTTCGCATACTCACCTCTCGCGAAGGCGTAATTTACTCTGAAGGAAACTTCTATGAACCTCGCGTTCGTTGGCGGCTTGAGGACGGAAGCACTCCTATTTTGGATTATGTGTTTGCCTCTCCGTCTCTCGATAAGGTGGATTCTGAGAAAGGCGAAAACTACTTCTCAACTAACAGAGCAAATTGGCACCGGAAATCAATTTTTGGCGTTATTTCAGCGACTTGCGAAGGAAGGCTTGCCACCGACGGCATTCCCGGCGATGACCTGACAGCTGCAATTGAAGCGCTCCCCATCTGGTTGTGCGATGATGACGGTCAAGAGGTTGCAGATTTCATAGGGCTTGATCCAGACAAAAAGAAGATAGTTCTTCTTCACGCGAAGGTCGGAAGTCAGGGGCCAGGTGGGCGCGGGTTCAACGTGGGCGGTCTTCAGATCGTTGGGCGTCAAGCCCTTGCTAGCGTCGGCTTCATTTCGCTTGGAAGACCTTCACCTGTTTGGACAGCTGACCGTTGGCGGGATGACGTCCAGGCGAACGCCGTTCCCCTTGCTGGCCGAAACCGAATGTTTCGCCATTCCGCTGGTTTGGACGCGGCGGGCGTCAATGATCTACTGATTTCCGCATGCAGAAATCCTTCGTTTGAAAAAGAAATCTGGATTGTTGGTGCCAAGATGACAAGGCGACAGGTACTGGAAGATGGGCTCGCGCAAGCCCAGCAGCAGAACCGACTCCGACAGTTCCTCATGCATTGGGACGCCATGCAGACCGCTTGTGCACGAGCGAATGCCAGACTGAAGTTCTTTTGTTCTGATTAGGCACGTCCTGCATGCAGGAGCACGCTCTCGTTGACCAAGCTCGCCCTCTGCGCGGTCTTTGCGATGCTGCATCGATCCCTCGCGCGTTGGTCATCTAAAAGTCCAATCCAGTATCCGCGACTCTGATCGTAAAGCAGACGCCGTTGATCCGGTTGCTGATGCCGTACCAGCCTCCAGATTTGTGCCCCACTAAGAACCAATCAACACCTCGCAGGTCAGGTCTCTCTACTCGAGTTTCAATAGCAGTGCCTCTCGTGCTAGTTTTGCGCCTTCCAACCAAGCTGGTTCGACTTCTCTTAGAAGCCTCTCTTTGCGATTATCTAGGGGTCCATGAATGATGGCCGAACGCACATTATAGAAATGCGCCACGCTGTCTTTGATGCGGCATTTATCTTCTTCACCTTTCCCGAGTAGTTCGGCGAGCTCACGTTGGAGGGCTTTGCTTATCTGTCTGTTGCCCGGCTTGAACATGCGCTCGAAAACGATCGCAAGATCCAAGACTCTATCATGTGCTGCAAAGCGCCCGTCCCGACTATATGCTTCCGCCAGTCGATACATTGCAGGCGCAAGGTCGGCATAGTCCGTTTTTGCCCGGCGCGAGAATAGGGACTTTGCTCTTTCGATCTCACCAACGTCCGCTTCCTCAAACTTTGCAAACGAGCTGAACAGGTGGCCGATCGGCCGACCCTTTTGAGGCGAGTTTGGCCCATGATGCTGCCCAAGCAAATCTGACGCCACTCTAGAAATGCAGCCCTCAAACGTCATAACTCGAGTCGTTCGCGCTCCAAGAGCTACAGCTAGCAAATTGGAGAACTCCTCCGTCCAGCGGTGAAACAACGGTGGGAACGTCCTATAAGTGCGTTCGTCAAAGGAATGTTTGTTGCGGATGTATGGACGCCACGCAAACCTGTGGATAATTGCGAACATTGCTTCCGTGCGACGCCATTCGACGTGTTCAGGAGCAACTCCCCGAAGCCATTCAGGATCAACGTAGTTTTTTAGGAGCGCTAGCGGGATAAGAGAATACCCTTCACCAAGGTCAATCTCATGGGGAACACGCAGGCCAAAAAACAGTGCAACGTCCATCCCGGTGTTTAGATTGTTTGCCTGGCTAAGATCAGGTTTCACCTTTGAGGACAAGAGTAGGGCGTTCAGTCTTGACGCAGTTTGTAGGAACCCGTCTCTCAACCCCGATTCATTTTGGGCCATTTGACCCACAATCATCTGGCTAAGGCTTGTGAGTGTGGTTGAGTTTAAAATGCCAATCTGAACTTCGTCGCCATCAATCCGCTGGCCAAGCGCTCGAGAAATGACAGGGTGATCCCTTAAAACCCCGCGCACGGGATCGAGCGCAGCTTTTAATTCCGAATAGTACTCAGCATTGCCTAATCGAATTGAATGCCGCGTGTCCTCGTAGATCATGTATAGATCGTCGGCCGGAAACGGAGTTTCATCTTCCCCGTTATACGTTATCTGAGCGGGAAAGCCGTGGGATTGCCAATAACGTTGCAGATAGGGTTTTTGTGCAGTCGAAAGCCCAAGGAGGCGATCCGCCAGTCTTTCTACCCACATCAATTCATCAAACTGTTCCAGACCCAAAACTCAAACCCTACCGTACTAGGATTGCCTCAGCCATTCCATCAAGCCGACCTTTGATGCTCCGCCAGTTCGGCAGCAATTGGTCCAGTTCCCGGTAAAAACGCTGACTATGGTTATGCTCTCGCAAATGACAAATTTCGTGTGTGACAACATAGTCGATACATTCTCTGGGCGCCTTAACAAGGCTTGGATTGAGGATAATTTTGCCGGTTGCCGAGCAGCTTCCCCACTGTTTCTTCATTGCAAGCAACTTCATTGAAGGCGTGTCGTTGAGCCAAGGCACTGCTTCAGACACAGCTTCTAACCTGGAGCAAAGAACGTCGAGAGCCCGACTTCGGTACCATCCATCTAGCAATGATCGTACGTTGCCTGTATTTGGGCTATGACTTTCAACTTGGAGCTTTCCGCGAAGCAGTTTGACCGATTGCTTGTTGCCAGAGACGGGCAGAACCTTGAGCAAATACCTGCGACCAAGGTAGTAGTGGCTTTCGCCGCTCACATACTCTCGCGGAAGTATATGCTTGAGGCGACTATTGGCGTCTTCCACGTGACCCACTATCCAGCGGGCTCTTTTCAAAACAGCTTCCTTAATTTCAGAGTCTTGTGCATCCGCAGGCGCATCCACCTGAATTGAGCCATTCGGATGAACGTGGATTGAAATCTTCCCTTGTTTCTCCGTCAGATGAAACATGGAGTACTTGTAGGATTCACCGCCGTAGGTGAAAGATTGCCTACCCGTTAGACTAGCCATCCCTACTGAGTCCAATCCGAGTAATCTGTATCACCTGCTCAATAACTTCTTTCGCATCATCCAAACCGATGAGACCGAACAAGCGTGGCAACAGGGCTTTGCGTATCTCCGTCTCAATGTTTTGTGGATTAAGCGAGTTTTCTGCAACGGCATTGCGAACGATCACATCGATCTCTAACGCTTCGGTGGCGAACCGGCCTTGCTCCCCTTCGTCTAGGTTAGTGAAGTAATCTTCTCCTTTGGCCAACTTGAATAGTCCAAAAAATGCTGCCGCGTGTCGGTTTTCGCTGAGTGCAGAGGGGGTTTGGTCGACCTGGCGTTCGTTCACCTTCTCTTCGAGGTTCTTGAACAGTAGGTATTGCTTTATTGGATGCTCAAACAGTGCTTCAGCTTCCGAAATCGCTTCCCTAAGCAACTCGGAGAACACCTTCTGAGCGTAGGGGTCTTCTCCAAGTGCCTGATCAATGGTCTTTGTGACGCGGCTCCTAATCACATCAGCTTCATTCCGCGCTTGTTCCTCGTCCCAGGTTTCTGGGTCAGTGCTACCGATGTCAGTTAGTGAGATAACGCCGTCAGGGTCTTTGACCTCTTCACCGACAACATGTTTGTCGACCAGGTTTCTGATCTGCTGTTCGTAAACACTAAAGTCTACAGTCTCTTGCGCGTCTTGTTTTGCAATTTTTCGTAGGTTCGAGAAGAATTTGAGATCCCTCTTATACTGATCGATTTGCGCTTCTGAAAATCCACTGTCCTCAAAGAAGCTTCGCGTAGAAAGAGCGATTTTTAGGCACATCCCAAATTCGGCAAGGCTCGCATAGAAATCTTCGCGAATCTTTTGGCGCACATCATAGGGTTCGCCATCGTCGTCGTTTTGGTACTGGGGAACTAGTATCTGTCGATACTGTTCCAAGTCCTGCTTGTTCTGAACCGTCGCGAAGTGCGCCCAAAGCGCGTCATGTAAGGAGGGCAATCGCTTATATTCTGTGTCAACCTGATGATACAGACCCTTAATGTCCTCGATATCGTAGCCACCTTGGGTCTGCTCCGCCAAGTCTTGGTAGTCTCTGATTGCCGTATCGAGTTCCTTAAGGATGCCTCGATAGTCTATCAGGAGCCCGTACTTCTTGGCCTCGTGAAGTCTGTTTACACGAGCTATGGCCTGGATAAGATTGTGCTTTTCAAGCTTCTTATCGATATAGAGGACACCGTTTCGCGGTTCGTCAAAGCCAGTAAGTAGCTTGCTGACGACGATTAGAATATCTGGGCGGCCGTCCGTTCCGAAATCTTCTAGAACTTGACGCTCATACTCTTCTGGGTCGTTCCCGACAGTGTTTTTCCACCATTCCTGAATTTCCGGAAGCTTAGCATTGTCTACGTCTGAGTGGTCTTCGCGCGTATCAGGAGGCGACATTATGACAGCGCTGGTGACAAGCCCAGTTTGGTCGAGCGCTTCCTTATAACGGATGGCGGAAATCTTGCTATCTGTCGCTAGCTGACCCTTCAAGCCACCGCCCAGAGATTTAATGTTTTCGCTGAAGTGAACCGCGATGTCCCATGCAATTAGGTCAATGCGATTGGCCGAGCCATAAACCGGGCCTTTGTTCCCGTACTTCTTCTTTAGGTCATTCTTTTGGTTTTCAGTTAGGCCGAGAGTGATTTTCTCAAACCAGTTGTCGATTGCCTTCTCGTTGACATCAAGAACCGGTTTTCGCTCTTCGTACAACAGCGGCGTGACTGTTCCATCCTCAACTGCACGCTGCATTGTGTACGCGTGAATAATCGGGCCAAACTTGCTGGTGGTCTTATCTTTCGTGAGAAGTGGCGTGCCAGTAAACGCAACGTAGGCTGCATTTGGTAGCGCCTGTTTCATCCGCTCATGGTTTTCACCACCATGACTACGGTGCCCCTCGTCGACAAGAACGATAAGGTCGCTGCTGGTGTTCTTGCACTCCGGAAACTTAGAAGCGCCATAGAATTTGTCGATGATCGAAAAGATGATCCGCTCTTTGCCTTGGCCGATACGATTAGCGAGGTCGCGCCCGGACTGAGCTTTGGCTTTCTCACCATCTTTCTTGGTACCAATCTCCGACCCAAAAGCCCCTCCGGACATGAAGGTTTTGGAGAGCTGCCTTTCCAGATCGATACGGTCAGTTACAACGACTATGCGACAGCGTTTTAGTTGCTCATGCAGCAACAGTGCCTTGGTGAGAAAGACCATTGTGAAGGACTTTCCAGAGCCCGTGGTGTGCCAAACAACACCACCTTCTCGGCCTCCGTCGGCGCGCTTCTGTGTGATGCGTTCAAGCAGCGCTTTGATACCAAATGCCTGCTGATAACGAGCAGCAATCTTGCCCACCTTTTTATCAAATAAAAGGAAGTAGCGAATAAACTCTAGGAGTCGGTCATGCCGCAGCAAGCTAATGATCAGTCTGTCTTGCTCTGTGGACAGGTTGTGCCCGCCCCACAAGTTCTCAAAGTATTGACGCTTCCAGAGTGGCTTGTCCGCAAACAGTGTTTCAATCGATTTTGCATCTGGTACGTATGACTTGATGTTGGAGAATTCGCTCTCCTCAATCTCTTCCTCGCGCCAGTTGGCCCAGAACTTTGAAGGTGTCTTGGTCGTGGCGTATTTGCCGTCGATCCCGCTAACGGACATCAGAAGCTGCGAGTAAGCAAAAAGCTGGGGAATCTCGTCAGTTCGTTGATTGCGAATGGACTGACTGATCCCTTCGACGACCATAGATTTGTTTGGGTTTCCGCTGTCCGGTCGTTTGGCTTCAATCACCACCAGAGGCAGGCCGTTAACATAACAGATAACGTCAGGTCTGCGCGTATGCGTGCCGCCAGCAGATAGGACCTCAAGCTCTTCTGTAACGACAAAGCTGTTGTTGCTGAGGTTGTCCCAATCGATCAATTGAATGGTTGGGCTGTAGCGGTTACCCTCAACAAACTCGGTAACGGTTATTCCCAAAGTGATCTGATCGTAGAGCCGTTCGTTTGCAGTCTCCAAACCTTCGTTCAGGGCGGGCGAAGTCACCTCGCGCACAATTTGGTCGATCGCATTCGTCGAAAGCGGGTATGAGCGCCCCTTGTACTCAAAAGTGCGTTTCTTGAGCTCTTCGATAAGAACGCCCTTCATCACGACACCGGTGTTGCCACCACGGGCGGCCAGGCAATCGGCCTGTGACATAAACTGCCAGCCCATCGCCATAAGGATATGAAGCGCCGGAATGTGGGAGGCATACGCCTCAGACGTTTCGGGTGTTTGTGTCATTTATCCCTCCACCACCTTGAGCATGAAGGCCGCTTGGAGGTCGTTCTTCTCGGACTCTGAAATGTTCTTTTTGGTGAAAGCCCCTACCTTCGTCTCTCGGCCAGATTTCTTGTTTGTTTTGAAAGTCGTTAGATCAAATTTGCCGCGGCTTTTTGGGGTAGCCTCAAATCTATATTCGTGTTTGCTATCGCACCCGATCAGCTCACCGCCTGCGTTCGTCGTCCAGCGCCCTTGATAGGCGAGTTTTTCCAGAGCACGACGCATATCGAGCGCGGATTGAAAGCGTTTTGTAGGGTCATGGTGGATTGCCTTCTTGACCACACGGATCAGCATGGAAGGCAGATATGGCTGGTAGTCGGCTTTCCCGATCAAGCGTCCCTTGGTAGCGGCGTCGAGGAAAGCAGCGCGACCAAGACTGCTGTGTTTGGCCTCCAAAGTCCCAATGCCGTTCAGGAGACGGAACAAGGTAAGCCCAACCTGATAAACGTCTGTTTGGGCATTTATGTTTCCACTAGCGGTGACTTCTGGGGCTTGGTGCAAAACATATGACGCCCGCGCCGCAACCGACTGCCCATTCTGCGCTTGAGCCGAGATACCGTAATCTGTCAGCTTGGCTTCACCGTTTTCGCCCAACAGAATGTTCTGCGGTTTGATGTCGTTGTGATAGATGTCCAGCTCATGCAGATACTCGAGCCCTCGGAGGGTATCGATTGTGATCCTTATCGCATCACCCAATGGCATGAAGTTTCCCGAATTCAGCAGAGTCAGAACCGAGCCTTTGGGCAGGTAATCCATCGACAATGTGACCACCGAGCTTCCCTTAAACTGGCCAACGTCGGCTCCGTGCACCTTCACCAGGTTGTCATGGTCCATCTTATGACCCACGCGCGCTTCCTGGAGTTCGCTGTGAATCGAAGTTTTCGATGGGTCCAGCAGCTTGACGGCGAAATCTTGGTCCAACGCTTCGTCGTGGGCCAACCAGACCTCGCCAAAGTTTCCGCCGCCAAGTTTTAACTTCAGGGTGTGTTTGTAGACGCGGTCACCAGCATTTGCATTGAACTTACTCGCCATGTCTCACTCCCGCCCCGAGTAAGCTGCAAGAATGGCGTCGGCCATGTGGTCGTTCCAGTAAACCGGGGTGGCACCGACACGTGCTTCAGCGTGCTCCTTCGCCTGGGCTTTTCGGGAGGCGAGCGACGCGTAAATCTTCACTTCAACCGGCTTCTGGTTTTCTGCTGCGACCACTTGGGCAACCGCGTCCAGGTATGCGGCCTGGCGCGACTTGCCGGTTTCTCCACCACGGTTGGTGTACTCGTTCGACTTAATCACAACCTTGCTCACATCCGGGTAGTTACGCAGGACGCGCTCAAGCTCTGACTTGGCCCAGCACAGCTTTTCTGCTGGGTCTATGATGGCCGGTGGGAACTTAAGCTTGGTCTCGTCGTTCGCGTTTACCAGGGTGGCGTTGGTACCATCCCAATCCACTACGGCGTAGCGAATTTCCTTGGGTGCGTTTCTGATACCGAGGATTTGCATGTTACGCACCCCCATCCAATTTGACGCGGCGCTTACCTGTCAAAAGTTGCTGCATCAGCGCTGTCTTTTGCTTAAGCAAAGATGCTTTAGTCTTATTAAGGCTGAGCAGTTCCGAGTTTATTGTTGCGAAGGCTCGGCCAAGTAGTCGTTCTTTCTCTTGGTCCACCTTGATGAAAGGAAACTGTCTGATGTCTTCCATCGTAATATGGGCGATAGCTGTAGCCGTTTTGCGCCGTTCACAGTGTCTAAAGAACCTCTCTGAGCTCACCAGTGCGTACAGATAGTCAGGGTCAATTCCAGTTGGCCGTAGACGAGCGACGCGTTGCACTAGCAAAGCTTTGTTGGCTGTTTCGTCGTCAATTTGAGCGTGGCTTCGACCTACATAGCCGTCCATCGCGATAACTACGTCTCGCTGCCGGAGGAGGTACTTTTCCAGACCTTGAAGCGATGGCCAAAAAACCGTCAGTTTGTCAGACCAGTCCAACTCACCGCGTTTTATGTTCGAGCCGCGAAGCAATTTCAGACCACTTTCGGCGAAATTGTCACTTTCAAATGCTGGGCCCGAAAGAAATTCACAAACGTCGCGCAGATACGAAAGGCCAGCACCGCTATCTTTTGCTGTCTTCATCTCGGCTTCAGACGGAAACAAGCCCTGCAACAACGCTTTTTTCTGGGCGTATGCCTTCTTGATCAATTGCTCGTTGGTGTCGATCGCCTGATCCCAGGTGGACAAGATCTTAGCGATTTTTTTCTGTTCAGCGAGCGGCGGGACATTGAAGTTCCATTTTAGCCACTGGTCGACTTTGAAGATGAGCTTTTCGACATGAACACCGATGCTCGAATGGAAGCATGTCTGTTGAAAATAGACAGAGTGCGAAAGGTACTTAAGGAAATTCAAGTCAAACGTATCACGGCAGTTGAAGACTGAGTACTCGTTTGAAACGATGGAGCCAGCTAGCTCTTTTGGCACAACACCACAAGCGCCGTGCACAATCTGCCGCTTGGATACTAGGAAGTCATTCGGCTCCAGATAGAACTGGGATTTGACCGAAATCTCCTTCCCAGTCATGTCCCCGCGCTTCACCACGCCACCTCGAGCGCGCTTCACTGTGACCAAGCTGTAAGTGTCATCATCCGCCAACTTTGCAGGGCGACGAATTTCGGTCAGGTGATTACCCAAAGGAGACTGCGCCCAGCCGCTTGGAGGCTCTGGAAGCTTTGGCTTACCTGGCTGGACTGTCTTGGGCAGGCTCATTGGGCAGTCTCCAGATAGCCCAACTCTTGAAGGTATCCCTGCATCTGAGCATCCAGATCGGCGAGTTCCTTTTTCAGCGCTTCGCGTTCGGCACGCACAGCCATCAGGTCGATTTCTTCCTCTTCTTCGAAAGTGTCTACGTAGCGAGGAATGTTCAGGTTGAAGTCGTTTTCCGCCATCTCGCCGAACTGGGCGAGATAGGAATACTTATCCGTTTCAGGTTCCCTTGCCCGGTAAGTTTCGACGATCTTCTTGATGTGCTTTTCGGTGTCCAAGCGGTTCTGGTTTGTGCCTTTGATAAACTCTCGACTGGCGTCGATGAAGAGAACCGACCCGTCTTCCTTGTCCTGTTTGAAGATGAGGATGGCGGCGGGGATGCCGGTTCCAAAGAATAGCTTCTCGGGCAACCCAATGACTGCATCGAGCTTGTGCTCCTCGACTAACTTGCGCCGAATTTTGCCCTCTGCCGCACCTCGGAACAGAACGCCATGCGGAACCACTACGCCCATCCGGCCTATGCCGGGTTTCATGGTTTCGATCATGTGCAGGATGAAGGCATAGTCACCCTTGGTTTTAGGTGGGACACCCCGGCGAAAGCGGCCAAAGCGGTCATCTTGGGCCGTCGCATGACCCCATTTGGCCAAGCTGAACGGCGGATTGGCTACAACCACGTCGAAGTGCTTAAGCCGGTCATCACCATCTAGCAGTTTAGGATTGCGGATAGTGTCACCCCATTCCACGCGGTGGTTATCCTCTCCATGCAGGAAAAGGTTCATTTTCGCCAAGGCCCAGGTACTACCAATCGCTTCCTGGCCGTAGAGCGCGTATTTCTTCGATCCCTTTTCCCTGATCTGACGACCACATTTCATTAGAAGTGAAGCTGAGCCACAGGTTGGGTCACAAATCTCATCGCCTTCTTGCGGGTCTACCAGTTCGGCAATAAGTTCGGATACTTCGGCTGGGGTGTAAAACTCGCCTGCGGTCTTACCCGCCTCGGACGCGAATCGCGAAATCAGGTATTCATATGCGTTGCCGATAACATCCTGATTTCCGATGTGCGCCAGCCGAAGGTCTAAGCGTTCATCCGCAAAGTCTTCCAGCAGGTGAGCCAGAATATCGTTCTTCTGCTTCTCTTCTCCCAGTTTGGTACTGTTAAAGCTGATATCCTGGAACACATCGCGTAGCTTGGTAATGTTGGCTTCTTCGATCGCATGCAACGCTTTGTCGATGCGCTCACCGTTGCCGGGGGTATGGCGCTGCCTGTATAGATCGTAGAAACTAGCGCCTTCGGGCAAAACAAAGCGTTCGTTCTTCATCATCTCAGCAATGAGCTCCGGCGCGTCTCCGTATTCAGCCTCGTATAGCTCGTAATGCTCCCGCCAAACGTCGCTAAGAAATTTCAGGAACAGCATCGTCAGAACGAAGTCCTTATAGATGCTTGGATCGACCGTTCCGCGGAAGGTGTCGCAGGCAGCCCAAACGGCTTGGTTGATCTCTGCTTGGTTCACTTGATTAGTCATGATGTCTTTCCTGACAGAATGGTTGCCGCGAGAGCGCGCATTTCTTTTTCACGGTTCGCGATTAGGGCCATCAGCGCCCGCTTCTCAGCCATGGCAGCACTTTCGTAAGCCGCAACCTTTAGCTGCTCTTCAATTGGCGGGATAATGATCGGCAGGTGTTTTAGTGCGCTGATTTTAATGTTTCTGACGGTGACGCCAGCTGACGCGTTCTCGAGCCAGGCTTGAGCCTTTGGCTGATTGATCTGCCAGGCGAGGAATGCGGGATCAATCTGCTCCGACCGAATAGTAAAAACATGAAACAGTGAATTGGCCACGGCGAACTCAGGCTCGACATCGATGTGCCAAGCAAAATTCCGAGTCCCCTTGGCAGAAAAGATGAGCATGCCACGTCGTAAGCGTGCCTCATCCATCATGCGCCCTTTGGCAACGCGAGCGCATTTGCTCCAGGCGATAGATTCCCGCGCCTGCAAATCTTTGATCTGAACAACCGCGACGTCACCCGAGGGATCTACCGGCAAAGCGCCCTTGAACAGGTATCCAGACTTGATTTCGGCCAGCTCACCCAGGCTTTTCATGTGAACAGTATGCGTCATACTTCTGATATAGGAAGCTAAAATCGAAACGTCAAGAGCATATCAAAAGTATCATTCATACTAACATATTGCGAGGTGCGCGCTGAACAGCTGAAGCAATTCTGCAATTGGGTGAAGGTGGGTAAGTTTCTTACCATTGGGAACTGGCGCAGCGAGTATCAGTGTTTTGGAGGAAGCCACATAACTCAATGAAAAGTCGAGCTTTTCCTCTGGATGTGCTTATAATGATTTGTGGCCAGAAGGAGGGTCACAATGCCAAGCCTACGTCTTACGCGCCGCGCGGTTGATGAAATTCCGCATCCCACGAGCGGTCAAGTTTTCTATCGCGACACCATGCTGTCAGGTTTCGGATTGCGGGTCGGGGCCAACTCCAAGGTATTCTTTGCTGAAGGGCAGGTTAATCGCCGTACACGACGAGTTACGATTGGGCGGGCCGACCTATTCGCACCGGAAATTGCTCGCAAGAAGGCGCTGGTCATTCTGGGCGAGATGGCGGAAGGGCGTGACCCAAATGCAGAGAAACGCAAAGAGAAGCAGGATCGCGTCACCTTGGAAATGGCCTTCGACCTATTCTTCGAGGCCCGAAAGACACTGTCTCCCCACACGGTCAGCAACTACCGTCGAACGGAACGTCTTTACCTTAAGGTCTGGCGCAAGAAGACGATAAAGGAAATCACCCGCCAGATGGTTCTTAAGAAGCACCAGCAGATTGGTGAGAAACACGGCGAGACCACCGCCAACAACGTGATGCGCCACTTCCGGTCGGTCTACAACTTCGTCTCCGCCACGCAGGACGACTATCCGCCCAATCCGGTGCAAATCCTGACCCAAGCGCGGGCATGGTTCAAAGAGCGCCGCCGCCAAACTGTTGTGCCCGCTGTCGATCTGCCCAAATGGTGGAAGGCGGTCATGGTGGAGCCAGACTATTCCCGGGATTTCCTGCTGACCGCTCTGTTCACAGGGATGCGCCGCAGCGAGGTGATGCAACTGCGCTGGGAGAACATTGACCTTTCGGCCAAGACCCTTCACCTGCCGACCACCAAGAACGGCGATCCTCTGACCCTCCCTCTGTCGGAGTTTCTGGCGGATCTGCTGGCCCAACGGCGCGAGGCGAACCATGGCTCCCCGTGGGTGTTCCCCGGACCGGGTCGAACCGGCCATCTGGTCGAAACCAAAAAGTTCCTGCTGCGCGTTTCGGCCGGGTCCGGCGTCAGCTTCACCCTGCACGACTTGCGGCGCACCTTCATCACCATCGCCGAGAGCCTCGACGTACCCTACTACGCGCTCAAGCGCCTACTGAACCACCGCACCAATGGGGATGTAACGGGCGGCTACATCGTAGTGAATGCCGAGCGACTGCGGGAACCTGTCGAACTGGTGGCGAAACGCATCTTGGAACTGAAAGAGCCGCACAACTGAGCCTTGGGCAACCCCACCCCATCGACGGCTCTTAGGGTGAGAGCGTGCCACCGGCCACCGGTTCAGATCGAATCCACGAGTGCTGTTCAATTCTCGAACCGAAATGCTCTACTGCCAATGAAGTGTTTATGGTGTAATCCTGCGGTTGCGCTTTCGCGCGGGCGCGTGTTGGAAAGGCTTGGACAGCATTGGAATCACAACAAACTTTTCTTGACGTGACGGGTTTGGTTAGTGCACCGGTAGTTTAAAGAAAGATATCCCAAAAGCGGTGTGGCGACCGTGGGGCGGTGAAAGTCCGCGATCTCCGGGTGGGGATTTACACATTAGGTGTACTTGACCGGTCAAACGGACCCCACAAGCAGGTAGTCCTGCCCGAGGCCGATGGCCTGCAAGGAGAAGCGCGCGCGTTAGCGCTGCTGTCTCTGGCGTTCTCAATAATTTTAAACTTATGAGAAAGGCTAAGCCTATGCCCCGTCACGAAAACCCGTGCGCACAACCGACACATTCCGAAAGCGCCATTTCGTTAAAACGATCCCGCAACCTAATGAATTTGCTGACCACCAAAGAGGTAGCAAGCCTCACCGGTTTCAGCACCTCATACTTTGAAAAAGGTCGTGTATACGGATACGGTCCGAAATTCTTGAAAATTCGCGGAAAGGTGCTCTACCGCCTCACTGAGATCGACACTTGGGTGGAAGCCCACGAGTGCGAACCTAAAGGAGGCGCAGATGTCCTCTAAGCTCTTTGCCGATCCCAAAAAAGCCATCGAATATGTAAACTGGCTCTCTCAAGATGCACCGCTCTATCTGGAACAGATGAGCAGCCAAGGCAACGCCAACCCAAAGCACAAGCTCTATCCGGCCAATGAATCCGCTTCCGCTGTACGCTTTGTGGCTGGCAACAACAACGACACCTACCAGCGGAATATGTACTTTGTTCCTAATGCTGAATTCCTCATCGGAAAGCGCAACAAAGACAACCTCAGCGCCGTGCGCTTCCTGCATGTTGACCTCGACTGCAAGGACTATCCCGGGGACTTGAAGCAGCAAGAGGAACGTATTCTCGCTCTGCTGTTTGATGAGCCAATCCGCCCGAAGGGTATTCCGCAACCGTCGGCTATTTGGTTTACCGGAGGCGGTTTCCAGGCGGTTTGGAAGTTGAATGAACCGATTTCTGTCGAATTGGCTGAAGAATTGAATCATGCGCTTCTTGTTGCCTTCCAAGGCGGTTTAGGGACTCACGACGCCAGCCGCTTGTTGCGCTTGCCGTGGACGATGAACTGGCTGAATGACAAGAAACGAGCTGATGGCCGGGTGCCCAAATTAGCACGTCCGTTGCACCCGTTTAATCTGAACTCGCCACCCGAATCTTTCTCGGTGGGTGATTTCCAGATGCGCAGGACTAAGTCCGAATCGAAGTTTCCGGTTGCCGCAACAGGTACGCCTAACCAATCGCTTGAATTCGATCCCCTACCTTTGCCGGACGATTTGAACTCGATCATTCCGCTGGATCAGAAATGGGCAGAGGTGATCTTGACCGGAGAAAACCCGCCGGACAAGAACTATAGCTCGCGGTCAGAGTTGGTCTTTGCCGCAACGCTTTGGATGCTAGGCAAAGGGATGGAACCCGGCCACGTTCTGTCCATTCTTATTGATCCTGAGATCGGCATTAGCGCCCATGTTCTCGATAATCCCAACCCCACGAAATACGGACGCCGCCAAATCCAGCGCGCCCATGCACTTCTAGAAATGAAGCAAAACGGATGGCCCATTACCAACGACGAAGGTAATCCGGTCCCTCGCATTCCTGAGAACATCCGCTACGCGTTTTCCCTATTAGGCGTCGATGCACAGCGAAATTTGTTCACCCAAACGAACGAAGTGACTGGATATCAGTTGGACGAGCGTGACTTGAACGAGATCGGCGATATCTTGTGGAGCGCCTTTAGCAGAAAGCTGAAATTCAGCGCCAGCCCAGAGGTGATTAAACGCGAACTGGTAGCAGTCGCTCACGAGAATACTTACCACCCAGTTATCGACTATCTCGATGGGCTAGAATGGGATGGTGTTCCGCGTATCGACCAGTGGCTGGCAACTTACACAAGCGCAGCGGATAACGAGTTGAATCGCGAGTTCGGCAGCAAGTTCCTTGTTGCCGCCGTTCGCCGGATCAAACAGCCGGGGGTTAAGTTCGACACGATGCTGGTGCTCGAAGGCAGCCAAGGAGCCGGTAAATCCCGACTGGCAGCTACGCTGGCGAAACGAGATGAATGGTTCTGTGGCAGCCTCGATTTGAAGAGCGACGACAAGGCCAAGGCAGAACTGCTATCGCGGGCATGGATTGTCGAATGTCAGGAACTGGATGGCCTAAACAAAACCACCAGTCAGAACCTGAAGAAGTTCTTGAGCACTTCCATCGACCTGTTTCGCCCTGCGTATGGCCGTACTGTACTGTCGTACAAGCGTCATTGCGTCATCCTAGGCACAACAAACGAAGGCACCTATCTACGCGATCTGACGGGCAACCGTCGGATGTGGCCGGTCACAGTTGGGAAGATCGACCTAAAGCGAGTCTCGACAGATGTTGATCAGATCTGGGCCGAGGCTGTTGTTCGCGAACGTGAGGGCGGCTCCATCGTCTTGTCCAAACACCTTTGGGATGAGGCCCGCAAAGTGCAAGGCTATCGCATGGTTGAGGATGATTTTGCCGAAGTTATGCAAGACAATTTCGCAGAGCGCACCGGTAAAGTCTCAATGGACAGCATTAAGCTGTTACTGAACCTCGATGCCTCGCGCATGTCGCCGAGCAATGCTCGCCGGATCAAAGCCGCCATGGGCGACTTGGGCTGGGTGTATGGCACTTACCGTATGCGCGATCTTGCAGGCAGTGAACCCCGGCCCAGGAAGGGTTTTGCTCGTGGCGCCGACTTGGAGCGCAAAGAAGAAATATTCGCAGTCCGCAAGCATGGTGGTACCGTTGTTCTCGACACCAAGTTTGCGCCGCCGGATACACCCTTTTGAACAGACAGTGCTGTGGCGTTACCTGCAGCCCGCACCTATACCGCCAACACTTCTGTTGGCCTTTCCGGGGGGTTTACTACCCCCCTTTTTTGTTTGCCCTTGTTCGACCAAAGTTACAGTTACAGGTTACATCGTTGCTGGTGCTATGGCGCTACGCTGGGCACCTGCTGCGCGTTTGGCTGGGCAACCGCCGCCATGGGCCAAAACAGCCCCAAGCGGACACCTGCGGACGTGTGGTGATGCCTTTGGGCTTTGCACACCCCCTCCGTCTTCCAGCTACTTGCAGTTTTGCTACTGCACTGGAATGATCGCGAGATGAATCATTTTGGAGACGATTTTCCCCAGTTCAGAAACCCATTGGCGGAACTGTTTCAGGCTTTGCGTGAAGGACCAGATTACAGTGTGCAGATCATGAAAACTCAGATCATGGTGCGGTTTCGTGGCGAGAAGGTAGGCGGTCTGAACCATATCCTCTGGCATTTCTACATTTCCAAAGTTTTTGTGCGCGGGCACGGAACACCTGAACTACTTAAGAGTTACGGATTCGAATGGATAAGCCACAATGAGACTCACCAATATTGGAAACTGGAGGGGGTCGAACACCATCAGTCTTTCAAAGGTGCCATAGAGGCCATGACAGGTTGTTCGGTCATGTAGATGTAGTTTGCTATTCCCGCCGAGTTGGACAATTGGACTCGTACTAGGTGAGGTCGCAGCGAACGAACTTATGACTACAACGAGACCAGAGTGTAATGTGATGTAGTTGTTCTAGTGCAGGCTCATAACAGTTGCTCAATACGGAATGCATGGCCTCTTTGAAAATGGATTGAATTATGCCTTTTGATTTTTACGAGCTGGAATGTAACATCTTCGGGGATTTTAAAGCTGGCGACAACGCCGGTTACAACTCTGAGCTTCTGAGTAATTTGGTGGAAGCGAACGAAAACGGCAAGTTCAACAAGCCTATTCTTCTTCAAGCGGCCTCCTTGATTGAGGTCGCCGCCATTCAAATCTTCTACCGAGCTCAAAACTATAATCTTGAAGGTGTCCCAAACGTGTCGGAAGCAGATCGACAAGAGATCGAAGATAAGCAAATCGACAAATTTGCGGTGGTGATCGATAACCTGCGAAAATATCACATCTTAGATGGAATGGGTGTGGACATTTATGACGACCTGCACAAGCTCCGAAAATACCGAAACAAAATCCACATCCAGTTGGACGTGAACATTCCGAACGTTCACCGAGACGAGGATCGTGTGTTCACAAATGCCAAGACAAGATGGGCGGTCGATCTAAATTGGCGAGTGCTATCGCACCTTGCGGAGCATTATCCTCGCCCAAATCAGATTCAAGGATTTGTTCAGCCACTCAGATTGCCCAAATTAGCTTGATCTCGGCATAAGGCAAAAAGGTAAACGATCTACGTTCAGCCCGCGGAATGAAATGGGCCGAACGGCTATATGGATGTTTGAACTTCAAGCACTCTTGGTCCCGCAGTCTGCTCGTTCGACTCTTCACCCATTTTGCGCTCGCAGCGAATGTTTAGAAAGCGGGTTGCGACCGCAGCATCTCGAAGGCGGTTCGAAGGTCCGCTTGGGGCCGTTCTTCTCAAAGATCGAGGATGATTCTAGCGATCGATCTAGCTACTGTCATCACCTTCCGGCATTCCGAAGATGTTGATTCCAGATCCAAATTTTGAGGTGTTGTCGAAATTGTGTGGTGCCGCTGATAGGACTCGAACCTACGACCCCATCATTACGAATGACGTGCTCTACCAGCTGAGCTACAGCGGCATCCTTGGCCCTACTATGGCCCTACTAGTTCTACTCCTGTGCCTCGAACTCCTTGGTTTTGCAAGTCATTCTAGCGGGGACCCGCTAATTACGAATGACGTGCTCTACCAGCTGAGCTACAGCGGCGTGAGGCAGGTCTTTATCATCCTGCCCCAACCTTGTGTAGGCCTATTTTTCCACCACGTGAAGGGCGGGCGGCTCTAGGATTTCGGGCTCTTCCGGGGTCTCGTCTTCAACAGGTTCTACCTCGGTGGCTTCCTCTGTTTCTTCGACTACTGGCTCTACGACCTCGATGGTTTCGGCCGCTGGTTCCGATACTTTCGGCGCATCAACCAGAAGCGGCATCATTGCGCTTGGGGACAGGCCCGCGATCTGGGTGTCTGCCGGTTTCTTCCACGAGAGCGTGTCAAAGCTAGAGCAATTGTCACAGACCGAGGCCCAGACCGCATGTGCTGTACCGCAGTTGTCGCAAACCCATTGCGGACCACGTGGTGCGGTGAGTGCGCGGGTCAGGTAGCCGCGTACAAGGCTGTCTTCAGCGCCTTGACCCCGTTCAATCGCGGCCATCAGGGTCAGTGCACGGGCAGACGGGTCATTCTCGGCCAGATCCCCCAAGGCTTTACGCGCTGCTTCAAAGTCTTCGGCTGCGATGCTCAACTCTGCCAACATCATCCGGGTTTCCGGGTCGTTGGGGGTTTGTTTGGTCAATGCCTCGAACCGCTTGATCCGGGCTTTCGGGGTTTCGTCCGGTTCGATCTCGGCGAAGGCGGCAGCCAGTTCAGGGTGCGGCTGCACAGCCCAGGTCTTTTTCAGAACCCGCGTCGCATAGCGTTTCTTGCCCTGCTCGATATATCCACGCGCGGCCATAGCGGCGGCAGGGATCAGATCGGGCGACAGGCGGTTGGCCTCGATCGCGGCTTCACGGGCTTCGATGCTTTTGCCATCTTCCAACACCCCGCGCGCCTCGGACAGGGCCAGCACCGCATCGCGGCGCTTGTGCACGTTACGCGGCAGAGATCCATGTTTCAGCTTTGCATTCAGCGTTTTGCGGGCACCAGTCCAGTCGGCGTGCTCTGCCTGCAGCTTCAGCAGGATATCCTGCGTTTCGGTATGCGCCGGCTTCAGATCAAATGCTTTCTCGGCCAGCTTAAGCGCAGTGGTATGCTCGCCCTCTTCCAGCTTTTGCTTCATCAACCCACGCACCCCGACAAAGCGGGTTTTGTCGTCGCCAAGCAGCTGTTTGTAAACAGCCAGCGCCTTCTTGCGATCGCCGGTCATCTCGGCGGCCTGCGCGGTCAGCAGATTGGTCAGCTCGGGCTTGTTCAGGTATTTCTCGGCGCGGGCCGCCTTCGCCAAGGCCAGATGCCCTTCGCCCGAGGCCAGCGCCAGCATCCCTTCGGACAGGGCCTGAAACCCACGGCGTTCGCGGTTACGATTGAAATAGCGTGTAACGGCGGTCTCATCGCCCGCGATGAATTTCAGCACCGCAACACATAGGCCGGCCAGCTTCAGAAGAACCCAGACCAAACCCATAAGAACCAACCCAAGGATCACCGCCTGCAAGGGCGCAACCGTGATTTCAGTGTTCATAAAGGCGATACGGATGCCTTCTTCGCTTTCCATCAGCAACCCGGCCCCATAGGCCAGCGCCGCGACGATTACGACGAAGATCAGAATTTTCAGAAGAGACCAGAGCATCGGGTGTTCCTTACTTCGCGGTCAGGGCTTGCGCCAAGGTTTCAATCGCCTCTTTCGCGGCCAGTCGGGCCTGCGCCAGTGCGGTCCAGTCTGCCATCGCTGCCTGCCCGCTTTCGGGAAGGGCTGCGATTTCAGAAAGGGCAGCGGCCAGATCACCGGTCGCAACGGCCCCTTGGGCGCGCGACAGAACCGCATCAGGGTCATCCCCCTCACGTGGGGACAAAGAGCGGATGTTCAACTGGCTGCGCAGGAAGGATCCGACCCGGTCCTGCGTGCTCGTTCCGGGTGCGTTCTCCAACGAGGCCGACAGGGCCTGCCGGGCGTATTCGTCGAAACTTGCTTTCAGCTCTGGCAAGGTTGCCACGCCAGTCTCAGCAGAGGCGGTCAAAGCTTCGGGGATGTCCCCCGGCAGCGATGCCAGAGAAGCGGCATAGCTGGTGCCAGTATCCAACGCCGACTGAACGGTTTGCACGGCCGCTTGCGCCTCGATCGCGCGGGCGCGGGCGCTTGCCGCATCAATCTCTGCCTTGGCGGCTTCGGCGGCGGCACCGACTTCAGCGCTCATCTCGTCGTTCTTGGCCTGTTGAACAGCCAGTTCTTCGCGGATCGCATTCAATTCCCGCTCATACGCGGCAACCGCGCCAGAGGTGTCTGATGCGACGGCGGGACGCTTTTCAACCTCGGTCAGGCGGGTTTCCAGCGCAGCCATTTGGGCGGAAAGGTCCGACACATCTGTTCCGACTGCGGCAATCGCGTCCGACAGGCTGGAATTCAATTCCTCCAGCGGGCCAGACAGATCCGGTGCTTCGGCTGCCGGGGTAGCGGCAAGCGCTTCGATGGCTTTGCTCAGGGCGGCAAGATCACGCGACTGCTTGTCCAATGCGGCCTCAAGCTCTGAGGTGTCTGCCTCGGGTGGGGTCGCATCGGTGAACAGGAACTGCGACACGCCAAATCCCAGACCCGCGGCCAGAACGCCGCCCAGCAAGGTTGGCAGAAAGCCGTTGCCGGACTTTTCGGGCGCAGGTGCGGCAACAATGGGTTCTACCGGATCGGGCGTGGGTTGTTCGTCTTCAGAAGCCTCGGCCAGATCATCTTCGGCAGGCGCTTCGTCGTCGATCTCTTCAGAGACCGGATCGTCAGCATCCGCTTCCAAGTCCTCAGAAACCTCTGTCACTTCTTCGGCGTCCTCAACCTTGGTCTCAGACACTTCAGCACCCTGACTCTCCAAGGTTTCATCTAGTTGTTCGGACGGCTCTTTCGGATCAATCTCTTCAATCTCATCCGGTTTTTTTGACGAAGCCACTTTGCCCACCCTGTGATTCCCTGCCGCCGTAATTGCGGCACTGCAGCTATGCTATCGCTGCGCGTCGTGGCCCTCAAGCTGAACTGCTGTGGCAATAGCGCCCAAAACAGCCTTTCGAAGCGCCTCTGCATCCGGATGATCTGCAACAGCTTCGGCCATCGGCTTGGGTCCAACCCAAGCCGCGCGAACCGCCTCGCTCATCCATCCGATGATCAATGAGGCTTGGGTGTTTTGACACTGGTCTGCCAGCAGGCGCGCCGACCGAGGTGAAAAAATCGGTAATATAATCAAATCATTAGATGACAGTGCCGCCTGAGCTTGGGCTGTCAGCTCCAAGGGTTTCTGCCGATAGATCACCTGCTCTTGGCACATCAGTCCGCTGTCGGTCAGCCGCGCGGCGACATCACCGACAGAATGCTCTCCGCGTAGGTGAAGCAGGGGCGTGGGCGGGTTTTCGCCGTGTAACGTTGAGACCAAGGTCTCTGCATTGTGGCCGACCTGCGTGGCCTGCAACCCGATGTCACGCGCAGCCTGAGTCGTACGCTCTCCAAGGCAGAAGGCCGGAATGTCCCGAACGGTCGAGCCCTGCGCAAACAGATGCACCCCGTTCTGCGACGTAAAAACAAGCCCGCGAGCCCCTTTCAGCTCAGGTGCCTGCGCCGGGACAATCTGCAGAACCGGGGAATAAATGACCTTCAGATCGGGCAGCTCCTCTTGCAAGGCCGCTGCAAAGGTCTGCGCCCCGGGCAGAGGCCGGGTCATCAGCAAGGTCATGGTGCGGGATTGTTTCATCACGATCACAGTGTTACCTGCCACGTGTTTATGGCACAACGGCAATCAAATGCAGGCACAACGGACCCTTCTTGGTATCGAAAGCAGCTGTGACGACACGGCCGCCGCTGTTGTGCGCGTTGCTGATGGTGAAGCAGAAGTCCTGTCCAGCATCGTCGACAGCCAAACCGACCTACATGCCGAGTTCGGCGGGGTTGTCCCCGAACTGGCCGCGCGCGCCCATGCAGAAAAGCTGGATCTATGTGTCGAGGCCGCCTTGGCCGAGGCCGGGTTGGGCCTGTCCGATCTGGACGGGATCGCCGTGACGGCGGGGCCGGGGCTGATCGGCGGGGTGATCTCGGGTGTGATGTGTGCGCGGGGGATCGCGGCGGGGGCAGGGCTGCCCCTGATCCCGGTGAACCACCTTGCAGGGCACGCGCTGACACCGCGCCTGACGGATGATCTGACGTTTCCCTATCTGATGCTGTTGGTTTCGGGCGGACATTGCCAGTTCCTGCTGGTCTCGGGCCCGCAGGAATTCAAGCGCCTTGGTGGCACGATCGACGATGCCCCGGGAGAGGCCTTTGACAAGACCGCCCGGCTTCTTGGCTTGCCGCAACCCGGTGGTCCCGTGGTCGAGGGCCGCGCCAAATCGGGTGACCCGAAACGGTTTCGCTTTCCGCGCCCTCTGCTGGACCGGCCCGGCTGTGACATGTCTTTCTCGGGGTTGAAGACCGCGGTTCTGCGCGCTCGCGACGCGCTGGTGGCAGACCAAGGCGGATTGTATGAGATCGACCGCGATGATCTTTGCGCGGGCTTTCAGGCCGCCGTGGCCGATGTGCTGGCCGAAAAATCGCGCCGTGCACTGGCCGAATACATGGCCCTGAACCCCGCCCAGCCCATGATCGCCGTCGCAGGCGGTGTTGCGGCCAATACCGCGATCCGCGAGGCATTGCAGTCCGTCGCGGCAGAGGCCGGGGCTGGCTTTACCGCGCCGCCGTTGCGGCTGTGCACAGACAATGCCGCGATGATTGCTTGGGCTGGGATAGAGCTGTTGAACGCGCAGGTCCCGCCCACCGATGATTTTTCGGCCCGCCCACGCTGGCCGCTGGATCAGACCAGCCCCGCACTTTTGGGCTCTGGCAAGAAAGGAGCTAAGGCATGATCTCTGTTCTGGGGGCCGGGTCTTTCGGCACCGCCTTGGCCATCGCGCTGGCGCGTTCTGGCACCGATGTCAAACTGTGGAGCCGCGACGCCAACCATCGCGAGACAATGCGCAATACCCGGCACAACGACCGTTACGTTGCAGGGATCGAATTTCCGGCCAGCCTGACCATCGTCGAACAGCCCGAGGATACCCTGGACGCAGACGCCATTCTTCTGGTCGTCCCCATGCAGGCCTTGGCAGGGTTTCTGGCCCAGCATCCCACGCTGGACGGTCACCGCCTTGTGGCCTGCTGCAAGGGGGTGGACCTGTCTTCTGGCCTTGGGCCGACCGGAGTGATCGCCAAAGCCTGCCCCTGTGCCACGCCCGCTATACTGACCGGCCCCAGCTTTGCCGCCGACATCGCGCGCGGACTGCCAACCGCCCTGACGCTTGCCTGCGCCGATGCAGACGCCGGTCGCGAACTGCAGCAACTTTTGTCCACCGACACGCTGCGCCTGTACCGCAGCACGGACGCGGCGGGCGCGGAATTCGGCGGCGCCCTGAAAAACGTCATCGCCATTGCCGCCGGTATCGTCATTGGTGCGGGCCTTGGCGATAGCGCCCGCGCCGCATTGATGACACGGGGTTTCGCAGAATTGACCCGTTTTGCCAGCGCCCGTGGGGCAGAGCCCGAAACACTGACCGGCCTGTCCGGTCTTGGCGACCTGATCCTGACCTGCACCTCGGACTTGTCGCGTAACTTCCGCCACGGGGTATCGCTTGGCCAAGGGCAAGAACCTGACGCGCGCTACACCGTCGAAGGGGTCGCCACAGCGATGGCTGTACACAAGCTGGCCACCGAACAGGGGCTGGACATGCCCATCACCGCCATGATCGCCGCGGTTGTCAGCGGCAAGATGAATGTGAATGATGCCGTCAGCGCCTTGCTGGCGCGCCCGTTGAAAGAGGAATAACCTATGCCGCTGTTCGCCGTGATCTGCACCGACAAGCCCGACCACCTGCAAACCCGCCTAGACAACCGCCCCGACCACGTCGCCTATCTGAAGGACACCGGCGCGGTCATGGCAGGCCCGTTCCTGAACGGCGACGACACGATGTACGGGTCATTGGTGGTGATCGAGGCTGACGATATGGCCGGCGCAGAGGCTTGGGCCACGAACGATCCCTATGCCAAGGCGGGTCTCTTTTCGGACGTCCGGATCGAGAAATGGAACAAGGTGATCGGCTGATGCAGTACTGGCTGTTCAAATCCGAGCCCAACACCTGGAGTTGGGACCAGCAAGTCGCCAAGGGCAACGCGGGCGAGGAATGGGACGGCGTCCGCAACTATCAGGCCCGCAACAACATGCGGGCCATGAAGATCGGTGATCGCGGCTTCTTTTATCACTCGCTGAAAGAGAAGGCGATTGTCGGCGTGGTCGAGGTCTGCGCCGAGGCTCATCCCGACAGCACCACTGACGATGATCGCTGGGAATGCGTGGACATCAAGGCGGTGAAACCGGTGCTCACGCCTGTGACCCTGCAGATGTGTAAGGACGACCCGCGTCTGGCCGATATGGTTCTGGTCAACAATTCGCGCCTGTCCGTGCAACCCGTGACAGAAGCAGAATGGGCAGTGGTCTGTCAAATGGCCGGGATTGATCCGTAAACAACGCTCTGCCAAGCTTCTTTGCAGGAAATCAAAGGAGCGCCTTCATGGAATTTCTCTCGGTAATTTTCGCCGCCGTCGCCAGCTATGCTTTCGGCGCCATCTGGTACATGGTCCTTGCCCCGAAGTGGGTCGCGGCCTCGGGTGTCGAGGTCGGTGAAGACGGGCAACCCGCCAACCGCAAGGACCCCAAGCCCTATATCATCAGCTTTGTCGCATCAGTCGTCGTGGCGGGCATGATGCGCCATATCTTCAGCCTAAGCGGAATTGATACATTCGGCGTGGGACTTATAGGTGGTCTGGGCCTTGGCCTGTTCATCGCGACTCCATGGATCGCCACCAACTATGGTTTTGCAGGCAGACCCAAGGAACTGACCCTGATCGACGGCGGTTATGCCACCATTGGCTGCACGATCATGGGGATCGTACTGGGCGTTCTCTAAACGCAAAACGCCCACCAAAATGGTGGGCGCCTCACACAAACTGTCTTGGGGTTAGCCGTAAACGGACTCTTTCCCGAAATGTTTGGTCAGCATGTAATAGACAACGGCGCGGTACTTGTTGCGCTCTGACTTGCCATAGGTCTCGATCACCGCGTTGATGCCTTCCATCAGTGCCGGGCTGTCAGCCAGACCCAGTTTCTTCTTCAGGAAGTTCTCTTTGACAGTGTCCAGTTCGCTCTGCTGGCTGGAGGCGACGGTCGAGGCGTCGTCGTTATAGATCGACGGACCACAGCCAATCGTGACCTTGGTCAGCAGGTCCATATCGGGGGTCATCCCGCATTTGTTCTTCAGGTCGTCCGCGTATTTAGCGATCAGATCGTCGCGCTTACCCATGTTCAATCTCCCGTTTGTGTGACGTTCTCAGTCAGCGTTTAAGTACAAGCGCCCCTAAAGCCGGGGCTCTTGCACAATGACTTAGACACGACAAACGGTCGAACAAAGGTAAATTATGCGCGGATTTTCCCCGCAATCGCCTGAACTTAGGTCAAACGCCCACGACTTCGGCGACGGCTTTCGCAAGAATTGGAACCGTCTTGGTGTTCAGACCCGCAATGTTGATCCGGCTGTCGCTGACCGCATAAATCCCATGCTCTTCGCGCAAAGTGACGATCTGATCTTCGGTCAGACCCAGCATCGAGAACATGCCTCGGTGGCGCGCGATGAAGTCGAACCGATCCGTATTGGTCAGGCGGCGCAGCTCATCTGCCAGCTGTTGGCGCAGCTCCAACATGCCCAGACGAACCTCTTCCAGCTCTGCCTTCCAGTCGGCCAGCAGGGCATCATCGGTCAGGATCATGCTGACCAGACGCGCACCGTGATCGGGCGGGAAGGAATAGTTCTGGCGGTTCAGATAGGCCAGGTTCGCCTGCGCAGGACCTACTTTGCCCTTGTCTGCCGAAACGGCCATCAGGATGCCGGTGCGTTCACGATAAACACCGAAGTTCTTCGAGCAGGATGCCGCGATCAGCGTCTCGGGAACAGAAGAGGCCACCAGACGCAGGCCCGCCGCATCCTCTTCCAGACCATCGCCAAAGCCTTGATAAGCAACGTCGATCATCGGCAGCAGCTCTTTTGCCAGCAGCGTGTCGACAACGGTCTGCCACTGCTCTGCGGTCAGGTTGGCGCCGGTCGGGTTGTGGCAGCAGCCATGCAGCAGAACCACGTCGCCCGGCTTGGCCGAGTTCAGATCCGCAATCATGCCGTCAAAATCAACGGTGCCAGAGGCCGCATCGAAATAGCGATAGGCTTTGTTCGCCACGCCCAGGTATTTCAGAATACTAACGTGGTTGCCCCATGTCGGGTTCGAATACCAAACAGTCGCGTCCGGATTCACCATTTTCACCAGCTCAAAAGACTGGCGCACCGCCCCCGTACCACCCGGGGTCGCAACACTGGCCACCTGATCGCGGGCAACCGCGTCGCCCAGCACCAGCTTGACCATCGCATCGTTGTAGTCCGGGGCACCGGCCAGCGCGACATAGGATTTCGTGGTCTCTACTTCCCACAGCTTCTTCTCGGCCGCTTTGATCGCCCGCATCACCGGGGTCTGGCCTTCGGCGTTCTTGTAAACACCGACACCCAAATCGATCTTGTCCGTCCGCGTATCCTCGCGGAACATCTGCATCAACTGCAGAATTTTATCAGGAGCATGCGTAGGAAGATCAGAAAACATGGGGAAATCCTTCGTATAAAGACGTCGCCTAACCCTGTACTCCCATCCCGACAGGGAATCCAAGCCCCCCAAACGCGAAAACGCCCGGCAAAAAGGTCTAACCTTCCTACCGGGCGCCAAATTAGTCTTCTGCCCCTTCAGGGGCAGGCCGCTTAGTAACGGTAATGCTCGGGTTTGAACGGACCATCGACCTTTACACCGATATAGTCAGCTTGCTCTTTCTGCAGTTCGGTCAGCTTCACGCCGATACGGGCCAGGTGCAGACGGGCGACTTTCTCGTCCAGATGCTTGGGCAGCAGGTACACGTCGTTCTTGTACTCTTCACCCTTCTGCCACAGCTCCATCTGCGCCAGAACTTGGTTGGTGAACGAGGCCGACATCACGAAGGACGGGTGGCCGGTCGCATTGCCAAGGTTCAGCAGGCGGCCTTCGGACAACAGGATCAAGCGGTTGCCCGAGGGCATCTCGATCATATCAACCTGATCCTTAATGTTGGTCCACTTGTGGTTCTTCAGGTTCGCCACCTGAATCTCGTTGTCGAAGTGACCGATGTTGCCAACGATCGCCATGTCCTTCATCTCGCGCATGTGCTCGATGCGGATGACATCTTTGTTGCCGGTGGTGGTGATGAAGATATCCGCGTCGCTGACGACATCTTCCAGAACCACAACTTCGAACCCGTCCATTGCCGCCTGAAGCGCGCAGATCGGGTCGATCTCGGTAACCTTCACACGCGCACCTGCACCGCGCAAAGATGCGGCAGAGCCTTTGCCCACGTCGCCATAGCCGCAAACTACGGCAACCTTACCGGCCATCATCGTATCGGTGGCGCGGCGGATGCCGTCGACCAGCGATTCTTTACAGCCGTACTTGTTGTCGAATTTCGACTTGGTGACCGAGTCATTCACGTTGATCGCCGGGAAGGGCAGCTGGCCGTCGCGCACCAGTTGGTACAGGCGGTTCACACCGGTGGTGGTCTCTTCCGAGACACCTTTGATCTGATTACGCACCTTGGTGAACCAGCCGGGGCTTGCGGCCATGCGCTTTTTGATCTGGGCCTGAATGACCTCTTCCTCTTCCGAGGTCGGAACGCCAAACTCTTCGCCTGCCTCAATGCGTGCGCCCCACAGGACATACAGTGTCGCGTCGCCGCCATCATCAAGGATCAGGTTCGGGCCGTCTTCGAACAGGAAGGATTTATCCAAGTAATCCCAATGCTCTTCCAGCGTCTGACCCTTGATCGCGAAGACCGGGATATCTGCAGCCGCAATCGCCGCCGCCGCGTGATCCTGCGTCGAGAAGATGTTGCACGACGCCCAACGCACGTCCGCGCCTAGGGCCACCAGCGTTTCGATCAGAACCGCAGTCTGAATGGTCATGTGCAACGAGCCAACGATGCGGGCTCCGGCCAGCGGCTTGCTGTCGCCATACTCGGCACGCAAGGCCATCAGGCCCGGCATTTCGGTCTCGGCGATGTCCAGTTCCTTGCGGCCGAAATCGGCCAGCGAAATGTCTTTGACGATGTAGTCGGTCATCTTCGGGATGCTCCGTCACGAAAGGGAAAAGTTGCGCAGGTGCCTATCACCCTGTGTTAGTTGGTGCAATCGTCGGAAAGGCAAGAGATTGCACAGCAGAATTGTTTTCCTGCCTTGGCAATACTTACACTGTTGGGCCATACCCGTTGGCACCACCAGACCGGAGCCCTCTAATGCCCACACCTCCCCGCGCCTGGCAACGGATGTTGTCCGGCCGCCGCCTTGATCTTTTGGACCCCACGCCTGTCGATATCGAGATCGAAGATATCGCCCATGGGTTGGCCTTTGTGGCGCGCTGGAATGGGCAAACCAAAGGGGATTTCGCGTATTCCGTGGCCGAGCATTCCTTGCTGGTGGAAGAGATTTTCGGACGCATCTCACCCGACGCGCCGATCAAGTGGCGGTTGGCGGCCCTTTTACATGACGCGCCGGAATATGTGATCGGTGATATGATCTCTCCGGTGAAGGCCGCTGTCGGTCCGGGCTACGGCGAACTGGATGATCGACTGGCCGCCGCCATTCACGTGCGCTTCGGCCTGCCCGCAGCGGTTCCCAAAACCGTAAAGCAAAAGATCAAACGCGCCGACCGAATCTCTGCCTGGCTGGAAGCCACGGAAATCGCCGGCTTCACCAAGGCCGAGGCCGACAAGTTCTTTGGCAAGCCAAACCCAAAGCTGATTGCCGATCTTACGATCAGGCTGCGCCCCCCGGTTGAGGTACGCAACGATTACACCGCGCGCCACAACAGCTTGTTGACGCAGTTAGGTTAATCTTTCTGGTCGGCTTCGGCTGCACGACGAGCGCGACGTACCCGGCGCATTTCCCGGATTCGTTCGCGCTCTACGTCTTCTGCCCCGACCTTCACATAGGCATTTTCCCCGGTCAGACCCTTGGCCTGAAACAGCATATTGCGCTCTTCCAAGGTCATTTCAGGCCACAGGCGGTCACCGTCGATAAAGCCTTTTTCGATCAGCCCTTTGCTTAGATCTTTCAGGTTCAGCTCACCAAACGACTTCCGGGACGACGTTGCCTTAGCCTTCGGGGCCCATTCCGCATCAAGGCAGGAAAACACATCTGGGTCGCGCCCCATGAAAGAGGCCAGATGACGCTCCAGCCCCTCGGCCACTTTTGAACTGCGCCGGTGGATCATCCCCACCTGCTGATCCGGCCTGCCCACCATCGCGAACATATGCAGCGCCGAGCCATCCACAGCGATCACCTGTTTGGCCGCCTTGTAGCGGGCGATCTGGGTATCCATCGAATGTTTCTGTGGATGAAAGATCTCGTACCCGTGTTCGCGCAGGTGGCGTTCCAGCTGAAGTTCGCCCAAAACGCTGCCCTTGCCCAGTTGCAGGGCCGAGCGGGAAAGATAGATCTTCTCGGGACCGTCCGGCGCAATGTCATGGCCAAAACGATGGTGGATAGCGTTGCGAAAGGGTTCTGTCCCGGCGGACAAACGGCCCAGACCAAAACCCTGGCCCGGGACAATCAGTTCTTCAACCTGCGTCGGCTCTGCGACCACCTTGATTGGCAGATCGCATCCCATCAACTCGATGAAGCGCTGCTGAAACCCCTGAACCTTTTCGCCCAACTTGGGGCGCTTCGGAATGAACAGGATGCCGTCGATTGGCCCGTTGATATGGTCCAACGCCCAAAGCCTAGAGGTGCTTTCCGCAAGAAAATGCCCGAAATGAACCCACATGACCCCACCCCAAAGCCACCGACCGGACAGCTTGGCAGTTGGTGTCGGCGTTTCGGGTTCCGTGGTGATGGGATGCCACCCACGCCACAGGGCGCCTTCGGGGCAATAATCTCCGTTGGAATGCGCGACACCGGCTGGCTGGCGCAAATGGCTGATCTCGGGTGGATAGACGCGCGCATCCGACAGTTCGACAATCTTCGTCGACCAACCACCCTCGGGCATTGGTGCCTGTGTCGGATCTTCCATAGCGGGTTTACCTCGGGCTGCGTTTCGCGAGGATGCGTTGTAACGTGCGGCGATGCATATTCAAGCGCCTTGCGGTCTCGGATACGTTTCGGTCGCATTGCTCGAAAACACGCTGGATGTGCTCCCAGCGGACGCGATCCGCCGACATCGGGTTTTCGGGCGGGGGCGGCAGAGTGCCACTCTGTTCCAGCAAGGCCGCGGTCACATCGTTGGCATCAGCCGGTTTTGACAGGTAGTCGGTCGCGCCAACCTTTACCGCAGCCACGGCCGTTGCGATCGCGCCATAGCCGGTCAGGACAACGATTTTCGCGTCGGGACGATTGGCGCGCAGTTCTTCCACCACGCTCAAGCCATTGCCATCTTCAAGTCGCAGATCGACAACCGCATAGGCCGGAGGATCGGATTTCGCGATCGCCAGACCAGCTGCAACGGTTTCTGCCGTCTTCACGTCGAAACCGCGTTTTTCCATTGCACGTGCCAAACGTCTCAGGAACGGCTCATCGTCATCAACAAGCAGCAGACTCGGGTCTTCACCGATTTCCTTGGTCTGCTCAGTCATGTGCATGCCTCCCGCGCATCAAACCTATTTGTAAGTTTTAGGTTCCTGTTTCGGTCGGGTCAAACTGACACATTACATATCCAAAAAACAGCCCACTTTTTCGGCCAATTCCTGCGCCGGTACCTCGCGCCGGAAGAAATCCAGAAACCCGTCTTCGGGCGTTACCAGATAGGTGAAGGTCGAATGGTCCATGAGATAGTACTCTTCGTCACCATCCTGCTTCTTGTAATAGGTCTTGTAGGCTTGCGAGGCCGCCTTGACCTGCTCGGGTGTGCCGGTCAGACCGATCATGTCAGGGTGCAGGTAATCCGTGAATTCAGCCAGTGCCTCTGGGGTGTCGCGTTCGGGGTCGATCGAGATGAACAGACCCTGCACGTCATATCCCTTCTCTTGCAGAAGCGAGATCGCTTCGCCATTGCGGCCTGCGTCCATCGGGCAGACATCGGGGCAGAACGTATAGCCAAAGTAGACAAGGCTGGGCCGGGTGATGACATCTGTGTCCGTGACGGTTGTTCCTGTCTCATCCACAAGTGTGAACGGCCCACCGATAGAGCCTCCTCCGCCTGCGACCGCACCCGAACGGCACTCGTCTTCCTCGCCCAGAAGAACGAACCCAGTTGCCACCGCAAGGGCGATCACTGCGGCGCTTCCCGCCAGAAAAGCGTAGGTCTTGGTCATCATCGACTTCCTGTCTTATTCGTCGGGCGCATTGATCGACCGTTCAGGCGCGATATACAAGGGGACGGCGTGTCACAGCGGAAATAGGGATCATCTTGCAGGAAACAAGCAATAGCGGGGTCTACAAGTCCCGCGACCGCAGCCAGTGGGTCCGATTACAGACGTTGACCGGGCTGCGTTGGGTTGCAATCTGCGGCCAGATGATCGCCATCGCGATCACCAGCAGTCAGTTCGGTATTCTTATCGATCTCGGGCTGACCACCATCGCGATCGGTGCTGCGGTCTGCATGAATCTGGTCACACATCTGGTCTACCCCGAGAACAAACGCCTGACCGAGGCCGAGGCCATGGGCATGTTGCTGTTTGATCTTCTGCAGCTGGCCTTCCTAGTGGCCCTGACCGGCGGGCTTCATAACCCCTTTGCGCTATTGGTTTTGACCCCCGTGGTCATCTCGGCGACCGCCCTGCGGTTGCGATCGACGGTTCTTTTGGGGCTTGTCGCCATTGGGATCATCTCGGTGATGGCCTTCGTTTATATCCCGATGCAGCTGGAAGACGGCACGATCCTAAAGATGCCAGAGATCTTCCTGTTCGGTTTCTGGGCCGCAATCGTGATCGGCGTGGCCTTCCTATCGGCCTATGCCGGGCGGGTCACGGCCGAAATCAACTCTATGACCGACGCGCTTTGGGCCACGCAAAACGCCTTGGCCCGAGAGCAGAAGCTGACCGATCTGGACGGTGTGGTCGCCGCCGCCGCGCACGAGCTTGGCACCCCTCTGGCCACAATCAAGTTGGCCAGTTCCGAACTGGCAGACGACCTGCCCGAGGGATCTGACCTGCGCGAAGATGCCATCCTGATCCGCGATCAGGCGGATCGCTGTCGGGATATCCTGCGCTCGATGGGTCGCGCCGGAAAAGACGACAAACACATGCGGCAGGTCCCGCTTGAAACGCTGGTCAAAGACGCCGCGAACCCACATCTGGATCGCGGAATTGATCTGCACTTCGATTTTCACCCCCTTCCCGAGGGCTTGGACCGCCAACCCACCGTGGTGCGAAGCCCCGAGATCATTCACGGCTTGCGCAACCTGATCCAGAACGCCGTCGACTTTTCAAAAGGAAATGTCTGGGTGCTGGGCCGTTGGGACGAGCAGGAAATCAGCCTTGCCATTCTGGACGACGGGCCTGGGTTTACGGCAAACGACATCGCCAGAATTGGCGATCCGTTCATGCGGCGCAGGCGGTCTGGTACCCCCAAGCGGCGTCCGGGCTACGAAGGCATGGGCCTTGGCCTGTTCATCGCCAAAACTCTCCTGGAAAGGTCCGGCGCCGAACTGACCTTCGTCAACGCGCCTGAAAACAGCTTGGCAGTTGGCGATCTTCCTGACGCTAAAGGCGCGCTAATTACGGTTGTCTGGCCCGCCGAATTGATACAAAGAGCTGATCCGGAGGACAGCGAACCACTTGGCGAAAACATTCGTTTCGAGGTCTGACGGGGTAAGGTTTTCCGCTGCGTTAACCAATCATTAATCACCAATCCATACCGCTGAGATGGGGAGGAAGGGTTAATTGACCAATGAATATATAAAGCGTGGCTGATTTGACTGATCTTCTCGTTTTCTCGGCTATTGCGGCAGCTGCGGTTTGCGCATTTCTTTACCGGGCTGGGCTGTTTCGGCTTGGCCTGTCGAGTGAAATTCAACCCAGTGAACAGGAAAAGGCGGTCTTCCTGTTCGAAGGCCAGACTCTGGTTGATGCGACAATCCCCGCGCAACAGCTGATCAGCGGGTCGTCAGACACCACCGATGATTGGCACAGGTTGGCCATTGCCCTGTCAGACCGGTTTGAAAACCTTCTGCAAAACCTGTCCAAGCTGGATGTGGAGCCAACCATCGCCCTTCGCGAAACCAAGGGTTCTTCCAGCCTGATTGCCCGACGCACCGGGTCACGGACAAGGGTGGTGCTGTTAGAGGCGGGCGCCGAACGCCCGATGGCGCCAGTTGATCATGGGCTTCTTATGCCCCCGGTCGAGACGACAGTCCTGCGATCCATGTCTCAGGCCGCGCCCTTCGCGATGTGGAAACGGGAAAGCGACGGACAGATCAGTTGGGCCAACCAAGCCTATCTGGATTTGGTCAAAACCTATCGCAACTCTGGCGACACACCCGTCTGGCCAATACCAGCACTGTTTCGACAGCCCGATCTTGGTGAGGCCGAAGATCAATCGATCCGCCGCATCCATTTGACCCGCCCCAACGGTGAAAAAGCGTCTTTCACGGTCACAACCCTGGCCCACGAAGGCGCACATCTTTGTTTTGCAACCTCGGCCGACGAACTCGTCCGTGCGGAAGAGCATCTATCGAACTTCGTTCAGACGATGACCAAAACCTTTGCCGATCTGCCCGCTGGATTGGCTGTCTTCAATCGCGAGCGTCAGTTGACCCTGTTCAACCCGGCTCTGACCGACCTTTTACAGCTTGATCCCGCCTACCTGATCACCCGCCCGCGCCTTCAGGACTTCTTTGATCACCTTCGGGAAAATCGAAAGCTGCCAGAGCCGAAGAATTATCGCGACTGGCGCGAAAGACTGACGCGATTGGATACCGAGGCACAGGAAGACCGGCTTCGGGAAACATGGACGCTGGACAACGGGCTGACATATCGGGTGTCAGGGCGACCCCATGCCGACGGGGCGCTTGCCTTTCTGGTCGAAGACATCAGCAGTGAGGTCACTTTGACCCGACGCTTCCGGCAAGAGCTTGATCAAAGCCAGTCAGTGCTGGACGGGCTGGAACAGGCGGTCGCGGTCTTCTCGCCCGCAGGCGTCCTGACCCAGTCGAACCAGGCCTATACAATGCTTTGGGAAACAGACCCGCTGACCTCTTTAAACGACCTGACCATCACGGACGCAACCCGCCATTGGCGAGATCTCTGCCGACCTTCCCCGATTTGGGGAGAGATCCGGGATTTCGTCCATACGATTGAAGAGCGGGCTAATTGGCATGATCAGGTTCAGATGCAGAATGGCCAAAACCTGACACTGCGATGCACCCCTCTGTCCGGCGGCGCGACCATGATCACCTTTCTGGAAGAACCCGTTATTCCAAACCAGAGTGTCATCCCAAGCACCAACCTTGTTAAGAGCGACTGAATTGGCTTGCGGCACCGGGGGCGCAGGGTAAAACTGCGGGCATGAGTGCCGCCCCTTTTTTGACCCTGACATCAGATACACCTGAAACGACCACCGCCCTTGCAGAAGCAATTGCACAGCGATTGCGGGCCGGGGACGTATTGCTTTTGACCGGACCGATCGGGGCCGGTAAGACGCATTTCGCCCGTGCGCTGATCCAGTCCCGCATGGCCGCGTCAGGGCAAATCGAAGACGTCCCGTCGCCAACTTTCACGCTGGTGCAAACCTACGAACTGGACCCTGATGAGCTGTGGCACGCCGATCTTTATCGACTGACAGACCCGACCGAGGTGATCGAACTGGGTCTGGAAGAGGCTTTTGAGACAGCAATCTGCCTTGTCGAATGGCCTGACCGATTGGGAGAACTGGCACCAGATACAGCCCTGTCGCTGACCTTTAGGCCGGACCCGAAAACCGACAGTCGGGTATTGGAGTTTGCCGCCAAAGGCCCAGATTGGCCGGACCGGCTTTCTGACTTGGGGGGCACCGCGTGATGACCGACCGCGCAACTTTGGCCGATGCCTTCCTGAAGGACGCCGGGTGGGGCACCGCCCTAAAACGTCCCTTGGCAGGGGACGCTTCTAACCGGCGATACGACCGGCTGACCCACCCAGATTTTGGGCCAGCCGTTCTTATGGACGCACCGCCAGAGAAGGGCGAAGATGTGCGGCCCTTCACCCGGATTGCCCGGCTTTTGTTGGAACAGGGCTTTAGCGCGCCCGAAATCTACGCCGAAGACACCGACAACGGGTTCCTGTTGCTCGAAGACCTTGGCGATGACCTTTACGCCCGCGTTCTGGCGGATCAACCGGCTTTGGAGCCTCTGCTCTACGAAGCTGCCGTTGACCTGCTGGCAGAGCTTCATCAATCCCCGGCCCCAGAAGATCTGCCCGCCTATGACAGCGCAATGATGGCCCCCTTGGCCGATCTGGCTGTCGAGTGGTACGCACCGACTGCGGGGACCAAAACCGCCCTGTCCGAAGTTCTTGCGCCGCTATTGGATCAATATGCACCCGGTGGATCGGCACTGGTCATGCGCGACTATCACGCCGAGAACCTTCTTTGGTTACCCGATCGAGATGGGCTTGCCCGGGTCGGGCTGCTGGACTTTCAGGACGCGATGCGTGGTCACCCCGGATATGACCTTGTGTCCTTTTTGCAAGATGCCCGCAGGGACGTTGACCCGACGCTGCGCGACCAGATGTTGGACCGTTACATTGACCGAACCGGGGTCGAAGGCCCCGCGTTCCGCGCCGCTTGTGCGGTGCTAAGCGCCCAGCGAAACTTACGGATCTTCGGGGTATTCGCCCGCCTTTGCCTGCGCGACAGCAAGGCGCATTACGTCGACTTCCTGCCGCGGGTCTGGGCTCATTTGATGACCGATCTGTCTCACCCGGCCCTAGCACCGCTTGCCAAAACTGTCGCGAAACTGCTGCCCGAACCCACCCCTGAAATCCAAGCCGACTTGAAAGCCCGATGCGCCAGTCTCCAGACGCGATAATGCTGTTCGCGGCCGGGTTTGGCACGCGGATGAAGCCACTGACTCTGTCGCGGCCCAAGCCCTTGATCAAGGTCGCGGGGAAAGCCCTGCTGGACCACGCGCTGGATCAGGTGGATGCCGCTGGTATGGGTCGCATCGTCGTAAACAGCCACTATCTGTCCGACCAGATTGCCAATCATCTGGCCCCACGCCCAGACATCGCGATCTCAGACGAACAGCCCGATATCTTGGATACCGGGGGCGGATTGCGCAAGGCGCTGCCTTTGCTTGAAGCGGGGCCCGTGCTGACCATGAACACCGACGCCGTCTGGACCGGCGCTAATGCCATCGACCAGCTGCGCGCCGCGTGGAACCCTGACCTGATGGACGCGCTTTTGCTGTTGGTGCCCACCGAAAACGCGATTGGCCACACAGGGAGCGGCGACTTTGTGCCCGATGACAAGGGGCGGCTGACCCGAGGACCCGGGCTGGTCTATTCCGGCGTGCAGATCGTCAAGACGGACGGTCTTGCCGCGATTGAAGAGGACAGCTTCTCTCTCAATTTACTGTGGAACAAGATGATTGCCGAAGGACGGCTTTATGGCACCGCGCATACTGGCGGCTGGTGCGACGTGGGGCATCCGGGTGGCATAAAGCTGGCTGAAACCATGCTGGCCGAGGTGCGCGATGTTTAAGGAAAGCGGCCCCCGCGTTTTCGGCGTCGCACCGGGCGTCGACTTTCCCAAAGCGCTGATCGCAGGGCTGGAGGAACGGCTGACAAGCACCCCGCCACAGGACTGGGCAAGGGTCGAGGTCTTCGTGAACACCCGCCGCATGGCGCGCCGCCTGACTGATCTTCTGGCCGAGGGCCCCGCCCGCATCCTGCCGCGTATCCGGCTGATCACCGATCTGGCAACGGACCCGACCCTGACAGACTTGCCCAAAGCGGTCTCTCCACTACAGCGACGGCTGGAACTGACACAGCTGGTTGCTGACCTGATCGAACGACAACCCGATCTGGCCCCACGCGCTGCCGCCTTTGATCTTGCTGACAGCCTTGCTGATCTGATGGACGAGATGCAGGGCGAAGGTGTCGACCCCGCCGCGCTGCACGCGCTGGATGTCAGCCACCTGTCCGCCCATTGGGCCCGCAGCCTTGCGTTCATCAATATTATCGAGCGTTACTTTGGCCCTCAGGCGATGACGGCGCCCGACAAAGAGGCGCGCCAACGACAGGTCGTCTCGGCACTGATTGAACGTTGGAAGATCGCCCCGCCAGACCATCCGATCCTGATCGCAGGTTCAACCGGGTCGCGCGGCACTACAGCGCTGTTGATGCAGGCTGTCGCACAGCTGCCGCAGGGGGCGCTGGTGCTGCCGGGATTCGACTTTGACCAACCCGCCCCGGTCTGGGCGAACCTGTCGAAACCTCCAGAGAAACGCAGTCTGGCCGCCGAAGATCACCCGCAGTTCCGTTTTGCCAAGCTGCTGCGCGACCTTGATCTGACCCATCAGGACGTCCCTCGTTGGGAAACCACCGAGGCCATCCCAAACCCGACCCGGAACAAGCTGATCTCTCTCTCGCTGCGTCCCGCGCCTGTGACCGACCAGTGGATGGTCGAAGGCGCAGAGTTGACCGACTTGCCCAAGGCTTGTGCGGAAATCACTCTGCTAGAGGCCGACAGCCCCCGGATGGAAGCGGGCGCGATTGCCCTGCGCCTGCGTAAAGCGGCTGAAGACGGACAAAAGGCGGCCCTGATCACACCGGATCGCGGTCTTGCCCGCATGGTCGGCGCAGCACTGGATCGCTGGAAGATCGAGCCTGACGATTCTGCCGGCACCCCGCTGCAACAAACCGCCCCGGGAAGGTTCCTGCGTCATGTGGCGGCTTTGTTTGGCGAGCGCCTGACCACCCTTATGCTGCTGACCTTGTTGAAACACCCCCTTTGCCACGCTGAAGAGGGGCGCAATCAGCACATGCTTTGGACGCGCGAGCTGGAACTTTACCTTCGTCGCAAGGGCTGTGCATTTCCCGACGGGGACATTCTTCGGCTTTGGGCGTCGACACATCAGAAAGACGACGGTCGACAGGCGTGGGCCGACTGGCTGGCAGGCAAGCTGGACGGTTTAGAGCAGATCGGGTCCCGTGACCTGTCTGACCATATCGCACAGCACCGGCAACTGACCGAAGCCTTGTCCGCAGGGCCGGGCGGGCAATGCACCAAGCTCTGGTCCAAGAACGAAGGCGAAAAGACACGTCAGGCCGTCGAAGACCTGGCCGAGCAAGCTGCATACGGTGGTGCGATGTCGCCCCGAGACTATGCTGACCTGTTCCGCGCGGTTCTGGCCCGGGACGAGGCGCGTGACCCCGTCGCCCCGCATCCCGACATCATGATCTGGGGGACACTTGAGGCGCGCGTTCAGGGTGCCGATCTGGTCATCCTTGGCGGGCTGAATGAGGGCAGCTGGCCCTCTGGCACCTCTCCTGATCCGTGGCTGAACCGAGAGATGCGCCAGACCCTTGGCCTGTTGCTGCCGGAACGCCAGATCGGGCTGTCGGCGCATGACTATCAGCAGGCGGTCACGGCGCCTCAGGTGGTCCTGTCCCGCGCCATCCGCGATGCCGAAGCGCAGACCGTGCCGTCACGGTGGCTGAACCGATTGGTGAACCTTCTGGGCGGGTTGCCGGATCAGGGCGGCAGGGATGCTTTGGATCAGATGAAAGCGCGCGGGACACAGTGGCTCGACTGGGCCGCGCTTGTGGATCGGCCCGAACATAAGGTTGATCCGGCACCACGGCCTGCGCCACGACCCCCGGAAACGGCGCGCCCAAGCAGCCTTTCGGTTACCCGCATTCAAACCCTGATCCGCGACCCCTATGCGATTTACGCCCGGTATATACTTGGCCTAAAACCTTTGGACCCATTGCACCCACAACCGGACGCGGCGCTGCGCGGAACGATCCTGCACAAGGTGATGGAAGAGTTTCTGAAGCAGAACCCTGACCCGAGTGACCCGGATGCGATCCACCGACTGCTAGACACCGCAGATCAGGTCTTTGCCGAGCACGCCCCATGGCCTGCCAACCGTCGGATCTGGCGCGCCCGTCTGGCCCGAGTGGCCGAAGGTTTCATGGCTGACGAGGTCGCCCGCCAGACCCTTGGCCATTGGATCGCGCTCGAACGCGGTGGCCGTCTGAACCTGCCCAGCGGTTTCACCCTGACGGCCGAGGCCGACCGGATCGATCAGACCGACGAGGGTCGTTTAGTGATATATGATTACAAAACCGGCAAGCCGCCTTCAGCCAAACAGGTCGAGACCTATGACAAGCAGCTTTTGCTAGAGGCGATCATGGCAGAAGCTGGCGCGTTCCACGATCTGGGTGCGGGCCCTGTTGATCACGCGGCCTATATCGGGCTTGGCGCCTCTGCCGGTGAACAACGCGTTGAAACGCCTGCCGATCTTCTGACCCAGACCCGCGACGATCTGATCAAACTGATCGCGGCCTATGCCCAGCCCGATCAGGGCTATCTTGCGCGTCGTAGCCTTGAGAAACGCGAAGACGTCACCGATTACGACCACCTCTCGCGCTATGGCGAGTGGAACGAGGGCGATGCCGCCCCCGAACAGGAGGTCGGGAAATGATCCGCGACGATGCCACACAGGCGCAGGTGACCGCTGCACGCCCCGATGCCTCGACCTGGCTGTCGGCAAACGCGGGATCGGGCAAGACACGGGTGCTGACCGACCGGGTGGCGCGACTGTTGCTGGATGAAACCCCACCACAGCGCATCCTGTGTCTGACCTATACCAAGGCCGCCGCGTCCGAGATGCAGAACCGCCTGTTCGAACGTCTTGGCGAATGGGCGATGATGCCCGACAACAAGTTGCGCAAGGCACTGGACGAACTTGGCATTGAACGGGCGGTTGATGACGAGACCCTGCGCCGTGCCCGCCGCCTGTTCGCCCGCGCGATCGAGACGCCGGGCGGATTGAAGATCCAGACCATCCACTCTTTCTGCGCGGCCCTTCTGCGCCGCTTCCCACTAGAGGCGGGCGTGTCGCCGCAGTTTGTCGAAATGGACGACCGCTCGGCCCGCCGCCTGCGCGAAGAGGTGTTAGAGACCCTGGCTGATCAGGAAAACCCGGAAACCTTCGACGGGCTGGTCCGCTATGCCTCGGGCGATGATCTGTCGGGGCTGATCAGCGAGATCACCAAACATCGGGCCGAGTTTTCCTCGCAGGCGGATGCCGCCATGATTTGGGATCGCTTCGGCCTGCCCGCAGGGTTTGACGAAAACGATCTGCTGGCGAAAGTGTATTTGGGTGGCGAAACCGAACTGATCCGTTATCTTTGCGCCGGGCTTGAACAGGGCAGCTCTACCGACGCGAAAGCCGCCGCCAAGCTGCAAGCATTTCAGGGACCCACGCGGGACATGCTGCCACTGCTGGAAGGGGTCTTCCTGTTTGGTGCCAAGTCCAAGGCCCCCTTTGGGGCGAAGGTCGACAGCTTCCCGACCAAGGCAACGCGAGACGCCCTTGCCGACCTGATGCCCCGCCTGAACGCGCTGATGCTGCGGGTCGAGGATGCCCGCGCACAACGTCTGGCCCTTGCCGCCGCAGAGCGCACCCATGCCCTGCACCGGTTCGCGCAGGACTTCCTGCCGGAATACGAACACCGCAAACAGCTGCGTGGTTGGCTGGACTTTGACGACCTGATCCTGAAATCCCGCGACTTGCTGACCGATCCCGGTGTCGCCCAGTGGGTTCTATTCCGTCTGGACGGCGGCCTTGACCACATCCTTGTGGACGAGGCGCAGGACACCAGCCCCTTGCAGTGGCAGGTCATCGACCTTCTGGCGCAGGAATTCACTAGCGGCATTGGGGCGCGGGACGACACGCAGCGCACAATCTTCGTGGTGGGGGACAAGAAGCAGTCGATCTATTCCTTCCAGGGTGCAGATCCGGACGGGTTCGACCGGATGAAGGACCATTTCGGCACCAAGCTGCTCCAAGTGGATCAGACCCTTGCCGACCGGCAGCTTGAATACTCTTTCCGGTCCGCCGCGCCGATCCTGCAGCTGGTGGATGAAACCTTCACAAACGCTTCTGGCATGGGGGACACCGTCCACCACAAGGCGTTCCAGTCCGAAATGCCCGGCCGCGTCGACCTGTGGCCTGCCATCGCCAAGACCGACAAGCCGGAAAAACCGGACTGGACCGACCCGGTTGATATCCTGTCACCCGAACACCACGCGGTTCAGCTGGCAGAAACCGTGGCCGCAGAGATCGCGGCAATGCTGGACAGCGACCAGACGCTATGGACGCAGAAAGGTCGCCGCAAAATCTCTGCTGGTGACGTGCTGATCCTTGTCCAGCGCCGTTCTGACCTGTTTCACGAGATCATTCGCGCCTGCAAAGCCGCCAAGCTGCCCATCGCCGGTGCCGACCGCCTGAAAATCGGCGGAGAGCTGGCAGTGCGCGACCTGACAGCGCTGCTGGCCTTTCTGTCACTGCCAGAGGATTCACTATCGCTGGCCTCGGTCCTGAAATCGCCGCTGTTCAATTGGGATGAGGCGCGGCTTTACGATCTGGCGGCGGGCCGTACGCAGAAACACCTGTGGCCCTGCCTGCGCGATGGTTCGGATGAGGCCACTAAAGAGGTTCTGTTCGACCTGCTCGCCCATGCCGATTTCCTGCGCCCCTTCGATCTGCTGGAACGCATCCTGACCCGTCATAAGGGCCGGGAAAAGCTGATCGCGCGACTGGGGCCAGAAGCCGAAGACGGGATCGACGCGCTGCTGTCGCAGGCGCTGACCTATGAACAGGCCGAAGTGCCCAGCCTGACCGGCTTTCTTGGTTGGCTGGAAACGGACGAGGTCGAGATCAAGCGCGAGCAGGGCTCTGCGGGGGACCAGATCCGCGTGATGACGGTTCACGGGGCCAAGGGATTGGAGGCGCCGATCGTCATTCTGCCCGACACGGCGCGCCGCGACATCCGCATCCGCGAGAACATCTTTGTCGATGAAACCCCGATGTGGGCGCCAACCAGCGACGAAAGCCCGTCGCAAATCACGGCGCAGCGCGAAGCCGCGCGCGCTCGTCAGGAAGAAGAACGCCAGCGACTGCTGTATGTTGCAATGACGCGGGCCGAACAGTGGCTGATCGTTTGCGCCGCAGGAGAAACCGGGAAGGGCAACAGCTGGTACGACCAGATTGCCGCGGCCATGGCGCGCACAGAGACTGTGCCCCTGAACACCGATCTTGGTCCGGGGCTGCGGTTGGAATCCGGCGATTGGGGCAAAGAGGCAACCCTTGGACAAGCCCCGGAAAGCAGGGGCGAAACCACCCTGCCGGGCTGGGCGAAAGCCACTGCGACAAAATCTGGGGCAAGCAAATCCACCTTTTCACCCTCCGACCTTGGCGGCGCAAAGGCCATGCCCGGAGAGCACGCCGGATGGGACGAAGAGGCCTCGAAAGCCCGGGGATTGGCGTTGCATTTATTGTTGGAACACCTGCCGAACTATCCACGGGAGCGGTGGGAAGAGATTGCGGATCACCTTCTGCCTGATCCCGGTGAACTGGCCTATTCCGCTGATATCGAACCCGTTTTTGACGAGGCCATGCGGGTTTTGTCGAACCCCGACTTGGCACAGGTCTTTGCGGACACCACGCTTGCCGAAGTCCCCCTAACAGCCCCGGTCCCAGGGTTCGACCGGCCATTCTATGGCATCATTGATCGCCTGATCCCAAGTGACGGCCGCATCCTTGCCGTCGACTTCAAATCGAACCTTTTGGTGCCCACCAAACCAGAAGACACACCCGAAGGCGTATTGCGCCAACTTGGGGCCTATGAGGCCATGCTGTCGGCCATCTATCCGGGCCTTACGGTTGAAACCGCCGTCCTTTGGACCCGCACTGCGACCTTAATGCCCATCCCCCGCGCCCTGATCACCGAAGCGTTAGCGCGCGCGGCCCTTGACGGGGATGCAGGGGGTTCTTAGGTTCCCAGTCCAACGCAGCCTTTAGGAGAGCATCAATGGCAACTGTCGCTGTAACCGACGCCACATTTGACGCCGAAGTCCGCCAGTCGGACATCCCCGTCGTCGTAGATTTTTGGGCCGAATGGTGTGGCCCGTGCCGTCAGATCGGCCCGGCTCTGGAAGAGCTGTCGGCAGAGCTGGATGGCAAGGTGAAAATCGTCAAAGTCAACGTTGACGAAAACCCGAACTCGCCCGCGCAACTGGGTGTTCGTGGTATCCCGGCTCTGTTCATGTTCAAAGGCGGCGACGTCGTTTCGAACAAAACCGGCGCAGCTCCCAAGGCGGTACTGCAAAGCTGGATCGAAGAAGCCATCTAAGGCAGCTTCGATATTCTGATTGAAAGGGCGCTTTAAGGCGCCCTTTTTATTTGGAGAACCGCGCTGCGATCTCGATATGCGGGGACCAGCGGAACTGATCGACGACCTGCACCCAGTCAAGCGTATAGCCCGCACCGACCAACACCTTGGCATCCCGCGCGAAGGTGACCGGGTTGCAGGACACCGCCGCAATCACCGGCACATCCGAACGCGCGATCTCTCGGAATTGCGCCTCGGCCCCAGCACGAGGCGGGTCGATGCAGATCGCGTCGAACGCATCCAGTTCATCGGGCATCATGGGTCGGCGAAACAGGTCACGCGTTTCGGTTTTCACCCGCTTCAGCCCTTGGGCCCGCCGCCAGCCCTGATCCAGCGCTGTCATCATGTCCGCGTCGCCCTCGACCGCGACGACCTCTGCTGTTTTCGCCAAGGGCAAGGAAAAGGTCCCACTGCCCGCGAATAGGTCAACGACCTGAGCGGCATTGCCGACGGCTTCGCGCACGGCATCGGTCAACGCCTGCTGCCCTTCTGCCGTGGCTTGCAGGAAAGCACCTGCAGGCGGGACCACATCAGCCATGCCAAAGCGTTGGCGCGGGGGCCGGCGGGTGACGACAACCTCTTCCTCCCACGTCAGGCGAGCAAGGTCATGGGTCTGCGCAATCTCGACCAGCGGCAGGAACATGGACTTGTCCATCGGCTTCACACCGCGCGCGGCCACATCGACACCATCCTGCGACAGGGACACGGTAAAGCTGGCTTCACCCTTTCGGCTGGCACCGGCCATGGTCAGCTGCTCTAACGCCGGGATCGCCGCCATCAGGTCGGGATGCAGCAAGGTGCAGCTTGGGATCGGGATGATCGTGTCCGAGGCCCGGGCATGAAACCCAACCAAGGCCCCCTTTTTCGTTCTGCGCGCGGACAGAACCGCGCGACGACGGGACTTTGGCGGCGAGGTCAGGATCGGGCGCATCGGCGCCGTTAGCCCCTGAGCGTCCAATGCGGTCTGGACGACCCCGACCTTCCAAGCGGCGACAAAGTCATCACTGGCATGTTGCAGCGCGCAGCCACCGCAGCTTTTAAAATGAGAACAGGGCGGGCGCACCCGGGCATCCGAGGGCGTAACGATCCGCCCCTCGCGCAGCTTGTCGCCGTCCAGCACGCCTTCAACCTCTTCCCCCGGCAGGGAAAGCGGCACATATACCGGCCCTTCGGCGATCCCATCGCCGTGGTGCCCCAGTCGTTGAATTGTCACCTTGGTCATAGGCGCGGCATAACCGCTTCTGTCCATCAGGGGAAGAGTCAGTCCAACGTCCGGGCCAGAGCGAACACACAGCTTTCGGGCGACAGGATCGTCCCTTCGCGCTGGTTTCTGTCGCCTTACTCGGCCGCCTCTGTCTGGATGAAACCACCAGATTGGCGCGCCCAGAACCGGGCATAAAGTCCACCCTTGGCAAGAAGCGCGTCATGCGAGCCTTCTTCGACGATCTGACCATCTTCCATCACGATGATCCGGTCCATGGCCGAGATCGTGGACAGCCGGTGCGCGATGGCCAGAACGGTCTTGCCCTCCATCAGCTTGGACAGGCTGTCCTGAATGGCGGCCTCGACCTCGGAATCCAGCGCGCTGGTGGCTTCGTCCAGCACTAGGATCGGCGCGTCCTTCAGAAAGGCGCGGGCCAGGGCGATCCGCTGGCGCTGACCACCAGACAGTTTCACACCCTGTTCACCCAGATGCGCCTGATAGCCCGCGCGATCCTTGTGGTCCTTAAGCCCCAGAATGAACTCATGCGCCTCGGCGCGGCGGGCGGCGTCGATCATCTGGTCTTCACTGGCTTCGGGGTTGCCATAGATGATGTTGTCGCGGGCCGAGCGATTGAACATCGCCGTTTCCTGCGTGACCATCGCGATCTGGCGGCGCAGGCTTTCTTGCGTCACGTCGCGCAGGTCCGTGCCATCGATGGAAACGGTTCCGGCCTCTGTATCGTAAAGTCGCAGCAGCAGTGACACCAAGGTCGACTTGCCCGCGCCAGAGGCCCCGACGATGCCCAGCTTCTCGCCCGGGTGGATCGTCAGATTGATCCCGTTCACCCCGCCAACCTGCCGCCCATAGGCGAAACTGACGTTATCGAAATGGATTTCGCCTTTTGAAACCACCAGCTCTTTCGCGTTCTCGGCATCGGTCAGGTCATAGGGGGAAGTCAGGGTCCGCATGCCGTCTTCGACCTCACCAATGTTGGAATAGACCCCCATCAAGGCAAAGCTAAGCCAGCCAGTCATCTGCGAGATACGGATCGCAATCGCGCCGGCCGCGACGACATCGCCAGGGGTGGCAGACCCGCGCGACCACAGGATCAGCGACGCACCCACCAGCAGCACCGGGATCAACCCCGCCACAAATGTCAGGGTCAGCCGGAAGGTCGCGGCGACCTTGCCATGGGCAACAGCGGCATGGCGGAAAGTGTCCATCGCGGCCAGTGCCTCTTGGTCCTCAAACTCTGAGGTGGCGAAGAGTTTCACGGTTTTAGAGTTGGTGATCGTATCCACGACCTGACCCGTCACCATCGCCCGCGCCCCGGCCTGTGCCTTGGACCGCGAACGGATGCGCGGCATGAACCAGCGGATCATGTTCAGGTAACCCGCCAACCAGATCGCGAGGATCAGCGCGACCCAGAAATCGATCGCCAGCAACAACAGAACCGATCCCACGAAAGACGACACCGCAAAGGTCACGACCGAGATCATCTCGTTCGTGACTTGGGTCGTCGCCCGCGCGGTTTGCATCTGTTTCTGCGCCAGACGTCCCGCAAAGTCGTTTTCAAAGAAGGTGATCGATTGCCCAAGGGTCCAGCGATACAGCCGCGACAGGATCAACGGGGTGATATTGGGACGGATCAGGATCTCGTTCATCGTGGCGGCGGCGGCAAAGACCAAGGGCCGAAACACAAGAAAGAACAGAACGAACGCAGCAAGGATTGGACCATTTGTGGCCCAAAAACCTTCGACCCCGGTTTCCAATGCCAAATCGACGACGCGGCCCAGGATCAGCGCAGTGACCACATCCATCGTGCCCACCGCCATCGACAAGATCACCGCCCCGCCCAGCCATGGCCATGCCCCGGACAGGCACCAGCGCATGAAAGCCAGCAAGGATTGCGGCGGTGGACCCTCTGCCGGACGGAAGGCGTCGATCAGGTTCTCAATCTTCATGCGCTAAGGATATAGCGTTGAGGGCTCACAGGAAAACCATAAGCGCAGACATTGCCAAGGCCGCCGCCATCACGGTGGTAAAGATCCGCCAAGCGCGTGGAGTGGTCAAAAGATAGGTCAGAAGGGAGCCGGCAAAGCTCCAGAAAAGGCAGACGATCAGGTTGAGGCCTGAAAAGGCACTGCCAAGGCGTAAGGCTTCGCCCCAAGGTTCCAACCCGATGCCATAACCAGAGGCCGCCGCGACGGCCACGGCCCAGACCTTGGCATTGACCCATTGGAACAGAACCGCCTGCCAAAAGGTAAAAGGCTTGTCGCCGGCCTTCATTTGCCCGCCACGAGATTGCAGCAGTTTCCAAGCCATCCAAACGATCCAAGCCGCTGCGATCAGTTTCAACGCAATTGTCAGCACTGGCAGCGCCAAGATCAGCGCACCGACCCCCAGACCGGTCAGCCCAGCTGTCACTCCGACGCCCACGACAACGCCGGCCACATGAGGCAAGGTCGCGCGAAAACCGAACCGCGCGCCCGAGGCTGTTAGCAGGATCACGTTAGGACCGGGCGTGAATAATCCAAGGAATACAAAGATGTAGAGCGGGTCGATGGTCATGAAATTAGCCCAGAAGGTCTGACTTTGTCAGCGTCATGCCCGATTCCAACCAGCGTGTCTCCAGCTCTTTCAACTTCGCGCCCAGCGCCGCGCCAGTAACGTCCGGCATCAGGTCTGCGGATTTGACGGGGAAGGTTGCTTTTGCACCTTTGGCAACGGCGTCTTGCCACCCCTCAGCAGGGGGCGTTCCCATCAGCGCAGCGCGCAGAAGGACCACGTCGGTGGCTTGATCCTTCAGGCGATAACCCAGTTCCATATTGGCCTCGGTGCCGCCAATCCCGTCGCGCAGTGCCTGTAAGCGCCGTTGGTTTTCTCTGCTCAGGCGCAAACGGTCCGTCTGGTTTTCGCCGCCGATCAGTGCCAATCGGCGAACCGGGTCCGGGGCGATTTTGAAAAGCCCTTCCAGATGCACCAGAACAGCCAGCGCCGTCGCATCGGCCCCCGGCAAAACCTGTGCCAGAATACCGGCCTGCTGCATCGACGCGACAGAAGGTGCAGGATCGGGTGCGCCCAGAAGCTTCAGCATCTCGGTACCTATGCGTTCCTTCGAAAGGGTCTCGATCCCTTCAAGGTTCGCAGCGCAGGCAGCCAAACCATCGGGATCAATCCCTACCGAGGCGTCGCCGTACCACGCATGAAACCGGAAGAAGCGCAAAATACGCAGGTAGTCTTCGCGAATGCGGTTCTCGGCCGTCCCGATAAAGCGGAAACGGCGGTCGGCAAGGTCGCTTAGGCCGCCCACCGGGTCGATCACCTGACCATCGGGGCGCGCATATAGGGCGTTCATGGTGAAGTCGCGACGGTGCGCATCTTCTTCGATCGTGTCGGCATAGGCGATCACGGCGCGGCGACCGTCGGTTTCGACGTCCCGGCGGAAAGTCGTGATCTCATAGGGTTCGTGATTGGCCACGACTGTGATTGTGCCGTGGTCGATACCGGTCGGGACCGCCTTTAGCCCGGCTGCCTTGGCCAGTTCCATCACCCGTTCGGGCCGCGCATCGGTCGAGATATCAAGATCGCTGACCGGCACACCCAACAGGGCATTGCGCACGCAACCCCCGACGAACAGGGCCTGATGCCCGGCATCGGTCAGTATCGCGCAGACCTTTTGCGTGACGGGATCAGTCAGCCAGTCCTCGGTAACCTTGGTCACGCCTGCATCCTTTCGGCCAGCCCACGCAGGATGCGTGCGGTGGCACCCCAGATGTAATAGGGGCCATAGGGGACGGTGTAATAGCGCCGCCGGCGACCCTGCCAACGACGGTATTCAACCTGAAACCGAGCGGGGTTGGTCACATGGGTCAGGGGGACGGTAAAGACTTCTTCCACCTCGCCAGCCTCGGGCAGGGGGTCAAACCTTTCCCGGATCAAACCAACAATCGGGGTCACGGTAAAGCTGGTCACCGTCTCGTGGGTCGGCAAAGTGCCGATAATATCCACGATTTCAGTGGGCAATCCGACCTCTTCCTGCGCTTCGCGCAAGGCAGTCGCGGCCAGATTAGCATCACCTTCGTCTTGTTTGCCCCCGGGAAAGGCAATTTGGCCGGGGTGGTGTTTCAGCCGCGATGACCGTTTGGTCAGCAACACGCTGCCATCCATCGTCACGCCAACAAGAACCGCCGCCGGACGCAGTTTGCGCCCCTCGGGCAGAACCACATCCGGGTTCAGATCAAAGTCAGACGAGACGCCACCCGTTACAGACAGCGCCCGGTTCAACTGATCCCTTATGTCACTCTTCACCATCCGATTTGGCCTCGAAACCCACTGTCTTCGGGTCCAGATCGTAATGCGCTCCGCAGAATTGGCAATCGGCGGTAACGCGGTCATCCTCGGTCGTCATCTTCTCGATGTCCTTGGCCGAATAGATCGACAGGGTCTGGCGAACCTTATCTTCGGAACAGGTGCAGCCAAATTTTACGATCTGCGGGTCAAAGACGCGGGGGGCCTCTTCATGGAACAGGCGCACCAGCAGTTCGGTGGGTTGGACGGTGGGGCCGATCAGCTCCATATCTTCAACCGAATCCAACAGGATGTTGGCGCGGTTCCAGTTATCCTCATCATCGCCATCCAGAATGTCGGTCGGCTCTAGCAACCCGCCTTCACCAGACCCCTCTTCGCTGGCCGCGAAAGGGGACGCCTTTGGCATGGACTGCAGCATAACGCCACCGGCGCGCCAGGATTCGGGCTGGCCCGGAAGGGTGGATCGCCCGAAAGACAGCGAGAACCGTGTAGGCAGCTGCTCGGATTGCGCGAAATAGGATTCGGCACAGGCAGACAGTGAGCCGCCCGCGATTGGGGTGATCCCCTGATAGGGTTGCGTGCCTTTGCCCTGATCGATCAGGATCGCAAAGAAGCCATCACCAATCTGACTAAAGGGATCTGCGCTTTCATCCAGTCGCTCGCCGTCATAGCTGGCATAGGCGCGGATCTGCGCCTGCTGCCCGGTTGCCTTCGGGCCGAAATAATCTGTTGCGATCAAGCGCGCAGGACCACGGCCGCGGATTTGCAGCGACAGCTTCCAACGCAGGTCAATCGTCTGCCCAATCAATGCGGTCAGCATGGCGGCTTCGGCCACCAGCGCCTCGATCACCGGGGGATAGTCATGCTGTGCCAGCACTTGGTCCAACACGCCGTCAAGGCGCGCGACCCGACCGCGAATGTCGCTCCGGTCAAGCTGAAAGGGCAGGACGGTGTCGTCCCAGGCGATTTGAGATCCGATATTCATGGGGTTTCCTTACGCGTCTCGCGTTGGCATACCGCGGCTATATAGGCGCAGCAACCAGCAGAACCAAGGGGCATAGGTATGCGACGATTTGGGGAACCGGTGAAATCCGGTCAGAAATACATCTTGCGACCGGGGGTCTATGCTGTTCTGCCCCGCGAAGGGTCGATGCTGGTAACCCACCAGATGCACCCCTACACAGAGGTTCAGTTGCCCGGCGGCGGCATTGACCCCGGAGAGTCGCCCCTACAGGCGCTGCACCGCGAAGTGCTAGAGGAAACCGGCTGGCGCATTGCCCCGCGTCGCCGCCTTGGCGCTTTCCGTCGGTTCACCTTCATGCCGGAATATGAAATCTGGGCCGAGAAACTGTGCCATATCTATCTTGCACAGCCTGTCCGTAAACTTGCCGACCCGACAGAGCCTTTTCACACCGCGCTTTGGATGCCCAGCGAGGATGCGGTTGAAGAACTGGGGAACGCAGGCGACCGACATTTCGCGGCCAGCTGGCTGAACGGCTAAGCTATTCGGGGCCGTTGTATTCCATCATCAACGCCGAAACATCGTCCTCGAACTTGCTTGCGGGTACAAAGCGTCGAAGCTCCTCGACCAAAGATGAAAGAAAGGCGTGGCCATCTTTGCACAGGTGTTGGCGCACGAGGTTCATTAATCCCTCTTCGCCCAGCATGTGACCCTGACGATCCACCGCTTCGACAAAGCCATCTGAATAGAACAAAAGCCGTTCTCCGCGCTGCATTTGCAGATCGATGGCTTCGAATTCCAACCCTGACAGCAAACCAATCGGTGGCCCGCCGTCGCCAACAAAACTCATCGAGCCATCCGCACGGATCAACAGGGGGTGAGGGTGGCCTGCTTGCACAAGGTGCACATCACCCCGCATCAGGTCGATGGTGCCATAGGCAAGCGTGAAATATTCTTCGACACCCACGTCATGCATCAGGCGTTCGTTCAACCGATGCGCCACCTCTTCCGGCGGCAACAGCGAATATAGTTCTTCAGGGCTGCGCGCGAGCGCCAAATTGTTTTCCGGATAATTTCCACTGAGATAGCCCGCAAGCCGCGCGGTCATCATGGCCGAGGTCACCCCGTGGCCGGACACATCCAGACCGTAGAATCCAACCCGGTTGGTGCCGGGCGAGAACGCCCCGATCAGATCGCCACCGACATGTCCGCAGGGCTCTAGCAGCATCGATACCCGCGTTGGACCAAAGTTAAGTTCTGTCTGGGGGACCAGCGCCTCTTGGATCTTGCGGGCTTGGGCCAGATCCCGGTCGATCGCATCGTAAAGCGTTTGCAGTTCCGACAGGGTTTCGGCAAGGATCGCGTTCTTGGACTGAAGCTCTTTCTCCATCCGTAGAACACGTTCGCCGGCCTGCAGGCGCGCCCGCAATTCACTTGAATTTACGGGTTTGGTTAGAAATTCGTCCGCGCCGACCTCTAGCCCATTGACCATTTCGTTGACTTCCGACTTCGAGGTCAAAAGCATGAAATAGCCATAGCTGTCACGATCCAAAGCCCGGAACAGGCGGCAGAATTCGACGCCGTCCATCTCGGGCATGACCCAGTCGCTGATCACGATATCGACCGGGGTGTTGCGACAGATATCCAATGCTTCGTGGCCCGAGGCGGCCTCGATCACATTGTATCCCCATTTGGCCAGCAGGGCATGCAGGATGCGGCGCTGCATGCGGCTGTCATCCACCAGCAAAACGGTGCCTTGGCCGGACGCAACATGGGAAGGTTCAAAACCTTCCCGGACGGACTCCAATATGACTTGTCCCAAAAATCACCTGCAATAATCCCAATTCCGAATTGCTAGGCCGATTGAGTTAACCAACAGTAAAGATTTAGGGTCGCTTTGCTTGGATTTGTCTCAATCAGGGCTTTGGTAGCGCCTTGGTCTGAAACAATTTTACCTTCAAACCACCGTGCGGGATCGGAGGCCCGGGGGGCAAGAACGGAAGGCCAGTTGCACGGGCCAACGCTGGCTCGGTGGTCACGATGCCCACGCGCCAACCCCCAAAATGCTCTTTCAGGGTCTTCCCAAGACTGCCGTATAGCGCGAACAATAGCTTCTTGTTGCCAATCCGCGCGCCATAAGGCGGGTTCACGATCACAAGGCCCGGCGGGCCTTCGGGCGGGGTCAAATCGGCGACGGCTTGCTGTTGGAACTTGGCAAACTCTGAAACACCGGCCCGTTCTGCGTTGGCTTGCGACATTTCGATCGCCCCGGCGTTACGGTCAAAACCGTAAAAAACCGATTTCGGCTGACAGGGGGCGACGTCTTCCTTCATCGCCTGCCAGGTCTCAGCGTCAAAGGAGCCGAATTGCTCGAACGCAAAGTGGCGATGACGCCCGGCGGGCAGGCCTGCGGCAATTTCCGCAGCCTCGATCACGAAAGTACCCGACCCACACATCGGGTCCAGCACCGGTTCCTCGCCGGAGTACCCGCAATCGCGCAGGAACAACGAAGCGAGGGTTTCGCGCATTGGCGCCTTGCCAACGCCACCCTTGTGTCCACGCTTGTGCAGGCTCTCGCCAGAGCTATCGAGGCTGATGGTGCACAAATTATCGTCGATCCGAACCTTGACGCAGATCGGAGCATCTTCGGACAGGTTTGCGCCAAAGCTTTCGGTCAGAGCTCGTTCAATCCTCTGACGTGCAGCCCCGGCGTGATAAATCTTGGACTTACGCGTTGTGACCTCTACCCTAAGAGGAACATCGGGCCGCAGGTGATCGGCCCATGGGAACTTGCGCGCGCGTTTATCCAGCTGCGCAAGATGGAACGCCCGAAAGGAACCGATGCGCACAAGAACACGCGTGGCGCCCCGCAGCCAAAGATTAGCGCGCCAAACGTCAGGCCAGGTTCCCTGAAATTGAACGCCACCGGGCACCACTTTCGCGTCCGCGAACCCCAATCCCTTTGCTTCGTTGCAAAGCACGGTTTCAAGGCCGGGGGTGGCAATCAGGAAGATCTCAAGGCGGTTGGCGTCAGTCATTCCGACTGATTACGCGCTATTCGCTCAGTCGGCGAGCGGTTTTTACGAGATTTTCAGTTATGAAAACCTTTTCTTAAGACCCGCGACAGTACCTATTTGAAATTAACAGGAGAAAGCTCGCCCAAATGATCGACTGGAATCGCGTAGATGAATTGCGGGAAGAAGTCGGGGAAGAGGCGTTTGAAGAAGTGGTCGCGCTGTTCCTTGAAGAGGTTGATGAGACTGTTGCTGGTATCTCTGCAATTTCCGATGCCGCGCAGGTTCGGGACGTCCTTCATTTTCTTAAAGGGTCAGCCCTGAACCTTGGGTTCCAGTCCTTGGCCGACTACTGCCGTGACGGGGAAAGCAAAGTCGATCAGGGCAAAACCGTCGAACTTACCTTGGTAATCGATCGTTACAGAGATTCGCGGCGAGCTTTTTTGGCCGAACTATCCAAACGTACAGACGCCTGACTCCAAAGCATCAGAGATCCGCTCAAACCGGTAGATAGACCGCGAATTCTCGGCGATTTGCCGCTGAATTGGGGCGAAAACTGGGCGAATTGTGCCGATGCGCTTCAGTTTGGCAGAGTTTGGTCGAATTTGGGCCGCCAAGACCTGCTATCAAGACCGAGAAGAAGTGGCTATTTAGCCGCTTGAAGGCTTTTGGAGTTCACGATGAATACTTTTGGAAAAACGGTATCGGCACTTGCAATCAGCACGCTTGCCCTTGGGGCGGCAGCGACGACCACGATCATGATCACAACCGACGCAGCCTACGCCAAAGGCGGTAACGGTGGCGGCAACGGTGGTGGTAATGGCGGCGGCAATGGAAATGGCAATTCCGGCGGTAAAGGGAGCGAAAAAAGCAGCTCTAACGGAAATGGCAACAAGGGCGGCAATTCGTCGAACACCAACAAAGGCGGCGGCAACGGCAAGCTGTTTGGAATCTTCTCGGTAGGCAAGAAGAACGAGCCGAAAGCAAAGGCAGGACCCAAAGCTACAACCGCAGCGGCTAACACAAACGCGGCGAAGACCAACCCGGCGTCCTCCAAAAAAGCGGCGCGTGCAGCAACTGGCCTGCGCCCGAACCAGCTGGGCAGCATGAATGGCGCGCTGATGGCCAATATCAACGCGGTTCTGGCCCATATTCGTAACGGCAACACCAACGGCCCGGTTGGCGCGATGGCTGCTTTGGTCGCGGCGGATTATGCTTGGGCAGAATTAGGTCTGGAAGGGACACCCGCAGAACTGCTTGCTCTGCAGGCACAATTTGACCTGCTGAGTGCGGAACTTGCAGGCGATGTGCCCGCAATTCCGGTCTATGCAACGATTCAAGAGTACTATGCAGCGTTGGGTGACCTACCGGTCGCAGAAATTGAGAGTCTTCTGGACGCCGAAGGAAACCCCCTAGAGAATGTAGTAGCTCTTGATGGAACTGTTACAGTCGACAATGAAGCCGCGCTGGCAGCTGCACTTTCCGCCGCAGGATACGCAGACCTGACCGACTATAAGACCAGTGTGGCTGGTACTGGTGCGGAGCGTGATGCAGAGCTTGACGCAGCCATCGCAGCACTTGGCGGCAGCACCGATACCCGTACTGACATCACCGCGGTTGCACCAACCGAAGAACAGGTCGCTGCCGCTGAAGGTGTGGTTGCGTCCGAAGGCGGTATCGTCAGCGCATGGAACAAGGCAACGGTCGAAGACGAAGCAGCGCTGCTTGATGGCCTTCGCACACGCTTTACCACTGAGGAAGAGCAGGCCGCGATCGCCGCAGCAATTGCAGAGGCCGAGGCTGCCGCCGCAGCGGCAGCAGCCGAAGCCGAAACTGCTGAGGTTACTGAAGCGGAAGCCGAAGGATCCGAAGGCGAAGAGGTCATTCTGGTTCAATAAATCGTCCATTTGGTCAAAAAATTCGACGGGGCGGCCTTTGGCGGCCCCGTTTTTCTGTCCGGCCCTTGCCCCCTTGGACAAAAACCAATAAACGCCGCCCGATACTCCAACGAAACAAAGGCGTTTGCGCATGTCTGCTCCGAAGAAAGTAGTCCTGGCCTATTCCGGCGGTCTGGACACCTCGATCATCCTGAAATGGCTGCAGACCGAATACGGCTGCGAGGTCGTGACCTTTACCGCTGACCTTGGTCAGGGCGAAGAACTGGAACCAGCGCGTGAAAAGGCGCTGATGCTGGGGATCAAGCCAGAGAACATCTATATCGAAGACCTGCGCGAAGAATTCGTGCGCGACTACGTCAACCCGATGTTCCGCGCCAACGCGCAATACGAAGGCCTGTACCTTCTGGGCACCTCGATCGCACGTCCGCTGATCTCGAAGCGCCTGATCGAGATTGCCGAGGCAACCGGCGCCGACGCTGTGGCACATGGTGCAACCGGCAAAGGCAACGACCAGGTGCGTTTCGAGCTGGCCGCCTATGCGCTGAACCCCGACATCAAGGTCATCGCCCCGTGGCGTGAATGGGACCTGACCAGCCGTACCAAGCTGATCGACTTCGCTGAGAAAAACCAGATTCCGATTGCCAAGGACAAGCGCGGCGAGGCGCCATTCTCGGTCGACGCAAACCTGCTGCACACCTCGTCCGAGGGTAAGGTTCTGGAAGACCCGGCGGTTGACGCGCCCGACTATGTCTATCAGCGCACCGTTCACCCCGAAGACGCCCCGAACGAACCCGAATATATCGAGATCGGCTTTGAAAAGGGCGACGCGGTTTCGATCAACGGTCAGGCCGTGAACGCCGCTGAAATGCTGACCCAGCTGAACGAATACGGCCGCAAGCACGGCATCGGCCGTCTGGATCTGGTTGAAGGCCGCTTCGTCGGTATGAAATCGCGCGGCATCTATGAAACCCCGGGCGGCACCATCCTGCTGGAAGCACACCGTGGCATCGAGTCCATCACCATGGACCGTGGCGCGATGCACCTGAAAGACCAGCTGATGCCGCAATATGCAGAGCTGATCTACAACGGTTTCTGGTTCTCGCCGGAACGCGACATGCTGCAGGCCGCCATCGACAAGTCTCAGGAATATGTCACCGGTACCGTGCGCCTGAAACTCTACAAAGGTCTGGCACGCACCGTGGGCCGCTGGTCTGACTACTCGCTGTACTCGGAAGAGCACGTGACGTTTGAAGACGACGCCGGCGCCTATGACCAGAAAGACGCTGCGGGCTTCATCAAGCTGAACGCCCTGCGCCTGCGCCTTCTGGCAATGCGCGACAAGCGTCAGCGCTAAGGCCCCAAGACAACAGAATTCGAAACCGCCCGCGACACCCTCGCGGGCGGTTTTGTTTCAGCCGATCCCGTTGCCGTGACCTCACGGGCTTGTCAGTTCAGCGCGAGCAGGCGGGTGGTCTAGTTTAAGCCATTCACGACGGAGGCTAAGATGATCCTGACCCGAGACATGTTGAAAACCTGGACACTGGTGTTTGCCATTGCCGTGGGCGCCATCGCGCGCTGCGACATTGCCCAAGCTGCCCCAGCCGAGAAACTGGTGGTTGCCGGGGGGTGTTTCTGGTGTGTCGAATCCGATTTTGAATCCGTCGATGGCGTGATCGAGGCCGTTTCGGGCTTTACTGGCGGCAAGTCTGCAAACCCCAGCTACCGCGATGTGGTGTCGGGCGGCACCGGCCATTACGAGGCGGTCGAGATCACCTTTGATCCTGATGTCGTGTCCCGTAAGACGCTTTTGAGCCTGTTCTTCCGATCCGTGGATCCAACCGATAAGGGCGGACAATTCTGCGATCGGGGGCCAACCTATCGCACAGCGATCTTCGTGTCGTCAAAGGCGGAAGAGACCCTTGCGAAACGGGCAAAACGCGAAGCTTCGGGCGTGCTGCAACGCCGGATCGTCACTCCGATCCTGCCTTTAGGCGCATTCTTTCCGGCCGAGGCGTATCATCAGGATTATTACAAGCAGGATAAGGTCATCCTCACGCGTTTCGGACCGCGTAAAAAATCCGTTGCCTACAAGAAATACCGCGATGCCTGCGGGCGCGATGCCCGCACAAAAGCCCTGTGGGGGGACGAGGCTGCCTTTGCCATGGGCAAGTAGGGCTTCGACCGATAGACCTTCTTTGCGTGATTTGTCCGTTACAGATCGCGCTCTATTCTTGACGAGTCGATCCCCTCTATCCTTTTATCAGACCAATTGCGTTCCCCGGGCCATTGCCCGTCGTCCAGTTCTGGACCGCCCATTGATTTGAAAGGATACCACCATGATGCGCACCCGTGCCGCCGTTGCCCTTGAAGCTGGCAAGCCGCTTGAGATCATGGAGGTCAATCTTGAAGGCCCGAAGGCCGGAGAGGTTCTGGTAGAGATCAAGGCCACCGGCATCTGCCACACCGACGAATTCACCCTGTCAGGCGCAGACCCCGAAGGCCTGTTCCCATCGATCCTTGGCCACGAAGGCGCGGGCGTCGTGCTAGAGGTGGGCGAGGGCGTGACCACGTTGAAACCCGGCGACCACGTGATCCCGCTTTACACGCCGGAATGCCGTGAATGTCATTCCTGCCTTTCGGGGAAAACCAACCTGTGTACCGCCATTCGGGGCACGCAAGGTCAGGGGCTGATGCCGGACGGGACCTCGCGCTTTTCGATGCTGGATGGGACGCCGATCTACCACTACATGGGCTGCTCGACCTTCGCCAACCACACCGTCATGCCCGAGATTGCGCTGGCCAAGGTGCGCGACGACGCGCCCTTCGACAAGATTTGTTACATTGGTTGTGGCGTGACCACCGGGATCGGCGCCGTGATCAACACCGCGGGCGTCGAGATCGGATCGTCCGCCGCTGTCTTTGGTCTGGGCGGTATTGGCCTGAACGTGATCCAGGGTCTTCGCATGGCCGGGGCCGACAAGATCATTGGCGTGGACCTGAACAACAGCAAGGCCGAGATGGCCCGGAAGTTCGGCATGACCGATTTCGTCAACCCCGCAGAGCTGCCAGAGGGTCAATCGGTGACCGAAGCGATCATCGAACTGACCAAGACAGAAAAAGACCAGTTTGGCGGCGTGGATTACTCGTTCGACGCCACCGGCAACGTGCAGGTCATGCGCGACGCGCTGGAATGCTCGCACCGGGGGTGGGGCGTTTCCGTGATCATCGGTGTGGCCCCGGCAGGTGCCGAGATTTCAACCCGTCCGTTCCAGCTGGTCACCGGTCGCGTCTGGAAGGGTACAGCCTTTGGCGGCGCGAAGGGTCGTACAGACGTTCCTAAGTTTGTCGACTGGTACATGGACGGCAAGATCGAGATTGACCCGATGATCACACACAAACTGTCATTGGACGAGATCAACAAAGGCTTTGACCTGATGCACGAAGGTAAGTCGATCCGCGCCGTTGTTGAATACTGATTTTGCATCACTGAGCCATACTCAAAGCGACCAGCGCATGAGCCGCTAGAGCGTCAGAACGTTCAAATAGCAAAGCCAAAGATGAAATGTGCAGCCATCATACTTGCCCATGAGCGGCCGGATTGCTTGTCTAGGCTTCTAACGCGGTTATCGGGCCCGTTGTGGCAGCCTTATGTCCATGTGGATGCAACTTCGGATATGGCGCAATTCGAACATCTGCGCCCAAAGGCCAAATTTTTGGAGGATCGCATAGCAGTCCATTGGGGGCATGTCAGCATTGTCGATGCTACGCTTAAGATGTTGCGACAGGCGCTTCAGGACAAAAATATCACCCATTTAGTCCTGCTGAGCGGGCGCTGCTTTCCCGCCCGACCAGATAAAGAGATCGCAACCGCGCTGTTGTCTTGCACGCATGGCGGCAACTTCATTGATCAAAATCCAATGCCGAACGCAGGTCACAAACTTGGCCGTATCACGAAATCGCATTTTCGGTATATACGTTCCAAGTTCTTGCGCAGGCTCATGTACCATCTGCGGAAATGGCGGATACCAGCAGAGACCAAGCATCTCCTTGCAACGACCGAATTGAAGTCCGGCTCTAACTGGATGATCCTATCGCGAGAGGCTTGCGAGAAGATTTTGCGGCTGCTTGAAGATGAGCCTTGGTTCCGGCCCGCCTTTGAGCGCGCGCTTTGCCCAGACGAGTTCTTTTTCCATACTGCGTTCCACTTTCTTGAATTGAAGCCCGATGGGCCAAGCCAGACCTATTCGCGCATTCCAGATGGGACAGCCAATGCTGTTTCATTAAAGAAAGCTGATTGGGATGACATACGCAGGACCGGGAATCTGTTCGCACGGAAAACGGACGTCTTCTTTCCTGAAGAGACCACAGAGCCTGATTTTCAGAACCGGGCGTCCTGAACCTCTTTCAGGTCGGGGATAACGTCTGCCGTGCCATGGCGCGAAACCATCAGCGCTGCCGCACGGCTGGCCAGTTGCATGGCTTGCGGGATCGGCAGGCCTCGGTCCAGTGCCGCCAGAATATAGCCGGTGAACGTGTCGCCCGCGCCCGTGGTATCGACCACCTTGGTCGGCAGGGCGGGGAAGCTGCGCGAGGTTTTGGCCTGATTGTCGTGAAACACCGCCCCGTCGCTGCCTTTGGTCACGACCACATGGCGGATTGGCAGGTCTTGCGGGGCAAGGCCCATGGCCTCTCCCAGCTGCGCGGCCTCAACCGCATTCAGGATCAGGAAATCCAGATAGGGCAGGACCGCCTGTACCGCGTCAGCATCGAACGGCGCGGCGGCATAGGCGACGCGAAGGCCAAGCTCTTTACCCATTTGGGCAGCGAAGGCCTGCCCGTTGGTCTCGTTCTGCAAAAGCAGGGTGTCACCGACCGAGGCCTCGGACAAAGCGGCGCGGATCGCGTCTTTGGAAATCTGGCCATTGGCGCCCGACAGCAGGATGATCGAGTTCTCGCCAGCGTCATCCACCATGATCACGGCTTGCCCCGTGGGCACATCAAGAATGGCGATGTGACGGGTATCCACGCCGTATTCCATCAGCCGGTCCACCGCCCAGCGCCCGTCGGGCCCAACGGCCCCGATATGGCGCAACTGCGCGCCCGCACGGGCCGCGGCGACCGACATATTGGCCCCTTTACCACCCAGACCTGTGGTCAGGTCCGAGGCGGTCAGGGTCTCCCCCGGCAGCGGCAAATGCGGGACCCGGTAAAACAGGTCCGCATTAATCGAGCCGAGGTTGTAGATCGGCATCAGCCGACCTTACAGGCAGCCAGAAGCGCCATATTGGTGATGTCGCTGACGGTCGAACCGATGGAACAGATCTGGATCGGCTTGTCGACGCCCGACAGGATCGGACCAATCACGGTCGCACCCGCCATTTCCTGCATCAGCTTGACCGAGATTGAGGCAGAGTGCCGCGCGGGCACCACAAGCACGTTCGCGGGACCGGTCAGGCGCGAGAAGGGGTATTTCTCCATCGCATCCATGTTCAGGGCCACGTCGACGGTCATTTCGCCCTCGTATTCGAAGTCCACACCACGCTGGTCCAGCACTTGCGGGGCAAGGTGCATCTTCTCGGCGCGTTCGCTGACCGGATAGCCGAAGGTCGAGAAGCTAACGAAGGCCACGCGGGGCTCAACACCAAAGCCACGAGCCACTCCGGCCGCGCGTTCGGCGATATTGGCCAGATCGTTTTCGTCGGGCCATTCGTGAACCAGCGTATCGGCAACCAGAAGGAAGCGGCTTTTGTGCAGCAGGGCGGTGACACCCACCGCGCCGTCCTCTGCTTTGGCGTCGAAGACGTGGTTAATCAGCTCCATCACCTGCGCCGACTTTCGGGTCGCGCCGGTGATCATCCCGTCGCCATGGCCATGGGCCAGCATAAGCGACGCAAATACGTGGCGATCGCGCGAGGCCAATCTGTGGGCATCCTGATTGTCGAAACCTTTGCGCTGAAGGCGCTTGTACAGGAAGTCACGATATGTGGACAAATGTCGTGTGTTGGCGGCGTTCACGACTTCCAGCTCGCGATGGGCATCGCCAAGACCAACAGATTCCAGCTTTTCCTTCACGTCGTTCTCTCGACCAACAACCAGCGACTTGCCGTAACCGGACCGCTGATAGTTCACCGCCGCGCGCAGGACGCGGACATCGTCGCCTTCGGTAAAGATCATCCGGGCCTGTGCCGCACGGGCGCGGGCCGAGATCGACCGCAGGATCGTGGCGGTCGGGTCCATCCGCGCCATCAGGTCCTGTTTGTATTTCTCTAGGTCCACGATCGGACGGCGGGCCACGCCAGTGTCCATCCCGGCCTGTGCGACAACCGGCGGGATCGTGTGGATCAAGCGCGGGTCGAACGGGGTGGGGATGATGTAGTCACGGCCAAAGGACAGCTTGCGGCCATAGGCCATGGCGACTTCGTCCGGCACATCTTCGCGGGCCAGTTCCGCCAACGCCTGAGCACAGGCGATCTTCATCTCGTCGTTGATGGCGCGCGCGTGGATGTCCAGCGCGCCGCGGAACAGGTAGGGGAAGCCCAGAACGTTGTTCACCTGGTTGGGATAGTCCGAGCGGCCGGTGGCCACGATCGCATCGGCGCGCACCTCGTGTGCGTCTTCCGGCGTGATCTCGGGGTCGGGGTTGGCCATTGCGAAGATGACCGGGTTTTCGTTCATGCTGGCGACCATATCCGCCGTCACAGCACCCTTGACCGAAACGCCAAGGAAGACGTCCGCGCCGTCCATCGCCTCTTCAAGCGTGCGCTTGTCGGTGTTGGCGGCATGGGCCGATTTCCACTGGTTCATGCCTTCCTTGCGGCCCTGATAGATCACGCCCTTGGTGTCACACATGATACAGTTGTCATGCTTGGCACCCATGGCCTTGACCAGTTCCAAACAGGCGATGCCAGCCGCACCCGCGCCGTTCAGGACGATTTTGCAGTCCTCGATCTTCTTGCCGCTCAGATGCAGCGCATTGATCAGGCCCGCCGCGCAGATCACGGCGGTGCCGTGCTGGTCGTCGTGGAAGACGGGGATGTCCATCTCTTCCTTGAGCCTTTGCTCAATGATGAAACATTCCGGCGCCTTGATATCTTCTAGGTTCACGCCACCAAAGGTCGGGCCCATCAGTTTGACGGCCTTGATGATCTCATCGGGGTCTTCGCTGTCCAACTCGATATCGATGGCATTCACATCAGCGAACTTCTTGAACAGGACGGCCTTGCCTTCCATCACCGGCTTTGACGCCAAGGCACCAATGTTGCCCAGCCCCAGAACCGCGGTCCCGTTCGAAACTACGGCCACCATGTTGCCCTTGGTGGTATAGTCGTAGGCCGTCGCCGGATTTTCCGCGATCGCCTCACAAGGCACGGCAACACCTGGGGAATAGGCCAGCGACAGGTCCCGCTGCGTGGTCATCGCGGTGGTCGAACTGATCTCGAACTTACCCGGGGTCGGTTCCAGGTGGTAAGCAAGTGCTTCTTCCGAGGTCACTTTAGTCTTGCCGGCCATATGTCTTTCCTCCTTAGACGTCCCCCGTTCTTAACCGCGCGGAAGTTTCGCGACAACCACCGATGATTTCGGGCTTTCGCCCAGTTTGTCGCATTTGTAAGCTGCGGGTCGAACCACGGGGCAGGGGGCAAGCTTGGCCGCAGCAGCAGTGACGCCGATGATGGCGCAGTATCTGGAGATCAAAGAGGCGCATAAAGATGCGCTGCTGTTCTACCGGATGGGCGATTTCTACGAGATGTTCTTTGACGACGCGGTCGCGGCGGCTGAAGCGCTGGATATTGCCCTGACCAAACGCGGCAAACACGCGGGCGAAGAAATCCCCATGTGCGGCGTGCCTCATCATGCGGCCGAAGGCTATTTCCTGACGCTGATCCGCAAGGGGTTCCGCGTCGCTGTCTGCGAACAGATGGAAAGCCCGGCCGAGGCCAAGAAACGTGGCTATAAGGCTGTTGTGAAGCGTGAGGTCGTGCGGCTGGTCACGCCCGGCACGCTGACCGAGGACTCTCTGCTAGAGGCGCGCCGTCACAACTTCCTTGCTGCCTATACCGAGGTTCGGAATGAAGCCGCGCTAGCCTGGGTCGATATCTCGACCGGGGCGTTCCACGTGATGCCGATCACACCAGTGCGCCTGTCGCCTGAAATGGCCCGTCTTGGGGCGCGCGAATTGCTGGTGGTCGACGACGCCGACAGCGCCTTGCGCGATATGGCCGAAGACAGCGGCGTTGCCCTGACGCCCTTGTCGAACGCCAGCTTCGACAGCACCTCTGCCGAGAAGCGCCTGAAAGAGCTGTTCAAGGTTGGCTCGCTAGACAGTTTCGGCCAGTTCACCCGCGCCGAGCTGGGCGTGATGGGCGCGATCGTCGATTATCTGGATATCACGCAGAAGGGTAAACTGCCCCTGCTGCGCACACCGGTGCGCGAGGCCGTTTCGGGCACTTTGCAGATCGACGCAGCCACCCGCCGATCACTGGAATTGACGCAATCCATGGCCGGGGGGCGCGATGGGTCCCTGCTTGGGGCGATTGACCGAACAGTGACGGCTGCCGGGGCCCGGTTGCTGGAACGTCGGATTTCCGGGCCATCAACCGATCTGACGTCGATCCTTGATCGTCAGGAAAACGTCCGGTTCGCCGTGGAACAATCCCGCCTGCGCGACCGTTTGCGCGACATGCTACGCAAAGCACCCGACATGGATCGCGCCTTGTCGCGCCTAGCGCTGGACCGAGGCGGCCCGCGTGATCTGGCCGCCATTCGGAATGGCTTGGCCCAGGCCGCTGACATCGCCGAAACGCTTCAGGGTGATCTGCCAAAGCTTTTGGCCCAAGCGACCCAAGACCTGACCGGCCACGAAGAGTTGCAGCAATTGCTGGACGACGCGCTGATTGCCGAGCCCCCACTTCTGGCGCGTGACGGTGGCTTTATCGCCCCCGGTCATCACCCGGAACTGGACGAGGCCCGGACCCTGCGCGACGAAGGCCGCGGCGTGATCGCCGGAATGCAGGCCGATTTCGCCGCGCAAACCGGCATTCAGTCGCTGAAGGTCAAACACAACAACGTCCTTGGTTATTTCATCGAAACGACGGCCAAACATGCCGACGTGATGATGTCGCCGCCCTTGTCGGAAACCTTCATCCACCGCCAGACCACCGCCAACGCGGTGCGGTTTACAACGGTAGAGCTTTCCGAACTGGAAGCCCGCATCCTGAGCGCCGGCGCCCGCGCGTTGGAGATTGAGAAACAGTTGTTCGAAGGGCTGCGCAGCGCGATCCTTGACCAAGCAGATACCGTCGGCATGGCCGCGCGGGCCTTGGCAGAGATCGACCTTGCCTGCGGTCTTGCCGATCTGGCAGTCGACCAAGACTGGTGCGCCCCGCAGGTCGATGACAGTCGCTGTTTCACGATTGTCGGCGGCCGCCACCCAGTGGTGGAACAAGCGCTGCGTCGCCAAGGCGGCGAAAGCTTCGTCGCCAACGATTGCGATCTGACGGCTGACGCTGGTGCGGCGATCTGGTTGCTGACCGGTCCGAACATGGCTGGTAAATCGACCTTCCTGCGCCAGAACGCGCTTATCGCACTGCTGGCCCAAGCTGGTAGCTTCGTACCCGCGAAGTCAGCCCATATCGGCCTTGTCAGCCAGATCTTCAGCCGGGTCGGCGCGTCGGATGACCTTGCCCGGGGCCGATCGACATTCATGGTTGAAATGGTCGAAACCGCAGCGATCCTGAACCAAGCCGACGACCGTGCGCTGGTGATTTTGGACGAGATCGGCCGGGGCACGGCAACCTATGACGGCCTATCAATCGCATGGGCCACGCTGGAACACCTGCATGACGTCAACCGCTGCCGCGCACTGTTTGCCACGCATTATCACGAGATGACATCGCTCGCGACGAAGCTGGAAGGGGCCGATAACGCCACCGTCGCCGTGAAGGAATGGGAAGGTCAGGTGATCTTCCTGCACGAAGTTCAAAAAGGAGCCGCTGACCGATCTTATGGTGTGCAGGTCGCCAAGCTGGCTGGCCTGCCGCCCGCCGTCGTCGAACGCGCCAGATCGGTTCTGGAAAAGCTGGAACAAGGAGAGCGTGACCGCGAAGGGCCCAAGGCCTTGATCGACGAACTGCCCTTGTTTGCCGCAACCCCGGCGCCTGCGGCAGCGCCCGCTGCGGGTCCGTCCGAAGTTGAAGACCGGCTAGAGGACATCCACCCCGACAACCTGACCCCCCGCGAAGCATTGGAATTGCTTTACGAACTGAAAGCGCTGAAGAAAAGCTGATCTACCAGCTGCCGCTTGCGCCGCCGCCGCTAGAGGATCCACCTCCGAACCCGCCCGAAGAGGACGCGCTTTTTGACTTCTTAGGAATGGTTCGGGTGACGCTCCACGCATCCTGACAGTGGTGGCAGTGGTAGTCGATCCGCTTCTTGCCTGTGGACGACGTGGTCGCCGTCTTCAGAACCGTGGTGTCGCCCTCGACAGTGCGATAGCCGCAGGAACGACAAGCGCCATATTGCGAAAACCACGCCTTATAGCCCTCGACCGTCACGTGGTTACATTTCGGGCAATCCCAAACGTCATAATCGACGCTTTTCAACTGTTCTTCCTTGATTTGTCCCTGCTGCAAATGGTTGTCGTCCCAAACCTCGTCCAGCCGCACCATTTTCGAGCCGTCGCGCGGGCAAATCCGCGGCGTATTGCGTTTCCACCGGCGATAAGCCTGAACCGGTATCAGCATCAGCGGGCCGAGGATGGCCCACAACCAGTTTCCCAGACCATGAATGATATCCATCACACCGCCCCACAGATGGCTGGCGGTGCTCTTGTCGTATTCCCCGGGGTAACGGCCGGTAAGCTCCAAGATGACCTCGTCCACACCTTCTTCGATTCCGCCGATGTAATCGTCACGCCGGAAATAGGGTAGGATATTGCTGTCGATAACGATCTGCATCGGCTTGTTCATTCGGGTGCCGTAACCCGCGCCGACCTCGATCCGCATTTCGCGGTCAAAGCGCGCGATCAGCATCATGACCCCGTCATTACGCTGCGCATCGCCCACACCCCAATAGTTGAACAGCCCTGTGGCAAAAGGTTCGATCGCACCGCTGTGGCCATAGTTTGACATGAGGTTGATTGTCACGACCGTGAACTCGATGTCTTTCTTTTCCTTCAGCTCGATCAGCTTGTCGCGAATGCGGGCTTCATCCGCCTCCGGCAAAAGATCGGCGAAGTCATTTACATAGGTTTCGGTGTAATCCGGGTAGGTCTGGGCCTGCGCTGCAATCGGCACCCAAACTGTAAAAATCAAAAAAAGAATACGTCGCAAAAGAAAAGCTCCCGCCAAAGGACGGGAGCTTTCTAACATCGTTTCCAAGGGCTGTTTAGCCGGGATTGGACGAAACGCCCACCTGCGCGGCCCGCAACAGGCGGTCATGCAGTTTGAAGCCTTGGCCCAGAACCTGAATGATCTCACCCTTTGTGGTATTCGGCACAGGGGCTTCGAACATGGCTTCGTGGACGTCCGGATCGAACGTATCACCAACCTCGGGTGCGATCACCTCGATGCCGTGCTTGGAAAACACGTTGGTCAGCTCGCGCATGGTCAGGTCGATGCCTTCCAGCAGCGCCTTGTTTGCTTCGCGCTGCTCGTCGGTCACCGCGCCCAAAGCGCGTTTCAGGTTGTCGTAAACCGGCGCCATATCGCGGGCCAGCTTGGACCCGCCGTATTTCTCGGCATCGCGACGATCACGTTCGCCACGCTTGCGCAGGTTCTCTGCGTCTGCCAGCGCACGCATGAAACGGTCTTTGTATTCGTCACGCTCAGCAATTACTGCCTCGACCGCTTCACTAATCTCTTCCGGTTCTTCCATGGATTCCGGATCGGTAATATCAATCAGCTCTTCTTCAGACATCAGTTCGTCTGCCACGTCTTTCTTAGCCTCAGCCATAAGTCTCAACCTTTGCCACTGCCGGAAATCAGCTTTCCGACCAGCTGCGCTGTGTAGTCGACCACCGGTACCACGCGCCCGTAATTAAGACGGGTCGGTCCGATCACGCCTACAGCGCCGATTATCTTTCGATCAGCGTTCATATAGGGAGAGACCACCAAAGAGGAACCCGAAAGTGAAAAAAGCTTGTTCTCAGAGCCGATAAAAATGCGCACACCCTCGCCGTCTTCGGCCAGTTCAAGGAAATTGGCGATGTCGCGCTTGCGTTCAAGGTCATCAAACAGGCTGCGGATGCGTTCCAGCTCTTCCGCTTCTGCTGAGTTTTCCAGAAGATTCGCCCGTCCGCGCACGATCAGGCGTTCGTATGCAGTGTCTTCGTTTTCCCAGATCGCCATGCCGTTTTCGACCATGTCGCGGGCCAAGGCGTCCAGCGTTTGGCGGTGTTCCTTGATTTCTCGTGAAACAACGTCGCGCAGTTCGGACAATGTATGACCCTCGGCCACGGCGTTCAGAAAGTTCGCGGCCTCTCGCAAAGACGACGGGGTCTGGCCCGTTGGCGGGGTGAAAACACGGTTCTCGACCTGCCCGTCGGCAAACACCAGAACCACTAGTGCGCGGTCCGGAGCAAGGCTGACAAATTCGATATGGCGAATGGGCGCCTCTTGCTTAGGTGCCAGCACCAGTGATGCGCCATGGGTGACGCCAGACAGGGCCGAGCCAATGCTGTCCAGCATATTGGTCACGTCCGAAGACCCACCGACGGTCGCGTCGATCTTGCTTTGATCTTCGCGATCCAGATTGCGGACCTCTAGCAGTCCATCGACGAACATCCGCAGACCCAGTTGCGTCGGGATGCGCCCGGCCGAAACATGGGGGCTGTCCAGAAGGCCCAGGAACTCTAGGTCCTGCATTACGTTGCGGATCGTCGCTGCCGAGACCTTCTCGGATAAGGTGCGTGTCAGCGACCGAGAGCCTATCGGCTCACCCGTTTCCAGGTATCCTTCAACCACCCGCCGAAATACTTCGCGCGAGCGATCGTTCATCTCTTCCAACAGGCTGTTAGGGTCAGTCACGGCATAAATCCTCTGACTGTCATTAAAGTGCTGTCGTTTCCGGCGTCAATGACCCTTGCATCATGCGCGCCAACATGTGAGCAAAGCGCCAAGTTTTACTAGGAGAGATCCCCATGCGCCCCTCTGGCCGTCAGCTTGACCAAATGCGTTCCGTTTCGATCGAAACCGATGTGACCAAACATGCAGAAGGCTCGTGCCTGATCAAGATGGGTGACACCCATGTTCTGTGCACCGCCTCGCTGGAAGAACGCGTACCGCCCTTCCTGCGCAACAAGGGTCTGGGCTGGGTCACCGCCGAATACGGCATGCTGCCGCGCTCGACTTCGTCCCGGATGCGCCGGGAAGCGACGGCTGGCAAGCAAGGTGGCCGGACCGTCGAAATCCAGCGCCTGATTGGCCGCTCGCTGCGTGCAGGCGTGGATCGTCAGGCCATGGGTGAACGTCAGATTACCGTCGACTGCGACGTTATTCAGGCCGATGGCGGCACCCGTTGTGCTTCGATCACTGGCGGTTGGGTTGCCCTACGTCTGGCCGTGAACAAGCTGATGAAGGCTGGCGACATCATCTCTGACCCGCTGACCGACAATGTCGCTGCCGTGTCCTGCGGCATCTATGCGGGCCAACCGGTTTTGGATCTGGATTACCCCGAAGACAGCGAAGCTGGCACCGACGGCAACTTCGTCGCCACCGGCAGCGGTCGGCTGATCGAGGTACAAATGTCGGCGGAAGGCTCTACATATTCACGGGATGAGATGAACAAGCTGATGGATCTGGCGGACAAAGGACTGGCCGAACTGGTCGCAGCACAGAACGCCGCCGTGGGGGCATAATGCGCAAATTCACTGAAAAGAAGCTGGTGATCGCCACGCATAACGCGGGAAAACTGGCGGAAATTCAAGCACTTATGGCCCCGTTCGGGATCGAGGTGACCTCGGCCGGCGAACTGGGTCTGGATGAACCCGAAGAGACAGAAACCACGTTCATCGGCAACGCCCGGATCAAGGCGCTGGCGGCTGTCAAAGCCACCGGCCTGCCCGCACTAGCCGACGACAGCGGGATCGAGATCGACGGTCTGGGCGGCGCCCCCGGCGTCTACACCGCCGACTGGGCCGAAACGCCCAACGGTCGCGATTTCAAGATGGCGATGACCAAATCTTGGGAAAAGCTGGAAGAGGCCAAAGCCCCCTTCCCCCGCACCGCACGGTTCTGCTGCACCTTTGTATTGGCCTGGCCTGACGGGCACGAAGAGATCTTCGAGGGCCACGCCCCCGGCGAGATCGTCTGGCCCATGCGCGGCGAAGAAGGTCATGGCTATGACCCGATCTTCCAGCCGAACGGGTACGACATCACCTTTGGTGAAATGGCCGCCGATGAGAAAAACCGCATCAGCCACCGCGCCCGCGCCTTCGAAAAACTGGTCGCGATCCTTGGCTGATGACTGGCAAAACGGGGGCTTTGGGCTTTATGTCCATTGGCCCTTCTGCCAGGCGAAATGCCCCTATTGCGACTTCAACAGCCACGTTGCTGCCAGTATTGATCAAACGCGGTGGCGCGATGCCTATCTATCTGAAATTAAACGAATTTCTGACCTTGTTCCGGGCCGCACCCTGAACACGATTTTCTTCGGGGGCGGCACGCCCAGCCTGATGCAACCCGAAGTCGTGGCCGATATCATCGACGCTGCCCGCGCTGCGTGGCCCACAGCCAATGACATGGAAATCACGCTAGAGGCCAACCCGACTTCTGTCGAAGCGGGCCGCTTTCAGGGCTACCGTGAAGCCGGGGTGAACCGCGTTTCGATGGGCGTACAGTCCCTGAATGACGACGATCTGCGCCGTTTGGGCCGCCTGCACAGTGTTGCAGAGGCTCGTAAGGCGTTCGACATCGCCAGAAACACCTTTGACCGGGTCAGTTTCGACCTGATCTATGCGCGTCAGGACCAGACGCCTGACCAATGGGTCGCAGAACTGCGCGAGGCGCTGTCGATGGCCATCGACCACCTGTCGCTATACCAGCTGACGATCGAAGCCGGCACCGCCTTTGGCGACCGCTATGATCGCGGCCTTCTGCGTGGCCTGCCCGACGAAGATAGCGCGGGTGACATGTACTTCCTGACGCAAGAGATTTGCGATGCCGCCGGCCTGCCCGCCTATGAGGTGTCGAACCACGCCCGCCCCGGGTCGGAGAGCCGCCACAACAAGATCTACTGGCGCTATGGCGACTATGCCGGGATCGGCCCCGGCGCCCATGGCCGGTTGACTTTTAACGGGCAACGACATGCCATAGATACGGCGCTTGCCCCGGGTAAGTGGTTGGAAACAGTAGAAAAAACTGGAAACGGCGACCAATCCTGCACACCCCTGACGGGTTTCGATCAGGCCGGTGAATACATGATGATGGGCTTGCGCTTGCGCGATGGTATTAGCGTTAACCGCTATGAATCCCTGCTTGGGCAACCCATTGCGAACACGGAAGAACTGGAATCTTTGGGCATGATCGAACATTCAGGCGACCAATTGAAAACCACGGACCAAGGTCGCGCTGTCCTTAACGCCGTGATCCGGGAGCTTCTTCCAGACAGCGAGGGTGCCTGATCACATGCAGATCGTCTGGCTTCTTCTTGGATTGCTTTGCGTCGGGTTGGGACTGATCGGTATCGCCCTGCCCCTGATCCCGACAGCGCCATTCCTGCTGCTGGCTGCGTTCTTCTTTGCACGCTCGTCCGAGAACCTGCACAACTGGCTGATCACACACCCCACCTTTGGTCCAATGATCCTAGACTGGCAGGAACGCGGGGCCATCCGCCCCAGTGCAAAAAGAGCCGCGACACTTTCCGTTGCTGTGGCTTTTCTGTTGTCCCTGCTGTTGGGTGTGCCAACCAAGATTCTGATCGTTCAGGCCTTGGCCCTGATTGGCGTCCTGATCTTTATTTGGACACGTCCATCGGCGTAGCAGACAGCACGCCGCACAGCGCATCCAACTCTTCCAACGTCTTGTAAGAGATCACCATCTTCCCATTTTCGCCGCCAGCGACATGATCAATGGTCACTTTCAGCCCCAAATTGGCCGAAAGGTCCCCTTCGAGAGCTTTAGTATCTGCATCTTTACCCGGCTTAGAAGATTTTGCTGGACGAGAGGGCACAGATTGTTTCGCAAGTTTTTCGGTGTCACGGACCGATAATCCGCCCGAAATCACCTGTTTTGCCATCGCCAGCGGATCTACCGTTGTGACCAGCGCTCGGGCGTGTCCCGCAGACAGTTTTCCTTCGCGCAAGTAATCCTGCACTTGATCCGGCAAAGTCAGCAACCGCATCAGGTTTGCGATGTGGCTTCGGCTTTTCGACATCGCCTCTGCCAGCTTTTCCTGGGTATGACCGAAGCGATCCATCAGCTGGCGATAGCCCATCGCCTCTTCAATCGGGTTCAGGTCGGCACGCTGAATGTTTTCGATGATCGCGACTTCCAGAACTTCGGTGTCATCCATCTCGCGGATGATGACGGGAACCTCATGCAGCTGAGCCCGCTGAGACGCGCGCCAGCGGCGTTCTCCTGCGACGATCTCATAGCTGTCTGCCTTGTTCGGGCTTGGGCGCACGATAATGGGCTGAATAACGCCCTTTTCGGCAATCGAGTCCGACAGCTCTTCTAGCGCATCGTCCGAAAAATGACGACGTGGCTGGTTCGGATTTGGCACCAGTTGTTCGATCGGAAGCGTGCGATCAGCCGGTTTTGAGGTCGGTTGCTCGGCTTTTGCCGGCTCATCCAAGTTCACATCGGCCATCAGCGCCGACAAACCGCGCCCCAGACCCCGGCGTTCACTGTTTCGTGCCATGGGTTTTCCTTTCCGATTAGGCGGCGGCTGCCACCGACTTTTTCAGCATTTCCTGCGCCAGCGCGATATACGCCTGTGCCCCACGCGATGAGGGCTCGTAATCCAACACGGGAATACCGTAGGAAGGCGCCTCGCTTACGCGGACATTGCGGGGAATGACCGTTTCAAATACCAATTCGCCCAAATATTCGCGGGCGTCGTCTTCTACCTGCTGCGACAGACGGTTGCGCTGATCATACATGGTCAGCACGATTCCTTCGATCCGCAGGTTCGGGTTCGCAGCCTCACGCAGCTCCCGGATGGTCAACATAAGCTGAGAAAGCCCTTCTAGGGCGAAAAACTCGCTTTGCAGCGGCACCAGAATGGAATCCGCGGCCACCATCGCATTCACAGTCAGTAGGTTCAGCGATGGCGGACAATCAATCAGGATATAGTCAAAGGCCTTGCCCTCTGCCCCACGCAGCGCATCCCGCAACAGAAATACACGGCGGTCGTTGTTCGCAAGATCAATATCGGCCGAGCTAAGATCCGTCGTCGCCGGGATGATCAACAGCCCATCAACCGGGGTCGGACGCACGATTGCGGCAAGGGGCGTCTTTTCCAGCAGGTCATAGCTGGTTTTTTCGCGTTCTTCTGTACCAACCGACAAACCCGTCGAGGCATTGCCCTGCGGGTCTATGTCCACGATCAGAACCTTTTTGCCCTGCGCGGCTAAAGCTGCACCGAGATTGATGGTGGTTGTCGTTTTGCCAACACCACCCTTCTGGTTGGCCACGGCAACAATCTTGGTCGGGGTAGTACTCGGGCTATTTGGCACGGCGGATGTCCCTGATCAGCAAAATAACGGCGTCTGAGTCCGTTTGACTTACTACTTTCTGCAGGTCGAAGGACCACGTTTCAAGCGCGGCGTTAATTTCATCCACAGCTGATTTTCCTTTGGGGAAAACTGTGAGTCCTTTTGGGGATAAATGCCGTTCGGCAAAGCCCAAAAGGTCCGTCAAGGGCGCCAAAGCGCGGGCCGACAGGACATCTGCCTGTTGAGGAGGCGCTTTTTCAATACGTTCTGACAGTACCTTAGCCGAAATTCCGGTTTCTCGAATCACTGTCCGCAGAAATGTCGCCTTGCGCAAATCGCTTTCGATCAAGGTTGTGGACATCTCGGGTCGCGCTTCTGCCGCCATGATCGCAACGACCAATCCGGGGAAGCCGCCACCGCTTCCGATGTCGACCCAATGGCGGGTGTCATCAGGGGTCAGATCAAAGATTTGGGCAGAGTCCACAAAGTGCCGGGTCCAGGCATCATCCAGCGTCGATTTCGACACCAGATTAATGGCTGGGTTCCACTTCTTCAGAAGGGATTCGTAGGTTTCCAGACGCTCGCGTGTTTCACGTGAAACATCGATCATGCGCTTTGCCGCTCCATCTGACGAAGACGCGCCAGAATAACGGTCAGCGCCGCCGGCGTCATGCCCTCTACACGGCCCGCCTGCCCCAATGTGCTGGGGCGAACCCGCTTCAGCTTCAGCGTCAGCTCATTTGATAGACCGTTCAGAGCGTCATAGTCGAAATCGACCGGAATTTTATGAGCCTCGTCACGCTTGATGGCGGCAAGGTCCTGTTCCTGACGCTTGATGTAGTTGGCATAAAGCGCATCGCGCTCTACCTGAGCCCGAATTTCCGAATCTACGCCCGACAATTCTTCGTTCAGGGCGACCATGTCGTCAAAACCAACGTCAGGGAACGCCAGAACGTCCATCCCGTTGCGGCGATTACCGTCTTCGCTGACGCTAATACCGGCTGCCCGAATTTGCTTGGGTGTTAGAGACATGGCCTCCAAAGCAGTTTTCGCCGCCTCTAGCCGCTCCATCTTCTGGGCAAAGGCCTTTTGGCGTGCTTCCCCCACGCAGCCGATATCTATGCCTTTCTGGGTAAGGCGTTGGTCAGCGTTATCTGCCCGCAAAGACAGACGGAACTCTGCCCGCGAGGTGAACATACGATAAGGCTCTGTTACGCCGCGTGTGATCAGGTCATCGACCATCACGCCGATATAGCTGTCAGAGCGGCTGAACAAGATCGGATCTCGGTCTTGTGCCTGCATCGCGGCGTTCAAGCCGGCCACTGTCCCCTGTGCTGCGGCCTCTTCATAGCCGGTGGTCCCGTTGATTTGCCCCGCCAAATAAAGGCCCGGAACATCTTTCACACCCAATTGAGCGTTCAGCGCCCGCGGATCAACATAGTCGTATTCAATCGCGTAACCCGGTTGCAGGATGACAGCCTCTTCCAAGCCTTTGATCGAGTGCACGTAATCATGCTGCACATCTTCTGGCAAAGAAGTTGAAATCCCATTCGGATAAACGGTGTGATCGTCCAGCCCCTCGGGTTCAAGGAAGATTTGATGAGAGGTTTTATCAGCAAACCGCACCACCTTATCCTCGATCGAGGGGCAATACCGCGGGCCGACGCCCTCAATATGACCGCCATACATGGCCGAGCGATCAAGATTATTCCGGATAAATTCGTGTGTTCGTTCGTTCGTATGCGTGATTCCGCAAGAAATCTGGCGCGCGAATGGTTTGTCCGACAGGAAGGAAAACAGCACCGGATCATCGTCACCGGGTTGTGCGTCAAGCTCATCCCAGGCAATCGTCCGCCCGTCCAGTCGCGGCGGGGTCCCTGTTTTCAAACGACCCAAGGGCAAACCAAAGCTGTCCATCCGCTCGGCCAGCTTCACCGAAGCGTTGTCGCCAATACGTCCACCCGGGCGCTGAACGTCACCGATATGGATAATGCCGCGCAGGAATGTGCCGGTTGTCAGTACGACAGCAGCAGCTTTCAGCTCTGACCCATCCGCCAAAACCACGCCGCGAACAGCCCCGCCATCCATGATCAGGTCGGTAACCTCGCCTTCGACGACTTCCAGATTAGGGGTCGCCGAGATGAAGGCTTGCATGGTTTCGCGGTAAATCTTGCGGTCTGCTTGGGCGCGCGGCCCTTGTACTGCAGGGCCTTTGCGGCGGTTTAGCAGGCGAAACTGAATGCCGGCGCGGTCCGCGACCTGCCCCATCAACCCGCCAAGCGCATCGACCTCGCGTACCAGATGGCCCTTCCCCAACCCGCCGATTGCCGGGTTGCAGGACATCACCCCGATACCGTCGAATCGAAGTGTTACCAGTGCGGTGCGCGCTCCAACCCGCGCGGCGGCATGCGCTGCATCCGCCCCGGCGTGGCCACCACCGACCACCACAACATCAAAGTCGCGATGTTTCACGTGAAACACTCCTACTTACCGATACAGAAGCTCGAGAAAATCTCGTCGAGGATATGCTCGACATCCACCCGCCCAACAAGTGAGTCCAATGCCCGGGCGGCGGAGTTGAGTTCTTCTGCAGCCAGCTCTGCCAAATCAGGGGCCCCTATTACCTGATTCCGTGCATTTTCAACAGAGGTAATGGCAGACAGTACTGCCAGCCTGTGACGCTCTCGTGTCATGGTCGCAGCACGGGCGGCACGGGTTTCCAGAACCTCGGTGATCCCAGAGACCAGCGTCCCGACGCCGACGCCGGTTTTACCAGAGACGGCTAGCGCATCACCCCAGGTTTCCAGATCGGCCTTGCCGTGAACGATCAGGTCATCAGGCGCTGGATCTAGGCCCGGTTTATCGTCTGGTCCCGACAGCAAAAAGACACGCAGATCCGCATCTGTCGCGCGTTGTCGGGCGCGGTCGATACCAATGCCTTCGACCACATCTTCGGTTTCGCGAAGTCCTGCTGTGTCCAAGACCGTTACCGGCAGTCCGTGCAGCTCCATCCGCACCTCGATGACATCGCGCGTTGTGCCCGCGTATTCCGAAGTGATCGCGGCTTCTCGCCCAGCCAAAGCATTCAGCAAGGTTGATTTACCAGCATTAGGCGCCCCGACAATAGCGACCTCAAACCCGTCTCGGATACGCTCGGCCACTGCGACCCCGTCCGCCTCGGCCTTGAGATCAGAAGCGACTTCATCAAGTAATTCAAGGACTTCCGGTGTTACATCGACCGGAACCTCTTCATCTGCGAAATCAATCGTAGCTGCCAGCAACGCGGCTGCCCGGATCAGTTTGGCCCGCCAGGCTTCGGCCCTTTCACCGATCGCGCCAGACAGGACTTGCAGTGCTTGACGACGCTGCGCCTCTGTCTCTGCTTCGAGCAGATCGGACAGACCTTCGACCTGGGCAAGATCCAGTGTTTCGTTTTCCAAGGCACGGCGGGTGAACTCTCCGGCCTCTGCCATGCGCAACCCGTCAATTTCCGACAAGGCTTGCAGAACTGCGCGAACAGTTGCCGGGCTGCCATGCAGGTGAAGCTCGACAACCTCTTCGCCGGTGAAGCTGGCCCCTTTCGGGAACAGCAGAACCAAGGCCTGATCCAGCAAGACGCCATCCCAAAAGATCTCGCGCAGAGCAGCCCGCCGCGCGGGCGGCTCGGACGCCCCCAAAGCAGACAAGGCCGCACGTGCGTGCGGCCCCGAGATCCGGATGACAGCGACGCCCGCTTTTCCGCGGGCCGTCGCCAAGGCATAGATCGTGTCCATTGACCCCTCTTAGGTGTTCATGGAATCGAAGAACTCGGCGTTGTTCTTGGTTTGCTTCAGCTTCGAGATCAGGAATTCGATCGCGTCGGTCGTACCCATCGGGTTCAGGATGCGGCGCAGTACAAAGGTCTTTTGCAGGTCCTTCGCGTCGACCAGCAGGTCCTCTTTCCGGGTGCCGGACTTAAGGATATCCATCGCCGGATAGACACGCTTGTCGGCAACCTTGCGGTCCAGAACGATCTCGCTGTTACCGGTGCCTTTGAATTCTTCGAAGATAACTTCGTCCATCCGCGAGCCAGTATCGATCAGCGCGGTCGAGATGATGGTCAGCGAACCACCTTCTTCAATGTTCCGCGCAGCACCGAAGAAACGCTTGGGGCGTTGCAGGGCGTTTGCGTCGACACCACCGGTCAAAACCTTACCCGAAGACGGGACGGTTGTGTTGAAGGCCCTACCAAGTCTTGTGATCGAGTCGAGCAAGATAACAACATCTCGTTTATGTTCGACCAGACGCTTGGCTTTTTCGATGACCATTTCAGACACGGCCACGTGACGCGACGCGGGTTCGTCGAAGGTTGAGGAAATCACCTCACCCTTCACAGAGCGCTGCATGTCAGTCACCTCTTCCGGGCGTTCGTCGATCAGCAGAACGATCAGGTAACACTCTGGGTGGTTGGCCTCGATCGAATGGGCGATGTTTTGCAACAGAACGGTTTTACCGGTCCGCGGCGGCGCCACGATCAACGAGCGCTGGCCTTTACCGATCGGCGCAACCAGATCGATGATCCGGGCGGAACGGTCTTTGATGGTCGGATCGTCGATCTCCATCTTCAGGCGCTCATCCGGGTACAGCGGCGTCAGGTTGTCGAAGTTGATCTTGTGCTTCGCCTTCTCGGGATCCTCGAAGTTGATCTTCGTCGGCTTGGTGATCGCGAAGTAGCGTTCATTGTCGCCCGGGGCTTTAATGACACCTTCCACCGTATCACCGGTCCGCAAAGAGTTCTTACGGATCATGTCGGGCGAGACGTAGATGTCATCGGGACCCGGCAGATAGTTCGCTTCGGGCGAACGTAGGAAACCAAACCCGTCTTGCAGAACCTCGAGAACACCGTCACCGGAAATCTCCCAGCCTTCTTCGGCATGTTCCTTGAGGATCTCGAACATCATCTCGCCCTTACGCATGGTCGAGGCGTTTTCGATTTCAAGTTCTTCGGCCATCGCCAGAAGGGCTTTGGGGCTTTTGGCTTTCAGCTCAGCAAGAGCCAGACGGTTCTCTGCCATAAGAAATAACTGCTTTCGGTTTCATCCAAACGGATGATGATTTTGGTTTTCCAGGGGAATTCAACAAGCCGGACGGCCTGCGGGAAGGGAGATAAGCAGTCGTAACCTTGAAGTCAAGTTTATCAGAATTTCACGATGACCGAGAACACGATGACAATCATCAGCAAAGTCGGCACTTCGTTCATCCAACGGTGCTGCTTGCCGGTTAGCGCGTTCTCGCCCTTGATGAAATCCTTTCGTCGCAACCCAAGCCAGTGATGGAACCACGTCATCGCCAAGACCGATGCCGCCTTCGTATAGGGCCACACAGCGCCCCAATCGACGACTCCCGGGGTGAAGACCAGCATCAGGCCAAAGATCCATGTGGCGATCATTGCGGGGTTCATGATGAACCGAAGCAATTTCCGCTCCATGGTTTGGAACAAAGTATCCCTGTCGGACCCCACCTCACATTGTTCGGTGTGATAGACAAATAAACGCGGCAAATAGAACAGGCCCGCCATCCACGCCATTACCGACACCACATGTAACGATTTCGTCCATGGGTAAAGGGAAGCCAGAATATCAGTCATATGAAGCACTCCTGTTTCCATCTCTCTAAAATAATAAAATATAAAAGAGAAAGATGATGTATTTGTTGGGCCTGTGGATATCTGGGATTAATGCCTTGACCCCGAGGTCATCCACAAGCGGAAACGGCATGTGAATATATATGTTTACAAGTCAGCTATAATTTCCCTCTTGGCATTTTTTCTATACAAAACAGAAAGTTAGTTTTTGATTTCTCTGCAGTATCTGTGGATAACTTTATAAACCAGTTGGTCAAAGACAAGTTATCCCAAGGCCCAAAAAAATTTTCTCCTCTGTGAGATTCAATGTGAGATACGTTGACAAAACTTTGGCATTCGGGTGAAGCAGGAAATCTGCCCCAAACAGCTCGGGCGTTGTCCTGACGGTTCAGAGCAATTCATCCACAGGGTTATTCAATGGCTGCCTCTCTTATCATCGCCTCGGGCTCTGACATACGTCAGCAGTTGCTGCGCAACGCCGGGGTCGAGTTCGCGGTTCAACCCGCGCGCGTTGATGAGGAAGCGATCAAGCAATCGCTGTTGGCCGAAGGGGCAACCCCACATGACATCGCGGACGCGTTGGCAGAGTTCAAAGCCAGACGTATCGCCGAAAAGAACCCCGGCGCGTTGGTGCTGGGCTGCGACCAGATACTGGAATTGAAAGGAGAGATGCTGTCCAAGCCCTCTTCTCCTGATCAGGCGCGCGATCAGCTGAAACGGATGCGGGGCGCGCGGCACAAGCTGTTGTCGGCCGCCGTTCTTTATGAAGACGGCAAACCCGTGTGGCGGCATGTTGGTCAAGTGCGACTTACGATGCGACCTTTTTCCGACAGCTATCTGGAATCCTACATTGAACGGAACTGGGACAGTATCCAACACGCGGTAGGATGCTATAAACTAGAGGAAGAAGGGGTACGCCTGTTCTCTCAGATTGAGGGGGACTATTTTACAGTGCTGGGCCTGCCGCTGCTGCCGTTTTTGAATTACCTGACCCTGCGTGGAGATTTGCCCGCATGAGCGAACGAATACCTTTGGCTGGTGTGATCGGATCCCCGATCGCCCATTCCAAGTCGCCGAAGTTGCAGAATTATTGGCTGTCCCGATACGGGATCGAGGGCTACTACATTCCGATGGATATCAGCCAGTCTGATCTGGCCGAAGTGCTGCGCATGTTGCCGCGCCAAGGGTTCGTAGGGGTAAATGTCACTATTCCCCATAAAGAAGCCGCCTTGTCGCTGGCCGATACTGTCACCGATCGCGCAGCCCTGATCGGGGCCGCGAATACTCTGACTTTCGGCGCTGACGGCAAGATCATTGCAGACAACACAGACGGATACGGGTTTCTGGAAAACCTTCGCCAAAACGGAGGCGATTGGGATCCATCTTCGGGGCCAGCGGCTGTTTTAGGTGCAGGCGGCGCAAGTCGAGCGGTGATCTCGGCCCTTTTGGATGCGGGTGCCCCGGAAATTCGGCTGGCCAACCGTACCAAGGCACGGGCAGAGGCACTACGTCAGGACTTTGGCTCTCGGGTAGAGGTCTATGACTGGGTTCAGACCGGCGCGATGCTGGAAGGCGTCGCGACCCTGGTGAATACCACATCGTTGGGAATGACCGGCAAGGCAGAGCTGAAGATCTCGCTAGAAAACCTGCCAACAAGCGCGCTGGTCAATGACATCGTTTATTCACCGTTGATGACTCCCCTGCTGACAGAGGCGCAAGCGCGTGGAAACACCGTCGTAGATGGATTGGGCATGCTTCTTTACCAAGCGACCCCCGGGTTCGAACGCTGGTTCGGTCAAAAACCCGAGGTGGATGAAACCACCCGCCTCTTGGTTCTTGGAGAATGAGCAAACCGTTCCTTCTGGGACTGACCGGATCTATCGGGATGGGAAAGTCCACTACGGCGAAGATGTTTGCCGAGGCGGGCGTGCCCGTCTGGGACGCAGATGCCGCGGTTCATCGGCTGTATTCCAAGGACGGGGCAGCGGTTTCAGCCATTCAAGCGCTGCATCCCGACGCAATCGTGGATGGCGCCGTTGATCGCGTAGCGCTGAAAGATTGGATTGGTGCTGAACCGGGCGCGCTGGCCAAGATAGAAGCCGTGGTTCACCCCCTTGTTGCCAAGGATCGCGCTGATTTTATCAATGAAAATCAGGGGGCTAAGGTGGTATTGCTGGATATCCCCCTGCTTTTTGAAACAGGTGGATCATCGCTGATGGATGCCATTGTCGTGGTTACCGCCCCAGCCGATGTACAACGCGCCCGCGTCCTAGAACGCGGCACGATGAGTGAAGAGCAGTTTGAACTGATCCTGTCGAAACAAGTGCCAGACGCGGAAAAGCGCAAGAAAGCGGACTACATCATCGAAACCACCAGCCTTGAAGCCGCCCGTGCCGCCGTGCAGGATGTGCTGACCGACATTTCGAACAGGCAGGCCAATGCGTGAGATCGTTCTCGATACCGAAACCACGGGGTTTGACCCGGAATCCGGCGACCGGATCGTCGAGATCGGGGCGATCGAGCTGTGGAACCACCTGCCCACCGGAAAAACCTATCACCAGTATATCAACCCCAAGCGCGACATGCCGGACGAGGCCTTTGGCGTGCATGGGATCGGCCCGGATATCCTGTCGCCCCCGCGCGACGCGAAACCCGGAGAGGTCACGCTGCTGGACAAGCCCGTGTTTCACGAGGTTGGACAGGCCTTCGCTGATTTCGTCGGAGACTCTAAACTGGTGATCCACAACGCCAGCTTCGACATGAAGTTCTTGAACGCAGAGCTGGGCTGGATGAACCTGCCCCAGATGCCGTTTGATCAGGCGATCGATACGCTGATGATCGCGCGGAAGAAATTCCCGGGGTCTCCGGCGTCGCTGGATGCTTTGTGCCGCCGGTTCGGGATCGATAACTCGAACCGGACACTGCACGGCGCGTTGCTCGACTCTGAAATTCTGGCCGAGGTCTATCTGGAACTGATCGGTGGTCGTCAGCCGGGGCTGGTGCTGGGTGCAAGCATTCAGGCCAGCAGTTCCAGTGGTCCTGCGGTTGACGAATGGCGCCCCACAGCGCGACCAAACCCCCTGCCATCTCGGATCACCGAGGCAGAAACCTCGGCCCATGACGCCTTTGTAGAAAAGCTTGGCGATGATGCGCTTTGGAAGAAGATGCGACAGGCCTAAGACAGGCTGCTCAAAACAAAAAACCCCGGGACCAGCCCGGGGTTTTTCGTTTAATTGAAAAGGCTTAGTTAACCTGTTCGCCTTCGGCCTGCTGTTGGGCACGGCGGGCGATTTCCTGGCGGTACAGCGCAACAAAATCGACCGAGTCCATGTTCAGCGGCGGGAAGCCGCCGTCACGGGTCACATCGCTGACGATACGGCGCGCAAACGGGAACAGCATCCGCGGGCATTCGATCAGCAGATAGGGGTGCAGCTGCTCTTCGGGGATGTTGGCAACGTAGAAAATTCCGCCATAGTCCAGCTCCAGCAGGAACAGCGGGGTGTCGTCACCCTTGTTGTTCGAGGTCACGGTGAATTTGGTGAACACTTCGTATTGGTTCTCGGCTGGGCGCTTTTTCGCATCCAGCGCGACCTGTACCTTAACGTCGGGGTTCACGTCGCCGGTGACACCCTTCTGGACCAGGAAGTTTTCAAAAGACATGTCCCGGATAAACTGACCCAGGACTTTCATTTGCGGGGCGGTGGGTTGCGCGGCGGCTTCGCCAGCTTGGTTCTCTTCAGCCATCAGAGGCTCCTGTCAAAATATTTTCGGAAGATGCTTACCAGACTGGCGAGGGACCCTCAATGCTGAGTCCAGCGCGACGGTGCATCACTGTCTTTGGGGGCCTGATCGGTGATATCGACGTAGTCGCCATTCACCACATCGTCCGAGGCCGGGCGGTGAAACCCCTGCGTGGTTTGATGCGCGCTGAAGGACTGAACCTTCACCCGTTTACGAAGCCAGCGGAAGGCAGCGCTTCGAAACGCCGGAACCAACAAAGCAAAGCCAACCGCATCGGTGAAGAAACCGGGTGTCAGCAGCAAAGCGCCGGAAAACAGGATCATCGCCCCATGGGCCAGCGGCTCTGTCGGATCGTTCATCTGGTTGAAAGAGTTCCGAATGTCGGCCATCGCTGCCGAGCCCTGCGCGCGCATCAGATAGGTGCCGAGTATCGCAGTCAGAACCACAATCCCAAGGGTCGACCACAGGCCGATCGCCCCGCCAACCTGGATGAACAAAGCGATCTCGATCAGGGGAACGCCGACGAAAAGGGCTAGAAGCCACATAGAATTGATCCTCTTTTATTACGGGGCGGTGATGGTGGACTTGACCTGCCCCCTCGCATACATATGTGCGACATAAGCCAAGATACCAACCCCCCTGCCGTTACGAGGTTCTAATGAACGGACTTTTACAGCTTCTTGTCCTTGCCGGGATCGCATTGTTCCTGATCCTGCGCCTGCGGTCCGTATTGGGAACGCGTGAGGGATTTGAAAAGCCACCCGTTCCGCGTCAGGCGCCTGACCGCAGAGGGTTCGAAGTGATCGAAGGTGGGCCGGACACGGATATCACCGATCATGTCGATGACGGTACTGAATCCGCCAAGGCGCTTGCCGCGTTGAAGATGGCAGAGCCGGGGTTCAGCGTGACCGAATTCCTGGGCGGTGCGCGCGGTGCCTATGAGATGATCCTGATGGCCTTTGAAAACGGCGATCTGTCCGAGGTAGAGGGCTTTATCTCTCAGGACATTCACGACGCTTTCGTCGACGTGATTGGTGCACGTGAAGATCAGGGCCTCAAGGTCGAGGCCAACTTTGTGGGCGTGCGCGAGTTGACGCTGAAAGAGGCTTCGTTCGACCGCAACACCAAAGAAGCCGAGATCACGGTGAAATTCGTGGGCGAGATGACCTCGGCCGTGCGCGATGCCGAGGGCAATATCGTCGAAGGCGATCCCAACACCATCAAGCGTCAGCGCGACGTCTGGACATTCGCGCGTGTTGCCGGCTCGGGGAACCCGAACTGGACGCTGGTTGCCACGGGCGAGTGATCGCTTTGGGCAATGACACGACGGCGGAAGAAACTTAGCGACGAAGACAAAGAGCTTTGGTCGCGGGTCGCAGCGACTACCAAACCGCTGCACCCGGCCCGTCCGAAAAAAACGGAAGTCGCGTTTTCCGTTCCTAAGCCGCCAAAAGTGACCAACCCGCGCTTGCCGATCGAGCACTTCGATGTCGGCGCGCGGGCACCCACGCATAAACCCCCAAACAGCCTTGCCTCTGACCCCGCCGACCATCTGCGGGGGCAGCCGGTTCACATGGATCGCAAGACCCACGGCAAGATGACCCGCGGCAAGCTACAGCCCGAAGGGCGGATCGACTTGCACGGCAAGACCTTGGCGCAAGCCCACCCCGCGCTGATCCGTTTCATCCTGAACGCCCAGTCCGAGGGCAAACGGTTGGTTCTGGTTATCACCGGCAAGGGCAAGCACCGGGACGAGCCGGGCCCGATCCCGGTGAAAAACGGTGTGCTGCGTCATCAGGTGCCGCAATGGCTGCATCAACCGCCGCTGTTGGGCTGCGTGCTGCAGATCACGCCAGCACACCAGCGCCACGGGGGTACTGGTGCCTATTACGTCTATTTGCGTCGGGACCGTTAGTTCGGCGCGCCCAGAATGACCTCGGTCGCATTGCGCACGGTTAATACAGTAGCGGGAAGCAATCCGTTGCGGCCAGATGCGTCGGTTCTGAACGCATTCTCCAATTCCTCGAAGCCGCTTAGCAGGTTGATCAGGGCTGGCGACGAGCCGATGGTGAAATGCCCAACCCCTTCGCCAAAATTTGAGACGTTCAGGACGGTGATATCCAAATCCGCCACCTGAGAGACGTCTTTCAGGTTCCCCAGACGGTTCGTCGCCCCGTTCAGGCGGGACGAAACCGCCAAAGCCCGGTCCTTACGCGAAGTGAAGACAAAGAAGGGCTGTGGCAAGCGGCCGATACGGCTGGCCTGCTGCCGGAAAAGATCCACATCCAGATCCGGAGAGATCAGGATCACACCATCTACCAAGGCGTCGACCTGCCCCGGTGACCGGATTGCGATCTGGCGCAGAGCCTCCATCGTCAGGGCAGAGCCCATAGAGTGCGCGACGATGTTCACCCGCGTCGCCCCGGTCTTGTTGAGTTCGATCAGAAGTTCTTCCAGCCCGTCCCGGGCAAACAGGATACTGTCTCGGTCATGGGTGTAGCCAAAGACATGCGCCGCCGACGGCCACGAATAGAAGACGTTCACTCCGGGAACCCTGAAGTCATGCGCCAACTGGGCGGCGCGATAGACGCTTTCGCCGAATGTCGTGTTGAACCCGTGGACGAAAACAATGACCTCTCGCTCTCGGGCGGGGCGTCTTTGAAGGGCAGTTCGGATCGACCGACGAAAGGCGGCGGGGTCATAGTGCACCAATTCGGTCGCGACAAAGTCTTGGGCCGGGTTGGGGTTTCGGGCGCGGGTCTCGACCTTACCCTGTTCGTGCTCTGGCGGGACGGAAACGACAATGCGACCATAAGCGGGCTCTGATGTACGTTCTCGGGAGAACTTTTGAGCGCTTTTCTGAACGCGGGTGGTGCTGAAGTAGACATCCACGTTGTCACCGATATCATTGGCTTCGGGCAACACAGTCAGGTCTGGCCGCGGCCCACAGGCCGCGACGAGGGTCAAAAAGAAGAAACAAACAAACGGACGGACCATGGGATCGCCTGCTAAAATACCTTAGCGAACCCTAGGCCCAAGAATCCGGAAATCACAAGACGTAACGGCTCATATCCGTGGATTTCGTCAGCTCACCAAGGTGTTTTTCGACGAAAGCCTCGTTGACCTCGATCGCCTCTCCGCCGCGGTCCGGGGCCGAGAATGACAGTTCTTCAAAGACGCGTTCCAGAACGGTGTACAGACGGCGCGCACCGATGTTCTCGATCGTCCGGTTGACCTCTGCCGCGATCTTCGCAAGCGCCGCGATGCCTTCCGGGGTGAAGGTCACGGTGACCTCTTCGGTTGCCATCAGTGCGGTGTACTGTCGGGTCAGGGCGTTGTCGGTCTCTGTCAGGATGCGGACAAAATCATCTTCGGTCAGGTCGCGCAGGGTCACGCGGATTGGCAAACGGCCCTGAAGTTCGGGCAGCAGGTCCGAGGGCTTGGCGATGTGGAATGCCCCCGAGGCGATGAACAGGATATGGTCGGTCTTCACTGCGCCGTATTTGGTGCTGACGGTGGTGCCTTCGATCAGCGGCAGCAGATCGCGCTGCACGCCTTCGCGGCTGACATCGGCGCCACGCGCATCTGACCGCGCACAGACTTTGTCGATCTCATCCAGGAAGACGATGCCGTTTTCCTGAACCGCTTCCAACGCGGTCTTGTTGACGGTTTCTTCGTCCAGAAGCTTGTCGGCCTCTTCACCAATCAAAATGTCGTAGCTTTGCGCGACGGTCATCTTCTTCTTCACGGTTCGGCCGCCGAAGGCTTTGCCGAACATGTCGCCAATGTTCATCATGCCGCCCATCTGGCCGCCGCCAGGCTGACCCGGGATTTCGAACATCGACATCGGGTTCGAGCTGTCGGCGACCTCCAGCTCAATCACGGTATCGTCCAGCTCGCCCCGTTTCAGCTTGCCGCGGAACATTTCGCGCGTCTGTTCACGGGCGTCGACGCCAGCAATGGCTTCGATCACACGATCCTCGGCCGCCTTATAGGCCTTGGCCTTCACGTCTTCGCGCATCCATTCGCGGGTTTCGATGATCGCAGAATCGACCAGATCGCGGATCATCTGTTCCACGTCGCGACCGACATAGCCGACCTCGGTGAATTTCGTGGCCTCAACCTTGATGAACGGCGCGCGCGCCAGCTTGGCTAGTCGGCGGCTGATCTCGGTTTTACCGACACCGGTCGGCCCGATCATCAGGATGTTCTTCGGGTAGACCTCGTCGCGCAGGTCATCACCCAACTGCTTGCGCCGCCAGCGGTTGCGCAGGGCCACAGCCACGGCGCGCTTGGCGTCGTTTTGGCCGATGATGAAGCGATCCAGTTCCGAGACGATCTCACGCGGGGTCAGGTTGGTCACGAGGTTACCCTTTCCTTGGTTTCGCTCCTAGGTAAGCGCTTTGTCACTGAACGCAAGCGGGTCCAGCAGTTGGTCTTGCCAAAAAGCGCCGAAATTTGCAGGTTTCGGGCCAAGATAAAGAGGTAACTCATGGCCCAGCTTTCCCGATTTGGCGATACCAAGGTTCTGTTCATCATGGCGGCAGAGCTTGAATACGGCCCCCATCTGCAAGCACGGTTCACCCCGCTGATCACCGGGGTGGGCCCGGTCGAGGGTGCGGTATCGGCAACGCGCGCCCTAGCGCGGCTAGAGGCCTTGGGCACAAAACCCGATCTGGTGGTCTCGATCGGTTCTGCCGGGTCGGCGCATCTGCGAAAGACCGACATCTATCAGGTGTCCGAAGTGTCCTATCGCGATATGGATGCCTCTGCCCTTGGGTTCGAAAAAGGGACAACGCCGTTTCTGGACCTTCCCGCGGTGTTGTCATTGCCGGTAATGATCGCAGGCGTGCCCGCGGCGACCCTGTCGACCGGCGCGAATATCGTTTCGGGAGAGGCCTATAAGGACATCCCAACCGATATGGTCGACATGGAGACCTTCGCCATCCTTCGCGTGTGCCATCAGTTCGATGTGCCACTTTTGGCTTTGCGCGGCGTGTCAGATGGTGACGCTGAGCTGTCGGATGTGACGGACTGGACCGAGTATCTGCATATCATCGACGAAAAGCTTGCCGCGATCGTTGACCAATTCGGGGCCGCTCTTTCAGAACGTCCGTTGGATTGGCCGGGCTACAAGGCGCTTCGTACGCCCATCCAGATTGGCTGATCGTCAGTTGGTGTGATCTACAGGCTGCTGCCAAGGCGGCAGGCGGTCCTTACCGGGAAAGTCGGGCAGACGCTTCATCATCCAGTTCCGCAGCGCTTCCCACTGTGCGCCAAGCGTCACAAGGAACACGCCTAGCAGAAGCATGAAATAGAACGCTTTGCCGTCAAGCGCCGTGACCGCAATGGCCACCGCATAACCAACACCCGAGATCAGGAACGACCGCCGGTCGATGATGATGGCAAAGGCCCCGATCAGGATCACAAAGACCAATACGCCGATCTGCCCAACCATGGTTCCAGAGGTGGAAATCGTCAGGGCAACCGTGTTCACAATCGCAGGGGCCGCAATGACATGCAGCCAGAAACCGTCCACAGATCTTCGTGTCACGCGGTGGGGATCAGACATGTCAAAGCGCATGGCAAAGAACAGGGCGACCAGTCCCAGAACCAAGGTGACCAATGGATAGGGGCCACTTGAGGTCAGATCGAACAGATCCTGAAACCGCAGTAAACTGAACCCGTTCTGCGATGTCGCCGCAAAAGACGTCATCCACGCCGACAATGCGACTAGGGCCAGAACAAAGGGCACGTGGAAAACACGCCAGAAAAGAAGCAACAAACCCGTTGTCGATGCGCCAACAATCGCCGCGACAGCCTCGTTCGAGGCATCGAACAATGATGCGACTGATAGGCCCAAGGCGATAGAGAAACAGGCGAACATGGCCGCCAAGGCGCTGGCCGGGCCGATCATGCGGCGCACGCCGATAAAATACCGCGCCGCAACCCAGACCCCGGCGATCCCGATGATAGACGGTAGGAAAGAGGCCTCGCCCACAACGACGCTCAACAACCCTGTGACGCCTACGAAACCGGCAAACAGGATCGATAGGCCAAGGACGATGAAGATCTCGTTGAACCCTTTGAACAGCTCAAACGGTTCATCCAGCCCTTCGATGTTTTCTCGAAAACCCTGCCGGGCTTCGGACAAAGTAATGATACTGACGGCCTGAGCTTCCGTGATAGTGCCAGCCTGAACAGCGGCGCGCAGGTCGTCAGTAGAGATCGTCATCAGGCGCTGATTTTCTCAACGGTCAGGTTGCCGTTGGTATAAACGCAAATGTCCGCGGCAATCGCCATCGCCTTGCGGGCGACCTCTTCCGCTGACAGATCGGTTTCAAGCAATCCGCGCGCGGCGGCCAACGCGAAGTTCCCGCCAGAGCCAATCGCCGCCACATCGTGTTCCGGCGCCAGAACGTCGCCAGCACCGGTGATCACATATATCTCGGCACCATCGGTGACGATCAGCATCGCTTCCAGCTTTTGCAGATACTTGTCGGTGCGCCAGTCCTTGGCCAGCTCGACCGCGGCGCGTTGCAATTGGCCGGGGGTGGCTTCCAGTTTGGCCTCTAGCCGCTCCAGCAGGGTGAAGGCATCCGCCGTCGAACCGGCAAACCCGCAGACCACATCATGCCCCCCGGGCGAAAGTCGCCGCACCTTGCGGGCCGAGCCTTTGATCACGGTCTGACCAAGGCTTACCTGCCCATCACCAGCGATCACCACTTCGCCACCGCGTTTCACGCCAATGATCGTGGTGCCATGCCAACCGGGGAACTGATCGTCTGCCATTTCGGCCTCCTGCCTAATCTTTCGCCGAATATGGAGAGCCGGGCCCCTTACTACAACCCGTTTCGCTTGAGCCTTTTCCCGCGCAGCGATAGCAAAGACGGTATGAAACAGGCAAAAGTTCTTCGAGTTTATCTTGGCGATCCGCTGCTCGCCGCGGCCAGGGCCGGGAAGCAGAATTTCTGTAACCGGATTGTGCGGGCCTTTGCGGGGATCGGCTATCGGGTCGAATTTCGCCCGAATACGGCAGAAGAACGAGAGTCCTCTGGCGACCGGCGGGGCTATTCTCTGTATCAAGTGGACATGCCGGGGCACGAGAATGCCCTGACCTTCCGTAAAGCCTATATCGCGCCCTTCTGGCAGATTGATCAGACGGTGGAGCGCTGGGAATGGCACGTGGCACGGTCAGAGTTTGACCCCGCGAATGTCGACCCCGAAACAGCGCAGGATTTTGTGGAACGGACGCGCGAACGGGTTTTTCCCGACCTGCCAGCCCCCACCACGGACGGGTATATCTACATCCCGCTGCAAGGCGCGTTGACCACACGGCGGATTTTCCAGACGCTGAGCCCGGTCGAGATGATCGAGGCGACGCTGGCCTATGACCCGCGCCCGATCGTCGTGACGCTGCACCCGAACGAGGATTACTCTGCCGAAGAGCTGTCCACGATCACCGGGTTGGCCAAGAAACACAGTCGTCTGACACTGGATACCGGCGGCATGGAGAAATACCTGCCCGGTTGCGACATGGTGGTGTGCGAGAACTCTGCCGTGGCCTTCAATGGCTACTTCCTGAAGAAGAAGGCGGTCCTGTTTTCCCAGATCGACTTTCATCACATCGCCTCGAACGTTCCGCAGCTGGGCGTGGCAGAGGCCTTCCGTCACGCAGCAGAAGCGGAACCAGCGTTTGACGCGTTTCTTTTCTGGTATTTGCAGAAAATGTCGATTAACGCGGGCAGAAAGGACGCAGAAGAGCGGATTTTGGCGGCTGTCCAGCGCTGCGGCTGGAAAGTTTAGCGAAAATGACCTAAGGTTAGGCATAATTGTAGGCAGGTAGACTGTCTTTCGCCTCATTTTCTGCAAAATGTTTCAACATAAGAAACGAAGTCAGATAAAGCGGGCAATAGACGAGACGGGCAGTAGAATGATTCACAGACGTTCCCTGATAGTGGGCGGTGCTGCCTTGGCACTTTCGGGATGCCAAAGCACAACGGGCCAAGGCACGAACGCACGCCTTAGCACGCGGGCCTATACTGGGCCGCGGGTGACACGTATTGTTGTCATGAAAGGCAAGCGCCGTTTGTATCTGATGAGCGGCGACGAAGTTCTCAAGACTTACCGTATCGGGCTGGGGTTTTCTCCGAAAGGGGACAAGAAGGTTGTCGGTGACGGCAAAACACCCGAGGGCCGGTACATTATCGACCGTCGCAATCCGCAAAGCGAATTCTACCTGTCGATCGGGATTTCATATCCAAACTCGCGCGACCGCGCCGAAGCAGCAGCACTGGGCCGAAGCCCGGGCGGCGACATCTTCATTCACGGTCAGGCACCCCGGAAATACGGTGTGCCGACGCGACGCGACTGGACCGCAGGGTGTATCGCGGTCCAGAACCACGAAATGCGCGAGATCTACAATATGGTTGGGAACGGAACGGTCATCGACATCTACGCATAGACCTGATCCGGCTCGTTAAGAGCCGGGTGCGAATGCTGTAGCGCGTCTGCCGGTGACGAGGCTCCACCAGATTTTCCCGTTCTTTTCTTGGAAGAATGCAAAGCCCATGTCTTGCGCTCGCGGGTCCAGAAGAACGGTGCGTGCGCCTTCGTCTTCCATCCATGCCGCCAGTGTTACCAGCTCGGTTTCATAGGTTTCACGGATGTTCTGACCGACAAAGCTGCCTTGATAGCCTGACCGTACAACGCGGTCGATTGGCGACGACCCGTCCGAGCCAAACAGCCACGGGCGGTTTTGAACAGACATGTCGCGGGCATGGGTGGCGGCGGCGGCATTTAGTTCAGCATTCAATGCCAGCGGTGCGACCCCGCGCGCCTGACGCAGCGAGTTCACCGAATCCAACATGCGGAACTGAACCGTGCCCTGCTGGCGGTCATTCAGCCGATAAACTTTGGGCAATGGTTTCCCGTCTGGGCCAACTTGTACCGGAATGCCAGTAGAGCAGGCCGACAAGGCCATCGAGGCAATCAGAAGTAACGAAGACAGACGCATGAGGGCCACCTTAAAAAACCGAATATCGCCAACTCCTACTCGGGATTGTTGTCCCTTTCAAACGGTTCAAGCGAGAATCGGCCAAATGACGCGAGTTTGAATTGCGAATGAGGCAAACGAGACATATGTTTCTGACGAACTTTGTATTTGAAGGAAGTGGTCTATGCCCCACCTGCCCAAGTCAAAACTTTCTCGCCGAGGTTTTCTGGTTGCCTCTGCTTCCGCTCTGGCGGCACCTGCCCTTGCGCAATCCAACGCCGCCGAAGTCTTTGGCGCCGAGATTGAACCGGAAGTCACGCAAACCACGCGCGGTAATATTGCAAGTTTCCGCGCCCTGGACTGGCGCCCGTATTTCTCGAACCTGAACAACGGCGCGATCCTGGTCGATATCAACTCGCGCGCTTTGCACTATTGGTCGGCTGATGGATCGGATTACCGCCTGTACCCGACCTCGGTTCCGATGACCGACGATCTGACCCGCCGCGGCCGCACCAAGATCACGCGCAAGGTCGAAGGCCCTGACTGGCGTCCGACCCCGTCGATGAAAAAGCGTAATCCGGACTGGCCGGACTACGTGGGCCCCGGCCCGGACAATCCGCTTGGCACCCACGCGATGCACCTGTCGTGGACCTATTACCGGATTCACGGCACCCATGACACGCGCAAGATCGGTCGACGCTCGTCGAACGGCTGCATCGGTCTGTTCAACGAACATATTTCTGAACTGTTTGGTCTGTCGAAGGTAGGAACGCAGGTTCTGCTGATCTGACGGTTCTACGACCTGAGAGATAAGAAAGGCGGTGCTGTTGCACCGCCTTTTCTTTTGGTCTTACGAGGTCCAGCCTTGAAGGTTGTCGGCAATCACCTTGCACAGCACATCGATATGCGCGGGTTCATCGTTGAGGCAGGGAATATAGGTAAAGTCCTCTCCGCCGGCCTCTTCGAAGCTTTCCTTGATCTCTTCGTTGATCTCTTCCAGCGTCTCGATGCAATCGGCAGAGAATGCCGGCGCGATCACAGCGATCTTCTTTTTGCCCTGCTTGGCCAGATCGGCCACATGGTCGACAGTGTAAGGCTTTAGCCATTCTTCGGGGCCGAAGACCGACTGGAACGTCGTCATGATCTTACTGTCGTCCCAGCCCAGACGCTCTTTCAACAGGCGCGTCGTTTTCTGGCATTGGCAGTGATACGGATCGCCCTGCATCAGATAGCGCTTCGGCATGCCGTGGTAGGACACGACCAGAATGTCGGGCTCTTCCTCGGCCGCGGCATAGGCGCGTTCAACCGATTGGGCCAGCGCGTCGATATAGTCGGGGTGTTCGAAATAGGGGGCCACGGTCCGGGCCGCCGGTTGCCAGGTTTCCTTCATCAGCGCACGGAAGAACTGATCGTTGGCAGTGGCAGAGGTTGCGCCCGCGTAATGCGGATAAAGCGGGAAGAACAGGATTTTGTCGCAGCCGGCCTTCACCATTTCTTCGACCTTGGACATGGTCGAGGGATTGCCGTAGCGCATACAGAAATCGACCATGACCTGATCCCCGAACGTGTCCGCCAATTGGGCGGCGATGGCTTCGGTCTGGTTGCGGGTGATGGTCAAAAGCGGGCTTTCGTTACGCTCGTGATCCCAGATGGATTCATAGGCCTCACCAGAGCTGAAGGGCCGTTTGGTCAAGATGATCAGCTGCAACAGCGGCTGCCATTTCCACGAGGGATAATCGATGACGCGCTTGTCCGAGAGGAACTCGTTCAAATAGCGGCGCATCGACCAATAGTCGGTCCCGTCCGGCGTACCAAGGTTGGCGATCAACACACCAATCTTGGCTTTGGGCAGTTTCGGGTGGTCGGAAGGGGCGTGCGCGGGCCGGGTGGCGGTCATGGATGGCGTCCTGTTGGCAGTCTCGTTGGCAACAGAAGTAACCGCATTTACGGCTACGTCAAATGCTGCAACGTCACAGCTTGGTTTCACGTGTCCCAAGCGCATCGGCCAACCGGCTTTCGGCGGACCCCGGGCGCAAGGGTTTTTGTTGGCTGGCGTCTGGCGACCATCCGGTCAGAAAGATGGTTTCAAATGTCGCTGGGATGCGGCCGTCTTCGCCAAAGTTCTGCGCATAGATTGCTGCGGCTTGTGGAAACAAGGCCTTGGGCGGCGTGGCCTTGCGGCGCGAGGTCAGTGCATTGCCTTCCCCCATCGCGCGCAGATCGTGCATCAGGTGCAGCGCATCGCGATAGCTGACCGTGCGCGGCGTGCTGTCGGCCACAGGCAGGGCGTATCCGGCCCGCTGAAGCAGGCCGCCTAGGTCGCGGATTTCGGCCATCGGCAGGACCCGGGGGGACAGGCCGCCAGTGATAGAGGTTTCCGCCTCGGCCAGCGCGATCCGCAGCTCTTGCAGGGTCTGGCCCCCGAACATCGCGGTCAGAAAGAACCCGTCGGGTTTCAGAGCATGGCGGCACTGCACCATCTGGCCCACAGGATCGTTCGCCCAGTGCAGCGACAGCGCGTGGATCACCAGATCATGTGCGCCGGGTTGCAGATCAAGAACCTCATCATCGGTGACATGGGTCATTTCGGGGAAATGCTTGGCCCAGATCTTTGGCTGACCAGACACTACGGCCGGGGACGTAAAGGTCCTGTTAACCAGTTCCAGCCTTTCCTTGATCTCGTCCGCGGTGACCTCGATCAGGAATTGCCCCTCTTCGGTCAGGCGGCGGCGAAACCGGGTCAGGGCGGCGCGGTCGGTCAACTGGGGCGGGCTTTGGGTCATGCCCGCGATGTAGAGGGTTCTGGCCGGAATGCAAAGACTAACCCGCATGCTTTACCCACCACAGTGCATCTTGTGCCGGGCCTTGGTCGAAGAGGATTTCGCGCTGTGCGGTGGGTGTCGGCGCGACACGTGGTTTATCTCTGGACTGGTTTGCGATGCCTGCGGCGTGCCATTGCCCGGCACGGCCGAAGCGGACGAGCGGGTGTTGTGCGATGACTGCCTTAAGATCGCGCGACCATGGGTGCAGGGCCGCGCGGCGCTGATCTATCGGGACACAGGGCGGAAACTGGTGCTGGCGTTGAAACACGGGGACCGAACGGATCTGGTCCGCCCACTGTCGCGCTGGATGTCACAAGTGGCCTCCCCGATCCTGCTTCCGGACACGGTGGTGGTTCCCATCCCGCTGAACCGGTGGCGGTTTTTCAAACGTCGCTACAATCAGGCGGCTTTACTGGCCCGCGCGGTGGCCGATCAGACGGGCCTGACCTATCTGCCAGATGCCCTGATCCGGCCCCAACGGACCCGACCTTTGGATGGGATGAGCGTCGAGCAACGGTTCGAAACCTTGTCCCAGAAAATTCGCCCACATCCGCGCAGATCGACCCAACTAAAGGACCGGTCCGTGCTGCTGGTCGACGATGTCATGACATCGGGCGCGACGCTCGCCGCTGCGACAGAAGCCTGTCTTGTTGCGGGCGCAACGCGGGTTTGCGTTCTAACACTGGCAAGAGTCGCAAAGGACGATTAAGTACTGCACGAACGCATCGAAGGAGATCGCCAATGAAGACGGTCGAAATCTACACTAAATCGACCTGTGGTTTCTGCCACATGGCCAAACGCCTGCTGACGTCCAAGGGCGTCAAGTTTTCGGAAGTCGACATTCTGGTCGACCCGGACCAGCGTCCGACCATGATCCAACGCGCCAATGGCCGGTCCACCGTTCCGCAGGTTTTCATCGACGGGCAGCATATCGGCGGCTTCGACGACCTGAGCGCCCTTGATCGGGCCGGCAAGCTGGATCCCATTCTGGCCGCCTGATGCGCACAGCCCTTCTGCAACTAAGTTCAAGCGACGACCCCGCAGACAATCTTGCGTGGACGCAGGACCATGTATTGCAGGCTGTCCAAGACGGCGCGGGTTTTGTCCTGACGCCCGAGGTCACCAACTGCATCTCGACCAGTCGGACCCGCCAGAACGAGGTTCTTCGGACACAGGATGAAGATCCGACACTGGCCGGCCTGCGGGATACGGCCGCGAAGGCGGGTATCTGGCTGATGATCGGCTCGCTGGGGTTGAAGACCGGCGACCCGGACGGGCGGTTCGCCAATCGGTGCTTCCTGATCTCTCCGACGGGCGAGATCGCCGCTTGGTACGACAAGATCCACATGTTCGACGTACAGGTGACCGAAACCGAGACCTACAAGGAATCCGCCGCTTATCGCCCCGGGGCCCGCGCGGTCGTCGTCGACACGCCCTTTGCCAAGATCGGGATGGCGATCTGTTATGACATCCGCTTCCCACACCTGTTTCGCGGTCTGGCCAAGGCCGGGGCGCAGGTTCTGACGGTTCCCGCGGCGTTCTCTCCGGTTACCGGCGCTGCCCACTGGGAACCCCTGCTTCGCGCCCGTGCGATCGAGAATACATGCTATGTTCTTGCGCCCGGCCAATGCGGAAACCATGCAATCAGCCGCGGCAAGCCCCGGCAAACGCATGGCCATACGATGGCGATTTCCCCGTGGGGAGAGGTAATTTCACAAGCAAATGCCTGTCCGGACACGGTTTTCCTTGATATCGACCTTGCAGAAGTGGAAAAAGCTCGGGCACGGGTCCCCTCGTTAGACCACGACCGGACATACAGGACGGAAACTTGAACGAAACAACCGAGGCCCTAGCCGTAACCCTGTTCGGCGAGCTGTTCATGGCGGATCAGCTGGCCCGTAACGTGCTGTCCCGCGCTTTGCCCAAGGGAATGGAACTTAGCCATTTCTCGGTTCTGAACCATCTGGCGCATATTCAGGAAGAGCGGTCCCCCGCCCAATTGGCGCAGGCCTTCCACGTGACGCGCGGCGCGATGACCAATACCTTGTCCAAGCTGGAACTGGCGGGATATATCCACATCCGCCCCGACTGGGACGATGCGCGTCGCAAGCAGGTGCATATCAGCCCCTCGGGCGTGCGCGCGCGCGACGTCGCAATCGACGCCGTGCTTCCCATTATTCAGGAAATGCTGGATGACCTCGGGGTCGATGAAGTGCGCAGCGCCCTGCCGATATTGCGGGCCCTGCGCCGAAAGCTTGCAGAAGAAGGCGCGCCTTCGAAAACCTGATCAGGCGGGCTTAACGCTGGCGGTAACGTAGTTCACGCTGAGATCACGATCCGAGATCGACCATGTCCAGGCGATTGGGTTGAAGACGAACCCTTTGCGATCCACCGGATCAAGCCCGGCTTTCTCAATCAGACCAAACAGCTCGTCCGGTGTGATGAATTTGTGCCATTCATGGGTACCCTTGGGCAGCCAGCGCATGATGTATTCCGCACCGACAATCGCCATTGCAAAGCTTTTGGGGTTGCGGTTGATGGTTGAACAGATCAGCAACCCGCCCGGTTTCATCAACTGTTGGCTACAGGTCATGAAGGCCTGCGGGTCGGCCACATGTTCGACCACTTCCATGTTCAGCACGACGTCGAACTGCTCACCGGCTTCGGCCAATGCTTCGGCGGTGGTGTGGCGATAGTCGATCTGCAGCCCCGATTGTTCAGCGTGCACCTGCGCGACCGGAATGTTGCGCTCGGCCGCATCCGCCCCGACAACTGTCGCACCAAGGCGGGCCATGGGTTCCGACAGCAACCCGCCACCGCAACCGATATCCAGCAAACGAAGGCCCTCAAAAGGATTCGGCTGCGTCAGATCCCGATCAAACTCGGCCGCGATTTGCTGAGTGATATAGTCCAACCGGCAAGGATTTAGCATGTGCAAAGGCTTGAACTTGCCATTCGGGTCCCACCACTCGGCAGCCATCGCCTGAAACTTTGCGACCTCGGCTTCATCAACGGTGTTCATGACTGGCATTTTCCGCGCCTTTCTGTTTTCCTAGTTAAACGCCTGAAATTGGGCGCCTACACGCTATATAGTGCGATAATGGATAAATCCTCTGGCCAAAAGCGCGCTGCGCAACTGCTTTACCCTTCTCTGGCACCCTTTGACCAGCGCATGCTGGATGTGGGTGACGGACACAAGGTCTATGTCGAGCAATGCGGCAATCCGAACGGTATCCCGGTCGTTGTTTTGCACGGGGGGCCCGGTGGTGGCTGTAGCCCGGCCATGCGCCGGTATTTCGACCCAAAAGCCTATCGCATTGTGCTGTTCGACCAACGCGGATGCGGGCGGTCTCGGCCTCATGCCTCTGTCACGAACAACACGACATGGGATCTGGTCAGCGATATCGAGCTGATCCGCGACACCCTGAAAATCGACCGCTGGGCCGTGTTCGGCGGCAGTTGGGGGGCCACCTTGGCCCTTTTATATGCGCAGGCGCATCCCGACCGCGCAGCTTATCTGATGCTGCGCGGGGTGTTCCTGATGACCCGGGCAGAGCTTAACTGGTTCTATGGCGGTGGTGCCGGACGGTTCTGGCCCGATCTGTGGGACAATTTCGTCGACCCAATCCCAGAGAAAGAGCGCGACGACCTGATCGCTGCCTACAACAGGCGTCTGTTTTCGGGGGACCTGATGACGGAAACCAGCTTTGCCCGATCCTGGGCCAAGTGGGAAAACGCGCTGGCCTCTGTCAGCAGCAATGGCAACGTGGGCGATGCCCCGGCGGATTACGCTCGTGCCTTTTCACGGCTTGAGAACCATTATTTCTTCAACGGTGGTTGGCTAGAGCGGGACAACCAGATCCTTGAGGACCTGCACAAGATCGCGCACATCCCGGCCAGCATCGTTCAGGGCCGCTATGATATGATCTGCCCGCCTTCGGCAGCCTATGCGCTGGCCAAGGACTGGCATCGGGCCGAGTTACGGATGGTGCCCATCGCAGGCCACGCCCTGTCAGAACCCGGCATCAGCGCAGAGCTGGTCCGGGTCACTGACACTGTCGCCCGCCGCGCCGGGGCGCTGGGATTGTAAGGATTAACCCCCTTCGCCCCGGGCTTTTTGCACAGCGTCCAAAGCAATTTTGTGCTGCACCGTATAGAACTTCAAAGAGTCTTTGGCCTCTCCATAAGAGGTCTGCATCGCTTTAATTGCCTTGGTACTGTCAGTCATTTCCTTCTTGTTCCAGCTTTCCGGCTTGAACTGTTTGAAGTTGGTAATGACGTCTTTTTGCAGCTTCACCATGGCGCCGCCAACGGATTTCCCATGAGCGGCGATATTCTGCTTTTTGGCGATCGACATAATTTGCTTTTGGGCCGTCGCCTCCAACACCATTTGATCCACGCCTTCTTTGCCGCTCTTTGATTTGAAATCTGCGGTGACGGCTTCCAGAAGTTTCACGCCGTTATCAACGTCTTTGACCACTTTCTTGCAGGCCTCTTCGATCTTCTTCGCACGAACGGCGACGGCGACAATCTCTTTGAGGAACAGCTTGCGGTTGCCCTCCTGATCCTCCTTCATCTTCGCCATTATCTTGTCCGACTTTTCGTTTTGCTGTCGGATCTTCTCATCCTGCGCCGCCCGGGCGGCTTTGATCTTTACGGCGTTCTGGGCAAGCTTTGTGGCATTCGCCTCAAGCTTTTTAATGACATCCCGGTATTCTTTGCAGAGCATCTCGCTGTGCTTTTGGGCCTTGCCGCATTTGCCTCCGGCTTTCAGCATAGCATTCGACAAAAAGCTAAAACCCTGAACGATATTTCCCATTTGGTCCAAGTCCGCCTTTGCAGGATCGCCAGACGGTGGCAAGCCCCAGGCCTCTAGCTGATCCAAATATTTGGCCACGCCGCTGCCCTTACATGCGCGAGAACGATGCTCGCGCCAGAACTTGGTGCGAAATCCTTTTTTTGGAATGTCTGCTAAAACAGATTTAATGTTTTTATCATTTAGAGTCGTAGCCAAAGCACTTTTCCTTCCCAAACTAGTGTCGAACTTTAATTTAAACCCAAATTCAGTCGAAGCTTGCGAAGAAACCTTGGCCAAATCAACTCTATTCGCGGTGGTAGGGTGCTCCGGACAATATAGACGCCGCCCGATACAGTTGTTCGGTCAGCATCACCCGGGCCAGCATGTGGGGCCAGACCATCTTGCCGAAGGACAAGCTATCATCGGCTTTGGCGCGCAGTTCCGGATCAATCCCGTCGGCGCCCCCGATCACAAAGGCCACGTCGCTGCGGCCGGTGTCGCGCCAGCGGGCCATAAGCTTGGCAAAGTCGGGCGAGCTCATTAATTTGCCGCGTTCATCCAGCGTGCAGATCAGCGCACCGTTCGGGATGGCGCGCTCTAACAGAGAGGCCTCGGCACCCATGCCGCCCCCCTTGCGATCTTCCACTTCGGTGATTTTCAGCGGACCCAGTCCCAACCCACGCCCGGTTCGGTCGAACCGGGTCTGGTAGTCGTCGATCAGCGTGCGTTCCGGGCCCGCCCGAAGGCGGCCCACCGCACAGATTGTTACGCGCATCAGGCCTCGGCCGGTTTGGCCCCTGCCGGAAGCCACATCTTTTCGAGCTGATAGAACTCTCGCACCTCGGGGCGGAAGACATGGACGATCACATCGCCCGTGTCGATCAGAACCCAGTCACCCTGATCCTTGCCTTCGACCTTGGAGTTCCGGTTGAAGCTTTCCTTGACCTTCTGGGTCAGCTTCTCGGACAACGCGGCCACCTGGCGCGACGAACGACCCGAACAGATCACCATGTAATCGGCCATGGCGGTCTTTCCGCGCAGGTCGATCGAGATGATATCCTCGGCTTTTTCGTCGGTAAGGGTAGAGGTAATCAGTTCCAACAGCGCTTCGGCTGTGGTGGCTTGGGAAAGCTCAGTCATCGGCAATCCCGCTGCGGGTGTAGCATGCACCGCATCTGCATGTTGAGACAGGACATGGTCCTCCTACGTGACGCGCCGACCAATCCCCGGCGCTGGGATGTGTTAAAGGTAACGCGTGACATACAACTTTTCAATGAAACCACAAGTAAACGCGTACAAGTGTTGCAACAGATCTATGTTTGCGATCCAGTTTCCAGCCTTGAACCGTCCAGAAGTTTGACTTCTCGCTGCGGGAACGGGATCGAAATGTTGTGTTCTTTGAACGTGTCCCAAAGCGCCAAATAGACCTGCCCGCGGATATTGGTCAGGCCCGAGGACGGGTCCTCAATCCAGAAGCGCAGGACAAAATCGACGGAACTGTCGCCAAAGCCGGTGACGTGGCACACCGGGGCGCGGTCGCCAAGCACCCGATCAACCGAAAGCGCAGCATCCACCGCCAGTTGGCGCACCAGATGCGGATCATCGCCATAGCTTGTCCCGAACGGGATATCGAGCCGGACAAACTCGTCTGAATGGGACCAGTTGACCACTTGGCCGGTGATCAGATCTTCGTTGGGGATCAGGTATTCCCGCCCGTCCCGCGTCACCACAGAGACATAGCGTGCGCCAAGGGAATTGATCCAGCCGAAGGTGTCGCCAAGGCTGATGACATCGCCGGGCTTGATCGACTTGTCCAGCAGGATGATGACGCCCGACACAAGGTTCGACACAACTTTTTGCAGGCCAAAACCAAGGCCGACACCAATCGCGCCCGATAGAACGGCAAGCCCGGTCAGGTCGATGCCGATGACCTTCAACCCGATAAAGAACGCGGCGCCATAGAAGATAATTTGGGCGAATTTGACGCCCAGAACCTGCATGGACGGCGAAATCTCGGGATTCTTCTTGATCCGAGTTGTGGTGGATGACGACAGGAACCGGGCGATAGCCAGCAGAACACCCAGAATGAAAATGGCCTGCAGGATCAGAAGCAGCGAGATGCGGGTCTCGCCAAGCGTCAGCGCAATCGCGTCCAGAAGCCCCTCTGTTTCTTCGGTGATGTCGAGAATGCGCAGGGTGATCCAGAACCAAGCACCGTATTTGATCAGGCTGCGCAGCAAGGTGTTGGCAACCAGACGCGACGCTAGTGCAACGATCAGCCATGCCAGCGCAAGGTTGCCGATGACCGACAAAAGATAGCTGCGGCTGGGCCATGTGACCTCTCTCATCACAAGGATCGCGACCCAGATCAGCACGATGAACATGATGGAGCGAACACGTTTGTGCAGGGTCAGGCCAAGCTTGATCCGCCATAGCGGCCAGCCTTCGCGGGTGCGCAGCCATTCGCGGAAACGGTTGCCGATGGGCTTGGCCAGAATGGTTGCGAGAATGAACAGCCCAAGCGCGATTGCCAGTTGATAGGCATTCCACGGGCGCAGCGCATTTTCCGCTGCCGTGGCAGCGATTTCGGCCAAGCGCTGACCAAAGGCCAGGGCCTCTTGCGCGTTGTCCGTCAGGGCCGCGCTGCTGTCTGGGGTTTCCTGCTCCATGCCGGTCCTTGTTTTTCTGGCAGTTTGCCGCCCCTGCGGACCTCAATCAACCCTCTAACTCTTGATAGAGAAAGGGTGAACGTGTATCTGCACGGCGATGACTCGGATTTTTGACATGGACGACCGCGCGCGCCTGCCTTGGCGGTTCTTCGGCGCAACGCTGACCATTTTGGCGTGCCTATAAGGCCGGCGCCCCATCCGACGTACCAAAATTTCTGACAATCCACGGGAGAGGACCAATGACCGCCCCGAAGACAATTTACGATAAAATCTGGGATGCTCACGTAGCCCACGAAGCCGAAGACGGCACCTGCCTGCTGTATATCGACCGTCACCTTGTGCACGAAGTGACCAGCCCGCAGGCGTTTGAAGGCCTGCGCATGGCCGGCCGCACCGTTCGTGCGCCGGAAAAGACCATTGCTGTGCCGGACCACAACGTTCCGACCACCGCAGGTCGCGAAAACCCCGAGGCGATGACCGAAGACAGCCGCATTCAGGTGGCTGCTCTGGACAGCAACGCCAAGGAATTCGGCATCCATTACTACCCGGTGACCGATATCCGTCAGGGCATCGTGCACATCGTTGGTCCCGAACAGGGTTGGACCCTGCCGGGCATGACCGTTGTTTGCGGCGACAGCCACACCGCGACCCACGGCGCCTTTGGCGCGCTGGCGCACGGCATCGGTACTTCGGAAGTTGAACACGTTCTGGCCACCCAGACGCTGGTTCAGAAGAAGTCCAAGAACATGAAGGTGGAAATCACCGGCAAGCTGAAGCCGGGCGTGACCGCCAAGGACATCACTCTGGCCGTGATCGGCGAGACCGGCACCGGCGGCGGTACTGGCTATGTCATCGAATACTGCGGTGAAGCGATCCGCGATCTGTCGATGGAAGGCCGTATGACCGTCTGTAACATGGCCATCGAAGGCGGAGCCCGCGCTGGCCTGATCGCCCCGGACGAGACCACCTTTGAATATGTCAAAGGCCGCCCGCACGCGCCCAAAGGCGCCGAGTGGGAAGCCGCGCTGGCCTATTGGAAGACCCTGTTCACCGACGAAGGTGCGCATTTCGACAAGGTCGTCACCCTGAAAGGTGAAGAGATCGAGCCCGTCGTCACTTGGGGTACCTCACCCGAGGACGTACTGCCGATCTCTGGCGTTGTTCCGGCACCGGAAGATTTCACCGGCGGTAAGATCGAAGCGGCCCGCCGCTCGATCGAGTACATGGGCCTGAAGCCCGGTCAGAAACTGTCCGAGATCGAGATCGACACCGTCTTCATCGGTTCGTGCACCAACGGTCGGATCGAAGACCTGCGTGCTGCGGCTGAGATCCTGAAAGGCAAGAAGATCAAAGACGGTCTGCGTGCCATGGTCGTGCCGGGCTCTGGTCTGGTTCGTGCCCAAGCCGAAGAAGAGGGTCTTGCCGACATCTTCAAGGAAGCCGGTTTTGAATGGCGTCTGGCGGGTTGTTCCATGTGCCTTGCCATGAACCCCGACCAGCTGGGTGAGGAAGAGCGCTGTGCCTCGACCTCGAACCGTAACTTCGAAGGTCGTCAGGGCTTCAAAGGCCGCACCCACCTGGTGTCGCCCGCCATGGCCGCCGCTGCAGCGATCACCGGTCACCTGACCGATGTTCGTGAGATGATGTAAGGAGCCGATCAGATGGAAAAGTTCAAAACAGTCACTGGCGTCGCGGCCCCCATGCCGCTGGTCAACATCGACACCGACATGATCATCCCCAAGCGGTTCCTGAAATCGATCAAGCGCACCGGCTTTGGTGTCAGCCTGTTCGACGAGATGCGCTATAACCGCGACGGCACCGAAATCGAAGATTTCGTGCTGAACAAGCCGGCTTATCGCAACGCGGAAATCCTGATCGCGGGCGATAACTTTGGCTGCGGCTCGTCGCGTGAGCACGCGCCTTGGGCGATTGCGGATTTCGGTATCAAGTCGATCGTCTCGACCAGCTTTGCCGACATCTTCTACAACAACTGCTTCAAGAACGGCATTCTGCCGATCATCCTGCCGCAAGAGCAGGTAGATGTGTTGATGAAAGACGCGGAAAAAGGCGAAAACGCCCGCCAAACCGTGGATCTGGAAGCCCAGACCATCACCACCTCTGACGGCGAGGTCTTCTCGTTCGAAGTTGACCCGTTCCGCAAGCACTGCCTGCTGGAAGGTCTGGACGATATCGGCCTGTCACTTGAGAAAGTGGATTCGATCGAAGCGTTCGAAACCAAAGCCAACGCCGAGCGTCCCTGGGTCTGATCTTGGACAAGTTGTAGGATAATATTTTCCCGGGCGCGTGGACAATACCTGCCCGGGAACGCAAAAAGGTGACGGTTTTAAGCCTTTTTGACCCTAGGTAACAATTTCCATTCTTTTTCATAAGTTCTAAGTTAACCTCTCCCCGAAGAGTAGATTCTTTTAGGGCGAGTTGTAAGGTGCGTATATCTCCCTGCGGCAAGTGTAAGCCGCGCAATATGAACCGACGACGGAACAAAGAATGAAGCGGATATTCGGGGCACTTCTTAGAGCAGCAGTTGTTGTTCTGATGGTGGCATTGCCGACATTACTGCTGCCGCAGACTTCTACCGAAGCCGCGCAGGTGATTGCCTTGGTTGCAATCTTTGCCGCCGCGCTGACCTTCACCGAATATAACGCCACCTACCCCGGTATCATCGAATTTCGCGACGCCCCGCCGTTTAATCGCATTCGTTTCCTCTCAATGATGGTGACCGTGACGTTGCTGTCGCTGATCTTTCGCAACCTGACCGACCCGACGCCGCTGACGCAGCTGGTTGCGATCGTTGGTGATGTCATTGGTCGCGTCATCGATATTCCTTATAGCCCTGTGCATCTGGTCGTGGGGCTTCTGCCCGAAGATTCCAGCGAAGGGGGCCGCATCCTGTTGCGCGCGGCTGCGGGCATTGCATATCTCATTTCGATCGTGTCGCTTGCGCTGTTCCTTCTGATCATGCGCTACCTGAACTGGCCGATCAAAAACGGGTCGTTCAATGTCTGGGTGAACCTACCCACGTTCGATCCGACAGCGGGTGGCGACGTTGCCGACCGGCTAAGCCGCGACGCGCGGTTCAATGTCGCCCTTGGGTTCCTGCTGCCCTTCCTGATCCCTATTGCCATGCGACTTACGGTCGATGTGTTTGACCCTGTTCGCATGCACAACCCGCAGACCCTGCTTTGGATCCTCACCGCCTGGACAGTTTTGCCCACCAGCCTGTTCATGCGTGGGATCGCCATTGGTCGCATTGCGCAGATGATCCGCGAGCAGCGCCGCAACACGCGGGCCATGGCGGAAAAAGACGGCACGCTTCTGGCGGTTTAGCCCCACACACCCCCTGTTCTGACAAACTGACCCCTGCCTGACTTGACCCTCTGGCCCGCAGGGAATAAGCCCATTGCGACTGTTAAAAACAAGGACGTGGCACCCATGACGAACCCTTCGCTTCTTATCCTTGCCGGCGACGGCATCGGCCCCGAAGTCATGACCGAGGTCCGCAAGATCATCGACTGGTTCGGTGCCAAGCGCGACATCACCTTTGACGTCAGCGAAGACCTTGTTGGCGGCGCGGCCTATGACGTGCACGGCACCCCGCTGCACGACGACACCATGGCCAAAGCGCAGGAAGTCGACGCAGTTCTTCTGGGCGCTGTTGGCGGCCCACAATACGACGATCTGGATTTCAGCGTAAAGCCCGAGCGTGGCCTGCTGCGCCTGCGCAAGGAAATGGACCTGTATTCCAACCTGCGCCCTGCTCAGTGCTTTGACGCGCTGGCCGACTTCTCGTCGCTGAAAACCGACATCGTGTCCGGTCTGGACATCATGATCGTGCGCGAGCTGACCTCGGGCGTCTACTTCGGCGAGCCGCGCGGCATTTTCGAAGAAGGCAACGAGCGCGTTGGCATCAACACGCAGCGCTACACCGAGTCCGAAATCGAACGTGGTGCACGCTCTGCCTTTGAACTGGCCATGCGTCGCAACAAGAAACTGTGCTCGATGGAAAAGGCCAACGTGATGGAGTCGGGCATCCTATGGCGCGAAGTCGTCACCGAGGTGTCCAAGGACTACCCCGAGGTGGAACTGTCGCACATGTATGCTGACAACGGCGCGATGCAGCTGGTCCGTGCGCCCAAGCAGTTCGACGTCATCTACACCGACAACCTGTTCGGTGACATCCTGTCCGACTGTGCCGCGATGCTGACCGGCTCGCTAGGCATGCTGCCGTCGGCCTCTCTGGGTGCACCGATGGCCAATGGCCGTCCGAAAGCCATGTACGAACCGGTTCACGGTTCTGCCCCGGACATCGCGGGTCAGGGCAAAGCCAACCCCACCGCCTGTATCCTTAGCTTCGCTATGGCGCTACGCTACAGCTTCGATCTGGGCGAAGAGGCCGACCGTCTCGAAGCCGCGATCGAGAAAGTGCTGGCCGATGGTGTCCGCACTGCCGACCTGCTGCAAGCCGATGGCGAAGTGCCGGTCTCGACCAGCGAAATGGGCGACGCAATCGTCGCCGCACTGGACGCCAGCCTGTAAGGACTACAACTGCTAGAATTAGAAACGCCCGGCCATCGCGCCGGGCGTTTTTTGTTTAAATCGCTGCGTCTAAAGTCTGCTAGGCCGGCCGAAACGGGCGTTCGGTAATTACAGGCCTCTTTCGACAACCAAACTCTGGTAAGTTGTCTTGTAGGAGATACATTTGGGGGGCGCTGTGAGCATTGTTATCCTAGCCGGTTTTGTTACAGGCTTGAGCCTGACTTTGGTTTTGAATTGGATTGCTGGGAAGCTTCCCATATTCAGGTGGATAAACCCCTATCGCGCAGGATACTTAGCCACATTTCTTTCGGGAATTCCATTTTTTGTATTAGTGGGGTTCATTTGCGGCTCAAGCTGCGCTGAGTTTGGTATTGGCTTGTATGTCGTTTTGATTGGTACCGTTGCCGGTTTTGGTGGTGCCTCCGCTGGTGTGATGATAGCATTGTACCGAGCGCGGAAATAGCGGTCTTTGCCGCAGGGCCTGAAAGAAACGACCTCTTAGGGCAGTGATCCGCCCTCCTAAAATTTGGTCTTCATAAAAATCCGCTCTGGCAGGTGGGTAATCACCCCCATCACGGCGCGCCATTTGATGTCGTAGTAGACTTGGCTTTTCCGCTTCAGCGCTTTCATGACCTTCTTGGCAAAGGCCTCTGGCTCGTCCGTCAACGGGCCCAGCAAATCCATATCCGCCGTGGCCGAGGTGCGTACAAAACCCGGTTTGACGGTCATGATATGCAGCTGGCTATCCACATATTTCTGGCGCATCCCCGATAGCCATGTCGCAAACCCCGCCTTGGCCGCACCGTAAACATAGTTTTTGGCCCGTCCGCGGTCCCCGGCGACCGATCCGATGCCGATGATCGCTGTCGGACGTTTCAGCTCTGCCAGACGACCGGCGCACAGCTCCAGCATCAGGCAGGGCGCGGTGAAGTTGGTGTCGATCACCTTGCGTGCGGCATCGGGGTTGATGGCGCTCTCGTCCTGATCGCCCATGAAGCCGACGACGCTGACGACTACGGCGGGCACCTCGGGCAGGTTGCCCAGAAACGCGGCGTGGCCGTCGACATCCAGAATGTCGAAGTCATGGGCAGTCACCTTGGCCTGAAAACGGACCTCTAGGTCGGTCATGTCCTCGGACAGGGTGTCGGCATTCCGGGCGGCCAGCATCAGCGGGTGGCCCTCTTTGGCAAACTCATGCGCCAGCGCGCGGGCCATGTCGGACCGGGCACCAAGGATCAGGACGGGGCTATCAGCTGGGATCACAGGTTCAACCTTCTCGATTGCAGGGATTGGAACGCGTCATAGGCGCCGGTCTGGCGGCGCAGGGCGCGGAATTGGGTCAGGGCGTCGCCATAAGACGCCTCGAACGTGGCTTGGGTCATGCGGCTGTCCTTGGCAAGGTACAGGCGGCCGCCATGCGCGATGGTGATTTCGTCTAGCAGGTCCATCAGGGTCAGCGCCTGTGGGGTCAGCGGGAAGTCCAGCGCCAGCGTGTAGCCTTCGATCGGGAAGGACAGGGGGCGGTTGGGCGCGCCGGGGCCAAGCCGTTTCAGCACGGCAAGGAAAGAGCCCAGCCCCGCCTTGGAAATCGCATCCAGCTGTTCCAGCAATGCCTCTTTCGCGGATGCCAGCGGCAGCGCGCATTGGTACTGCGCGAACCCGCGTTTTCCATACAGCCGGTTCCACTGGTGAATCGCATCCAGCGGATAGAAATAACGGTCATAGTCCACCAGCTCGACCGGCGGAGCCTTGGTGCCTTTGCGGTAATACAGATAGTTGAACGCCTTCAGGCTGAACCGGTTCAACGCCCAATTTGGCGCGTCGATCGGCATGGATTTCGGCTTGGGCGCAGGATAGTCGAACGGCTTCGATCGCTGCTCTGCCGGTAGCTGCGCGACCGAGGCATGTTCGCCCAGATAAATCAGCGACCGTCCCCGGGCATCGCCCTTGGCCAGACAATCCAGCCACGCGACGGAATAGGTGGCGTCCTGATGGTCCTCGAACAGCTGCATCGCCTGTTCAAGGTTGGCCGCTGGCAGGGTTTTCTGCTGAATCCACGCGGTTTCGATCCGGCGCAGTTTGATCGAAACGGTCAGGATGTGCCCGGTCAGCCCCATCCCACCGATGGTGGCGTTGAACAGGTGCACGCTGTCTTTGGGCGAACAGCGCTTTATCTGACCATCGGCCTGCATCAGGTCGAACCAGTTCACGTGATCGCCGAAAGACCCCTCTGCATGGTGGTTCTTGCCATGGGCGTCGACGGCAAGGACACCCGCGATGGTGGCGAATTTCGTGCCCGGGGTTACGGGCAGGAACCAGCCACGCGGAACAAAGGCCTCTAGCACCTCTGACAACTTGGCACCGGCTTGCAGAACAAGGTCTCCGGCCTCGGGATCAAAGCTGATAAAGCGGTTTCGCAAGGGTCCCAGAAAGGTCATGTCGGGGTTCATCGCCGCATCGCCATAAGACCGCCCGGCCCCGCGCGTGATGGTCGAATGGTTGAACCGGTCCGGCGTGTCGGTCGCCGGATCAAAATCGTCCACGACACAGTCGCGTTTGGGCCAGCGGCCCCAACCAGAAAGCGTCTCTACCCGGCTCATGCGACCCCCTTGGCCAAGGCGCTGTCAGTGAAGACATAGCGCTTGTCCAGCTGGTACTTGGTGACATAGCCGATGGCGAGACCGATGATGGCGCCCAGCTCTCGCATCGGGTCGGTCTGCCATATGGCCCAGAAGCCATATTCCATCCCCCAGAAGATCGCCGTCGTGGCGACGCCCATCAGGGTATAAAGGCCAAACTGTTTGCCGTGGGTTGCTGCCCCGCCGCGCAGGTCGGCAAAAATGAAGTACTTATCCAGCAGGTATTTCACCACCAGTCCGACGCCTGTGCCAAAGAAGATCGCAACCGCCAGCGCGAAAGCACCATCGTAAGTGGCAAGGCTAATGCGCTGCGTCCCAAGGTTCATCACCGTGGCCACCATTGCGAAGACAGAGTAGCGCAGGACCAGTTGTCCAAGGCTCATACCACGGCCCCCAGAACGAACAGAAGCGCTGACGAGGCGAAGATGATCAGGCTGACCCGGTCTTTGACAGCAAACAGGATCGGGTCGTCGTCCATTTTTCCGCGCCAGCTGATCATGATGGCGCGGCTGATCCAATACAGAAGTAGCGGACAGACCAGCCACAACAGGCCGGGGGTTTCATAAAGACCCATGACCTGAGCGTTCGAGATGTAAAGCGCTAGAACCAGGACCGAGCAGTAACCAGACGCCAGCGCCGCGCCCAGAACAACAGGCAGGTCGTCCACGTGATAGGCACGGCCATCGGTTTCAACCAGTCCGCGTTTCTTAAGGTCGGCCAGTTCAGACTGTCGTTTGACGGCTGCCAAAGACAGGAACAGGAACATTGAGAAGGCCAATAGCCAACCCGACAACAACAGGCCCGCAGCAACCGCCCCGGCGACGATCCGCAGGGTGTAAAGCGCAGCCAGCGCCCAGATATCCACCATCAGCCGCCGCTTCAGAACCAGTGAATAAAGCGTGGTCAGAACGACATAGCCCAGCATCACAAGGAAGAAGAGCGGATCAAGGATTAGGGCCGTTATCGCAGCGACGGACAACAGCCCGATCGCGACCAAGGCCCCCTCGGCCACCGGGATCGTACCAGCTGCGAAGGGGCGTTTGCACTTGCGCGGATGGCGGCGGTCCACATCCAAATCCAGCATGTCGTTGATCAGGTAGATCGACGAGGCCGTCAGGCAGAAGACGAAAAAGGCCAGCAGTGACGGCCCAAACGCACCCAGCTCATGCCCGGCCAGCGCCGGGACAAAGACCAAAAGGTTCTTCAGCCATTGATGCGGGCGCAGCGCCTTCAGGTGCACCCGGGCCCGTTCGGCCTTTGGCATGGGCGGAGAGATATGGATCGCCTCGGCCTCTAGCCCCTCTACCGCGCTGCGCAGCTTGCCGTCGGCACCTACGGTGATCGCGCGCCGGGCTTTCGCCCAGACGGCCATATCCACCGAATTGTCACCGACATAGTCAAACCCACCTGCGCCAAAGGTCTCTACCAGGAAATCGGCCTTTGCCTGCCCTGACAGGTTCCGCAACCGGTCAGAGCCCATGGCACTGTCAAACAGTCCGAGGTGATCGGCAACCGCCTCGACCTGTCGATGGTCAGAGGCCGAGACCAGATGAACCTCTCGTCCCTCGTTCTTGGCGGTTTGGATCAGGGCCAGAACGTCCTTGTTCAGGGGCAGTGTGTCGGGCTGGGTCATGACCTCGGACGCCAGCCGGTCCTTGAACTGCGCTTTGCCCTGCTTCAGCCAGCGCACCAGATCAAACAGCCGCATCGGGTGTTCGGCGGCAAAGCCAAGCATCGCCTCATGCAACGTGTCGGTGCGCGCCAGCGTCCCGTCCAGATCAACGATCAGTGGCGGCTGGCCCGAGGCAGGCTGTGTGGCGATTTGCGCGTCAGACGACAAAAGCGTCCCCTTGTTCATTCCGTCACCTGAATTGGTGCATGATTTCAGCCTAGGCCGCAATCAAGGAAAGCCTATGACGCAAAGCTGCTGAAAACATGGGGAAATTGGATCACGCCTTGGGCGCGCGTTTACGGGCAATGACGTAAACAGGCTGATAGGTCAGCGTGACACCGTGATCGGTGCTGTATTCAGCGATATATCGGGCCTCAAAGTCACGCAGCCGGGACTTGGTCCATTGCGCCCCCACGGCCCCATTCACCCCGGTTTGACGCAGGTGCATCAGAACCGAATGGGGCGAGCTTAGCTGCAAGACATGCGATTCCATCTGAACCGTAACGGGCTGCAACCCGTCTGGCAGGATCCCCTTCCACGCATTCGGGTCGCGGAAACTGTCGTTGAACTTGGTCAGGCCAAGGCTTTGCAGTTCGGTGAAATGGCCGGGACCAAAGCCGCTTAGCAGCAACCAGCCGCCGGGCGCGAGGGCCTCGGACAGTTTTTGCAGCAGGCTTTGCTGGTCTTCGATCCACTGCACGGTCGCGGCAGAGGCGATCAGGTCCAGCGAAGCGGGCAAGGCCAGCTCTTCGATCGGACCGGGCAAAGCCGTTGTCTTATCTGTCAGGCTGTCTTGGGTGCGCTCGACCGCTTCGGGTAGAAGGTCGTTCAGGGTCAGCTCGCCGATCTCGAACCGCGACAGCAAAGCACGGGTCAGAAACCCGGTGCCGCAGCCGAACTCCAACGCCTGGGCAAACCGGGTCTGGGTCGAGACCAGCGCAAAGAGGTCCAGCAGGCGGGAGGTCCCGTCCTTCTGGACTTGCGCCGCGCGACCATAACTGGCCAGCCCGCGGCGGAAACTTTGCGCAACACGATCCTGATTCATAGCCGCCCTTCAAACAGATCGCGCCAGGTTTGAAAACCAGAGAAGGCCACATGCGGTGCGTCCAGATGAACCATGTTATGGCCATCCCACGCGCGGGTCAGGTTCGCTTTGGGCCAAATCCGGTCCTTGTCGGCGATCAGGACATGATCAAAAGGCGTCACAGGCGCAGGCCCACGGTCTGCAATGGCGGCCAGTTCGGCCTGTCGTGCAGGGATATCGACCGTTTGTGGTTCGACATTGTGTCCGTGGCAAAGCGCAAGGAAACCCTGATAACTGTCTTCAGTCAGACCGTCCTGCGTCGCCTGATAGACCTGCGCAGGAATGCCCAGACGGCGGTCCACTGGGGTCAAGCAGCCGCAAGCCGCTACTGTCCGATCAAACCTGCGCCCTTGTGCCCAATGACCAAAGCTTGCCACGCCAAGCGAATAGGCCAAAAGCCAGCGCTGGGCATAACCGCCAAGGTCTGGCAGGTCGTGGTTCAGATCGCGGTAATCTTCGACGAACAACACATCTTCTGGCCCCTCCAGATGCGCGAAGGGCGCCCAGCCCACGGCCCAGCCACCAAAGACGATCACGACCGTCTTGGTCCCTTCGGTCCGGCGTATCCAGCGGTGGTTCATGTGTCGTTCACCCTTGTCAGCGGTGGCTTCTACAGGACCTTGGCCAACTGCACCATGGCATGGGTAATCTTCGACAGATCCTCGGGCGAGGTCACGAAGGGCGGCATGCAATAGATGTTCCGCCCGAAGGGCCGCAGCCAGACACCCAGCTCTTTGCTGATCGGATGAGCTTGATCGGCGCTGACAATGTGGTCCATCTCGATCACGCCAATTGCGCCAAGGGTCCGAACCTCGGCCACGCCGGGCAGGTCCTTTGCAGGTGCCAGCTCGCTGCGCATCTGCATCTCGATATCATAGACCCGTTTACGCCACTTCCCGTCTTGCAGCAGCGATAAAGAGGCGCTTGCCGCTGCGCAGGCCAGCGGGTTCCCCATAAAGGTGGGCCCATGCATGAAAACGCCCGGTTCGCCGTTGCCGATGCCGTCGGTCACGCGGTCGTTGGCCATTGTCACGGCGAAGGACATGGTGCCGCCCGTCACGGCCTTGCCCAGACACAGGATGTCGGGTTGGATTGCCGTGTGACCGGTGGCAAACAGCATGGCGCTGCGGCCAAAGCCGGTGGCGATCTCGTCAAAGATCAACAGAACCCCGGCCTCATCACACAAGCGGCGCGCTTGGTTGAGGTATTCGGGGTGGTAGAAATACATGCCACCCGCGCCTTGAACGATGGGCTCAAGGATCAGGGCAGCGATTGTTTTCTGGGTCTCAAGCACGCGGGCCAATTCAGCCAGCCCGTTCTTGGCGGGGTCTACCTCCCACGGTTCACCGAATTTCACCGACGGGGTCGGGACGAAGAACTGCGGACTTAACGCTCCTTGGAACAGGTGGTGCATGCCGGTGACCGGGTCGCAGACGCTCATCGCTTTCCACGTATCACCGTGATAGCCCGAGCGGATCGTGGCGAACTGGGTCCGTTCCGGATGACCGGTCGAGAACTGGTACTGCACCGCCATTTTCATAGCGACCTCGACCGAGACAGACCCGCTGTCGCAATAGAAGATGCGGGTCAGATCTGACGGGGTCATGTCCAGCAACTGCTGACCAAGCCGCGCTGCCGGTTCGTGAGTCAGACCGCCGAACATGACATGCGGCAGGGTTTCCAACTGGTCTTTGACCGCCTTTTCGATCACCGGGTGGCGATAGCCGTGGATCGTCGACCACCAGGACGACATGCCGTCGATCATCTGGGTCCCGTCATCCAATGTCAGGCGCACGCCCTCGGCGCTGCGCACCAGATGGGTGGGCCCGGGTTTGACGACATTTGTATAGGGGTGCCACAGGTGGGCGGCGTCGAATTCAGCCGGTGTCATATGTTGCCTCCGAAATCCGAAAGCTCGAAGTTTTCGGCAAAGGCAGCCTGCAGGGCCTCTGGCGTGAGGTCGTCCAGCATCGGCAGCCGGCCAAGGCGTCTGGTGTGGCCCATCTGCGCAATGGTCTCTTCGACCTCGGGCTCGGGCTCGCCGATAAAGGCAACGCCCAGCACATCGCAGCCGACATTTCGCAGCGCCTGCAGCGACAGCAAGGAGTGGTTAATCGTACCAAGCGCGGTCCGGGCACACAGCACCACCGGCAGGCCCCATCCCGCCATCACATCCAGATACAACACGCGACGGTTCAGCGGCACCATCAGCCCGCCCGCGCCTTCAATCACAAGCGAGCCGTCGACCTGAGGCATCAGCAGTGAGATCGGCGAGATCTCGACCCCTTCGGCCTCGGCCGCAAGATGGGGCGAGGCGGGCATTTTCAGGCGATAGGCTTCGGGAAGCGCAGGTTGCCCGGACAGACGCGCGACAAGCTCGCTGTCGGTTTCTTCTACCAGACCCGCCTGAACGGGCTTCCAGTACGAGGCCTTCAACGCCCCGGTCAGCGCCGCAGAGAAGATGGTTTTCCCGATGCCGGTGTCGGTGCCGGTGACAACTATTCGGGTCATTTGGCCATCTCCTTCGCCAGAGTTTCGAACATTTCGGTGATCACCTCGGCGGGCGTGTTCAATGTGATCGGAATACGCAGTCGCGAGGTGCCCTTTGGTACCGTCGGCGGCCGGATCGCGCGGATATCATAGCCATGCGCCTGCATGCGGGCCGCAAGGTCCAGCGCGGGGCGGTCCTCGCCCACGATGACCGGCATGATCTGGCTGTCGAAGCCGGTCAGGCCAAGGCAGCGTTCGGCCTCGGCATGGGCGTGCGCGACCAAGGCTTGATGTGCTTTGGGCAGGGTGTCGCTTTGCGACAACTCTGCCAAAGCGGCCCGGACCAAGGCTGCGTTCAGCGGACTGGGGGCAGTGGCATAGATAAAGCTGCGGGCTTTGGCGATCAGCGTGTCGATCAACACGCGGTCTGCCGTGATCAGCGCGCCATGAACGCCCAATCCTTTGCCGCAGGTGTGAAGACCGACGATGTCGCCGGGCAAGCCGTGCGCCAGCCCTGCGCCGAAAGCGCCAGTGGCGTGGGCCTCGTCGACGACCAGAACGGCGTCGTGCTTCACAGCCAGCTCAGCCAGGGCTTTCAAGGGGGCGATATCGCCGTCCATGCTGTAGACGCTTTCGACAGCAATCCAGACGCGCCCACCCTGCCATGCTTCCAGCTTGGCAGCGGCATCCGAGACATCGTTATGCGCAAAGGCCTGCGTGTCGGCACGACCCAGTTTCATGCCCTCATGGGCGCTGGCGTGGACCCATTCGTCGAACAGAACCAGATCGCCCTGCATCGGTAGGGTGCTGAAGATCGCCGTATTGGCGACAAACCCACCCCCCATGAACAGGGCTGCTTCGGAGCTAAAGAACGCGGCGGCCTCTGCCTCTAGCAGTTCATGTTCTTCCGCATTGCCCCGCAAAAGACGCGACCCGCCAGATCCAACCGGAACCCCGCGCTGGATCGCGGCCATCGCCGCATTGCGCAACAAATCGGAATCTGCCAGCCCAAGATAGTCGTTAGAGGCAAAATCATACCCGCCCCGACCTGACAAAACCCGCAGTCTCCCGCGGGTTTTCAGGGCCTCAAGCGCCGAGGCGTGCCGGGCGAAGCCGCTCATTTGGTGCCGTGGCACCCCACGGCCATGGCCGACAGGCCCAGCTTGGCAAAGAGCTTGTTGTCTTTGTCTTCTTCCGGGTTGCCTGCGGTCAGCAGCTTTTCCCCGGTGAAGATAGAGTTCGCGCCAGCGAAGAAGCACATCGCCTGCATCTCGTCGCTCATGTCTTCGCGGCCTGCGGACAGGCGCACATGGGCGCGTGGCATCAGGATACGTGCCAGTGCGATGGTGCGAACGAATTCGATCGGGTCCAGCTTTTCGACATCGGCCAGCGGCGTGTCGGCCTGTGGCATCAGCATGTTGACCGGGACGCTGTCGGGATGCTCTTCCAGCGTGGCCAAGGTCAGCAGCATGTCGATCCGGTCCATCTGCTGTTCGCCCATGCCGACGATGCCGCCTGCGCAGACTTTGATACCGGCATCACGAACACGGGCAAGCGTGTCCAGACGTTCGGCAAAGGTGCGGGTGGTGATGATTTCAGAGTAATAACGCTCGGACGTGTCGATGTTGTGGTTGTAGTAATCCAGACCCGCGCCCTTCAGGCGGATGACCTGATTGTCATCCAGCATGCCAAGGGTCATGCAGGTCTCCATCCCCATCGCCTTGACGCCGGCAACCATGGCTTCCAGCTGTTCCATGTCGCGGTCCTTGGGCGAACGCCACGCCGCACCCATGCAATAGCGGGTCGCGCCGGATTCCTTGGCTTTGCGGGCCTCTGCCAGAACACGCTCTACCTCGATCAGCTTGGACGCCGAGAGTTTAGAGCCGTTGCGCGCCGACTGGCTGCAATAGGCACAGTCTTCGGCGCAGCCGCCGGTCTTGATCGAAATCAGCTCTGATTTCTGGATCTGGTTGGGGTCAAAATGTTCCCGATGCACCGTCTGGGCCTGAAACAGCAGGTCCATGAACGGTTGGTTGTAGATGGCTTCGGCTTCTTCCCGAGTCCAATCGGTACGCAGTTTGACATTGTCCAGCATGAGTGTCTCCGTCAGATATCCGCGGATATATAGCCTATTTTTCCGCAAGTGCGAGAGGATTTCTTGAACGAAGGTCGCAGGGCGAAATGTCACACAGTGCGTGACATATTCTCTTCATGCTGGGCGATGGCCTGTTCAAGATCGTTGAAAAAATTCAGCTTTCCACCTTCCAGCACAGCGCCGCAGTCGCAAAGTTCGCGCAGTTGACCCATCGCATGGCTGACGACGACCGCACCTGATTGCGTCAGTCGATCCCTGAAAACACGGCTGCTTTTGGCGCGGAATGCTGCATCGCCAACAGCGGTGATTTCATCGACAAGGTAGGTGTCGAATCGAATGCCCATGGACACACCGAAGGCCAGCCGCGATTTCATCCCATGCGAATAACTGCGAAATGGCAGGTGAAAGTGGTCCCCAAGCTGCGCAAATTCGGCGACATAATCCACCAGTGCATCGGAATCGACGCCGTAGATACGCGCCACGAACCGTGTGTTCTGTACGCCGGTCAGATCACCGTGGAACGAACCGCCGAACCCAACCGGCCAAGACATCGTGCCGCCTGTGACCACGCGGCCAGAGGTTGGGTCCAGCGTCCCCGCGATCATCCGCAAAAGCGAGGATTTACCTGCCCCGTTCCGCCCCAGTAGTGCGACGGACCGGCCCGTTGGGAAGGTCGCGTTGATCCGGTCCGCAATTACCTTGCGCCGTCCCCTCAGTACGAACCGCTTGGTCAGGTTTTCCAGACGGATCATCGCCGATCCCGCAGGGCGTAGCCGATCAGCACAAGCGTTGCCCAACTAAGAAACAGAAACAGCGTGCCGGTGATCATCAGCATCCACCGCTGTGGGTATTCGGCACGTTCGGCCATCGTGGGCAGGATATGGGCCGCCAGATACCGGCTTTGGCGCCGGGCCTCTGCCTGTGCTGCGTCATATGCGGCAAGCGCTGCGGTATAGGACTGTTCGGCGAACTCGCGATCCACGACGAGGGTCTCGTATTCCCCAACCAGTGTCGCGAAGGCCTGCCCGTTTTCCCCTTCGCCCAAGCCAAGCTTGGCGCGTTCGTCGGTGATGCGGTCCTCGATCACGTCAATCCGACGGCGGACCTGCGCTATTCGAGGATCGTTTTCGCGCGTCGTTCCATACAGCAGGTCCAATTCGATCAGCGATTCCGCCAGTTGAGATTGCAGCGTCGCCAACAGGCCTGTCTGGGTTTGCAAATCGGCCTCTGGGTTGACCAACTGGTTCTGGTTGCGAAAACGGGTCAACTTGGCCCGCGCGGCTTTCAGGCGAGTGACCGCCAGATCCAGCTCTGCCCGGGCATGGCGAATGGCGTCTTCACGCGCCGCCTCGGACAGTTTGTTGATCATCGCGGTGCTGTCGGCCAGAACGGCCTGTGCAATGGCGGTTGCGTCTTCTGGCGTGAAGGCAAGCACCTGAAGCTCTATCAGACCTGTGGTCGTGTCATAGGCGATGCGCAGTTTGCGTTTCCAATGCGACTGAAGATCTTCGATCGTTCCTGAGGGATCAAAAGCAAAGACCGGATCGCCCTTTGTTTGCGACCAGATTTTCCGCAGGTTCAGTCGCTGATCGACCTGCGCTACCAAAGCCTGACTTTGTATGAATTCATAAAGGATATCGGCGTCCGAGGCCGACGTGCCCGAAAGGTCGGTTATCCCCCCCAAGACCTCTATCGCGGAACTAAGCTTTTCCTGCCGGACAGAGAATGCCACGGTCGAGGCATATTGATCCGCCGCGCGCGTCCACAAGTACCAGGCGGATGCCGCCACTGGCGCGGCGACCAGTAAAAGGAAGCTGAGCACCACCAGAACGTGACGGTTTCGAAAGGTGGCAGGGGCAACCGGTGGTGCAATTTCTGCGGTCATGGGGGCTCGCGTTATGAGTTCATTCACCCTGTTGCTACAGGCTGGCCCTTAACAGCAGGTATCTGCGCTTTGGATTTTGCCGCCATGTCCAGCATTGCCCCACCACAAAGGCCCGCAGCCCACCCCGGACGCTGGTCCAGTTTTCGGGCGGTCATGGCCTTGTCCCTGCGCGAGATGTCGACAACCTATGGCGCGTCACCCGGCGGATATCTTTGGGCCGTGCTTGAACCCGCAGCCGGGATAACTTTGCTGACAATGGTGTTCTCTTTGGGGTTTCAGGCGCCATCGCTTGGGACAAACTTCCCGATTTTCTATGCAACCGGCATGATCCCCTTCCTGATGTTTACCGAGGCATCCGGCAAGACGGCATTGTCATTGCTGTTTTCACGGCCTCTTTTGGCCTATCCCCGCGTGACATTTCTGGACGCCATCCTCGCACGATTTTTTGTGGCTACGATGACCCAGCTTCTGGTGGCCTATTTGTTGCTGACGGGCATCTGGCTGGTTTTTGATACGCGGACGCTGCCCCAGCTTCCTGTTATCGCGCTGGCGTTTTTGCTGGTGGCGTGTCTGTCACTTGGGGTGGGTGTGATGAACGCATTTCTGTTTACCGCAGTTCCCCTGTGGCAGCGGGCCTGGTCCATCGCGACGCGGCCGCTATTCATCATCTCGGGCGTTTTCTTCACCTTTGAATCCGTCCCGCAACCGTATCGAGACTTGCTTTGGTTCAACCCGATCAGCCACTTGATTGGCCTGCTGCGACGCGGATTCTATCCGGGTTATGACGCAAACTTTGTTTCGATCCCCTATGTCTGCGGAACCAGCCTAGGGCTTTTGGTTTTGGGGCTGGTGTTCCTAAGGCGACATCACCGAACCATGCTGGATGGCTGACCTCAGGCCACTTTCGAAAGCTCCATCCGGTCCATGAAGGCCTCATCCAAGGTGGCGAAGGATTTGATCCTGCGGCGCGCACGGTCGGTTTCGAAGTGATCCAGCAGCATTGTCCAGCGGGATTTCGACTGCGGAAGGCGACCCGCGTTGTGGTAATTGCCCACCAGTTTGGTGTCGATGTCGAACAACGAAGACAGGTCATGCTCTAACGGGGACAGATCGGACAGGTGGTACACCTTGTCCAGCCGCGAACATCCGGCCTCTGCCTGCCTCAAAAGCTGGGTGGCGGACAAGTTCATTGTCGGCCCGTATCCACGCAATTTTCCAGAGGCAAAATACCGACAATAGACATTGTCATAGTGGTCGCGAATGAACAGTTGCCACATCTTCGACCCGCCAAAGAAATAGTCATCCGCAGAATGCGTCAGCACCATACGTTTCCCGGTGTGTTGCGGTTTGGCAAGCTCTGATCCGGGCAGTTTCTCTGCTTCCTTCAGCAGGTAGAAATAGAAAGAGGCGATCCGCTCTCTGGGGTCGCGCAAAATGGTGAACATAAAGGCCTTTTCGTCGAACCGCGCGGGTTCGGGCCAGTCCAGGTGTCCGGAATAGAAAGAAAAGCCTTCGGGGTACTGAAGCCCCTCGACTGATTGGGTGTGGACCCGAACCGGTGACACCGCACCTGCAGGCAATTGTTGTGCGATCTCATTGTGGACCGTTTGGCCCGCGGTTTTCGGGATGTGAAGAAAGACAATCGGGGTCATGACGCACCTTCCTGCAGGTCGACGATGGTTGGGGCAAAGGGCGGCGTTTCGGTCATCTCGAAGACACCCGCAACGAAGTGTTCAAGGTGGCCGGGATCCAGATGTGCAAGTTGCCAGGGGGCATACTTCCACCATTTGCAGCGCAAAAGTGGTGAGATCAGCAAAGAGGGCACACGCATCTTCTTGATCGTCGCAGGGTTGCCCGCAACGACGGCGTAGGGCGGGACATCCTTGGCGACCACGGCGCCTGCGGCCACTATGGCGCCGTCGCCGATGGTGACGCCCGCCATGATCTGCGCGCCATGGCCGACCCAGACATCATTCCCGATGCGGGTGATCTTTACGGCAGTCGGTCGGCTTTCGCTTTCGAATTGATAGCGGGCGAAATCCTCTGCCCCCTCAAACCCATTATCGAGATCGAAAAGCCCAGAGTTCAGGTAAAAGGCCGGGCTGGTCGAGGCCCAGTCCAACGGGTGGTTCTGCCGCCCGATCTGAACCTCTTCCCCGAAAGAGCAATACCGCCCAATCCGGGCAGCAAAGCAATAGCCCGAGACCTGATAGGAAAACGCGCCAAGCTCCAGCGAGTGTTGATAGCTGGTCCATTTCAGGCTGGCTGGCGCCTCTATCCTAGACTGAACCGGCAAGGTGACAGAGTTGCTGACACCGCGCCGCAGGACCTCTACCCCTTGGTTGCGCAGTGATTTGATGGAAAGGGTTCGTGTGCTCATGCGGCTTCGGTCCTTGAACCATCAGAAATCGCTGCAAGAATTTGCGACGCCGGATCCTTGTCGCCATCCAGCTCAATGACGCCGCCGCCGTTTTCGGCAGCGCGCACGGCATCTGCTTGCGCGCCAAGGTCGAAGGTCCAGACCGGCAAGCCCGTGGCCAGCGCCTCGTGCGTCGTGAAGGAAAAGGTTTCTGGCCAGATCGACGGGATCAGCCAATCCGTGATGCCATAGTCGCGGGTCAGGTTGGGGATGTCCTTGCGATCATAGCTGCCGTGGATCTGCGCGGAGGGATGCAACGGAAACGACGGGTCCAGATTGCCAATGATGACCAGCCCCGCCGTTTCTTCGCGGGCAAGGTCGACGCTAAGCTGCGAAAGAACCTCTGCGCCCTTTTGGAAGCCGATGTTGCCGAGGACACCAATCACGCGAGGGCCGTCTTTCGGGGGCACCTTCCCGACCGGTGAAATCAGCTTATGCGGACGCAAGCTGACCTTTTCGGCGCAGTCCGGATAGGCTCGACTGATGATCTGGGCACTGCTTTCGGAGAACACTTCAATCTCGGTGCAGGCAGACAGGAACGGATGCCATGCCGCCTGCCATTCGGCCAAAGAGGTCGGTCCCCAGCTGTGGGCGCGGTTCGGGTATTCGGTATTCGGGACGCCAGAGAAGGATCCATCGCTGTTCAGCAGCGTGTAAGAGGGGCTGACCATGAAATAGTCATGGACCAGCGTCACTGCGGTGCCGCCCGCCGCGAGTTGCTTTAGTTGTCCGGGAATTTGCAACGGGTGCGACCCCCCGACCGCGCAGGAATAAACAACCTTCCTGTCAGTCACGGGTTGCAGCACCTGACGAACGTCTTCGAAATCTGAGAACTGGGCCTGCGTCACGCCCCACGGACCATGCAGATCGACGCGCCATGGGTGCTCGCCGCCAACGCGCAGTACAATCGCCGCGTGGTCCCGTTTCAGATCGGCATCGATGCGGCGTAGCAGATCATCTTCGGCCCCGCCGCCCATGACATGGCCAAGATAGATGGGCATCGGTCCCTTCTGTCGGGCAGCAGACAGCGCAACCCCCAGAACCATCCTTGCAGGGGCAATCGGGTCGATCTTGATGAACTCCTGCACCTCTGCATCATAGGTTGGGTATCGCTTGCTGATGTGGGCGTTGTTCTTCGCGATCAGTTTTTGTTTGGCCTCGGACCCGAAAGACGCACCGCCGCGATGTTCGACAAACAGGGTCGGAGTGACCAGATGCGCTCCGCCAAGCGCGCGCGCTTTCTGGCACCAGTCGACCTCTTCCCCGTAGCCGCGGCCAAAGACCGTATCCAGCCGGGGCAGGCGTTTCAGGTAAGAGCGGTTCATCGACATGCAGAACCCAACACCGGTAGGGGCGCCTGACAGCGTGGCCTGTGGATGCAGCCGCTGCGCGGCCTTGTCGATCACATCCGCCTCTCCGGGGGTCAGGTCGATGCGATTGCAGATGGCCGGGGCGGTGAAGATCTCGGCGTCGTTGGACATGGGGGTAACTGTCGCCACTTGGCCGTCGTCCAGCATCGGACGCAAAAGGCGGCTGGCCCAACCTTCGGGCACCAAAGCGTCAGAGTTCAGAAGCACCACGTGGTTGCGATGCTTCATGGCCAGTTTCAGTGCTTTGTTCACCGACCGGATAAACCCAAGGTTTTCGGGGTTCTCGACCAAGGTGATTTTAGATGACAGAAACCTTGGCAGCCCTTTCAACCAACTGCGCAGATAGGGCCGGACCGCCTGATCACTGGAGCAATCTTCAACGATGATCATCTTCCAGTTCAGATCGGTGTGGTCGATGACACGCTGTAAAACCTCGGGCAGAAGGTCAAAGGCGTTGTAAACGGGCAGAACAATCGTGATCTCTGCCGCGGGCGGCGCGGTTGGCTGGGCCTCTGCAAACAGGGTCGGGCAAACGGTAGAGGTTGCGGGCCGCGCCTCTAGCCCCAGTTTGCGTTTGAGTGTCGCCCTGTGGCGCGGCGCGCGGGTCAAGAGCCACAGCGCGCCAACAGGTGAAGCGCTGGCGAGGCGTCGCAGGAACGCAGGCCGCAAAGACTTGCGATGAGACATGATGTCTGCCTCAGAAAGCTCCAGCAAAGGTGCGGAATAGGTGGCGTCACCGCGTCGCGCGGTCAGCCAGATTTCCCCCGGCATCATCGGAAGAGAGGCCCCATAGCCAAGTGTCATCGAGGGGTCGCAATCCAACGCGGCGTTGACGTCAGAGCGGTGAATGGAGGGGGCGACACAGTCGCTGTGCTCTCCCATCGAAAGGGTGATGTCATCGACCTGAGCCCATCCCGTGACCGTGACGCGAGAGCCCTGCAGTCGAACCGCCTCGGCATAGCCCAGAACCTGTCCACCCGGTGCCAGAATGGGCTGCCCGGGCAGGGTCACATCAAGATGTTGTTGGACATATCGGTCGAACAGCCGCGAAATATCGGGCATCGGTGTCTCGCTTCCTAAGGTTTCTGCCAGGGGCCAATTGTCCTCACCCTAGTTTGGGTTTGGTGAATCAAAGGTTGATCGAGACGCGGAATTTTCGGGTTTAGAAGATGATGATGTCATCTTCCAGCGCGGCGATATCCGTCACGTTTAACAGGGTAAGCGTATTACCTGACCCAAAGTCGAACACGGCCCCGTTTGGGCCAAGCGACGCATAGTCCAGCACCTCTGCCGCGGTTTTGGGTGCCTGTCCCCAAAGCAAATCGTCGATGTACAGAAAGTCGTCATGCGCCTCGGTAAAATCTTCGACTATGTCTGCACCCGCTGAATAGACGAACCAGTCTGAATTTTGCCCGCCGCGCAAAGTGTCATTGCCTGCCCCGCCTTCCAGCCGGTCGCTATGCGCGCCACCGTTCAAATAGTCGTTCCCCTGCCGGCCATACAAAAGGTCGTTGCCTTCCCTTCCGAACAATCTGTTGTCTTGGGCATCCCCGCGCAGGCTGTCACCGTAGAAACCGCCCGCCAGATCCTCGATACTGTCATAGGTGTCGCCTGCAGCCTCGCCCGTGTTCAGCTCTGGCATTTCCAGATCGACCAGCACGGATGATTGCGCCTCGGAGTATTGGGCGCGATCGCGGTTTTCGCCGCCGACAAGGTGGTCCGCGTCCACGCCACCAAGCAAAACGTCGTCGCCCTTGCCGCCGACCAGAGTGTCAGACCCGCGGCGGCCAAAGATGTAGTCGACATTCGGCCCGCCAAATAGCTGATCATCCCCGAACGTGCCGCGCATGTTGTCGGGGCCGTTGCCGCCGATGACATATTCAATGCTGATGTAGGTATCCCCGGCGGCGTCATTGGTGTTGAATTGCGGGAAAAGAAGGTCAATCAGCTGACTGCCATAGCTGGTAGAGTAATCGGCGGTATCAAACCCGTCTCCACCATCCAGAGTGTCGCCGTTTGGCCCACCCAGCAAGACATCGTTGCCCGATCCACCCACCAACCAGTCCTGCCCCGAAGTACCCTTTAGTCGTTTCCCGGTCTCGGTGCTGCTGCTGATCGAATGGGTCAGGCCGAACAGGTCTTCGGTGGTGAATTCCGCTGGGTCGATGGGCTGGCCGTCATGGGCGATCAGGGTGATGAATTCGCCATCAAAGGCAATGGTCGCCCCGTTGGCGGTGGGCAGGATTGTCAAGTCCTCGGCCCGGTAGACGAAACCAAGGCGCGACAGGTCAAGTCGGTCTTCGCCGATGTCGAAATCGGTGACCGTGTCTGCGCCCCCGTCGGCGGAAAACACAAAAGTATCCGCCCCTGACCCGCCGGTCAGAGTGTCGCTTCCCTCGCCCCCGATCAGGATGTCGTCCCCCATCCCGCCCGAGATCACATCGTCGCCCGCATCCCCCCAGATCAGATCGTTGCCGGTTCCGCCGGTCAGGGTGTCGCCGCCCGTCCCTCCGGTTTGGATCGGCTCCAGCGTGCCGGGCGTGAAGGTGAACTCTGTAATCCCGGCCTCGCTTTCGGAACTGGCATAGATCCGCAGGTTGGCCCCATCCTGAACCGCCTCTACCGCGCTGACATTCGCAAGGCTGGTCGCGGTCGTGTCCGCGAAACTATCAACGGCAAGCAAGGTTCCGTCGGGCAGCAACTGCATCAGTGACAGCCCGTCATCCGAGCCACCGGCTACGACGAAAACTCTGTCATCGAATGTCGTGACGCCAAGGTCCTGCAAGTCGCTGAACCGTGTCCTGAGATTGTCGATGACATGGTCCGTCAGGGTCATCGAGCCATCGGTGCCCAAGGCAATCACACTGATCGACGAACTGCCCGACCCGGCAACAAGCACATAGTCCTGACCCTGCATCTGCACGATCTCCAGCGCCGAGGCCCCCGACATGCCCAACCCGTCACTAACCCCGACGGTGGCTGTCTGCGTCAGCGTGCCATCGTTGGCGACGCGATAGCTGGACAGGCGGGTATCGGTCTCGGACAGGACCAAAAGATGCGGAACGTCGCCCAAGGTGACTGTACCCAAATCCGCCAGAGTGACCCCTTGCGTGTCATCCCCCATCCACAGGTTTCGAACATAAGAAACCGTCGTGCTGTTCTGTACCTGGTAAGTGCTCAGACTGCCCAGGCCCAGATGGCTGGCATAAAGATAGGTGCCGCCCGTTGTCTGAACCTCGACCAGATCAACGATCTGATCGCCATCCAAGCCAGACAGAAAACGAGCACCCCCGATTGTGCCAGCGGTATCGAAATCAAAGCCACTGATGCCGATTTCTTGTCGCCCGGTCGTTGCCAATACCGCGACCCCGTCGACCGTGATCGTGGTCAGCTGCATCGGGGCCGTCAGGGCCGAACCGCTGATCACCACCTCTTGATCAACATCGGACAGGGTGGCCCCGATCCCGAAGCTGGCAAGATGCGTGCCATCTGCGGTGATTGAAAACAGATAGGCCGCCCCGTCGCGCCAGATGACCTCTAGGTCCGCAACCGTTGTAACAAAGCTGCTGTTCGACCCGGTGAACACTTGTTGAAACTGAAGCACGCTAAACCCCCAACTAGGTAAATCTGACGCTCATCATGAAGGCGGGGGCTTAAGATTCGCCTACGACGAAAAAAGCCCCGCCAATTCAGGCGGGGCAAAGGTAGGTGCCCATTGGTATGGTCACAGGCACCGGCGGTACATTCTTGAAACTTAGTTAGGGCGTTCTTCCATCTCGGCACGGATTTGTTGGCGCAAGATGTCGATCGGAACGGTTTTTCCGTCTTTCTTGAGATGCCAGTAGGTCCAGCCGTTGCAGCTTGGCGCGCCTTCCAGCGCCGCGCCGACCTGATGGATCGAGCCCTTCACGTCATGCGACACCAGTGTGCCGTCGGCACGGATCTTGGCGATCTTGCCACGTGGCGAGGTCAGGGTTTCACCCGGGCGTAACATGCCACGCTCGACCAACTGGCCAAAGGGTACGCGTGGCTGGGCGCGTTTCGAGGTGCTGACGGACAGCGCCTCTTTATCGAATTTGCGAACCTTGGCGATGCGCTTCTCGGCGACCTTGCGATAGGCCTCTTCGCGCTCGATGCCGATGAACTCGCGACCCAGCATCTTGGCAACAGCGCCGGTGGTGCCGGTGCCGAAGAACGGGTCCAGAATGACGTCACCGGGGTTGGTGGTCGCGACAAGAACGCGGTGCAGCAGGCTTTCCGGCTTTTGCGTCGGATGTGCTTTCTCGCCGTTGTCGTCTTTCAGGCGCTCATGGCCGGTACAGATCGGCAGAACCCAGTCGCTGCGCATCTGCACGCCTTCGTTCAGCGCCTTCAGCGCTTCATAGTTGAAGGTGTATTTGCTGGCTTCCTCTTTCGAGGCCCAGATCAGGGTCTCATGCGCGTTGGTGAAACGCTTGCCGCGGAAGTTCGGCATCGGGTTCGACTTGCGCCAGACCACGTCGTTCAGGATCCAATAACCCTGGTTCTGCAGCTCTGCCCCCATGCGGAAGACGTTGTGATAGCTGCCAATCACCCAGATCGCGCCGTTGGGCTTCAGGATCCGGCGGGCCGCGGCTAGCCAGTCGCGTGTAAAGTTGTCATAGACACGGAAGCTGTCGAACTGGTCCCAATCATTGTCGACCGCATCGACCTTAGAGTTATCGGGCCGATGAAGATCGCCCTTCAACTGAAGGTTATACGGAGGATCCGCGAAGATCAGGTCGATGGAATTCGCAGGAAGCGCGTTCATGCGCTCGATGCAGTCGCCATCCAATATCTGGTTGAGCGGAAGCGTCGCCGCCCCGGCTTTTTTGGTCTTTGTAGTCATTTTCTGCCTCATCCCGCGCCTTTTTTGGCGTCGTGGTTGTTAACCCCAAGATGAGTCAAAGGTGATTCTTCGTCAATTTCTTTTTTGAATCAGTCACTTACAGAATGTTCTTGATACAAGATATTGTGTATCGGTTTGAACGAACGCCTATGGTGTGGGGTTACACCAAATTCACGCAGCCCGTTCTGATGCATTTTTGTCCCATATCCGGCGTTGCTCTCCCATCCATAGCCGGGGTGTTCGGCGGCAAGTTCGGCCATGATCCGGTCTCGGGTCACCTTGGCAACGATCGAGGCGGCGGCGATGGACAGCGAACGCGCGTCGCCTTTCACCACAGTTTCCGCAGAGCACGGCAGATCGGCCGGCAGCCGGTTGCCATCAATCAGCGCGTGGTCGGGGGATTGGGTAAGCCCGGCGATGGCGCGGCGCATGGCCAGATAGGTGGCCTGCAGGATGTTCAGCTCGTCGATTTCCTGAACCGAGGCATGGGCGATACTGACTTCGGCCTTGTCCATGATCGCATCAAACAGGGCCTCGCGCCGTTTCGCGGTCAGCTTCTTTGAATCATTCATCCCATCGGGCAGATCATTCGGGTTCAGCCAGACGGCGGCTGCGGTCACGGGACCAGCCCAGGGGCCGCGCCCCACTTCATCAACGCCGACAACACGGCATTTCCCGTTTTGGGCGGCGGCGGCTTCAAAGGACAGGTCGGGCGTTTCTTTAGTCATGCCTTGGTGATGACCCGCTGGCGCGGGGCCCGCAAGCAAAAAGGGCGGAAGGTTTTCACCTTCCGCCCGTCTGAGGCGCGGTCCAGTTGGGGATAGGGAACGGACCCGCGACTGCTCTCGCGCCTTAGCGACGCGCCTCAAACCGGTTGTTGTCAAAACGGTAGCCTTGTTTGCGCAGGCAACGCACGCCATAGGCATTCGGGCGTCCGTCACGACCTTCGGACACGGCACAGGCCTGCGGCAGGCGACGGTCATAGTCGGCACGTTTCAGGCAGCGCTTTTCGACATAGCGAAAGTTCGTGCGGCCAGTGTCGATGGTCTTAATGCAGCGCGACGGCAGCGCATGGCGGTTCGACCGGTTCGGACGGTCCCATTGCGGACGGTCGTTGTGGCGATGGCTGCTGTGACGCTCTTCGTCCCGATGATGCCAGTGGGTAGAGCCGCCATGGGTGTGGCGATAGACATCGCGGTTGGAATGCGAGCTGCTGGATTTGCGTTCTTTGTTCTTGTTGCTTTGCGACAGGGCGATGATAGCGGCCCCACCCAGAAGGAAGGCGGCCAGCGCGCCATTGTTATTGCGGCGCTCGTCAGATTGCGCTGCGGCCGGGACCACGGCGATCATCGTCGACAGGACAGCGGCGGTCAGGATCTTGATCATTTCTTTGCTCCGTATTTTGGATGCGGCGCAGGACCGCGTTTCGAACATGGGTCAAAGATGGGTCGAGGGGGGAAAGACAGGCAATAACGGCACAATGTCATCGGATAACACGGCGAATTTGAAGGTTGTTATTGAATAGCAGGGCCAAGTTTCCCAATGTTGGGGTCATGAAAAAGGTCCTTCCATACCTTGTCCTTGGCTTGTCCCTTGGTATCGCTTCGCCCGCCGCGGCAGAGTGCTATGCCGACTATAAAGCCAAGAAAGACAACCCGCTGCGCTTGCACTATGGTGTTGTGAAGCTGCCCGATAACGCGTGTTCAAGCCGCCGAGATGCTGCCGATGCAGTGTCCAGCCGGATTGGCGGCGACGGGTGGATATTGCTGAACGTGCTTTCGGTCTTTGATCAAAGCGGTTTGCCGGAAAGGAAGGAAAGTGCCGGACAATACTATCTCCGCTACTGACCTGCGTCGTGCAGGCACGCGGATTGTGCCCATCGGGATCGCTGCAATTGTTCTGATCCTGCTGGTCGCAGCCGTTCTTCTGTTCCTGAACCTTCCTGATGCCAACGCGTTCAACGCGCGCGTCGAGCGTATTTTTGTTGAAAACGACAACCTGACCTCGGCCGCCGAGGTCACTTTATTGGAAATCCTGGCCCAATCAGGCACGGCGTTTTCGGATGTTCTGGCGTCTTATCGGCTGGTGATCTTCGTGTTGCTGGTCTTTGCGACTGCGTTGTTGGTCGCGGCTCTGGTTTTTCTGACCACCATCATCGCGCTTAACCGCCGGATGGGAGAGATAGAGCGCTCTGGCATTCAAGTGTCGTCGCTTGTGATCAGCCGCGACGAGAACATGGTTCTTCTGAACAATATGGAGTTCAAGCTCACCCCCGCTGCGATCGAGACTCTGTCGGTTCTGGCCGAGGCCCGGATGGACGGAGACATGCTGTCAGGCTCACAGATCGAAGCCGTGATTTCAGGCAGATCCGAAGCCGACTGCGACGAAGCCGCCGGGGCAACCCGTATCAAACGCCTGCGCGACAGTTTGGGCAATCAGATGGTCAGCGAGCTTCTGGTCCGCAACGTGGCCCGAAAGGGCTATATGCTGGCGATCGACAGCGACGTGATCAAGATGGTCTGAATTGATCAGCGGCTAGTGTGGTTAGATCACTAGAGTGTCAATAAGCGTACCGTTGATAAATACGTCAATCATTGTGTAACTGGAGAACAGTTTCTCTACGTATGTCGCTCGTGCGGTAACCCGCTCGCCACGATAAGATCCTTCGAAGGTTTGGGAAGAACCTCCAAAAGGTTTGGATCGCTGGTTCACTGCTACAACTCCGTTAATTTCAACTATGAACTGGGAGTCGATTAGTCCAGGGTTGGCTTTGGCGATGATCTGGAGCCTTTCGCCCCCATAATTTGCGTACTCTGGGGCGGATTCTTGTGTGCAGGCGGCGACTAAAGCAAACGAAGCAACAAATAAAAACTGACGCATAATTCCTCACAATATTCTTCTATGAATTGTCTAGGCGAAAATGATTTCAATTAAAAGCAGATTGGCGACCCCGGCAGGATTCGAACCTGCAACCTGCCCCTTAGGAGGGGGCTGCTCTATCCAGTTGAGCCACGGGGCCGCGTGTCTTTCTTTTCGCGGGTCGAGGCGCGGTTTTCAACCGGTAAAGCAAAAGCAACCTTTCGCCGCTTACACTTGTATATGTCGAAGAATTAGCGCTAACTGAAAGCCTCAGAACTCGATTTAGGTGTACCCGTGTCCGAACCTTCCCCCTCTCGTGCTGCTCGTCCATTGACCCTTCGAGATGTGTCCGAAGCATCGGGCGTCAGTGAGATGACCGTCAGCCGGGTTCTTCGGAACCGGGGCGACGTGAGTGAGGCAACCCGGCAGAAGGTTCTGGAGGCCGCCAAAAGGCTTGGTTACGTGCCAAACAAGATTGCGGGCGCCTTGGCCTCGCAGCGGGTGAACCTTGTTGGTGTGATCATCCCGTCGATGTCCAACATGGTTTTTCCGGAGGTCATGACCGGCATCTCCAGTGTTTTGGAAGATTCTCCGCTACAGCCGGTGGTGGGCATTACCCATTATCGCCCGGAACGCGAAGAGGCTGTGCTGTACGAAATGCTGTCCTGGCGTCCGTCAGGTGTGATCATCGCGGGCATCGAACACAGCGACGCTGCCGCCGCCATGTTGCGCAACGCCGGCATTCCGATTGTCGAGATCATGGATGTCGACGGCGAACCCATCGACGCAGTGGTTGGTATTTCGCACCGGCGGGCTGGTCTGATCATGGCAGAGCGCATCGCAAAGGCCGGGTATAAGAAAATCGGTTTCCTTGGCACCAAGATGCCGTTGGACCACCGCGCACGGAAACGGTTTGAAGGGTTCACCGAAGGGCTGGCCAAGCGGGGCCTTGAGATTGTCGATCAAGAGTTCTACTCGGGCGGCTCTGGTCTGGCCAAGGGGCGCGAAATGACAGCCGAGATGCTGGAGCGCACCCCGGAACTTGATTTCCTGTATTACTCCAACGACATGATCGCCGCTGGTGGCCTGATGCACTGCCTGACCGCCGGGATCGACGTGCCCGGGCAGCTTGGGATCGCGGGCTTCAACCAGATTGAGCTTCTAGAAGGTCTGCCGAAGCGTATCGCGACCATGGATGCCTGCCGCCGTGAAATTGGTGAGGCTGCCGCGAAAATCATTCTGGAATGTTCTGAGGCTGACCAAACCAGTTCCGGCAAACGGATCGAGTTGGAGCCCAAGTTGGAAACCGGCGATACCCTGCTGCGCCGCTGAGGCGCGTGGGCCGCAGTAGACAGGCTTTTGCAGAGATGCTAACCCGCCGTTCAATTGCCCATTCGGGCGGCCAATGCAGGGGTCAAAGATGACATCCGTTTCGATCGTTATCCCGATGAAGAACGAAGCGGAGAATGTCGAGGACCTGATCCGCGGCATCGCCGAAGCCTGTTCCAGTGTCGACAGTTTTGAAATCCTTCCGGTAGACGATGGGTCGACCGACGATACGGCTGACCGCATCCGGGCGCTTCAGGCCGATTTGCCCATGGTGCGCCTGATCCAACATCCCAATTCAGCCGGTCAAAGCGCGGGAGTTCACAGCGGCGTTCTGGCCGCAAAGGGCCGCGTGATTTGCACACTGGATGGTGATGGCCAGAACCCACCCTCAGAGCTGCCGAAACTGTTTGAACCGCTTCTAGCGGATGAAACCGGCCGTCTGGGCCTTGTCGCCGGGCAACGCGTGAACCGGCAGGACACGGCCTCGAAACGTTATGCGTCGAAATTCGCCAATGCGCTGCGGTCGCGCATCCTGAAAGACGGCACCCGTGATACTGGGTGCGGGCTGAAGGGTTTCCGCCGTGACGCTTTCCTGCGGCTTCCCTATTTTGACCATATGCACCGGTATCTGCCCGCGCTTTTCAAGCGTGACGGATGGGAAATCGCCTTGGTCGATGTCGCCCACAAGGAACGTCAGGCTGGCAGTTCGAAATACAACAACCTGAACCGCGCTCTGGTCGGAATCTATGACCTGATCGGGGTCGCCTGGCTGATCCGTCGCCGCAAGAAGGCGCAGCCGACCGAGGCGGAGTGACATGGCCGAAACCGTCTTCAAGTTTCTCAATGTCCAGAGCTGGGTAGAGTTCTGGTGGGTGGCTTTTGGCCTTTTCGGCCAGCTGCTGTTCACGGGCCGATTTCTGGTCCAATGGATCGCGTCGGAAAAGGCGAAACGGTCGGTCGTGCCTCTGGCCTTCTGGTATTTCTCTGTCGGCGGTGGGGTGATCCTGTTCACCTATGCAGTCTATCGACAGGACCCCGTCTTCATTCTGGGCCAGTCCATGGGTCTGTTCATCTACCTGCGCAATCTTTGGCTGATCTATGCAGAACGCCGCAACACGCCCGTCTAGCCCCCCTAACTGGCTGATGCTGACCCTTGCCGTCGTGCTGGGTCTGACCGTCTATCGCCTTGGGTTCCTGTGGTTCAGCCGCATGGATCTGTTCGTGGACGAGGCGCAGTACTGGCTTTGGGGGCAAGAGCTTGCTTTCGGGTACTACTCCAAACCACCATTGATCGGCTGGACCATCCGCGCTGTGACGGAATTGGCGGGCAGCGACGCGCCCTTCTGGGTCCGCTTCCCGGTCCCTATCCTGCATGGTGTCACGGCGCTGATACTTGGGCGGGTGGCCAAGGGATTGTGGGATGCCCGCGCGGGTTTCTTGGTCGCCGTCGGCTATCTGACCTTGCCTGTTGTGGCGGTTGGCTCTGTGCAGATGTCGACCGACACCGTGTTGTTCCCATTCATGGCGCTGGCGCTGGCAGGCTATCTGCGGCTGCTGCAGACAGGCGGCAAGGCTTATGCGGTTCTGGCCGGGTTTGCGCTTGGGATCGGGTTCCTCGCGAAATATGCGGCCTTCTACTTTCTGATCTGTGCAGGGCTGGCGGCGCTGTTCATCCCGCAGGCCCGCCTCGGTTGGCGGTCGGCGGGATTGGTCCTGCTGGCCTTCTTCGTTGCGATCTCGCCCAATGTTGTCTGGAACCTGCTGAATGGCCTGACCACTGTCGAGCACACGATGGACAACGCCGACTGGGTCCGCGATCCGGGTGCGCGTGCGGGCCTGAACTATGACAACCTGCTGACCTTCTTCGCCTCACAATTTGCCGTGTTTGGTCCCGTCCTGATGGCAGCCCTACTTTGGCAGCCTCTTCGAGATCGACGCTGGCCCTTTGGCTTCTTTCAGCTTTTCACGCTGCCGATCATTGCGCTGGTCTGCGTGCAGGCACTGCTGTCGAACGCCTATGCCAACTGGGCGGCCTCGGCGTATCTGGCGGGGACACTGGCGGTACTGCCATGGCTGTCGCGCCGTTGGTTGATCGGATCGTTCGTGATCAACGCGGGCTTCTGCCTGATCATCCCGATTACGACGCTTTTTGCCGACGATGTGAAGTTTCTGGAACGCTACACCGGATTGGACGAGATGAGCGACGCCCTGATCGACACGGCGCGGGCCGAGGGTCTGAACACGATCGTCGCATCCGAGCGCAATATCCTGTCGGATCTGTATTACACCGGGCGCGACAGCGGGCTGACCTTCTATTCAACCCCGCCAGAGGGTCGGGCGATGAACCATTATGCGCAAAGCTATCCGCTGCCCGGGGATCTGAACAAAGAGGTTCTGTTGGTCAGTCGCTCTAACGAGCAGCCGGATTGCGATGGCCCGGTCGCCGCGGTCGCCACACTGGCCCCGGATACGGGCGCCTTCCGTAAGAGATCAGTCTACCTTTACCGTCTGCCTGCCAGCTGCGCCGTGGTGGCTCGCTAAGGCCCCTCGGGCCGCTTCACGCCCAAAATCCGCTCGAATCCAACTTTTAGAGGCCGAATTCAATGTTTTCTTTTTGAGAATCATTCTTAACTGATTGACTTGTTGAGAATGACTCTCATATGCGTTGAGAAGAGATTACAAAAGGTGCCGAATGACCCTACGCGGTTTCACCATTGCGATTGCCTGTTGTTTCGCTGCTGTCCCCGTCCTTGCGGCGGACAAATTCAAAGCTGTCACTACGTTCACCGTGATCGCGGATATGGCGCAGAATGTCGCTGGTGACGCGGCAGAGGTTGTCTCGATCACCAAACCGGGGGCCGAGATCCACGGCTATCAACCGACCCCCCGCGACATCATCCGCGCGCAAGACGCCGATCTGATCCTTTGGAACGGAATGAACCTAGAGCTTTGGTTCGAGCAGTTCTTCTCCAATCTCAAGGATGTGCCACAGGCGATCCTGACCGATGGGATCACGCCGATCAGCATTGCCGAGGGTTCTTATACCGGCAAGCCGAACCCACACGCCTGGATGTCGCTGAACAACGCAATGGTCTACATCGACAACATTCGAGATGCCTTTGCCCAGCATGACCCGGAAAATGCCGAAACCTATGCTGCCAACGCCGAGGCCTATAAGGCCGAACTCAGGTCGACTATCGACCCGCTGCGTGAAATGATTCAGCAGGTGCCAGAGGCCGAACGCTGGCTGGTCAGCTGTGAAGGGGCGTTCAGCTATCTGGCCAAGGACTTTGGCCTGCAAGAACTGTACCTTTGGCCGATGAACGCCGATCAGACCGGAACGCCGCAGCAGGTGCGCAAGGTCATTGATGGCGTGAAGGACAACAATATTCCTGCCGTCTTCTGCGAAAGCACTGTTAGCGACCGCCCGGCCAAACAGGTCGCGCGGGAAACCGGTGCGCGTTACGGCGGTGTCCTCTATGTCGACAGCCTGACCGAGGCCGATGGCCCCGTGCCCACCTATCTGGACCTGTTGCGCGTCACGACAGAAACCCTAGCGAAAGGCCTGACTGGTGCCGAAGGATAACTCCACCATTGGCCTCTCGGCCCAAGGGGTAACGGTCACCTATCGCAATGGGCTGACCGCGCTGAAGGACGCCAGCTTCAGCCTTCCAACAGGGACGATCACGGCGCTGGTGGGCGTGAACGGGGCGGGGAAATCCACGCTGTTCAAGGCAATCATGGGGTTTGTGCCGGTCGCCGCCGGGGATATCTCGGTCATGGGGCAGACCGTCAAACAGGCCCTTCGCAAGAACACCGTTGCCTATGTTCCGCAGGCCGAAGAGGTCGATTGGTCCTTCCCGGTCTTGGTCGAGGACGTGGTGATGATGGGCCGCTATGGCCACATGGGTTTCCTGCGCCGCCCGGGCGCGGCGGATCGCAAGGCGGTGGATGAAGCCCTGTCGCGTGTTGGCATGTCCGATTATCGTCACCGCCAAATCGGAGAGCTGTCGGGCGGCCAACGCAAACGCGTCTTCCTGGCCCGTGCATTGGCGCAAGAGGGACAGGTAATCCTGCTGGACGAACCCTTCACCGGCGTCGACGTGAAAACCGAAGAGGCGATCATCGCCCTTTTGCGCGATCTTCGGGAAGAAGGCCGCGTGATGCTGGTGTCGACCCATAACCTTGGATCGGTGCCGGAATTCTGCGACCGGACCGTGCTGGTCAAACGCACCATTCTGGCCGAAGGCCCGACCGAGACCACCTTTACCCCCGAAAACCTGCAACTGGCGTTTGGCGGGGTGCTGCGCCACTTCGTTCTTGAAGGCCACGAGATCCACGATGACGAAGACACGCGCGCCGTCACTATCCTGACCGATGATGAGCGCCCCGTCGTGGTTTACGATGACAAAACCCGCACATTGGGGGATGGATGATCCTGCTAGAGCCCTTCACCTATGGCTATATGACCAACGCCATGTGGGTCTCGGCACTGGTGGGGGCGGTTTGTGCGTTTCTCTCTGCTTATCTGATGCTGAAGGGCTGGTCGCTGATCGGTGATGCGCTGTCGCATTCCATCGTGCCGGGGGTGGCTGGGGCCTATATGCTTGGCCTGCCCTTTGCCCTTGGTGCTTTCCTCTCTGGAGGGCTGGCCGCCGCGGCCATGTTGTTCCTGAACCAGCGGACCGGGCTGAAAGAGGACGCAATCATCGGCCTGATTTTCACCAGCTTCTTTGGGTTAGGGCTGTTCATGGTGTCGATCTCGCCCACTTCGGTGGATATTCAGACGATCACACTTGGTAATATTCTGGCGGTAACCCCCGGCGATACGCTGCAACTGGCGATCATTGGGTTCGTGACGCTCGCTATTCTGCTGGCGAAATGGAAAGACCTGATGGTCGTCTTCTTCGACGAAAGCCACGCGCGGTCCATTGGCCTGCGGCCTGAGCGCCTGAAGGTCCTGTTCTTCGCCCTGCTTTCGGCCTGCTGTGTTGCGGCCCTGCAAACGGTCGGCGCTTTTCTGGTCATCGCAATGGTGGTGACCCCCGGCGCGACCGCCTATCTGCTGTGCGACCGCTTCCCGCGCCTGTTGATGGTCAGCGTCGCCATCGGGGCCGGATGCAGCTTTTTCGGGGCCTACATCAGCTATTTTCTGGATGGGGCCACCGGAGGCGTCATTGTCGTCCTGATGACCTTGGTCTTCCTGACCGCCTTTGTCTTTGCCCCGAAACATGGGCTTCTTGCTGCCCGCCGACGGGCGGCCAAAGCGTTGAGGGCATGATGGACACCCTGCTGATGCCCTTCCAGTTTGGCTTTATGGTCAACGCCTTCTGGGTTTCGGTGATCATCGCAGTGCCGACGGCGATCTTGTCGTGCTTTCTTGTGCTAAAAGGCTGGTCCCTGATGGGTGACGCAATCAGCCACGCGATCCTGCCAGGCGTTGTTCTGGCGTATCTCTTGAACATCCCCCTGCTGATCGGAGCTTTCTTTGCCGGTATGACCTGCGCGCTGGCGACCGGGTACCTGTCTGGCAACAGCCGCGTGAAGCAGGATACGGTGATGGGCGTTGTCTTCTCGGGCATGTTTGGTCTTGGGATCGTGATGTACACTAAGACACAACCGGACGTTCATCTGGATCATATCCTATTCGGCAACATGCTGGGCGTTGGGGCCGCGGACCTGTGGACTGCCGGGCTGATCGCCGTTCCTGTGACTCTGATCCTTATCGTGAAATGGAAGGACCTGTTGTTGCACGCCTTTGATCCGGCGCAGGCGCAGACGTCTGGCCTGCCCGTGAGGGTCTTGCACTATGGCCTGCTGGCGATCCTGTCGCTGACCATCGTAGCCACACTGAAAGCGGTGGGGATCATCCTTGCCATCGGCCTGCTGATCGCGCCCGGCGCCATCGCGTTCCTGCTGACGCGGCAGTTTTCGACCATGCTGATCGTCGCTGTGGGTATCACCGTCTTGTCCTGCCTTGGTGGTGTCTATGCCAGTTTCTGGTTGGACAGCGCCCCCGCGCCGACCATCATTTTGATCCTGACAACCGTGTTTATCGGGGCTTTCATCTGGCGCAGTCTGCGCACACGCCGCAGCGTTCGCACAGTCTAATCTGCACTGACGCACAATCGCTTGGTAACCAAAGTCACAGAAACCTGTGTGACCTCTCCTTAGGTTCATTCTCAGAATTTTGAACGGATGAACGAAGAAAAGGAGACCTGCCATGTCTGGTTCGACCCAATCCGTCGCAGAGCAACGTTATTCCCCGCTGTATTTTCTGGCCTCGCTTGGGGCAGGTGGCCTTGTGGTCACATTTTTCATGTACCTGATGTTTTGGGTGCCGCATCCGGGCCAACCCGTCCCGGTGTTCGAGGACATCCTGAAATATGCCACCTCGCAGGACATTATTGGGCAGGCCATGGTGGCCGTCGCGATGCTTGGCATCGCTTTCTTTGCGGTGCTCCACTACAAATCGCTGATCTGGAACTTGCGCCAGCTAAGCGCGTTCAAGAAGTCCGGAGCCTATGACAACATCCACGGCACCAATGCGGAATCGCAGATGAAAGCCTTGCCGCTGGCTCTGGCCATGGCTGTGAACGTGGGCTTTATCCTTGGCCTTGTGTTCGTTCCGGGTCTGTGGAGCGTTGTCGAATACCTGTTCCCCTTGGCCATCATCGCATTCGTTGCCATCGGGGTCTTCGCCTTCCGCCTTCTGGGCCAGTTCTTTGGCAGAGTTCTTGGCGACGGTGGGTTTGACCTGAAAGCCAACAACTCTTTCGCGCAGCTTCTGCCGGCCTTTGCGCTGGCGATGGTGGGTGTCGGTCTGGCCGCCCCGTCCGCGATGTCGGGAACGTCTTGGATTGTTGGCACATCGGTTGTGCTGTCGACCATCTTTATCACTGCCGCCGTCATCATCACCATTGTCGCAATGGTTCTGGCGGTGATCTCGATGGTTCAGCACGGCACCAATCCCGAAGCCGCCCCGACCCTGATGATTGTGATCCCGATCGTCACTGTCATCGGCATCGCCATGATGCGCATGAACCACGGGTTGCACACCACTTTTGACGTCCATGGCGGCGCGGGTGAGACCTTTACCCTGCTGACCAAGTTCCTGTCGGTTCAGGTTCTGTTTGCGCTGCTTGGCGTGGCCATCCTGCGTCGTCAGAAATATGTGCAGACCTTCCTGTCCGAGGACGGCAAGCGCTCTGCCGGGTCCTATGCGCTGGTTTGCCCGGGTGTGGCCCTGTCCGTCATGCTGCACTTCTGGGTCAACAAAGGTCTGGTTGCGACCGGTCTGATCGCCAAGTTCGGAGTGGCCTATTGGGTCGCAACCGCCCCGGCGCTGATCCTTCAGTTTGCGATGATCCTGCTGGTTTTGAAATTGAACCACATGCATTTCGGCCGGTCGTCGACACCCGCAGCCACAGTCCCGGCCGAATAGGCCAGCAACCTTAAAGCCTGAACCGGGCCGCCTTGGTAAAAGCGATCAGCGCTTGGCCGAGGTGGCCCTTTTCTTTTGGTAAACACCTCTCGCGCGGCCCAACAGACAGGAGGCCGCACGTTCCGAACAGGTTTCCTTGGTGAAAGCGACCAGTTGTGCAGTATTTGGGTCATGCGGGAAAAGACTCCCAAGCAGAGCCAAAGGACGGACCATGCCAGAGTTCATACATGATCAGACCCATCAGGATTGGCTTCGATCGCAAGCGCGGGCCCAGTTTGAATTCTTTGCCGCCAGCATCAACCCAGATGGTGGGTTTTATGTCCTGGATGCAAAGGGCGCGCCCTTGGCGTTCACGACGCAAGAGCTGCACACGACAACTCGATTGGTCCACAGCTACTCCTTGGGCAAACAGGCCGGGTTTGCGGGCAGTGATGCGATCATTGATCAAGGTGTACGCTACCTTTGGGACGGCCATCGGGACGCTGATCATGGCGGATACGCCTGGGGTGTAGGGCCTGACGGGATTCAAGATGGGCGCAAGCTGGCCTATGGGCATGTCTTCGTGCTTTTGGCGGCGGCTGCGGCAACCCATGTGGGCCACCCCGATGCGGCCAAATTGTTGGACGATATCGACGGTATTCTTGATCAACACTTTTGGGATGAAGATGCCGAGCTGTTCGTGGATGAATATTCTCAAGACTGGTCGCAGCTTCTGCCCTATCGCGGCATGAACGCGAACATGCACGGGGTCGAGGCGCTGTTGACCGCCTATGAGGTTACCGGCAATGACAAATACCTGACTCGGGCGGGCCGTATCTTGGCATTCTTTTTTGATCACATGGCACCCACATATGGTTGGCGCCTGCCAGAGCATTACTCGGCCAACTGGACGGTAGACGTCGAATATGCAGGCGACCCCATGTTCAAACCCGCGGGTACCACGCCGGGTCATTCGTTTGAGCTGGGCAGGCTCCTTTTACAATATTGGGACCTGAGCGGGCGAACCGACGCCACCGCGATCCGCAAGGCGCGGTGCGTGATCTATCGGGCGCTGGAAGATGCGTGGAACAAGACCGACGGTGGTTTTGCCTACACCCTGCGGTTCGACGGGACCGTTGATGTCAGTAACCGCTACTGGTGGCCATTGACCGAGGCGATCGGGGCTTTGGCCGCGCTGATGAAGGTCGACCCCCAGCCCGTGGATCAGAAATGGTACAACGATTGTTGGACCTTCGCGCAGAAACATTTCATCGACGAGACCGGCGGCTGGATTCCGGAAATTGATGCCGACGGAAAGCCCGATGCGACCCAGTTTGCAGGCAAGCCTGACATCTATCACGCGATTCAGGGCACGCTGTTGCCTTTGGTTCCGGGCGTGTCACGCCTGTATGAAGAGGTCGAAGGCGCGATCACCTAGAAAAGCGCGCCCTGATGGCTGGCTAGCGCAACAAGATCAACCTATTTCGAAAGCAGGGTTGCGGCAGCGAAAAGGGTAGGGATGGCTCGGTTCATTGCGTCCTGCTTGAGTCGCTCAGGCCTATATTGCGGCCCCAAGAAGGCGTGATTTGAGGCGGATCAAGCTTTGGTTCTGGCCGCTTCATTCTTTGGTCTTAGATTTTGCGGATAAACCGGAAATAGGCTCTGAAATCAGAACAAGGGGGCGTATTTCCAGTTGTCCGCGTCAGGCGTAACTTCGTCCAGATCATAGTCAGCGCCTTGCAAGCGTTTGGCAATCTGAAGACCCTCGCGGGCGGCCTCATCGACCAGTGCCCGCCCGGCAGCTTCGTCGCGCTTAACACCATGTCCGCGCATCAGGTTGATGCCATAGTTGAACTTGCCCACCGGGTCGCCAGCATCTGCCGCGCGCTTGTCCCAACGGGCGGCGGCATCGGGGTTGTATTCGCCACCTAACCCATTGTTATCCAACTGGGACATCCACGTCATTGCGCCCGTATACCCAGCCTCGGCGCAGGTCCTAAACAGCGCGCGGGCTTTATCGTGGTCACCCTTCTTGGTGATGAAATAGCCCGAGGCGCAGGTGGTCATGTCCGTTTGCCCGCGTTTGATATTCTCCATCACGCGGTTTAGCGAAAGCTCGTCTGGGTTCAGGTCACCCAACTCGTCGCTCTCGGCGAAGGTCGGGGCGCTGAAGAGGCAGGTCAAGATGATCGCGAGGTGTTTCATGGCACATCCTTTCGCGGTGAAGATTAGCAAAACAGGGGGCCGCATTCACGCGCCTTAGGGTCGTAGAAAAGGTCAGCCCTTGCGACGTACAAGCCCTCGTGCCGGGTCGTAGCCCCAAAGCGCCAGCGCCAAAAGGATCACACCCGCAAGGCACGTCCACACCAGTGCCATTGCGTTGAACTGGGCGTAAAGAGCGAAGCGGATCAGCTCTACCGCATGGGTGAATGGGTTTACGGCGCAAATGTCGTGTAACAGCTCGGAGCTTTCGGCCATTTTCCAAAGTGGGTAAAGCGCCGAAGACAGGAAAAACATCGGGAAGATGACGAAGTTCATAACGCCCGCGAAGTTTTCCAACTGCTTGATTAGTGATGACAGGGCAAGCCCAAGCGCACCCAGCATCACCCCGGCGATGGCCAGCGCGGGCAGGACGTACAGATACCCCTGCCACGGTAAGGTGATCCCGTAAATCGCGGCGATGGCAAGGAAGCTGTAGACCTGCAGTATCGAGATCGACGTCGAAGCGATCAGGCGGCACACCAGCAGCCACCAGCGCGGCAGGGGGCTGGTCAGCAGCAGGCGCATGGAGCCCATTTCCCGGTCATAGACCAGCGACAGAGAGCTTTGCATTCCGTTGAACAGCACGATCATCCCGCACAAGCCGGGGACAATGTAGGTCTCGTAGGTTGTGTAGGTCTGATAGGGCGGTGTGATCGACAGGCCAAGCGCGGCGCGGAAACCAGCTGCGAAGACGATCAGCCAGACCAAGGGGCGTACAAGGGCCGCGATGAAACGACCGCGTTGGCGAACGAACCGCAGGGCCTCGCGCAGTACGATGGCGCGCAGTGCGATCAGGGCGGGGGTCATGCCTCTGCCCCTGTCAGATCTAGGAAAAAATCGGCTAACGCTTGGTTACCGCGAAGTGCTGCGCAGCTGTTGTTGGCCAGAATCTCCCCATGATGCAGGACGACAAGCTGGTCGGTGTCGCGGACCTCGTCGGCCAGATGAGTGGCCCACAGGACAGTCAGGCCGTCGTTTTCCGACAGGTCGTGGACGTGGTCGGTGATCGCGCGACGGGTGGCGGCATCCAGCCCCACGGTGGGCTCGTCAAGTAGAAGCACGGCAGGGTCGTGGATTAGGCAGCGGGCGATCTCTGTCCGGCGGCGGTGGCCGCCGTTCAGGTCCCGCGCCCGTTCATGGCGGCGTTCGGACATGTTCAGTCGATCAAGCGCCGCGTCGATACGCTTGGCAGCTTCGCGCCCTGAAAGCCCATGGAGTGCGGCGAAGTAAGTCAGGTTGCGATGGACGGTCAGGTCAAGGTCCAGTGTGGACTGCTGGAAGACGACCCCAATCTTTGCCAGCGCCTTGCGAGGCTCGCGCCGCAGGTCATGCCCCGCGATGGTGATCTGACCATCTGGAGTGGTGAACAACCGGGTTAACAAGCTGAAAAGAGTGGATTTTCCTGCCCCATTGGGGCCAAGAAGCGCGCAGAATTGTCCGGGGGACACGCCGAAGCTGACCTGTTTCAGCGCCTGTTTGGCGCCATAGCGATAACTCAGCTTCTCGACGTGTAATCCTGTCACTTGATGGTGATCTCCAGTCGCTGGGTTTCACCGGTGGAACCGGGAACCTTCAGGTAGTAGCTGCCGGGTTTGATGGCGACAAAGCCGATCTCCATCTCGCCTGCCTCGTCGAATTCGACCGAATCCAGCCCAAGCGGGCGGATTTCAAGGCCCTCGACCACGATCTCGTCCACCCAGATGGCGCGGAAGAATTCTGGCCCAACCAGTGCCAGTTCTTGGCTGCCATCGCCCTCGATTTCGAACTCGTAATAGGTGCCGGATTTCAGCTCCCACGGGGCGTCGGCAAGGGGTATGCCAGCTGACAGGATGATCGGCGGCAGGTCTTCCTTGTTCGAGGCCGACAGGATGCCGGCCAGCCCGAAACCGTCGTCATCATCATCGTCATCGGCTAGCGCCGGGGTCGTTACGGACAGCGCCATGGACAGGATCAGGGGAAGGGTGCGGATCATGATTTTCTCCGGTTTTGAGTGTATGACCTGCATATGACCTACATATGAGGAGCATATGAGTTTTTAGGGGCGCAGAGCCGCGCCCCATGGGAAGCGGCCCACTTTGATGGATTTGAGCGGCTCGCGCTTGGCGACGTCGATCACGGTCACGTCACCGGACACACCGTTCGTGGTGAACAGAAGCGACTTGTCGGTGTTGAAATCCATGTGCCAAACGCGACGTCCGACGAGGATGTATTTTTCGACTTCCAGCGTTTCGGCATTCACTACGGCGACGTGGTTCGAGGGTCCAAGGGCGATGAAGACAGTTTTCTCATCCTCGGTGAACTCGAACCCGACGGGCTGAACGCGGTCCGGGTGGACGCCCTTGACCTCGAACCGGATCTTGCCTTTCTCGGCTTGGGTTTCGACATCAAACACTGTGACCGTGCCACCAATTTCAGAGCTGACCCACAGCTCGGACCCGCCTGCCGCGAATTCGGCATGGCGCGGGCGGGAATCGACAAGTGTATTGGCGAACAGCTCGCGCGTTTCGGTGTCGATCCAGTGGGCCATATTGGTGGTCTCGGATGTGGTGATGGCGATCTTGCCATCAGGAGAGACCGCCATGCCCTCGGGCTCGATGCCGACGTTGATTTGGGCGATCACTTTTCGGGTTTCGGTGTCGACCACGGTGGTCACCGCGTCATCTTCGTTGGCGATATAGAGGTGGCGGTCGTTGGGATGCAGGACGAACTGCTCTGGGTCTTCGCCCGAGGGCAGGTCGTGCAGGATCTTCCCGGTTTCGGGGTCCATGACCTGCACCGTGTCGCTGTCAGAAGCGCAGATGTAAACGCGGGAATAGTCCTTGGAGAAGGTGATCCCGCGCGGGCGTTCGCCGGTGGGGATGGTACGGGTGACTTCCAATGTTGCGACGTCGATCACGCTAATCGTGTCGTCCTTTTCGTTGGTGACCCAGATTTCCTCGGACAAAGCTGGCAGGGCCAGTATGCTGATGGCCGTGGCGCTTAGGATCGGGCGGAGGCATGTCTTAAAGGTCATTGGAAGGCCTTACAGGTCGATTCGGGTTGATCGGTGCCAAGCGTGTCTAGCTCGGTTCGTTGGTGCAGGTAGCCGGGCAAGGGGGCCTGAGCCACAAGCGCGGTTTGGGTTACCAGCGGGATCGGCTGGCGCATCTGGCCGTTCCAAGTGCGGAAGGACAGCGGGCGGCCCTTGAAAGCGGCCAGTTCGAAATTCTCGGACAGGATGTAATCGCGCAGCGCTTTGGGGTCGTTGCCACCGGTCCGGGTTACGGCCTCGCCCACGGTACGGATGGCGGCCCATGCGGCATAATCCTGCGGGCGCATGTCGCGGGCTGCGTGTTCGTGGAATCGCGATTGCAGCTGGGCCGCGCCCCATTGTTCGACCACGCGGGACCACGTGGTGGGGACCAACCCTTCGGACCCGGCGACGGGGCGGGGCAGCCAGGTGTTCATCGGGATGTAGCGCGCGAAGTCGTTCAATTCGTCAGCCACCAACAGCAAGTCGTAGTCACCCAGCTCTTGGGTGAACAGGGGCACTTCCTGCGCTGCATTCCGACGCATGTCAGCGTCAAAGGCCCATGTCTTGGATTTGCGAATCTTCAGGCCGAATTTGGTGGCGCTGTCGGTCATGGCCTTGGACCAGGCGAGGTCACCGGCGTGGGTGCCTTCGATCAGGGCCAGCTTGTCCCATTTCTTAAAGCGGATGAACTGCATCAGCGCATCGGCCCGCATAGTCAGAGAGGGCAGGGTATGAAACACGTTGGTGCGGCAGTCTTCGCCTCGCAACGCAGGCGAGGGGTCGGCGGCGTTGAACAGCAGCGCAGATTGGGCAGCGGGCAGGTCGGCGATGGCGGTGACGTCCGCGCCCTGAACGTCGAGAATCAGGAAGGGTGACCGGGCCAGCGCCTCTTCGGCGGCTTTCGCAATGTCGTCGCCAACAGGGACCACGGCCATTTCCAGCGTGTAATTGTGACCCATGAAGCCGCCGGTGGTCTTGTTGTCGGCCAGCCCGACCTCGGCCCCAGCAAGGCCCAAGTCTTCCGGAAGCGGATCGAGGTTCGACAGGACGGGGGGCGCATCCCGCACTTGCTTCAAATAGACAACGGGAATGTCGATCGCCAATGCCGGTGTGGCAGCAATCATCAGCGCGGTCAGCGCTCGGGCCCAAAGACGCCTGCGGATCGACATAGTTTTCCTCCCGCTTCAAACGTAAAGCGGGCAGCTTGTCTGCTGCCATTAGACCAAAGTTGCAATTTGCCCAAACCTTAAACGAAGGTCGAATAGATGGATGCTGCAAGGGCGAGGTAAACAGCCTCAATCACTCGCGTCTTGTGGAGGAAGACATGACCATCAAATCGATTCTGACCGCGCTGGGCCTTTCCGCTGCAGCCACCATGGTGGTGGCACACGGTGACGTGGCCCCGCAGCCCATGAACACCGACGCCCTGCCCGACGTAGGCGAGGAATGGCTGACCGAAAACCCCTATCGCAGCCAGGGCGGAGAGGTTCTGGCAACCGCGAATGAGATCGGTGCCAGCGGTTATAACCAGAACTGCGCGCGCTGCCATGGTCTGGGTGCCGTGTCGGGCGGGTTGGCGCCTGACCTGCGCTATCTCGAGGCCGAAGAGTTCGGCGATGAATGGTACGTCGAGCGTTTTCAGTACGGCTATACCCAGAACGGGATCACCAAAATGCCGGCCTTTGGCGAGCTTCTGGGCCAGAAAGCCGCATGGGCTATCCGCACCTATATCGAACTTCGTCCTGACGACGGGGCCTTGGACGAACACGTTGATCGCCTGAAGGAAATCCGGGATGAACTGGCCTCCATGGCGGATGGATCAAGCGGCGATACAGCGGCCTTGCTGACGGAACTGCGCGGGATTGCGGAAGGCGTTGAAACCGGTTCAGGCGCGCCCGTTGCCGACAGCGTTGCCTACGAAGCCGCGAACCTGATCGACAACGACAGCCCGAACTTCAAGGCAGCGTCCGAGGCGCTGACCCTTGGCTTGTCGGCCGCTCAATAAGGGGTTTTCTTCGGGCACATGACCAGACTGACCCGATTTCTGACACTCGCAGCGGCGCTTTGCCTGATGGGCCAAGGCGCCGTTGCCCGTTGCGAGGATCATATCCCGCAGCCCAAGCCCCAGAACGCCAGCCGCGACATCGTCGGGCAAGATCTTGACCAGATACAAGAACGTGGCTTCATGACCTTCGCGGCCTATGAAGACTTCCCGCCGTGGTCCTATGAAGAGAATGGCAAGCCGGTTGGCGTCGACATCGAGATCGGCAAACTGATTGCCGAGGATCTGGGGGTCGAGGCGCGGTTCAAGCTGGTGTCTCCAAGCGAAAATCTTGATGGCGACCTGCGCAACTGGATCTGGAAAGGTCCGATCGTCGGCGGCTCTGTCGTGAACGTCATGCTGCATGTGCCCTATGACAGCAACTATGCTTGCCGGGTCGAGCAGGTGGTCTTCACCGGCACCTATCATGTCGAGGAGATCGGGATCGCCTATCGCAAGGACGCCTATCCCGAAGACCCGCCCATCCCGGCCTATTTCCGGTTCGATACAGTGGCGGTCGAGAATGACTCGATTGCCGATTTCTACCTGACGGCCTTCCCCGGCGGGCAGCTGTCGAAGAACATGCGTCGCTATCCCACGATGGCTGGTGCGATGGCCGGTCTGACCGCGGGTGAGACCATGGCTGCCATGGGTCCGCTGGCTCAGCTAGAGGCCGGTCTGACTGAAGGCCTTGCGGTTCACACGCCACCCCTGCCCGGTTTTGCTGTCGGTAAATGGACTGTCGGGACGGCGGTGCACTTTTCCTATCGGGGGCTGAGCTATTCGGTCGAAGACGCGATCTATGCCGGGATTCAGGATGGCCGGATCGAGAAGATCTTTGCCGATTACGGCTTAAGCTTTCAGCCGCCAGAGCTGCGGTGAACCCGGATCAAGTGCCCGTCATGGGTCACAAGGCTGGCGCGGGGCGTGCCGTCCAGTTTGCCAAGGGCAATCCCAATCTCTTCCTCTGACATCAGGCAGAACGCTGTCGAGGCCGCATCTGCTAGCGCAGCGCTATCGCAGGTCACGCTGACGGTGGACCAGAGGGGTGATTTTTTTTGAGCCTTTGGGTGCAGGATATGGGCGCTTTTGCCGATCTTCTGCGCGTTCGGGCTAGAGGTCGCCACAGCGCGATCGGTCAGGTGCAACACCGACATCAACCCATGTTCCGGGTCGGCCATGCCAAGGCGGAAGGGGCCGCCGATGGCTGCGAACTCTCCGACATTGATCAGCGCGTGGGTCAGACCCGCACGGGTCAGGTGGTCGCGCACCAGATCGGTGGCAAAGCCCTGAGCAATCCCGTTGAAGGTCAGGGCCTGACCGGGGTCCAGGACGATCTCAGAGGGCGATAGGCGCAGCCGGTCCCAGCCTAGATGCGCGCGCGCGGCTTCAGGGTTTTCCCCACGGGCCAGCGCCCCCCACAAGGGTTGTACCGTTGGGTCGAACAGGCCGCCCGTGGCGTGGTGGGCCTGATCGGCCAGTGCCATCAGCCGCAGAAACCGCCCCGATGGGGTCAGCCGCCCGGTCCGGTTCAACCGCGACAGTGCGCTTTGGGGGTCGAACAGGCTGAATTCGGTTTCGACCTGAAGCAGAAGGGTTTTGACCTCTTCCAGCAACGCGTTGCCTTGCCGGTCAGGGGCGTAGAGGGTCAGCGACACCTCGGCCCCAAGGGCGCGGCCCTGCCAGCGCACCGGGGTCGCGGACAGCGAGGGCGTGGCCACGGCGGCGGCTGTGATCGACAAGAAGCGGCGGCGGTTCATCATTCAGCGGCCTCCATGCGTTTGGCCTGTTTGGCGGCAAGGATCAGCGGGACGCACTGGTCTTTGTCATTGTGGATGGTGATGCAGTCGAGGCATTGGAAGCATTCGGAATAGATGATCTTCCCGGTTGGGCGAATGGCGCCGTAGTTGCATTTCACCCGGCACAGCTGACACGGAGACCCACAGTCCGCGCGCCGGTGGATCCAGTCGCGGCCCCGCAGGAATCCCCCGATCGCCATGAAGGCCCCAAGCGGGCAGACATATCGGCAGAACCCTTTGAACAGGAACATGCCGGCGATCAGCCAGAAGGCGGCGTAGACGACATAATACCATTCCCGCACAAATAAGGTGGTGATGGCGGTCTTGAAAGGTTCGACCTCGGCCGCTTTGTCGGCACTGTCTGGCGAGATGAAGACTGTGGCGATCAGTCCGGCCAGCAGCAGATATTTCACGGCTTTCAGGCGACGGTCCCATAGCCCGCGGATTTTGAACTCGGGCAAGCGCAGCAGGCGGCCCAGGTGATGGGCGAATTCCTGAAGCGCGCCGAAGGGGCATAGCCAGCCGCAGAAGAGCCCCCGGCCCCACAGGAGAAAACCAAGGATCGTGACCGCCCAGATCAGCAGCGAGAACGGGTCGTAAAGGAGGAAGGCGAAACTGCCACCCTCCATTATCGTGCGCAAAGCCGCCAATGGGGTGACAATCGACAGTTGCCCCTGTCCCCACCAGCCGATGAACCCGGTTACGACGGCCAGAATGGTAAGCCGCACAGGGGTGAACTGTGCCAGATCGGCCAGCGGGTTCATGCGGAACAAGAGAAGCGCGGTCAGCCCGCTTAGGAAGGCTGCCAGCAGGATCATGTCGCTCATCCGGTTGCGCAGCGCCTCCAGCCACGGCGGTGCGGGTTTCGGGACCTCTGGCCGGACAAAGAAACGGTCGGGTGTGGTATGGGCGATCTCGATCACTTGCGTGCCGATTTCGGGATGGAACATGCCATGTTCGCGCACGGCCGAGACTTTCAGCAGCCATTCGCGCGCCGGATCAAACCCAAGGCGGCGGTCGGTGCGCAAGATCAGGGCGGTGCCATCGGGCACGCCGCGGGCGAGGTCGATGAACAGATCACTGTCACGCAGGGCTACGGGCAGCCCGTCCTGCTCTGCCGCGATCCAGTCGGGGGCCGTGTTGCGCACGAAATCAGTCGAGACAAGCCCGTGCCGCGCTGTTTCGATCACGAGGATGGGTTCGTCCTCGGTCGAGATCGACAGGAAGTTCTGAAGCTCCTCGTAACCATTGTCGGACAGAACGGCCCTCGCGACCGAAGGTGGGCCAAGGTCGACCACCCAAAGGTCCAAATAGGTCTCTTCCGGGTAATCCGTGGCTTCGGGGTCGTCATCTGCCCAGATGGTGCCTGCGAACATCTCGTCGATCTGAGCATTGGTCACCACGGTCCGCGAGGCGATTCCCTGCGCAACCAAATCGTCCCACGTCAGGGATTCTTCATGGGAAAGATCGGGGCGCGCTGGGGCTTTGGTCGAAATCCCCTGCATCTTTTCGCGGGCAACGGCCAGTGCTGCGCCCATGACCGATTCATGGGCGATGCGGACAGAGGCCGTCGCCTTGGTCACCCCATCAAGATAGACAAGCGAACTGCCCTCTCCCGCATCCCCATAGGGGGTGCCGACAACGATCGAGGAGGATATCGACAACCCCGGATACTGCTCGAAAAACTTGTGGAACGGGGCTTCGCCAAGGCCCGAGACGAAGATCGGTTCGTTATGTTCGATCAGGCGGGCGTCCAGAAATTTTCCCTCCAGATCAAGGGTTACCAGCACATTGATCGACGCGCCCGAAAAGCCGGGCAAGGGGGCAAGGGGTTCGGTTTCAAACACATACCCGGCCTCGGCCCCGCCAGAGTTCAACAGCTGATAAACGCCCTTGTCATTCAGCGGCTCGCCCAGAGCGAAGGGGGGAACGATCAGCTCTGCTAGCGCGTCACGGTCCATAGGGGCAGCCCACGCAGAAAGGCCCAGCAAAAGCCAGGCGCAGATGGTCCAAAGCAGTGATGTCCTCCCAAACATTGGCGCTACAAGACCACTGCGGAAGCGCGTGCGAAATACGACCTTTGTTCGAGGAGTGGGGACGAACTACGACCAATGGGTAATAGTCCGACTCATGCCGCCGTTGGTAATGTGTTGGGGAGCCAAGCTATTGGGAGGAACAATTATGGCGTGGACTGCACCGAAACTGAAAGAAGTTAACTGCGGCATGGAAATCAACATGTATTCGCCTGCCGAAGGCGAAGGCCGTGAATACGAACAGGATCTGTTCTAAGACCCTCGTTTAAAAGACAACCATCATGAAATTTCTGGTTCTGGGCGCGGCAGCCGGAGGCGGCCTGCCGCAGTGGAACTGCGGTTGTGCGAATTGCAATCTGGCCCGCGCCGGTGACATACCGGCTGCGGGTCAGTCGTCTTTGGCGGTATCGCTGGATGGGCAACGGTGGAGCATCCTGAATGCATCGCCCGATGTGCGCCAGCAGATGCAGGACCGCGCGTCCTTTCATCCACGGTCGCTGCGGGACACGCCGATGCAGTCGATGCTGCTGACCAATGGCGATATCGACCATATCGCCGGGCTGCTGTCACTGCGGGAACAGACGCCCTTTGCGCTTTATGCCACAAGCGAAATCCTTGGCGTTTTGGCCGAGAACCGGATTTTCGATGCGGTTTCACGAGAAAAAGTCTCGCGCAATGCGATCACCTTGGATGCTGAATTCGGCTTGCAAGACGGCCTGACCGCCCGTGTCTTCCCCGTGCCCGGCAAGGTGCCGTTGTTCATGGAGGGCGTGACGGTTCAGACCGATCTGGTCGGCGAACAGACCGTGGGCGTGCGGCTGTCGGGGGGCGGCAAGGTCGCCTATTACATCCCCGGCTGCGCCGAGGTGACGCCCGACCTTCTGACCCAGATTTCGGATGCGGATATCCTGTTCTTTGACGGGACGCTTTGGGACGACGAGGAAATGATCCGCGAAGGCACCGGTGTCAAGACAGGCCGCCGGATGGGCCATATCTCGATCTCTGGATCGGATGGGTCGATTGCCAAGCTGGAGGCGGTGAAGGCCCAGAAGGTCTTTATCCATATCAACAACACCAACCCCATCTGGCGGCCCGACAGCGAAGAACGCGCCTTCGTTTTGGCCAGTGGATGGGGCATCTCCCACGATGGGATGGAGATCAGCCTATGAGCCGGGAAAGCCTAGAAGAACGACTGCGCGCGATCGGGGCAGAGCGTTACCACGACAAACACCCATTTCACCACAAGCTGCACGGGGGCGATTGCACACCTGATCAGGTGCGGGCCTGGGTGATCAACCGCTGGGCCTATCAGGCGGCGATCCCGATGAAAGACGCGGCCTTCATGTCGCGCTGCACGGACCCTGCGATGCGCCGCGAATGGCGTTCTCGGATCGAGGATCACGATGGGGGCGTGGACGAGGGCGGCGGCATCCGGCGCTGGCTGAAATTGGCAGAGGCGGTGGGGCTGGACCCCGACTATGTCGCTTCGGGCCGTGGGATCCTGCCAGCGACGCAATTCGCCGTGGATGCCTATGTGCATTATGTGCGTGAGAAGCCGTTGTTGCAGGCGGTGGCCTCGTCACTGACCGAACTTTTCGCGCCGAAGATCCACGAGCGCCGGATCGAAGGCCTGCTGGAACATTACGATTTCGCCAACCCCGACAGCCTGTCCTACTTCCGTAAGCGTTTGACCGAAGCCCCCAAGGATGTGGCCTTTGGCCTGAAATGGGTCCTGGACCATGCCGATACGCCTGAAAAGGAAGACATGGCCTGCGAGGCGTTGATTTTTAAGACCAACGTACTTTGGGCGCAGTTGGACGCGCTGTGGGGAGCCTATGTCGAGGCAGATCGTATCCCGCCCGGCGCATGGCAACCCGGCGAAGGCATGGCTTGATGCTGGAGATCGGCCATAGTGACCGTCCCTATCTGCCACGTGGGGTACGCATCGTCGAAGACCGGGTGCGCGGGGGGCGCATCCTGTTGGCGCCAGAGAAGGCCGTGGCTTTGGATGCGATTGGCGAAGCCATTCTGGACCGCGTGAATGGAGAGGCCACTTTTGGAGCGATCGTGAAAGATCTGGCAGACACTTATGAGGCCCCTCAGGGCCAAATCGCTGCTGACGTGCAGCGGTTCATGATGGGCCTGCGGTCCCGAATTTTCCTGAGGGTGAAGACATGAGTGTACGCCCGCCCATTGCCATGCTGGCCGAACTGACGCATCGCTGTCCACTGGCTTGTCCCTACTGCTCTAACCCATTAGAATTGCTGGGAAAAGACAAAGAGTTGGACACTCGGACATGGGTGCGTGTGTTCAATGAGGCGGCCGAGATGGGCGTTCTTCAACTGGCCTTGTCGGGTGGGGAACCTGCCTCTCGTCCTGATTTGGTCGACCTCACGGCGGCGGCGCATCAGGCGGGGCTTTATACCAACCTGATCACCAGCGGTATCGGGCTGACACCCAAGCGGCTGGATGCACTGGAACAGGCCGGTCTGGACCATGTCCAACTGTCCTTGCAGGGCGTGAACGCCGGCATCGCCGACTGGGTCGGAGGCTATAAGGGCGGGTTCGACCGCAAGATGATGATCGCGGAAGAGCTGAAGCGACGCGGCATTCCGCTGACACTGAACGCGGTCATGCATCGGCAGAACCTGGATGATCTGGAAGAGACGATTGAGATGGCCGTTGATCTGGGTGCCCGCCGGTTAGAGGTGGCCTGCGTCCAGTTCCACGGCTGGGCCCAGAAAAACCGTCACATGCTGCTGCCCACGCGCGAACAGACCGAAGCCGCCAAACAGATCGTGGCCGAGGCCGAAGCGCGGTTGCGCGGGGTGATGGCCTTCGATTTCGTGCCGCCGGATTACTATGCCGAATATCCCAAGGCCTGCATGGGGGGGTGGGCCTCGGCCGGGATCAATATAAGCCCGGATGGCAAGGTGCTGCCCTGTCATGCCGCTGAAACCATCCCGCATCTGGAGTTCGACAGCGTCCGCGACAAAAGCCTGAAAGAGATCTGGTTCGATGGCGCGGCCTTCAACGCATATCGCGGGACCGACTGGATGCCCGACCCCTGCCAAAGCTGCGACCGGAAAGAGATCGACTTTGGCGGGTGCCGATGTCAGGCCATGGCGATTGCCGGGGATGCGTCCGCGACCGATCCGGTTTGTTCGCGTTCTCCGATGCATGGACGGGTGACTGATTTGCTGGCCGATGCGCTGTCAGAAACGTCGAACGAATTCGTCTATCGGCGGCTTAGCAGGTCCGCTTAAGTCGGGTCGCCCGAGACTGCCTTTTCAAGGAAATGTTGCAGGACACCCTGATCAATCGGCTTGTGGAAAAGTTCCGCTCCGACGGATTTGCACCGATCTTCGATCGAGGTCTTCCGGTCGGCGGTAATCAGGCAGGCAGGGATCGGGCCAAGCGTGGACTTGAAATGCGCGATGGCGTCCGTGCCGAATTTGTCGTCGTCCAGCTGGTAATCGGCGATGATCGCATCGGGGGCGATTTCCAGCTCTGCCAAAATCTCTTCGGCCTCGGTCTGATCATGGCAAGGTAAAACGCTGACCCCCCAATTTTCCATGGTAATGGTCAGCGCTGCGCGCAAATCGGAGTTGTTTTCGATCAGCAGTACGATGCTGTTGTCGAGGTTGACGCGGGACGGTGTCGGGCGTGGCTCTTTGGACTGGTCCGAGGGGTCTTCCAATTCTGGCGCACGAGTGAACTCGACAGAGAATTTGGTGCCCCATCCAAGGTCGGACTTCAGATGTAGGGGGTGTTCAAGAAGGCGGCAGGCGCGTTCCACGATAGCCAGCCCAAGCCCCATCCCGTCGGCGGGATTGACCGAAGCGTTCACCCGGTGGAACTCGTCGAAGATCCGGTCCTGCTGGTCCTCGGGGATACCGGGGCCGGTGTCCCAGACCTCGATTCGGACAGATCCTTTGCGGCGGCGTGCACCAACCAGAACCTTGCCCCTCTCGGTATAGCGGATCGCGTTCGAGATCAGGTTCTGTAGGATGCGCCGAAGATAAGTTGTATCGCTGATCACCTGGGTTTTGGTCGGAACGATGCGGAACTCCAGCCCCTTGGCCTCGGCCATAGGCCGCAACTCATCCGAGAGTTGGCGAAGAATCAGGTCCAGCGACACGGTTCCCACATGCATCGCCGCCTGCCCGCTGTCGAGTTTCGAAATATCCAAGAGCGCACCAAGGATGTTCTCCACCGACAAAAGCGCGTTGCTGGCCTTGGACAAGCGTTCTGAATATTCGGGGTTTTCCAGATCGGTTTCCAGCGAAGAGACGAACAGCTTTGCCGCCGACAGGGGCTGCAACAGGTCGTGGCTGGCGGCGGCGACGAAGCGGGATTTCGAGGCGTTGGCGCGTTCGGCCTCGGACAGGGCATCCTCCAGTTCCAGCGTACGTTCGGTCACGCGGCGTTCCAGTGTTTCGTTTACCTCGGATATCGCGCGGACCGCCGCGCGTTCGGCCGAAACATCGGTGAAGCTTATCACGAAGCCGCCGTTTGGCATCTGCTGGGCAAAGGCCGCTAGCGTCCGGTTGGCACCGACACCGATTTCAAAGGACAAAGGCGCCCTGCGCAACGGGCTTTGGACCCATTCCTCGACCTCACGCCCCTCGATTGGTTCGATAGAACGCATCTGTTCGCCCACCAGCGTGTAAAGCGTTCGGAACGAAGTCCCAAGCTGAAGTCGGTTGATCGGAATCGATAGCAGCTCGCCTACACGGCGGTTCCAGCCGACCAGACGGTTTTCAATGTCGAAGATGCAGACACCCTGGTTAAGGTGTTCCAGCGTGGCGCGGATCAGTCGGGCTTGGTCGTCCAGCAGGCGTTCGCGCTCTTGCCGCTCCAGTCGCATGATGTCGGTGACGTCTGTTTGCAGAACGACGGTGCCGTTGTCAGGCGTGCGGTGTTCGCTGACTTGCAGCCAGCGGCGCCCGGCCATCCGGGCGTTGAAAACCACGCTGTCGTCCTTATGGCGTTCCATCCGGTAAGCGGCCCAGCTTTCAGGCGTTTCCCCGTCGGGCAGCGACAGGTAAGGGCTGGTCGAGACCATTTGGACATAGTCCCGAAACTTCAGACCCGGCTTCAGCTGTGGGTGGACGTCCTGCATGTGCTTGCCGAAGCGGCTGTTGCACATGACCAGTTCCTCATCGGCGTTGAACAGGGCAAAGCCCTCCTGCACCGTTTCGATTGCGTTCGCGAGGTTGGCGCGGGCAAGTTCGGTTTCGGCATTCGCGTCGGCCAGTTTGGCGTTGGAGTCATTCAGCAGGTCAAGCGCGCGTTCCAATTCGCCGGTACGGGCGCGGACGACCTCTTCCAGCATGGCGGCGCGTTGGAACTGTGCATAGGCGGCACCGGATTCATCGGTATCCTGCTCGACCCGCCGCATCAGGGCCTCGCTGATCTGTCGCAGCTTTTCGTTCTGGCGTTCCAGCGAATCGTTTTCGTCGATCAAAGAGGTCAGCATGATCAGCTTTCAGGAGGGTAGATCGCCACCCCGGTCAGGGTTTGGTTCACGTGCATGGAATTGATCTGTTCGCCGTAGGTTGAAAAGCCAACCACGTTGTTGTGTGCCATGATATTGGACAGCTGTCCGGTAAGTTGGCTTTGTTCGGCCTCGATCCGACGCAGGATACAATCACAGGCGATGATACCATCTGGGCGGACCTCTGCCGACAGAGCGGCCAGTTCGGTTTCAAGGTGATCAACCATGTCTTTGGTCTCGGCCAGCGTCAGCACAAGCCCTTCGTCAATGGCAGAGAAGAAAATCAAATCGCCATTTTCGGCCACCTGCTGAATCGCACGAACATGGTGATGACCACCAACGCGCACCACAAGCGGGTGCGCGGCGAATGTGAAGGGGCTAAGCTGATTGGGATCCTTGCCGACAAGGCGCGCATATTCGCGGGCGGCGGGTTCCGCGTTGATCTCGTGCACGATCCGCCGGTCAGGGGAGGCCTTGGTCACCACCATGCGTCGGTCTGACGGTTCAAAGTGGTCGGTTTTGAACACACGCACCGGACAATTGGTTCGGAACTGCGCGATCAAGGCCGCGTTGGTCAGCACCTGTCCGTCATGCAACAAAAAGGTCTCGCCGAAGCGGTCGCCATCCCCTGCTGATCCACCGAACAATGGCACCGGCCCAAGGCCAGCCGCGATTTCCGAGGTCAGGCGGTCTTCAAGGGTGGATAGGCCGTCGATCATCATGAAGTTGAATTCATGGTCCCACTCAGGGCGCTGCTTTTTCAGCGCGTGCCGGGTTTGGATCATGCGATCAATCAACTTGGTGGCATTGAAACTCTTCAGATCCTCGACGACCAGAATTCGCGTCGAAAACTGAGACGCGGGTAGGCCGACGGCGACGATCTTGCCTTCGGAATAGCCTGTATCGGCGATCTCTCCGGCGGTGGTGCAGCCCATGACGGCGGCCTCGCCAAAGGCGGTTGTGGTCTGAGCGGCCAAGGTGTGTAAATCGGCGTTGGGGGACAGGAACAGCGCAACAAATGCCATCGGATCCGGCCCCAGTTCGGCGGCCAGCTGTGCGATTGGTTGATCGGTGTCACAGTCAACGACGGCTGCGCGCAAAATCTGCGGTGCACGCGCCCGCACACTGGACAGACCGGTGGTCTGGTCCATCGTGTCTCCTCCCAAAAACAGCATTCAGCCTATGCGGGGGGGATGCTGTCGCGCAAGACGTTTGTGAAACTTGTTTCCTTGGCCAACAGCACTGCCTGGGTCCGGCTTTGGACCCCAAGCTTGCGCATGATCGCAGTGACATGGGCCTTTACCGTGGTTTCAGCAATCGACAGGTCATAGGCGATCTGTTTGTTCAGTTTGCCTTCGCAGATCAACTGCAAGATCCGTGCTTGTTGGTTCGTGAGCGAGGCCAACCGCGTGGCCGCCTCATCCGGGCTGGAGGCAGCCGCGTCTTCCAGCAGTTGAAAGCCCTCGGGGATAAAAGTTTCACCAACCGACAAGGCGTCGATTGCGCTTTTGAACACATCGCGCTGGCTGTGTTTGGGGACAAAGCCAGAAGCGCCGGAGTGAATGGCCGAGCTGATGATACGGTTGTCGGCCATTGACGACACCACGACAATTGGCGCCATCGCTACGCGGTTTAGCCGAACCAGCCCGTCCAGCCCACTGACGTCGGGCAGGTTCAGGTCTAGCACGATCAGATCGACGCGGGCCCCTGATGCGATTTCATCCATGGCATCTTGCAGGCAAGAGGCCGTTTTGATGTCTTGAATGCTGGACACGGCGCGCAAGGTCATCGACAGCGCGTCGCAAAACAACGGATGGTCGTCGATGATCAGCGCAGATTTCAGCCTCTTCACGGCGACTGCGCCAGTTCCGGTTCCCGTTTCGGGTGTCATTGCCCTGTACTCCATGACTTTAGTCTACCAGAACGGCAGTCCGATTCAGAATAAGCCTTAGGTCGTAGGAAGCACAAAGAAAACGCGCCCCGCAATGCAGGGCGCGCTCCATCTGGCTAGTCTCGGATCGGGGAGATCAGTTTGCAGATGCCAGTTGTTTCGGAAGTTTGAAGGTCCAGACCAGACCGCCCTGGTTCAGGTAGTTCACCTTCTTGGCGACCTCACCACCCCAAAGCGGGACAGCGCCACCCCAGCCGGACACGATCGAGACATACTGCTCGCCGTCGGCTTCCCAGGTGACAGGCTGGCCAACGATTCCAGAGCCGGTCTGGAACGACCAAAGCTCTTCGCCGGTCTCGTCGTCAAAGGCGATGAACTTGCCTTCGGGCGTTCCGGTGAAGACCAGGCCACCAGCCGTGGTCATCACGCCACCCCAAAGCGGAGCATCGTTCTTGTACTCCCACTTGATCTCGCCTGTGTCAGGGTCGATCGCTTTCAAAGAGCCAATATGATCTTCGTAGTTCGGCTTGATGGTAAAGCCCGCACCCAGATAGGCCGCGCCTTTTTTGTAGGTGATCGGCTCGTTCCAGATATCCATGCCCCATTCGTTCGACGGCACATAGAAGTTGCCGGTGCGCTGCGAAAACGCCATCGGCATCCAGTTCTTGCCACCCAAGAAGGATGGCGAAGCAAAGATCACTTCCCCCTTGTTGCCATCGGCAGCGGCCGAGGGGTCACCCGGGCGGTTCTCTTCATTGAAGATCGGGCGGCCGTTTTCGTCGATGCCATTGGCCCATGAGATGTCCTTGACGAACGGGGTCGCCGAAACGAAGGCACCGTCTTCACGGTTCAGAACATAGAAATAGCCATTCCGGTCGGCGGTTGCCCATCGCTTGTTGCCGTCGCGATCGCTGTAGGCAACAACTTCGTTCACACCGTCATAGTCCCAGCCCTCGCGCGGGGTGGTCTGGAAGTGCCATTTGATCTCGCCGGTCTTGGGGTCGATGCCGATGCGGCTTGCCGCGTAAAGGTTGTCGCCCGAACCGTCGTTCTTCTGGCCCGCGTCACGCAGCCAGCTGTTCCAGGGGGCAGGGTTACCTGCGCCAAAGACCAGCGTGTCGGTGTCGATGTCATAAGAGCCACCCAGCCAGGTCGCGCCACCACCGGTTTTCCACAGGTCACCCGGCCATGTCGCGTTCAGCGTGCCGGTCATGGTGGACTCTTCGCCGTTCAGCGTACCCATGTGTCCTTCGATCACCGGACGGGTCCAGACGACCTCGCCGGTTTCGGCGTTGCGGGCCTGAACTTCACCAATGATGCCGAATTCACCACCCGAGTTGCCGGTGACAACCAGTCCGTCCACGATCAGCGGGGCAGCGGTATAGGAATAGCCCGCTTTGTAGTCCGCGATCTTGTCACGCCAGACAACGTCACCGGTTTTCAGGTCTAGGGCCACGATACGTGCGTCCAGAGTGCCGAAATAGATGTTGTCGCCATAAATCGCCGCACCGCGGTTGATCACATCACAGCAGGGCAGGATGCCTTCGGGCAGGCGCGCGTCGTACTGCCAAAGCTCTTCTCCGGTCATCACGTCGATCGCATAAAGGCGCGAGTAGGACCCGGTGATGTACATAACACCATCATAAATCAGCGGCTGGGTCTCTTGTCCGCGCTGCTTTTCGCCGCCAAGGCTGAAGGCCCATGCGGGGACAAGGTTTTTGACGTTGTCCTTGTTCAACGTGTCCAGCGGGCTATAGCGCTGCAGGTGGCGCCCCATCCCGTTGGTGACCACCTGTGTGGTGATCGTTTGGTCGTTTTTCAGGTCATCTTCAGTGACGCCAGCATAGGCTGTCCCTGTCGCAATCACGCCCGCGATAACCGTTGTTAGAAACCGGTTCATTGGGGTCCTCCCTCGTGTGTGTCTCACTCCCACCACATCCCGACTCGTGCCGGAAAATTGGCTAGTGGCATTATCGGGAAGCGATTTGGGCCTCGAAACTGCACAAAGGTCGTAAGGGAGGTCTTAGCGAAGTCGCGTATCGTCTCGAGGCGCGAACGGAAATCCGCCGAGGGAGGTCGAAGATGCGAAAATATGTAATTTTATCTTTTGTTATCAGCCACTTATTTTCAGGCCCTGTTTTTTCAGATGCTTTGAGCGGAACGAAAGTTGTTTCTCTGGTTGCCGGAGATGGTACTAAAGTCGCAATCGGATCGGTGGAATTTCAGCCCTCAGGTGATGTCACCAGTTATCGTCTGACTTTCGATCAGGCGCCATTTGCCCACCACTTCTTGTCGATGCGTCCGTTCAAATGTGTGGAGGGGCCTCAGAAATACTGGTGCCTCGTGCCCTACCCCTATGAAATCCGGCGAGAGGTCACGGAAGGCGATCTGACGGACCTAGAATACGACCTACTGTTTATCTGGAAAGGGGCCGCCGAATACGGGATCAATATGTGGAATGGGGTCTATTATGATCTGGTGATCGAGGGCGACCGGATCACTGGCAGTCTGAGAGAACTGGACATGGATACGCTGTCCGCCCCTCCTGCTCCCGGCAACTTTCGGCCCCTGTCCGCAGACATACTGCACGAGGCTGACCCGGACAGCCACTGGCTGCCCGGTGTCGTGATCGAATAGCAAAGGTTTACGCGAAGAAGACGTCGTCGATGTAGAACTCACCACCTGCGTTTGCTTCGACCGTGAACTGATCGACATTGGTCGCACCGATAATGTCGACAGAGCCGTCGGGGTTCAGGTCTGCCTCCGTGACAGTCGTCTGGCCCCAGATGATGCCGCTGGCATCCGCGAAAGAAATCGTCGCCGTCTCTCCCGCATCCAGTCCGACAAAGGTCATACCGCCCAGATCGAATTGTTGCCCAGCTGAGTGGGTTATGTTCATCTCGTGGCTTGTGCCGTTTCCTTCGGTCCAGACTCGGAACTCATCATCGCCGTCGTTGTCATAGTCGTAATTGGTGTTGCCTTCGTCCCGAAATTCGATCGCGTTACCTGCGTTGGTAACCTGTGCAATCCAATAATCGCCATTTGGCCCGTCTTGGTAGATGTTGTAGCCAAATAGTAGTGCGGCGGTGAAGTCGTCGTAGATGCCGACCATATTCTCGAACGTGATATCGCCCGGCGGGGTTGGATAAGTCACCGCAATGCTCAGGTTACCAAGGGCGGTGTTGCCATTGCCATCGCTGGCCTCGTAGAGAAGGAACAGCGACGGGTCACCAGTGCCCGGATCTGTATCATAGACTCCGTTCAGGTCCCACGTAATCGTGTCGTCTGGGTTCAGATACAGGAAGGTTCCATCGTTCAACTGTACCCCGCCGGGGTCCTGAAAATCGGTCAGCGTGGCGTCGTCTGGGATCAGGTCAAGCGCATCGCTGACCCCGTCACCGTCCAGATCGACGTCGGCATCCAGAATGCCCGAGACCGACAGACCCAGACCGGGATCCTGCCCTTCGATATAGTCATTGGCCAGCACATCCACCGTCGCGTCCTGATCAAACTGCACAAAGGCAAAGTCGCTGCCGGTGATGATCGTGTCGCCTGTCGGGGTTTGAAGGAAGATGATGGTTTCGACGTTCATCACCGAATTAACGTCGCCGGTGGTCAGGTCGGTAACTTCGTAGCCAACAAGAACCTCTGTCTTGTTGCGGCCTTTGCCGACAGTTTCGAACACTTCGTCGACCTGATAGTTGCTTTCGAGCCCCTCAAAGAAAATGTAATCAAACCCGTCGCCGCCGTTGTAGGTGTCGCTTCCGGCCCCGTCGTAAAACTGGTCGTCACCGGTGCCTCCAAAGACGCTGTCATCGCCGTCACTGTCGAAAACGGTGTCGCCGCCGCCGCCCGCGTCGATCGTGTCGTTTCCGGCGCCGCCGTCTATGATGTCATCGCCGCCGAAGCCGAAGATTTCTTCGCTGTCAGCACTTGTCGTGAAGGCACCCGCACCGGTTGGATCAATTAGATCGGCGTTTTCGGTACCATTGATAATGGGCGCGGCGTTATTGTTGCCGCCGCCTTTTCCGGGGGGTGGAGGCATGACAGGCTCCTTTTCGAAAAGGGTCGCGTTTATTACTCGTATTCAAATAAATTTCAGATGTGGAGATTAGCACATTGCTGGAAAAATTAGAAATTTAAGCAAAATTACGGCGAATTCCCCGTCCAATACCCGTTAATTCCCCCGAGATGCCCGAATTGTCTCTCTTATAGAGACAGATTTGCTCAAGCGTGGGGGTTGTGGGGATTTCGGAATCAATGAAAAGGGCTAAGGCGCCTTAGACCTCCAGCGCGAATTCGGCCTGTTCCCCTACCCCAAACACGCGCTTATAGCGTTCAACCTGTTCGGCTGGACCCATCGCCTTCAACGGGTTGTCGGACAGCTTCACCGTGGGCCTGCCATTGGCGGCCACCGCTTTGCAGACCAAAGAAAACGGTGCCAGCCGGTCACCTTCGACCAACCCACGGAAATCATTGGTCAGCAGCGTGCCCCAGCCAAAGGAAACGCGTACGCGGCCCCGGAACTGTTTGGACAGTTCGGTAATCTTTGCTTCATCCAGACCATCCGAGAAGATGACCAGCTTCTTTGTCGGGTCCTCGCCCCGGTCCTGCCACCAGCGGATCGCGGATTCGGCGCCCTCGGCGGGGTCGCCGCTGTCGATGCGGATACCGGTCCAGCTGGTCAGCCAGTCAGGAGCATTCCGCAGGAAGCCTTCGGTCCCATAGGTGTCGGGCAGGATGATCCGCAGGTTGCCGTCGTGTTCCTCTTGCCAGTCCGACAGCACGTCATAGGGGGCCTTTGCCAAGGCCGCGTCGTCTTCGGCCAGAGCAGCATAGACCATCGGCAGTTCATGGGCGTTGGTGCCGATCGCCTCAAGATCGCGGCTTTTGGCGATCAGGCAGTTCGAGGTGCCGACGAATTTCTCGCCCAACCCCTCGCCCATCGCCTGCACGCACCAGTCCTGCCACAGGAAGGAATGTCGACGCCGGGTGCCGAAATCAGCAATCCGCAGATCGGGGATCTGGCGTAAGTGCTCGACCTTTTCCCACAGCTTGGTCATCGCGCGGGCGTAAAGAACCTGCAGCTCGAATTTGTCCATGGTCCGAAGCACAGCACGAGAACGCAGCTCCATCAGCACCGACAGCGCCGGGATTTCCCAAAGCATCACCTCGGGCCAGCTGCCTTCGAAAGTCAGCTCGTATTGTCCGTCGCGTTGTTCAAGGTGATAGGGCGGTAGGCGCAGCTTCTCGAACCAGTCCATAAACTCGGGCGTGAACATCTGGCGCTTGCCGTAGAAGGTGTTGCCGCGCATCCAAGTGCTTTCGCCACGGGTCAGTGACAGGCTGCGGACATGATCCAGTTGCTCGCGCAATTCGCCTTCGTCGATCAGCTCGGCCAGGCGGATGGATTTGGTGCGGTTGATCAGGCTAAAGGTGACCTGCGTGTCGGGCTTGTGACGAAACACCGACTGGCACATCAGAAGCTTGTAGAAATCCGTGTCGATCAGGGACCGGACAATCGGATCAATCTTCCATTTGTGGTTATAGACGCGGGTGGCGATATCGACCACGGGCGGGCCTCCTGATGTGTTCCCTGTCTTGATAAGCCATTGGCGGCGAAGGTGAAAGGTTCAGTCGATGACGACCCCTGCGGTTTGCATTGCTTCGGTGGCGGCTGCCAGCGACCCGTCCAGATCAATCGCGCGACAGAGGTCTTCGATCACGGTGACCTCAAACCCCAGTTTTGCCGCGTCCACCGCCGAATAGTTCACGCAGAAGTCTGTTGCGAGGCCGACCATCGTCAGCTTCGTCAGGCCGCGGGTCCGCAGGTAGCCTTCCAGCCCGGTGGGGGTGGTCTGGTCGTTCTCGAAAAAGGCGGAATAGCTGTCGATGGCAGGCCGGAAACCCTTGCGGATTACCAGATCAGCGCGGTCTGTGGTCAGGTCCGAATGAAACGCCGCACCATCGGTGCCTTGCACACAGTGGTCGGGCCACAGGACTTGGGGGCCGTAAGGCATCTGGGTCAACTCAAACGGGTTCAGCCCATCATGTTGCGAGGCGAAGGACGAATGATCGCCGGGGTGCCAGTCCTGCGTCAGGATCACGGCGCTGAACTCTGACATCAGGGCATTGATGCCGGGGACGATCAGATCCCCGCCTTCGACGGCCAGCGCTCCGCCGGGGCAGAAATCGTTCTGGACGTCGATGACAATCACGGCTTCGTTGGTGTCGCGCATTTGGGGCCTCGTCTTTGTTGATCTGACCTTACCCGCAGCTTGACCTGCGTCAATGCCGACCCCTTGCGGATAAGGGCAATAAGAGCGTAAAGGACGCGCCCATGTACACTATTGCTGCTCTCTACCACTTCTCTCGATTCGATGACCCCGCCGCCATGAAGGCGCCGCTGGAGGCTGTCTGCGCAAATGCGGGCACAACCGGGTCCCTGCTGTTGGCCCGCGAAGGCATCAACGGCACCATCGCAGGCAGCCGCGCCGGGATCGACAAGGTCATTGCCTATGTCAAATCCTTGCCGGGTTGCGCAGACCTGATCTGGAAAGAAAGTGGCAGCGATCACCCGCCCTTCGCACGGATGAAGGTGAAGCTGAAGAAAGAGATCGTGACCATGGGCCAGCCGGATGTCGATCCGCTGGCAAAGGTGGGCCATTACGTCGAACCGCAGGACTGGAACGAGCTGATCTCAGCCCCCGATGTCGCGGTGATCGACACCCGCAACGACTATGAGGTCGCAATCGGCACGTTTGAGGGCGCTGTTGATCCCGAAACCACCACCTTCCGCGAGTTCCCGGAGTGGTGGGAGAAGAACAAGGACCGCTTTCACAACAAGCGTATCGCCATGTTCTGCACTGGCGGTATCCGGTGTGAGAAATCGACCAACTTCCTGATGGGTCAGGGTTTGGATGAGGTTTACCACCTGCAAGGCGGCATCCTGAAGTACCTGGAAGAGGTGCCTCAGGACCAAAGCCTGTGGAACGGCGACTGTTTCGTGTTCGACGAGCGTGTCTCGGTCGGTCACGGCCTTGTCGAAGGTCCGCACCAGCTGTGCCGCGCCTGCCGCCGCCCGATCCTGCCCGAAGACAAGCAGCGTGCCGAGTACGAAGAGGGTGTCTCGTGCCACCAGTGCATCGACGAGCACACGGAAGCCGACCGTGAACGGTTCCGCGAGCGTCAGAAACAGATTGCCTTGGCCAAAGCGCGGGGCGAGGTGCATATGGGGGCGCATCGCTAGGCGGGGCTTCGCCTGTTCGGTAATGTCGGGTAGCCAACTGCCGGGAAGCGCCCATATAGTCCAGATACGAAGGGCTTAGTGATTTTCCCGTGAAACGATTCCTTTTTCTTCTATGCTTCTTGGCGCTGTCCGGTCCGGCCTTTGCGACCGAATTGCGACTGTCGCTGTCGCCGGACAACGGTGACCTGAGGGACCGCCTGCGCTCGGCCTCGTTGGTGGCGACGCTTGTGGGCGATGACAGCGTTCCAAGTTCCGATTTGCTGGCGGCTGCCCGTGCCGACTATGGGCGGCTGATTTCTGTGCTTTATGCGCAGGCCCATTACGGCCCGCAAATCAGCATTCGCGCAGATGGAAGGGAGGTCTCTGGCATTCCGGCCTTCGCTGGTCCAACGAAAATCGACCGAATTTCGATTTCTGTGTCTGTGGGGCCGGCGTTCACCTTTGGGCGCGCAGCTGCCGGGCCGCTGGCCCCGCAGACAACCTTGCCAACCGGCTATGCCAGCGGTCAGCCCGCCCGGGTAGACACGATCCGGGACGCTGCAAGCTCTGCCGTGAAGGGCTGGCGGGACGCTGGGTATGCGAAAGCCGCCATCGCGGATCAGCGGATCGTGGCCGACCATCGCGGCGCGGTGTTGAACAGCGACCTGACGTTAGATCCGGGCCCGAAACTGCGGTTTGGGCGGGTCGCGGTCAGTGACGACAGCGCCGTTCGACCCGACCGTATCAAAGAGATTGCAGGTGTTCCCGAAGGTAGGGTGTTCGCCCCCGAAGAGATCGCCCGTTCTGCCCAACGACTGCGCAAAACCGGGGCCTTCCGGTCGGTCTCTATCTCCGAGGATGAGGGGATTGGCCCGAACCAGACACAGGAACTGACCATCGACGTGGTGGATGAAAAACCCCGCCGCATCGGTGTGGGGGCCGAAGTGTCTTCGCTAGAGGGGCTGACCCTGTCTGGCCTTTGGATGCACCGAAACCTGCTTGGAGGCGCAGAACGTCTGCGCCTTGAGGCCGAGGTCAGCGGGATCGGCGGCGGCGGAGAACAGGACTATGGCCTGTCGGCCCGGTTCGACCGGCCCGCGACTTTTGGACCGGACACCGGTTTGTATCTGGGGGCGTCGCTCGCTGATATTAGCGAGCCGGATTACGACGAGCGAAACCTTAGACTAGAGGCCGGCCTGACGCAGCAGGTCTCGGATGACTTCTACGCAGAGGTCGGGGTCTCTGTCCTGCGGTCAGAGTTTACCGATGATCTTGGGTCTCGGTCGCGCAGCTTCCTGATGTTCCCGGTTCGGGGAACGTTGGACCAGCGCGATAATCCGATGGACGCGCGCACTGGCAAGTATCTGGACCTGCAGTTGATGCCGATGATCGGTCTGAACGACAGTAGTGCCGGTCTTCGTCTACAGGCCGATACGCGTTGGTATCACGGCTTCGGGGAAGAGGATCGTCACGTTGCGGCGGTGCGGTTGCAGGCCGGGTCGGTGATCGGGCTGGCTCAGAACGATATCCCACCCTCGCTTTTGTTCTTCTCCGGTGGTGGCGGCACTGTGCGCGGACAATCCTATCAATCGCTGGGCGTTGACCTTGGCGGTGGGGATACGGTCGGGGGCCGGTCTTTCCTAGGCGCCTCGGCAGAGCTGCGTCTGGCAGCAACGAAAAAGTTTGGCGTTGTGGGCTTCGCGGATTTCGGCCTGATCGGGGATGAGGCCTTTGGCGGCGACATTGCCACCCACGCTGGTGCTGGGTTGGGCCTGCGATACAACACCGGGGTCGGACCGATCCGCTTTGATTTGGCGGCGCCTGTTGGGGGCGATACTGGTGACGGCGTTCAGATCTATATCGGCATAGGGCAGGCCTTCTGATGCGGGTATTCATGATCATAGCTCTGGCGCTGGGCTTTGCCCAACCGGCCACGGCACAGGACGACGACCGGACCTTTCTGCAAGGGCTGATCGAAGACAACCTGTCGGGGGCGGGCCGCGAGGTTCGGATCGAAGGGTTCGAGGGCGCGCTGTCCTCCAAAGCCACTTTGAAAAAGCTGACCATTGCCGACGATCAGGGCATCTGGCTGACCCTGCAGGATGCGACGCTGGACTGGTCGCGATCAAAGCTGTTGTCGGGTCGGTTAGAGGTCAAGACGCTAAGCGCCAAGTCGATCGACCTGCCGCGCCTGCCCAAGGGCGGTGACGCCGCCGCCGATGACAGCTCTGACGGGTTCGCCCTGCCCGAGTTGCCGGTCGCTGTGCAGATCGACAAGATCGAAGCGACGCGGGTTTCGCTTGGTGCGCCGGTTCTGGGCCAGGCGGTCGTTCTGTCACTGGACGGGACGATGCAGCTGGAAGGTGGCGAAGGCTCTAGTTCGCTGGCGATCACGCGACTGGACCGTGTCGGCCAGATTGCGCTGGAGGCAGCTTACGGCAATGAAACGCGAAACCTTGCCCTGAAGCTGGAGGTTGAAGAGGAAGAAGGTGGCCTGCTTGCCACGCTCGCCCGCTTGCCGGGCGCACCCGCAATTAATTTCCGCGCCGAGGGTGAGGGCCCGATTGACGCCTACCGCGCCGAAATCTCGCTATCGTCTGACGGAGAACAGCGCCTTGGCGGCTTTGTCGGAACATCGCTTCTGCAAGACACCGGTGCGCGTCAGGTCAGTGCAAATCTTGCCGGGGATATGACCCCGCTTTTCGCCCCTGAACTGCGCCCGTTCTTCGGTGAAGATATCGGGTTCGACGCAAATGTGATCTTGAACGCAGACGGCTCTGTCGATGTAGAGGCGTTTGATCTGCGGGCGGCCCAGATGGACTTGGCCGGTCAGGCGCAACTGGGCGCAGATGGCATGCCCAAGCGTTTCCAAGTCAACGGCCAGATCGCGGGGGATGGCCCTGTCCGCCTGCCCGTGGCCGGGCCGCCGCTGTTGATCGATATGGCGACATTGAAGGCCGGATTTGATCAGGACGCAGGGGATGTATGGTCTGTTGCGATGGACATCAGCGGCCTGTCGCACGAAAGCTTTAGCGCCGAAAAGTTGCGTTTGGTCGGGGACGGAACACTGACCCAGTCCCCAAGTGCCGCAACCGCGCGCGTCACCTTTGATGCGGATGGGCTGACCCATGTGAACGAAGGGTTGGCGCAGGCATTGGGCTCTGCCGTGTCAGGGCTTGCCTTGGTCGAATGGCAAAGCGGCGCGGCCCCCAAGCTGACGCGATTGGACCTCACCTCGGGCGACACGTCTGTCGCCCTTACCGGTGCGGTAGCCTTAAGCGTCCAGCCAAGCGGAGAGGTCTCTGGCCAATTGACCGCGCCCGACCTGACACGCTTTGCCGCTTTGGCAGGTCAGCCGATCGCCGGGGCGTTGCAGGCCACCCTGACCCGCGCGACCTTGTCGGAAGCGGGGGATATTTCGGTGACCATGACGGCGTCGGGTCAGGATCTACGTTCTGGCGTCAGCGCCGTTGATACCCTGTTGCGTGGCAAGTCAGAGCTGGTTTTTGACGGCGGTTTCGTTGGGGACACGCCCCTTCTGCGGTTGCTTGACCTGAAGACCCCGCAACTGACGCTGCTGGCGGAAGAGGCCGCGGGCAATTCGCTTTCGGTTCAGGCGCGGCTTGCCAATCTTGGACTGCTTGCGCCCGGACTGCCCGGCGCATTCAGCGTTCAGGGAACAGTGACCCCTGAAAACGATACCGCTCGGATTGATCTGCAGGCTCAAGGACCCGGAGGCATGTCTGTCGCGACGCAAGGGCAGTTGGCCATGGACGCAAGCTCTGTCGATATTGGTCTGACCGGAACGGCCCCGATGGCGATTGCCAACAGCTTTATCTCTCCGCGTACTGCTGAAGGCACGGTCGCTTTTGATCTGGCGATGCAGGGGGCCCCGGGGTTGGAAGCGTTGCGCGGCACCATCCGCACCGTCGGTGCACGGATCGCCGACCCGCTGAGCTATTTGGTTTTGCAGAATGTCTCGGCGCAGGCCGACCTGTCGGGGGCTGCGATGACCCTGCGGGCCTCTGGCGACGCACAATCGGGCGGGCGGTTAGAGCTTCAGGGCAATCTTGGCCTTAACGCGCCGATGAATGGTGACCTGAAAATCGCGCTGAGCCAGCTGGAAATCAGTGACGGTGTCCTGTTCGATACCAGCGTTAACGGGGATGTCTCGATTACCGGCCCGCTTCAGGGTGGCGCGGTCATCGACGGAACCCTCGATCTTGGCCCGACCGAGGTGCGGATTTCGTCTTCGACCTCTGGCACCGCTGGCCCGATGCCTGAAATTGTGCACCTCAACGAGCCGTCCGATGTCCGCCTCACGCGGCAAAAGGCGGGTTTGCTTAAGACGGGCAGCTCTTCAGGGGGCGTCTTCGGTCTGAACCTTCTGATCCGTGCGCCCAACCAGATTTTCCTGCGCGGTAACGGCTTGGAGGCAGAACTTGGCGGGCGGTTACGAGTGACCGGTACAACCGCGGATGTGGTGCCGATTGGTCGGTTCGACCTGTTGCGCGGACGGTTGGATTTGCTGGGCCAGCGCCTGAACCTCGTCGAAGGGTTCGCGACGCTTCAGGGGTCACTAGACCCGTTCATTCGATTGGTTGCTGAGACCCGGGCAAATGACATCACGGCGCGAGCGACCATCGAAGGTCTGGCCTCTGACCCGGCGCTTCGGTTCAGTTCCGAACCTGAACTTCCAGAGGACGAAGTCTTGGCCCAACTTCTATTCGGACGAGGCATGGAGTCGCTTTCCCCGTTGCAGGTGGCGCAACTGGCTGCGGCGGTGACAGGTCTGGCCGGCGGTGGCGGATCGTCGGTTCTGGGCCGCGTGCGCGAAGGTTTTGGTTTGGATGATCTGGATGTACGCACGGATGAAGCCGGCACCGCCAGTGTCACTGCGGGCAAATACCTATCGGACAACATTTATACCGATGTCACCGTTGGCAGTACGGGCGAAAGTGAGGTCAACCTTAACCTCGACCTGACCCCCAATGTGACGGTCAAAGGCGGTGTGACCAGCAGCGGCGATTCAAACGTTGGAATCTATTACCAGCGCGATTACTGACCCCGTTCAGAGATTGCTTACCGATTGCAGGCAGGCTGGCCACAGTTTGCTGCAAATCGGAGGGATTCGTGACGCGAATTCTGATTACTGGCGCATCTGGCCGTGTTGCACGATTGATCGCCCCATTCTTGACCCGGGATCCTGACCTTCAAATACGCTGGCAAAGCCGACGGTCGCAAGCGTTGCACCGCGACTGGGTCTGTTGCGATCCTTTGCGCGACTGGGGCCGCTTTCTGGCGGCGTGTCGGGGCTGTGATGCGATTTGGCATCTGGCGGGGGTTACCCCGGCGGCGAAAGCACCAGAGTATTCCGTGAACACGCGCCTCTCGCGTGCGGTCTTGCGAGCGGCGCAACAGGCGAGTGTGCCTGTGATGCTGGCGATGTCCTCGGTGGCTGTTTATGGCCGGTCGGATCAGGCTTTTGCAGAAGACAGCCCGACCAACCCAGAAGGCGCCTATGGGCAGTCGAAGCTGGAAATGGAACAGGCGTTGCGACAAGCGGACGGGCGCCCAACTCAATTGCGATTGCTGCGCGTTGGGAATGTTCTGGGGGCCGACGCGTTGATGCAGGGGCAGCCCCGACCCACTTGGCTGGATCAGTTCCCTGATGGGCGCACACCGGTGCGCAGCTATATTGCGCCGGTATCCCTTGCACGGGTGATGAAGAAGCTTTCTGAGCCAGCTTTGGATCATGACATCTGGAATGTTGCTGCTTCGGATGCGTTGGAAATGGCTGACCTTCTGCGCGCCGCGGGGTTGCGATGGTCGCAGGCACCAGCGCCGGCAAATGCCCTGCCCAACGCAATTCTGGATACAACCCGGCTGCAAAAGTTCATGGGCAGGGTGGATCAACCCACATCCGCGGCGGATATGGTGACAGAGTGGCAGGCGCAATCTCTTCAATCGGTTGTGGCTTGAGTATGGGCAAGCGCACACAGGACCTGTCGCTGCTGATCTTGGTCGCGCCGGTTGGCGTGGTCCTGACGGCTCTGGTCGCCTTGGTTTGCCTGATTGCGCAGGGACGTCCCATTTTCTTTGCCCAGACGCGGGCCGGACGGAATGGTCGGGCGTTCCGGATGTGGAAATTCCGCTCGATGCGGTTTGATGGGGATGACGCCGGGGTGTGCGGCGGTGACAAGGCGGGTCGGATCACGCGCTTGGGGCGCTGGATGCGGGCCTTGCATCTGGATGAACTGCCCCAGATTTGGAACATCCTGCGTGGTGACATGAGCTTTGTGGGACCGCGCCCACCGCTTGAGGTCTATGTGGCTGACTATCCTGAAATCTATGGAAAGGTACTACAGGATCGGCCCGGGCTGACGGGCCTTGCCAGTTGTGTTTTTGCAGGGAATGAGGCGCGGATACTGGCCCGGTGTCCTGACCCGACAGAGACAGATCAGGTCTATCGGCGGCGCTGCATCCCCCGAAAGGCCCGGCTGGATCTGATCTATCAGAAACGCCGGACCGTTTGGCTGGATCTCTGGATCTTGCTCCGCACTCTTACGGGGCGGCGCTTTCCAAGGCTGCAACACGCGCGCGCAGTGCTTGAAGTTCCAAAACAAGCAGCGGCACAAGGCGCGAGGGATCGATTGACCACGGTTGATCCGGTAGCCCGCCCGGTTGGACGGCCTCGGGCAGGACCTGCGCAACCTCTTGGGCAATCAGACCAAAGCGAATTTCTCCACCAGTGATCCAGTCGAAGGACACCACGCGAAGACTGTCGATCAGGTCGGGCGCGGGTGTCGCATTCTGAATGTTGGTCTTCAGGCGGGCGTCTGATGGGGCCAGATAGGCGTCTGCCAGCACGTTGCCAGCGACCTGCAATGCTTCAGCCCCGGCAGATTGGCCGATCCCCACCTTGCCGGACCCATCGACCACGATCCCTTGCGCCCAGGTAGAACCGTCTGCGCTGGCCTTGATCTGAAACGTGTCATCCCCGGCCAAACCCATCTCGGCGCGCCCCGAAAACCCTGTTTGGAACAAAAGGCTGGCCGTATCAGAGGCCGCATTCTTGTTGACCTTTACCTGATGGCCCGCCCCGTCATGGCTGAAAAGCGAGGCATCAGCCGCAACGGCGATCTTGTTGACCGTATCGGAACTGGTATTGATGCCGATCCCACCGAGGTTTTGAAAGTCACCGGTTTGCAGAACCCAGGCGCTGCCTTCGAATACCGATAGGTTGCCTTCATCCTCGACCCAGGCGCGCCAGCCTTTGTTGGGGGTATGGAAGGCCCACGCAACCCCGTCCCACATGGCGACCTTGGCGTCTTGGCCAGCCCAAGCCCCGCTGCCACCGGCGGCAACGACATAGCGGTCCCCGGCTATGGGCGTAATCGGCGCGGCAGCCACGGACTGGCTTTTGACGCTTAGGTGGACCAATACATCCAAGGCACGGATGGCTTCGTTATGGGTCACGTGTTTTTGGGCCTGACTTGGTTGGATGTAAGGCAGGTTCAGGATTAAGGAATCGTCGGACATGGTTGCACCCCGTCAGTAGCTAATGGCACGCCGATGCTGTTTCTGTGGGGTTAACGGAAGTCTTCTCTATCGTGCGGTCGGCCCTAACCTTGGCGACGCCGACCGCTTACTGGTTTTGAAAAGACCCATTGGTCGATCAGCCTTTGAATGGCGGCAGGGTCGTTTTCCGACACCGCGGCAGACAAGCTGCGCAACAGCAGCCGGATGTCACCGGGAAGAAGTGGTTCCGGCTTTGCGCGCAGAATGCGCGGATGCAAGGTCTGTCCCATGCAAGAGGAAACGGGCGCCGGTTCGTGCAGCCGTTCCCCCGGCCGCAATCCGGTAAATGTGATCGGCAGGTCGGGGCGACCGGCTTGCGCCATGACATCCTTCGCTAGTGACAGGATCGACCGTGCTGGCCCCATATCAAGTGCGAACAGATCCCGACCGGCGGAAAGCACTGCGGATTGCAGAACCAGTCTGGTCGCCTCGTCCAAGGACATGAAATACCGGGTCGCTTTGGGATCGGTCAGGGTGATCGGCCCGCCTTGCGCGACTTGCTTTTGCCAAATTGGAATTGCAGACCCCGAGGAGCCATAAACATTTCCAAATCGAACTGCCGAGAACATTGTCTTAGGCGACCGATTACAAAGATCCCAGATTGCTTGTTCGGCCAACAGTTTGCTGGCCCCCAACATGCCTTTCGGGGCAATCGCCTTGTCCGTTGAGACCAACAGGAATTTTTCCACCTGCGCATCCACTGCGGCCTCTGCCAGAGAAAGCGTTCCGAACAGGTTGTTTTCTATCCCCGATATCGGGTGCATTTCGACGACTGGAACATGTTTGTAAGCAGCAGCATGCAGGACAACGCTGACCCCGTTTGAGGTCATCAGGTGTCGCATCCGATCCTTTCGCAACACACACTCCAGTGCGGGGTGAAGGGAGATTTCGGCTTTCTGCGCGTCAGGTTGGATTTCTTGCAAAAGGTTGGACAGGTTAAGTTCAGACCGTTCGACAAGGATCAACCGGGCCGGGGAATGTGTCAGAAGCTGGCGGCAAAGCTCGGTTCCGACCGTTCCGCCGGCCCCGCTGATCAGGACAGATCGGTCTTTGAAAAAGGACAGACCCTCTGGGCTAGTCCCCTGATTCTGTGGGTCATCTTTTTCCTCGGGCCTAGTGGTCCGGCGGAATTTTTGCATCGTTTCCTGACCCTTGCGTGTCATTCGGGTGCTCCGTCCAATGTCGGGGCATTGGCCCCGGAACCCCATCCCCGGGAAGTAGCTTACGGATCGGGCCGTTACCAAATCTTTACTGCCCGAGAATTTGAGCTGCGATACGGTGGAAATTTACCGCGCAGTGATTGACAATAAGGCCATCCGCACGAATGACGGGTCCAACGCGACAGAGAGAGCCCCTGACCATGCAAGATCAAACGCCAGCCAAATCCCGGACCGCCTTGGTCACCGGCTCTGCGGGCTTTATCGGGTTTCACACGGCGCTGGCTTTGTTGCAGCAGGGATGGACCGTGATCGGTCTGGACGGGATGACCGACTATTACGATGTTCGCCTCAAAGAACGTCGCAAAGCTTTGCTGGAAGAGCATTCTGGCTTTACGGCTGTTGATGGCATGTTGGAAACCTCTGGTCTGGTACGAGGGTTGTTCGAGGCCCATAAACCCGATGCAGTGATCCATCTGGCCGCACAGGCTGGGGTGCGTTATTCGATCGATGCACCGCGCAGTTATGTCGAGTCCAATCTTGTCGGGACCTTCGAAGTGTTAGAGGCCGCCCGAGCCTTTCCACCTCAGCATCTACTGATGGCGTCGACCTCTTCGGTGTATGGGGCAAATACCGAAATGCCCTATCAGGAAACTGCCAAGGCTGACACGCAGATGTCCTTCTACGCGGCGACCAAGAAGGCGAACGAGGCGATGGCGCATTCCTATGCCCATCTCTATGGGCTGCCCACCACGATGTTCCGCTTCTTCACGGTCTATGGCCCTTGGGGTCGCCCGGATATGGCGCTGTTCAAGTTTACCAAGGCGATGCTCTCGGGTGAGGCGATTGACGTCTACAACCACGGCAAGATGCAACGCGATTTCACCTATATCGATGATTTGGTGCGCGGGATCGTGCGTTTGATTGACGCCGTCCCCGGAGATCAACCCGTCGGTGACAGTGACAGCCTAAGCCCTGTTGCCCCGTTCCGGGTGGTCAATATTGGCAACGCACAGCCAGTTGAACTGATGGAGTTTATCCGGGCCATCGAAGCGGCCTTGGGCCAAGACGCCAAGATGAACATGATGCCGATCCAACCCGGGGACGTGCCCGCCACATGGGCCGACACGGATTTGATCCGTTCCTTGATCGGAGAGATCGGAACTACGGATATCAAAGACGGTGTAGCGAAATTCGTGGCGTGGTACCGCGAGTTCTATCAGGTCTAGCGATTATTCCGGCAGGCCGTATCCCTGCCGACCTACAGCGCAATAGGCGGTAAAGCCCGCGCGTTGGGCATCTTCGACAGAATAGATATTACGCAGGTCGGCCAGCTTGGCCTCGGACATGCTGCTGGCCAGACGCTGCAGGTCCAGTGCGCGGAATTCGTTCCATTCGGTCAGAAGCACCAGAAGATCGGCGCCTTCTGTCGCGGCATAGCTGTCCTCGAACCATTCGACGCCGGGCAACAGTTCTTCGCCTTCGCGACGGCCTTGCGGGTCAACAACACGGACCTTGGCGCCGCCGCCGACCAATGCCGGGACAATGGTCAGGCTTGGGGCATCGCGCATGTCGTCGGTGTTGGGTTTGAAAGTCACGCCCAGAACAGCAACGGTTTTGCCGTTGAACTTGCCATTACACATGTCCTGCAGTTTTGAAACCATGCGCTGCTTCATGGCGTTGTTCACAGTGATGACGGTCTCAGTAATCTGCATCGGGCTGGCGTGTTCCTGCCCGATCCGTGCCAGCGCGCTGGTGTCTTTCGGGAAGCATGACCCGCCATAGCCGGGGCCAGCGTGCAGGAACTTGTTCCCGACCCGCCCGTCCAGACCCATGCCCTTGGCCACCGATTTCACGTCGGCCCCGGTCTTTTCACACAGGGTTGCGATCTCGTTGATGAAGGTGATCTTGGTCGCAAGGAAAGCGTTCGCGGCGTATTTGATCATCTCGGCCGATTCCAGATCGGTGTAGACGATGGGGAAGTCACGCAGGAACAAGGGGCGATAGATCTCGCCCATGACCTCTTCCGCGCGGTCCGATTCCACGCCGACGACAACGCGGTCGGGGCGCATGAAGTCATCAATCGCCGCACCTTCACGCAGAAATTCGGGGTTTGACGCCACATCGAAATCTGCATCCGGGTTAGCGGCACGGACGGTCTCGGCCACCTTGCGGTTGGTTCCGACAGGGACAGTCGATTTGGTGACGATGACGGCATAGCCCGTCAGGCTGTTCGCGATTTCTTCGGCCGCCGCCATCACATAGGTCAGGTCTGCATGGCCATCCCCGCGACGGGTCGGGGTGCCCACAGCGATAAAGACCGCATCCGCGCCATCAACCGCAGCAGCAAGGTCGCCGGTGAAAGACAGACGACCTGCGGCCACGTTCTTTGCCATCAACTCGTCCAGGCCGGGCTCATAGATCGGAACTTCGCCTGCCTCGAGCATCTCAAGCTTGCGCGGGTCCTTGTCGACGCAGATCACCTCGTGCCCGAAGTCCGAGAAACAAACCCCCGAAACAAGCCCGACATAGCCCGTGCCAATCATTGCAATCTTCATGAAAAGACCCTTTGCGCGAATTCTTCGGCCCTTCGATGGGCCATCACCGTGCGGCTGTCAACAATGGGGTCTGGAATCGCTACCCAACTGTTCCTAAAACGTAGCCAAGAAGCCCGGTCAGCAACGCAATGACCACCCAAAGCGCCTGAACCCCACGCCCCGTATTGTTGGCTGGTGGTTTGGGGTTGGTTTGTGCGATCAGCGCGGCCTCTGCCAATTGCGGCAGTTTGGGGCCAAAGCGGCCCAAAACCTGAGCAGTCTTCACCACGTCGCGCAGCATGGCGCGCGGGCCGATGTTTTCGCGGACATAGGTTTCGACGATCGGCTTGGCGACCTGCCAGATGTTGATATGCGGGTCCAGAGAGCGTGCCACGCCTTCCACCACCACCATGGTGCGCTGAAGAAGGATCAGCTCTGTCCGGGTTTCCATGCCGAAGCGTTCGGTCACCTCGAACAGATAGCTCAGCAGCGACGCCATAGAGATATGGGCCGCATCCATTCCAAAGATCGGCTCCCCGACCGCGCGCAGGGCGCGGGCGAATTCGTCGACGTCCCGGTCGGCGGGAACATATCCCGCCTCAAAGTGCACCTCTGCCACGCGGCGATAGTCGCGACGGATGAAACCGAACAGAATTTCGGCGTAGACGCGGCGGGTGTATTCGTCGATCCGGCCCATGATGCCGAAGTCATAGACAAGGATGTCGCCATTCGCGCCGACCTTCAGGTTGCCCTGATGCATGTCGGCGTGGAAATAGCCGTCGCGCAGAGCGTGGCGCAGGAACATTTGCAGGACCCGTTCGCCCAGCAACTTGCGGTCGTGGCCTGCCGCATCAATGACGGCGTTGTCCCCAAGTGGGGCGCCCTCGACCCAGCCCATCGTCATCACGCGACGGCTGGACATATCCCAATGCACGGTCGGGACAGAAAAGCCCTCGTCGGCAGCTGTGGTCGCGTGGAATTCGCCCGCAGCAGCGCTTTCAAGCCGCAGATCAAGCTCACCTGAGACCACGCCGTCGAAATGTTCGACCACGTCCATCGGGCGCAAGCGCCGCGACGATGGTGACAGGAACTCGATAGTGCGCGCGGCGAAATAGAAGGCGTCGATATCGCGGCGGAAGGCGCGTTCGATGCCGGGGCGCAGGACTTTGACGGCGACTTGCTCGCCCGTGCTGGACAGGCGGGCCTTGTGAACCTGCGCGATCGAGGCGGCGGCGACGGGTTCCGAGAACTCTGAGAACAGCTGTTCGACAGTGCCCCCCAGTTCTTCTTCGATCATCGACTTGGCTTTGTCGGTCGAGAACGGTGGCAGCTTGTCCTGAAGCACGCGCAGCTGGTCGGCAAGATCGGGGCCGACGACATCGGGACGGGTCGACAGGATCTGCCCGAACTTGATGTAGGCCGGGCCAAGAGCGGTCAGCGCGCGGGTCACCGGCGGCATAGAGGTATCGCCCTTCAGTCCCAACCACGAAAACGGCCAGCCCAGAACACGGGCCGCAATACGCAGGTGGCGCGGGGCCTCCATTGCTTCGAGCACGGTGCGCATGGCGCCGGTGCGTTCAAACGTGGCACCGATGCGGATCAGGCGTAGAATGTTGTGCGGCCCGCGCATCTTACAGTTTCCAGCCCGAATGCAGGGCGGCAATGCCCAAGGACAGGTTGCGGTACTTCACCTGCTCGAACCCGGCGGTGCGGATCATCTGCGCAAAGGTGTCCTGATCGGGGAACTTGCGGATGGATTCGACAAGATACTGATAGCTGTCACGGTCATTCGCGATCATCTGACCCATCTTCGGGATCACGTTGAAGGAATACCGGTCATAGGCCCATTGCATCGCAGGGTTTGGCAGCTGGCTGAACTCTAGCACCATCAGACGGCCGCCCGGTCTCAGGACGCGGAAGGCCTCGTTCAACGCATCCTGTACGCGGGTGACGTTCCGGATGCCGAAAGAGATCGTGTAACGATCGAACGTGTTGTTTTCGAAGGGCAGGGCCATTGCGTCGCCGACGACCCAATCAAGACTGTCGGCCATTGCGCCGGCCTCGGCCCGTTGGCGACCCTCGACCAGCATCGACTCGGTCATGTCCAGCACGGTGGCATGGGCCCCCGGTGCGCGTTTCAGGAACCGGAAAGAGATATCCCCGGTACCGCCTGCCACATCCAGAAGCTTCTGGTGCGACTGCGGTGCCAGCCAATCCATCATCGCGTCTTTCCAAACGCGGTGGATGCCAACCGACATCACGTCATTCATGATGTCGTATTTAGAGGCCACATTGGTGAACACCCCATGCACCATCCCGGCCTTCTGGTCTTCGGCCACGGTCTGGAACCCGAAATGGGTGGTCTTTTGATCATTCTCGCTGGTCATGCGGTCCTGTCCCGTTCTGTCCCCTGCTTCGATATAGGTTGCGCGGCCCGGACACAAACGCATTGATTGCCGCAGCAATATCTGAGACCTCTTTCGGACCAGTTTGATCAAGGGCTTTTCATGGGACGCGCGCTCTTTTGGTTTGTTGTCACCCTGATCGGTGTCTCTCTGTTCTTCGGCGCAGCGATGTCGCGCGATGTGATCGAGCCTTGGTTGGCGTCCCGTGGCATTGTCTTCAACGATATTCCCTTGCTTCAGACGGTCGGAAAGCTGGTGCTGACTGTGGCCGCCATGCTGTTGGTGGGGGCACCGCTGACAATCTTTCTATATTGCCTTGCGGCCTTGGGATCAGATCAGGCGGGCCAAGACATTCATGGCTATACCGAGCTTCGTTTGAAATCCGGAACGCGATTGGTTGCATTGATCGCTGTGGGGTTCTTGTTGTTCGTCTTTGCGATGGCTTTTTCTGAATCTGCCACACTGCTTGGTCAAATCTTCAGTTTCAGCGGCGGAATGTTTTTTCTGTGGGGTGGGGTTTGGCTGTGGCGGGCGCGGTTGCGGTTTGACGGCTCTGTCCTGCTCGCGCTCGACTATCTGGGGCGCGTCCACCGCCACGAATGGCGCGACCTACAGCGGATCGAATCCAACAAAGAAGCGATGGAGTACCATCTTTGGTTCAAGACGGGCAAAAAGGCGCGTGTGTCCTATTTCTTTGCAGGTCTCAACCAGTTGATGATCCAAGCGCAGGAGGCGCTGTACAAAAATGCCTGAATTGCCCGAGGTGGAAACCGTTCGTCGTGGCCTAGCCCCCAGCATGGAAGGCGCGGTGATTGCACGCGCCCAAGTGAACCGGCCCGACCTGCGTTGGCCTTTTCCGGACCGCATGGCAGAGCGGCTGACAGGGGCGCGGGTGATACGGTTGGCGCGGCGATCAAAGTACATTTTGGCCGATCTTGATACGGACGAGACTTTGATCATCCATCTTGGCATGTCTGGTCGCATGACGGTTTCAGGTGACCCGATAGGCCAATTCCATCACACCCACCCTGCGCCCGAAAAACATGACCACGTGGTCTTTGACATGGATAACGGTGCGCGGATTACTTTCAACGACCCACGCCGGTTCGGGGCGATGGATCTTGTCAGTACCGCCAATGCGGATCAGCACAAATTGCTGTCAGTTCTGGGACCAGAGCCGTTGAGCAACAGCTTCAATGCCGCTTATCTGGCAGAGCGGTTACGGGGCCGCAAAACCCTGATCAAGGCCGCGCTTCTGGATCAGGGAATCATCGCTGGACTGGGCAATATCTACGTGTGCGAGGCGCTGTTCCGTGCTGGGATTTCACCCAAGCGACAGGCGGGGCGTATCTCTGTTGCGCGGCTGGAAACGCTGACGGCCAAGATCAACGATGTCATTGCCGAAGCGATCGCCTCGGGTGGGTCCAGTCTGAAAGACTATCGTCAGGCAGACGGAGAGCTGGGTTATTTTCAGCATAGTTTTCAAGTATATGGCCGCGAGGGGCAGGCCTGTTTGCGTGATGGCTGCGACGGGACGATCCGCCGTATCGTGCAATCGGCGCGATCCAGCTTTTACTGCCCGGTTTGCCAATCATAGCTTGAATGGCCCCACAGGGCTGGTAAGGCTTGCAAAACCAGAAACCACCAACGGGGCGCCGCATGGCCTATAAAACTCTGATCGTCGAAACGCAGGACCACATCACGCTGATCAAGCTGAACCGGCCTGAGGCGCTGAACGCTTTGAACAGTGCATTGATCGGCGAACTGGCGGATGCAATCGACGAGGCGAACCGGGATGACAAGGTGCGCTGCATCGTCATCACCGGGTCAGAGAAAGCCTTTGCCGCTGGTGCGGACATCAAGGAAATGAGCGAGAAATCCTTCGTTGATGTCTATATGGAAAACCTGTTCGCTGACGAATTCGATCGCCTTTGCCGGTCGCGCAAGCCGATCATCGCGGCGGTTGCGGGTTATGCGCTGGGTGGCGGTTGTGAACTGGCCATGGCCTGCGATTTCATTATCGCCGGTGACAACGCTAAGTTTGGCCAACCCGAGATCAACCTTGGTGTGATTGCAGGGATCGGAGGCACGCAGCGCCTGACCCGTTTCGTAGGTAAGTCCAAAGCGATGGACATGCACTTGACCGGCCGCTTCATGGATGCGGCAGAGGCCGAAAGCTGCGGGCTGGTCTCGCGCGTGGTGCCTGCCAAGAAACTGATGGAAGAGGCTATGGGCGCGGCCGCGAAGATCGCCGAGAAGTCGATGGTTGCCGTCTACGCCGCGAAAGAGGCGGTCAACCGTAGCTATGAGACGACCCTGAACGAGGGTATCCTGTTCGAGCGTCGCCTGTTCCACTCGCTGTTCGCCTCGGAAGATCAGAAAGAAGGCATGGCCGCGTTCATGGAGAAACGAGAGCCGCAATTCCGCGATAAGTAAGTCGCCAAAAACACTCTTCCAAAAACCGGTCCGCCGTCAGGGCCGGTTTTTCTGTTTACATTCCCTGTAAAACTTGGCTATACGGCCCGCCAATACATGCGCGTGCAGCCCGCCTAGGCTAGAATCACCCCGGTTGAGGAACCGCCGGACGGGTTTGGCATTGTGCTATCGAAACGAACCAAACTTGAGAGAAGGTCCAGATCATGGCAAATTCGCCCCAGGCAAAAAAACGCGCCCGTCAGAACGAGCGTCGTGCTGCCGTAAACCAAGCCCGTCGTTCGCGCATCCGCACCTACCTGCGTAAAGTTGAAGAAGCTATCGCCGCTGGCGATCAGGCAGCTGCAAAAGCTGCTCTGCAAGCTGCTCAGCCCGAGATGATGCGCGGCGTTACCAAAGGTATCCTGCACAAAAACACCGCAGCGCGTAAGATGTCGCGCCTGTCCGCACGGGTCAAAGCCCTGGGCTAAGCCCCGCGACAGAATCGGTTTTGAAAGGCGTCCGTAAGGGCGCCTTTTTCATTTTTTGGAACCAGACTGTTTCCTGAAATCTGTTGCAAGAATCGCCACAGTTTTACGCGCTACAAAGGGTTCTCTGGATTCGTTTCACAAAAGGGTGACGTCAAGCGCGAAGTTCAGTTGCGCCGCGCTGCAAGCAATTGCTAGCTTCGGCCCTGCGATTCACTTCGTCTTGGGGGGACATGGCGATGGACCGCTCGATTGGCCGCTCTTGTGCGCTGCACTGGCAAGAGCTCTGGCTTTGATCGACTGGTCCGTCTGGTAAAGGTATTCGGAAAATTGTGTCCGAGCCTTGCTGAAGAGAGGGTAGGCCTGTCGGCTTTCAGACCTCTGGCATGTCCATGATAACGCGTCTGGCAAACGCGAATTTCGGGTCCGAACGGCCCCGGGATCCTTTTGCCGATGTTACGGGGAGAGCCCCGTCACTTTGCGGTCCACCCGCAAGGCCCAAGGCAATTTGCGTCGTGACAAGCGGTTGCTGGCTTAAGGAGCAGCATCCGAAGAACACAAGAACATTTGGAATGGGCTCAAATGACGGACGACAGCTGGGGGTTAACTTGCAACGAACTTCAAAAGGCAATTGGGAACAATAACTTCGTAACTTGGATCAAGCCGATGCGTTTTGTATCGGTTGGGGATGGAACCGCACATTTCGAAGTGCCGACCAGTTTCTTCGGGGAATGGGTATCTCGGAACTTCGGTGATGCGATCAAACATCATCTTAGCCAGAATGGTGCGTCGGTTTCTCGACTGCAATTCGACGTGGCATCTGCCACGGCCGCAGCGGCGGAAACGCCTGCTGCGTCGGCCGAACCCGCGCCCTCAGAGCCCGCGCCTGCCGAGACCCGCAAATCGGACGAAGACCTGCCGGGTGCTGCAATTGATTCCCGTTTTACCTTTGACAGCTTCGTGGTTGGTAAGCCGAACGAGTTGGCCCATGCTGCCGCGCGCCGCGTGGCCGAAGGTGGCCCTGTCTCGTTCAACCCACTGTTCCTGTATGGTGGCGTTGGCCTTGGTAAAACCCACCTGATGCACGCCATCGCATGGGAGTTGCGGACCAAGTCGCCGCATCTGCGCGTGCTTTACCTGTCCGCAGAGCAGTTCATGTATCGCTTTGTCCAAGCCCTACGTGACCGCGATACGATGGGGTTCAAGGAGTTGTTCCGGTCGGTTGATGTCCTGATGGTGGATGACGTGCAGTTCATCGCCGGTAAGGACAGCACTCAGGACGAGTTCTTCCATACGTTCAACGCGCTTGTTGACCAGAACAAACAGATCATCATTTCCGCTGACCGCGCCCCGGGCGAGATCAAGGATCTGGAAGATCGCATCAAGTCGCGCCTGCAGTCCGGCCTCGTCGTTGACCTGCACCCGACCGACTATGAGCTGCGTCTCGGCATCCTGCAACACAAGGTCGATCGCTACCGCGAGCAATACCCGGGTCTAGTCATCCAGAACGGTGTGCTAGAGTTCCTTGCGCATCGGATCTCGACCAACGTTCGTGTTCTGGAAGGCGCTTTGACGCGCTTGTTCGCTTTCGCCTCGCTGGTTGGCAAAGAGATCACGATGGACCTGACGACCGACTGTCTGGCCGACATTCTGCGCGCCTCGGACCGCAAGGTCACCGTCGAGGAAATTCAGCGCAAAGTGTCCGAGCATTACAACATGCGCCTGTCGGACATGATCGGCCCGCGTCGTCACCGCACAGTCGCGCGTCCGCGTCAGATCGCGATGTACCTGTCCAAGCATCTGACCTCGCGCAGCCTACCCGAAATTGGGCGTCGCTTCGGCGGCCGCGACCACACCACGGTCATGCATGCGGTCAAACGTATCGATGAGCTACGCGCCGTGGACAATCAGGTGGCAGAAGACCTGGAAATGTTGCGCCGGATGCTGGAAGCATAAAGCTTATTGCCCGGTGGCCTTGACGCCCCGGACAAACCAACAGACAGTCTGAAAAAAGCACTTGAGCCAGTGGGGAAAAACGTTAGGTTTTTCCTCCCGGCATCATTGGGAGCGTGGTTATGAAAATCAGTATCGAACGCGGGACGCTGTTGAAGGCGGTCGGACAGGCGCAGTCTGTCGTGGAACGTCGGAACACCATTCCGATCCTTGCGAACGTGCTGATCGAGGCCGATGGCGACACCGTAACCTTCCGCGCCACCGATCTGGACATCGAGGTTGTCGACAAGGTTCCGGCGATGATCGAGCGCGCGGGGTCAACCACCGTGTCTGCGGTGACATTGCACGAAATCGTTCGCAAACTTCCCGATGGCGCGCTGGTCGCCCTTTCCGATGATGGAACCGCAGGTCGTCTGACGGTTGAGGCAGGTCGTTCGAACTTCTCGTTGGCGACCCTGCCGAAAGAGGACTTCCCGGTGATGGCCTCTTCTGAGTACAGCTCGAACTTTGCGGCCCCGGCCCCGGTGCTGCGCCGCCTGTTCGACAAGTCGAAATTCGCGATTTCGACGGAAGAGACCCGGTATTACCTGAACGGTGTCTACATGCATGTGGCCGATGCCGAAGGCGGCAAAGTTCTGCGCTGCGTGGCAACCGATGGCCACCGTCTGGCCCGTATCGACGCCGACCTGCCCGATGGCGCGGCAGAAATGCCCGGTGTGATTGTTCCCCGCAAAACAGTTGGCGAATTGCGCAAGCTGTTGGATGACGATGACACCACCATCGCCGTTTCCGTTTCGGAAACCAAAGTGCGCTTTGCGACCCCTGAGATCACGCTGACCTCGAAAGTCATCGACGGGACCTTCCCGGATTACACCCGAGTGATCCCGCAGAACAACACCCGCAAACTGGAACTGGACGCGGCCGAATTCGCAAAGGCGGTCGACCGTGTGGCGACCGTTTCGTCCGAACGTTCGCGCGCTGTAAAGCTGTCGCTGGACGAAGATCGTTTGGTCCTGTCCGTCAACGCCCCTGACGCTGGCGCCGCGGAAGAAGAGCTGGCCGTGGCCTATGGCGACGAGCGGCTAGAGATAGGGTTCAACGCGAAATACCTGCTGGAGATCGCCAGCCAGGTGGACCGCGAAAACGCTGTCTTCATGTTCAACTCTTCCGGCGACCCGACGCTGATGCGCGAAGGCAATGATCCGTCGGCGGTTTACGTCGTCATGCCGATGCGTGTCTGACCTATAGGATGAGTGCCCTTTATCTTCGGGCGCTCAGCCTGTCTCATTTTCGATCCCACAAATCCGCGCGCCTATCCTTGGATGGGCGCCCGGTTGCGTTGTTCGGGCCGAATGGGGCAGGCAAGACGAATATCCTTGAAGCAGTGTCTCTCTTTTCCCCAGGCCGGGGACTTCGCCGCGCAACGGCAGAAGAGTTGTCGCGAAAGCCCGAAGCGCTTGGTTGGAAGAACACCGCCGAACTGGTCAGCCTGCATCAAGTCCACGAGCTGGAAACCATGGCCGAGGCCGGGCAAGCCCGATCCACGCGGATTGATGGCAAGGCGGCGCCTCAGGTGGCGTTGGGGCGAATTTTACGGATGCTGTGGTTGGTGCCGTCGATGGATCGGCTTTGGCTGGAAGGAGCCGAGGGACGGCGGCGGTTTCTGGATCGGATCGCCTTGAGCTTTGAGCCGGGCCACGCCGAGGCCGCGTTGACCTATGAAAAGGCGATGCGAGAGCGGAACCGTTTGCTGAAGGATCAGGTGCACGAAGCGGCGTGGTATGCCGCGCTAGAGGCGCAAATGGCCCGGAGCGGGGCCGAGATTCACCGAAACCGCACCTTGGCGATCGCACGTCTGTCAGAGGCGCAGCAGGATGACAGCGCCTTTCCCGCCGCCGCATTGCAGTTGGTGTCGGGCGCAGAAGGTCCCGCGTTGGAAACCGAAGATGATCTGGCGGCCGCTTTCGCCGATAGCCGCAGGCAGGACCTGTTTGCGGGCCGCACCTTGGTTGGCCCCCATCGTGCAGACCTTGGAGCGACCTATGTGGCCAAAGACGTCGAGGCAAAACACTGTTCGACCGGCGAGCAAAAGGCCCTGTTGATCTCTTTGATCCTCGCCAATGCACGGGCACTGGCGCAGGACTTTGGGGCGCCGCCTATTCTCTTGTTGGACGAGGTCGCAGCGCATCTGGATGCCGGTCGCCGGGCAGCGCTTTATAACGAAATCTGCGCATTGGGCGCGCAGGCGTGGATGACAGGCACAGGGGTTGAGCTTTTCTCGGAACTGGGCAACCGTGCGCAGGCATTCGAGGTGACCGAATTGGACGGCACCAGTGCGATCCACGAAAGGGAATTGGGATGAGGGCGAATCGCGTCACGCTGATCACCTTAAGCGTTGACGATCTGGCAAGAGCGCGGTCCTTTTACGAGGCGCTCGGCTGGTTGGTCGAGCACGCGCAGGAAGAGGTCGCCTTCTACGATCTTGGCGGTCTGAAGCTGGGTCTCTATTCACGGGAAAAGCTTGCCGAAGACCTTGGAAAAGTGCCCTCTGATCTGGGCACTGGTGCGATGACCCTTGCGCAGAACTTTCCGACCGAAGATCAGGTAGACGCGGCCTATGACGCGGCTCTTGCGGCGGGTGCGGTCGCGTTGAAACGCCCAGAGAAGGTCTTCTGGGGAGGCTATTCCGGAACATTCGCAGATCCCGATGGTCACGTCTGGGAATATGCGATGAACCCGTTCTGGGCGCTGGATGAAGATGGGCGGCTTACAACATGACGCTCGGACCGTGGGATCTGACGCTTTATGCGGGCGCGCTTTTGGTTCTTTTCCTGACGCCCGGACCGGTATGGGTTGCGCTGACCGCGCGCGCCTTGTCGGGCGGGTTTCACGCGGCTTGGCCATTGGCGCTTGGCGTCGTGATTGGGGACGTCATGTGGTCGGTTCTGGCGATCCTTGGGGTCAGCTGGATCATCTCGGTCTATGGCGGGTTCCTTGTGGCGCTGAAATGGTTCGCTGCGGGGATATTCCTGTTCATGGGGGGCATGTTGATCCGCTATGCGGACAAGTCCATTGCCAGCGACAGCCGCCTGACACGGCCCGGCATGTGGGCGGGGTTCATCGCGGGGTTGGCCGTCATTCTGGGCAATCCGAAAGCGATCCTGTTCTACATGGGGATGCTGCCCGGCTTCTTTGATCTGTCGGCGCTGACATGGATGGACATCGGTGCCATCGCCTTTCTGTCGGCAATCATTCCGTTGTTCGGGAACCTGTGTCTGGGGATATTCATCGACCGGGCGCGACGATTGCTGTCATCGCCCTCTGCCCTGCGCCGGACAAATATCGTAGCTGGCATCTTGCTGGTGTTGGTGGGTTTTGTGATCCCCTTCACGTAGGGGGCAACAGCCAAGCCCTCAGATATTGCGTCAACCGTTTGGTCATATCGACGTCGTTGTGCAGGTTGCAGAAATTCAGGGCTATGGCCTGAATTACAAAGGCCTGAACACCTTCGCCCATCAGTTCAGGAGAGATATCGCGGCGGAACGGATGGTTGCCCAACGGATCGAACCAGCGGATGAACAGGTCTAACTGCTTCCCGAAATTCTCGGCAATCGGGCCAACCTCTTCGATGGCAGCCGCGCCCGAGTAGCGGACGATCACGTCGAACACCATTCGGCTACGGCTCATCAAATCCAGAAGAGGCATCAACTGGGCAACCAGCGCTTCGACAGATGCGGGCGGCGGCAATTCGGCCAACCCGTCGACGCAGCTGTTCAGTTCTTCCCCGATCAGAAGATCCAACAAGGCGTCCTTATCCGGGAAATGGGCAAAGAAAGTGCCTTTGGCCACCTTTGCGCGTTTTACGACCTCTTCGGTGCGCAGGGCTTCGTGCCCGACTTCCTTAATGATTTCCTGAGCGGCGGCCACAAGGCGCGCACGGGTTTTCAGGGTGCGTTGCTGAATTGGTTTGTTCATTGCGGCACTCAAACACAAAAACTGACCAGGGTCAAAAATAATAATTGACCGAAGTCATTTTTATGTAAATATGACCGTAGTCAATTTTGGAGATTCGCTATGACCCCGAAACGTATTCTTGTTCTGAACGGCCACCCCGGCCAAACTTCTTTGTCGAAATCGCTGGTGGCCGCCTATGCCGAAGCGGCCATCAAGGCGGGCCATGACGTGCGTCAGCACGACCTTGGTCAGATGTCCTTTGATCTGGACTATGGCGAGGGCGGATATGGCAGCGCAAAACCGCTGGAACCTGATCTGGAAACCTTCCTGTCTGATTTGGAGTGGGCCGAGCATATCGCCTTGTCGACACCCCTGTGGTGGGGCGCGATTCCTGCCAAGCTTAAGGGCCTCTTTGATCGGTCCTTCCTGCCGGGTCGGACCTTTGACACCCGCAACCCGAACTTAATTGGTATGCCTCGCCCGATGATGAAGGGTAAGACAGCCCGGGTGATCCTAACCTCGGACACGCCGGCGATCCTGTTGCGGCTGGCCTATGGCAATGCGGTGAAGAAATTCATCAGCCGTCAGATCCTTGGATTCGTCGGGATCAAGCCAACCAAGTTCACCCAGTTTTCCCCGGCCTCGCACCCAAAGGACGCCAAGGTGAAATCCTGGCTTGGGCAGGTCGAAAAACTGGGCGCACAAGCTGCGTGAGAATAGATCAAAATGTGGGGGTTGGCCGTGACAACCCCCGCAAAACTTCGTATAAAATGGCAAAAATACGAAGGAAGGACCGGCATGTCCGACACCGAGCAGACCCCGGAAGAATACGGCGCTGATTCTATTAAGGTTCTCAAAGGCTTAGAGGCCGTCCGCAAGCGTCCCGGTATGTATATCGGGGACACGGACGATGGCTCTGGCCTGCACCATATGGTGTACGAGGTCGTGGACAACGGCATTGACGAAGCTTTGGCCGGTCATGCCGACCATGTGACGGTCAAAATTCATGCCGATTCCAGTGTTTCTGTCTCGGACAATGGGCGCGGTATCCCGGTCGACATCCACCCAGAGGAAGGTGTTTCCGCGGCAGAGGTCATCATGACCCAGCTGCACGCGGGCGGTAAGTTTGACTCGAACTCCTACAAGGTGTCGGGCGGTTTGCACGGCGTGGGTGTTTCCGTTGTGAACGCCCTGTCCGATTGGCTGGAACTGCGCATCTGGCGCGATGGCAAGGAACATACCGCACGGTTCGAACGTGGAGATACGGCGGAACACCTGAAGGTCGTTGGCGACGCGAATGGCCGCAAGGGGACCGAGGTGCGCTTTATGGCCTCGACCGATACGTTCTCGAACCTTGAATACAGCTTCGCGACGCTGGAACACCGTCTGCGCGAACTGGCCTTCCTGAACTCTGGTGTTCGGATCATTTTGGAAGATGAACGCCCGGTGGAACCACTGCGAACAGAGTTGTTCTATGAAGGTGGTGTGCGCGAGTTCGTGAAGTATCTCGATCGCTCCAAAACCTCTGCCATGTCCGAGCCGATCTTCATGACCGGAGAGCGTGACGGCATCGGGGTCGAGGTCGCGATGTGGTGGAATGACAGCTATCACGAGAACGTCCTGCCCTTCACCAACAACATCCCGCAGCGCGATGGCGGAACGCATTTGGCGGGCTTCCGGGGTGCGCTGACGCGGACGATCAACGGCTATGCGCAGTCCAGCGGGATCGCGAAGAAAGAGAAGGTCAATTTTACCGGCGATGATGCCCGTGAAGGCTTGACCTGCGTGCTGTCGGTCAAGGTGCCGGACCCGAAATTCTCGTCACAGACGAAAGACAAGCTGGTCAGTTCCGAGGTCCGGCCAGCTGTTGAAGGTCTGGTGAACGAAAAGCTTGGCGAGTGGTTCGAAGAACACCCCAATGAAGCCAAACAGATCGTCGGCAAGATCATCGAGGCCGCTTTGGCCCGCGAAGCCGCCCGCAAAGCGCGTGAGCTGACCCGCCGCAAGACCGCGACCGATGTGAACTTCCTTGCTGGTAAGCTGAAGGATTGTTCCGAAAAGGATGCGTCGAAAACCGAACTCTTCTTGGTGGAGGGTGACAGCGCCGGTGGCTCTGCCCAAACCGGCCGCGACCGTCGTAATCAGGCGATCCTGCCCCTGCGCGGGAAGATCCTGAACGTTGAGCGCGCCCGGTTTGACCGGATGCTGGGCAGCCAAGAGATTGGCAACCTTGTGATGGCGCTTGGTACTGGCATTGGCCGGGATGAGTTCGATATCTCGAAGCTGCGTTACCACAAGATCGTCATCATGACCGATGCGGACGTGGATGGCGCGCACATCCGTACGCTGCTGCTGACCTTCTTCTTCCGCCAAATGCCAGAGCTGATCGAAGGTGGTTATCTGTACATCGCGCAACCGCCGCTGTTCAAAGTCGCGCGCGGAAAATCAGAGGTCTATCTGAAAGACCAATCTGCCTTGGACGATTACCTTGTCTCCCAAGGTATCGAAGGTGCCGTTCTGCGCCTGTCGACCGGTGAGGAAATCGCCGGTGCGGACCTGTCCCGCGTGGTCGATGGTGCCCGCGCCTTCCGCAAGGTACTTGATGCGTTCCCGACGCATTATCCGCGCCATATCCTGGAACAAGCCGCCCTTGCTGGCGCGTTTGAACCGGGCCGTGCCGACGCCGATCTTCAAGCGGTTGCTGATACCGTCGCTGCCCGTCTGGACATGGTGACCGAAGAATACGAACGCGGGTGGCAAGGTCGTATCACCCAAGACCACGGTATTCGCCTGTCGCGGATTCTGCGTGGTGTGGAAGAGATTCATTCGCTGGACGGTGCCGTGTTGCGCTCGGGCGAGGCACGCAAGCTGTCGCAGCTGGTCAATGAAACCGACGGCACGTATGGCAAGCCCGCGAACCTTACGCGCAAAGACCGCGAAACCGCGATCTTTGGTCCGTCCGACTTGCTGCACGCTATCCTGTCCGAAGGTGAAAAGGGCCTGTCCCTGCAGCGCTACAAAGGTCTGGGCGAGATGAACCCCGACCAGTTGTGGGAAACCACGCTGGACCCCGAAGCGCGCACTTTGTTGCAAGTTAAGGTCGAGGATCTGGCTGACGCCGACGATCTGTTCACCAAGCTTATGGGTGACGTAGTTGAACCACGCCGCGAGTTCATTCAGCAGAATGCCTTGAGCGTGGAAAACCTCGATTTCTGACGCATTTCTAGAGAGCTGCTTAGAAAGCTAGGTGACCATGAACTTGAGACCACTGGTGCAAAGAAAGCTGGGTTAACCAGTCGTGGGCACCTCCTTCGGGCAAAGTGTTTGGCCGATCTAGCCATGAATGTCACATGATAGGCGCTATTTGCTGGGGACTTGAGTGTACGCCACTGATGACAGCAAGGCTCAGTGATTGATGGTCACCGGTTCTTCATTGCACCAAGCAGCAAACGCAGTAGGTTCTTCCCTGCGACGTTCTCAATAGACGCCCGGTCGAAAACCCTTTGCCCATCAGCCTCGACCTTCGCGATGCCTTCCAGATACCAAGGGATCGCCGAGGCGTCTGCAGGAACTAGCGTCGCTCCATCGAAATCAGACCCCAATGCTATATGGGAACTCGTTTCGTAACCCGGGCCCATCTCGGCGGCGAATTCGGGCGTACTTAGGATCTGGTAGGCGACCGCGAACGAACGAGCGATGGCCAGTCGGGCTTGCTGAGCTGTCACAGCGCCCTTAATGCAGTTCACTGTGGTCCAGAAACCGAGCGAGACGACACCGTCGGAGCGAACGACGTTGCGCAAATCCTCGTCGCTCAGGTTCCTGTCGTGCTTGCAGGCTGATTTGACGCCAGTGTGTGACACGATGACCGGTCCACCCTTGCCTTCTGACGACAGTTGCGCAACGTCGGCGATGGTCGCAGAGGATGCGTGCGCGAGATCAAGAACCATGTTGCGCTTCCAAATCTCGGCGACAGCAAAGAAGCCAAGATCGGTCAGACCATGCCGATCCCAGCAATCTTCGTTTGAACCGGCAAGCTGGTTGCTTGACCGATGCGTCAGACCGATCATCCGGACGCCAGCGGCCTCCAACTTGTCAAGTTGCCGGGTCAGCTCCCCCCTGTCCTCGGACGCCCAATACGCACCTTCGATGGCCAGTAGGGCACCGACACTGATCTCGTCCCGCGAATTGCGCTCTGTCATCAGAGCATCGAGGTCAGCCTTCGTGCCTATTCGCACCAGAGTCGAACCGTCAGACGCTTGCTTTCCCACGGCTTGGTCGAACCGATTAATCAGCCGGTCAACACGACCCATGGGGGAAAGCCATGTCTCTGGATGAAACGGTTCCTTTAGTGGGAAGAATATACCTAGCCGATCCCCGTCGTCCCACGAGCCACATACTGCCGAGTCATCTGCTGTCGTTTTGTCATCATCCTCGACTATCTTTGGAGCGACGCTCGCCATCGCGAATACCTGCACATCAACTCCGCCCTGAATCAGCCGGGCGAGGTCGACATGTCCGAAATCAGTTGCCTGACTTGGGTCCCGGTGGAGAAGCGTGTCGCTGTGCGCGTCTATGATGAAGAGATCGCGGATTGAGGCGCACCACGATGCGTCATCACAAGCCGGTGTTTCGGCAAACATCTTACGGTTTCCAGTGAGGTAATCGCTGAACGACCCTACCGAAAGCCAGGCGGCCCCGAGCAATATCAAGACGACGGCAAACCCTCTCGTAGTGTTAGAATGCATGGCTCTACCCTTTCATGCTGCGGGGTGTCTGGGCGTTTCCACTCAGTCACTGGGATCAAACAACTTTGACTGCGATGGAACCTGATACATCGTAACGTCCGTCCCGGGCTCAATGTCGCTGCCCGGTGCAGCCACCATGACCTCGGGGTGATCAATGCTCACGATGGCGTTCGGCATGGCGAAAATCTGATGCAGAACCAGATGCGCAACCCTGTCGTTGAGGACCACGTTTTTGATGAAGGCATCGCAGACCACTAGGCGGTTTGACTGCAAATCGACCCAGACCTCGATCTCAGCAAAGCCTCTTCGATTGGCGCTCTTGATCGGCAGAACCTTCTCGATGACTCTGTGGAGGACTCGTGATCTTGCCCTGATCTTCAGGAACCCGCTGTCGCACCACTCATACTCATCGAACGATATGGGAGCACCGGTTTCAAGTGCTTTGATCCAGCCAGCATCGCGAAGCATCGAGTTGACCCCCGCGAGGAGTCGTTTTGTCTTCTTGTCCTTGGTTTCGAACCAGAGCCCCGCAGACTGATAGGTCTTACCATCAATGCTTCTCCACTGGTCCCAGTCATCAGGGTCCATCCATTGAAGAACATCAAAGGATCCGCTGACGTCGAACTTGTAAGTCCATTCGATGTATTTCTGCTCTTCGGCATCCTCGAAGATCTCACCCTTCCTGATACCAGCGTTCATCTGGCCATAGCCCGATTGAACGCCTCGCTCATTCGCGAGACATCGCTCAACGATCTCCGTCACGTCGACCTTCGTGAGGGTCGGCTGACATATAACGGCCTCCCCGGTAATCTTCGAAAGCGAGGCGATCTCTGCATCTGCGGCGAAGGGCGCTCGGAGGCCCTGAAGTTCGGCCCGAAATGGGTTCATCTCGATAAATCGATCAAGGTAGCCTGCAGCGGTGGGATGGTCGTCCGTTGCCAGACTTGCCCGGGCTGCAATCTCCAGCAACGTAAGCAATGCTGGCCCACTGCGTTCATTGATCTGTTCGTTGATTATAGAGCGAACCCGTTCGTTCTTGATCGCGCTCAAGCACAGGCTCCACTTGGCAGTTGCTTTGGTGAGGCAGTAGTTCACCTCCTCGGCGGATAGGCCGATCGGGAAGAACTTACCCATCTGGTCCATCTGCTTTTTGTCAATCATAGCATCGCCACGCATGAAGCAGAGCGCATCAAGGTCATCTCTCGAGCAGATAGTTCCTGCCTCACTGTCTATATGAACATCTAGGATGCAACGGAACTTCTCACACGTGCGTTTTCGCCTCTGAAACAGCCTACCGAGAAAGGGCTCCGGCGCAGCCAACCGCTCCGCCAGTTTTACGCGAATCTTGTCGGCCCGTTCGAACAGGTCGATCAGGCGGATGATCGGCTCCGGCTGGCCCGTGAGCGAGAACTCGATCCACAGAAGATCGTTGTCCTGGGGGCTTTGTATGATCGTTTCTAGGGCGTTTTCCGGCACTGGACCGTCCAACCACATAGAGAGCGATGCCGCGAAATCTGGCTTCGAACGGGCCTCTTCCTCCAATACTTTTCTGATCCGCGGTGTAATCTCAGGGTGCAGTTGCGTCAGTCGGCCAAATAAGTAGGGCATCAGCACGTCTTCCCCGCACACGAATCCCCCGGTTTGGGAGAGGTAGAACCGCAGACCTTCGATGGCGCGATCCAAATCAGGCTTCTCGTAGAAGCGGTCGACGAAATTCTCAAACTCTGTCTGTTCCATCTTGGTCTCTCCCAAGGTCATCTTAAACTTTTTTCCTACCCCCCGCCTGCAACCCACCGCGCCGACGCCCAGTTGGTCCGAACGAAGCGGATGCTCTCGATCCGGTAGAGCACACCCTGTAGAAGAATGAAGACGGCGTATTAGGCAGGGCCGTGGATCTTCTTCTCCGCGTCGAGGAGACCGACGAGGTAGGGATTTCTCGGTTTCTGCGAACCCTCGAAACCGCTCGGTCCGCGCAGCACCATGCTGTGGTGGGAACGGAGGAAATCCTCAAAGTAACTGGCGCTCATTCTCGTTGAGAAGGTCATGAGCGTGTGGCCGAGGAGGGCCGAGAGCTTGCGGGAACGCGTCACCGCGCCATCGGCGATGTCGTGGCCGACAAAGCCAGCTTGCATCGAAGCGAACGCCACAAAGACGATACCGACGGCCCAAGCCAATGGATCGGACACTAGGAACATCGCGCACCAGCCGGTGGCTAATGCGGCTAGGATACCGGTGAAGCGCAGCGTGGATGCCCACGGGTCCGGGTCGAAACACCCCGCGACCTTCATTTCTTTCGAAGATCGAAGAGGTCCTGTGCGGCCTGTTTGCGAATGCGTTCATCTCGGTCTTCCCGAATGTCACTGGAACGGTCACTCATGGCGTCAACCTCCGTTGTTCAAGGCGAAGACGATCAGCCTCATACGCATGACCGCTTGCCGCCATATATTGAACATTGTTTAATTTATGGCACAAAAATAAACGACGTTCAATAAATTCCTTTGAAGCGATGAAGTTCCGTGCAATACCATCGGGTTACGATGGCGCGTCGCTCAGATCATACCCGCGAAGAACTGGGGAAACTCATTCTCATCTCCGCCAGACGAATCGTTCGTGAACACGGAATCGACGCGCTGTCCGCCCGCAAGGTCGCATCCGATGTCGGATACACCGTCGGCACAATCTACCAGCATTTCGGAAACATGGATGACCTGGTCCACCGGATGAATGGTGAGACTCTCGAGATGCTCTTCGATCACTGTTCGAAACTTCCGACACAAGAGCCGCCCGGTGATCGGCTTTTCTCGTTGGCGAGGGCCTTTGTGAATTTCGCAGAAAAACACCCAAGCGAATGGGATGCCGTGATTTCCTATCGCTATGGCCCGGATCACGAATGGGCAGTAGGCTACGACGAGATGGTCAACCAGCTGCTCGGACTCCTGACCGACGCTACAAGCTCTCTTTACTGCGGGGGGCACCGCGAAGAGCAGGTTCTCGACATCAGGCTGCTCTGGGCCAGCATGTATGGGATATTCTCGCTCCATGCGAGTGACCGCCTAGGCAAGGGCGTAACCGTTGATGATTTGGCGCGGAGGTTGGTCGATGTTTACCTCCGTGCGATGCGATAAGTTGGGTCGATATCCTCCCAAATTGTCGGGGTTGTGGTAGATTTCGGTTCAGAGCGAAATTCCTAGCCTCAGGCGACCGTAATGGCCTCTATATTAGCTGAAACTTGGAACTAATAATTTCTCCACATATCTCAATTGGGAGGTGGGTTCGTATGTCGAAAAAGAAAAACAATTCTTGTAGATAAAGAGGTGTCAGATTTCTCTGTGCTTTGGAGTATGCGCTTCCGCAAAGCGATGAGGAAATCGCGCAATACTATCGGCAAATTTGGTGCAAAGTATTGGGTGAAAACCGGTCGATTCTTTCTTTAACATCAATGCAGGCCGCGCACGATTACACTCAATCCTACACGTTCTATTTTTGCGCGTAACGGTTCAAATATAAATCAGGTGGAAGCAGTGGTATCTGCTTCCAACCGTTGCGATGCGACCAGTTCAACATTCCGCAAATCATTTGTCTCGGCTCGGGCTGTTGCTTGACCAAGTGTCAGCCCATACGAAAGCCAGCGATCGATAAGTCGTTGGCGCAATACAGAAATTGGAACATCTAACTGGACAGCAAAGTTCCAATACTTTCTTAGATCTCGCCATTCAGGAGCGTCAAAGAGTAAGTAGTTACCTTCGACCACCACCGTATCGCAGTCATCCGATACCAATCCTGCACCGGCAATCGCGATGTCGCGTTCTCGGTCAAAGATCGGGAAGTACACAGTATCTGAGGTGGGAAGTGCGGTTACAAGGCGAAGAAAACCTCCAATATCAAATGTCTCTGGCGCCCCTTTGCGGCCCAACAGGCCCCGGGCCTGAAGAATCCGGTTGTCTAGGTGGAAACCGTCCATCGGGACGACTGTCGCGTTACATCCTTTGGTGGTTAATTGTTCCGCCAAAACCTCTGACAATGTAGATTTTCCCGAGGCTGGCGGTCCGGCAACAGCGACTACCTTGCGATGTCCAGTACGAGGCGCTGCAAGAATTTCTTCCAGAAGCGCCTCGGCAATTTCGTTAGGCGTGCTCACGCGGCGTCCTCGGCAGGTGGTTCCTTGGCACCGGTCATGAAAGCGACCGCATCGGACATGGTGTAGTCCTTGGGGTCGATCGTGCAAAGCCGTTTGCCCAGTCGGTGAATGTGGATACGGTCGGCGACCTCAAACACATGTGGCATGTTGTGGCTGATCAGGATGATCGGGATCCCTCGGGCACGCACGTCCTGAATCAACTCCAGCACCTTGCGGCTCTCTTTTACGCCAAGGGCGGCTGTCGGTTCATCCATGATGATAAACTTGGTAGCAAAGGCTGCTGCCCTGGCCACAGCGACACCTTGGCGCTGACCACCCGACAAAGTCTCAACCGGTTGCTTGATCGATTGGACCGTCATAAGCCCAAGCTCGGTCAGCTTGTCGCGCGCGAACTTCTCCATCGCGGGCTTGTCGAGCATGCGCAGGTATTTTCCCTGCCAGCCTTCCTTTCGGATTTCCCGGCCAGTGAACATGTTGTCGGCTATCGACAAGGCCGGGGAAAGAGCGAGGTTTTGATAAACAATCTCGATTCCCATTTCCCGCGCTTCGATTGGCGAGTTGAACCTTACCGGTTTCCCCTCGATCAGGATTTCTCCTTCGTCGGGGGTCGTGGCGCCGCAGATCGCTTTGACGATCGAAGATTTGCCCGCACCGTTGTCGCCGATGACGGCCAGAACTTCGCCAGCGCGGAGCTCGAAATCCGAGTGGTCGATCGCGGTCACGTGGCCATAGCGCTTCACGATTCCGCGGGCTTGAACAACAGGAGTAGTCATTATGCAGATACCCTTCTGATCCATTGGTCGATAGCGACCGCGATGATGATGAGCCAACCGATGGCAAAGACTTGCCACAGCACGTCAACCCCAGCCAAACGCAGGCCCGATTGGAACACACCGACGATCAAGGCACCGAACAGGGCCCCCATGATCGACCCGCGCCCACCGAAAAGAGAGATGCCGCCGATCACTACGGCCGTGATAGACTGCAGGTTACCCTCATAGAAAGATTGCGGAGAGATGGAGCCCACGCGGCCAACGGATGCCCAGCCTGCAATGGCGCAGACAAGCCCTGCGAGCATGTAGACGGTTACCAGCGTGCGGTCCGTGCGAATGCCGGACATTTCAGCCGCATCCTTGTCGTCACCAATGGCATAAACATGGCGGCCCCAGGCGGTCTTGTTCAGCATGTACCAAAGCACGCCGAAGATAGCGACCATCAGCACGACGCCAAAGGTGATCCGGGCCCCACCGAACGAAACGGCATTGCCGAAGAACTTCAGCAAAGGCGCCTTCTCGTCGATATCCTGACTGCGGATCGACTGGGCCCCGGAAAGCCAGAGGTTAAGGGCAAAGAAGATCGACCAGGTGCCAAGGGTGGTGATGAACGGTGGCAGCTTGATCTTTGTGATCAACAGTCCGTTCATCATCCCTGCAGCGGCTCCGCCGATAAGGCCCACAGCGATCGCAATCGGCGTGGGCAGACCCAGATTGACACCAAGGTTGCCCATAATGACGGACATCAAAACCATGATCGCAGCGACGCTCAGGTCGATGCCTGCAGTGATGATGATCAGGCTTTGTGCGGCGGCCAGCATCCCGATGATCGAGACTTGCTGCATAATTAGGCTTAGGTTGAAGGGCGAAAAGAATTTACCGCCAGCAATCAACCCAAACGCAAATAAGCTGAGAACCAGAACGATGACCGGAACCAGCGTGGGGTTGTTGTGCAAAACGTGTTGGATGCGTTGCAGCACGGTGTGATGTTTGACTTCAAACGCGGCGACCTTTGCGTCGCTTTGGTCTAAGACCTGTTCAAAGTCCTGACCCTTTTGGGTCGGTGTCGCAGATTCAGACATGACTCTCTCCCTTGCCAGCCAGCGTATCTGGGGCATCAGATTCCGTCAAAGTGGTGAGTTTATAAACGGGGTGCGCAGGGCGCGAGCGCCCTGCGTGTTCGTTCAGTGTAGGTTTAGCCCCAGCACTTTTTCAGGCCTTCGGCGGACGTCAGGGAAGGAACGCCGTCTGCAGGCTCGTCGGTGATCAATTCAACACCGGTGTTGAAGAAGTCCAGGCCGGGGGTGTTTTCGGGTTTGGAACCACTGTCGGCCCACATTTTGATTGCCTCAATACCTTTAGAGGCCATCAGCAGAGGGAACTGCATCGATGTCGCGCCGATGACACCTTCAGCGATGTTCTGGACACCCGGACAACCGCCGTCGACCGATACAATCAGTACGTCTTTTTCACGTCCGACCGACTTCAGGGCCTCGTAAGCACCCGCTGCGGCAGGTTCGTTGATGGTATAGACGAGATTGACGCCCGGGTCCTTCTGCAGAAGGTTTTCCATCGCGGTGCGGCCACCTTCTTCGTTGCCGTTGGTCACGTCGTTGCCGACAATGCGCGGATCGTCTTCGTCACCGATATCGGTCGGGTCTTTGATGTCGATACCAAAGCCCTGCAAGAAACCGTTGTTGCGAAGATAGTCGACAGAGATCTCCGATGCGTTCAGGTCAAGCAGCGCAATTTTGGCATTTGCGGCGTCAGCCCCCATTTTTGCATTGGCCCACTGGCCGATCAAAACGCCTGCTTTGAAGTTGTCTGTCGCAAAGGTCGCGTCTGCGGTATCTGCCGGCTCAAACGGAGTGTCGAGGGCGATGACCAATGCACCAGCTTCGCGAGCTTGCGTGATAACCGGCACCAGCGCGCGGCTGTCGGTCGGGGTGATCAGGATACCCTTTGCGCCCGATGCGATGCATGTTTCTACCGCAGCGACCTGCGTTTCGACGTCACCGTCGATTTTGCCTGCAAAGGTCGACAGTTCGATGCCATTGGCAGCCGCCGCCTCTGTTGCGCCTTCCTTCATTTTTACGAAGAATGGGTTGGTGTCAGTCTTGGTGATCAGGCACGCACTGGTTTCTGCGAATGCCGAACCGGCCATTACGGTTATTGCCAGAGCCGAAGTGGTCAAAAGAGTTCTCATATTCTCCTCCCAAGAGAAAACGTTTTGGTTTTCGGACAGGGCTCGTCCCCGATCCATACCTGCGGCGTAAAACCTGCAGATCTGTCTTTAAAAAGCCTGATTCGAAACGAACTGTCAATTAGTTTGTAAACTTTACTAACTAATGAGTTTGGTTTATCTTCCAATTCATACGGGAGGCAATTATGGTCCAATTTATGGACGGAGACAGCATCAGGGAACAAAGTGCAGGCGTGAACCAACGAGGTATTCGTGACCATAACGAGCGCCTGATCCTCACTGTTCTACAGCGCTACCGCGCCGCGCCCGCAGCCGATCTAGCGCGTCGGACGGGGCTGTCCAAGCCAACAGTTTCGACCATCCTGCGCAACCTTGAAGAAGATGGTCTTGTACGCCGTGGCGACCCAGTCCGGGGGAAGGTCGGCAAACCGTCTATCCCGATTGAACTGGACCCAGACGGAACCTTTTCGATTGGTCTTAAAATTGGGCGCAGAAGTGCCGATTTGTTGCTGTTGGATTTCACCGGGAAGGTGCGCGGAGAGCTTCACACGACTTATGAATATCCGATGCCCGATGCGGTTTTTGGCTTTCTGAAATCAAGCCTGGAACCTCTTCTAAACAGCATTCCTGCCAATCTTCGTAACCGCGTTTGCGGGATTGGAATTGGCACACCTTTTGAACTGTGGAAATGGCATGACCTTGTTGGACTGGCTGCCAAGAAGTTTCGTTCTTGGAAAGACATTAACTTCGCCGAAGTTGTCGCAGAGTTCAGCGATCTACCGGTTCTGGTCGTTAACGATTCCACGGGGGCGTGTCACGCCGAACAGCTTTATGGACGAGGCCGAGAGTTTCGCGATTATGCCTACTTCTTTATCGGTTCTTTTGTCGGTGGTGGGGTGGTTCTGAATGGAACAGTCTTTCAGGGGAACCAGGGAAACGCCGGGGCCTTGGGTGCGATGCGCAGCACGGGTCCGCTTGGTGAGGCGCAACAGTTGATTGATGTTGCTTCCATTCATCTCTTGGAAACGCGCCTTACCAACGCGGGCATGGACCCTTCGGTTCTTTGGCAGCAGCCGCAGGATTGGAGCGGCCTGTCGCGACACGTTGAACCTTGGATCGGCCAAACCGCTCAGGAACTTGCGAAAGCCTCTCTATCCATATGCTCAGTGATTGATTTCGAAGCGGTCTTGATCGATGGAGCGTTTCCAGCCGAGGTGCGAGACGAACTGGTCGAAAGAACTCGGCGGTATTTGGTTAACCAAGACAAACGTGGCCTAATCGAACCCAAAATCGAAGCTGGTAACGTAGGCTACAATGCAAGGGCCATTGGCGCCGCCAGCAGCCCGATATTCTCTCAGTTTCTTTTGAACACAAACGCAGGCCTCTCGGCGATCTGAAGCTTGACGAACCTTGTTCGAAGTCATTTTAAAAAGTTTTGACAGGCTAGTACCCCAAGAGGAGGACCCGTATGACGTCCCAACCTTCTGACGCCGAAACCGTTCGCCATTGGTGGCGTACATCCATCATCGATATGGAGCCTGGCCGGATCGCATTCCGCGGTCACCCGGTTGAAGATCTTATCGGGAATGTCTCGTTCCCCCAGATGATCTGGCTGATGGTTCGGGGTGATGTGCCCACGGCTGAACAGGCGGCGTTGTTCGAAACCGCTTTAGTGGCAGGTGTCGATCACGGACCGCAAGCGCCTTCGATTGCGGCAGCGCGCATGGCGGCTACTTGTGGGGTCGGGCTGAACAATGTCATGGCCACCGGGGTTAACATGTTGGGCGACGTTCATGGCGGCGCGGGCGAGCAATGTGCAGAGCTCTATTTCGACATCGCGGAACGGATCGATGATGGCGCGGCTTTGGAAGATGCCGTGCGCGATGGTTTGGACGCGTGGCGCGCCGAATACGGTAAGATCGTTTCGGGCTTCGGCCACCGTTTCCACAAGCCGGTCGACCCGCGTGCCCCGCGCCTGATGGCTTTGGTCCGCGAGGCCGCTGCAAATGGCACGGTTTCCGGTCGCTACGCAGACATCGGCGAGGCCGTTCAGGCCGAGATTGGCCGCCAGCGCGATGGCCGCGCCATTGCCATGAACATCGACGGTGCCACTGCGGTAATCTTCTGCGAACTTGGCTTCCCGGCCCCCTTGTCACGCGGCCTGTTCTGTCTGTCCCGGTCGGTGGGCGTGTTGGCCCACGGATGGGAGCAGATGCAGCAGGGTGGTCGCAACAAAGGGCCGATGCCCCCTCAGTATCTTCCGCTTTATGAAGCGAAAGATGATGAGCGTTGACCAACTGAGGACCTTCCCGCGTGTGGCTGAAGTTTTCCTGAGAGCCCGTCAGCGCGATCGGATCTATGGCCCCACCTCACCGTGATTGGTGCCATGTGCATAGCTCAATCTGTGCAGAGTTATTCCATCGAAAGCCCTGACAGCAAATTGGCGAATGACGCCCCATGCATGTCGCGGTCGTAGCGCGTTCCCTGAATTTCTGGACGTGGCAGGCTGAACTTCAGGACATTCAGGCTTGCGATCTCATACCGCTTCAAGTCGGCGGCTGTCGTACCAAGAGCGCTGGCGACGCGGTCATTATCAGCAATCTGGCAGGCTTGCTGAAAGGCCTTTTCGGTTTCGCAAAAGATGTCGATGGTCAGCCAGAATGGCCCTGCATTCTTTGACCGGATTTTCAGGGCGACGTCGGACAGGGTGGTCATGCGCTCATCTCCATGATGTCCAGACGGAAAGCCTCCATCGGGTCATCCAATTCCAGAACATGGTTCAGGCAGAACTCGTAAATCTCGCCGCGAGCCATTTCGGTGGGCGAGAAGGGAAAGGCGAAGGTTGGCATTTCTTCCTGCTCTGTCAGCGGGTGATGAAGAAGATAGGGGTTCAGGATTTTGGCCACCTCGCGCGAGGTTGCCTCTGTCTGGGCGGTGACGATCCCCATGACCCCGACCTCACTGCCAATGCGCGCGTCGGTCTCCAAGGCCCCCAAGGTGGCATCTACACCGATCAGCCGAAGCTCTAGCGTGAAAGCCTCATTGACACGTTGCCTTGCCTTGTCGGTGCATTTCTTTTCGATATCGGCAACCCATTCGCGGATATTGGCGACATAGTGCGGGTCCCGAACAAGGGCCATCGAGACGGTTTGATATCCACCGCTTCGCGACCCTTCCAGTTTGACCGTATAAGCGTCGCTTGGCACCCATTCGCTGCCCGTAACCCGGACGGTCCGGTCATCCAAGGCGGTGTAAGTTGCACTTGTCACATCCAGATGCCCACCCGGTTCGTAAAGCTGAAACGGGTTCGAATTTTCGTAAAGCATATGCGCGGAAACCGTGTAGGGCGTCGCGCGCGCCTCTTGCCCCATCGGGGTGATGGTGAACCCCGTTTCATCAAATGCGATCAGGATCGTGCCAGAGTTTGGGCTGGTGGTGGCCAGCGCGCCGCACTCGCCAATCTTGGCGCCGTGCCATGCCCCGCCGGGGTGGCAGCCGCGTGCCAGAGGCAGCGCAGCGATTGTGGCGGTATCGGTGGTACGTCCCGCGATGATGATATCGGCGCCAGTCGCCAGAGCCTTCTGGATCTGTTCGGCCCCCGCCAGCGCAACGATATTGGAACAGCTTTGAAGAAGCTCGGGCGAGATTTCGATCTCGGGCTGCAACTGCTTGATCCGGTTGTTTTGGTAGGCCGATGCCATCTTGCCCTGATCCTGTCCAGATTTCAGGACCGCGACTTTGACCGTGTCCCCCATCTCGGCGACGATTTCCTTGGTGATTTCGACCAGCCAGTCAACGGCGCTATCCGCGCCAGAGGTGCCCGCCGTGCCGATGACCAAGGGAACCCCTGCTTCAGCCCTAGCCTGCATCAGTTCGCGCCATTCCGATTTGATGGAACTCCGCGAATATTTGGAGGTGCCGGTTCCAAGGTAGTGTGGGCCGCTGTCGGTAGAACCGCCATCAATGGCGATCAGGTCGGGCTTGGCTGCGACACCGCGCGCCAAGGCCTCTCTGTCATATCCTAGTCCAAGCGCGCCAGAGGGTATCAGGATCTTGGTCAAAACGGTCTGAGCCATGCTGCCCTCGCTTGTTTTCGGAAATGATTTTGGCGACACGGGTACCAGATACACCTGACAAGCGACTGACAGGTGATTTGTCTTAGTCTTGTAGAATCGCGCTTTCCCATTCCGCGATGAAGCTGCGGTTCTTGAACTGGTCGAGATAGACCAAAAGGCCCGGCCCCAGACGGATCCGATGCAGTGCATTCTGATTGGCGTCGTCCAGCATTGTAGATTGCAGCAACGGAGAGGTTCCTCGCGGAAAGGTCTGGCTTAAGACGAAATCCAAGAAGCCTGCCGCCAGTTCCGGTTTCTCTGATGACGTCGGGATCAGCACCGTCCGCAGCATGACGATGGCAAAGTCAGAGGGCAGGATGATCGTGAAGGCATCTGACTGCGCGCTTTGCTCTGCATAGCTTGCAAGGACGTTATATGCGATCGCCAGCTCGCCGCTGACAACATCGTCAATCATGTCCGCCGTGCAGCAGTACAGTTTGGGGTCAAGCGTGCCTATGACCTCGGTCAGGCGCCAATAGGTGTCGGATGCCCGCGCGTCCTGCGTGGCGAAAAGGTAGCCCGAGCCGGACTGTCGGATGTCATAGGTGCCAACGCGTCCCCGGAAAATCTCCGGGTTCTGACGCAAGATATTGATCAACTGCTGTCGGTTTTCCGGCAGCGGCAGCCCCTCGAAGGCTTTGTTGGAAATGACGAAGGCGGCAGGTTCCTGCGTGAAGGCGAAGACCATTTCGTTCCAGACCGCCCAATCAGGAAGGTTCTGCGTTTGGCTAGAGGAATGGCGCTGCGCCAAACCGTCATTTGCCAGCTTCGTTTGCAGGTCCATCGCACTGGAGATCGCCAGATCAAATGAAAGATCTTCTTCGTACAGGGCTCGCATCAGCTCGCTTGAACTGGCCACCGTATAGTCGACAGCCACATCGGGGTGGTCTGACAGGTAAGATTGGATCATCGGTTTGAAGAACGCGATGTCAGCCGTGGAAATGATGCGAAGCACCTGTCCGGCGTCTTCGTCGCCAAAGACTGCATGGTCTTCAGCTTCGAAAGCGTTGGACAGGGTCGATAGACACATCAGCCCAAGGGAAAAGATAAGACTACGCATGCGCCGCCTCCTGTTTTGTTGCTCAGGGTCAACGTGCCCCCATGAGCGCGGACCACTTCATCAACGATGGTCAGACCCAGACCCGACCCAACGACACCTTCTGCGTTCGCGCCCCGGGCAAACCGCTCTAGAAGCTGGCCAGAGTCCAAGTCCGGAAAGCCCGGTCCTGTGTCCGAAATCTCGATCCTGATTTCCGTATCGTCTTTTTCTACCGAAACCTCGACGCTGCTGTCGCGGCTGGAGTACTTAAGCGCATTGTCCAAAAGGTTCAGCAAGGCACTTTGCAGCAAGATACTGTCGCCGCGAATGGCTGCGGGGTCCAGCCGGACGACTTTGACCTCTACTTCCCTTAGTTCCGACAGCGGTTGTAGCCGTTCGACCGTTTCCTGCGCCAACACATCAAGGTTAACAGTTTCATTGGACAGGTGATCGGTCCGGAATGAAACCATCGCGTGATCGAGCAATTGCCCGGCTGTTCGAGAGCTTTCGTCAATTGCGCGGATCATCTCGCGAACGGCTTGCCGGTTTTCAGGCTTCTCCACCCGTCGCAGGGTGATCTCTGCCTGTGTTCGGACAATGGCCAGCGGCGTGCGGACGCGGTGGGCCGCCTCGGCAATGAAATCTTCTGACCGAGACAGCGAGAGCTGCAACCGCGACATGAAGTTGTTGAGCGACGACACCAGCGGCGCCATTTCACTTGGCACCGGGGCGGCCACCGGACTTAGATCACTTGGACCGCGACGCGAAACTGACGCCGTCAACCGGTGCAGCGGACGTGTTGTGCTGCGTGCAATCAACATCGCCATCAGCGCGGACAGAACGAAAAAGCCGATGCCGACCCCGAAGGAAATACTCGAAATTCGGGTCAATGTTCTGTTCATGCCCGTCAGGGTCTGGGCCACCGAAATTTCAAGAAATGCCTGCCCCTGATCCGTCGCGAAACTGCGCCTTGTAGAGGCGATTCGGACATCCTCACCCAGATAGGCGGCAGACTGAAAGACCGTGTTGCCCCCAACATAATCGCCGGGCCGCGGCAGGTTTTCGTAGCCGGATAGGAACTCATCATTCAGTCGAATGGCATAGAAGGCACGTTCATCAGTAACGCTGTCCAGCATCGACAAGGCGGAATACGGAAGATCGATAGAAATCTCACCTCCGGTGACCCGAGCGCTGTCCAGAATGGAAATTGCCGAGGCCGCAAGGATGTTGTCCTGGCTTTCCTGCGCGATCTGTCGGGCCACCGACTGGACCACCAAATACAACAACAGGCCCACGACTGCCGCGTTGACCAGCAGCAGGATCAACAAGCGTTGACGAATAGAGCCTTTGGTCGTGGGAGCGGTCATTTCTGCTCCAACTTGTAACCCAGGCCGCGGACCGTGGTGATCGAAACGTTCGATCCTTCAAGGCATCGGCGCAGGCGACCGACGTATACCTCGATCGCATTTTCCGACGCTTCTTCGTCATAAGAGAACAGCCGATCCACCAGTTTGGGTTTCGAGAACAGTTGATTGGGTGCGTTGATGAAAACCTCGAACAGGCGCAATTCGCGCGTGCGCAGTCGCGCCTCGGTCCCGTTGATTTTCAAGGTCCCGGCCAGAGAATCATATTCCAGATCTCCGAAGGCAATCACGTTGCGCGCTTCGCCCCCACGACGTCGCAGCACAGCGCGACAGCGGGCTTCCAGTTCAGAAAAGTCGATGGGTTTGACCATGTAATCGTCCGCCCCAAGGTCCAGCAAACCGACCCGGTCCGACACCTCGGAACGCGCCGTCAGCACGATGACAGGGGTGCGGGATTTGGCCTCTCGGTGGCGCGCTAGGAAGCTGCGCCCGTCACCATCAGGCAGCATAATATCTAATAAAATCAAATCGTAATCGGTTGTGGCGCTAAAGTCCTGCGCGGTCGCAAGATCTTCGGCATGGTCCACCACGTGACCGTCAAGGCTCAGCCGGTCCACAACGGCGCGCGCCAGTGCTTCATTGTCTTCGATCAGCAGGTAGCGCATTGCCGGAAATCACTCTCTTTGTTTGTGTCAGGTACGTGTCAGATTGTTTTGGCACCTTCCCGGAACATGAGCGGCCTAAGTCGCCGTTGTCAAATGGGAGGAAATTCACATGACATTCAAATTGGGCCGTCGCGCCCTGATCGCTGCTGCCGCTTCGTTTAGCCTGGCTGGTCCGCTGATGGCGGGTGGTCATCAGGTTGTAGACAGCATCCACTTCCTGATCCCCGGCGGCGCAGGCGGCGGCTGGGACGGCACTGCCCGTGGTACCGGCGAGGCGCTGACCGGCGCAGGTCTGGTTGGCTCTGCATCCTATGAGAACATGTCGGGTGGCGGCGGTGGTAAAGCCATCGGTTACCTGATCGAGAACGCAGCCAGCAACCACGGCACCCTGATGGTCAACTCGACCCCGATCGTGATCCGCTCGCTGACCGGTGTGTTCCCGCAAAGCTTCCGCGACCTGACACTGGTTGCAGGCACCATCGGTGACTACGCCGCGCTGGTTGTTGCAGCAGACAGCGACATTCAGGACGTGAATGGTCTGATCAGTGCGTTCAACGCAGATCCGTCCAAGGTAGCAGTTGGTGGCGGCTCGGTTCCGGGTGGTATGGATCACCTTGTTGCCGCGATGGTCTTCCAGGCCGCGGGCGCTGACCCGGTTGCGATGAAATACGTCCCCTATGACGGTGGTGGCGCCACGATGGCCGGCCTGCTGTCGGGTGAGGTTCAGGCAGTCTCTACCGGCTTCTCGGAAGCAGTTGAGCTGGCCAAGGCTGGCGAAGTGCGCATCATCGGTGTGACTGCATCCGAACGTGTTGACGCCTATGCTGACGCTCCGACCATGGTCGAGCAAGGCAACGACACCACCTTCGTCAACTGGCGTGGTTTCTTCGCGGCTCCGGGTCTGCCGGACGACAAGCTGGCCATGTACCAGGACGCGATCGCCAAGATGTATGACACTGAAGAGTGGGAAGCCGTTCGTGCCCGCAACGGTTGGGTAAACATCCACAACCCCGGCGACGACTTCCGCAGCTTCCTGGAAGATCAGGAAAAGGTCATTGGCGACCTGATGCGCAAGCTTGGCTTCCTTTGATCTGACGATCACTGGCTAAAACAACGATGCGGCTGGGTTCGCCCTGCCGCATTTTTTCCAAATAAGGGAGGGGACAATGGCGATAGATCGCTGGATTGCGCTGGTCATTTTGCTGATTTGCTTGGCTTATGGCTATGCCGCCTTTTTCACCATGGATCAGCTTCTGCCACCGATCATGAAGCAACGGCCCATCTGGCCCTCGACCTTCCCGAAGGTTCTGGCGGTTGGCGGGATCCTTTTGTCGCTCAGCATCGTTCTTGGCATCGAGAAGTCCCCGACCAAGAAAGAGGCCGCTGATATCAACCTTGCGAACCTTGGCGAATACAAGGTTGGTCAAGCGCTGATGTTGCTGGGTCTGATGGTGGCCTATGCCCTGCTGCTGCGCCCCTTGGGCTTTTTGGGGTCAACCTTCCTGTTCCTGTTCGTTGGCAGTTTCATCCTGGGAGAGCGTCGATACGTCCTGATGGCGGTGGTCTCTGCCATTGCTGCTGGTTTTATCTGGTATCTGGTCGACGCCGTGCTTGGCATCTTCCTAAGCCCACTACCCGCTATGTTGAACGGAGGCTGACATGCTTGAAGGACTGATGACCGGCCTTGCAACGGCCTTTACCTTTACAAACATTCTGATGGTGATCGGCGGCTGTCTGATCGGCACATTTATCGGCATGCTGCCGGGTCTTGGCCCGATGTCGATTATCGCGATCATGATCCCCGTAGCTATCACCATCGGTGACCCTTCTGCCGCACTGATCCTGCTGGCGGGCGTGTATTACGGGGCCGTCTTCGGCGGCTCGACCTCTTCGATCCTGATCAACGCGCCGGGGGTCGCATCAACCGTGGCCACCAGCTTTGACGGCTATCCGATGACCCGACAGGGCAAGGCTGGCAAGGCGCTGACCGTCGCCGCGATCTCTAGCTTTGCAGGCGGCACCATTGGCGCCGTGCTACTAATGATCTTTGCCCCGGCGCTGGCCTCTGTCGCGCTGTTGTTCCATTCGTCTGAATACTTCGCTTTGATGGTTGTCGGCCTTTCGGCCATCGCGGCCTTTGCCGGAACCGGACAGGTGACCAAGGCGCTGCTAATGACCTTCCTTGGCCTGATCATGGCCACCGTCGGCGAAGGCGTTCTATTCAACGCTCCACGCTTCACGATGGGGATCATGGACCTGCAATCAGGCTTTGGTTTCATCACGCTTGCCATGGCGCTGTTTGCCCTGCCCGAGGCTATTTTCCTTGTGCTGGATCCCAATCGCTCGAAATCCGCGGATGGCAGCGACAATTCCGAGATCAAGGATCTGCGCATCACCAGGGACGAGGCGCGCCGGATCACCCCGGTGATTGGTCGCCAGTCGCTGCAGGGGTTCTTCATCGGCGTTCTGCCGGGTGCAGGGGCCACGATCGCGTCTTTCCTTGGCTATGCGGTTGAACGCAACATCGCCTCGAAAGAGGAACAGGAACAGTTCGGCAAGGGATCCGTCAAAGGCATCGCCGCACCCGAAAGCGCCAATAACGCGGCCTGTACCGGGTCGTTCGTGCCGCTGCTGACACTGGGGATTCCGGGCTCCGGGACCACGGCGATCCTGCTTGGTGCGCTGATCGCGCTGAACGTATCGCCGGGGCCACGCCTGATGGTGGACGAGCCGCAGATCTTCTGGGCGGTCATCATCTCGATGTATCTGGGCAACCTTGTGCTGCTGATCCTGAACCTGCCGCTGATCCCTTATATCGCCAAGGTTCTGGCTGTTCCGCGGAACTTCCTGATCCCGTTCATTTTGTTCTTCACCCTGATGGGGGCCTATATCGGGCAGAACAACGCGACAGAGCTGCTGATCCTCGTTGGCTTTGGTGTCTGCGCGACTTTGCTGCGCTTTGCCGACTATCCGCTGGCGCCGCTGCTGATCGGTTTCATCCTTGGTCCGCTTCTAGAGAACAACTTCTCCCGCGCGATGCAGCTTTACGATGGTGTTGGCTTCATCTGGGATCGTCCCATGACACTGGCCCTGCTGGTGCTTGCGGTTATCCTTGTCGTGCTACCCAGCTATCGCCAGCGCCGAGCACGTGACCGCGCCGAAGGGGTGGCCGAAGGTGATTGATCCGCTGGCTGGGGTCCGTGTCCTTGACCTGACGAATGTCTTGGCCGGACCCTACTGCTGCTATCAGCTTGCCCTTATGGGGGCAGAGGTCATCAAGGTCGAACGTCCCGGCTCTGGCGATCTTGCGCGGGTGCTGGGCGCCGACCCGGCCCGTAACAAGGCGGGTATGGGGATCAGCTTCTTGGCGCAGAACGCCGGCAAGAAATCCGTAACACTCGACATGAAGGCCGAACGGGGCAAAGAGCTGCTGAAACAGCTTGTCCGTTCTGCCGATGTGCTGGTCGAGAACTTTCGTCCGGGCGTCATGGACCGTCTGGGTCTTGGGCATCAGGTCCTGCGGCAAGAAAACCCCAATCTGATCTATTGTGCGATCAGTGGGTTTGGGCAGGATGGGCCTCGGAAGGACGACCCGGCCTACGACCAAATTGTTCAAGGCATCAGCGGTGTCATGTCGATCACTGGGGCCCCCGATACTGCGCCCTATCGCGTTGGGTATCCGCTGGCAGACACGGTGGGTGGTTTGACCGCGGCCTTCGCGATTGCCGCCGCGTTGAACGCCAACCCGCGTGGCACCTTTCTGGATATCTCGATGACCGAGGCTGTGATCTCGACCATGGGTTGGGTGGTTTCGAACCACCTGATTGGTGGCGTGCCCCCGGCGGCCCACGGGAATGAAAACACCACCTCGGCCCCGTCAGGCACGTTCCAAACCGCCGATAACCCGATCAACATTGCGGCCAATCGTGATGAACAATGGCAGGCATTGGCGCGGCATCTGGGACGGGACGATCTGTTGGAACACCCGGATTACACCACCCGAGAGCATCGCAAACGCAATCGCCACGCCTTGCGGGACGAGCTGGAAAAGACGCTGAGATTGCGACCTGCCGCCGATTGGGTGGCAGAGCTGAACGCAATCAGTGTACCAACCGGTCCGGTTCTTGGGCTTCCAGAAGCTTTGGACGATCCTCAAATCGCAGGCCGGGGACTGATCGACACGATCCAGATGGGAGAGGAACAGCTTCGTCTCTCCGGCAGCCCGATTATCACCGACGGATCCCGGCCCAAGGCGAAAACCGCGCCACCGGCACTGGGCGCCGACAACACCTCTGTATGGTCCGAAATTGGCCTGACAGAACAAGAGATCGACAGCCTGACACAACAGGGGATCATCTAAGCGAAGGCTTCAGGTCAGAATTCAGCGGAACGGGCCCTGAAGTCTGTGACGGCAAAGTCGATCAAAGCACGCGTTTTGCGGGGCAGGTCATGGCCTTCCAGATATACCGCATTCACGCGGATGGTTTCGCTGGCGTAATCGGTCAGAAGTTCCGTCAGCCTGCCCGCGGCCAAGTGGTCCTGCAATGCAAACGCGGGCGAGAACACGACCCCGTGTCCGGCTACGGCCAGTTCGCTGGCGGCTCTTGCAGAGTTCACGCTGAACCGCCCCGACAGGCTGATCCGGTCTTCCTTGTCGTCCTTCCAGAAGGACAGCTTGCGCAGGTCCCGGCGATTGTTGTCGATAATCCCAGCATGTTTGGCCAAGTCGTTTGGGGTTACCGGTGCGCCGTGTTTGGCAAGGTAATCGGGGCTGGCCGCCACGACCGAACGCACCTCTCCAAGCTTACGGGATTTCAGGGACAAGACATCTGATCGGCCCAGTCGAAACGCGACGTCGATCCCGCCCGCAGCCAGATCGACATATCGGTCGTCCAATTGCAGATCGATGGTCAGATCTGGATGAGAGGCCGCAAACCGTCCCAACATGCCGGTGATATAAAGCTCACCAAAGGTAACGGGCGCCGACACGCGCAAAACGCCCGAGAACCCGCGGGATTCTTCCGTCATGTCGGCCAGAATGTCGTCGAGTGAATCCAACAGTGCGGGGGCCCTTGCCAAAAGGCTCTCTCCTGCCGGCGTCAGACCAACCTTGCGCGTGGTACGCTGAAACAGGCGCGTGCCAAGGCGAACCTCTAGCTCTCCGACGTATTTGGACGTCAGCCGGTTAGAGATGCCCAGTTGGCTGGCAGCTTCCGTGAAAGACCCGGTTTGCGCTGTGGCGACAAAGGCGCGAAGCCCGTCAATCAGATCCATGTGACGCTTCCATTAAGAACAATATGGCGAAAGTCATTCAATACCTTCGCCATTTTGTTCCGTCGTTGCAAGTCCTAGGTTCCTTGCAGAATAGGAACGACACCCGTTGATGGAGACGACAAATGACCGATCAAACGACTCATAATACCTCTGCTGATTACGCAGCGCTTGTTCTGCGCGTGACCAGTGGTTCGCTGATGATTGCCCACGGCCTGCTGAAGGTGAACGTGTTCACCATTGCTGGCACCGTTGGCTACTTTGAAAGCCTCGGCCTGCCGGGCCTCTTTGCATACCTGACCATTCTGGCCGAACTGGCTGGTGGCGCCGCGCTTATCCTTGGCGTTGCTGTTCGCCCTGTGGCCCTTGCACTGCTTCCGATTTTGATCGGAGCCACTTGGGTGCATGCAGGCAATGGCTGGCTGTTCTCGGCAGAGGGCGGTGGCTGGGAATTCCCACTTTTCTGGGTAGCGGCGCATGTTGCGATTGCCCTGTTGGGTCGTGGCGCGTTTGCCCTGAAGCTGCCGGTTCTTGACCGAACCCTTGGTCAATTCGCCTGAACCCTGCACACTGGGGTCGCCTAGGGCGGCCCCTTTTCTATTCGGAGACCTGCGATGAGCGTTACCCAATCCCTGCAGAATCTGCGTGACAGCCTGAACCCAAGCGCGCGCATGCCGTTGGTGTTTCTTGGCCATGGCAGCCCGATGAATGTCCTTGAAGACAATGCCTACAGCCGGGCCTGGACTGAACTTGGGCAGGCCTTGCCACGCCCCAAGGCGATCCTTGTGGTCTCCGCGCATTGGATGACCAAAGGTTCGACGCTGGTGGATGTCTCTGCCGCGCCGCGCACGATCCACGACTTCTATGGGTTCCCCCAGCCCTTGTACGAGATGACCTATCCTGCTCCCGGCGACCCAACGCTTGCCCGAGAAGTTGTGTCGCTGCTTGCCAGCCATCACGCCGAAGAGGACGAACAATGGGGTCTGGACCACGGCGCATGGGCAGTGCTGAAATACCTCTACCCCGAAGCTGATGTTCCGGTGTTCCAGCTGTCAATCGACATGACCAAGGACCTGGACTGGCATCTGGAGATTGGCAAGACGCTCTCGCAACTTCGCGATCGGGGTGTCCTGATCTTGGCGTCAGGCAACGTGGTGCATAATCTACGCGCGATGCAACCCGGCGGCACGCCGCACGATTTCGCGGTCGAGTTCGACCAGCTGTTCAAAAACCGTCTGGAAGAACGCGATTTCGCAGCCCTAACCGACCGTGCCGCACTTGGCAGCCTGTTGCGGATGGCCCATCCCACCGTGGACCACTATTTGCCGGCACTGACAGTGGCCGGTGCCTCGGATGCTCGTGACCAATTGACCTTCATGACAGACCAGATCGACCTTGGATCGGTCTCTATGCGGTCCTTCGTCTATCACAGCTAAAGCTCTGGGCGCCTACTCTCCGTAGGGCACCCAGATGTTTTTGACCTGCGTTGCCTTCTGCAAGAAGGCCCGCCCCTGACCATCCGGGCCGGTGAAGTCACGCAACCCGGCCACTTCGGCCCATGTCTGCTTCAGGTTTCCGGCGCTTTCAGCTTCGACCATCGCGCAGCCCTGTGGGGTGCCAAAGAACCACATGGCCGCCACGTCATCATGCGCGGCCAGTGTCTTGGCCAGCTCGTCGCGGGGACCGGTGACGATGTTGACGACCCCGGCAGGAACGTCTGACGTCTCCAGCACCTGATACAGGTCCGTGACAGACAAGGGATGGCTTTGCGAGGGGATCGCGACCACGGAATTGCCCATGGCAATGGCGGGCAGCACCAACGAGGCGAACCCAAGCAGCGGCAAGCGATCCGGGCAGGCAACCCCGACGACCCCGATAGGCTCGTGCATGGCAAGGGTGACATAGGACGACTGGGTTGAATGCACGGCCCCGTCGAACTTGTCCGCCTGCGCGGCGTACCAGAAGCAGCGGCGCAGGGTCAGGTCGACCTCTTGCTCTGCCTGTTCGGCTGGCATCTTGAAGCTGTGCAGCCGTTCGATGAATTCGGTGCGGCGGGCAGAAAGGTTCTCGGCCAGATAGTACAGAACCTGTGCCCGGTTGTGGCCGGTGGCCTTTCCCCAGCCCGATGCTTTATGCGCCGCTTCCACCGCGTTCCGGATGTCTTTGCGGCTGCCAAGTCCTGCCAGACCTTTGGCCCCGTGCGAGCCATGAACCGGGTAGACATAGCCGCTGTCAGGCCGCGCCTGTTTGCCACCGATATACATCTTGGCGGTACGGTCGATGGTGGTGGCCGACATCTGCGTTCCCGGCGCCGCCTCGGGCGCTTTGGCTTCGGGTTCGGGCTCGCCAAGCTGTTTCAGCGGTGATTTGAGGTAAGCCCCCATGCCTTCGCGCCCACCTTCGCGGCCAAAGCCGCTTTCGCGGTAGCCGCCAAAGCCGGCGGCGGCGTCGAACAGGTTCGTTGCGTTCACCCAGACGACGCCTGCCTGAACCTTGGCCGCGATATCCAGCGCAAGGTTCACATTCTCTGACCAGACCGACGCGGCCAGCCCATAGGCGGTGCTGTTGGCCAGTGCCACAGCGTCTTCCGGAGTGCGGAAGGTGGTCAGCGTCACGACAGGGCCAAAGACCTCTTCGGTGGCAAGGGTCGAGGCGGGCTCTACCCCTTCGGCGATGGTCGGCGGGAAGAAACAGCCCTCGGGCGCAGTGCCTTGGGTCAGCGTTGCGCCCTCTTCGACGCCTTTGCCCACAAGGTCGCGAATGCGGTCCAGCTGAACCGGATGCACAATCGCCCCCATGTCGATGGACTTGTCCAGCGGGTTGCCGACACGCAGTTTTTGCATGCGGGCTTTCAGTAATTCGGTGAAACGCGGTGCCACGGCCTCGGCCACCAAGATACGAGAGCCCGCGCAGCAAACCTGACCTTGGTTGAACCAGATGGCGTCCACCACGCCTTCGACGGCAGCGTCCAGATCGGCATCAGCGAAGACGATGAAGGGGGACTTTCCGCCCAGTTCCAGCGTCAGGGGAATGCCGCGTCCGGCGGTTTGCTTGCGGATCACGCGGCCCACTTCGGTAGAGCCCGTAAAGGCGACCTTGTCGATACCGGAATGGCCGACAAGCTCTGCCCCGGTTTCGCCGTCGCCGGTCAGGATATTTAAAACACCCTTCGGCAGGCCAACCTCTTGTGCGATTTTGCCAAAGGCCAGTGCGGTCATCGGCGTGTATTCTGCGGCTTTCAGAACAACAGTATTCCCCGCCGCCAGTGCCGGGGCCACTTTCCAAGCCAGCATCAACAGCGGGAAGTTCCACGGGATAATCTGCGCGCAGACCCCATGCGGTTGCTGGCCGGGAAATTCATCTTCCAGCAGCTCGGCCCACCCGGCGTGATGATAGAAATGACGGGCCACCAGCGGCACGTCGATATCCCGCGTCTCGCGGATCGGCTTGCCGTTGTCCAACGTCTCTAGCACGGCAAGGAAACGGGCGTGCTGCTGCACGTGGCGCGCAATCGCGTAAAGGTACTTGGCCCGTTCGTGGCCCGACAGCGCGGCCCAACCGGTTTGCGCGGCTCGTGCGGACTCGATCGCCGTCTTCACGGCCTCGGGGTCGCCTTGGCTGACCTTGGCAATGACCTTGCCAGTGGCCGGGCTTTCCACGTCGAACAGGTCCTCGGGTGCGGTAAAAGCCCCGTTGATGAAATGCCCGAAGCCTGCGCTGTTCTCAGCCAGCCAGCTTTCCACGACCCGGGCGTCCTCGGCCGCGGGCCCATAGTCCAGATTGTCCAGAATGTCGGATACAGACGGCATGATCGCTCCTTAAGCCAAAGCGTGGCGATGGGCGGCGGCATAGCGCCCGGTGACGTGATGTTCGAGCTGGCGTTCCACATCACCCAGCATCGACGAGGCCCCAAGCCTGAACAGGTCCGGTTGCAGCCAGCGGTTGCCCATTTCCTCTTTCATGAGGATCTGCCAGGCGATTGCGTCCTTGGCGGTCTTCATGCCGCCAGCGGGTTTGAAGCCCACCATGTGGCCCGTCGCATCGCCGTAGTCGCGCAGGGCGCGAACCATGGTCAGCGACACGGGCAGGGTCGCATTGACGCCTTCCTTGCCGGTCGAGGTCTTGATGAAATCAGAGCCCGCCTGCATGGCCACCATCGAGGCCGCGTAGACATTGCGCAGCGTTTGCAGGTCGCCGGTGGCGAGAATGGCCTTCAGATGCGCGTCGCCACAGGCCTCGCGCATGGCGGCGACCTCGTCATAGAGCGCCTGCCAGTTCTGGGTCAGCACGTGTTCGCGGGTGATGACGATGTCGATTTCGGTTGCGCCTTGGGCAACGGCCCAACGGATTTCCTCTAGCCGCAGGTTCAGGGGCATCAGCCCCGCCGGGAACCCCGTGGCAACAGAGGCGACAGGAATATTCGTCCCCTCCAGCGCCTTTACCGCGTGGGGAACCATCGTGGGATAGACGCAGACCGCGCCGGTATGCAGGCTGTCCAGACCAAGCCCGTCCAGAATATGCGAGGCAATCGGTTGGCGTGCTTTGGCGCACAGACGGCGAACCCGACCCGCAGTGTCGTCGCCAGCCAAAGTCGTCAGGTCAATGCAGCGGATCGCATTGACCAGCCATGCGGCCTGAAACTCTTTCTTCACCGTCCTGCGCGTGGTCAGCTGCGCCGCGCGACGCGCGGCTGCGGTGCGGTTGACCGGATGGCCTTCGAACATCGCTGTGTCCAAAGCCATGCCCGGATTTCGCGGAAAACTATTGTGCCCTGGGGCCATGTCATGTGCTCCTTCAACCGCGCCAGGATAATCGCGGTGCGACTCTCAGGTTACGCAAAACGCGTCAGGAGATCATGCACTAACTGCACGCCCTGCGCCACCTGCCGTGACGTTCTTGGACTTAGAATTGCTGCAGGGGCCGCGCCCCTTGGCGGATCAGGCCTTCTTTAGCATCGGGCCCAGATTGCGCCCTGCACAGATGTGGACATGCAAATGGAACACATCCTGGATCGCATCATTGCCCGCGTTGGCCAGCAGACGATACCCGTTTCCACCTTCACCCGGCTCCACGCCCAGCATTTTGCAGATCTTTCCGATCGCGCGCGTATAGTCGATGATCTCGGCGTCCGAGGCTTCGTTCGCAAAGTGGTCATAGTTCACATAGGCGCCCTTGGGGATCACCAGAACATGTTCGGGTGCTTGCGGTGCGATATCGCGAAAGGCCAGAGTGTGCTCTGTCTCTAGCACGGTAGAGTTTGGAATCTCTCCGCGCAGGATTTTCGCGAAAATATTCTGGTCGTCGTAGGAATAGGCCATGGGTCCCTCAGTCGGCATAAATGTGATCGGCACTCGCGATCTTTCGGGCGGTATCCTGCGGTAAGGTCAGGAAGGCAGCAAGCGCATTTGTGTTCTCTTCTGGCGAGACCCACTCGCGGATGCGATATGCGTTGGGAAAGTCGGCCTCTTTCAGGCGTTCGCTTTCATAAACCACGTCATAGCGGATGGTGGGCATCAGGCGGTCGATGGATTCATCGGGGGTCTTTGGTGCGATCAGCCCGACGCGACGCGCATGACCCATCAGGTATTCGTCGGTGAAGTTACACTCGATCTCCAAAAGGCGCGTGGTGCACCGGTCGGAATAGAAATCCTGAATCAGATCAAGGTTCTTTGGGTCCAGACAGATCAACAGACGGTCGGTGTCATAGTGATCCATCAGCATCCGCACCAAGGCGCGACGGTGGCGGGTACGCTTGGCAAGGGTCGACTCCACACCGCCCAGATCGGGCATCGCGGTGTCTTCTTCGTCAAACAGGTATTCGACCATCGGCAGGTTCATTTGCGGTGCGATCTGATGCAGCAACCGCTTGGCCACGTGCCATTTCTTGCAGGTCACGATCAGCAACTCGCGAGAGCGGCCAAGGCTGGATTCGGCCTCCCAGAACCGTTGCGCATAGCGCCGGCCGATCCGCCCACGTCCGGTCAGGAACGCGTGCATCCGCGGCCCCTCGTTCGAGATCGCGAACTGTGCCTCGTCGTCGGAATAAAGCGCACCAAGCTTGCCCTTCAGCTTTGTTGCCTCGGGCGAGATCTTGCGGGCAAACAGGCTGTCCTGCGCCATAAGCATCTCGTACTGGTCGTCATAGAAATTCACCGGCATGCCGTAGTCGGTGAACAGCAGAAAGGTCAGGGTCCGGCATTCGATCTGCGGCTCGGGGATCAGGTGCCAAACAAGGGTCTGGAAAAAGGTCTCGTCCGGGATCCAAGTAGTTTTGAAGAATTTCTTGATATCCGGCCGTTCGCGAACGAAGTCCAGCAAGGCCTCGACCGTGCGGCGGCGCAGGCACCACCACTGGCTGCCGATGCGCACGCGGATATCCTTGGGTACTTCGCGCGACAGGCCCAGACGGCGTTGCCATTCCAAAGACTGATAGAACAACCACTTCTGGCCGCGTTCGTTGAAGAAATGCCGGTAATGCAGCCGGTCTTCTTTCATGCCGGTCTTGATCCAGTCCGAAGAAAAGAAGTCATGCCCTTCGACAAAATCCTTGTCGTTCCGGTCTAGAAAATCGTGGATATAGACCGAGGATTTGATCGGCATGCAGTCGCCCGACAGCATGTAGAAATGCGTCGCATCATGGAACTTGGCTTCAGCAGCCTCTACCGCGTAAAGCGAGGCCTGCACCAGCGACCATTCCCCCCATCCGCAGCTGATCCGGCGGCGGGCGAAAACCACGTTCGGGTTGTCACCCAAAGCGGCCTGAATTGCCCTGAAGTCTTCTGCACGTGCACTGGAATCGAAATGGATCGCGATATAATCGCCTGTCGCCGTAAGCCGCTCTGCCTGAGCGATGATGGCTTTGGGGTCCTTGTGGCACAGCAAGATGTAGGCAATTTTCGCCATAAGGTGCGTCGGGCCTCATTTTTTCGCGTTTCAAATTGCTGCTTACGCGAACATGCGTTGATAAAACAGCCGTTTTTTGTTTCTTTACGCCACAACAGTTACGACAAATTCATATTGAGTGCATCAGGAGTAGGCTAAATGGGTTTCCCCGGAACTTGGATGACCGAGAGCGAAAGCGTCGTCTATCGCGTCGTTCCGAAATGTGCCTGCTCAACGATCGGACAGATCATGTACTACTCCGATCATGGAGAGTTCTTTGACGGGGACATTCATGACGCCAAGGGTGGCATGCACAAATGGGCCATCGAAGACAGCCAAAAGCTGATAGAGGCTAACGTTCAGGCGCATAAGTCCTATGCCTTCACCTGCGTTCGAAACCCCTACACCCGCATCCTGTCATCCTTCTTCGACAAGATTTGCGGCATTCAGCGTAACGGCAAGCGGTATCGTGGTAACCTTGTCCCGCTTTTGATCCAGAAATACGGGATCGAGGTCGGCGACCCTGATAACGGGTTCGAGTTCGACCAGATCCAGTCCTTCCGCCGCTTTCTGCTGTTTGCGCGCGACACCATCCGCTGGCGCAGGCCCATGGACCCGGACATTCACTGGTCGGCCATGTCGGGCCATGTTTCGACCTTCATCGTAAACGGTGGGCGTTACGACAACATCTTCTTCACCGAGAAGTTTAACGAAGGGATGCAAAGCGTCCTTGATGCGATCAAGACGCCCAAGCCCGTCGATCTGGCCTCTGTCCCGCGCTTCAACGAATCCGAAGGCCACGGCCCAAAGCGGGCGCATCCGGTCGAAGACTATTTCGACGACCTGTCGATGCACCTTGTGTGGGAGATGTATCACCGTGACTTCAAGCTGTTCCAATACGACTTTGAGAACCCAGGTAACAAGATGCCCTTGGGCGAGGTCGATCTGGACGAAGTGCACGCGAAACTCGGGGATTAGAAATAGGTCACGTGCCGCAATCTGAAGACATCTCTGCCCTGGCGCCAAGGCCGGACCGCTCTGCCTTGATCAACCAACCTTTGGCCACTGCACCGTGGGAGAAGCCGCGCTTCAGCTCGATCCCCGGCACCGAAGCCATTGGTCCCGATGACTGGCTGCACATCAGCGATACCTACGCCGGGCAGATGCAGGAAAGGTTGCATCTGATCCAAGCGAACAGGGATGCCGTTATCGGACAAACCGAAGAGGCCGGCCCCGCGATCGCAGAGCTGCTCGAGCGGGTGCTGGATATCTTGCGCACCAATCCACAATACCGGTTCCAAGGGGATTTCGTTACCTGCCCCGATGGCCGCGAGGTTCAGCTTGGCGATCCGCTGACCACTTTGGCGCAGCTGGTGCAGGAAGATCTCTGCCTGCTGGAAAGCCGCGGCGATGAATACCAGCTTGTCGCCGCCGTTCTTTGCTTTCCATCGGGTTGGACCCTTGCCGAGAAACTGGGTCGCTCCATGATCCGCATTCACGCGCCGGTTTCTGTCTATGACGAGATGGCCGCGAAACGGGTTGGCCGGCTGATGAACGGTGTTCAACCGGACCGGCCGATCATGCGGTGGAACGGGAATTTCAAATCGGACGCCGAGCTATTCACACCGGAAACCGAGGCCGATCACCACAGGCCGAGGCAAAAAGAGACACCGGAATATTTCAGGTCGGAACGCCAATGTCTGGTGCGCCTGCCAGAAACGCGGGCGATCCTGTTTTCGATCCACACCTATCAATGGCGGCTTGATGACTTGCCGGTGTCGCCGCCACAAACGCTGGATTGACGCATAAAATCTGGCTTCAATCCCCGTAAAAACCCCGTCATACAGGCTGAAATCCAATCTCTCAGAGGGTCAAACCATGAAAGCACGCATCAAATGGGCCGAGAACCGGACCTTCATCGGCACCTCAGGCACTGGCCACTCCATTGTGCTGGGCACCAAACATGGCGACAGCGATGCCACCCCGGGCCCGTCCCCGATGGAACTGGTGCTTCTGGGGACCGGCGGCTGCTCTGCCTATGACGTCGTGTCGATCCTAGAGAAAAGCCGTCAAAACATCGAAGACGTTCAGGTTGAAATGACCGCTGAGCGGGCCGAGACGGACCCCAAGGTTTTCGTGAAGGTCCATCTGCACTTCATCGTCATCGGTCGCGGTGTCGATCAAAAGCGGGTTGAGCGCGCGATTGCCCTGTCGGTAGACAAGTACTGCTCTGCCTCGGCGATGGTCGCTAAGTCCGCCGAGGTCACGCATGATTTCGAAGTCATTGAAGCGGGCGAGTAAGCCTTAGCTCAGTCCCTGCTCTGCAAAGACGACCTTCAGGGGGCGTTTGGGGCGGGGGCCAATGTGGCCGATCACCTCGGATGCCGCCGCGACACCCATCTTGCCGCTGGTTTCAAGGTCTTTGCCCGAAGCCAGACCATAGATGAAACCGGCGGCGAACTGGTCGCCTGCGCCGGTCGCGTCGACGGGTGTCGTCTCTTTCACCGGAACGTGGATCTCTTGGTCGTCGGCGCGGATTACCACCGGGTCGCCCGAGCGGGTGCAGACCACCAGCGGGCAGACCATGGCGACCTCTTGCATCGCAGTGGCCAGATCGTCGGTCTCGTAAAGCGATTTCCACTCATGTTCGTTACCGATGACGAAATCCATCTCGTCCTCAATCAGCTGCTTGAAGCTTTCGCGGTGACGATCCACGCAGAACGGGTCTGACAGGGACAGCCCCGCCTGACCACCGGCGTGACGGCAGGCTGCGGCTGCAGCGCGGAAGGCGGATTTTCCCTTGTCCTTGTCGAACAGGTACCCTTCCAAGAACAGGAACCGCGCCTCTTCCATGACCGCCGGGTCCACATCGTCGTCAGAGAACTCTGCGCCCGCCCCCAGATAGGTGTTCATCGAGCGTTCGCCATCGGGGCTGACAAAAATCATCGATCGCGACGTCGGGTTCGCGTCATCATCGGTCGGCGGGTTCGGGAAGGCGGTGCCTTCTTCGATCATCTGTTCTTCGTAGAACTGGCCCAGAGGGTCGTTCTTCACCCGGCCCACAAAGGCCGTCGACAGGCCAAGCGACCCGATACCAGCCAGCGTGTTCCCAACGGACCCACCCGGTGCCTGAACCCGGTTTTGCATGGCGGCGTACAACAGCTCTGCCCGCTCGCGTTCAACCAACTGCATGATGCCCTTGCTGATCCCCATATTGGCGAGGAACTGATCGTCAGATTGAGAGATCACGTCCACGATCGCATTGCCGATGCCGACGACGTCATATTTCTTGGTCACAGGGTCTTCTCCTCGAACGGGCACAGGTCCCGGATGATGCAATTGGTGCAGACGGGCTTGCGCGCCTTGCAGGTATAGCGGCCGTGCAGGATCAGCCAGTGATGGGCGTGCTGCTGAAACTCGGCCGGGATGTTGTCTTCGATGGCGCGTTCGACCGCGTCCACGTTTTTGCCGACGGCGATACCGGTGCGGTTGCCGACGCGGAAGATATGGGTGTCGACCGCTTGCGCGGGCTGTTTGAACCACATGTTCAGAACCACGTTGGCGGTCTTGCGGCCCACACCCGGCAGCGATTGCAGCGCCGCGCGGGACGAGGGCACTTCGCCATCGTATTCCTCGACCAGAATGCGGCTTAGCTTGATGACGTTCTTCGCCTTCTGGCGGAACAGTCCGATGGTCTTGATATGCTCGATCAGGCCTTCTTCGCCCAGATCCAGCATCTTCTGCGGCGTGTCCGCCACCTTGAACAGCTCTTTTGTCGCCTTGTTCACCCCTGCGTCCGTGGCCTGCGCCGACAGGGCGACAGCCACGACCAACGTATAGACGTTGACGTGATCCAGCTCTCCTTTCGGCTCGGGGTCGAGTTCGCGGAAGCGGGTAAAGATCTCGTGGATCTGGTGATATCCAAGCTGCTTGGCCATGGGCCGGATATGCACCGTCTGAACCAATGCGGCAAGCCCTCTGGCACGATTGCACAAGTTCCGGGTCGCTTACGCCACGGCCTTTGCTATCTTGATGGTGAAGAGAGGACCCAATGCCCAACGACCACAGCCCAGAATTCGGTTATCACTATGCCACCATGCGTCGCGCGATCGAACGGATTGATGGCGCCGACGCGCCTTTGTCGCTAGAGGATCTGGCCGCCGAGATGAACATGTCCCCGGCCCATTTCCAAAAGACCTTCACGGCATGGGTGGGTGTCTCGCCGAAACGGTTTCAGCAGTACCTGACCCTTGGCCACGCCAAATCGCTGCTGCGCGAGCGGTTCACCACTTTGGAAGCCGCCGATGCCGTTGGCCTGTCAGGCTCTGGCCGGTTGCACGACCTGTTCCTGCGTTGGGAAGCGATGAGCCCCGGCGACTATGCCAAGGGCGGCGCGGGTTTGACCATCCGCTACGGGTTCTTCGACAGCCCGTTCGGAGAGGCATTGGTGATGGCGACCGGCAAGGGCCTTTGCGGCTTGGCCTTTACAGCTGAATGCGGACGAGAGGCGGCAATGGAAGACATGACGGCGCGCTGGCCCGCGGCGACATTCACCGAAGACCCCTCATTGGACGCGCTGGCCGATGCGATTTTTACCTGTAGTGGCGAAGCGACGCTTCACCTGATCGGGCGCCCCCTTCAGATCAAGGTTTGGGAGGCATTGCTGTCGATCCCATCGGGGCAGGTTTCGACCTATTCCGAGATCGCACAAGCCATCGGGTCTCCTAAAGCTGTCCGTGCCGTGGGCACGGCTGTTGGCCAAAATCCGATCTGCTTCCTGATCCCTTGTCACCGCGCCCTGCGAAAATCAGGCGGTTTGGGGGGCTATCACTGGGGTTTGCCCGTCAAAAGGGCCATGTTGGCGTGGGAAGCCGCCCGTGCAGATGCGGGGAAAATTGCCTGATTGACCTCAGATATGAGGAGGCCTCTTAGCACGGTCAATCAAAACCCTTATATTAGGGTCAGACTGTTTAAGAGTAGAGAGAGGTCACCATGGCCCGTACTAAATCCCTGATCCTTCTAGCCACCGCTGGAACCATGGCGCTTGCCGCCTGTACCCCGGTCGAACAACCCACGGAAGACCCGAACCGCCGGACCAAGGAGGGCGCCATGATCGGTGCTGCCGCAGGTGCTGCGATTGGCATCCTGACAGGCGACAGCGCGAGCGAACGCCGCCGAGGCGCCGTATTGGGTGCTGCCGTTGGCGGGATCGCCGGTGCTGCGATCGGCAATAACCTGGACAAACAGGCAGCCGAGCTGAACCGCGATCTGTCCAACAATGTCGAGGTTATCAACACCGGCAAAGAGCTGATCGTCGTCATGCCGCAGGATATCCTGTTCGACTTCAACAGCGCCGCCCTGCGTCCGGAACTGCGTTCTGACCTTGCTGTTCTTGCCTCTAGCCTGAACGATTATCCTGACACCACTGTCGACGTGATCGGCCACACCGACAACATCGGTGACGCGGGCTATAACCAAGACCTGTCGGCACGCCGTGCCCAGTCGGTCACGCGCGTTCTGTCCGCTAACGGTGTTGCGCTTTACCGTTTGCGTGCCATCGGTCGCGGCGAATCCGAGCCCGTCGCCACCAACCAGACGGAAGCGGGCCGTGCCCAGAACCGTCGCGTCGAAATCATCATCCGACCGACCAAATAAGACACAGGCCGGGGCTGGTACTTTACCAGCCCCGCTTGCTCTGCGCGACTGCCGGTCATATGGTTTGACCAATTCAAAATGGGGACGCGCAATGCCCTTCGAGAAAATTCAACCAGAGAAGCTCTCGGCTGCTGTGGTGCGCCAGATTGAGCTTTTAATCCTTCGCGGCATTCTGCGTCCCGGCGAGCGTCTGCCTGCTGAGCGTGAGCTTTCCGACAAGCTGGGTGTCTCGCGCCCCTCTTTGCGTGAAGCCATTGCCGACCTGCAAGACCGGAACCTGCTGGAAACCCGCGCCGGTGCCGGGGTCTTTGTAACCGACCATCTGGGTTGGGGGTTTTCCGACGCTTTGGCCACGCTGTTTGCCCGCCATGACGAGGCCGTCTTCGATTATGTCGCCTTTCGTCGCGACATGGAGGGGCTTGCCGCCGAACGCGCAGCCGAGGCCGGATCTGACACAGATCTTGCTGTTGTTGCAGAGATCTATGCCAAGATGGAAGAGGCCCACTCCAAGCGGAACCCCGCGGATGAGGCTCGTCTGGACGCCGATTTCCACCTTGCGATAATCGAGGCCAGCCACAACGTGATCATGCTGCATATGATGCGAGCCATGTACCGGCTGCTGCGCGAAGGCGTGTTCTATAACCGCAAAATCCTGTTCCGCCAGCGTACGACCCGAGACCGGCTGCTAGAGCAGCACCGCGTGATTAACGACGCGCTTCAGGCTCGCGACGGCCCCGGGGCCCGCACCGCGGTCAAAGACCATCTGGATTTTGTCGAAAAGGCCCTGTCAGATCACCTTTTGGCCGAGCGGCACGAGGCGATCGCCAAGCAGCGGCTGGATCAGGAAAAAGAACGCGGTTAACGGCTGGTTTACCATCGCGCCGGTTTCAGTCCGGTTGGGATTGGCAATTGGTTAGTATCACAGCCAATCTTGCTTTTGGTTTGAACTTTGCGTCGCCGATTAGTCGCTCTTCTATTTTCACTTTTTACCGGAACGGCCGTTATGGCCGAGGATCTGTGGACGCATACCTGTGGGCCGGGCACATTTCCCTGCCGTGTTACGGCCGGGCCAATCGTCATTTGGCGGGACTATATGGGGCACCTTCAAGGGCAGTTACAGCACCCAGATACGGTTCGGGCCTTTCTGCGAAACGGCAACCAACGAAGAGCTTTGGGAGAAGGTCGGCATTTGGGTCTGACCGAGTTCCATCTGGCGCTTCTGGCCAGCCCCCGCGCGCGGATCGAGTTAGAATTCTCGGACAAAAAGATTCTGGTCCTGTCAGGGCCGTCACTCGTGCGCGCCATTCAGGCACTACCAGCACCCGACACGTCACCGATCCCCGGCCCATTGTCGAAATTCGCGGCCGAGGCCGACCAACGCATCGCTGCCCCGGGTTTTCTGGTGCCCTCCACCAAGCCGCAGGTAGAGTTCTCTATCCGCTCGCAGGGAGGGTAATCAATCTTTTCGGAAACTGGCCGTTAGCCAATGGCGTCAAAGAAACCGGGGATATCAGCGGGGATACTGTCTAAGGAACTTGGCTTCCGAGTGTCAGCTTTGCCATAGAGGCCCAAACGCAATGTTGTGAATCGCCTCCAGAACGATGGCATTCGTGTTCAGGCTGTAGGCCTCGTTCACAGCGCCGGAGGTTTCATAGATACCCGCAGGCCAGCCTTTTTCTGGATCCCCAAGGTCGTTGATATGGGTGCGTAAAAGCGCGGTGTATTCAGTCTGGTACAGCGCATCCCACGCAAAGATAGACTTCACGCTAAGCGTTCTAAGCTCGTCATAGCGTTTGCCGTTTTCATTTACGACGGCCCAGGCATCCCCGTTAGAGTGAACTGCGGAATACAGAAAATATGGGTCCTGATCGACGTGGTCCTCGGACACCATGGTCAGGGTGCCAGTCGCCAGATATCGCGCTTCTTGCGCCCGATATACGCGAGACGCCAGAAGCGCGGTCTCGCTGTCCAGACCAAGTTCTAGCCCTTGCAAGATGAACGGTTCACTCAAAATGGGCGTAATGGCCCGAAAGATGGAATGATCGCGCTTGTCGACGGGAACCTGCACCTCTAGCACGTCTTCCCATTTCAGCACCGGTCGCGCCGATATCACACCCAAAACATCTAGCCCCCAAAGCGCCGAGGCGCGCGCCGCATATTGTTCGTACCCGATCCGACCCTCTTGCGGATAGGTGACCTCATCCCCTTCTTTCAACGCACCGACCAACTGGCCGCCCTTGGTCATGGCGTCCAATTGCCAGCGTCCCAGCAGTTGTCGAATCTGCGGGCCGTACTTTGGTTCGATCCGTTCAACTGCACGCAAAGCAGAGAGAATGCGCGCAACGTCCAGTGCGGACCAGCCGATCCCGTCTTCCACCGCATTGTTCTGATAGTCCACCATGGCCAAAGTCTCTGTGTGATACACTTTGTTCGGCAGTTTCCCGTCAAAAAGTGGAAGCCGTTCGAACGTGTTCAGAAACTGTTCCAGTCTGAAGTCAAGTTCGGCGCGATTGATCAGGCCAATCCGATACGCGGACAGCATTGCCAGCACGTAAGAGCCCTGATCCCACAGCGTGGTAGACGGAAAGCCCGCCACAGAATCCACCAGACCGGTTTCAGGACGCGTGTTCGCCTGTATATAGGTCCAGGCGATCGTGGCCGCCGTTAGGTCGTCAGGGGTCAGGGCGCGTCTAGGCGCGACAGCCAGCTCTTCCTTCGCACTTTGAAGCGAGGCAAGTGTTTGTGCTTGAGACAGCAGTCGCCCACCCTGATCCAACCCCACAGAGGCACCGGCTGCGACAAGAAGACCCGTCATAAACACCAGACCCGAACGGCTTTCCGATAGTTTAAATGGCATCAGCTTTTACTCCTTCGGGCTAGGTGGCGCGGACGGCTTGCAGCTCGGCTTCGGGTGACCACCAGTAAAGGCGAACGACCATCCACACGGCGAAGGCATTCCAGCTGCACCAGAAGATATTCACGATCGTTTTGCTTGGGGTGTATCCGGGAAGCTCTAAAAGCGTTGCGATGATCCCGAACACCGCTGCGGCTGCCATGATCGCAAGAACTATGAAATTGGGGATAAGGCGCTTGGCGGCGCCTGCAAGCCCGGGCACCTTTGGTGTTGGCGGAAACCGAGGTTTGCGCCCCCGCAGAACCAACCACAACGCTTTCCACTGCAGAGGTAGGCAGCCAATCGTAACAAGCCGACCAGCGGTCGTATTATAGCCCTTGCAGCCAACCATGGTCGCGACTTCCGCCATGATCAGCGGTGGTAGCAGGTGCAGGAAGAAGTCCAGAGAGTACGCATTCACAGGCGCAACCCCTGTGAACAACGACAGGACCGGGGCCATCAGCAAGACCGACAGCCAGAGAATAGACAGGTAAGACCAGAACGTCGCCGCATAGTGCAACTTTGTCTTTAGCGGCATGCCCTTTCGCCACAGCGGGTTGGCGTTAAGCATGATGTCAAAAGTGCCACCTGCGTATTTCAGGCGTTGAGAGGTCCAGGCCTCGACCGACCATGGCGAAAGCATCCGTGCCTCGGCTTGTGGATGATAGACCGACTTCCAACCGGACTGGGGATCGCTATGCATCAGAATGGATGTGAAGATGTCTTCAGAGACATGAAAGCGAAATGGCTGCGCGGGGGTCGCGCGCAAGGAAGCTTTGGCCCTATCCTTCGTTTCAGGCAGAAACTTTTGATACGCGTCCATGTCCTTTCCAAGCTGCCGAAGGGCATCATGGAAAATCGCCTCTCTTCGGTGAATTGACCCCGCCCCGCAGCAAAACGATGCATGGTCCCGATTGCGACGACGCTGAATCACGTCGAAGAAGACATTCGGGTTGGCCATGAACGGGTCTTTAAGTTTGCTTCCCTTGGTTTCGCCCGGCACGTCGTAGAACCAATGAGGTGTCTGCACCCAAGCGACCTTGGGATCCCGGAAATACCCGAGTGTATTTTCAAGCATCGTGGGAAGAACCCGCGTATCCGCGTCAAGGATAACGACGAAATCCCCGTTCGTTTTGAAAAGGGCATTTCGCAGATTACCGGCTTTGAAGCCTATGTTGTTCTTTCGGGTCAGATATTCCACGCCATGGGATTGGGCCAACTGTGCGATCTCTGCCCGATTGCCGTCATCCAACAGGTATGTGTGAAGTTGCATATTGCGCGGAACCCGCAGCGTTTTCAGAGCCTGAATAGATGCCTCTAACAGAGCGGCGGATTCATCGCAGGTGGTCAGGAAAACATCTATATGGATCGGGCCGTCGCCCTCTAGCCCGGCGTCTTGTCGCGTTGCTGGCGGCTCTTTTCGCGGAGTATCGCCTTCCTTCCAGATGTCGAAGAAAAACAAGACAAGGCCAAGGAAGGCGAGGGTTTCGGCGCCGACTATGAGAACCGAGAAAGCCATGGCATCGGGATTGAGCGAACTTGTCCAGCGCCAGTGCAGGTACCATACGCCCAAGCCGATGCAGAGGCCTGCCAGCAAGTGCCACAAAGACTCTTGCCAGTCTTTCATGGCGGGAAAATGCGGAGGCATTCGATTGTCGAAGTGACGAAAATAGGTCTCTGTGGTGACCTTTGTCGCGGGATCTTTGGTTGTGTCCATACGCTAGGTTAGTTCCCATTTCCGGGCGCATTCGCCTCTTTGAAGTCTTCTAGAAATGCATCGGCCGCGCGCAGGATTGCATCATATTCGGTCAGCGTTTCCCCATGTTTGGGCTTCGTTGAAAAGGACCAGACCCCGACGGACAGCTTTGTCCTTAGATCACGGGACAACAAAGCGGTTTGGCTGAGGCTGGCGAAAACTGAAAACGTATATTCGCAGGTGCTGTCGTCATCGGAGAATGAGAAGAACAGGTTGAACTTCGGTTGGCCGGGCAGTCGAGCGGATTCATCCGGGCTAACCACAATCAAGCCGGCATCGCGAAACTTGCGCGTAAAGGCCTCGTGAAGGCGTTGGCCGAACACATTGCTTTCCCCCGGGGGCGGCTTCAGTTTCCGAAGGTCCAATCCGACCCCAACCAGCCCCCGAAGGGCGTCCAGCCTATCGGACAAAAGCTGTAATTCGGGGTTGGTTTCCAGATAGGCCACCGCTCCGTGTTGCTGGCAGACGTGCGGTGCATCCTTGGCCGGACCAAGGCGGCCGCGTTCATAGACGCCTTGGTCTTGTTGGAACAATTTTTGAAGTTGAGGGGTAACTTTGTCGGATAGAAGCGTTGCGCGATAGTCGCGGCTGAACACACAGGCCGCCCCTTTTGGGCAGCCTGTACCGCTAAGCCCTTCTTTCTCCCAAAGGATCCAGAAGCGATCCTCTACCTGTGGGAAGGATTGAGCGGTCGCAACTGCGGGCATTGCGGCGATAACGGCCGAGATCGCCAAGGCTTTGAAAGTAGACGTCATGCCAATTTCTCCTGTGGTTCTTGCAGGACGTCCAATTCTGGAATTTCATGAGGTATCGTCAGCAGATGGCGCGGCGCTGCCGGCGCAGATAGCGAGAGTTGACGGTCGTTCAGGACAAGCTTGCCATCCACCAGCGCGCCCGTTTCCAGCGTCTGATCTGAAAGTATGATTGAATTCCGCACAAGCGTTCTTGATGGGATTTTGACGCCAGCACCGATAACCACCGGGCCGATCAAACGGACATTGCGCGGCACTTCAGCGCCATCACCGATGAACACCGGGCCAGTGATCTTCGCCCGGGCAGAGACACGGCTGCCTGCCCCGTGCCAGATACCTGCTTCAGCGGCGGTGCCAAATGGCAAGACACCGTCAATCGGACTGGTCATCAAGCTGGTCAGAACGTGTTGATATGATGTGACGCTATTGACGTGCAGCAGGCGCGCGCCCGCGCGGTAGACCGCAACTTTGCGCTTCTTGCGACGGAGGAAGCAGGCAAGTTCCGACAATGATTGGCAGCCATCGGTAGGAAGATGGGGGATAAGTTCCGGACGGATCATAATCCCGCTTGGTTCCCACAGGTCCATGTCCTGATCCGAAGGCGCGCCATTGGTGCCTTCTTCGGTGACCATCACGCTAAGATCAGCCCGGCTGTCTTTGTGGTGTTCGACAAATGCGCCTAGATCAGCCGTGTTCAGTTGGTCACCCGGTAAGATCAGTAGATCGTCCTGTCCGGAAATCTGACTGTCCACAAGGTGGCGCAACAGCGATCCTAATTCTTCCGACGCAGCGCCCATTTCAGCGCCAAGCAAGAACTGTGATTGCCCGATCACCTGTTCACCAGACAAGTAAGAGGCCAGCCGCCGCGCATTTCGACCCGGTTTCAGATAGGTAATCGAGCAACCATAGTCTGCCAACCCATCCAGCACCCTGTGGATAAGGGGTTTGCCCAACACATCCAGCATCTCTGAGGGTCCGGCTTGGTCCAGAATGCCGCGAGATTGAGAACTGCAGAAGACCACGCAGCGCAGACCGCGCAAATGGCAGCGCTTGAATTGAGAGGAGCGAAGCGCATTTGGCAGGTCCTTATAGATCGGTAACCCCCGATAAAGGCCCAGTTGCTCTATCAGTCGCAGCAGCTTTTCAGGGGGGCTGCATATCCCGATTTCCTGATCACGGCGAAGGCTGACCAATTCAACCAGTGCGGCAAGCCCGCCCGCCGACACACGGCGCAAGCCCGACAGTTCCAAAATGATCCCGATTTTGCCTTGGCGTTGCATCACGTCGCAAAGCTCTTCCAGGCGCTCAAGGCTATTGGCATGCAATTCGCCCCCTGTTGCGTGGAATATGGCAATTCCATTGCCCTGGAATTTGACATCAAGCAGCATTCTGACGCTCCTGTTCGTTGGTGGAGACGCGGCGTAGTGTGGGAAGTGGGCCAAGGCCCACGACCCAGGCAAAGAGCACTGATCGCGAGAGCATAATGACCAGAAATGTCGTTGCTGGCAGGGCGAAACTCAGCTTTACCAAAACCTGCATTACCGGCGCCCATCCCACATCGCGCAACGCGACCTCTGCCAGATCCAGAAAGATCGGGTGGCACAGGTAAATCCCAAATGAATAGGGGGCGATCCGTGAGATAACGGCGGGCCAACGCCAGTGCCCGCAGCACATACAAAAAAGAAACAAGAGCGCAGGCATCAGGAAGTCGGCCCAGAACCCGGCGGTATAGGAATGTGGCCATGCCCCAAGTTGTACGGTTTTCCACGCACCCACGGATTTTACGAGGATCAGCAGCGTGGCTGCGAAGCCCAGTATCGGAAGCCATGCCTCTCGTTGCTTCGTGCTGGATTTTTCCAAAATACCAAGCGCGGCACCAGCGATCAGGCCGTAGCCCACATAGGTCAGGATTTTGACGGCGCGCACCAGATAAGGCAGCGCTTGCGTGTCTACGAAAGCAGACCACAGGAACCCATCCAACTCTCGCTTGACCAAGAGGCATACCAGAACGCCGAAGCCAATCGCGGGCCAGCGCCGCGCACATTTGAAAAGTGGGAAAAACAGCACCAATCCAAAGAGCGTTGGCAGGAAATGCATGTGGTATTTGATGTCACCCAGCACGAAAAACCCAACCCACTCCATCGGGTTGGAGAGTTGCCCTAGCAACGCCGGGGTATATCCAAAGGCATCCGCCTTGATCAGGTTGTATCCGGCGTAAAAAACGACCCAGAACGCAAAGGGCAGCAAAAGACGCCGCATCTGCTGGCGAACCGTCTGCCCATAACTGCGGGGGCGATGTTCCAATGCGAGTAGTAGAAGGAAGGCCGAAATGATCAGGAAAAGCTCTGTCCGGGCGGAATAGATGATGGTGCGAATGACGATCGGCCCGACCCTGTCGGCGGGCGGATAGTTGACCCACGGCTGCCCGTTGGGATCGGCGGTCGCATGCAGAACGACCATCGATACACCGGCGGTCAACCGCAGCGCATCCAGCCATACCATTCGTTGCGAAGTGTCCATCCATCTCTCCGATTCAGGGCATGGGCAGCATGCGAACGGAGTCCGAACAAAGCGTAAATCTTATAGAAAAATCAGATAGGTGCGCGTTCACTCTTTATTAGCGCCTGACGCCTATTCCGGGTGTCATGGAAGGAGAGTCACCATGATGCGACTGCGTCGATGCTTTGCTGTGTTCGGGGGTATGATCTGGGTGGCGACCCCGGTCCATGCGCAGGCCCTGACAGAGGCCGATTGTAAGGAAATTCTGGTTCAATACGGTGTCGTGGCGCCTGGGTGTTCCCCCGCGCCGGTTACTGTGGCCGCCGTTGTTTTACCGCCCAAACTGCCCGCGCCCGCCGCCAGTACTGCGGCATTCGCACCGCAACCCGCCGGGCCCCTTACGGATCGTCTGCGGGAAAGCCATATCTTTTTTTCTGAAGGTGGCGTGTCCCTGCGCGCAGAGGCTCAACTCCAGTTACAGAAACTGGCCCGTGTTTTGGAAACCGAACCTTTGGCTGACGCCTGTCTGAAATTGGTGGGCCATTCGGATTCGGTCGGGGCAGAGGCCGCCAACCTGATCCTGTCTCGTCAACGGGCACAGGCTGTTGGCCGCTATCTGGCGACCCATTTGCAAGACCCGGCACGCATCGAACAAATGGTCGGGCTTGGAGAGGGGCAGCCGCTTCCGGGGTTGGCGACCACCGCACGGGAAAACAGGCGTGTAGAAATACTGGCCCGGCAGTGCCCGGCCTCTTAAACTGCGTAGAAATAGCGTGAAAATGAAAAGCCCGAGGCGTTGCCTCGGGCTTTTGGGTTAAACGGTCTCTAGCCGTTCGATTTCGTCTTTAATCCGGAGCTTTTGTTTCTTGAGTTCAGCGATTGTGAGATCATCGGATCCTGGACTGCGCTGTACTCGTTCAACGCGCTCTGACAGGGATTGATGTTTCTTACGGAGTTCTTGCAAGTGTGAACTCAGGCTCATGGACCAACTCCTTTTCTATTTTGTGTAAGATAAGTCGATCACAGAATCTGAGTCGTGTCACGCTGCTGTTGCAAAATACCTAGGCGGAAAAGTGCTTAGGTTTTTAACGAACCTGTCGGCCAAGGGAATTCGCGGCCATTGCGCAAAACATCGGCGATTGCGGAAGCGTAATCATCTTTGTCTGTCAGATGGGTTTCGCCGTCGTGCAGGGTGACCGGCGGCAGCAAAGCAAAGGGCGCGCGCCCCCCCTTGATCGCGCGGATCAGAACCAGCTTGGCGCGCCGGCCCACGCGCGGGGCCAGCGGCAGGATTTCGACGCTGCCCAAGCGATCATCCATCGCGGCGAGCAGATCTGCCAGTCTTTCGGTCCGCAGGATCATTGTCAGATGACCGCGGGCGGCAAGGCGCCGGGTGGCCGCATCCACCCATTTCGACAGCGGGGTGGCCTCACCAAAGGCAGTTTCGCGGCCCGGGTCCTTGGCCGGATGGCTTTTGTTGCGATCAAAGTAGGGAGGGTTTGCAATTACGTGGTCAAAACTTTGCTGCCGAACCTCGGACGGAAGCTTGGCCAGATCGGCCTCAAACACAGCTAAAGGAAGGCTGTTTTCTTCGGCATTTCTGCGCGCCAACCCGCTGTATTCTGCCTGAAGTTCAATTCCGGTGATTTGCAGGTCTGGCACTCGCGCAGCAAGGCACAGGCTCGCCACGCCCACACCGCAGCCCAATTCCAAAACTCGCTGCCCCGGTTTGGCGGGGACGGCCGAGGCCAGAAAAACCGCGTCCACCCCGGCGCGGTAGCCGGTTTTGGGTTGCCAGACCTGAAGCCGTCCGCCCAGAAACTTGTCGCGTGTGAGCGTGTCGTCAGCCATTGTCTAATTGCACGTCATTGTCGCGCAAAACAGCGCTGGCGCGGAAGTGATCCTTGTCGCGCACCATGATCCGACGCGGCAATATGCCGATGCTGCCCTCAAGGACGCTCATGTGGACATCCATCGGGAAGCAGTCTATCTCTTCGCCGCGAAGAAGGGCGGTGACGAAGGCCACCAGGGTGGGGTCGTTTGTACGCAAAAGCTCTTTCATATTCATGGACATAAGGGCATCTACCCCGATTTGTCGAGCAAGGTGACGAGAGCGTGATGGGTCTGGACAGCGCAGCAATCAAACCGCACGAGCGGCTAGGCAAGTATCTGGCGTCGGATATGGCGGCAGTGAATGAGCTGATCCGGGACCGAATGGCCTCGAAACACGCGCCCCGCATCCCAGAGGTCACAGCCCATCTGGTCGAAGCCGGTGGCAAGCGCCTGCGCCCGATGCTGACCTTGGCATCCGCCCGTTTGTGCGGGTACGACGGGCCGTTTCACGTACATCTGGCTGCGACGGTCGAGTTCATTCACACCGCGACCCTGTTGCACGACGACGTTGTCGACGAAAGCGCGCAGCGTCGGGGGCGACCGACCGCTAACCTGTTGTGGGACAACAAATCTTCGGTTCTGGTGGGGGATTACCTGTTCTCGCGCTCGTTCCAGTTGATGGTCGAAACCGGGTCGATCCGGGTGCTGGATATTCTGGCCAATGCCTCTGCCACGATCGCCGAGGGCGAGGTTCTGCAACTGACCGCCGCACAGGATTTGGCGACCACCGAAGAGATCTATCTGCAAGTGGTGCGCGGCAAGACAGCGGCACTGTTTTCGGCAGCGACGCAGGTTGGCGGCGTGATTGCCAAGGTTGATCCGGCGGTTGAGCAGGCGCTTTATGACTATGGTGACGCGCTTGGGATTTGCTTCCAGATCGTGGACGACCTGCTGGACTATGGCGGAGATACGAAGGCGACGGGCAAGAATGTTGGCGATGATTTCCGCGAGCGTAAGCTGACCCTGCCCGTGATCAAAGCTGTTGCGCGCGCCGATGCGGCAGAGCGCGACTTCTGGAAGCGCACCATTGAGAAGGGCAAACAGGAAGACGGCGACCTAGAGCACGCCTTGGACCTGCTGGCCAAACATAACGCGATGGAAGATGCGCGGGCGGATGCGTTGGGATGGGCCGCGACGGCGAAAGCCGCGTTGGAAAACCTGCCCGAGCATGAGTTGCGCGAAATGCTACGCGATCTGGCAGATTACGTGGTCGCGCGGATCAGCTGACCTTCGGCAGAGAAAGCTCAAACTGATCGCCTAGGAACCCACCTGCGACCCACCAGTCGGGATGGTCGGTGTAAAGGCGTTCGGTCGCGGCGTAACAGCTGTCTTTGTTGGGGAAAATTCCGAAACATGTGGCGCCAGAGCCTGACATGCGGGCCAGCATGCAGTCTGGCTCTGCTTCCAGCGCGTTCAAGACCTTTCCGATTTCGGGGGCAAGCGCCAATGCGGGCTCTTGCAGATCGTTTCGTTGATCCGTCAGCCACGGAACGAAATCCTGAACGCCCTTAAAAGCGGGCAACGTTTCAGGCATCGGTGGGTTGGTTTTGCTTTTCAAAGCGCGGAACACGGCGGGCGTACTGACCTCGACGCGCGGGTTGATCAGGATTGCGGGGATCGGCCCGAGAGGCGAGATATACTCGATCTCATCGCCGATGCCGCTGACGCGAGCTGGCCGGTTAAGCAGGCACATGGGAATGTCTGCCCCCAAAGCCGCAAGCTTTTGACCTACCGCGTCGGCCAGTTCCGGATCATCCCAATCCTTCGCAAGGCCCCAGAAAACCATCAGGCCCCGCACAATCGCGGCAGCGTCTGCAGACCCCCCGCCAATGCCAGAGGCTGACGGCAGGTTCTTGGTCAGCGTAATCGCGGCCCCGCGATCGTCGGCAAACATTGCCGCCGCTTTCAGGACGAGGTTATCCATGTCGGCGGGCACACCTGCGCCTTCGGGGCCTTCGACGGTCAACGACAACGTGTTGCCGTGCGAGATGTCCAAGCGGTCATGTACGGGGGCAAAGGCCACCAGACTGTCCAGCAGGTGATAGCCATCGTCGCGCTGGCCGGTCACATGCAAGCTCAGGTTCACCTTCGCCGGAGCGAGAACCGAAACGGCGTTGGATCGGGATGCCATGGGGTCTTTGTCTTAGTCTTGCGCGACGGTCAGAGGATCAGCGCCTTCTTCTTCCAGCACTTTGTCGAGGCCAATCTCTAGTTTGCGGCGGATGCGGTCAGGACTAAGCTCGACCGGAACATCGTCGGGGTCGATGAAGGACAGGGCGCGTTTCCACTGGAATTCGGCCTCGATCTTGCGGCCAACGGCCCAAAGGACGTCACCTAGGTGGTCATTCACGATCGGATCGATCGGTTCCAGCTCGACCGCGCGCTCCATGTGGACAACGGCTTCGTCATAGCGGCCAAGGCGGTACAGGCCCCAGCCCAGACTGTCAGTGATATAGCCGTCATTCGGGCGTGACGCGACCGCCCGTTTGATCATATCCAGCGCCTCGTCCAGCTTTTCGCGCTTTTCGACCAGCGAGTAGCCAAGATAGTTCAGAACCTGCGGCTGGTCCGGGCGCAGCTCTAGCGCCTTGCGAAAATCAGCCTCTGCCATTGGCCAGCGACCTTCGCGTTCATGGGTCACTCCACGGGCATAATAGATGAACCAGTGGTCCTCATCGACCTCGTCGTAAAGGCCAAGCGCCGTGTCATAGGCCTTGGTCGCGGCATCATATGTTTCTTGCCGGCGCAACAGATCACCAAGATTGACATGAACGATGGGGATCATGCCGTGGGTTTTGGCCAGCTGGCTTAGGACCTCAATCGCGGCGTCGATCTTGTCCTGCTGTTCCAGGGCGCTGGCCCGTCCTAGTTCGGCCTGATAGAACAGCGGGCTTTCAGTTGGAACGCGGGAATAGGCCTGGCTGGCCAGATCGAGCTGTTCCAGCCCTTCCAGAAGGGTGGCCGTCATCAGCATCGCGTCGACGTGGCCCGGGCGCAGAAACTCTGCAAGCCGTGAATAGATCAGGGTATAGCTTTCAGCCGCCTCGCCATTCAGCGCCGAGGCTGTGGTATAGAACACCTCTGCAGCGCCGTCCTTGGGGTTGGTGATGGTCTCGAACGGCAGCGTTTCGCCAGCTTCCAGACGCTCGACAAGCGAGGTGAGGGCAGGGTCCAGCGTAGTGCCGAAGAGGTCGTTAATAACTGCGACGGCGTCGTTGTTGCGTTCCAGCTGGCTTAAGATTTCGACATGGGCCAACACCATGCGGCGGTCGCCATAAAGGGGCTGGTCACCGCCTGTGAAGATCGCGTCCGCGCCTTCGAAATCACCTACCAGCGCAAGGGCCAGTGCCCGGTGATAATCGGCAAACATCATAAAGCCGGTGTCTTCGCCGGTCTCTTCGAACGCGTCCAGCGCATCGGTGACCTGACCATTGCCGAAAAGGGCCCAAGCCCCCAGCATTCCGTCGACCAGTGGCCCGACAGACAACCCAGCTTCCTGATCAGCGAGGACAACATCAAAATCGCCGCGCTCTAGCTCGGCCGCGACAAGGATCATGCGCGATGCCTGACTGTCGGCGCCCAGATCGACGATGCGGCGGGCGATGGGTACCGCCCGTTCAACGCGGCCCAGACCCAGATAGGCCAGCATCGCGTTTTCCAGCAGCAGAACGTTTGACGGGTCAAGCGCCAGTGCGCGTGTGAAATACTGCGAGGCAGCTTCGAAATCGCTGTAGAACCCCGCGTGGCGCGCGGCCAGATAGGACCCTGATAGGCTATTTTGCGCAAAGACAGGGGAAGCGACGCCAATGGTGGCGCACAGGGCAAGGGCGATACGGCGAATGGTTTGGGTCGGCAAAACGGCTCTCCGGCGACTAACATATGAAAGGTAGTCACCCTTCGCCCCGAAGGCAATGAGGCCCCGCCAATTTGGGGGGCCTCATGTCGTAACTGTTACATGTTGGGATAGTTTGGCCCGTCACCGCCCTGTGGGGTGACCCAGTTGATATTCTGGCTGGGATCCTTGATGTCGCAGGTTTTACAGTGGACGCAGTTCTGGAAGTTGATCTGGAACTTGGGTCCAAAGTCACCCTCGATCACCTCGTACACACCGGCCGGGCAATAGCGCTGCGCGGGCTCGGCGAATTTCGACAGGTTGACCGAGATTGGAATCTCGGGGTCTTTCAGCTGCAGGTGGCAGGGCTGCTCTTCCTCGTGGTTGGTGAACGAGTAGGACACGTTGGTCAGACGGTCGAAGGACAGGGTGCCGTCGGGCTTGGGATAGTCGATCGGCTTGAAGCGCATCGCGCCCTTGGTTGCCGCGGCGTCCGTCTTGCCGTGGCTCAAGGTGCCCAAGGGGTTCTTGCCAAAGATGCTGGCCACCCACATGTCGAAGCCGCCGCCAACCAGCGAGGTCAGCATGCCGTATTTCGACCACAGCGGCTTTACGTTGCGCACCTTCTTCAGGTCCTTGGCGACCGGACCCGATTTCAAGGCCTTGTCATAGGTTCCCAGAAGGTCGCTTTCACGGCCTTCGCCAAGGGCTTTCACAACGGCCTCGGCCGCGTGCATGCCGGAATACATTGCGTTGTGGTTACCCTTGATCCGCGGCACGTTCACCAGACCGGCGGAACAGCCCAACAGCGCGCCACCAGGGAATTCGACCTGCGGGATCGACTGCCAGCCACCTTCGGAAATCGCACGGGCGCCATAGGCGACACGCTTGCCACCTTTCAGCAGCTCGGCAACCATCGGGTGGTGCTTGAAGCGTTGGAATTCCATGTATGGGAACAGGTAGGGGTTTTCATAGTTCAGGTGAACAACGAAGCCCACGTACACTTGGTTGTTGTCCAGGTGATAGATGAACGACCCGCCACCGGCGTTCGAGCCCAAGGGCCAGCCCATCGTGTGGGTCACGGTGCCTTCCTTGTGCTTCTCCGGGTCGATCTCCCAGATCTCTTTCATGCCGATGCCGAATTTCTGGGGATCGCTGTTCGCGCCCAGATCGTATTTCGCCATGACCTCTTTCGACAGAGAGCCGCGGACGCCTTCGCCCAGAAGCACGTATTTGCCGTAAAGGATCATGCCCGGCTCGTAGCCATCGCCGGGGGTGCCATCGGGGTTTTTGCCGAACTCACCGGCAACCACACCTTTGACCTCACCGTTCTCACCATAAACCAGTTCCGAGCAGGACATGCCCGGGAAAATCTCGACGCCCAGTTCTTCGGCCTGTTCGGCCATCCAGCGGCAGACATTACCCATCGAGACGATGTAGTTGCCGTGATTGTTCATCAGGGGCGGCATGGGGAAGTTCGGGATGCGCATCGCACCGCCCTTGCCAAGGACATAGAAGTTGTCCTTTTTCACCGGAACGGTGATCGGCGCGCCTTTGGCTTTCCAGTCGGGGATCAGCTTGTTCAGGGCGCAAGGGTCCAGAACTGCGCCGGACAGGATGTGGGCGCCAACTTCAGAGCCCTTTTCCAGCACTACGACGCTTAGGTCTTCGTTCAGCTGTTTCAGGCGGATCGCCGCAGACAGGCCCGCCGGACCCGCCCCCACGATCACAACATCGTATTCCATCGACTCGCGTTCGACCGTCATTTTGCGCGCCTCTTCCCTTACGTTAATCTTTGTGTCGAACGAGCGTTATCCTACGCACCCCCGCGTGGTCAATTGTGACGCTGCATCACAGCATGGGAATTCAGCTGGTTTAGCGATAACGGGTAATAATCTACCCCACCCCCTTGCATTCCTTTGGCCAGTCAGGTTGGTTGGTGCGACAAAGAGAATGACGGCGACAGATTTCAAATTCGCCACAAGACGTCCGAAGAGTACGATGGAAAAGATACCGATGACCCGCGCGGGCCATACCGCGCTTGATGCAGAATTGAAGCAGCTCAAAACCGAAGAGCGTCCCGCCATCATCAAGGCGATCGCCGATGCGCGCGAGCATGGTGACCTGTCGGAAAACGCCGAATATCATTCGGCGCGCGAAAAACAGAGCTTCATCGAAGGCCGCATCAAAGAGCTGGAGGGGATGATCTCTTTGGCGGATGTCATCGACCCGAAATCTCTGTCTGGTTCGATCAAGTTTGGCGCGACGGTGACCATCGTCGATGAAGAGACCGACGAAGAGAAGACCTATCAGATCGTGGGTGAGGCCGAGGCCGACATCGAACGCGGTCTGCTGAACATCAAATCTCCGCTTGCCCGTGCCCTGATCGGCAAGGACGAAGGCGACAGTGTAGAGGTCCGCACCCCCGGCGGTGTGAAAGACTACGAGGTTCTGAACATCGAATATGTCTGACGAGGCTGACACGACGGTCGATGACACCAAGGACGCCCCGTTCCGCATGGGGATCTTCGGAGACCATCCTGACCGTCGCATGTTTTCCGCAGCAGACCTGATCGCCCTGGTGCTCAGCGTGTTCTGGGCAGGGGTCTGCCTGCTGTTTTTCCTGATGGTCGGGTTCGAGGGCGAAGCGACGCCCCTGACCTATTTCCTGACAACCGTTGGTGTTGCCATGCCCATCGGCATGTTCTGGCTTGCGGCTTCGGCTGCCAATAGTGCGCAGCGTGTGCGCGAGGAATCTGACCGCATTCACGAAGCCATCGACGCGATCCGGCACGTTTATATCGAGCAACAGCAAGAACACACCAGCGCGGGCCTGCCCCCTGCCGTGGAAAAGCGTCTGGCCGAGATCGAGGCACTGGCCACCAATGCGCAGCGTTCGATCGCGTCCATGCCGCACCCAGATGCGGTCGCAGCCACCCCGGCACCGGCACAAGAACCGCAAGAGCCACAGCCGGAACTTGCGCTGGACGCACCAGTCGAGCCCGAACCAGTGGTGCTTGGGATCCCCGATATTATCCGGGCGTTGAACTTCCCCGAAGACGGCTCTGACAAGGCGGGTTTCAGCGCCATGCGTGCCGCCTATGAAGATCATCGCACCTCTGGGCTGATGCGGGCGGCACAGGATCTGCTGACCATGCTCAGCGAAGAGGGCATCTATATGGATGACCTGCGCCCCGACCGAACCCGGCCCGAGCTTTGGCGCCGCTTTGCAGAAGGGGAGCGTGGGGCTGCAATCGCCGGGCTTGGCGCCATTCGGGATCGTTCCAGCCTGTCACTGACCTCTGCCCGAATGCGGCAGGACACGGTGTTCCGTGACACTGCGCATCACTTTCTAAACAGGTTCGATCGGGTTTTGACCGAACTCGCACCGCAGGCCAGCGACGAAGAGTTGGTGCGCCTGTCGGATACCCGCACGGCACGCGCTTTCATGCTGCTCAGCCGGGTCAGCGGCACCTTTGGGTAGGCACATGTCAAAGCAAGGCAAGCGTAATCAGTTCTGGTCAGGGATGATCGACGGGTCTCCGTTCCTTTTGGTCCTCGTGCCCTTTGGGATGCTGTTCGGTGTTGTTGGGACAGAGGCGGGTCTGAACCTTGCCCAGGTGATGGGCTTTACCGCACTCGTCATCGCAGGCGCGGCCCAGTTCGCCACCGTTCAGTTGTTGGTGGATGATGCGCCAACGATCATCGCGATCCTGACCGGGTTGGCTGTAAATGTGCGCATGGCAATGTATTCGGCCTCTCTGGCCCCTTATCTGGGGAACGCGCCGCTTTGGAAGCGGGCGCTTGCCGGGTACCTGATGGTCGATCAGGTGTTCGCCTTAACCGTTCCGAAATACGAGGCCGAGCCTGAACTGACGATCAACCAGCGGTATCGCTATTACTTCGGTACCATGGTTTTGGTTGCCCCGGCTTGGTACGCGGCGACACTTTTTGGCGCGGTTCTGGGGCAGACGATTCCGCCCGAATATGCGCTGGATTTCGCCCTGCCGATTACCTTCCTCGCCTTAGTTGCACCTGCTCTGAAGACGCTGGCCCACGTGGCGGCGGCGGTGACCTCTGTCATCGTGGCGCTGGCCTTGGCGTCTTTGCCGTTCAACATCGGTCTGTTGATCGCTGCCTTTGCGGCGATGATCGTCGGAGCCCGGGTAGAGCTTGCTTTGCAAGGAAGGGCAGCGTCATGAGCCAAAGCAGCACGGAAATCTGGATGGCAATCGCGGCCCTTGGGCTGGGTACTTTCCTGTTACGCTTCTCGTTTCTAGGGATACTGGGCAAGCGGGAATTGCCAGACTGGGTCCTGCGGCACTTGCGGTATACGCCCGTGGCTGTTCTGCCGGGGTTGATCGCCCCGCTTGTTCTGTGGCCCGCCGCAACCGACGGCCAACCGGACCCTGCGCGCCTATTGGCGGCGGGCGTTACCCTGCTGATCGGTGTGCTGACCCATAACGCTGTCATCGCGATTTGCAGTGGTGCGGCAACGCTTTACTCGGCGCTGTATTTGCTGGGCTGACAGGTTCGCCTATAGCTGGTTCTGCGCTTCCAGCACCGACTGGTTATCATCGCTGTCATCGTCATAGATCACCCGGGTGCTGACCCCGGGCAGTTTGGCGAAACCTTCTTCCAGTTTGCCCGGATAGAACGTCTGAGGCAGCGAGGAAAACCCGGGCAGCTCTCTTAACACCTTGCTGGTCGCATTGGCGCAATGGGCCTTGGGGACCGCGCCGTAGTTCTGTACCAGAAGCAAAGCCTGCTCGGCCACATAGCGCGAGACTTTGATCGTCTGCAGTTCAGCACGAAAAGTCTCACGCGCGTGATAGTCAATGTAATAGGACCAGACCTGATCGGTGATGCCGTGATGCACATCATTGCGTTCGGGGGCGGCGCGGTGGTGCCAAGTGCCCGCCGGGTCAAAGACCACCCGCTCGCTGGCGTTGATCAAAAGCGCACTGTGGGCACCCTGATCTGATCTGTTGGAATAAATGGTGACCAAGGTGATAGAGCTTGGTCCGTCGTGGACATATGCGGCGCGGGCCACGTCTTGGTCGGGGGCCCATCTGGGTTCGGCCGTGCTGCAGGCGGCCAAAGCGGCCGACGCGCAAACTGCCAAAAGAACCCGACGCAACATTAGATGTCTGAAAAAGAAAAAGGCGGCCATCGGGCCGCCTGATTGCTTAGCTGTTTACCATGGCCATGAAGACCAGAACCAGCAGGATGATGACCGTGGCCCAGATGGTGAATTTGACGAAGCCCGCGAAGGTCTTCTCTTGTTCTTCGATGTTCATCGAGCCGGGTTTGAAATCGCCCATGTTACCTGTCCTTGTTTCCACAGTTTGAAACCCGTTACCTGATTTCGCAGGCGGTGTCACGTGTCAGATGGTCACGTGTCTTCGGATTCTGTCTCTTCGGCCAGATCGGCAGCTAGACGAAAGCCGATGCGGTTCGGCTCTTCCCGGCCGTTCTCTTTCGGCATGGCCTGAAGCATGACGTTCAGCTGGCTGACGTGCTGGATCATCTGTGACCGGGATCCATCTGGCTGCGTGCCGTAGAAGGTGATGATGTCGGGATCGAAATAGCCCATCCCCTCGATCCGCATGATGCCAACACTGCCGCCGGTGAAGCCCATGGCGACTTCTTCGTCGCTGTCCAGCTGCTCTTCAAAGTTCTGGATATAGAGGATCAGCCTTTGATAGGCCCATTCTGCAGGGCTTTTGGTCTCGACCGGCTTGCGTTTCACCGAATCCGGAAGAGGCTTTTGTTCAGAGCTTGCTGGCGCGTTGGGATCAGCATGGACCACATGCGCGCGGGGCAGTTGCGCGTCCTCGGCCAGTTCGGCGCTTGTCTTGATCTCATTATCCATCTTGTGGCTCCTTCAACTGCCAGAGCCAAGCGCCGTCTTCGCGCAGGGTCCGCGTCAGTTCACCTGCCTGATGCAGGTGATTTACGTGGGCCACTGCTTCGACAAGGGCAAGACCGTATTCTCCTGCGCTTATCTTGCGCTTGAAGAGCGGCAGAAAGCAATCACCCGCGGTGCCGGGTTCACGCAGATGTTGGCGAAGTCGATCCAGCGCACCGTGGTGATTCTCGATCAACTGGCGCAGGCGGGTGGGCAGACCAGTATAGGGCAGCTTGTGGCCGGGCAGAACCAGCTGGTCCTCCCGCACATGGGGTTTGAAGCTTTCACAGCTGTCCAGCCACTGGGCGACCGGGTCGGCCTCTGGCTCTGTCGCATAGACGCCAAGGTTCGAGGAAATAGAGGGCAGCAACTGGTCACCGGCGATCACAAGATTGTCGTCCTGCGACCAAAGCGTGACGTGGTCGGGGGCATGGCCATTGCCAAGCCGTACAGTCCAGTTGCGCTGACCGGCGCGGATGGTCTGGCCTTCTTGCACGCGACGAAACCCAAGCGGCATGGGGTCTACGCAGTCGGCATAGTTGAAAGGCCGCTCATTGGCCCGTTGGTTCAGGATATCGGGGTCCATCCCGGCCCGACGCCAAAAGGTCAGTTGTTCTTCGGTCGGGCGGTCTTGCTCATCCAGCAGCAACATCCGCGAGAACAACCACGCCGTACGGGTGGTCACAAGTTCAGCGCCATGGGCGGTCTGAAACCAACCCGCAAGCCCGACATGGTCAGGATGGTGATGCGTCACAAGAATTCGCCGGATCGGTCGACCCTGCAGGGGGCCGTCCAGAATCTTGCGCCAAATCGCCTTGGTCCCTCGTGAAGCAAATCCGCTGTCGATGATCGTCCAGCCGTCGCCATCGTCCAGCGCATAGACATTTACATGGTCCAACGCCATCGGCAGGGGAAGGCGCATCCACAACACGCCATCTGCCACTTCTACTGCTTCGCCCTCGGGCGGTATGTTTTCAAAAGGATACCGGATCATGACCGGCCTTTTAGACCGCCAGATCTTCGGGGGTAAGGGCCATTACATCATCATGACTGGCCCGAACCTGCGACAAAAGCGAAACATGCTCTGGCAGCATCCGCGCCATGTAGAATCGCGCCAGTTTGGTGCGCGGACCATTGCCGCCTTCGGCAACTGCTGCAGTCAGGTGGAAATGCCCGCCCAGAACGCGTGCAAAGGCGCGCAGATACGGCACCGCGACCGAGCCGCGCTCTGCCATCGACACAGAGACAAGGTACTCTGTGGTCTCGCGCAGTGTTTCTGTCGCCTGCCAAACGGCCTCGGCCATGATGGGGTTGCTGGCGCGTGCGGCTTCGGCCCCGGTCTCGATTTCTTCGAATATGCGATAAGCGGCCTCTCCGCCGTCCATCAGCTTGCGGCCCACAAGGTCAAGCGACTGGATGCCGTTGGTACCTTCGTAGATCGAGGTCACGCGAACGTCGCGCGCAAACTGTGCAGCGCCGGTTTCTTCGATGAAGCCCATGCCGCCGTGAACCTGAATGCCAAGCTGGGAAACCTCGTTCCCGATATCCGTTCCAAAGGCCTTGGCGATTGGGGTCAGCAGGGCGGCACGCGCCTTCCAGTCAGCGTCGTCGGTCGCGTTGCCCATATCGATGGCCACGGCACAAGCCAGCGCGATCGAGCGCGAGGCAAACACATCCGCCTTCATCGTCGCCAGCATCCGGCGCACATCGGCATGGTCAAAGATCATCCCGGTGTCACCGCCGGTTTTGCCCTGCTTGCGGTCCAGAGAGTAAGACAGCGCCTGCTGATACGCGGCCTCGGCCACGCCCACGCCTTGCACGCCCACACCTAGACGGGCGTTGTTCATCATGGTGAACATCGCAGCCATGCCGCCATGCTCTTCGCCGACCAGCCAGCCGGTGGCGTCGTTATATTCCATCACTGCAGTCGGGGATCCGTGCAGGCCAAGCTTATGCTCTAGGCTTACAACACCCAAAGAGTTGCGCTGTCCGGGCTCTCCGTTTTCATCGGGCAGGAATTTCGGCACGACGAACAGGCTGATGCCCTTGGTGCCCGGCACGCCATCGGGCAGGCGGGCCAGCACGAGGTGACAGATGTTCTTAGAGAAATCATTGTCGCCCCAAGTGATAAAGATCTTCTGGCCCGAGATCGCATAGGTCCCGTCGCCGTTGCGCTCTGCCTTGGCGGCCAGTGCACCAACGTCAGAGCCTGCGCCGGCTTCGGTCAGGTTCATGGTCCCGCACCACTCGCCCGAGATCAGCTTGGGGATATAGAGGTCCTTCAGCGCGTCGCTCGCGTGGTGTTCCAGCGCCTCGATCTGGCCCAGGGTCATCAGCGGGTTCAATGCCAGCGAAAGGCAGGCGCCGCTCATCATGTCGTTCATCGCTGTGGCAACCGTGGTGGGCAGGCCCATTCCGCTGTTGTCGGCATCCGCGGAAATACCCAGCCAGCCACCTTCGGCGATCTGTGCGAAGGCGTCAGCAAACCCGGGAGAGGTGCGGACCACGCCATTTTCAAGATAGGCCGGGTTCAGGTCACCATTGCGCTGAACCGGTGCCATCACTTCATCTGCGACTTTACCAGCTTCGGCCAGGATTGCGGTGACCATATCTTCGGTTGCTTCAGCGAATTTCTCAGTCTCTGCGACTTGGGAGAAGCCGACAACATTGTCGAAGATGAACTGGAAATCTGAAACAGGTGATTGATATGGCATGCGAGTCCCCCGATTGAACCTTGTGACCACAAGGTCGCGCGCGTAATAGTCTTTCATTGTCGCAAGGCACATTAGAACATTCCCTTACGGCAACAAGTGAAACGCCACGTCACAAGAACCGGGAAAAATGACCGATCACCTGACTGCCTCTGACACGGATATCGACCGCGCTGCCTCGCTCTTACGTGAGGGTAAGTTGGTCGCCTTTCCGACCGAGACCGTCTATGGGCTTGGCGCGGATGCGACCAACGATCAGGCTGTGGCGCAGATTTTCGCGGCCAAGGGACGACCGCATTTCAACCCGCTGATCGCCCATGTCGCAGATCTGGAAACTGCCTGGACTATTGCAGTTTTCGACGATCAGGCAGAGCGTTTGGCCAGCGCCTTCTGGCCCGGTCCTTTGACGTTGGTTCTGCCGCTGCGGGACGACGCCGGGATCGCGCCACTGGTCACCGCCGGGCTGGACACGATCGCGCTGCGCGTTCCCGACCTGCCGTTGGCGCAAGACCTTCTTCGGGCGGTCGGTGGTCCGGTCGCCGCCCCATCGGCAAACCCGTCGGGCAAGATCAGCCCGACCAGTGCCGAGCACGTGATCGAAGGCTTGTCCAGCAAGATTGCTGCGGTGCTTGATGGGGGGTCCTGCTCTGTCGGTTTGGAATCCACCATCGTCGGGTTTGAAGGTGGTCCGACCTTGCTGCGCCCCGGGGGGCTGCCAGCAGAAGCGATCGAGGCTTGCCTTGGTGCGCCGCTTCGGTCCCACACGATGGGTGCCGCCCCAACCGCACCGGGGCAGCTAAGCTCTCATTACGCACCCGGCGCAGCGGTGCGCCTGAACGTAAGCAAGCCGGAAGACACAGAGCTTTGGTTGGGCTTTGGCCCAGACTGTAAAGAGGCCACGCTGAACCTGTCCCCGTCTGGCGATCTGGTCGAAGCTGCGGCGAACCTGTTCGGATATCTCAGGAAGCTGGATTATCTTGCGACAGAAGGCCAGTCGATCGCAGTTGCGCCGATCCCGGCTCATGGGCTTGGAGTGGCCATCCTTGACCGCTTGACCCGCGCCGCGGCCCCGCGCCCCTAGGCGCGCCCGGCGTCAGCGGACAAGAGCCGCGCATCGACACCCATCGAGGCCAACGCCTGCGCCCATTTGTCCCCGTCTTCCTCGCCAAAGACCAGATCGGGACTGGCGTCGCAGGTCAGCCAACCGTTTGCCTGAATCTCATCTTCCAGCTGACCGGGCCCCCATCCGGCATAGCCAAGGGCCAGCAGGCTTTTCTTCGGACCCTGGCCATAGGCAAGGTCTTCCAAAATCGCGAGGGTCGCGGTCATGCCAAAGCTGTCATCCACATGCAGCGTTGCCGGGGGAACGTCGTAATCACCGGAATGCAGGACAAACCCCCGCGCATGATCCACAGGACCACCGAAATAGACGTGAATTCCATCGTCTTCGGATTGTCTGGGGATGCCAAGCTGCTCTAGCAGATCCTTGAAGGAAACCTGATCGGCGGGTTTGTTCACGATCAACCCCATCGCGCCGTCATCGGAATGTGCGCACATGAAGACCACGCTTTGGTCAAAGCGCGGATCGCCCATCCCGGGCATGGCAATCAAGAGTTTTCCGGTCAGATCCATATAAGGATATGGTGGGGGCACGAAGCACGTCGTGCAAGCCCATCCCAAGAAATAGTTACGAGACCGTCGCTTAAACGTGACTTCCACATCGCGCCAAACTGCCTATTTTGACCTCATGAGCAGACGCATATCGAAAATTTTGGGCCTGATGATGGCCTTGGTCCCGCTTGGGGCCGCGGCGCAAGACTTCAGCGAAGTCGCGCAGGTGGAATACCTGTCGGGCTGGACCACCAAGTCGGGCAGCCACATGGCGGCCCTGTCGATCACACTGGAACCGGGCTGGAAAACCTACTGGCGCAAACCCGGAGAGGCGGGCATTCCCCCGGTGTTCGACTGGGGTGGGTCGAAAAACCTGCAATCGGTCGCGCTGCATTGGCCCACACCAAAAGTGTTCAAGCAGGATATCTTCTATTCGGTTGGCTACGCAGAGCAGCTGATCCTGCCGATAGAGCTTTACCCCTCGCAGCCCGGAAAACCGGTATCAGTCAAAGGCTCGCTGCAAATCGGGGTTTGCAAGGATGTCTGCGTGCCGGTTGAGCTGGAGTTCACCCAAACGGGCGCTATCGACAATACACCCGCGATCCGCGCAGCTTTGGCGGATCAGCCGGTGAGCGGCAAGAAGGCCGGTATCGGGAAGGTCGTATGCCAGATTGCACCGATCTCGGACGGTTTGCAGATGACTCTTCGGATGAAGGCACCGCAGCTAGGTGGAAAGGACTATGTCATTGTTGAGCTGGCCGATCCCACCATCTGGGTGTCCGAGGCAAAGATGCAGCACGAGGGCGGTCAGATTGTTGCAACGGTCGACATGGTGCCTGCGAACGCGGCCCCGTTTTCGCTTAACCGATCCGATGTGCGCATTACGGTTTTGGGAGATAAGGCCGGGATTGATATTCAGGGTTGCAGCGGCAGCTAAGCAGCGCGCCGGCGTATCATCACCGCCCCAAGCACATAGGTGACCAGCGCTATAGCGGCTGCTCCTATCAGGAACAGCATCAGTGCGCCCGACAAGGGGCTGCCGGTTGCTGCCATAGGCAACAGCGTTAGCCAGAAATCGGGCAGGGTGCCGGTTACCAGAACCGCCCCCATCGTCGATGCCAAGACAGCCGCCATTGCCAGACCAGCCAATCCCACCGGAACCATCGCCCCTTTTGCGCGAAGCGCCCGACGGGCAGAGCGTACGTTCATCGCGACATCCTGCTGCGCCGCCAACAGTGCAGGCACGACCAAAAGCACCAGCACCATCCCAAACCCAAGACCATAGACCAGAGTAATCACCGTGGGCTTCAGGAACTGCGCTTGCGAGGACTTCTCGAACAGCAATGGGGCCAGCCCAAGAACCGTGGTGAGCGTGGTCAGCAGTACAGGGCGTAAACGGTCCGCGGCCCCGTCGATGATCGCGGGAATCAGCCCACGTTTCTCGGCGTATTCGTCGATGGTTGTGACCAGAACGATCGAGTCGTTGATGATGATACCGCTCATGCCGATCAGCCCAACGACGCTGAACATCGACAGTGGTACCTCCCACTGCGCGTGACCATAGATCGTGCCGACCAGCCCGAATGGCACGATGGCCAGAACCACCAAGGGTCGCGTCCAGCTAGAGAATATCCATGCCAGGGTAAGGTAAATCCCGATCATGCACAGGCCAAACCCGACCAGCGCGTCGTTCAGGAACCGGTTTTCCTGCTCGGCCAGACCTGCCAGTACCCACCTGACCGAATGATCGGATTCGATCTTGGGAAGGATCTCATTCTCCAGCGTGGCCATGATTTCTTCGGCACGGGCAGGATCGTCTTCCGAGATATCCCCCGTCACCGACACAACGCGCAGCCCGTTTTCACGCACCACGCGCGAGAAGCCGATCGAGCGCGAGACAGTCACGATATCGGCCAGTGGCAGGTACTCTCCGCTGGCAGAGCGCAGCATGACGCGGTCAAGAAAGTCGGCGCGCAATTCGCCTTCGGGCAATTGCACCTTGATCGAGGCAGAGCGACGTCCGACGGGATAGGTTGCGGCCTCGATCCCGTTCAAGCGGTTGCGCAACACGCGCGACAGGTCATCAACAGTGAAGCCCACTGCGGCACCCTGCGGTGTAAGCTCTAGCAGCAGTTCTTCCTTGTCATAGGCAAGGCTGTCTTCAACGGCAGAAACCTCGGGGAATTGCGCGACGGCGGTTTTCAACGCTTCGGCGGCATTCTTAAGAACCTGCGCCTCGGCCCCGTAGAACTCTACATCCAGCGAGTCCCCTCCAGGGCCAGAGCGCCAGCCGCGGAAGCTGACGACCTCGGCCAGCGGATGCTGGCGAACTTCGTCCTGAAGATCACCTAAGAACTGGAACGATGAGTAAGGGCGCAGGTCGGCATCGATCAACTCGATGGCAAGGCTGCCCAGAAGATCGGTGCTTTTGGTGTCCACACCGGAAAGGCCCCGGCCGGTATTCCCGCCAACCTCTGCCACAACATAGTCCAGCGGGTTGGTGCCATGCTCTGCCTCGTAGCGGTCGGCCACGGCATTGGCTGCGCGCTGCATCTCACGCATCATCTCCAGCGTATCGGCGCGGGTCGCGCCTTCGACCATCGCGAAGTTGCCAGAGATCGATCCGCGTTCCGGCGCGTTGAAGAACCGCCACTGCACATCGCCGCGCATGAAGACGGCCAGTTGCGAGACCAAAACCACGATCACCAGCGCCATCACCGGATAGCGCGCGACGATCACCCCTGCGATCAGGCGGCGGAAGATGTGACGACGGACCCAGTTGAACCCCTTGTTGACCGTCCGGGAGGGCCAGTCGTACCAATGTTCCTTCGCTGTATGGGTCAGGGCGTGGGACATGTGGTTGGGCAGGATCAGGAAGCATTCCACCAATGACGCCGTCAGAACGACGATCACGGTGAACGGGATGTCCTGAATCAGGTCGCCGAAGCGCCCGCTAATGGCAGTCAGCCCGAAGAAGGCGATGATGGTCGTGATCGTGGCCGAAAACACTGGTGCCGCCATGCGACGCGCGGCGTTTTCAGCGGCTTCTGTCGGGCTTTCCTTAAGTCGTCGGGCGCGGAAATCTGCATGTTCGCCCACGACAATCGCGTCATCCACGACGATCCCAAGTGTGATGATCAAGGCAAACAAAGAGATCATGTTGATCGTCAGCCCGGCCACATACATCAATGCAATCGTCGCCAGCATCGCCACAGGGATGCCTGCAGCGACCCAAAACGCGGTGCGGGCATTCAGGAACAGGAACAGCAGCGTCACCACCAGCGCCAGACCCGTCAGCCCGTTGCTGGTCAGGATGTTCAGGCGGCCACTGATCGCCTCGGCGCGGGTTCGGATCAGATCGATCGAGGTGCCCTGTGGCAGCGAAAGCTGCATCTCGTCTGCGACCTCTTGCACCTTCGCCTGAATGCGGATCGCATCACCCTGCGCTGACCGGTCTACCCGAACCGAAATTGCCGGGTTTTCTCCGACGAAATAGGCGCGGTCGCGGTCGACACCTTCGACCAGAACCCGTGCGACGTCGCCGACGAGCAGGTTCGATCCGTCCTCATTCGCGCGCAGAACGATGCCTTCGATCTGATCAGCGCTACGCTTTTCCTGACCGGTCCGGACACGGGCGTTCGCGCCGGTCACGTCACCGGCAGGGTCCGTGTCGACCTCTGCCGCGATGGCGCTGGCAATCTGGGCCATGGTCACATCGTGGCGGATCAACGAGGCAGACGGAACCTCGACAATGGTTTCGGGTGCGGCCACTCCGCGGATCGTGGTGCGGGCCACACCCACGGCAAACAACCGTTCCACGAATTCATCGGCAAACCGGCCCAACTGGTCGACCCCGACCGGGCCGGTGATCACCACGTCGGTGACCCGGTCGCGCCACGCCCCGCGCGAGACCTCGGGTTCTTCCGCGTCTTCGGGCAGATCGGTCACCGTATCCACGGCGGCCTGCACATCCTCGGCGGCGCGCGCCATGTCCCAATCCGGCTCGAATTCCAGGTGGATCGACGCGAACCCTTCGCGGGCTGTCGATGTCGCCTCTGCCACCCCTTCGACCGAAATCAGCGCCGGTTCCAACGGCTGGATGATCGCGGTGTCGATGTCTTCGGCCCCCGCACCGTTCCACGCAACCGAGACGGACACGTTGTCGATAATCACATCGGGGAAGAACTGCGCCCGCATCCGAGGAAGCGCAGCAAGCCCAAGCGCAATCAGGATGACAAGCAGCAGGTTCGCCGCCGTCCGATGGCGTGTGAAGTAAGACAGGAGGCCGCCAGCCCCGGAAGAGATGCGCCCGGACATGCCCTAGCCCCCAGTGCGGCGCTCTAGGCGCTCTATCATGGCGGCGGGAACCTGTTCCTTGGCAAGCTGTGCCAGAATACGGTCGCGCGCCTGTTGCGGCATGCGTTTGTTGTTTTCCACTGCGGCAATCAGCTTGGCACGGCGTTCTGGCGTCAGAGTGACCATCTCGGGTTCCTCGACCACCGGCGCGGCGCCCTTGCGCAGCGGGTTGATCTTGATGCCTGCGCCCAGAACAGGGGTGCGCTCGGCCACAATTTCGCGCCCTTCCAACGCGCTCGCGCGGACGATGACGTTGTCACCTTGTCTGCGCAGGACCCGGACTTCGGCCGTTTCAAGGCGGTCGTCTTCGCCCAGAACCAACACGGTCCCGGCCGCGTCTACCGCAGACGCAGGCAAGAGGGTTACGTTTGCCAGTTCTGGCTCTTTCACACGAACGGTCACGAAATCCCCGGGGCGGAAGCCCGGCGCATCCTCTAACCGCGCAAACAAAAGCCGTCCGGTCTGGCCCTCTGCCACAGCCGCGCTCTCGCGGGTGATCCGACCCGAGGCGGTCAGTTCAGCCCCCAGCACCTCTAGCGCGACGGTCACATCCGCATTCTGAAGCCGCCCATCACCGTCCAGCAGCCGCGCGTATTGCGCGGTAGAGACCCGGAAGGTCACTTCCAGCAGTTCGGGGTCGATCAGTTGCGCGACCTGTTCATTGGCCGTCACCAGACCACCGGCCACCAGAGACACATTGCTAAGCGCGCCGTCAAACGCCGCGTAAAGGGTGGTGTCCGCCAGATCACGTTCGGCCTCGGCAACCAGCAGGGATTGGCGCGACAGGGTGGCCCGCGCCAATTCCAGCTGTGTTTCACTATTGGCCAAAGCCCGACGCTCTGACAGCAGGGCAGAACGCGCTGCCGCCTCTGCCAACGCAGCGGTTTCGACAGCGGCATCCGTCCCGACGCCGCGCTGACGCAGATCCTGTTGACGCGCCAAAGCTTGGCTGCGCAGGTCCATCTGGGCCTCGGCCGCTGCAAGCTCGTCGCGGGCCAGTTCCAACCCACGTTCCGCGTCACGCAGTTCCGCCTGCGCATCGGCCTGATCGGCCAAGCTGCGATCCAGAGCGCTTTGGGCATCAGCAGGATCGACCTGCAGCAAAAGCGCACCGGCCTCTACCACGCCACCTTCTTCGAAATTCTCATGCAGGGTGACGACGGTCCCGCCCGTCTTGGTGCGCAAATCCAGCGTCCGGCGGCTACGTAGTTCGCCGTGAGTTTCCAGAACCGGGGTGATTTCTTGGGCTGTGACCGTCAGCACATTGGCCGAGAAGACACGCTCGCGAGCGCCGGGGCGGCGATTGTCTTCGGCCATCCGGTCTTGCAACGCGCCATAGAAATTCGAGCCGGCAAAGACCAAAAGCCCCACCGTCACCGCCAAAAGAAACAGGCCGACCAGACTGCGGCGCAGGAAACGCATGTGAATTCCTTTTTGATTCCAAGGGCAAAACACCCCTGCCATTTAAGATAGGGCCAAGGGTCCAAGCCGCCAAGCTTAAGGCTTATACGTCGAGCTTTCGGGTTTCCGTCACTTTTTTCAAAGAATATCGACGACGATGATCGAAATGTTATCCGCGCCACCGCCAGCAAGCGCGATTTGCATCAGCTTGTCGGTCACCGTTTCGATCGGCGTATTCGACAGCGCGTTTTTCAAAATGTCGAACGTAGCGTATTTCGTCAGCCCGTCAGAGCACAAAAGGAATCTGTCGCCGGACCGAAGCTCACCGCGCACCTTGTCCAGTTCCAGTTCACCACCAACGCCGACAGCGCGTGTGATGGCATTGGATTGGGGGTGATGCTCTGCCTCGTCCCATGTCATCTGGCCAGCTTCGACCAATGAGGCGACCACGGAGTGGTCTGTCGTCAGCATCTCGATTTGGCGATCCCGCAGTAGATAGGCGCGGCTGTCGCCTGCCCAGAAGATCATGAAATGCCCGTCCGAAATCATCAGCGAAACAACCGTTGCGCCAATCGTTCCGCCACCGCGGGCTGCGGCCTCTGCCTTGATGGCGTCGTGAGATCGGTGGATGGAATCCCGTAGCGCATGCATCCGTTCCGCAGGGCCAAGCCCGACCGGGATCATGGCTACCGTATCGGTGATCAGCTGACTGGCAAAATCCCCCGCCGCGTGACCCCCCATTCCGTCGCTGACAACCCAAAGTTTCTGCTCCGGCAAGGAAATCACCGAGTCTTCGTTGACCTTACGCTTTAGGCCAACATGGCTTTGGGCTGAGAAACGGAACTGGGTTGTCATGGAGATTGGGCCTCTTTCCAGATGGGGGAGGTCAGATCGAATAGAGCCACCTGTTCGGCACCTTGCGGCAGGCCCTCACATATCAGGCTGCGGCGACCTTCGTTCAGGACGGCGGTCCAGATGCTGGGCGCGTGATAGCGTTGATCGGCCAAGCCCACTGACAGAGGAGCGGCCAAATCGCCTTCTGATTGAGCTTCGGTCAGCGATAGTGTTACGCCCGTTGTTTGCAGGTTGGGAGCAGCGGCAGAGGTTGGTGCTTCAATCGACGCCAGCCGGTCGATCAATACATCGCGGGTCATGTCGTCCCCAAGCGCATCCAAGGCGATGTCTTCCAGCGCCTCGAATGTCGTTGTGGCAGTCAGGTGCGATTGCATGGCCGGGGCCGAGACCGGGCACATCAGTGTCAGTGGAAAACGCCGTCCGACCCGGTCGACCGAAGGCATCAGCACGCCGATCGCCGCCTCTTTGCCTGCCAGCCCGGCTGACAAGGAAAACCGCCAGATCGGCGCGCTCATATAGCTGTCGTCCCAAGTTGGCCCAAGCGCGCCTGCAGCGGCCAGCATGCCTTGCTGCAGCCATGCGTCCCACGACTGTACAAAGCCAGCAGGAGCATCAATGCGGAAGAAATCCCCGACCGAGGGCATCTTACCGAATGCGCCGACCTTTCCTGCCATCAGAACGACTTCGGGCAGCTGAACTTGGTCAGGGCGGGCAGGGCGAAGGGGTTAATCACGGATCCAGACTGTAGCTGGAAGATCGCGATCCGGCCCCCAACGTTGAAGATCACCCGCTTGCGGTCCGATACATTGGTGCGGCGCACCTCGGCCGCGTCCAGCAACCGGAACCATGCCCATGGCCCGTCCTTGCGCATCGTGCTTTCGCTGTTGCGTGACGAAGGTTCAAACGACACCTGTGCGAAACCCACGTTGCCCGGCCAAGTGACTGGCACCGGATTGGTGCTGCCCCCGCGATGCTTGAAGCCAACTTCCTGCCCGTCGATCTGCAACGAGACGGACTTGGCCTTGGGATCCAGCGCTTCAGGCGTAATCTGGAACGCGACAGCCGGGGCGGCACCATTGGCAAAGAACGCCTCTCGGATCTCTGCTGCATATTGCATCTGCTGGATCGAGGTCGGTGACAGGCCCAGATCAACCCCGTTTACCCGCTTCGACGTCCACGGACGCGATCGCGTGTCGAGGTTGCGGATCAGGTGTTGATTGACGAAACCGTCAATCAGGCCACCGGGAGAAAACAGCTTCTGGAAGTCTTGCATCGCCACATCAGCCCCGGCCGAGCGTTTGAACGGATAGCGGTTCGCCAGCGCCTGTTCACAGAAGGGCAGGATATTGGCCTGCCACGCGGCATTGATTGAAGACCGTGTGCCATCGGCGGCAATCCCCGAGGACCCGGTCGTGATCTGTGACGCCCACCGTTGCATCGGCCCTTGAACGCGTGAGGACATTTCCTGGAACTGCAGCAGGGCTGCACCTTGCTGACCGCCGGAAGAGGACCCGCTGAACGACATCTTATTCAGCTCTTGATAAACTTGCGTCAGCGCACCGATTAGCCCGTCCAGCTGCGAAGGTTGCTCTTCCGGGCGTTCCACCAACTGGTGCAGCCAGTCAAAGCGATCTGCGACATAGGCCCCGGGTGGTTTCGGTGGAGTGCCATCAGCCGTGGCGGTCGACTGAAGCGCTTCCATCAGGATCTGCCCTTGGATCGACAGGTTCGACCGTGCCTCAAGCGCGGCAACTGCGCCGACGCCGTCAGACAGAGCGCCAGTTCCAAGAAGGCTCCGATCCTCTGTCAGCTTGGTTTCGTTCGAGATCTCGGTCAGGATGTTCACGATGGGAGAGGTTGGCCCCGACAGTACATTTGTAACTTCGACCGCGTGGCTCAGGCTTTCCATCGGAACGATGTCGATATCCGCAAGGATCGCATCATAGCGCGAGATGTAATCGTTGTAATACAGGTCCAGCACGTCCCGGCTAAGCAGCGCCAGCGCCTGATCGGTCTGTTCCGCCTCGCCTCGCGGGCCCAGAACCCAGCTTTCGCGTTGGATACGTGTGGCGACGCCAAGCGCCTCGGACAGGAAGACATTGTTGAACCCGTCATAGGTGAAGATGCCCTCAATCCCTTCGTTCAGAGGTTTGCCAGAGGACCGCACCAAGACGCGGCTAACGGCAGGGCCGCCCGCGTCGGTCAAACGCCATTTCGGCAGGGCCGTTGCCTGTGCCGAGTTGATGATCCCGTTATAGACCCGTTGAGCCAAAGGCAGTTCAGACAGGATACCCTGCACCTGCTCGACCAGCGGGCCGTTCAGGGCGATTTCCTGCATGGGCATGTCTAGCATGGCGGTCATGTGGTCGGTCAGGTCCGAACGGAACTGCGCCCGCCCCGGTCCTGCAAAGGCCAGAGACCAATCCAGCTGCATCCATTCCATAACCAGATCGCGGTTCATCGGACCTTGCGAGCCCAGCATCAGGTAAACCTTCAGCGCCTCGTACAGCAGATCGGGATTGTTCATGTTGCCGCTGATCTGTTCTTCCAGACGAAGCAGAAGACGGGGCAGTAACCGCTGGTTCAGGGCCGCACGATAAGTCTGCGCGGCCTGCGTGCCGATGACCTCGCCCTGATAAAGCCCCCAGGTCAGTTTGCGTTCTGGGTCTGGATCGGACAGGGCCGGGTTGGCCGGCATATCGCGCAGGCTATTCAGTGCGGTGACAACAGGCACCAAGTCAGTGTCGCCAATCGGACTGGTGGGCAGGGTAACCGCGGCGGTCTGATAGGCTTCTACGCTTTCGGCGGCCTCGGCGATCATCGCCTCGTTGCCCAAATAGCTGCGCACCCAGATTGCGCCCATGCCGATGGCCGCAAGAATGGTCGCGGCAATGGCCGCCCGCTTGGTCCAGCGGTAGCGGCGTTCCACCTTGTCATCGGCCGAGACCAGTCCGGCTTCGTTGAAAATGACCTGTTCGAAAAGACGGGTCAGGAAATAGGACCGGCCAGACCCTTGCCCCGTACCAATCACCTGACGGCCAATGCCGAAAGTCCGGGCCATTCCCATCATCAGACGGTCGATCGGTGTGCCTTCCTGCGTGCCGGAAGTAAAATACACCCCGCGCAACATCTGTCGGTTCTGGTAGCGGTTGTCCTGAAACACCTCTTCCAAGAACTCTTTCGCCACCTGCCGGACCGAAGCCACTTGCGACGGGAAACCTGCGATCAGGGCGCGTCGCTGATGGTCGACCTCTTGCTGCATCCGCTCCAGTGACTGTGCGTTCAGCTGCGACAGAAGCATGCCGAATTCTTCGTCAAAATGGGCAACCGGCGACTGGTCGCCCTTGGTTGAATCCACGGGCAGGGTGAAACCCCAGACCTGTTCGCGGTCTTCTTTACCTAGATTGTCGTGGAATTCGGTGAAGCCTGCGATCAGGTCGGCCTTGGTGAACAGCACATAAACCGGGAAGCGGACACCAAGCTTTTCGCGCAACTCGTTCAGGCGCAGGCGAACCGCCTTGGCGTGGTTTTTCTGCGTGAGCTCGTCCTGCATGGACAGATCTGACAGGCTGATCGCAATCATCGCCCCGTTTATCGGCTGGCGTTTGCGATATTTCTTCAGCAGACCAAGAAAGCCCAGCCACGCGGCATTGTCCGCCTCGGCATCGCTTTCCTGAGTTGTATAGCGGCCTGCCGTGTCGATCAGGACGGCTTCATTCGTGAACCACCAGTCGCAGTTGCGAGTCCCGCCCACGCCGCCAATCGCGGTCTTACCCATTTCGTCAGCCAGGGGGAATTGCAGGCCAGAGTTTACGATAGCGGTCGTCTTACCCGCGCCCGGTGGGCCGATCATGACGTACCAAGGCAGTTCGTTCAGATGCTTGCGCCCGTTCTTCGATTTGCGCAGTTCCGCCATAGCGGTTTTTAACTTGCCACGCAGTTCTTTCACTTCATTGGCGATCATGTCGTCGCTGGTATCCACCGATTCAACGATCTCTTCGGTCATCGCCTTCTCACGCTTGCGACGGATCAGGAAGATCGTCAGCAGGATCGCCAGCGTGATGAACCACAGAACCCCAATCGCGATCCAACGGTTTGTCGCGCCATCAAACGGGCGCCACGTGTCCGAGCCGACAAAACTGCCAAAGAACCAGATCAGGCACGAGAAGATCGCGGCCATAAATATCAGGGCCGTGTAGATCGAGCGGAAGAGGGGAAGGATATAACGTCTAATCATGACTCGTTCTCCTGCACGAGCAGGATTTCAATTCGGCGGTTGCGCGCACGACCTTCGCGGGTGGCGTTGTCTGCAATCGGTTGCTTGTCGGCCCGACCCTCGGCGCTAAGGCGCGAGGGATCGTTCAGGTTCGCGGCAATCGAATTCATCACCGATTTCGCACGCGCCAGCGACAGGTGCATGTTGGACGGGAAACGAGACGAGCGTATCGGCACATTGTCCGAGTGGCCTGCAATAATCACAGGCCCTGGCTGGTCGTTCAGCGCAGTAGCGACGCGCTGGATCGGACCTTTGAATTTATCCTGAAGCTCGTCCGAGCCGGACCCGAACATGCCAGACCCCACCAGACGAATGGTCAGGGTGTTGCCCTGCTGGAAGACCTCGACCAGCCCTTCGTTGATCTCGGGCTGAAGGAAATTCGTCACGGTTTCGATTTGCGGCGGTGGCGGTGGTGGCGGCGGCGGGGGAGCCCGTCGCTGAAGTTCTGCCGGGGTGCCAGCGTCGATAACTGAGAGCTGGCCGATCAGGCGCTCGGTCGAGGTCGACAGCGCATAGCTGAGGCCGGTGAACTGCAGCGCAAGGATCGCCCCGGTCACGGCAATCGAAATCCAGACAATGCGCCAAGCTGACAATTTCCGGAAGGGTTTCATCACCCCTTCCCAGTTGGGCGACAGGTCGCGTTCCACGGGGCCGCGCTGTGCCCGGATGATCCGAGCCAGACCGTTGCGGATTTGCAGGTGTTTGTCCGCGCCACCCTGTTCCACGCGCAAGCGCCCCTCAAACCCAAGGGACAGGCACATGTACAGGAACTCCAGCATGTCGATGTTGTTCGCAGGCTCTTTTTCCAGCCGTGCCAGCAAGTCGTAGAAGCGGTCACCGCCCACGGTTTCACGGTGGAATGTGCCGACCATCGACTGAAGGCCCCAGCTAGATTGCCCGCCCCAAGGCGTGTTGAGCACCACGTCATCAAGGGTCGCGCAAAGCGCGTAGCGCGCGACCTTGACGGTCTGTGCGGGAATGCCTGCTTGAAGCGCACGATTTTCAAAACCGCGCACTTCGGCCACCACGTTCTTGCGCAAGGTGTCGGGGTCCATGTGCTGGGCGCGGTTGCGGATACGGCTGATCAGTGAAAACAGCGTGGTCGCGCAGGCGTTCAGACGATTCATGCCGGTCTGAGAGGCCTGCATGTCGCCTCCACCCGATGGCTGTCGCGTCGACGCCGGTGCCTGCTGTTGAGGAACGCCATATGCGTCACCTGCTGGTGTGGCCGGGTATTCTGGCGCAGGCATCGGTGCTGCCGCAGGTTGCTGCGGGGCCATACCGCGACGACCGCCCGGATTGGGGCGGATCACCGTTTTGTCGGTATCATCGGGTTCTGCAAACGGATCGTCACCATGCATGGGACTGTTCCTTCAAAATCAACTGTTCCGGATTGCCCAGAGTTCCATTTTCAGGCCGGGATATTCCCCCGACACGTGTACGGCGATGCCACCCGAGGTTGTCATCTTGCGCCAATAGGGGCTGTCGCCATCCATTTCAAAATATACGACCCCCGCGTGATACGGGATCTGGCGCGGGGCGACCGGCAAGGGTCTCAGTGTGATGCCCGGCAGCGCCGAGTTCACAAGCTGGCGAATTTCCTCGACCGGGCCGATCTTGCACTGACCGGCGAAATGACGGCGCACATCCTCGGCGGGGATATCGGCGTTGACGGCCAGCACAAAGCCCGCGTTGCCCAAAAGCTTGCGGTCGGCAATAACGCCCACGCTGATGCCGTACTTCCGTGGCTCGAGTGCGATGGAAATCGCAGTCTGCTCCAGCACCGAACTAAGATACTGGCGCAGGGCGCGGATCACCGGGGCGTAGGTCTCGGTCAGCTCATCATGTGCATAGGGCGGAAATTCGGGCGTCGCCTTGTCGTCGCTCATGAACGTCGCAAGCTCACCTGCGAGCGAGACACAGGCCTTGTAAACGGCCTCGGGATGGGCGTTCTCGATTTGCGCGAGATGCCGGAAGAGCGGCAGCGACTTGTTCACGCACATCAGCAACAGGAAGTCTTGAATCTCTGCCGCGCCCTTGCTGGGGCCGCTTTCAGACAGACGACCGGACAGGGCAGTCATACGGTGGGCCAGAAGCCCCTCCAGTTCATTCACAAACCCGGCCAGCGGCTGCGCGGCGCGGATGTCCAGACAGCTTGGGACAAAGCCACGATCAAGCACGATCTCTTTGTCGGGACGTACTTCGATCACTTTGGCGATCGGAATGGCCAGTTTGTCGGCCAGATCATCCACCGCCAATGCGAACTGCAAGCGCATCTTACCGACACCAATAGTGACCGGCTTTTGCTCTTTGCCCATCGTGTCGGTGATTTCCTGTTCAGACGGGCGCAGTCGGCTGGCTGACATTTCGGCGCCTGACATGTCGACCTCTGTCGCACCCTGACGACGTTGCGGAACGGTCAGGTAGACCACGCAATCCTTAATCGTGGTCGGCACCTCTAGCGCGGGCGGGTGGTCGTCGGTTTGCGGTACGCGGAACACAGTTCCGTCGTGGGTCAGACCCGAGGCGGACTTGATCGCAAACTGTCCGATCTTCAACGCTTCGTCGTCGATCTCTAACTCGTTCACTCCCCAGGCATAGGGGCTGATACGCCGCGCCAGACCGGCGACCAGCGCCTCTGTATAGCGGTCGGCCTGCTGAAAATGGTGGGGCTGTAGAAACAAACCCTCGGTCCAAAGCACCTTGCTGTCCCAGGACACGTAATACCCTCCTGCTGGCGCCTAACGGCGCTGATCGACCTTGTTGGCCGCTTATTTCAGTTTATCCAGTTGCTCTTTATACGCACGCGCAAATTCGCGGCTGAAGAGCTCGTGGAAATCGTTTTCTGCCTGATCCGAAATCTCGGCATACATCTTTTCGTAAACTTCCCAGTACCGGGCTTTCTTGCCTTTCAAGAGGCCGCCTAACCCGCCACCTGATTCCAGCTTTTCCTCCAAAGCTGCTGGATCAAGTTTGGACAGGACACCTTTCAGGGCGGCCTCCATCCCTGTGACCATCGCGACCTCATGCGCCTTGATGTCATTCAAGGCCTGTTCAGTCGCGGTTTCTGCACCAAGGTAGCCCTTGGTCGCGGGCTTCACCAATGCTTCGATCGCCTGTTCGGGACTGATCGAGAACTTCAGCGGGTTGTTTCCGCCTGCGCTGATCATGGTCTGCTCAATGCGGAATTCCGACTTGATCGAGGTGCGCGTCATAAGGATTTCGCGCAGGCCTGTGATCATAGCCTTCATCACCCGGCCCATGCGGGCCATCGTGGTTTGCAGGTCGTCGTCACTGATTGCGATCTCGTCATCCGAGACGGATTTGAGGAACGCCCTCGCCGCCGATTGGTCGCCGGACATCAGGGCTGGTGTGACCTCTGTCTTCTCGCTTTCCGCCAGGGGTTCGGCGGGCGGGGCCGGGGCTACTGGGGGTTCGGGGGTTGGCGCGGCGACAGGCGGAGCGGGAGTCGCAGGGGGCGGTGCGGGCGGATCTTCCGGCGTATCAGGGGCCAGAAGATCGTCCCAGTCGTCCGGGATCATGTTGCTCGACGCCCCGCCGGACGCGAAGGAATCCGTCACCGAAGGGTTATGATGCGGAGCACTGGCGCCTTGCCCATCATTTCCGTCTGCGGGTTTTTGAAAGAACGGGTCTTCCTCTTCCCCAACAGGCGGCAGAAGCTCGTTGATCGGATCGGTGTAATCCAGTTGCGAGGGTCCTTTTGGCCCCTCAGGAGCGCCCAGTAGATCGTCCAGAAAATCGCCTTCGGGTCCAGAGTCATCCAGCAAAGACATCGGATCCGGCGCGTTTTGCGCGACGCCGGGAGAGACCATATCCTGGCCTAGCGGATCCAGCATCTGCCCGCCCACATCGGCCAGTTCGTCTAAAATTTCGACCACCATTTCATAACCGCCAACGCTGAGGATGTCGCCGTTGTTCAGGGGGGTCGGGGTCTTGCCCAAGGGGATCTTGGAATAGTTCAGGAATGTCCCGTTGGTCGACAGGTCGACGATCATGACATTGCCGTTGTGATCCTCGATCACAAAGTGGTTCTTTGACAGTGTTCGGTCAGGGTCGGGCAGAACAAGATCGTTGGTGGGACCGCGGCCTACGGTCAGGCTACCGCCCCTCATCTTCAGCGGGCGGGCATCGCCGGGGACAAGCCCCGTAGACTGGAATTTCAGCGTTACTGGCATACGACGTTTAACCGCCCGTCAGGACGGTGAATTCTCCTTTAATAATGAACCCACCACAAGCACAGTTATCCATCAAGCGCGCAGCTGGCAATTTGCCAATCAACACAGTTCCGGAACCCTTGATGATAGGATGTGGCGGTGCGGCTGTAGCCAGGTCTGTCATTCTGGCCGCAGGCAACTTGCCGACAAGAACGGTCACCTCGCAAGGTGGAAGAATTGGCGCAGGTGCACCCGGCGGAGGTAAGGGCGGGCCGGGTGTCGCGGGCAGCAAACACCCGTGCATGTCTGTGACTCTGGCCTGTGGAAACGTCATGCGTTTTCGTCCTTCTGTTCAGAGGAAGGCTCTACCCGGCCATTGCCTCCGCGCGCGATGTCCAGCGCCCGGTCGATCAAAAGCTGGCCATGCTCTTCAAATCTATCAGACAATTCGCCCAAGGCTACCACGTTCATTGCGAATGCCGCCACTTCCGCGGCGCCAGCTGGGGCCGGATGTTGCGCAAGATCGCCAGTACCCAAAGTCCCATCGGAATAAAGTACGCTGATGGCACAGTTGACCGTGTCGTCATCCACGTCGGCAAGGTCGATGGTGGCCCGGGCTGCATCACGGCTTTCATCCGAAGGTTTGAACACCCAGGCCTCGGCCGCCACCAGCGGGGGTGGGTCATTTTCGGACTTTGGCCCGATATAGTCCCGTGCCGCCAAACAGGCCCACCAAACGCGTTCCCGAGCGGGCAGCATGATCGACAGAAGCCGCAGCATATCGATCATCGCGCCCTGAGATTCCAGCTCGGCCAGCACAACGTCCGGGGCCGCGCTGGCCGGCGCCTTGATTGGCGTCGCAAGTCGGGTGTTGGCATTTGCCAGAAGTCGCGCCGCTGGTTCGCGGGGGACTTTGGTCAGGTTTGCAAATCGTTCGCTCATCACCCGACCCCTTAGTTGATCATCGTCAGGCTGCCCTTCAGGGTCAGCATGCCGTCAGCTTTAACAGTGGTCAGCGGGCTCTTCATTTCTGCCATGGCGTCGCCCTGGATCTTGACCATCGGCCCCTTGATCGTGATGCCAGACGGGTCGATCTTTATCGACGAGCCGCCGACCTTCAGCTCGATCTTCTGGGCGGCTGTCATCTCGATTTTGCCAGCACTTACATTGACCGTCATGTTCCCGGTCTTGACTGTGGTGGCATCGTTTCCGGTGATTGTTTTGGTGTGCTTACCTTCGATCGTCTGGGTTTTGTCCTTCTTGATTTCGATGGTCTGACTGCCAGTCTCGATGGAAAAGGTCTGGTCCCCTTTACCAATTGTTGTTGTCTGGTTGCCTTCTTCAATCAAAAGAGTCTGGTTACCTTTGTTGATCGTGTAGGTCTCATCCCCCTTTTCAACCGTAAACGTATGGCTCCCTTCTAGCAGGGTTTCAGTTTTGTGATTGTGGATTGTCTGGGTGAGATTGCCCTCAGCCTTCTTTTCAAGACCGATTGTGATGTCGGCATTATTCTTGATGATGCCCAAATAATCTTTCTCGGCCTGAAAGCGGACAAGCTCTTCGTCTTTCTTGTCCTCGAACATCAACTCGTTGAAACCACCGCCCCCCTTGGAGCTGTTGGTCTTGATCCCAGACTGGGTTTGGTTGGCTGGCAACGTGTAGGGTGGCATCGTGTCCTTGTTGTACAGCATCCCGGTACAGATAGGTCGATCCGGGTTGCCATCTTCGAATTGGATCACAACCTCTTGCCCGATGCGCGGTATGTGGATCATGCCCCAGTTCTTGCCAGACCACGGGGTAACCACCCGCACCCAGCATGAAGACTTGTCGTTCTTCTTGCCGTCGCGATCCCAGTGGAATTGAACTTTGATACGACCGTGTTCGTCAGTGTGGATCTCTTCACCTGACGGGCCGACAACCAACGCTGTCTGCAGGCCCGGAATCTCTGGCCACGGAATTGTGCGTTCGTTGCGGAACGGGTTGGTCTTCAGAACGGCTCCGAAAGTGCAGTTGTAAACATCCCCCGCCATCTCTTCCGGGAAGGGGTCAGGGCCCAGATCAAGGTCTCTGCGCTTTGAATCTTGCTTGTAGTCCGATTCCGTCTGCAAGTAGTGCACGGCCTCAGAGATCAGGTATTCCTTGTTATAGGCACTCGCTTCGTGATCGGTTAGTTTGAAGGTCTGCCCGGTCGCGATCCGCGGCACGTTGCCGGCCCCGCGGTATTGCATGGCCTCGGTATCCTTGGCGTCCTGTCGGGCCTGGGCAAATTTCGTGCCCATACCAGTATCGGCAGCATCCCCCTTGCGATAGCGACCGGGCACGTCATAGGCCTCATAGGATTTGTGTTTATGCTTGGCTGTCGTTCCCTCCTGAGCTTTGACCTCAAGCTTCGCCTTAGGGGTGACAAATTGATAGTCGTCCAAAGAGATTTTGCCCGTTCGCACGGCGCGTTGTTGCGTGAACTCAGCGATATATTCACCAGTCACACTGTCACTTCTTGGACGATACTCGATGTCAGCGCCACCTTCGACCGGCGTCATGCTGCTGCCATCGTCCATGATGACCATTTTCGCCTTTGAGTCCTTGTAGTTGAACCAATAGGTCATGCCCTCTTCTTGCATAAGGCGGCTGATGAAATCGAAGTCGGTCTCGTTGTACTGAACGCAATAATTCCGTTTGTTCGTGATGGCATTCGCGCGCCATTCGTAGTCACTGAAACCGTGATCACCGAAGACTTCAGTAATAATTTCTTTGGTGGTTTTTTCCTGAAAGATGCGGTTGTCACGCACCTGAGTCAGGAACCATGGCCACGGACGCACTTCAGCAACCAGCTGCATGTACCCATCAAAAAGCCCAAGGTTTTCGACAGATACGCAATGGCCACTAAATTTGCGCTCGATCTCCGAGGTCGTGTCGAGGTGCAGCGTCATGGTCTGCCCCAACAGATCTTCAATATCGACCTTGGTGTCGGAGGATTGGAACTCGATCCGGATATCGGTCAGCGTTCCAAGCTTCTCTTTCACGATGGCCCTTCGGACCTGCAGTTTTTTGACAGAGTAGCTTCCGGACATCCAGAAGATGACCTTGTCATGCTCTTTGCTTTCTACCATGGTTCATCCTTTCGCGCGTTGGTGACCCTGTCACCCCGCGAGCTTGATGGCCGAACGGGCGGCAATTGCCCCTGCACCGTAATTGGTGCGCCGGGCCCAGCCCGGTTCGGCCCGCAGACACCGGCGCCATCGAAATGAACGGCGATTGCCCGGTCCTGCGTGGGTTCATCAAAATGTTCTGCGCAGAAGAATATGCGCGACCTCCGGTAATAGGAGGATAAATTGGTACCGGCGGGCAGGTGTCCCATTAGAGGCCCTCCAGCAAAGCGGCCAGTTCTGCGTCCATATCATCATCGTCCGCATCATCAGCGTCATCATCGTCCCCGAAGCCGGCGAGCAGATCATCCAGATCTCCCAAATCGCCATCGTCATCCGAACCAAGGTCCAGATCATCAAGGTCGAGATCCTCTGCAGCCTCGTCAGCCGCAGCAGGTTTCGGTTTGGGTGGCGAGGGCGGGGGCGGTTCCACCCCGGTCCACGGCCCAAGAATTTCTGACCCGCCAAGCGACTGGAACGAGGCAAGGCGCACCTCGTCCCGACCCTTCATCGACACGACGGGCATATAACCCCGCACCATGACCTTCTCGGTGGTCTCCAACGTCAGGTTGCGCTCGGTACAGGGCAGTTGCACCTGATCGCCGAAGCGATCGGTGACAAAGTGATAGGGCATCTCGCCCATCGACATGATCTTGCCAAGCTGCATCGCCTTGCCGTGGGTCTTGAACGACTTGGCAAGAAGGATCGCGATCAGAACAACGGGATTCGCCCAAAGCATTCCCGACAGGCCTTCCTGAGGGGTAAACTCTTCGAAGTCGAATTCGTAGATCGGCTCTGTCTTCTGGCCATAAGGGCGGCGCAGCAGGAACCGGGGGCTGACGACGCCCAGATGTCCGGCTTCTGGCATGCCGCGCAGGGTGTCCCAGGCCTCGGCCACCAGCGGGTGACGGTCTTCTTTGGCGGTGTCCAGAAAGGCAGGGGTAATCGCGCTGAAGAAGGGCGCGTCCAAATGGGCAGCCACCCGGCCAATCCGGCCAAGGATTTCTGCGTGTGGCGGCGTTTCCTCGAACGTGTACATGCCGATCAGGGCCGAGAAACCGCCGCGCCCGTTTTCCTCGTCCAGCGGGTCTTCGGTCAGTAGGCGCATTACGCCGCTCTCAGTCAGGTCGGTGGCGGTTGCTAGATCGGCGGCGATTTCCTCGGCCGAAATGTCATATAGCACCACGTCCAGCGTATCGTCGGTTTCGATATTGCGCGCGATCATATCAAGCGATCGCCACTGTGCCTCAATCGACTGGAATTCGGGGTGATGCAACACCAGCCGCATAGCGGAGGACAAGGCCTCGTCCACGGCCCCCTGCATCGCCATCTGGTCTGCTGACGGGATCGCCTTGATGTGGGGCCCGACGACACGGGCAATCAGATCATCCACGGGCGAGGCTTCTTGGGCGCGCGGTTTTGTGTCCCCGATCAGTGTCTGGAAATCACTAAGGCGCAGGTCGGCTGGCACGGCATTTCCGCCGGACCGAGATTTGGGTGGTTTCACCTTCTGCCCAAAGGTTTCACCCCACTCGGTCAATTGCTTTGCGGCATTCGCCGCCGTCGCTCCGCTGGTCAGTTGGCTTTTCAACGAATTCAGTGCGTCGAACAACTCGACCTTCTCATACAGTTCGTCGGGATGTAGGTCGTCCAGCTCTTTCAGCGTGACCTCGATCCCCGCTTCGTCCTTGCCGATGGGCAGAACCAGCGTGGTCGCAAAGCTTTCGATCACGTCCTCGACCGTATCCACGTCCAGCATCACACCTTTTCGTGCGGCCAGTGCATCCCCGGTCTCGATCAACCCGCGCGCCGAACGGCCCGAGAAATCACCCATCAGCGCGATCCTGAACCGTTTCCGGTTCAGCTTGGCTGCATCAGGCCGGTCAGCACTAAGTGTCCCGAAGGCAAACTCGGGCTCATCGGTCATCGTGGCTTTTCCGGTCTCGCTCATATCCGCCTCGGCTGCGTCGCTCGGGTCATCGCCGTCCAGATCCGCAAGCAGTGCGTCCAGATCTCCGTCGTCATCTGCTTCGTCGTCGTCATCGCCCAACGAGGCTAATAGTGCATCAAGATCATCACCATCCTCCTCGGCCGGCTCTTCCTCTGGCTCTTCGTCCAGAAGATCGTCAAGAAGATCATCGACTTCGTCCATATCCTCATCGTCGTCCGACGCGTCACCCACAAGGTCCCCCAGAAGGTCATCCAGATCGCTGTCTTCTTCTTCCTGATCTTCGGCGTCTTCTTCACCCATCGCCAGAAGTTCCGAAAGATCCGGGTCATCCTCGGCCGAAAGGTCTGCCAGCAGATCATCAAGCGGATCATCTTCGGCCTCTGCTTCTGCAGGGGCTTCAAGACTGGCGAGGATGTTGTCAGTCGCGTCCTCGGCTGCGGGATCGTCCAGATCGCTGGCGCCAAGATCAGCCAGCAGGTCATCCAGCCCGTCGTCCTCAGACGCAGTCTCTGCGTCGTCGGTCAGATCAGCGAGGATATCGCCCAAATCATCTTCTTCCGGTTCCGCCACATCGACGGCTCCGAGGTCGGCTAAGATGTCATCTACCCCGTCCTCTGGCGTGTCTTCCGACGCCTCCTGTGTCAGGTCGGCAAGGATATCGTCCAGACCGTCGTCATCCTGCTCAGCCTCAAGTTCTGTCGCGCCCAGGTCCGACAGGATGTCATCCAGCCCATCGTCTGCCTCGGCCGCTTCGGGCGCAGATTCAGCCAGTCCCGCCAAAGCGTCTTCGACAGAAGAATCTTCCTCGTCGTTGGGTAGGTCCGAGGCTAATAAGTCATCGAGAATGTCACCCGTTTCGTCCGCCGCCTCTTCGTCGGTCGGCGCCGCGTCCGCCAAGTCGCCCAGAGCATCATCCAGTGCGGTGTCTTCAGTGTCCTCCTCTAGATCGAGATCGGCCAGTCCCGCAAGGATATCGTCGGCGTCATCTTCTTCTGCAGTCTCTTCCGGGACCGCGTCCGCCAGCCCTGCAAGGATGTCATCTGCATCATCTTCGGCTTCCTCTTCGATACCAAGATCTGCAAGCCCGGCGAGAATGTCGTCGGAATTGTCGTCAATCTCTTCCTCGGGGGCTGCTTCTGCCAATCCTGCAAGTGCATCGTCGAGCGCGGTGTCTTCCACTACCGGAATTTCTGGCGCGTCAGCCGCAAGATCGCTCAGAACATCTGCAGCGGTATCGACGTCTTCCGCGGTATCAGGGGCGGCTTCGGCGAGCTCAGAGAGAATATCTTCAGCGGAGTCTTCCGCTGCTACCTCTTCTGGAGCAGCATCCGCTAGACCCGACAGGGCGTCATCGACACTGGTATCCTCGATTTCTTCCTCAAAACCGGCTTCAGCCAGTTCCGCCAAAACATCTGTTGTGGTGTTGTCCTCTGGAACCTCTTGCGGGGCGTCCGCCGACAAATCAGCAAGGATATCTGCAGAGGTATCGGTTTCGGGGGTGTCTTCTGGCGCAGCTTCGGAAAGGCCCGCCAGCGCATCCTCGACCGCCGTATCCGGTTCGGCGTCTTCTGGCGCGATATCCGCAAGTTCGGCCAGAATGTCACCGGCTTCGTCCTGTTCATCCACCTCTTCCGGTGCAGCGTCGGCCAAGGCACCAAGTGCATCGTCAACACTGGTATCATGGGTGTCCTCAACCGGGGCAGTCTCGGCCAAGCCCGCCAGAACATCAGACGTCGTGTCATCTGCGGCCTCTTCGTGCGGGGCATCAAGAGCGAGATCGGCAAGCACATCGGCAGCGGTGTCTGCCTCTGGAATGTCGTCGGGGGCGGCTTCGGCGAGGCCAGCCAGAGCGTCTTCGACCGCCGTATCCGGGTCCTCATCGTCGGGAGCTTGTTCGGCCAGGCCTGCAAGAACACCCGCGGCCTTATCTTCTTCGATGGACTCTTCTGGGGCGCTTTCAGCCAAACCGGCTAGAACATCCCCTGCTGTATCTTCCGCAACATTCTCCTCTGGGGCCGTTGCTGCGAGGTCAGCCAAGACGTCTGCTGCTGCGTCTTGTTCTGGAGTGTCTTCCGGCGCGTCCGCGGCCAGCTCGGCCAAAATATCCCCAGCCGTGTCTTTTTCGGGGACATCCTGAGGCGTTGTCTCGGCAAGCCCTGCTAAGACATCCGCCGCCTCGTCTGCTACGGGTTCGTCGTCTGGGGCCTTGGCGGCAAGATCGGACAACACATCGCCGGTGGTGTCCTTTTCCTCTTCCGCGACCGGGGCGGCGTCGCGCAGGCTGTCGAGGGCGGCATCACTGGTGTCTGCTGGTGCGGCAACCCCGCCCACGATGGCCGCTAGCGCAGCTTTGTCGTTCAAAATCTTTTCGATCAGATCCTCGGCCCCGGCCTTGCCGTCCATGTAGGCCATGAGGTTCTGCAACTGTGTTCGCGCCTCCAGAAGTGGGCGCAGGGGCTCGACCTTGGCCGCAATGGCCGCGGGCGAGAAATCCTTCATGCTTTCAAAGGTGATATCGACGGGCATGTTGCCTTCGCCGGTCAGCGTATTGGGAACGCTGAAGGCCACGCGCGGCGCCATTGCCTTCATTCGGCTGTCGAAATTATCGACGTCGATCTCAAGAAAGTCGCGGTCACTGACCGAAGGCTGTTTGACTTTGGACTTGCCTGCCAGATCGCTCATCACGCCCATGACGAATGGCAACTGTACCTTCTTCTCGGCCCCGTAGACCTCAACATCATATTCGATCTGGACGCGAGGGGCGCGGTTGCGCGCGATGAACTTCTGAGAGTCAGACATCACCACCGCCTTTCAAAGAAGCGATCTCAGACCTCAGGCTGCGGATCTCGTCACGCAGTTCAAGAACGTGTTCATCGACAATATCTGTTTCGCTTCGCACCAGTTCCTGAAGCTTTGCCATTTCAGCCTCTGCCTCTTCTTCCACTGCTGATTGCATGGTGGTGACAAGCAGGCCGATGAACAGGTTCAGGACCGAGAATGCTGTGATGATGATGAACGGCACAAAGAACAACCACGCCATCGGGTGTTCATCCATCACCGGGCGCACGATGCCCATAGACCAGCTTTCCAGTGTCATGATCTGGAACAGCGAATACAGCGACGCGCCAAGCGTGCCGAACCATTCTGGGAAAGTTCCACCGTACATCAGCGTGGCCATGACGGCGAAGACATAGAAAACGATCGATATCATTACGATTACGGCACCCATGCCAGGCAGCGCATCAAGAAGCGCCTGAACCACCGCGCGCATTTGCGGGATCACCGAGAGCAGGCGCAAAGCCCGAATAACGCGCAGGCCCCGCAACGCCGATAGGCCCGCGCCCTGAGGCAATAGTCCGACGCCAACCACGAAGAAGTCGAATACGTTCCACGCGCTAGAGAAGAAGCGCAACCCGTAGCCATAGAACTTTAGCAATAGCTCTATGACGAAAATGGTCAGAACGATGTCATCCAAAAACGTGATTAGCCCGCCAGCCGAAGCCATAACAGAATTAGATGTGGACAGTCCCAGCATCACAGCATTGAAAATGATGATCGTCAGAATTGTATTCCGAACTATCGCAGTTTCGACGAAATCGCGCACCTGATCCCGCTTCGTGGGTTGAGATTCGGATTCTGGGGTTTCTGTGTCCATTTTCTTTTCCTGGCTCGCTCTTTACCTCGTCAGACTGCGGATACTGCCTTGTCTGCAAGGTCGGCCACCTGATCCAACGCGTCGAGAATCTTGCCGGTTGTGTCTTTCACTTGCTTAGGCGTGGCCTTGTCAGCCTTTTGAATCGCGGCACGCGCAGCTTTCAGCTGAGCCATAACCTCGGATGGTTGCGAGCCGATGCCCGTGGCCAGCTTTTCCAACTCAGATCGGGCGGATTCGATCTTTTTCTTTGCTTCGGCGATCTTCTTGTTGTTCTTTTCAGAGCCTAGCTTTTCTTCCATCTCGGCAATATTGCCTTGGGCAGTCGCGATCTTCAGTTTCAGCGATTGATAGACCGACTCTGCGGCCTCCATCGTCTTGTAGGCTTTTTCGATCGCAGCCACGGCGTCGTCGATATCAGCATTGGCCTTGTCTGAGACCTTATTCCACTGTTTCACATATTCGGCGACATCCTTGATCGCGCCGACCCCGGTAGAAATGCCCTTGATGACCAGCGCGGTCAGCGCCGCAACACCCGCCGCAGTGGCAACCGCAGCCCCAACCGGGCCAAGTGCGACTGCTGCCAGAACAATGGCCGCGACCACCACGACAAACTTTACTGTAGCCCAGGCAAAAGCGCCGTGCTTTTTCTTTAGAGCACCACCCGCGTTGCCAAGTTTCTTGATAACGGCGTCATGGGCTTTCTTGGATAAAGACGGCAGTAGCTCTTCGAATTTCTTCTGGATATCTTTCTGGGCGTCTTTGACCCAGGTCGATTGTGCGGCTTCGATCTTTTTTTTGGCCTCTTCCAACTGCTTGGCAGAGGGGACGACCTTCTTGAACTTTTTCTCGACCGCCGCTTCGGCCGCCATGATCTTTTTCTCGACGCCGTTGATCTTGTCCTGAGCGAACTTTTCCCAGGCTTTGATCGTCTTCTTGTAGTGGCTCCAGAACTCTTGGCCGACAAGCGCGAAGTATTTGTCGAGCGTTCCCTTATCGACGCCCTTCAGACCCTTGTTGTTCCAGGAGTAGGCGATATCCCCATCCATCTTGATGTACTTTTTCGTGCTCTCAAGACGATAGAGCTCTTTGATTGTGTAGCCGTCGGCACTTGGGGAAAACTGCATCGTCTATTCCTCACTCAAAGCTATAGGTGAATTGACCGCCGGTCACATCTATGGCGACCTTCTCGACCTCTTTGCCTTCCATCATCCGACGGAGGAATTCGTTCGAGATATCGGGCAGCATCGTATTGGTGACAATAGCGTCGATCATGCGGCCACCACTGTCGAGTTCCTGACACCGCTCGACAATTGTATCGACAACGGCATCGGAATATTCGAAGGGCACGTTGTGTGTGCTTTCGACGCGCTTCTTGATCCGGCCCAATTGCAGCTTGGTGATCTCGGCGATCATGTAGGGCGACAGTGGGTAATACGGGATCGTGACCATCCGGCCCAACAGCGCGGGCGGGAAGACCTTCAGCAATGGTTCGCGCAGCGCCTTGGCCAGACCCTCGGGATCAGGCAGAAGTTCGGGGTCGGAGCACATATCCATCACCAGTTCGGAACCTGCGTTCGTGGTCAGCAAGATTAGCGTGTTCTTGAAGTCGATCACACGGCCCTCGCCGTCTTCCATGACGCCTTTGTCGAAGACCTGAAAGAAGATCTCGTGCACGTCTGGGTGGGCCTTTTCGACCTCGTCCAGCAGCACCACCGAATACGGCTTGCGGCGCACGGCTTCGGTCAGAACACCACCCTCGCCATAACCCACATAGCCCGGAGGCGCCCCTTTCAGCGAGCTGACGGTATGGGCCTCTTGGTATTCCGACATGTTGATGGTGATTACGTTCTGCTCACCACCATACATGACCTCTGCGAGTGCCAGCGCGGTTTCCGTCTTACCAACGCCCGAGGTACCGGCCAGCATGAAGACACCGATGGGCTTGTTGGGGTTGTCCAGACCCGCGCGGCTGGTCTGAATGCGCTTGGCGATCATCTTCATCGCGTGGTCTTGGCCGATCACGCGTTTGGCCAGATGTTCTTCCAGAGACAGGATGGTTTCCAGCTCGTCCTTGACCATGCGGCCAACCGGGATGCCGGTCCAGTCGCCAACGACCGAGGCCACGGCCTGATGGTCCACAATCGGCAGGATCAGCGGGCTGTCACCTTGCAGCGTGGTCAGTTCATCGTTCTTGGCCTTCAGTTCATCCATCAGCTTGGCGCGATCTTCGTCCGACAGCGGGCTGTCAGTTTCTTCGCCCTCGGCTGGGGCTTCATCCACAGGCGCACCGCCTTCACGCAGCTTGGATCGCAGATCCAGAATGGACTCAACAACGGCCTTTTCGGCATCCCACCGTTCGGTCAGGCCTTTCAGACGTTCTTCTTCCGCCTCTTTCGCCGCAGTCACCGCTTCGCGGCGGTCGGTCACATCGTAACCGGCGGTTTCATCACGGCCGATGATTTCCAGCTCTGTGGTCAGGGCTTCGATCCGGCGCTGGCTGTCGTCGACTTCGGCCGGCACGGCATGCTGGCTGACGGCCACGCGGGCACAGGCAGTGTCCAGCAGGCTGACCGATTTGTCCGGCAGCTGACGCGCCGGGATATACCGGGCCGACAGGCTGACGGCGGCTTCAATGCCTTCGTCCAGCACCTGCACACGATGGTGTTTTTCCAGCATAGAGGCGATGCCGCGCATCATCAGGACGGCTTTCGGGATATCCGGTTCATCCACCTGCACCACTTGGAAGCGGCGGGTCAGCGCGGGGTCTTTTTCGATGTATTTCTTGTATTCGGCCCATGTGGTCGCACCGATGGTCCGCAGCGTGCCGCGCGCCAGCGCTGGCTTCAGCAGGTTCGCCGCGTCGCCCGTACCAGCCGCACCGCCAGCACCCACCAGCGTATGGGTTTCGTCTACGAACATCACGATGGGATCGGGGCTGGCCTGAACCTCATCAATCACCTGACGCAGGCGGTTTTCAAATTCACCCTTCATCGAGGCCCCGGCCTGCAGCAGACCCACGTCCAGCATCATCAGGCGTACGTCTTTCAGGGCAGGCGGCACGTCGCCTCGCGCAATGCGCAAAGCAAAACCTTCGACCACGGCGGTCTTACCCACGCCCGCTTCACCGGTCAGGATCGGATTGTTTTGGCGGCGGCGCATCAGCACGTCGACGATCTGGCGAATTTCCTCATCGCGACCTACGATCGGGTCGATCTCACCGTTCCGCGCCTGCTCGGTCATATCAGTGCAGAATTGTTCCAGCGCCTCGCCTTTGCCCATGGCGCCCGGAGACATCGCGCCAGAGGCTTCACCGGGCTCAGCCCCTCCACCGACCTGAGTACCATCCTGCGCGGACAGAGTTGCTTCGGGCGAGCCATCGGTGGCTTCATCAAAGCTGTCGGCTAGATCATCGGGCCCGATGCTGCCCAGCTCGGGCGACATGGTTTTCAACACATTCCGCAGCGCAGGCGTTTTCAGCATACCCAACAGCAGGTGACCCGTGCGCACATGGCTCGAGGAGTAGAGAAGTGAGCCCCAGACCCAGCCCCGCTCCATCGCGTCCATCAGGTGATCCGACAGGTCCGATACGGCCGAGGCGCCACGGGGCAGCGCATCCAGTGCGCGGGTCAGTTCGGCGGCGATTTTGCCGGGGTCCAGATCATAGTGCTGAATGATGCGATGCAGGTCGCTATCCTGCCCATTAAGGATCTGGTGCATCCAGTGGGACACCTCGACATACGGGTTCCCGCGCATCTTGCAGAAGACGGTCGCGCCTTCGACGGCTTTGTACCCCAGAGCGTTTAGCTTGCCGAATAAGGCAACACGGCTGATCTCTGTCATAATCTACTTCTCCCTCTTGGGCTGTTCACAGCCGCATCATTCCTATCTGCGCGTTTGGATATAGGTACAGGTCCTCGGCATCCGGGCGCTCTTCATCAAAATCTTTTCGTAATTCGGTCCAACTGGTCTGACCCAGGCGGGTGGTTCCCCCAAGGCTGGCGCGCGGCACGTCTTCGCCGCGTAGGATCAGGTTCACATCCCAATCCAGACTATCGCCCACATAGTTGCGGACCAAGGCACGCAGCCGATCCAACGACTCGCCCCCTGGCAGCATGCGTTCGTAATCCTTGATTGGCAGAGGGCCTATCCTGATCCGAAACTTCGACGACCGCGACCAAACCTTTTCCCCGATCGAGGTCGCCTGACCCAGCCCCGCACGCTGGCCCAATTGCCAACGGTCATCGGGTTCAAGATCCAGCCATGTACCGACGAATTGTTCAATTTTCACAGGCACATTGAAGAAGGCGGTGATCAACGATTCCAGCCCCTCGGCAGACCGAGAGCCCGCAGACATGTGCCCGGCGAAATGGCGTTTCGCCAGATCGGGCATCTCGTCGCGCGCGTGGAAGTTTTCTCCGTGATAGCCCGCCAGCGCAGCGACGCGGCGCTCGACCGGGTCGTCGCCGCGATCGAAGCTTGGCGCAGGCTGACCGGCGGCCCAAGCGCGGTAAAACAGGCTCATCAACCGGTGGGTCAGCATATTCGCGAAAGCCACGAATGTGCCATCGCGATGGTTGCGCTGACGGTCGCGGGCGTATTCGGTCAGGTGCAAGGGCAGAGGTCCTTGCGGACCAAAAAAGCCAAAGAACCGATTGGTCAGGCGCGCGGGGGCATCTTTCGACCCGGGCTTGAAATCCGCGATGGTCGAAGGTGGGAAGGCAAGTTCGGCCTCTTGGCCCAAGCGCACGCGGTCTTCGCGCGGGCGGCGGCTTTCACCAAGGCGCGGCGCATCCGGGTTCGCGGCTTCGATCACGCGCAGGGCGTGGAAGATATGATGCTCTTGCGGCGCCTCCTGCAGGCGCGCGAGATGCTTCAGATGAGCTGGGCGAGGCCCGCCTCCGGTCTCCATCTCTTAATTTCTCCACGCCTGTCGGTCGTCAGAACCGTTTCGGTAAATGAATTCAGTGTCACGTATTTGCGGAAGAACCGCTCTAGTACGGCGCCAAGCAGATAGACGCTGGTGCCTTCAAAGAAACTTTCGTCGAAACCAAGCTTGATCTCGAGCCCGCGCACTGCGGTCGACAGCACCTCATCGCTCATCCGCCGTACGATCGGGCGGCTGGACACAGATCGGATGCCTTCAAGCTGTTTCTCGATCACCCGGTCGCCAAGCGGGGCATAAATGCCCACTAGCTCGCGTAGCGCCTCGGCGCCCGCGTCTTCGCCGGTGATCGACAGATAATTCAGGCTGAGGTGGCTGATCAGCCGCCAGGCCGTGTCGCCCTGAGCCAGCGTCGGATGCGGGCGGGTGGGCGTGACCGGGGTGCGGATCGTTTTGACCGGACCACCCTCGGGCAAGTGAAATACATCATCCTCGCCTGCGGTCAAAAGCATCGGCAGATCGCGGTTTGTGCACAGCGCCTGCACAGCTAGCTGATCGATGTCAGAGCCATAGGGCGCTTGATCGCGGTCTACCAGCGTCACATAGGCTTCGGACCCCAGATAAGATGTGCGAACCCCGCGCAGACGTTCCTTTTCGCTGCGTGTCCGCATTCGGCGGCGGAGCGTGTAATAAGCCGGGTGCATCTCACCAGCGGCTGTGAAGTCGGTGGCAGAATAGAATGGACGAAATAGCACGTCGTCTTCGCCATCGCCGCTGATGCCGGTCACACTGATCAGCGAGTAGATCTCGTAATCAAGCGAGGCGGTGCGGCTTGGGATGATGTGCTGTTCTGTATCACGGGCCGAGATATGGACACGGTCGCATCGGCGCGGGAACAGGTTCACCGCAGGTACGGCATTCAGTGTGAAAGCGTCCTTGGTGATACCCGGCGCAATCTCCTTATTGCCGTCCTTCAGCAGGATATAGATGTCAACATCCTGCCCCTCGGACCGCTTAAGTGCAGGGGCCAAGCCTTGCAGTTCCACGAACAGGAACCGCTCTGGCATTGCGAAATATTCCTGCAGCAGGCGGTATCCGTCGAAGGACCGGCGCGGGGTGGGCAGCAGAGCCTCGTCGGGCTCAAACCCTTTGGCCGCCAGCGCGCCGTCTTCCAGAAATTCGGTCCAGTCCGCTCGGCGGTCGGTGGAGCGTCCGGTCAGGCCTACAGCTTCGGTACACAAAAGTTCGTGCAACTGCCAAGAGTTGCCGCCCTCGGGGTCGACGAACAAGGTCAGCTTGTCCAGGCCAAGATCGCGGATCGGTTCGCCATCGGTACGGTGTAGGCGAATACGGATGCCCGCACGGGCGGGGGTGTCTCGGGTGACGCCTGCTGCCACCAGTCCGCCGCGCCCGTCGATATATTCCACCTCGGAAATCTCGACCGGCCACATGGTCATGTCGGCGGCCGTACGGAATTCGCAAGGGGTGGTTTCACCCTCTAACAAGCGACTGCGCAGGATGGTCTGGCGCGGCAAGACAAAGCCATCCGCCAGCGCGGCGTTTTCCACGTCCGGGTCGAATTGAGCGATCATCATGGACGGCGTCGGCGCCAGATACTGCGGATAGACAATTTCCAGCAGGTTTGAGCTGAAGGCAGGGAACTGAAGCTCTAGTTCCAGCTGGACGCGGGCAGACAGGAACGCCGCACCTTCCAACAAGCGCTCGACATAGGGATCAAGAACCTCGATCCCTTCCATTCCCAGACGCGAGGCAATCTTGGGATAGGCGGCGGCAAACTCTGCCCCCATGTCGCGCATGAAGGCGAGCTCATTTTCGTAATGTTTTAGAAGCCGCGTATCCATCTATCGGCTCCTTTCCAGCGAAACTTCGCCACTGGTCAGATCGACATTGCTCCGCAGATACAATTCCAATGGCACCGGCTGCGCCCACATATCGGCGCGAATGTCGAAGCTGATCGTCATTTCCCCGGACTCTTCCTCTGTCCGTAGCTCCACATCGGCAGAGCCTGGAACGATACGCGGTTCATGCTGTTCGATCGCGCGCCGGATCGAGCGCCGGATCTTCTCGGCCCGCTCGGTGGTTGAATATTCACCCGATACCTCGGCCACGCCAAAGTTCAGGACAGAGCTCACCACGTTTGGCAGGGCCTCGCGGTCAATCATGCTTTCGATATTGTTGGTGTTCAAAAGCCAGGACAGATCGCGCTGAATGATGTCGCGCAGGCGCACGATGTCGATCACGCGCGAGTCGCGGTGTTCTTTTAGCTGCGTCGGTTCATCGTCGGTGAGACGATCCAGCAGCGAAGGCTGCAAGCGTTCTTCAAGCAGCTTGTCAGCCATCGGTGCCCTCGACAGCGTTGATCTTGAGACTGCGCAGGTCCATCAGGGCATAATCGGCCTTATCAGTGGTTAGAAGACGTTGGCCAAGACCAACGTAGGTATCAGAGCCCCCGTCGATCCACTGTGTCGCGCGCGCCAGCTTGGCCGCGTCATCACCCTGTTCGGTGGTTGCCGCATAGCGCGTGGGGACCAGAGCCACGATCTCGCCGCCGTTTGGCAGGGTCAGAGTGCCAGCGGTCCAGACCGCATCGCGTAGATCGGTGGGCTCTTCGATTTCCAGCGAAGAAATTTTGTTGAACGGCAGCCAGAAATATTTGCCGTTCACGATCACTTCCAGAACTGGGCCAAGACGCATGTCCGCGTCTGCAATCCATTCAAAGGCCTCGCCGTTGATAGTGCCAGAGGTGGTCGGTGCTTGCTCAAAAGCCTTTTCGCGCAGCTCTGCCGCCTCAGCCACTTTGCCCTGACCAAACTGCTTCTGCGCCTCGATCAACAGGCCAAGCCATTCTTGCGGCTCGCCAAAGACCAGTGGTTCTTTTTCACCAGCGAAGACCTTTTCGCGATAGACCTCACAGATGATCGCCTCGCGATAGGTCTTTGCCATCATCTCGGCTGTTGGGTCCATCTCGGCGCTGACTTTCAGCTGGTTGATGGCGCGCTTCCAGTCGCCCAGAACGCACAGCAGCTGAAAAAGAAAAACGCGAAGGCTGGGGTTTGCAGGATCTGCCCGTACCTTGTCTTGCAATGTGGCCAGCGTGGCTGCCAGGTCGCCTGATTTGAGATGTTCTTCCGGCGTCATGCGGCCTACCCCCAGTTAATGCAAAACAAAAAGACCCCCGGCCGGCGGACCGGCCGAGGGCATGAATAAACTTAGCTGACGTCGCCGGTTTGAACGTTCCATTTGAAGGTGTTCTCGGTCTTCAGCTTCGCGGTCTTCTGGTCGGTCGACTTGTACTCGTGCTCGATGGCGATGTAGGCGAGCGCCCAGTTTTCCTCCGGAATGCCGTCTTCCGAACCCGATACTTCGTACTTGTCGATGATCACGTCTTTCAGCTTCCAGATCGAATAAGCTTCCAGACCCGCCGAGGCGCTTTCACCCGAACGGCACATGTGCAGGATGATTTCCGGGCGGACGGTGCCGTTCGCAACCGAGGTCGCGATCTTGTTCGACGCGATGCCCATTTCAGAAGTCACTTCGACCTTGTTGAAGTTCGAGTTGGCGTGACCACGCTGGGTCGACCCCAGATCGGTCATTTCGACGGCACGCTCCAAACCCCAAGACAAAGACTTAAGCACGATCCACTTGATGTGGTTCTTCTCGGTCGCGTCGCCGGGGATGTCAGAGATTTGACAAAACATGGTTGCCATAAGATTTTCCTTTCAAGGTGTTTCGTTGTTTGAGTGTCAAAGATTTGATGCTGAAATGTTTTTGCTGCTTAGGACCCTTTCTCCGAAGGCAGTTTCGAGACAAGGCGAAGCGAAACCGACAGTCCTTCCAGCTGGTAATGCGGACGTAGGAAAAATTTCGAAGAGTAATAGCCGGGGTTGCCCTCGACATCTTCGACAACAACCTCCGCCGATGCCAAAGGCTTACGAGCTTTCTCGGCCTCCGACGAAATGTCCGCGTTAAAGTCGACGTAGTTGTTGATCCAGTCTTGCAGCCAGGCTTCCATATCTGTGCGGCTTTTGAACGAGCCGACCTTATCGCGGACCATGCACTTCAGGTAATGCGCGAAGCGGCAGGTTGCGAAGAGGTATGGCAGGCGGGCTGCGAGATTTGCGTTTGCGGTGGCATCAGGGTCATCATATTCCGCAGGCTTGTGCAGCGACTGTGCCCCGATAAAGGCCGCCAGATCCGAATTCTTGCGGTGGATCAGTGGCATCATACCGTTCTTGGCCAGTTCGGCCTCGCGACGGTCCGAGATCGCGATCTCGGTCGGACATTTCTGGTCCACGCCACCATCGTCGGTCGGGAAGGTGTGCGAGGGCAAGTTCTGCACCACACCACCACTTTCCACACCGCGAATACGCGAGCACCAGCCGAACTCTTTGAACGAGCGGTTGATGTTCACAGCCATACCGTAGGCCGCGTTCACCCAGCCGTATTTGCTGTGATCTGAACCGTCGGTGTCCTCTTCAAAAGCGAACTCTTCGATCGGATCGGTTTTTGAACCATAGGGCAGGCGGCCAAGGAAGCGCGGCATTGCCAGACCGACGTACTTGGAATCTTCGCTTTCACGAAGCGAGCGCCACGAGGCATATTCCGGGGTCTGGAAGATCTTGGTCAGGTCACGCGGGTTGGCAAGCTCCGACCAGCTGTCCATCTGGAACAGGGTTGGCTTGGCACCGGTGATCAGCGGAGCATGCGCGGCCGCTGCGATCTTGGACATTTCGCCCAGAAGTTCGACGTCGGGCGGCGAATGGTCGAAGTGATAGTCAGCAACCAGCGTACCGTAAGGCTCGCCACCGAACTGACCGAATTCTTCTTCGTAAAGCTTCTTAAAGATCGGCGACTGGTCCCAGGCGGTGCCTTTGAACTTGCGCAGGGTCTTGTGCATATCCTTCTTCGAGATGTTCATGACCCGGATCTTCAGCATCTCGTCGGTTTCGGTGTTGTTGACGAGGTAATGCAGGCCGCGCCACGCGCTTTCCATTTGCTGGAACTCTTCGTGGTGCAGGATCAGGTTGACCTGTTCGGTCAGCTTCTTGTCGATGGTGGCAACGATGCTTTCGATCGACTTGAGCGCATCGTCTGAGATCAGCGCCGTGTTCGACAGCGCCTGTTCGGCCAGCGTTTTTACCGCGTTTTCCACTGCGGTTTTCGCCTGATCCGACTTGGGACGGAATTCTTTCTGCAGCAGGTCCGCGAATTCGCTGGAACCAAACGCTGTGGCTTCTGCGCCACCTGCGGCCTGGGCTTCTTGTTCAGCCATGATTTACTCCTCGCCTTCGTCTGCTTTCGGGGCCGGTTGCGCGGCCAGAGTTTTCAGCAGGGTCGGGTCCTGCATGATGCGGCTGATGAGGTCTTCGGCACCGGTTTTACCGTCCATGTAGGTCATCAGGTTCGACAGTTGCGTGCGCGCGTCCAGAAGCTCTTTCAGCGGCTCGACTTTCGCGGCGATCGCAGCGGGCGAAAAGTCGTCCATGCTTTCAAAGGTGATGTCGACGGCCATGTTGCCTTCGCCGGTCAGCGTGTTGGGTACGGTAAAGGCGGCGCGGGGCGCCATCGACTTCATGCGCTCGTCGAAGTTGTCGACGTCAATCTCAAGGAATTTGCGGTCTGCAACGGCGGGCTGCTCGACCTCGGACTTACCAGCCAGATCGCTCATTACGCCCATGACGAAGGGAAGTTGCACCTTCTTTTCGGCGCCATAAAGCTCGACATCATATTCGATCTGAACGCGGGGCGCGCGGTTCCGCGCTATGAATTTCTGTGAACTGCCAGACATGGAGTGCTCCTTAGTTCTTCAAAAGCAAAGCGCCGCAATGAAAGCGGCGCCGGTGTTTAATATTCGTCGTCTTCAATGCCGCCGATCAGATTCACGTTGTCCACGCCTTGGGGGGCCATGTCTTTCATGATCGTCAGGAAGTCTGCATTAACCAGGCGCTTGGCCCGTTGCAGCATCAGCGGAACCGGACTCGACGGCTCGTTTCGTTCGTAATAACTGATGATCCGGTCGATGGCGTTGGACACATCGGTCGGAGAGTTGATCGCACCCGGTGCGCTGACCGGTGCGGGACCTCCACCACCGACCGCCGCCGGTGCTGCGTCACCTTCTGCCGTTTCCTCGGCAGGGGCTTCGCCGCCGGTGTATTCCGCCAGACGCTTGGCAAGGGAGTTGAGAGTTTTAATCGTTGGATCAAGTTCGGGGCCCTGACCGGGCGTTTTTTCTGAAAAGACCGCGTCGATCGCGCGGACATCCGCCAGTGCAGTACTGATCGCCTCGGCAAAGCCCGCCAGAACATCGTCGTCGGTATCCTGAAAAGCTGCGTTGACAGAGGCCGTGTCCGGTACATTCTCGGCACCCTCGGGAACCGAAATGGTGCCATCGGCCATCTCAATCTGGCGCAGGGAAAGGCGACCAAAGGCGCGGCTGTCGGTCAGGGCGGTACGGCGCAACGCCTTAATCATGCGGTCGCCGTCAGCCAGACCCTGAACGGCGTTGATCCGCATCGTCGGATCATTGTCGTCGTCTTCGTCAAGTTCAGGGTGGCAGGTGCCCCAATAGTCTTCCAGACAGCCGCGAATATAGGTGGTAACCTCGGCGAATTCTTTCAGACCCTTGGTCATTAAAACCGCTTCAGCCAGAAACACGGCGGCGCGTAAGTCGTGGCTGCGGCCCAACACGCCCATCGCCTTTTCGATCACTTCGGAATAGTTCGGATCTTCGGCAGCGCGGATCTCGTCACCAACCTGGGTTTCTTCGCCCGGTTGCGCCGCAAGTTCCATTTCGGTGAATTCTGGATCGTATTCAAGATTCTCGCCGCTTGGCTCATCATCGCCATGCGACTGCAGAAGCGCAGAAACGTCCATCTTACCTCCTTTGGATCGTGCCGAAGGCTTAAGCCTCTCTTTGATCCGTTTAACCGTCGGTCCCGGTTACTATCCCCTTGCTGTCAAAAACGATCGTGGTGGACCGACATACAACTTAATGCCTCACATTCAGCGTGATGATTTACGTCAAGTCAATGCGTATGCCTGAAATCATGCCCCCTAACGGCTATAAATCGAGCGTTTTCAACAATTTTGCGGCAGCAGTCGAAACTTTTCAATAAAACCGCAAACCTAAATATTGGTTGCGTAAAATTTGGCTGGGAACAAGCGAGGATCGATTAAGGGGGTATTTTTCCTGCGGCTACTGTCAGCTTCCCGACAGGTCTTTGTGGGGACTGTCCGACGGTATTTCCCGGTGGATTCAACTGGAAACTCCCTATGTTCCAATGTATGGAAACCACCGCGGACAAATCGGAGGACCCGTCCTTGCTTGACCTAGTCTCTATTCGCGCCTCTCTGGCGGAACACTATGATCTGGCCCCTTCGGTCGAACTGGCTGAACAGATGCGGGATATTTATGACCGCATGGACCGCGTCGTGCCCGAACCCGACTGGGCGATCTATGCGCCCTATGTGGCTGCGATCAACAAGCTCAAGAAAGAGAAGAACGCGGTCATTCTGGCGCATAACTACATGACGCCCGAGATCTATCACGGCGTGGCGGACTTTGTGGGCGACAGCCTGCAACTGGCCATCAAGGCAACCGAGGTCGAGGAAGACGTCATCGTTCAGTGCGGCGTGCACTTCATGGCCGAAACCTCGAAGATCCTGAACCCGTCGAAAACGGTTTTGATCCCTGACATGGAAGCTGGCTGTTCACTGGCAGAAAGCATCACCGCCGAAGGTGTGGAAGAGATGCGCGCCAAGTACCCGGGCGCTCCGGTCGTGTCCTATGTGAACACCACTGCCGAGGTGAAAGCCGCCTCAGACATCTGCTGCACCTCGTCCAACGCGCTGCAAATCGTCAATGCGATGGAAAGCGACACGGTCATCATGACCCCGGACCAGTACCTGGCCCAGAACGTCGCCAACGAAAGCCACAAGAAAGTGGTTTTCTGGGAAGGGTCGTGCATCGTGCACGAGCTTTACACCGCGGCCGATCTGCGCGCCTACCGCGAGATGCACCCGGATACCAAGATCATCGCCCACCCGGAATGTACTCCGGACGTGGTTGCTGAATCCGATTTCACCGGCTCGACCAGCGGCATCATTGACTGGGTCCATAGCCACAAGCCGAAAGAGGCGATGCTGGTAACCGAATGTTCGATGGCGTCGAACATCGCTGACGAGCTGCCCGAGGTCGAATTCGCCAAACCTTGTAACATGTGTCCTTACATGAAGAAGATCACGCTGGAGAAAATCCTGTGGTCGCTGCACACCATGACCGAGGAGGTCGAAGTGGACGCTGACGTGGCCGTGAAAGCCAAGCAGGCGGTGGAAGCGATGATCGACCTGTCCAAGAAGCTGGGGATTTAACCTCTCTTGACCAACCGGGTGAGCACAGATCGCATCGTGATCGTCGGTGCTGGAATGGGCGCGCTTTATGCTGCGCTTGAACTTGCGCCGCGTCCGGTCTTGATGATCTCGCCCGAGGAACTGGGGATGGGCGCAAGCTCTGCCTGGGCGCAGGGCGGTGTGGCCGCTGCGATGGATGAGGCCGACAGCCCCGAAGCACATGCACGTGATACCGTGATCGCTGGCGCTGGCACGGTTGATGCAAAGATCGCGGCGCAGGTCACGCAGAACGCGCGCGACTTTATCCTTGATCTGACCGAACTGGGCACGCCCTTTGATCGCGACAAAGACGGCGGTTATGTCATGAGCCGCGAAGCCGCCCACAGTGCGGCCCGTGTTGTGCGCGTTCAAGGGGACCAGGCTGGCAAGCAGATCATGGAGACGCTGATCGAGGCTGCCCGAGCCTTGCCGTCGGTTCAAGTGCTCGAGGGTGCTTTGGCCACAGGTCTGGAAACAAAGGGGAATTCGGTCACTGGCGTGTGGATTGAAAGCGCTGCGAAACCCTCTGCGCCTGTGTTGATCGAATGTCCTGCTGTCCTGTTGGCGGGGGGTGGATCTGGGGGGCTTTACGCCCATACCACCAATCCGCCCCGCATTCGTGGACAGGTGATTGGCCTTGCCGCCCGAGCGGGTGCTGTGATCGGCGACCCTGAATTCGTGCAGTTCCACCCAACCGCCATCGACATGGGCGAAGACCCAATGCCACTGGCAACAGAGGCTCTGCGCGGCGAAGGGGCGACGCTGATCAATAAGGACGGCGAGCGGTTCATGCTGGCCGAACACAAAGACGCCGAACTGGCCCCGCGCGACATCGTGGCCCGCGCGATCTTTAAGCAAACGCAGGCGGGCAACCGGCCCATGCTGGACACCCGAGACGTGCTTGGCGCCGAGGTCCTGACCCGTTTCCCTGCCGTGGCAGAGGCCTGCGCCCGCGCTGACATCGACCCGGTTTCCAACCCGATCCCGGTCGCCGTTGCCGCGCATTACCATATGGGCGGCATTGACACGGCCTCTGACGGCTGCGCCTCGCTGGACAATCTGTGGGTCTGTGGCGAAGCGTCTTCGACCGGTCTTCATGGCGCAAACCGGTTGGCCTCGAACGGGTTGTTGGAAGCATTGGTTTTCGCCCGGACTTGTGCCGAAGGCATCGCCAAGGCGATCCCCGAGAACAATGACACAGCAGAGGTCTTGATCACTTTCACGGACGGTGGGACCGCCGTGGATGAGGCCGCCGTGGCCGAGCTGCGCGACGTCATGACCGCCCATGTCGGCGTGCGCCGCAATGCAGACGGGTTGAAAACGGCGCTCAAAACCATCGCGCGGTTGGAAGCGGAACAAGCCCATTGCCCCACATTCCGCAACATGGCCGCGACGGCCACACTGATTGCGGCAGCTGCCCTGAAACGTACTGAATCCCGTGGCGGACATCATCGCGATGACTTCCCGGAAAGTGACCCAAACCAAGCAGAGCGCACTCGGATCACCTTGGCCGAGGCAACTGCAATTCGCGACGAGATTTCAAAGGCTTAACCTATGACCAATGCTTTGCCAGACCTGATTTTGGAACCCATGGTCCGCAACGCGCTGGCCGAAGATCTGGGCACCTATGGTGATGTGACGACCCGTACGGTGGTCCCACATGACACCACTTACAACGCCTGTATCAACGCTCGCGAACCGGGTGTGGTCTCTGGCATGCAGGTGGCTGAAATTGCCTTTCGTCTGGTGGACCCGACCCTGAAGATTGTGACGGCGCGGCCTGATGGCAGCGTCTGTAAGCCGGGTGATCTGTTGATGTCGATTGAGGGGCATGCAAGTTCCATTCTGATGGCCGAACGCGTTGCGCTGAACTTCGCGGGTCGCTTGTCGGGCATTGCCACCAAGACCGCGGGATTCGTCGCCGAAACCAAGGGCACCAATACCCGTGTGACCTGCACTCGAAAGACGACACCGGGCCTGAGAATCGTTGAAAAACAAGCGGTTATTCATGGTGGCGGCTACAATCACCGGTTCAGCCTGTCCGATGCCATCCTGATCAAGGACAACCACATCGCGGCCGCTGGCGGCGTGCGGCAGGTGCTGGAAGCGGCCAAGGCGAACGCGTCTCACATGATGCGGATTGAACTGGAGGTCGACACGCTGGATCAGCTGGCCGAAGCGCTGGAAGTGGGTGGCGCGGATGTCGTCCTGCTGGACAACATGGACACGCCAACCCTGACCAAAGCCGTGAAGATGGTCGACGGGCGCATGGTGACCGAAGCGTCCGGCAACATGAAGCTGGACCGCATCGCCGAAGTCTGCACCACGGGCGTCGATTACATCAGCAGCGGGGCGCTGACCCATTCGGCCCAAACACTGGATTTGGGCCTAGACTTCTGATTTTCCTAAAGAAAATCTTCCTCTTCGTCGGTCGGGTCGATCCCCATCTTCTCTAGACCGTTTTCCAGATAATCCGCGAAAAGCGGCATATTCATCAGGTATTCTTCGGTCGGGACGGTCGCTTCTTCGGCGGCTGTCCGGATGGCGTCGGCCCATTCTTCGGGCTCGAATGTTTCACGTCCAATCCATGTCAGGGCCACGAGGTTCAGCTTCTCATCGTCGTTGAGATTGGCGATGAACTCGTGCAGTTCGGCCTTGCCGATATGCTTTTCTCGGGCCTGAAAGATGATGTGGACGACCTTTCGGGGGCTAATTTCCATCATTGGTCTGACTCCTGTCGCGCGTTAATTCTATCCGAAATTACGGCGCAAGGCGACGGGTGGCATTGATTTAGAACAAGTTACCAGAACCGCCAAAGTTTAAAGACTTCATGGAAGTTTCCGGGACCACCAAATCGGAAAGTTTAAACATTTCCGCCCGCCAAATTGCCCGTCAGGCATACTTGTCGCCGACGTCCTCGCGGACCGGGTGGGTGTCATAGAAGATCGACAGCCCGGCGAATTTTCCGCTGGTCCCGAACTTGAAGTAGTCGACGCCCTCAAAGACGATCTTGTCGCCGCTTTTCAGGGTCCAGTCATATTCGAAATGCGCCGCTGCGCTGTCGCCGTTTTCGCCCAGAAGTACGTCGAACACGGTCAGCTTGCTGGCTGCCGAAGCATCACCAAGCCGACCAAAGAAATCCGCCGCGGGCAGGGTGCCCAGAAAGGGGGACATGACCGTCGCGTCAGGGTCGAACATCGCGATGATCCCGTCGATGTCCGAGGCGGTCAGCAAGTCGAAATAACGTCTGACGAAAGCTGTCTGGTCTGCTGGGGTCATCGGGCGTCCTTGGGCTGAGGTTTCAAGACTCCCAACCAAGTGCAAATCCCGGTGATCCGCAAGGGCCACCCGTTAAAATTCGGCTTCCGAAAAGACCTGCGCCCGATGTCGCCTGATCCCTAGTCGCGTTGGAGGCGGATGATCCCCTCGTCCGTTTCCGGCGCGAGTTCTTCAAAGTCAAAATTGTCCAACCGCTTGGCGCGGCGACCGGCCTTTTCGGCGGAAATCTTGATTTCCGAAATGTCCTTGGAGGCTTGGTGGAAATGCCGATCAAGGTTTTCGACCCGCGTGCCAAGGCGGTCCACATCCGCGTAAAGCAACGCCAGTTCTTTGCGGATCGCGCCGGCCTGTTCGCGCATGCGGGCGTCTTTCAGGATCGCGCGCATCGTGTTCAGCGTGGCCATGCAGGTGGTGGGCGAAACGATCCAGACGCGGGCCTCGAACCCGGCTTTCACAAGGTCGGGGAACTTGGCGTGCAGCTCTGCATAGATGGCCTCGGACGGCAGGAACATCAGCGCACCATCGGCGGTTTCGCCCTCGATGATGTATTTCTCGTTGATGTCTTTGACGTGCTTGCGGACGGCAGTTTTGAACAGCTGGACCGCCGTTCTTAATTCGGCGTCTGTCTGGGCGGTGACCATCGCCTCGTAGGGTTCCAGCGGGAATTTGCTGTCCACCACGATCGGGCCGGGCGGGTTCGGCAGGTGGATCAAACAGTCGGCCCGCTTGCCGTTCGACAGGGTCGCCTGCCATGTGAAACTGTCAGATGGCAGCGCCTTGGTCACGATGTCTTTCAGTTGGATTTCCCCGAAGGCGCCGCGGGTCTGTTTGTTCGACAGGATGTCCTGCAGCGACAGCACGTCGCCGGACAGCTTGGTGATGTTCTCCTGCGCCTTGTCGATAGCGGTCAGCCGTTGCTGCAACTCCCCAAGCGAATGCGCAGTGCGACGGGCAGAGCCGGCTAGGTTCTCGTTCATCTGATGCGTCACGTCCTGAAGGCGCTGTTCCATCAGTTGCAGCATGTTGGTCTGGGCGGCGGCCTGGGCCTCGGACACGTGGGTCAGCCCGCCTGCTAGTTGTTGCTGGCCGTCGGACAGGGATTCGACGCGTTTGCCCAACTGATCCATCTGGTAGATCAGCGGCTCTGCCAGATCGGCGGATTTGCCCGCGCGTTTGACAGTCATCACCAGCAGGATCAGCACCAGCAGGGTCACAGCGATCACGCCAAGGACCAGCGGGTCATTCAGGTTCAGGGTGGTTTCGCCGATCTGGATCATGTGCGTCCGAATAGCCGTTCGATATCTGTCAGTTTCAGTTCCACATAGGTGGGGCGCCCGTGGTTGCATTGGCCGGAATGGGGTGTGGATTCCATTTCGCGCAAGAGGGCGTTCATCTCTTCGGCGCGCATCCAGCGGCCCGAGCGGATAGAGCCGTGGCAGGCGACGCGGCTGAGGATCGCCTCGATCTTTTCCTGCACCAGTTGGCTGTCGCCAATATCGTGCAGCTCGTCCACCACGTCGCGCAACATGGCGCTGGCGTTGACCTCGCCCAGAATGGCGGGGGTTTCGCGGACGGCGATGGCCCCGGCACCAAAGGGTTCGATCGTAAGGCCAAAGCGCGACAGGGTGTCGGCCTGGGCCAGCAGGATCGCGGCATCGCCCTCGGACAGCTCGACAATCTCGGGGATCAGCAGGGCCTGCGCCGCGACGCCGTTTTCAGCCATCTGGCGTTTGAGCTTTTCATAGACCAGACGTTCGTGGGCGGCGTGCTGGTCGACAATGACGATGCCGTCGCCGGTCTGGGCGATGATGTAGTTCTCGTGCACCTGCGCGCGGGCGGCCCCAAGGGGTTGGTCGGCGGGCTCTTCGACGTCGGGCTCGATCACCGGCTCGACCCGGGCAGAGGGGACAGACGCCTCGGCGAACCCTTCGGGTTCGGGCATCTGCATCGGGGCCTGTGCGGTGTAGGCCGTGCGCATCGCGCCTAGGCTGGGGCGGTCCATCTGATAGACGCGCGGCCCGGTCGGCTCTGGTCGCATGGCGCCAAGGGTGGCCCCGGCGACGGTGGTCGAGGCGCGGTGGCCCGCGTCGGCAAGCGCGTGGCGCAGGGCCGAGACGATCAAGCCGCGCACAAGGCCGGGTTCGCGGAAGCGGACCTCGGATTTGGCGGGGTGGACGTTGACGTCAACCAGGTGCGGATCGCAGTCGATGAACAGGGCTGCGGCCGGGTGGCGGTCGCGCGACAGGAAGTCGGCATAGGCGCCGCGCAGAGCGCCATAAAGCAGCTTGTCGCGGACGGGGCGGCCGTTGACGAACAGGTACTGCGCCAGCGCCGAGCCGCGCGAATAGGTCGGCAGGGCGGCGTATCCGGTCAGGTGAAAGCCTTCGCGCTCGGCGTCGATTTTTAGCGAATTGTCGGCGAAGTCATTGCCAAGGATACGCGCCAAGCGCCCGTGCAGCGCGTCAAACAGGTCACCGCTTTCAGGGTCGGCGCGGAAGGTTACGCGGCCCTCACCGCCGCCCGACACATCGCGCAGGGTGAAGCCCACGAAAGGTTCGGCCATGGCAAGGCGCTTGACGACATCGGTGATGGCTTGGGTCTCGGCCCGGTCAGAGCGCAGGAACTTCAATCGCGCGGGCGTGGCGTAGAACAGATCGCGCAGCTCGACCACGGTGCCTTGGGACAGGGCGGTGGGTTTGACGGGTTGGGTCAGGCCCCCCGCGACGGCGATCTGCGCGCCCTCGGCCCCGGCGCGGGACCGGATGGTCAGACGGCCCACCGCGCCAAGCGAGGGCAGGGCTTCTCCGCGGAAGCCAAAGCTGTGGATGTCCAGCAAGTCCGACCCGTCGATCTTCGAGGTCGCATGGCGCGACAGGGCCAGTGGCAGTTGTTCGGCCGCGATGCCGTGGCCGTCATCTGTCACGCGGATCAGGGTCTTGCCGCCATCGGCATAAGCGACCTCGATCCTGCGGGCATTGGCGTCCAGCGCATTCTCGACCAGCTCTTTCACCGCCGAGGCCGGACGTTCGACCACCTCACCCGCCGCAATGCGGTTGATCGCGGCATCGTCCAACTGGCGAATTTGCGGTAAATCCGGGCTTATATTGGGGGTCGGAGAGTTCATGCCACTAGTTGTAGCATGAAGCGTTACGATTCTTCCAATGGGTTTTGTGGTCAATTTCGTCGGCGGAAAATGGATGATGATCTGGAAATCAAGAAAATTGACTCGACGGAATCAGAGGCCTGGCCCCAGACTTTCCCCCATTAGATAGGGAGAAATTAATATGAATCGAATGACGGCCAAAGACTTCGATCAGGAACTTCTGGATCTTTATGATTTTTACGCCCACGGGAAGATCACCAAGCGCGAGTTTCTGGACCGCGCGGGCAAGTTTGCCGTCGGTGGGGTGACGGCGATCGCGCTTTTGAACATGCTCAGCCCGAATTACGCGATGGCTCAGCAGGTGTCCTTTAACGACCCTGATATTGTCGCCGATTACATCATGTACCCTTCGCCCAACGGCACTGGCGATGTGCGGGGGTATCTGGTGCGTCCATCGAACACCGAAGGGCCATTGCCCGCCGTGCTGGTTATCCACGAAAACCGGGGGCTGAACCCCTATATCGAGGACGTCGCCCGCCGTCTGGCCAAGGCCGGGTTCATGGCGTTGGCGCCCGATGGGCTGACCTCGGTCGGGGGGTATCCGGGCAATGACGCCGATGGCCGAGAGTTGCAGCGAACCGTCGACCGGACAGAGCTGATGAACGACTTCTTTGCCGGGTTCGAACACCTGCTGGGCCGCGACGACAGCACCGGCAAGGTGGGGGCCGTGGGCTTTTGCTATGGCGGGGGTGTGGTCGGCGCGATCTCTGTCGCCTACCCAGAGCTATCGGCGGGTGTCCCGTTCTATGGCCGCCAGCCGTCGTCCGGCGATGTGCCGAAGATACAGGCGCCGTTACTAGTCCAGATGGGAGAGCTGGACGAACGCATCAACGCGGGCTGGCCCGAGTTCGAAGCCGCGCTGAAGGCGAACAACAAGACCTACGAGGCCTATATCTATGAAGGGGCCAACCACGGGTTCCACAACGACAGCACCCCGCGCTACGACGAGGCACAGGCCGCGCTTGCATGGGAGAGGACCGTGGGCTGGTTCAACAAATACCTGACCTGACGATCCTCATAGGCTGACCCGGATACCGAAGGCGCTTTTCGAAAAGGATGCGGTTTAGATCCGGGGGAAGCATCAACCGCAGGTCCGGATAAGGGTGTAGGATGGGTGATTTTCATCCATCTTTGGTCGTGGTGGATGATGGGTGCAGAGTACCTTTCCTACGCTTGCCGACATATTGAAACCATTGGCCCCGCTGGGTGGGCGGTGGTCTCATTGATCCAAGTCATTGCACGGAAAATCGGCAGGAATACCATTTTTGCCAATTCATATGCTTTTCAGGAGGAGGACTTAGCTATGAATAAGGTAGTAATGGGCTTTGCGGCTGCCCTTGGACTGACTGCGTCGCTTGCCACTGCGGAAGACGCCGCCGGGCGGCAGGAATACATGATTGCTTGTGCTGGTTGCCACGGTGAATCCGCCAAGGGTGATGGGCCACTGGCCGGATTGTTGGACATTCAAACACCTGACCTGACGACCCTTTCTGCGACGAAGGGCAACGGCAGCTTCCCGTTTGAATATACCATTTGGATGATCGACGGGCGCAACATTATCCGGGCGCATGGGCAAGAGATGCCGGTCTGGGGCGATCGTTTTCAGGCATCCGCAACTAGTCAGCGGGGCGAGACCGCAGATATGGTCGCACGAGGGCGCATCCTGTCGCTTGTCTATTATCTGGAGTCGATCCAGCAGTAAGGCGTAACACCGGGAATCTGAGGTTTATTTAGATTAGAAGCGCATCGGTCGGTGACCGGTCCGATACGCTAATTCGCCACCTCCAGCCCCTCGGGTTGCCCCACCACCACGAAGTGTAGTTCGTCTGGCAGAAGGATGCGTTTGGCGACGCGTTTGATGTCTTCGACCGTGACGGCGTTCACTTTGTCGTTGCGGGTGTCGATATAGTCGGTGCCCAGACCTTGGTACTGCATGCCGACCATGATGCCAGCGATGTTGGCGTTGCCGTCAAAGCGCAGGGGGTAGGCGCCGGTGAGGTAGGTTTTGACGGCCGTTAGTTCTTCCTCTGACAGGCCCTCTTCGGCCATGCGGCGCCATTCGGCGCGGATGACGTCCATCGCCTCGGCCACGCGGTTGTTCGAGGACGCCACCTGTCCCATCACCAGTGCGCCGAGCAGGCGCGGGGCGAGGTAGGAGTAGACACCATAGGTCAGGCCGCGTTTCTCGCGCACTTCTTCCATCAGACGAGAGCTGTAGCCGCCGCCACCAAGGACTTCGGACAGGACGAACGCTGGGAAGAAGTCGGGGTCGTGGCGGGCGATGCCTTCGTGGCCGAAGATCGCGACCGACTGGGGCGAGGCGAAGTCGGTGACGGTGGTGCCGCCCGACAGCAGGTAGGTGGCCGTTTCGGCCTGAGGCGCGCCATTGGCGGGCAGGTCGCCAAGCAGGCGGTCCAGAAGGGCGCCCAGTTCCTCGGCGGTGATGTCACCGACGGCAGAGACATAGACCCGGTCCAGCGCCATGGTGGCGGCCTTGGCGGCGATCAGGTCGTCGCGGGTGATCGTGGCGACGCTGTCTTCGGTGCCGTCCATGGAGGACCCATAGGGGTGGTCACCATAGGCGAGCGTCATGAAGGTTTGCGCGGCGATGGTGTTGGGGTCTTTGTAGTCAGAGCGGATCGAGGCCAGCACCTGCTGGCGGACCCGTTCGATCGCGTCTTCGTCAAAGCGCGGGGCGATCAGCGCGTCGCGCAGAAGCTCGACCGCTTCGTCGCGGTTTTCGGTCAGGAAGCGGGCAGAGACCGACAGGCTGTCGGTGCTGGCGCTGAAGCCATAGGTCGCGGCCAGCGCGTCGCGGTCGCGGGCAAAGGCGCGGGCGTCACGGTCGGCGGCGCCCTCTTCCAGCAGTCCCATCATCAGGTTTGTGGCCCCGCGCTTGTCGGCGGGATCAAGGCTGGCACCGCCCTTGAAGCGGATTTCAAGCGCGGTGAAGGGGATGTCATGGGCCTCGACCAGCCAGGCGTCGATGCCGCCGGGCGAGGTGATTTCCTTGATATCCAGCGCGCGGGCCGGGGCGGTCAGGGTGAGGGCGGTGAGCAGGCCAAGCAGAAGGCGGATCATTGGGTCGGCTCCTCTTCCTTCATCAGATAGCCGGTGACGGCGCGGCGTTTGTCGAACAGGTTGCGGGCCGCGTCCATGATGTCGTCGGGGGTGACGGCTTGCAGGACTTCGGGCCAGCTTTGGACGTCTTCGACCGAGAAGCCAGAGGCCAGTGCCGCGCCATAGCGGCGGGCCAGCCCCTGCACGCTGTCGCGGGCATAGATTTCACTGGCGCGGAGCTGCATCTTGAGGCTTTCGAACTTTTCCATGTCGACGCCGGTTTCAAGGAACTCGGCGATGACGTCATCCATGGCGGCTTCGGCTTCAGGCAGGGTGACGCCGGGCGAGGGGACCACCAGCAGGCCGAAAGTCGTGTCGTCGACAGACATGCCGCGGTAGAAGGCGGTGGAGTAGACGGCGATCTGGGTGTCGAATTGCAGGCGTTCGCCCATCAGCGAGGTCGCGCCGCTGCCGCCCAGAAGGTCCGCCAGATAGGTCAGCGCAGCGGCCTCTGACTGATTGCCGGGGTCGCGTTCGGGGGCAAGGTAGCTGCGGATCACATAGGGTTGCGCCACGCGTGTGTCATAGAAGGTCAGGCGGCGTTCCGCCAAGTGCGGCGGCTCGGCCGGGCGGATGCGCGGTGGCAGATCGCTGGGCTCCAGCGGGCCATAGTGGGTTTCGGCCAGCGTGCGGACCTCTTCAGGGTCGACGTCGCCTGCGACCACCAGAATGGCGTTATTGGGCGCATAGTAGGTACGGTAGAAGGACAGGGCGTCGCCCAGATCCAGTGTCTCGATCTCATGCCGCCAGCCGATGATCGGGATGGCGTAGGGGTGGTTCATGTATTGCGCGGCGTTGCGCTGTTCGCCAAAGAGTGAGCCGGGGTCGCTGTCGGTGCGTTCGTTGCGCTCTTCCAGAACCACGTCGCGTTCGGTCACGACCTGATCTTCGGTCAGGATAAGGCCGGTCATGCGGTCGGCTTCCAGCTTCATCATCAGTTCCAGCCGGTCGGCGGCGATGCGCTGGAAATAGCCGGTATAATCCAGCGAGGTGAAGGCGTTGTCAGAGCCTCCGTTCAGCTCGATCATCTGGTCGAATTCTTCACCGGAATACTTTTCGGTCCCTTTGAACATCAGGTGTTCGAACAGGTGCGCGATGCCGGATTTGCCGGTGGGTTCATCGGCGGCGCCAACGCGGTACCAGACCATGTGGACGACGACGGGCGCGCGGTGATCTTCGATCACGACGACATCCATGCCGTTATCAAGCGTGAATGTGGTTACAGGTTCCGCCCTTGCAGGCAGGGCGGCCATCAACAAGCCAGCGAACACCAGACCCAGTCGCATCATTGCCGTCTCCTATTCGGTCCATTCGGCAATAAGCTACGTCCTGCGGAGGCAGGATCAAGAGAATAAACGGGGATGTGATCAGGGCTTATTCAGTAACCAGCGATTCTTCGGGCGGCGCGGCCGGAGTGCGGACGCCAAGGCGACGCCAACGTTCAAGCTCGCGGTGCTGGTCCAGCGACTGCGGCTGGTAGGCCTTGTAATAGACGTTCACGTTCAGCGCGCGTTCCAGGATGCGGCCTTTGTTGTCGCGGCGGAATTCAAGATCTTCGGCGGCCAACAGCGGGCGGATGTCCTGCGCGACACCGAAGCGGGTCGCATGGTTCACCAACCCGGCATCGCCGCGCGAGATGCCCGTGCCACGCTGAATGCGCGACGGGTTGCCGCCAAGCGAGGCAATGGCATTGGCGTTCGGGTTGACGTCAACACGGTTGGTGCCGCCCGGAGTGGGTGTGGGCAGCGTGGCATAGTCTTGGGGCTGTTCCAGCGGTTTTGTCGGCAGAATCTGGAATTCGTCCGGGCTGCCAGAGCTTTTGATGTTCAGAAGTTGGGGCGGTTCCTTGTCGCTGCGATCCCGCGAGCAACCCGCCACGGCCATCACCGCGATCATCCCCAGAATTACCAAACCTCGTGCAGACCGCATGGCTGTCCCTCTTACTCACTCTGGCCTTGTTTAGCGCAAGCTTTGCCCCGCGTCACGTGCTCTTGTTGTTCCCGGTGAACAGCACCAGCCCGAAGGCGCCCATGAAGATGGTGATATCGGCCACGTTGAAGGAAAACGGGTTATACAGCCCGCAGCAGGACATGTTCAGGAAATCGGCAACCGCGCCATAGATCACGCGGTCTACGGCATTGCCAAGCGCCCCGCCCACCAGAAGACCCGCCGACAGCTGGCCGAGTGGGGAAAACGCCTCTTTCCGGGCCCACCACAGAATCGCACCGCTGATCGTGATGGCCATTATGGTCAGGCCCCAACGGGTCAGGTCCCCGTCACCCGCGCCGATTCCAAAGTTCACGCCCCGGTTCCAGACCATGCGCAGGTTCAGGAACGGCGGGGCCACGTCCAGCACCAGCAGCTCGCGCAGGTTCAGGTGGATGACGACCAAATACTTGGTCGCCTGATCCAGCAGGAACGTCAGAACTGCGGTGAGGCCGATCAGACGCATGGGCTTAGTGACGGAAGTGGCGCATGCCGGTGAAGACCATCGCCAGACCGGCCTCGTTGGCCGCGTCGATGACCTCTTGGTCACGCATCGAGCCGCCGGGCTGGATCACGCAGGTCGCGCCCGCAGCGGCGGCTTCCAGCAGACCGTCGGGGAAGGGGAAGAACGCATCCGACGCAACAGCAGAACCAATGGTCAGCGGCTGGGGCAGGCCCAGAGCTTCGGCCATGCGTTCGGCTTTCTTGGCGGCGATCAGGGCCGAGTCCACGCGGCTCATCTGGCCCGCGCCGACGCCGACGGTGGCGCCGTCTTTGACGTAGACGATGGCGTTGGATTTGACGTGTTTGCCAACCTTCCACGCAAACAGCAGGTCGCGCATCTGTTCCGGGGTCGGGGCCTTCTCGGTGACGACCTTCAGATCATCCATGCCGATGAAGCCGTTGTCCTTGTTCTGCACCAGCAGGCCACCGGCCACTTGGCGCACGGTCTGGCCGCCGGTCATGACGTCGGGCAGGGCCTCGGTCGTCAGCAGGCGCAGGTTCTTCTTGGCGGCGAAGATTTCCTTGGCTTCGTCCGAGGCACCGGGTGCGATGACGACTTCGGTGAAGATGCCAGTGATCTCGCGTGCGGTTTCGGCATCCAGAGGCTGGTTCAGGGCCACGATGCCCCCGAAGGCCGAGGTCTGGTCGCAGTTGAATGCAGCTTTGTAGGCTTCCAGCAGGGTCGCGCCCTTGGCAACGCCACAGGGGTTGGCGTGTTTGATGATTGCACAGGCTGCGCCGTCTTCGGGGGCGAACTCGGCAACCAGTTCAAAGGCCGCGTCGGTGTCGTTGATGTTGTTGTAGGACAGTTCTTTGCCCTGATGCTGAACGGCGGTGGCAACACCCGGACGGTTCGAGCCGTCGGTGTAGAAGGCCGCGTCCTGATGCGGGTTCTCGCCATAACGCAGGGTCTGCTTGATGGTGCCGGCGAAGGCGCGGCGGCGCGGGGCGGTCTCGCCAATGGCGTCGGCCATCCAGCTGCTGACGGCGGTGTCATAGGCAGCGGTGCGGGCATAGGCGATCTGCGACAGGCGCTGGCGGAAGGCGTAAGAGGTCTGGCCGTCGTTGGCCTCTAGCTCGGCCAGCAGGGCGTCATAGTCTTCGACGTCGACCACAACGTTGACGAACTTGTGGTTCTTTGACGCCGCACGGATCATGGCCGGGCCACCGATGTCGATATTCTCGATGCAGGTGTCATAGTCGGCGCCTTTGGCGACGGTCTCTTCGAACGGGTAAAGGTTCACCACCAGCAGGTCGATCGCGCCAATGCCGTGTTCGTCCATCGCGGCGACATGGGTGTCATTGTCGCGCAGCGCCAGCAGGCCGCCGTGAACCATCGGGTGCAGGGTTTTGACCCGGCCGTCCATCATTTCCGGGAAGCCGGTCACGTCGGCGACGTCTTTGACGTCCAGACCTGCCTCGCGCAGCGCCTTGGCGGTGCCGCCGGTCGACAGCAGTTCCACGCCACGTGCGGCCAATGCCTGTCCCAGTTCAATCAACCCGGTTTTATCGGAAACGGAAAGCAAAGCGCGCTTCAGCGGCACGAGATCGGTCATCGGTCAGTCCTGTAAATGCAGTCAGTCGTTGGTCGAGGCCCCGTCCTGAACGAGGTCGCGGATGCCTTGCGGGGTTTCGTCGTCTTTTGCAAGGCTCCAATTGACCTGAACCGCGTCTTTCAGCAGTCGACCCTTCAAAATAAGCTGTTTCGCGGGAATTGGTCGCAGGTCTCCGCCGTCCAGATAGGTGCTGGGATCGACCGACAGGTTGCGGTGGCCGTCGTGGCGGAAGACCCAGTTTTCCCCGCTGGCCAGCGCCAAAGTGACCACGCGCCCGTCAGAGCCGGGGATCACTTCGACATCGGGGTGCAGGTGGAAATGGATGGAAAACGGCATGCCGTGCAGCCCGTCAGAGGTCTCGGTCAGCTTTTGGCGATCAGAGTCGGTGACGGCGGCCAGCGTATCCTGCCCCGCCAGAACCCGGCCATTGCTGGAAAGCGCCAGTTGGCGCGAGTGGATCAGCCCATAGCGCCTACGATAGGCGTCGTGCCAGCATTCGACGCCTTTGCCGATCTCGGATTCGACCACATCGGCCCAGACCTGCCGGGGGCCGTTCTGAAGCGGTGGCAGGGTCTTCTGGCCGCGCCGGGTCGGGGTGAAGTCGCCTTGGCTGTGACCGTTCACGACCAGCGTCGAATGGGCGGCCGTTTCGCGCCCGACCTGCTGCCAGTCTGCCCCCATGCTGCGGCCCGATCCGCAACTGACGATGATCGGGCGACGGCCCGAGGTCAGTTCGAACGCGAGGGCCGAAGCATGGGCCAGATGCGCGTGTTCAGGGGGCGGTGGCGCGGCGCAATCCACCATCAGGGTCGAGCGCAGCGCGGCAAGGCGCGCGATACCCATCGACAGGGGGTTGGGGTCAAGCTTGCGGACCCCTGATTGGGCAAGCGCAAAATCCAGCCAGCCCTCGGGGCCGCGGCCACCACCGTGAAACCGCGCAAGGGACCCATCGGCATGGCGCAGGCTGCGCAGGACCGGGGCGATGCGCACGATCGCCTCTGTCACGCCGACACCGGGGGCGCGGTGGACCTCGGCCAGAACATGTTCGATCCAGATCAGCAGGCAGAGGATGTGCAGCAGTTCTTCGGGGTTGCGGGTGGGGATGCGGCCACGGTCATCGACCCAGCTTTGGGCCTCTGCGTCCAACGCCCGAAGTGCGGGTTCGACATGGCGGTTCAGGCCCTCAAGGCAAAGTCCGGCGAACAGCAGGCCAGCCAAAGCCTCGAACCGCGACAGGCCATGGGCCGTGCGCCCCCAGTCCAGATGCAGCTGATTGGCTTGGCGCCCCATGCTGTTGATCAGCTTCGAGACCTGCGTGTCGTCCATCCCGTCGATCAGGAATTCCGAGTGCAACAGCATCCGCAAGAGGCGCCGCCCGGTCAGATCGACCTGACCTGCGGTGGCGCCATAGCGGCTGACCCAGGTCAGAACCCAGTCCTGCGCCTTTTGGCGGGCCATCAAGGTGCCATCGGCGGCAAGGTGGTCCAGCCAGTCAAAGCCCTGCACCGCATCAGACAGCGCATCGCTTTGGGCGGGCAGGTCGAAGATGCCTGTTTCGGGGGCCTCGATCCGGAAGCCGCTGAAGTCGTAGATGCCATTGGCAAGGTCCCGGCCATGGCCCGGATCACCAATGGAATAGGGTTGGGGATGAAAGTTGAAACGGCCCGTCGGGCGCGGCAGGCCGCCGATCAGCGCCCGAAGGCGCAGGCCCAAAGTGGCCAGCCATGTTTGCCTGCCTTGCCCAGTCACGCCCGTTCGCCCGCCTGCCTTGTTTTACCCCTGTTGGGGGCAGCATAGGCGGCGCGGCGCGCGCTGTCACCGTTTCAGTGGATCAGGCCTTCCGCAGCTGGACCATGAAGAATCCGTCCATGCCGCCCTGTTCGGCCCAATAGTCGGGACGGGTGCGCAGCCCGCCACCTTCCGCCCGCCAGTCCTCGGGGACGCCAGTGGGCAGGGTGTCGTCGATTTGCAGGGTCGGGTGACGCTCTAGCGCGTCACGCAGCGGGAACTCTCCCTCTTCGCGCAGCAAAGAGCAGGTACAGAACACCAGCCGCCCGCCGGGTTTCAGCAGTTGCAGGGCCCGGTCGATCATTTCGGCCTGTAGGCCAAAGAGCGGTTTGATATCCGCGCCGGACTTGGCAAAGGGCAGGTCCGGGTGGCGGCGGATGGTGCCTGTGGCCGAACAGGGTGCGTCCAGCAGGATCGCATCGAACAGGGAACTTGGCACCCATTCCAGCGCATCGGCCACGACGGTTTTGGCCTCTAGCTGGGTGCGGATCAGGTTCTGTCTGACCCGCTGCATCCGGTGGTCCGAGATATCCAGCGCCGTCACCTTGGCCCCGGCCGCGGCCAGTTGCATGGTTTTGCCGCCCGGAGCGGCGCACAGATCCAGAATGGCCTCTCCCTTCTGTGGATTCAGCAGTTTCACGGGCAAGGCTGCGGCGGCGTCCTGCACCCACCAAGCGCCTTCGTTGTAGCCGGGCAGGTTCGAGACCTGCTTGGCGTCTTTCAGGCGCACGCTGCCGGTGGGCAGGGGCGTGCCGCCGACCATCTCGGCCAGTTTGGCGGTATCGCCATCGCGGGGTGTCAGGTCCAGAGGGGCGGGCGGTTCCTGCCCGGCCTCAATCGCCAGCGTGGTGGCGCGGCCGTATTGGCCCTCGACCCGGCCACGCAGCCAGCCGGCCATGCGTTGCGGGGGAAGTTCGTCCCATTCGCCCTGCATCTCGGCGGCCCGGCGCAGGACCGCGTTGACCAGACCCGCCATGGGCCGTGTCTGCGGGTCGGCCTTGATCATCTCGACCGCGGTGTTGACCACGCCATGGGCTGCCGCGCCGCCGGTCATCAGGTCGACCACGGCAAGGCGCAGAAGGTTGCGGACCTCTGCTGGGGGGTGCTTGCGCATCAGCGGCTTCAGCAGGGCATCGACACGACCCGCATAGCGCAGGGTGCCAAGCGCCAGACGCTGGGCGCGAGCCTGTTCCGGCGGGGTCAGGCCGTTCAATGGGCTGTCTTTGCCCTGAAGCTCTGACAGCAGGAAGTGCTCTTCGGTGATGGCATTCACCAGCGTCCATGCAGCGCCGCGCGCCTTGTCGATATCCTTGGCCATGGGCCCGTCCTTACTTGCAGCTTGTGATCAGGGGCGTATATCAAGTGGGACCCACCCACAAGGAGCGGCCCATGTCTGACGATATCAAGAAAGACCTGCCCGAGGCAGCCAAGCGCGCCCTGGCCGAAGCCGAAGAGCGCCGCAAGAAGGCCAAAGAGCTGGAACTGCCAACAGAGCTGGGCGGCCGCGAGGGCCCCGAACCCGTGCGCTATGGCGATTGGGAAAAGAAGGGTATCGCGATCGATTTCTAATCGCAATGTTTTGGGGTGGCGCCCCCGTCGTTGCTGGGCGGTTGGCTGCGCTAACCCCATTGAATCTGATACAATTTTACGCACCGAGACTCATCGTTGCCGATTTTGGCGCAATGAACGACTTGTGATTGCAAAACTCTGAAAATTAAGGAAGTCTCGGGGCGAGATATTTTAGAGACCGGGCCACCCGATGGCCCTGCATTTTTGACAATTGATTTTAGAGCGGAGTTTTTCATGGCGCGCGGCAAAAAAGGTGGCAAACCCTCTGATGGTGGTGGTGACGGCGGCGGAACGGATCCGGTCGTTGATCTGACCGTAATTGGCACGTCCGGGTCAGACCGTCTTGGCGGTGGCGCGGGAAATGACACGTTCACCGGGCTGGAAGGCGACGACAAGATCAATGGCGGCGACGGATTCGATACCGCGGTTTATCGCGGCAGTATCCATGATTTCAGTTGGAGCTTTGATCGCAAGAACAACGCCATTGTCACCGACCTGAACTCTGCAGACGGAAACGAGGGCCGGGATACGCTGACCAAGGTCGAAGCGATTCAGTTCGATGATTACACCTATCTTCTGTACGACGATAACCCGGCCTATTTCTATCAGGCGCCGGTGTCGACCACGGTGGACACGCCCGTCTATGTCACGATCGAATATTACGATCTGGATGACCGGTCGGTCTATGCAAGTTTCACCTTCAACCCCAACACGCAGGGCTGGATCACCAATATCGAACATATCGTCGAAGACGTGGCCAGCGGGCGCAAGCGCACCTCGACCTTCGAGTTTGACCCGACCACGGTCGACCGCAGCTATTTGGCGGAAGGCGAGGTTGAGGTCGTAACCTTCGACATCAATCTTGGTGTGGCCGTGGCCGACGGGATTGATCCGAAGATGGAAATTCAGGTGATCGGGCTGAACGACGCCCCGACCATGCTGGATGATGCAGAGATTCAGGTAACCGAAGACGCTGGTGCGGTGCAGTTCGATCTGGCCACGCTTGGGCAGGATGTGGACAGCGATGATGACGGGTCCAGCCTGTCTTATGCGATTGTCTCGGCACCTGATGGGGTGGCGGTGTCCTTGGACGGAACGGTGGTGACTGTTGATCCCGGTGCGGGCTTCCAGCTGATGAACTCCGGCGAAACGCTGGAACTGACCCTGCAGGTACAGGCCATGGACCAGCACGGCGCCGTATCAGAGGTTCAGGATGTCATTATCGTGGTGAATGGAGCGGATGACCCGGTGCCGACCTATCTGGATGCCAATGGCCGCGTGGATTACGGGCTGCTGGGCCTTGATCCCTCGACCGCGCCGGTTCTGCCTGAACTGAACGGCCTGACCAACGACCCAAGCTATCCGGATATCGTAGCCTTTACCGATGGCGATGATGCCAAGATCATCAACACTCATTACATCGAAGGGTTCAGCTGGAACGACTTCTGGTACTCGGGGTTTGAAAACCCCAACTACGATGACCTTGCCTTCTATACGGGGCTGGGCAACGACAAGCTGGTGTTCCTGTTCGATGACGCGACCGGCCATATGGAGATCGTGGATATCGCTATGGGCGCGGGCGAGGATGTTCTGGTCATCGACAGCGACACGACGGGTGGCGCGACGATCTCTGGCCTGAATGTCGACATGGGCGATGACAACGATCAGCTGTTCGTCGAGATGGACGGGCCGGGCGTTCTGCAATTCGGCCTGAGCGAGTTCAACATGGGGGAAGGTAATGACCTTATGCAGGTCAAGATCACCAACCCCACGCCTGACGGGTATGGCGCTTTGGGCGCACTGATCTCGACCGACATCTGGATGGGCGATGGGAATGATACGTTGCTGATCGATCTGCGCGTGGACAACCCGATTTTGTGGGATGAGATGGGGCTGGATATCGACACGGGCCATGGCAATGACCATGTCGAAATCACGACCGGCCCGGGCGAGGCGCTGGATGGCACTGGAATCGATGGCGAAATCGACCTGGGCACGGGCGACGATTACCTGTTGCTGGACCTGGATGCAGACGCGTCAGCGCAGTCCTTTTTTGTGCAGGGCGGCTGGCCGTATCACCTTGGCCCGGAAGGCGGCTACGACATTGTCGAACTGGCCGATGGGGATCTGTCCGATTACTCGCTGACTGCTGGAAGTACAAACAGCTACACGCTGACCTATGGCAACCAGACGGTTCATTTCAGCAACGTGGAGGAAATTCTGTTGGATGGAGAGAACCTGATCGGCCTGTTGGCATAGATCCGGGTCAGTCGATCTTCAAAGTGGCGGTCTCTCCGGTGCCGCGGTCCGATTGAAAGCGGATCCGGTTGCCTTTGCTGTTGACCTCTTGGCAGTTGAACTCGATCGGGTCGCCGCCAAGGTCCATCGTGCGGCAGAAATAGCCGTCTTGCCATTGCCAGTCGCCGGTGACGTCATAGCCAAAAGCCCGACCTTTGATCGATCCGTCGGCCCCGACGCGAAGGCGCACGCCAAGCGCCTTTAGCTGGCTGCCTTGAACAAGTTGCAGGAAGTCGTCCCGCGTTGTGACGCGGTCAAAAGCCAGAGCCGGGCTGGCGGACAGGATGAAGACTATGGCGATCCAACGCATGGGAACCTCGCGGGGTCATATACCCCGACTACGCTTCCAAGCCCGGATTGGATCACTTTTTCGGAATCAACGCACCGACTTGGCGTGACCCGCGTCGGTAAGCGGCCGCGTCAATCGGCAAAGGCCGGAACGCGCAGGGCGGTTACAGCCCCAGCACATCCACCATGTCATATTCACCCGGGCTTTTGTCTTGTCCCCAAAGTGCCGCGCGCAGCGCGCCATTGGCAAAGACCGAACGGTCAGAGGCCACGTGGCGCAAGGTAATGCGTTCACCCGGGCCAGCAAACAGGACGTCATGCTCGCCGATGATGTCGCCGCCACGTATGGCGTGGAAGCCGATGTGGCCGCGGGTACGGGCGCCGGTGATGCCGTCGCGGCCGCGGTCGGCGACCTCGTTCAGGTCAACGCCCAGACCATCGGCGGCGGCTTGGCCCAGCATCAGGGCGGTGCCGGAGGGCGCGTCGACCTTGTGGTGGTGATGGGCCTCGATCACCTCGATGTCATAGTCCATGCCCAAGGCTTCGGCGACTTTCTTGGTCAGAGTGGTCAGCAGGTTGACCCCAAGGCTCATATTGCCTGCGCGGATGATGACCGCGTGGCGGGCGGCAGGGCCAAGCTTGGCGATCTCGTCCTCGGACATGCCGGTGGTGCCGATGACATGCACGGCACGGGCCTGCGCGGCCAAGGCGGCGAATTCAACGGTGGCGGCGGGCGCGGTAAAGTCGATCACCGCCTGCGCCTTGGCGAAGGCTTCGACCGCATCGTCTGTGATGGGTACGCCTGCGTGGCCTGCGCCAGCAACTTCGCCTGCGTCGCGGCCGATCCAGTCATGACCGGGACGTTCCAGCGCGCCGACCAGACGGGCCTTGTCGCTGGCCATCACGGTTTTGATCAGCATCTGGCCCATACGGCCCGAGGCCCCTGTAATCACGATACCCGGCAGGTCGGTCATGTCGCTCTCCACTTCTTTCTCGGAGGTATAGCCGCCAGCCCCGCCCTTGGCAAAGCGAAGCTGATCGCTTAGATGCGCCTTATGGCGAAAAACAAATTTCATGACGGGCCCGGCCCGTCGCAGCGGCAGCTGCGGGTAGGCGAACTGATCCGGCGCACCTTGTCGGACGTTCTGATGCGGGGCGACGTGCACGATCCAGAGCTGAACCGGATGTCGATCACGGTTGGCGAGGTTCGGACCTCTCCCGACCTTAAGATCGCGACGGCCTTTGTCCTGCCTTTGGGCGGCAAGGGGGCGGAAGAGGCTTTGGTCGCGTTGCGCCGGAACAAGGGCGAGTTGCGGCGCATGGTCGGCAAGGCCTGCTCGCTGAAATACGCACCTGACCTACGCTTCGTTCTGGATGAGACCTTCGACCAGATGGACGAGACGCGCCGTCTCTTGTCACAAGAGAACGTGGTCCGCGATACAGAGGACAGGGATGATCCGGCTTAAGGCCGTTTTCCTGTTCTTACTGGCCTTGGCCACCCCGGCCGGGGCCGCAACTTGTGAGAAGCTGCGCTTCGACGAGACCCCTTTCACCGTTTGCACTGTTGATCCGGCGGCAGAAGAGCTGCGGCTGTTCCTGCGCGACAAGGACGGTCGGGTGCTGGGCAGTTTCTCGCGGGTGAAACAAGCGCTCGAGGCCGAGGGTCTGACCCTTGGCGTTGCCATGAACGCGGGCATGTATCACAGCGACCGCAGCCCGGTGGGTCTGTATGTCGAAGATGGCGTGCAAGAGATGCGGCTGGTGACTTCGGCCGGTCCGGGGAACTTTGGGATGCTTCCCAACGGGGTGTTGTGCCTGAACGAAGGCCGCGCTGATGTGATCGAGGCCCGCGCCTTCCGCGATGATGGGCAGACCTGCCGCTATGCGACGCAGTCGGGGCCGATGCTGGTGATTGACGGGGCGCTGCATCCGCGATTTCTGGAAGACAGCTCGACCCAATTCATCCGAAACGGGGTTGGCGTGGATGCTAAGGGGCTTGTCTATCTGGCGATTTCTGACGCGCCGGTGCGGTTCCACCTGTTCGGGCGGCTGTTTCGGGATCACCTGAAGACGCCCAATGCGCTGTTTCTGGATGGGAAGGTGTCCAAGCTATACGCGCCGGACCTTGGCCGGTCGGGCTTTGGCCTGCCAATGGGGCCGATCCTTGGCACCGTTCAGCCGCTTGACGAACCGGCGGCGGCACAGTAGCACCGCGCGCCTGCACAGTATCGAAGGGGAACGCCCGTGGGACGCAGCCGCAAGGGACGCGACATTTCAGGTTGGATGGTGGTGGATAAGCCCGCCGGGATCAGCTCGAACGCCGTGGTGAACAAGGTGCGCTGGGCGCTGTCGGCCAAAAAGGCCGGACACGCGGGCACATTGGACCCCGAGGCAACTGGCGTGCTGGCCGTTGCCGTGGGTGAGGCCACGAAAACCGTGCCCTTCGTGACCGACGCGTTGAAAGCCTATCGCTTTACCGTCCGTCTGGGCCAAGCCACCAATACCGACGATCAAGAGGGCGAAGTGATCGCCGAAAGCGACGCGCGCCCGACGGATGAAGACATCCGTGCGGCCCTGCCGCAGTTCGAGGGCGATATCATGCAGGTCCCGCCCAAGTTCTCGGCCGTGAAGATTGATGGCGAGCGCGCTTATAAGCTGGCCCGCGATGACGAAGATTTCGAGATCGCCGCGCGTCCGCTGTACGTGGAAAGCCTGATCATGGTGGACCGCGAAGACGCCGACCATGTCACGCTGGAAATGGTCTGCGGCAAGGGCGGCTATGTCCGTGCCATTGCCCGCGATCTGGGCGAGGCGCTGGGCTGTCTGGGTCACGTGCGCGAATTGCGCCGGGTCTGGTCCGGGCCGTTCGAGGCCGAAAACGGCATCACCATGGAGCAGATCGAAGAGCTGGCCAAAGATCCGGCGCTGGATGACTATCTTCAGCCGCTAGAGATCGGTCTGGCTGACCTGCCAGAATTGCGCACCACCCCCGATGGTGCGGCCCGCATGCGCAACGGCAACGCCGGGATCGTGATCACCTCGGATGCGGAATACGGGGACGAGGCCTGGGCCTCGTTGAACGGACAGGCCGTCGCGGTTGGCGTCTATAAAGCGGGCGAGCTGCACCCCAACCGGGTTTTCCTGCATTCCAAATAAAGAAACCCGCATCGGGTGATGCGGGTTTCTACGCGAGAGAGTGGCTTTTTGTTCTGTGCCCTGAAGCACGTGATGGGTAACGGAACAGCCGTCGCGGTTTTGGAGGGTTATTGAGCGAGAAGCAGAACACGCTGGTTAGTGGTCAAGGAAGACTGGGTTTCCAAGAGGTCGGTTCCGCAGCGAAACAGACGTTCCATCTGATCCTCGCATACTGTGGGCAACTTTCCATGTGACGTCACTGGTAGATCAGCGCCGGCACCTTCGGAAGTGCTGTGGTTGAGTAGATTTTCAAGTGGCTTTGCCATTTTAGTTCCCAATTAAATTTTGCGTACAGACCTTAGGTTGAGTGAGTGGTGGTCCGAACAGGGACAAGTTTAGCCGCCTAAATTCGCCACAAACCACCCCCAAATGGGACAGGAAAACCTATCCCTTTGAGAAAAATATTATTTAACAGATGGTTGCGTGAAAAAATCTTAGTGAGAAACTTAGGTTTTTGCCATAACCGGAAGGACATGCCCGAAAGTACAAGTGTCAACTCGTGGACAGAAGGCAGATTTTCCCCTTTTTGAGTCCAAAAAACCGAATCACAGCACCATGCCAACCACCGGCTTGCCACGAATTGAACACAATGACTGATCATTTGACCCGAACCCATGTCGAGGGCGTTAACCATTCCGAGGCGGTGTACTCGCCTTGTGAGAGATATCGCTATTCCCTGACCCGGACTTGGTCTCCTTCTGGGCGAAAGCTTCTGTTCGTGATGCTGAACCCCTCGACCGCGGACGAGCTGCGCAATGACCCCACGGTTGAGCGTTGCGAACGGCGGGCGCGGCAGATGGGGTTCGGGGCGATGCGCGTGGTCAACATCTTCGCATTTCGCGCAACACAGCCCCAAGATCTAAGAAAAGCGGCCCATCCCGAGGGGCCATTGAACGATGCCTGCCTTCTGGAAGGTGCCCAATGGGCGGACCAGATTCTTTGCGCTTGGGGGGTGCATGGCGAGCATTTGGATCAGGGCCCAAAAGTCGCCGAAAGGTTGCGAGCCGCCGGTCATGTCCTGACTCATATCGGGCTGACCAAAGAGGGGCATCCAAGGCACCCGCTGTATGTCTCTTACAAGGTCACGCCGATGCCTTGGGACGTGCCCTCACGTTAACTTTAATGCGCTTATTCCCTCTGCGCTCTGCGCAATCCGCGCCTAGCATGGTCATCTACCACGCTAACGGCAAAGGACGTTTCAGATGCTGGGACTGGCCGGACTACTCAGCTTGCTTGCGGTGGGTGCCGCGATAGAGCTGACCCCTGATAAAGACGAACCCACAGAAGACAATGACACCTTAGAGGGCGGCGATGGGCCGGATCTGCTGGATGCGCTGGCAGGGGATGATCTTGTCCATGGTGGCGCAGGCAATGACACACTTCTGGGTGGTAAAGGGGACGATTGGCTGAACGGGGCCGAGGGCGATGACCTGCTGTTCGGCGGTCTGGACGCAGATGACTTGCTGGGGGATCTGGGCGTCGATGTGATCTTTGGCGGCGAAGGTGACGACTATCTCGCGGGGCAGGCCGAGGATGACCAGCTTTGGGGTGACGAGGGCGACGACACGCTGATTGGCGGGCCGGGTGACGATCTTGTACTGGGTGGCGACGGTGATGACGCGATGATGGGCGGTCTGGACGATGACACTTTGGTCGGTGGCGACGGGCAGGACATTGTGAACGGCAATGACGGTGACGATGTCCTGACCGGGTTCAAGACGACCGACGAGGGTTTGGAAGACGACAACACCAAGGACTATCTGAACGGCGGCGACGGGGCGGATTTGATCCTTGTCGGGTCGGGCGATATCGCCTCGGGTGGCGAGGGTGAAGATGGCTTTGTTCTAGGTGACTGGCTGCTGGATGGAGAGGAAATTCCCGATCTGAAGGATTTCGACCCAGAGTCCGATCGCCTGTTCATCGTCTATGATGATGACGAACACCCGGACCCGGAATTGTCCTTGGATATGTCTCAGGACCAGCCTGATGCCGCGACCCTGCTGCTGGATGGCTTGCCGCTGGCCGATATCGACAGCCTGCAAAGCCTCGCCGAGGCCAAGATCACGCTCTTGGCCCAAAGCGACTATAGCAACTACATGGATGCTGCGGCCAAAGCGCACTTGGTCTGATCCCGGCGCTGGCCTAAGGTTCGGTCAAGACCCCAAGCCGGACCCGGACCATGCCAGACCAACCTGACGAAAACCCAGACCTGACCCAGGACCTTCGTGCGCTGCAAGAAGAAGTGCAGCTTCTGAACCAGCACCGTTATCTGCGGATCATGAATTCGACCCCGCGGATGCTGTGGTTTTCTTTCCTGCGGGGATTGGCGACCGGATTGGGTACTGTGGTGGGCGCGACCTTCTTGGTGTCGGTGATGCTGTACTTCCTGTCCCAGATCGAACTGATCCCAATCATCGGTGACTGGGCCAAGCAGATCGCGGCCGAGATTCAGGGTCCGATCACACCCGGTGAAGAGTAAATCCGTTCGGTTTCGGAAGCAGGCAGCATCTGGGATTTGCTGTCCTTTTCGACTATGAAGTCGGTGTAGTCTTGATCGTCGGTCAGACAGCGACGATCCCTGAGATACTCGCCCAGCTTGGGATCAGCCCGTACCTGTAATTGGATCAATGCCGATTCGACAATCTATTTATAGATTCGGCGAAGAAACCTCGACAGAAATTAACGGACTGGCCAAAGGGCCAAGCTAAGAATTCGCAAGTGGTCATTAGAAACAAGTTCGAAAGCTTCGAGCCGCGGGTATTGAGCGCAGATAGTTCGAGACAAGGTCATCATGCAGTCCACACGATTTCAGAAGAATTAGGAATATAAAATCCTCTGGGGCACCATCGCGTGTTAAGCTTCATGCTTGGCATAATCGGGTTCCGCTTTACGGCGCCATTGCACGTATTCCTCTATCTCTTCTCGGAGTGCGGCGTAGATGAAACCAAGAATGGCGACATCTCCAGCTACAGAAATTGCGGGCACTGTTGCAATTGTAACCCCGGTGTAGGCTGCGATGATCAAAAATCCTACGGCTGTATAAGCGGCCGACGGTTCGGGTAGCAGATACTCGCCTCGAATATGGCTGCTCATTAAATCCAATACTATTTTGGCCCTCTCAAGCTCTGTCTCAGGCTCAGGTTCAGTTGGCACCAGCTTGTCCACTTCAGTTCGGACGCGCTCTTCTGCTTCTAGAAACGCCGGGCCAAGGTTATGCCCGATGCTTGCAACCTGCTCTTTCAGTTCTTCAAGTCGTTCTTTGGTCATGAAGCATCTCCTTCAGCCCGATCCGTTTTGATCCTTTGAGAGCCTTCGATTTTTGCAACTCTCTCAAGCAACTCCTTGTCTGGTTTACTGGCAATCCAAATCAAAACCAGGACTCCTATGAGAGGCAAAAAGCAAAGAATAGCATATCCGGCAGGCAGACCTTTCCGTTTGGTCATCGGCCAAGCCAAAGCTAGTAAAGCCAGACCGGTAACTATCAACGGGATAAACTGTGTGATGGTGCCCGCGCTGTTTCCCGGTTCCATCTGCCTCTCCTGATCAGAGTAAGATTTCGTCTAAATACTGTCTGCCTGTCTAGGCGAGGTTGCATTGATTTCGATCAAGTCAATACTTGGGACCAAAAAGGTCCACTGCAGTGAATTTGTAAGAAACTTGTGACAGGTCTGCCAAGGGGAGATCAACTTGCCCGCTCACGAGCCAACTAGGTATTGGATTGGGCTCGCCCCTTCCCAAACCTGAAAAAATCCCCTATACGCGCGCATCTGCCGGGCGAATCCCGGTGGATTTCTCCAAGGGCCTTGCTGGACGACATCCCGGCCTGTGCCATCAACCCTTAACCAAGGAGACCCCGATGTCGATTACAGTTGAAGAAAAGAACCGCCTGATCAAGGAATTCGCCACCAAAGAAGGCGACACCGGTTCGCCGGAAGTACAGGTTGCTATCCTGACCTCGCGCATCAACACCCTGACCGAGCACTTCAAAAGCCACAAGAAAGACAACCACTCTCGTCGTGGTCTGCTGAAGATGGTTGCTCAGCGTCGTAAGCTGCTGGACTACACCAAGGCAAAAGATGTGGCCCGTTACCAGGACCTGATCAAACGTCTGGGCATCCGCCGCTAAGAAATTCGGTCCGTCTGGATCATCAAACGCCCGCTCATTCGAGCGGGCGTTTTTTGTTGATTTCCTGTATACTGGAAGGCAGGAGGGCCTTTTGGATGGATTTGGACGACGAAGACGCCAAGGCGTTCGTCGCGTTCGAGCATGCCGGTTGGGAAAATGTGGCAGAGCGCTATCACCGTCACTGGGGTGGTTTAACCCAACAATCGGCTGAGGCTTTGCTGGACGCGACGGGTGTTTCTGAAGGCGCGCGTGTTTTGGACGTTGCGACCGGTGCCGGATATGTCGCCGCGGCCGCGGCCAAGCGTGGGGCGCAGGTGACGGGTTTGGACTTTTCCGCCCAGCAGGTGGCGCTTGCGATGCGCAGTTGTCCAGAGGTTGCTTTCATCAAGGGCAGTGCAGCGGAGTTGCCTTTCCCGAAGGCAACCTTCGATGCCGTCGTTATGGGGTTCGGAATGTTGCACATGCCAGATGCGCAGGCCGTCGTGCACGAGGCCTTTCGCGTCTTGAAGCCCGGCGGGCGCTATGGCTTTACAGTTTGGGCGGACCCGAAACCGGGAGAGGGATTTGGGATTGTGATGCCTGTGCTATCCCAGCAAGGTGACCCGAATCCGGACCTGCCACCAGCTCCGCCGTATTTCCGGTTTGCTGACCCGGTTGAGGTGAGTAACGTCCTTGGGGCTGCAGGGTTCACGGCAATCCAGACAAAAACGGTGCCCCAGTTTTTGCGTCTAAGCGATCCGAATGATCTGTATCAGGCGTTCCTGAAAGGTGCTGTGCGGGCAAGCGCAATGTTGCGCGCTCAGCCAGAGGATCGATTGGAAAGCATTCGGCATGCCATACGAAAAGAAGTTGAGAAACTTCGCGACGGAAAGGAATTCTTGGTTCCAATGCCTGCTTCGCTGTCTTCCGGCTTGAAACCTTAAGGTTATCCCAACCCCAAAAGCCTGACCGATATCTTCTTGCCAACGGGATTGCGAAGAGATTCTAGGCCATTGGGTCTTAGATCGGCGGCGCGCTAAAAGGAGCACCCGCCATTTGGCGAGTGCTTTGGGTATAATCAGGTCAGGTCTTCAACCTTGGCGTCTGGAGCGTTTTTCTTCACCGACTCGATGCCGTTGTCGCGGGCGGACTCGCTGGAGTAGGATTCCGAGGTTCCAATCACCTGGCCGTTGGTGGCTTTCAGGTTGAACATCGGTTTGCCCGACTTGGTTTCCTTGCGTTCATAGCGGGCATCCGTGGGTGCGTTTTTCATCACCGAGGCGACGCCATTTTCGCAGCTGGCTTTGCGCTTGTATCCTTCGCTGGCCAGAATGATCTCGCCATTCCCGGCCTTCAGGCGGAAGCGGAACTCGCCACCTTTGTCTTTATACACTTCGAATTTGCCAGCCATTCCTCGCTCCTCACAATTGGACTAATTCTCAGGATCAGCTTTGAAGAATTAAAGCGCATTTTCAACGAAATTCTTAAAAAGTCCGCTGGCCGGGAGGGTTTGCCGCAAAGTCAGGTTGCCGCAGCTGCCGCTGGCGTTTCAGGCAAGTCATCGGAGGCGGCGGGTTCGGTTTTGTCCGTTTCCAGCCTTTGTAGCAATTTTGGCACGTCGAAAGCGGCAAAGCCCTGATGCTCGCTGGTGACGACAAGGAAGGCGCCAGAGGGGTGGATGTCGATCCCTTTGGGTCCGCCTTCCTGATCGTTGTATCGACCGGCTGCGAAGGTTTCCTTGTCCATGATCCGGAACGAGGCGGTGGGCGTTCGATCGCCGTCCCATTTGGCCGTGTCGTCCCGCCAGTAATGGATCAAAGGCGCACCCGCATCAGCGGCCATCAGGCGCCGCCCTTTGTCGAAGAACCGCAAGCCGTGAGGATAGGCCATCCCCAGAAGGCGGCCCACAGGATGAGCGTTCGGTCGCAGGTCGTCATAGTGGGAATAAAGCCGGATGGCGTTTTCATTATGGTTTGAAATCGCGACGCGTGCCGTTTCCGGGCAGATCGAAACACCATCGGGAATTTCCATCCCGCGCTGTAAGGCAATCCGCCCACCGAACGGCAGATGCAGATCCCCAAGGCGCAGGAAGCGCGGGCTGGCGACGGTGTTACGATAGTTGAGGCAGGTCAGTAGTTCATAGGTAAACCGACCTTTCCGCGTGACCGCGACAGAGCCTGGTGTTTTCAACTTGTGCTTCATCCAGATCCGCTTGCGGCGCATAAGCATCTTGGCTGGAACGGTCCGACCATCAAAGGGGACCTGCGGCAGCTTCAGGATAATCAGGCGGCCATCCCGGTTGGCCACGGCAATCGTGGTTTCGTCGATGAAGTCGATCCCATGCGGTCTGGACAGCCGCGGATGGGTCAGGGTCAGCTTGCCCTCGATCCGGACGACAAGATTACCTGCGACATGTTGTTGAGAGATTTCGAACAACAGGATTGTGTCGGTCAAGAACCCGGCGACGGCGATCACCTTGCCATTTGGAGAGAACCGGCAGTCTTCTGTCCGTTTCAGGTTCACAGCTTCCGAAGACAGCCCGTCCGCCAATTCGATTCTTGCCGCAGAAGACAACCCGTCCACGGCCGCTGACAGTGACTGTGCTCCTGCCTCGATGATCTCGATCATATCCACCAAAACCCCACTTCCCGAAGGCAGGCTATGTTTCAGGATTTATTCGTGCAAGTGATCCTCTCTTTTCTGCAGGGATTTTTTGCTGTATGTGCCCCCCATCTGAGACGTAGCGCGATGGACCCCGGCGCTCGAAAGTAAGGATAGTGGGGTCGGCGGCAATGGGGCCGCCATGACAACGGAGGACCCGGAGGGCCGGGAGAGCCTCCTTTCAGGATAAACAGATGTTTAACGAAGTGAAAAAATCGATGCAGTGGGGCGAAGAGACGCTCACACTGGAAACCGGCAAGGTTGCACGTCAGGCCGACGGCACAGTGATTGCGACGCTGGGCGAAACCAGCGTTATGGCCAACGTGACTTTTGCCAAGGCACCGAAGCCGGGTCAGGACTTCTTCCCGCTGACGGTCCACTACCAAGAGAAATACTATGCTGCCGGTAAAGTACCCGGCGGTTTCTTCAAGCGCGAAGCGCGCCCGACCGAAAAAGAAACCCTGACCGCGCGTCTGATCGACCGTCCGATCCGCCCGCTGTTCGTCCCTGGCTTCAAGCACGAAGTTCTGGTGATGTGCACCGTGCTGTCGCACGACCTGGTCAACGACCCCGACGTTGTTGCGATGATCGCAGCCTCGGCCGCGCTGACCATTTCGGGCGCACCGTTCATGGGCCCGATCGCCTGTGCACGTGTTGGTTTCGTGGATGGTGAATACATCCTGAACCCCGAAGTCGACGATATGGACCAGCTGCGCACCAAGCCGGACCAGCGTCTGGACCTGGTTGTTGCGGGTACCAAAGACGCCGTGATGATGGTGGAATCGGAAGCCTACGAACTGACCGAAGCCGAAATGCTGGGCGCCGTGACTTTTGCGCACGAACAGATCCAGCCGGTTATCGACCTGATCATCGATCTGGCAGAAGAGTCGGCGAAAGAGCCGTTCGAATTCACCCCGCCGGATTACAGCGAGCTGTTCGACGTCGTGAAAGCGGCTGGCGAAGAGAAGATGAAAGCGGCCTACGCGATCACCGACAAGCAAGAGCGCGTTGCCGCTGTTGCCGCCGTCAAGGAAGAGCTGATCGCTGGTCTGACCGAGGAACAGCAGGAAGATGCGAACCTTGGCTCGGCCCTGAAGAAGCTGGAATCCACCGTGCTGCGCAGCTCGGTTGTGAAAGAAGGCAAGCGGATCGACGGTCGTGCGCTGGATGAAATCCGCCCGATCGTTTGCGAAACCAAGCTGCTGCCGCGGACCCACGGTTCGGCCCTGTTCACCCGTGGTGAAACCCAAGGTCTGGTTGTGACCACTCTGGGCACCGGCGACGACGAGCAGATCATCGACGCCCTGCACGGCAACTATCGCTCGAACTTCCTGCTGCATTATAACTTCCCTCCCTATTCGGTTGGTGAAGTTGGCCGCGTAGGTTCGCCCGGTCGTCGTGAGATTGGCCACGGTAAACTGGCATGGCGCGCACTGCAGGCTGTTCTGCCGGCGGCAACCGACTTCCCCTACACCGTCCGCGTTGTTTCCGAGATCACCGAATCCAACGGTTCGTCCTCGATGGCGTCGGTCTGTGGTGGTTCGCTGTCCATGATGGACGCAGGCGTTCCGCTGAAAGCACCGGTTGCAGGCGTTGCGATGGGTCTGGTTCTGGAAGAAGACGGTTCCTACGCGGTTCTGTCCGACATTCTGGGTGACGAAGACCACCTGGGCGACATGGACTTCAAAGTCGCAGGTACCGAAAACGGCATCACCTCGCTGCAGATGGACATCAAGGTTGCGGGCATCACGCCCGAGATCATGGAAAAAGCCCTGGCCCAAGCCAAGGCAGGCCGTCTGCACATCCTGGGTGAGATGAGCAAAGCTCTGACCGAAGCATCCGAGTTCTCGGTCCACGCGCCGCGCATCGAAACCATGACCGTACCGACCGACAAGATCCGTGAAGTGATCGGCTCGGGCGGTAAAGTGATCCGTGAGATCGTTGAAGTTTCGGGTGCCAAGGTCGACATCAACGACGACGGTGTCATCAAGATCGCCTCGCCGAACGGTGAAGCTATCCAGAAGGCCTATGACATGATCCACGCGATCGTGGCAGAGCCGGAAGAAGGCGTGATCTACAAAGGTAAGGTCGTGAAGATCGTCGACTTCGGCGCCTTCGTGAACTTCTTCGGCAAGCGGGACGGCCTTGTGCACGTCAGCCAGATCGAAAACCGCCGCCTGAACCACCCGTCCGACGTTCTGAAAGAAGGTCAGGAAGTCTTCGTGAAGCTTCTGGGCTTTGACGATCGAGGCAAGGTTCGTCTGGCCATGAAGATGGTCGATCAGGCAACTGGCGAAGAGATCCAGAAAGAAGAGAAAGCCGACTAATAAGTCGACCAGCTTCCAGAAATTCAGAAGGGCCCAAATGGGCCCTTCTTTTTTGTTTTAGAACTGCCAGGAAACAAAGACTTTGCCCTGATGGTCCTTGTAGCCGTCTCCCGCGAAGCCACCGCGATACTCGGCGCCGATGACTGTGCTGCCGCGCCCGCTTTTGTTGCGGTTCAGGGTGACACCTATTCCGACGTCGACCCATTCGCTGTCGCTGCCGTCGGAGGGCAGGGACATGGTTGGCAGGTTAGAGCCATCAAACGCAGCGTTGACACTGAAGTCACCGCCCGAACGGGTTGCGAGTGCGGCATGACCGTAGGCCTGCATCGACCAGCCGTTGGACATTTGATGCGTGTTGGTTTCACCGCGCAGGCCAATCCGACCGATAAAGAGATCGCTGTCGTAATCTTCTACGGCGAGATTATAAATCCCGGCGCCGGTCTCGGTGTAACCGTCTACGCCCAAGTTGTAATATTCGACCGAAGCCATGGGCCCGACCAGACCCCAGGACACAGGCATCAGATACTCTGCGTCCAAGGCAGCGAAGATCATGTCACCCTTGGTCGAGCCGGTAGCGGTCTCATCGACCGAGCCAAAGGCAATGTGTCTTGTCGTGTCAAAGGACAGGTTTTGCAGCCCGAGAACCGCCTGGATGGCCGCGTTCTGGGACGCTTGGTAACGGGCGAAACCAGCGACAGAGAAGCCGTCGGCATCAACTGAACCAAGCCCATCGTCGATGTCCGCCTCACCATTGTGCAGGCCAAAGATAACACCGGCGCTTAGGCTTTGGGTCACGTTGGTTTCAAACCCACCGACAAAGCTAGCGCGGTCGGCATCATATCCGGCACTGTTCAGTGTCGCATCCTGTTCCGCGACACCGCCGCCAATCGAAACAAAACCTGTTGTCGTTTCGGACATGGTCCAAGACCCGGTTCCTTTGGTGGAAACGGTTGCGCCATCGTTTGATGCCTTGGCTTGCGACAACGCAAACAGAACGTCCGAACCAAAGGAAAAGGCAAGGCCCGGTGCTGCTCCTGCAAAGCTGTGGCCAAGGCTATCAAGCGCCTCTTGTTGTTCTTCTTCGGTTCCCAGCGCCAGCACATCGTCGATGACACCCAGATAGGCTTCATCCACGTTTAGATAGGGGACATTTGCGGCATCCAGCGTCCCGGCGACTGTGAACTGCAACGGTGTTTCGCTGGCCTCGACAATCGGTGCGAATGTCGGAACGATACGCAGGGTGAATTCGCCCAACGCGATGTCGCCCGTGTCGATGTTGAAGTTCAGGTTGAGGTTCGAAAGGTCTTCAATCGGCCCTTCGGTGAAGATTTCGTCGGAGTCCATCAGCGCGACGATATCAAGTGGAATCTCTGCGCCATCTGCATAGCCCAGATCCAGCTCATCTACGCCCAAGGCACCAGCCAGATCGCTCAGGCGAATGCCAAGGTCCTCGGAGCCGTCGGGGGCAAGAGCACCCCAAACCCAACCGCCTGCACCGCTATCTGCACGGTTATCATACCAAGCGATAAGTGCGTCTTCGTCGGTGGTGTCCAGAACGTTTTCGTCCCAGAACATCCCGTTCGGGATCATGGTTCGGGCGAGAAGAGCATCGCCAAAGCTGGCCAGATGCACGTCATTCGCCAGATTTTCGGCAAGCAACGTGGTCAGGTCTTCGTTCGAGGTAAAGACCATCCCGGCACGTTCGTCGTCGAAGAAGCCGATGTACCCTTCGGCTCCGCCATCGCCAAACAGCCCACCGGGTAGAAAGACCCGCTGCAGGGGGGCTTGTCCGTCAGTGGCCCCGTCCAGAAACGGCCATTCGGCCGCATTCTCGCCTACCAAATCAATAATCTGGTCAAAGAGAACGGCGGCCTCCGGGCTGGCCGGATCCATTAGGACAAAATCTTCCCCGGTCCCGGTTCCCAGCAGAAGCTCGGCCGCGATGATCCGCGCGCCTGTCGTGTTCGACATTTTGCCGAAGTTGAAGTACTCGGTCACGCCTGCGCTATTGGTCGTTTCGAAGGTCAGATCCAATGGCTCGGTGCCAGTGAGAAACAGCTTGTACCGATTGCCCGCGCCGGGGCCCTCTGCGCACCCGGCACCAATCACCGACGCCCTCAGGCAGTTTTCAACACCGCTTGGCGAGAACCCATTGCCGACAAAGTCGTCGTTGTTCGGGTCGCCGGTGATCGCATTGATTCCGGGATCCACCACGTTCTCATCTTCATCAAGAAGGACGAACCCATCACCGGTAACGTTGGTTAAGCCATCGATCGTTCCGGCGTTTAGCGATGTCGTTAGCAGACTTGTCGCAAGGATCGACAAGCCCGCAGTCAATTTGGCTCCGGTATTCATTAATAGTCCTTCCCTAAAATCGATTTCGGAAGGACATTAAAATTCGACCTATGCGAGATGCTTTGATCGAAATCAATTTTTTGAATATGTATGGATTCTGCAAGGAACCAAGGCTCTTTAACGCCTAAAAGAGACCGTAGATTGGCCCTGCTTCGGAAAGAGGAAATTGCGTGTTTTCAGAAGGGGCTGGGTGCCGTGACAGTCATCCCTTTTCCACTTTCAGGATGATTTACACGCAGGCTTTCCGCGTGCAGCATCAACCGCGGGGCGTCGCGCGCAGGGCCTTCTGCGTAGAACGGATCGCCAAGGATAGGGTGACCGATTTCGCGCATGTGGACTCGCAGTTGGTGGCTGCGGCCTGTGCGCGGGTAAAGACGAATGCGTGTGGCATTGTCTTCGTAACGCAGAACGCGCCAGTCCGTGACGGCGGGCTTTCCGGTTTCGAAATCCACCTTCTGTAGCGGCCGGTTTGGCCAGTCGACTATCAACGGCAAATCAACGGTGCCGGTCTTTTCTTCGACCTTGCCCCAGACCCGCGCGACATAGGTTTTACGTGCTTTGCGTGTCTCGAACTGTTTGCCCAGATGGCGTTGTGCATGGGGGCTGAGGGCGAAGACCATGACGCCCGAGGTGTCCCGGTCCAGCCGGTGGACCAGTAGCGCTTCGGGGAAGGCGGCTTGTATGCGGGTCAGCAGGCAATCGGCCAGATGTTCACCGCGCCCGGGCACCGACAGAAGGCCGGTCGGCTTGTCCACGAACAAAAGTTCGTGGTCCTGATGCAGGATCGACAGCGGTGTGTCGGGCGGGTTGTACTCGGCGCTCATATCGGGCGGTTAGCTCATCGCCTGTGCGGGCTCAACCCCTGCGAAGACCTTGGCCAGGATGTCCGTCAGGGCGACGCTGTCCTCTTCGTCAAATGCGTCAGGCTGGTCACTGTCGATGTCCAGCACGCCGATCAGCTCTCCGGTGCGGCCCCAAACCGGCAGAACGATCTCGGATCGGGTCGAGCTGGCGCAGGCGATATGGCCGGGAAAGGCATCGACATCGGGGACAAGCTGGACCTCGCCGGTCCGGGCCGCAGCCCCGCAGACACCGCGCGAGAACGGAATGACCAGACAGCCGTGGCCGCCCTGATAGGGGCCGATCTTCAAGGTTTCGTTGCCAACGTTTCGGTAGAACCCGGTCCAGTCGAAGCGGTCATCGGCATGGTGCAGTTCGCAAACCACGGTGGCCATCAGCGCGACTTCGTCGGTTTCACCCTCTGTCAGGGCCGCGATTGATCGGGAAATATCGGAATAGTTTATGCGCATGGCGATTTCTTTCACCCAAGAAGTTGCTTGGATACCTTTCGGTAAGATTTGCTGATTAGCGTTTTTCATGGATTTGACAGGAGGTCATTATGAATCTTACGAAACGCCGCGAGGGCGATGCAATTGTCATTGAGGCAAGCGATACCCGTATCGATGCGGCGGTGGCCATCCAATTCAAGGACAAGATGAAAGAGCTGACCAGCGAACCGGCAGAGCGCGTGATTTTGGATCTGCAGATGGTCGAATTTCTGGACAGCAGCGGTCTTGGGGCTGTCGTCGCCGCGATGAAGCTGTTGGGCTCGGCCCGCAAGTTGGAACTGGCCGGGCTGACCCCGACGGTGGCCAAGGTGTTTCGCCTGACCCGCATGGACAGTGTCTTCCTGATCCATCCCAGCGTCGATGAGGCACTGGGCACTGGCGCCAACGCCGCCTGACCGGAGCGTTTGCGCATGGAAACCGAAGACTTGTTGGATTTAACGATCCACAGCGATCTGCGGGGGGTTCGTCATGGGCTGGACCGTGTGAATACGGTTTTGGTTGCAAATGGATATGATGCCGACCTGCGTGGGTCAGTTCAGATTCTTCTGGCAGAGGTGATGAACAACATCGTCAAACATGCCTACGGTGAAGGCGGTCAGGGCATGATCAAAGTGTTGGTGACGGTGTGCGAGCCAAGTTTACAGTTTCGGATTACCGACACAGGGGTGCCCCTGCCTGATTTCGCTGCTCGCCCGAAAGACTATGATCTAATCAACACCCCTGTTGAGCACCTGCCGGAAGGGGGATTTGGCTGGAACTTGATCAGCCAGATTGCGACCAACCTCGATTATTGCCGCGAGGACGATCAAAACATCCTGACGTTCGAGATCAGGCTGTCTCAGCATGGTCAGGGTTTAAGCTTGGATGAACGGGCCAACTTACAGCCCCAACCGGGTGGCTGACCGGTATCAGTTCAGCGCGAATTGCAGCGGGTAAGACCCGTCCTCAAACTCGCCGAACATGCCGTCGACGTCGGGGTGGCCAACAGGCTCGCCCGTGTCATCAAGAAGCAGGTTCTGCTCGGACACATACGCCACGTAGTAGCTTTGATCGTTTTCGGCCAACAGGTGGTAGAAGGGTTGATCCTTACGCGGACGGCTGCCTTCGGGAATCGACTCGTACCATTCGTCGGTGTTCTCGAACTCTGGATCGACATCGAAAATCACACCGCGAAACGGGTGCTTGCGATGCCGCACCACCTGTCCCAGATGAAATTTTGCCCGTGTCTTCAACATAAGTCCTGCGCCAAAGCGCCCCGTGCTGGAATCCGCCCGCGCCCCATGCGCGGACAGTAAGTTTCTTTCCCTATCTTTAAGCGCAGGATTTGACCAGAGCGGAACGTCACGCCTACCTGAATTCCCTAGCTGATCACGCAAAAGAGTACAGACCCTGGCAACTTTGCCTTTCTCTTATGCTCTGTTTTCCCTTATCCTGAGGAAAAGAACCAAAATCATAAGGCGAGGATTGATGAGCAGACTTCTTCGCATCGGACTTGTGGTCCTGTTAGCGTCGTGCGGTGGCGGAGGCGAAGGCCCCCCACGCAATCTGGACAATGCCTGTAGCATCGTCCGGGAGAAACCCAATTACCTTTCCGCTTTTGAGCGGACAGAGCGTCGATGGGGCGTTCCGATGCATGTCCAGATGGCAACGATCTATCAGGAAAGCAAATTCGACGCTGATGCGCGCACCCCGTATCGGTGGGCAATTGGCGTGATCCCCATGGGGCGGCAAAGTTCCGCCTTTGGTTATAGCCAAGCGCTGGACGGAACCTGGGATGAATATCGCAAGCAGACGGGCAACAGGGGCGCGCGCCGCGACAGAATTCGCGATGCGACCGATTTCATGGGCTGGTACATGAACGAAAGCCTGCGCCGCAACAACATCTCGCTTAGCGATGCCCGCAACCAGTATCTCGCCTATCACGAAGGCCAGACGGGCTATGCCCGGGGTACGTACCGTAACAAAAGCTGGCTGATGCGCGTGTCGTCAGAGGTTGGCCAGCGGGCGCAGGTCTATCAGAGCCAACTGGCCAGCTGCCGCGTCTAGTTCGCGCGCATACGGTCTTCGATCTCGAAGGGAATGTTGAATTTGAAACTGGAGATGTCCCCTCCGGTTTCAAATTTTTCCAATGCGACCGTGGTCTCGCCGCCCACATCATCAACGATCACCCATTTGGTTAGGGTCACAGGGGCTGGTGCAAAGTGCAGCCGGATCGACCCGTATTCGGGGTGCTCGGGGTCTTGCGCGACGATGACGGTTTCGCCCTGATATTCCTGATGGGCGACGACCATGTTTTCGGCGTTCAAGTTCACACTACGCTTCAGGATTAGATTCAGGGGCGTGCGCTTCAGCGGGTATTCGCTTGGCGGCTGGTTCGACTTGTTGTCAAACACCGCAACGGTCCCGCCGCCGGCCATCACCAGCGCATCATTGGGCGGGTCGTATTCGAACCGCGCCCGGCCCGGGCGCTGCAGATAGAACCGCCCCGTCGAACGGGAGCCATCCGAATTGTACTGTGTAAAACCGGCCTCGGCCGTTTTGAAACCGTTGAAATAGGTCGAGATCTGGTCCAGCGACAGCTTTTCCGCTGCGGCGGGTCCAGCAAGGCCCAGTAGAAACCCGGGCAAGAGGGCGAAACGAAGTGCTTTCATACTTACCTATCTAAGCAAAGGCCGGGGCGATTACACCCCGGCCAAGCTCACGAAATTGTTGGGTGGCACGGCGCCGCCTATTGCTCTGGCACAAGGATTTCCCGCTTGCCCACGTGGTTGGCCGAGGACACGACGCCTTGGTCTTCCATCTGCTCAACCAGTCGGGCGGCTTTGTTATAGCCGATCGCCAGTTTGCGCTGGATGTAGGACGTCGAGCACTTGCGATCCTTGATGACGATCCCAACGGCCTGATCGTACAAAGCGTCCTCGCCATTGGTATTTCCACCAAGGCCAAGCACAAGGTCGATGTCGCTTTCCTTGTCGTCATCCGGGCCCTCGACGACACCACTCATATATTCGGGTGGGCCGAAGGATTTGAGGTGATTGACGATTTCCTCGACCTCTTCGTCGCTGACAAACGGGCCGTGGCAACGGGTGATTTTTCCGCCGCCGGCCATATACAGCATGTCGCCCATGCCCAAGAGTTGCTCGGCGCCCATTTCACCAAGGATGGTGCGGCTGTCGACCTTCGAGGTCACCTGGAACGAAATCCGGGTTGGGAAGTTCGCCTTGATTGTACCGGTGATAACGTCGACCGAGGGACGCTGCGTGGCCATGATCAGGTGGATGCCCGAGGCACGCGCCATCTGGGCCAGACGCTGGATGCAGGCCTCGATTTCCTTGCCTGCAACCATCATCAGGTCGGCCATCTCATCGACGATGACGACGATATAGGGCAGCAGCTCGGGGGCGAATTCTTCGGTCTCGAAGATCGGATCGCCGGTTTCATCGTCAAAGCCGGTCTGAACGGTACGAGAGAACATCTCGCCCTTCTTCAGCGCATCGCGCACGCGGCCATTGTAGCCGTCGATGTTGCGCACGCCCATTTTGGACATCTTGCGGTAACGCTCTTCCATCTCTCCGACGACCCACTTCAGGGCGACGACCGCCTTCTTCGGGTCGGTCACAACGGGCGACAGAAGGTGCGGGATGCCATCATAAACCGACAGTTCCAGCATCTTCGGGTCGATCATGATCAGGCGGCATTCTTCCGGTGTCAGCTTGTAAAGCAGCGACAGGATCATGGTGTTGATCGCCACGGATTTACCAGAGCCCGTGGTCCCCGCGATCAGCAGGTGAGGCATCTTGGCAAGGTTCGCGACAATCGGATCGCCGCCGATGTCCTTGCCCAGTGCCAGCGGCAGGGTCTGTTTGCCGTCGCCAAAGGCGCGGGCGGACAGGATTTCACGCAGGACCACCTTTTCGCGGTGGGCGTTGGGCAGTTCGATGCCGATCACGCTGCGGCCGGGGACGGTCGAAACGCGGGCCGCCAGAGCGGACATCGACCGTGCGATATCGTCCGCCAGACCGATAACGCGGCTGGCTTTCAGGCCGGGGGCGGGCTCTAGCTCGTACATGGTGACGACGGGGCCGGGACGGACCGAAACGATTTCGCCCTTTACGCCATAATCGTCGAGAACGGTTTCCAGCATCCGGGCGTTTTCTTCCAGCGCCTCATCGGACAGGTGGTGACGTTCGATCGAAACCGGGTTTGCCAGCAGGTTCAGCGGCGGCAATTCATAGTCGCTGCTGCTTTCGGCGAACAGGGTGGGCTGGGCTTCGGCCTGCGCCTGTTTCGACGGCTGCGGTGCCTTCTTTGGCGGGTGCTGCACGACCTTGCGCGGCTGCAGGACCGGCGGCGGAGTGTATTCGGGGCGCGGGGCTGCGGCGTAGGCCTGTGCCTCGTCAATCGAGGTGTCCTCTGCGTAATCCGTATCCGCCGAAAGCATGGGTTCTTCTGCGATCGGCGCGTCCATTACCGGCGCTGCGTCACGGGTCAGTTGCGGCTCGGCGCGGGCCACGGTGGTGGCATCGGGCGACAGGGAGGGTTCGATCCGCATCGGCTGCGGGCCCTTGGCACGTCGCACGCGGTTCTTGATGACGTCGTTGATCTTTTCCTTGATCCGCTCGTCCGATGGGCTTTCGGTGTGCAGCGCGGCCTCTGGCAACTCGCGTTCCACGAGTTCGGGTTCAGGCGCGCGGCGCAGAAGCGAGGGCATACGGGCGAACAGGCCCGGGCGTTCGGCGTCTTCGATCACCGGCTCGTCGTCCCATGTCTGCTCAGACCGGGTGACAATCGGCTCGGACGGCATTGTCGCTTCGGCACGGGTGCGCTGACGCTCGCGCAGGGCGGCGGCCCCTTGGGCGGCTTCGGCTGCGCCGCGGCCCAGCCAATGACGGATCTGTGCGTAAGCGGTGATCAGGCTGATCAACGAGAACCGCAGGATGGATTTCAGCTCTGTCCGGTCAAAGCCCAGCACGAACAGCATCATGGCAACCATGCCAACACCAAGGATCAGTGCCAGAACCTTCAGGCCAAAGGTCGCGCTGATTGGCAGGATAGTCAGAAGGGCGGCAAGAACGGTGTCGCCAAACAGCCCGCCCATGCCAAAACTATGGGTCCAACCAGCGGGGGGGACGTGGGTCGAGGCATAGATCGAAATCAAGGCAAAGCCGATCGGCGCGAACAGAACACGCGGCAGCACGCGATCGCTGCCCCGATGCATCACAAAGCGCAAACCCCAGGCAAAACAGGCCACAGCGATGCCCCAAGCACCCCATCCGGCGATGACATAAAGTGGCGACGCCAAAGACGCCCCCGTCCGGCCCAGCCAGTTTGCGGCGGGCTCGTCCGTGGCGCTAAGCCAGCTTGGGTCGTCAGGAACGTAGGACCACAGCATCATGCCAACCAAGATCCCGATTCCCATCAGGGTCAGGCCCATCAACTCGCGTCCCTTTTGTTCAAGGGCCGCTTGTGTGTTGGAATCCAAAAGCGGGTCGCGCTGCTTCATATGATAAGATGCCATACCGTCCTCACCTATACAGGCAGTCGCGAAGCGTGATGAGCCCGCGCTGCGTTTCTTCTTTTGGGGCCACCAAGGCGACCCTTAGATACCCGGCGCCGGGGTTTTCCCCGTTCACCTCTCGCGCCAGAAAGGCGCCTGGCAGGACCCGTACGCCGGTCTCTTGCCATAGTTTCAGTGCCGCCGTTTCCCCGTCATCGACAGGAAGCCACAGAAAGAACCCGGCCTCGGGCGGCATATAATTTGGGATGTCGCCAAGCAGCGCATCCGCCATTTCAAATTTTTCGGCGTAAAGCGCGCGGTTTTCGATCACGTGCTCTTCATCCGCCCAGACCTTTTCCGCCACACGTTGCAAGGGCAGGGGCAGGGGGGCACCGGCATAGGCGCGCAGCTGCTTCATCTTGGCGATATTGGGTTCGCTGCCCGCAACAAAGCCAGAGCGCAGCCCCGGCAGGTTCGACCGTTTCGACAGCGAATGGAAGATCATCAGCTTGTCAGGGTCGAAGCCAACCTCTTGCGCGACTTCCATCGCGCCCGGCGGCGGGTCGTTGCGGTAGATCTCGGAATAGCATTCGTCGGCGAAGACGCGGAAATTGTACTTCTCGGCCAGAGCGAACAGGTCTTTCCAATAGTCTCGGCTGGCCACGGCGCCCTGCGGGTTCGACGGCGAGCAGATATATGCCACCGCCACGCGATTGAGGATCTCTGCCGGTAAGGAGGCGTAGTCCGGCAGGAACCCGGTTTCGCGCGTGGCGGCAACATAATGCGGTTGCGCGCCAACTGTGAGAGCGGCCACCGCATAGACTTGGTAAAACGGGTTGGGCGTCAGCACGATCGGCTGCGCGCCATTCTTGGTCTCGGGGCACAGGGCTAACGTGGCGTTGAACAGCCCTTCGCGGGTGCCGTTCAGGGCCAGAACCTGCGTCGCAGGGTCAATATCGACGCCATAGCGGCGCTTGATCCAACTCGCGATAGAGGCCTGTAGTTCAGGAGAGCCATCATTCGGCGGGTATTTCCCGAAACCGGCGACGTTCTCGGCAATGATGTCAGAGACCCAAGCGGGAAAGGCGTGTTTCGGTTCGCCAATGGTCATATGCATGACCTCACCGCCCGGCGCATGCACGTCGAGAAGGCTCCGCAGACGCGGAAACGCGTATTCTGGCAGGTTCGAAAACCGCTCGGGATAGGTCAATGGACCCATTATGTGCCTCAATTCTTGGGGTCGTTTCGCCCCTTATTGCCCCGACGATACCGGGCAAATCGCGTCCCGTCCAGAAAAAGCAAGGGAATCCACCGGGTTGAGGGGCGTTCTTGTGGCATTTGAGTCATGCCCTATCGCGGCATCCCCGCGCATGGACAATCCTGCCTGCACGCTCATATTGAGGGCCATGGACTTTGATTCTGATGTTGTGATCGTAGGTGGCGGGCTGAACGGCCCTACCTTGGCCCTGGCGCTGGCGCAGGCGGGGATGGCAGTGACTGTTGTCGACGCGCTTCCGCTGGATCAGCGGGCTGATGCTGGCTTTGACGGGCGGGGATATGCGCTGGCGCTTGGCTCTGTCCGGATGCTGCAGGCCTTGGGTCTGTGGGATGGGCTGAAAGACAGCGCGCAACCCATGCTTGAGATCAAGATCACCGATGGTCGCGCGGGTGAGGGGCCTTCACCCCTTTGGCTGCATTTCGACCACGCGGAAATCGAAGAAGGCCCGATGGGCCATATGATCGAGGATCGTTATCTGCGTCGCGCCCTGCTGGACGCGATGGCGGCTGAGGACCGGATCACGCAAATTTCGGAAGATACTGTTGTTGCGCAGGATGTGCAGTCGGGGGGCGTGAGTGTCACGCTGGCCTCGGGGCGCGGGCTGCGGTCACGGGTCCTGATCGGCTGTGACGGACGTAAAAGCGGCACCGCCGAACGCGCCGGGATCAAGCGGCAGGGCTGGGACTATGGCCAGACCGCGCTGGTCTGCGCAATTGGCCATGAACTGCCGCACAACGGCATCGCGCATCAGTATTTCATGCCTGCGGGTCCTCTGGCGATCTTGCCCCTGCCGGGCAATGCCAGTTCCATCGTCTGGACCGAGTCCAACGAGCGTGCCGCCACCATTCAAGCACTGGATGACGAGGCCTATCTAGAGGTCCTGCGCCCCCGGTTCGGGGATTTCCTTGGGGAGATTCATCTGGCCGGCGCGCGTTTCACCTATCCGTTGAACCTGACCCTTGCTGAACGGTTCGTGGACCAGCGATTGGCGCTGGTTGGCGACGCCGCGCACGGGGTGCACCCGATCGCGGGGCAGGGGCTGAACCTTGGGTTCCGCGATATTGCCGCCTTGGCCGAAGTTCTGGTCGGCGCCCGTCGTCGAGGTGAGGATATCGGCGCGATTGACGTTCTGGAACGCTATCAGCGGTGGCGCCGTTGGGACACCGCCGCGCTGGCCGCCGCGACGGACGGGATCAATAAGCTGTTTTCGAATGACAATCCGCTGCTGCGGGGGCTTCGCGATCTTGGCCTTGGCGCGGTGAATGCCATGCCCGGCCTGCGCCGCAGCTTTATACGTGAGGCCGCCGGGCTAACCGGCGACCTGCCGCAATTGATGCAGGGGCGGTCACTGTAAATCGCCTCGACGCCCTAGCGGACGCAGGGGGGGTGTATCAGGGGCCAGCTTCCAGAAGGGTAAGCCTGACCGCAGGGCGAAGCGTCAGTCGCGGGATTTGGTCAGGTCGAGGAAGACATCTTCCAGATCCGGCTCTTCGGTGGCCACGTCGCGAATGTGCAATCCGTGGGCGCGCAACTCTTCCATCAATGCCCCGGTGCCGATCTGGCTGCGATTGTAGGTGAAGGCCAGCGCATCGTTTGGACGCCGTTCCATCGTGACACCTTCGGGAAGGGGTAGCGTTGCGGGGGCATCGCCATGGGGATAGATCACCAAAGTCTTGCCATCGAGGCGGTTCAAAAGCGCATTGGTGCTGTCGCGGATGACGACCTCTCCGTGGTTGATGATGGCGATCTCGTCGCACATCTCTTGCGCTTCTTCTAGGTAATGGGTGGTCAGGATCACGGTTAGGCCGGTTTCCTCGTTCAGGCGGCGCACGTTCGTCCACAGCATCTGGCGCAGTTCGATATCGACGCCTGCGGTAGGTTCATCCAGCACCAAAACCTGCGGGTTGTGAACCAGCGCCTTGGCCAGCAGCAAGCGGCGACGCATCCCGCCCGACAGCGACCGGGCATAGGCATTGGCCTTGTCAGCAAGCCCCACCATGTCAAGAATTTCCATCGAACGCCGCTCTTGCTTTGGCACGGCATAAAGGCCTGCCTGCACCTCAAGCGCTTCGAATGGGGTGAAGAAGGGGTCTAGGTTCAGCTCTTGTGGCATGACACCGATGGCCGCGCGGCTTTGGCGCGGGTTCACATCCTGATCCCAACCGCGAATTTTGACCTTGCCCGAGGTCTTGTTCACCAGTCCCGCCAGAATGTTGATCATCGTCGACTTGCCGGCGCCATTGGGCCCCAGAAGCCCAAAAATAGAGCCAGCGGGGATTTGCAGATCGACGCCCTTCAGCGCGTGTTTCGGCGCTCCGCCCCCGGCGGCGGCATAGGTTTTCTGCAGCCCTTCAATTTCGATCGCATAATCGACCATTTGGATGCCCCTTCCGGCTTGCCCCTGTGCGCGCAATCGCTATCATGCCCGCTGATCTAGGGCCACCATATAGGCCATCAAGGACGGAGCGGAAACCATGACCATCGAAGCCCCTGAAACTGAAGTTGTCGCCCAGCGCCGCGTGGCCTGTGATGGTGGCGAAGGGGCATTGGGCCATCCGCGTGTCTGGCTGAGCATCCCGCATGACACCAATGAGGTCGAATGCGGCTATTGCGACAAGAAATACATCTACGACCCGGCTAAAGCGGTCGAGAAGTAATCCAACTATCATCGCCCCAAAGCCGAAGCCTTTCGGGGCGCGATGCGCGCCGGGAGGGCATGAGATGAGCTTTGGAAAAGGGTGCCATCTGCACCTGATCGACGGGTCGGCCTTTATCTTTCGCGCCTTCCATGCGCTGCCCCCTCTGACGCGCAAATCCGACGGCCTGCCGATCGGGGCGGTCAGCGGGTTCTGCAACATGCTTTACAAGATAGTCGAGGACAACAAAGGTCCCGACGCGCCGACCCATGTGGCGGTGATCTTCGACAAGGGCAGCCACACGTTCCGCAACGACCTGTATGACCTGTACAAGGCCAACCGCGATGCGATGCCGGAAGACCTGCGTCCGCAGATGCCTCTGACCCGCGAAGCCACCCGTGCTTTCAACATCGCCTGCATCGAACAAGAGGGGTTCGAGGCCGACGACATCATCGCAACGCTTGCGCGCCAAGGGCGCGAAGCTGGCGGGCGCGTGACCATCATCAGTTCCGACAAGGACCTTATGCAGCTGGTCGGCGGCGGGGTCGAAATGTTCGATGCCATGAAGAACAAGCGCATTGGCACCGAGCAGGTGGAAGAGAAATTCGGCGTCGGCCCCGAGCGCGTGATCGACGTTCAGGCCCTTGCGGGCGACAGCGTGGATAACATCCCCGGCGCCCCCGGCATCGGCGTGAAGACCGCCGCGCTTCTGATCAATGAATACGGTGACCTGGAAACCCTTTTGGACCGTGCCGAAGAGATCAAACAGCCCAAGCGCCGCCAGACTCTGCTGGAAAAGCGCGACCAGATCGAGCTGTCGAAGAAACTGGTGACGCTGGACCAGAACATGGATCTGGACTTCGGGCTGGAAACGCTTGAGGTCCGGGATCCAGAGCCTGACGCGCTTCTTGGATTCTTGAACGAGATGGAGTTCCGCACGCTGACCAAGCGGATCGCGGACCAGCTGGGGGTCGAGCCCCCCGCCGCACCTGAAATTGCACCCGAGGCCAATGCCCCGGACGAGCCCGAAGACCTTCCGTTCGAGCCCGAGACGTACGAATGCGTGCGCGACGCCGCCGCCCTGCAGGGGTGGATCGACCAAGCCTATAAGCGCGGCTATGTGGCGGTCGATACAGAGACCACCGGCCTTGATGAAATGCGCGTCGATCTGGTGGGGATTTCCCTGTCGGTCGAGCCCGGCAAAGCCTGCTATATCCCGCTGATCCACAAAACGGGCGACGATGACCTGTTTGGGACCGGTGCGCTGGCCGAAGGTCAGATGGATGAGGCCGAAGCCCTGAGAATGCTGAAGCCCATGCTGGAAGATGCCAGCGTCCTGAAGATCTTCCAGAATGCCAAATACGACTGCAAGATTTTCACCCGCTACGGGGTCAATGTTGCCCCAATCGACGACACGTTGCTGATGTCCTACGCCCAGAATGCAGGGCTGCATAATCACGGCATGGACACGCTGTCAGATACCTATCTGAACCACACGCCGATCTCGATCAAATCACTGCTTGGCACGGGCAAGTCCGCGATCACCTTCGACAAGGTCGATATCGACGAGGCCACCAAATACGCCGCTGAAGACGCCGATATCACCCTGCGCCTGTGGCAGCTGTTCAAGCCGAAGCTGCACCAAAAGCGCGTCACCACTGTCTATGAAACGCTGGAACGCCCGCTGGTGCCGGTGCTGGCCAAGATGGAGATGTCGGGCATCAAGGTCGACCGCGATACCCTGTCGCGCATGTCCAACGCCTTTGCCCAGAAAATGGCAGGGCTAGAGGCCGAATTGCACGAACTTGCGGGCCACCCGTTCAATGTCCAATCCCCCGCGCAGGTGGGCGAAATCCTGTTTGGCGAGATGGCGCTTGAAGGCGGCAAGAAAACCAAAACTGGCCAGTGGTCTACCCCGGCGCAGGCCTTGGAAGACCTTGCCACAGAGCATGACTTCCCCGCGCGGGTGCTGGACTATCGCCAGCTGCAAAAGCTGAAGTCCACCTACACCGATGCGCTTCAGGAACACATCAACCCGGATACGGGTCGGGTGCATACCTCATACATTCAGTCGGGTGCGAATACCGGGCGTCTGGCCTCGACCGATCCGAACCTGCAAAACATCCCCGTCCGATCCGAGGAAGGGCGCCGCATCCGCGAGGCATTCGTTGCCGACACCGGCAAGGTTCTTGTCAGCCTCGACTACAGCCAGATCGAGTTGCGCATTCTGGCCCATGTCGCCGGGATCGACAGTCTAAAACAGGCCTTCCGCGATGGCCACGACATTCACGCGATGACCGCGTCAGAGATGTTCGACGTACCACTGGACGAAATGACGCCCGATATTCGCCGTCAGGCCAAGGCGATCAACTTCGGTGTGATCTATGGCATCTCGGGCTTTGGTCTTGCCCGCAACCTGCGCATCCCGCGGGCCGAGGCGCAGGGCTTTATCGACCGGTATTTCGAGCGTTTCCCGGGCATCAAGGACTACATGGATGACACCGTGAAGTTCGCCAAGGAACACGGGCATGTCGAAACCCTGTTCGGCCGCAAAATCCACACGCCCGAGATCAATGCCAAGGGCCCACACGCAGGCTTTGCCAAACGCGCCGCGATCAATGCGCCGATCCAAGGCACCGCCGCTGACGTGATCCGCCGCGCAATGATCCGCATGCCCGACGCCATCGAAAACCTGCCCGCGACCATGCTGCTGCAAGTCCACGATGAACTGATCTTTGAGGTGGAAGAAGGTGCAGTCGATGATTGCATCCCGGTCATCCGCGACATCATGGAAAATGCCGCCGACCCTGCCGTCCATCTGGACGTGCCGCTAACCGTCGACGCAGGGCAAGGTGCCAACTGGGCCGAAGCACACTAAGACCATTTTCCAGTCAAGGGTTTCGGATTCACTGCGCGCCTTAGCCTTTATGCTTTGGTGCGCCTTCATGCCCCTCGTGGTTAGGCGACGCCTCCGAATGCCACCCCGGACAGGTCTGCCATGTCTCTTTTCCATGTCGTCAGGTCATTTGCATTGAACTTCGACAGGTGATCGTGGCCGCAAGCGCGGGCCATGACCTGCATTAGTTCGACCGAGGCATCGAAGAAATTGGCCAGTTGGCGGGCGGACTTTTCGATCTGCAGACGGTTCACCAGATGCGGTTTTTGCGTGGCGATGCCGACGGGACAGTTGTTCGTGTGACAGGCGCGCATCGCGATGCAGCCAATGGCCTGCATGGCAGAGTTCGACAGGGCCACGGCATCGGCCCCAAGCGCCATCGCCTTGATGAAGTCGGCAGGTTTGCGCAGCCCGCCCGTGATGACAAGCGTCACGTCTTTACGGTCCAATACATCCAGATGCCGCCGGGCGCGGGCCAGTGCGGGGATGGTGGGGACAGATATGTTGTCCCGGAAAATGGTCGGCGCCGCGCCGGTGCCGCCACCGCGACCGTCAAGGATGATGTAGTCCACGCCAACCTCTAACGCGGCATCAATGTCCTTCTCGACATGCTGCGCTGACAGCTTATAGCCAATGGGAATGCCACCCGTGCGGTCGCGCACCTCGTCGGCAAACTCCCTTATCTGTGCTGGGTCCGTCCATTCCGGGAACCGCGGCGGAGAGATCGCATCCTGCCCCGGATTTAACCCACGGACCTCAGCAATCTTGGCTTTGACCTTCTTGCCAGGCAGGTGACCGCCGGTGCCGGTTTTCGCGCCCTGTCCGCCTTTGAAATGGAAGGCCTGTACGTCGGCCAGCTTGTCCCAGCTAAACCCAAAACGGGCCGAGGCAAGCTCGTAGAAATAACGCGAATTGGCCTGTTGCTCTTCCGGTAGCATGCCGCCTTCACCAGAGCATATTCCGGTGCCCGCCAATTCCGCCCCGCGGGCCAACGCAACCTTGGCCGGTTCCGACAAGGCGCCAAAGGACATGTCTGAGACGAAGAGCGGGATTTTCAGACGCAAGGGTTTCTGCGCGTTGGGGCCGATCACCACTTCGGTGCCAACCGGATCGTCATCCAGAAGCGGTGCCCGATGTAGCTGCGCCGTCAGCAGCTGAATGTCATCCCAGCTTGGCAGCTGATCGCGGGGCACCCCCATGGATTCGACGCGCCCGTGGTGCCCGGTCTTGGTCAGCCCGTCGCGCGCATATTGCTGGATGAGACCGTTGTTGGGCTCTTCCGCAGTTCCGTGGGAGGTGTCGGCGTAAAGCCCCAGATAGGCATCACGGTTGAACGGCTGGGGGTTTTCCTGCGCCCAGGCTTTGATTCCGTCTTCGTCGACCCAGACCTGTCCGTCTTCTGCCCACGACCGGAACTTGGGCAGAGCCTCTTCATTGGCATATTCCGAGACCCCGCTGTCCAGCCTGTAATCCCAATAGTGCAATCCACAGATCAGGTTTTTGCCGCTGACGAACCCATCTGACATCAGCGCGCCCCGGTGCAGGCACCGCCCGTAGAAGACCGAAACCTCGTCATCAAAGCGCACCACCACCAGATCGACCTCGCCGACCAAAGCGTATTGCGGTTTTCGATCCGGTAGGGATGCCAGGTCTGCGACGGAAACTCGGTTCATGTGCGCGCCCTCCAAACTTGCAATGTCCGTTGAGGTCCAGTCAGCGGGAGGCAGGCATCAAAATCAACAATTTTAGCGGCTGAGGGCCCACAAGTTTTTGCGAGGTCACACAGATGGCCGCCGCCGAAGAAGGCTTGCCACTTTTAGGGTTCCTACCGGTTTGCTCCCGCAGTTCGACGGTCATCGCGCTTTGTCCAACCCGCCTTTTGGCAGCGTTTCGTCAGGATGTTTCCAGCTCTGCCGAGGGGATGACCGGAAAGAACGTCCCGCCCGACCAGACACCGAACCAGTCATCCTTGTGGGTGCCGATGTCGACGAGCCGGTAAAAGCTTTTGCGGTCAATCAGCGCCTCAAGGTTGGACCGGATCAGGACGTAAGGCGCAGGTTCGCCTGTCTCTGGGTCACGCTCTACGCGGATCGGGTGATCGGGGCCGGCTGTCACGCTGTCCTCGACATTGGTGGTGAAGGTCAGGGATTGCTCTTCGCCTTCGCCCGTCGCCTCTAGATCGATGGCCACGAAAGGCGCGTCTTCGACGGTGATGCCAACTTTTTCAACCGGGGTGACCAGAACGTAATCTTCACCATCCTTGCGAATGATCGAGGAAAACAGCTTCACCAGAGAGTGCCGGTTGATCGGAGAGCCCTGATAGAACCACGTCCCGTCCCGCGCGATCCGCATCTCCAGATCACCGCAGAAGGGCGGGTTCCACAGATGCACCGGCGGCGGCCCCTTCTTGGATGCCTTTTTTGCAGCCGCTGCGATGCCATCTGCGGTCGGTTTCACGATCATTTGTCCAACTTCTCTTTTTGTCATTTGTGCGAAACGAAATATCTGCCTTTAATAGAACTGTAGAACAGCAACAGGAGAGTGACCATGTCCGACGCGTCCGAGCTTATCGCCGAGATCGAAAAACTGGGTGAACGTCTGGCGCTTGCCAAGGCCAGTATTGGTCGGCGGTTCATCGGACAAGACAGGGTTGTAGACCTGACGCTGTCGGCGCTTTTGTGTGGCGGTCACGGGTTGCTGGTCGGTCTGCCGGGGCTTGGTAAAACGCGGCTGGTCGACACTTTGTCGACGGTGATGGGGCTGAACGGGCGACGCATCCAGTTCACGCCTGACCTGATGCCCGCCGATATTCTGGGGTCCGAGGTTCTGGAAACGGCTGATGACGGATCGCGAGCTTTCCGTTTCATCAAAGGTCCGATCTTCTGTCAGCTGCTTATGGCAGATGAGATCAACCGCGCAAGCCCGCGGACCCAGTCGGCGCTGTTGCAGGCGATGCAGGAAAAGGCCGTCACCATTGCAGGCCACGAACATGAATTGGACGCCCCGTTCCACGTGCTGGCCACCCAGAACCCGATTGAACAGGAAGGCACCTATCCGTTGCCAGAGGCGCAGTTGGACCGTTTCCTGCTGCAAATCGACGTGCCTTACCCCGATCGCGGCACCGAACATGACATCCTGATGGCCACGACGGGCACATCAGAAGATGAAGCAGAGGCGGTCTTTACCGGCGAAGAACTATTGGCCGCCCAGACCACCTTGCGCCGGATGCCGGTGGGCGAAGCCATCGTCGCCCAGATTCTTGATCTGGTACGCGCCTGTCGCCCCGAAAGCCCCGAGGCCCCGCAGATTGTCAAAGAAAATGTTGCCTGGGGCCCCGGCCCGCGTGCCGCGCAGTCGCTGATGCTGACAGTTCGGGCGCAGGCCCTGCTGGATGGGCGTTTGGCGCCGTCGCCGGAAGACGTGGCCTCGATGGCGGCCCCGGTTTTGAAACACCGGATGGCGCTTAGCTTTGCGGCCCGTGCCCGCGGTGTTGAACTTGGCGATGTTATCAATGATGTGACCAACAGCGTGCTGGCGACCGAGGCCGCTGCGTGAGATCACCCACCGCCCTCCGCGCCCGCGCAGAAGAGCTCGCGGCGGCCCTTCCGCCCCTTCTGGCCGAAGCCGAACATCTGGCGTCGACCGTGATGATGGGCGCGCATGGGCGCAGGCGGGCGGGCACGGGGGATGAGTTCTGGCAGTATCGCCCGGCAACCCCCGGCGACCCGGCGCGACGGATCGACTGGCGTCGGTCGGCCCGGTCGGACGCCCATTTCGTGCGTGAAAAAGAATGGCAAGCCGCGCAAAGCGTTCTGCTTTGGGTCGATCACTCGCAATCCATGCTGTTCACAGGGTCGAAAGATCGCCCCGACAAATCCGAACGGGCCCGCCTTTTGGGGCTGGCCGTCGCGGTTCTTTTGAACCGGGCCGGGGAACGCGTTGGCCTGTCCGGATTTGAGCTGCCCCCGCGCAGCGGCCCCCTGCAACTGCTGCGTCTAGCAGAGGTCTTCAGCGACACCGGCGGTCTGGGCGACTATGGCGAACCAGAGGCCCGGGGCATGCTGCCCCATGCCCGCGCCGTGTTTATCTCGGATTTCATGGGCGACTTGGCCCCGGTCGAGGCCGCCTTGGCCAAGGCCGCGGATCGCGGCGTCAAAGGCGCGCTGCTGCAGGTTCTTGATCCCGATGAAGAAGCCTTTCCCTTCAACGGCCGCACCATTTTCGAAAGCATGGGCGGCACGCTGCACCACGAGACCCTTCAGGCCGGAGAGCTGCGGGATCGCTATCTGGACCGCTTGGCCGAACGCAAAGCACGCCTGTCAGAACTTGCCCATCTGGCCGATTGGCAGTTCAGCACGCACCATACGGGCGATAGCTCTCAGTCTGCGCTATTGTGGCTTTACACCGCATTGGAGAGAGCCGCCTGATGTTCACGCTTGGCCCCATAGGATTTACTGCGCCCTGGCTTCTGGCCGGGCTTGCCGCGCTGCCGATCCTTTGGCTGTTGCTGCGCGCCGTGCCGCCCGCCCCGATCAAGCGGCGGTTCCCCGGTGTCGCGCTGTTGCTTGGGCTGACCGACGACGAAACTCAATCGGATCGCACGCCGTGGTGGCTGTTGCTGCTGCGCACGCTGGCGATTGCCGCGATTATTCTGGGCTTTGCCGGGCCGGTTCTGAACCCCTCGAAAAATCAGGGGGGCAGCGGGCCCTTGCTGGTGCTGATTGATGGCGGTTGGGCGGATGCGCGCGACTGGTCGCGTCGGATGGACCGGGTTGAGGTCCTGTTGGAAAAGGCAGCGACGGATGGGCGCCCTGTGGCGCTGGCCTTGGCAACGGAATTGCCCGAGGAAGGGCTGCAGTTTCAGCCTGCTCGCGAATGGGCCGCGCAGATCCCGGGTCTTGCCCCGCATCCCTGGGACCCGATCAATGCAGAGGTCATTGCTTGGGCTGACGGTCTTGAGGGTCGATTTGATACGTTCTGGCTGTCGAATGGGCTGGATGCCGATTGGCGGACAGAGGTGCTTGGTGCCTTGGACGCCCGTGGCGCAGTTCAGGTCTTTGAAAGCCCCGGACCGGCCTATGGCCTGCGTCCACCAGTGGTCGACGACAGCGACATCGTCCTGACCGTTCTGCGTGATCGCGCCGGGGCCAACCCGGATGTCGCGCTAAGTGCGATTGGGCTGGATCCCAATGGTGTCGAGCGAGAGTTGGAACAGGTCACCGCCCTGTTTGAGGAAGGTGAAAACACCGCAGAGGCGCGCATGTCCCTGCCGCCGGAATTGCGCAACCGGGTGACCCGCTTTGCAATTGCCGGGCAGCGCAGCGCGGGTGCCGTTGTGCTGGGGGATGACAGTCTGAAACGCCGCGAGATCGCCATGATCGCCGGTCGCGAACAGCGCGAAGGGCTGCAACTGTTGTCGCCGCTCCACTATCTGGACAAGGCCTTGCGCCCAAGCGCCGACCTGCTGGATGGCGCGCTCTTGGATATCCTGCCCGCGAACCCTGACGTTCTTATCCTTGCCGACGTGGCGACCGTGGCCGAGGCTGAAGAACAGGCCCTGCTGAAGTGGACCGAGGCTGGCGGCCTTCTGCTGCGCTTTGCCGGTCCGCGCCTTGCAGCAAGCGATGTCAGCCGCGCCGAAGAAGACCCGCTGTTGCCGGTTCGCCTGCGGGCCGGAGGTCGCAATGTCGGCGGCGCGATGAGCTGGGGAGAACCCAAAGCCCTGCGCCCCTTTGCCGAGGGCAGCCTGTTTTACGGTTTGGGCATCCCCGAAGATGTACGCGTGTCGTCTCAGGTCATGGCGCAGCCGGGGCCAGAGCTGGCCGAACGCGTCTTGGCAACGCTCAGCGATGGAACGCCGCTGGTGACACGTAAGCCGGTCGGGCAGGGGCAGGTTGTCCTGTTCCATGTTACGGCGAATGCAGAATGGTCGACGCTGCCGCTGTCGGGACTGTTTGTGCAGATGCTGGAACGGCTGGCCGTTTCGTCCGGCGGAACCCGCCCTTCCGCGGAAGAACTGGAAGGCACGACTTGGGTGCCCGAACAGGTGCTGACTGGCTTTGGCCAGTTGGAAGACGCCGGGATCATGCCGGGTGTTCCGGGCGAACGTCTGGCCGCCGGACAGGTCGGCCCAGACCTGATGCCGGGGCTGTATTCCGGCGGGGACCGCCGTTTGTCGGTGAATGTGATCGCCCCGGATCGCGCGCTTTCGGCCACGAACTGGCCGGCATCGGTGCCTGTAGAGGGTCTGGAAACACGGGCCGAACAGCTGTTGAAAGGTCATCTGCTGACCCTTGCGCTGATCCTGTTGGCCGTGGACATGGTTGCCTCGATGTGGCTGTCGGGACGGCTGCGCGGCGCGCGTCAGGGGTTTGTCGCTTTGATCGCTCTGATGGTTCTGGTGCCCGACTCGCAGGCGCAAGAGGTTGACGACCAACTGGCCTTTGAGGCCACCGAGGGCGTGGTTCTGGCCCATGTGCTGACTGGTGATGCCAGCGTCGACGAAATGGCGCGCGCCGGGCTGGTGGGCCTGTCCCGTAAGCTGACCGAGCGCACCGCCGTGGAACCACTGACGCCGATTGCGGTTGATCTTGAGCGGGATGAACTGGCCTTCTTCCCCTTCCTTTATTGGCCGATCACCGCCAATCAAGAGCTGCCCTCGAACGAGGCGTATACGAAGCTGAACCGCTATCTGCGGACCGGTGGGCTGATCCTGTTTGATACGCGCGATGGCAACCTTGGTAATACCGGGGCGGTGACGCCGGAAGGTCGTCGGCTACAGCTGATTGCGCGCCCCTTGGATATTCCGCCGCTGGAACCCGTGCCCGAAGATCACGTGCTGACGCGCACCTTCTATCTTTTGCAAGGCTTCCCCGGCCGTCACAACGCTGGCGGCGTCTGGGTCGAAGCGGCACCACCGGATGCCGAACTGGCCGAGGGCATGCCCTTCCGCAACCTCAACGACGGGGTCACACCTGTGGTGATTGGCGGCAACGACTGGGCGGCGGCATGGGCGATAGATGCGCAGGGCGCGCCGATGTACCCGGTTGGACGCGGTTATGCCGGGGCCCGCCAGCGCGAGATCGCGTATCGCTTTGGCATCAACCTGATCATGCATGTTCTGACTGGCAACTATAAGTCCGACCAAGTCCATGTGCCGGCGCTTCTGGAAAGGCTGGGCCAATGAACGGAAGCATCGTCTTTGCGCCCCTTCTGCCGTGGCTGGTGATCTGGATTGCCTGTGCCTTGGCGGTGGTTTTCACAGGGTGGAGCCTTTGGCGCGGACAATCGGGCTGGTGGCTGCGGGGGCTGACTGCGGTGGCCTTGTTGATGGCGCTGGCCAATCCTTCACTTCAGATCGAAGAGCGCTCTCCGCTGTCGGATATCGTGTTGCTGGTGGTCGATGACAGCGCCAGCCAGTCCTTGTCCGACCGCCCCGATCAGACAGAAGATGCGATTGCCGCCGTTCAAGCAGAGGTCAACGCCCTGCCCAACACCGAGCTGCGGATCGTCCGGTTCGAAGACGGCGAAGACAATAGCGGCAGCCTGATGATGGCTGCGCTTAATCAGGCGTTGGCAGAGCTGCCGCGTGCCCGGATTGCGGGCACCATGCTGCTGTCGGACGGGCAGGTCCATGACATGGACTTCGCACCCGAGGTCGGTTTCCCGATCCACGCTCTGCTGACTGGCAGGCAGACCGACTGGGATCGCCGCCTGATCATCAAGAACGCCCCGGCCTTTGCGATCATCGACGAACAGCTGACCCTGACCCTTCGGATCGAAGATCAGGGGGATGTGCCGCTGACCGCCGGTGGCCTGGTGCCCCTGCGCATTTCGGTTGATGGCGGTGAGGAACAGGTCGTCCAAGTACCGCTGAACCGCGATATGGAGGTCCCCGTCACCCTGCAACACGGCGGGACCAATGTGCTGCAATTCACGGTTGATGCCGCAGAGGGAGAGCTGACCGACCGCAATAACTCTGCCGTGGTGCGGATCAACGGCGTGCGCGACCGGCTGAATGTGTTGCTTGTCTCGGGCGAACCTCATGCCGGGGAACGCACATGGCGCAATCTGCTGAAATCGGACAGCTCGGTTGATCTGGTCCATTTCACCATCCTGCGTCCGCCGGAAAAACAGGACGGAGTGCCGGTGACAGAACTGTCGCTGATCGCCTTTCCGACCCGCGAGTTGTTCCTGGAGAAGATCGACGAATTCGACCTGATTATCTTCGACCGCTACAAGCGGCGCGGTATCCTGCCGATGCTGTATCTGGAAAACGTGCGCGACTATGTTGAACAGGGCGGGGCCGTGTTGATCGCGGCGGGGCCTGATTTTGCTTCGGCCAGTTCGCTTTATCGTTCACCTCTGGCGGCCGCCATGCCCGCAGCCCCTACGGCCCGCGTCGTGGAAGAGGCCTTCCGCCCAGAGGTCACCCCGTTGGGCGAGCGCCACCCGGTGACGCAGGGGCTGTCCGCAGAAACCCCCGATGGCGAAGCCAATTGGGGTCGCTGGTTCCGGTTGGTCGAACTGGAGGCCCTCGGTGGTCAGACGGTCATGTCGGGCGTGGGTGACCGGCCCTTGCTGGTGCTGGATCGTGTCGGTGAGGGTCGCGTGGCGCTGCTGGCTTCGGACCACGCTTGGCTGTGGAGCCGCGGGTACGAGGGCGGTGGTCCGCAGTTGGAACTGCTGCGCCGCTTGGCCCATTGGATGATGAAAGAGCCCGATCTGGAAGAAGAGGCATTGACCGCTCTTGCCGAAGGCCAGCAGGTGCGCGTGCTGCGCCGGACGTTGGAAGAGGCCGTCCCGGATGTGATGGTCACCGCGCCGGATGGGTCCACCTTTGCCGTGACGCCGGAAGAGGTTTCCCCGGGCCAGTTCGCGGCTAACTTCACGGCACCGGGCATGGGGCTGTACCGCCTGACAGACGGGATCAAGGAAGCCGTAATCGTCGTTGGTCCTGCTGCGCCAAAAGAGTTCGAAGACACGATCGCAACCACCGCCATGTTAGAGCCGCTGGTTGCAGCCCAGCGAGGCGGCGCAATGGTGCTGGAGGCTGGTTTCCCCGACATTCGCCGCGTCCGTGAAGGCCGCGTTGCCGCAGGCCGTGGCTGGATCGGGGTAACCCCGCGCGAAGCTTATGTAACCCAAGGCATCTCGCTGACTGCGTTGGCCCCCGCATGGCTGATGCTGCTGATCGCGGCAATGCTTAGCGTCGGCGCGTGGCTTTATGAGGGGCGACGCTAACCGCATTGGGTCTTCAGGCCAAGTTGGTTTGTCGCCCTCCCGATAGTACAGCCCTGATTTTCATATACTTTTCCGCACTTCTTCGGTTCTATGGATCGAAAAAGCCGGGGGATCATTATGAAAAGTCTAAACCTAGCCAGCATAGGCGCTGCCCTTCTGGGAAGTGGCACGAAGACCGGTATTGCAGAAGGTTTGGGTGTTTTAGCGTTGGCCGCAGACGCCGCAACGGGACGGCCGCAGGGCTCTGGTCTGACCGCCGCGATTGTCGCGGCAGAGTTCTCTAGGCGGCTTGGCGACGACGTCGCGACGCAAAAAGATGCCTACTATATTGCTTTGGTCCGCTTCATCGGATGTACCATTACCAGTCATGAAACAGGAATGATGTCGATCGGAGACGATCAGGGCTTTGCCGTCGCGACTATGCTGGGTGATTGGGCTGACCGTGCGGATCTGAAAAAGCACTTGGCGCAATTCATTGCCCTAGACGCCCCCAGCGAGGACCGCGACGCCGCCTTTGAAAGCATCTGCGACATGATCCCGCTAGCGGCACCTGACTTTACTGCAGCGCATTGCCGCCAGTCTTACCTGTTGGCGAAAAGGCTGCCGATTTCGCAGGCCGTTCTGGAAAGCATCCCGTTTTATTATGGCCGTTGGGATAGCAAGGTTCTGCCCTATGGCGGTGAGTCGCTGCCATATCTGCAACGGCTGCACCGGATCACCGAAATGGCCGAGCTTGTCCGGCGGTTATACAACGCCACCCAAGCGAAAGAAGTGATTGCAGCGAAGCTTGGCCACGAGATTGATCCAAACCTTGGCGCCAAGTTCTTGGAATTTGCCGACGATATTTTTGAAGTCGCCAGCAAGACGCCCGAGTTCGAAAACTTCATCGCGGCAGAACCCGGCGATCGCATCTTGATGACGCCAACTTGCCGCGAGACATTGGCTGAAATTGCAGCGGATATGACGGACCACAAAGCAGTGTGTTTCCGAAGCCATTCGCGCAGGGTTTCAAGCTTGGCGGCGCAGGCTGGCAAGGTGGCCAAACTGTCTAAAGGCGATATCGAGAACCTAAGGCTTGCGGCCTTGGTCCACGACATCGGAAAATGCGCGATCAGCAACAGGATTTGGTACAAAGAAACAGAACTGGCGGTCTCGGAACGGCTGGAGATGGAGCGTCACACCTACCAGACGCAGTTCTACCTGTCGCACGGCGATCCGTTCTCGAAATGGGTAAGCGTGGCGGCCTCTGTGCAAGAGAGGGCAGACGGGTCCGGGTATCACAGAGGGATCAGACTGTCCGATCTGGCGTCAAATATTCTAGCGGTCGCCAATGAATACGATGAACTCACACACGGTATGCCAAACCGCCCTGCGTTAAGCGCGGATCAAGCTGCGAATGCGCTGAATGCCACCGCGCGCGAGAAGGTCTTTCCAGCAGTCGCCGTTTCAAGCGTGTTGCAGGCCGCTGGTCATAAGGTCAGTGACGCCAAAGCCGCGTATCCCTTTGGGCTGACCCGCCGCGAGGCGCAGGTTCTGTCGCGGCTTGCGAAAAGTGAAACCACCGCCGAGATCGCAGAGGCGCTGGGGATTTCGCCCAAGACCGCGGATCATCACATTCAAAGCATCTATAATAAAACGGATGTTCGCGCCCGACCTGCCTTGGCCTTGCTCGCGCTAGAGCATGGCATCGTGATGGACTAGGGTATTTCGTGAAAAAAATAGGGAATACTCCCGATACATGGGGACCTTCCACTGCTGCATCCTGATTTCAACGGCGACAATCAAGCTGCCGGACGAACGAAGGACAACGAGATGATTAAGCAATCAATCAAAACAGCAATGGCAGCAGGGCTGCTGATTGGAGGACTCATGACAACCACCGCAATGGCCGAAGCCACCGACGATATCGCATGGACACTGACCCTTGAATTGGCCGAAGGCAAAGATGACGCGTTCAACGCGCTGATGGCTGAAATGGTCGAAGCGACCAAGGCAGAAGCGGGTGCCAAATCTTACGAGTGGCACCGGTCCGGTAACGTCATTCACATCAACGAACGCTACGAAACGAACGAAGATGCTGGTATCCACCTTGCCAGCTTCGGGGCAAATTTCGCGGAACGTTTTCTGGCGATTTTGTCACCGACCGGGCTTCAGGTTTATGGCCCGGCGGAAGGTGGCGTTCGCGAGGGGCTGGCTGGCTTCGGAGCGAATTTCTATGATCAGGTTGGTGGGTTCGAGCGCTAAGGCGCATACGAAAGAACAATCACCATGGATGGGGCCCCTTTGGGGCCTCGTCTGTGTTTGGTTCGCTGTTCATTGGCTATGGCAAATCAAGCCGAAACAAATCTTTGCCCCATCCATCTACCGAACACTTCGCGCGGATCAGGACGTGGTCCAGACCTGCGGGAATGGTGACGCCGCCAAGCGATCTTTTGAAAGGTTGTTCGTTCACATGTGGATGCAGCAACTCGCGAAAACCAAGTCGGGTTCCGTCGGGCGACAGAACCTCCCACCCGTCGGCGTAGTGGTCCCAGCCAGTGTCGGGGTGGCGCAGGGTAACGGAAATGTTCCAATCGCCAGACCCTTGGGCCTTGGCGGATGCTTCGACAATCTCGGCCGGGTCGGCCAGTGCAGTTTGACTGCTAAGCAACAGGGCGATCAGGGGCAGGCGCATAAGGGATCCTTTCGCCGGCCAGTGTGACAGAAAACAGGGGGGGGTCAGTTCACATCTCTGTGCCCGGTATTTCCTTGCCGGACAGCAGCAGGCTGCGCGAGGTTGAGGCAAACTCACGGCGCCAGATCACGGCCAATGTTGTCAGTGTGGCCAGAAACAAGGGAATGGCCCCTAGCAGCCAGGCCAATGTAGCAAGGGTGAAATAGATCGACCGCTGCCCCCGGTTGAAGTGGCGCGAGGCGTTGTTGATGATCACGCCAGCCTGATCTGCCCGCTGGTAGGCCGTGGGATCATTCTCGTCGTTCGGGATCGCGCCGATCAGGACCGAGGTATACCCGAACAGGCGGTGCGACCAGACGAACTTCAGGAAGGTATGCGCCAACAGAAGCATCAGGAAAATGAGCTTCAGTTCCCAAATGATTTTTGGCGACTGGTCCAAAGACAGGTCACGGGCGACCACCATCAGACGTTCGGTATTACCGATCAGGGCCAGAACACCACCGATGGCAATCATGCAGCCCGAGGCAAAGAAGGTTGTGCCCGCGCGCAGGTTCCCGATGATGATTGCATCCAGCACCCTTGGGTTGCGGGTGACGTGGTTGCGCATCCACACCCGGCGATAGTCCTCCATCAGGATCGACACCGACGGTTTGGCGCCGTTCGGCAGTTCTATCTTCAGGCTCATCAACCACCAGCTGATCAGCAGGAAGGCGACGGCGAAGGCGTCAAGCAGCGAGAAGTGCTGAAGGTGGTCCAAAAGTTCCATGAGATCGAATCTATAGCTGGTAGGGGACGCTTGTCATCTGCCAAAAACGGAATAGGATTCTGCGAAATTGGAGGAGCCTCATGGAAATGCCCGTCCCGGACGCCCGGGTCATGTCGAAGAAAGCACGTTTGGTGGACCGCCTGCGCGGTGTTCTGCCCGAAGATGCCGTGATCCACGACCCGGCCGAAACCCGCGCCTATGAATGCGACGCGCTGACCGCCTATAAGTGCCCGCCACTTTGTGCCGTGCTGCCCAGCTCGACCGAAGAAGTCGCAGCGGTGCTGAAGATCTGCCATGACGAAGATGTTCCGGTGGTGCCGCGCGGGGCGGGAACGTCGCTGGCGGGGGGCGCGCTGCCGACCGCTGACAGCGTGATCCTTGGTGTGGCGCGAATGAACGAGGTGCTGGAGGTCGACTATGACAACCGGTTTATCCGGGTGCAGACGGGCCGTACCAACCTAAGCGTCAGTGGCGCTGTTGAAGAGAATGATTTCTTCTATGCGCCCGATCCCTCGTCGCAACTGGCCTGCGCGATTGCGGGCAATATCGCGATGAACTCTGGCGGGGCGCATTGTCTGAAATACGGGGTGACGACCAACAACCTGATGGGCGTGACCATGGTGATGATGGATGGCTCTGTGGTCGAGATCGGCGGGGCGCATCTGGATGCCGGTGGTCTGGACCTACTGGGACTGATCTGCGGATCCGAAGGGCAGCTGGGCGTCGTGACCGAAGCCACACTACGCATCCTGCGCAAACCCGAAGGCGCACGCCCCGTTCTGATGGCGTTCGACAGCAACGAGGTCGCAGGCCAATGCGTCAGCGACATTATCAAAGCGGGTGTTTTGCCCGTAGCGATCGAGTTCATGGACCGCCCGGTCATCCGCGCAACAGAAGCCTTTGTTGGCGCGGGCTACCCCGATTGCGAGTCGCTGTTGATTGTCGAGGTCGAAGGATCAGACGCCGAGATCAACGAACAGCTTGAGCTGATCCTGGAAATCGCGCGCCAGCACAACCCGGTCGAGTTGCGCGAAAGTACCTCCGCTGATGAAAGCGCAAGGATTTGGCTGGGGCGCAAATCTGCCTTTGGCGCGATGGGTCGGATCAACGATTACATGTGTCTGGATGGGACCATCCCGGTGTCCGAACTGCCCTATGTGCTGCGCCGGATCGGTGAGATGTCAGAAGAGTTCGGCCTGTTGGTGGGTAATGTCTTTCATGCGGGTGACGGCAACATGCACCCCCTGATCCTGTATGATGCCAACAAGCCCGGCGATCTGGAAATTTGCGAAAAATTCGGTGCCGAAATTCTGAAACTATGCGTCGAGGTCGGCGGTTGCCTGACCGGCGAACACGGTGTCGGGATCGAAAAGCGGGACCTGATGAATGTGCAGTACGCTGAGGTGGATCTCGAAGCGCAGCTGCGGGTGAAGGACGTGTTCGACCCCAAGTGGCTTTTGAACCCGTCGAAAGTATTCCCTCTGGACGCAACAAAGGAGCGCCGGAGCTAGGGGCCAGCCCCTTTTCCGAAAGATAAAGATGAGAAGACCAGAGACCGAGACCGAGCTGGCCGATTTGGTGGCCAGCGCCGACGCTCCGTTGCAGATTTGTGGCGGTGGAACCCGTGGAGTGGTGGCCGAGCCGAATATCAGCTTGGCGGGCCTGACGGGCATTGAACGATATGAGCCGGGGGCCCTGACCCTTGTTGCCAAGGCCGGAACCCCCTTGGCCGAGGTCGAGGCCGCATTGGACGCCGAAGGGCAGCGGTTGCCTTTCGAGCCGATGGACCATCGAGGATTGCTGGGGACCACGGGCACACCGACGATTGGCGGGGTCGTGGCGGCCAATGTTTCGGGGCCCAGACGGATACAGGCAGGCGCCTGTCGTGACAGCCTGATCGGCGTGCGTTTCGTCGATGGCCGAGGCGATGTGATCAAGAATGGCGGGCGGGTGATGAAGAACGTCACCGGCTATGATTTGGTCAAGCTGATGGCCGGGTCCTTCGGCACGCTTGGCGTGTTGACCGAAGTGTCCTTCAAGCTGTTGCCCGCGCCCGAGGCTCGGGCGGTTGTACTGGTGAACGGCTTGGACGACAGTCAGGCGATTTCCGCTTTGGCGCGTGCTGTTGGATCTTCGTTCGAAGTATCGGGGGCAGCGCATGTGCCGGTGGGTGTGGATGGACATCCGGTCACCATGTTCCGGGTGGAAGGCTTCGCGCAATCCGTGGCCTATCGCGCCGGTCAGTTGGCAGAGTTGCTGAAGGATTACGGCGAGGCCTTGATAGAGACCGATCCGGAAAAAACGGCAGCGGGTTGGAAATGGGTCCGCGACGTCGAGGCGTTCCACGGGCTACCAGGGGATGTTTGGCGCGTGTCGGTGAAACCGTCCGACGGACCGCGCGTGGCTGCGGCTGTTGGGGCAGAGCGTGTGGTTTATGACTGGGCAGGCGGGCTGGTCTGGCTGCTTGTGGACGAGGGCCGTGATATCAGGCCCGATCTACAGGGGATCGCAGGGCACGCCACCTTGGTGCGCGCCGCGGCCTCTACGCGGTCGCAGATTGCGATGTTCCAGCCAGAGCCGGAACCCCTTGCACGGATCAGCGCAGGCCTGCGCACGCAGTTTGATCCGCGCGGTATTTTGAACCCCGGGCTGATGAGGTAATCATGCGGACAGAGTTTACCCCAGAACAATTGACTGACCCGGCGATTGCCCACTCGAACGAGATCCTTCGGGCCTGTGTCCATTGCGGGTTTTGCACGGCAACCTGCCCGACCTATCAGGTCTTGGGCGACGAGTTGGACAGCCCCCGAGGCCGTATCTACCTGATCAAGGACATGCTGGAAAACGAGCGTGTACCAGATGAGAAGACGGTGAAGCATGTGGACCGCTGCCTGTCTTGCCTTGCTTGCATGACGACGTGCCCCTCGGGCGTGCATTACATGCATCTGGTCGACCATGCGCGATCCTATATCGAACAAAACTACAAGCGTCCGATGTCGGATCGGGCGTTGCGCTGGATGTTGGCCAAGATACTGCCCTATCCCACGCGGTTCCGATTGGCGCTTTTGGGGGCCAAGATCGGGCGGCCTTTCGCGCGGTTTATGCCGGACGCCAGATTGCGCGCGATGCTGGAAATGGCGCCGAAGCAGATCCCGTCGGTCAGTCGCAATGACCGGCCGCAGGTCTTTGAGGCGAAAACCCCGCCTAAGATGCGAGTAGCGCTGATGACCGGCTGTGCCCAAAAGGCGCTGAACACCGATATCAACGATGCCACGATCCGTCTTCTGCGCCGTTTGGGCTGCGAGATCGTGGTCGCCAAAGGCGCAGGCTGCTGCGGGGCGCTGACCCATCACATGGGGCGCGAGTCCGACAGCCATGCGGCGGCGGCCGCGAATATCCGTGCATGGATGGCCGAGAAGGCGGACGGCGGGCTTGATGCCATTGTCATCAACACATCGGGCTGCGGCACGACCGTGAAAGACTATGGCCACATGTTCCGCAATGACGCTTTGGCCGGGGACGCGGCCGAGGTCGCGGGCTTGGCGATGGACATCTCTGAACTATTGCAAAAGCTGGATATGTCCGGGGCCAAGGCGCCGAAGGACATGACCGTGGCCTATCACGCGGCCTGTTCGCTGCAGCACGGGCAAAAGGTCAAAACGGCCCCCAAGGACATGCTGAAATCTGCAGGGTTCACCGTGGTCGAACCCGCCGATAGCCACCTGTGCTGCGGGTCTGCCGGGACCTATAATCTGATGCAGCCCGAGATCTCCAAACAGCTGAAGGCACGGAAGGTGAAGACGCTAGAAGCGAAGCATCCAGACGTGATCGCGGCGGGCAATATTGGCTGCATGATGCAGATCGGCTCTGGAACCGAAACGCCGATAGTGCATACAGTAGAGTTGCTGGACTGGGCGACCGGTGGGCCGATCCCACCCGCTTTGCGTGGCCTCGGGGATTGATGGTCCGACCAAACCCGCATCGTCCAGCGTAGGAGGAACCGATGCGGCTTGTGATACTCTTGCTGACGATCTGCGGGCTTTCGGGCGCGCTTTCGGCGCAGGAGGATTCTCGTCTGCAGCGGCTTGAGACCGCTGAAGAAAGCAAAGATTGGGACGCCGTCGGGCGGCTGGATATCGGCGGATCTGGTTTCTGTACTGGTGCGCTGATCGCGGCCGATCTTGTGCTGACGGCCGCCCATTGCATGTTCAACCGGTTCACAGGAACGCCTGAGCCGCTGGAAAAGATGGAGTTTCTGGCAGGCTGGCGGGATGGCAGGGCACGGGCCTATCGCAAGGTGCGCCGGGCGGTCGTGCATCCTGAGTATGTTTTTGACAGCGAAGCCTTCATGAAGCGGGTGTCTTATGATCTGGCGCTGCTGGAGCTGGATCGCCCGATCAGCCTGTCGGGGGTTGTTCCGTTTCGCACCGGTTCGCATCCCCGCAAGGGCGACAGGGTTGGCGTGGTGTCCTACGCTTTTAACCGATCGGAAGAGCCCGCCTTGCAGGAACAGTGCCGGGTCATGGCGCGCAGGCCGGGTGTTTTGATGCTGTCCTGTGACATCGACTTTGGGTCCTCGGGTGCCCCGGTTTTCAGTTTCAAAGGGGGCGAGGCGCGGATCGTGTCGGTCGTGTCGGCCAAGTCGGATGTCAATGAACAGAAGGTTGCGCTTGGTACGCCGATTGTGCGGTCGCTGGACCTGCTGATGCTGAATCTGGCTGAAGGTGACGACGTCTGGACCCCGACAAAATCTGTGGGTTTCGGAACAGGAGGCGCGCGCGCAACAGGCGGCGCGAAGTTTGTGAAACCATGATTTTGCGCGCGTTTCTTTGCCTGACCCTTCTTAGCTCTGGCGCAATAGCGCAGGACCGGCTGAGTGAGTTGCGCCTTCGGTCCCAGACCTTGGGGTTAGAGGCCGTTGGTCGGCTGGACCTGCCAGAGGGCGGCTATTGCACCGGGGTTCTGGTGGACAATGATCTGGTTCTGACCGCTGCGCATTGCCTGCTAAGGGATGGGGTTGTGATCGACCCCCGCGAGATCATTTTTCAGGCGGGCATGCGGCGGGACGAAGCGGTTGCAAGCCGCGCGGGCCTTCGCGCGGTGATGATGCCGGACTTCAGCTTAGGCGGTGAAGACGCGCTGCAATCCATCCGATCCGACGTGGCATTGGTGCAGCTGGAAAGCGGCATCCCCTTGGCCGTGGCCGCCCCGTTTGAGACCAGCGACGAGGTTGAGCAAGGCGACCTGATCGAGGTGGTCTCGGTCGGACAGGGGCGGCGACATACCCTGTCACGCGAAGCCGGGTGCGAGGTGACCGATGCCTATGAACAGGTCATGGCCTTCAGTTGTGACGTGGATCATGGCTCTTCCGGGGCGCCGGTGTTCAAACAGATCGGATTTCGCGCCAAGATCGTCTCGATCATATCGCGCGGGTATCGTGACGGCGACAAGACCGTCTCTTTCGGAACCGAAGTCGCGCCTGCCGTCGAACAGCTTCGGGCTGATCTTTACTCAGGGCGCGGGGTTTTCCCTGTAACGGTGGTCGAGGGCCGGTCCGTTACCGTGGGCGGCAAGAAAGAAATCGGCGGTGCGCGGTTCATCAAGCCCTAGGTCTTGAAACCCTAAAAACTCCTCCCCAAATCTAATCTGTGGGTGCCAAACGGGCCTGCAAAATTTTGGTCTGTCCAGTTGGAAGGCCAGTTGAAAATACATCGCTTGTAAGAAGGATGACGAAAGATGCGTAACCTGGATTTTGAACCTCTGTACCGTGCCACCGTTGGCTTTGACCGTGTGGCTGACATGATGGATCGCGTGCTGTCCAATACGGCTGCACAGCCCAGCTACCCCCCGTATAACATCGAGAAAACCAGTGAAAACGCCTACCGTATCTCAGTTGCCGTAGCCGGTTTCTCTGGCGACGATCTGTCTGTAGACGTAAAGGAAAACGCGCTGATCGTAGCGGCCCGTAAGTCGGGCGAAGAGACAGAGCGGAATTACCTGCACCGCGGCATTGCGACCCGCGCGTTCGAGCGCCGTTTCCATCTGGCCGACCACGTGCGCGTAACCAGCGCGACCCATGCTGACGGCATGCTGCACATTGATCTTGTCCGCGAGATCCCCGAAGCGCTGAAACCACGCCGGATCGAGATCGCCCGAGGCGACGAGGTCGAAGCGAAAGCTGTCGAGAACAAGACCGTCGAGGTCTAATCGCCTTCTTTACCTCCCGGAAGGCAGGCGCGCTGTGTGAATGCACGGCGCGCCTTTTTCTTTGCACTCCGCGTTTGCCTAAACGGTGCAACCGGCGCAGAATGCCGGTAGGGAGAAGTTCATGAGGTTACAGGGAAAAACCGCGATTATCACCGGTGGGGGATCTGGTTTCGGAGAAGGTATCGCCCGTCGCTTTGCGCAGGAAGGTGCGCGGGTGATGGTCGCAGACATAAACGTGGAAGCCGCACAGCGGGTAGCTGACGAGATTGGCGGTCTGGCGCACGAGGTTGACGTGGCCAGCGGACCCTCTGTGAAGGCTATGGCGCGTGCGGCGTCCAAGGCGTTCGGCGTGCCGGATATTCTGGTGAACAACGCAGGCGTGACCCATATGCCGGGCCTGCTGGAAGATGTCGAAGAAGAGGACTTTGACCGCGTTCTGGCGGTGAATGCGAAGTCGGTCTATCTGACGGCGCGCGCTTTTGTTCCGGCGATGAAGCAGCGCGAAAGCGGCGTCATCCTGAACATCGCTTCTACGGCAGGCGTTTCGCCGCGCCCCAAGCTGAACTGGTATAATGCTTCAAAAGGCTGGATGATCACCGCGACCCGCACCATGGCGGTCGAGCTTGCGCCGCACGGCATCCGCGTGAATGCACTGAACCCGGTCGCGGGCGAAACGCCCTTGTTGAAAAGCTTCATGGGAGAGGACACGCCCGAGATGCGCGCCAAGTTCCTGTCAACGATTCCCATCGGGCGGTTCTCGACCCCCGAAGATCTGGCCAATGCCGCGCTGTTCCTGTGTTCGGACGAGGCCGACATGATCACTGGCGTCGCGCTAGAGGTCGATGGCGGTCGCTGTATCTAAAGAGGTGTCATGGCTGACAAACTATTCCCCGGTCCCCGCAACCTGATCACTGATGTGCCGGGCCTGTTGGTGGGTAATGCCTCGGATGAGACGATCAAAACCGGCGCCACAGTGGTGGTGGGGGATGCGCCCTTTACCGCAGGTGTGCACATCATGGGCGGCGCCCCGGGAACGCGCGAAACCGACCTTCTGGCGCCTGACAAAACCGTTCAGAAGGTCGACGCGCTGGTACTGTCGGGCGGGTCGGCCTTTGGGCTGGATGCCGCGTCCGGTGTGGCCGATGCCTTGCGCGCGCGGGGACGCGGGTTTGCCGTTGGCGACCAAAGGGTTCCGATCGTACCCGGGGCCATCCTGTTTGACCTGTTGAACGGTGGCGACAAAACATGGTCCGCGAACCCCTATGCGCGGATCGGAATAGAGGCGCTGAACGACGCCGATACCAGCTTTGCACTTGGCACCACCGGGGCAGGAACGGGCGCTTTGACGGCCGATTTGAAGGGGGGCTTGGGGTCGGCCTCGGTCGTGCTGCCTTCGGGTGTGACCGTGGGGGCACTGGTGGCTGTGAATTCCCTAGGAACCGTCCTGATGGGCGAGGGGCCAGAGTTTCTGGCGGCGCCGTGGGAAATGGACGGCGAATTCGGTGGGCTTGGACAGGGCCAGCCTGACCCGTATGCGCTGCCACGGGTGAAAGGGCTTGAGGACAAAAACACCACCATCGCCATCGTCGCGACGGATGCTGACCTGACCAAAGCGCAGGCATCCCGCATGGCGGTGGCTGCACATGATGGCATGGCGCGCGCGATCCAGCCCAGCCACACTCCGATGGACGGAGATCTTGTATTCGCCGTCAGCACGGGGAGCCGATCCTTGGCGGACCCGGTGTCTGAAAGCTTGTTGATTGGCCATGCCGCCGCGACCTGTCTGGCGCGGGCGATTGCCCGAGGGGTCCACGCCGCCCACGCTGCGCATGGGGACACCAAGCTGACTTGGGCTGCCCGGTTCGGTCGGGCTTAGGCAGCCATCGCCGCGCGAATGACCTCTGCCAACCGTGACACACCTTCGGTGATCATGTCTTCGTTCGCGTTCGAGAAGTTCAATCGCATCGTATTAGCCCCGGTTCCATCCGGGTAGAACGGGCTTCCGGGAACGAAAGCCACGCGTTTTTCCTCCACTGCGGTCTTGAAGATATCCTGACTGTCCATTGATGGCGGCAGGGTCATCCAGATGAACATCCCGCCTTCAGGGCGGGTCCAGTCGACACCCTCTGGCATATACTTCTCTAGCGCGGCCAGCATGGCGTCGCGCCGGGCGCGATAGGCGGATTTGATCGTAGCCACGTGCGACAGGAAATGCCGGCGCGCGACCTTCTCGATCGCGATCTGGTTCAGGGTCGGGCTGTGCAGGTCACCGGCCTGTTTCTGCAGGACAAGCTGCTGAATGACCTCTTCTGCCGCGCAGACCCAGCCCACGCGCAATCCCGGCGACAGGGTCTTTGAGAAGCTGCCGCAATAGATCGTCCGGCATTTGTCGATATCGCCTTTTTTGGCGATCTCTAGCGCAAGGATTGGGGGCAAGGCCTCTCCGTCAAAGCGCAGCGATTGATAAGCGGCATCTTCGATGACCGCGCAATCCAGAGCATCGGCCATGTGTAGGACTTGCAGGCGTTCGTCGCGGGTCTGGGTGACCCCGGTCGGGTTGCAGAAATCGACCGAGAGATAGGCCATCTTGACCTGTCCACCGTTCTCGGCAGCTGCTGCGGCGAAGTCTTCTGGTGCGCGGTTGCTGCCGGGGTCCAGCCGGTCATAGCGTGGCTCGTACGCGTTGAAGGCCCCCAAGGCCCCCAGATAGGTGGGCCATCCCAACAGCGTGGTATCCCCCGGGGACAGGAACAGCTTGCCAAGGTGGTCCAACGCTTGCTGCGACCCCGAGGTGATCAGGATGTTTTTGGCCGAACATGGGACTTCCAGCACGGTCATCTGCTCTGCCAGCCAGCTGCGCAGAGGGGCGTAGCCTTCGGTCGCGGAATATTGCAGCGACCCCGGTTCCTGCATGGCTTCGGCCAGTGCCTCGCGGAAGGCGTCCATCGGGAACAGGTTGGGGTCGGGAATGCCGCCCGCGAAGGAAATGATGTCTGGTTGTTCCAAGAGTTTCAGAAGCTCTCGTATTTCCGAGGCTTTCATCCGGCTGGAACGTGTCGCGAAAATGTCGGTCAGGGACATTGGGGGCTCCGATTATGTCGCCACAAAGTCTTCGGATTCTTCGTTTATGTCAATAGTGCTGACATATGTTTCCGAATATTTCCCTGCGGACGATTTAACCAAGCTTTTGGCCTACCCCCAAAGTGGCTGTGCATCGAGAGGTTTGCGGGGCGATTTCGATTCGCTTCACTTGGGCTGGGCGAACGATGCCCACGGATACTCAGGCGTAGCCAATTCGACAAAACCAATATTCTTAAGGTTATAACGCCTGTTTGCTCGGCAAAATTTAGCGCATTCAAACGGTGGTTTTGTGGTAATATTGGCGGGCTTCTGCTGATTTTTCCAGCACGCGCGCCTTTCTTATTCGCGCAGGCCTGAACCGGCCTAGCATTCATATCGTGTTAGTAGATTTCTGAGATAGAATAGTATGGTCCAGCCACTTTGGGCGCTTAAGAACGCCCCCGGTAAAAACGAAGTAGATACAAAACGACGCTGCCACCGATGCTCGGGGTCAGGCTTGTCCGTCTGCGAGATTTGCGGCGGTCGACGTCAAGTCGTGAAGGGCAAAGATGTCTACGGACATAACATCTTTGCGCGTTGCGATGGTTGTTATGGCATTGGAACCCGCCGCTGCAGCAATTGCTCTGGCCAGGGTTGGCTGTCCTGACGTTTTCGCGGTCCGTTTGAGGATCGCACGTTTTCCCTCCAGAAGGTGGGGTGCATTCTATGGTCCTTAAAATCCGTAAGGTCCGCAGATGCACCCCTTCTGGGAAGGGATCGCGATCTTCGAATTAAACTTTCTCAAAAATAATCGGCCAAGTTTCCAAGAAACCGCCTTTGGGCTGCGTCATAGGGTATGACATGCGTATGACGGTATCGGATGAACAGCTTGCCCTGGCCTCGGCCGCCGGGGATCGCAGCGCCTTTTCGGTGCTGTTGGCGCGCCATTATGATCGGTTGTTCGCCTTCGCGATGCGCATGACCGGTGATCGGGCCGAGGCAGAAGATTTGACGCAGGACATCTGCATGGCGCTTCCCGCGAAGCTGGATGGGTTTCGGGGGGATGCCAAGTTTACCACTTGGCTCTACCGCGTCACCGTGAACGCCGCCCACGATCGCCGTCGCCGCTCTGCCACCCATGATAAAGCAGCCGGGGGATGGGGCGATTGGGAAATTACCCGCCAAGCCGCCAATCGCGAAGAAGCCGAAGCCCGCGACTGGCTGGTTCAGGCCATGCGCGCCCTGCCGGACGAGTTGCGCGATACGCTGACACTGACCCTTGGCGAAGGCCTAAGCCAGAAGGAAACCGCTGCGGTGTTGGAGGTCTCTGAAGGCACCGTCGCCTGGCGCGTTTCCGAGGCGAAGCGCCACCTGAAAGCCATCCATGCAGAAGAGGAGCAGCCATGACAGACGAGTTTGACCGCCTGCGTGCCGCCCTGCAGGACACGCCCGCCCCAGATGCCGATATGAAAGCCGCGCATCTCAGGGCAGCGATGGAAAATTTCGACACTCTCCAAGAAACCGCTGATCCGGCGCGTCCCAGTACTGACGCCCCCAAAAATAGGGCGGGTTTCTGGAATGGAGTTTCGAAAATGCTAGGGAATTTGACGTCTCGCGGTGCATTGGCCGCATCGACCGGACTGATCGCAGCGGGCCTTGCCCTGTTCGTGATCTTGCCAAATGCACCGGGTGTGTTGACCCCGCCTTCGGTCGCGCCACCTGCCCCAGGGCTGGCCACCGATGACGATGTGGCGACCAGTGGTGTGGTTGCTCAGAAGACCCCAGTGGTCCGCAACGAGAGTGCAGAGCTTATGGCCGAGCCCATGATTGAACCGGTTATGGAAGAGCCACTGTTGGATGCAGAAATCGCGATGGAGGCTGCCCCAATGGATCGTGATCTGAGCATCGGTCAGGTCACAGGACAGGCACAAGCCGTCGCCCCGCAAATGCTGCGACGCCAAGCTGCACCTTTGGGGGTGACCTCTGGTGCTGCGCCGGCGCGGTCGAAATCTGTGGTGGTTCCTGCGCCCCCTCAGGCTGAGGTGCAGCCAAACAGGCTTCTTCTGCCACAGGCAGAGACCGAAACCTTCGCGAATGAGGCCCCGAACTCGCTGAAAGTCACGATTGAGGAGCCCGTATCGACCTTTTCGATCGACGTGGACACGGCGTCTTATTCGGTAGTTCGCCAGTCGATCATGTCCGGCCGATTGCCACCGAAAGAGGCGGTGCGGGTCGAGGAGATGGTGAACTATTTCCCCTATGACTATGCCGCGCCGGATGCGGGCGAGGCTCCGTTCCGTACCACGGTCCAGACTTTCCAGACCCCGTGGAACGAAGGCACACAATTGGTCCACATTGGTTTGCAGGGACAATTGCCCGCGGTCGAAGATCGCCCACCGTTGAACCTTGTCTTCCTGATCGACACCTCTGGTTCGATGCAAAACGCCAACAAGTTGCCGCTGCTCAAGCAAAGCCTGCGCCTGATGTTGTCGGAACTGCGCCCCGAAGATCAGGTCGCTATCGTCACCTATGCCGGCAGCGCCGGTCAGGTGCTGGCCCCGACCCCGGCCAGCGATCAGGCCAAGATATTAAACGCGCTGGACCAATTGGAAGCAGGCGGCTCAACCGCAGGACAGGCTGGGCTGCAACAAGCCTATGCCGTGGCTGAAGGCATGGCCGAGGACGGAGAGGTCTCTCGCATCCTGTTGGCCACCGATGGGGATTTCAACGTGGGCCTGTCGGACCCCGAGGCGCTGAAGGATTTCATTGCGGATAAGCGTGACACGGGCACCTACCTGTCGGTTCTGGGTTTTGGTCGGGGTAATCTGGACGATGCCACGATGCAGGCGCTCGCGCAGAACGGCAACGGGCAGGCCGCCTATATCGACACGCTGGCCGAGGCGCGCAAAGTGCTGGTCGACCAGTTGACCGGCGCGCTCTTCCCCATCGCCAACGACGTGAAGATTCAAGTCGAGTTCAACCCCGCCACCGTCGCCGAATACCGCTTGATTGGCTATGAAACCCGCGCCCTGCGGCGAGAGGATTTCAACAACGACAAAGTGGATGCCGGAGAGATCGGCGCCGGCCACTCTGTCACCGCGATCTATGAAATCACTCCGGTCGGTTCCCCCGCCGTTCTGAATGATCCGCTCCGCTACGCAGTATCGGAAAAGGGCGGCCCTGCGGATGAGCTTGGCTTCCTACGCCTGCGCTATAAGGAACCGGGTGTGACCGAAAGCCAGCTGATCGAAACCCCTATCGGCTCCACCCTGACCGGTGCGGATCAGGACGCTCGCTTTGCTGCAGCCATCGCTGGGTTTGGCCAGCTGCTGCGCGATGACAGCTTGCTTGGCGATTGGGGTTTTGTGGACGCCGCAACTCTGGCAGCAGAGGCCAAGGGTGACGACCCCTTCGGCTATCGCAGCGAAGCGGTGACGCTGATGCGACTGGCCGATAGCCTGTCGCGCTAAAACAACGGCCGTCGTTCTGATCAGAGCGCGGCCGTGATCTGTCTAAATTGCAAGGCGATTTACCCTCTACATTACGCGGAAATCCGGTCATTGCAGACGGTGTTGCAGTGGTATCTATTGGCATCGAATTTTCGATTTTAGAGAGTGATTATGGATAGTCTTGCTCTTTTCGGTCACCCGGACTCGGGCCATGCTTGCAAGGTCGCCCTTGCGCTGTCCTTGGCGGAGCTTTCTCACAGAACAGTTTGGGTCGATATTTGGGCTGATCCCTCTGAGCGGCCCAAGGAGTTTCTGGCTGCGAGCCCTTTCAAAGAAGTGCCATTGCTTCAGATCGACGGCGAATCCTATACGCAATCCGGGGCCATCCTTCTGGAAATTGCGACCCGCTATAAGTGTCTGGGCGGCGAGACCCCCGCCGGGTTACGTCGCGGCCGAGAACTGCTTATGTGGGAGGCCAACCGGATCGGTATGTGTCTGCCACAGTTGAAGGAAGCGCGCCGCGTTGATGGTGCCGGGTTCCCAGACGGCGCGATCGAATGGCTGCGGAACCGGTTCGATGCGGACGCTAAAAACCTTGCTGTTTTGCTGGGTGAAAACCCATTTTTCCATGGTGACCGTCCCGGTATCGGCGATTGCGCGATCTGGGGCTATACGCAATGGCTGGACGGGGCAGGGGTAAAGCCAACCCCACCCATGCAAGACTGGCTAAAGCGGATGCGTGGCCTAAAAGCTATGAAAACGCCGCAGGAATTTTTTCCCCGCAGATAATAAGCTGCTTTGTTTCGTCGCGCAGCGTTGGACTAGTAATTCTGCGTTGCGGCGTTATAACCCTCTCACTTGAATTCTGATGCGAGGAGGGCGGAATGAGCGCCACCGCAAAGAAGACGGCCCCGATGCCGTCAGATATTCTGGCCCGCAAGGGCGGCACGCCGCTGGTCTGCCTGACGGCCTATACCACGCCGTTTGCGCAGCTGACCGATCCGCATTGCGATATCATTCTGGTCGGTGACAGCGTGGGCATGGTGCACCACGGGCTGCCTTCGACCATTGGCGTCACGATGGACATGATGGTGATGCATGGCCAAGCCGTTGCGCGTGGCCTTAAGCAGGCGATGATGGTCGTGGATATGCCGTTCGGCTCCTACGAGGAATCGCCCGAGCAAGCCCTGCGCAACGCAGCGCGCATCATGCGTGAAACCGGCGCGGGCGCGGTAAAGCTGGAAGGCGGCGTGACCATGGCGCCAACAATCGAGTTTCTGACAAACCGTTCGATCCCTGTCATGGCCCATATCGGGCTGACCCCCCAGGCGATCAACACGCTTGGCGGTTACAAGGTGCAGGGCCGTGGCGAAGACCGCGAACGCATCATGGCCGATGCCGAGGCTGTGGCGAAGGCGGGTGCCTTCTCGGTCGTGCTGGAAAAGGTTCCGGCCTCTCTGGCAGACGAAATCACCGCTGCGATCCCGATCCCGACGATTGGGATCGGTGCGTCCGCAGGCTGTGACGGCCAGATTCTTGTGATCGACGACATGCTGGGCCTGTTCACCGCGTTCAAACCGAAGTTCGCCAAGCGTTATGCCACTTTGGGCGACGATGCTGACAAGGCGATTGCTGATTATGCTGATGAAGTCCGCTCTCGCGCCTTCCCGGCAGCCGAGCACGTATTTGGTGACAAAGCCCCGGAGCCAAAGAAATGATTGCGCCCATCGTGCGCAATCTGGCGGAGCTTCGCACGATGGTCCGCCAGTGGAAGATGGCGGGCGAGGTCGTTGGCGTGGTCCCCACAATGGGCGCGCTGCACCAGGGTCACCTGTCGCTGGTCAAGGCCGCAAAGGATGGCTGTGACCGGGTGATTGTCACGATCTTCGTGAACCCAAAGCAGTTCAACAATCCCGAAGACCTAGAAAACTATCCCCGCACCGAAGAAGAGGACGCCGAAAAGCTGGCCTCTTACAAGGTGGACGCGATCTATGTGCCTGACGGGGACGAGATGTATCCGCAGGGCTTCAATACCAATGTCTCTGTCTCTGGTGTGACCGAAGATCTGGAAGGTGCGCATCGCCCGGGCCATTTTGATGGTGTGGCGACGGTTGTCACCAAGCTGTTCCTGCAGACGCAGGCCGACAAGGCCTATTTCGGGAACAAGGACTACCAGCAGCTGCAACTGGTCAAACGCCTTGCGCTGGACCTGAATATACCGATCGAGGTTATCGGCTGCCCTACCATCCGCGAGGAAGATGGGCTGGCGATGTCGTCCCGCAACCTGCTGCTGTCCGACCGCGCCCGGATCAAGGCCCCGGCGCTGAACGCTGCCATGGTGCGCGCTGCGGAGCGGATCAAGGCGGGCGAAGACATCGCCAAGGTTTTGGCCGAGGCCAGCGACGAAGTGGTGCGCGCCGGGTTCATCGACGTGGAATACCTAGAGTTGCGTTCGGTCGGAACCCTGTCGCCGATGTCTGAATTCGCGGAACCCGCACGCTTGCTGGCGGCGGCCAATCTGGCCGGGGTTCGCCTGATCGACAATATCGGCGTTGACCCTTAAGGGCAGTCGAACTCTGTTAGGTCCGTTGTCGCGGGCAAGGTTGTCGCGAACTCCGAAAGTGCTGCGCGCATTTCTGGCTCCAGCTCTGGGGTCAACAGGAAGATCGACACGGTGTCATGGGCTGCGCTGACGCGGGGCGTGTTCATTTCCGCTGCAAGACACCAGCTGTCCGGAACGCCGTTTGTCAGCCAGTGCGTATAAATCATCGCATAGTCCGACCCGGCCTTTTGTGACAAAGCCTTGATCTGCTCTGGTTGCAGCGGGCCTTCGGCGCGCAGTTTGCGGGCCTCTTCCGAGCCCAGCCCGTAGATATCCAGCACATGTTGGTCGTTCTGATATGAGACCAGCCCGATGTCATTGGCTACCAGATTGTGCGGAAAGTATCGGGTCGCAAAAAGATGCATCTGATACTGCTGACCGAAGGTGTTGAACGCCGAAGGCGGGGTAAGCACCCAGTATGCGAAGTGGCTATAGGCCATCGGGGCTAGAACGAATGTCAACATTATCGCCGCGCTGCGCGTCGAAAATACTGTGAAACAAAGGGCAAGGCTGACCAACGCAATGGCGTTGGCATAGTTTTCGTAGCGGCCGAAAATGTCTTCCCGTCCAAACAGAACCTGTGCCAGCAGCGCCATGATCGCAGCCACAGCCAAGGGGCGTATTGCCTTGCCAGCTTGTCCAAGCAGTGGCAGTGAAATGGCGATCAGCAAGGCGCAAACAGTCAGAATGAGGTCGGGTAGCTCTGACAGTTTCTTGATCAAGTTATCCCAAACTGAACTCAGGATAGCGGCAAAGTCTCCGCCATAGGCAGTTTCGGCAACGCCAGATTTCGTCAGGACTGAACTTGGCAGGGCGGGCAGGCCCAGAAACTTCATCAGCAGAACATAGGTCGCAAGCAGCGCTGTCAGAGCTGCGCCAAGTGCGATCGCCGGGCGCCATCGCCCCATGGCGAGAAGCACAAGCAAAGCCGCGCCCGAGAAGGCCAATCCTTCGAACCGGATCATAGGTGACAGAAGGATGCCAATCCCCAGCATCACCCCAACCCGGCCCGTCTTGCCAAAGCGAAGCAGGCCAAGGGCAATCCACAAGGTCGCCAAGATGTGCAATGGATGCTCCATCCCGGTTAGGGGCAGTGCGGTCATATTCAGCGCGAGGATCATCAAAGGGACTGATAGAATCCGCAGAACACGGGCGACGGGCCCTGATTGCCTTTCGAAGACCGGCCAGATCGCGCCTGAAATCAGCCAGATCACGGCCATCCCCGGTAGCACGTTCAGGATCAACGGCCCCAAATCGCCAGCCCCAAGTGCCAGCATCCCTGCCACAAGGAACGGGTAAAGGATCGAGGATGACGGGGAAGAGAACTCGTTCGCGTTGATCCCATAGCCGCCCAACAGGATATTCTCGGCCACGGACAGGTGAATATACGGGTCGTCGATGGAGTAGACGAAAACACCACCTGTGAATTCCATCGCGCGCAAGACCAGCTGAACGGTCCACATCGCGAACACCAATGTCGAAGCGATTTGGTATTTCTGTTGGCTTGAAAAGTTCATTCGCGTCGTTCCGCCGCCAACAGTTCTGCAAGGGTCAAAGCCATGACCTTGGCGCTGTCGGCCATATCGTCGATACCCACCCATTCGTCCGGCTGGTGGGCAAGGTCCAGAATGCCCGGTCCGTAGGCGATGCAGTTCTTCAGCTTGCCAATCCGGTCGATATGTTTCTGGTCATAGGTGCCCGGGGAGACCACGAAATCGGGGTCCTTCGCCATCACCTGTCGGATCGCGCGTTCGACGCTTTGCACGATCGGGGCGTCGCGGTCGGTCATCGTGGGCTGGACCTCGAACAGGTCGCGGATCTCATAGTCGAAGCCGGGGCGCGCGGCGCGGACGCGTTCCATCAGTGCGGTGATCTCGGCTTTGACGTTGTCCAGTTCTTCTTCGATCAGGAACCGGCGGTCGATGGTGATCTGACAGCGGTCGGGCACGCAGGGGGCGGGCAGACCGGTATAGTCTTTGTCCTGCTCGGGTTCGCCGCCATGAATGGCGTTGATGTTCAACGTGGCATTGCGTGCGCCTTCGGGGACGACGGGCATCTCGGTCCGGCGTTCCATCAGGGCAGGGAAGAGCGTTTCTTCCATCTCGGCAATGACCGCGCCCATGTGGCGTACGGCGCAGTCGCCAAGGAAGGGCATAGAGCCGTGGGCGATGCGCCCCTTGGTTTCGATCTCGGCCCACCAGACGCCGCGATGGCCAAGGCAAATCCGGTCTTTGTTCAAGGGTTCAGGAATAATGACATGCTGGACGCGGGCTGGGTCGAAATAGCCTTTCTCGGCCAAATACGCGACGCCGCCATAGCCGCCGGATTCTTCGTCCGCGGTGGCGCTGATTTCAATCGCGCCGCGATAGTTCGGGCAGGCCGTGATAAAGGCTTCTGCTGCGATGACGCTGGCGGCCAACCCGCCTTTCATGTCGCAGGCCCCGCGCCCATAGACGCGGCCATCCCGGACCTCTCCGCCAAAAGGATCGACGGTCCAGCCGTGGCCAACCTCGACCACGTCGTGGTGGCTGTTGAAATGGACACACTCGCCCGGTGCCGTCCCTTCGTGACGGGCCACAAGGTTCCAGCGTGGGTGCTGTTCGCTATCGGCTGGTGCACCTTCGGCACGGATCAGTTCAACGGAGAACCCCGCGGCCTCAAGCCGTTTGGCCAGAAATTCGCAAATCTCGCGATAGTTCGTTCCCGGCGGGTTCAGCGTTGGAATGCGGATCAAATCCGCACAAAGCGCAGCCAATGCATCGCGCCGTGCGTCGATCTCTTGCAAAAGGCGGGTTTCGGTCGTCGAAGACATGGCCGAACCCTAGCCTTGTGCCGCCCCTGCGGCAATTGGCAATCAGTGCCCGGGGGTTGTGGACTCGGGCGGAACTTCCTTTATCTAAGGCAGGAACGAACAGGGGGTTCCCGATGGCTTATGTGAAAATGGTCCTGCGCATTCTGCTGCTGGCCTTCATTTTTGGGTTTCTGCACTACACGCTTCCGCAGCGCGACATCGTGCGTGTGATTGATACCTATGAGGAACGACAGGACCTGTCGGGCTGGACCACCTTGTTCTGGTCGACGCCGGATACGGCCACGGCCGAGCTGATCAATCGCGACGTGATGTTCATTCGCGCGGTCAAAGCCAACGGCAAGGCCATGGTCTATCGGAATGAGGACACAGGCTGGGGCTGGCCACCGTATTTCAAGTTCGACACGGCCACTTTGCAGACCGAAATCGCCGATACCCAGTCAACCAAGAATGACCCCGAATGGGTCGCCATCACCCATTATGGCTGGCGGAATGAATTCTTGTCGATCTTCCCGAACGCGATCGGGGTAAAGCCTGTCGCTGGGCCTGATGTCCGCCTGATCCCGTGGGTGAATATCGTGATCCTGACAGGTCTTCTGATCGCGTTCTTGGCCCTATGGCGCGCGTGGCGCCGGTTCCGGATGCGGACCATCGACCCGCTGATAGAGGATGTCGAAGACACCTGGGACGCGGCAGAGGCACGGGCCGATGAAGCCAAGGGTCAGGCCGGTCGCTGGTGGGACCGCTTGCGTGGTCGTTAAAGACCCCAGTGACTTGATCCAAAGCCTGCCCTGCGCCATACCCCTTTGAAGGGATAGAGAGCAGGATCATACTATGCGCGAGACCGTAGCAGAATTTCTAAGCCGCCCGAAGGTGCGGTATTTTATTCTTGGCGTGATCATGTTCAACGCTGTGATCCTTGGTCTGGAAACCTCGGGCACGATCACAGCTAAGTTCGGTGGGTTGATCGAAGCGCTGGATACAGCCTGTCTTACAGTCTTTGTGGTGGAGATTGCCGCGAAACTATTTGCCCACCGGCTGAAGTTTTTCCGAGACGGCTGGAACATCTTTGACTTTGTCATCGTCGGCATAGCACTTGTGCCAGCCGCCGAGGCGATCTCGGTCCTGCGGGCCATGCGAATTTTGCGTGTGCTGCGCGTTCTGTCTGCGGCCCCAAGTCTGCGCCGCGTGGTCGAGGGTTTCGTGCGCGCGCTGCCCGGCATGGGTTCGGTCTTTTTGCTGATGGCGATCATCTTCTACATCGGCTCGGTCATGGCCACGAAACTGTTTGGTCAGACCTTCCCCGAATGGTTTGGCACGCTTGGGCTGTCGGCCTATTCCCTGTTCCAGATCATGACGCTGGAAAGCTGGTCGATGGGAATTGTCCGCCCGGTAATGGAAGTTCAGCCTTATGCCTGGGCCTTCTTCGTGCCGTTCATCATGGTCACCACATTCGCGGTGGTTAACCTTGTCGTGGGTTTGATCGTGAACTCGATGCAGGATGCGCATGAGCAAGAGGCCAATGACCAGACGGACGAGTATCGCGATCAGGTTTTGACACGTCTTGCTGCGATCGAGGCGAAACTGTCCGACAAGGCCTAGGCCCGGTTCAGGCGAAGCACCCAGCTAAGCGCGGCAAAGCCCGCTAGAATGACCAGTGCGATACCGGCGTTTGAGGCATAGAAGACGCCGCGTTCCGGGAATGTCATAGAGTTCAGAAAAGGATAGGCCAGACCGCTGGTGACAGACCCGGCTGGGCTGTCGTTCAGGTTCTGGATCACCAACTCTCCCCACGCGACGTAGGCCATGATGATTGCCATCAGTTGCGGAACGGCGCGCAGAGGCCGGCGGTAGACCCGGGCAATGAACAGCGCGTCAAAGATTTGCAGAAACGGCCCTGCCAGATGCAGGTAATACTGCTGAAGGAAGGGCGGCGGGCCATCTGCATGCAGCAGGTTGGGGTCGGTGAAGTACAGTTTCCAGTAAAGGAACATCACCATCACATTCAGGACAGAGGCGCTCATCGCTGTGATGCGGTAGTCCCCGTCGCGCCAGCCAGAGCTGAGCGACAGCATGAAGTAGGCCGAAATCATCGAAACGATCAGGCCCCAGATGGTCAGAAACCGGAACGGTCCGCCAAAGTTGGTATAGTCCGAGGTCACGACGTTATAGATCGTGTATCCCACCGCCAGCAGGAATACGATCCAACGATAAGCCCGTACAGGACGTCCGTGAATGTTCATGGCGCTACTCCATAACCTAGGCCAGCGTGGCCCGGTCAGGTCGCCTCAGTAAAGTCTAACGTTGGGTTATTAGGCCCGCAGGCTGTCGATCCGTGCGATACCAAGCGTATCCAGCACCTTGGCTTCGATGTCCTCGGCCTGCAGTTTGGCGACCTCGTACATCTGCTGGGGCGAGGCCTGATCGATGAAAGTATCCGGCAGCACCATCGAGCGGTACTTGAGCCCGCTGTCAAACACGCCTTCTTCTGCCAGAAGCTGCGCAACGTGGCTGCCAAAGCCTCCCACGGCGCCTTCTTCGATGGTGATCAGGCATTCGTGGTTTGCGCCCAGATCAAGGATCAGTTCGCGGTCCAGCGGCTTGGCGAAACGGGCGTCGACGATGGTGGGGTTGATGCCCCGGGCCGACAGCGCCTCTGCCGCCTTTTCGGTTTCGGCCAAGCGGGTGCCGAAGGACAGAAGCGCGACGCGCGCGCCTTCCCGAATGATCCGGCCTTTGCCGATCTCAAGGATTTCACCGATTTCGGGCATCTCCACGCCGACGCCTTCACCGCGCGGATAGCGGAAGGCGATGGGGCCGTCATCATAGGCGGCGGCGGTGGCGACCATGTGTTTCAGCTCTGCCTCGTCCGCGGCCGCCATGACAACCATGTCCGGCAGGTTGGCCATGTAGGCGATGTCAAACGAGCCGGCGTGGGTCGCGCCATCGGCCCCGACCAGCCCTGCGCGGTCGATGGCAAAGCGAACCGGCAAACGCTGGATCGCGACGTCGTGGACAACTTGGTCATAGCCGCGTTGCAGGAAGGTCGAATACATCGCGCAGAAGGGCTTCATTCCGCCGGCGGCAAGCGCGGCACAGAATGTGACGCCATGCTGCTCGGCAATGCCGACGTCAAAGCACCGAGAGGGGTAGCGCTCGGCAAACAGGCTTAGCCCGGTGCCATCCGGCATCGCAGCGGTCACGGCGACGATCTTGTCATCCTTGGCGGCCAGATCGACCAGCGCATTGCCAAAGACGTTGGTGTAGGACGGTGCGTTCGAGGGGGCTTTCTTCTGCTTTCCGGTGATCACGTCGAACTTGGCCGTTGCATGGCCCTTGTCGTCGCGGTTCTCAGCCGGGGCATAGCCCTTGCCTTTCTTGGTGATCGCGTGGATCAGGATCGGCCCGGTGGCGCGGTCCTTGACGGTTCGCAACACGCTAAGCAGCTGTTCCATGTCGTGGCCGTCGATCGGCCCGACGTAAGAGAAGCCCAGCTCTTCGAACAACGTGCCGCCCACGGTCATGTGTTTCAGCATGTCTTTGGCGCGACGTGCGCCTTCTTGGAACGGTTCTGGCAGCAGGCTGACCGCGCCTTTGGCGGCGGCTTTCAGCTCTTGGAACGGAGCGCCGGCATAGAGGTCCGACAGGTAAGACGACAGGGCGCCTACGGGCGGTGCAATCGACATCTCGTTGTCGTTGAGGATGACGATCATGCGTTTTTTCAGGTGACCCGCGTTGTTCATCGCCTCAAAAGCCATGCCCGCCGACATCGAGCCATCACCGATCACGGCAATCGCATCACCAATGCCATAGTCCGGCGCCCCGCCCAGATCACGCGCAACGGCAAAGCCAAGCGCCGCAGAGATAGAGGTAGAGCTATGCGCCGCGCCGAACGGGTCATAGGGGCTTTCCGACCGTTTGGTGAAGCCCGACAGCCCGTCCTTCGTCCGCAGGGTGCGAATGCGGTCGCGGCGGCCGGTCAGGATTTTATGCGGATAGCACTGGTGCGACACATCCCAGATCAGCCGATCCTTGGGCGTATCAAATACGGCGTGCAAGGCAACTGTCAGTTCGACCACACCCAGTCCCGCGCCCAGATGTCCGCCGGTTTCAGATACGGCAGACACGGTTTCGGTCCGCAGTTCATCCGCGACCTGTCGCAGCTCTGCATCCGAGAACTGCTTTAGGTCCGCAGGCACATTCACGCGGTCCAGAAGGGGGGTATGAGGTCGGTCACTCATGGCTGACTTTCAGGGGCCCAGTATTACATCTCGCGCGAGATAACGAAACGGGCGCATTCCCGCAAGGTTTCTGCGTCCTTACCATAAGGAACTAGCGCGGCTTCCGCGTCGTCAATAAGGGCCCGAGCCCGTGCTTTGGCCCCATCCAGCCCCAGCAGGGACACAAAGGTGGCCTTGCCCGCATCGCTATCCTTGCCCACGGCTTTGCCGACCTTGGTCGCATCGCCTTCGACATCCAGCACATCGTCCCAGATCTGGAAGGCCAACCCAAGGTCGCGCGCATAGGTCGCCAGTGGCGTGGTATCGGCTTGGCCCAGCACAGCGCCGGCCGTGGCGGACCACTCGATCAGGGCGCCGGTTTTCCCGGCCTGCAATTCGGTAATCTGTTCCAGCGTCAGCGGGTCTGGTGCGGTCTCGGCGGCGATGTCCAGTGCCTGACCCAGCACCATGCCGCGAATGCCAGAGGCCTTCGCCATGCCGGAGACCAAAGCAATGCGCACCGCCGGATCATGGTGGCACGCCGGGTCGGAAAGAAGATCAAAGGCCAGCGTCTGCAAGGCATCGCCCGCCAGAACGGCTGTGGCCTGATCCCACTTAACATGGATCGTTGGCTGGCCCCGGCGCAGATCGTCGTCATCCATGCAGGGCAGGTCGTCATGGACCAGAGAATAGGCGTGCAGCGCCTCGACCGCAGCGGCGGCGTTCAGGGCGTCCTTGATCCCGTGCAGCCGGGCAGATTCCATCACCAGAAAGGCGCGCAGGCGTTTGCCGCCCCGCAGGGTATAGCGCATAGCCTCGGTCACGGGCTGATTGGCGTCGTCGGCCAAAGCCTTTTGCAGCCGTGTCTCGACCAGACCGGCGACCTCTTTCAGGCGCTCTTGAAACATCACATGCCTTCGACGGGGGTGGTGCCGGTGGGCTCGCCATCCTTGTTCAGGGTGATGGCGGCGACCTTTTCCTCGGCTTCCTTAAGCTTGGTTTCGCAGTGGGCCTTCAGCGCCGCGCCGCGTTCATACAGCGTGATCGACTGGTCCAGCGGCACGTCGCCGCGTTCCAGCTGGCCCACAACGCCTTCCAGCTCGGCCATGGCCTGTTCGAATGTCATCTCGGCAACGGGGGTGTCGCTCATGCGCCTTGCTCCATCAAAACCTTCACATGCGCCGCAACGCTGTTTGCGAGCGCATCCAGATCATATCCGCCCTCCAGAGTCGAGACCACCCGGCCCTGTGCATGTCGATCCGCCAGAGCGCAGATTTCTTCGGTGATCCACGCAAAATCATCTTCGTGCCACTGAAGGTTGGCCAGCGGGTCAGCGATATGGGCGTCGAACCCGGCTGAAACCAGCACAAGTTCGGGCGCGAAACGGTCCATCTGCGGCTGGATCAGGTCATGCCAAGCGCCGCGAAGTGCCTCGTGCCCAGTAAGCGGCGCAAGCGGAACGTTGACGATATTGCCATGTGCCCCGCGCTCAAGCGTCGCGCCAGATCCGGGGTAAAGCGGCATCTGGTGGGTCGAGGCAAACAGCACCCGCCGTTCATCCCACATCAGGTCCTGCGTGCCGTTTCCGTGATGGACATCAAAGTCGATGATCGCGACGCGCGACAGGCCGTGGTGGTCCAGCGCGTGTTTTGCGGCAATCGAGACATTTCCGAACAGGCAAAACCCCATCGCGGTTTCGGTCTCGGCATGGTGGCCCGGGGGACGGGTGGCGCAAAAGGCATTCTGCACCTCTCCGCCCAGCACCATATCGACCGCTTTGACATTGGCCCCAACACCCCGGCGCGCGGCCGCCAGAGAGCCCGGCGACATATGTGTATCCCCATCCAGCATCGTGTGCCCCTGCACCGGCACCGCGTTCTTGATGCGGGTCAGATAGGTTTCAGGGTGGCATCGCAGAATATCAGCGTCTTCGCACAAGGGGGCCTCGACCCGCTGCAAATCGTCGAACTCGGGGTCGTCCAGACGTTTCAGGATCGAGGTCAGCCGATCCACCCTTTCCGGGTGGCCCATCGGAGTCACATGGTCAAGGCAATCGGGGTGGGTCAGGAGCGCTGTGGTCATGGATCGAGACAAGCCCAAACCCGGCATCAGTTCAAGGAGCAATCCAAGAGGAACTCTTTTGCGCCAATCGCCGCCATACCCGTGCCCCTTTGGGCCTAGGCAAACCTGTGCAGCAAGAACGTGTAGATCGAGAAGTTACCGTAGATGAACATCAGGTAGACCTCGACACAGGCGAGCGCAAAGAACGCGATGCTGGCAAGATCACTGCTGCGCGGGAAGCGGTTGAACCAGATCAGGGCGATTATCTTGGCGATGAACATCGGGGCGGTCAGGTCCACGCCACCCACCGAGATCGGGAAGGCCAACCAGACCACCAGTGACACCAACAGGTTCACCAGTTGAAATCGCAGGAAGGTTTTGGTCATGGGTCAGTCAGGCGCCAGCATATAACCCGCGCCGCGTACCGTTTGCAGATAGCGGGGCTGGCGGGGATTGTTCTCGATCTTGCGTCTTAGCCTTGTGATCTGAACATCCACTGCGCGTTCTTGGGCCTGACCGCCGTCACGGCCCAGTTCTTCGACTAGGTCGGCACGGCTGACAGGTTCACCGGCGCGGGCCGAGAAGATCTTCATCAACTCGGCTTCAGTCGCGGTCAGGCGGATCAGGTCGTCGCCTCGCCAAAGCTCTCCGCGCCCGCAGTCATAACGAACGGGACCAAGGTGCAAGAGCTTGGGTAGGGCGGCATCGGGCGCGTCTTGGGGCACGCGGCGCAGGATGGCATTGATGCGCAGCAGCAGTTCTTTGGGCTCGAACGGTTTCGCCAGATAGTCATCGGCCCCGCTTTCCAGCCCGGCAATCCGGTCTGCTGTTTCACCCTTGGCCGTCAGCAGCAGGATCGGGGTCTGCAGGGTCTCGCGCAAAGACCGGGTCAGGCTCATCCCGTCTTCGCCCGGCATCATGACGTCCAGCACGATCAGGTCAAACTCCAGCCCTGCGAGCAGGCGTCGGGCATGGGCGGCATCGCGCGCAGCGCTTACCCAGAACCCATGGCGGATCAGGAACTTTTGCAGAAGGTCGCGGATACGCTCGTCATCATCGACGATCAGAATATGCGCTTCGGGATCCATGGCCATCAATTACTGTCCTTGATCATATTAAAGTGGCGCCGCATGTCGGGATCCATCATTGCCTCAAGCACCTGACGAAATCCAGAGACAGCCTGCGGCCCCGCCTTCCGATAGGCATCGCGCATCCGGTCGCGCTGGGCATTTGACAGTTCTTGTTCCAACGCCGTTCCGGCCTCGGTCAGAAACAGATGACGCTCGCGTTTGTCGCGTTTGCCGACGCGGCTTTCCACCAGACCGTCCGCGATCAGGGTGCGCAGGACGCGGTTGAGCGACTGTTTCGTCACCCCAAGGATCGACAGAAGGTTGTTTACCGTCGTGCCCGGGTTGCGGTTGATGAAATGCACGGCCCGGTGGTGGGCCCGGCCATAGGCGTAATTGTCCAGAATTCGGTCCGGGTCTGCGGTGAAGCCACGATAGGCGAAATACATCGCCTCGATCCCCTTGCGCAGCTGCTCGTCCGTCAGAAACAGCAGGCTTTCGCCGCCATGAGAGCTGTCCGACATCGTGCCTCCGATCACAATTTGCCTTGTTTCCCGGATTTTATGTCAGTCTTGTTGACTTTCCAAGAATCAATTGTTAGCGATCACCAGTTTTTGCGCAAGAATATGTCCGAAGCGGACTTAACTCGCGCAACTAATGGAAAAATGCCTTGGAAATACGGGAGACAGGCAAATGGCCGGCTATGGTGACCGCGACGGTAAAATCTGGATGGACGGAGAGATGGTAGAATGGCGCGATGCCAAGGTCCATGTCCTGTCTCACGCGTTGCACTATGCCAGCTCTGTCTTCGAGGGCGAGCGCTGCTATGACGGCAAGATTTTCCTAAGCCGCAAGCACTCGGAACGTCTGCACAAGTCGGGCGAGATGATGGACATGCCGATCCCCTATTCCGTGGACGAGATCGAAGCCGCCAAACAGGCCGTTCTTGACGCCAACAACCTGACCAACGCCTATGTCCGCGTCATCGCTTGGCGCGGGGCAGGGGAAGACATGGGTGTCGCGTCTTCGCGCAACCCGGTCCGCATGGCCGTCACCGCTTGGGAATGGGGCAGCTATTACGGCGACGCGAAATACAAGGGTGCCAAGCTGGACATCGCCAAGTGGAAGCGCCCCTCGCCCGAGACCATCCCGACCGCGGCCAAGGCGGCGGGCCTGTACATGATCTGCACCATGTCCAAGCACACGGCCGAAGCCAAAGGCTGTTCGGACGCCATGTTCCTGGACTATCGCGGCTACGTGGCCGAGGCGACCGGCGCGAACATCTTCTTCGTGAAGGATGGCGAGGTGCACACGCCGATCCCCGATGCGATCCTGAACGGCCTGACCCGCCAGACCGTCATCCAGATGCTGAAGGACAAGGGCATCACCGTGCACGAGCGTCACATCATGCCGGAAGAGCTGGCTGATTTCGAACAGTGCTGGCTGACCGGCTCTGCGGCAGAGGTCACCCCGGTTGGGCAGATCGGTGACTACATGTTCGAGGTTGGCGCACTGACCCGCGATATCTCGGAAAGCTACGACAAGCTGGTTCGGGCTTAATCTGTTGGCGGGGGCAGCTTATTCTAAATAGTGCGCGCCCGTTATTCAGCGTTTTCCGACGTTGAACGCCAAGGTTGAATTAAATTTACGTCCCGTTAAGAATTAGTGACCGCCTACCGATTGGTAGGCGGTTTGTTTTGCTAGTTCTGGGGATGGGAATGATCGAGGGGAAGTTGGCCTGTGGTTTTCAGGCAGGGTTGTGTGCGGGTGCGCGCGCAATCGGAAACAAGATTCAGCAAGTGTTTTTTGTTGCATTGGCAATAGCTGTGATGAGCTTTGCTTCATCCGGCGTGGCTTACGCCCAAGCAGTAATAGACGCAGATGCCGATGGTTTTCCTGTTGGTTTAGATTGCGATGACAGCAATCCCTTAGTGAACCCCGCTGCCCCAGAGGTTCCAGATGGGATCGACAACGATTGTGACGGATTGGTCGATGCCGCTGATCCAAGTTTCATCGGACCGCCACAGAACTTGACGCTTTATCTCGATGCGGATCAGGACGGCTTTGGAATTGCATCGAATTGGATTCTAGCTCCCGCACCAATTTCTGGGTATTCGTTGACTGCCGGTGACTGCGATGACAGCAACGCAGATGTTAACCCTGGTGCTGCAGAAGTTGCAGACGGGATCGACAACGATTGTGACGGGGATATCGATGAAGGTGTTCTGACCACCTATTATCAGGATCTTGACGAGGACAATTACGGCAACCCCAATGTGACACAGGATGCCGCCACTCAGCCAGTCGGATATGTCACTGACAACAACGACTGTGATGACACCGATGACACGGTTAATCCCGGCGCGACAGAGGTTGAAGACGGCGTCGACAATGACTGTGACGGGATCATTGATGAAGGTTTTGCGCCGTTCCGTAAAATCGAGGTGACTGCCTCCATCGATCCTAACCCGCTGCCATTACCGGCGACGAATGTCCCGGTAACTTTAAGCGTCACTATTCGGAACTTCGGTAACCAACCAGAAACACTGACCAGTCTCGTTTTTGGCGATTATCTTAACCTGATCGGCGACCCCGACTCTACTTGCACTGGGGCGACGATCACGCCGGGCACCACTTATTCGTGCAGTTACTTAGATTTCATCACAACCAACACCGAGCCATTTTCTGTGGTGGTCGGCGTAACCGCAGCAACAACGGATGGAACGACTGATACAGGTAGTTTCACATGGTACTTGGGCAATACTGACATCACGCCGCCGACTGTTGCAATCACGTCGACCGTGACGGACCCGACCAACACGTCGCCAATCCCGGTGACGGTGACTTTCTCGGAAGAGGTCGAGAATTTCATTCAAACTGACATGGTGGTTAACGGTGGTTCCGTCTCGAATTTCTCGACGTCGGACAACACGGTCTGGACCTTCGACCTGACCCCGTCGGGCGATGGAACCGTCACCGTCGATATCGCCGCGAATGTTGCAGCAGACCTTGCTGGCAACAACAACACGGCAGCGTCGCAGTTCTCGGTCGAATATGACGCCACCCCACCGGGTCTGACGATCTCGGGTGTGCCCGAGACCTATCTGCCCGGTGACACATTCAACGTAACCTTCACTTTCGCAGAGGATGTAACCGGTTTCGACGCATCAGATGTTGATGTGACGGGCGGGTCTGTTGGTGCCGTCAGCGGGGGACCGCGTGTGTATACCGCAACGGTTACTCCGGGCGACACCGACAACGTGACCGTAAGCGTTGCAGAAGGTGCGGCCGTTGATGCGGCAGGCAACCTTTCTGTCGCGGCCAGCGCAAGCTCGCTGATCGACAGTGCGACGGTCGCCGGTGAGATGATCGCCGACTTCACCGAAACGCGCGCGCGCAATTTGGTTCAGAACCAGCCGGGTCTTGCCCGCTTCCTGAGTGCAGGGGCAAATGGCTATCTGAACGCGGATGTCACGCGTGGCAATGCGGATATCAGCTTTGCAACTGGTGGCGACTCGTCCTTCTGGTTGGCGCTTGAGGCGTCCAGAACCGACCTGTCGGGCTCGGGTGACCAAACTTATGCCTTGGCAACCCTTGGCGGCCATATGAAGCTGAACGAAGGCCTTCTGATCGGCGGCATGCTGCAATTTGACCGTTCCGAATTTGACCCGGATGGCGCCACAGGTGACATCAGCGGTGACGGTTGGATGGCAGGTCCGTATATGGTCGCACAGCTTGGTGACCAGCCGCTCTTCTTCGAAGGGCGCTTGCTGTACGGCGAAAGCGACAACGAGGTGAACCCGCTTGGCACCTTCACGGACTCGTTCAAGACAGAGCGTTTCCTTGGCATGCTGGCGCTTGAGGGCAACTATGAGGCTAACGGTATGACGCTTTATCCGCGGATCGAGTACAACCATGTCTCTGACCGCCAGTTGGAATACATCGATGGTCTGTCCAATACCGTTCCAGAGCAGAAGGTCACGCTGAGCGAGCTTTCGGTGGGTGTCGATCTTGAAGCGCCGATCAAAGGTGCCCGACACGAGCAAGCTATGACGATGGGACTTTCAGGTATCTGGTCGAAGACCAACGGTTCGGGCGCTGCCGTGAACTTTATCGACGAGGATGAAGGTGGTCGTGCGCGTATTGATGTCGGTTATGTCATCGCGACAGACGAAGGACTGCGTGCATCGGCTAAAGCCTATGTCGATGGTCTTGGAAACGATGATTACAACACCTACGGTGTTGCGCTGAACCTTTCGCTGAACTTCTGACGCGACTGAATTTGAAGTCAAAGAGCGCACCCTACCCGGTGCGCTCTTTTCGTTTCTAAGTCTTCCCCTTGTGGGCCTTCGATGCCAAAAGACTCTGACGTTCTGATGCAGGAGGGGACATGTCAGCATCGCATCGCATGATGGGGGTCGGGGCCGTGGTTTTGGCCGCGCTTCTATGGGGGTCGACCGGGACCATCCAGACCATGCTGCCTGCAGATCGAGACCCCTTGGCCGTGGGTGCCTTGCGCAACCTGATTGGGGCTGCAGCACTGTTGGTGCTGGCCTTTGCAGGGCGTCAAAGCCGGGGTGCGTTTTCGGCGTTGCCTTGGGGTAGGGTCTGTGCCGCAGGCGTGGCGATTGCCCTTTACAACCTGTCGTTCTTTGGTGCGGTGTCGCAGGTGGGCGTGGGTATTGGGACCGCGATCACGATTGGCAGCGCCCCGATCTGGGCGACGCTGATGGAAATCGCCTTCGCGCGGCTTTTCCCGACCAGACTGCGCCTGCTGGGGCAAACGCTTGCGATTGCGGGGGTCGTGATCCTTGTTCTGGCCGGTGTCGGCGGTGGAACAACACCCCAAGGCATCGGCTTGGCGCTGACGGCAGGCATCTGCTATGCGACCTACTCGCTGATCACCAGCGGAATTGGGTTGCGCGCGCCCTCGGCCACGGTGGCGGCGGCGACCTTTTCGGTGGCGGGGCTGTTCACCCTGCCGCTGCTCTTCGTGCTGACGCTGGACTGGCTTTGGTCCGCAGAAGCGTTGGCCGCGATCCTGTTCCTTGGGGTGATTGCGACCGGGCTGTCCTATGCGCTTTACACTTGGGGTCTGCGCCATGTCGCGGCCTCGACCGCAGTCACGCTGGCCCTGACCGAACCGGTGACAGCCTGGATTCTGGCGACGGTAGTGGTCGGAGAGCCCCTGTCTGCGCAAAAGGTCCTTGGCGCCGCGCTGGTGTTGGCGGGACTGACAGTCGTGACCGTGTTTTCGGCGCGCAGGTCCTAGCGCGACTTGAGAAGCTTCAGCAGGTCTTGCGAGGCATAGCCGTCCGGCGTCACACCCTTGCTGATCTGGAATGCACGAATGGCGTTGATCGTATTCGGGCCGATGATCCCGTCGATCTTGTCATCCAAGAAGCCTTTGCGTTTCAGGCGGCGCTGCATCTCTTTTTTCTGGTTGAACGACAGCGGCGCATAACCTCGCGGCCAGCTTGCTTGAATGGGCGGCCCGCCCTTGATGCGATCGGACAGATGTCCCACGCCGATCACATAGGCGTCGGCCTTGTTGTAACGCTCGATCACCGCGAAATTCTTGAAGATCATGAAGGCGGCACCCTGTGACCCGGCAGGCAGCAAGATCGACGCCTGCCCGTAGTTTGGCACGTTGCGCCCGTCCAACCCTTTGACACCCAGCTGTCCCCATTGGGCCGGGGATTTCAGTATCTTGCGGTCGGCCATCTGATAGTTGAAGCCACGCGGCAAGGTGACCTCTACCCCCCAGGGCTGGCCTTTGACCCATCCGCTTTTGGCTAGATAGGCCGCGGTCGAGGCCAAGGCGTCGGCCGGGTTGTCCGACCAGATGTCGCGCCGACCGTCGCCGGTGAAGTCCACGGCAAAGGCGTGATAGCTGGTGGGGATGAATTGCGTATGGCCCATCGCACCCGCCCAGGATCCGGTCATTTTGCGCGGGGTCGTGTCACCCGATTGCAGGATCTTCAGGGCGTCGATCAGCTGTGCCTCGAAAAACTTTCCGCGCCGCCCGTCATAGGCAAGCGTCGCCAAGGCCTCGATCGTGGGGATATCGCCGCGGAACTCTCCATAGGCGCTTTCAAGCCCCCAAACGGCGGCCACAACTTCGGCATCGACGCCATAGTGTTTCTCGATCGCGTTCAGGGTGCGCCCGTGTTCGCGCATCGCTTTCTTGCCATTCTCAACCCGAGTGGGCGAGGCCGCGCTGTCGAGATAATCCCAAATCTGCTTGGTGAATTCCGACTGGTTGCGATCTTTCTCGATCACATAGGAATTGAACTGCACGCCGCGGAAGGCACGATCAAAGGTCGCGCCAGAGATTCCCTTGGCCAGCGCTCGCCCGCGAAAGTCGCGAATCCAGCGCTGAAATCCAGCGTCTTTCGCCGCGACCGGTTCCACGAGGGGGGCTGCGGCAATATCGGGGCGCACCGCGGGGCGCGGCACCGCGATAGAGGCCACCTGCATCGGTCGCGCCTGAGGACGTGGAGAGGTCTCGGCCACGACCGGACCCGCTTGCATTAGGGTCCCTGCAACAAGGCCCAGAACAGCGAAACGCTTCATGAAAATATCTGCCTGCTTTTATTATTGCCCCGATTGTACCGTTTTGCGGCCAAACCGCAAAGCGGGGAAAATCGGGGCCGCCAATATCCGCTTATTTCTTTCGGTTGCGGGTGACTTTCCGCTTAACCTTGGCGGTGCGCGCCTTCGCTTTGGCCGCTGCGCGCCGCGCCGGGCGTTTCGCGCTGCGACGCCCGTGGCCCTTGGCGATCTTCTGATCTTCCAGTGTCAGAAGTTCCAGCAGCAACCCACCTGTCACCGGTACCGCCTCAGAAAGCCGCACGGTCACGCGCTGCCCCAAAGAGATCACCGTGCCCGTGTCCGACCCCAAAAGCGTGTTCGTCTCGCGGTCGTGGTGGAAATATTCGCGTCCCAGCTCGCGCATGGGTACCAGCCCGTCGGCGCCGGTTTCATCCAGCTTCACGAAGACGCCGAACTTGGCGATGCCAGAGATGCGCCCCGCGAACTCGTTGCCGACCCGGTCCGATAGGTACGAGGCCAGATAGCGGTCGGTTGTGTCCCGCTCGGCGGCCATCGACCGGCGCTCGGTGTCCGAAATATGGGCGGCGGTGTTTTCGAGGTTCTCGATATCGTCCGGCGACAGCCCGTCCTTGCCCCAGTCATGACCCGAGATCAGGGCGCGATGCACGATCAGGTCGCTGTAGCGCCGGATGGGCGAGGTGAAATGCGCGTAAGATTTCAACGCCAGCCCGAAGTGACCGAAGTTCTGGTGATAGTAATAGGCCTGCGTCATCGACCGCAGGGTCGAAAGGTTGATGAGTTCGGAAAACTCGGTCCCCATGGCCGCGTCCAGCAGGCTGTTCAGGTGCTGTGTCTTCAGAACCTGACCCTTGGCCAGTTGGAACCCGCTGGCCTGCGCGACCTCTCGCAGCGCGTCCAGCTTTTCGGGGCTGGGCTCTTCATGCACGCGGTACAGAAGCGGACGGCGCAGTTTTTCCAGTTCCTCGGCAGCGGCGACATTGGCGAGGATCATGAACTCTTCGATCAGCCGGTGCGCGTCCAACCGGTCACGGAAAGCGACCGAGGCGACGTGCCCGTCGTCGCCCAACACGATCTTGCGTTCAGGCAGGTCCAGATGTAGCGGCTGGCGACGTGCGCGTGCTTTTGTGGTGACCTCATAGGCGGCATAAAGCGGGCGCAGGACGTCTTCCAACAAGGGCTCTGTGCGCTCATTCGGCTGGCCGTCGATGGCGTCCTGAACTTCCTGATAGTTCAACGAGGCATGGGATTTCATCAACCCGCGCACAAAGCGGTGGCTGATCTTTTCGCCTGCCATGTTCAACTGCATCCGCACGGCCATACAGGCGCGCGGCACCCCTTCGTGCAGCGAGCACAGGTCGCCCGACAGACGGTCAGGCAGCATCGGCACCACGCGGTCGGGGAAATAGCTGGAGTTGCCGCGTTTGCGCGCTTCGCGATCCAGCGCCGAGCCGGGGGTCACATAGTGCGCCACGTCGGCAATCGCGACCCAGACGATAAAACCGCCTTCATTCTTGGGGTCGTCATCGGTTTGGGCATAGCAAGCGTCATCATGGTCGCGCGCATCGGCCGGGTCGATGGTGATCAGGGGCAGATCACGCAGATCAGTGCGGCCAGACAGGCCCGCCGGTTTGGCGCGGTCGGCTTCCTCGATCACGTCATTGGGAAACTGGTCCGGGATGCCATGCTGGTGGATCGCGATCAGGGACACGGCACGCGGTTCGGTCGGGTCGCCAAGCCGTGCCACGACGCGGGCACGGGCCAGACCCAGACGGTTCTTGGGTCCGGCCTGTTCGGCTTCGACCAGTTCACCATCCTTGGCACCGCCTGTGGCGTCAGCCGCCACCGACCATTCCTTGTCGACACCCTTGTCGATCGGTTTGATCCGCCCACCTTCAGACCGCTTGCTGAACACCCCCAGAATACGGATCGGGTTAGAGCCGACCTTGCGGATCAGCCGCGCTTCATAGTCATGATCGTCGGCCTTCACCTCGGTCAGACGTCCCAGAATGCGGTCGCCCGACCCAAGGGCCGGGTCGCTGGCGCGGGGAATGACCAGAACGCGCGGCTCTGCGCCTTCACCCTGCCACTCCAGCGGCTTGGCGAACAGGTCACCATCCGGCGTCGGTTCCAGAACCTGTAGAACCGAGACAGGTGGCAGCTTGTCCGGGTCGCGATAGGTCTTGCGCCGCTTCTGCAGGTGACCCTCTGCCTCCAGCTCTTTCAGGATACGCTTCAGGTCGATCCGGTCAGCCCCCTTAATCCCGAAGGCCTTTGCAATGTCGCGCTTCGAGGTCTGGGTGGGGTTTTCCGAAATCCACTCTAGGATCTGGTCTTTGCTGGGGATCTGGCTCATGGCCAAGCCCTAGCACGCAGGGCGGGCGGGGTCATTCGAAAAGGTGCTTTGAAACAGAGGGACGCGCCCGAGCTTTGGGAGGGCGCTTCGCAACGCTGAACTCGGGCGCTTTATGGTGCCAAATACCTCTGTCGCTAGAGATGGGCAGGACATCTCCAATGCGCCCTCCCGGGGGGAGGGTCGGGCGCGGCCCGGGCTGGTCGCCCGCGCCAAATTCGTACGCTGAGCCAACCTGACGACAATTCCAAAGATGTTAGGAGTTGTCGTTAGAGATTGTGCCGCCTGTTTCGGCCCTTAGATCCGCTAGAACAGAAAGAACCAATGAGCCTCTTTCATAGTAACGACCGCTTAAATCCGCTTGAATGAAGAAGGGCCTATCCGTAACCCCGTCTCCCCCGTTTTCAAGATTAAAATAAGCGACGGCGTCGTCGTTCGCTTCTGATAGCAAAACCCAAGGATCGCTTTGTGTCGGCAACCGTTTCGAGAGCGCGTCACGCGCTATCAGTTCGTCTGCTATGCCCTCCAGAAAAAAGCTCTTCATTCTCTAATTCTTCTGCGATCCGTCCAGCGGGCGTTCCATATCCATGTGCGGGATGCCCGCGTCGGGGTATTCCTCGCCATAGGCATTGAACCCAAGTTTTTTATAGAAGCCAAGCGCATTTGTCTGGGCCGACAGATAAGCGCGGGTGACCCCGGGTTGCGTGGCCAGAATATCCAGACAGGCCTTCATGATCTGCGCGCCCAGCCCCGTGCCGCGATGCGAGGCCATGACGGCCACGTGGCCGATCTTGCCGGTCTCGCCTAGCACGCGGCGCAAAGGGTTCGGTAATCCCGAGTTTTGTCTATAACCGGACGTTTTTCTTGTCTTTCGGACGGTCCGCAGGACGGTACATGTCCCGGTGGGGAATGCCCGCATCCATATAGGTCGGGCCTTGGGCAATAAACCCAAGCTTCTCGTAGAAGCCGATCACCTTTTCTTGGGCGCTTAGCTTTACGATCTTGATCTCTGGCCGCTCGTCCATGATGTCGAGCGCGGCATACATGATCTCGGCGCCCAAGCCGGTGCCCCGGTGCGATAGAACAACAGCAACCCTGCCGATCTTGCCAAGCTGCCCCTCGAACAGAAGCCTCGCCGTGGCGACGGGTTTGCCTTTGTCAGTCGCCAGAAGATGAATGGCCTGACCGTCCAGATCATCCAGTTCTTCCTCTTCCGGAATCTCTTGTTCGTTGATGAAAACGTGGCGCCGAACGTCAAGGCAGGCTTCCAGATCGTGCGTGGTTCCGATCCAAAGCGTCATGCAAAGTACTCCTGCAAAATTCGCGCGTAAATTGCCTTCAATTGTTCAATTTGGGCAACCTCAACCCGTTCATCAACCTGATGCATGGTTTTTCCGACCAGGCCGAATTCGACCACCGGACAGTGGTCCTTCACATAGCGCGCGTCTGACGTGCCACCCGTCGTCGACATCTCGGGGGTGACGCCGGTTTCTGCTTCCACACTTTTGGTGATCAAAGCGGACAGTTGGCCCGGAGGCGTCAGAAAGCTTTCGCCCGACACCTTGGTGGTGAAGGTGATCTGAATGCCGGTTTCTGCGGCAACCTTGTCTGCCTCTGCCTGCAGCCATTCGGTCAGAGCAGCCGATGTATGGGTGTCGTTGAACCGAATGTTCGCCATCGCGGTGCATTTGGCCGGGATTACGTTGTTGGCGGCGTTTCCGGTGTCAAACCCGGTGACGGCAAGGGTTGAGGCGTCGAAATGCTGGGTCCCCTGATCCAACTCGTGGCTGGCTAACCTGTCCACCAGACGCGCCAACGCGGGAACTGGGTTCTTGGCGCGGTGCGGATAGGCAGAGTGCCCCTGCACGCCCTCTGCCGTGAAGTAGGCGGTCATAGAACCGCGCCGCCCGATCTTCATCATCTCGCCCATCGTGTTGGGGCAGGTGGGCTCGCCCACAAGGCAAACCGACATGGCTTCGCCATTGGCATCCATCCAGTCCAGAAGGGCGCAGGTGCCATCGACACCGTCGGCCTCTTCGTCGCCGGTGATGGTCAGGATCACGGCCCCATCGGGTGGTGTGTCCCGCACCAGATCAATGGCAGCGGCCGCAAAAGCAGCGACGCCGGATTTCATGTCGGTCGCGCCTCGGCCCCAAAGCATGCCGTCTTTCACCTCGGCCCCGAACGGGTCTACCGTCCAGTCGGCCAGATCACCCACGGGCACCACATCGGTATGGCCATTGAAGCCAAAGGTTTTCGCGGCTCCCTTGTCCCCCCAACGGGCAAACAGATTGTCGATGCCGTTCCGGGGCACGCGGGTGCAAGTAAACCCGGCCTGTGTCAGCAGGTCCTGCAAAAGGTCCAGCGCGCCGCCTTCCTCTGGCGTGACCGAGGGGCAGCGAATCAAGTCGGCAGTCAGGGCGACGGGATCTGTCAAAACGTGTTCCTTCTGTTCACTGGTCTCTGGCCTACCGCCTTGCCCCCCTTTGTGCAATCCAAGCACTGTCGCGGGACTGCCGCAATTCCGCTGAAATTTTACGCGAACGTCAAGATTCAGTGCAATGAGACACTCAAGTCACTTTAAAATCTTTCTAAATCGCGCTAGCAAAGCCTCAATCTGCGGTTTGGAAGGGGATGCCAGCTGCTTCAATAAGCGTCTGGCACGGTCCGGATGAAGGTCGGGTTTATGAAGTCGGTTCTAATTTTCTGTCTGATGTTGCTGTCCCCCCTGATGGCTGCGGCTCAGGATTTACGTGTTGTCACGGTGGAGCGCCCACCGTTTTCCATGGCCAATGGCGATGATCACACAGGCTTCAGCATGGAGCTGTGGAAGGCGATCGCCGAGGATCGTGGCTGGACCTACCAGATTGATCGCCTCGACAGTTTCGGCGGCATGCTGGGCGAGATCGAAAATGCGACGGCCGATGTGGCGATAGCCAATATCTCGATCACCGCGGACCGCGAGCAGGTCATGGATTTCACCCATACGATCTTTGAATCTGGCCTGCATATCATGGTGCCCTTCAGCAAAGACCGTAATTCGGCGCTGGAAACCGTGATCTCTCGTGAGGTGCTAGAGGTGATCGCGATTGCCTTCCTGCTGCTTCTGGGCGGGGGCATGCTGATGTGGACGTTCGAGCGTAAATCACAGCCTTATTTCGACCGCCCCGCGCGCGAGGCGATTTTCCCATCCTTCTGGTGGGCGCTGAACCTTGTTGTGAATGGCGGCTTTGAAGAGCGTCAGCCGCGCACCTTCCTGGGTCGAATTTTCGGCGTGCTTCTGGTGATCTCCAGCCTGTTCATCGTGTCGGTTTTTGTGGCGCATATCACCGCTTCGATGACCGTGGACGCGATTAAGTCGAACGTCAGCGACATCCGCGACCTGTATGGAAAGAATGTCGGCACGACACAGGGCTCGACCTCGGCGCGCTATCTGGAACGTCGCGAGATCGAATATCAGCCCTACGAAAATCTGGACGCGCTGCTGCAGGCCTTTGAAGACAAGCAGCTGAACGCGGTTGTCTTTGATGCGCCGATCCTGTCGCATTACGTCAACACCCGCGGGGCCGGTATTGGCCAGTTGGTTGGTGGCACATTCCTTCGCGAAAGCTATGGCGCGGCAATGCCCACGGGCAGCCCTCTGTCGGAAGAGTTCAACCGCAGCCTTCTGCGTCTGCGTGAAGACGGCACCTATGCCCAGATTTATCAGAAGTACTTCCGCAACCTGAACTAGTGGGCGGCGCCCTTATCGCCGGCGCTTTCCTCGCCGGCGAAGAACGGAGTCATCTGGGCCACCACGACAGAGTTCTCTTCCAGCGCACGCGCTATCAGGGCCTGTTCTTCGGGGTCGATTTCTTGCCCGCCAGCGCGGCGCTCGGCTTCGGTCCCGTAACCGGTGACGTCCAGCGGGGCGAGGTCGGCCTGTTTCAGGATCGCGACGGTCTCGCGCACGGCTTCGGCTTCGTCCACACCGCTGGCATAGCACACCAGACCAGCCCCGGTCGCGCCTTCGGGCAGGCCATCGCCATCTTTGCGGCCGACTTGAACGACCAGCGTGTAAACCTGCTGTTTGTTTTTGCGCTTCTCGGCCATGGGTGCCTCCGTTTCGTCTGGAAGGCGTGTGAGCGCTTCGCGGCACCGAGTCAAGCCGTTACAGCGCTTGCCCCTAGCTGCGATCGGGCCGGGGCGGGCGCAACGCGTCCCCTGAGCGCAGGTCCAGTTTAAGCCGGATTTCCCGCTCGTCCCCGCTGTCCGGCGGGCGTTCGCTGTCATCGACGAAGCCCAACCCGCGATACAGGGGCAGTGCTTCGAAATGGCGGTCCAGCGCTGAAAGGATCATCCAGTCATAGCCGATCCGACGCGCTTCTTCGACCAATCGGACGGCCAGCGCTTTGCCAATGCCAAGCCCCCGAGCGCTCTCTTTTACGAACATGCGGTTCATTTCGACCTCTGTCTCGCCATGCGGTTTCATCATCAGGATCCCAACGGGTTCGCCCTGATGATAGGCCAAAAGGCACGCCCCACCCGGTGGACCAAAAACGCCCAACAGATTGGACATTTCTTCATCGAAACCCTGATTGCTGAAATAGTCTTTGATCAACTCTTCCAGCTCGGGATAGCGCGCTCCAAGCCAATCGATGAATTCGTAAATCAGCGCCTTGACGGCGGCGACCTCTTCTTCGGTTTCGACGGCAATCACTTTGACCATAAAAAATGCCCCCTGAAATACAGAGGGCATTCTAACGGCTAACGCCGATTTTCCAAAATGGATCAGTCGCGCAGCAGCTCGTTGATCCCGGTTTTAGAGCGGGTCTTCTCGTCCACGCGCTTCACGATGACGGCGCAGTACAGGTTGACGTTGTTCTTTGACGGCATCGAACCGGCAACAACGACCGAGTACGGCGGTACTTCGCCGTACATGACTTCACCGGTTTCGCGGTCGACGATCTTGGTCGACTTGCCAATGAAGACGCCCATTCCCAGAACCGAACCTTCGCGCACGATACAGCCTTCGACAACTTCCGAACGGGCACCGATGAAGCAGTTGTCTTCGATGATGGTCGGTCCAGCCTGCATGGGCTCCAGCACACCACCGATGCCAACGCCACCCGACAGGTGCACGTTTTTACCGATCTGGGCACAAGAGCCAACAGTCGCCCAAGTGTCGACCATGGTGCCTTCGTCAACATAGGCGCCGAGGTTCACGAAAGACGGCATCAAGACAACGCCCGGTGCGATATAGGCGGATTTGCGAACCACCGCGTTCGGCACCGACCGGAAACCGGCGGCTGCGTGCTCTGCCGCGCCCCAGCCTTTGAATTTGCTGTCGACCTTGTCCCACCAGCTGCTGCCCTGCGGGCCACCGGTCTGCTCTTCCATGTCCTTGATGCGGAAGCCAAGCAGAACGGCTTTCTTCGCCCATTGGTTCACGTGCCAGTCGCCGCTCTCCAGTTTCTCGGCCACGCGCAGTGTACCGCTGTCCAGCGCTGCCAGCGTGTCTTCGATGGCGTCACGGGTTTCACCGGTGGTTGCGGGGGTAATCGTATCGCGCGCCTCCCAGGCGGCTTCGATTGCGGCTTCTAACTGTGCATTGGACATATGAATCTCCGAAAGGTAACGGCCTTGTTTGGCAAAGGGCTATAGACGCAAGGGCCGCTTGGTGCAATCAATCGGTCGAACGCAACAGGAGACGCGCGATGAAAGACGACATGGGCCGGGTGTTTCCGGACGCCCGGCAGGATATAGACCAGTGCGAGACGATCCCGGATACGCCACAGACGCGGGCACCGGCCTATCGCCTTGCCTTTGCGGATGATGATTTCCTTCTTCGGGACGAATTGCGCCCGGTCCGGCTGCAGCTTGAACTGCTGAAGCCCGAGATCGGGATCATCGAGGCAGGTATCGAAAGTACCATCGTCCTGTTCGGGGGCGCACGCATTCCCGAGCCCGCCAAGAAAGACACAGCGCGGACAAAGACGCTGGCCGATCTGTCCAAATATTATGATCAGGCACGAGAGTTCGCCCGCCTGATGACGGAAAAGAGCCTTGCCACTGGCGGGCATGAAAACGTGATCGTCACCGGTGGCGGTCCCGGTGTGATGGAGGCAGGTAACCGCGGTGCAGCCGATGCGGGTGGTCGGTCCATCGGGCTGAACATCGTGTTGCCGCACGAGCAGGCGCCGAACCACTATGTCACGCCAGAGCTGTGCTATAACTTCCACTATTTTGCGATCCGCAAGATGCATTTCCTAATGCGTGCTCGTGCGATCACCATCTTCCCGGGTGGGTTCGGCACGCTGGACGAAATGTTCGAGGCATTGACCCTGATCCAGACCGAACGCATGCGCCCCGTGCCGTTCCTGCTGTTCGGTCGCGAGTTCTGGGAGCGCATCATCAACTGGGATGCGCTGGCCGATGCGGGCACGATTTCGGAAAAAGATTTGCACCTCTTCCGCTTCGTCGACACGGCTGAACAGGCGGTAAATGCGATCGAGAACTGGGAGGCTTAAAACCTTCCATCTTGTTCGGCCTAGCGGTCAAACGATCATTGTACATGTGGAGTGTTTGATCGGACCACGCTTTGACCCGCCGCGACAGGCGGGTCTACTTCTACCGCTCTTTGCGCAGGCGGTTTAAAAGATTTGAAGCTGACAGCTGTTGGTTTCGAGAGCTTCGCGGCAATGTGCGGGAAGGTCACCGACCTTTACCGAGGGGCCCCAAGCACCATGACCCAATAGTCCACGCCATTGGCCTTTGCCCAGCCAATACCAATCTCGGTTAGCCGTGGAAGCAGCATATTGCGCCGATGGCCACGAGAGCCCATCCAACCCGTGCCGACGCTGACCGGGGTCTTGTAGCCTTTGGCCACATTCTCGGCGACGCTGCGCCAGACGTACCCTTCTTGCGTGGCCCTCTCACCAACGTCAGAGCGGCCCGCCCCGGTATGAGACATCTTTCGCGTGCGCGCCATATAGCAGGCATGTTTCTGCGCTGCCGCCGATAACGCGGGCGAGGCCGTCACCTTTGGTCGGTCTTTGCGCTGCGCATTGGTGAAGCGGATCAACTCGGCCTCGGCTTGGGCTTTGCCCTTGGGGATTTCACAGGCCTGCGCGGCTCCGCTAAGCAAAAGGCCAAACACGATGGCAAGCAGCGATTTCGCTGTTGGGATAAGCCTGATCTCTTTGCCCGCAGATACCACTTTACCGACCCTTTTCTGTCATCGCGTGAATGCTTGGCATTGGTGCAAAACCTATGCCGCTTGGATCACGCTAATCCAGAAGAATGGTCACTTCGTGGTTCAAAAGTGGAATTTCGCCGATTTCGGTCAAGGCGGGTGGCTTCAATCAGCTCAATCCGGCCTCGGCCTCGATCTGTTTGCGGCTCTTGCGGGCGCGTTCGGTTGCCGATTTCAGCTGGCCACAGGCGGCCATGATGTCTTCGCCACGCGGGGTGCGGATGGGCGAGGCATAACCGGCCTTGTGAATGATATCGGCGAAGGTCTCGATCCGCTCCCAGTCAGAGCGCTCATAGGGCGACCCGGGCCATTCGTTGAACGGGATCAGGTTGATCTTGGCCGGGATGCCCGAGATCAGCTTGACCAGACGGCGCGCGTCAGCGTCGCTGTCGTTGACGTCCTTCAGCATCACGTATTCAAACGTGATCCGTTCCGAGTTCGACAGGCGCGGATAGTCGCGCAGGGCCTGCAGCAGTTCTTCGATGTTCCAGCGCTTGTTGATGGGGACCAGCTTGTCGCGGACCTCATCGGTGGTGGCGTGGAAGCTGATCGCCAGCAGGCAGCCGATTTCTTCGGCGGTTTTCGCAATTTCTGGCACAACGCCAGAGGTCGACAGGGTGATGCGACGGCGGGACAGGGAAATACCCTCGTTGTCCATCACGATCTTCATCGCGTCGCGCACGTTGTCAAAGTTATAAAGCGGCTCGCCCATGCCCATCAGAACGATGTTCGACAGCAGGCGGGTTTCGTCCTTGGGGGCCTTGCCGATCTCGGGCCATTCGCCCAGATCGTCGCGCGCCATCATCACCTGACCCACGATTTCCGCGGCTGTCAGGTTGCGCACCAGTTTCTGTGTGCCGGTGTGGCAGAAGGAACAGGTCAGGGTGCAGCCCACTTGGCTGGAGACACACAGCGTCCCGCGACCCTCTTCGGGGATATAGACGACCTCGACCTCGTGCCCACCAGCGATGCGCACCAGATACTTGCGTGTACCATCCATCGAGACGTGTTTGGACACGACCTGGGGAACCTCGATCACGAATTTCTCGGCCAGTTCGGCACGGTAGGTTTTCGACAGGTTCGACATCACGTCGAACTCGCGCACACCCTTCTGATAAATCCACTGCCACAGCTGACCGACGCGCATCTTCGCCTGTTTCTCGGGCGTGCCATGCTCGATCAACGTCTCGCGCAGCTTGTCGCGGGTCAGCCCGACAAGGTTGATCTTGCCGCCTTCAGGCAGCTTGCGCGGGATGGTCAGAACGTCCTGCGTAATAGGCGTTTCATTGGTCATAACATCGACTCCGGGGAACGAGGGCGGTTACTTACACCAATCATAGCAAAAATCAAATGACATCTGTGATCACGCCTATGGCTGCGGGTGCATGGGCCACTGTCCGAAAGAAAAAGCCGCCCGGATTGGGGCGGCTTCATCAAACTATGCGTCTAAGGTTTAGTTCGCGCAGCGGCGTTGCGCCTCTTGCAGGGCGGCGGTGAAGCCACGCAGCGAGAACGTGTCCTTGGTGATCGTGCCGCGCGCCGAGCGACCGGTCACAACAGCATCGGCCCCGGCCTTCATCGCCGAGATGATCGCGGCATCATCCGACGGGTTCGGCCATGCGTTTTCGCCATCGGTGTCCAACTCGAACGTGCGGCCGCTGATTTCGATCAGCACCTTGGACCCCGATCGGAACGGATAACCGCCTGCGAACTGCACCAGATCCTTGATCCCTTGCGAGGGGCGATGGAACACCAGCAGGTAAATCTTGCCGCGGTTCACGGTCTTTGGGTTGCCGTTCGTGTCGGTGTTGACCGTACGCGCAGGCGTGGCGACCGACCAGCATTCGGTCGGATTGTCGTCGATGTAAACCGACCAGTCCGTCTCTGCCGCAACGCGGTTGGTGCTTTCCTGTGCCTGCGCGGCGCACGCAGCCAGCGCGATGGTTGCTGCTGCCAGACCCTGTTTGACCCAAGCTGCCATATGTTTCTGCTCCATACCATCTGCGCGTTGGGCCACTATAATTTGTGGCTTGGGGTTTCGCGCAATCCTGTTATTCCCGTTGCGCGTAAAGCTACGTAATATCGTGCGGTGATAAAAGCCCCCGTGGCAGAAATTCGCGCAAAACTTCAAAGAGGGACGTGTTCATGGCGGCAGAGCAGTTGGTCGAGGTCTGGCGAGGCGACATTCTGGAGTGCACCCATGCGGGTCACGCGGTGGTCTGTAACGCGGCCGGAGAGATCGTCGAAAGCTGGGGTGATCCCGATACCGTGATCCTGCCGCGTTCCTCTGCCAAGATGCTGCAGGCCTTGTCCTGGGTGGAAACCGGGGCCGCCGACCGGGCCGGTTTGACGGACGCGCATCTGGCGGTGGCCTGTGCCTCGCACGAGGGCGAAGCGATCCATACCGATCTGGTGCGCCGCTGGCTGGGCGATCTGGGGATGTCCGAAGGTGATTTGCGCTGCGGTGTCCAATCCCCTTGGAACCGCGATTTGCGCAACGAGATGATCCGCGAGGATGCGCCGTTGTGCCAGATTCACAATAACTGCTCGGGCAAGCATGCGGGTTTTCTGACAGCGATGGGCACGTTTGGTGGCGACGCCGAATATACCGAGGTCGATCACCCGGTGCAGCAGGCGGTCAAAGCCAACTTCGAAGAGGTGACAGAGCTTGCCAGCCCCGGCTTTGGGGTCGACGGGTGTTCGGCCCCCAACTACGCCACCACGGTCAAGGGCATGGCCCATGCGATGGCCAAGTTTGCCAACGCGTCCGAGGATGGCGATGCGCGTGAACGTGGGATGGCGCGCTTGACGCGGGCGATGGCGTCGCATCCCGCCCTTGTCGCGGGCACGGGCCGCGCCTGTACCGAGTTGATGGAGGCCGCCGGTGGCCGCATCGCCCTGAAATTCGGGGCCGAGGCCAACTATGTCGCCATCCTGCCGGAACAAGGCTTGGGCATTTCGCTGAAAATCACGGATGGCGCAACCCGAGGGTGCGAAGCTGTGATTGCCGCGCTGCTGGTGCGTTTGGGCGTGCTAGAGGCCGATCACCCGGCCGTCCAAAAGCGTATGAACGTGCCGATGTTCAGCCGCCGGGGTATTCCGGCCGGGCGTGTCGTGCCGGTCGCCGGGTTGCGCTGATCACATCTCCATCTCTACGATATCGACCACCTCGATAGAGCCCGATCCGTCTTTGACCATCGGGCAATCCTGGGCGATCTCGCAGGCGGCCTCGACCGAGGCGGCTTTGATGATCGTATAGCCCGACAAGGGGTTTGCGCCGCCATTGTCGACCACGCCACTGGCAGAAACGGTATAGGATTTGCCAACCGGATTGCCGGGGTCGACGATATTGGGGCCGATCTTATCGAACCATGCCTGCCACAGCGCCATTTCCTTAGCGCCCTCTTCATCGGTCTGGGGTTTTTTGCCGCCGTGATATGCGAAAATGAAATCTTGCATCGCGTTTCCTCCAAATATTGATGGGCAAAGTCTGCAGGGAGGATCGTGTCATCCCTGTAAATCAATGATCCCAGTATAGCAGGAAGGTGGCGCGTCACCGATCACGCTTTGGTTAAAGCAGATCCCAGATCAGCTTCAGCGCCATCGCCGTAGAGGTGGCCACCAGCAACGGTTTGATCAATCGGCCGCCCAAACGTTGTGCCATGCTGGCCCCGATCCGCGCGCCCACGATCTGGGCGGCGCCCATGCACAGGCCGGTGACCCACCACGGCGTGACGACAATGGAAAACCCCACCAGCCCCCCGACATTCGAGGCGAAATTCAGAAGCTTGGTATGGGCCGTGGCCCGCAGGATGCCGTGCCCCATCAACGTGACAAAGGCCAGCATGAAGAAACTGCCGGTGCCCGGGCCAAGGAACCCGTCGTAGCCGCCGATCAGGGGCACGATCAGCCAGATGAAAGCACCGCTCGACATGCGCTGCGTGCGGTCATGGTCGTCTAGGCCTTTTTGCAGCAGGAAATACAAGGCGACCGCGATCAGCAAGATTGGCAGGAAGAACCGGATGAACTGGCTGGGCAGGGTCGAGATCAGCAACGCCCCGGCGCAGGCTGCGATAAAGGACAGGCTTGCTGGCAGAAGTTGCTTGCTTGGATCAACATGTCCGCCCCGCGCATAGGCTAGCGTCGCGGTGCCCGCGCCGAATAGGCTTTGCACTTTGGTTGTGGCCAAAGCTTGTAACGGTGTTGCCCCGGCCAAAAGCAGCGCGGGCAGCGCGATCAACCCGCCACCTCCGGCGATTGAATCCACGAAGCCCGCGAAGAACGCTGCGGCCAGCAACAGGGCCAGGATTTCAACGCTGACCTCTAGCATGGGTTAGGCAAAGTCGCTCTTGGCATAGCCTTGCAGGTAAAGCAGGGCCGTCAGATCGCCGTGGTTGATACGGATGTCGCATTCCGCCGCGACCGAGGGTTTGGCATGCAGCGCGACGCCCGCGCCCGCAAGGCCAAGCATCCCAAGGTCATTGGCGCCATCGCCCACGGCCATGACGTCCTCCCTGCTAATGCCAAGGCGTTCGCTGATCTGGTGCAGCGCCTCGACCTTGGCCTCGCGGCCCAAGATCGGCATCTGTACCTTGCCGGTCAGCTTTCCGCCGTCGACCAGCAGGGTATTCGCGCGGTTCTCGTCAAAGCCCAAGGTCGCCGCGACTTTGGCGGTGAACGCGGTGAACCCGCCCGAGACCAGCGCCGCATAGGCACCATTTGCCTTCATCGTGGCCAGCAATTCCTTGCCGCCGGGCATCAGTTCGATCCGGGTGTTCAGAACCTGTTCGATAACGCCTTCGTCCAGACCCTCCAAAAGGCCCACACGTTCGGTCAGCGCACCTTCGAAATCCAGCTCGCCATTCATGGCGCGTGCGGTGATGTCCTTCACGCGCTCGCCGACACCGGCTTCGTCTGCCAATTCGTCGATACATTCCTGCTGGATCATGGTGCTGTCCATGTCCGCCAGCAGCATCTTCTTGCGGCGCCCCTCGACGGGTTGCACCACCAGATCAACGCCTTGCGCCTGAAGGTCGTCCCAGACCTGCCACTGGTTGTCGGGCAGCGCGGGCAAGGTGAATTCGGCAGCCTCATCGGTGGCCAGCCAGACGGCATCCCCACCGCCCCATGCATTGCGAAGCGCTTCGACCAAGCTGGGGTCCAGCGACGGGTTGGTGGGCGAGGTCAGAAGGGTGGCGACGTACATCGGGACTCTCTCGGTTTGTAGACGCGGCGTATAGAGCACGCCGCGTCCCGAAAGACCAGATGTTTACTTGTCGGCAAGCGGTGGCAGGGACCGCAAGTACAGGATGGTGGCGGCCAGATCATCCGACGTCATCTTCGCCAGATAACCATAGGGCATGGGCGGCAACATCGGATTGCCGTCTGCATTGATCCCCTTGGTGATCATGTCCGCGATCTGAGCGTCGGTGTAATCTGCCAGCCCGTCGGGGTGCGAGGTCAGGTTCGCTGCAACCGATGTACCCCAAGGCCCGTGGAAGGAAAAACCGCCACGCCCAAGGTCCGAGGACAGCATTGGCCCGCGTTCGTCGAACGGCGTGTGGCACTCCATGCAATGGGCTACGGGTCCAGCAAGATAAGCCCCGTATTCGACCGTCACCCCCGGCGCTACGGCGGCGACGCTGTCAATGGGCGGGCCATAGGCAGGCGGCAGCGGGATGTTATAGGTCGAGGCCGGAACCTCGGTCGAAACCGCCGGGATCGTGCGCAGATAGGCGACGATCGCGGCAAGGTCATCATCAGACAGCCCGCGATACATCGCAAAGGGCATCGGCGGGCCAATCAAGCTGCCATCCGGGCGCAGGCCCTCGCGGATGGCGCGGCCAAGTTCGGCGTCAGACCAGTCTGCCACGCGACCGCTTGGCGTGATATTGGGCGCATAGGCGGTAAAGGCAGGGTTCTTCTCGACCAGCCGCCCACCAAGGTCCTGATCCATGATGAAACCGTTTGGTCCCATCGGCGTGTGGCAATTGCCGCAGCCGGCTGGCCCCTGAACAAGGTACTCTCCGCGTTGTTCCGGCGTTTCTGCCGAAAGCGGCGAGGTGAGGAATGACAGCCCGGTAAGGGCCACCGTAAATAGATGGAATTTCATTACGTCCCCCTGAAATTTATTGTTGTTGGTATGCGGTCAGGGTCGCACATTTTTGTGGTTTCTCAAAAATCTGCTTTGGCCAGATGTCGCTGACCCGACTCCTCTTGCCCGACAAATCCACCGGCGCGACCAAAAAGGGGGTTGTTGAATCGGCGTTCCTTCTTTAACGCGGCGAGTGGGACACCCTTCCCCAACGAAGGGCATATATCTGGAAGGATACCAGTAATGGCTATCGAAGCACCGGCAGCGCGCCCGGCCAATCCGCGCTTTTCTTCTGGCCCCTGTGCCAAGAATCCTACGTTCACCCTCGACAAGCTGGCTGATGCACCTTTGGGTCGCTCGCACCGTGCCGCCGTTGGCAAGGCAAAGCTGAAAGAGGCTATCGAAACAACCCGCGAAGTTCTGGGCATTCCGGCTGACTATAAGATCGGCATCGTTCCCGCCTCGGATACTGGCGCGATGGAAATGGCCATGTGGTCGATGCTGGGCGCTCGCAAGGTCGAGATGCTGGCATGGGAATCCTTTGGCGCAGGCTGGGTCACCGACGTTGTGAAACAGCTGAAAATCGACGCAGAGACCAAGGTCGCCGAATATGGCGAGATCGTTGATCTGGCGGGCGTCGACACCAAGAACAACGACGTTGTCTTCACATGGAACGGCACCACCTCGGGCGTACGTGTTCCTAACGGCGACTGGATTGCCGATGACCGCGAAGGCATCACCATCTGTGACGCGACATCTGCTGCATTCGCGATGGACCTGCCGTGGGACAAGCTGGATGTGACCACCTTCTCTTGGCAGAAGGTTCTGGGCGGCGAAGCGGCCCACGGTATGCTGGTTCTGTCGCCCAAGGCGGTTGAGCGTCTGGAAAGCTACACCCCTGCATGGCCGCTGCCGAAAATCTTCCGCCTGACCAAAGGCGGCAAGCTGATCGACGGCATCTTCACCGGCGCCACCATCAACACCCCGTCGATGCTGGCGGTAGAGGACTATCTGGTCGCTTTGGACTGGGCCAAGTCTGTTGGTGGTCTGGAAGGCATGATCGCCCGCGCAGATGCGAACACCGCAGCCATTGCAGCCTTCGTCGACAGCAAAGACTGGATCGCGAACCTGGCTGTTGACCCGGCGACCGCGTCGAACACCTCTGTCTGCCTGAAGTTCACCGACGACCGCATTCAAGACGGCGCCTCCTTTGCCAAGGCCGTCGCCAAGCGTCTTGAGAACGAAGGTGTCGCACTGGACATCGGCGCCTATCGCGACGCCCCTGCGGGCCTGCGCATCTGGTGCGGCGGCACGGTTGAAACCTCGGACGTCGAGGCGCTGATGGCGTGGCTGGAACACGCGTTCGAAGCTGAAATTGCAGCTCAGTAATTGATTTCGCGGCCCGGATTTCGGGCCGCTCCCCCCCCCAATTCGAATTTGAAGGAGCCAAGATCATGGCACCCAAAGTACTCGTATCCGACAAACTGTCTGAAACCGCTGTTCAGATCTTCCGCGACCGTGGCATCGAAGTTGATTTCGAGCCAACCCTCGGTAAAGACAAGGAAAAACTGGCTGAAGTCATCGGCAAGTATGACGGTCTGGCGATCCGCTCGGCGACCAAAGTGACCCCCAAGATCCTTGAGGCCGCCACCAATCTGAAAGTCGTCGGCCGCGCCGGTATCGGCACCGACAATGTCGACAAGGTCGCCGCCTCGAAAAAAGGTGTGATCGTCATGAACACGCCTTTCGGCAACATGATCACCACCGCCGAACACGCGATTGCGATGATGTTCGCCGTGGCGCGTCAGATTCCGGAAGCATCGGAATCGACCCACGCAGGTAAATGGGAAAAGTCCAAGTTCATGGGCGTCGAGCTGACCGGCAAGACCCTTGGCGTCATCGGCGCAGGCAACATCGGTGGCATCGTGTGCGACCGTGCCCGTGGCCTGAAGATGAAAGTCATCGCCTTTGACCCCTTCCTGTCGGAAGAGAAGGCCGAGAAGATGCAGGTCGAGAAGGTCGAGCTGGACGAACTGCTGTCCCGCGCGGACTTTATCACTCTGCACGTTCCGCTGATCGACGCGACCCGCAACATCTTGTCGCGCGAAAACCTAGAGAAAACGAAGAAAGGCGTTCGCATCATCAACTGTGCCCGTGGTGGTCTGGTTGACGAAGAAGCGCTGGCCGACCTACTTAAGTCCGGTCACGTTGCCGGCGCAGCCTTCGACGTGTTCGCCGAAGAACCCGCAACCGAGAACCCGCTGTTCGGCCTGCCGAACGTGGTCTGCACCCCGCACCTTGGCGCGGCAACCACCGAGGCGCAGGAAAACGTGGCCCTGCAAGTCGCCGAGCAAATGGCCGACTACCTGCTGACCGGTGCCGTCACCAACGCGCTGAACATGCCGTCGGTCACCGCCGAGGAAGCCAAGATCATGGGTCCGTGGCTGGAACTGGCCGAGCATCTGGGTGCCTTCGTTGGCCAGATGACCGACGAACCGATCAAGGCGATCAATATCACCTATGACGGTCTGGTTGCCGACATGAACCTGGACGCGCTTGGCTGCTCTGCCATCGCGGGCGTCATGAAGTCGGTGAACCCGGATGTGAACGTGGTTTCGGCACCGGTCGTTGCCGCTGATCGTGGCATCCAGATCAGCCGCACCACCCAAGCCAAGTCCGGCGTCTTTGATGCCTATATCAAGCTGACCGTCGTCACCGAAAACCGCGAGCGTTCGATTGCCGGTACCGTCTTCTCGGATGGCAAGCCGCGCTTCATCCAGATCAAAGGCATCAATATCGACGCCGAAGTTGGTGAGCACATGCTCTACACCACCAACAAGGACGTGCCGGGCATCATCGGCACCTTGGGTCAGACCATGGGCGAGAACGGTGTGAACATCGCGAACTTTACTTTGGGCCGTGCGACCGAAGGTGGCGATGCGATCGCGCTGCTGTACATCGACGCGCCGCTACCGGAAGACGTCCGCCAGAAGCTGGTTGGCACCGGCCTGTTCCAGAACGTCAGCCCGCTGCACTTCAACATCGGCTAAGCTTTCTGGTTTGTAGAAAAATTTGGCCTGTCGCAGACATGCGGCAGGCCTTTTTCATTTCAGCCCCCATGCGGACTTACGCGATCGGAGACATCCACGGATATCTGCACAAGCTGCAAGAGGTCCACGCGTGGATCGCGGAAGACCGGGCCCAGACTAGCGATATGGACGCCCCGTTTGTACATGTCGGCGACTACACCGCCCTTGGCCCGGACGTGCGCGGCGTGCTGGCCAGCCTTGCCTCTTATGGGGTCGATGCCGCGACGGGGGCCGAGGTCCTGCACGCAGCCGCCCGGGCGAGGCCTTTTTCTGTCACGCAGGGATTCGGCACTGCGTGGGGTTAGACCGACAGACCGAGGACGTCCTGTTGTGATCCAGGAAAGCGTTCTACGCCTCTGACGCCGACCATGGTGCTTTGATTGTTCATGGTCACGCGCCTGTGAAAGAGGTTAAGCATTACGGTAAACGGGTGAAAATTGATACTGGCGCGGCGTTTGGGAAGGCCCTGTCGTCGGTTGTGATCAAAGGTCGAGAGGCGATTAAGTCAAAGTGTTTCAGTCCTAGGAGAAACGGGATGCTAGCGAAAAAGTCGAGATGGTTTGCTGTCTGTTTCACATTGTTGACAGGTTGGATAATGGGTCTGGCAACAGGTTCATTGGGCTGGGCGGCTTTTGAGATGACTGAACGCAGTGATGTTTTGCACGTCCATTTAGTCGTCCAAGATGGGCAACCCCTGCCGTTTTCAGGTCGAGCGACGATCGAATGGTACTTCGATTATCCATTTAATTCCAATGTGGATATTTACAAGCAGACGTTGCTCTTGGATGACGCGACCCTCGGCGGCACCGCTACTTTTAAGTTGCTGCGCGATAAGAATCTGGTGGCCTGCAATGCAACATTTGAGTTTGAAGAATTTAACGCAAAGGATATCGATTGCGCCGCCTCTTCGGGCCGGGTGGATGTCGTGCTAAAGCCCAAGGTGGGCGGGCAACAGGATTAACTATTCGTTTTTAGAATATCGCCCGCCAGGTAAAGCGACCCGCAGATCAGGATACGGGCGTTGGGGGTTTGGGCGATGATGCTGCGGATGGCGTCTTCGACGTTTTCTGCCGCCGCCGCAGACAACCCCAGCTTCGCGGCCTCTTCCGCCGTGGTCTCGGCGGGCAGGGTCGCGGCCTCTCCGGGGATAGACACGGCCGTCAGGCTGTCGGCCAATTCGGCAAGGGGACGCAGGTAGCCTGCGATATCCTTGGTGTTCAGCATCCCGCAGATCAGGTGCAAAGGTCGGTTTGGCAAGCGCGACAGGGCCTCGGCCAAGGCGACCCCGGCGGCAGGGTTGTGCCCGCCATCCAGCCAAAGCTCGGCGGGGCCTGCGGCCTTAACCAGTGGACCCTTACGCAGGCGTTGCATGCGGGCAGGCCATTCTGCGCGGGTGACGGCGGCCTCGCAGGCGTCTTCCCCGAAACCAAGCGCGCGCAGACCAGCGATGGCGATCCCGGCGTTTTGGACTTGGTGGGCACCGATGAGGTTTGGCAGGGGCAGGTCCAGAAGGCCGGTTTCGTCTTGATAGACCAGACGCCCGCGTTCTTCGGTCACGTGCCAATGCTGGCCGTGCACCATCAGCGGGGCGCCAAGGCGCTCGGCGCGGGCCTCGATCACGTCCAAGGCTTCGTCTTCCTGCGGGCCGACGATGCAGGGCACACCGCGCTTTATGATCCCGGCTTTCTCGGCCGCGATCTCGGGCAGGGTGTCGCCCAGAAACTGCTGGTGGTCGATCGAAACCGGAGTGATCACGGTCAGTGCCGGCTTATCGATGACATTGGTCGCATCCAGACGCCCGCCAAGGCCGACCTCAAGCAGGGTGTAGTCCGCTGGCGTCCGCGCGAAGGCCAGAAGGCCAGCGACGGTCGTAATCTCGAAATAAGTGATGTTGGCGCCGTCATTGGCGGCGTAACAATCGTCCAGAACCTGTGTCAGCGCTTCCTCCGAGATCAGCTCTCCGGCCAGTCGGATGCGCTCGTGGAACCGCGCCAAGTGAGGCGAGGTATAGGCGTGGACGGATTTGCCAACCCCTTCCAGACCGGCACGAAACATGGCCTGAGTCGAGCCTTTGCCATTCGTCCCGGCGATATGGATCACCGGGGGCAAATCGTTCTGCGGATTGCCCAAGGCATCCAGCAAGCGCCAGACACGGTCCAGCGTCAGGTCGATGATCTTGGGGTGCAGGGACATCATCCTTTCAAGGATGACGTCCGAGGAAGCGCGGGTCATTCCGAGGTCGCGGCCTCGGCTTCGGGCGCGGGCAGGTCACCTTTGATCGGCGGGGTCTGCTTGGTCAGCATGCGGATGATGGTGACCAACTCGTCCTTCATGTTCTTACGGTGCGTGACGCGGTCAAGCATGCCGTGCTCCAGAAGGTATTCGGCGCGTTGGAAGCCCTCGGGCAGGGTTTCGCGGATGGTCTGCTCGATCACGCGAGCACCAGCAAAGCCGATCAGGGCGTTGGGTTCGGCGATATGGACATCGCCGAGCATCGCGTAAGAGGCCGTCACCCCACCAGTGGTCGGGTGGGTCAGCACAACGATATAGGGCAGGCCTGCTTCTTTCAGCATTTCAATCGCGATGGTGGTCCGGGGCATCTGCATCAGGCCAAGGATGCCTTCCTGCATGCGCGCGCCACCAGCGGCCGAGAACAGGACCAGCGGGCGGCCGGTCTCAACAGCGCGTTCGGCGGCAGCAACGATGGCGTTGCCGACAAACATCGACATCGAACCACCCATAAAGCCGAAGTCCTGCGCAGCGACGACGACGGAGGTACGGCCAATCTCGCCCTCGGCGACCAGCATCGCTTCTTTCTCGCCGGTTTTCTTCTGCGCCGCTTTCATACGGTCCGGGTATTTTTTCTGATCGCGGAAATGCAGCGGGTCGGCGATGGGTTCAGGGACCTCGACCTCGGCATAAATCGCGCCGTCGAACAGGGCGTCGAACCGGTCGCGCGGGGTGATCGCCATGTGGTGATCGCAGTTGGTGCAGACGTTCTGGTTTTCCGTCAGTTCGCGGTGAAACAGCATGGTGCCGCATTCATCGCATTTCCGCCAAAGATTCTCTGGCACCTCGCGGCGGGAAAACAGCGAGTTGATCCGAGGGCGGACGTAATTGGTGATCCAGTTCATATGCGCGTGCCTGTCTGTGCGTCAGTGTCCCCGAAATAAGGAGGTCGGACACGAATTGCAATCAGGCGCTCACGGAACGTTTCAAAAGTCGCCAAAGCAGATAAAGCAGCGCGAGGTCCAGCAGGGCGGACTTGGCGACCTCTGCCGAGCTTAGGATGTCGAAGGGCGCTGTGAACAAGGACAGTCCCGTGATCGTGCCGGGAACCGACAGGACCAGCAGGGCAAAACAGTTGTTCACGAAATGCAACGCAATCGCCGGGCCAAGCGATCCGGCCCGGGCGGTCAGGTCCATAGCGATTACCGCGAAGACGAAGATGGTCAGCAAAACCGAGAAGGCCCCGACACCAGAGCGTCCATCATAATGCAAGGCGGCAAACACGATCGCAGGCACCAGCATCCAGACCCATTGGGCCTTGAACCGGGCGGCCAGTTGTTGGGGCAGGTAGCCGCGGAATAGCAACTCTTCGGCCGTGACCTGTATCAGGATTAGGGGCAGGGCTAGAGGCAGAAGGGCCAGCCATTGGGCCAGCGGCAGATTTGGGGCGCTGTCCGAACTGGCAAGGAAGTAAAGGCCGACCACCCCGTAAATCGGAACCAGTGTCAGCAGTGTCTTCAGAAAGTCCGGGATCGCGTAATGAATTGGCCCAAATAGCGACAGCGGGCTGCGCCCGTGGCAAGCGCTTGTGGCAAGGAAAACGCCGATCATCATGCCAAAGAAGCTGAACAGCAGGAACAGCACGTGGCCGGGGGTTGATGGCACCCTTAGCCCGCTTAGCCAGCCGAAATAGTTCAGGGGGCCAAGAACCGGGTACATGACCACCGCCATGATGGCGACGAAACCCACATAAGAGAAAAGAAACACGGCCAATCCGACGAACAATCGCCAAAGCTGCGGGCGCTCGCGGGCCGGGGCAAAGAACTGGTCCTGATGGACAAATTGTAATGAGGGATTCGGTGCCATGTTTGTGAAAAGCTAGCGATGATACTGAAATCCGGCAATGCCGCTTGTGGATTTCTTGGCACGGCGTTATTCAAATCGCCAGCCAATTCCCAGGAGGATCGTCATGAAAAACGCCCGTTTCGACAAGTCTCGCTTGCCGTCGCGCCACGTTACCGAAGGCCCGGCACGCGCCCCTCACCGTTCCTATTACTATGCGATGGGGATGACCGAGGAAGAGATTCACCAACCGCTGGTCGGCGTGGCCACCTGCTGGAACGAAGCGGCGCCCTGTAACATCGCGCTGAACCGTCAGGCGCAGTCGGTGAAAATGGGTGTGAAATCCGAACAGGGTACCCCGCGTGAATTTACCACCATCACAGTGACCGACGGGATCGCCATGGGCCACGAGGGCATGCGCTCTTCGCTGGCATCGCGTGAAGCGATCGCGGACACAGTGGAACTGACCATGCGTGGCCACTGCTATGACGCGTTGGTAGGTCTGGCCGGTTGTGACAAGTCGCTGCCGGGCATGATGATGGCGATGGTTCGCCTGAACGTGCCGTCGGTCTTCCTGTACGGTGGTTCGATCCTTCCGGGTCGCTTGAACGGCAAGGACGTGACTGTTCAGGATGTGTTTGAAGCTGTTGGTCAGCACCAAGCGGGCAACCTGTCCACCTGCGAGCTGGAAAAGCTGGAAGCCGTGGCTTGCCCATCGGCCGGTGCCTGTGGTGGTCAGTTCACTGCGAACACCATGGCCTGTGTGTCTGAAGCCATCGGTCTGGCCCTGTTGAACTCGTCGGGTGCGCCTGCGCCGTATGAAAGCCGTGACGCCTATGCCGAGGCTTCGGGCGCTGCGGTCATGAACCTGATCGAAAAGAACATCAAAGCGCGTGACATCGTCACGCTGGAATCGCTGCAGAACGCGGCGCGTGTTGTGGCCTGTACCGGTGGTTCGACCAACGCAGGTCTGCACCTGCCGGCGATCGCCCATGAGGCGGGCATCGACTTCTATCTGGAAGACGTCTGCGAGATCTTCCGCGACACCCCGTATTTCGTCGACCTGAAGCCGGGCGGCCAGTACGTTGCGAAAGACCTGTACGAAGTGGGCGGCGTTCCGATCGTGATGAAAGAACTGCGTAAAGCAGGTCTGCTGCACGAGGACTGCATGACCGCGTCGGGCGAAACCATCGGCGAGGCGCTGGACAAGATCGAAGGTGAAGCTGACGGCAAGGTCATCTACCCGGTCGAAAACCCGATCACCAAAACCGGTGGCGTTGTTGGCCTGAAGGGCAACCTCGCGCCTGAAGGTGCAATCGTGAAGGTTGCGGGCATGTCTGAGGAAGACCAAGTCTTTACCGGCCCCGCGCTGGTTTTCGAATGCGAGCAAGACGCTTTCGAGGCAGTTCAGAACCGCGCATACAAAGAAGGCGATGTCTTCGTGATCCGCAACGAAGGCCCCTCGGGTGGCCCGGGTATGCGCGAAATGCTGGCAACCACTGCAGCCCTGTCCGGTCAGGGCATGGGCAAGAAGGTGGCGCTGATCACCGACGGCCGTTTCTCGGGTGCGACCCGTGGCTTCTGCGTGGGTCACGTTGGCCCCGAAGCGGCGCACGGTGGCCCGATTGCCCTGCTGAAGAACGGCGACATGATCACCCTGAACGCGCTGACTGGCGAGCTGTCGGTGGATCTGTCCGACGAAGAGCTGGCCAAGCGCAAAGCCGAATGGTCCGGCCCGCGTGAAACCATCTATGCCTCGGGTGCGCTGTGGAAATTCGCGCAGCAGGTTGGCGCAACCTACAAGGGCGCGGTCACGCACCCGGGCGGCAAAGCCGAGAAGCATGAGTACATGGACCTTTAAAAAGCTTGCAGGGCTGGCGTTAACGCTGGCCCTGCCTGCCTGCGTGGCCTCGGACGGGGCCGTGGTGTCGCGCTCGTTGCCTCGTGCCGTGTCGGTTACAGATGCTAATGTGGTCGTGACGGGGCCTTCGGGCTATTGCATCGACCAGCGTTCTGTCACCGAGCAGGATCAAGGCAGCTTTGTCCTGTTGGCCAGTTGCGATTCCCTTGCCCGCGGGCGTCGGGTGCAAAACCAATCCGAACCATTACTGCTGACGGCGTCTGTGTCGGGTGTGCCCGGCGTTGTGGGCGATGCTTCTGTGCTGAAGCAGTTCTTTACCTCTGAGCAGGGACGTCAGGCTTTGTCACGCGACGGGCGTGCCAGCACGGTCGAGGTGCTGCACATGTTCCGTCGCGACGAGGCCTTTATCCTTCATGCCCGTGACACCAGCAGTGGTTTGGGCGACGGCCTGAGCGAAGACTATTGGCGCGCCTTCATCGAGGTGAAGAATCATATCGTTACGGCGTCAGCCATTCCGTTCCAGAGCGCACCGGTCAGCGACGATGAGGCCCTGTCGGTCCTGTCAGCCTTCCTGAAACGCATTCGCGGCGCCAGTGGGGCCGCTGCCAATTAGAAGATGATCTTGGCTTGTTCCTTTTCCTGCTACTAAGTAGAGAGGAGGCGACTTGAACAGGCGATCTAATGGCAACTCAACGACGCAATTTCCTATCCCGACTGGCCGAGAGGAAGCTCTTGGCGCGCTGGACGGATCTGGCCGACAAGGCGGACCGAATGCCGGTGTCAGAGTTGCGTAACCTGCAGCAGCAATTGCGCCCTATGGCCACCGAATTGTCCCGCTTTGATCGTGCCGCAACCGCCCGCCTTAACGGGCGTTCAGACGCGATCCTGAAGCCTCGTGGCACCGATTGGGCCTATCGCCCCCGCCTGTGGCGTGAGCCATTGGCCAAGCCGGGACAATGCTCTGTCACCTCGCCTGCATCGCTGGATGGGGAAACGAGCCTGTTCCACGATTGTGAATTGGCAGAGATCAGTTTGCGGCAACAGAGAACCCGCAGTGCCGACGCCCTGTCGCCCTATGACTTTCGGCTAGAGGTTATGCACTTCCGCGGCAGTTTCCTGTCGCTGTCGATCGACCTGCCGCCGTCGGTTCTGGAAGGGCTGGACAGCCAGCACATGTTCGAGGTTGCCGCGGAACTGAAGGTTGACCGCCCCTCGATGATCTACATGCGGCTGAACCTGCGCCACGACCAAGAGGCCAAGGAAATCCTGCAAAACCTGCCGCAGGATGCGTTGACGCAGCCGGTCACCTTTGACCTGTCTTATGCGGATATCGAACCGCGCATGGTGGACAAGATCTGGCTGGATGTGATCTTTCCGGATCCGGCGATGAACCTGTATTCCCTGTCCGACCTGACCCTGACCCGACGGCCCCGGGCCGAGTTCTAGGAGCCCGAGATGAGCGAACTGACCCTGACCAAAACCGCGTTCGAAGGCGGTGTCTGGACTGGAGTTCTAACGGGTGTGCCTTCGGGGCAAAGCACCCCTGTCCTGCAGGTGTTGCTACGCGGTGAGGTTATTACAACTGCCCAAACCTCAGAGGGTGACGGGCGCCACGAAATCCGCATCGACCTGCCTGCAAGCGTGATGGGCGAGGGGGTGCAATCCTTGCTTATCGTCCCCGCAGGTGAAACGACACCGCTGGCCACCATTCGTCTGGTTGCAGGCGCGCCCCTGGAGCAAGATTTACAGGCAGAAATCAACGATTTGAGGGCAGAGCTGGACCTGCTGAAATCAGCCTTCCGCCGCCACTGCGCAGACACTGCGTAATAATCTTTCGCCATTGGTTAAAATTGTTGCTGAAGGTGACGCGGCGTTCCTCGTGACTTGAACGTTAACTTGGTGATTGTGTGAGGCATGACGAATGCCTCGACTTATCCCCGCATGCTGGCCCCGCTTGATCTGGGTTTCACGACTTTGAAGAATCGCGTCCTGATGGGCTCGATGCATACGGGTCTGGAAGAGACCAAGGACTGGAACCGCGTGGCAGAGTTTTACGCAGCGCGGGCGCGGGGCGGTGTGGCATTGATGGTCACGGGTGGCATGGCCCCGAACCGCGAAGGCGGGGTATTTCCCGGTGCCGCGGGTCTGTTTTCGGACGAGGATATCGCCAACCACAAGATCGTGACGGATCGCGTCCACGACGCGGGTGGCAAGATCGCGATGCAGATCCTGCACGCCGGACGCTATGCCTATGGGCCAGAATGTGTTGCGCCCTCGCCGGTGAAGTCCCCGATCTCTCCGTTCCCGCCAAAAGAGCTGGACGAAGAAGGGATCGAGAAACAGATTTCCGATTTCGTCACCGCTGCCGTGAACGCCCAGAAGGCAGGTTACGACGGCGTCGAAGTGATGGGGTCCGAGGGCTATTTCATCAACCAGTTCCTGGTCACCCATACCAATAAGCGGACCGATCGTTGGGGTGGTTCTTACGAGAACCGTATGCGTCTGGCGATTGAGGTCGTGCGCCGTGTGCGCGAGGCGGTTGGCCCCAATTTCATCGTGATCTTTCGCCTGTCGATGATCGATCTGGTGCCCGATGGATCGACTTGGGAAGAGGTCGTCCAGCTTGCCAAGGCCATCGAAGGCGCCGGGGCCACGATTATCAATACCGGGATCGGCTGGCACGAGGCCCGAATTCCCACCATCGCCACAAGCGTCCCGCGCCGGGCCTTTAGCTGGGTGACGAAGAAGTTGATCGGAGAGGTCTCTATCCCGGTCATCACCTCGAACCGGATCAACCATCCCGATGTGGCAGAGGCCGTCTTGGCAGATGGCTGCGCCGACATGGTTTCGATGGCGCGGCCCTTCCTTGCCGATGCGGATTTCGTGGCCAAAGCCGAAGCCGGCAAAGCCAATACGATTGCCCCTTGTATTGCCTGTAACCAAGCCTGTCTGGATCACACGTTCAGCGGCAAGATCAGCACGTGCCTTGTGAACCCCCGCGCCTGCTATGAGACAGAGTTGGTGGTCGAACCCACGACGCACCCCAAAACCGTCGCTGTCGTTGGCGCGGGTCCGGCGGGCCTGTCGACCGCCATTACCGCCGCAGAGCGTGGTCATAGGGTGACCCTGTTCGACCGTGCAGAAGAGCTGGGTGGGCAGTTGAATGTCGCCAAACAGATTCCGGGCAAAGAAGAATTCTGGGGGCTAGTCGACTGGTTCAAAACCATGATCGACGAGACTGGTGTGACCCTGCGCTTGGGGCAAACGGCCACGGCCAATGATTTGGCCGGGTTTGACGAGGTGGTCATCGCAACCGGCGTCACGCCGCGCGATCCCGGGATTGAAGGGCAGAACAGCCCCAATGTCCTTGGCTATCTTGATGTGCTGAAAGCGCGCAAGCCAGTGGGTAAAAAGGTTGCCATCATCGGTGCGGGTGGTATCGGCTTCGATGTTGCAGAGTTTCTGGTTCACGAGGGCGAAAGCCCGACCGAGAACCTTGAGGCGTGGAAAGAGGAATGGGGCATTTCCGACCCCGAGACAGACCGTGGCGGTCTGGCCCCGGAAGGCGCTCAGCCGGATGCGCCTGCGCGTCAGGTGACCCTGTTGCAGCGCAAAGCGGGCGCACCCGGTAAGACACTTGGCAAGACCACTGGATGGATTCACCGCGCCGCCTTGCGGATGAAAGACGTCCGCATGGTGGGGGGTGTGAACTATGAGAAGATCACGGCTGACGGGTTGATGGTTAGCCATGGCGTTGCGCGCGAGAATCCGCAACTGATCGAGGCGGACACTATTGTTTTGTGTGCGGGTCAGGTTTCCGAACGCAGCCTTGCGGATGCTCTGATTGCTGAAGGTATCACCCCGCATGTCATCGGTGGCGCTGATGTGGCAGCGGAACTGGACGCAAAACGGGCGATCGATCAAGGAACTCGGCTTGCAGCCCAGCTTTAAGCGCTAAAGCCCCTTATTTTACCGAAGATTCCGACCGTTTCCGCGGCGCGAACCTCGGGGGCGTTGCTCGTTTCTATTGAGGGAACGATCGGGAATCCTTCCAACTATTGTCTGCCCGCCTCCTAAATTCCGCCCTATTTCCCCGCAATAAAGTTTCTGGAAAGGCAACGATCCATGGAGGATTATTATGGACCGGCTGACAGAGATGGAAGCGTTCGCCACGGTTGTGGATCAGGGCGGATTTACCGATGCTGCCAAGAAAATGGGCATCTCCAAATCCGCTGTTTCAAAGCATGTCTCCTCGCTTGAGGCACGCCTTGGCGCTCGCCTTTTGAACCGGACCACCCGTCGAGTAAGCCCTACGGAAATCGGCCTAGCCTATTATGACCGTGCGCGCCGCGTGTTGAATGATGCGGGCGAGGCCGATGCGCTGGTCACCTCTATGCAGTCGGCACCTTCGGGGCTGCTGCGCATCTCTGTTGCCACGGATTTTGGGGTGAACCACCTGTCGCCGATCCTTGGCAGTTTCCTTCAGGAATACCCCGATATCACCGTCAACATGGTTCTGAACAACCGGTTCGTCGAGCTGATTTCGGAAGGCTTCGACATGGCCATCCGCGTTGGAGAGCTGGAAGACAGCACCCTGCGCGCGCGCAAGCTGACAGACACTACGAAGCGCATGATCGCTTCGCCCGCCTATTTCGAGCAGTTCGGCCGCCCGCAGCGGATCGACGACCTGAATGAACATAAGCTGCTGCACTATTCCAACCAAGCAAGCGGCAATGTTTGGAAAATCACGGCGCCTTCGGGCGAAAAACGTCAGGTCCGTACCGCGGGCTGGCTGACCGTCAATGACGGCCAGTCTTTGCTGAACGCGGCGATTTCCGGTTTGGGAATCGCTTACCTGCCCAGCTATCTCTATGCGGACGCGATGGAGAAGGGTCTGGTCGTGGACGCGATCCCGTCGCTGCCGGAAGAAAAGCTTGGCATCTACGCGGTTTATCCGCCGGGCCGGTTCACCCAGCCGAAGGTTCGTGCTTTCATCGACTTCCTTGTCCAGACGTTCAACGAAAAAGAACTGGCGCAGGCGTCGTAAGTTTCTGAATTACTCTGTAGTAGACAGGATGGCCTCGACCCGACGGTTGAGGTCACGCCCATCTGTGGTCTGGTTACTGGCAACGGGCACAAGATAGCCCACACCCTCTGCGGCGACCTGTGCTGAAGGCACACCCAATTCTTCGACCAGCCGTGTCCGGACCGAGGTTGCGCGTTTCTTCGACAGGGCGATATTTCCCTCTAACCCGCCTTCGGCATCGGTGTGGCCGACCAGCACGATCTGCTTTTCGGGATTGGCCAGCAAGTAGTCGGCAAGCTTCACCAAAGAGCCATATTCGCCTTCGTTCAGCTTGGACGAACCAGATGCGAAGGCCAGATCATCCAGAACAACGCGGCCAGCGATTTCCAGCGTTGCACCGATTTCACCGGTTTGCACGACCGGGGTGGTCGGGACAGATTTGGTCGATGCTGTGATACCTGCATCCAAGGTGATCGGGTCCGCCTTGCCGATTTGAGCAAGGTGAACAAAGCCCTGCTGCCCTGCACGGCTGACCAGAAGACCCAGATGTACGGGGCCGTCTTCGGCCTCTTGCACGGCGCTGAGATAGCGGAAATCGCCTAGGTTCACGTGCATGGCTGGTTCGGGCAGCAGGCGCGCGCCATAGCGGAAGTCAAACCCACCGCAGGCCTGCGTGTCGCATTCGAAAAGGATTTCGAAGCCAGCCTCTGTCAGCTGATCGCGCAGGGGGGCCAGCAGTTGCAGCGTCGTGGCCGAGGCGATGTCCATATGCCATGCCTCTAAATGGACCTGCCCCTCGACGTTCAGGGTCGGGATATTCTCGGCCTTGGCTGGGCCGATCGGCAAGGCGTAGCTGGACAGGGCCTCATGCTCGCTGGCGGCCGAGACGGCCGTTGCCGGAAATTCCAGACTCATACCCTGCACCGCGCCCGCGGCGCAGAGGCATGTTAGTCCAGATATCCAGCGTGTCAGGGTCACCTAGCGGCTCCGTGATAGTCAGGGTTTGGTTCCATTCCGACCGCCGAGGCGATCCGGTTCGACATATTGAAGAAGCCGGCGACATTGGCGATATCCCAGATATCACGGTCGCTGAAGCCCGCATCGCGCAGCGCTTGACGGTCGGTTTCTTCAATTGTTGCACTCGACTTGGTGATCAGAACAGCAAAATCAAGCATGGCGCGGTGTCGCGGGGTCAGATCAGCCACGCGGTAGTTCATCACCATCGCCTCGCCCAAAGCCGGATCCCCAGACAGTTCGCGTACAGCCGCCCCGTGGGCCACCTGACAATACCAGCAGCGGTTCTCGGACGAGACCACGACGGCGATCATCTCGCGTTCCAGTTTCGACAGGCCGCTAGGGGCTAGCATCACGTCGTTATAAAGCCCGGTGAAGGCGTTCAGCTTGTTGATGTCGAACGCATGCGCCTTCAAAACATTGGGGATCAGGCCCAGTTTTTCCTGACAAATATCGAAATAGGACTGTGTCTCTTTCGGCAGCGGATCGACCGGAGGCAGGTCCAGCGCCATGATGTCTTTCTTCATGCTCGATCCCCTTCTGAGGATTTTATTCTGTAGTGGTAGTGTCCCACATCTGTGAATCCGAGGGAAGAAAAGAGCGCTCTTCCCGGTGCATTCCCTTCTACCACGTAAATGGCAAAGGTTTGGGCCCCATTTTCTTGTGCCCAACGGGCCGCGGCCCGCAACATGTTGCGGGCGGTTCCTTGCCGACGTTTCGTTGGCAAGACTTCAAGTGCATGGCAGAAAACGGTTTTCTCGTGAATCGCGGCGAAACTGGCGCCTGCCGCGCGGTCATTGCTGCGCCCCAAAACATAGCGTTTGGGCAGATCTACGCGTTTCATCACGGCCAGCCGTTCCGGGCCGATGCCGCAGTCTGACCAGACCTCTCGCATGATGGCCAGCGGTTCCGACATCGCAAAGGCACTGACGGGCGGAGGGGCAATCTGGGCCAGCGTGGCCACGGGTATGGTCATCAGGCAGACGGGATCCACAACGTCGTAGCCAAGTGCCTCTAGCTGTGCGTCCAAGGCTGTGTCGTTTGGTCGGATTTGAAAAAGGGGGGCTTGGCCCAAGGCGCACATGGCATCTTCGGCTTCGGCGATCTGGGCGGTGGTGACGTCGCCCTCTGCGGTGGCGGCAGAGACGCGTTTGCCGCCGCCCTGACCATCACGCAGGGTCCAGGGACCTTGATGAATGGTGTGGGCTGCTGGCCATGTGGCCTCTCCTGCAGCGAATAGTTTCGGGTCAGTCATGGGGCCTCTGCCAGCTTTGTCAGTTTGCTCATCGCGGCGTCGATCCGGGCGGGGTCGGTGCCTCGGACGACAAGGTTACAGCCATGCGCCCCGTCCTGAATGAACGGATAAGAGCCGAAGCTGAGGTCGCTGAATTCCTCGGCCAGTTGCGACAGGGGTGTCGCGATGTCGCCTTCGCCCCGCTGCAGGCGCAGGTTTTGGCTAAGCAGAGGTGCACCACCGGTCAGCGTTGGCATGACCGAGGCGACCATGGCCTGAAACACCGACGGAACGCCGGCCATGACATGAACGTTTTCGATAGTGAAGCCGGGTGCAATGCTGACGGGGTTGTCGATCAGCGTGGCGCCATCGGGGATGCGCGCCATGCGCTGTCGAGCGGCGTTGAACTCTTTGTTCTGAGAGGCGTAATAGGCGGCCAGCAGGTCCCGCGCGTCGTCGCGGATATCAATGCCCACCCCAAAGGCTGCGGCAACGTTATCGGCGGTAATGTCGTCATGGGTCGGGCCGATCCCACCCGAGGTGAACACGGTGTCGTAGGCTGCAGACATGGCCTTGATCGCCGCTTGGATCGCGGCCGGGTTATCTGCCACAACGCGCACTTCTGTCAGGGAAATTCCGTGGTTTGTCAGCTGGTTGGCCAGATAGTGCATGTTGGAATCGCGGGTGCGGCCTGACAGGATCTCGTCTCCGATGACGATCATGGCGGCGGTTGGGTTGGGCATCTGCGATCTCCTTGTTCAGCCTCAGGATAGGGTATAGGTCGGGGATATGCAGTTTCCTACCCCTTTGATCCCCGGACGGCTGATCCAGCGCTACAAGCGGTTCCTTGCGGATGTGACGTTAGACGACGGGCAAGAGGTCACCGCCCATTGCGCCAATCCCGGCTCGATGATGGGGTTGGCGGTGCCGGGCACGAAGGTCTGGCTGGAACCCAATGACGACCCGAAGAAGAAGCTGAAATATGGCTGGCGGCTGGTCGACCATGAGAACGGGCATTTCACCGGGGTCGATACTTCTGTTCCGAACCGGGCGCTGAAAGCGGCGCTGATGGCGGGGCAAGTCGTTGAATTCAAAGACTATCCCACCGTCCGACCAGAGGTGAAATACGGCGAGAAAAGCCGGATCGATTTTCTGCTAAGCGCCGAAGGCAAGCCCGATACCTATGTCGAGGTGAAATCTGTCACCCTCTCGCGCCAACCCGGACTGGCCGAGTTTCCCGACAGCGTCACAGCGCGTGGGGCCAAGCATCTGGCAGAGTTGGCCAAGGTCGTTGGGCAGGGGCATCGGGCGGTGCTGTTCTATCTGGTACAGCGCACCGATTGCGACCGGGTGGCGGTGGCCGAAGATATCGATCCGACCTATGCGCAAGCCTTCCGCGAGGCGCAAAATGCGGGTGTCGAGATCATCGCCTATGACACAAGGATTAGCCCCGCAGGCGTCGAAATCGGGCGTATGATCTCCATATGACCTGCATATGACTTGCATATGACCGTTTGCGACACTGGCGTTTCCCCTCAATCGGGATTATTTCAGGTCGGACAACCCAAGGAGACGACAGTGGACGACGGACCCACAGGCCGCGTGACGAAGGACGGCATCAGGATTTACGACCCGGCAGATTTCGCCGGAATGCATGCAGCTGGCAAGCTGGCGGCAGAGATTCTGGACGCCATGGCTGACCTGATCGAGCCAGGCCAAACCACCGGAGAGCTGGACCGTGTCATCACCAAGATGGTGGAAGACGCGGGTGCTACCTCGGCCACGATTGGCTATCGCGGGTACCAGCACGCGTCCTGTATTTCGGTGAACCACGTGGTCTGTCACGGCATCCCCGGCAGCCCGATCCCGAAGTGGAAGCAAGAGACCTCGTCCAAGAAAGACCCAACCCGCAAGAGCGATGCGCTGGTCGATGGGGATATCCTTAACATCGACGTCACCGTGATCGTGGATGGGTGGTATGGCGATACCAGCCGGATGTATGTGGCCGGGAAACCCAAACCCTTTGCCGAGAACCTGGTCAACGTCACCCATGACGCGCTGATGGAAGGGATTGCCATGGTTAAGCCGGGCAACACCTTTGGCGACATCGGTCACGCGATCCAGCGCTTCGTGGAAAGCCACGGCATGAGCGTTGTTCGCGACTTCTGTGGGCATGGACTGGGCCGAGTGTTCCACTCGCCCCCGAACGTGCTGCACTATGGCCGCCCGGGCACGGGCGCGGTGCTGGAAGAGGGTATGTTCTTCACCATCGAGCCGATGGTCAATCTGGGCCGCCCCGAGACCAAGGTCCTGGACGACGACTGGACGGCTGTGACCCGCGACAAGAAACTGTCGGCGCAGTTCGAACATTCGATCGGTGTGACCGCAGACGGGTGCGATATTTTCACCCTGTCGCCCGCAGGCAAGTATCACCCCACTTGGGGTTAGGCCCCCTACTTTGAAGCGAAGTGTTGTTCGGCGGTGCCGCCGAGCAGCACCCGACCCGCTATTTAGAGGGTCGGTTCAGGCCTTTGTCTTAGCTGATTAGCCGCCAGAAGAAGATCGCGCTCATGCCGAAGCCGATGCAGGCGATCAGCCCACGCAGGACCGGTGCCGGGATCCGGCGTGCCAGAGGGGCACCCGCGTAGCCGCCGATGGTCGAGGCAATCATCATCAGGATCGCTTGTGGCCATTCCACAAGGCCCGCGATGGCAAACGTGCCGACCGAGATTGCGGCCAGTGCGAAGGACAGCCCGTTCTTCAGCCCGTTCATCTGGTGGATGTGGTTCATGCCCCACAGCGCGAACAGCGCCAGCAGGACGATGCCAAGCCCACCGTTGAAATAGCCGCCATAAACGCAGACCAGAAACAGGCCAATAGCGCCTTGCGGTTTGACGGCCTGTCCCTGCCGCGCGGCCCAATTCCTTATCCGGTCGCCGAACAGGAAAACCAGCGTCGCCGCCAGAAGAAGGAAAGGAACGATCGCCGAGAAGGCCTTGTCCGAAGACACCAGCAGCAGAAGCGATCCGACAAGCCCACCAGCCAGCGTAATCAACGTCAGGCGGATCAGGGCAGGGCGGTCGAAGGATTGAAGCTCTTTCCGGAACCCGATTGCGCCGCTCAGATAGCCGGGAAAGACCGCGACGGCGCTGGTGGCATTGGCAGCTACGGGCGGAATGCCGGTAAAGACCAGCGCGGGTAGGGTCAGGAAGGTGCCTCCGCCCGCGATTGTGTTCAGAACACCGGCAAAGAAGCCGGCGGCGGCAAGGACGATCAGGTCAAGCATGGGCAGTGGTAGTCCAATTGGTTATTTCGCGCATCATTTCAGACTTGCAGACGAATGCAATGCGGCATTAACCTTTTTCGGATTTGCGCGCTCGACGCCGCAGGATCAAGCCCACGCGCAGTGGCGAGGACAGACCAATCCGAGTGCGTGATTCTAGCACAGGCGATTTGGTTCTGACCTTACCCGAAGCCTCGCGCCGCAGGATGTAGATGCCGGACAGGATGATGATGGTGGCGCCTATGTAGGTCTCTGTCCCGGGGTATTCGTCAAAGAACAGCGCGCCGAACAGAACCGCCCAGATGATCTGGGAATACTGGGTCGGGGCCACTAGGACCGCATTGCTTTTGACGTAGCCAGTCACAAGAAACCCCATGCCGATCAGTCCAAGGATCGAGACGATCGCCATAAAGCCCAGATCGACCAGCGCGACCTCGATATACACAAAGGGCAGGAACAGCGCGGCCACGATCAGATTGGTGATCATGGGGTAAAGCACCATCACCACCACACGTTCTTCATTGCCGATTTTGCGCGAGATGACAGAGTTGAGTGCCCCGCTGACGGCGGCCGCCAGACCGGCGGCGTGACCCCACTCCAGCGATGCCGGGTTGGGCTGAACAACAACCACGACGCCGCCAAGGCCCACAAGAACCGCCAACAAGCGACGCGGGCCGACGGTTTCGCCCAGCATAGGGATTGCCAGCACCGTGATCAGCAACGGTGTGGCGAAGACCAGCGCATAGACCTGCGACAGGGGCAGGGTGGCAAAGGCATAGAAAGCGCAAATCGCAGTGAAAGCGCCGCTGAGGCTGCGCAGGGCCAGCCACCAAGGGTGGGTCGGGCGCAGGGTTCCTGGGCGCGCATCATGGATCATAAAGAAGGTGATGAACGGAAAGCTCAGCAAGGCGCTGAAGAACAGGATCTGAAACGGGGAATAGGTCCCGCCCAGTTGCTTAATGAACAGGTCGTGCGTGGCATAGATGCCAAAGGCTGCAAGCCCATAAAATACACCAGCCTTGTTGCCGGATAGCGGTGAGATGTTCTGCATGGTTTGAGTCGCCTGTTCTGAGCCCGGGTCAGTGGTTGGGCCTGCATTCTTTATGTTAGCGCTGCCGGGGATTTATGGTCGAATCCTGTTGATCCGTCCAGATGCACTGATGCGCATTCACCTTGGTGTGCGCTCTTACTGCTGTCTTGATTGTCTTCTTCAGTTGAAAACAGTTCCGAATCTGCTCTGGGGACGCACCTTTGGGACAGCCGAGCAACTCGCCGCGACTCGCATGTCTGATGCGACTCGGGGCGGTGTCTTCGGGGCGCGCGTGATTCCCTAAGGGTGAATCACAAGCAATCAGCTAGTTTTCGAGGATTATTTACGCCGGAATCACTCTCATGTGCCTGCTTTAGGTCATTTAAACTGTCATGAGAGAAGAATGGTGCCCAGGAGAGGACTCGAACCTCCACGTCCATACGGACACTAGCACCTGAAGCTAGCGCGTCTACCAATTCCGCCACCTGGGCAGGTGTCGTGGAGCCGGTATTTATGGCTGGCTGCGGGGGGTGTCAAGCGACCTTTTGTCCGAATCTGCAACTTCTTTGATATCCGCTTGTTTGATACGGATGCTGGCGGTATTGAAGCAGGGAAACTTAGGGTTCGAGGAGGCATCGCAATGGCCAAGCTGGTAACCATCTACGGCGGATCGGGATTCGTGGGGCGTTATATCGCGCGTCGCATGGCGAAACAGGGCTGGCGCGTGCGCGTCGCTGTGCGCCGTCCGAACGAGGCGATGCACGTCAAACCTTACGGCGCTGTTGGTCAGGTAGAGCCGGTTCTGTGCAACATCCGCGATGATGCCTCGGTCGCCTTGGCGATGCAGGGTGCAGATGCGGTGGTGAACTGCGTGGGAACCTTCGACAAGGGCGGCAAGAACAACTTTGAAGCTGTACAGGTCGAAGGCGCAGAGCGCGTCGCACGTCTGGCCGCGGCACAAGGTGTTGGCCAGTTGGTCCACATCTCTGCCATTGGCGCTGATGCCGAAAGCGACAGCATCTATCAGCGCACCAAGGCCGAAGGCGAAGCGGCGATCCTTGCAAGCTTCCCGAATGCTGTGATCCTGCGCCCGTCGGTGATCTTTGGTCAGGAAGACGGTTTCTTCAACCGTTTCGCGACCATGTCGAAGCTGGGCCCGGTTCTGCCGCTGGTCGGCGCGGATACCAAGTTCCAGCCGGTCTATGTCGATAACGTTGCCGAAGCAGCCGAGAAGGGCGTTCTGGGCGAGGCCGCCCCGGGTGTTTACGAGCTGGGCGGCCCCGACGTGGAAACCTTCCGCGAGTTGATGCAGGGCATGCTAGCCGCGATCTATCGTCGTCGCCTTATCCTGAATCTTCCGTTCTTCGCGGCCAACATTCTGGCAGGTGTGCTGGACTTTGCTTCGGCTGTTACGGTTGGCCTGTTCAAGAACGGCATCCTGACCAAGGATCAGGTGAAGTCGCTGAAGCAGGACAATGTCGTGTCCGAAGGCACCAAGGGGCTGGCCGATCTGGGCATCAAGCCCACCGCCTATCCCGCCGTGATCCGCGAGTATCTGTGGCGCTTCCGCCCGCAGGGCCAGTACGATGACATCACGGCGTCGGGTAAGAACCTGAAGGTCTGACAGATCTGAAACACCGAATGACAAACCCGGGCCAGACGCCCGGGTTTTTCTTTAGCTGTAGGCGATGACCAGCAGCACAATCCCAAGCGCAACACGGTAGATCACGTAAGGCGTAAAGCTGATGCTGCGAAGCAGGCGCATCATCAGGGTCAGCGCCAGCAAGGCCGCGCCAAAGGCAAAGACGGCGGCAATCGCCCCATCGCGGGCCGCAGCGGCATCAGCGGTGGCGGCAACCTCTGCCGCAAGCAATGTGCCCGAGGCCATGATCGTTGGGATCGACATCAGCATCGCCAGCTTCGCCGCATCCGCTCGCGCATAGCCTAGCAGCCGGGCTCCAGAAATCGTAATGCCCGAACGCGACGTGCCGGGGATCAGCGCAATTGCCTGCCATAGCCCCATGATCACGGCGTGGCGCAGCGACCAGTCTGGTGCTGTAAGGTCTTGTCCGCCCTTCTGGTCCGTCCAGTACAGAACCAGACCGAAGCCCAGCATCGTCCAGCCAATCACCGCGACAGAGCGCATGGCATCGTCCAGGCCGGTCACTTTCAGGAACAGGCCGAACAGAACCACGGGGATCGTGGCGATGATCAGCAAAAAGGCGAGCTTGGCCCCTTGGGTATCCAGCTTGCCCTGCAAAAGCCGGGGCAGGCCGAAAAGCGCCAGCTGCACGTCTCGCCAAAAATAAAGGACCACAGCGAACAGGGTGCCTACGTGAACCGCGACATCAATCACCTGTCCCTGATCCTGAAGCCCGGTGAGATTCGGCAAGAGAATCAGGTGCCCGGACGAGGACACCGGCAGAAACTCGGTAAGTCCCTGAATAATCGCAACAAGAAGCAGGTGGGCCAGAGACATATTCACGCCTAGTGAGTTTTGGGTGGAGCTATCCTAACGCAATGAAAAATATAGAAAAGATTGAATATAGGTAAGTATATGTGACTTATTTTTGGAGATTTTCCGCCAATTTTGTTTGCCGTAGCGTGAGCTTTCTTCAAAATAGGTCAGTGTTGCTGTCTTTTTATCTATCTGCGGGGCGAGTAAGACAGGCTCGAATTAGAAAATACCAAGGGAATCCACCATGGCGAAGGAAAAGATGCTGCAATTTGTGGACGTGGATCGGCAGATGCCCGAGAAACGTGCTGCAGATGTGCGGGCCCAGGATTTCGATGAGATTTATGCTGGCTATGCAGAAGCCAAGGCTGAAGAGCAGGCCAGCCGTTGCTCTCAGTGTGGTGTTCCGTACTGCCAGGCACATTGCCCGCTGCACAACAACATCCCCGACTGGCTGCGCCTGACTGCGCAGGGCCGTCTGCAAGAGGCCTATGAAACAAGCCAGCAGACCAACACCTTCCCGGAAATCTGTGGCCGCATTTGTCCGCAGGACCGTCTGTGCGAAGGCAACTGCGTCATCGAACAGTCCGGCCATGGCACTGTGACCATCGGCTCGGTCGAGAAGTACCTGACCGATCTGGCGTGGGAAAAGGGCTGGGTGAAAGCGATCACCCCGGTAACCGAGCGCAGCGAGAGCGTTGGCATCATCGGCGCGGGCCCGGGTGGCCTGGCCGCTGCGGATGCGCTGCGCCGTCAGGGTGTGAAGGTAACCGTTTACGACCGCTATGACCGCGCGGGCGGCCTGCTGACTTATGGTATCCCCGGCTTCAAGCTGGAGAAGCCCGTTGTCATGCAGCGCATCGAGCAGCTGGAAAAAGGCGGTGTCGAGTTCGTTCAGAACTGCAACGTGGGCGAAGACATCACCTTCCAGGAAATCAAGGAAAAACATGACGCTGTGCTGATTGCGACCGGCGTTTACAAGTCGCGTGGGCTGAATGCTCCGGGCGTTGGCGCCAAGGGCGTTGTCCGTGCGATCGACTTCCTGACCGCGTCCAACCGCAAGAGCTTTGGCGACGCCGTGCCAGAATTCGACAGCGGCGAGTTGAACGCCGAGGGCAAGAAAGTTGTCGTCATCGGTGGTGGTGACACCGCGATGGACTGCGTGCGCACCTCGATCCGTCAGGGCGCGACATCGGTGAAATGTCTGTACCGCCGCGACAAGGCCAACATGCCGGGTTCGCAGCGCGAGACCCAGAACGCCGAAGAAGAAGGCGTGGAATTCGTCTGGCTGTCGGCGCCCAAGGGCTTTACCGGTGATCCGGTCAGCGGCGTGATGGTGCAGAAGATGCGCCTGGGCGCCCCGGATGCGTCGGGCCGTCAGTCGCCGGAAGTCATCGAAGGGGCGGATTACGTCGAAGAGGCCGATCTGGTCATCATGGCGCTGGGCTTTGAGCCCGAAGATCTGCCGACCTTGTGGAACGAGCCCGAGCTGCAAGTGACCCGCTGGGGCACGATCAAGGCAGAGTTCGGCACCCACAAGACCATGATGGATGGCGTTTACGCGGTGGGTGACATCGTGCGCGGTGCGTCGCTGGTTGTCTGGGCGATCCGTGACGGTCGCGAAGCCGCCGAGGCGATCCTGAACGACTTCAACGCCAGCGCGAAAGTCGCCGCAGAATAAGCAAATCGGGCCGTATGACCTGCATATGACCTGCATATGAGTCCCATATGACCAAAATGCAGCCGCAGGCGGCCCGATCCGAAAGACAGATTTCTTATAGGGCAATAGCCCTGACCCACCACGAAGGGGTTACGATATGACCAAATATGATGCAGCCTGGGTTGCCCAGGAAGAAGCCAACCGCGCCTTGATGGCCGAGCAGGGCCTGTACCGCGCAGATGACGAACACTCGTCCTGCGGTGTCGGTCTGGTTGTTGCGCTGAACGGCAAGCCCAGCCGCAAGGTTGTTGAAAACGGCATCAACGCGCTGAAAGCGATCTGGCACCGTGGTGCTGTGGACGCCGACGGCAAGACCGGTGACGGCGCAGGTATCCACGTGCAGATCCCGGTTCCGTTCTTCTATGACCAGATCCGTCGCACCGGCCACGAACCGCACATGGATCAGCTGATTGCTGTTGGTCAGGTCTTCCTGCCGCGCACCGATTTCGGTGCTCAGGAAACCTGCCGGACTATCGTCGAAGCCGAAGTGCTGCGCATGGGCTATTACATTTACGGCTGGCGCCACGTGCCGGTGGATATTTCCTGCCTTGGAGAAAAAGCCAACGCGACCCGCCCCGAGATCGAGCAGATCCTGATCTCGAACTCGAAAGGTGTCGACGAAGAGACTTTTGAGCGCGAGCTGTATGTCATCCGTCGCCGGATCGAAAAAGCCGCGGCTGCCGCGGGCATTGGCCAGCTGTATCTGGCGTCGCTGTCCTGCCGCTCGATCATCTACAAAGGTATGATGCTGGCCGAGCAGGTCGCGGAGTTCTATCCGGACCTGAAGGACGAGCGGTTTGAATCGGCCTTTGCGATCTATCACCAGCGCTATTCGACCAACACCTTCCCGCAGTGGTGGCTGGCACAGCCGTTCCGCATGTTGGCGCATAACGGCGAGATCAACACGCTGAAGGGCAACCTGAACTGGATGAAAAGCCACGAGATCCGCATGGCCTCGGCCTCGTTCGGGGAAAAGGCGGAAGACATCAAGCCGATCGTGCCGCAGGGGTCTTCGGATTCGGCCGCGCTGGACGCTGTGTTCGAGGTCATGGTGCGCGCGGGTCGTTCGGCCCCGATGGCGAAGACCATGCTGGTGCCGGAAAGCTGGTCCAAGCAAGCGGTGGACCTGCCGCAGGCGTGGATTGACATGTATTCCTATTGCAACTCTGTGATGGAGCCGTGGGACGGCCCGGCTGCGCTGGCAATGACCGACGGTCGTTGGGTCTGCGCGGGTCTGGACCGCAACGGTCTGCGCCCGATGCGCTATGTCATCACCGGTGACGGCCAGCTGATCGCGGGTTCCGAGGCCGGTATGGTTCCGGTCGACGAGGCCACCGTGCGCAAGAAAGGCGCGCTTGGTCCGGGTCAGTTGATCGCGGTCGATATGGCCGAGGGCAAGATTTACAGCGATACTGAAATCAAGGACAAGCTGGCCGCCAGCCAGCCGTTCGGCGAATGGGTCGGTAAGATCACCGATCTGGAAGACGAGCTGAGCCAAGTGACCGAAACCGCGATGTTCCGCGGTGAGGAACTGCGCAAGCGTCAGATCGCGGCCGGCTATTCGATCGAAGAGCTAGAGCAGATCCTTGCGCCGATGGCCGAGGATGGCAAAGAGGCGATTGCCTCGATGGGTGACGACACCCCGTCGGCGGTTCTGTCGAAGGAATACCGCCCGCTGAGCCACTTCTTCCGCCAGAACTTCTCTCAGGTGACCAACCCGCCGATCGACTCGTTGCGTGAATACCGCGTGATGTCGCTGAAGACCCGGTTCGGGAACCTTAAGAACGTGCTGGAAGAGGACAGCAACCAGACCGAGATCATCGTTCTGGAAAGCCCCTTCGTCGGCAACGCCCAGTTCGCGAAGATGGTCGAAAGCTTCAAGTCGCCGATGGTCGAGATCGACTGTTCGTTCGACGCCTCTGCCGGTGAAAGCGCCCTGCGTGTCGCGCTGGAGCGGATCCGTTCGGAAGCCGAAGATGCCGTGCGTTCGGGGGCCGGTCACCTTGTGCTGACCGACCAGTATCAGAACGCCGACAAGGTGCCGATGCCGATGATCCTTGCGACCTCGGCCGTGCACAGCTGGCTGACCCGCAAGGGCCTGCGCACGTTCTGTTCGCTGAACGTCCGTTCCGCCGAATGTATCGACCCGCATTACTTTGCGGTTCTGATCGGCGCCGGTGCGACTGTTGTGAACGCCTATCTGGCCGAAGACAGCCTCGCCGACCGGATCGAGCGTGGCCTGCTGGAAGGCACCCTGACCGAGAACGTCGCGCGTTATCGCAAGTCGATCGACGCGGGCCTGCTGAAGATCATGGCGAAGATGGGTATCTCGGTGATCTCGTCTTACCGTGGTGGTCTGAACTTCGAGGCCGTCGGCCTGAGCCGCGCCATGTGCGCCGAGTTCTTCCCGGGCATGCACTCGCGTATTTCCGGTATCGGTATCGCGGGCATCCAGCACAAGCTGGTCGAAGTCCACGCCAAGGGCTGGAAGTCGGGTTCTGACATCCTGCCGATCGGTGGCTTCTACAAGGCGCGCCGCTCGGGTGAGAAACACGCTTGGGAAGCGCAGACCATGCACATGCTGCAGGCTGCCTGTAACAATGCGTCTTACGAGATGTGGCAGCAGTTCTCGGCCGCGATGCGGGCGAACCCGCCGATCCACCTGCGTGACCTGTTGGACATCAAGCCGATGGGCAAGTCGATCCCGCTGGAAGAGGTGGAAAGCATCACCGCGATCCGCAAGCGGTTCGTGACCCCGGGCATGTCCCTTGGCGCCCTGTCGCCAGAGGCACACCGCACCCTGTCGATCGCGATGAACCGCATTGGCGCCAAGTCGGATTCCGGTGAAGGCGGCGAAAGCCCCGATGATTTCACCCCGGAACCTAATGGCGATAATGCCTCGGCGAAGATCAAACAGGTGGCCTCGGGTCGTTTCGGTGTGACCGCCGAATACCTGCTGCACTGTGAAGAGCTGGAGATCAAAGTTGCCCAGGGTGCGAAACCCGGTGAGGGCGGCCAGCTGCCCGGCATGAAGGTCACCGACCTGATCGCCAAGCTGCGTCACTCGACCAAGGGTGTGACCCTGATCTCGCCGCCGCCGCACCACGATATCTATTCGATCGAGGATCTGGCGCAGCTGATCTATGACCTCAAGCAGATCAACCCCAAAGCCAAAGTCACCGTGAAACTGGTGGCCTCGTCCGGCGTGGGGACGATTGCGGCGGGTGTTGCGAAGGCCGAGGCCGACGTGATCCTGATCTCGGGCCACAACGGTGGTACCGGAGCGTCGCCTGCGACCTCGATCAAATACGCGGGTCTGCCGTGGGAGATGGGCCTGACCGAGGCGCATCAGGTTCTGGCAATGAACAACCTGCGTGAACGCGTGACCCTGCGGACCGACGGTGGCCTGCGGACCGGTCGTGACATTGTCATGGCTGCGATGATGGGTGCCGAGGAATACGGGATCGGTACCGCAGCGCTGATCGCGATGGGCTGTATCATGGTGCGTCAGTGCCAGTCGAACACCTGCCCGGTTGGTGTCTGTACGCAGGACGAACGCCTGCGTGAAAAGTTCACCGGCAACGCCGACAAGGTCGTCAACCTGATCACCTTCTACGCGCAGGAAGTGCGCGAGATCCTGGCATCCATCGGTGCCCGGTCGCTGGAAGAGGTCATTGGCCGTGCCGATCTGCTGACGCAGGTCAGCCGTGGTTCGGCGCATCTGGATGATCTGGACCTGAACCCGCTGTTGATCACCGTCGATGGCGCGCATGAGATCACCTATGATCGTGATCGTCCGCGCAACGTGGTGCCTGATACTCTGGACGCCGAGATCGTGCGCGACGCGGCTCGGTTCCTTCAGGAAGGCGAGAAGATGCAGCTGTCCTACGCGGTGCAGAACACGCACCGGACCGTGGGCACGCGGACCTCTAGCCACATCGTCAAGAACTTCGGTATGCGTAACAACCTGCAGCCCGATCACCTGACGGTAAAACTGACGGGCTCTGCCGGTCAGTCGCTTGGTGCCTTTGCGGCGCCGGGTCTGAAACTGGAAGTGTCGGGCGACGCCAACGACTATGTCGGTAAGGGCCTGTCGGGCGGTACCATTGTGGTGCGCCCTGCGATGGCCTCTCCGCTGGTGGCGGCAGACAACACCATCATCGGCAACACCGTTCTTTACGGTGCGACCGACGGTTACCTGTTTGCGGCTGGCCGCGCGGGCGAGCGTTTCGCGGTGCGGAACTCTGGCGCGACCGTGGTGGTCGAGGGTTGTGGTGCCTGTGGTTGTGAGTACATGACCGGTGGTACGGCCGTCATTCTGGGTGATATCGGCGCCAACTTCGGTGCGGGTATGACCGGTGGCATGGCTTACCTGTATGACCCCGAGGGCAAATCGGCGGACATGATGAACATGGAAACGCTGGTTACCAGCCCGGTTTCTGTGGCGCATTGGGAAGATCAGCTGAAATCCCTGATCGAACGCCACGCCGAGGAAAGCCGCAGCCGCAAGGCGCTGGAGATCCTGCAGAACTGGGATACCGAGAAGGCCAACTTTGTTCAGGTTTGCCCGAAAGAGATGCTGGACAAGCTTCCCTATCCGCTGACCGAAGAGGTCGGTGCCATCCCGGCGGAATAAGGCCAAATAGAACGCGAAAAGGGGGCGCTGGGCGCCCCCTTTTTATTTGGTCAGCGAGTGTGATTCTGCGGTCAAGGCGCCAATGGCTGAGCAGAAAATTTTGCAAATTCTTGAATCAATTCAATTTTCGTCGTCTTATTGTCGGCAAATTAAGGCCAAGTTTTTGGTGACTAATAGGACGTGATCCCCGATAACTGTTGGGATCTCCTGTGCGTTGTCACTCGGATAAAGGAACAGTTAATGTATAAGAATTTTAGTAAAACAGTTGCCACGATCGCCCTGTCGGCGGTGGCGTTCGTCCCTGTTGGGGCTGGTATTACACTTGTTTCAGCAGATGCGGCCTATGCCAACAATGGCAATGGAAACGGCAATGGCGGCGGTGCAAACGGCGCTGAAGCAGGTGGCAACCGCGGTCAGGACAATAAGGCTGCCCGTGAAGAGATCATGGAGACTGCCGGGGCCAAGAACTGGGGCGTCATCGCATCCGAGCTTGGCGAATTAAACAAAGCCAATGCCAACGTCAATGCCCGCTTGAACTCCTCAGATCCCGTGCATCAAGCACTGGGGGCATATGAGCTTTCGGGTGGTATTACGGCCGAGGGTGTGGCGGTCTACAATAGCGTGAAAGACGATTTCACAACCTATTCGGGATCTTTGGTGATTGGCGCGACTATCACGGATCCGCAAACCAATACCGATGTGGTGCTTACTGCGGAAAACATCTCTAATTTCAGCTACACGTTCGATCAATTTGCGACCTTTGCGGGCTTGTCATCAGATTTGATTACCGCTTACGAAGCGTTGGCGGTACTGCAAGGCTTCCGGGATGATCCTTTGACCGCGGGGGCGATTGACGCGCTCAACTACATGCTGGGACTTGAAGACCCTGCGACCGGAGCAGAGGAACCCGCTGCCTGATCGCAAGGTTTTCGCGACTTGAAGCGAATTCCAAAACCTCGCCTTCGGGCGGGGTTTTCTATTTTTCAACACCTTCTCAGCGTAAGTTTTAAGCAAGAATGGCACGCCAAGCAGTGGACCGGGTTGTCAGTTTCAGGCCAGCCTAATCGCGTTTAAAGTTTGCCAGCCCGAAGCACAATCTTACCGATGTGGGACTTCTTCTGAAACGCCTCTTGCGCGGCATTGATCTGGGCGAGGGCGAATTCCTGCGCGACCAGCGGTTTGATCTCTTGGCGTTCGATGCGGGTAATCAGGTTCGGGAAGACCTCGGGTTCCAGCACAGTGCAGCCGAAGAAGCTGAGGTCTTTCAGGTACAGCGTGCGCACGTCCAGCTCGACGATCGGGCCACCAATGGCGCCCGATACGGCATAGCGGCCTTTGGGGCGCAGGACCTCAAGCAGTTGCGGCCATGCAGCGCCGGCGACAAGGTCGATGACGACATCGACGCTGTTGCGACCCAGCACCTTGGGCAGGTCATCGTTGCGGGACAGGGTTTTCGCGGCTCCCAGATCCATAAGTTCTGCGGCCTTCGAGGGCGAGGTTACGGCGATCACCGTGGCCCCGCGCGCCTTGACCAGCTGGATCGCGGCAGAGCCCACGCCGCCAGAGGCGCCGGTGACCAGAACTGTATCGTCCGACCCGACGCCCGCGCGGGTCAGCATGTTCTCGGCGGTGGAATAAGAGCACGGGAAGGACGCCAGCTCGACGCTGGTCAGCGGGCTGTCGATGGCATGGGCATGGCGCGACGCAACGGTGGCATATTCCGCAAAACCGCCATCGCATTCAGAGCCAAAGTACCACGGGGTGGTCAGGTTGCGGCCTCGCGCCTCCCACATTGAGGGTTCGATCAGGATGCGCTGGCCGATGCGGCTGGGGTCGACACCGTCGCCGACAGCGACGATTTCTCCGCAGACGTCAGCGCCTTGGATGAGGGGCAGTTTCAGTGCCTCGCCCGTCCAGGCGGCATCGTCGGCATCATTGTCGCTTTTCGAATACCAGCCGATCCGCGTGTTGATATCGGTGTTGTTGACCCCGGCGGCGTGGACCTTGACCAGAACCTCGCCGGCGCAGGGGGTCGGTACGGGGATCTCGTGGTTCAGGACAAGGCATTCGGGGCCACCATGGGCCACCAGTTGCACGCCGGTCATGGTCTTGGGGATCATCATGGGGCCTTTCGTTTGGCCAACCGCTAGCTGCGTTTGAACTTGGCCACAAGGAACATGGCAAGGATCGCGCCAGCGGCGTTGAAACACAGGTCCAGCGCAGTGTTGTAATAACCGCCGACATTGGTGTCGGGGACCAGCAAAACGGCCGAGAACTCGATGATCTCATTCACAGCGCCAAGGCCCATCGACGCCAGCGCCGGGTAGCAATACGCGGTCGCCGTACCGCGCGTGTCGGGGAAGTGGCGCAGCAGCAGGTGGTGCAAAAGCCAAGCGGTGACGCCAAACCCATAGGCGTGGACGGCTTGGTCGTATTTGAAGATATAAAGGTTTTCCGTCTCGACGATGTCGATCAGGTGAAGATTATACAGCACCGATCCGTTTATCTGAACGCCGCCACCCGCCATGTGGGCAAGGCCCCAGATCGACAGGGTCCACAGGATTGCGGGTGGGTATTCGCCTTTGCGCAACGACAGGCCGATCAGGGCAATCAGGCTGACCATGGTGATGACATAGACAATGAACTCGTAATTCCCGATCGACAGGAAATACGCGGTGAAGGCGACGACATAGGCGAGTGTGAACAGGCCCACGCGCAACTCGGCGGGGTTTGGGCGTATCATGGGACCATCATGGCCAAAGGCATGGCCAGTTGGCAAGCCCTTGGGAAATGGCGCGTTTCTAGCTTTCGCGGCGCTTGAGGTAGCGGGTCACGCCCGCGTCGACCGCGATGTAAAGCGCCATCGACAGCGCGCCAAGCACCAGAACGGCGGCGAACATCAGGTCGGTCTTGGCGCGGCCATTGGCCAGCAGCATCAGATATCCAAGGCCCTTGCTGGCCCCCACCCATTCGCCGATCACGGCCCCGATGGGGGCATAGACGGCGGCCAGTTTCAAGCCAGAGCCAAGCGAGGGCACGGCGGCAGGGATACGGATGTGCCAAAGGATCCGGCGGTTCGTGGCCCCCATGGTGCGGGCAAGATCAAGGTATCCCGCTGGCGTCCGCATCAGCCCGTCAAAGAAGGCGGATGTTACCGGGAAGTAGATGATTAGCACCGCCATGACGACCTTGGACAGCATCCCATAGCCCAGCCACAGCGTCAGGATCGGGGCCAGCGCGAAGACCGGAATGGCTTGGGAAAAGGCAAGGATCGGGCGCAGCAGGGTGCGGGCCGCGGGCGAGGTGGCTAGTTGGATCGCGGTTACGATCCCGAAGAGCGTGCCGAAGAACAGGCCAAGCCCGACCTCGTAGATGGTGATCAAGGCGTGTTCGCCAATAAGGGCGCGGCTTTTCCACATGGTTTCCGCGACCAGCGCGGGGCTGGGCAGGATGAACTTGGGCGGAGACAGGACCCAGATCAGCCCCTGCCAGATGGCCAGAAGAAGCAGCGCGGCAGCAAATCCGTTGCGAAGACGTGTCATGCGGCCCCCCGCAGTTTGGAGTACAGAGCGCCTGTTGCCGTCAGGGTTTCGGGGTCGTCCACAGCGCGCGGGGCAGGGGCGTTGGGCGGCGCGACGCTTTCCAGTCCGGTTTCCGACAAGACGTGGATGGCGTGGCCGACGCGGGCGGCCTCGGACGGGTCATGGGTGACCAGAAGGACGGTGCGGCCTTGAAGCAGTTCCATCGCAAGCTCCTGCATCTCGGCGCGGGTTTTGGCGTCGAGGGCAGAGAAAGGTTCGTCCAGCAGCACGACGGGGCGGTCTTCCATCAGGGTGCGGACAAGGGCCACGCGTTGGCGTTGGCCGCCTGACAGGGCAGCGGGTTTTTTGTGGGCGTGATCGGCAAGGCCCACGCGGCTCAGCAGGTTCAGCGCGCGGTCGCGGTCGGCGCGGTTGCCGCGCAGCTTTGCGCCAAGGGTGACATTGTCCAGCACCGAGGCCCACGGCAGCAGCAGGGCGCTTTGCGCCATATAGGCGATGCGGCCGGGCAGGGGCTGGTCGTCTTCTGCGGTGATGTCTCCGCTGAAATCGACATGGGCAGGCAGGTCGGCGATCAGGCGCAGAAGCGTGGTTTTGCCCACGCCTGACGGCCCAAGCAGACAGGTCCATGCGCCCGCGCGCAGGGGTAAAGACAGGGCCGGGAACAGGCCCGTTGCCTGCCCGGTCACCGTTATGCCCACGCCGGTGGTCACGGGGTCAGGCCCATGTCCCAGAACGAGACTTCCAGCCTTGTGGCCGTGTCGAAATGTTTCGACAGGGCAGACCAACGGGGGGTCTGTGTGTAGTCCTCGCCCAAACGGCGGACCAATGCGGCGTCAATCAGGGCACCCACGTCGCGGCAGACCTCTTGGTAGTCGTCCCCGGCATAGGTGTCGATCCAGCCCTTGTAGGTCTGGCTGGTGGCTTCCTTGCCCAGACGTGCGCCGATCTCGCCATAGCCCAGAACGCAAGGGGCCAGCGCGGCCATCAGGTCTAGGAAATCGCCGGAAAAGCCTGCCTCCAGCACATAGCGCGTGTAGGCAAGGTTGGCGGCGGCTTCTGGGGTGGCTTGCAGGTCGGCCTCGGTGATGCCCTCGGCAGCGCAGGTTTCCACGTGCAACTGCATCTCGTGGTTGACCAGCGCGTTCACGGTGGCGGCGGCGGCTTTCATCTCGTCCAGATTGTCCGATTTCACGGCGGCCAGGGCCCATGCGCGTGAGAAGTGGATCAGGAAGACATAGTCCTGCCGCAGGTAATGCAAAAAGGCCTCACGCGGGAGCGAGCCATCACGCAGGCCTTCGACAAAGGCGTGGCGGGTGTAATCCCGCCACGGGGTCGCGGAGCCCTCGCGCCAGAGGGCGAAGGCTTTGCCATAGTCGCTCATTCGGTGACGTCCATGACGATCATGTCGACCGGGTTGACCGACGGCACCAGACCGGCATCCTTCAGGAAGGTTTCGAACCGCGCATAGCGACCCGCATCCACTGCGGCAGGGCGCAGGGCGAACCGCGGCAGGGTGTCGACCCACGCTTTTGCGTTCAACTCGTCGTTCAGCTCCGGCGAGGTGTCGCGGAAGATCAGCCAGCTTTTACGCGGATGGTTGATAATGTACTGGGTCGCCTTTTCGGTCGCGGCCAGAAAACGGGCGATCATGTCCTTGTCCATCAGGTCCGGGTTCGCGACGTAGATCAGCTCGTCATAGGACGGCAGGCCTTCTTCTTCGAGATAGAAGCAACGACCGTCGACACCTTCGATTTCCATCTGGTTCAGTTCGAAATTGCGGAAGGCACCGATGACGGCGTCGACTTGGCCCGACATCAAAGAGGGCGACAGCGACCAGTTGACGTTGACCAGTTCGATGTCGTCGATGGTCAGGCCGTGGGGGGCCATGATCGCGCCAAGCAGCGCCTCTTCCACGCCCGCGACCGAGAAGCCAACCTTCTTGCCTTTCAGATCACCGGGCGACTTGATCGGGCTGTCGTTCAGAACCAGCAGGCAGTTCAGCGGGGTGGCAACCAAGGTACCGACACGCTTTAGCGGCAGGCCTTCATGAATTTGCAGGTGAAGCTGCGGCTGATAGCCGATCGCCAGTTCTGCCTTGCCGGCAGCGGCCAGTTTCGGCGGATCGGCAGGGTCTGCGGGGGCGACGATTTCGACCTCTAGGTTCTGTTCGGCGAAATAGCCCAGCTCTTCGGCGACGATCAGGGGGCCATGGTCGGGGTTGATGAACCAGTCCAGAAGAACCGTCATCTTGTCGGCGGCCATCGCAGGTGTTGCCAGCAACGCGAATGCGAAGGGGAGTGCGCGTTTCATTTCAGGGAAATCTCCGTGTCAGGTAGGTCCAAGGGCAGCAAGGACGATCTCGCCCCGCCAGTAAGGTTTAAGGCGGTCCGCCGCACGCCAGGCGCGAAGGCCCGATGCGCAGCAGATCACAGTGCGTCTGTCCGTGTTTGGAAGGGTCTCGATCTTGTCGATGGTCGTGCGAACGGCATCGGCAGTGGCTTTGCGGGGGGCCTCTTCGCTGTCGCGCAGGTCGACGACAAGATCGTCGGACGTGATTTTGCGCGCGCTGATAAATCGATGCCCCGCCTGCGGTTCCGGCGCGCCGTCAAAGCGGAAGCTGGAACTGCGCATGGTCTGGGCGTCAAAATGCACGAATTGCCCAAGCGGGGAAGGGTCGAGTCCCAGAATATGCGCCAGCGTCATCTGGGCCTGAATGGACCCGATTATGCCAACCACCGGACCCAGAACGCCTGCGGTTGCGCAGCTGGCCGCATGATCAGGCAGCTCGGGGAAGACCGCCCTCAAGGACGGTGCCCCGGCGCAGAACCCACCCACATAGCCCGTCATTTGCAGGACCGAGGCAGAAATCAGCGGCGTGTTGGTCTCAAGGCAGGCATCCGACAGGATATAGCTGGCCGCATAGCTGTCGGCGCAATCGACGACGATGTCGAAATGGTTGGCGATATCAACTGCGTTATTGGGGGTGACCGCGTCGGGCGACCAGATCGCCGAGACATCCCCGTTCAGGCGCTGCGCGTATTCTGCTGCGGCCTGCGCCTTGTAAAGCTCGGTGCGATCCTCGGTATAGATCACCTGACGGTGCAGGTTCGTAACCGCAACCCGGTCAGGGTCAGAGACGCTGAGTGTCCCGATCCCGGCCCCTGCAAGATATTGAATAACCGGAGAGCCCAAGCCCCCGGCACCGACGACCTTAACCCGCGCCTTCGAGAGCTTCTCTTGGCCCTCGGGTCCCACCTCTGGCAGGATCATCTGGCGTGCGTATCTGCTCATCTCGTTGCCCTCACCCATTCAGCACATCGCGCTTCGGGGTCGTCGTTCAGCGTTATATCCGTGACGACCGAGACGATGTCCGCACCCGCGTCAAAGACGCCGGGGGCTCGCTCGACCGACATGCCGCCGATTCCGACTAGGGGCGTGTCGCCAATGAGTTTTTTCCATTCGGTAACACGATCCAACCCCTGCTCGTGCCATTTCATTTTCTTCAGAATAGTGGGGTAAACGGGGCCCAATGCAACATAATCCGGGCTCAGCGCCATTGCGCGGTCCAATTCGGCGTGATCATGGGTCGAAATGCCCAGCTTGATCCCGGCGCGGCGCAGGGCAGGGATATCGGCCGTGTCCAGGTCCTCTTGACCCAGATGCACCCAGTCGCAGCCCTCGTCGATGGCCAGTTGCCAATAGTCGTTCAAAACCAGCGTTGCGCCATGTTCGCCGCATAGGCCTTTGGCCGCACGTAGTTCGGCGCGCACGACGTTCAGCGGCTGGTCCTTCACCCGCAATTGCGCCAGCTTGACGCCAAGAGGCAGCATGCGGATCAGCCATTCGGCTTTGTCAAAGATCGGATAGAAACGGTCGAGTGTCATGTCAGGAAGGCCTTTCCGATCACCGGGGTAGAGGGCGCGGCCATATCGCGCGGCTCCATCGGGTCGGCCGTGTATGCGGCCTGACCCGCTTCGGCGGCCATGACCATCGCCTTGGCCATAGTGGCGGGGTCGCCGGCTTTGGCGACAGCGGTGTTCAGCAGGATCGCGTCAAATCCCAACTCCATCGCGCGGGCGGCGTGGCTGGGCAGGCCGATGCCCGCGTCGACGACCAGCGGCACGTCGGGGAAATGGGCCCGCAAGCTGCGCAGCCCGTGTTCATTGTTCAGCCCAAGGCCAGATCCGATTGGCGCCCCCCATGGCATCAGAACCTCGCAGCCCGCGTTCAAAAGCTTGTCGGCGACGATCAGGTCTTCGGTGCAATAGGGGAAGACTTGAAACCCGTCCTCGGTCAGAACTTTGGCGGCCTCGGTCAGGGCAAAGACATCGGGCTGCAACGTGTCGGTATGGCCGATGACCTCAAGCTTGATCCACTTGGTGTCGAAGACCTCGCGCGCCATATGGGCGGTGGTGACGGCCTCTTTCACGGTGTGACAGCCGGCGGTGTTGGGCAGGATCAGGGTGCCAAGGTCCTTGATGATCTGCCAGAACGCCTGACCTTCGCCGCCGCTGCCTTCGCGCCGCAGGGACACGGTGGCGACCGCCGCTTTCGACGCCTTGAACGCCTCTGCCATGATCGCCGGAGAGGGGTAAAGCGCAGTGCCCAGCATCAGAGGGTTGGGCAATGTGGTGCCGTAGAACTTCATCTTATCCACCCTGCATTGGCGCGACGACTTCCAGCCGGTCGCCTTGTGTCAGTTCGGTGGTCGCGCGGGACGGGGCCGGGATGAAGGCCTCGTTCAATGCGGTGGCGACACGGGCGTCGCCATAGCCTAGCTCTTTCAAGGCGTCGGCCAGTGTGGTGGCGGACAGGTCGTGGGTCGTGCCGTTAACGGTGATCTGCATCGAAGAACTCCGGGGTTGCGCCGGTCAGGACGTGCTCGGCCACTTGGGCGGCCAGAGCAGGGGCAAGAAGGAAACCGTGGCGGTAAAGGCCATTGGCGTAAACGGTGTTTCCCTGCCGCCGGATGCGGGGCAGGTTGTCGGCAAAGGCCGGGCGTGCATCGACGCCGATCTCAAGGATTTCGGCCTCGCCAAAGGCGGGGTGCAGGGCATAGGCCGCCGAAAGCATTTCCAGCATCGACCGTGCGGTGATGCGGGTGCGTTGCGAGCTTTCGATCATTGTCGCGCCCAGCATGTAGACGCCATCACCGCGCGGGACGATGTACAGCGGAATGCGCGGATGCAGCAGACGCACAGGGCGCGACAGGGTCACGTCCGGGCAAGAGATGATCAGCATCTCGCCCTTTACGCCGCGCAGGTCCGGGATCACATCGCGGGCAGCAAGGCCCCGGCAGTCGATGGTGGTCGCGGTGTCTTGTGGATCGGTTTCGATCGCTACGCCCTTGGCCGCAAGATTGTCACGCAGGGCGGTCAGAGCGTCACGCGGGGAAAGGTGGGCCTCGTCCTTGAAGAACAGGCCGGTGCGGAAGCGGCCAGCCAGATCGGGTTCCAGCTCACCTATCAGTTCGGCGTCGACCTCGGCAAAGCCCGAGGTGCGGCGGGCAAAGCGGCGCAGGTCGGATTGGTCACGGTCCAGCGCAACCACCAAAGAGCCGTTCCGGGTCACGCCGCCTGCGTTCTTGTCCCACCAGTCGACCGCTTCAAGCCCATGGACAAGGACCGGTTCCTCGGCGCTTTCGCGTTCGCAATAGGGGGCCAGCATGCCGCCTGCCCACCAGCTGCAGGCATGTGCCCCAGGAGAGGACGCTCGGTCGATCAGGCGCACGTCGGTACCCCGGGCCACCAATTCGGTGGCGACCGTCAGGCCCGCAACGCCCGCGCCGATGATCTGCACATCAGCCATTCTTTGCCCAGATCCCGTGGAAGTGATGCACCGGCCCATGCCCGCGTCCGACAGTCAGCGTGTCCGCCTCGCGGATGGCGCGACGCAGATAGCGGTGCGCCTCTTCGACCGAGGTTTCCATATCCAGCCCTTTGGCCAGACCCGCTGCGATAGCCGCCGACAGGGTGCAGCCCGTGCCATGCGTGTTCTTGGTCTTCACACGCGGAGAGGACAGGCCCATCATCCCGGTGGCCGTGACCAGAAGATCTTCGCAGAAATCACCCCGCCCATGGCCCCCTTTCATCAGAACGCTTGCAGCGCCCAGCTCGCGCAGGGCCGCGCCTTGTTTTTCCATCTCTTCGATGGTTTCGGCCTCGGGCTGGCCCAACAGGCGGGCGGCTTCGGGAAGGTTCGGGGTCAGCAGCGCGGCGCGGGGGACAAGGTGCCGGATCAGCGCCTCAACCGCATCATCCTGTAAAAGCGAGTCACCGGATTTCGCGACCATGACCGGGTCCAGCACGATCGGTCCTTGGTAATCCTTTAAAGCTTCGGCGACGGTTTCGATGATCTCGGGCGTGGCCAGCATGCCGATCTTGATGGCGTCCACATCCAGATCGGACAGAACGGCGTCAATCTGCGCGGTGATCACATCCAGCGGCACCCCGTGCACGGCCGTCACTGCCTGTGTGTTCTGCGCCGTGATCGCGGTGATGACACTGGCCCCATAGGCCCCAAGCGCGGACATCGCCTTGAGGTCGGCCTGAATACCGGCCCCTCCGCCACTGTCGGATCCTGCGATGGTGAGGGCAATCGCCGTCATATGTCACTTCCCTTGCTTTGGCAGCTTGGGCGGACGGATTGCGGGCCTTGCGTATCATTAGGTCCGTTCCCTACGCCGGTGCTGACCGGATCAGGTTCGATGGGTTCGCATGCGCATCTCAGCCAGACTGGCACCCCAACGGAATTAAGCCTGACATAACGCCGTTGAAGGTCCGGATCAAGTAAACAGGCTTTTCGGCGCCGCGAAGCATCGCTAAAGTCCGTCTTGTGGCAAAACAGGCAAAGAAACCGGCGAGTAAACCGGCGAAGACCAAGACGCGCAAGGCCCAGGATAAGGCCAAACCCCAGCTTCTAAGGCGTTTGCGTCGATGGGCTGTCTGGGGCGTGTTGGGCTTTGCCGCTGTTATCGTTCTGATGGTTGTCGCGCTTCGCTTTGTGAATCCGCCGACGACTCATACGATCTGGACTCAGGATCAGTATCTGGGTGGCGTTAAGCGCACATGGGTCGATATCGAAGATGTCGCCCCCGAGGCCATTCGCGCCATTGTCGCCGCCGAAGACGCGAATTTCTGCACCCATTGGGGGTTCGACATGGCCGCGATCCGCGATGCGCTGGAAGATGGTGCGAACCGGGGGGCCTCTACCATCACACAGCAGACCGTGAAGAACGTCTTTCTGTGGCAGGACCGCAGCTGGTTCCGCAAATCCATGGAGGCGGTGCTGACCCCATTGGTCGAAGCCGTCTGGCCCAAGAGGCGGATCATCGAGGTCTATGTGAACGTTGCCGAGTTCGACGAGGGCGTCTTTGGGATCGAGGCCGCAGCCCAGCATTATTTCGGCGTGTCCGCCGCGAAGCTAAGCCCGCTGCAGGGGGCCTCTTTGGCGGTTATCCTGCCCAATCCGAAACAGCGTAATGCCACCAAGCTGAAAGGTTGGATGGCGAAACGTGCCACGAGGTTGGTGGATGGGGCGGCCACGATCCGCGCGGATGGGCGCTCTGCCTGTTTCGACAGTTGAACTTCTGCGCCACACTTGGATAGACAGGGCTAAGACCCCGTATTTTCAGGACCCCGTATTATGCACCGTCTTTACCATGCTCCTTTGTCCCCCTTTTGCCGCAAGGTCCGTCTGGTCATGGCAGAGAAGAAGGTCGAGGTAGAGCTGGTCGAAGAGAAATACTGGCTGAAGGACCCCGACTTTTTGCGCCGCAACCCTGCGGGCAAGGTTCCGGTGCTGCGGTCCGATGGGCTGACCATCGCCGAAAGTCAGGCGATCTGCGAATACTTCGAGGAAACCGTGCCAACGCCTGCGTTGATGCCGTCGGATCCGGCCGCCCGTGCCGAGGTGCGCCGGTTGATCGGCTGGTTCGATGACACATTCCATAACGAAGTGACGTCGAAGCTGCTTTATGAGCGGGTGAACAAGAAGCTGACCGGGGAAGGCTATCCTGACAGCAAGAACGTCAAGGCCGGCGCGACGCGGATCAAGTACCATCTGGATTACATGGCGTGGCTTCTGGATCAGCGGCGCTGGTTGGCCGGTGACGTGATGACGATGGCCGATTTCGCCGCCGCCGCGCATCTGTCGGCGCTGGATTACATCAGCGACGTGGACTGGAACCGGTCGTCAAACGTCAAGGACTGGTACGCCAAGATCAAGTCACGCCCGGCGTTCCGGACGCTGCTGGCCGATCAGGTGCCGGGCTTCCCACAGCCTGCCCATTACGCGGATCTGGATTTTTGAGCGCCGAGCTCAAGACCAAACTAAAGGCTTTCGCGTTAGAGGCCGGGTTTTCCAAGATGGGGGTGTGCCGCCCCGACGCGGTGCCGCAAATTGCCGAGCGGTTGGCGCAGTTTGTTGAGGCCGGACGGCATGGCCAGATGGGGTGGATGGCCGAACGGATGCACTGGCGCGGTGCGCCGGACGCGCTGTGGCCCGAAGCCAAGTCTGTGATCATGCTGGCCGAGGCCTATTCACCCGATCACGACCCGTTGGATCTGTTGGAAAAGCGCGAGACCGCGACGATTTCCTGCTATGCGATGAACCGCGATTATCATGACGTTGTGAAGAAGCGGCTGAAAAAGGTCGGGCGCTGGCTGTTGGAACAGGCCGGCGACGAGCAGATCAAAGTCTTTGTCGACACCGCCCCGGTGATGGAAAAACCCTTGGGCCAAGCCGCCGGGCTGGGCTGGCAAGGCAAGCATACCAACCTTCTGGGCCGCGATCTGGGCAGTTGGTTCTTTCTGGGCGCGATTTTCACCACGGTTGAATTGCCGGTGGACGAGGCTGGGAAAGAAAACTGCGGATCCTGCCGTGCCTGTCTGGATATCTGCCCGACCGAGGCTTTTCCCGCGCCCTTCCAATTGGATGCGCGTCGCTGCATTTCCTATCTGACGATCGAGCATCACGGACCTGTCGACGAAAGCCTGCGCGCCAAGATGGGCAACCGCATCTACGGCTGCGACGATTGCCTTGCCGCCTGCCCGTGGAACAAGTTCGCAGCTACGGCGCGCGAGGTGAAATATCACGCGCGACCCGAACTGATTTCTCCGGACCTTGCCGAATTGGCGACGCTGGATGATGCGGGGTTCCGGGCGTTGTTTTCGGGCTCTCCGATCAAACGGATCGGGCGGAACCGGTTCGTGCGGAATGTGCTTTATGCGATCGGCAATTCGGACAGCGGACGGTTGCGGGCTGTTGCGCAGGGCCTGTGTGACGATCCTGACGCGACGGTGGCCGATGCCGCACGTTGGGCGGTGGCTCGGTTAGAGGCTGAGGATTAAGGTCACGGAAATGTTGTGCGTGGCAGGTTCGATTTCGTGCCCGCCGCCCCTATCTTTCAAGGCAAGGAGATTGCCCATGGTTCGTTTCACCCTTTCCGCCCTTGCCCTGACCCTCGCCACCACGGCCCAAGCCGATCCTGTCGCCCAAGGCGCGCCCAATGTTCCCAGCTTCAAACCTGCCTTCGAAGGCCAGACCCGCGTGGAAGAGCAGGTCTCGGGCTTTGAGCCGCAGTTGGAAATCTTCGCCACCGGGCTGGAACGTCCGTGGGGCATCACGCCCTTGCCCGAAGGCGGCTATCTTGTGACCGAACGGCCGGGGCGGCTGCGCTATGTCTCGGCGGCAGGTCAGGTGTCTGATCCGCTGACCGGGGTGCCTGAGGTGCTGAACAAAGGGCAGGGCGGGTTGCTGGATGTGACGCTGGGGCCGGATTTTGCAAACACACGGATGGTTTATCTGACCTATGCGAAACGTCTGCCCGGCCTGCGAGAGCGCAATGCAACCGCCGTGGCGAAGGGACGACTGGCGGACGACATGAGTGGCTTGGAACAGGCGGAAGATATTTTTGTCCAATCACCGCCCAGCACCAGCCCGATGCACTATGGCTCTCGTATCCTGTTCGGCGATGATGGGCTGGCGTTTGTGACCTTGGGCGAACACTCTTCGCGTGGCGAACGAGAGCTGGCGCAGGATTTGGGTACAACCTATGGCAAGGTCATCCGCATCGCGCCTGACGGATCGGTGCCCGAGGGCAACCCATTTTCAGGCGAGAACGAAATGCCGGAGATCTGGTCCTACGGTCACCGCAACCCCCAAGGCGCGGCGCTACACCCGGAAACCGGGGCGCTCTGGACGATCGAACATGGCCCCAAAGGCGGGGACGAGTTGAACCGAATTGATCCCGGCGCGAACTATGGCTGGCCGGTGATCACCTATGGTGAGAACTACAGTGGTCTGGCCGTTGGTGACGGGATCACGCAGGCTGAGGGGATGGAGCAGCCGGTCTATTACTGGGACCCGGTCATCGCGCCCTCTGGCATGACCTTCTACGACGGAGAGATGTTTCCCGAATGGCAGAACGACCTGTTGATCGGCTCGCTCAACCCCGGAGGGCTGGTGCGTTTGCGGATCGAGGACGGCAAAGTCACCGGGGAGGAACGGTTTCTCGTAGGAGAGGCGCGGTTCCGCGATGTCGAGGTTGCACCTGACGGGTCCGTTCTGGTCCTGCTGGATCAGGGATACATCTTGCGCCTGTATCGTTAGGGCGTCGCGAAGCTAAGGCCTGCCCAAAGCGACTCCCAAACGGCGCCTTCAGACGGGTCATCTGCCCCGGTGTCGCGCAGGACGACCGCATCCAGGAGATAGCTGTGGCCGGGTTTGACCGGGATGATCGCCCGCCCGGCCTCATCGGTACGTGTGAAGAAGACGTTGACCGTTTCGCCCTGTTTTTCGAACACCTCGACCTGCGCGTCGACGCGTGGTTCCCCAAGATAGAACACCTGCACCGGCATGCCATCGCTTAGGTCGTCGGTGTATGGGTTGGCCAAGGCGACGATCTCTGTCTGAAGGCCGAACGCCCGGTCCTGGCCGGACCCGCTGCCGACCGAGACCAATGATTTGACGTGACGCGTATAGCTTTCGACAAACCCTGTTTCAGGCAGGCCCCGCGCGGCGTGGTCTTCCAGTGCCGTGGCAAAATCCTTGTGCTCGACGAAAGATTTGAACTTTTCCCAATCGCGATAGGTCAGCCGGTCGGGTGTGGTTTCCAAAGTGATGATGGCCAGCCCGTCCTGTTCCGGCAAAGCCCGGATTGCTGGCCGGTCACCAAGTCGGGACGTCACTGCAACCGCACTGTCGCCTTGCCAAATGGTGGTCGAGCCATATCGATTCTCAAACCAGGACATCCTTACGCCCTCAAAGTTCTCTCCCACCCTTATGTGCGCAGAAAGAGAGGTTGACGGCTCGAGCATAAAATCTTCTGGTTCGATCCAAAGCTCGTGCGCGAGCGTAGGAGTAGTGACGTTAAGAAGCAGGAGCGTGGACAGAATGCGGATCATTGGAAAAGCCTTTCGGGTTGCCCGAGACTTGGCCCGGGCGGCGCTGCTGTCAAGCTTTGTCGCCGCGCCTGCTGTCGCGCATGAGGTGCAACCGGCGGTCGCAGATGTGACGGTGGATGCCGAAATCATCACGCTGCAGATCGAGCTGACAGTCGAACCGATCCTTGCCGGGATAAGCCTTGCCGGGTTGGCCGATACCAACGATTCTCCGCTTTCGGGCCTGTATGACCAGATCCGCGCGCAGGACGGCGAAGCCGTGACGCAGGCCTTTCTGGCCCGCTGGCCGGATATGCGTGACAAGCTGGTACTGGATGTCGAAGGCGAACGCCTTCTGGCCGAAGTCACAGAGCTGCGCGTACCGCCCGTCGGCAATGTAGAGCTGGCGCGACTTTCGACATTGATCTTGTCCGCTGGTCTGCCTGCCGGGGCTGACCCGGTACGCGTTGGCTGGGCAGAAGAATTGGGACCGTTGGTCGTGCGTCAGATGGGGGAAGGGGATGACCTGTATACCGGTTATCTCACCAAGGGTGCGCTAAGCGACCCATTGCCCCGCGCTGGTGTGGCCGAAGTGGGCGGGTTTGAGAGCTTCCTGCGCTATGTCGTGATCGGGTTTGAACATATTCTGCCCAAAGGGCTGGACCATATCCTGTTTGTGCTGGGCCTATTTTTCTTCTCTTTGAAGATGCGTCCGCTGTTGATCCAAATCACCGCCTTTACACTGGCACATACGGTGACGCTGGCCTTGGCGACGCTTGGGCTGGTGACCGTCTCTCCCGCGATCGTAGAGCCACTGATCGCAGCCTCGATCACCTATGTCGCGATAGAGAATATCCTGCGCCCCAAGCTGGGCTGGTGGCGCACGGCTGTCGTGTTCGGATTTGGCCTGTTGCATGGTCTGGGATTTGCCAGTGTGCTGGGCGATATCGGGCTGGATCCGTCGCGCTTTATCGCCAGCCTGATTGCTTTCAACATCGGGGTGGAAATCGGCCAATTGACGGTTATCGCCGCGGCCTTCCTGTTGGTCGGCCTGTGGTTTGGCAATCGCAGCTGGTATCGCGCGGCCATCGCGATCCCGGTGTCCTGCATGATTGCTGTCATCGGCGGATGGTGGGTGATCGAGCGGACCTTGCTATAGATCATTTGGGAACTCGCGCGCTTCATGTTAGCCTGCCTGCCCACCCTGAAAAGAGGAGGACAGGATGGCCAAGCATATTCTCGATAACTCTGAGAAAGCGGAAACCGATAGCCGGGCGGCCCAGTTTACCCGGATCGAGCGCGATCAGGCCCCGCGGCCGCAGACCAAGACATTGCAGCAACGCGCCGCCGATCGCGACGATGGGTCCCGCGCCAAAGCCTATACAAAGATTGAGCGCAAGGGGTAAGCCGCGCAGTCTTTAGAAATGTGATTTCAGCGCCTGCCGCACTGGCGTGTCCAGATGCGGCGTGGCCCCGAACTGGTTCAGGAACAGCTCGTCTCCGCGCCATTCGAACTTGTGAACAGAGGTGTTCTGGACGCTGAGGAACATCTTTGATTTCGCCTCGATTTCCAGCCGCAAGGCGATGGCCACAAGGGTCGAGATTACGCCGGTCGAGGTCACCAGAACCGCGGGCCCCTCTGCGGCGGCATCGCGTAGCGCGGCTAGGATGCGCGTGCGAAAGGCCTCGAAGCTTTCCAACCCTTCATGCACGCCATCGTCTCGCCAGACCCGCAGGACCTGCGGGATTTGCGCAGCAAAAGCTTCCTGACTGTCGGGGAATTCGACCCCGTGGCTGGCTTTCACGGCGTGGGACAGGCCAAAGTAGTCCAGCTCGTTCAACCGAGGGTCGGTGACATGGGGTTTGCCATCAAGGTTCAGCTCTTCGGCGGTTTGGATTTGTCGGCGCATCGCGCCCGAGATCACGCGATCAAACCCACCGGTTTCTTGCAGATACATCCCCAGACACTGCGCCTGTTTGCGGCCAAGCTCTGACAGGTTGTCATAGCTTTCTTCATCCTTGGCCTGAGAGTTTGCCTGCCCGTGGCGAATGAGTGTGAGTTCTGTCATCGGCGTCTCGCTTTCGCGACAGACAGACACGGGATTGGCCCGAAGTTCAAGGGTGGTTATGGGCGGGTGGCCGCTGCTGGGACCCCGGCCGCCGTGTCCAAAGCATCATCTCAGAACGCAAGAAAGGCATCGGGTAAACCGGAACATCAAGCTGCTTCTGGCGTCTTTGCCGGAAGATCAGCTCCAGCGGACCTCGCCCAGAAAGATATAGCCCGCGCCGTAGATGGTTTTGATCAGGCGGGGGTTCTTTGGGTCTTCGTTCAGCTTGGTGCGCAGCCGAGAGATGCGCACATCCATCGCCCGGTCAAAGCTTTCACCGGCAGCGCCGCCCAGCTCTTCCTGCATTTGAGCGCGCGAGATCAGGCGGCGGGGACGTTCTAGAAACAGGCGCAAGACCTCGCCCTCTGCATGGGAAATCGCGCGTTCCTCGCCATCGGGGCCGGTCAGGACATAGCGGTCGAACTGCGCGGTCCACCCTTCGAAATGGGCGGTGTTGCCGGTGCCCTGATTGTCATCGCGATCCCGACGCAGGCGGGCGCGGACGCGGGCGACGACCTCTGTCGGGTCAAAGGGTTTGATGATGTAGTCATCGGCCCCCAGTTCCAGTCCGGTGATACGGTCCTGCACTTGGGCGCGGCCCGAGATGATGATGATCGCCGCGCCCGATTCCAGTGCCAGACGGTGCACCAGTGCCAGCCCATCCTTGTCGGGCAGGCCAAGGTCCACAAGGCAGACATCGGGCGCGCCCGAGGCCAAGGCGGCCTCGAATTCCGTCGCGCGGGCATAGGTCGTGGTGCGGAACCCGGCCTCGGTCAGTGCCTCGGACAGCATGTGACGGATCTGCGGCTCGTCATCCAGAATGGCGACATGGGCTTGGGTCATTGGGCAGGGTCTTCCTTCAGGGCCTTGGCCAGTTTGTGGGGGGCGAAGGGTTTCGACAGGATCGGAAACACACCTTCGGCGGCCTGCCGGCGCGCGTCGTTTTCGGGCAATGAGGTCATCAGGCACATACGCCCCGCGAACCCCTGGGCCTTGAGATCGGTCAGCAGGTCGAACCCGGTGCGCTCTCCGGCCAGAATGAAATCAGACAGCACAAGCGTCAGGCCGGGCAGGTCGGCCATGGCGGCGGCTTCTTCAGCCGAGGCGGCCTCGATCACGCTGTAGCCATGGGCGATAAGCTCTTCGCGAATGGTTTCGCGCAGAACGGGGCTGTCTTCGACCAGAAGGATCATGCCCGGCGTCTCGGAATGAGTGACCTTGCGAAGCGGATAGCGCAGGCTGACGCGCGCGCCCTGTTCGGTATTGGTCAGGATGACACGGCCCCCGGCCAGTTTGGTGGCATCGACGACCATTGTCAGACCCAGACCGCTGCCCTCTTCGCCCTTGGTGGTGAAGAACGGGTCGGTCGCGTGGCCAAGGGCAGTGTCGGAAAAGCCGGGGCCTGTGTCGCTGACGCTAAGCTCGACCCAGGTATCGCCGACAGGGCGTGCAGCCACGGTGATCCGGCCTTCGGTGTCGCCGATTGCGTCACGGGCGTTCAGGATCAGGTTCAAAAGCGAATCCTGCAGGCTGCCGGCGTCCAGCATCAGCGGCGAGGAAAAACCGCTACACGCTTGGTTCAGTGCAATCTGTTTGCCCAAAGAGGGTCGCGCCATCGTACAGATCTCGCGCAGAAGGCCCGGCAGGTTCACGGGCTCTGGTCGCACTGGGCGCAGGTCGGACATGGTCGCGATCCGGTCCAGCAGCGTGCCGCCTCGGCGCACGGCGGCCTTGGTGGCGGCGATCAGCTCAGCGGATTCGTCGGCGGGGTTCAGGCGTTCAAGCTGGCTTTGCAGGCCAAGGATGATCGTCAGCAGGTTGGCAAAGTCATGGGCCAGCCCGCTAGTCAGCTGCGCGGCCAGTTCGCGGCGGTGGGTCTGGGCAAGGGCCGACCGCGCCTGCGCCTCTTCGGTCACATCGGTGGACAGGATGTAAACGCCATTCGTGGTGCCGTCGGGCGCGACGTCGGGCGTGGTCGCGACACGGATGCGCCTGCCCGAGGTGTCATGTGTGAACTCGCAGACCCCGGCCGTGCCCTGCATGGCGTCTTCGAAGGTCGGTCGCAGCTTGCTAAAGGCGTCGTCGCCCAGAACCTCTGCGATCGGCAGGCCGATGATCTCTTCCCCGCGTCCGGGCAGGATCGTCGGCAGCTTGCGGTTCGAGAACGTATACAGCCCATCGGGATTCACATGGGCGATGTGGGCGGGCATCATGCGCGTGACGGTTCGGGTGCGCGCCTCTGTCTCTGTCAGCTGGCGCTGAACCTCGGACAGGGCGGTGTTTGTCGCGGCCAAGGCGCGGTTCGATTGGCCCAACTGGTCGGTATAGGTCATTAGCTGGTCAGACAGCTCTTCCGAGCGCAGGCGCAGCAGCTCTTCCTGACGACGAATTTCGGTGATGTCCGTATAGACCGTGACCCAGCCCCCTTGCGGCAGTGGGCAGCCCTCGATGCTGATGATGCGCCCGTTCGAGCGGGTGCGTTCAACGTAATGAGATTCGAATGTCAGGGCCTGATCGACACGGGCCTGCACGAACTCTGCCGGATCATCGACCTCGCCGTATTCGCCGCGTTCAACCAGAAACTGGATGGTCTGGGCAAAGTCCGCACCGGGGGTGAACAGGTGTTCTGGCAGTTCGAACATTTCACGGAAGGGGCTATTGCTGACCACCAGTTTCAGGTCGGCATCATAGATCGACAGGGCCTGCTGAATAAGGTTCAGGCCCGCCTCTGTCATACGGGTGCGTTCAGCCTGTGGCTGCGGCATCGATCTGTCCTCCCATCTCATGGCTAGCACCGGAATGGCGGACCGAAAAGGGGGGTGGGACGCGAATTTTTGAATGAAATCGGGCGTGTAACAATTCGTTAGATTCTGGAAAAACTCAGGAAAAGTTTGACCATGAGTTTGCTCATGTTCCTAATACAGGGACCAGAGTCGCGTTGGGAATCGCGACCTGAAGGGCCAACCAACTGGCCGATGGGAGGAATAACTTGACCGCTGTAACAACGTCTTCGGGCGACTTGCAGTCCGTGCCTGCGCTTCTGGCGCGCAACGTCGCGAAATACGGCGACAAGCCTGCGTATCGGGAAAAGGAATTCGGGATCTGGCAAAGCTGGACCTGGGCGGAATCCGCCGAGGAAATCCGTGCGATCGCGCTTGGGTTTCTGGTGCTGGGGCTGGAACGGGGTGACCATGTCGCCATTATCGGGCGCAACCGCCCGGCGCATTACTGGTCGATGGTGGCCGCGCAGATGTGCGGGGCCGTGCCGGTTCCGCTGTATCAGGACGCCGTCGCCGAAGAGATGGCCTATGTGCTGGAACATTGCGGCGCCCGCTTCGTCGTCTGTGGCGACCAGGAGCAGGTCGACAAGGTTATCGACGTTCAGGAAACCGTGTCCGGCATCGAGCACGTCATCTACAACGACAAACGCGGTCTGCGGAAATACGACCATAGCCACCTGAACTGGCTGAAGGATGTCGAAGCCGAAGGTCGTGCCGCCGAGGTGCGTCTGGGCGAGGAACTGGACGCGCGTATCGCCGAACTGAATTACGACAGCACCTGCGTGATGCTGTACACCTCGGGCACCACCGGCAAGCCAAAGGGCGTGGTGATGTCCAACCGGAACATCATCGAGACCTCGAAGAACTCGTCTGAATTCGACGGGCTGCGTCAAAGCGATGACGTTCTGGCCTATCTGCCGATGGCTTGGGTCGGTGACTATATCTTCTCGATCGGTCAGGCCTACTGGTGCGGTTTCTGCGTGAACTGCCCGGAAAGCGCCAACACCATGATGACCGACCTGCGCGAGATCGGCCCGTCCTATTTCTTTGCCCCACCACGGGTTTTCGAAGGTCAGTTGACCAACGTGATGATCCGGATGGAGGACGCGGGCAAGTTCAAGAAGAAGCTGTTCGACAAGTACATGGCGCACGCCAAGAAAGTCGGTCCCGCCATTCTGGACGGCAAACCCGTCAGCGGCGCGGACAAGTTCAAATACTGGTTGGGCAACTTGTTTGTCTTTGGGCCGTTGAAGAACACCCTGGGCTTTTCGAATGTGCGCGTGGGCTACACCGCGGGCGAGGCCATCGGCCCCGAAATTTTCGACTTCTACCGTTCGCTTGGGATCAATCTGAAGCAGCTGTATGGCCAGACCGAAGCCTCGGTCTTTATCACGCAGCAAAAGGATGACGAGGTCGACCCGAACACGGTTGGCACCCCGACCCCGGGGGTCGAGCTGCGTATCGACGAAGACACCCGCGAAGTGTTCTATCGCTCGCCCGGTGTCTTTGTTGAGTACTTCAAAAACGCCGATTCAACCGCCTCGACCAAGGATGCCGAAGGCTGGGTCGCCACCGGCGACGCGGGTTTCATCGAAACCAACGGCCAGCTGCGTATCATCGACCGCGCCAAGGACGTTGGCAACATGGCCAACGGCGACATGTTCGCGCCGAAGTTCGTCGAGAACAAACTGAAGTTCTTCCCCGATATCCTTGAGACAGTTGTCTTTGGAAACGGCAAGGAAATGTGCACGGCCTTTATCAACATCGACCTGACGGCGGTGGGCAACTGGGCGGAACGTAACAACATCGCCTATGCCTCGTATCAGGAACTGGCGGGCCACCCGCAGGTTCTGGACACCATTCAGGCCCATGTCGAAGAGGTGAACCGCTCGGTCGCCGAAGACAGCATGCTGTCGGGCTGCCAGATCCATCGCTTCCTTGTTCTGCACAAGGAACTGGACGCCGACGACGGAGAGCTGACCCGGACCCGCAAGGTGCGCCGCGGCATCATCGAAGAGAAATACCACGATCTGGTCACCGCGCTTTACGACGGGTCCACCAAGGTCTCGACCGAGACCGAAGTGACCTATGAAGACGGTCGCAAGGGCAGCATCAAGGCCACGCTTGAGCTGCGCGATGCAGCTGTTGTGCCGGTCGCAAGCAACAAGGTGGCAGCGGAATGAGTGTAGAGCAGATGACAACAACTGGTGTCCCCGCTGAACCCTATGTCACCGCGGACGGTCGTCAGATCGGTAACGTATTGATGGAGATGAAGAATATCACGCTGCGCTTTGGTGGCGTGGTGGCGATCAGCGACATTTCCTTTGATATCCGCGAAGGCGAGATCCGTGCGATCATCGGCCCGAACGGCGCCGGGAAATCCTCGATGCTGAACGTGATCTCGGGCTTCTATGTTCCGACCGAAGGCGAGGTCTGGTTCCGCGGCTCCAAACGTCCGCAGATGAAACCCTATCAGGTGGCCCAGCAGGGGCTGGCGCGGACCTTCCAGAACATCGCGTTGTTCAAGGGTATGTCGACGCTGGACAATATCATGACCGGCCGCATGACCCGTATGAAGACCAACATGCTGCAACAGGCGATGTGGTGGGGCAAAGCCCAGAAGGAAGAAGGCGAGCACCGCGAAGCCGTTGAAAAGATTATCGACTTCCTTGAAATCCAAGCCATCCGCAAAACTCCCGTGGGTCGCCTGCCCTATGGTCTGCAAAAACGTGTGGAGCTGGGGCGGGCGCTTGCGGCAGAGCCGGACATCCTGCTTCTGGACGAGCCCATGGCGGGCATGAACGTCGAGGAAAAAGAGGACATGTCCCGCTTTATTCTGGATGTGAATGACGAATTCGGCACCACCATCGCCCTGATCGAACACGATATGGGCGTGGTCATGGATCTGTCCGACCGCGTGGTCGTGATGGATTACGGCCGAAAGATCGGTGACGGCACCCCTGACGAGGTGCGCAACAACCAAGAGGTCATCGACGCCTATCTGGGGGTCGAACATGACTAAATTCACCATGCAGAAACCGTGCACATCGCGTGCAGAAACCATGCGCACAAACTGCGGGGAGGCCGCCAATGTCTGACAACCTCATTTACGCGATGGAAGTGACGCTGAACGGCCTGATGGCTGGCGTCCTTTATGCGCTGGTCGCGCTGGGCTTCGTGCTGATCTACAAGGCCTCGGGCATTTTCAACTTTGCGCAGGGCGTCATGGCGCTGTTTGCGGCGATGACCCTTGTGGGTATTGAGAAAGGCCAAGTCCCATTCTCGCACCTGATCAACGCGGTGCTGGGCACCGAGGTGCATCACTTTGGCTGGCACCTGCATTCGTTCCTGGCGATAGCCTTCACCGTGGTGGTGATGATCGGGCTGGCCTGGGCGGTGCAACAGGTGATCTTCAAACACCTTGTGGGCCAAGAACCCATCATCCTGTTCATGGCGACCATCGGTCTGGCCTACTTCCTTGAAGGCGTGGCTGACCTGATGTGGGGGTCCGAGATCAAGAACCTCGACATCTGTCTGACCTCGAACCTGTGTATGCCGCAGGGCATCAACGAGGCGATCGACCAGACCACCTATGAATGGTTCGGTTATGGCTTCTTCATCGACAACCTCGACATCACGGCAACCATCGTTGCGATGGTTCTGGTGGCAGCGCTTGTGGCCTTCAGCCAGTACACCAAGCAGGGCCGCGCCATGCGCGCCGTGGCAGACGATCACCAGGCCGCACTGTCGGTTGGTATCTCGCTGAACTTCATCTGGGTTCTGGTCTGGTCGGTCGCGGGCTTTGTCGCGCTGGTCGCGGGCATCATGTGGGGTGCCAAGTCGGGCGTGCAGTTCTCGCTGTCGCTGATCGCGCTGAAGGCCCTTCCGGTTCTGATGCTGGGCGGCTTCACCTCGATCCCGGGCGCCATCGTGGGCGGCCTGATCATCGGCGTGGGTGAGAAACTGTTCGAATTCGCCATCGGCCCGATGGTCGGCGGCGCGACCGAGAACTGGTTCGCCTATGTTCTGGCCCTTCTGTTCCTCGTCTTCCGCCCGCAGGGTCTGTTCGGCGAGAAGATCATCGAAAGGGTCTAGGGCGTGAACAAGCTGATTGCCATCATCAACGTGATCGCCTGGTCGGGATTCTGGGCCTTCGGGTACCTCGCGCTTAGCGCCGACTTCTCGGACACTTCCCAAGTCATGACAGCCCTGTTGCTGGCAGCACTTGGGGCCGGGGCTGGCCTGTGGGCCTATATGCGGCTGATCCGTATCAACGAAGACAGCGGCTATGCAAAGCCGCCCAAACGCGCGGTGCCAGAGCAGTATCGCAACGACGACACTGCCGAAGGGGGAGCTTTATAAGATGTTCTATCGCGAAGCCGGTGATTTCCACACCACTTACAAAGACGACAACCAGACCTTCCCGATCAAGTTTGACCGGATCCGGTATTATGTCGTGCTGGCCGTAGCCTTTGGGGTCATTCCCTTCCTGATCAACGACTACTGGGCGAATGCCGTGTTCGTGCCCTTCCTGATCTACGCCATCGCGGCGATCGGGCTGAACATCCTGACTGGCTATTGCGGTCAGGTCAGCCTTGGGACCGGGGGCTTCATGGCTGTGGGGGCCTATGCCTGCTACAAGCTTATGACGGCATTCCCTGAAGTCAGCATTGTCTTCCACCTGATCGGCGCAGGTTTTGTGACCGCAGGCGTCGGGGTCCTGTTCGGCCTGCCGTCCTTGCGGATCAAGGGGTTCTATCTGGCGGTGGCGACGCTTGCCGCGCAGTTCTTCCTTGTCTGGCTCTTCAACAAGGTGCCGTGGTTCTACAACTACTCGGCCTCGGGCCAGATCAACGCACCCGAACGCACCGTCTTCGGCATGGCCGTAACCGGTCCGAACACCGAAGCTTGGGCGAAATACATGATCTGCCTGGTCTTCCTGACCGTGCTGGCTTGGATTGCCCGCAACCTGACCCGCGGCACTGTTGGCCGCAGCTGGATGGCGATCCGCGACATGGACATCGCGGCTGAAATCATCGGGGTGAACCCGCTGAGGGCCAAGTTGACCGCCTTTGCCGTGTCGTCCTTCTTTGTCGGCATCGCAGGCGCGCTGTTCTTCAGCGTCTACCTTGGCGCGGTCGAAGTGGGCGAGGCATTCGGCATCAACAAGTCGTTCCTTGTTCTGTTCATGATCATCATCGGCGGTCTGGGTTCGATCTTTGGATCGCTGGCAGGCGCGGCCTTCCTGGTTCTGCTGCCGGTGCTTTTGAAAAACATTTTGGTGGGTGGTCTTGGCTGGCCCATCGATATCGCCGCCCACATGGAGCTGATCATTGTCGGCGGTCTGATTGTCGTCTTCCTGATCGCCGAGCCGCATGGGCTCGCGCAGCTTTGGAAGATCGGCAAAGAGAAACTGAGATTGTGGCCCTTCCCGCACTAGGGGTGGGCTGCGGAACCTGAAACCAACGATCCGGGGCCAACCCGGACCATCGGAAAACCATGGGAGGATTACACCGATGAAATTGAAACTGGCAACTCTGGCACTGGGCTCGGTTATGGCCGCAGCGCCTGTTATGGCGGACCTCGTGTTCCCGTCGCTGTCTTATCGCACCGGCCCTTACGCGGCAGGCGGTATCCCCTACGCGGATGGCTACGCCGACTATTTCACGCTGATCAACGAGCGTGACGGCGGTATCGGTGGCGTAATGGCGAAGGTCATCGAATGCGAGACCGGCTATAACACTGAAAAAGGCGTGGAATGCTATGAGGCGACCAAGGGCGAAGGCGCTCTGGTTTACAACCCGCTGTCGACCGGCATCACCTACCAGCTGATCCCCAAAGTGACCGCAGACGGCATCGCGCTGTACACTCCGGGCTACGGCCGTACTTCGGCGGCGAACGGCAAGGTGTTCTCGAACGTCTTCAACTTCCCGGCCAACTACTGGAACGCGGCTTCGCTGGCGGTCAACCACCTGCTGGACGTGAACGGCGGTGACATCAAAGGCAAGAAGATCGCTCTGGTCTATCACAACTCTGCCTACGGCAAAGAGCCGATCAAAACGCTGGAAGCCCTGTCTGAAAAGCACGGCTTTGAACTGCTGGCGATCCCGGTTGACCACCCGGGTCAGGAACAGAAATCGCAGTGGCTGCAGATCCGCCGCGAAAAACCTGACAATGTCCTGATGTGGGGCTGGGGCGTTATGAACCAGGTTGCCATTCAGGAAGCCGCGAACATCCGTTACCCGATGGAAAACTTCATCGGCGTCTGGTGGTCGGGTGCTGAACACGACGTGACCCCGGCGGGTGACAAGGCGACCGGCTACAAGGCTGTGACCTTCCACAACGTTGGTTCCGACTTCCCGGTCTTCGACGACGTTCAGAAATACGTCGTGGACGCAGGTAAAGCCGCAGGCGCTGGCGATAACGTCGGCAAGGCGCTGTACAACCGTGGTTTCTATGCCGCGATGCTGATGGCTGAAGCAGCAGCTGCTGCCCAGAAAGCCAGCGGCAAAGCAGACATCGAAGCATCGGACATGATCGCAGCGCTGGAAAGCTTCTCGATCACCGAAGAGCGTATGGCCGAACTGGGCATGCCGAACTTCGGTCCTGCGTTCGAGGTAAGCTGTGCCAACCACGGTGGCCCGGGCACCGGTGCGATCCAGCAGTGGGACGCAGCCGCCGGCACCTGGTCGCTGATCTCTGACTTCGGTCCTTCGGACATGGACGTGATCCAGCCGCTGATCGACGCGGACTCGGCCGCCTATGCTGCCGAAAACAACATCGCAGAGCGCTGTAACTAAGCGTTTCTTCCCCCGGCCGCCTTTAGTGCGGCCGGGGTCCTCTTAAGAATTTTTGCCAAGACGAAGCGGCGACCCTGCGCCCCTTGAAGAAAGGCCACAATATGCTGGACAGCGGCAAGACCGAGACCCTGCTTGAGGTCAACAATATCGAGGTGATCTACAATCACGTGATCCTCGTGCTGAAGGGCGTCAGCCTGAACGTTCCCAAGGGCGGCATCACCGCGCTTCTGGGCGGCAACGGCGCGGGCAAGACCACCACGCTGAAAGCGATTTCCAACCTGCTGCACTCCGAGCGCGGAGAGGTCACCAAGGGCACCATCAATTACCGCGGCGAGCGGGTTCAGGACCTGGACCCCGCCGAGTTGGTGAAGAAAGGCGTCATCCAAGTGATGGAAGGCCGCCACTGTTTTGAACACCTGACCGTCGAGGAAAACCTGATGACCGGCGCCTATACGCGCGGCGACGGGCGTGGTGCAGTCAGCGCCGATCTGGACATGGTCTATGAATATTTCCCGCGCCTGAAAGAGCGGCGCAAAAGCCAAGCGGGCTATACCTCGGGCGGGGAACAGCAGATGGTGGCCATCGGCCGCGCACTGATGTCGCGCCCTGAGACGATCCTGCTGGACGAACCTTCGATGGGTCTGGCTCCGCAGCTGGTGGAGCAGATCTTTGAGATCGTGAAATCCCTGAACGAGAAGGAAGGCCTGACTTTTCTTCTGGCCGAGCAGAACACCAATGTGGCGCTGCGCTATGCGCATTACGGCTACATTCTGGAATCTGGCCGCGTTGTGATGGACGGTCCTGCTGCCGAGCTGCGCGAGAACCCGGACGTGAAGGAGTTCTATCTGGGCATGGCCGAGGAAGGCCGGAAGTCGTTCCGCGACGTGCGGTCTTATCGCCGCCGCAAGCGTTGGCTGAGCTGATCACCCAACGCCGCCCCAGCATGCAAGCGCCAGACAAAGGAAGTCCTCTATGAGCGCCCATTTCGACACTTTGGAAACCCGGTCCGCCGACGAACGCGCCGCGCAGCAGTTGCAGGGCGTGAATGCGCAGTTGGCACGCTATGGGCGGGGCCCTTTGGGTGATCTTTCCGAACTGACTTCGCTGCCGGTTCTGCGCAAATCCGATCTGGTTGAAGCGCAGCAGAAGAACCCGCCGTTCGGGGATATCCCCGTGGGCGAGATTGCGCATGTGTTCCAGTCGCCGGGTCCGATTTATGAACCGGGCGGCACCAGCCACGACTGGTGGCGGATGGGTCGTTTTGTGCACGCTGCCGGGATCGGCAAGGGCGATATTGTGCAAAACTGTTTTGGCTATCACCTGACGCCAGCGGGCATGATCTTTGAAAACGGTGCTCAGGCCGTTGGCGCCCGCACCGTGCCCGCCGGCACCGGCCAGACAGAACTGCAGGCGCAAGCCGCCGCCACCATCGGGGTCACCGGCTATGCCGGGACTCCGGACTATCTGAAGGTCATTCTGGATAAGGCCGACGAGCTTGGACTTGATCTCTCGCGCTTGACCAAAGCCGTGGTCAGTGGCGGGGCGCTGTTCCCGTCCCTGCGTCAGGAATATGCCGATCGCGGGATCACCTGCCTTCAGGCCTATGCGACCGCTGATCTGGGCAATGTTGCTTATGAATCTCCGGCGATGGAGGGGATGATCCTTGATGAAGGCGTCATCGTGGAAATCGTCACCCCCGGCACCGGTGATCCGGTTGCCCCGGGCGAGGTCGGCGAAGTCGTCGTGACCACGCTGAACCCTGACTACCCCCTGATCCGTTTTGCCACCGGCGATATGTCGGCGGTTCTGCCGGGGCAAAGCCCCTGCGGCCGGACCAACACCCGCATCAAGGGCTGGATGGGCCGCGCGGACCAGACCACCAAGATCAAGGGCATGTTCGTACGCCCTGAACAGGTGGCCGCATTGGTATCGAAACACGTCGAGATCGACCGCGCCCGCGTCATCGCCACCCGCAGTGGAGAGCAGGACGCGATGACCGTTCAGATCGAGACCACATCCGCCGACATCGGCAAATTTGAGCCGTCGGTGGTTGAGACGCTGAAAATGCGCGGTAAGATCGAACTTGTGGCGCCGGGGGCGCTGCCTCGGGACGGTTTGGTGATCGAGGATCAGCGCAGCTACGATTAAGGCGGGAAAGGCATCGTCATTTCCTGCGACAGTGGAGGAAATGTGATGCGGAATTTTCTGACAACAACGGCTTTGGCCCTGTCTTTGGCAGGCCCGGTCGTGGCCGCGGATGTGGCGCTTGTTATTGGTAACAGCGCCTATCGAGAGCTGCCGCGCAATCCAAGGGGCGATCGGGTGGTCAGCCCGGCGCGCGAGCTGCGTGACCTGGGTGTGCGGGTGATCGACGGGCGCAACTTGCGCGCCTCGCCGCTGGATGACAGTTTTGCCGATCTGGTCAAGGTCCTGTCTGATCGCCCCGGTCCACATCGTGTTGCGGTGATTCTGTCGGGGCAGTTCGCGGAAACCGCCAATGACAGCTATTTCCTGCCAATCGACGCCAAAGATGACATTGACCTCGCGTCGGTCCGTGATGAAGGCCTGCCGTTGTCGGCCGTTCTGGCCGTTCTGGCCGATTATCCCGGTGAGGCGCTGCTGCTTTTGGGGGAAGGTCGCGACAGTGGCGATCTGGGGCCGTTCTTGTCCTATGGTATCACCCTGCCGGATGTCCCGCAGGGCGTGACTGTTTTGCAGGGCCCGGCGTCGGACATCGCTGATTTCGTGCAAGAGGTCTTAACTGAAGGCGACGCGCCCACAGTCGAGGCGGCAGAGGTTGATCACGGCCTGATTGCCAGCGGCTATATGCCCGCAGGCCGCGTCTTTTTTGGCACCTCCGCGCCGGTTGCAGCCCCGACCGCGCCGCCCGTAATCTCTACGCCCGCACCGGTGGTCAATATCAACGAACCAGCCCTCTGGGAGACCACGCGCAAGGCCGACACTGTCGCCGCCTATCGCAACTATCTGGATGCCTTCCCCGAGGGGCCTAACGCCGCCACAGCGCGCGCGATGATCAAGGAAATCGAAACAGAACCCTTCCGCGCCGAACGTCTGGCCGAGCAGGACCTGCGCCTTAGCCGGGATGCAAAACGCTCGATTCAGCGCAACCTTAACCTGCTGGACTATGACCCGCGCGGCATCGACGGACTGTTTGGTCCGGGTTCTCGTCGTGCGATCCAATCTTGGCAACGTGATAACAGGTTCCCGGCGACCAGCTACCTGACCGGCAACCAGATCGCGCTTTTGAATTCTCAGGCAGAACGCCGTGCTGCAGAACTGGAAGAAGAAGCCCGGCAGCGTCAGGAACAACGGGACCGCGAAGACCGCGCCTATTGGGAGAAGACGGGTGCCTTGGGCGATGCGCCGGGGTTGCGGGCCTATCTGAACCGCTATCCCGATGGCCAGTTTGCCGAGGTTGCACAGGAACGTCTGCGTGTGATCGAAGAAGCCGCCCGTGCCGAGGCTGACCGGCGCGAAAGCATTGCTTGGGAACAGGCGTCACAGATAAACACGGTCGAAGGCTATCAAGCGTTCATCAACGACTTCCCCGGTGGTCGACTGGCAGAAGAGGCGCAGGCCCGCATTGATGCGATGACCCGCGACCCCGCCGAGGTGGCTGCCGAAGAGCGTGCGCGCCAGATCGAAGAGAACCTGAACCTTAGCCGTCGTACCCGCACGGTGGTCGAAGACCGCTTGGCCAAGATGGGCCTGAAACCGGGTAAGGTAGACGGGGAGTTCACCGACGAGACCCGTCGCGCGATCCGCCGCTATCAGGACGCGCGGAACATGGAAGTAACCGGCTATCTGAACCAACAGACGATTGTTCGCCTGATGGCCGACAGCCTGTTCCGCTAGGCCTGTGATGGAGGGGTGTTGACGATCAGCCACTCTCCGATGTTCTCGCGCGTGATGTAGCCGCAGAACGTGCCAGTTCTGTCCCGCACGATGACGGCGGGGACATCGGGTTTGGACAGGTGGTCAAGCACCTCTTCCAAAGGGGCGGACCGCGCAACCGTGGGCAGGTGCCCGGTCATGGCCCGGACCACCGACCAGTTGGGGCCCAGTTCCTTGGTGTCCTGCATCAGGACAGCGCGGGTTAGCACCCCAACCATATTGCCTTGCCCGTCGAGAACCGGAAATTCGGATTGTGCAGTGCGGATCAACGCCTGGCCCGCAGCGGCCCCGTCGTCGTTGACCGATAGCGACTCGAACGCGGTGATCATCGCGTCTTCTGCCCGTGCGGCGCGGGCACGGTCATGCAGGGCCACGTCCGAATATTCGGCAGCGGCGGCCATGAAGATGAAAACCCCGATCAGCAGCAGCAACGGATTGCCCGACATCAGGCCCAAAAAGCCGAGCAGGAAGGCCAGTAGCTGTCCGGCTCCAGCCGCGATGCGCGTGGCCTGAACCCGGCCGAGGCGAATGTTCAACAACGCCCGCAGCACGCGCCCGCCGTCCATCGGGAAGGCGGGCAGCAGGTTGAACAGGGCCAGAAACAGGTTCACGGCGGCCAGCCGTCCAAGAAAGCTGTTGGCAGGGTCGTCGATCGCTTCGACCACTTGCAGGGACATGGATGCGCCGAACAAGAGGGTCAGGAAGAGCCAGATCACGATGTTGACCGCCGGACCCGCCAAGGCGACAAGAATCTCTTGACCCGGTTTTTCCGGCATACGTTCCAGCCGCGCCATCCCGCCAATTGGCAGCAGCGTAATATCCGGGGTTTTGATTCCATAGCGGCGCGCGGTCAGGGCGTGGCCGAACTCATGCGCGATCACGCAGGCGAACAGGGCGATGATGAAGGTCACGTTGACCAGCGCGGCTTCGGGACCGCCATTCAGCCAGGCAGAGCCTCCGATCCAAGCAAGCAGCAGGAAGAAGGTCGCGTGAACCCGAAGTTCCGACCCGAACAGGCGTCCAATGGGAAAAGACCAAGTCATAAGGCAAGTCTATGGGAACATTTGAAAAAGACAAACCGACCATGTGACGCAATGCACAACACCCTTGGTTGCCCTGACACGTTGAAGGCCATAGCTTGCCGGAAATTGAAGTAAGGTCCCGACGATATGCTGCCACCTGAAACCCTGTATGCCTTTGGTCTTGCCGCCTTCCTGCTGTCACTGGCGCCGGGACCGGACAATATCTTTGTGCTGACCCAGTCGGCGATGACGGGCGCGCGGTCCGGCGTGATTATCGTCTTGGGTCTTTGCAGTGGGGTACTGGTGCATTCTGCGGCGGTCGCCCTTGGCTTGGCCGCCCTGGTCAACACCAGCGTCGTGGCCTTCACCGTGTTGAAGTTCGCAGGCGTCGCTTACCTTCTGTATCTTGCGTTCAAGGCCTTTCGGGCACCGGTACAGGCCATCGGCGGGGACGCCGCTCGAATGTCGCCTGTCGCGCTGTATCGGCGCGGACTGATCATGAATATCACCAATCCCAAAGTGGCGATCTTCTTCCTCGCTTTTTTCCCGCAATTCATGGACCCCACTGCCGGATCAACCGGATTGCAGGTGGCGCAGCTGGGAATGGTGTTTGTCGTCGTCGCGCTTGCTGTCTTCAGCGCGATCGCCTTGGCGGCTGGCGGGCTTAGCCAGTTCCTCACCCGGTCCGCACGGGCCCAATCGGTAATCAACCGGGTTGCCGGCTTTGTCTTCGTCGGGCTTGCAGCCAAAGTCGCCTTCAGCAGTCGATGATGCTAACGCTGGACTGCCTTGCCGCTGACGGCCAAGGCTAGTTCTTCGCGTATGATCTTGGCCATCTCGGCGGCTTCGGATTTCAGGACATCCTGCAGTAGCTTCCCATCGTCCTTAGCAAGTTTGAAATAGTTGATCGGCTTGCTGCGATGGGACCAGTTAACTGTGACCGGAGTGCCTGAGCGGCCTTTACGCAGGGTTCCCGTGACCTGAAGCGCAGTTATGACGTCAGGGTTAATCTTGCTTCCAGTTAGGCCAAGGTAGATGCGCGTTGTCAGTTTCAGTTGGGTATAACCTGACCGACCGCGGCGCAAACGCGGGCCTTTTGGTTCAATGGGGCCGCTGCCTATCAGATAGGCCTCTACATCCTTCGCCGGCTGGGCATCGCGCAGAACTTGCGAGATCACCTCGGTCGCGGCCTTGGTCTCGTCCTCGGAGTGGCTTGTTGCGGCCCCGACCGCCCCGCCGATGATGGCGGCCCCCAAGGCGATGGGAATGATCAAGACGCATCCAATTCCGCCGCAACCAGTGCCCATCTCCAACGCGCCAGCAGCCGCACGCCCGGCCCCATACGCTGCGCCGCCCCCACGACCGCTGCGGGGTTGAACGAACTTCAGGTTGGATTTGTCCGTGACCGCAGAAACGGTGACCATTTCGGCGCCTGAAAGCCGCCAAGGGCTGACATAGGGTGCGGGTTCCTTCTTTGCGCTACAGGCCGCAAGGCTGGCCATGGCTAGGATTGCGATGCCCCTTCGGGTGTGACGCAGGAAGCGCTTCGACGGAGGCTCAAGGTCAAGATGGCGGTTATTGGACAGACGTAGCAGCAATGGTCTCTCCTGTTTGTAGGTCTTCAATCCAAAAGCGATAGCTGTGGCGCGCCGCGCCTTCTTCCCCGAAAGCGCGATAGTGACGGTTGGGTCGCAGGGTCCCCACGATCTTGAAGGCAACGAAAGTCGGGCCAGGGCTGAACGGGTTCATGCCGCGCCAGGTAAGCCCCGGAAGGAAGAAATACCCAAGTTCGCGATCGCCCGCCGGAACTGCCAGAAATTCTGCTGTGCTGTCATCGGAGAAGGGAACCTCCTTCACGGCTTCTTGGTAAGAGGCGGCGATCTGCGGGTTTCGGATGAATTCGGGGTTAAAGACCTGTCGTTCATCAATCACGATCAGCCGCACACCGCCTAGCACGCCAAAGTCGCGACCCATCTCGACATAGGCCACCTTCCGGGTCTTCGGGTCCGGCGGAATGAAGGCGTTTTTGTATGTATCGGAGTTTTCGGTGGTACAAGCCGAAACGATAAAAAAAGTTAAAATGGCAAAGTTTCTGAAACTCATCGCGCAGATCCCCCCTACGCTAAAAGATCTCTTAGCTTAGCACTAATCAGTGATTAATTCAATTTATTTGATCAGTGATCAATTTAACGGGATGGTACACCACCTGTGAAACTCACGCACTGAGATGTTGGGCAACCCCAAAACAAAACCGCCCGGGGCCGAAGCACCGGGCGGTTTCGCTAAATCAAAAGCTCTCGCTTAGCCCTGACGGGCTTTGAAGCGGCGCTGTGTCTTGTTGATCACGTAGACACGACCTTTACGGCGCACTACGCGGCAATCGCGGTGACGCTGCTTCAGCGAGCGGAGTGAGTTACGGACTTTCATGGCCTTCTCCTCTTTCGCGGCGCGCGGGCGCCTCTGGTTGCGTGGTCCACCCCGAAGGGCAGGAATTCAATGGTGGGCGGTACAAGGATCGAACTTGTGACCCCTTCGATGTCAACGAAGTGCTCTACCGCTGAGCTAACCGCCCATCCCGCCACGATCCCGGCGCCCTAAACAAATAGGACGCGGCAGTCCCGCGTCGGTCCGACGGTCTATAGAAGGAGTCGGAACAAGGCGCAAGGGGGTTTTGGCAAGTTAAGAAATTGCACTATACATATTTTCGATCAAGGATATGTGGATGCCCAGCCAAGCCTACAAAATATTGGAGCCAAAGACGCGCCAATCCAGCGTTATCTTCGCTTCGCCGCACAGCGGGCGAGACTATCCGGCTGACTTTTTGCAGGAATCAGTTCTGGACGGGCAAGAGATTCGCTCGTCCGAGGATGCCTTTGTCGACCAGTTGATCGAAGCGGCCCCGTCCCTTGGCGCGCCCGCGCTTCTGGCGCAGCTTCCGCGCGCCTATGTCGACCTGAACCGCGCCCGCTCAGAACTGGACCCGGCGGTGGTCGAAGGCATCGCCGACAAGTCACTGAATCCGCGGATCGCTTCAGGCCTTGGGGTGATCCCCCGCGTGGTCGCTGGCGGGCGGTCCATCTACAGCGGCAAGCTGATCCGGGATGAGGCCGAAGCGCGCCTGTCTCGTGTCTGGGATCCGTACCATGGCGCGCTGGCCGCCTTGATGCGCAGCGCACACAACCAGTTCGGCGAAGCGATTCTTGTCGACTGCCATTCAATGCCACATGAAGCGCTAGAGGCGATGTCGCGCAACGGACGCCCCCGGCCCGACGTGGTGCTGGGCGACCGCTTTGGCGCCAGCGCCCATGTCGAAATCACCGACCGCATCGCCCGCGCCTTTTCGTCCGAGGGCCTGACAGTTGCCCGCAACAGCCCCTTCGCCGGCGCCCATATCGTGCAGCACTACGGCCGCCCCGCCAAAGGCCACCACGCCATCCAGATCGAAATCGACCGTGCGCTGTACATGGACGAGGCCACCATCACCCCGCGCCCCGATTTCGAAGACTTCCGCGCCCTCTTCACCCGCGCCATGGCCGAGATCGCCCAGATCGGGCGGCCCAAGGCACAGATGGCGGCGGAATAGGTCAGGAACCAAGGTCAGCGTACCGTCGTTGGAGGGGTGGGGCCTAGGTTGGTTGCGCCTGCAAAGCTAACGCTGTGTATCCTTAGCTTCCTACGCAGTTTGCTTGGCTTCAAATCTTTTCCAGACATGCATTCGGCCTTTTTGGCGTGCATCTGCCAGCCACAGCTTGCGCCGCACACCCTTAACCTCCAGCGACTGGTATTTGCCTCCGGAGAACTTCGGCCAATCAATCGCGAGGCCAAGCTTTACCATTTCTGCCGACAGATCGGTGCCGTCTTCCAATCGGCATTTTGCTACAGTCCGGCCGTGGTCGTCTTCATCTGTGATCTCGGCTTTGACGGTTTTACCTTTGCACAATGAAACCAAAGCCCACTTGGCTTTCTTCCCATAAGGGTGATTCAACTCAGGTGCATCTACGCCGAACAGACGAATTTGCGTATTTTTGATGACAATCGTATCGCCGTCCACGACATACGCTGATCCCGTGATGAATGTCTTTGGAGGCTGGGGCTCGGCGCTCTTCGCGTCAAACGGTTCGGGTGCAGCTTTGACGACCGGACGAAATTCAGGGTGGGTTGGTGTCCTTTGTGGCGGTTCAGACCTTCCGACGACAACGCCAACAATCAGTAGCACCAACAAAATACCAATTAAAATTTCCAACGCAAAGTTCCGAAGTTCAATCTATACAGTAGTAAAAACAGGTTATCCGCCCTTGAGTTGAGTGCCAACCCTTTACCTCAAGCTCCGCCCCTTCCTAATCGCATCCTTCCCGAACTTCTCGCGGATCGCATCACTCGCCCGTTCCGCCCGGTCGCGTTTGGCGGCGTTGGGGTCCAGAAGGTCTGGAGTCAGGTCGGCTTTTCCCGCCGGGGTCAGCTCTGACAGCCCGACGCCGATCAGGCGATAGGGGCCCTCGTTGCCCACCTGATCCAAAAGCCCCCGCGCGGTGCGGTACAGGCGGTCGGCCATTTGGGTGGGTTCGCGCAGGGACACCCGGCGCGAGATCAGCGAATGGTTGGCCCGTTTCAGCTTTAGCACCACCACGCGCCCCGCCAGATCGCGGGCCTTGGCGCGGTCGGTGACCTTCTCGGCCAATCGCCACAGGTGGCCGTCCAGCAGATCAACACTCGCCGTGTCCTCGAAAAACGTGGTCTCGTTCGAGATGCTTTTGATTGGCGTGCGGGCAGAGACACGGCGCCGATCCTCGCCTCGTGCCAAATGATAAAGTCGTGTGCCCATCGACCCGAACCGTGCCTGCAGGTCTGTTTTGTCCCATCTCAGAAGGTCAGCAAATGTATGGATGCCGGCGCGGTCCAGCCCGGCCTGCGCCGCGGTCCCCACGCCCCAGATCATCCGCACTGGTTTGTCGCGCAGGAAATCGGCGGTCTCGGCCTTGCCGATCACCGAAAACCCGCGGGGCTTATCCAGATCGGACGCGATCTTGGCGAGGAACTTGTTGTGCGACAGCCCGATGGACCCCGTCAGCCCCAACTCGTCCTGCATCCGCTTCACCAGCCGCGCCAGCATCACCGCAGGCGGCGCGCCGTGCAGCTTGGCGGTGCCAGACAGGTCCATGAAGGCCTCGTCCAGCGACAGGGGTTCGACGATCGGCGTCATCTCATCCATCATCGCGCGGATCTGGCGGCTGACCTCTGTGTAAACAGAGCCTCTTGGCTTGATCACTACGGCCTCGGGGCAGAGTCTCAGTGCCTGAAACATTGGCATCGCTGAACGGACCCCTTTGATCCGCGCGATATAGCAGGCGGTCGAGACCACGCCACGCCGTCCGCCGCCAATTATCACTGGTTTATCAACAAGTTCCGGGTTATCGCGCTTTTCCACGCTGGCATAGAATGCATCGCAATCCATATGCGCAATCGACAGATCCAACAGCTCTGGATGGGCTATGATCCGGGGGCTGCGGCATTGCGGACAGCGGGAACCATCCCCATATACATGTAGACATTCGCGGCAAAGGGAGGGCATCAGACCATCATTCAAAGGGCGCGGGGGCACAGGTTAGCAATTCCACAAATCCCCGTCACAAATTTTGTTTTCGTTCGTTTATCTGCCACATTTCAGGGGCAAGACGAGTTCAAGTTTTCACTTTCGGAGATTTAGACGTGGACCTTTTTGAAATAGCCGACGCGCTTGGCGGCTCGAATATTGTTCTGCTGCTTCTGGCCGCTTTCATCATCCTATGTGTGTTCCTTGGTGTGCGGATCGTCCCGCAGTCCGAGAAACACGTGGTCGAACGCTTTGGCCGTCTGCATGCGGTGCTTGGGCCGGGCATCAACTTTATCGTGCCGTTTCTGGACCGCGTAGCGCATAAGATTTCCATTCTCGAACGCCAGTTGCCGAATGCGCAGCAGGACGCGATCACCTCGGATAACGTGCTGGTGCAGGTCGAGACCAGTGTCTTTTACCGCATTCTGGAACCCGAACGCACCGTTTACCGGATCCGTGACGTTGATGGCGCGATTGCCACGACCGTGGCCGGGATCGTCCGCGCCGAGATCGGCAAGATGGAGCTGGACGAGGTGCAATCCAACCGCGCCAAGCTGATCGAACAGATCAAAGCCTTGGTCGAAGATGCCGTGGATGATTGGGGGATCGAGGTGACACGCGCCGAAATTCTGGACGTGAACCTGGACCAAGCCACCCGCGAAGCCATGTTGCAGCAGCTGAACGCCGAACGCGCCCGCCGCGCTGCCGTGACCGAGGCCGAAGGACAGAAGCGCGCCATCGAGCTGAACGCCGATGCTGAACTTTACGCCGCCGAGCAAACCGCCAAAGCGCGCCGGATTGCGGCCGAGGCCGAAGCCTATGCGACCGAGGTTGTGGCAAAGGCCATTGCTGATAACGGTCTGGAAGCCGCGCAATACCAGGTGGCGCTGAAGCAGGTCGAGGCATTGACCGCGCTGGGCGGTGGCGAAGGCAAGCAGACCATCGTCGTGCCGGCAGATGCGATGGATGCCTTTGGTAATGCGTTCAACATGCTGAAAGGACGTAGCTGATGTGGAATGAGTGGTGGATTTGGGTCGCAGCCGGGATCGGTCTGGGCATCCTTGAGGTCCTGGTTCCCGGCTTCCTTTTCCTAGGCTTCGCCATCGGGGCAGGGGTGATCGGCCTGCTGCTGGCTGTGGGCGTGGCCCTTAGCATGCCGCAGCTTTTGGTAACCTTCGGGGTCGTGTCGCTTGTCTCTTGGCTGGTTCTGCGCCGCGTCGTGGGCCTGCGGCAGGGGCAGGTGAAGCGCGTTCACCATGACATCAACGAAGACTGACGACCTTGCTCCGGCGTCGTCAAGCGGGCGCTCTGCTGGTGGAAAGAGTTTACCTCTGCAAGTTGTAATCACGAAGCAGCGCCAACTTGGCGCTGTTTTTCGTTTCGCTTGGAACGAATCAAATGCAGCAGATCTGACCGGGTTTCGGGGTCCAAATGCAGGTCACGTAACGTAATCCTCGATAGATCAATCCGCCGCTTTAGGCTGGATTGTTGGCTTACATGAGTGAACCGAAAAACCTATCAGGCTCTTATATACATGAAACTTCGCGTTTTTTGCCGGATTGGGGGCTGGGCTCTGTTCTGTCATCGGCCTTTTTTACCTGTTGAATTAAACTGTTAGCGTTAAAGCCCCTTGTTTCTAGGGTGCCCCGGCTGATCCTTCGGGTTTTCTGGCAATTTGATGTCTGAGCATTCTTTGGGCAATTGGTCTTTTAATTTAACCAGTACAAAGAAAGTGTTTGAAAATCTGACCGCGCTGACTAGTGTGAGCGGACCATCCGGACACTCGAAACAGATCCGGAGCACATAATCAATTACGACTGATTAGGAGGAGAACCACTCAATGGAGCGTCGTAAGTTTCTAAAAGGTGCCGCACTTGGCGCCGCCGCGACCGGTTTGGCTGCACCCGCAATTGCCGGTAGCCACGCGAAAACCATGACCATCGTATCGACCTGGCCGCGTGACTTCCCGGGCTTGGGTGTATCGGCACAGCGTCTGGCTGCGCGTATCACCGAGCTGTCTGAAGGTGCGATCCAGACCGAGTATTTCGCAGCAGGCGAGCGCGTTGGCGCGCTGGACGTGTTCGACGAAGTGGCCTCTGGTAACTCGCAGGCCTACATCGGTGCGGACTACTACTGGACCGGTAAGCACCCTGCACTGGCTTATTTCACCGCTGTGCCGTTCGGCATGAGCTTTGCCGAAATCAACGCATGGATCCTCTACGGTGGTGGTATGGATCTGTGGGACAAGGTTCAGGACCAGTTCGGTCTGAAGGGTCTGCCCGCAGGTAACACCGGTACCCAAGCTGGTGGCTGGTTCAACAAAGAGATTGAATCGGTTGACGACTTCAAAGGTCTGAAAATGCGTATTCCTGGCCTGGGTGGTCAGGTTCTGGGTAAACTGGGCGCGTCGAGCATCTCGGTCCCCGGTGGCCAGATCTATGAAAACCTCGTTTCGGGCACCATCGATGCAACTGAATGGGTTGGTCCGTACAACGACTACTTCATGAAGTTCTACGAAGCGGCCAAGTACTACTACACCGGTGGTATGCACGAGCCGGGCTCGCAGCTGTCGCTGACCACGAACAAGTCGTGGTGGTCGTCGCTGTCCGAGACCGAGCAATCGATCATCACCGCAGCTGCGCTGGAAGAGAACTCGAACTCTTACTTCGAAGCGATGGCGCTGAACGGTCAGTACCTGAACCGCCTCGTGAACGAGCACGGTGTTGAAGTGCGTTCGTTCAACGAAGACGTTTGGGACGGCATGGCAGAAGCCGCAGAAGAAGTGTTCGAAGAGACCGCTTCCTATGACGCGCTGGCCGCTGAAGTGAACGGTGCTGTTCAGGACAAGATGCGTGAAATCGGTCTGGGTATCTCGCTGTTCGAAGGACAGTTCGTGAACCAGCGTAACCGGATCCTGGGCCTGAACTAATTCCGGCCAACGGATTAACTAATGAAGGACGGGGCCTAGGTCCCGTCCTTTTTCGAAATGGGCCCAAGGCCGCATTTCCATCGAACAACTCCAAGGGGTCCATATGTCAGACGCCACCGAGCAAACCGAAATTCCACGTTTCGGCGCACCCGCAATCGCTACACGCATATTTGGATGGTCGATCCTGACCGTCCTTGCTGCGTTTCTGATCAATAACGTGCTGGTCGTTTGGGGGGGCTTCCCCGGCGTCCGCGGCATTGGCGGAGAGACGACAGGCGGCGCGCTGATGCAGCTGGCCCTTTACGCCCTCGCCATTGGCGCAGCGGTCTTCTTTGTCATGCGCAACCAGACCCAGTCCCTTCGCTGGGACGCGCATCTGGTCCACAGTTTCAACATCTACCTGATCCGCGCCCTGTTCTGGTCGGTCTTCCTAGTTGGCGTCGTTGACGCATGGGTCGCCTTCATGCGCGCGGAAGAGCTTGCCGGCGTCTGGTTCGGCGACGCGATGGGCAAGAACTTTGCCCGTGCCTCGTGGCTGGGGACGCATGTCCATGTGCCGCTGGTTATTGCAGGCTTCGTGATCGCGCTGTTCACCCGGACCCTTGGCTTTACCTGGCTTGCCCTGCTGATCGTGGCAGCCGAGCTGCTGATCGTGATCTCGCGCTTTGTCTTCAGCTATGAACAGGCGTTGATGGGCGACCTTGTGCGCTACTGGTACGCGGCGCTGTTCCTGTTTGCCTCGGCCTATACCCTGTATGACGAGGGCCACGTGCGCGTGGATGTCCTGTATGCTGGTCTGGGGCGCACGACCCGTGGCTACCTGAACGCGCAGGGCACGATCCTCTTCGGCCTGTCCACGGCTTGGGTCATCATGATCATCGCCTTCAACGGTCCGCAGTCGATCGTTAACGCGCCGATCAAAAACTTCGAGATCAGCCAGGCCGGCCCCTTTGGTATGTACATCAAGTACCAGATGGCTGCCTTCATTGGCGTCTTTGCCATCACCATGATCGTCCAGTTCGTCAGCTACTTCTTCGAAGCCGTTGCCGACAAACGTGATGAACCCGGACACCGAGAACCCGCCGAGGGTTCGGCGCATTAAGGTAAGCTGACATGGAACTTTTCTTTCTTCTTCTTCTGCTGGTCATCATGGCCGGCGCTCTTGGGTCCGGTTACCCCGTGGCCTTTGCCTTGCCTGGCGCAGCGATCATCACCATTGGTCTTGCAAGCGGCACGGGCTACTTGCTGGAGGGCAATACTGACGCCTTCTTCCACTCTGGCGGACCGCAGCAATGGCTGTCGGCAGGGGTGACCAACCTCAGGGGGGTCTATTGGGAGGTCGAGAGGGATACGCTCATTGCGATTCCACTCTTCATCTTCATGGGCATCATGCTTCAGCGTTCGAAAATCGCCGAAGACCTTCTGTTCACCATGGCACAGCTGTTTGGCCCGGTTCCGGGTGGTCTGGGCATCTCGGTTGTCTTCGTGGGCGCGCTTCTGGCGGCGACCACCGGCATCGTGGGCGCGACCGTTGTGGCGATGGGCCTGATTTCGCTGCCGTCGATGTTGCGCAACAATTACTCGACGCCGCTGGCGACGGGTACGATTGCAGCCTCGGGGACACTGGGGCAGATCATTCCGCCCTCAATCGTTCTGATCATTCTGGCTGACCAGTTGGCTTCGGCCGCTGACCAGGCTTCGACCATGCGCAAGGCTCTGCACAAGGAAGCCACTGGCGAGATTTCCATGCCGTCGATCTTCGACGTTGCGGGGACCTCGGCGGGCGAGATGTTCCTTGGCGCCTTCATCCCCGGCATCCTGCTGGTGGGCCTTTACATGGCCTATATCCTGATCTTCGCGATCCTGCGTCCAAAAGCAGCCCCGGCCGTGCCGCATGAAGGCAGCTTCGACTTTGCGTTCTGGCGTCAGGTCTTCATCACGCTGGTGCCGCCGCTGGCCCTGATCTTCCTTGTTCTGGGCTCGATCATCGGGGGTATCGCGACAGTGAACCAAGCCGGTGCCATCGGTGCCGCTGGTGCGCTGATCATGGCCGGCTATCGCCTGCCAGACAAAGAGACCCGTGGCCTGTATTGGCCCGCGCTGATCGCCTTGATCGCGCTGGGTATCCTGACCTACGCCTTGGCCAACCACGAGATGAACATCAAGTCGATCGACAATGCGGAAGACCAGTTTGGTATTACGCTTGGCATCATCGGCACAGCACTTCTGATGCTGGCCCTGTTCTGGTCGGGCGTCCGCGCCCTGCGCATCGAAAACACGTTGCAGCAGGTGATGCTGGAGACCGCCAAGACGACCTCTCTGGTGTTCATAATCCTGTTGGGTGCCGCGATGCTGACCGCTGCTTTCCGCGCCTTTGGCGGCGAAGAGCTGGTGCGTCACTTCCTTGTATCGCTGCCGGGCGGGTTCTGGACCCAGTTCATCATCGTCATGCTGGTGATCTTCCTTCTGGGCTTCTTCCTGGACTTCATCGAGATCGCCGTGGTCGTGGTGCCAATCGTCGCCCCGATCCTGCTGTCCGATCCGGGTGCGAACATCACCGCGGTCTGGCTGGGCGTTATGATCGGTCTGAACATTCAGACCAGCTTCCTGACACCACCTTTCGGCTTTGCGCTGTTCTACCTGCGTGGGGTTGCCCCGAAGGTCGTGAAGACGGTGCAGATGTACAAGGGCGTTATCCCCTTCATCGGTCTGCAGCTTCTGGCGCTGGTCATCGTGGGCTCTTACCCGCCGCTGGTGAACTATTTGCCAAACCGGGTCAGCTTGCTTGCTGAAACCAGCCCGCCGCCGCGGAACCCGAAACTGCAGATCTGTCTCGAAGACTATGTGACAGACAAACTGGCAGCTTCGAATGCGGTGCCTTCTGCGATTTCTGCGGCTCAAGGGCTGGATCTGTCGGCACTGCCGAAAGACCTTGCCGGCGATCTGAAGAAAAGCTTTGAGGCGGCCGGGAAAGCCGTGGCTGGCTTGGACGACATCGACACCGCAGCAGCGGCTGTCATGGACGCCGAGGATGCCTATCGCCCCGTCCTGACCGAAGTGCGTTTCATCGAAAAGCAGATCCGCTCTTTGCAAGAAGAAGCGGACGAGCTGAAGACGCTGGCCACACGGTCCGATAGTGAAGAGGATCGGGCAAAGTACACCGCCGAGATGGAAGGTCTCCTGTCCGAAATCGCAGCACTTGAGGGCGAAGTCCCCGCAGAGTGGGAGCAGGTCCACAAGGACTTCGTTGCCCTGACCTCTGCCGAGGACAAGGCGCGCACGACCTATCGCCGTGCAGCCGATGACTCTTGGGGTGGCGCGGCCGAAGTTCTGGCCGTGTTGCAATCCAACGACGCTTACGCGGCGCTGGAAGGCCCGCTGCAGGACATCCGCTCTGTGTTTGAAACCGGTTCAGGTGACGAAGCTGTCGACAAGATCAAAGACCTCGAAAAAGTGGTCGGCGATGTCGAAGGGGCGGGCGATGTGAAGTCGACACTGTCCAAGGCGCGTCGTGCTCTGGACAAGGACAAACGCGAAGATGCGCTAGAGCTGTACCAGGAAACCCTGGAAGAGTACGCAGCCCAGACCGAATGGCGTGCAGACGCTGCCGGGCTTGTCCCCGGTCTGGAAGCCTATCTTGAGGCGATCAAAGGTACCCTTGGTGCCCGCGCTCAGGAAAAGCTGAACCGCGAACAAGCGTTGGCCATGGCCTCTTGTACGGCCCACCATCGCGACCTGTCGCTGAACTTCTGATCAAGTTTCGGGGGCAAGGCTTCGGCCTTGCCCTCAAACAGCCTTTACGTTTTCCCGATTGGCATATGCCCAAGGGAACGCCAACGTCTTACCGACAATCAGCATCCGCCGCATCGCAAGCAATTTCTTGGCAATGAACCGCGCCTGAAGCGCCCGTTCTCGACGACCAATGGCCATGTAGTGGGCGGTGTTGATCGAGCCGTCCTTGTGACGCTTGATATCGCTGACTTCAAAATTTTCCATGTCAGGTGCCTCCTTCTGAATGTGAAACCATTCAAACGCAGGCCGTGATCTGGTGCTTGAAGATTGCCTTAAGAAACCCTTGTCATTTCCTTGTGGTTTTCTTCAGTCACAGAAAATCACTTGAGTGATCCAAGGGTAAGGCTGTTCAATGAAGCATGAGCTATCGTTTCGCCAACTGTTCCCTCGACCCGGAAAGGCACACCTTTCTCAGGGAAGGAAAGCCGGTTCATGTCGAGCCGCAGGTGTTCGAACTGATCCTCGCATTGGTCAAGCAGTCGGGGCTTTTGGTGACAAAAGAAGAGTTGATCGACACGGTCTGGCGGGGGTTGAACGTATCGGATGCGACCATCAGCGCCCGAATAAACGCGGCCCGTAAGGCGGTTGGTGACAATGGGCGGGAACAAGCCATTATCAAGACGGTTCATGGCCGGGGCTTTCAACTGATCGCTGAAGTCTCTTCCTTGGAAGGCGCAGGGCTGGCCAAGCCCACTGAGTTCGAGGTCAGCAGTCAAAGTATTCGCTTTGCAGCCTCCGTTGATGGGGCGCAGATTGCCTATGCGCAAAGCGGGACCGGCCCTCCCTTGATACGCGTTGGGCATTGGCTGTCCCATCTAGAGCTTGATTGGCAAAGTTCGGTCTGGCGCCCCTTGATCGATGCGTTGGGCCAAGACCACACGCTTTATCGATATGACCAGCGCGGAACTGGGTTGTCGACGCGCGTTCTTGAAAGCCCTGATCTCGATGTGTTCGTCGCGGATCTGAAGGCAGTCGCGGATGCCAATGACCTTGACCGCTTTCCTGTCTTTGCAGCCTCTCAGGCCGTTCCAGTTGCCATTCGCTTTGCCCAGAAACACCCGGACCGTGTCAGTGGTCTGGTCCTCTATGGCGGCTTTGCTGTCGGGCGCGCACTGCGACCCGCCGCGCCAGATGACATTGACGAAACCACTTTGCTAAGTCTGATCCGCGCGGGTTGGGGGCGTGCCGACAGCCCATTTGTACAGGCCTTTGCCTCTTTGTCGTTGCCCGATGCGACGCCGCAGCAGATGGAGAGCTTCGTAAAGATGCAGATGGAAACGGTATCGCCGGAAAACGCGGCTCGTTTGCGTCAGATCGTTGACCGTTTCCATGTTCGCGACAGTCTGCCTAAGGTTAAGGCGCCGACGCTTGTGATCCACGCGAACGCCGACGCGATGCAGCCGATAGAGCAGGGGCGTGTGCTTGCCAGCGAGATTCCGAACGCCAGATATGTCGCCTTGGAAAGCCGAAACCATATACCGTTGCCGCAAGAACCAAGTTGGAGTCAGATGGTTGAGGAAACGCAACGGTTCCTGGAAAGCCTCGGATAACCTGCGTTTTTCAGAGCTAATCCCGATCAACTTTACCGCGTAGTGCTTTGACCTGCCCGCGCTGTTTCTTCGCGTCCAAGCGTCGGCGTTTCGATCCAAGGGTCGGTTTTGTCGGGATGCGCCGCTTGGGCTTGTGGGTGGCTTTGACGATCAACTCTGCCAGACGTTCCCGCGCAATTTCGCGGTTGCGGGACTGGCTGCGGGTCTCGTCGCACTGGATGATGATCGCCCCGTCTTTGGTCCAGCGCCGTCCAGCCAGCTTGCGCAGGCGCGTTTTGACCGGGTCTGGCAGGTTGGGGCTGCGCGCGGCTTCGAACCGCAGCTCGACAGCCGTGGCGACCTTGTTCACGTTCTGCCCACCGGGGCCAGAGGCACGGATGAACTGTTCAGTCAGTTCCCAGTCTTCCAAGGTTATGCTGTCGGTAATCCGCAAGGTCGGTCTGCCAAATCGTATGTACGGGTTCTGTACCGGTTCTGTATGCAAAACACATCCGTGTTTCAGCAACTGAAAAGGGCTGCCCGGATGTCGGTCAGCCCTTCGAGTTTTTTGGGAGATGGGCCAGTTAGAGCAAAGCCCAATCGGGAATGTTCAACCTAAAAGTCTGCTTTCAGGTTACGGCCTCCCCAACTGTTCGGACACCTCTCTCCAATATCACTCTAGACACTGGACCACCTCCTTTCTGCTGTTGCCGTTATCCACAGGGTGCCACAGATTTGGTGTATGTCAAAAGAAAATCCGCAATGGGTCGGGGTTAATGCCCACAAATTGATGTTTTTGCGTGCAGCATGCGTAAATGATGGCAATTAGCGGGATTTCAGGACCGATTGGCACTGTCTAGGAAGCTCTGCCATGGTGTATTCGCGCGGATGCTTCTTGCGCGGGGCAGGTTTCGCCGGTTTGGCTGACTTGGGCACTTTGGGTGGCTTCAGATAGTCAGTGACCCACCAGCGCAGCGTTTCATCACAGCCATCGCCCCCTTTGGAAAGGTTTGCGACTGTCGGTGTCTGCGTCTTGCAGTTTGTCGAGCCTTCTGGACATTTCAGCCGCACATGGAAATGGGTGTTATGCCCGTAAAGAGGACGGATTTTCTGCAACCATTTCTTATCTTGACGGGTCGCGGTCTTGCACATCTCGACCTTCGCAGGGGCCGTGACAAAGATACGGTCCACCGCCGGATCAAGGGCGGCTGCCTTCAGGATCGCTGCGTGGGCTGAGGTCCAGTTGTCGTTCACACGGCGCTGATCATCACTGCGAATGTTGAGCGAACTGATCTTTTCGCGGTCGTTCCGCGTCAGGTTCAACCGCTTCGGCGGCAGCATCCAGATATCGATATCCAGCCCGATCTGATGCGACCGGTGCCCGCTGGTGGCTGGGCCGCCGCGCGGTTGGCTGATGTCGCCGATATACAGACCTTTCCAGCCGTGGCGCGTGGCCTCGCGGCTGAGGCGCTGGATGAAATCAATGGTTTCGGGGTGTCCCCAGTTGCGGTTGCGGCTTAGGCGCATGGCCTGCCAGGTGGGACCGGTTTCTGCCAATTGCTCTAGCCCCGCGGCACATCCGCGTGCATAGGTTCCGATGGCTGCTGGCTGTTGTCTGGACCCGAACTTCTTAGCCCCGAAAAGCTGACTTGCTGGGGTTTCTGCCTGTGCGCTTGCCGCCACTAGCCCTACGATGAGGGCGAAGAGGGTATTACGGACCATGTGTCTGCTCGTTCGCCGTCCGGTTTCACCCAGATTAACAGGATCAATCCAATAAGGAAGAGCAGGATGATCGGAAGCACTCCAAATTGCTGACTTCCGCTCAAATCAGTGAAAAGCCCGATCAGAAGCGGAGCAAGGAAAGAGCTGGCTTTACCTGCCAAGGCGTAAAGACCAAACGCTTCCGTCATGCGGCCACCATTGGCCTGACGCACCATCATGGTGCGGCTGGCGGATTGCAGCGTACCACCTGCGCCGCCGATCAACGCACCGATGGCGTAGAAGGTCAGGTCGGGCAGGCGGGAGTCGGGTCCGACTTGCAGGCCCATGACTTCGGTCCGAGATGTGTAGAAGGCGGCGACAGCCAGTCCCAGCAGGACAAGGATGCTGACGAAGATGACGCGCTTGGGGCCAAAACGGTCGTCCATCCGACCACCGAGCCACGCGAACAATGCGCCCGAAACCACCGCGATGATCCCGAAGATTCCCACTTCGATCACCGACCAGCCCAATACCCCGGCGGCATAGATCCCGCCGAAGACATAGAAGCCATTCAGCGCGTCGCGATAGAACATGGACGAGCCCAGATAGGCAAACAAGCTGCGCTGTTTCGGCAGCAGTGACAGGCTGGCCATCAGTTCGGCCTTACCGTCTGAGATGGCGCGCCGGATCGGCTTGGCATTGGGTTTCGGGGTCTCTTTGACCCACAGGAAAAACGGGATCATGAAAACCGCGTACCAGATGGCTGACAGGGGGCCGACCGCACGTGTGCCCTCGCGCGCGCTGGCATCCAAACCGAAGATGGGGTCGATCCCGATCAGGGTCTTCCCGGTTGTGGCGTTTTCGGCCAGTAAAACCAGCATCAGAACCAGCGTGACCAGCCCACCAAGATAGCCGACGGCCCATCCGGTACCAGAAATCCGTCCCAGTTTTTCTTTGGGGCCAAGGTCAGGCAACATCGCGTTGGTAAAGATCGTCGCGAATTCCATCCCGATCAGTCCGATGGCGAAGAGTAGCATCGTGGTGAAGACGTTGAAGTCACCGGGTGCAGTCCACCAAAGACCGTAAGCGCCGACCACATACAGTAACGAAAACAGCCAAATGAACCGCCGGCGAGAGCCTGACTGATCCGCGATCGCCCCCAGAAGCGGGGCAAGAACCGCGATCACTATCCCGGTCGCACCAATCCCATAACCCCAGATGGCCTGCGCCCGGGCACCGTCGCCCATAAGCTCTTTGATGTAAGGGCCGAAGATGAAGGTCAGAAGCAGAGTGTTATATGGCTGGCTGGCCCAGTCAAAGGCATACCATCCCCAAATGCGTTTCTTTTCCGCTTCTGTCGCCATACTGTCCGCCCAACCCCATTTGGTTAATTATTAAGCGGCAACAGTGGGTGGCGGCAAGGGGGCTTTCTTCTCGGTCAGTTCTGGCGGCCATGGACGTTGGGCTTCCGCACGGACCCAGGCCCGAACCCAATCGGGCAAAAGCGGGCTTACGGCACCATCCAATAAACGGTCTGCAACGACGTTGGTGCGCACCAGTCCGTTCTTGTCGGTGATCGCCGTGCGCAGCAGCAAATGGTTGGCGCAGTCCTCGCCCCGCCAAATGCCTTGTTCGATGTAGATGAACTTGTCATCCCACCCAAGGATACGGGTGCGCATCTCAAACCGGTCGAAAGCGCGGATGCGGCGGCGGTACCGCACGGTCGAGCCTGCAACAGTCCCCGACCAGCCCTGATCCATCATCGCTTTCAGCATGCGTTGCCGGGTGAACAGGCCAAAGCGCCCCATGTCGAACAGGGTCAGTGTGCGGCCGTTGTTCAGCTCCATCCAGATGTCGATGTCCCACGGCCAGCAGATATGCTTGCTGACATGGGTGTCGAAGAGGCCAAGCTTCTGGGCGCGGCGCTGTTTCAGAATTTCTTTGGCGAAACGAATAATGGGATACATGGGAGGACCTTTCGCCGAACAGTTGTGACCGATCGGCAGCGGCGTCAACGGCGACGCTGCGTTAGGTTCTTGCCACTGCGACAAGTTGCGCTTAGCTGTAGGGGACTGACCAACCGTAAGGCTCTGACTGATATGACTTCGATCCTGCAAATTCTTTACCTGATCCTTGATATCGCTTGGTTCATCGTGATCGCGCACATCATCATGAGTTGGCTGATCAGCTTCCAGGTTCTGAACCTGCGTCAGCCCCTTGTGGCCCAAGTTTGGGATGGGCTGGAGCGTATCCTGCACCCGGTCTATTCGCGTATTCGAAACTTCCTGCCGAACACGGGCGGGATCGATCTGGCGCCGCTTGTGTTCCTGGTCGGGCTTTATGCGGTTCGGATTATTCTGGCGAATAACCTCTAAGCCTTGTTCGCGGATTCCTAGCGTGGGATAGTGCAGGGAAATAAGAGCAGTTTTACTCAAGCCCCGCAGGTCCCATGTCTTCAGCCCAATCGCTGTTGTCTTCCGTCTTTGGTTTTGACCGGTTTCGTCCCGGTCAGGCCGAGATCGTCGATGCAGTGATCGCAGGGCAGAACACGCTGGCCATCATGCCTACGGGCGGCGGAAAATCCCTGTGTTACCAATTGCCAGCACTGTGTCGGTCCGGCCTGACGGTGGTGATTTCTCCACTGATTGCCCTGATGCGCGATCAGGTGCGGGCGCTGCAAGAGGCGGGTGTGGCCGCAGGGGCCCTGACCTCTGGCAATACCGAGGCAGAGACCGACGCGGTCTTTGCAGGGCTTGAGGACGGGTCGCTCAAACTTCTTTACATGGCACCGGAACGGCTGGCCTCGTCGGGCACGGCGCGCATGTTGCACCGCGCCGGCGTCAGCCTGATCGCCGTGGACGAAGCGCATTGCGTCAGCCAATGGGGCCATGACTTTCGCCCGGATTACCTGCGGATCGGCGCGCTGCGACAGGCGTTGGATGTGCCCTTGGCCGCCTTCACCGCGACGGCAGATGCCGAAACCCGGGTAGAAATCGTCAATCGCCTTTTCGATGGGGCCGAGCCGCAGACGTTCCTGCATGGCTTCGATCGGCCCAATATCCACCTGGCTTTTGCCGCCAAGGACACGCCCCGCCGCCAGATCATGAATTTCGCAGCCGCCCGCAAAGGGCAGTCGGGCATTGTCTATTGCGGGTCGCGGAACAAAACGGAATCCCTTTCTGCTGCTTTGAACGAGGCAGGCCATAGCGCCTGTTTCTATCACGGCGGGATGGAGGCCCCGGACCGCCGCACGGTTGAGGCGCGGTTTCAGTCCGAAGACGGGTTGATCGTCGTCGCCACCGTAGCCTTTGGCATGGGCGTCGACAAGCCCGACATCCGGTGGGTGGCTCACGCTGACCTGCCCAAGTCGATCGAGGCCTATTATCAGGAAATTGGTCGCGCTGGTCGTGACGGGGCCTCGGCGGAAACCCTGACGCTTTATGGCCCGGATGACATTCGCCAGAAACGCGCGCAAATCGACGAAAGCCCCGCCCCACCAGAACGGCGCATGGCGGACCACGGCCGTCTGAATGCTTTGTTGGGGCTGGCGGAATCCCTTGGGTGCCGTCGGCAGGCGTTGCTAACCTATTTCGGTGAGGCTTCTAAACCCTGCGGCAACTGTGACCTGTGTGACACCCCGCCCGAAACCTTTGACGGGACCGAAGCGGTGCGCAAAGCCCTTTCAGCCATACTTCGAACGGGCGAATATTTCGGGACTGGCCACTTGATCGACATCCTTCTTGGGAAGGAAACCGACAAGGTACGCGACCGCGGCCATGACGCGCTGCCAACCTTTGGCGTGGGGCGTGAATTCGACCGTCGTCAGTGGCAGGCCATCATCCGGCAGATGATGGGCCGCGATCTTGTGCGCCCGGATCCCGACCGCCACGGCGCGCTGCGGATGACAGAAAATGCCCGGCCATTGTTGCGCGGCGAGGACACGATTGAGCTGCGCAAGGATAGCGTGGCCAAAGCGCCCTCGCGCCCGTCGGTCAAGATGCTTGTGTCGGACGAGGACGCGCCGCTTCTTTCCGCGCTAAAGGCCAAGCGCAAGGTATTTGCCGAAGCCGCCAAGCTGCCTGCCTACATGATTTTCAACGACCGGACCCTGATCGAAATGGCCGAGACGCGACCCGATACTCTGGACGCCATGGCCCGGATCAGCGGGGTCGGCGCAAAGAAACTGGAACGCTACGGCGCCGATTTTCTAGAGGTTATCCGCGGCGCCCCTGCGCCCGAGGCACATCCCGCGCGACGCAAACTGGCAGGCCGCGAGGCCGGGCCGATCTTTGATCAGCTTCAGGCCGCCCAGATGGAGCTGACCCGTGGCGAATGCGGCACGTTGAAGTTCCTCAGCTGCAATCCGTCGACCCTGCGCCATATCGCGGAACGCCGCCCCGCCAACCTGTCTGACCTTGAACGCCTGCCCGGCATGGGCCCCCAGAAGGCAGAGCGTTTTGGCCCTGCCTTCCTGCGCGTCCTAGAAGAGGCTTGACCCGCCGCGCAGCATTCTATTTTCCTGCCATGAAGTTCTGAACAAAGGATCGCCATGCTTGTCGTCATTTCCCCTGCTAAACGACTGGATGAAACCGTAGCCCCGCGTCCTGACGCAACGCTGCCAGATTTCCAAAGTGACGCGACCCATCTGGCGAAAGTGGCCGGGGATCTGGACGTTCCCGACCTTCAAAAACTGATGAAGATCAGCGAAGATCTGGCAAAGCTGAACGCCGGGCGATTTGCCTCGTTCGAGGCGACGTCGACCCCCGAGAACGCGCACCCTGCCGCTTTGATGTTTGCAGGCGACACCTATGCCGGATTGGAAGCCCCGACCATGGACGAAGATGCGCTGCGTTGGGCTCAGGATCACCTGCGTATTTTGTCGGGGCTTTACGGGTTGCTGCGCCCGCTGGATCTGATTCAGCCTTACCGGCTTGAGATGGGCAGCCGTCTGGCGAACACTCGGGGCAAGTCGCTGTATGATTACTGGGGCGATCAACTGGCCGAAGCTTTAAACCAGCAGGGCAAAGCGGTGGGCACTGACACATTGATCAACTGCGCCTCGACCGAGTATTTCAAAGCGGCGGACCGCAAGGCCTTGGCGCTGCAGGTGATCACCCCTGTCTTCCTTGAGCAGCGGGGAAATGACGCGAAGATCATCAGTTTCTTTGCCAAGAAAGCCCGTGGTTCCATGGCGCGGTTCGTGATGGAGAACCGCCTGTCCAATCCAGAGGATCTGCGCGATTTCACCCTTGGTGGCTACCGTTATGACGCAGATCGCTCGACCCCAGAGCAGCCTGTTTTCCTGCGTGCTGAAGCTCAGGCTGCCTAGGCGCTAGCCAGCCTTAACTAAAGACGTGCGGGCCGAGGGCGAATGGGTCTGAATCGCTGTCAGGATCTCTGACCGCCGCAAAGGTTTGGTCAGATAGGCGTTCATTCCGACCGCGAGGAAAGCAGCATCATCGCCGGGCAGCGCATGCGCTGTCAGGGCGATGATCGGGATCGGCGGCCGGTTTTGAGACTGCTCCATCTCTCGGATGATCCGCGTGGCCGTCTTGCCATCCATTTCTGGCATCGAGACATCCATGAAGATCATGTCGGGCCGATCTTCGCAGTAAGCGTCGACTGCTTGTTGACCGTTTTCGGCGAAGGTCAAATCAATGTCTTCCCCTTCCAGAAACTTGCGGAAGACGAGGCGGTTGGTTTGATTGTCTTCGGCGGCGAGAATACGCAACCTAGCCCTGACGTCACGGTTTTCGATCCGGGACGGATTGGCTTGCGGGTCGGAAGCACCATTGATCAGTTGGGTCAGCGTTTCATGTAGTGTTTTGCGCAGGCTGGGTTTTTGCAGCACCTTGTCCACACAGGTTTGGATCTCTGGTCGCCCCAAGACGGTCGGGTCCGAAGTCAGCATGACAATAGGGGTCTCGGGACGTGCCTCTTTCAGTTTCATCGACAACTCTATTCCGTCCATCTCCGGCATAAGGAAGTCTGTGATAATCAGGTCGAACGTCGCCCCACTTTCTATCTTTCGCAACGCATCAGGACCGCTGGCGCAGGTGACAATCTGCGCACCTACCGGGGTAAACTGACGCTCTAGAATGGTGCGGTTCACCTCTTGATCATCGACAACCAGAATGCGCGTGTTTTCAAGCGAAGAGGTCTCAGGCTCTACCTCTTTGGTTTCGGTGATCGGCAATGTCAGGCAAATGCCAAAGCACGATCCGCTTCCCTTTGTCGATTCCACCCAAAGGTCACCATCCATAAGTTCAACCAGACGTTTGGTGATCGCAAGACCAAGGCCCGTGCCCTGAAACCTGCGGGTCTCGACGTCTTCAACCTGATTGAACTCACCAAATATATGCGACTGCATCTCTTCAGAGATGCCGATGCCCGTGTCTTCGACCGTGATGTGGATTTGCTGTTGGCCAATGGCATCGGATTCGATTCCAACAACACGAACAAGGATATGGCCTGCTTCTGTAAACTTGACCGCGTTGCCGATCAGGTTGGTCAAAATCTGCCGGATGCGACCCTGATCACCGATGAAGGATGTGGGGTGGAACAGGTCATAGTCGATATAAAGCTCCAGCCCCTTGCCGATCGCATTCCCCCGCAAAAGCATGACAACTTCGTGGATCGTGTGTTCCAGATTGAAAGGTTCGGGGTGCAGGGTCAGCTTGTCTGCTTCGATCTTCGAGAAGTCCAATACGTCATTAAGTAGCTTGAGCAGCGATTCCCCTGAATTCCTGATCGTATCTGCGTAGAGCCTTTGTTCGTCCGTTAGTCGGGTCTCGCAAAGAATGTCCGCCATGCCGACCACGCCATTCATTGGAGTGCGCAATTCGTGGCTCATATTTGCGAGGAATGCAGATTTGGCGCGATTGGCGGCCTCGGCGGCTGCGCGTGCTTGATCCAAGGCCTTTTGCTGGGCCTTCTGGTGCGAAATGTCGACGCGCAACCCCACACGTCCGCCGTCGGGGGTTGCAGCTTCTTCGATCCGCAACCATCGCCCGTCGCTTAGCGGTTGCTCTAGCGCGCTGTCACTGCGGCGGTGGTCTTCCAGCCGACCCTTCAGCCAGGCGTCTTCGCGGCCGATCGCTTCGGCATAGTGGCCATTGTCCAACCCATATTGAAGAATGTTTTTGAAAGAGTTGCCGGGGTGGGCGATCTCGGGCGGAAGTTTGTAAATCTCCTTATAGCGCTGGTTGCAAAGAACCATTTTCTCGTCGCGATCATAAATCACGAACCCATCAGAGATCGTGTTTATCCCTGCACATATTTGCATCAGGTCGCTGACGTCGACCACCAAACTGACGATTTCACCGTTTGGGGTGCGACGGTCTTTGATCTTGAAATACTTGCCCGAATCCAGCCTGATCGTCGCGTCCGGGATTGTCTCTAATGACCAGCGTTCTAGAATCTGGTTGTGCCAAGCTTCCGGGTCCTGACCTTCCAGATCGACATGGCCGTTTTGCGACAGATTGTGAAGGATTTCAGAAAATCCCAAGCCCGTTACGGCTGCTAGGTCTAAGGATATATTGCGAAGATAGGGGGCATTCGCGGTCACCAGCCGATGGTCACGATCATAAATGGCGATGCCGTCGCCCAAATGATCCAGCCCACCCCAAACCATTGACCCGGAGGCTGTGTTTACATTCGAAGAAGATGTGACGGAGGGGCCGTCAAGCAGTTGGCGTTGCAAACTGGCAAGCTTGCCGCGCGCGTCTTCCAAAGCCTCCTCGGCCTTAATCCTCGCCGCTTTCTCTGCGGCGAAAGCCGAATCCATTTCCATAAAAAATCCTACACCCTGTAATCAGGGCGCAGGATTTCACAAAACGTCTAAAAACGCCGTTAACACACTTTACCGGGGCGGATTACATCGCCTCGATCGCGACGGCGATGCCTTGTCCGCCACCGATGCACATGGTGGCCAGCGCGCGTTTGGCGCCAATCCGCTCCATCTCGTACAGTGCTTTGATGAAAATGATCGTGCCTGAGGCACCGATCGGGTGGCCCAAGGCAATGGCGCCGCCATTGGGATTAACCTTGGCCGGGTCCAGGCCAAGCTGCTTGCTGACCGCCAGCGCCTGTGCTGCAAAAGCCTCGTTCGATTCAATCACGTCGAAATCGGACAGGGACAGGCCCGTGCGATCCAGCAGGCCCTGAACGGCGGGAACGGGACCGATGCCCATCACTTCGGGGCGCACCCCGGCGATGTTATATCCAAGGATACGCGCCCGCGGCTTCAGCCCGGCACTGTCAGCCGCCGAGGCCGTTGCCAGCACGACCGCTCCTGCGCCATCGTTAAGGCCCGACGCGTTGCCGGCCGTTACGGTGCCGTCTTTCTTGAAGGCTGCACGCAGTGAGCCAAGCCCATCTATGGTGGTGGCTTTCGGGTGTTCATCCGTGTCAAAGGCGACGATCTCGCGGCGCTTCTTGACCTCAACCGGAACGATCTGGCTTTTGAAATAGCCGTTCTCGATCGCCTTGGCCGCACGTTCCTGACTTTCTAGCGCGAAGGCATCCTGCTGCTCGCGGGTGATGTCATTCTCGGCCGCAACGTTTTCTGCGGTAATGCCCATGTGGCCAGTGCCAAACGGGCAGTTCAAGGCCCCGAGCATCATGTCGACTGCGCCAACATCCCCCATCTTCTGACCCCACCGCGCAGACGGGATGATATAGGGTGCGCGGCTCATGTTTTCGGCACCACCGGCAAGGGCAAACTCTGCATCGCCCAGCATCAGCGATTGGGTCGCCGAAACGATCGCCTGTAGGCCAGAGCCACACAGACGGTTCAAGGTCAGTGCGGGGGTGGTGTGCGGAATGCCCGCCGCGATAGCGGCTGCACGGCTGATATACATGTCGCGCGGCTCGGTATTGATAATGTGGCCCATGACAACATTGCCGATCTGATCGGCTTCAACACCTGAACGGGTTAGCGCCTCTTTGGCCACGACGGTGCCCAGATCGATCGGGGGTGTCCCTGCCAGCGAACCTCCGAATGTGCCGATTGCTGTACGGGCCCCACCCAATACTACGATGTCAGTCATGTATCTCTCCCACGATCCTGGTGACTTTGGTCTGGCAAAGCTTAGGGGAAGTTCTTCAGGGATGGAAACCGTACGTTACGTAGTTCATGTCGCGCAAATCGAGGGGGCTGGCTGGTGTCGGTCCCTGCTGGCTTGTCGCCCTCGCGCTGTCACGCGGGCGGTGAATTGCACCAGACCAATTGACAGTCAGCGAACTGCAATCCATTTTTCCGCAATGACGGAGAAAGATGACGATATCCTGTCGCGCCTGCCCGCGCGGCTAAAAGAGGCCCGACGAGAGAAGGGCCTATCGCTTGAAGCAGTGGCCAAGCTATCGGGCGTTTCCCGGTCCATGGTCAGCCAGATCGAGCGGGGCGAATCCTCGCCCACGATTGCGACGCTTTGGAACCTGACGAGCGCCTTGCAGGTGGATTTCGCGGGTCTGCTGGACGAAACCGCCAAGACGGACCGGATCGAGGTCATTCGTCGTGACCAAGCGCCGACCATCGACAATCGCGGCGAAGGCTGCCGCATTCGCATTCTTTCACCGCCTGAAGAGGCCGGGCGGAACGAAGTCTATCAGTTGGAACTCAGCGCGGGGGGCAGCCTAGACAGCCAGCCCCACAAGCGTGGGACAGTCGAACATCTGACGGTTCTTGATGGCATGGTCGAAGTCACCTCTGGCGACGCGACCGAGCAATTGGCGACAGGCGACAGCGCCCGTTATGCGGCCGACACCGTGCATTCCATCCGCTCGATAGATGGGTCGGCCGTGGCGTTTTTGTTGGTATTCGACGACGTGTAATCCATAATAACGGAAAAATTCCGCAAAAAGGGAATTCTCCTATTTGGGACGTGCTTCCGTTATGCTAGATGGATCGCGAAACGGAGGCCCCAATGAGTGATTCTTTCCTGACCCATATCACCGAGACCCTGACCGAGATCGAGGATCAGGGCCTTTATAAACGCGAACGCCTGATCACCTCGCCGCAGGGCGGGCGGGTGCAGGTGGGTGACCGCGAGGTGATCAACCTTTGTGCCAACAACTACCTTGGTCTGGCCGACCATCCGGCGCTGATTTCAGCCGCGAAGGGGGCGATGGATGATCACGGCTATGGCATGGCTTCGGTCCGGTTCATCTGCGGGACGCAGGATCTGCACCGGGAGCTGGAACAGGCGCTGGCCAAGTTTCTTGGCAAAGACGACAGCATCCTTTTTGCGGCCTGTTTCGATGCCAATGGTGCTTTATTCGAACCGCTGTTGGGGCCGGAAGATGCGGTGATCTCGGATGCGCTGAACCACGCGTCGATCATCGACGGTATTCGGCTGTGCAAGGCCAAGCGCTATCGCTATGCCAATGCGGATATGGACGAGCTGGAGGCGCAATTGAAAGCCGCCCGCGCCGATGGTGCGCGCCATATCATGATTGCGACCGACGGCGTCTTCAGCATGGATGGTTATCTGGCACCGCTGCCGCAGATTACCGCGCTGGCGAAGCAATACGATGCTTTGGTGATGGTTGATGATTGTCACGCAACGGGCTTTATGGGGCCAAAGGGGCAGGGCACGCCCGCGCATCATGGGGTCGAAGTGGATATTCTGACGGGCACTTTGGGCAAGGCTTTGGGCGGCGCGATTGGCGGCTATATCGCCGGGCCCCAACCGGTGATTGACCTTCTGCGCCAACGGGCACGGCCCTATCTATTCTCGAACGCTTTGCCGCCGTCTGTCGTGGCTGCGGGGCTAGAGGCGCTGCGTCTGGTCGAGGCGGGCGATGACCTGCGTGCGCGGCTTTTTGATAACGCTGCTTACTGGCGCGACGGGTTGACCAAGCTTGGCTTTGACCTTCTGCCCGGGGAACACCCGATCATCCCCGTCATGCTGGGGGATGCGCGTCTTAGCCAGGACATGGCCAACGCGCTGTACGAAAACGGGGTCTACGTGGCTGGGTTCTTCTTCCCGGTCGTGCCACGCGGGCAGGCCCGCATCCGCACCCAGATGAACGCCGCTCTGACCCGCGATGATCTGGATGCTGCTCTGGCCGCGTTTGAGTCTGCAGGCCGCAAAACAGGGGTATTGTCATGACCAACGAAATGAAGGCCCTCGTCAAAGCCAAGCCCGAACCGGGCCTGTGGATGGAGCACCGCCCGGTGCCCGAGATCAAACCGGATGAGGTGCTGATCCGCATCAATAAGACCGGCATCTGTGGCACCGATATTCACATCTGGAATTGGGATGAGTGGGCCCAGAAAACAGTGCCAGTCCCGTTGGTCACTGGCCATGAATTTGCCGGTGAAATTGTCGAGCTTGGCAGTGACGTTTCCGATCTTGAGATCGGGCAGCGTTGCTCGGGTGAAGGGCATCTGATCGGCAAACACAGCCGTCAAAGCCGGGCTGGAAAGTTTCATCTGGACCCCGAAACGCGTGGGATTGGCGTGAATGAGCAGGGCGCTTTTGCTGAATATCTTGCGTTGCCAGCTTTCAACGTTGTGCCGTTGCCAGACGAAATTGATGATGAGATCGGGGCGATCCTAGATCCCCTTGGCAACGCGGTTCACACCGCTCTCAGCTTTGATCTGGTGGGCGAGGACGTGTTGATCACCGGTGCTGGCCCGATCGGGATCATGGCTGCTGCCGTGGCCCGCCACGTAGGCGCGCGTCATGTTGTGATCACCGATGTGAATCAGGATCGTCTGGACCTTGCAGCCCGCGTGGCCGATGTGGTTCCGGTCAACGTCGCCAAGCAGAACCTGCGCGAGGTCGAAGGCGCGCTGAAAATGAAAGAAGGTTTCGATGTCGGGCTGGAAATGTCCGGCAATCAGCAAGCGCTGGATCAGATGGTCGAGAACCTTGTCATGGGCGGTCGCATTGCGATGCTGGGCATCCCACCGGGCAAATCCCCTGTTGATTGGTCCCGGATCGTCTTCAAGGCCATAACCATCAAAGGCGTCTACGGCCGCGAGATCTTTGAAACCTGGTACAAGATGATCGCCATGCTGCAAAACGGGCTGGACGTGCGGGGCGTGATCACCCACCGCTTCAAAGTCGACGAGTTTGCCGAAGGTTTTCAAACCATGCGCGCAGGCAGCAGCGGGAAGGTCGTGCTGGACTGGACGTAATCCGTCTTCCCAAAGGGGCTCTCCCCTTCTGGGCGAGACACAGAGAACAGGGCGGGGTGCTTGGGCTTAATCCAGCCCCCAATCCTTGTCCTGCATTTCGCGCAGGCGGCTGGCGGTGCGTTCGAATTCGAAAGAGCCCGTGCCCTCGACATACAGCATCTCGGGCTCTGCCGCGGCCGAGGCGATCAGGCGGACCTTGGCCTCGTACAATGCGTCAATCAGGGTGACGAAGCGCTTGGCCTCGTTGAAATTGGTGCGGCCCAATTGCGGGATGTCTTCCAGTACCAGCAGGCGCACAGCCTCGGCGATTGCCAGATAGTCGCCCGGCCCCAGCATCTTGCCGCAAAGATCCCAGAACGAGGCGCGGGCCATGCCGTTGTGATAGTTCGGCAGTTCGACCGCACGACCTTTGACGGTCAGGACCAGCTTGTCATGGGTGCTAGCTGCCAGATCGTCCCAGATCGCGTCGATGGATTTCCGGGCCTCGGCCCCGGCGGGGGTGAAATACACTTTCTCACCCGTCAGGCGGTTCTGACGATAGTCGGTGTCCGAGACCAGTTCGAAGACTGTCAGGCGCTCTTTGATGGTGTCGATGAACGGGACAAAGCGTTCGCGCTGCAACCCGTCTTTGTACAGGTCGTCCGGAACCCGGTTCGACGTCGTAACGATGGTCACACCGCTTTCGAACAGCAAATCAAACAGACGCCCCACCAGCATCGCGTCGGTGATATCGGTGATCTGCATCTCGTCGAAACACAGCAGGCGCAGGTCGCGGGTCATCTCTTCGGCCACCTGCTTTAGCGGGTCGTCACCCTTGGACTGGCGCATCTTATGCAGGCTTGCGTGGACCTCTTGCATGAAAGCATGGAAGTGGACGCGGCGTTTGCCCGAAATATCGACGTGGTCATAAAACAGGTCCATGATCATGGACTTGCCACGACCGACACCGCCCCAGACATACAATCCTTTTAGCGCTGGGGCTGGCGCCGCTTTCTTGCGGCGGAACAAGGAAAAACCACCAGCTTCTTGCGGCGCGTCCTGCAGTGCTTCGCGCAGGTTCTCGAACAGGCCAAGAACGGCGATCTGGGCTTGATCCTCGTGAATTTCGCCTGCCGCGATGCGCTGATTGTAGATATCGTGCAATGTTTCGGTCATGGAAAACGGCTTAAACCTCCGCGACGGATAAGAAAAGCTGAACTGTTGCCACACAATTTATTGTTTGACCGCAGGTGGTGTGCTGGACAAGAAATGGGCACGGAGACCTGACATGACCCAAAGCCAAGCACGCCTGTTTACACCCGTCCTAATCGGGGGCTGCATCATCATGATGATCAGCTTCGCCGTCCGCGCTAGCTTTGGCGTGTTCCAGATCCCAATTGCCACAGAGTTCGGCTGGCCAAGGGCGGATTTCTCATTCGCTATTGCGATCCAGAACCTGTTCTGGGGTATCGGCCAGCCCCTGTTCGGCGCCATCGCCGAGAAGTTCGGAGATCGCCGTGCGATCATTCTTGGTGCGCTGACCTATGCCACCGGTTTGATCCTGTCATCCTATGCGATCACCCCGGGGCAGCATCAGTTGCTGGAAATGCTGGTGGGCTTCGGTATCGCGGGCACGGGTTTCGGCGTGATCCTTGCCGTTGTTGGTCGCGCTGCCAGTGACGAACACCGCTCGATGGCGTTGGGGATCGCGACAGCGGCGGGCTCTGCCGGTCAGGTGATCGGCGCACCGACCGCCGAATGGATGCTAAGCTTCATGTCATGGCAAGAGGTCTTCCTGGCATTCGCGGCCTTCATCCTGCTGTCTCTTTTCGCTCTGCCGATGATGCGCACCCCTGAGGTCGCCAGCAAGGCCGAGCTGGAAGAAAGTATGAGCAAGATCCTTGGCAAGGCGTTCCGCGACCCGTCCTATTCGCTGATCTTCCTTGGCTTCTTTTCCTGCGGCTATCAGCTGGCCTTCGTGACCGCTCACTTCCCGGCCTTCGTGACAGAGATGTGCGGGGCCATTGACCCGACCGGCATTCTTGCGGGGATCGGCGTCAGCACAACCTCGGCCCTTGGCGCTATGTCCATCGCGCTTATCGGGCTTGCCAATATCGTCGGGACGATTACGGCTGGCTGGCTTGGGAAGCGATATTCGCGCAAGTACCTGCTGTCGGCGATCTACTTTGGCCGCACTATCACAGCGGCGGTATTCATAATGCTGCCGATTACACCGACTTCGGTCATCGTGTTCTCTGTCGTGATGGGGGCGCTGTGGCTGGCAACCGTGCCGCTGACCAGCGGGCTGGTCGCCTATATCTATGGCCTGCGCTACATGGGAACCTTGTACGGGATCGTCTTCTTCTCGCACCAGCTGGGTTCGTTCCTGGGCGTGTGGCTGGGTGGCCGGCTGTATGACATCTATGGCAACTACACGCTGGTCTGGTGGGTCGGCGTCGGCGTCGGGCTGTTCTCGGCCATCGTGCACCTGCCGGTGAAAGAGCGCCCGATGACAGCGGCAGCTGCCTAGAGCATTCCCGGACGGGGTGTGAGGTCAATCTCTCAAAAGGGAAGCGGCGGCAACGGCGGCGGGGATGGCAGTTGCATGCCAGACATGCTGTTCATTGCCGTACTAAGCTGACCAGCGCAGGACTGACAGGGACCTAGGCCCGCCGGGTTAAGCATTTTGCTAAGATTGGCCAGCTGTTCTAGAAGCGGCATGATCGGAACAGGCGGTGGTGCAACGCTCATCGACGCGGCAATGTTCATTGCACCAGAACTGGCGGCCTGCATGCCTGAGAGAACATCATCAAGATCAGGAAGTGCATCCAAATGCACCTGCAAGGTCTGAGCAGGCAGTGGGAGCGGAATTTTAAGCGAGCTCATGAACCTAAGCATCGCATTCACCCTAGAAACCCCGGCGGGGGTCAGGGCGTCTGGCCCAAATGCTTCCTGAATGGTGGCGAGGTCTTCCAGCTTGTCGGCCATCGCTTTCAGGTCGTCCAGCGATACCGGCATGTCGGGTACCGGAATGGTTGATAGCACACCAAGCTGACTTAGCAGCGCCTTTGTCAGACTTGGGTCGGACATCGGCGGTAGGCCCATCGCAGTGGGAAGGGCCGCCGCCTGCCCCAAGGCAGCCATGTTCCAAGCCATCTGTACCCTTGGCCCGGGCAGGGCAAACGGTGGAAAGGTGACGCGCGGCAGCGTTGCAGCAAACCCCATGGCCGTGGAAAAAGTCTGGCCAGAGCTGGTCGTGCCAGCCTTTGCGGCGAAACTTGCGTCGACACGGGCAAGCGCCATAGGGCAAATCCCTCTTGCCCGAAGCGTCAGCGTCATCCTTGCTGCAAGCACCATGTTCTGCATCACCATCGGGGGCATGGACTGCGCCTGTGGCAGCGTGCGCGAGGCCAGACACTTCAACGCCTGCTGGATCTGCGCCATCAGTTGGCGCGGGTTCGTGATCGGAAAGGTTTGAGATACCGCGCCCAGTTTCGTCATCATCGAAATCATCGCGCCGCCGCCCGGCGGCAAAACGGCTGGCAACCTGACTTGGGGCGCGCGCGCATTGAGTGTGGTACGCAAAAACGCATCCGAAGTCGTTTTCGGCAACATGTCCGCAAGCTTCATATCGGCACGAGCTTGCGCCTGCACCTGCAGACCAAGCAGGCTGTTCAGCTTCACCATTTGTGGCGGAACAGCCATCACCGACAAGGTCGCCCTTGCGTTGGGAATTGGCATCGTTGTGATGGTTGAACTGCAGTAATTGGGCATTAAGCTAACCGACTTGAATAACAAAGTGGGCGTAAGCCCGGTATGCGCGTGAAACAAAGAGTATCTTATTTACCAGCCTACGCCTACGCCCATAGAAAACCACCCTATCTTTTCACGATGAGTGGGGGCGCCGAAGAAGCTTGAGGTTAGCTGGTTAAGCTTTGCCCTGACGCTTGATCTCATTCAACGCACGGTCCAGAGCATCAAGAAATCGGCTTCGGTCAGATTTGGAAAAGGCTTTGCCGCCCCCTTGCCGAAACGGGTCTGCCGCGCGCAAATCCGCCATCAGGTCGCGCGTTGCAAGCTTGTTGCCGATGTTGGCGGGGGTGAACGCCTCGCCGTTGTGATTCAATACACGCGCACCGGCCTCGACGGCTTTTGCGGCAAGCGGAATATCGGCGGTAATGACCACGTCACCTTTGCCCGCCTGTTCGGCAATCCATTTGTCGGCTTCATCCGGTCCGTCTGGCACATAGACCATCTGGACCAGCGGGTTTTGTGACGGGCGCAAACCACCATTGGCCACCATCCGTACCTCGACCCGGCGGCGGGTGGCGACGGTTTCGACCTCGGGTTTCACCGGGCAGGCGTCGGCGTCAACATAGATCATGTGCCGACCCAGGCGATCACGGCGGTCACCGTCACGATGCTGGCTGCCGTCGACACAAGAATAGAGGCCGACACGCGCTGTGGCGCGACACCGTAGTGTTGGGCAAGGATGAAGACATTCCCGGCCACCGGAAGGGCCGCCGCCGCGATCATGACCGAGGCTGCGTAGGGTTCCACTGGGAAGACCAGCAAGGCGAAGACGGCGACCGCCGCCGGGTGCAGGACCAGCTTGGCAAAGGCCAGCCAGCCCGCGACCTCGATCCGCTCTGCAGACTTGTCGGCCAGAGACGCGCCGATGGCAAACAGAGCGCCGGGCGTAGCAGCTGAGCCAAGGATTGTCAGAAACTCGTTCATCGGTGCCGGGATCGGCCACTTCAAAGCGGACCAGCTAAGGCCAAGCGCCATCGCGACGATCATCGGGTTGGACAAAAGCCCCAAGCCAACTGTTTTAAGAACCCGAGGAGAAAGCCGTCCTTCTTTTGATCCGGTGATCAGAATGACGATCAGACTGGAAAACACGATAAGGTCGACGGCAAGAACCAGCATGATCGGGCCAACAGCTTCTTGGCCCATCAGCAATGCCAGCATCGGGATGCCCAAGAACCCTGTGTTCCCGATAACGGCACATTGCGCTTCGATCGCGGCAACGGCCGTGGTCTCTTTGCGAAAGAGCGCCACCGCTGTCGCCAGCACATAGACGATGATGCAACCTGCCAGGTAGGCACCGACAAAGTTCCAATCCAGGATTTCACCCAAAGACAGGTTTGCCGAGAACCGGAACAGCATCGCGGAAAGTGCGAAGTAAAAGACGAACTTGGTCAGGGCCGCAGTGGCCTCGGGGCTGAAGAAGCCACGCCGACCGGCACCATAGCCGAGCCCGATCATCAGAAAGAACGGCAGGGTTTTGAAAAAGACGTCAAGCATTTAGCCGCTTCCGATCAGCGCGCCGGCCGCAAAGACAAGCGCCCCACCCAAGACAACCTGAAACGCCGCTTTCAGGAAGGGCGTCTGCATGAACTTGTTCTGAATCCAGGCGATGGCCCAAAGCTCAATGAACACCACGACGAAAGCAACGATCGTGGCGGTCCAGAAGTCGGGGATCAGATAGGGCAAAGCGTGCCCAAGCCCACCGACCATTGTCATGACACCCGAGGCGATACCGCGTTTTATCGGTGAACCGCGGCCCGAGATTTCGCCGTCATCGGATGCGGCTTCGGTGAAGCCCATCGAAATACCAGCACCAACAGACGCGGCAAGCCCGACCAAGAACGTGGTCCATGTGTCTTGCGTGGCAAAGGCTGTCGCAAAGATCGGCGCAAGGGTCGATACCGATCCGTCCATCAGCCCCGCCAGCCCCGGCTGTACCCAAGTCAGGACAAACCGGCGGTGCGACTCCCGATCTTCGCGGTCGCGGGCCTCGTCATCCAGATGCTCTTCTGCCAGTGTCTCGGCCTTGTCCGCATGCCCGCCCTCGGCGGCGGCAAGGTCCCCTAAAAGCTTTCGGGTGTCTGCATCGGTACTGGACTGTGCGGCCTTCAGGTAAAAACGCTGCGCGTCGCTTTCCATCCGCTCGGCCTCGGCGCGCATGCTGTCAAGGCTCAGGTTCTGGGTCAGCCAGATCGGCCGGCGGTTGATGAAGCCAGACACGTGTTCCCGGCGGATCAGCGGAATCGTGTTACCAAAGCGGGCCTTGTGGCGTTCGATCAGCCACTGCCGGTGGGTGTCCTCCTCGGTCGCCATGTCTTCGAAAATGGCAGCGGAGTCCGGGAAATCCGGGCGCAGCGCCTCAGCGAAACTGCGATAGATGCGGGCATCGTCCTCTTCCGATGAGATGGCCAGCGCAAGCACTTCCTGTTCGGAAAGCTCCGCGAAACGTTTGCGGTGTTGAATGCCGGGGATCATGTCGGCTCCTTCCTCGTTGCTGCCAACGTAACCGTGCGTCGGAAAAGAACAATGTGAAAAAGCGAAGCACCCGAATGATCGTCCGGGGGTGGGGTTGTCTGGATTTGAAAGTAGCGCTTATAATTTTGTCCGGGATGGGAAAGAAAAGCATATGACCAAGGAAATCAACCGAGGTCGAAAATTCGAGCAAGTCCTGAAAGGGGCTCGCGAGGTTTTCGTGCGTGACGGGTTTGAAGGGGCAAGTGTCGATGACATTGCCCGCGCCGCCGGCGTGTCCAAGGCCACACTATACAACTATTTTCCGGATAAGCGGTTGCTGTTCGCCGAGGTGGCCCGGACAGAAGCCGCGCGCCTGACAGAGCTTGCTTTGGATCAGCTCGATCCGACCGATGCTCCTGAAGAGACGCTGTATTTGGCCGGGAAGCTTTTGCAGTCGTTCATCACCTCAGAACTGGGACAGGCGCAATTGATCCTTTGTGCGGCGGAATCCAGGCGGTTCCCCGAACTTGGGCAGATGTTCTATGAGGCCGGCCCAAAGCAAGTTCGCGATCACCTAGGGACCTATCTGCGAGAGGCGGATGCCGCGGGCCTGCTAAACGTTGATGATGCCGATCTCGCCGCTGACCAGTTCCATGAGCTTTGTAAGGCTTCGATCTTTCCAAAAATGTTTACCGGAGTTCAAACGCAGTTTGAACCGGCAGAGCTGGAACGAGTCCTGACGGGGGCGGTCCAGACCTTCCTTGCGCGTTATGGTGCTTCCAAAGACTGATCGCATTGCGGTGGCCCCACATCGCAAGACACTTGCTCTGCAAAAGCCGCGCATTGTCGAAGGCAAAGCCCACGGATTGGGTGACTTACCCAAGAATACCGGGCCAGTTGGCCTGCCCCTTGGCGATATTGCCCGGGATGTCCTGCAGCCAAAGCTCGCGCGCGCGAAGGCTGGCATTCAGGTAAAGCTTGCCCTCATAAATTGTCCAGGCTTCGGGAACGGTCGGGGCCAGATAGCCAAGCGACGCCGCATAAGCGCAATAGCCGCCAAACACCGGTGCAAAATCATTGGGCGTGGCCATGAAGGCTTCGGCGTTTTCAGCAGTGTTGAACTGCCATTCGACACCTTTCCAGCTGACGGAATGCTTGTTCATAACACTGTCAGGCTTGCCAGCGTTGAAATAGTTGACGGGGTCGGTCCCGTTAATGGCGACACCACCGGTCTGGAAGATCTCTGGCTCGGCGGCGCGTACGATCGACGGGGAAATAGTGCTGGCGGCAGCAAGGGTGGCAAGAAACTGGCGTCGCTTCATGTGTAAGGTCCTTTTGATATGTGCGAAACAGATTGTGTGTTGTCGCGTTTGGGGGGGGGCGATGTGATGGCGTCAGCCTAACCAAGCCGGACCTGAGGCTCAGTTCACGAGCGCGTGTCTCGCGGTCGCGTGACCAAGCGTGAGGGCTTTTGGCAAAATTCGCGGAAATGGCACCAATCTAGTCCAGTTTCTTTCAAACTTGACGGTGCTACCCTCTGGCTTTTGAAATATTTGTATCGGCTTTCTTAAAGGCGATCACAAGTTTTGAGATGAGTGACCGCCTTATTTTAGACACATTTTGAACAAGAAGTTGACAAATAAACTGGTTGGTTCGAAACTAGTTTAATTAATTGTATTTAAAACAGGATCAATCATCTCATTTTAATTAGTTTGTCCCTTAAATGCGCACATTGTGTAGGGGTTTCGTATTTGTAAGAGAATAGATTGGCGATTTGAGCGCAGGATAACAGGCAGTCTACCGGCAGGTGGGCGGCCTTTTTTATTGGCGTAAGGCCCAAAAGATTTTTCTGCCCGGAAACGGGCATTCGAACATTAGCCCGGTCTGGTCGCAGGGGTGGACAGTTGATTCAGACGTTCAGGGCAACATAGGCAACTAGGAGCATTGTCATGCCGTCTGACAACGAAGTTATCCTGAACGATGAAGAAATCCTTGATGATGGTCTCAGCGTCTCGACCGACCTAGACGACTATGCCCCGGGATCCACCGCAGAGATCACCGCGACCGGTGTCGATGAAGGTGGCTCTGTCACCTTCGAAGTCGAACATGTCAGCGATGCGGGCCCCGACGGCATCTATGGTACTGCAGACGACACCACCGTCGATCTGGGCGGTGACGGGCATGATAGCTGGACTGTCACCGATGGCGGCGAAGGTGATCTGGACGGTGAGGCGAACGGTGTAATCGTTACCGATTGGTATGTCAATCCGGATGACAGCGCAGGTGAACGGTTCCTTCTGTCGGCATATGATGGAACCGATACAGCCTTTGCGACCTTCACTGACGGGATTGGCGACGATGCGGGTGCCCAGGTTGACTTGACTGGTCCAGAACTAGGAAGCGATACACTCAACGGTGCGGTCTATTCGAATGATGCCGTTGGCGCAGGTACAGGCCTGATCAATTCATTTGTACGCATTAGCACCAATGATCCAGAAGAAGATGGCTACAACACCTCTGATCGCCCTCTGGACAATGACGAAAATAACTCCCCGGGATTCACGCGCGACCTGTTCTTTGGCGATATTCCAGTCGTCACGCTCTATGACGACCAGGGCAACGCGACGCTCTATCTTGAATTCCAACTCGACATCAACGAACCGGACTCAGGCGCGACAAGCTACCTTTCACTTGATCAGGTCGAAATCTACGTCTCGGACAGTCAGGTGCCATCTGGCGATCCGGCGCTGCTAGATACCTATGGCGAGCTCGTATACTCGCTCGATACATATAATGAGTCTGGCGTGCTCGTCGACGATAACTGGGTCGCTCTGGATTACACACTCCAGTCTGGCTCGGGTGTCTCTGACATGATCCTGTATGTGCCGTTGGAGTTTTTCGAAGGTGCTACGACGGTTGATGTGAATGATGGTACTTATGTCACTCTCTACTCCGACTTTGGTCATCAGGAGGATTACATCGTCGACGGCGAACTGGTGGCCGATTGGACTAATAACTCCGGGTTTGAAGAGTGGTCCGTTCGGACATTTGTCGAATTCACGGGCATCAAATTCAATGATCTTGATGTAGATGGTGTCAAGGACGACACAGAAGTAGAGCTGGGTGGCTGGGAAATTCGCGCCTATATCGACTTGGATCGAGACGGGGTTCTTGACCAACTGGAATATGATGTTGGGGCGTATGCTACCGACATCACCGATATCAACGGGTTCTACGAACTGAATTTCTTTTTGGACGCGAATGTCCCCTACTCAGAGCTGTACGATGGCCCTACTCTAATCGAAGATGCGCAATACCTGATTGTCGAGGTTATGCAGGATGGCTGGGAACAAGGTCCGGCCGGAGATCCAATCTTGGACGCAGGCCTCAATACAGGCGATGAAATTCTGGGACCGAACGGATATGTGTTCGACCCTACAAGTTCCGATCTAGAGACAGAGGTTTCCGGCAACAATTTCGGCAACTATCAGCCTACCGGCGATATCACCGGGATCAAATATAATGACCTTGCAGGTGACGGAGCCTCTGGGACCAATACTCCGATTTCTGGTTGGACAGTGTACCTGTTTGAAGACGCGATCGATACGAGCGGCGACGGATCACTCAGCGACGCAGAAATCGCCGCTGCACTGTCTTCCGCAACACCAGTTCAGACTGACACCACCGATGACAGCGGGGTTTATCTTTTCGAAGATGTTATGGTCGGAGACTATTTCGTCATTGAGGATATCGACGGTCCGAGTGGGGGTTGGGCACCTACAACAACACCTTGGTATGGCGTGACTGTGGTAGGTGGTGAGACCTACGGTGATGGCGCCTTCGAAGCCACGGATTTCTATAACTTCGAGCTGTTCGACATTGATGGTACGAAGTTCGACGATTTGGACGGTGACGGCTCGATTGAAGATGGAGAGCCTGGCCTTGGTGGTGTGACGATCTTCATTGATCTGGATGGCAACGGCGAGTTTGACTGGACGGATACCGAAGGTGAGGAGAACGGTGTCTGGGACGCAGGCGAAGGGGATCGCTGGACGGTGACGGCCAATGATGGCACGTGGTCGTTCACGGATCTGGACTGGACCTACGACGAAAAGACGGTCTACGAGGTTCTGCCGGATGGCTATGTGCAGACGGTGGGTGCTTCGGGCTACGAGATCGACGGCACCTCTGGCAATGACCAGTCGAACCTGGACTTTGCGAACTTCGAG
>NZ_NSBU01000003.1 GCF_002285415.1 Actibacterium pelagium | reverse complement strand
ACTCGATGATTTTCGAGACGACGCCCGAACCGACGGTGCGGCCACCTTCGCGGATCGCGAAGCGCAGACCTTCTTCCATCGCGATCGGCGCGATCAGCTCGGCGGTGAACTTCAGGTTGTCGCCGGGCATGACCATCTCGGTGCCGGCAGGCAGTTCAACGGTGCCGGTGACGTCGGTGGTACGGAAGTAGAACTGCGGACGGTAGTTCGCGAAGAACGGAGTGTGACGGCCGCCTTCTTCCTTGGTCAGGATGTAAACCTCACACTCGAACTTGGTGTGCGGGTTAACCGAACCCGGCTTACACAGAACCTGGCCACGCTCAACGCCTTCACGGTCCACACCACGCAGCAGCGCGCCGATGTTGTCGCCTGCTTCACCACGGTCCAGCAGCTTGCGGAACATTTCAACACCGGTACAGGTGGTTTTCGAGGTGTCGCGGATACCAACGATTTCGATCTCGTCGCCAACGTTGATCACGCCACGCTCAACACGGCCGGTTACAACGGTACCACGACCAGAGATCGAGAACACGTCTTCGATCGGCATCAGGAACGGCTCGTCGATCGCGCGCGGCGGCTCGGGGATGTAGCTGTCAACAGCTTCCATCAGTTCCTTGATCTTGTTTTCGCCGATCTCAGGGTCACGGCCTTCCATTGCGGCCAGAGCCGAACCTGCGATGATCGGAATATCGTCGCCCGGGAAGTCGTACTCGGACAGAAGCTCACGAACTTCCATCTCAACCAGTTCCAGCAGCTCTTCGTCGTCAACCTGGTCAACTTTGTTCAGGAAGACTACCAGAGCAGGAACGCCAACCTGGCGCGCCAGCAGGATGTGCTCACGAGTCTGCGGCATGGGGCCGTCAGCTGCGTTCACAACCAGGATGCCGCCGTCCATCTGCGCCGCACCGGTGATCATGTTCTTAACATAGTCAGCGTGGCCGGGGCAGTCGACGTGCGCGTAGTGGCGGTTCTCGGTCTCGTACTCAACGTGTGCGGTCGAGATGGTGATGCCGCGGGCTTTTTCTTCGGGCGCGCCGTCGATCTGGTCGTAGGCTTTGAAGTCACCAAAATACTTGGTGATCGCTGCGGTCAGGGTGGTCTTACCGTGGTCAACGTGGCCAATGGTGCCAATGTTCACGTGCGGTTTATTACGCTCAAACTTTTCCTTAGCCATGAGAGGCCTCCTTTTAACTTTGGTCGGATTGCAAGGCCCCTGCCCTGCAATCCGAAATGTCGATTAGGCGTATTTCGCCTGGATTTCGTCGCTGATGTTCTGCGGGACCGGCTCGTAGTGGTCGAACTGCATCGTAAACTGCGCGCGGCCCGAAGACATGGAGCGCAGGGTGTTGATGTAGCCGAACATGTTAGCCAGCGGAACGAAGGCGTTGATCGCAACCGCATTGCCGCGCGGTTCCTGACCCGAAACTTGACCACGACGCGAAGTCAGGTCGCCGATGATGCCACCGGTGTATTCTTCGGGGGTGATAACCTCGACCTTCATCATCGGCTCAAGCAGTTTCGCGCCAGCCTTTTTCAGGCCGTCACGCATACCTGCACGTGCCGCGATTTCGAACGCCAGAACGCTCGAGTCAACGTCGTGGTAAGCACCGTCGATCAGGGCAACCTTGAAGTCGATCACGGGGAAGCCAGCCAGAGGGCCGCTGTCCATGACGGACTGGATGCCTTTTTCAACACCCGGGATGTATTCCTTCGGAACCGCACCACCGATGATCTTCGACTCGAACGAGTAGCCTTCGCCGGGCTCGGTCGGAGTGATGACCATTTTGACGCGCGCGAACTGACCCGAACCACCCGACTGTTTCTTGTGGGTGTAGTCGATCTCAGCTTCGTGCGAGATGGTTTCACGATAGGCCACCTGCGGTGCACCAATGTTCGCTTCAACCTTGAACTCGCGCTTCAGGCGGTCAACCAGGATGTCCAGGTGAAGTTCGCCCATGCCCTTCATGATGGTCTGACCGGACTCGATGTCGGTCTCAACACGGAAGGACGGGTCTTCAGCGGCCAGACGGGCCAGACCTTGGGACATCTTCTCTTGGTCGTTCTTGGTTTTCGGCTCTACCGCGATCTCGATAACCGGATCGGGGAAGGTCATGGTTTCCAGAACAACAGGCTCTTTCTGGGCACACAGGGTGTCACCGGTGGTGGTGTCTTTTAGACCCGCCAGCGCGATGATGTCGCCTGCAAATGCCTCTTCGATCTCTTCCCGGTTGTTGGAGTGCATCATCATCATACGACCGATGCGCTCTTTCTTACCTTTGGTCGAGTTCAGAACGGTTTCGCCCTTGTTCATGGTACCCGAGTAGATGCGGGTAAAGGTCAGCGAGCCAACGAAGGGGTCGTTCATGATTTTGAACGCCAGACCCGAGAACGGCATCTCGTCGTCGGCACGACGCGCGATGTTACGTTCTTCGGTCTCGTCACCCGGTGCGAAGCCCATGTAATCAACAACGTCCAGCGGGCTGGGCAGATAGTCGATCACAGCGTTCAGCAGCGGCTGGACACCTTTGTTTTTGAAGGCCGAGCCACCCAGAACCGGAACGAAGTCCAGGGCCAGGGTACCTTTGCGCAGCAGGGCGCGCAGGGTCTCAACCGAAGGCTCTTCGCCTTCCAGGTACGCTTCCATGGCCGCTTCGTCCTGCTCAACGGCAGTTTCGACCATTTTCTCGCGCCACTCGTCAGCCATGTCCTTCAGGCTGTCGCGGATCGGTGCTTTGACCCACGATGCGCCAAGGTCTTCACCCTGCCACAGCCATTCTTCCATGGTGACCAGGTCGATCAGACCTTCCAGTTCGGATTCTGCGCCGATCGGGATACCAACCGGAACAGCAACTGCACCGGTGCGGTCTTCGATCATACGAACGCAGTTGAAGAAGTCAGCGCCGATCTTGTCCATCTTGTTGACGAAGACCATACGCGGAACTTTGTAGCGGTCAGCCTGACGCCAAACGGTTTCGGTCTGAGGCTCAACACCGGCGTTTGCGTCAAGAACACAAACGGCGCCGTCGAGAACCGCCAGCGAACGCTCAACTTCAATGGTGAAGTCAACGTGGCCGGGGGTGTCGATGATGTTCAGGCGGTGCTTCGGAGTGTCGGCGGTTTGACCGTCTTCGGTGCGTTCCCAGAAGGTGGTGGTCGCAGCCGAGGTGATGGTGATACCACGTTCCTGTTCCTGCTCCATCCAGTCCATGGTGGCTGCACCATCGTGCACCTCACCGATGTTGTGGGATTTGCCGGTGTAGTACAGGATGCGCTCGGAACAGGTGGTTTTACCTGCATCGATGTGCGCCATGATACCGAAGTTGCGGTACAGCTCGAGCGGATATTCGCGTGCCATTGGTGTGTATCCTTACCAGCGGTAATGGCTGAAGGCTTTGTTCGCCTCGGCCATCTTGTGGGTGTCTTCGCGCTTTTTCACGGCGGAACCACGGCTGTTGACTGCGTCCAGCAGTTCGCCAGCCAGGCGTTCTTCCATGGTGTTTTCGTTACGAGCGCGCGATGCGGAAATCAGCCAGCGGATGGCCAGAGCTTCGCGGCGTTCGGGACGCACTTCGACAGGAACCTGGTAGGTGGCACCACCCACGCGGCGCGAGCGAACTTCGACAGAAGGCTTCACGTTGTCCAGGGCTTCGTGGAAGACCTCGACCGGAGCTTTCTTCAGCTTGTTTTCGACGCGGTCAAAGGCGCCGTAAACGATGCGCTCGGCGACGGATTTCTTACCGTCCAGCATCAGGTTGTTCATGAATTTGGTGACTACGCGATCGCCAAACTTGGCGTCGGGCAGAACTTCGCGTTTTTCAGCGGCGTGACGACGAGACATTCAAAAATCTCCTTACTTAGGACGCTTCGCGCCGTACTTCGAGCGGCGTTGCTTACGATCTTTGACGCCCTGGGTATCCAGAACACCGCGCAGGATGTGGTAACGAACACCCGGAAGGTCTTTTACACGGCCGCCGCGGATCAGAACCACAGAGTGTTCCTGAAGGTTGTGGCTTTCACCGGGGATGTAAGAGATGACCTCGAAGCCGTTGGTCAGGCGAACCTTCGCAACTTTACGCATCGCCGAGTTCGGCTTCTTCGGGGTGGTGGTGTAGACGCGGGTACAAACCCCACGCTTCTGCGGGCAAGCCTGCAGATGCATGGACTTCTGGCGCTTTACTTTAGGCTGCCGCGGCTTGCGGATCAGCTGCTGAATCGTTGGCATTCACGTTCCTCGTGTTTGCGTTGTCAATACTCGCCCCCGGACCCGAGGGCGCTGCTTCTCGACGGTACCCTGCCCGATTGACAAAGCACCAAAACCGCTTCGTTTCCTCGTTCGTGGAAACGACGCGGTGGAATTTCAGAGGATCGAGGTGAGAAACCTAGATCGTGACCACATAAATTGTGAGTTCGAACAAGGCAGCACGAAGCCACCCAATCCGGGTGCGCGCGGTATAGGAGGAGTCGGTTTACTTGTCAACAGCGGCGCAAAGAGACGCTGTTTCAGGAAAAACAGCGGACTTACGTGAATCTACAGCGCTTCAGGACCGACTCAGGAAATGCACCGAAGGTCGCCTATGCGGACATAACGGGCATTCAACATTCGTCAACTCTGAGCCCAACAACCGGTCAATGCCGGACAATGCCGGGACCATAACTGACGGATTGATCATTAACGATAACATGACCACGTCTTTTCAACTCATCAACTAACGTTTCCAGATTATCTTGGTCCAAGGTCTTCATGAAAAGCGCGTTCACGGTGCCCCTGAGGGTTTTGACCTTTCTTGGACGCGAAGATCCTCTGGACTTCAAACTGTCAACAATCGCTTCGATTTGTTGTTCCATAGAGCTGGCGTTAGAGATTTTGACAAATGGGATCTCGGATAGATCAACATGACGACGAGCGTGGATCTTTCGCTTCCGCAAATGTTCAATCAATGGGTCGAACCCTTTGTCACGGGAAATCACGTGAAAGAACGCATTGGCATCTTTGGCTGCCATTTCTCCCATGTAGAATGCTATATGAAAGTCCAAGGCGTTCGAGCCATTCCCCGTTATCTTCTGATACCCGGCGTTTTCACCTAAATCTTGCAGTGCGGTGGCGAAGTCGAAAGGCACACTCTTTTGGTTGGCACCAACGAATACCATCAGCGTAAAGGGATGGCCTCGAAGTAGCCCGAGGTTCTTGGGTTGAACATTCTCAAAGTCGACTAGAATATAGTTGTTTTTCAACGGATATGCTCCAAATCGAACCCGAGGAGAAACAGAATACTTGGTTAAGTCAAGACGGTTAGTTTCTCTTCGAGCCAGACGAGAAGCGGCGGTGACCTCTCTAGCTCGAGCCAGTCATCAAAAAAATTTGCCAATGGCGCATTCGATCACATGTCGGCTTGCATCGTGTAAAATGCACCAAAAAGAAAAGCCCCCCGCCATCGCTGGCGGGGGGCTTTTTAATCACTCAGATCGCTAAGATCAGTCGCGGCTTTCGGGGGTGTCCACGATGAACACATCCTCGGCGCTGACTTCGTCGTCGGTAGGGGCGGCCAGCAGGGCGGCCTGTTCGGCCTCTGCCTGACGCGCTTCCAGGATCTTGCTGTCGCGGTCGACGGCGATGCGGCGCACGCGCTGCGTGGCCCCACCGGTACCGGCCGGGATCAGGCGACCCACGATGACGTTCTCTTTCAGACCAACCAGCTTATCGCGTTTGCCCTGAACCGAAGCCTCGGTCAGAACGCGGGTGGTTTCCTGGAACGACGCAGCCGAGATGAACGAACGTGTCTGCAGCGAGGCTTTGGTGATACCCAGCAGGATCGGCTGACCCTTGGCTTCACGGCCACCTTTGGACACGGCCTTGGCGTTGGCTTCGTCAAACTCGGCCTTATCAACGTTTTCGCCTTTCAGCAGGGTGGTGTCGCCAGAATCCTGGATCTCCCACTTCTGCAGCATCTGGCGAACGATCACCTCGATGTGCTTGTCGTTGATTTTCACGCCTTGCAGACGATAGACGTCCTGAACCTCGTCGATCATGTAGTTGGCCAGAGCCTCTACACCCATGACCGCAAGAATGTCGTGCGGAGCCGGGTTGCCGTCCATGATGTAGTCGCCCTTCTTGACGAAGTCGCCTTCGGCAACGGGGATGTGTTTCCCCTTGGGCACCATGTATTCGACGGTCTCCAGAGCCTCATCAGCCGGTTCGATCGAGATGCGACGCTTGTTCTTGTAGTCGCGACCGTAGCGGACGTAACCATCGATCTCGGCGATGATGGCGTGGTCTTTGGGACGACGTGCTTCGAACAGTTCCGCAACCCGCGGCAGACCACCGGTGATGTCCTTGGTCTTAGCGCCTTCACGCGGAATACGCGCAACAACGTCACCAGCCTTGATCTGCGCGCCGTCTTCCAGCGACAGAACCGCGTCCACAGACATCGGATAGGTCACCGGGTTGCCCGCATCGTTGCGGACCGGCTCGCCATCTTTGTCCAGAAGCAGGATTTCCGGCTTCAGGTCGCTGCCTTTCGGCGCCGAACGCCAGTCAGACACGATCTTCTGTGTCATACCGGTCGCATCGTCGGTTTCGTCACGTACCGAGATACCCGAGATCAGGTCTGCGAATTTCGCAGTACCGTCTTTCTCGGCGATGATCGGCAATGTGTACGGGTCCCACTCGAACAGCTTGTCGCCACGTTCGATCGACGCTTTGTCTTCGACAAAGATCTTCGAGCCGTAACCGACCTTGTAGCTGGCGCGCTCGACACCGTGCTCGTCGATGATCGCCAGAACCATGTTCCGGCCCATGACGATGGTCTCGCCTGCTGCGTTTTTCAACAGGTTCGCGTCACGCAGTTCAATGGTACCAGCCTGGTTGGCTTCCTGGAACGACTGCTGACCACCCTGCGCAACACCACCAATGTGGAATGTACGCATGGTCAGCTGAGTACCGGGTTCACCGATCGACTGTGCCGCGATGATGCCGACGGCTTCGCCTTCGTTCACCATGGTACCGCGGGCAAGGTCACGACCGTAGCAGGTTGCGCAGACGCCCTCTTCCGACTCACAGGTCAGAGGCGAGCGGATGCGAACCGATGCCAGACCGGCCTCTTCGATCGCGTCCGACTTGCGTTCGTCGATCAGCTCATTGCGGCTGACGATAACTTCGTCAGTGCCCGGACGCAGAACGTCCTCGGCAGCCACACGACCCAGCAGACGCTCGGACAGGGATGCAACAACTTCACCGTCGTTCACTGCGGCTTCGCAGGTGATCGAGTTGTCGGTGCCACAGTCTTTCTCGCGAACGATACAGTCTTGGGCAACGTCAACCAGACGACGGGTCAGGTAACCCGAGTTCGCAGTCTTCAACGCGGTATCCGACAGACCCTTACGGGCACCGTGGGTCGAGTTGAAGTACTCCAGAACGGTCAGACCTTCTTTAAAGTTCGAGATAATCGGCGTTTCGATAATCTCGCCCGAAGGTTTCGCCATCAGGCCGCGCATACCACCCAGCTGCTTCATCTGCGTGACAGAGCCACGCGCACCGGAGTGGGCCATCATGTAAACCGAGTTCGGTTCCGCTTCGGCACCGTTCTCGTCCACTTTCGCGGTCGAGATGGTGTCCATCATGGCGTCGGTAACCTTGTCGTTACACTTCGACCACGCGTCGACAACTTTGTTGTACTTTTCACCCTGAGTGATCAGGCCGTCCATGTACTGTTGTTCGAACTCTTTCACCTGACCGCGGGTCTCATCAACGATGCCCCACTTGTTGTCGGGAATGACCATGTCGTCCTTACCGAACGAGATACCGGCGCGGAACGCTTCTTTGAAGCCCAGGCTCATGATCTGGTCACAGAAGATAACGCTCTCTTTCTGGCCGCAGTAACGGTAGACGGTGTCAATGACACGCTGAACGTCTTTCTTCCGCAGCAGGCGGTTGACCAGCGAGAACGGCGCTTTGGCGTTCAGCGGCAACAGGTTGCCCAGACGGACACGACCCGGAGTGGTTTCGAAACGCTCCCAGACTTCTTGGCCAGTTTCGTCGATCTGCTTCACACGTGCGGTGATCTTGGCGTGCATGTGCACTTCACCAGCGTTCAGGGCGTGCTCGATCTCTTCGATCGAGGAGAAGGACATGCCTTCACCCTTCATGCCTTGGCGTTCCATCGAGATGTAGTACAGACCAAGAATCATATCCTGCGACGGAACGATGATCGGGGCACCGTTTGCCGGGGACAGAACGTTGTTGGTCGACATCATCAGAACACGGGCTTCCAGCTGCGCTTCCAGCGACAGAGGAACGTGAACCGCCATCTGGTCACCGTCGAAGTCCGCGTTAAACGCCGAGCAGACCAGCGGGTGCAGCTGAATAGCTTTACCTTCGATCAGCGTGGGTTCGAACGCTTGGATACCCAGACGGTGCAGGGTCGGCGCGCGGTTCAGCATGACCGGGTGCTCGCGGATCACCTCGTCGAGGATATCCCAAACTTCGGGACGCTCTTTCTCGACCAGTTTCTTCGCTTGCTTCACGGTGCTGGACAGGCCTTTGGCCTCTAGTCGCGAATAGATGAACGGCTTGAACAGCTCCAAAGCCATCTTCTTCGGCAGACCACACTGGTGCAGCTTCAGTTCCGGACCGGTCACAATGACCGAACGGCCAGAGAAGTCGACGCGCTTACCCAGAAGGTTCTGACGGAAGCGGCCTTGCTTACCTTTCAGCATGTCCGACAGCGATTTCAGCGGACGCTTGTTGGCGCCGGTGATCACGCGGCCACGACGGCCGTTGTCGAACAGAGCGTCAACGGATTCCTGCAGCATCCGCTTTTCGTTGCGGACGATGATGTCAGGTGCACGCAGCTCGATCAGACGCTTCAGACGGTTGTTCCGGTTGATGACGCGGCGATACAGATCGTTCAGATCCGAGGTCGCGAAACGGCCACCATCCAGCGGAACCAGCGGACGCAGTTCCGGCGGGATCACGGGCACAACGGTCAGGATCATCCACTCGGGGCGGTTGCCCGACTCGAGGAAGGACTCAACGACTTTCAGACGCTTGATGATCTTCTTGGGCTTCAGTTCGCCAGTGGCTTCCTTCAGCTCTTCGCGCAGACGCTCGGCTTCTGCTTCCAGATCGATCATCGACAGCATTTCGCGGATCGCTTCCGCGCCGATACCGGCGGTGAAGGCGTCCATGCCATAGGTGTCCTGGGCGTCCATGAACTCTTCTTCGGTCATCATCTGACCATAGACGAGGTCCGTCAGGCCCGGTTCGATCACGACGTAGTTCTCGAAGTAGAGAACACGTTCCAGATCGCGCAGGGTCATGTCCAGCATCAGGCCGATGCGCGAGGGCAGCGACTTGAGGAACCAGATGTGCGCGCAAGGTGCGGCCAGTTCGATGTGGCCCATACGCTCGCGGCGGACTTTCTGAAGGGTGACTTCAACACCACATTTCTCGCAGACAACGCCGCGATACTTCATGCGCTTATATTTGCCGCACAGACATTCATAGTCTTTGATCGGGCCAAAGATACGCGCACAGAACAGACCGTCACGTTCGGGCTTGAACGTACGATAGTTGATGGTTTCGGGCTTTTTGATCTCACCGAACGACCACGACAGGATGCGTTCCGGCGAGGCCAGCGAGACCTTGATTTCGTCAAACTGCTTGGGCGAGGCCAGCGGGTTGAACGGGTTGGTTGTCAGTTCCTGGTTCATTTGCAAATCCTTAAGATTGGGCAGAAGTGGGGGGTGTTTCAGGGCTGACGCCCTTACTCTTCACCCTCCACATCCAGGAGTTCCATGTTCAGGCCGAGGCCGCGGACTTCTTTGACAAGAACGTTGAACGATTCCGGCACACCGGCTTCGAAGTTGTCCTCGCCTTTGACGATGCTTTCATAGACTTTCGTCCGGCCAGCAACGTCATCCGACTTCACCGTCAGCATTTCCTGAAGGGTGTAGGCGGCGCCGTAAGCTTCCAGAGCCCAGACTTCCATCTCACCGAAGCGCTGACCACCGAACTGCGCCTTACCACCCAGCGGCTGCTGAGTAACAAGCGAGTACGGACCGGTTGAACGCGCGTGGATCTTGTCGTCGACTAGGTGGTGCAGTTTCAGCAGGTATTTGACACCCACTGTGACCTTGCGGCTGAACTGCTCACCTGTGCGGCCGTCGAACAGAACCGACTGACCCGAGGTATCGAAACCAGCGCGGGTTAGCGCATCGTTGACGTCAGCTTCCTTGGCACCGTCGAAGACCGGAGTCGCGATCGGAACACCGTTGGTCACGGTCGAGGCGCTCTCGATCAGAGCGTCTTCGTCCAGACCCGCCAGAGCCTCTTCGTAGACGTCTTCGCCGTAGGCGATGCGCAGCGCTTCCTGGACCGGGGTCAGGTCGCCCGAGCGTTTGTACTCGCCCAGAGCCTCGTCCACCTGGATACCCAGACCGCGTGCGGCCCAGCCCATGTGGGTTTCAAGAATCTGACCAACGTTCATACGCGACGGAACGCCCAGCGGGTTCAGACAGAAGTCAACCGGGGTACCATCGGCCAAGAAGGGCATGTCCTCCATCGGGACAACCTTCGAGATAACACCTTTGTTCCCGTGACGACCGGCCATCTTGTCGCCCGGCTGAAGCTTACGCTTCACGGCGATGAAGACTTTGACCATCTTCATCACGCCCGGGGGCAGGTCATCGCCGCGGCGGACCTTCTCGACCTTGTCCTCAAAGCGCGCTTCCAAAGCACGTTTCTGTGCTTCGTACTGCTCGTTCAGGGCTTCAACGATCTGGGCATCGGCTTCTTCTTCAAGCGCCAGCTGCCACCACTGACCGCGGGACAGGCCGTCCAGCAGTTCGTCGGTGATGGTCGAGCCCGGCTTTACGCCTTTCGGGCCTTTGACAGCCACTTTGCCTTCGATCATCGACTTCAGACGCGCATAGATGTTGCGGTCAAGGATCGCCATCTCGTCATCCCGGTCACGGGCCAGACGTTCGACTTCCTCACGCTCGATCTGGATCGCACGTTCGTCTTTTTCCACACCGTGACGGTTGAAGACACGGACCTCAACAACGGTACCGAAGTCACCCGGCTTCACACGCAGCGAGGTGTCGCGAACGTCCGATGCTTTTTCACCGAAGATGGCGCGCAGAAGCTTTTCTTCCGGCGTCATCGGGCTTTCGCCTTTCGGGGTGATCTTACCGACCAGAATGTCGCCCGGGCCTACCTCGGCGCCGATGTACACGATGCCAGCCTCGTCGAGGTTGCGCAGGGCTTCTTCACCGACGTTCGGGATGTCGCGAGTGATCTCTTCCGGACCCAGCTTGGTGTCACGAGCGGCGACTTCGAATTCCTCGATGTGGATCGAGGTGAAGACGTCGTCACGTGCCACACGTTCCGAAATCAGGATCGAGTCTTCGTAGTTGTAGCCGTTCCAAGGCATAAACGCGACGACCACGTTTTTACCCAGAGCCAGTTCGCCCATATCGGTCGACGGACCGTCAGCAATGACTTCGCCCTTGCCAACCTTGTCGCCCACTTTCACCAGCGGACGCTGGTTGATGCAGGTGTTCTGGTTCGAACGCTGGAACTTACGCAGACGATAGATATCAACGCCCGGATCGCCCGGCTCCAGATCCTCAGTCGCACGGATAACGATACGGGTTGCGTCAACCTGGTCGATGATCCCGCCACGCTTGGCCTGGATCGCCGCGCCAGAGTCGATCGCCACTTTGCGTTCGATACCGGTGCCAACAAACGGTGCGTCCGCTTGCAGAAGCGGAACGGCCTGACGTTGCATGTTCGAGCCCATCAGAGCGCGGTTCGCGTCGTCGTTTTCGAGGAACGGGATCAGCGAGGCAGCAACCGAGACCAGCTGCTTCGGCGAAACGTCGATCAGGTCAACGTTTTCGCGCGGTGCCATGGTGTATTCGCCCGACTGACGGGTGTTCACCAGATCGTTCTCGAACTTACCGTCGGCATCGAGGTGGGCGTTCGCCTGCGCCACGGTGTGACGCATTTCCTCGGTCGCGGACATGTAGTTCACCTCGTCGGTGACCTGACCGTCGACAACCTTGCGGTACGGTGTTTCGATGAAGCCGTATTTGTTCACGCGGGCATAGGTCGCCAGCGAGTTGATCAGACCAATGTTCGGACCTTCCGGCGTTTCAATCGGGCACATCCGACCATAGTGGGTCGGGTGTACGTCGCGCACCTCAAAGCCTGCACGTTCGCGGGTCAGACCACCCGGGCCAAGCGCCGACAGGCGGCGTTTGTGGGTGACTTCCGACAACGGGTTGGTCTGGTCCATGAACTGCGACAGCTGCGACGAGCCGAAGAATTCACGAACAGCAGCTGCAGCCGGTTTCGCGTTGATCAGGTCTTGCGGCATGACGGTGTCGATTTCGACCGACGACATACGCTCTTTGATCGCGCGCTCCATGCGCAGCAGGCCAACGCGGTACTGGTTTTCCATCAGTTCGCCAACGGAACGGACACGACGGTTGCCGAGGTGGTCGATGTCGTCCACGTCGCCTTTGCCATCGCGCAGCTCAACCAGCGCCTTGATGCACGAGATGATGTCTTCCTTGCGCAGGGTGCGGTGGGTGTCCGGCGCATCCAGAGCAAGACGCATGTTCATCTTCACGCGACCAACGGCCGACAGGTCGTAACGCTCGCTGTCGAAGAACAGGGTTTCAAACAGCGCGGTGGCGGCTTCAACGGTGGGCGGCTCGCCCGGGCGCATGACGCGGTAGATGTCCATGAGCGCGGTATCGCGGTTCATGTTCTTGTCTTGCGCCAGCGTGTTGCGGATGTACGGACCAACGTTGACGTTGTCGATGTCCAGAACCGGGATATCGGTGATGCCTGCATCCAGCAGTGCCTTCAGCGAACCACCGGTGACTTCACCGTCTTTGTCCAGGTCCCAAGTCAGCTCATCACCGGCTTCGACATAGATCGCGCCGGTTTCTTCGTTGATGATGTCCTTGGCAACATAGCGGCCAACGATCTGATCGAAAGGCACCAGCAGATCGGTGATCTTGCCGTCGTCCTTGATCTTCTTGACCGCGCGCGGAGTGACTTTCTTACCGGCTTCGGCAATGACTTCGCCGGTGCCTGCGTCAACCAGATCGAAGGCCGGGCGGGTACCACGGACACGATCAGGGAAGAACTTGGTGACCCAACCTTTGTTCTTATCCAGTTTATAGTCGACGGTATCGTAATAGGCGTCACAGATACCTTCCTGGTCCAGACCCAAAGCATACAGCAGGGTGGTCACAGGCAGTTTGCGGCGGCGGTCGATACGGGCAAAGACGATGTCTTTTGCGTCGAATTCGAAGTCCAGCCAGGAACCGCGGTACGGAATAATGCGGCAAGCAAACAGCAGTTTGCCCGACGAATGGGTTTTACCCTTGTCGTGGTCGAAGAACACACCAGGCGAACGGTGCATCTGCGAAACGATCACACGCTCGGTGCCGTTTACGACAAAAGTGCCGTTCGGGGTCATCAGAGGCATATCGCCCATGAAGACGTCTTGTTCCTTGATGTCTTTAACCGACTTCGCGCCAGTATCTTCATCGACATCAAACACGATCAGTCGCAGGGTCACTTTCAGCGGAGCGCTGTAAGTCATGTCACGCTGCTGACATTCCTCGACATCGTATTTCGGTTTTTCCAGCTCGTACCGGACAAACTCCAGCACTGCGGTTTCGTTGAAGTCCTTGATCGGAAAAACCGACTGGAAAACACCTTTGATACCTTCACCGTCCATCGGTTCCAGCTGATCGCCGGACTTCAGGAAAAGATCGTAGGAAGATTTCTGAACCTCAATCAGGTTCGGCATTTCCAGAACTTCGCGAATTTTACCGTAAAACTTACGGATTCGTTTCTGGCCTGCGTAGGTCTGCGCCATTTGCGTCTATACCTTTCGTCTGTCGCCTTGCATGAACCGCCGGGCCTCGGTCATGCGCCGCCAACAAATAAGGGGGTCAGGTCCTATTCCTGCAGTCCGTCCCACCGGCTGCTCCCGAACCTTAAACCGCGCCTTAGAAAGAGCTTCGGACTAAGAAGCCCTTTCTAAGACAGGTTCGGCTGGACCCGGTTTTCACCGGGCCCAGCCTCATTTTTGTGCGCAGCCGAAGCTGCAGCGGCCTTAGGCCAGCTCGACCTCGGCGCCAGCTGCTTCCAGCTTGCCTTTGATGTCTTCGGCTTCTGCCTTGTCGACACCTTCTTTGATCTTGCCGCCTTCTTCGACCAGCGACTTGGCTTCTTTCAGGCCAAGACCGGTGATGCCGCGTACTTCTTTGATGACGGCGATTTTGTTGCCGCCTGCCGACTTCAGAACAACGTCGAACTCGGTTTTTTCTTCAGCTGCTGCACCGCCGGCGTCGCCAGCAGCACCTGCAACCATTACGGCGCCGCCAGCGGCGGGCTCGATGCCGTATTCGTCTTTCAGGATGGTTTTCAGTTCCTGAGCTTCGAGCAGGGTCAGACCCACGATCTCTTCAGCAAGTTTTTTCAGATCAGCCATTTTCGTGCTTTCCGTTTCTATCAGATGTGTTCCAACGTGAGGAAGTTCAACCCCACGCAGGTCTCAAGTTGCTTAAGCGGCTTCCGCTTTCTCTTCGATGGTCGAAAGGATGCTCGCGATGTTCGAAGCAGGCGCGCCAATCGCACCGGCGATGTTGGAAGCAGGTGCGCCAATGCAGCCCACGATCGAAGCAATAAGCTCCTCGCGCGACGGCATTTTCGACACTGCAGTAACACCGGCCGGGTCAAGGGCCGTCTCACCCATCGAACCGCCAAGGATAACGAGCTTTTCGTTTTCTTTGGCGTAGTCGACGACAACCTTAGCGGCTGCCACCGGATCTTCCGAATAGGAGAGTACAGTCATACCCGTCAGGTATTCAGCGATGCTTTCGCAGGGCTTACCTTCAAGGGCGATTTTGGCGAGCTTGTTTTTGGCAACGCGAACAGACCCGCCAGCTTCGCGCATACGCGAACGCAGGTCTTGCATCTCAGCAACTGTAAGGCCTGCGTAGTGCGAAACCACGACCACGCCAGAGCTTTCGAAGATCTGGCCGAGTTCGTCGACCAATTTCTCTTTCTGGGCTCTATCCACAGTTTTACTCCAAATTTGAGGGACAACTGCCCCCCGGCTCTTGTTTGCGCAGGGCAAGCCCCACGCGTTCAGGTCCGTTTTACGGGGCTGAGCCAATACCGCCCGAGGTCCACCCTCGGTCAATCTGGTCTTTCCCGTCTCAGGCAGGGAATTAAGGAACGAATGCTCCACCCACCGTCTTGGACGAAAAGCAATGGAGCGCATGACGAATCATACGCTCCAGTGCAGGGCTGATGGATAGTAGTTTGTTAGGGAGTTGCCAAGACGTTTTTTACCGCGAAAGCTTTGTCATGCGATGGCTCTGGATTAGATCAGCTTGGAAAGTTAAACAACGTGGAGAGAATCTAGCAATTGGAAGTCAGGGCCAATGGTCAGTGAAACCAAGCTTCGGCAGAAAACGCCGGTTTTCATTAATTCGTTCAACCAACCGACCTATGTTCAAAATTCGGTCAATTGGCTTAGCGAAAATGGGTTTGAAAATGTCACCGTAATGGACAACGATTCTACTTCTCCGGAATTGTTGGAGTACTTTCGTTCTGAAGCATTCAGTTCCAAAGCAAGGCTGTGGGCTTTGGGAAAGAATATCGGACCCCGATATGCCATTCTGGAGATCATCCAAGAACATGGCGATGAGGCCCCGTTTATCTTTTCAGATCCGGACATCGCCCTACCTAGGCCGCCCGCCAACAATTTCCTGACCCGGCTTTTTGAACTTGCCGAAAAACACAATGTCATCAAAGTCGGTCTAGCGCTCGACATCTCAAGACCTGAACTATTCCGCGGGCTTGAGATCGTACGCCCGAATGGACGCCGCGTTCGGGCTGAACAGTGGGAACGCCGGTATTGGAAGCATGCCATCGAGAAAAACGTCTTTTCTGCGTCGGTTGACACAACGTTTTTTCTGTATGTCCCCGGACGCGACGTGACCCAATGCAGGCTGCGGCATTTTGGATATCGACAGCCCAAGGCCCCATCAATACGCGTCGCCGGGGAAGGTTTTGTTGCGCAACATCGTCCTTGGTATATCGACGATGGAATGACTGACGCCGAACGACAATTCTACGTCGATAGCTCTAAATCCGTTGCGAGTTGGTCAAGGAATAGTGGTGCAAAGCGCGAGGCGACTTAAGTCAAAACTATTCCGCTGCTTTGCCCTTCAACTCATCACGGAACTTGATCCGGTCTTTACGCCCGAAAACCGGCCACCGAGCGATATCGGAAATTCCAAATGGAAGCACCCGCCTCGGGTAGCCCGTCCTCCAAAGAGCAAACGGCAGAGTTATCTGATCACGCTTGGCGTAGCGCAGAAACATCTCCCACCAGAACTCATTCATCCCATCCGTTTCGGCATCGCCCATCTTTTGGATCATGATGGTGTTGACGAAAACACCCCATCTTTCAGGAAAGCCCTGCGCCTCGAACACTTTGTAAAGCTCCGAAAACTGCGCTTCTGTGATCAGGTCTCGGCGCTTGCAACGCATCATTTCCCGGTAGGCGCATTTCTTGTTGTGCAGAAACAGGTATCTTCCTGCCGGAGCTTCTCCGCCATACTCTGTGTTGATCCGATCCACAATGTCTTGCGGGGCAACGGTCAGACTAGCCCGATTATCCACGTAGATAGCCCAGTCTGCCCCCTTGATGTGGTGATGCGGACAAAGCTTTGGGCGACGCGAAAGATACGCAGGCCCAAGTCCAAAATCTTGCACAACTTCAGTTCGGGCACCGTCCACTTGGTGGACGGGGTCATCGGTGAATAGGATCTTTTCATAGCCCGACCAATCGCCCATGGCGTTCGGGTTAAGCGGTTCGTGGGCGCCAAAGTAGCATGAATAGACAGTGATACGTTCTGACATAGGGGAGACGACTACGCAGCGTTGGCCTGAAAGACGACAGTCGTAATCCTGTGTTTTCCGTTGCGACCGAACCGCCCGCCATCCAACACATCGACGACCTTGCCGGATGTTCCGCAAATCTCTTCAAGATAACTTACCAAACGGTCTTGGGTCATCCCAAGCGGATCCAAACCATCCACCTTAGAAGGATCATAGTTCATCCCGTGATCCAGCAACATGACGCCACCTGGTTTTAATGTGTCAACCCAGCTGGTGAACGCCTTCTTCGGATCAAACGCATGATCCCAAGAATTCGAATATACGAAGTCAAACGCGCCTTTCCATTCGTCCTTAGTGTCGTGAAAGTCCCATTGAATTGTATGTTCGAAATCTTCAGCTGTATCCGAGATCTCGGTGCCAAATACGTTCTCAGAGGACAGGCACGCCCGAAACCAAGCCTGTTCTTTTCCAGAACGTGTCCCGTGACAGACACCTGAAAGGCTTTCATTCCACACCTTACCTTGAAGATAGGAAGACAGGATCTGAATGTGCTCTTCGGGAACCCATTGGCGGGCAAGCTTTGCCTTGTTTCCGACGGTCTGAACACGACGGTACAAATCGTAGTCGAACCGTCCGTCTTTTTCATAGACGACTTGGCGCACACCGTCCTTTTCAATTGTTGGAAGCTTTGACAACTCGCCAGCTACCAATTCTCGAAGCTGGCGCTTGTACTTGCGTCGATTTTCCATCGCACGTCGGTCCCGTTCTTAAAAGTCGTTCACCACTATGCACTAACGAAAAAGGGGCGCAATCTCTTGCGCCCCTTTGGAATGGATATTGTACCGATTAGTTGCCGGTCGCGTTATCAACCGAGATGGTGACGCCCGGGCCCATGGTCGAACTCAGCGATACCTTCTTCATGTAGGCACCCTTTGCGCCCGAGGGCTTGGCTTTTTGAACGGCTTCAACGAAAGCACGAACGTTCTCAACCAGCTTGGCTTCGTCGAAGGACGCTTTGCCAACACCTGCGTGGACAACACCGGCTTTCTCGGCTTTGAACTGAACTTCGCCGCCTTTGGCCGCTTCAACAGCTGCTTTGACGTCCATGGTCACGGTGCCAACCTTGGGGTTCGGCATCAGGTTGCGCGGGCCCAGGATTTTACCCAGACGACCAACGATCGGCATCATGTCCGGAGTCGCGATGCAGCGATCGAACTCGATGGTGCCGCCCTGAATGGTTTCCATCAGGTCTTCTGCGCCGATGACGTCTGCGCCAGCTTCTTTCGCTTCGTCAGCTTTCGGGCCACGTGCGAATACAGCAACGCGAACCGATTTACCGGTGCCGTTGGGCAGCGAGACAACGCCGCGGACCATCTGGTCTGCGTGGCGCGGGTCAACGCCCAAGTTCAGCGCGATTTCAACGGTCTCGTCGAACTTGGCATTTGCGTTGGATTTGACCAGTGCAACAGCTTCTTCAACGGTGACATTCGATTTGCCGGCGAAAGCCTCACGGGCAGCGGCAGTACGTTTTGCTACTTTTGCCATGATTATTTCACCTCGATGCCCATGGATTTGGCCGAACCGACGATGATCTGCATTGCCGCGTCTACGTCGTTGGCGTTCAGATCTTTCATCTTGGCTTCAGCGATTTCACGCACCTGCGCGACGGTCACGGTCGCCACGGTCTCACGACCGGGGTTCTCGGCACCACGTGGGCGGTTACGCTTGCCAACAGGCTTCAGGCCAGCGGCCTTCTTCAGGTAGTAAGACGCGGGCGGCGTCTTGATGTCCATGGTGAAGGACTTGTCCTGGTAATAGGTGATCACGGTCGGGCACGGCGCGCCGGGCTCCATATCCTGAGTCTTCGCGTTGAACGCTTTACAGAATTCCATGATGTTGATGCCGCGCTGACCCAGTGCCGGACCAACCGGCGGGGACGGGTTTGCTTGACCGGCAGGCACCTGCAGTTTCATGGTGCCAGCAAGTTTCTTGGCCATGAGGCCTCTCCTTTTATCACCGCACTACCGACGCGTCGGCAGCACTTTGGTTTAGTGGTTCGGTCGGGGTCTCGCGTGACCCGTTCCTCCCACGAGAATCATCAGGCGCGGCATAGGCCGTCCTGAATAGAGCGGGCTGATACAAGCTTCGCATTGCCTTGGCAAGGGCCTTGGCACCTTATTTCCTTGGTCTTCCGAAAACCGCGGCAGACCCGGCATGAACAGCCGGGCCTGAAATGGCGGTGCGCCGTTAACTTGCGATTTACCAAGCGTAGTGCGGCGCACGTTCCCCCCGGAAATAACGGCGAACATCGGTGGCGTCGATGATCATCGAGCCGATATTCGTTGCCAGCAAAACCGCCAACCAAGTGGCAAGCTCTGGCTGCGCCGCAATCGCCTCAAGTCGTGTGCCCATCCAAACAAACATGGGCACCCACATAATGTGCGTGATGCCCAGCAACCGGGTGAACCCGATCCGATTGTAGATGACCCCCTGCCCTACTACGGCGATCAGGGTCGTCGCCAAAACCACCTGCGCTTCGACATGCTGGATGAAATAGAGGCATCCCATATTCACCCCCACCAGCCAGACATTCCAAATCCGCGCCAAATAACGGAACCGCAAAAAGACGATCCCGAAGATTTCCAAAACATTTCTGATCTGCGTCATCATCACAATTACTCCTGCCAATGCTTGATACAAAGCGGGATAAAGGCAGGTCTCTTTGCGGAATACTGCGCGGGGTGTAGGATTGAACTACGCAAAACGTAGTTAGGCTTTCTTGATGACCCAATACGGCCAATTCTGCCCCGTCGCGAAATCTGCCGAAATCCTCGGCAACAGCTGGACCTTGCTGATCGTTCGAGAGCTTCTGCTTGGCAGCACCCGGTTTTCAACTCTTCAAAAAGGGATGCCGAAGATCTCTCCGACAGTCCTGAACACGCGCCTGAAAGAACTGGAGGGAAACGGCATTCTCGTGAGGCGCCCCATTTCGGGTCAACGCGGGTATGAATACCGGCTGACCCCTGCAGGCAAACAGTTGGGCCCGGTCATCGAGGCGCTTGTCGTCTGGGGCATGCGGTGGGCACGAGAAGAGTTGCGAGACGAAGACATGGACGTCGCCTTCCTGATGTTCGATGTCGAGCGTAATATCGTGACGGACGAATTGCCTGACGGAGAAACGGTTCTCAGCTTCCAGTTTCCGGACCGTTCCGACTTTGCCAAGTGGTGGATCGTCTGTGATGGCCCGAAACGGGACCTTTGCTACCAAGACCCCGGAAAAGACGTGGCCGCCTATATCACGGCAAACTCCGAAGACATGATCGGTGTCTGGATGGGAGACCTGCCGATGTCAGACGCCCTGTCTGACGGGCGTCTTTCCGTGATCGGAGAGTCCATGATCTGCAAAAGGTTCCGGAAGTGGTTCCCACTGTCGCAAGGCGCAGCGGTTCCAAGACCGGAACGGTGAAGCGGCCTGTTTAGGCCTGCTTCGAAACTTGGGTAAATTCCAGCTCGACCGGGGTCGCACGACCAAAGATCGACACAGTCACTTTCAGGCGCTGGTTCTCGTCGTCGACCTCTTCGACCATGCCGTCGAAACCCTCGAACGGGCCGTCGGAGACCGAAACCTGCTCGCCCACTTCGTAGGTGATCAGCGAACGCGGCGCTTCGACGCCTTCCTCGACACGGTTGAGGATCTGGTTCACCTCGGCATCGCGCATCGGCATCGGGCGGCCTTGCGGACCAAGGAAGCCGGTGACGCGGTTGATCGAGGTCACAAGGTGATACCCTTCGTCAGTCATCTCCATGCGAACCAGCACATAGCCGGGCATGAAACGACGCTCGGTGGTGACTTTCTTACCACGGCGCACTTCGATAACTTCCTCGGTCGGGACCAGAACCTCTTCGATTTGGTCCTGCATACCTTTTTCCTCGACCGCGGCCTTGATCGCTTCGGCAATCTTCTTCTCGAAGTTCGAGAGTACGCTGACCGAATACCACCGCTTTGCCATGTCGCCGTCTACCTTGTCTTCGCCCATATCGGGCCGGTTAGAATATCGTCAGGGCCTAAGCCCGGTTCCTGAACAAAAAACAGCGCGCAACTCGAATCGCTGCACGCCCGTTTCAAGAGTAGCGCCCGAACTACAGCCGTTACCCGGCCATTTCAAGGGCGCAAGATGTTTAGCCGCTTACGAAAGCCAGCAACGCTTGCAGGCCCGCGCGAATCCCCAGATCAACCAGAGAGAAGAAAACAGCCGTAATCGCGGCGAGAATGAACACCATAACGGTGGTCAGCAAAACCTCGCGACGGGTCGGCCAAACAACCTTCGCAACTTCGGTGCGCACCTGTTGGATAAACTGAAGAGGGTTCGTCGTGGCCATGTGTCATCTCGATCTATCAGGGTCTTGGCGCGAGATACGCGCTTCGCCGGGCAAATTCAACCCACAAGGGGCAAGATGTCATTGTCCGGAGAAGGCTTGGCAGGGGCACCAGGGTTCGAACCCGGGACCTACGGTTTTGGAGACCGTCGCTCTACCAGCTGAGCTATACCCCTTCAAGCCGTGGGATCAGATACGAAAGCCCACGCCGGTTTGCAAGCCGGAAAGTGACCGATTTTCAGACCTGCATCTTTTTAGACGAACAACATGCGCCGCAACTGAATCGCTAACTTAGGCCATACGCATCAGTTCATTCAAAGCGCTGCGAGCAATCAAGTTAGCAAATGCCTCGTTCTTGTGACCGCCATCCTTCTTTTCGAACGCACCTTCGATGGCAAAGTCAGGATCTGTAAATAACATCGATGAAAGCGTCTCCTTGGGTTGTGTCACGAACCCGACGCCCTGGCGAGCTGCCAAAACCAGCATAGCTGAAACCACTTCGTCGTAGTCTTCCCAAGTCGCCCCTTGGTAATTTGGATACCCCGTTGCGTCTGCGGAGTTAAACCCTTCAATCAAAAATGCTTCTGGAACAACAACCACTTTGGCACCAGCTTTAGCAAAATCACGCCCGAAGCGGAAATTTCTAGAATGGGCGAACCAACTTGAAATCATCTCCGCCTCAACCGCGTGTGACAGAAAGAGATCATCAGTTGCCCGGTAATGCATAAGTGGAAACATGATGTTGGAAAACCGCAGACGTCCACCAAGGAAAACAAATGCATCAAAATCGCCTGGCCGAAGTTGAGATCGTCCTCCAGAGATTGTTTTCACGTTATCGATAGCGCTTTCTTCGGGGATAATGTGCCCGTCGACCATCCGTAGTTGTCGAAACTTAGGACCTTGCGCTCCGAAAAAGTGAATCGACTCCTCTCGATCAGACAGCATCCCAGCATCAACCGCCCTTATTAGAGACATAATCTGGCTATCACCAACGAAGCAAACTCGTTTCACCAATGCGTTAACCCTTTCCAAATGTCGCTAGAAATTCTTCTTCGCATAAAACGTCGGAAGTTTTGTCGTCTTCGGGCGAGGTTGATGGCAGTTTGGGTAACTTGTGAGTTCCAAATGTCTTTGCTTGAGCGTGGAAAAACTGTGACATCACGAAATCTACGCCCGCCTGTGAAACAGTTCGTAGGTTCGGGTTGAAGAAAGCACCGCGAAAAGCGGGGCTGGTGATAATTTCGTAGGACGGGAAGTAATCGACCACGCGGCTTTGAGCCTGAATTTGCCCGGCAACTGCTCGTAGAATAGATTTTGAAAAGGTGGTCGCGGTCATAACGTGCTCGCCGGAGGCCGTCGCCGTCAATGGAACGGGCGAGACTGTCAGCAGGATGCGTTTTCCACGCCCTTTCTCTGCCCGGCGGACAAGGCGAATACATTCACGCATATCGGCGATGATCTCTTCATAGCCCGCGTTGTGGAACCGGTGTTGGGTCTCATCGAACTCGCCTGCAAGCGTACCGGGACACATGGCGTATTCCACGCCGGTGCGAGCATTACGCCAGCTTTCTGTCAGCCCCATGGTGAACACCACAAGGTTGGACTTGTTCATCGCATTCCGGATAGAGGCAAGGGTCGCGCGGCGAGCCTCAATCACTTCTTGTTCACTAGCAAAGCCGTTAGGCTCTATCGCAGGGCGCAACGGGTCGTAAAAACGTCCTCCGTTTTCCCAGACTTCCGTAATATCTTCACGTTTTTCGAAGGCCAACTCTAGCCACTGCCGCCACGTTCTTGCGGTGTAGATATTTCCTGTTCGTGCGCTGAAAACCCCATAACCGAAAGTTTTGCCGTTCTGAAGGTAAGGAGGCGCCGGTTCCGCATTAATCCAGTTGTAACCGCGAGCGACCAAAGCTTTGCTAAAGTGCTGTGCGAAACAAGAACCTGCCGTCGCAATCCGGCTAGCCTCATTCACTTTGAATTTGGGGGCCCAAAGGTCTTCGATATGGTGATAGTTTCGCGCTGCGACGGCTGTCTTCCAGAAGGCTTTGTCTGGCTGGCTTTCGTAAGGGTTCATCGACTATCAAACCGTACAAATTCTGTTTCGCTACATGTATAGGCAAGTCCTGGGAAAATCGGAAGTGATCTGAAAGTGCGCAGTATGCGTGACATAGCGACCGGAACCCATTGGAACCTGAGCTATGCTTCAATCTAAGCGGACTTGCAGCAGGAGCCTTAGATCAATCTCACCGCAGGAAAAAGGAAGAGATCGTCCAAATGGCCTAAAGGTCACGCTTCCAACCAAGCTACCGAACAAAACGCACAGGGGAGACCAAGCAGTCCCCCCAGCACGGTCTAAATTCGCGCCAGGACCGTTTAGCTTATGCGGCAGAGCGGGAATTGGCGAAGCTGGGGTCTTGTACGACGCCTAGATCAAACAGTCCGGCGATCTCTGTCCCGTCCAGCCCAGCAACCTCGGCCAGAATCTCTTCGGTGTGTTCGCCAAGGATCGGGGCGCGCACGGGCAGCGCGCGTTCCGAGGCTGAGAACTGCGTCGGAAGGCCCGGAACGGGGAAAGTTCCCAGCCCTGGTTGGCTAAGCATTTTGAACATCGGATTGTCTTCGCTTAAGTCGGGGTCCTCTGCAACTGCCTCTTTGATCGTGCGGAAGACCGACCACGTCAGACCGGCGCTGTCGAAGGTTTCGGCAAAATCGGCCACGTGGCGGGCCGTGAACCAAGGCTCTAGCAGCGAAGTGATTTGATGGCGCAGCTGCCAACGTACGCCTTCGTCGCGCAAGGACTGTCCGGTTTGTGCCTCTAGCGCGGTTACCGCCTCTTGCAGGTCGGTCGCTTGAACCAAGCCGCGCCACTGGCGGTCCGTCAGGCCAATGACCATTACCCGCTGCCCGTCGGCGCAAAGGAAATCCTGACCATAGGCCCCATAGAGCGCATTGCCTGACTTCTGGCGCGGCGCATCGTTGACCACCGCGTCCCCGATCATTCCCAAATGACCCAACGTTGCCGCCGCCACGTCTTTCAGCGACAACTCTACATCCTGACCGACGCCGTGGCGCAGACGGTGACGTTCTGCCGCCAATAGCGATGAGACACACAGGTTGCCCGCAATCAGATCCCATGCTGGCAGCGCATTGGCGACAGGGTCTTCGTGCCCTTCCGGCCCCGTGATATCGGGAATGCCAAGCGCCGGGTTCACAGTGTAATCCACTTGCGGTCGACCATGCCGGTCACCCGTCAGGGTGACCATCACCAGATCCGGGCGGTCCTGCACCAAGGTTTCATAGTCCATCCAACCGCGCACGCGCAGGTTGGTCAGAAACAGCCCCGCATCGTCACCCGGCGCAGTGATGATCCGAGAGATCAGCTCGCGCCCCTCGGGCGATTTCATATCCACGGCGATGGACTTCTTGCCCTTATTCATCCCGGCCCAGAACAGGCTTTTGCCAGACGGCGCCAGCGGCCAGCGCCCGGAATCCAGCCCGCCCCCAATGCGGTCAAATCTGATCACCTCTGCCCCCATTTGGGCCAGTGTCATCCCGGCCAGCGGCACCGCCACAAAGGCAGACCCCTCAACCACGCGCATTCCTTTCAGCATGCTCATACGGTTTCCTCCCATATCGCGGTGGCCTGCATGCCTTGGTGGCCATCCTGCCCGGCGACGAGGGCAAGCGCGCAGTCTTCCTCTGTTGCCATGATCTCCAACGATTTGCCCACGAACATCGGGTGCACACCACGGAAGTGGAAATCATCAGGCACCCTGCCCTTGTGCTTTACGGCCGCCTGCATCAGCAGCGTTGCCTGCAACGGCCCCTGCACCACCAGATCGGGGTAGTGCTCGACCTCGCGGGCGAAAGCCAGATCATAGTGGATACGATGCGCGTTAAACGTCAGCGCTGAATAGCGAAACAGCATGGGTTCCGTCATGGCATGCGACCGATGCAGGGAGGGACGTTCCGGCATCGGTCGCTTCTTCGGCGGAGCATAGCTGTCGGGGATCGGCAGATAGACGATGTCTTGCCGTTCTTCGATTGCACGGAACGTCTCGCCGAAAATCATGTGCTCGACAGTCACGAAAACCATTGGACCAGCTGCGCTTTCCTTCTCGGTGACTGACTTGATGGTCGAACGACGCTGCAGCCGTTCCCCAACCTTCAGCGGCGCATGGAAGCGCAGCATGCCGCCCGCCCACATGCGCCGCTCCAGACGCAACGGAGGCAGGAAAGCGCCCGTCACCGGGTGGCCATCACGGCCCAACTCGGCCATGGGCGCCATCGGCGGGAACGCCGCCCAGTGCCACAAAGGCGGCAACGGATCGCCCGCGCGTGGGGGAGTGGTATTAGGGTCCCCAAGCGTGGCATGCATCAGCGCCGCTGTCTGAGCAGAGATGCCGCCCGCGTCGCTTTGCGTGCGCCCTTCCCAAGCAATCAGGTTCAGTTGATCCATTGTCGCCTCCCGTTTGTCTGGCATTCAGATGCAGAGGGAAGTCGCAAAAAATCAAATGAAATTAATGCCTTAGCTGGATACCGCGGTATACAGACGCCGCACACCACCGCATACCCAACGGGCTGGCTATCTGACTTTATTGGCTTTTTTGATCGTCAGGATGCAGCTGCGGCGCAAACTCTGCGCATGCAGCGTGCGACAACTCGCGCAGGGCACCGACATCGGCAGAGGCGAGAACAGGCAGCATTTCACGAATCTCGTCAGGGTTACGTTCCCACCACGACAGTTGCTGAAGCAGATCGACTACCGCGTCCGGGAAACGCTGTCGTACGACCCGGGCCGGATTGCCGGCGACAACGCTAAACGGCGGCACATCACGACTGACCACGGACCGCGCACCAATAATGGCGCCGTTCCCGACCGTGACCCCGGGCAGAACCACCGCCTCGTGGCCGATCCAGACATCATGACCAATCAGCGTATCCTGCCCGTCGAAAACTCTTCGGCGTAAAGCGGCATAGATTCGCGATTGAATACGGCGAAGGGATAAGCTGTGAACCACGACTTTGGATGGTCTGCTGATGAGGTAATGAACCGCGTTCCGTGGGCGAACTGACCAAAGCGCCCGATCGTGAGTTTCTCAGGCGCCCCCGGAAAAAGATAAGGCGCTATCCGCGCTGCGTAATCCGCGACGGGTTCAAAGTCATTGTAATATGTGAAGTCCCCCACCTCGATATTCGGGTGGTCGATGACAGACTTTAACCAGACAGTATTGGGATAGGTCTGCCCGTCGGGCAGAAAGATCGGGTGACGCAGAGACGCGTCAAGAAATAGCGATGACATTCCGCACTCCTTTTGGAAAAAAGGGAAAACTTTCAGTTTAGTGCAGGTGAGTGGTCATCGCGCCCTCCATCGGTTGCCGGATTATCATACGTGGCAAGCTACAAAAGAAAAGGGCCGCCCAAATGGACGGCCCTTCGTAAATCAGGTTTTGACCTGAATTACTCGATGATTTTCGAGACGACGCCCGAACCGACGGTGCGGCCACCTTCGCGGATCGCGAAGCGCAGACCTTCTTCCATCGCGATCGGCGCGATCAGCTCGGCGGTGAACTTCAGGTTGTCGCCGGGCATGACCATCTCGGTGCCGGCAGGCAGTTCAACGGTGCCGGTGACGTCGGTGGTACGGAAGTAGAACTGCGGACGGTAGTTCGCGAAGAACGGAGTGTGACGGCCGCCTTCTTCCTTGGTCAGGATGTAAACCTCACACTCGAACTTGGTGTGCGGGTTAACCGAACCCGGCTTACACAGAACCTGGCCACGCTCAACGCCTTCACGGTCCACACCACGCAGCAGCGCGCCGATGTTGTCGCCTGCTTCACCACGGTCCAGCAGCTTGCGGAACATTTCAACACCGGTACAGGTGGTTTTCGAGGTGTCGCGGATACCAACGATTTCGATCTCGTCGCCAACGTTGATCACGCCACGCTCAACACGGCCGGTTACAACGGTACCACGACCAGAGATCGAGAACACGTCTTCGATCGGCATCAGGAACGGCTCGTCGATCGCGCGCGGCGGCTCGGGGATGTAGCTGTCAACAGCTTCCATCAGTTCCTTGATCTTGTTTTCGCCGATCTCAGGGTCACGGCCTTCCATTGCGGCCAGAGCCGAACCTGCGATGATCGGAATATCGTCGCCCGGGAAGTCGTACTCGGACAGAAGCTCACGAACTTCCATCTCAACCAGTTCCAGCAGCTCTTCGTCGTCAACCTGGTCAACTTTGTTCAGGAAGACTACCAGAGCAGGAACGCCAACCTGGCGCGCCAGCAGGATGTGCTCACGAGTCTGCGGCATGGGGCCGTCAGCTGCGTTCACAACCAGGATGCCGCCGTCCATCTGCGCCGCACCGGTGATCATGTTCTTAACATAGTCAGCGTGGCCGGGGCAGTCGACGTGCGCGTAGTGGCGGTTCTCGGTCTCGTACTCAACGTGTGCGGTCGAGATGGTGATGCCGCGGGCTTTTTCTTCGGGCGCGCCGTCGATCTGGTCGTAGGCTTTGAAGTCACCAAAATACTTGGTGATCGCTGCGGTCAGGGTGGTCTTACCGTGGTCAACGTGGCCAATGGTGCCAATGTTCACGTGCGGTTTATTACGCTCAAACTTTTCCTTAGCCAT
>NZ_NSBU01000002.1:17500-18813 GCF_002285415.1 Actibacterium pelagium | reverse complement strand
TTGGTTGCGGGAGCAGGATTTGAACCTGCGACCTTCAGGTTATGAGCCTGACGAGCTACCGGGCTGCTCCATCCCGCGCCATTTAGGCGCCTCAGTGTTTTTGTTCTGAGGCTTGGATTGTCATCGATCTGAGAGATACGTTTTTTTGGTTTTTTCTAGGTTTGGCGGTGACCTACTCTCCCACGTCTTAAGACGCAGTACCATCGGCGCAACCGAGCTTAACGGCCGAGTTCGGGATGGGATCGGGTGTTTCTCTGGCGCTGTGACCACCAAACCGAGGAAAAACCAAAATTCCAAGTCAAGCATGTGTGTGTATGCTTCTGACCAGTATTAGCCTTGCTATTACTGGATCAAATCAAGCCTATCGGACAATTAGTACCGGTCAACTGAATGCATTGCTGCACTTACATCTCCGGCCTATCGACGTGGTGGTCTTCCACGGTCCTCAGGGATACCTTGTTTTGAGGGGGGCTTCCCGCTTAGATGCCTTCAGCGGTTATCCTGTCCGATCATAGCTACCCTGCACTGCTGCTGGCGCAACAACAGGTCCACCAGTGGATCGTTCACCCCGGTCCTCTCGTACTAGGGGCAACTCCTCTCAAGTATCCTACACCCACGGCAGATAGGGACCGAACTGTCTCACGACGTTCTAAACCCAGCTCACGTACCTCTTTAAACGGCGAACAGCCGTACCCTTGGGACCTGCTCCAGCCCCAGGATGAGATGAGCCGACATCGAGGTGCCAAACACTGCCGTCGATATGGACTCTTGGGCAGTATCAGCCTGTTATCCCCGGCGTACCTTTTATCCGTTGAGCGATGGCCCTTCCACTCGGGACCACCGGATCACTATGGCCGTCTTTCGACTCTGCTCGACTTGTCAGTCTCGCAGTCAGGCTGGCTTCTGCCATTGCACTCAACGAGCGATTTCCGACCGCTCTGAGCCAACCTTCGCGCGCCTCCGTTACTCTTTAGGAGGCGACCGCCCCAGTCAAACTACCCGCCACACAGGGTCCCGGATCCGGATAACGGACCGCGGTTAGACATCAAGCAGAACAAGGGTGGTATCTCAAAGGAGGCTCCATCAGAACTGGCGTCCTGATTTCAAAGCCTACCACCTATTCTGCACATGTTGTGCCTGATGCCAGTGTGAAGCTGTAGTAAAGGTGCACGGGGTCTTTCCGTCTAACCGCGGGAAGCCTGCATCTTGACAGGCAATTCAATTTCGCTGAGTCGATGTTGGAGACAGCGGGGAAGTCGTTACGCCATTCGTGCAGGTCGGAACTTACCCGACAAGGAATTTCGCTACCTTAG
>NZ_NSBU01000002.1:2500-12500 GCF_002285415.1 Actibacterium pelagium | reverse complement strand
CAAGGCGTCAATAACATCGGCCTAGGTTCAACTACGCCTCCTCTGTTTCAACTTGCCTCCAGTCGGGATTGCGCAACGCAAACGGCCGCCCTTGGGCGGTTCGTAAGCAGTTGTTTTTTGCAGTATTATTTTGGTTGCGGGAGCCTGAATCCACTGAAGTCGTGCAACTACGAAAATGAATTAGGGTCCGGCTCCGTCCTTCCGCACACTGGAAACGAGGTGTGAGGAAGGACCGACCGCATATGCAGGTTCGTGTCTAGCAGTTGGACCGCGTTCAAACGCTCCTAGCGATCTGCGCCTCGGTCGCCGCGCACGAAACCCACCCATGAATATAATTCATTAATAGCCCAAATAATCACATTTGCCGATTACATTTTTACGATGCAACAGTCCGGCCAGTTGGCCTTCATAGGACGACCGGGAGAAGGTGTCGCTTTGCGATAAGCGCATGTTTTGCATGCGACCGGTTCGTTTTGGTCAGGGCTACGAAACGATAGGGAGGATATAATGACCATGAAAGCCAAGGACGGCGGCACCATCTCTGCCCGTTACTTTATGCCGTGGAAAACACATCCGACAATGACCGTGACGGGGTCGCAGTGCATCGCGGCCTGCACCATGGTGCCGGGCACAATTGCCGATGGTTTGGCTGTTCCGGTCAATGGTTCACCGTCATTGGTCAAAGTCGAACACCCGCAAGGCAGCATTGAGGTGAACATGGATTATACCCAAGGCCACGAAGGCACGATGATCAAGTCTGCAGGTCTGCTCCGAACTGCGCGTATGATTGCCCGAGAAGAGGTGATGGTGCCCGCCTCGCTAATTAGGAAAGCGTCCAACTGATGACACGAGTCTACGATATATTGGCGCAGGTTTTTCTGAACGAAGGGATCGAAACCTGCTTTTCCCTGTTGGGGGATGCCAACATGAACTGGGCCACCCGCTTGGCGGATGGTGGCTGCAAAATGATCTATGTGCGTCATGAACATTGTGCGGTCGCTGCAGCGATGGCCTATGCGCGCAAGACAGAAACGGTGGGTGTCGCGACGACCACCTGCGGGCCTGGTCTGACCCAAGTGATTACTGCACTACCCGCAGCGGTGCGCGCATCTTTACCTTTGGTTATCTTTGCCGGAGAACCGCCTTTGGGTAGGGGGTGGTATAATCAAGGCGGCATTGACCAATGCGCAATGATCAAGACAACTGGTGCTGACTATCACGCGTTGCATGACGTTGGCCGGATGCCAACGCAAGTGCGCGATGCCTTTGTACAGGCGCGAAGAGAAAAGCGACCTGTAGTGTTGGGCGTGCCATTTGATCTGCAGGATCAGATCTGGGACGGTCCATCGACCTTGCCGCTGCCTTCGTCGTCCATGCTGCCTGCCGTGGGGCCAATTCCTCCGCACCCTGACGACATCGCTCGTGCTGCTGAACGTTTGGCATCAGCCAAGCGGATCGTTGTTATGGCTGGATTGGGCGCAATAAACGCGACCGCAGAAGCCAAAACACTAGCCGCTAAACTTGATGGGTTGCTGGCGACCACGCTGCCCGCGCGCGGCTTATTCGTAGACGACCCGTTCAACATTGGCGTGGCAGGGGGATTTTCCACTGACATTGCGCGGAAACTATTGGGCGAGGCCGATGTTGTCGTCGCTGTCGGTTGCCGCCTTGCGCTTCATAATGCTGATGGCGGTAAGCTTTTTGGAAATGCGCATGTGATCCAGATCGACATTGATCCCATCATCCAATCCCAAGGTAGGACCGCCGCCCAAAGCCACATTCGCGCAGACGCAACCCTTGGCCTTGAAGCGCTTCTCGATGCAGTGGACGATCGCCCCCCACTCTGGCGCAGCGATGAGCTGGCGCAGGCAATCGCCAATACAGCGGCTGACGCGACGCCGCGGCAACCGGAACAGGGTGTTCACGACCCGCGAGATGTGGTGGAAGCAATCGAATCCGCCTTTCCGCAGGATTGGGAGCTCGTAAATTCTTCTGGGCATTGTTCATACTATTTCGCGCATATGCCTTCGCGCCCCTATTCGCACTTTCTGACCATCCGTGAATTCGGGGCTATTGGAAATGGCATTCCATTTTCGATGGGTGTCGCTGCGGCGCGTCCCGGTAGCACAGTTGCGCTATTTGATGGTGACGGTAGCGTCATGATGCACATCCAAGAGATCGAGACGATGCTGCGCCACGGCCTGAACATTGTGATTTGCGTGCTGAATGATGGTGCTTATGGTTCCGAAATTCACAAACTGCGTGCAGAGGGGCTGAGCGATGCAGGCGCTGTATTTGGACGTATCGATATCGCCGCAATTGCACGTGGTTTCGGTGCCACGGGACACCGGGTTGATGATTTGAATGACCTAACAGGGCTGGTCAGCGAAATGTCGGGTGTGACACTTCTAGATTTTCCAATATCTGACAAAATTGCATCGCCCGTAATGCAGCGCGCGCATCCGCCAAAGGGAACACATTAACGAAAGTACCTATTCTTGATGATTGGTTTGATACGTTGGGTGGGTTACCGTCATTCGCACGATTGAATGGCCACGATGTGACGGTTTGGAACGACCATCTGACCGATACGTCATTGCTGACCGAACGCTTGGCCGACGCCGAAGCATTGGTCCTGTTTGGCGAACGCACGCCGGCAACCGAAGCATTGCTTGCAGGATTGCCGAACCTCAAACTTATCAGCCAACGCAGCGGGTATCCGCATGTTGATGTTGATGCTTGCACCGGACACGATGTGCTTTTGTGTTCGAATATGCACGCGGGTGGTCACTCGGTCGCAGCTGCGGAAATGACATGGGCACTGTTGCTCGCCTGCGTGCGCCAGATCACCGCACAAAATGCGTCGCTAAAGGCTGGGGATAGGCAGATGGACGTTGGCCAAACCTTGGCCGGTCGAGCGCTAGGCCATTATGGTTTTGGCCGGATCGCTAGGGCCGTTGCCGGATACGCACGTGCATTCGGGATGAAGATAATCTGGTGGGGTCCGGGGATGGGTAGGCACGCGCAAAGGCTGACGGAGAAACTGTCGCCACGAGCCGGAGCGCGTTCTTCAGCGAAGCCGACTTTGTCAGTGTTCATGTCCGCCTAAAGCCAAGCACGCGCGGCATTATCACAGCTGACGAGTTGGTGCAGATGAAGCCTTCAGCAAGCTTCATAAATACGTCCCGTGCTGGGCTGGTTGAACCAGGCGCTCTACTTGCCGCGATTCAGGCGGGTCGTCCTGGGCGGGCCGGGATAGATGTCTTTGAAAACGAACCAATGACGTCGCCTGACGATCTGCTTGCTCATCATCCAAATGTTACTGCGACACCGCACATTGGTTTTGTCACTGACGACGAATTGGATATGCAGTTTGCGGATATCTACGAGCAGGTCACTGCTTATGCGGACGACGCGCCCATCCATATGATAAATCCAGTGGTCTGGAAAAACAGATAACCTGCGGCGCTATCAGTCCTGCTTCAGGCGCGCCACGATCATATCGCGTAGCGTTTGCGCCGCTTCCGAAAGTGGTGCGCCGCGCCGCGTATTTATGCCAAGTGTGCGATACATCTCTACATCTGAAAACGGTAGACCGACCAAATTTCCTTCGGCCATCTGGGCGGTCAGGCTTGGCAATACGGTGACAGCTGCGCCCTGCCGAACCAAATCCATTGCCATGGTTGCGTTTTGCACTTCGAATTTCCAGTCGATTTGATCCGCAACGGGACCAAGGAAATCATCAACCATATGCCGATTGGTGGATTGCGTGTTGATCCGCACAAAGCGCTCACCGATTAAATCGTTTCGCGTGATGGATTTGCGCTTTGCGAGCTTATGATTGGGGCCAACCAACAGATTGTAAGGTTCACGGCGGATTGGCGAAAACTCGAGATCCCACGGTTGCACTGCCGTCAGGGTCACGCCGAATTCAACTTCGCCTGCCATCACCAATTCGGTGATCCGGCCAGCAGGTTGGTCTTGCATTCTTACTTCGATCTTGGGATGGGCTTTGGCAAAGGCATCAAGCAAAGGTGGCAAGTAAAAATGAGCAACAGTCGGCAAGCAGGCAAACGCCAGTTTCAATCGCTGCTCTTTCCCTTTCAGTTGAACGGCATCGTAGGCGCTGGAAAGGGATTCAAAACTGCGCCGCGCGATTGGCAAGAGCTCCTGACCCGCTTCGGTCAACGATACCTCTCGGGTGGTTCGCAACAGCAAACGCATGCCAATTTCTGTCTCAAGTTTGCGGATACGGTGGCTCAGTGCTGTTTGGGAAAGGTTCAAATGGTCGGCCGCTCGCGCAAAATTGCCCAACTGCGCAATCGATATGAATGCCTCAAGTCCGATGTAGTCGATACGCGTCGGCATGTTGCTTTGCCTTTCCTCCGTTATGCCCACGAAAAATCGGGACAATATTGGTTTCAAACATCGCAGGCAGCGCGACGTAAGTCACCCGCTTTTGCATCGTGATAGAGTCCGTAATGCACCTTATTCCTCCGGAACTAAGCCCGGTCATCGCGCTACTGCTTTTGGGGATGTCGTTTCTTGGCTCATTGATTACAGTGGCCTTCGGCATCGGCGGTGGCGCATTGTTATTGGCGGTGATGGCCGTCACGATGCCGCCATTGGCACTGATCCCAGTTCACGGCGTCGTTCAATTTGGCAGCAATGTCGGAAGAGCCACCCTACTCCGCCGTCACACTGTCTGGGGTGTGCTTCCTTGGTTTATCGTTGGAACGCTTATTGGCGTGGTGATTGGTGGCAGTATCGCTGTGAACATCCCACCGTGGGTGGTTCAGATAGGTGTCGGATGCTTTATCATTTGGACGGTATTGGCGCGGCCACCAATGTGGTTGGCACGCTGGCCGGTGGTGACTGGAGTTATCTCTAGCTTTTTGACGATGTTCTTTGGGGCGACAGGTGTTTTTGTTGCGTCATATTCCAAATCTCTCGACCTGCCTCGACATCCACATGTCGCCACTCACGCAACGCTAATGACAGTGCAGCACCTGCTCAAATCAGTAGCCTTTGCTTTCTTGGGGTTTGCCTTTGCACCGTGGGTCCTGTTCATCGTCGCCATGATCGGTGCCGGATTGCTTGGCACTTTTGTCGGTAGCGCAGTATTGACCCGAACGACCGACGCACGCTTTCATCGGATGCTTAATATCGTATTGATGCTTATCTCAGCCCGTTTGATTTGGTCGGGGTTAAGCACCGGTTTCTGAAGCGACAAACCCATCAGTAATGGCGCGCGCCACGAAATCATCCAGAGCCGTGATGAGCGGATTGTCTGCACCGGGCAAAACCATTGCCTGCTCTACTTTGGTCAATACGCCATCTAAGACTTGGACGTTGGGATCGTTCCGAAAAAAACGCTCAAGCGACGCCCGGACACCCGCAACGACATCAGCATTTCCTTGCCGAAATTCGGCAAAGCTCTCGGTCGGGGTACCTGAACGCTGCAGCTGGGCGTGTTCCAATGATGCGGTCAGATGCATGTCATAGGCCGAACCAGTCGACGTCAGTACCGTTATCCCTGCCCGGTCCACATCTTCGACGCCCTGTACAGGGCCACCGATGCGCACAGCATATGTTGCTTCTATGGTATGATAAGGTCGCGTAAAGCTGACCTTCTCGGCGCGAATGCTGTCGATAGCAAGAAAACCAACATCCCAAACATCCGCCTGTGCATCGTTGAAAACCTTACCAGCGCCATCATAGATGACGGGCGACAATTGCGCGCCAATCTCGTCAGCCAAGCGTCGCGCAAGTGCTGGTGATACCCCAAGAGGCACACCATCAATGACCTGCACAAGCGCACGGTTGCCAGTATTAATCGCAGCACGCAGCACGCCGTTAGTCGCCAATCCGGACATTTGGGTTTTCATATTGGTCATCCTTTGCGTCCCGCACCGAATGCTGGATAATTGCTTTAGGTAGTTTGGGCTGCAATAGCTATGTTTTGGAAGTACGGCTGCATGCCGGAAGCATAATTACTTTCGATTTCGTATTTGTTTGCTCAAAGTTTTTAGATTCTAAAATTAGGGCCCGAATTCAACAATTTCGAAAAGGATTAATACTGAAGCCACACAGAATATCTAGGTTAGTGTATTCGCTAGTGGTCGCTGCGACCGCCAGCGCGCAAAACTTAGGCAACCCACCAGAAGACTATAATACAGAAACGATGCTGAAATTGTGCACAGGCCAAATATCAGATGTTTCTTCAGGTGTTCAAATCATGACCTGCACATTCCGCATTCAAGGTTTTATAGAAGCGATGATTTGGAATTGTGGATCACACATTGATGGCTATGAACCAGCGTCATGGTTTTGTGCATAACCACCGCCTTCACCTGGCGCCGCACGGCAAGCGTTCATCAATTATGTTGAAGATCACCCTGAGCGGTGGGGCGAGAGGTGGTCGGTGGTTCTAGCCTTTGCCATGGCGGAAGAAATTCCCTGCGAGAATTGATCATCTGAGCCAACTTTGTCGGCGCTACATAGAGTTGCTTTTCCGTCACACCCAGCAACCTGCTCATGTTGCTTCCGTAGTGCTTCCAGCGCGGAAACGGAAACGCGCACGGCCGCCCTTGGGCGGTTCGTAAGTGTTTGATATATTGTGGTAAAATTGGTTGCGGGAGCAGGATTTGAACCTGCGACCTTCAGGTTATGAGCCTGACGAGCTACCGGGCTGCTCCATCCCGCGCCATTTAGGCGCCTCAGTGTTTTTGTTCTGAGGCTTGGATTGTCATCGATCTGAGAGATACGTTTTTTTGGTTTTTTCTAGGTTTGGCGGTGACCTACTCTCCCACGTCTTAAGACGCAGTACCATCGGCGCAACCGAGCTTAACGGCCGAGTTCGGGATGGGATCGGGTGTTTCTCTGGCGCTGTGACCACCAAACCGAGGAAAAACCAAAATTCCAAGTCAAGCATGTGTGTGTATGCTTCTGACCAGTATTAGCCTTGCTATTACTGGATCAAATCAAGCCTATCGGACAATTAGTACCGGTCAACTGAATGCATTGCTGCACTTACATCTCCGGCCTATCGACGTGGTGGTCTTCCACGGTCCTCAGGGATACCTTGTTTTGAGGGGGGCTTCCCGCTTAGATGCCTTCAGCGGTTATCCTGTCCGATCATAGCTACCCTGCACTGCTGCTGGCGCAACAACAGGTCCACCAGTGGATCGTTCACCCCGGTCCTCTCGTACTAGGGGCAACTCCTCTCAAGTATCCTACACCCACGGCAGATAGGGACCGAACTGTCTCACGACGTTCTAAACCCAGCTCACGTACCTCTTTAAACGGCGAACAGCCGTACCCTTGGGACCTGCTCCAGCCCCAGGATGAGATGAGCCGACATCGAGGTGCCAAACACTGCCGTCGATATGGACTCTTGGGCAGTATCAGCCTGTTATCCCCGGCGTACCTTTTATCCGTTGAGCGATGGCCCTTCCACTCGGGACCACCGGATCACTATGGCCGTCTTTCGACTCTGCTCGACTTGTCAGTCTCGCAGTCAGGCTGGCTTCTGCCATTGCACTCAACGAGCGATTTCCGACCGCTCTGAGCCAACCTTCGCGCGCCTCCGTTACTCTTTAGGAGGCGACCGCCCCAGTCAAACTACCCGCCACACAGGGTCCCGGATCCGGATAACGGACCGCGGTTAGACATCAAGCAGAACAAGGGTGGTATCTCAAAGGAGGCTCCATCAGAACTGGCGTCCTGATTTCAAAGCCTACCACCTATTCTGCACATGTTGTGCCTGATGCCAGTGTGAAGCTGTAGTAAAGGTGCACGGGGTCTTTCCGTCTAACCGCGGGAAGCCTGCATCTTGACAGGCAATTCAATTTCGCTGAGTCGATGTTGGAGACAGCGGGGAAGTCGTTACGCCATTCGTGCAGGTCGGAACTTACCCGACAAGGAATTTCGCTACCTTAGGACCGTTATAGTTACGGCCGCCGTTTACCGGGGCTTCAATTCGACGCTCTCACATCTCCTTTTAACCTTCCGGCACCGGGCAGGCGTCAGACCCTATACGTCGTCTTGCGACTTCGCAGAGCCCTGTGTTTTTAGTAAACAGTCGCCACCCCCTAGTTTGTGCCCCCAGCTCCAAGTTGCCTTGGAACCGGGCCTCCTTCTCGCGAACTTACGGAGGCATTTTGCCGAGTTCCTTCAACATCGTTCTCTCAAGCGCCTTGGTATTCTCTACCAGTCCACCTGTGTCGGTTTAGGGTACGATCTCATGGAGGGCTATTTCCAGGAACCGATTAGCGGCCCACCCAATCCGATAAGGGTGAACAACAGTCTCGATCCGTCACATCCTCCTGGCCCAGGAATATTAACCTGGTTCCCATCGACTACGCCTTTCGGCCTCGCCTTAGGGGTCGGCTTACCCTGCTCAGATTAGCTTTAAGCAGGAACCCTTGGACTTTCGGCGACAGGGTCTCTCACCCTGTTTGTCGCTACTCATGTCATCATTCTCACTAGTGATCGCTCCACAGCCCCTCACAGGACTGCTTCATCGCCAAACCCGGTCCTCCAATGACCCCGAAGGGTCTAAGGAGGATTGGGTTTTATCACACTACGCTCTGCTACCATGCACTATGTGCATCCTAAGCTTCGGCTCATGGCTTGAGCCCCGTTACATCTTCGCCGCAGGATAACTTATTTAGACCAGTGAGCTGTTACGCTATCTTTAAAGGATGGCTGCTTCTAAGCCAACCTCCTGGTTGTTTTGGTCGTCCCACCTGCTTTCCCACTTAGCCATGAATTGGGGGCCTTAGCTGTAGGTCAGGGTTGTTTCCCTCTCCACTACGGGCGTTAGCACCCGCAGTGTGTCTGCCATCTAGTACTCCCGGGTATTCGGAGTTTGGTTAGGATCAGTAAGCCTGTGGGGCCCCATTACCCATCCAGTGCTCTACCCCCCGGGGTATTCGGATGACGCTCTACCTAAATAGATTTCGCAGAGAACCAGCTATCTCCGAGTTTGATTGGCCTTTCACCCCTAGGCACAGCTCATCCCGATCTTTTTCAACAGATGTGGGTTCGGTCCTCCAGTAAGTGTTACCTTACCTTCAACCTGGCCATGCCTAGATCACTCGGTTTCGGGTCTGATCCTACTAACTCATTCGCCCTATTAAGACTCGCTTTCGCTGCGCCTACACCTATCGGCTTAAGCTTGCTAGTAAGACCAAGTCGATGACCCATTATACAAAAGGTACGCGGTCAGCCCTCAAGGGGCCTCCCACTGCTTGTAGGCGTCCGGTTTCAGAAACTGTTTCACTCCCCTCGTCGGGGTGCTTTTCACCTTTCCCTCACGGTACTGGTTCGCTATCGGTCAGTAAGGAGTACTTAGCCTTAGAGGGTGGTCCCCCCATGTTCAGACAGGATTTCACGTGTCCCGCCCTACTTAATACGTCCTATCGAGCTTCTCATACGGGGCTATCACCCACTATGGCCATGCTTCCCAACATGTTCTGATCACTCTCAAGGCTCGGCTGGTTCCCGTTCGCTCGCCGCTACTAGGGAAGTATCTGTTGATTTCCTTTCCTCCGGGTACTTAGATGTTTCAGTTCCCCGGGTTTGCTCTTTAAACCCTATGTATTCAGGTAAAAAGTACTTGGTTTACCCAGTTATTAGCTGACCCGAAGATCAATAATAACAGAGTATCAAGTGGGTTGCCCCATTCGGAAATTCATGGATCAAAGCCTATTCTCGGCTAACCATGACTTATCGCAGAGTATCACGTCCTTCATCGCCTCTTACTGCCAAGGCATCCACCAAACGCCCTTCTCGCGCTTGATCTGATCCAGAAAAAGCAAGGCTCTTGGCAGGGCCAAACTTCGCGCCAACTTAATGGCTTTCTAGATCAGAAGTCATACATTTCCCACTTCCCTGACTGGTTCGTTCAGGGAAGCATGTGATGCAATCTCTCGATTACATCAGGTTAGTGTACTTGACTTGGACAACACTGCGATTTCGACCGGGATACGATGTC
>NZ_NSBU01000001.1 GCF_002285415.1 Actibacterium pelagium | reverse complement strand
CGGTAGCTCGTCAGGCTCATAACCTGAAGGTCGCAGGTTCAAATCCTGCTCCCGCAACCAACGAAATCTGACAAAATGACAAAAGATCGGCCCAAGGGCCGCTTTCAGGCGTTTCCGTAGCCCCCTGAAAGGCCGAGGACAGGTCGCCCTGTATCTCGATCCGCATTCCGTCACGGGCCTCCGGATCCCCCCACAGACGCACCTCGCCAAGCATCTCCCTGAGAAGGGCATTTGCCGCCACGATCTCGTCGCTGCCGGTCAGAAGTCCCTCGAGGCGCGCGAGTTGATCCTGGTAGATCTCTTGCAGCTCGTCCAAAGAGGGAGCAACGAACTGTTTTGTATCGCTGGCTGAAGCAAGCTCCGTTCGTAAGGCATCGCGTTCTGCCTCGCGGCTTTGCAGGCGTCCAAGCAAGGCCTCGCTGGCGTCGTTGGATTCAAGGCGATCAAGCAGGCGCTCGATTGCGGATTCCGCTTTAGCGAGGCGCCTCTCGATGCCTTCACGCGAGGGTTTGGAGTTCACAGCCTCTTCGGCCAATAGGCGCTGCACCTCGTCCGCGAAATGTTTGGCGAAGGTCGGTGTCATCAGCCCAGACCGGAGCCGCGCCAGAACGCGTGCCTCTAGTTTGTCACGGGTGATGGTGCGGCTATTGCTGCATTCCTGATGACCACGTGTCTTGCGATTGTAGCATCCGTAGCGTTCCTTGCCGACGAGTGTGAAGCCACCTCCTCAGCAGCCGCATTTGACGATCCCGTTAAGCAGATAACGTGCGCGGTGGCTTTGGTTCAGCGGGGCGGTTTTGCCAGCAAAGGTCGCATGGGTGACTTCCAGCCGTTCTTGCACGGCGTTCCAGACGTCGTCGTCGATTATTGCCAGTTCCGGTGCTTCCCCGAAGACAATGCGATGTGCCTCACTAGTCGGTCGGGAAATCCGTCGCCCGGTATCTGGATCGTAAGAAAACTGGTTGCGGCCGTAGACAATCGCACCGACATAGGCTTCGTTGCGCAGCATGCCATCCCGCTTCTTGGCATTGCCGCGAATGGTCGAGTCATTCCACTTTCCGCCGGTGGGGGATGGGACACCTTCGGCGTTCAGCCTGGCCGCAATTTTGCGCGGCGAAAGACCGGAAGCATAGTTCGCAAAGATCCGGCGCACCACGGCAGCTTCCTCTAGAATAATCTCGCGGTTGAGACCTTTTTCACAGGGAATGACCCGATATCCGTATCCAAGCCCAGCTGCTACACGACCCCGTTTGGTTGTTCCCGTCTGGCCCCGTCTGGTCTTGTCCGCGATCTCGCGCGATTGGAATTCTGCGATCGCGGCGTGAAAGGGCATCAGCTTCCAGTCGAACTTGCCGCCGTGTGCTGCGTAAAGTTCGACGCCTCGGCTTTCGAACCAGTCGGAGAGCGTGCTGACGTCCGCGGCGCGACGGCCGATCCGTTCGATACCTTCGACAATCACTGCCGAAATGTCACCACGGGTAACGCGATCCTTCATCGCACAAATGCCTGGACGATTTCCAAGCAATGAACGTCCTGACATTGCGGCATCAGAAAACTCCCCTGCGACCTCCATGTCCAAACGGGCCGCAGCTTCGCGCGCCAGAGCCAATTGGTCTTCACAAGACATCTCGTTCTGGACCTTTGTCGAATATCGCGCGTAGAGAACGGCCTTCGGGTTTTGCGGTTTTGTATCCGAGGTGGTCGCACCTGCGGCGCGGCGGGCCTTGCGGTTCGGTTGGCTCATGCGGATTGCTCCTCTGCTTTAACGGTGCGGGCCACATAGGCGCGCGCCAAGACGGTGACGAACGCGGTGAGTGGGATCTCAGAGCAATTTGTGCCGCCGGGGTTGTCGTTGGCCGCCTCGAGGCGGATGCTGGATGGGTTCGGTTTTTGGATCATTGCCTGTCCTCATTTTTTGATCTGCCTCTCGTGGGCTCTGAAGACATGGCGCTTTTTATTTTTAAAAAAAATTTGAGGTTTGAATTGGCCTCCGAGGGCACGGTTGGTGCCCCCGGAAGGTTCGATCAGCGGTGCCGTTGTTCGAGCATCTTGATGAGAACGTCTTCGGTCCGCCTCAGATTACGGACGAGGACAAGAGCATCCCGGAGCAACGATAGTGGGCGTGTCTTGGCTTCGAGCTCCGCCGCGGCAGGCAGCAAGATCGTCTCAGACCAGCCACCGGCAGCATGGTTCTCGTCATGGACCCAATGCGTCATCCACCCGAGCTCGATCTCGGCCTGAATCGGGGCTAGCAAGTCTTCGAGGTCGTAGATGTCCCTATCTTCGAAGATCTTGCCCGCGTCCAAGCGGCCGCAGAACTCATGAACCCTCCAACGCTCGCGGCTGTCGAAACGGTGATCGAGGTCATTCAGCGCAGTGTTGGCTGCAGGCACGAGTTCCAGCGCCCGAAGGATGGCGGTTTCCATCTGATCGTCAGACATGAGACGCCTCCTCGGGCTTTAGCATTGAACGGGATTGATGTGACGATGGGCGACCGAGCTTCAGGCGCCCGAATTGGTCGCGCCGTTTGCGCTGATGCGCCCGGATGGTGGCCGACACCGCGAACATGCGATGCAGCGATCCGCAAGTCAGTCGTCCGATCACCGGGCTGCCGATATCGCGACGGACGCTGAAGTTGGAGTTCTCTGCAGCTACAACGATCCGCCGCGCCCCGTCAAAGACGGTTGGTCGGTCGAGACCAGCCACCTTGCGCTCCTCTTCGGATGTGACCGGAATGTGATAAGCGGTCCGACGCTTCTTAATCTTCGTTGTCCCGTAGGCGAGGGCAACGAAGGTCTGGTCGGCCACTTTTGCTTTGGCGAGCACCAGGGTGGGCCGGGTCTTCGGCGCCGCGCCGCTTTTGTCTTTATGTGGAAAGCGGAATGCGACGATATCGCCCGGCTGCAGGCTGTCTTGCCAGTTTGGTTGAGGGTGGTCTGTCATGAACCATTCCTTTCTGAGATTGAAGAAACGCCACACGCCCAACCCTTGCAGGCTCTAGGGCCATGCCCCAACAACCAAACCGAGCACCAAAAGGGGGTCGCGGGGGAGATGTGCAGAACGGACATCCCCCGCGCCGTCGGAGACGCCGGGGATGGTAAGGAGCGGCGAGCCCCCCTTGCGAGCAGGGGGTGCAGGGGGAGTGCGGAACGATGACCCTGCCGCCGGCCGCGCAGGGCTTCCCGCCGAACAGGCGTTCCCGCTGGACAGGCGCGGGGTCCGGGGCAGCGCCCCGGCGAACGACAGCCCGCGCGGGTTCCATCGGAAACTGCGCGGGCTGTTTAGTGAGTAGAGACCCCTACATCACCACTCATGCCATCCATCGACCTCTCAGATCGAACCTGCGTTTCCGGAAAGTCGAGGATGCCACCACTTCCTAAGCTCCAAAAGAACGGAGCAGGACAATGACGAAAGAGACGAAGCATCCCGTGGTGATGCGGATGCAGGGCATGTTCCCCAATGATCTCGGCGGCTACGAGAAACACAGAACCCGAGAGGGCGGTGACCTCGGCCATGTGGACCGGGAGCGCAGTTCCCGGAACCAGCTATTGGTCGGCGGTGATGACTGGGCGCGGCAGGTGCGCGAAGAGATCGAGGAGATGACGGCGCACAACTACGCGCTAGAGCTTGAGAGATTGCGCAAGCGTCGTCGCAAAGCAGAAGCCAAGAAGCGCATTGTCGAAGGGCCGCGCGATCCGTGGCGAAACACTCGGCATGGGCCGATGCGAGAGATCACCCTCACGGCGAACAAAGAATGGTTCGCTGATTTTGACTTCGAGAGCTACGACGACGTCTTCGGGGAAAACCGGGAGGCGCGGTTCGAAGCCTTAGCGGTGTCATTGTTGAAAGAACACTTTGGCGACGACCTCGTGCATGCGCGCGCCGATCGCGATGAACAGGCCTATCACATCCATGCTGTCGTCCTGCCGCGCAGCGAGACCAAAGACCGGCGACGCATGCTGCAGCCGTCAAAACACGAGATGATCCGCAACTACGAAGCAGCGCAGGACAGTGTAGGGGAATGGTTTGAAGAGCTTGGACTCAAACGCGGCGAGCAGCGGGCCAAGGCGATCCGCGAAGCGCGAGAGCACAATCGAAAGCTGCGTGAGGGGGAAGAGCCGATTAATGTCCCTGAACATCGCGAGCATGTCAGCCCTGCGGACTGGCGGAAGGAGCAGGAGCGCAAGCTGGCGGAGAAAGACAAGGCCGTCGCGAAGAAGGAAAAGACGGCCGATGCGGTGCTGAGCATCGCTGAAGCTGTGGCGAAAGGGGATACCCGGTTCCTCGATGAGAAGGCCGACGAGAACCAGCCGCCAAAAGTCAAACATGCGCGTGGACTCTTTGGGAGCGCCCTGTCGGTTCTTCAGCGGAAAGCCCGCGAGGAGGCTCAAGATGAGGTGCGTGGCGCACTTGAGCAGATCCGCAAGGCTGACGCGGTGATCGTCAAGATGGCGGGCTCTCTCCCGGAGCAGGCGCGGAAGGCGCTCAGTGCCGCGCGACCGTCTTTGGCGGCACAGCTGTCGAAGCTTCATGGGCAGGTTCAGAAATGGGCGAAACCCAGTCGAGACCGAGGGCCTGAAAAATAATTTTGAGAAAATTGCAGAAATCCGTTTTGAAAAATTGGCGAGGAGACAGACCTAAGGGGGAGCCGAGTGGAGCAACCAGGATTTGTTCCTCAAGGCACTCACCAGCGCACCCGCGCTAAGCTCAAAACAAAAAATTTATGAGGTAAAACCTATGAGCAACAAATCTACACTGAAAGCCCTCCGCGAAGTTCAAATCGCCTTGGAGGCAGACGAGGCCAAAGAGGCCCTTAAAACCCATACAGCGAACAAGCTGGACGCTATCCTAAAAGAGTTGGAGCACGTTCCTGAGGGACTGGCCCAGTTCTTCGTGGCCGCCGAGATCACGGCTTCAGCCAAGGCGGCAGAGATCATCGCAACGCACGTCATGCGCCCCGATGAGGTGACCAAACTGGTCGCAACCCGCAAGGCCGAGATCGCCAAAGACAAGGCGAAAAGGAAAGCGGAACGCGAAGCCGCAATCACACAGAAAAAGGGATTGGCCAACTAAGGCCAACCCACCTCACGAAACATCGTGATAAAGGCGCGGGGCTTGGACCGCGCCTTTTTTGTTTGGGCAGGTTGCGGGCACTCGCTTCAATCTACGGCGCCACCCAACGTGCGGATCAAGGGGGCTAACGGCCTACCATTCAACTGAAACCTTGCGATAAGCTGTATTCTGAAGTTTAGAGTCCCGCAATGCTGGGGCTTCTTCAAAGATCAAATTGGAGACCAAAAACGACGATGGCGCCCCATCCTGCTTCCTCTTTCGCAGGAATAAGCTGACCATAGAAATTGCGATGGCGTATATGAAGACCCGCCAAGGGGACCAAACTACCCAAACCGCCGTTGTTCACAAACTCTGCATCTGAACCATAGTCAGCAATACCTGCGAAAGCAGCAACATACCCCGTTTCAAAATCTTTGAGCCGGTGACTATAGGAAAGAACTGGGCTTGGACTTCCATATGAATTTCTGAATACTCCAGCAGATATCGACCCTCTGCTTGAATTTACCTCCCATGAGAAGATCACCCCGGGATTAAAAGATTCGAAACTGCCGATATTGCGTGGCGCACTAAGATTTGAGTGATGCGATCCAAGCTGGATCATCATCATGTCCGGCGCCAATGGTGAACCTCCCTCTTCGGCAAGTGCCTTTTGTGAAAGGATTGCAGTTGTCAGAGATAGGATAAGGAGCCACTTTCGCATATTTCCTCCGAATTTTGGGGTGCCAAGTCGAACTGATCTCTTGTTCGTGATGACATGCGGGAGCGGCCTTTCGCGCCACTCCCAGTTGGTTTATCTTTGTCTGTAGGACAGTTGAGCTGATAATTGTTCACCGAGTTCTATGGTGCGGTATCAAGGTCGATAATCGGCCAGTTGGTTGTTAAGAATGATGTTGGTGATCCTTTCGCCTATTTCCTCGCTGGCCAAAACCGAGGGATGAACCAGATCAACCCAGTGGTAGTCCCGACTTCCTTCTGGAACCATTCCCGCTAGCGACAAGAAATGGATCCCCCGATCAGATTTGGAGAGTCTCTCTAGTCGCCGCTCAAACTCCTCTCCTTCGTCTGTGCAATGCTCGACGGGCGAGGTGACGCCGGGCGTTCGTAGATAGCCGACATAAATTACTTGAGCGCCCTCAGAGCGGATCTTGGAAACCAGATTGGGAACTGTTCCTGATTGGCCGTTTTTGGCAATAAGCTTTTCGAGTTTGCGATCGCACTTCATACAGCCGCAACCTAGCCAGAGGTCGTTCCCGCCACCGTTTAGGATGACCCAATCCCAATCGCCACTGACATATTGTTTGTTGATATCAGCTCCGAGCGCCCCGGTAATCGGGAGCGAATACCTCATAAACGCCCCGCTTCTGGATCGATCGACTACTGCAATACCAAGGCCTTTCTCAACAGCGTCTGAAATCGACCTGCCAGAATTTCGATTCCATGCAAGCAGTGAATCTCCCATTGTGAGTATTTGGGGGGCGTTGTTTTTGGTGCTTGTGGTTGCACTTGAACACGCGCCGACACTAATCACAGAGAGAACGGCGAGCAAACGTAGTAGGTAGATGGTCATATCAAGCCTTGATTGTTTTTGATTACTAACTCACCCCGAAAAATTGAGCTATCGGGGGTTGGTGAACTGGTGCGTGATGCTTGGCCAAACTTTTGGGTGCCTTCGATACCGACACCTGACACCGCAAAGAGGGCGCTGGCATCCCAAAAGCCATAAGACCAGCTGTGGGTGTCCCCTCGGTATTTTCTGAAGAATGTCGACACCGACAAAGGAGATGCTTTCTGAAACTGGAGCATCAATTCACTCGGGCATAGCGGAGTAATTCGATGTGATCTCCCAAGTGATACCCGGAGAACAAGTCGATCCCGATTAAACTCTTAACAGCGTAGAGCGCCCACAACAGCGCAAGCAAAACAAATGCAAGGAATGCTAAGACAGCCACGAAAAGTATGGCAAACGCTAAAAACTGTTCGAATGCCCCAGTTTCGCCGGGTATGGTGGTCGCGCTGGTGTCGCTCATCAAAGTGGCTCTCGATCGTTTGGTGGTCGCCGAACTGAAAAGAGATCACTTTGACCGCCGGCCTACCTGTGGATTTGGCCAACAGTTACAATTTCGTTTTGCAGATTTTTTGCCGCAGTTTTCTGGTTCTTTTGGAAAGTTGTGCAAAAATCATACGCCTGTCGGCGCGGCTAAATATTAGCGCCGGTCAAGAGCTTAAATATTGTTCGTTTAGCGACAAAGACGTTCGTACGAATTGCTTGATGCCTGCTCTTGGGGGGCAGCTTAAGGAGCCTTTGACCTACAATTCTAACCCGGCTTTCACTATGAATTGACATCAGGTGCATTCGCAGTGCGAGGCTTCTCTGCTGGCGGGTCGAATCCGGAATTTTCACATGTTTCACACAACTTTCAACAAACTGAACATGCTTTTGATGTCGGTTCAATTAAGATCTCTGCTAATGTCCCGCGTGATTTCAGCAAGTCCGTGAAGCGAATGTGTTAAGTCATTTCGGGGTATGGAAGTTGAGGGAAATCGATGCCGACAGAGAAAAATCTGGAAAAATACAGGAAGTTAGGATTGGTTGCGCTTGCGACAGCCACAATAGCTTCAGAGGCAAGCGCTTGCGTTGACATGTCCGGTGCCGAACGTGCCGAGCGTGTAGGAGCGTTAATGGCTATGGGTGGTGGGGTCGTAAATACGCCAAGTGGATTTATTTCCACTACTGAAGCGATCGCAGTGCTTCTAAGCGGCGTAGCGAGCGGTAGCGGAGTATCTGCGGAATTATGCTCTCGTGAATTCTACAGCTTTGTAGGCAGTGAAGCGTAAAGCCCTCCACTTCCGTTGGCAGAGTTTAAGGGAGCGTAGCTGGCCGTAAGTGCCTTCGACGCTTGGATTAAGGCGTGCAAAAACTTTCCGAGGACCTATGGTTACTGCAATAGTCTCATTCCGGGATTGGTGCGTTGAGCGTCTCCAAGCTTGTATAGACGCGCTTTCTCAATATCGTCTAATCGAAGAAATCATCGTTGTTGATTTTGGTTCTGAAGTGCCTCTTGCGATACTTGAGAATGCAAGAGTTGTACGGGTCGAAGCTGACACCTGGTGTTTGAGCGAGGCAAATAATATTGGGATCACTGAAGCCAAGTGCGATGTAATTCTAAAGATTGACGCAGATGTGCGCTTTGAATTAGGCGCTGACGAATTCCAGAAACTCATTCTGCACGTTATGGATGGAGAAGTTTCATTCTATAACATCCAAGTCACAGATTATGATCTCGAAAATGGTCACGTCGCAAATGCTAGGTTGAGACCGTCTTGGGGTGAGGGTGCCTGCAATCTTTTCAATCGCCACGACTTAATTGAGATCGGAGGCTTTGATACGCGTTTTTTTGATTATGGGGGCGAAGACAATGATATTTGCAGACGGCTTCGCAACTATGGGAAATCTGTAATAAATTATCCGACGCAAAATGTGCTTCATCAGAGACATGGCCCTTCTGCGGCGAAACTCAGCAATCGCTTTACACCCGCCAAAAAAAGCCAGCTCCTTCAAGATGAAACGATCTTTCGCTCCAGCCCGTTTCAGTTCTCAAATTACCAGGGTTTAGGTGCTTTTCCGCCAGCTATAACCGTTGCTCTTGCGACTTCAGCTCGCCCGAAAAGAAATCAACAGCTTCTGGAGTGTCTGCAGTCATTGAGGAACCAATCCTTCACTGACTTTGAGGTTCGTATTTGTGAAAACGGTTCGGACCCTGATCTTCGGTTGTCGGAAAGAGAGCTCCAAGAAGAATATCCAGATTTGGACATCCACGTTCATTACATCGACGAAAAATCAATTCCGAAAGCGCGCAACGCAATCACTGACCTAGCCCGAGGTTTCTATATTGCGGTTCACGATGATGACGACATCTCGTTTCCAGAAAGGTTTGCGGAGCAAATTAGCTGTATCTCAAAGGTTCAAGCGTCTCACGGGTGCCATTCGAGCTGGATCGAATTTGACGAAGATAGTGGAAGGTTGTCGTCTTACCGGGGGCAAAGACGCAATGTAGACGAGATGATGGCTCATCCAGGCAAAATCACGCTGCACAGCACGGGTTTCTACCGGAAAGATGTTCTGAAGCGATTTCGTTACGATGAAACGATGGTACTTGGCTCTGACTATGAATTGTGTGTTCGTATGTTGGTTGCCGGTTTGAAAATCCCGCATTCAGGCAGGTTTCATTGCTTTAGACGGCTTCATAGGAACAGTGTCTCCAGCTCGGGTCACACCGACCAAAGAGATGTATCCAGATACACCAACAACACATACAGATACTTTGTCGGCGAAGCATTCATTGAAGCTGTTCAAAAGTCCGAAATTCGAGACCTTTGGGTTTCTGGGTTTCCGACTCCGACAGACATGCTCCAACTTCTACCAAGCGGCTTTGGGCGGTTCCGAATAGAAATGATGATGGAGGATGCGCTCTTCTTAGGATTTGACCCACTGTCTGATGCGGACTCTTGTGTTGCCGGCGGGGTTAGATTTGAACCGTGCTGGAAGGGTTTCGGTGGAGAAACCAAGCTTGTTCTACAAAGCTCAAGAGTCATGGATGTTGGAGAGATATCTGAAGCCTTTCAAACCTTTTCTCAAGTAGTGAATGTTGGATTGGTATCAGAGGCAGAGCTTGATAATGGTGATGAAGTAATAGGGCTTGATGCTCTTGAGGTTCCCAAAGGGCATCGGTGTGTCGTTTCAAACCTTATTTCCGACTTTGAAGAAATCTCAAAGCTTCTTAATTGTGGGCTTTTAGAGATCGATATCGAAGAAAATTCGGTGCAATTCTTTCGGGTAAATGAGCCACAGGAGGGGGTCCATGTCTTACTTGGATCGTTCCCGTCGCAAGCAAAATTGCGTCAGGTTCTAAATACTGCCAACTCCATCGGGAACTGTAAGTTTGAACCCTACACGAACAATGGTCTGAATGGAGATTTTTGGTGAGGTTTGAGTTTTCCTATCATCGTGAAAAACGCGCTCTCACCGTTAGATTACGTGCAGCGGAATATGAGCCTGTCCCGTTTGTCGATCGACTTCACTTCTGGGGTGTAGATCGAAAGCCTGATCCGCAGATGCTAGGACTTGCGTGCTGTATTCTAGCGGCTCCAATGCCTGTTTATTCGGTTCAATTACCGAGTGTAAATGCGAGCTCCAACTATTGCCTACAAATAAGGAATCATATTGGTGTTGATGTCCACCTAAATAAGGTCGACGATTCAGATCGACGACTTTTGGGTGGTGATAATACCGTTTATCCGTATCGTTTTGTGTTGGAAACATCAAAACCAGTTAAAGATCAGTACTTCGAACCGCTGTCCTGGACTGGCTTTGGCGACTTCCGTGGAAATTTGGGCGGTAGCATTCGCACTAATATCGACGCCTTTGAGTTGACAGAGGCAGAGAAAAGTCTGGTCTTAGCATTGTGTTGTGCTGGCGACAGGCTTGGTTACCTAATAGTCGAAGATTTGAACGAAGAATTGCGGTCTCTCCTGCACAACCTAGGGCTCGGGATCGTGCCGTCTCATAAAGCTCGTTTACGAGGAAATCACCTATCGGTTGCGTCCTGATCAAGTCTACGAACCCCGCGCACCAAACAGATCCCCGTAAACAGCTTAGGAGATCTTATGGGTGGCGTTTGTCATGACCTGTGGTGCAGTGCGGGTTCAGTCTCACAACTTGCTTCACAGATTTTTATTTTGACCGCAAACCCCGGTGTTTCGTTTGTGTGAGTCGACGCAACTTTCGCTCGGCGTCTACTATTTTAAAGGAATTCTCTTATTTCAGCGGTTCGGAGGGTCGGCCGAATATCCTAAAAGAAAGAGCCATTTAAATTTTTATTTTTTACGCACAAATTTGCACAAACCTGACAAAAGGCTGCAAAGCCGCGTTGCTAATATCAACCTGTCACGACCAGTAAAGGATGAGAAAGATGGGTTTCCAAGGTAGCTTACTTTCAGGCTTGGTCCGTTCGGTCTTTCCGGACGAACTCACGCACTCGGCTAAACTTGAGAGGCTACTCCGCACCCATCATCAAGTTAGACACTCCAGCCCCTCAGCCTTGCTGGTCGCTCGTTCGTCACCATCACTTGCAAATTGCGCCAAAATGTTCGGTGCGGTTGGTCATGAGTTGAGCTACACGAGCGAGATGGACCTCGCGCTTGAGGCGTTGATTGAGGATCCAGATGCATGGCGACTGTTTCTGATCCGTTTGGATTGGGTAGTTGATTGTGACGAACTGCTAGAAGCGGTTGAAAGAGTCAGAATTATTTGCCCCGACCTTCCAGTTGTCCTTATGGCTCCAAACGCTGAAGCAGTTCAGAATTTGGAGTTTGCACCTGAGTTTGGCGATATTCTAATCCCAGAGCCCAAAAATTCGAAAGATTTGCGCGGTTTTCTGGGCAGCATCTCTGTCGCTAAACGTCCCAATTGACACCTGCCTACGCCTTGAGCGTGATCAGCCCGTTTCGCGAATGTCACCCAAATGCGAGACGGGCTGATTTATTTTGACATTTGGCATTCGACTCGATCGGCTGAGAAACTTTAAATCCATTTCATCGAAGTAACCGAAACCTGAAATTTCATCACTGTTTTGGGCAGCTCCCAAAAACGCTTCGCTATACTTAATTGAGACTTGTAGGACGGCTGCTCCGCCAGCTTTTCCTTCACCCACATTGAGTCTGTTTTCTGTAACTGCAGCTTTTTCTATCCGACAGTAACATCCAATCTCAATTGGCCGGTTTTGATAGAAGTCCCCTAGTTCATCCCGCTATAGTATTTTGCACATCCGCAATTTTACGACAGTTTTTCTCGCTGAAAATAGCTTTCATTTGCCCCTTAGTCGTGTGGGCGCAGCGCCAACTTTGTACGAATGCCGTGTTGAAAGTTAGCAGGTTTTTCAACAGCCATCCGCAAAGATACCCGAAATATGTTTGGTTGGGTCGCTGACATTTTAGAAGCAGAAATGTTGTAGAATTTTCATTTTGGAAATTTCACAACCTTTCGACAACTTTTGTTCTTGCTCACATAATCATCCCAAAAGTTTTGGCTATTAACGTAGGCGTCAACCCTACCTATGAGGTCAAAATAGAGATTCTGCCATGATGAATGCACGTAACAGGTTTGCTAAATTCCAAGCGACTGCCCAAATTTTTGCGATCGGCTTGACGTCACTTCTTTTGACGCCGCCAGTAATCGCTGAAACCGTTGAGGACTACACTGCAAAGGTCCGAGGGACAGTCATGGACATTAGTCTGGTACGTCCTTTACCCGCGTTTGTGGAAATCCGTTTGGATAAGGGTTTCAGAAATGTAGATCCCAAAGAACTGCAAGGCCGAATGCAGGTCGCAATGAACATGCTGACTGACTGCAATTTTGAACCGTCGCGGATCGAGAGCTCAGGGCGAAAATTCAAGCTCTATGTCGATAATAAATGTTGGTACTACCCCCTGCTGGATGCCAGAGGCCGGTAGGTTTGGGTGAATGGAAATCGTCATGAAAAACACAGTTGCATTGAATGGCCAATCGCATCCGTTTGGCCTTGTCGAAATCGAAATCGAAAAAATTTGGAAAAGTTACAATCATAAGAGGGCCTGGCAAATGATTGAGAAAAGCATAACGGACATGGATTCTAAGATCGATGGAACTAGCGGTCGTTCTTACAAGCCGCTGTATGAAAAACCGGAGATTTCTCTTGAAATTGATGGTTTCGAACCTTTTTGGAGGGAAGCTATGGAAAAAGCATTTTGGTTGTTTTTATATGGCCTGACTGTCGTTCTTGGCGCTATGTCGGTGCTGCTAATTGCGGACATGATCTAAAGCGCTCTGGACACGCAAATTGGTGGTACTGGTTGAGACGACGACACCTTCTTGGATAACCGTAAACGCGTTTAAGGTGTCGCGTCAAAACTCAGAATGACCTCAGGAGTTGTCTGAGAAAAGATAGCCAACGCCGTGGACTGTTCGAATATATGTTTTGTCAGGCTCGAATTTCGCCAACTTCTTGCGAAGGCGACTGACCAATCCGTCCATCGCACGGTCGTAACCAGCCCAATCTTGCCCTTTGAGTTGGTTGATCAGCGCATCACGGGTTAAAGCCCGGTTCTGATTATTTAAAAAGACATAGAGCAGAGAGTATTCTGCATTGGTTAAATATTCTTGCTCACCGTTTGGCGCGAAAAGCTGATGCGACCTTGTATCAAGCTTCCATTCGCTAAACCGCAGAACTTCCTTAGACTCAGCTCCTTCATTTTTGGATGTGGGAAGCACTTTCGGTTGACCAACACGTCTTAGTACGCTCGAAACTCGAGCGCAAAGTTCTCTCGGGCTGAACGGTTTTGCTATGTAGTCATCCGCGCCTAGCTCTAGGCCTACAACCCTGTCTGTTTCAGAGGAGCGCCCAGAGATAATGATGATACCCGCGTCGTTTATTCGCCGGAGTTCACGCACGAAATTGAGACCGTCCGCGTCTGGAAGTCCGAGATCCAACAAGTAGAGGCTAATTTCCAAGCCTTCAATTTTCTCAACAAATTCTGATGCGGATGAAGAGCTTACGACATTATAGTTATTAACCGAAAGAGCCTCTTCGATTTCATTTAAGGTTTCTCGGTTGTCTTCAAGCACAGCAACGGTGCAGTTTGAGTAGTAATTAACGTTCATGCGCCTGGCCGAATTCCAACTATGAACGGCGTATAGATTCCACTCTTTAATTCTACAAATACCCAGACGGATTAATAAAGGGAATTTCGGATAGGTTTCTAAAAATCACAAAAAATGCAAAACCCTCACACATTAGCTGCAAATCATGAGGGTACTGTAGTGTCGACTAAAAACGTTGGGTCGGAAGGGTGCGAAGCTAGAGCATTTGGCGTTTTGAAAGTTTACATGGCTGACGCTTTTGCAGTGAATTTCTCTTCAAGAGCAGCCGTTCAAACGGGCCTAAGCTCTCGTTAACAAACTCAGCCAAATAGTGCCAAAAACCTTGAGAAGCTAAGATGATTACGGACCATTGGAATCCTATCGAGAAGAATGAATTTTGGCTATGTAACAGCGAGTTCGGTAAAAAGATATCATGCTTTGGCCTAATAGCTGCTCTGTCGATTTGTGGCTTTCTAGGCAATCTTATCAACGTGGATCTTTGGTTCGGCGTCAACTTCATTTTCGGCTCTGTCTTTGTAGTATTAGCTTTGTTGCTAATGGGCCCTTTGGCTGCTGTGCTAGTTGCCTTGATATCGCACTCCTACACCTACTTTCTTTGGGGTCATGCCTACGCATTAGTGAACCTTTGCTTAGAAGCCGCGTTTCTAGGCTTTTTTTACGGTAAAGAATGGCCGCGTCGCGACCTCATTATTTTGGATCTGATTTTCTGGGCATTAATAGGTGCTCCGTTCGCTTATCTAACTTACACTTACGGCTTGGGGCTCCCCGGCAGTACGGTCGCCGTGATTGGTTTGAAGCAAGGTATTAATGGGCTTGTAAACGTAGTGCTTGCCTACTTGATCTTGTTGTTGTTGCGGCCCCTGCTCGGGAAGCTCGCGACTGTGCCTCAAAGCTGGATTGGATGGCGGTTGTCGACCTTGTTTAGCATGGGGTTAAGCACATTTATTCTAGTGCCATCAGTCGCGCTAATGTTCTTTTCCAGTGGTTGGGAATTTGACCGAGCAATGGAGGAGGCTTCTGAGCGGGTTTCCTTCGACGCTCACTTTTTCGCTTCGGACATGGAAAATGCAGTGACGTTGAGAACGGATCAGGTCTCATTGCTCTATTTCAGGGACGCTCCTAAATTCCGGCTTGCTGAGGCTGAAGACTTGCCTTCAGGCGTAGTCTCCATCTGTATCGTTGATTCAAAAGGGGAAGCCAGATTTGTCCGGGACTTACACGCGGGTGACAATTGCAGCGAATTCATCTCGTCTCTTGATATCGATGATTTAATTGAATCGATTGGCGGATCATTCCCGCATCTAACGATGGACGGTAGAATGCTTCGCAGTATTGCTTTGGGGAGAAGAGATGAACTTTTGGTCACGACTTGGGATTTCGAAACCATTTTTAGCGAAGTAAAAGAGGAACACCTTTTAGAAAAAGGTTGGAATGTTTTTTGGGGCACTGGCGTGATGGGTGTTTCAGAAGTTCCTTACTTCGACCTCCCGGAGGCACTTGCAGGTTCTCACTATTTGGATCGCGAGTTGGACGTTTTTGTACCACTTGAAGCCGAAAATGTCGACCTGAATAAGTGGCGGGAAAGCTACAAGTATTCTGTTATTAAGCCGGAATTTTCAGATGAAATATCTTACGTAGTTTTAATGCCGTTAACGGAAGTGATTGCGGTTCTGCACGGCAGGATTACGGATCGCTTCAGCGTCCTTGCAGTCGCGGTTTTCATAGGTCTCGTAGCAGTATCTGCTCTAACGTTGGCGCTCCAGCGCTTCTTAGACACCGCCCTTGGCAAGGGTATGACTGAAATAAAAAGTCTCGCCGAGGATGATCCATTCTCTCAAAGGATGTCTAATTACTTCATTTATGAAGCGCGTTGGGTTTGGCGTTGGATTACTTCCATTGTTAATGACCTTCAAGAAACAACTGAAGAACAGGAGCGCGTTGCGAACGACCTGACGCAGCTGATCGACACGGCGAACGCGCCGATCT